>CAVXAE010000001.1:0-2248268 GCA_963759725.1 uncultured Gammaproteobacteria bacterium | reverse complement strand
GAACCCAAATGCTTGATCGGCGCCACGGCGGCGGGGCCGGCATTTGAGGCACCCTGCGTCCTGAGGCATGAGCAGAAAATCGCAAACGGCCACGCACCTCGCCCTCGTCATTCCGGATCCGTCCGATAACGCGCGGGCTGGCGCGCGCCCGGCTCGAGGCCGGCCGTTGCGCGTATTGATCGTCAACTACGAATTTCCGCCGGTGGGCGGCGGCGCGGGTCGCGCTTCGTACAATATAGCCCGTCAACTCGTACGACTTGGCCACACGGTCGATGTGCTCACCTCCCGCTATCGTGACCAGCCGTCACGCGAATTCCTCGACGGGATCTCGGTGTATCGGGCGAGAAGCTGGCGCAAGGGCATGCTCGATTGCGGCGTGCGCGGCGCGCTGACGTTCCTGCTCTTCGGCTTCTTTCAGCTTCGCCGCCTTCTCAACGCGCACCAATACGACCTGGTCCACTATTTCTTCAGCCTGCCCAGCGGCGTGCTGGCGTTCTATTCGAACGGTGTGCGCGGCCTCCCCTATGTCGTCAGCCTGCGGGGCTCGGATGTGCCGGGGTACGATGAGCGCAATGCCACGCTGAGATTTCTCCACCTGCTGCTGCGGCACGCGAATCGTTCGATCTGCAAGCGCGCCGCCCGCGTCGTCGCCTTGAGTCGCGATCAGCGATTGCACGCCCTGTGCCTGGGTGTCGATCTGCCCATGGATGTCATTCCCAATGGTGTCGATGCGTCGCGATTTGCACCGGCCCCGCACCGGGAAGTGCCGCAACGTCTCCGGCTGATCTGCGTTTCGCGACTCATCGACCGCAAGGGTCTGCCACACCTGTTCGAGGCCATGGTCCGGCTCAAGGACCGCGACATCCACCTGACGATCGCCGGCGACGGGCCGGAAGAACGCGCGCTGCGAGGTCTGGCGCGCGACTTTTCAATAGGCGATCGGGTGACCTTTCTGGGCTATGTGGCGAACGAAGCGTTGCGTCGGGAATACCTGGAAGCGGACGTCTTCGTATTGCCCACCCTCTCCGAAGCGCTGGGCAGCGTGGTCCTGGAAGCGATGAGCTGCGGCTTGCCGGTCGTCGCGACCTCAGTCGGCGGCATTCCGGAAATGATCGAGTCGGGCATCAACGGACTGCTCGTGCCTCCCGGCGATGCGGCCGGCCTCGCCGATGCGATTGCGCAGCTGGCGGCCAGCCCCGTGCGGCGCAAGGCGATGCGCACTGCCAACCTCCTGCGGGTGGCGGAGGAATTCACCTGGGCGGCCAACGCGGAGCGCTACGAGAGCGTTTACCGGAACGCGCTGGTCGCCGCCGGCTGAATTCCAGACCCCCCAATCCCATGCGCGCCGCCATTCACCGGCACACGCTGCGGACGATGCGCTCGCAATGGTGGCCCGCGCGCAAGAAAGATTCCTGGCAACGCGAGGCGCTGATTCGCACGATGCGCCACGCCGTCAGCGCCGTTCCGTTCTACCGCGCCCTCGGGATTGCCGCGGAGAACATCACCTCAGCGCGCGACCTGCAGCGGTTTCCGGTCATCTCCAAGCGCGATCTGCAGGCCGATCCGCAAGGATTTCTGGCGCAAGGCCATTCGCCCGCGCTACTGCACTGCTCGCGCACATCAGGCAGCACCGGTGAACCCACACTGACCTGGTTCGATCGGGACGCCTGGGCGCTCAGCAAGTACGCGCTGAAGATTCGACGCACCCTCGCCGTGACCGGCCCGCTGTTTCATCGTTGCCTCATCGTGAACGAGCAGCCGCCGCAGGAGGCGCAGCGATACGGTGCACAGCGTCCGTTCAAGGGGGGCTGGTTGTATCGCGAACGCATCGTGTCGCTGTTCGAGAGCATGCCGGCACATCGCCAGGCCATTCGTGAATTCCAGCCGGACATGCTGTACGCCTTTCCCTCCCATTTTCTCGAGCTGTTGCACGCGTACGCGGCGGCCGGCGAACCTGCACCGAGGATCCCGCTGTTGTTCGCGAGCTCGGAATTGCTCACTGCGGCTTCGCGCCGACGCATTGAAGCCGGCTTCCACGGCCGGCTGTTCGATATCTATGGGACCACGGAATTCAACGAGGTGGTCTGGCAGTGTCGCTCCGGCACCTATCACGTCCATTTCGAATCCGTGTTCGTGGAGACGCCACCGGGCGCCGCCACGTGGCACCTGACCACACTTTGCAACCGCGCCATGCCGCTTCTGCGCTTCAACACGGAGGACATGGGATCGCTCGAAACCGGCCAGTCGTGCGCCTGCGGGCGCGAAACCCCACTGTTGAAAGTATCTTACGGGCGCGAAGCGGATGTATCGGAACTACCCGACGGACATCGCGTGTCCCTTCATTCTGACCACCATGCTCGAAGCACTGCCCGGCGTGCAGCAGTACCGCATCATCCATGAGCGGCCCGCGCTCATCAGCGTCGAGATCGTGGCTACGGAGGAGCTGACCAGTCCAGCGATGGACCAATGTCGCGACCGCGTGGCTGCGTTACTTCCGGTGCCCGCCGAAGTCGCCGTGCGGCGCGTCGAGAGTATCGAACGAGGCACCGGCGGCAAGCACAAGGTATTCGAGCGCCGCTGGTAGCGGGGCCGTGAATTCCAGATGAGCCTCACGACCTCAAACCGAGCAGCAGGCGCGCGTCAGTGGTTGCTCAACGTCGCCGCGGGCTACGTGGATCTGGCCGTGGGCGCGCTCATCTTCATCCTGATCACGCCGGTAATCGTGCGTCACCTTGGCGTCGAAGGCTACGCGGTGTGGATGCTCAGCCATACCATCACTTTCTATCTGGAGTTCTTCAATCTGGGCCTGGGCGAGGCGCAGGTCCGGTTGCACGCGCGCTTCGGGGAGCTGCGACGCAAGGAGTTTCTGCGGCGGTTGTTCGGTACCGTGCTCGTGTCGCTCGCCTTGGCAGGTCTGCTCGCCTGCGCGACTGGCATGGCGGTGGCCTTCGGGCCGCTTCCTGACTGGTTTGACGTTTCACACAGCCTCGCGGGCGATCTGCGCACGGTGATCGCGATACTCGCGGTAAATCTGCTGATATCGATGCCGGCATCGACGTTGCGCAATTTCTACGAAGGGGCGCAACGTTTCGACGTCCAGCACGTGCAGGCGATCGCGATGCGGCTGGCGACCGCTGCGGCGCAGCTGTATTTGTTGAATGCCGGGTACGGCGTGGTCGAGCTCGCGGCCGTCGAGCTCGCGGCGACTTGTGTCGGCGTTGCGGTCGATCTCATATTGATCCAGCGGCTCATGCCGGGGTTCTTCAGCGTGCCGGTGAGATTTCACCGCCGCACCTGGCGGCGGATCCGTGCCTTTGCGTGCTGGGCCTCGATCGATGACCTGGTCGCCGAAGGCAGCTCCAAGCTGGACGAGATTTTGATTGCGCTGCTGCTGCCGCTGGCGCTGCTCACTCCATACGGACTCTGCCTGGCGCTCGGCGGCGTGCTCATGGTGGCGGTCCGGCCGATGACGGAAACTTTCTTTCCCATGGCCGCCGCGTTGCACGCCGCGCGCAAGAAAGCCGATCTCACCCGGATGCTGCTCTTCGGCACCAAGCTCACCACGTCGCTCGCGGCGCCTCTGGCGGTCTTCCTGGTATTCTTCGGCGATTCGGTCGTGAGTATCTGGGTGCCGCAGGTTGCCGGTCAGACGGGCGGCATGCTGGTGCCGCTTGTCGTCGTCAGCAGCCTGTTCTCGGTTTTTCTATGGACTTCATCGGTGATGCTGCTCGCGATCAACCGAGTACGCCTGCTGGTAGTGCTGACGATCGTCGAGGTCGTGATCGAGATCGCGTTGATCCTCGCGCTTGCGCCGCGCATGGGGCTCGAAGGTGTAGCCATCGCCGGCCTCGTCGCGAACGTCGGCGTGGGTCTTGCACTCGAGTTGCCAGCGGTCAGCCGAATAGCGGGAATATCGGTTGCCACGCTCCTATGGAGCGGTCTGGTGCGCCTGGCGATTGCCAGCGCTCCCGCGCTGTTGGTCGCAGCCACGCTGAAACATCTGCATCCTGAAGCCAGCCTGCCATTCCTGGTGGGCGCAGCCGCGATCACCGGACTCGTGTGCGTCTCGGGCATCGCCTTGTTTGCGGTGGGGAGTGACGAGCGCGGGGAAATCGGCCGCATGTGGAAGACACTGCGCTACGGGGAACCGACCTGATGCGGCCGCTTAATTACACCGGCTGGCTGCGCCCGAAGCTCGCCAAGCGAATGAGCCGGCTGGCGCGCACGGCTGGTCGCGACCCCGGCGATCTCCACGCGCTGCTCACCGACCTCGAGATGCGTGGTGTCAATCTCAGCTGCGGAATTTTCGAGAACTCCAAGCTGATAGGCTACCTGGTGGCCCGCCTGGATCGCGACGCCGAACCGGCGATACGGATTTCGGATTTCGTTTTTGACAGGCGCGCCCGGCACTGCGTGGGGACACTACTCACACGAGTCGCCGCCGTAGTGCGCGCGCGCCATGATCTCCGGGACCTGCCCATTCATGTTGCAGTTCCGGCGGCGAATTCGCATCGGTGGCTCGATCGTCCGGGGCTGCTGAAGCGCATGGGCTACAGGCTCATGCCCGGCACGACACCCACAGCGATACTCGAACCAGTACGGGCGCAACCGTCGGTCGCGCCGCATCAGCTCGTCGCGCAGTTGACGGGAGTTCGAATCTATCGCACTCCCGATGGTGAGCTCTCCATCGGCGTGATCGAGAGCTATCGCGATTGGGCGTTGCTCGAACCTTGGTGGAACACCTTCGCCGCGGCGAGCCCCGGTGCCACCGTATTCCAGAGCTACGAGTATCTGCGCACGTGGTGGACGCTGCGCGGTTGGGGAGTTCGCCTCTGGATTGCCGTGGCGCTGCGCGGAGGGGAACCCGTCGCGATTGCACCGATGCAGCTGGCCAGTCATCCCTGGTCGGCCTTCGCGTTCCGGCGCCTTTCCTTCCTGGGCGTCGCACCCGAGGCCGATCGTCCAACCGTCCTTGCGCCGCCATCCGAGGCAGCGGCGATCGATGCGCTGGCGCAATACGTCCTGGACAACGGCGGCGAATGGGAACAGCTGGCGCTCGCCGAGCAACACCCCGACAGCACTTTTGCACGCGCGATCAATCAGCATTGCGGATCGCGATGGCTGCGAGGCGACAGCGCTGCCGGAGATTGTCTGAGCGTGGCGATCGAGGGCAGCTGGGCGAAATTTCTCGAGGGCAGGTCGAAAGCCGTGCGCAAGAGCATCAAGCGCAAGCTCGCGGCGCTCGCGGATGCCGGCCAGGTGCAATTCGAGCTGGTGAGCGAGGCGACCGAAGTGGATGCGGCGCTGGAGCGGTATCTGGAAGTGGAGCGGGCCAGCTGGAAGGCGGGCAGCGCCATCGGCGTGTCGCAGACGGCGGCGCATGTAGCCTTTTATCATGACCTCGCGCGGCGGATGGCGGCTGAAGGCAGGTTCGAGTTCCGTTTCCTGTCGCTCAACGGCCGCACCATCGCAGCAACGTTCGGCCTAATCTGGAGCCGGCGCTTCTATTCGTTGCACATCGCGTACGAAGAAGCTGCGGCCGAGCACTCGCCGGGGGTCGTGCTCACCGCGAAGGAGCTCGAGGAGGCTTTCACCAACCACCGCTACGGGGTGTTCGACTTCCTCACCGGCGCCCTGTCCAACCAGGCGAGCTGGGCTACCCATAGGCAGGCCTCGCGCGACGTCTATCTGAATCGGCGCAGCGTCGCCGGCTTGTGCTTCCACGCCTACCGCTTCCGTCTGCGGCCGGCCTTGCGCAATGCCCTGATCCGCACCAATACCCTGCAGCGCGCGCTCGCGTTGAAGAATGGGACGCTCAAACTCTTGGGCCGCGATCCGCAGGCCTGAGATAAAACGTGAGCTGCGGCTCAAAATCGCAAAAGTCGCGCCCGGGAGACATTGCGACGCGGCAGGCGCGCGCGGATACTGCGCACGTTGATAAAGGCAAACCCGTCGAAAGGCGGGGACGCAAAGCTTCCGGTCTAAGGGCTCGACGGCCTATGACAGCGGGGTTGCCGGGGTCTGAAAGGACTTGATCTCGTTACATGATGAGGAAGCCGCGCGCTTGCTCATTCATTGCAACCTCCGTTCGTCCCGCCTTCGCATCCGCACACCGGAAACCCTCGGTCCGGGAGGTGTGCGTGACAAAGAATGTATTGGGTTCCGTCCGTTGGGTCGCGGGTCTCGCTGCCCTCATCGCCCTATCCGGGTGCAACTTCCAAGATACCTGGACGGGCTCCGTCAAGGATCCGGACCCGCCAACAGGCGCCAATCCGAACCATCCGCCTGCTAACCCCACGCAGCCCGACGACAACCTGCCAGAACCCGGCACGGGCAATGCGACCCTCGCATGGACCCCGCCGCTCGAGAACACCGACGGCACCCCGCTGCAGGACCTCACCGGCTACCGCATACACTACGGCACGCAGTCTGGCAGCTACCAGTTCAGCATCACGATCCAGAACGCGGGAGTCACGAGCTACGTCGTCGAAGACCTGGCGCCGGGCACCTACTACTTCGCGGTGACGGCGTACGCTTCGAACGGTGTGGAAAGCGAACCGTCACAGGAAGCGACCAAGACGATCTGAGGCGCGCGCTTCAGCCGCCGAACTGATCCGGGTCGATCTGCCGCTTCTGCAGCAGGTCATATAGCGTGGGCCGCGTAATGCCGAGGAGCTCCGCGGCACGGGACAGGTTGCCGCGAGTCATCCGCGAGAGCCTGACGAATCGCCTGGGTTTCCGCCCGCTGCCGGGCCATCCGCAGGTTGAGATACTCCGGATCGTCGTCGACCACTTGAAGCCCCAAATCGCTCGCCGAGACGACAGACCCTTCCGCCATGATGACCGCGCCCTTGATACGGTTCTCCAGCTCGCGCACGTTGCCGGGCCAGCGATGCGTTTGTATCGCTCGGACCGCATCCGGAGCGAGCCCGCGCAATGGCCTGCCGAAGCGCTCCGCCGCCTGGCGGAGCAGGAACTGCGCAAGCAGAAGACCGTCGCCCTGTCGCTCGCGCAGCGGCGGAATGCGGATCGCAACTTCGCTGACGCGGTAGTAGAGGTCTTCGCGAAACTTTCCGGAGGCGATCAGGGCATCGAGATCGCGATGTGTGGCGCAGATGATGCGCAGATCGAGCGCTATCGGCGTATGGCCGCCGACACGCTCCACCACCCGCTCCTGCAGGACGCGTAGCAGCTTCGCCTGCAGGGCCGCCGGCATCTCGCCGATCTCATCGAGGAATACCGTGCCGCCTTTGGCGAGCTCGAGCTTGCCCAGCGTGCGCTTGTGCGCACCGGTGAAGGCGCCCTTCTCATAGCCGAACAGCTCGCTCTCGAGCAGAGTGTCGGGAATCGCGGCGCAGTTGATTGCGACGAACGGCTGATCCGCGCGTCCGCTCAGGCGGTGCAGGGCCCGCGCGAGCAATTCCTTGCCCGTGCCGCTGTCGCCGAGAATGAGGACTGTCGCGCCGGTGGGAGCAACCTTTTCGATGGCACGGCACACGTTACGCATCGCATCGCTCACGCCGATGATTCCATCGAGCGCCATCACCCGGTCTGTTCGCGAAGCTGCGCGTTCTCGTCCTCCAGCTCGCGCATCCGCAGCGCGCGGCGCACCACCAGCGACAGCACCCTCGCATCGATCGGCATGTAGTAGAAGTCGTCGGCGCCAAAACCGACCGCCTGAACGGCCAGGTCGCGCGCACCCTGCGCCAGCATGGCGACGATTCTGGTGACCGGCGCTATGTTGAGGATCTGCGGCAATAGCGCAAGATCGCCGGCATCGCGTACATCCAGCAGCACCACTTCCGGCTCGAGTCGCCGGATGAGGTGCAGGCTCTGCTCGGATATGGGCTCGCTGGTGACTTCGAGGTCCGAGAATATCGGCGCGAGCTCATCACGCAGCCCGGCATCGTTCGCGAGAATCAACAGCTTGTGACGGGTATGCATGCTCATCGGCGGGAAAAACTTTACAGGCAAGTGTAAAGATGTGCCGGAGGGCAAGCGTGAGTACGCTCACAATTATGTCAGCGCGACCGTCCGATCAGCGCGCGCCCTGCCCCATGAACACCACTTCGGCGGTCTGCACCAGGATGGTCAGATCGAGCAGCAGGCTGTTGTTCTTGATGTAGTAGAGGTCGTACTGAAGCTTCTCGAGCGCATCCCGCTCGGAAGAGCCGTACGGATAGCACAACTGCGCCCACCCGGTGATTCCAGGCTTCACGCTGTGGCGACGCACATAGTAGGGAATCTTCCCGGAAAGCTCGGCGACGAACTCCGGCCTCTCGGGCCGCGGCCCGACGAAGCTCATCTGGCCGCCCAGCACATTCAGCATCTGCGGCAGCTCATCGATGCGAAACTTGCGGATCACCTGCCCGATGCGCGTCACCCGATCGTCGTCCTTGAGCGCCCACTGCGCGCGACCGTCGCTCTCCGCGTCGGTGCGCATGCTGCGGAATTTGAGAAGCTGAAAATTGCGGCCGCCGAGGCCAACACGCACCTGCCGGTAGAACACCGGCGCGCGCCACCCATCTTCGAGCTTTATGGCGAGGGCCGTGAGGAGCATGACTGGGGCGGTAAGGCTCACCATGATCAGGCTCGCCACGAGGTCGAGCGTGCGCGCGGAAAGCCGCCGCAGCGGATGGCGGTCGAAGCCGCCCCCGAAAATCATCCAGCTTGGAGTCAGCACGTCGAGACGCACTCGACCCGTCTCGCGCTCCAGGAATGTAGGCAGCTCGGTGACATCGACGCCGGCGAGACGGCACTCGAGCAGCTCGGGCATCGGGAAGCCGCGGCGCCTGTCTTCCATGGCGATGACGACTTCATCCACGTGGTTCTTCTCGCACAGGCTAGCGAGTCCGGCCGAAGCCTCGAGCATTCGCTCCTCGGGCACGACGCGGTCCTCGCCGGGCGGTTGCAGGAAACCGATGGTGGCAAATCCGCGGCGGTCGCTGCGTCGTCGAAGATTCGCGACGGTCATTGCGGTGCGGCCGCTGCCGTAGACGACGATGCGGCGCTTGAACATGTCTTCCTGCGCGAAATACGACAGCAGCAGCCGCGCCGCGAGCACACCGCACACCGCGCCGCCGGAGGCGAGAGCAATGACGCCGCGCCCGATCGACAGGAAAGGAATGAGATAGAAGAAGACGGCATTGACTGCGAGACCGGCGCCGACCGCCATGACCACACGCAGCATGATTCCGCTGCCGCGTGACCGCTGTCGCGAGCTGTAGAGACCTAAAGCGAACATGCTGATGAACATCACGCAGCTGAACAGCAGCGCGCGCGGCCACAACGCCCCCTCGTTGATTTCGATGGCCAGAAGGTCTGTGCGAAATCGCGCGAGCGCAGCTGCAATGAGTGCAATGAAGCAGATTGCCGCCTCGGCGGCCGCGAGCGCCACGATCGAAACGTGCGTGTATTGTCCTAGAACTCGGATGCGCATAGATCCCGGATGTGGTGGCCGCTACCGCTTGCGCGTGCGGCCGGTATTTATGAGAAGTCTAGGGAGCCTGGCCGTTTACCGGGGTGAGTGTAATCACATTTAGGCAAATGCGTCGCGGACAGCAGACAGATCCGCTCGACCGCAAGCGGGGCCTGTCGGTCGGCTGCGACGCGCATCACAATTTCCGGTTGCGCTTGAAAAAAGCCATGAGAGTATCGCCCGCGCCAATCAAATTGACCGAGGTGCCACGATGACTCGACTGTTCTGGATCGTCCTCCTGCTGCCGCTCGCCGCCATTGCCGCGGTCAATGTGAACATAAGCCAGTGGGAGTTGCGTTCGATATCGGCGCAGATCGCCCAGTATGCGGATTACGATTCGTGCGAGGCCGCCGCTCGCGCGCAGCCCGCTCCTGCCGTGGGGACTACGAACACATACTATTGCCGCAGAACGATCGCCGTGGCCGGGGTCGCCGATCCGCCGCAGCCCCCGCCACCCCCGCCTTCCGGCGACAATGGCGGCCTCATGGGCCCCTTCCTGCCGTACAGCGCGCAGGACTCGATCGACGTCGCATTCGTCAATTTCGCCAAGACCGCGATGAACGAGGTCAACGAGCCCGGCTACAACGTGCCGCTCCCCTATTCCGCCTCACAAGGCTATGTCGACCTGAACCAGGCTGAACCCTGGCTCTACGACCGGCCGGCGACCTTCTTCAAGCTGTATCTAAAGACGGGCAACGCCAAGTACCAGACGTATGGCATCACGCTGTTCCGCAACTACATGGCTCGCATCAACTCCACGGGCTACTTCACTCTCGCCAATGGCGACCTGAAATACAGCTACCTCGACAGCCTCGTGCTCTACGAAGCGCTGACGGGCGACAAGCAGTACCGCACGAAGGCCAAGGCCATCTACGACATGACCGTGCGGGATTGGCCGGCGCGCTACTCATCGACTGGCTTCTGGACCGAGCGCCATCACGCCTACGCCATGGGGGCCGCGCTCGGCTATTACGCGCTCACCCGCGATGCAGGGGCACTTGCCCGCGCGAAATCCCTGTTCGACGTCCTCGTCACCATGGCCGCTGCCAGCGGTGCGCCTCTGCACACAGTCGAGCAGCACGGCGAGGGTGACGGCGACAAGCGCATGATGACCAGTCCATGGATGTCGGCCGTGCTCGTCGAGTACGTGGCAGCTTATCAGCGCGCCAGCGGTGATGCCCGGGCCGTGCAGTTCCTCTCGCGTTATGCCGACTACGTCGTCGCGCAATGCCTGTACGACGGTGGCATCGAGGACTCCGAGCTCGCTGGAAAGCGCATGCCCTGGTACATGTGCGGCAACGGTGTGCGCCTGGAAGACAGTCGCGGATGGGGCGACATGGAGCACGCCATCGATGTGGCGGGAGTGCTGGCGCATGGCGTCTGGGCCAAGAAGCAGCTCGGCCAGAGCACCACCACGACCTTGAAGGCTTACAACGATCTGCGTACCACCGGTCAATACACGTTTGGCTACTGGACACGATCGACGGCGACACTCCCCAAGTACCGTGTGAACCCGCCGCGCAAGTTCAACTGGTGGTTCGGTACGACCTACGATAGTTCGTATCTGGTCCGCTAGGTCGCGCGTGCGCGCAATGGCCGCAATGCGCGCACGGCAATGACTCGGGCACCGAGGCCGACGGCGCCGGCAAGCGCCGCGGCCTCGTGCGCCGAGCGAGCGAACCTGACTCCCTTTAGCGCATGCGCAAAGCCTCGTGCAACGCGCCCGGAGGACATTGCGCTGCGCGCGTTGCGTTCGTAGGTCACGAATAACGCCGAGCGTCGTGCTTCCGGAGAAATCCGCTCGCGATGCGAGATCAGGAAGCGCTCCATGACTCCCACATAGTCGCTATCGGTATGGTCCGCGCTGGACAGGCCGTCGTGGCCGCGCATTGCGTAAGTAAGCAATTCCTCGATGACTCCGATCTTGAACTCTGCGGCAATGCGCAGATGGAACTCGAGATCCTCCGCGGTGCGCAAGGTCTCGTCGAAGCCTCCGACACGCTCAAGCACGCTGCGGCGGAACAGCGCCGAAGCGGGCACGAAGGCGGGATTGCGCAGGAGGGCTTCCAGCGCGTCGCCGTCCGAGGCAATCACGGCACGGCGGTGGAATACATCCATGGGCGCATGGTGGCGATCCACTCTCTGAACATCGTTCAGCACCAGTCCGTAGTCCGGCCGCGCCTCGAGCCAGGCGACCTGCTTTTCGAGCTTGGTGCGATCCCAGGTGTCGTCGCTATCGAGGAGCGCTATGTATGCACCGGTAGCGAGGCCCATGCCTCGATTGCGCGCCTTTGAGACTCCACCGTTCGATTGCGACACGCAACGCAGGCGCTCACCATATCGCTCGCGCAACATCTGTGCGGTGCCGTCCGTAGAGCCGTCGTCCACGACGATCAGCTCCTGTGCCGGCCATGTCTGCGCGAGCGCAGAATCGATCGCACGCACCACCAGCTCGCGGCGGTTGAATGTGGGAATGACGGTGGATACGAGCGGGGCGGTCACTGGATGTTCCGCTCGCCGAGCGCCCGCATCATGTTGGCTGCAGAGCGCGATGCGGCCTGCGGAACAGATAGGCCGCGAGCGCTGCGGAATGCAGGTTTCCGGAGGCATCCGCGACTTCGCCTTGAGTGATTCCGACACGCGAGACCAGATCCGGCACGGCGGCGTCTATTGGCGTCAGCGACAGGCCACCGCCGAACAGCAGGCGATAGCCCGCCGAGCGCGCCCGTTCGACCACCGAGGCGTCGTATTTGCTGAACGGAAATGAGAGTGCGTCGACTTCATCTTCTTGCACACCCAGTGCGCGCGCAACGCCCGTTTTGGCGTCTCGCAGTTCCGCATCCAAGTCCGCAATGAAGGGCAAAGGCTCGTGGCGCTTGCCGTGAGTACCGATTGAGAATCCGCCGCGGTGCATCTCGACCAACTCGGCGGAGCTCAACATCTGCCGCTCCTCATCGGCGAGCACGGAGTGCAGCGGAGCAAGCACCTCGCGCCTTCGATCCGGCTCGATGGCCTGCAGCGCCGCGATCAAGCTCCGCAGCGCAATCTCCTGCAGCGCATCCGCCGGCATGTCACGACTGCGGCCGATGCTCTCCCAGATGGTGTGCACCGACTTTGCCTGAAGTCGTCCAGCCCGCCAGGCCGCAATCAGCTGCTCCTGGAAGAACGATTCCTTCCTGTCGATGGCGTCGGCGGCGGCGAACAGCACGGCCGGCACGCCACGCCGCTTCAGAATCGGCAACACGTAGCGATGATTGTCGGCCCATCCATCGTCGAATGTCAGCAGCAGTGGCCGCGGGGGTAGTGGGCTCTCTGCACGTCGCGCGCGCTCGAGATCCCCGAGCGACACCAGGGAATAGTAACGCTCAAGGAAATCGAGGCACTGCTCGAAGAACTGCTCTGAGAGCGTGTAGAGCGGATCGCAAGTCTGCCAACGCAAATCAGACGGCGGCAGCACGCGATGAAGTGCGATGACCGTCAGGGCTCGCTTGTTGCGGAACCGGTGATACAGCGATAGCGCACCGCAAGCGAACAGAAACTCGAGCAGCGCGCGCTTGATCATGCAGAGCTCAGCCTGTGCTCTTCTCTTGCGCCTTCGCTCGGCAGTCCGTCCCGAGCTCGACGATGAGCAGCCCCGCTGCCTTGTCTTCGGCGGCGCCCCGCGGAACGCTGACACGACAACCCGTGCCTTCAGGCTGGGCGGACGCCTCGACACGTTGCGACGCGTCGAGATCAAGAAGTACGAGCGTCACCGGCAGCTGCTGCAGGCCGAGGGATCCGCCTTCGCGACCGAGCACCACAAGCGTGCTGGGCTTGTCCGCGGGCAGCGCAATCGTGCGTAGCGCGCCCTGCTGAATTATCGAGGCTGAGGGTGGCGCCGCACCGGTCGCCGACACCAGATGGATCGCCTCGGGCCGCGGACCATCGAGCTGCATCCGATATTCATCGACCGCAAAACGTGCCGCATCACAATTGCCGCGCGTGTATTTGTCCTCAAAACAGCTGCTGCGTTCCAGGCGGCGCAGTTCCGGAGTGCCGCTGGTGAGTGCGAGCGTCTGGATTGAAACTCGCGTGCTTCCTATTGGACCCGTGGCTCCGGCTTCATTGCGAGCAAGGTGGGCGAGCGTGCGGAATCGCAGGTACATGTCGCGCTCCGCGCCCGAGGTCCGCGCGCGATCCACGATCAGCAGATGGGCGTCGTGCTCGCCCGCGGAGGGAACGAGCACGAAATCGCGCAAGGCAAACGGAATGTCGGAGGGAGTCTGTTGAATTCGATACTGGTCCGCATAGTCGCAACGCACCACAATTTGCCCGCCTGGCAATTGCTCGAGAGTGCGAAAGCCGGTGCGCTCGCTCCAGTACGCCTGACTCGGGACGTAGGTGGCGGGCAGCACAGACGACTCGACGGTAGGTGCGTTGCTGGTGAGGCTCGAGAGCGAGCCGTAAGGACTCGGATCGACGATCACCGCATCGCGACCGCGACTCAGAGCAAAGTTGCCAGCGTTGGGGTGCGAATGATCGACGTCGCGCGTGCGCGAGCATTGCACCACGAACCAGGTGGCGTCGGCGGACCAGCCGGTCCGGGCATACAGAACTCCCGTTCCTTCGGCAACGTAGTGAAGTGGCAAGGTGCTGCGCGGAACGTCCACCGGCTTCACACGTGCTGCCTCGGCGAGCGCCGGAAACAGCGGAAACGCCTTGACGTCATCGTACAGGTGCAGGCGGCGCATCTCCGATTCGGCCCACTGCCTGGACTCGAGTGGCGCCGAGCCTGCAATGACGGCTGCCAGAGTTTCGGTCCGCGCGGCAAGATAAGCCTCCTCGCCATCTGTATCGCCGACCACGAAAACGCCGGACTGCGCATCGGGCACCATCGCATGGATATGGCGCATCATCGTCTCGCGCAACCATGGCGCGACGTCGGCCGATTCCAGGCCGTAGCGCTCGAGCGCTCGCGCTGCCAGCGAATACTCCACCACGCTCAGCGGCGCGTACTGCCAACCTTCTGCCCAGTCGCCGCCAACCAATACTCCGCCGGCACGCATGGCCGGCAGCGTGTCACGGCGAAAAATCGTATCGACTGCATGATTCCACAAGCGCGTCCCGTCCGCTCCGGCCTCACCCGCCTGGGCCACTGCGATCAACGTCGCTGCGAATAGATATCCTGCGTGATAGTTGGTGCCCGGCGAGCGGGCCCGATAGCCGTTCTCGAGATACCAGTCGGTCCATGCTCGAAAGCGCTGGCGCGCTCGCGAACGCAACGGCTCATCCACGCCAGGGAAATCATGCAGCCAGTCGTAGGCCAGCGCCGCGTTCGGCCCGAGCGCACGGATCGCGTAGCCGCTGTCGCGCTGCGCAGAGTCGTCTCCGCCTTTGGCGTCGCCCACGGTCTTGACGTCATCGAGCAACGCACGGAAGTACACCAACGCAGTGGCACCGTAGCGTTCGACTCCGGTCGCTCGCCACGCGATCAGGCATGACTGCAGATACTGGGCCCAGTCGAGCCCCATGTACCCATCTGTGGCGAAGCGCGCCGGCTCGGCACCGATCTCGCGGCAACGCGTGACCGTGCGGCTGACGAACGAATTCCTATCGCGGGCGAGTTCGGTGAACGCTGCGAGCGTCTCAGGTTCTGAGAAGAGGCGCGGGTGGGGCCCGGTTGGTTCTGCGAGCGGCTGCTGGCCGCCGGCAACGTTCGCCCCCGCTGCTGCGAGCACGCAAACAAGCCACGTCGCGCGTGACGCTGCAAACCACCTCGATACGCGCCGTCTCTTGCTCATTCGTCTTCATCCGCCGCGGTCAGAAACCAGCTCGCAGATGCTGCGCGCTCGGCAATATCGGCGCTGATTGCAGCGAACACGGGGCGCTGGCTGCGCGATTTCATGCCGAGGGCCCGCAGATGCTTTTGCAGCGCCGGCGGCGCGAGGCACTCGAAATGCAGACTGCGGAAGCCCTTGCGGCGCGCTTCGGCACATAACGCCGTCCAGGCGAGCACCGCCCCGGGGCGCCTGAGCAAGTCGATGGAACAATCGCGAACGTAGAGGCTGTTCTCGAGCGCCTCGACGACCCAATAGCCAATCGCCGCGCCATCCGAACGCCGGCGAGCCGTCACGAAGTGGAAATGGTGCCTCCCGTGATCCGCGAATCGCCACCTCAAGAGCTCGGCCGTACGCGCGCCGCGCACCAAGCCCGAGTCATCGCTGGACGCCGCGTCGGTTAGGGTGGCGTCGCGCACATGTTGCCAACGCAAGGCGGGCCATGAGCCAAGGTGGGCGTAACGAAGCCGTATCGCCACATCGACGAATACTGCGGCTGATGCCGCGACCCACGCCGGTAGCAACTCCTCCAGATAAGAGCGCGAGCGCAGCACCCGCACAAATCGTGTCATGAGCCCGATGCGCCGGTACCCCGCACGCTGAAAGACGGCCGCCGCCTTCTGATTGGGGAAGGCGTAAAGCAATCTGCGCACCGCAAGTCCTGCCGACAGCAGGCTTTTCTGCAGCAGAAGTGCCGGGTACAACGTTCGGTGCGCCACGGTCACTGCGAGGTCAACCAATACTGCGGCCTCGATCGGCTGCCCGCCGAGCAGGAAGGATCGCGGCGCGGCACTCCCCACTCCAACGGCTTCACCTTCATTCCCCGCCTCCTCTGCGCGATCACGATGCATCAGGATCAGTGTCTGGGGCGTTCCGGTCACCGAGCCTGCGTAGAACCAGTCGAATTTCGATTCTGCACGCGAGGATTCACCTAGGTTACCTCGCCACAGACTCGTGACGAGGGCGCGCTCCTGAGGAATCTGCGCCGACCGCACGAAGTAGCTGCTCTGCTCGCTCAAGCCTTGACCTCATCGACGCTTTCGAGCAGCTGCGGCGGCAGATGCAGGTAGCGGGTGCTGCGACGTTTCGTGGCGATGTCGTCGTAGACCCATTGCGCCTGCTGCGCCGATATTCCGAGCGCAGTGCCAAGCGACTCTGCGGGCACGTCGTGATTCAGGGCCCACAGCGCCAGATCCATGTCCTGGTAGCGGCAGCGCGAAATAGAACTCGTCCTGGCCCTGAGGAAGGCTGTAGGTGTCCGTGGTGGGCTCGGCCGCGCAGACCTCCTCGGGAAACCCCATGGCGCGCGCGAGCGCGTACACCTGTGACTTGTACAGATGCGCGATCGGCTTCACGTCTGCGGCGCCGTCGCCGTTCTTCACGAAGAACCCCTGGTCGTACTCCAGCCGGTTCGGCGTGCCGACCACCGCATAGTTGAGCCGGTCCGCATGGAAGTACTCGAGCGTCTTGCGCAACGCGCTGCTTGAAGTTGGTTGCGGCGACGATCTGCAGATACTCGCTCAGGCCGAGGCGCACTTCCGACATCTCGCCCGACGGTGCGCGCGCGACCAGCTTGAAATGATTGACTCTGCCGGCAAGACCGCCGGAAATCGCGATCTTCATGCGCCAGCCCGGCCCGTACTGCGGCAACGCGCGCCGGATCGCCTCATCGCGGTTTCGATAGCAGCCGATCGCCTCGAGCGCGGGAGCGATGTCTTCGGTGATGGTCTGGATGCCGAGATGGCGCGCGAGCGCCCGGGCGCGATCGCCGCTGAATCCGGATGAATCCCGCTCCGGCAATATCAGCCCGACCACCCGGTCCGGCCCGACCGCCCGCACGGCGAGGCCCGCACAGCATGAGCTGTCGATACCGCCAGATATCGCGACGATCAAGCCCGCGCTTGCGCAATGTCTCGGCGACGACCGCGCGCAGCCGCTGCGCGACCCGGCCAATCTCAGCATCGGCATCGATTTCGAGGACGGCGTGAGTGAGCTTTTCGTTCTGTGTCATGAATGTTCCTGAGAGGCCAGCAGGTGCCGCCGCACTTTACCGCTGGCGGTTCTTGGCAGGGAAGCTACGAATTCGACCTGTTTCGGGACCTTGTAATTGGCCAGGCGCGCGCGGCAGTGCGCCTTCACGGCGAGCTCGGTTGGCGCGCCGGAGGCGCTTGCAACGATGCAGGCCTTGATCACCTGGCCGAGCACGGGATCGTCGATGCCGACCACGGCGACTTCTTCGACCCCTTCCAGAGAGACGATTGCCAGCTCCACATCCTGTGGATTCACGCGATGCGCGCCGACCTTGATGATGTCGCTGCGACGGCCCTCGATGTACAGAAAGCCTTCTTCATCCATTCGCCCGGCATCGCCGGTGCGCAGCCAGCCGTCGACGATCGTGGCACGGGTGGCATCGTCATTGCGCCAGTACCCGAGCATCACGTTGTCGCCGCGCACCCAGACTTCACCGCTGCACCCGCGGCTGCAGCGGGATCCATCGTCGCCGCGCACTTCGAGCTCGACACCTGGAATCGCTATGCCGACGGAGCCCGGCTTGTCCGCCACACGTTGCGGCGGCAGATACGAGAGGCGTGCGGTTGCCTCCGTCTGCCCATACATCACGTACAGCTGCGCGTGCGGGATCGCCTCGCGCACCCGATTCACCATGGTCTGCGACATCGGCCCGCCCGCCTGGGTCAGGTAGCGTAGAGCCGCGAGATCGTAGTCCTGCAGCTTGACGCGCGTCGTCAGCAAAGCGAAGGTGGACGGCACCCCGGCGAAGCCCGTCACTCGCTCGCGCGACATCGTCTCGACGAGCTTGTGCGGGTAAACAAGATTGGGTTCCAGGATGAGCCTTGCGCCGCTGGCGAGATGCGTATGCAGCACCGAGTTGCCGTAGGAGTAGTAGAACGGCAGCACGGTCACCATGCTGTCCTCGTGGTCAAGCCCCAGGTACTCGATGATCGACTTGGTGTTCGCGGCGAGATTCGCCTGACTCAGCATCACAGCCTTGGGTCGGCCGGTAGTGCCGGATGTGTAGATGAGCGCGGCCAGGCTGTCCGGCGCTGACGGCGCGACGAGGCCGAGTGTCATCGATTCCGCCGTCACCGCAGCGAAATCATCGTGACCGGTATCGAGCGAAGCTCCCTCTCGAGCAAGCACCCTGATGTCGGGTCGAAGGCCGGCACGTATCGTTCGCGCTTCCGGATGCCGGCCATCGAGCACGAGCACGAGCGACTCACTGTGCTCGATGCAGGCTGCGATCTCTTCGGCGCGGGCCGCCGCATTGAGCGCAACAGCGACCCCGCCGGCAAGCAGAGTCCCGTAGTAGGCTGCAACGTAGTCGGCGCTTGCTTCGAAGAGGAGCGCGACCCGGTCTCCGCGGCGCACGCCGACAGAAAGCAGCCACGCGGCGACGGCCTGTGCCTGGCGGGTGAGCGTCGCATAGTCCACACGCGAGTCACCTTGCTGTATCGCGCAGGCGTGCGGCCACCGGGCTGCACTCTCCAGCAGGTTTTCAGTGAGCGGGCGCATGCGGTCGTGGACGCTAGCCTCGCTTGCGCGCCACGAACGCCACGATGCTGCGCACGCTGTCGAGGTTCTCCGGGATCATTTCTTCATCAGCCACCTCGATGCCGAAGCGCTCCTGCAGGAACGCGATGAGCTCGAGCACGCCGGTGGAATCGACGATGCCCGCCTTCATGAGCGACACTTCATCCGCCAGTGCGGCTTCATCCGTGGAAAAAAGATAGTTCTTGAGGATGAACTCGCGGATCTGCTCTCTCGGTTGCATGGGATGGATACTGCCTGTCTGGTCTCTATGGTTAACGGTCATGCCGCCGTCGGCCGGCGGACGAATGATTCATCCAGCAGCATCGTCGAGACGATGCCGACGAGCGCCATGTTGTCGCCAAAGCCGACGCTGCGGCCGGCGCGGCATTTCTGCAGCAGGCGCCCGACGGCGTCGGCGTCGAAATAGCCGCGGCTGCGCAGGTGCTCCGGCGAAAGGAGCTCTGCCACATAACCCTGCGCCGCCTCGCCCGCCAGCAGGCTCTGCGCGTCGGGGGATCGATACGGCTGCTTGGTGCGCCCGAGTATCGCAGGTGGCAGCAGATCGCGCAGCGCGCGCTTCAGCAGGAATTTTTCGTTGAGTCCGCGCAGCTTCATCTCCGGGTGCAGCCGGCTCGCGAACTCGATGATGCGGTGATCGAGAAACGGAAAGCGCCCTTCGACGGAGTGTGCCATGGCCACCCGGTCGCCCTGCGAGCTCAGCAGGTAACCCGACAGCAGCGTATGCGCCTCGACGTACTGATCGCGCCCCATGGGCAGCCAGCGGTCGAAGCCCTCCGGCAGCGCGTCCTTCAGGGCCTGCACCGGTCCGTTCTCCTCGAGCGACGCGCGTGCATCGCGGCTGAGGAACTGCCAGAGGCGCCTGGTGGCGCTCCAGCGCGTCATGTGCGCGAATCCGGCGTCATCGAACCGCATCGAGGCCCTGGCCGAAGAACTGCTGCGCCAATGCTCCCTGGGCAGTGGGTGAATGCTTGAGATAGCCGTACAGGCGCGAGAGCAAGGCGGGTCGCCAGCGCGACTGCGGCGCGCGCGCCCAGAATCGGCGGATCTTCGCTTCCTTGAAAAGATCGTAGCCGCCAAAGACCTCGTCCGCGCCCTCACCCGTCAGCACAACCTTGAATTTCTGGTCCCGCACGTGCTCGGCGAGCAACATCAGGGGCGCCGGCGCGGTACGCACCATCGGGGTCTCAATGTGATCAATGAGCCGCGGGAAGACTCTGCCGATGTCCTCTTTGCGGCACAGGACCCGGGTGTGCTCGGAGCCCAGATTGCGCGCCATTTCCAGCTGGTAGCGGCTCTCGTCGAACTCTGCGTCTTCGAACTCGAGCGAGAAGGTGCGCAGCGGCGTGTCGGTGTAGCGGCGGATCAACGTTGCGATGGCGGACGAATCCAGGCCGCCGCTCAGATAAGCGCCGACCGGCACGTCCGCGCGCAGCTGCAGCCGCACGGCATCGATCAGCAGCTCGCGCAGCTCACCTGCGAGCCGCTCCACCTCGAGAGCCTGGCTCGGCACATGCTCGGGAAAGGTCCAATCCCAGTAGCGCTCGATGCGTTCGCCCGTTGCGTCCGAGATCAGCGTGCAGCCCGGCGGTAGCGCGCTGACGCCCTCGAACGCGGTCAGCGGCGGCAACGTGGACCACATGGTGAAAATCTGCCCGAGTGCGCGCACGTCGAGCGCGCGACGCCGTCCCGGAAGCGCCAGGATGGATTTGATCTCCGAGGCGAACGCGAGCTCGCCGGCCGAGTGCGCATAGAAGAGAGGACGGATGCCGGCGCGATCGCGGGAAAGCAGCAGGCGCCTGGCACGACGGTCCCAGAGCGCGATCGCGAACTGGCCGTTCAGATATTGGGTAAAGGCCGCGCCGTGCTCTTCGTACAGATGCACGATGACCTCGGTGTCCGACTGCGTGCGAAAGCGATGCCCGGCCTGTTCCAGGTCCTTGCGCAGCTCGATGTAGTTGAATATCTCGCCGTTGAGCACCACCCACACCGTGCCATCCTCGTTGCAGATCGGCTGTTCGCCGGTGGCCAGATCGATGATGGACAGCCGCGCGTGCGCCAGCGCGATGTGTGGGTCGTCGTAGTAGCCGAAGCCGTCCGGCCCGCGGTGCCGCAGGCGCTCGATCATTTGCCGCGAGAGCTCCTTCGCCTCGGACGGCGCGCCATCGCGATAGTAGAGCCCGGCGATGCCGCACATCAGGCCGGTCCTCGTATCGCTCGGTTCATGATGCGAGCGCGGATCGCGAGGTAGCCCGAGCGTATGCCACGCATCGCAGGGCGCTCAACGAGGTAGGTAAGCGCAGTCGCAAGTGCCAGAGCAACGATGGCGGCCGCCACCAGAGCGGCCATCGGCGCAACCCCCGCGTGCTCGAGCTTCGAGATCACGATGTAGCCGATGTCCTGATGCACCAGGTAGAGCGTGTAGGAAATAGTGCCGAGGTAGAGGAATGGTTGCCTGGCAAGAAATCGCAGCTGTTTCGTGAGCATCAGCCCGAAAATCGCGGCGCATGCGACGAGTGTACCGGCATAAACCGCCGACCACGCCACACCTGCCGCCAGTGCGCAACCCGCGATCAACAGCAGGCTCTGCCAAAGTGGATCGCGGCGCTGCGAGATCCGGAAGAGCACGATGCCTGCCGCGAAGAACGGTATGTAGCGTGCAATGGTGATCTCTCGCACGAGATACGACAGGGGCAGGTCGAACCGCGCCGCGAGCCCGTAAGCTAGCGCGAGCGCTATCCAGCCCAGGATCACGGTGCGGATGTGGCGCAGTCCGCCAACCAGGAACCAGAACAGCATCTGCGCATAGAAGAAGAGTTCGACCTGCAAGGTCCAGTACGAGCCGTCTACTTCCCTGGCGTCGAAGAAGTCGGCCATCATGGTCACGTTGACGGCGACGTCGCGCGTCGAAAAATGCTGATCCGGCAGGCCCGCCAGGGCGATCGCCCCGAGAGTCATCGCCAGCGCTGTCCAGTACGCCGGAAACAACCGCGAAAATCTAGAGACCACGAAATCGAGCGCACGCTGCGTGCGCTCGAGGGTCATGAAGATTACGAAGCCGCTGATCACGAAGAACAGGTGCACGCCATACAGGCCCAGAGCGAAATGAAAAGTCAGCGGACCGCTGTGACCATACAACAGGCCGAACTGTGTGGTGTAGTGGTACAGCAGCACACCGCAGGCTGCGAGTCCGCGCAGGGCGTCTAGCTCGGCGAGACGATGTCTCTCGGGCAACGCCTGGGACGCAAGATCTGGTGCGCGTGCAACCATTCACGCCCCCTTTGGACGCAAGGCGCCGCTGGCAAGTGCGAGGACTTCGCGCACGGCGCCACGTCCGAAAAGGAACATACCACCGATATATGCACCCGCACCGGCAGCGATTTCAGTGGCGAGCAGGATTGCCTCGCCATATCCTTCTACTGGCCCGAATGCCATGCGCACTGTTAGAACGGCGATCACGATGGCGACGCAGGCAAGCACGGGCGCTCGCAATCCCGCGAGCATCGTTCGTAGGAAGGCGCCGTCACCGTGAATCGCATACAACAAGCCGCAGCAGTGCGCGAATGCAGCAGTACCCACGGCAAAGGCCGCAGCCAGCGGACCGATCTTGCCGAGCAGCATCAGCGCAGCGAACAGCGTGGCGACGCGGAGCATTTCCAGGCCGAGCAGCATCCGGTTGCGCTCCATGGAAATCAGATACTGAGAGATGAGGCTGTTGATGGGCCTGAACAGCGACACAGAGGCAAGCACCACGAGGAAGGGCGCGACGCCTTGCCAGCGGGTCGGCAGCAACACGTCCACGAGCGTGTGCGCGATCGCGGCCAGCCCGATCGCCATGGGAAATGTCAGCATTGCCAGCATGCCGATGGTTCGTGCCAGTATCGCCTTGCGCCGCTCGCCTTCCACCTGAAGCATCGTCGGCAGCAGCACGTTAGAAACCTGCTCGCCCACGTATACCGCGGGCAGGTCTGCAAGGTTCGCGGCAAGGCTGTACTCGCCGGTGCGCGCGGGCCCGAACAGCCGCGTATAGACCAATTTGTCTCCATAGCGCGCGAATTCGTAGAGCATGGTTTCGAGGCCGAGCGGCGCGCCGAAACTCAATACTTCCTTGAAGCGGCTCCAATGCAGTCGCGTGGGCATGAGCCAGTCGCGCACGCCGCAGGCGCCGATGGTGATTGCCACGATGACAATCGACTGGACGATATTGCCGATCACAATGCCGTGTCCGCCGAAGTCGAAGATTGCGATCAGACTGACAGCGGTGGCCGCGTACGCGAGTTCGCCACATGCACTGGCAATCGCCACAGTCCGGAAACGCATGGAACGCAGCAGTAGCTTGTCGGGAGTGGAACCAATGCGGCGGATGAATACCGCCAGCGCCATCCCGGGCAGGTACTCGTGCAGCTGCGGCGCGTTGAACCAGTTGGCCAGGTGCGGACCCGCGATCGCCATGACGGAAAGCGCAGTCGCCGCCAGCACGAGGCTAGCGAAGGTAGCGTGGAATAGTGATTCCCGCGTCTCGCCCCTCACCAGCACGTATTGGTTGAAGCCCAGCTGGGTAACCCAGCTCGCAGCAAATGCCAGCACCGTGGCGGTGGTCACCTCGCCGACGACATCCGGCGCCAGGAATCTGGTGATGATGAGCGTACCGAGCAGCCCGACACCGCGTGCGACCAGGCCGGAGGCGACGGTCCAGGCAACACCGCGCGTTGCGCGGTGCGCCAGCGACGGCGCGCTCAATCAAATACCTCCGGCACATTCACAAGTGCCTCGAAATAGCTGCGTGTCGTATCGCGTTCTACATGCTGGCGGCGCAATTCGAAAGGGTCGGCGGCGGCCAGTTTCCTCACGCCTGGAATATAGGTCGTCGCCACCCGGTAGCCGGCCGCGCGTGCCGCTGCAATCACCGCTGGGTTATATGCGGTGAGTCCACCGAACGGATAGGCAAGCGCCGTGACCGGGATTCCAAGCTCCGATTCGAGCCGCTCCCGTGACGTGATCAACTCGTAGCGAAGATCGTCGGCGCCGAGCTGAGCGAGACAGCGATGCGAGACCGTATGCGAGCCGAACTGGACGCTGTCAGCGGCCATTTCGCGGATCTCCTGCCAATTGAGCGAACGGCCCAACACTCCCGATGCACCGGCAGCTATCTCGCGGAAACGCTCACGGAACGCCTCGAGCCAAGCATGCCGTTCCACTTCCGAGCAGCGCTTCAGCCACCTGAGCACCACGACCGCAGCCGCGCGACGCGCGGCATCCGTGTCCTCAACCGGAAATCGCTTGGCAGTGATTGGCAACTCCACCGCACCAACCGGCGCGTGCATCAACACGTACGCGACCAGATCGAACCAGAAAGGAGCGCCGCTCTCGACGTATTCCGTGCAAACGAAGACGGTCGCCGGCATCCCGGCGCGGCGCAGCGCCGGCCATGCATGTTCGTACAAGTCCTGAAAGCCGTCGTCGAAGCTGATAGACACAGCGCGCCGCGGCAAACTGATCTCACCGGCAATTGCCCGTGCGATGTCATCGAACGTGACCGGCTCGAAACGACGGCCCAGATACTCGAGCTGCCACGCGAACTCTTCGGGTGTGGCACTAATCAGTTCGACGTCGCCGCGGTGGGGCACGTGAGGGTCGAGCGGCATCACACGGTGATAGCCGAGCAGCACCAGCGAATGCCCCTGGCGTGCGTGCCCCAACAGGCTGAACACACCCAGAGGCGCGAGTACGCTCGCAGCCGCGCGTTTGAATCGCACACTCATAGCGTCGCGAACTCCAAACCGGCCGCGCGCCACATGGGAATCAGGCGTTCGAGCGCCTCCGTTCCGGCAGGTGAATCGTCGTGGAACAGAATAATGCTGCCGGGTTGGAGCGCCATCTGTGAGACGCGCGCGAAGACTTCCTCAGCTGGGAGTCGAAAGTCGAGACTGTCGTGAGTCCACAGCACGATGCGACGGCGGTTAAGAAGGCACCAGGCGATCACGCTCGCGGTCAGCTTGCCGTTCGGGGGCCGGAACAGGTGTCGGTGCTGGCCGTCGAACTGCTCAAGCAGAGCATCCGTCTTCTTGATCTCCTCGACCTGCAGGCGCAGCGGCAAATTCACAAAAGACGGGTGGCTGAACGAGTGGTTGCCAATGGCATGCCCGTCGGCCACGAGCTGAGTCACCAAGTGCGGAAACTGTTCGACATAACGCCCCTGCAGGAAAAAACTAGCGCGCACGCCATGACGACGCAGCAGAGCCAGCAGCCGAGGCGTTTGCTGTGGATGCGGCCCATCGTCGAACGTCAGGCATATCGCCGGAGACCGCGCGTGAATAGCCACGCGCTGATAGGTCAACAGAGATACGAAACCCCAGATCGGATGCATTCTTTCTCGTTCCGCGGCCGCAGGTCGCGGCTCGCGCCATAATATCCGACTCGGTGACGATAAGACCCGTGCACCGGCGCGGTAATTGTGCCTCCGACTTTGCCGCGCCTCAGGCACGGCTGGCGCAAACAGTGATCTGCGTCACGAGACGCTGCGGGTTCTACGATGTCTCGCTCGGCCGACAGTTTGACGCGCCGTCCGCTCTCATCGAACCTGCACGCAATCACCGGAAACATCCGCGTAATCGGGAGTGCAGGGACGATGCGAATCTGTTTGATTGGACTTGTGGCCGTGATGCTGGCGAGCGCCGGGTGCGGCGGTGGATCGGCCGATGAAGATCCCGTTGGCGACCCGGATTCCGGTCCCACCGTGCCCGATCCCGACCCGACGCCGGATCCAGACCCAGCGCCCGATCCCGATCCGGCTCCCGATCCGGATCCTGTGCCCGACCCGGATCCGCCGCCCCCGCCGAGTGGCGGCACCGATCTCTTCACCAGCGTCACCAGCCCCGGCTCGGTGCTGGTGACGCTGCACCCTGGATCGCAGGTCACGCTCGGGCAGACGACCAAGGTTGCGTTTGGAGTTCCGTTCCCCCGCGGGCTCGTGACGTCGACCGACGATTTACGCGTGACCGACGGCGCCGGCAACGAGGTGCCGAGCGCGGTTCGCGAGCTGACGCGCTGGCGAACCATCTCTGCCGGCGGCAACGAATCGGTGCGCTCCGCGCTGTTCTACGTGGACGTGACTTTCTCAACGCGCACTCCAGGCACCCTCCGCGTCGCATTCGGCACGCCGCGCGCGCTTACGCTCGCCGGAAGTCAGCCGGTGGTCACGACCCTGTGGACCGGTATCGCCAATGGGCCGCAGCCCGACGAATACCCGGCCGGCGCCAATATCCGCGAGCCCAACGTCTACGCGACATTGCCTGCAGACTGGCTCGGCAAGTCCCTGTTGCTTACGCGCACGCTTCCGGTCGGGTCCTCGTCAGACCTGGACTGGTGGGACTCCGCACTGATCAATTTCGGGCAGACGGCCGTGAACGACGTCGCCTCGAGCGTGCTTCCGCAGAATCTCATCGACATCGAGCAGGAGGAGCCCTGGCTCTACGACCGCGCTCTCACCTTCTTCACGGTCTACGTGCGAACCGGCGACGTCGCATGGCTGCGCCACGCCCACCGGGCCGCGCAGTACTACGCGGGCAAGGTCGATTCCAACGGCATCTTCAGCCTGTCGAGCTACAACCACGATCTCAAATACAGCTACGGCATGTCGCCGCTGATCGACTATCAGTTCACCGGAGATGAGTCGCTGCGCGCTTCCATCGAGCGCGTCGCACAGGCCGGAGTGAATGAATGGCAGACCAGCTACAGCGCTGGCCTAGGATTCTGGACCGAAAGGCATCACGCCTACGCGATCCTCGCCGCCCTCAGTGCCTTCGAGCTTACGGGGACCGCCTCGTACGCACAGCGCGCCACCACGCTTGCGAATCTCACTGTGCAGATGTCGGCGAACGCCGCGCATTGCCCGCAACACACTGTCGAACAGCACGAGGGCACGGCTGGTGATACGCGCCAGATGTGCTCGCCGTGGATGGGTGCGCTGCTGGCCGAAGCGATGCTTCGCTATTACATCCTTTCGGAGGACGACGACGTGCTGACGTGGCTTTCGGGCATGGGCGATTACGTCAAGGATTACGCGCTCTACGACGGAGGACTCGAAGACCAGGAACTGGCTGGGAAATCGATGACCTGGTACATGGCGGGGACCGGCGGGCGCATCGAGAATGGCCGCGGCTGGGACGACATGGAGCATTCCTGCGAGGCTGCGGGGCTGGTCGCGAAATCGGTGTGGGCCAAGAAGCGACTCGGTTTGAGCTCCACCGCCGTCGAAGCGACCACTGACGACCTGCTATCGACATGTCGTTACGTGCTCGACTACTGGCATCGCTCGACGCCGGAGCTCGCCGAATACCGGCTGACTCCACCGCGAAAGTTCAGCTGGTGGTTCGGATCTAGCAGCGATCTCGAGTGGATGCTCGAGCGTTGATCGCGGCGTAGCTCAGCGCCTTCTCGCAGGCCTCCAGCGTTTCTCGCGCGACATCATCCCAGCTGCGCGAGAAGCGCGCTGCGAGCCGAGTTTCGCTCCAATCGCGCGCCAGCGCCGATTGCAGTGCCGAGGTCAGGCGCGGGACATCGGCGACCGGGGTCAGCAGGCCGTTGTCCTCATCGACGATTTCGACAGCACCACCGACTGGAGTGGCTACGACCGGCCGGCCGCAGGCCAGCGCCTCGACGAGCACATTTGGGTATCCCTCGGTGTGGCTCGGCAGGCAGAAGACGTCGCAGGCCTGCATCCATGCGGCGACTCGCTCAAGCGGTTGGACGCCAGGCAGGATGACGCGATCGCCGAAACCCAACGAGGCAGCGGTTCTGCTCAGCTCGTCATGCAGCGCGCCCGCACCAACGAAGGCAAGCCGCGCTGCGGGATCCGCTGCTGCGATCGCGCTCCACGCCATCAACAACTCGCGCACTCCCTTGGCCTCGACGAGCCGGCCCGCGAACAGCACCAGCCGAATGTCATCGGGCAACCCAAGTTCAGTGCGCGCATCAACGCGGCGAGCCAACCTGAAGATTCGCGAATCGCAGCCGTTTGCGATCGTCGTGGCGCGCGCTCCGGGTACGCCGAACCGATCGACCGCGATGCTCCTCAGGTTGTCGCTCACTGCGAGCACGCCTGCGGACCGATCCAGCGCAAGTTTGGTGAGCAACAGGCTCAGCCGGTCACGCGCGCGCAGATCTGATCCACGCGCGCCCGAGACAACGGGGATACCGAGCCGCTGCGCTACGGCGCTTGCGCCGTAAGCGTCGGGATACAGCCAGTATGCAAGCACGAGGTCCGGCGAGAATCGCTGCAACGGCTCGAACAACGCCCGTGCAGCGGACCTCCCGTTCAATACGCGACCGACGAGCGGCAATGTGCCGTACGACACGTGATGCACGCGGTACCCGCCCACGGATAGCGTTCCGCTCGATGTCGTTGCATAGCGATAGCTGCGCGGCTGCAGCCACGCAGGATAAACAGCGTTGGGAACGAAAACCTCGAGTGACGTGAGGCGCGACAGCGCATCGATAGTCTGTCGCACGGGCTGGCCGCGCGTCGGGTCCTCCGCCAACGGGTACTGCGATGTGACCACTGCGAGCCGCATATCGTCGTGCTGCGCTCAATCCGAAGCGAACGTTCGTTTCAGGCCCGCGCGCGTTCCGATGGCGGGGCTCCATCCAAGTCCGTCGCGCGCAGCGGTGCAGTCGAAATTCGCGAGAGGGCGCAGGGACGCCACGCGATAGCGGGACAAGGGCACATCGCGCTTGAGCATCTTGCCGAGCAGTTCGACACCGGATGCCAGGAGGTACATCACCCATCGGGGAACGCGCACGATCTTCAGCGGCCTTCCAGGTAATTTGCGGCACGCATCCAGATACTCGTTCTGCGAGATCGGGCTGGTATCCACAAGGTTGAACACCTTCCCCAGCGCATCGGGGCTGCGACCGGCCGCCATCAGGCCATCGACGACATCTTCGACGTACACCAGGGGCAGCGGCAACCGCCCCGAGCCGACCAGCAGCCACCTGCCAGCGAGCGCAATGACACCGTTGGGAGGCACGTGCTCCGCGCCTGGACCGAATATCTGGCCTGGCCGGATCACAACGGCAGGCAAGCCGCGTTTTTCGATGGCCTCGAGCACTGCGCGTTCGGCATCGAGCTTAGTCTGCGTGTACGCGCCGCGCCGTTGCGGGTGAGGCTCATAGGGAAGACTCTCATGCAACACCGAACCGGCCTTGCGCCCGGCGTGATCCATTACGCTGAGAGAGCTCACATACACGAGTCTCGAGGTTCTTTGCTGCAGGCACGCCTCGATCACATTTCGAGTGCCAACACTCGTCCCCGAGCGGAATTGCTCGGGACTGCCTCGCATGGTCGCGCCGACGTGATAGACCACCGAGACTCCTGTCACGGCATGCGCGACAATTTCCGGGTCTCCCAGATCGCCAATTACGACCTGCACGCGCGGCATCTCATCCGCCCACTTCGGCCGTCGCCTGACCAGCACACGCACCGAGTGGCCTTCAGCGAGCAGCCGGCGAAGCACTGCGCCGCCAAGAAAGCCAGTTGCGCCAGTAACGAGCGTGTCGACGGGCTCCAGCGGCCGCAAGCGCTCCGCGAAGACGTTCTGCGCCTCGGCGTCAGCACGACGCGATACTGCTTCCATCAACTGCACGATGCGTAGTCCCTCGTCCGCGGAAACGGCCGGACTACGCCCTTCTGCCACTGCGCGAGCGAAATCAACTGCGCCTGCATAGATGCCGGGCGAAGGCCGCAGCCTCCCGGTCGCGAAACGGATGACGCTGCCGCAAACCGCGAGCGCGCGGCGCAGTGAGCCGAAAACCGCGTTAACGACCATGCCGATGAATTTAGGACCGGGAAGTACGCGGTTCACCGTGAGCGTCTGCAGGAACCGGTCGACATCCAGACTGCCGCGCGTGCCCTGAATGAGCAAGCGGCTTTGCATAGGGCGGGCGATCCAGGACAAGTGCAATCGCCCGAGGCCGCGCTCGCAGTCCGCGACGGCATGCCAGTCGTCGAAGAGGAGATAAGGATCCTGCGCAATGCTGCGGTAGTCGACGCGCAGGTTGCCTATAGGACCAAGGAACGCCTCGAGCAGGTAGAGTCCGTGAACGCCGAGATCCTGGAACGGATACGAGCCCTTGCGATATGGGCCGGTGCGCACGCCGCCGCCGTACGGAGCGTATTCGGAGCCGCGGAAGAAATCCACCGCGATCAGATCGCCGCACACGCCAGCCCGCACCTTCTCGAGGGCTGCGACCACGACCGGGTCGAGTCGGTCGGAATGATTCACCGACAGAGTCAGGCCCTTCTCGTTCGCGCGTGCAATCATCGCGTCGCAATCCGCCGCCTTTTCCGCCATGGGCTTCTCGACGAACACGTGGCAACCCATGTCGAGCGCTTCCAGCGTCAACGCGCATGGCGTGCGGGCGGCGTCAGCACATAAATCGCGTCCGGCTTGTGCTCCGCGAGCTCGGCGAGGCTCGAGCCGGCGTGCGGGATGGCGAATTGCTTCGCCATGGCGTGAGCGGCCTCGCCATCGAGATCGGCGACGCCGACGACCTCGACGAAGTCCAGCGTCCGCAAGGCGCCGATGTGATGCCTGCGACGTAGCCGGCGCCGACGATCGCGACGCGCAGCGGGCGCGGCGTGGCGTGGCCGTGCGACTTTCCCAGATTGATCATCAACGAGTCCTTTTCCCATGCCCGAGCCGGGACAGCCAACGATGGCCAGCACATCGGCGACGCGCGCATCCCAGCTCATGCCGCGCACGGCGTCCATGCGCCGCCGGGGCGCCGCCTCGTCGTGATCCTGCAGCGCTTGCTCGACTGCTGCGAGGAACTCATCCGGCGTCGAGGCCAGCGCACGTGCGGCGCGAAGCGCTCACTTCCGGTGTCGGCACGGACACGACCGGCTTGCCCGTGGCGAGATACTCGCGCAGCTTCAGCGGGTTCGCATTGCTGCACCTGGCGGTTCTGTCGATACGGGATAACCGCCACGTCGAACGCCTTGGCCCACCCGGGCAGGCTACTCATAGGGCTGCGGGCCGACCCGCACCACGTTCGCGCAGGCCCTCGAGTGGCGTCAGGTCGGTCGACGCATGGCCGACCAACAGCAGCGTCCACTGCGGTCTCTGCCGCGCGAGATGCGCCAGCAGCTCGATGTCGATCCAGTCCGCCAGCAGACCGAAGAAGCCGATGACGGGCTTGAGCGAACGCGCGGCCGCTGCGGGCACCGGCGTCGCCGGATCCGCCGCGCTTGCGAGAACAGGTCGAAGTCCACGCCATGCGGCGAAAACTCGGTGTTCGGGTTGAGCGCGCGCTTGCGCTCGACCAGGGCCGGCGGAGCAACGAACACCATGCTCCGCGCGCCGCGTCAGCGCCTCGTCCGCTGCCTCGATCGCGGCGACGTCCACGCCCGGATGCGCCGCGTAGTCATCGATGCAGTAATAGACGACAGCTCCTCGCCGAGCCTGCCCGGCAGCAAGCCCGGATGTGGCACGACGAACCAGGAGATCGGCTGCTGCGAAGCCGACCGCGCGCATCGCGCGTCGCACCGCCCACCGGCCGAACCAGCGATTGAACAGACGAACGCCGGGCAGTCGCGCGAAAGGGCAATCTGCGGTACCGTGCAGTGCCAGAGGTTCGGCGCGACTGCGACGTGGCATACGCAATGCCTGTCGCAGCTTGCGGAACAGCCGCCGGATGTCGCGGCCGCTCGCGCGCGGCGGCCGCATGCCCGGCGAATCGACGTACAGCACCGTGCCATGCGCAGGCAGTCGCCGCGCGATGTGGTGGCTGCTGGTGCGGTTCTCGGCGAACCATTCGTTGCCGAAGTAGACGATGTCGATGCCATCGGGCGCGGATGCCTCGATTCAGTCCTCCGGCCGCGGCGACGGACTCGCCAGATACGGCCACCACCCATTGCGCGCCCACGCGTTGCCCCGAACCAGTCCTTGCGCACGCCCGGCATCGCTTCGAGGAACGCGCCGACGCGGCGGATCGCCGGCGCGAACATCGTCACCAGACAGGCTTTGCCGAGATGGTTCATCTCCTCGATCGTGCGCGCGAATGTCCGAGATGTAGTACAGCACTTCGCACGCCACCACCAGATCGAAGCGGCCGCGCTCGCGGCCCCACGGCTGCGCGAAGATGTCGCCGGCGGCGAAATTGGCACGGGCAGGCGCGCGCTTGGCGCGCTCGACCGCGGTGGCGCTCACGTCGATGCCATAGAGCTCGTCGCAGAGCGGCTCAGGCACTCACGCTCTGGTGCCCTTCGCCGCAGCCGATCTCGAGCATCGAGCTGCCGCGTCGCGGGAAATGGCGCGCGATGATCGCGTTGGTGCGCTCGAACCGCAGACGCTCGAGCTCGCGATTCCATGTTCCACGGATCGCCGATGCGGTAGGCGAGCTCGAGCCGCGCATGATTGTCGTTGCCGCCGACGCCCGCGCAGCGCGTAGTTCATCCACGCCGTGCGCAGCGCCTTGCGCGCCTTTCTGATACCAGGTTCATGCGCGTTCCGTCCTGCTGCCAGTGCCCGCCTGAACCGCCCGCGACGTAGCGCCAGAAGCCGACCAGGAAGGCCGACGTTGAGCGCGAAACGAACAGCGGCAGCATTCGACGCTGGCGCGGCAGCGTGACATGCCGGCCGCAGCAGCAGCGCGCACCGCAGCAAGCGCGTAGGCCGACGAGCTGCAGCGCCAGCAGCACCCGTACAGCGGCTTCCGGCAGCCAGCGCAAGTTCGCGATCAGCGCCACGCAGGAGCAGGTGCGGCGTGAACCAGCGCAGCACCTTGTGCGAGAGATACGTGAAGCGGCGCCGCCACGTCGGCGCGCACCAGTATTCGGGATGGCGGAAGAAGGCCTGGTAGTTGCCGATGCCGATACGAACGCGACGGCGGAATTCGTCGTCGATGCCCGGCGGACGTCTCTCGAAAGCAACGCCGCGGGCTCGAACACCGTGCGCCAGCCAAGCGCGCGACAGTCCATCGCGATCGTGAAGTCGTCGACGATGGTGTCGGCGCGGCAAGGGCCGATACAGCGCGCGCCGGATCGCATAGATGCCGCCGTTGGCGCCGAGCAGTCCGCCGACGACGCGACTCGCCGCGCTTGAGCACGGTCTCGAAGCGCCAGTAGCGACTGTCCGGTTGTCGCCCGGCCTGCGATCGTGCAGCCGCAGCTCGCCGCTCACCGCACCGACGCGCGGATCCGAAAAATGCGCGACCAGCGCGCGGATCGCGTCGGGCTCGAACTCGGTGTTGGCATCCGTGAACACCACGATCTCATCGCTGATCGTGCGCAATGAGATCGTTCAGCACGCTGGCCTTGCCGCGGCGGGTCGACGAACGCGTGACACGCTGCACGCGCTCGCGACGCGTGCACGCTGCGCGAGCGCGACCGTGCGGTCGGTGCTGCCGTCCGAGCCGACGTGGATGCGTCAGGCGATCCGCCGGGTAGTCGATGCTGCGAGCAGGTTGCGGATTCGCTCGTCGATGTGGCGTTCCTCGTTGTACGCGGCGATCGACCACCGCGACGCGCGGCAGTAGATGCGCGGCGCCACGCGTGGCCGCATCGCGCCTGCGACAGAGCGCGACCGAGCAGCGAGCATCAGCAGCGGGTAGACGACATACGTGTAGCGCGACCAGCGCCAACGGCGAGTCCAGAAGAGCGACTTCATGTCAGCGCTCGCCCGCATCGCCGCGCGGCCGGAAAGTCGGCGCTGGAACGACGTAGTCGCGGTAGTCTGCCGGGATTGCCGTCGAGGCCCGCCTCCGCGGCCTTGATGATGTTGTACATCTCGCGCGCCGTTACGTAGTGCAGGACGTAGCGCTTGCCGTCGTTGTAGCGTGTCTCCAGATCGTGAACAACGCATCGATCGGCGGCGCCGAGCAGCGTGTCGATATCGTTCTCCTGTGTGCCGTGCGTGTGGACCTTCACGAAGACCCAGTCGGGCCGGCCGGCCACGTGGATGCCAGTGCGGACCCAGAGGTCGGTGCGATCCGGTCGCGGCGGACTCGATCTGCGCACGTCGGCGTTCTCGATGCGCGGCACGACGCCGAACTTGCGCCATCGCCAGTTCAGGCCGAGCGGACCCTGCACGATCATCAGATGCCCGCTCGCCTTGCCGCCGACGCGCGACCGGCATGCCCGTGTCGTGCGACTTCGGCGCGATCCGGATCGTCAGTCGCGTAGTAGATCGAATTGATGGTCTTCGTCTGCGTCGCGTCCGGCGCGCTCGGCAGCGTGAAGTCCGCGTAGCAGCCCTCTTCCGCAAGCACCGTCAGCTCGTTGTTCGACGCCGCACCAACGGCCGTCGGGTCGCGAATTGTCCAGCGCCCAGTTGCCGTGCACGAATGCCCATGCGGCGCGACCTGTCCCGGGGAGCACCGGCAACGCGCCGAACTCCTCGATGCAGCGTACCGATGAAGCCGCGCAGCTTCGTCGCGCAGGCCCTCGGCCGTGTCGTTGTCGTGATGCAGGTGGATCTCGATCTCGCCGTAACCCGTTCGCGCACAGATCGACCAGATCGCCTCAGGTGCTCGGGGCGATACTCCTCTTCGGGATAGAAGAACGTGTGTCGGGGCGGCCTGCCGTCGGCGTCGCGGTGAGCGGCGCAGAGGCGCGGATAGTCCTCGCACCAGCGTCGCACCCGCGCGCGTTCGGTGTCGTAGTCGGCGCTTGACCCCAGCGGGGCTCGAAATGATCGACGAAGCAGAACATGACGTGCACAGGTGCTCCGTCAGCCTTGCGCCGCTTCAATACTCCTGCGAGATACCCTGGCAGCCAGTCCAGAATCCGCCGCCGCCGCAGCGGCTGCACGATGAAGACCGCAACGCATGCGGCCGCGACGATGAGCAACACAGCGACGAAGACCGTGGTCATGCTGCCGACCTGCGAAGGGAGCTGGCAGCGCTGCCGTGGTCATAAACTTTCTCGTACGCGCCGACCATGGAACTCAGGCTGGCGTGCTCGAGCGCCCAGGAGCGCGCCTGGATCGCCATTCGTTCGCGAAGCGCGGAATCCTGCGCCAGCATAGCGAACGCGGCTGCGAATGCTTCCGCGGAGCGCTCGGCCACCACTAGCCCCGTCACGCCGTCCTGGACAATTTCGCGATTGCCGCCCACATCGCTGGCAACCACGGGCAACGCAGCAGCGGCCGCCTCGAGGAATGCAATGGAGTAGCCCTCGGTGACCGAGGTTGCAGCGAAGATGTCGAACGCCGGCAGCAGATCTGGCACGTCGCTGCGATCGCCGAGGAGCAGCGTGTGTTCGCCTATTCCCAGGCCGGCTATCTGCGCTTCCAGCGCCTCCCGCAGCTCGCCCGAGCCGACGATCACCAGCTTGGCCAACGGCATCCGCTCGCGCAAGCGCGCGAATCCGTTCACCAGCAGCGCCTGGTCCTTCGCCCAGTTCAAACGGCCGACCGTGCCGACGACCAAACCCTCCTGCTGCAGACCAAGCGCAGCCCGTGCTACCGCGCGCGAAGTTCGCGAGGCGGCCGTGAACTTCTCCACGCGGATACCGTTGAGCACCACGTGCGCCAGACGGCGCGGCACCATTCCGCTCACGATGAAATGATCCTTCGCGCGTTCACAGACCATAGCCACCGCGGCAGTACGCAGCAACGAAATACGGAACAAGCGTTCCTTTGTGCTGCCCACCTGCGCAGAACCCATGCCATGCCGCGTGTTCACCAGTCGCACGCGGGGTCGCAGCAGCGCTGCAAGGGCGCCGTAGTAATTGGCAACGGCGTTGTGGGTATGCAGGACCGCCGCATTCGTCTTCTGCATCTCGCGATACACGTGGCGGATCGCCTGCGTGTCGAGGCCGGGCGTCTTGTCTGCGCACGACACCTCGACGCCGTTGGTCGTCAGCTCCTGCGCGAGCTGCCCCTTGCGGAACAGGCAGCACACGGCAACATCGTGGCCGGCCGCCTTCTGCGCAAGCGCGAGATCGACGACGACCCGTTCCAGTCCGCCGCGCTCCAGGGATTCGACGAGATGCAGCACGTTCATTTGAAATCACGGACCGTAACGCGCCGCTTGCCTGAAGCGGTGAGCGGAATGGCCGGCACTTCGCTGATCCTGATATTGATCTGCTCCCCGACTCCCTCGACCAGCTTGTCCACCATGCGCTGACGTGTGGCGGAGCCGAGTGACTCGTGCGGCACGATTCTCGCCTCGAGGTCGGTGCGCGAAGTCTGGACGAACTGGTAGAAACGCACCTCGGGGAAGTCGAGCATCGCATACACGAAGAATTCCCCCGGCACGGCGCGGCCATCTGCGGTTTCGATCATGTCGAGCTGGCGGCCGTCCACCGATTCGAGCAGCGGGAGGCCACGGCCGCACGGGCAGGTCCGGGTGGAGGGCGTCACCCGGTCGCCGTTGAGATAGCGGACGAACGGCATCGCATAGTTGTGCAAGTCAGTGACGCACACATCGCCGCTGCCCTGCGTAACCGGGTGTCCCGCGGCGTCCAGAGCCTCGACGACCAGGTGGTCGCAATTGACGTGCAGCCCCTTGCGCTGCGCGCACTCGGCGGCGATCAGCATGAATTCCCGGCACCCGTATGTATCGAATGCCGGCGCGCCGAATGCGCGCGAGATGATCTCGCGCTGCGGCCCGGTCAGTGCCTCAGCGCCGGTAATTATGGTTTGAGGCGAGTACACCACGACCCGGTTCTCGACGATCCAGCGCGCAAGCAACACGAGCGGAGCCACATAGCCGATGAGCACCGACGGCCTGAAACGGTCGATCCGCTCGACATAGGATGCGAGATTCGAATCGGTCATTTCGAACGCGCTGAGAAACAATCGATTGAACATCGCATGGTAGAGGCGATCCTTCGTGCCACGCAGACCAGGCGCCGGCTTCCCCGTGCCCCAAAGGTAGGCCGTGCGCCTGCCAAGATCCGCTCCGCACCAGCGATAGCCCCGCCACATCACAGCGATGCGACGGGCGTAACTCTCCTGTGTGTACTCAAACCGGAATGGATCACCGGTGGACCCGCCGGTCACCTTCGTCAGCGTCCGGCCTTCCCAGCCGCCGGCCCGCATGCCCTGGAAATTCGCCGTGATCGTCTGTTTGTCGATCGTCGGATAGCGCTGCAGGTCGGCGACCTGCGCAAGGGGCTGCTGCTTCAAGCCGGCCTCGCTCCATCGCCGCGCGAGAAACGGGACGTTGCGCCAGCAGTGCGCGAGGAGTTCGTTGAGCTTGTGCAGCTGCAGAGCTTCCAGCGCCGCGCGGTCTAGCCATTGCGCCTGCTCGTATTCGCGCAGATAGACGTGCGTATTGCGACGTCGCACCGGCCCTTCATAGAGGGGGAACAGCACATTGCGGAAGACCTGTTCGTACATCGTGGCGACCGCTCAGCCCGGCGCCTCGGCGACGAAGTCGACCGAAGTGGTGCACAACTGCTCGGGTGGCCAGTTCCGGAAGGATCTGGCGATGGGCATGCTGTCCAGGCGCGCCAGCAGCTCCGGCCTCGGTCGCTGCATGTTGAGCAGCGTCCGCAGCCCCGCAGATTCCGCGATCTCGATGAACTCGTTGGCGCGCATCCGGTTCTGATACTGCAACGAGTTGTTCCACAGCCGGAAATGCAGATCGCTGTAGCGAAGGTAGTGGATCTGGGTGATGGTCCGGTCGAAGTAAGCGTAATGATCGCCGCAATTGACGCTGTGCATGGCAATGCCGCCAGGGCACAGCACGCGGCGAGCTTCGCGCATCAGTGCGGCTATCACCGGACGAGGCACGTGCTCGAGCACGCTGTTGGAGAAGACAATGTCGACGCTCCCCGGCGGGACGGCAGTTGCCGCGGCGTCTGCCGGCGCTCGATAGTCGATGCCACTGACGCGGAAGAATTCCTCGAGATTCTGCGCGGCGCATATCCGTTCCCAGCGCTGGCGAAGCACACTTTCACTGGCAGCGAGCTTCCCCGCCATCTCGGGCAGGTGCCTCTCCAGCCGCAGCAGCATGCGCCGGGTCAGATCCCAATCGAGCAGGCGCCGCACATCGAAGGTGAGGCAGCCCGCCGCGCCGGCGATCGCGAAGCAGGCTGGCAAAGTCGGGTACCAGCCAGTGCCGATCTCAAGCAGCCGTTTGCCCTCGATGGGAATCCGCAGCTTTTGCAGGTGATCGGCGAACACCAGCCAGTCGGCCTGCACCTTGGTGTCGACGACCTTTTCGAAATCACGCAGGCCGCCCAGTCGCAGCTGCATCCTGTTGTTGAGCGCAGAGCCGCCAGGCAGCAGCGAAAGTGCCTTTTGCACGATTCCCTTGATCCGCCAGTTCATCGCCCGGGCCCCGGGTCGCGGCGGGCGCGCAAAGTCATAGCAGCACCTTCACCAGCAGCCATAAGAACATGACGCTGGCCACCGCGGCCCCAGACAGCAGCGGCAGCTTGCCGATCAATCCGGTTGCCCCGGCGGGCACCGGCACGCCCGCGGCGCGCATTCCCATGAAGCGCCCTGCCACCAGGCCGCAGCATACGAACAGCATGACCTTGTAGGACTGGCTCAAAAAAAAAGCACCTACTGCAAAGCCCGTAACCGCCACCATCAGCGAGCGCGCCGTCAACCGTTCGTCGGCCTCGGTCGTCGAAGGTACGGCAGCCGTCGCCGCACGCGCGGCTGCATGCGCTGCCGCAGGGTGATACCGATAATTGGCCGTGGCCGGCCCGGCCCGAGCGGCAGGCCTTTGATCCATCGCGGGTGCGGCGGCATCGGCATCGGTCTGCGCGGCCGTTGCCCGACCGGGAAAGGCGAGCCGGTAGATCATCCAGCCCGAAAGCCCGACCAGTGCGAGCCAGAACGTGTATCCGACCAGGCCGAGCTCCGCCATCGCCAGCACGACGGAGTTGTGAGCCGTCAGGCCGAAATTGTAGTCGCTGAACATTCCCCAGCCCGCGCCAAACACGGGATTCGCGGTGAGCAACTGGATACCCTCGTACCATGCGTCGACTCGGCCCTGCGCGGACGCTTCTTCCGCGTCTACCTCGGCGAGGCGCGTGAATGCCACCAGCACCGGCACCGCTATCGATGCCGCCACGATGACCGCCTTCTTGCCATACGAGTACCCGAGCTCGAGCCCCAACACCGCCAGCACCGCCAGCATGGTGCCGCGGGAATCTGTCAGATAGACCCCATAGAGCAGCCATCCGAGAGTGGCCAGAGCCAACCACTTGGCCAGTCGGCGGCGTGAGAGGCGCAGGTGATAGATGCAGAATGCCACGGACATCGCGAACAGCAGTCCCATGTCGTTGGGGTCGTTGAAGATGCCGGAGTATGTGATGCGCCCCTCGATCATGGGCTGCCCGGTCCAGCTGATTCCGTTCGTGCTCTGGAAGTGGCCGTGCAGTACCAGCACTGCGGCGCACATCACCATTAACAAGGTGAACTTGCGGAACGCTTGCTGCGAGCGGATGCAGCCGCTCAACACCACGAAGTAGAGGATCGGCGGCAGCATGGTGTCGAGCGCCGGCACTATGCCGCCCCACCAGCCGGCGAAGCCGAGGCTCAGCCAGACGCAGGCGAGGAAGAACGGCAGGACGCTGAACTGCGGGAGATCGAGGCCCTTATCGGGCGTGAACGCCCAGATCGCAACCGCACCCAGCAGGATGAACTGCAGCAGCGGCATGTTGGCGAGGCTCGGTATGAACTCCTGCGGCCGCGTGATCAGCAGGATCGTGTAGACCGCGGTGACCAGGAACAGCAGGCTACGGGGCGATGATGCCTGGTCGGTGCTAGCGGGCATCGTCTTCAGGCTGGCCACGAGCGCGCTCCAGACGCCGCTCGAACGCGCGGTCGAAGACTGCCGCCTGTCCCTCTCGCGGCAGCGGCCGCAACGTGAATCTCAACGCGATGAACGCGCGCAGCTCGTCGAAGTCCCGCGGCGAATCGCTGCGCTCGATGCGCTGGCCCTCGATTTCCAGCCGCACCCTGTCGGTGACCCGGCGGCCGATATTGAGCGAGATCAGCACGTCGTTGGATCGCAGGCCGTTGGCGAAGCGCTCACGCAGGGTTTCAGCCATCGCCTGCAGCTGGGTGTCCTCGCCGACGGCATACCCTGCTCCGAGGCGAAATTCGTTGATCTTGCGGTCCTGCCCGTCGGTCAGAACGGGGGGATCCTGGTCGACGACGCCGAAATTCTCCTTACGGTGGCCGGCGCCGAGCTCGAAATTCAGCCTGCGCCCGGCCCAGATGTAGCTCGCGCGGGCCCCGTCGCGCTGCATCGGCTGCGCGACCACCTGCACGTCGCGGATGCTCCCCAGCACCGGGTCGCTCACCTGCGAAAGCGAAAAGACGTCCGCCGCATCGGCGATCTCGCGATTCGCGGTCAGGTAGAGGCGCCCGCGCCGCGAGAGCCTGTGCTCGTATGCAACCTCATAGGTGAAGCCGTTGAAGCTATCTCCATCCGCCCGCAACTGGTCTACGCCCGCGTTGAGAAACAGCGCACCCGTGCGTCCGACCGCATTCACGCCGACCGCACCGGATACCACGTTGTAGCCGTTGCGCGTCTCGCCCTCGACGCTGAAGTCACTGCGCGAATAGCCGGCGGTGGCGGTAAAGCTGATGAGGCGCGACATCTCGTGCTCGAAGGTGAGCTCACCGAGCTTGCGCTCGGTACCGAGATTCGAGTCGAGGAATTTGGAGTTGCGATACTCGCCCCGCAGCATCATGTTCGTCGAGCCACCCATCGGCACCAGCAGCGCCGGGCCCGCGGTGAAGACGTTGGCATCTTCGTAGTCGGAGGGCAGCAGGCCCTGCGACGGGTTGAGCGCCAGCTGGCCGTAGGTATCGGCCACATTCAATTGCAAGCGGTCCGGCCACAACCACCATGCCAGGTCACCGCGCAGCTGCGGCTGGGATTCTGAGCCGTAGTTGCCGTTGAGGAATTCACGCTGGATCAGGCCGGCCTGCGCGTCCATGCTCAGCCTCTGGCCCACGTGCTCCACCTGCCCGGTGAGCTCGGCGCTGATGATGCTGGCTACGTCTTGCTCGGGAGCTTGCGCGACGTTGTCGGAAAATGTGTAGCCCGCGCGGGACTCGAAGCCCCATTCGAGCGCGACCGCCGGCGCGCACAGGCCCGCGGTTGCGATCAACGCGAAAGCGAATGGTTTCATCGAGGTGCTCCCGGTGTGAAGCGTCAGCGCCGTTTGGGGGCGGGTCCGTAGTAGTCCGAGTAATCACCGGCGGTAGCGCGGGCCGCACCGTTCAGCACGACGGCAATATTCACCTGCGGACCCAGCTTCGCCAGTGTCTCGCTCACCGCCTTCTGCGAAGTCACTCCTGCGCGGGTCACCACCAGGACCAGGTCCGCTCTGCTTGCCAGCGAGGCGACTTCGACTACCGGCAATACAGGCGGGGCATCCAGTACGTAGAGATTGCCGCTGCCGCTGCCCCTCAGACGCGTGAGCAGATCGTTCATGCGCGTGCTCATCAACGCCTCGCGCGCGCCGTTATCGGAGCTGCCTGCAGGAATCAGGTGCAGGCGCGGCATGTCCGTCGCGCACACGACGCTGCGCAAATCAGCCCTCCCGGCCAGGCATTCGGCGATACCTTGACGGTCCTCGGAGCAGAAAAGCCCCGAACTGGTGCGCCGGATGGCATCCATGTCCACCAGCGTCACCCGATGGTCGGGAGTGCTGGCGAAGCTGCGAGCCATTGCCATCGAGATGAAAGTCTTGCCGTCGCCGGGAAGAGCGCTCGTGACGAGCAGAATCGGCGCCCTGCCCTCGGGGGTGACGCTTCTCAACGCGGTCAAAAGCTCGCGCCGCAGGCTGCGGAACTGATTCGCCAGGGCCGGTTCCGATTTGCCGTGCCAGTACGCGCCGATGGGATCGCGCTCATCCGCGACCATGCGGACCGTGGTGGCCGGCACGATAGAACCAAGGTCGTTCACCTGGTCGACGAGGATCGTGTCGACCGGGATCGTCTGATTGCCAGTCGTCTCCGCTTGCGCATCTTCGGCGGCGGCGTGGGCGGTGGGTAACCCGCGCAATCTCCCCAGCGCGCGCTCGACGATGCTCATGCCGCACCCGAGCCGAACAGCACCGGCCGGAGCGCTTCCCAGCGTCCCATGAGCATCACGACTGCGCCGAGGGCCACCACCAGCCCGCAGGTCAGCGAACTGAACAGCACCAGCCCGCGACGATGCCGTGTCACGTCACGCGAAATCTGGATGTTCTCGATGCCGCCGAGTACTTTCAATCCGGCGAACGCCTTGCGCAGGTCTTCGACACGCAGGAACACCGGGCGCAACAGGCTGAGCAGGTAGCAAAGCACGATGCCAGTTCCCATCGCGGCCATGAAGACGCCCGCGGCGAGCAGCGGTCGATTGGGCGATGCCGGCCGCAACGGCAGCACCGGCGGATCGACCACCCTGAAGATGACATCCTGGGTGCGCTCCGCACGCTCCGACAGGCGCGCCGATTCGAGCCGCTTCAGCAGGGCATCGTATTGAGTCTTGTTGGTGCCGTAATCGCGGTTCAGCCGCGTCAGCTCCGCTTCCACTTCGGGCAGCGTGTTGATCGAGGCGCGCAGTTCCGCGACGCGATGCTGCTGATCCGCCATCTGCGCGCGGATGGAGGCCAGCTCCACCTCGATTTCATTGAGGGAGATCTGCAGGTTCTGCGTGACGGGACTGGTCGACGAGGTGCGCGCCGAACCGAGCGCATAGGCGTTGCGACGCAGGGACTCGACCTCCTGGCGGCGCTGCTCCTCGAGCGTCGCAATGGTCTCCTTCAGCGCGATCACGTCGGGGTGAGCCTCGGTAAAGCGCAGCAGCATGTCATCGAGCCGTGTGCGCGACTCGGCGATACGTGCGTCGAAACTCGATGAGGGCGAAGTGGATTCGCTGTCGGTTCCCGGCGCGCCACCGAGCAACCGGTGACGAAGCTCGTCGCGCCGGTGTGTGGCCACGGAAAGCGCCGCGCCGAGGCGGTCGATATCGGCCATCCCCGCCTGCAGGCGCTGGAAGTAGCCGCCGCGGTCATCGGGCATCGAGCCGATGTTGCGACGCTGGAAATCGGCGAGACGCTTCTCGGATTCGGTCAGGCGCTTGTCGTAGTCCGAAAGCTGCTGCGTAAGGAATTTCTGCGCGGATTCCGAATCGGTGCGGTTGACCTGCACCGACTGCGCGACGAAGGCATCCAGCAGACTCTTGACCACCGAGTACGAAATCTTCGGGTCCGAATCGCTGTAGGCGATCGAGAAATTGCGCGATTGCAGGTCGCCGGTAAAACGGATCGAATTCATGAGGTCGGCGATTTCCTCTTCGCGCTCCGCGGGCGTGTGAGCGCGGTTCTTGAGACCTGTGGTCTCTATCACGTGCTCGAGCTGCGGGCGGCCGACGATCGCGCGCCGCACCAGCTCGATCTGATTCGAGGTGTTGGCGGTTACGGTCAATCCCTCCAGCAACGGCTGCAGGAGTGAAGCGGTATTGACATAAACTCGCGCTTCCGTGTCGTACCGTCCCGGCAACGCAAGCACCGCGGCCCACCCGAGGATGGCGACCGCCCATGCGCAAGCGAGCCCCAGCCAGCGAAAGCGCCACGCCGACTGCACGACACTCAACACTTGCTCGAGGCGTGGATTCATCAGAAGCGACTCTCGGGAATCACGAGCACGTCACCGGGCTGCAGTTCGATGTTGCCGCGCAGATCCCCCTTGTTCAACAGGTCGCCCAGCCGCACGCGAATCTCCTTCGGTTTGCCGTTCGGCACCGCCCGTACCACCTTGGCCCGATTGCCAGCGGCGTATTCCGAGAGCCCGCCGACTGCAATGACGACGTCGAGCACCGTCAGCCCTTCGCGATAGGGCAATGCGCGCGGGCTGACCGCCTGCCCTACCACGCGCACCTGGCGGCTCGCAGAGATCGCCTCGGAGACGATGACATTCACCTTCGGCGAGCGGATGTACTGGGCGAGCACGGTCTCGATATCGCGGGCGAGCTGCGTAGGAGTCTTGCCGACCGCCACCATGTCTTCGACCAGCGGCGTGGAAATCTTGCCATCCGGACGCACGGGCACGCTCTTGGAGAGCTCATCGTTACGCCACACGAAGATATCGAGCGTGTCGCCGGGCCCGATCATGTACTCGCCATTCGGCTCCACGGCGGTGCTCGCCGGGGCAGGCGCCTGCGCAGCAGCAGAACCTGCCGCGAGCACCACGCTCGCCAGCGCGCCGAACAAGAGATTCTTCAAGGGCAATCCTCCGAAATCCCACCGCCATCGCATTCTTCTGATCTTGGGCGAGGCCAGCTCCACGTACCAAGGGTCATTTCACAAAATGACCCATCACGGCGGTACGCCTGATGCCGCCCGGGCGGATGGCGCAGTATGAGCGGGCCCTGGTGCGCCCTCTGTGATGAACTTCCTGATTCCCGCAGGCTCCAGCACCGGCCTTCTCGTATAGTCCACTTTTATCGCCCGCGGGAACAAATTCGCACATGGCGGCCCCGTTTGCCACCCACCCGGAAAGAAATTTTTCGCCGGCCCGCGCCGATCTGCAGCCCGCCGAGTGGGAGGGGCGGGAGCGGGCCGGTTCGCTGGCTGGTGCCACCTGTCATGTTTGGAAGGTGGCGGTGGAATTCCCGCCCGCCGGTGCTCCGCGATTGGTCCTGCTTGACGGCGCCGAGCGGGAGCGCGTGGCGGGCTTCGCGCGCACGGCCGATGCAAATCGTTTCGCCGCCACACGCAGCGCGTTGCGTTCGATTCTCGCCGGTTACCTCAACTGCGCACCGCAAAAGATTGTTTTTCAAACAGGACGCCACGGCAGGCCACGGCTCGCGGGACGGGAAGTCGATTTCAACGTCGCGCACAGTGGGAAGCTTGCGCTGATCGCCGTCTGCGGGCGGCCGGGAATCGGCATCGATATTGAAGCGGTTCGCGAAGTAAAGGACGTACTGACGTTGTCCCAGCGGCATTTTCAGCCCGAAGAGATGCATGAGATGGAATCCGTCGCAGCGCCTGAGCGCAGCCGCGTGTTCCTGAGTTGCTGGACTCGAAAAGAGGCGGTGATGAAAAGCACCGGCCTGGGGCTGGCGATGGGGCCGAGCCGCATCAATGCCGGTTGCGGCCCAGACCCACGCTGGCTCGATGTTCCCGCACCGTGCACACCCGGGTGGCTGCGCGTCGCCTCGATACTGCCCGGCGATGGATATGTCGGCGCCTGTGCAGTTCCCGGTCATATCGAACGGCTGGAGTTCATGCGCTACGACCCCGGACCCTGTCATGACTGAGCGGTTGTCCCGCGAATCGTGCGATGTCTGGACGGTGGACCTGGGCGTCGACGCCAACGCGCACGCCCGGCTCGAAGTGCTGGATGCGATCGAGCAGGCGCGCGCGGCGCGACTGCGATTTCAGCGCGATCGCGAGCGATTCTGCACCTGCCGCGCGGCATTGCGCCTCATTCTCGGGCGCTACCTTGGCCTCGAGCCGGGCGCTCTCATTTTCGAAACAGGCGAGTACGGCAAGCCGACGCTGCCGAATCATCCCGTGGAGTTCAATGTCTCGCACAGTGCGGATCTCGCCCTGATCGCGATCGCGGCCCAAGGGCCACTCGGCGTCGATATCGAGGCGCTGCGCGACGTGCGGGATCCCATCGAGCTTGCGGCCCGCTATTTTCACCCCGAAGAGCGACGCATCGTGGATGCCTCGCCCCCCGAGTCGCAGAACTCCGTCTTCCTGACCTGCTGGACTCGCAAGGAAGCGGTGCTCAAGAGCATGGGTATCGGCCTCACCCTCGATACCCGGCGCATGAAGGTTGGCGCCACGCCGGTGGATCACACGATGAAGCTCGCCTGGCGTGAAAGTCGCCATCAGGTGCGCGTTCGCTCCTTCGAGCCCGCGCCCGGCTACGTTGCCGCCTGCGTCACGCCCCACGCTATCGCCGCAATCGAGTTCCGTCGCTTCGATGCTCATGGCGTATGACGATCCTGTGCGTCCGTTCACGCTCACTGTCGCTAAAAGCTGACTGTTTCACAGGTAAAAACCCCTATAGCTGTTACGGTATTCCCCCGAGCGGCACGTCTTTGGTGCCCGCCCACACGAATATGCAGTGCAGGGAGCACGACACATGGCAACGTCTGAATCAGGACGCGGACGATTCGGGCCGGGCAGACCCGGGACGTCACCCGCCGCCATTCAGACCATGGAAGACGGCATCCGCCACGCGCTGGAACTTCAAGAATTCGAGCTCCATTACCTGGCCAAGGTCTGCGCGCACACGCGACGCATCGAAGGGGTCGAGGCGCTGCTGCGCTGGCGGCATCCGCAAGCGGGCCTGCTTCCACCTGCCTCTTTTCTGGGACGGCTCGAAACCAGCGGCATGATCGTCGAGGTGGGCGAATGGGCCATGGAACGCGCGGCCCGCGATTGCGACCACTGGAGGCGGCTCGGGCTGCCGCCGATGCGCGTCGCCGTGAACATTTCCCCGGTGCAGATCCGCCGCCCCGACTTCGCCCATCGCTTTCTCAAAGGCTCGCGCCTCTGGGCCAGCAGCATCTACAGCCTCGATGTCGAGATCACCGAAGACACCCTGCTCTACGATTCGAGCGCCACCCTGAAGAAGCTGCGGCTGCTGCGTAGCGCAGGCGTGCGGATCGCCGTCGACGACTTCGGCTCCGGGCATTCCTCGCTCGGGCGCCTCAGCGAATTGCCGATCGACACGCTGAAGATCGATCCAGCCTTCGTCGGCAGGCTGCCGCGCGATCGTGCGGCGCGCACCGTGGTGTCGACGATCATCTCGCTCGCTCACGGCCTCGATCTGTCCGTGACCGCCGAGGGCGTCGAAACGCACGAGCAACTCGAGATGCTGCGGCAGATGGGCTGCGATCACTCGCAGGGATATCTGCACAGCAGGCCGGTCACTCGCGACGAGTTCACGCTGCTGCTTCAGCAGGGCAAGGGATGGCTCATGCTGCCCGCCGATTCCGGCACCAGCCCGGCGCCGTGGCACGAGACGATTTCCGGGCAGGTCAACGCGATTTGATCGGGGGCAGGCGCTTACGGGCGTAGTAATCGGGGTAGTCGGCGCTCAGGCCCTTGAAGCGCCGGTGGATCCACCAGTACTGCTCCGGGATGCGCCGCACCTCGCTCTCGATGAAGCGGTTGAAGATCAGCGTGTCCGTGATCTCATCGTCGCCCGGAAAGTTTTCCAGCGGAGGATGCACTACGACGCGGTAGCCCTGCGCATGCGGCAGCCGCTCGTGCGAAAAGAACAGCACAGCCGCGCCCGTCATGGCCGCGAGGCGCGAAGTGAACGTATTGGTGGCGGCGGGCACGCCGAAGAACGGCACCATCTGTGCGCCTTTCTTGCGGTAGCTCTGGTCGGGCGCGTACCACACGATCTCGTTCGCCTTGAGCGCCCGGATCATCGCGCGAATGTCGTCCCTGCGAATCGCTTGCCGCGCTCGCTTGGCGCGCTGCCGATGCGCGACGGCAGCAAGCAGCTCGTTCTTGGGTGGCCGATACAGCACATTGATCGGCCGCGCTGCATTGATGATCGACGCGCCGATTTCGAGCGTCGTGAAGTGCGAGGTGAGAAGAATCGCCCCCTTGCCCCGCGCCAGCGCGGTCTCGAGGTGTTCCAGTCCCTCGACTCTCGACAACGCCAGGATTTGCTCTGGGGCCCGCCACCAAGTCATCGCGGATTCGCCCAGCGCCATGCCGAGACATTCAAAATGGCGATTGAGCAACTGCTCGCGCTGGCCTGCTGACAGCTCTGGAAGGCATAGTTCCATGTTCCGCCTGGCCACGCGTGCGAAGCCGAGTGGCAGATGTCGCGCGATGCGCCCGACGGCGCGCCCCACCGCCATCATCGCGGGATACGGCAGCTTCTCGATGAGCAGCATGAAGGCAAGGCCGAGCCAGGTAGGCCAGTAGCGTGGGCCGAGCAGGTCGAAACGCATCGTGACCCTGTGGAATCTGGTGGACGGTGCAGGGATTGAACCTGCGACCCCTGCCGTGTGAAAGCAGTGCTCTACCGCTGAGCTAACCGTCCATTCGGGAGGGCGCGAATGCTACCATCCGCGCCCCTATGACGGTAGTAACCCGCTTCGCTCCAAGCCCCACCGGACTGCTGCATGTAGGCGGCGTCCGCACGGCACTTTTCAGCTGGCTGCAGGCGCGCCGCCACGGCGGAAAATTCATTCTGCGCGTCGAAGATACCGACCGTGAGCGTTCCACCGACGAAGCCGTGCGCGTGATCCTCGAAGGCATGCAATGGCTGGGGCTCGACTCGGATGAAGGCCCCTACTACCAGACCCAGCGCTTCGATCGCTATCGCGAAGTGATTGCTCGGCTGCTCGCATCGGGCAATGCCTATCATTGCTACTGCACGAAGCAAGAGCTGGATGAAATGCGCGCGCAGCAGACCGCGCGTAAGGAAAAGCCGCGGTATTCCGGTCTTTGCCGCAATCGCACCGAGCCGCGCCCCGGCGTGGAGCCGGTGGTGCGCTTCAAGAATCCTTTGGACGGCGCCGTAGTCGTGGAAGACCTGGTGCACGGCCCCGTGACGTTTCAGAACTCGGAGCTCGATGACCTGATCATCGCCCGTTCGGACGGCACGCCCACCTACAATTTCTGCGTGGTCGTCGACGACAGGGACATGGGCATCACACTGGTGATCCGCGGCGACGACCATCTCAACAACACGCCGCGCCAGATGAACATGCTCCAGGCGCTCGGCGCCACGCCACCGCTGTATGCGCATGTGCCAATGATCCTTGGGCCGGATGGCGCAAAGCTCTCGAAGCGCCACGGCGCGGTCAGCGTGCTTCAGTATCAGGAAGACGGTTTTCTGCCGGTGGCCCTTCTCAATTACTTGGTGCGGCTGGGCTGGTCGCACGGCGACCAGGAAGTGTTCACGCTGGAAGAGATGGTCGCCGCGTTCGATATCCACGACGTCAACAAGGCGGCCTCCGCGTTCAATCCCGAGAAGCTGCTGTGGCTAAATCAGCAGCACATGGTGCGCACACCGCCCGTGGAGCTCGTGCCCTACTTCCGTGATCAACTCAAGCGCATCGGGCTGGATAGCGAAGACACTGCGCTCATGGAAGGCGTGATCGTCGCGCAGCGGGAGCGCGCGAAGACTCTGAAGGAGATGGCGCAGACCAGCCGGTTCTTCTTCATGGAAAACGTCGAGCTGGATGCCAAGGCCGCTGCGAAGCATCTGACGACCGAGCAGGTTCCCCTGCTTGAGGAATTGCGCGCTCGGCTTGGGAAATTGCCGGACTGGACTGCTGCAGCAATTCACGATGTGCTGACGGCTTTCACCACGGAAAAAAGTCTGAGCCTCGGCAAGGTGGCCCAGCCTCTGCGCGTTGCAATGTCGGGCGGAACGGTCTCCCCTCCGATCGATGCGACAGTTGCGCTGATCGGTCGCGAGCGGGCGATGCGTCGCTTGGGCCTCGCCGTCGAGCGCTGCGGCCAGGTGGGCGCCTGAGCTCAGGGCAACAGCACCGACGAACCCGTAGTCTTGCGGGCTTCTAAATCTCGATGCGCCTGCGCTGCATCCGCCAGCGCATAGGTCTGCCCGATCTTGATGCGGATGGCCTTGTTCTTCACGGCGGCAAACAGTTCGCGCGCGGCTGATTCCAGGGCCTCACGCTTCGCGATGTAATGAAAGAGCGTCGGGCGTGTCAGGAACAATGAACCGCGCTTCGCAAGCTCCAGGGGGCTGAATGCCGGCGGAGGCCCGGATGCGTTGCCGAAACTTACCATCATTCCAAGCGCGCGCAGACAATCAAGCGAGCTCATGAAGGTGTCTTTCCCAACGGAGTCATACACCACCGAAGCGCCCTCGCCTCGCGTAATGTCCTTGACGCGTGCGACAAGATCTTCCGAGGAAAGCACGACGTGATTGCAGCCTTGCCTGCGAGCGAGCGCGGCTTTGGCCTCGCTGCCGACCACACCGATCACTTTGCCGCCAAGCGATTTCGCCCATTGAGTCAGAATCGACCCCACCCCACCCGCGGCCGCGTGGACCAGGATGTATTCGCCGCGTTGCACGCGGTACGTGCGCCTCAACAGGAAGTGCGCAGTGAGGCCCTTCAACATCAGAGCCGCGGCCTGCTCGTCGGAGATTCCCTTGGGCACCTTCACGACGCGAGCCGCCGGCACGTTGCGCACTTCGCAGTAAGCTCCCGGCTTCGCGTACACGTAAGCGATGCGATCGCCTATTCGAAAACCGCGCGCGTTCCTTCCGACTGCCAGCACTACACCTGCCGCTTCGCGGCCGAGACCGCTGGGAAGCTCCACGGGATAAAGTCCCGTTCGGTCGTAAACGTCGATGTAATTGACGCCGATGGCCGTGTGGCGCACCTGCACCTCATCAGGCGCAGGCGCGCCCGGCTCGAGGGTCTCGAGACGTAGCACTTCGGCCCCCCCGTGCTCGTGGAAGCGGATAGCCTGAGGCATGATTTTCGTTCTCCGATTTCTTGACAGGCTTCAGGGCCTTGCGTAAGGTCGCCGCCCTCCCATGGGGCCATAGCTCAGCTGGGAGAGCGCTTGCATGGCATGCAAGAGGTCGGCGGTTCGATCCCGCCTGGCTCCACCATTTTCTGGTTCTGCGTCCCCATCGTCTAGAGGCCTAGGACACTGCCCTTTCACGGCGGCGACAGGGGTTCGAATCCCCTTGGGGACGCCACTTTACGTAACCGATTGAATTCAGCTTAGTCAGCGCGACCTGCTGCATCTTAAGGCACCTCCTTTTCCTGCAGCGCCAATCATTTTCCAGAGGTTACCGGATTGCTCGACATTGCCCTCAGCGCCGAGATGTAGTCGTCACGATAAACGGTCGGAATGATGATACGCGTCAGCCCAAGCATGCGTGAGGAACAGATTCATGGCCAGGCGCGCGGTGCGGCCGTTGCCGTCGGTCAACGGATGGACTTGCGTTCTAGGCAGGCGATTCTGGCTGAATTGCCTAATCTCAACCGCTAGACCTTTTTGTTCCTGCGGTCTCACCCCGCATTGGTCCAAGGTCGGGGCCTACTTTCCCAGCGCCCCCACCCGAGCCTGGCGCGTTGGCTCGGCCATGCTGGTGCAGGTCTTGCCGGGCGCAAGCGCCAGGATCGCCTCGCACGCATTGATCACCTTGCGCATGCCCTCGGGCGTATCGACCGGTCTTGCGGATCTTTCGATCAGATCCCGCGCGCGCGCGGCGCTCAGCCGAGAATCGCGCGAGCGCAGCAACGCAACGATGGCCGACACCTCAGCCGCGGCCAGAGAGCTTCCGGACGCTGCGTCATAGTGATTTTCCGGCGTGAGCGTGAAGATGTCGCGACCCGGTGCCGCAATCAGGTCGCGCTCGGGCACACTGGATTCGAGTGCCTCGACACCGATGACGCCCTCGATGTCGATCGGAAAGCCACCGCCGGCGGGTGAGGAGGCGCCGACGAATATGATTCCGCTGCGCTGCGCGCTGCGCACCAGGCGCGTCAACAGCGGATCGCTGGGCCCAGCCAGGCTCAAATTCACGATATCGACGTTGGCGTCGATCGCTGCCGTGAGCGCCTGCGCGAGGGTGAACGTGTTGCACGCAGCGCCGCCTTCGACGGCCGTTTCCCAGCAAGCCTTGTATGCCAGCAGTTTCACTTCGGGCGCGATGCCCACGATGCCGACATTGTTGTTGGCCACGGCGGCGATGACGCCGGCCACGGCCGTTCCATGCCGGTCGCGGCGAAACTGTTGCGCGTCGTCATCGATGAAGTTGCGCCACGTGGCGATGCGGCCTTGAAGATCCGCATGATCGATTGCCACGCCGGTGTCTATCACGGCCACACGCACCCCATTGCCGCGCGACCAGCGCTGTGCCTGCGGAACGGCGAGCTGCGCCAGGTTGCTCTGCAGCTGCGCATAGGTATCGTTGTAGTGCGGCTGCGCCTTCTCGGACTGAGTGTTGAAACTGGTCAGCGGCTGAGCGGATTCCACGCGCGGGTCGCTCTTCAGGGTCGCCATGACGCCGTCGCGATCGGCGCCCTCGTCAATCCGATAGACAAGGCAATAAACGTCGAGCATGGGAATCGGCCAAGCCGCGACTTCATGCAATTTGTATTGCCTGGCGAGGGCACGCGCTTCATCGCGCGCCTGCCGGCTGGCGGTGTATGCGGCAGTGGCGCCATACCCCCGAGGCGTCGAGCCGACGCCCTGCGCCGCAATGCTCGCGTCGTTGTGCACCGTCACCACCACATGTTGCTGAGGGCTGCCTCGCGCCTCCTGCGGCAGCCATGTCGCTTCACGCTGCGATGGCGTCGATGCGCAGCTTGCCGACAGCAACGTGGCACTGAACAACAGCCAGTGCAGGGCTTTCATTGGCCTTGTCCGGCCTCTAAATGGGGCTCCGCAAAAGTAACCCCCGCATTCGCACGCAGCTGCGCGATGGCTGCATCCATCGTCACGCCTTGGTTGCGCAGGGCCAGGTCATATACACCGGCTTCGGACGGGCCCGCGGTCACGGTTGCCGAAATTGACGTCAACAGGGCCTGCATGTCTGCGGACATCATGCTCGGCGCAAATACGACGCGGATTTGCGCCGCGCGCCCACTCGAGGCCGACGGCGAACTCATGGTATGGAAGCGCGGAGTGCGCAATTCAGCGCCGCGCGCCCATAGCCACGCGCCAAGAATTCCGAGGCCGAGCGCCTGAACGATGACAGCCGCCGCCAGCCAACGCACCACCTTCGGGCGACGGATTGCGGCGGGTGACACTGCATGATCGCTGGCTGCCGCCGGCGCTTCCCGCTCCACCTCGTCGATGCGAGCCATCAACTTGTGCAGCCCGGCCTGCGGCGCGTGCTCCACGACGGGATTGCCGCGCGCCAGCGCGCGCACCTGTCGTTCGCGCTGCACGTCCGCGAGGCAAAGCGCGCAGCCCTCCAAATGCGCCTGCACGAGCTCGAGCTCGCTCTCCGAAAGCGCGTCAACGACAAACCACGGCAGGAGTTTCGCCGCATCATGCTCGCATACTGGATTTTCACGATCTTCCCGCATCTTCACTCCATGCCCGAACCCGAAAGCGGCGGCAACAGTGCCTTCAGCTTGCGACGCGCGTGGAACATGCGCGTCTTCACCGTGTTTACCGGGCACTCGACGATTGCCGCGATCTCCTCGCAGCTGTGCCCAAGATAATAGGTCAACTCCAATACCATCCTCTGTTCGAGTGGCAGCGTATCGAGCGCGCGCCCCAGCAATTCGCGCTGCTCGGCCTGTTCGATCGCATCGTGTCCGGGCGCGCTGTCGTCCACGAATGCCTGGGTGGACGGATGAGTCGCAGCCTGGCGCAGTGCCCTGAGCGCGCGCCTGTATGCGATGCCCATGATCCACGTCGACACTCGCGATTTCCCCCGGAACTGCGTCGCTTGCTGCCACACGATGAACAGAGTGTCGTTGACGATCTCCTGCACGACTTCGTACTGGCGAATGAAGCGTCCGAGAAACCGCGCGAGCCGCCGGTGATAAATCGCATATAGCTCCGTGAGCGCATCGCGATCCTTCTCGCCGATTCGCCGGATGAGCCTCGCCTCGTGCGCATCCGTAACCGCCGTTGCCGGTGTGTGCCGGCTGGCGGGGGTTTGGTTCATCGTCGGCGGAAGAGGCATGGCTCAAAACCTCCAGGCCGCCGTCAGCGCCCAGCGATCGTCCGCCGTCTGGGTGCCGAACAGCCGGCGGGCATTGGATTCCACGAAGAAGCGCGTCAGCGTAAGCCGAAGTGGCTTGACAGCAAGTTCGGCACCTGCGCTCGCTCCCCAATAGGACTGCCCGAACAGATCTTGCAGATCGTAGTAGCCCAGCCCGCCGATCAGGGCGACCCGGTTCCACAACGGCTGGCGCGCCGACGCCTCATACGACCATTGCTTGCCGCTGCGGAATTCCGGCCCATAGATCGACCAGCGCCGCACGTCGGGCGCCAACGCCACGGACAGGGTTGCGCGATCCTGGAAGCTCAAAGACACCTGCAGCTCATCGTAGTCCTCGTAGAAATAACGAACCTCCGCCCGGCTGTCGGTATAGAAATAACGGGCGTAGTGCACGTTCGCCAACCAGTCCGGGCCCAGGCTCCACGCCTTGCCCACGTAGGCATTGAACTCGGAACGGCTCTGCCGCTCCGGGTGCGAGGCGGCGATCGAGCCCCAGGCACCTGCGAACCAGCCGGACGCCGTCCTGGCGTACAGATCCGCCTGCAGCACAGGCTTGCGATCGCTGTAGGTCAGGCCGCGATATACGTAGTCCGTCGAAGCAACGACGCTTCCGCCCACCGTCGCGGCATCGGCACCCGGAAATGCCGCCAGCGAAAACGCTGCGGCAATGAATGCTCGCAGTGCCCACCGAGTGGCCGCTCCGCCTGGAGAAGTTATGTTCATACGCGCGGCGCCATGGTTTCACAGCAGGCGCCGCGCTGTCGACTTCGAGGCTCAGGCGCTAGAAGAAGCCATGCAACTCCACGAAGGTCTGGCGACGGTTCTGGATGTCGACGTCTGAAATGCCGTCGTAGCGGCGATATCCGGCGCGCACCTGCAGGAAGGGAATCGGCGTCAGCTCGTACACCAGGCTCCAGCGGTTTTGCTCGTCATCGCTCACGTCGCGATCCGGGTCGTAGTAGTCGGCGGTCAGTTTCAGATTGTGTCCCGCGCGAATGCCCCAGTTCACCTCGGCGAGTGCCGCCAGGCCCGAGCGAGTGCCCTCCGGCACGTCTTTGTCGCGCAGCAGGTCCGCTTCGGCGAGCCACACCAGCGGGCCGGTGCGCAATCCGGCGAAGAGCCCGCCCATGTCGCGATCGCCGACCTCCGAATCGAGCGTGGAGGCTGCCGCGCCGAAGCGCATGTTCGCGTGCACCCACACCGCCTGCGCCGTCACCCTGTGCCCGGAGCCCTCACCTTCGTTGATCGCGCCGTTGCTTACAGCGAGTTGCGCGGACCACTGCGGTTTCTCGAAGCCCAGCTCGAACCCCGTATCGGGCGTCGACATGCTGATACCGCTCGCGATCCGCACGAACGATGAGTTGGCCTGCACGCGCCAGCCGAAAGGCAGGTAGAACTTGCCGCCCTTGGCGTACCAGCCGTTCACCGTATCGCCGTAGCGTACGTAGGCCTCCTTGGTCAGCGCAGAGTCCGGTGCAACCTGTTGGTCGACGACCAGGGCGAGTTTGTCCGGGATGAGCGTGACCTCGCCATAGACACGCGCCTGGTCGAGCTCGAACGACGTGGTGGCTTCACGATGGGGCACCTCGGTGTCAGACCAGCTCGTGCGCACATCCGCGCCAATCCGGACCAGGTCCGAAAGCGCTCCGCTCAACAGCGGCTTGCTCGCGGGCTTGGCGGGCAACACCTGTTGCGCGAATACCGCGCCGTATGGATTGCGGAGACCACCTCCCGTCGGGTTGACGTGGCAGGCCACACATTTGAGGCCTTGCTTGAGAGCCAGATACGGCTCGCTCATCGCGAGTCGACTCGCTCCCAGCGCGGCACACACCAGTATCGCCGACATCCAGAATCTGCGGCCCATCGCTTGCTCCCCAACGATTTTTTGACGACACGGTCAGTGCCGGGGTCGCGATCCTAGTGACCGATTTTTGCGGCCGCAATGCCGCGGCAACTATATTTTCAGCGGGTGAACCGTCTCGCGCAGCAGAGGCACTCACCGCAGATGTTGTCCATTCTCATAGGCCATTCGTACTTCCTGCGGCTCGACCGCAAGCAGTTCGAGCGCGCCAAGCCCTACCCCCCGCTGGCGACGCTGCAGGTGGCAGCGCTGCTGCGCGAGGCAGGTCATTGCCTCACTTTTTTCGATGCGATGCTGGCCGAAGGCACTGCGGAATTCGAGCAGCAGCTGCAGAGCCTGCAGCCGCAACTGGTGCTGCTGTACGAAGACAATTTCAACTACCTGAGCAAGATGTGCCTCGAGACGGATGCGCCGCGCGGCATGCGAGATGATCGGCTCTGCGCAGCGCACCGGCTGCCGCGTCATCACCGCAGGCTCGGACGCATCGGATTCCGCTGAAGCCTATCTCGAGGCGGGCGCGGATGTCGTCTTGCTGGGCGAAGGCGTCGGCACATTGCTCGCGCTCGTGTCGCGTCTCGACGTGAGCCCTGCTGCAAACATCGCGAGCCTTACACACGGTCTCACTGACTTCGCGACGCAGATGGACGGCAAGCCCTTCATTGCGCGCGGCGAGACGATGCTGCCCGCCCCCAAGCCCGCGCAACCGGCATGGGATCTGGTGGACATGCGACTGCTATCGCGCCATGTGGCAACGAACGCATGGGTACTTCAGTCTCAATATGGCCGCATCGCGCGGCTGCTCCTTCCGCTGCAACTGGTGCGCCAAGCCCATCTGGGGCAATCGCTACCTGCAGCGCCCTGCGGCCGAGGTGGTCGCGGAAATGGCTTTCATGAAGCAGCATTTCCAGCCAGACCACATCTGGTTCGCCGACGACATCTTCGGATTTCGCGTCGACTGGGTTACCGAGTTCGCCGCCGCGGCGCGCGCCGCGGATGCGCTGATCCCCTTCACGATTCAGACGCGCGCCGACCTGATCAGCGTGCGCATGGCTGCAGGCGCTCAAGGCTGCCGGCTGCCGCGAAGCCTGGATAGGCGCGGAGAGCGGCAGCCAGCGCATCCTGGATGCGATGGACAAGGGCACGACCGTCGAAGAGATTCTCACTGCGCGCGCGAGGCTGCGCGAGCAGGGCATCCGCGTCGGATTCTTCATCCAGCTCGGGTACCTCGGCGAGGAGCTGGAGGACATCGTTGCGACGCGCCGTCTCATCGATGAGGCGCGGCCCGACGACATAGGCGTGAGCGTCTCCTACCCTCTGCCGGGAACGCGCTTCTACGAGCGCGTGAAGGAACAGCTCGGCGACAAGACCCGCTGGAGCGAGAGCGACGATCTGTCCATGATGTTCCAGGGCACGTACCGCTCGGAGTTTTACAAGGCGCTTCGAGACCTGCTCCACGAACAGGTCACTGTCGACACTCGCGACGGCACTCGTGCCGAACATACCGCCGTGAAGCGGCGCTGGGATCTCCTGCTTTCGAATGAGCTCGGCTTCCGCGCTTGCTTTGACCACACGGCCTCAGCTGCGGGTGCGTGATGCTGTCAGCGAGCTTTCTGGCCCCACGCGATGAGTCCGCGAAGCGCCTGAGCCGCCTCTGCCGGATCCGCTGCCACGACGCAGCTCGAATGCGCCGACTCGACCCAGCCGGTCGGCGAACCTTGCCCAGCCCGGCAGGCTGGCCGCGTATTGCTGAGAAGCCGCGAGCCTCGCCAGCGCTGCGCGCCCATCGATCGGCGCGAGCACCGCCCTGCCCCGGGCCGCCTGGCGGAGACGAACACCACGCCAGCCATTTCGACCGGTGCGCGGGCGATGCGAAACCCGGGTTGCCGCATGTCGATCTCGAACTTCTCAACACCGCTGCGCCTGCGGATGATGCGCGCCTTGCGGATGCGGCGTGCGATGCCGGGATCATGGACGAAGCGCAGCGAATCGCGCCGCAGATGCAGGAAATTGCCGACGCCCGTGGCGAGCAGCTTGCCCGGGTCGACGAATACGGCATCTTCCGCCAGCAGCTCGAGCCCCTGCAGCATGCACTGGAGCATCAGTGTCGACTTCCCCGCGCCGCTGTCGCCGATCAACAGCAGGCCCCTGCCCTTCGATCCCACGCATGCGCCGTGCAGCGGAACGAGACCCCGCACTCTGCTTGCGAGAGTGAAGACCGCGAATTCCAGCAGCTCGTAGCGGGCGTGATACGGAAACCGCAACATGCCGCGCGAGACTGCGATGAGTCCGCTGCGGGTGGCAGGGCTCAACGCAGCGAAATTGCCGGCATCGATCGTCCCGCACAGCAAGCCGGCGCCACCTTGCGTGCGCAACTGCGGCGGCTCGCGCGAAGCCGCGAGCTTCCCCTCGTTACGCAGCTGAATCGAGAGGCGGATGACCGGCGAATTGCGACTCAGCCTCTGGGCGGGAAGGCCCGCATAGGCGTCATCGACAAGCCTCATGAAGCGCTCGCTGTTGCTGTTGAACTCGAACGTTGCGCCGAGCAGGCTCATCCGCCTGCGAACGACTTCTCGTCGCACGCTCACCGAAGGGATCTTGCATGGGATTCGCTCGCGCCTGATGGGTTCGTCGACCCCTATCATAGGGTGACCTCGCATGAAATCGCATCAGCCGCCGGTATTTTCACCGCCCTCGCTTCCGCCAATCGATGTGCTTCAGGCAGCGCTCCGCAGGACTACCGAGACGCTGACACGCGAACTCGCCATTCCGTCAGGTGATGCTCCGCGCTGGAGCGACCTCGAGTGGCGCATCGCGGAGGCCTCGGCCGTCATGCAGGGAATCTCCGCGATCCTGGCCAACAGGCTCCGCTGGAAAGGCCCGCCGCACTGGGAGAGCTTTCTCGCTCAGCAGGCGGAACATACCTCGCTGAGACAGCAACACATCGGGAAGCTCCTCGAACGCATCGACGCCGAAGCGCGGCGCGCCGGCATTGCGACTGTCGGCCTCAAGGGCTCGGCTCTGCATCGGATGAGAGTCTATCCTCGCGGTGACCGGCCAATGAGCGACGTGGACCTGCTCGTCGATTCGCTCAATGTCGACGCAGCCGCCGACGTGCTCGCTTCGCTGGGATACCAGGACGTCCGCGACTCACCGCGCCATACACAGTTTCGAGGTCCGCAACGCCGCTGCTTTTCGCGGCTTCGGCGAGCACATCGACAATCCGATCAAGATCGATCTGCATACCCGCATCACCGGGCGTCTTCCCGCCCGCGAGACGGACATCACCAGCGTCGTGTTCCCGGAAGGTGCGCCCGCCGGACTCAATTCGTACCCATCGACGTCCGCACTGATGGCTCACCTGCTGCTGCATGCGGCCAGCAACATGCGCGGACGCGCGCTGCGATTCATCCAGCTTCACGACATTGCCATGCTGGCCACACAGATGAGGGTCGAACACTGGCATGAGCTTCTGCGCCTCAGGACAGGCAACTCCGGCCTGTGGTGGGCTCTGGCTCCGCTCGAACTGACCAACCGCTACTTTTCGAAGTCGATCCCCCGGGAAGTCATCGATGCGACTGCGCCGGGCTGTCCGTGGCTGCTGCGCAAGGCGATCCGCCGGCACACGCTGCTGGATGTATCCTGGGCGCGGCTGCGGATACAGGCCTTTCCCGGAATCGAGTGGTCGAGGTCGCTGCCGGAGGCGTTGCTATTCATGGCCCGCCGTATCGTTCCGGACCGGGCAAGATCTGGGAGATTGCTCGCGGTCACCACCAAATCCACCTACGGAGCGTCAGTCCCCTGGTACGGGCTGTCGCAGCGTGGCCGCATCTGGCGCTGGGTAGTCTCGAGCCCACCCCGCGTCCAGGCCATCTATCCGATACGCGTGGCCTTGGGAATCCAGCCGCCATGATTGCCGACCCGCTTCCTGCTCGCCTGCGTGATACTCGCGACGCCTTCGATAGCGTCGCTGCGGACTACGACGGCCCTCGCGGCAACAATGCCGACATCCAGGGCATGCGCGAAGAAGTATGGCGATGGCTGGATGCGACATTCGAGCCGGCAAGTCGCTTGATCGACCTCGGCTGCGGCACTGGGCTGGACGCTGCACGCATGGCCAGCAGCGGATTCACAGTCACTGCAACCGACTGGTCGCCGCAGATGGTGGAGCGCACGCGCCAGCGCGCAGTCGCAGAAGGCCTGACCGGCCGGCTGGAAGCTCGCCACATTGGCGCGCACGAACTGCACGCGCTGGACGGAGACGGCAGTTTTGATGGCGCCTATTCGAATCTCGGCCCCTTGAACTGCGTACCCGAGCTAACCGACGTGTCGCGGGAATGCGCTCGCCTGCTCAAGCCCGGGGGCGCGCTGGTCTTCAGCGTCATCGGACGAATCTGTCCGTGGGAGGTGGCCCATTTCGCCAGGCGGCGAAGCTGGGCTCGAATCAAAGTGCGCTACGCCCGCACGGCAGTGCCCGTCGGCATGAACAAGCGCACGATCTGGACGCGCTACTACGGGCCGCGCGAGTTCCATCGCGCGTTCGCACCGCAATTCACGCTGGAGCACTATCGCGGTCTGTGCACATTCGTGCCGCCGCCTTACCTCACCGCGGTGCGCGATCGTCATCCGCAACTCCATGAGCGCCTTTGGCGCCTCGATCGGCGCACGGCCGGCTGGCCGCTGCTTCGCGCAATGGGCGATCATTTTCTGATCGTCATGCGCAAGCGACGCGCAGGTTAGCCGTCCGATGAATGAGCGGGAATACGCCGAGATCGCCGCGGCCTGCGACCGTCTGCTACGTGCCCCCGATACCACTGCGGGACGCGTTGCCGTTCCGATGCTGCACGTCATCGATGAGCACCCGTCCCACCTCGCGCAGTATGGGCCGCTCGTCGATTCAGCTTCGCCGCGGTTCGTGGTCCCAGCGCGGCGGTCCACAAGGCTCGCCATGCGCGCGGGCCGCGCGCTGGCGCGCTTGCTGCGCTTCCCGGCAATTCCATGGAACCAATTCAGGAAGGCGGGTCGCATCGATGTGTTGATCGTATCGCGCCAGCGTGGCCCGGCATTGCCTCGAGAAGATGATTTATATTTCGGCCCGATGCAGCGGATGCTCGCCGAACGAGGAGCAGCCACCGTCGTGGTGCGCGTCGAGCAACTCGCGCACGCGATCGCGCCACGCGAGGAAGCCAGGATCTGGCGGCAGTGCATCGCCGTTTGCGCAGGGCTCAGAAGAGAAGCGCAGTCAGCACCGAATGAGCTGGATGGCGCCGTCGCGAAGCTCGCGAGCCGCCATGCGCTTTCCGGAATCAGCGCCGCGAATCTCCGCCTGCATGCGAACCTGTCGGCGCTATGCAGGCTCCTGCAGCCTCGCGTCGTGATAACCACCATCGAAGGTGTCGCCACGGAGCGATTGATCTGGCACGCCGCCAGGAGTGACGACGCGCGGCCGCTGTGCGTGGGCTATCAGCACACCAGAATCCTGAAGCGCGCTCATGCGATTCGTCGCTCGCTGCGGGCTCCGGGAATCGATTGCGATCCCGACCTGATCCTCACCTCGGGCGAGATTCCCCACGAGGCGCTCGCCGCCAGCCCGGACCTCGCCGGGATTCAACTGATTCGATACGGATCCCATCGGCGCGCGCTGCCGACGGCGCTGCCGTCTTTTAGCGAACGACCGCGCCGATGCATCGTTCTGCCTGACGGAGACGAGCGCGAGTGCCTGCTCCTGTTTGAATTCGCGCTGGCCTGCGCGCGCCGCTGCCCGGATCTGACATTCGTGCTGCGGCCGCATCCGCTCATTGTTCTCGGCGCGCTGCGCCAGCGTCATGACTGGCTACGCGATGTCGCCGCAAATGTGGTGTTCTCCTCGCAGCGGACGCTGGGGGAGGAATGCGCTGAAGCGCGCTATTGCCTGTATCGGGGATCATCTGCGGTGATTCAGGCGGTGCTTGGCGGCGTCAAGCCATTCTACGTCGCGCTCTCTGGGGAATTGTCGTTCGATCCACTGTTCGACCTGCCTGACTGGCGCGAGACGATCACCTCCGTCGAAGAGTTCTCGGGCCGCGCCAATGCCGCGGAAATGGCGATCGACCCCAATGCGGAATTGCGCGCGCGCACCTATTGCGAGCGATAGATTTCTCAGGTGCGGCCCGCGGCATTGGACGAACTACTGGCTCTCCTCCAGAGACGGCGCCCGAGCAGGCCTTCGAGCTCGGCAATGTCGTCGGCGAAATAACGATCCAGCTCCTCGCGAAACGCCGGGCGCAGCGCTGACTTGGTGCGCGGCTCGGAATTCAACTGCCTGACCCACTGCACCGGATGAACGCCCGCTGCACGTGAAATGGGCCGGATCGGTGCATACAGCGCCTTCAGCCAGTGAGGAGGCCTGCGCAGCCACGCATCGAACCTGCGCGACCTCGGGCCGAAAGCAGGATTTACTGGAAGAAAATCACCGCGCGCATTCGGCGCGAGATGCAGGAATGCCAGTACCTGAGCGAATCCTGCGGCCGGATCGGCGAAGAATTGCTCGTAGACGATGAAGTGGCATTGGCCCCGCGGGACGTGCTCCAGCACTCTTCGCACTTGCGCGGCGTACCGATACATCGGGCCATACTGCAGCGTTTTCGGATCCGGCCAGTGTGGCGGCAAGCGCTCGCCCGCAAGTCGGGCGGCCTGCGCTCGCCACGCCTGCTCAAAGTCCTCGATATCCTCGTGGCCATGACTCCATCGCGCCGCGTGCAAGGAGTGCGCGGCGTCGACCGGGTAACGCAGCATTACGATGACCAGGGCGCGCGGATTGTGTGCCACGATCCGTTCGATCGCCACCGTCGAATACAGATACATCGCCGATGCTTCGCCGGTGATGCACCCGGCGGGAGCGGCATCGAACAGCACCTGGTACGCAACAGGGGTATAGACGCCACCGGTCGTCCTGATGTCCGGGCAGAAGAACTTGGGCTCTTTGAGCGGCGGCATGAAGACCGACGGATGCTGCGACAGATACTCGAACAGGGCTGTCGTGCCGCATTTGGCGGCTCCGGCGATGAAGAAATCGGGCCTCGCACTCATGTCATGGTGCGCAGCCGTTCGGCGCCGATCGATTCGATCGGCGAGCCCGCCAGGTACTGTGCAACCTTGCGCACGACTTCTTCAGCAGCCTCGGCATGCATGTCTTCGGAGCCGCCGGCGATGTGGGACGTGAGGAACACGTTCGGCAAGCTCCGCAGCGGATGGGAAGCGGCCAGCGGCTCCTCCTCGAAGGTATCCAGGCACGCGAAGATGTCCCCACGCCTGAGACGCGCCAGTAACGCGCCCGGCTCGATGAGAGCGCCGCGCGCAACGTTGATGAGCACTGCGCCAGAGCGCAGCTTTTCGAGCTCCGCCGCTCCGAGACAATGCAGCGTGGCTTGGTTGAGCCCGCGATGCAAAGACACTATGTCGGACGCCAACACCTGCCCGAGAGAGGCCGGCGTGGCGCCCGACTTCTGGATCTCGCTCGGCACGGCGTGCTCCGAGTAAACCGACACATGTGCGCGCGCCTGAACGAGGCGTTCCGTGAAAGCACGCGCATTTGCGCCCCAGCCGATCAGCCCAACGGTCGCGCCCTGCAACTCGCGGGAGGAGGCGGTGCGCGCTGCGCTTCCTAAAGCCCTGGCCCTCACTGCGCGTGATGCCTTTAAAGAGAACGCTTCAAGACCGACCGTTTTCAGGAACCGGCGCGAGCGCCGCGCAGATCGGCGCAGCAAGGCTTTGAGGCCGAGCAATTCCGGGTGCGTCCCCCAGCCTCCGCGACGCATGAGCTCATGAGAGAAGAAGGCGCGTCGGCGGGCTAGGATAGCGAGCGCCAACGCGAATTCCGCGACACTGGTGGCGTAGGCTTCACTCGCATTCAGCAGAGCGACGTCGAGCGCCAACAGCGCTTCGGGTGCATGCCTGGCAAGAGAAAGCGCCACCACCCCCACCACCTCGAGTTGCGGCAGTTTCTCCAGCACATCGGGCGGCAACGGCGACGCTCCCCTGCCCAGGATCGCCGCCACGATATCGGAACGCACCTCGGCGCATTTGTAGAGGTCATCCAGCGTGGCGAGTCTGTAGCCCGGGAGCCACCGCGCAAGCGCAGTCTGCAGCCCCGCTCCGTTCGAAATGAGAATGGATTTGCCCTCGCGTTCGCAGCGCTGCGCCGCGACGCTGCCCGCGACGGGAATCTCGACGCGTCCGCTGAACCCTGCTTCGATCAGCTCGGCAAGCAGCAGCGACGGCGCAATCGCCTCGAGACTGTGAAGGGGCTGCTCGCCACTGCGGGTGGCGTGCAGGAAGGCCTCGTGCTCCGCCGCGATCCCATCCCCAACCGACGGAAAAGGCATCTCCTCAACCTTGCCGTCCTTCGCGACGGCGAGACCCTTCTCAGAGACGGTCAAAGTCTGGCCGGGAGCGTGAAACACATATTGCTCGCGCCTCGAGCCCGCATCGTTGTTGCAGAGGAACGTTCCCTGCGCCCCATCCTTCCAGCGCATGACTGCGGAAAACACGCTGGGTCGCGCTGCGCCCTTCTCACCCGTCATGGCGGCCAACTCCTGCGGCAAGCCTCCCATCACGAAGATTTGAGCATCCAGCGCGTGAATGCCATTCGCGCCGAGCCAGGTGCGCGCGCCGAACTGCGGGACCTTTGCAAATTCGGCCTTGTGAAACACTGCCTCGGAAGAACGCCAGCCGGTCTTGCCCGAGCGCTTGCGCACTTCGGCGATGGATTGATAGAACCGGCGATTGTGACCTCCAGCGGCGATGAGCCCCTGAGCGCGCGCAACGCCCGCCATCTCTATTGCCTGCGCATAGGTTGGTGCGATCGGCTTTTCCACGAAGAGATGCTTGCCGTTGCGCAGCGCCACCATTCCGTATTCGTGGTGAAGCTGCGCGCTGGCCAGGATGTACACGGCGTCCAGATCACTGCGACCGAGCGCACCGACTGCATCGCCGGTGTGTTCCAGAAAGCCGAACTTGTTCATGGCCGCTGACGCGCGCTGCGGCTGAAGGTCGCAAACGACCGCCAGCACCAGGTCACCGCGGTCTCGCAACCGCGCAAGCACCGGCAAATGCATATCGGTGCCGGCGGGGCCCGCCCCGATTACGAGGACTCGCAGTGCGCCGGGTTGCGTCCGGAGTTTCCGCATGTTCATCGCATCCGTCCGCTGATCTTTGCGAAGCACGGCTCGATCGCCGGCGCCACCAGCTGCGCTCCGGTCACCGACAGGTGATTCGTATCGCGGTAGAGCGCCTCCCCGCGGGACTCGAAAGCGCAGCGGGCGCCCGCACACAAAACTGTTTTCGGATCCACCGTCTGCAGCAACCCGCGCCGCTCGAGTGCGCGGATTTCGCCCTCGACTTTGCGGTATTCGGCGATGGCGTCCCTTCGGGAGACGCCGATCATGTCCGCCGCAATGCCCCTGCGCTGCGCCATGGCCATAGCGTAAGGCACCACGCGCCTGACTGTCGGCACTCCAAGCACGGCACAGATCGACCGCCCGGGTGCGGAGATGCGCTGCAGGGCCCGCTCCAGACCCTGTTCGAACAACGATGCGCCCCCGCGTGTCTCGGCGCCGTTCTGTGGCTCGATGCCGGTGTCGATGTAGCTCCAGTAGCCTCCCAGGATCACCAGCCGCGAATCGAGCTTACGAATGGCCTCGACCGCCGCTTCGTTGAACTGCGAACAGCTCATCTGCCACATCCGGTGTCTGCGCGTATCGGCGACGCCGAACAGTGGCCCGCAGGAGGCCGAGGCCACGAAATACAATTGCACTCCGTGAGCCCATGCGAGGCGTTCGTATGCGGGCAGCAGTGCCAGTGCATGGCTGTCGCCCCAGACGACGACTTTCGGCAGCTGAGCTCCTGGTGGCCCGAAGCGGCACACCTGCGCGGAACGAACCTGCTCTGGAGGCTTGGTCATGCATCGCACGGCGTTGGGATGCAGTGTGGCCGTGGCGACGGCGTTGATCTCGTTCGAAAATCGCTGCGGAAGGCCGCCCGAGCTCCAGAGAATCAGCCCCACGAGCAGCAACAGGACATTGGCCGCGATGGCGGCCCACACGAACGAACGAGCAGTTGCGAAGGCGCGGCGCGATCGGACGGGCCTCTCGATGCAGGCCCAGCTCAGCCATGCCACCAGATAGGTGACGCCGATCAGCAGCGCGGCGCGCGGTCCATCAAGATCGGAGATGAAGTAGTAGCGGTAGAGCGAGAAGATCGGCCAGTGCCACAGATACAGCGAATAGGAAATCAGTCCCGTGAATACCAGCGCTCGCCACGAAAGAAGCCTGCCGACGAACGTCGAGCGCTCATGGCCGATGCCGATCAGCACTGCCGTAGCTGCGCACGGCACCATGGCGTAGGCGCCCGGGTATTCAAGTGTGGCGTTGTAGAAGAATACTGTTCCAGCGATAGCGACGAGACTCAGGATGCCCAGCGCTTCCATGGCAATCCGGTTTTTCGCGCCGCCACCGACGCGTGCCGTAAGGGCAACGAGTGCGCCGAGCAGCAATTCCCACACGCGCGTGCCCGCAAGATAAAAGCTCGAGACCGGCTTGTAGTGCGAGCCCCAGACTGAGAGCGCGAACGACCCGGCGGCAATGGCAAGAAGCACGGGCAATCGATGCCGGGGCAGGTATCTCGAAACGATCAGCAGCAAGGCCGGATACACCAGGTAAAACTGCTCCTCGACGGCAATCGACCAGTAATGATTGAGCGCCACCGGGTTCAGCAGGGTCTCGAAATAGGAGCCATTCATCCATGCCACGACGTTGGTCACGAAGAGTGGCGTCGCTGCGAGGTATTTAGAGAATCGAACCAGATCCGCGGGCAGCAACACCAGGCAGGCCGCCGCCGCGGTGGTGAGCGAAGCAACGAACAGCGCGGGCAGGATGCGCCGGGCCCGGCGCAGGTAGAACTCCTTGAGGTGCATCCGCGGTTGAAGATGCCCTGACGATACGATCAGCAGCGTGATGAGATAACCGGAGATGACGAAGAAAACGTCAACGCCGACATAGCCCCCGCCGAAGCCGGGCACGTGGGCGTGGTAGAGGATTACGGCCGCGACGGCGAGCGCTCTCAGCCCGTCGACGTCCGGGCGATACGCAGGCGCAGGTGTCTCAGCCATCGCGCGCGCTCAGCTCAGAGGCTGGACACGCGCGGATCCCACAGGCGTATGAATCGTTTCGAGAGGTCGAGCTCCCACGGACGATCGTAGCGACGCTTGCGGTACCGCCAGGAAGCGAGCGAGCTCAGGGCCGACTTGCCCCAAGCGGGCGCGCGAATGTCGGTCACGGTCGGGAAACGGCAGCCGAGCACCGTGGTGAAATCGAGTATCCGTTGATGCAATCGCGGGGTGACCCAGGGCGCATCCTGATGGCACCAGTAGTCCACCCATTTCTGTTCCGCCCAGCCGTCGGCGCTGTCCGGAAACACTATTGGATTGCCCGCTCCGTCGCGGGGCGGAGGCACCGGTCGTGAAACGGCCGGCGCGCCGATCTGCACGCGCGGCGGCAGCGGCGTGTAGACGTACAGCATGATCTCAGTGGTCGGATGCATCCGCTTGATCATCCGAATGAACTCGAACGTGCGCTCGGTCTCCCCTTCCGGATCCTGAGGTGGAGCCAGCATGAACGATAGCTCCGGGATCACGCCGTTACTGCGACACTTCTCGACAACCGCGAGCGTCTGATCGGCGCGCGTGCCCTTGCGCACGTCGTGCAGCAGCTGATCGTTGGGTGACTCCGCGCCGATATAGGCCATGCGCAGCCGGCTCTTGCGCACCAGCGCCCAGGAGCTTTCCGAAAGCTCGAGCAGCGCATCGGAGCGGGCGAAGCACCACCATGGCAGGCCGATTCCCGCCAGGACTTCGAGCAGCGACACCATGTCGACCTCGCGGTCGAAGAAATTGTGATCGTAGAACTGCAGGGCATCGGCACCGAAGCGGTCGCGGAGGAATCTCAGGTCCGCATCCAGGCGCGCCGCTTCGGGCAACGCCGTCTTGCCACGGAACATTGCGGCCACGCCACAGAACGTGCATCGGAACCGGCAGCCAAGCGCCGCCTGGTAGGCCACCGTGCGTCGGCCAAGATATGTTTTCTTCAGATATTGCGCCGGATCACTAAGTTGCTCGTAAGGCAGCGTTCGTGACAACCCGGCAGTCGAAAACCGCCGATCCGGATTGTGAATCGTCTCGCCCCGCCGCCGCCATGACAGCCCCTGAATCGCATCGATGCCTTCGCCGCCGCGAAACAGCGCGGCCAGCAGCTCGGTGAAGGTGTCCTCGCCCTGCGCCCGGACGGCGTAATCGACGTAATCCGTATTGAGCGACGCCTGCGGACAGATCGTGGGGAAATGCCCTCCCCAGATGATCGGCAGCGCAGGCGCAGCCGCCTTGATTGCTTTGGCAGCAACGATCGCGCTGCGAAGTTGCGGCCCGCCCATGACGCTGATGCCCACCGCATCGAACCCGCCGCCCTGCACTGCCTGGCGCGCAGTATCGACGAAATTCCGATCGACATTGCCGTCGATGATGCGCGTGTCGTAGCTTTCCTTGAGCACGGCGGACAGATTCAGCACGGCAAGTGGGAAGCGAGCCGTGCGGTGCGACGCGATCGTGGGATTGATCAGCAGAACGCGGCGCCGGCTCATCGCACGCATTCTCGCAAGGCCGGCGCGTTTGGCGCGAACGCTCCCGATCTCCATTCGAGACCCGGCTCCAGGATGGCTGCATTTTCGAGCCTCGAGATCAAACCTTCCGGCAGCCATTTGGCGCGACCATCGACTTCGACCTGCGCATGCTCCACGTCGCACTCGAACTCAGCCGCGTAAACAGAATCCGCGTATTGGGGCTCGCCGCCGAGGAGCACAAGGCGAACGTCTGCGCGCTGAGCGCGTGACAGCGGCACGTCGGCGGGAAGGACCAGGATATCTGCCAGCGCTCCCTGCTCGAGCACGCCCCTGTCGAAGAGGCGAAGCATCCTTGCGGGTCGCGTGGTCACCAGGGATTCGAGCTCAGCTTCCTTCAGGCGCGATGATTCACGCGCCACGTGCAGTTCGACCAGCAGATCCCGCGAACCGCTGAGGCGCGAATCACTCCCCAGGACGACATGCCTGCGATCTGCGATCGTCCCGACATCGACCGTACCGCCGAACAAATGCAGGTTCGACGCCGGGCACCAGATCAGCCCCGCGCCGGCCGCCGCGAGGCGCGCATGCTGCGCGCCATCAAGGGCAAGCCCATGCACGAGCAGCGTATTCGGAGTAATACAGCCTAGAGATTCTAGCCGCGTGAGCTCGCGCCCCGCGGCCGCGTCCACGCCCTCAGCAGCATGGATGATCCATGGCTGGTCTGCAGGACAGGCGCGGTGCGAGCGGCGAACAGCTTCCTCGCCATCCATCGCCAGCGAGTGGGACCATCCATAGCGAGTCACTACGCGTGTGGGAAACTGCGAGCGCAGCGAAGGGTAAAGGGGATCGTGATGCGCCACCGTGGTCACGCCGCTCAACAGATTCTTGATGCCCCCGAGCAGCAGGCGATCATCATGCGGCACTTCGCGATTGGCCAGCAGCACGGGATCGGAACTCAGTCTCGGGCGGATGTCGTCGATCCACTCCTCCACGTTGGAGTAGCGGTCGCGGTATTTCAGCAGAGGCAGCGCGTTGAGTTGCAGGTGGTCATGGGAATTGATCAGCCCGGGCAGGACGCGGTCGCCGCGCAGATCGATGCAAATGTCGCCTGGGTGCGAGCTCTCCCGCAATCCCACGATCCGCGCACCTTCGATCCGCAGGGAAATCACCTCCCCCGTGCCGAGCTGGGCATTCAACAACGTGACTCCGCGATGTGCCATTTCGCTCATCGGGGCCGCTTCGTGGCGCGGACGGCGAGCACGACCGCAATGCCGTGCCAGCTTCGATAGAAATCATCCGAGCCCTTGAACTGCTCCACGAGGTCCAGGCCCACACGGGATTCCCGGGTGGCATCGATCTGCAGCGCAGCCGCCATCGCCGCGAGCTCGTGGGCGGCAAGAGCGTATTCCCGATGCTGCAGGGTGTGCTTGCGGCTGTGGCCGTCGGTGAAAGACCGCGTCATGCCTGCCGCAGCCGCTTCCGGATGAAAATCGGAATATAGGAGCATTCCGCCAGGCTTCAGGACGCGCGCGATCTCGGTCATCCACGCGGCGAGGCGGGGTGCGTGACCGACGGCAAGGCCGCTTATCACCAGGTCGAATGCGCACGCGGCGAATGGCAGCTGCATCATGTCGGCACGCACTCGTGCGGGGCTCACGAGGCGCCTGAGCATCGCATCGGAAAGATCCATCGCCACTACGCGGGAGGCCCCGCGCTCTGCCAGGACCTGCGCATATCGGCCCGTGCCACAGGCCAGGTCGAGCGCGCACGCGTCTTGAAGATCCAGGCCCGGCGGCCACAGCGCCATCATCGCCTGCTGTTCGGCGCGCATGAGCGGGTTGTGCGGCACCGGTGGGTAAGTCGCGGCCCACGTATCGTAAGCTTCCAGGTTCGCCAGCGCGCAATCAGCCTTCATGCATCCATCGTCCACGGGGTTTGCGGATCGCGCCACATCGAGCACACGCAGGCGGCGCATTCGGCTCGCCGCCCTGCGCGAATGTCGCTGCGCACGCTGAGCATCGCCGGCTCGTTGAGGGCGCGAGGGAGATCATCGCCGGCATTGGATCCGGGCCCCGGAATGAAGAAGCAGGGCCGCAGCTGCCCCTTCGCCTCGATGACCGCCGAGAATTCGGGGGCGTTGCATCTCACTGCCGGGAACTCCCCGAGCCCGCAGATCGCCGTGTAGTAGCCCGCGATTCTCCGCAATTTCTGCGGCGACTCGGCTATGAAACCCGACTGGAAGTCCTGTGCGTGGTCGCGCTCCATGATGTCCAGAACACCGTCGAGCTCAGTGAGGTCTTCGGCGCGCAGCGCGATGTCGCCGGCGAAACCGTCCGGCAGGCTGCGGCCGAAGGCGTGCGGATTGCTGACATCGGCCGCGAGGAAGGAAACCTGGCGCGCGCCGGATTCGCGCGCGAGTTTCACGAAGCCGGGCAGCTCGCGAAAGTTTGCCCGCTGAACCGTGACGCGCACGGCAACGAATACACCGGTCTGCGCGGCGGCGCGGATGCCTTCGCAGACCTTGTCGAACGCATCGAGACCGCGGATGGCCGCGTACGTCTGCGGATTGGTGCCATCCAGCGAGACGGTGACGTTCTCGAAAAGCTCACCTGTGCTTCGGGCGTGCTTGGCCAGTGACAGCCCCGAGGTCAGCAGCCATAACTTCAGCCCCCGGCTGCGCAGCAACCCGGCGATCTGCTTCCACTGCGGGTGAAGCAACGGCTCGCCACCAGAGATCAGCACCACCTGCGTACCCAGCGCCTCGAGCCCCGGCAGCCACCTGCCCACCGACTCGAAGCTCATGTCGACGCGGCCATGACGCCAGTAATCGCAGGTGACGCAGCGGGAATTGCAGCGCTCCGTCAGATAGAGTGTGGCCAGCGGCAAAGACCGCAGAGCCGCAGCACTGTGTAGGGATCCCGGAGACAAGCCTTGCCCCTGCTGAACTTCGTTGCTCGAGCCGCCGTGAGTAGCCGACGCTCCCACAAAGGTTCATCGCCTTGACCGTTGCAGCACCCACCCGCGTGCCCGGCCTGCTTGGAGATACTGCCGACCGCGACTATTCGCGCAAACTCACGCTATTCAACCGCTTTGCCGAGCCCGAGCTTCGCCAGGCCATCGCAGCGCTGGGATTGCAGCCGGGCATGCGCGTAGTGGACGCCGGTTGCGGCAGCGGTGAGGCCCTGCAATGGCTTTCGGACGCGGTGGGCCCGAAAGGCCTGGTCGTCGGGGTAGACCTGGCTGCTGCGCACGTGAGCGCTGCCAGAAAGTTGGCTCCCGCGCAGGCTCTCGTCATGCAGGCTGACCTTCGACAGCCCCCCCTGGCTGAAGGCGCTTTCGATCTGGTCTGGTGCGTAAATACCGTCAACCATATGCCGGCCGCGCTCGAAACGGTGCAGGCATTTTCGAGGCTGCTTCGCCCCGGAGGCCGCATAGCCCTAGGGCAAAGCTCGCTGCTGCCTGATATGTATTTCGCCTGGGATGCCAGGCTCGAGCGCCTGACGACCGAAGCCGTGCGTCGCTACTACCGCGAGCGCTATGGGCTCGAAGAGGCCGATCTGAAGGCCGTTCGGGCGATTGCCGGCCTGCTGCGACACGCAGGGCTGCGGGGTGTCATCGCAAGGACGCTGGTTGTGGAGCGCCTGGCGCCTTTGATGCCGGCGGACCGGGAATACCTGGTCGAGGCGGTCTTTCGCGACACGTGGGGCTCGCGCCTTCGGCCCTACCTCACCGATACGGACTTCGAGGAACTGTCCGGCCTTTGCGATGCTCAGGACCGACGCTTCGCACTCGGGCGTCCGGACTTTCACTTCCTGCAGACCCTGACGATTGCGGTGGGATCGCGCTAGCCGTTCTTGTTGCCTGCCAAGTGGCGCGCCAGCCGCACTGCCAGGGCAACCAGGGTGAGCGTCGGGTTAGCGTAGCCCCCGGTGGGAAACAGTGAGCTACCGGCCACGTAGAGATTCGCGACTCCGTGAACTTTCCCGTCCGGGTCGGTCACCCCATGCTGCGGCTCTGAATGCATGCGTGTGGTGCCCATGTGATGTTTGCCTCCCTCGATGGCCGCGCGCCATTGCGCCACATCACCCGAGAATCGCGACTCGAAGCGCCCCGAGCCTGCCGCATGCATGGCCGCATCGAACAGGCCATGAGCCTGGGTCACGCTTGCAATGTCGAGGTCGCCCGGATTCCACTCCAGCCGCGCGAGTGGCCGCCCGAAGGGATCGCGAGAGCTTCCGAGCGTCACACGGTTGTTTCGATCCGGCGCGCACTCGAAGATCGCGCGAGTCCGCCACTGATTATCGCGCGTGAAGTTTGCAAATGCCTTCCTGCCAACTGCAGTAAGGACCTTGCCCGGGGATTGCAGCACGCGCGCGACCCGTCGGCGGTAGTTGCCGGGTACCGCTCGCCCGCGCAGCTTGTTGCCGATCTCGAGCAATGCCTGCACCGCAGCGGAGTCGAAGACATCATGCGCTTCGTACTGGGGATGGAAGAACAAGGCGCAGTTGAGCAGGCGCATCCCGCGCAGCGCCCGCTCATCGAGCGTAAACACGGAACGAACCGACCACTTTCGTCGGGCTCCCCGCTCCGCGCACGGAAAATGGAAGGCGTTATCGCGCGAATGATCCGTTGCAGTGAATGTGCCGGCGTTAACGAAGCCATGCTCCATGAAATACCGGCCGACCAGGCCGTGCGCGTTACCGACGCTTCGTTCAGCGGATTCACCGGAGAGCAATAGCAATCGAGCGTTTTCGATCCCTCCGGCGGCGAGCACGAAGCGTGATGCGGTCACCTCGAATCGCCGCCCGTTCAGGGTGGCGGCCTGCACGCTCTCGATGCGCTGCGAACCGGGAGTTACGGCCAATCGCAGCGCCGTCGCGTGGAGCAGCGTGCGGATGCTCCGGCTCATTTCGAGGTTTCCGCGATACTCCACTCCGAATTTCAAGGGCCGCTGGTGGACCATGGCGGCCTCCACGTTCGGTCCATGTACCGGCAGCGTTGTCAGACCGGTCCGCGCTTCCCATGTAGAGACGTCGTACTCGAAGGGCCCAAGACCGCACCATTCGTGAGCGCGCCGATAGAACGGCAGCAACTCTTCCAGTGGAAAGGGCCAACCGCTGTCAGGAACCCAGCTGCGGGCCTCGAAGTCGATGGGGTCCAGCGCCCGACACCAACCTGCCCAGACAGCGCTCGATCCTCCCAAAGCTGCCAGGCGCGTGTCGCGCAGCTCAGCGTAGCCTGCGCCGGCGCTTTCGCCTTCGAGCAGTGACTGAGCGTGGCGCTCGTAGTCAAATCCCCCGGACTCGAGCAGGCAGATTCTCAGCGCCGAGTCTGCAAGCTCCAATGCCAGAGTGATTCCTGCCGGGCCGGCTCCGACGATGCAGATGTCGCACTCGATTGGACCGTGCGCATCGAAGTGGCGAGCGTCGATGATCAATCAGGCCTCCGGTCCTGCAAGCTCGATGCGCGCTCCCTGCAGCGCTTGCAGGGGACCGGCGCCGAGGCAATGCAGGACCGTGGGTGCCAGATCGAGGATGTCGTGCCCGCGCGTGCGTGTACCTGCTGCCGCACCTGGACCTGCCGCGATGAACCAGCCACGGCCCGCATGATTCCCCGACCGGCCGGAAGGCAGCCGCGTCGGCACTTCGAAGCAAAGCGAAGGCAGGGAATCGCACACGAGCGCGCGGCTTGCGCTCGCAGGAGGACCATTCCAGGAAATCACCAGATCCGGCAGAAGCTCGCGATGAGTCGCTGACGCAGGCGCTGCGGAGTATGCGCGCGCCACTTCGCCCGCGATGCGCTCGCCAGAATCTCGATCGCGCAAACCTTCAAACCAATTTGCGACCTGCGCGCACTCCGCTTGATACTCGCCATCGTCGACGATGCCCTTCCGCTCGCGCCCGCGCAGGTTCACGCGCAGGTAGGCGGCGTGATCCATTGGCATCGGGAAGACTCGCGCGCTGTTCCAGTCCTGCATCCGTGCCGACCACAATGAAACGAGGCTGTCGGTGATTGTCGACGGCAGGCGACTCAGCACCGGCCTGGCCCAGTGCATGGGTACCCGCTTCTTGAGTGAGTAGAGCAACCCGGGCCTGGACGCTTTACCGGTTGATTCGTATTGCATCGCCTGCAGAATATCCGCAGCTAGATCGCCCCATCCCGGGTTGGGGGCCATTCCGTGCACTGCGAACGTGATCACCAGCGTGTCGGAGGAAACATGCTCGAGGACACGCTCGATGGCACGATCCGTCGCCTGGTATATCTCGTCGAGGGCACTGCGCAGCTTGTTGCTATCGTCAGCGGGCAGGCCCGCTTCGGCGACTTGCGACAAATCAGTAAGGTAATGCCCCATTCGGTGGATTCCACCGAACACGATGCACGAAAAATCCCAGCGTTCACGACCCAGCAGATCACACGCAATGTCCCTTGCCTGTTCCGTGGAGCGCAGCAACGAGTCCCGCAGTCTCAGCAGCGATTTGCCGCTCTGCATTCCGAACTGCTCGGCAGGCATCAGTGGACCGCCGTGGCGGTGTCGCAACTCGCTCCAGAGCGAACCGGGCCAGGAGCCTCTCGAGATCAGATCATGCGTACCCCAGCCACCGAGGTACACGCCGTTGATGCGGCGAGGTCTGCCAAGGATCATCGGCACATCCATGATGCATACCCGAAGCGCGCTCTCCTGCCATGTCTCCCAGAAAGGTCGCGCACCCAGCCATCGATCCGTGGGGACTTCGCATCGCATGGCTGCCGGCCGCCAGAGCTTATTGTGATAGATCCCATGCCACGGCACTCCCTGGCCCGTGTAGAAGCTGGGCCACACACCTCCGGCGTATTGTCCGGCGGGTGAACTCAGCACGCCGTAGCAGCCACGCTGCCGCAATCGCGCGAGCGTCGGCAGCTTTTCCTGATCAATGAGCCTCTCGACCACGAGCTGATCCGCCCCATCCAGCCCGATCATCAGTACCGGCGTACGAGCCTTCATGTGCCCTTGCCCGCAGCGGTGCGGCACAGCGCGCGGTAAACGCCCTCCACCTTGACAGCGACCTGATTCCACCCGTGCTCGGCAACGACGAGGCGCTGCGCATTGGCTGCGAGTCGCGCACCCAGCGCCGGATCGCTCGTCAGGCGGATTGCAGCCGCCGCAAAGGCATCGAGGTCGTCATCAGCGGCGATCAGCGCAGTGTGCTCGTGCTCGAGGAGCCTGGCCGACCCTGCAAACGATACGATCGGTCTGCCGGCTGCCATGTAGTTCATCAGCTTCTGCGGCAGTCCTTCGCACTGGACTCGCGGATTCATCAGCACATCGGCGCTCTGCAGGTGGCCGGGCAGCGCCTGATAGGTCGTGCCCGAAACCTCGATCGCCTCGCGAATTGCGAGGCTGCGCGCCAGCGACTCATACGGCGCGAAGTCTGAGTCGGTGAAGATGACGAGACGCGCACCAGGCAGTTGGTGCCTGACTCGTGCGAAGCCTTGCAGCAGCAGGTCTATGCCCTGATAGGCGGCAAGATTGCCGGCAAAGACCAGGCGCGGACCCGCGACAGAAATTTCGGACCGCGCTCGTGGTTCGGAGAAGTGCAGTGCCTCCACCCCGTTTCGAATGATCGTGATGGCGGAGTCGGCAATCCGGCCACGATTTCTGAGCACTTCGCGGATTTCCTCGCTCACGGCGATCACATGATCGGCACAGGGCGGCAATCGCTCGTCCAGCGTGCGGCCGATCGCGATCTTGAGTCGCCGCGTCAGCCCCAACTTGTAGTAAGGGAGCTCGGAGGCCAGCAGAGTATGCGCGTCGTAGACGAGCAGCGGACGCACGCGTCGCGCCGATGCACGCAGCGCCACCAGCAGACCTTCGTAGTGATGTGCATGAATGACATCGAAGCGATGCGCAGAAAGCACCTGTTTCAATTTGGAGACCAGCAGGGGATCGAGCTGCAGGAGCTTGCGCAACGTCGGCCCGGGGCGGCAGTCGGTATACCCCGGCACGTCATCGATGCGATGGACCGGGAATAGAAGTTCCGCGCTGCGGTCGCCGAGATGGTACGTGACCACATGCACTTCATGGCCGCGATGAGTCAGCGCTTCGGCCATTCGATGTATGCGCACCGGCGTTCCCCTGGGCCAGGGGAACGGGCAGGCGGCGACCATGGCAATGCGCATCCGGCCAGCCTAGAGCAACGGGCGCACAAGACACCAGTAGCCGTTAACAACGCGGGTCATGCAGTGGATTGCAAGCCTTTCCACGCGGCCTGTCGCAACCGCATCCGTAAAAGGCAGCGGACCGGCAAGCAGCACCAGGCGATCCGCCACCTTGCGCGAGGCTTGAACCGCCGCGCGCTTGCGGCGCAACTGCGGAAGCTGCCCAGCGAGCGATCGCACCGCCAGCCACCACTGGCGCAGCCAGCCCTTTCTGGCCAGCCCCACGACTTGAAACAGCTCGAACAGGAGCAGCACGGGGAAGAGCAGGATCAGGGTGCGCAGTGAATAATTTTTCCAGATGACCCACCAGCGATTGCGGATGAGATAGAAAATCCGCGCCGCGGCAACCTCGTATCCCGGCCGATAAGAGAGAGCAGCCGTGCCGCCGCCGTGCAGCACATGTGCGCGGGGCTCGACTCTCGTCTCGTAACCCCACACGTTGGCACGCACGCCGAAGTCATGGTCCTCCAGGTTGAATCCGAAGTCTTCATCGAAAGGCTCTCCGTGCCGCCAGCGGGCACGGTCAATCAGGAAGCACGCGGTCACCAGCGAGGTGGTCGGCATCGCTGCGGAAGTACTCAGCCCGCTCGCGGCACGATTGGCATTCCGCAAGGCCATCAGGCCGAGCACATGGCAATCCGCGCTGTCGTACTGCACGATTTTTGGATCGTTCGCATACAACACACGCGGCGCAACCAGCAATGCTCGTGCGTGCTCATCGAGCGCTGCCGCGAGCAGCCTGGCGCACTCGGGTTGCAGCAGCACGTCGTTGTCCTGGAACAGGATGCGATCGCACGATGCGGCGGCAAAGCCGGCATTGCGGGCGCCGGCCGGTCCCCTGTTTCGGTCAAGCGCAACGACTCTCAGCTGGGGGCACCGCGTGGTCGCGACTGCCACGCTGTCGTCGCTGGAGGCGTTGTCCACCAGCAGGATTTCCGCGAAGTCCGCGAAGTGCAGCAGCGCCGCCTGCAGAGTCTCGCCCAGGCGGCCGCTCCCGTTATAGTTGATGATGCAGAGGGTGACGGGGCGCGATGCCATGGCCGTCAAGGCCTACTGCCTGCGCAGCCACAAGGCCCGCGCTTCGAGCAATCCGCCGCCCAGGGCCGCCACGACCAGCCCGGTGAAGACCAGCGATGACCACGCGACGGCGGCCGTGGCCTCCACCCCATACGGCGCACTCAAGACGACGAGTGCACTGTCGCGCACTCCCAGGCCGGCGATCGAGAGCGGCAACAGCGTCAGGGAATAACTCGCCGCTCGCATCCACGCAACCGTGAAGAAGCCGAGGCCCAGATCCAGCGAATGCGCCAACATGCTCATTGCCGCGACACCAAGCAAATCCTGCACGAGGCAGACAGCGAGCACCATGGCAATGGCGCGTCGAGGCAATTCACGCATCCGGGCGATGTGCCCTGCGAACGACTCTAGCCTGCCATACGCCCACGAGCCGCGGACCCCGCGCGCACTCCCCGCAAATTCCACCAGCCTCGAAAAGTAATGCGCGCGCCCGAGCAATAAGACGTACAGGACGGCGAGCATGGTCACGGCGCATCCAAGGAACAGTGCCGCCGGCGCGCCGTCCAGTCGGTGATCGACGATCCAATACGCGAGGCCGCAGATCACCACGGTCATGATTTCCGTCAGGCGGTTCACCACGATGGCTGCGAGGGCCGGTCCGGACTGCGCTCCATGGTGGACGTACTTCATCCATGTCGCTGCGCCTCCGGCGATGGCGCCAGGCATCAGCAGGCTGTAGAAGCTCGTCGAAAAGAGGGTTTTCAGTATGGTCGCGCCAGGAAGATTCAGGTTTTGCGCATCAGCGATGACTTTCATGCGGATGGCGGCGGGAATGCGTGCCAGCATCGACAGTGCGAGGCCGAGCGCCACGTATTCCACCCTGGCGGAGCGGAGGGCCTGGTAGATGCCGGAGAGCGGGACGTGGCGCAGCAGGTAATAAAGCACACCAGCGGTGATCAGGCCTCGAGCGACGAATTTACCGCTGCTCGGGATGCGGTCGCATGACATCCGGGAAGTATAGCCAGCTGCGAGCCAAGGCCCGTCAGACGAGGCGCAGGCGAACGATCAGTTCTTGGCTGGCGGCCTTGCGCTCTTCGGCGGCATCACATCCACGGACAGGGCGAACGTGCGGACGTCAGAACCCTGCAGCGCGCCGACATTGACGACGCTGCGCGCGACCTCCTCGCCTTTCTCGTTCTTCACGACGACGACGACGCAGTACTCCCACGGATCTTCGTTCGGCGGATGCTGGACCTTCCCCTCGACGCGAAACGCGGATCGCGCAGCCGGCTGCTTCTGCGCCTCCGAATCGAAGCGCAAATGGTGCTTGCACCCCGGGCAGACGCTCGCACTTTCGAGGACCGTCGCCTTGCAATGCGGACAGGTCCGCGTCTTGCCCGCCATGGTGGCCGGGCGGGCAGCGCTCATTGAGCGGTGCCGTAGCCCTTGGTGTCGCCGTGAGCCTTCTTGCCCTCGTCCTCCCAGCCGAACTCGACCTGCCCGCGCATGCGCGAGCCGGCAGCCACTGTGAGAGAGCCGGCCTTCACGTCGCCCGTGATGACGCCGCCGTCGAGCAATTCGACCCGCTTGGCATTTTCGATATTGCCGCGCAACTCGCCGGCTACCGAGATCACGTGGGCCTTGACCTGCCCGTCGAGATTGGCCCCGCTGTCGATGCTCAGGTTACCGTCCACTTGGACGTCACCCTTGAACCGGCCGGCGATCCGCACGTGCCCGGAACCGACGATCTTGCCTTCGATGGTGAGGTCCGAGGCGATCACGGATTCCTTCATTTCCGGGGCCTTACGCGCGGCAGGCTGCGGATTCAGGGGGGCCACGTTGGTGCGATCCGCCGGTGCCGTGAAGGTGTCCTTGGGTGGTGGGGTCGAGACGTTAGGCGAGGTACCGCCCCCCGGTGCCGGGTTCGAATCCTTCCAAAGTGCCATGGCTATGCCCCCGTTTCGATTGGGAAAGAGGGCTGGAAGGTACGCGCCTAGGGCGCATTCCTCAAGGCTCCGATTAACACATTGAAGTCAGAGCCCTTGACGACGAACTCGGCGGCCCCCCGGCGCTTGCACTCCCGGGCGGCCTCCTCGCTGTGCGCCAGGCCGCTGTAGACGACGATCTTGAGCTCCGGCAGCTCGGCGGCCAGCCGCTCGAGCAGGGGCAGCCCGCTGCCGTCGTGGAGCGTCAGGTCCAGGACCAGCGCATCGGCCGAGCAATCCCGGGCCTTGGAAAGGACTTCATTGGCACTGGCGGTGCGGCCGACGCAGCGCATGTCGGGCTCGGCGTCGATCAGACGCTCCATGACCTCGCTGAGGTCGGGGTGGTTCTCGGCGATCATGACCCGCAATGGCTTGCCCTCCATCGTTGCGGCGTCAGCAACCGTCGTACCCGGGCGGATCGCGCTAACCGTCCACCAGCTTGAGCACTTCTGCGGTCTTCTCCCGCATGAGCGCCTCGCTGCCGCGCGACTCGACGTTGAGGCGCACGAGCGGCTCGGTATTGGAGCCGCGGAGGTTGAAGCGCCAGTCGGCGAATTCCACCGACAGCCCGTCCGTGAAGTCGACGTTGAGCGCCTTGCCCTCGTATTGTTTCTGCGCGCGAGCCAGGACGGACTTGGCATCACCCTGCAGGTGGCGGTTGATCTCGCCGCTCGCCGGAAACAGCCGCATGCGCTCGCCGACGAGCTGCGAAAGCGACTTGCCGCTGTCGATCATCACCTGCAGCACCAGCAGCCACGGGATCATGCCGCTGTCACAGTAGGAAAAATTGCGAAAATAATGATGCGCGCTCATCTCGCCGCCATAGGCGCCGTCGACTTCGCGCATCTTCGCCTTGATGAATGCGTGGCCCGACTTGCAGAGCACGGGCTCGCCGCCGTGCTGGCGCACGATATCGATGGTGTTCCAGGTGAGGCGCGGGTCGTGCACGATGCGGGCGCCGGGCTCGCGTTTCAGGAACGCCTCCGCGAGCAGCCCCACGAGGTAATAGCCCTCGATGAACACGCCGGTCTCGTCGAAGAAAAAGCACCGGTCGTAATCTCCATCCCAGGCGAGGCCGATGTCCGCGCCCGAGCGGCGGATCGCGTCGATGGTCGGCGCGCGATTCTCCTCCAGCATCGGGTTCGGCACGCCGTGCGGAAAAGTGCCGTCGGGCTGGTGGTTCACCTTGATGAACTCGAACGGCAGCAGCGGCTCGAGCTTGTCGATGATCAACCCGGCGCCGCCGTTGCCCGGATTCACCACCACCTTCAGCTTGCGCAGCTTGCCGCGATCGACATAGCCCATGAGATGGTCGAGATATTTCTTCTGCACGTCGAGAGTGCGCTCGGTGCCCGGCTTGCTCGCGATGGGCGGCAGACGGCTCTTTTCGATGAGCGCGCGCATGTCCTGAAGGCCGGTGTCGCCGCTGATCGGGCGCGAGCCCTCGCGAACGAACTTCATGCCGTTGTAGTCGGGGGGATTGTGGCTGGCCGTGACCATCACGCCGCCATCGAGCTTCTCGGCGAAGGTTGCGAAATAAACGCCTTCGGTGCCCCAGAGGCCAATGTCCAGTACGTCCACGCCCGATTCCAGCAGCCCCCGCTTCACCGCGGAGGCCAGCTGCGGGCTCGAGAGGCGGATGTCGTATCCCACCGCCACTTTCTTCGGCTTCACGAAAGCGGCGAAGGCGCGCCCGATGTCGTAGGCCAGCGGCTCGTTGATCTCATCGGGGATGCGTCCCCGCACGTCGTAGGCCTTGAATGAAGTCAGTTTCACAGTTTCGGCTCCCGGGTCAGGCGCGCAAGGATAGCAGGCGCCCGGCCGAGGGAACCGCCGGCGCCGCTAACCTCTACCGTACCGATCCTCGAACCGTACGATGTCGTCCTCGCCCAGGTACGACCCGGACTGCACCTCGATCATGTGCAGCGGAATCTTCCCCGGATTCTCGATGCGGTGCTTGGTGCCGATGGGAATGTACGTCGATTCGTTTTCTTCGAGCAGGAATACCTCCTCGCCCCGGGTGATGCGCGCCGTTCCCGACACCACCACCCAGTGCTCGGCACGATGGTGGTGCATCTGCAGCGACATCTCCGCCCCCGGCTTCACCTTGAGCGTCTTCACCTGGAAGCGCGCTCCGCTGGCAATGCTGTCGTAGCTGCCCCAGGGCCGGAACACCTCCCGGTGCAGCGCATGCTCGTAGCGTCCCAGTTCCTTGAGGCGTGCGACCAGCTTCTTGACGTCCTGCACCCGCGACTTGGGCGCAACCAGCACCGCATCCTTGGTCTCGATGACCACGTGGTCTTCGAGACCAACGGCGGCCACGAGGCGGCTCTCGGAGTGAAGGTAGGAGCCTTTCGTATCCTCCGACAGGACATCGCCGCGCGCGACGTTGCCGTTCGCATCGGGATTGCTCGCATCGTGCAGCGAAGACCACGAGCCCACGTCGCTCCACCCGGCATCCAGCGGCACGACCACCGCGTCGGCGGTCTTTTCCATGACGGCGTAGTCGATGGAATCCGCAGGGCACGCCTGGAATGCCTTTGCATCGACGCGCGCGAAGTCGAGATCCGCTTTCGCCCCGGCCAGTGCCGCGCGGCAGGCCTGCGCGATGGCCGGCGCAAACCTCTCGAGCTCCTCGAGATAGCGCCTGGCGCGGAACATGAACATGCCGCTGTTCCAGTAGTGGTCCTGCCCCGCCAGGAACTCCTGTGCGCGCTCCAGGCTGGGCTTTTCGACGAATCGCGCGATGCGATAGGTGTTGCCATCTGCTTGACCGCGCTGGATGTAGCCGTAGCCGGTTTCAGGCGTGCCCGGCACGATTCCGAAGGTCACGAGGCGACCCGCTTCAGCGGCAGGCAAGGCGGTCAACACCGCTTTTTGGAAAGCCGCGATGTCACGCACAACATGGTCGGCGGGCAGCACGAGTAGCACGGGATCGGCGTCCGCGGGCCCGGCTGTTGCGGCGAGCGCAGCCAACGCGATTGCCGGCGCCGTGTTGCGGCCGAAGGGCTCGAGCAAGATCGCCAGGGGCTCGATGTTCAGCTGCCGCAGCTGCTCGGCCACGAGGAAGCGGTGCGCTTCGTTGCACACCACGACGGGTGCGCCGGCGTCGAGCCCTTTCAGTCGCAGCGCAGTCTCCTGCAGCATGGTGTGCTCGCCGATCAGCGGCAGCAGCTGCTTGGGATAGAGCTCGCGCGAGAGGGGCCACAGCCGCGTGCCCGCGCCACCAGAAAGAATGACGGGTAACAGCACTGCTCAGCCGAGCTCCTTGCCGCGACCGATGGCATGGTAGACCAGGCCGAATCGCTCGATTATGGCCGGGTCATAGAGATTGCGCCCGTCGAACACCACCGGCGTACGCAGCAGCTGCTTCAGGCGATCGAAGTCCGGGCTGCGGAACTCCTGCCACTCGGTGACGATGGCCAGCGCATCGGCGCCGTCGACCGCCTCGTAGGCGTTCTTGCACAGCACCAGGTCGGGACGATCGCCGTAAATCCGCCGGGCCTCCGCCGTGGCGACGGGATCGTAGGCGCGCACTTTCGCGCCGCTTTCCCACAGCAATTCCATGATGGTGCGCGAAGGGGCCTCGCGCATGTCGTCGGTATTGGGCTTGAACGCAAGGCCCCAGAGGGCGATCGTGCTGCCCTTGAGCTTGCTCGCCGAAGTGGCGGCGCATCTTGCGCACCAGCAGCTCCTTCTGCCGCAGGTTCACGGATTCGACGGCTGCAAGGATTTCCGGCTCGTGACCCACGTCGCGCGCCGAGCGGACCAGCGCCTGCACGTCCTTCGGGAAAGCACGATCCGCCGTAGCCGGCGCCCGGATAGATGAAGCTGTAACCGATGCGCGGATCGGAGCCGATGCCGACGCGTACCTTCTCGATGTCCGCACCGACGCGCTCGGCGATGTTCGCCAGCTCGTTCATGAAGCTGATCTTCGTGGCGAGCATGGCGTTCGCGGCGTACTTGGTGAGCTCCGAGGAGCGCACGTCCATCACGATGAAGCGGTCGTGGTTGCGCGTGAACGGCTCGTATAGCGCGCGCATCAACTCCTGCGTGCGCGGGATTGTCCGTGCCGATGACCACGCGGTCCGGCTTCATGAAATCGCTGACGGCCGCACCCTCCTTCAGGAATTCGGGGTTCGAGACCACGTCGAATTCGACGTTCGCGCCGCGCTGGCGCAGAGTGGCGTCGATCTCGGCGCGCACCTTGTCCGCCGTGCCGACCGGCACCGTGGATTTGGTGATGACGATCGTGTAGCGGCTCATGTGGGTCGCGATCGTTCGCGCCACCGCCAGCACGTAGCGCAGATCGGCCGCGCCGTCCTCATCAGGCGGGGTGCCGACCGCGATGACCTGGAACAGACCGTGATCGACGGCCTGCGCGGCGTCGGTCGTGAACACCAGGCGCTCCGCTTCGACGTTGCGCTTAATGACGCCATCGAGGCCGGGCTCGTGGATGGGAACCTCGCCGGCGTTCAGGCGCTCGATCTTCGCCACGTCGACATCGACGCAGACGACGTGATTTCCGGCATCTGCGAGGCAGGCGCCGGTGACGAGGCCGACGTAGCCGGAGCCGAAAATGGTCACGCGCATTTATGTAAAGAACAGGCGATTAAACGGGGGCGCGAGCCTATCTAAAGGAGCCGGGTGGCTCAAGGGATCAAGCCTCACCCTGGCGGCTTCAGAGGATCCTGTCTCCGGATGCCTTGCCGCCGGCTTCGGTCTGGCGGCGTTTGGCGACGAAATCGGCGATCTTGCGGTCATCCGCGGCCGGCAGCAGGCCCTTCTGCGTCCAGACGAAGTCGCGCAGGTCATTGCTCTGGCGGTACTCCACCACAGCCTCGGCCAGCAGCCCCACGGCGCGGCGGCAGTCGAAGCTGGCGAGCGCCACCAGCAGCTCATTGAGCACCTGCTGCATGCGCTCCCATGACAGTGAATGCTCCATGGCGCGCAGGATCATCGGATGATCCGTGCCGGTGATGTTCGTGCCGATCAGAAGCTCCTCGAACAGCTTCTCGGCGGTACGCAGGCCGGTGTACTGGATCTCGATGTCCCCTTCAGGATTGGCGGCATCGCAGATCGTGAGGCCCATCAGGCTGATCATGCGGCGGGCGAGATCGTCGATGCGCACGGGCCGGCCCATGTCCAGCACGAACACATCGCCGCCCTTCGCCATGGCGCCCGCCTGAATCACGAGCTGCGCAGCTTCGGGGATGGTCATGAAATACCGGATGACGTCGGGATGTGTGACCGTCACCGGCCCACCGCGGCGAATCTGCTCCTTGAACAGCGGCACCACCGATCCGGACGAGGCCAGCACATTGCCGAAGCGCACCATGCAGAACCGCGTGTGAGTGGTGCGACTTTGCAGCGCCTGCAGCACCAGCTCCGCAAGGCGCTTCGTCGCACCCATGACGTTGACGGGATTGACGGCCTTGTCCGTGGAGATCAGCACGAAAGTCTCGACGCCCGTCTCGAGCGCGGCTTCAGCCGTGTACCAGGTGCTGATCACATTGTTATGGATGCCCTCGACCACGTTGTGCTCGACGATGGGCACGTGCTTGTAGGCGGCGGCGTGATAGACCGTCTGCACCGCGTAGATCCCGAGAACTTCGCGTACCCGGTGGCGATGATGTGCGTTGCCGAGCAGCGGAATGATTTCCGGAGGGGAAAGCTCGCGCGTGGCGATGTCTGCAAGCTCGCGTTCGATGTTGTAGAGCGCGAGCTCCGACATCTCGAACAGCACCAGCCGGCGCGGCCCAAGCTTCATGATCTGCCGGCACAACTCCGAGCCGATGGAGCCGCCTGCGCCGGTGACGAGCACGGACTTGCCACGGATGCAGGATTCAAACAGCTGCGCATTAGGCGGCACTGCGTCGCGGCCGAGGAGGTCGGCCACGTCGACATCCTGCAGCTCATCGATGCGCGCGGCGCCTGAGATGATGCTGTAGAGATCGGGAAGCAGCTGCACGTGGATGCCGAATGGCTCGAGCGAATTGAGTATCTCGCGCCGCCGGTGATTGGAGGACGACGGCATCGCGAGCAGGATGCGGTCGATGTCGTGCTTCTTCATCAACTCGGGCAGCGCCTGCGGGCCGAGCACTTTGATGCCGTTGATCTGGTTGCCCTGCAGCGCGCGCTTGTCGTCGATGAAGGCAATGGGTAGGAACTCAGGCCCGCCGAGCAGAACCGATGATAGCTTCGCGCCAGCCTCGCCCGCCCCGTAGATCACGACGCGCTTGGTCGCGCGGCGGTTGGCCCCGTAGAAAAAAAGATACCTCACCAGGAAGCGGCTGCCGGCCACATACAGGAGCGCTGCCGCCCAGTACATCGCGTACACGGAGAACGGCAGCTGCAGCGAGCCGATGCGGTCGTAGACGCCGAGAAGGACGACCGACAGCGTCACGGCCATCACCACGTTGGCCATGGCCTTTGGGCCCATGTAGCGGATCAGGGCGCGGTACAGCCCGAACAGGGAGAAGGTGATGAGAGCGATGACGACCGCGGCGATGAAGAGATCGAAGGAACCCAAGAACCCGGCGACGCGATCGAACTTGAGGACCAGGGCCACCCATAGACAGGTGGGGATCATGAGCGTGTCGGCGCCGATCATGATCAGCCGCTTGATGTGGCGCGGAAGCTTGATCAGCGACTGCGCAACCGCCGGTACTCCGGCGTTCATCAGCCCCGTCACATGCATAACTCCTTGATGCTGCAAGCCTGTCGCTCGGCGCGGGAGTGTACAGGAATCACCGGGGGCGGGCACGCCTCGAAACGGCCGATGCGCGCTCTAACGCGACGGCCTGCCTCCGCACATCACCTGCGGCGATAGATTCGCAATTCGCCGACATTGCCGACCTGGGGCACCGCACGGACGAGCGCGAGTTCTTGAGCGGGAAGCAGGCACTCGAAATCGCGCCACACTTCTTCAGGCATACGCACGGCGAGGAGCGATCCGGCTCGATCGACGATGCCGGTAACCAGGTTCTGCCTGCGCTCCATGCTCATCGACCTGAAGATATGCTGGAACACTCCAAGGAAGAGGACGACGTCGTACTGATGCAGACCGTGCCCCTGCAACGCCCGGCTGACTGCATCGGCCTTGCGCAAATCGGCGTGCACGAATCGGGAAGGTACGTCGACCTGGGCAAAGATGCGGCCGGCCGTCTCCAGGTGCAGGCTATCGTTGTCGATGCCGTGAGCCAGCCTCGCGCCTGATCTGAAAAACTCGTACGCGATCAGCCCATCGAAGCAGCCCACATCCAGCAGGGTCGCGCCTTTTGCCGACTCAAGCAGCGATTCCAGTCCATTCAGCCGCTTGAGGATGTCGCCCCGCCTTTTCGCCGCCAGGAAGGACGACTTCAGGCGCATGCTGTTCTTGGCGTCTCGCGCCAGGTCGCGGACGCCGACCGCAACGGTGCGCAATCGCGACTTCATGTCTTCAGCAGCCTGTCGCGCTGAAAAATCGAGTTAAATCCGAAGGGCGGTTGCGGGTTGCTCATCTGTTCTTCGGCAAGTGAGAAGCGGGTGGTGATTATTGCCTATCCACCCTCAAGGCGGACAGACTGGTGTGCTGCGATCTTCGCTGGCATAGCCATGTTGTTTCAGCTGCAGGTCGAGCAGACTTGCAAGCCGCGCATTGTCTTCGTCAAAGCAAGTCACGAATTGCGTGGCTATTCTCTCCATGGCCTTGCGCCGCATGTAGCCGTCGATGGGGCGGAGCACGTTCCTGCCGATCGCGCGATCGATCGCCCTCGCGAGGGCACGGATCGGCTCCGACCCCAAATCGATGATGCCGTCAGGAGACAGTTGCGTACGCGCGAAGTGCGCGTTGAGAAACCGTTGCAAATGCAGGACGGGGATCGACAGGCTTGGGTTGGGAGTCTTCATGCTCAGCGCCAATCCGTGCGCGGCTTCCTGCAGTTGCCGATTCATGAGCAGCTGCGCCAGCTGCGACAACGTGGCCTGCGGTTGCGCACAAAAAGCTCGTAAGGATGGAACAGGACGTGGTCCGCTCCGAACAGCGCGCGATAGTGGTCAAGCAGCCGGCTGTAGCGATACATGGCCGGATCGAACATCGGCATCCGCCTGATATTCGGCTCCGGCGGATTGAGGAAGCGGCGCAGCGACAAGCCGCCGCCATCGACCACCTGCTGGCGCCACGCGGACAGGATCATCGCCGCTTGCTCGCGAAAGAGACAAAAGATTCGGGCGTTCGGGAAATGCAGCTTGAGACGGTCGGCGATCAGCCGGGAGTCGAATCCCCCGCTCGCCGGATAGCCGGACAGGCGCTCGTGGGAGATTACGAAGTGAAGGTCGCGCACGGTGGCGCGTTGCGCCTCGGACACGAGGCGTCGAATGCTTTCGTTCGGGCCATCCGCCAGGGGGTGAGGGATGCACAGCGCCTTGTGTACGAGATTCCGGTCGCTCAACGATGCGAAGCCAAGGTCCTGGCGTGAGAAGAGCTCCGACTGGAACCAGGTGGTCGCCGTCTTGTGGTAACCGATGTGCAGCAGAATCCGCTCCGACGCGCAGACATCGTCGGTGGTCATCCTGTGACCCGGGTCAGAGCGCAAGGTCGACACATTCGCCCTCGATCCGCCGGTAAAGCTCCACCGATGCGGGGTAGTTCGCCAGCACCGCGCGAGTCACGGACTCTCTCAATGCTTCGAGCTCGCCCGCATCCACCTGCCGCTCGAGCAGCCTGTGAAGCTTCAGCCCCTTGGCGATGTTGACGACACCATGCAGCCTTCGCGCCCTAGCCATGTTGGCTGCACGCGAAAGCATGCCGGATATCAGTGTCGATGAGCTCGATCTGGAAACATTCACCCGCTCGGCCCTCGGTATAAAGCCGCTGCTGGACGGGCCGATGAGATGCGACTTCGTCGTTCGGTAGAATTCCACCGGATCGGTCGTCAGCAGGTCATAGGGAATGATCAGCATGTTGCCCAGCCGGCGGAATGCCTCGAACCGGGACACCATGACTGGATAGTCCAGCTCGCCGCGCAGCACGGCGTCATTCGTAACGCTGTCTGCGATGGGCGTGGCAGGCAGCTGGCGTTTTCTCTGCATGTGCAGGAATCTCGAAACCGCATATTCGACCGGATCGCGCAGGATGAGGGCGATCTTCATGTCCGGGTTGTACGCGAAGATCTTGTCAGCCGCCGTTTTCGAGTAGACGAGGGATGAGTCGACCTCGACGCGCTTCGCCGGGGATTGCGCAAACAATCCCTCGTAGTAGGCAAAATCCAGATCGTCCGGCCGCGCGAAAAAGCCGCTTTCCTTGACCGCGCCGCTGACGGCAAGGTCGGGGTCGTTCAGGAAATTCTGGTAGAGCCAGGTCGTGCCGCATTTGCGGCTGCCGATCACGAGGCCTACCACCTTTTTCGCCCCAACGTTGTCGGCTGCGGCCATCGCCGGATCAGGTGGCCGCATCGGACATGACGTCGCGCAGGACACCGCAGGTCTTGTCGATTTCAGCTTCGGTGAGCGTCGGGTGAACCAGGAACATCAGGCTCGTCTCCCCGAGCTCCTTCGCCACCGGGAGTCTTTCCCGAGGCCTGAAGCCGGAATGGTCGAAAGCCTTCTCCAGGTACACCTCGGAGCAGCTTCCGGAGTAGCAGGGAACGCCTTTGGCGACAATTTCGTGAATGACGCGATCGCGGCTCCATCCGGCCTTCAGCCGCTGCGGCTCGACGAAGAGGTAATACTTGTACCAGGCGTGCTCGGCATGTTCCGGCACCGCAGGTACCCGCAGTCCCGGCACGCCCTGCGCCGCCGCACTCAGCTTCGCCGCATTGCGGCTCCTCGCGGCATGCCATTGCGGCATGCGAGCCACCTGGATGCGACCGATGGCCGCCTGAACTTCGATCATCCGGAAATTCGTCCCGAACGACTCATGCAGCCACCGGAAGCCCGGTGCATGGTGCTGGCTGTGCACGGCATCGTACGATTTCCCATGCTCCTTGTACGACCACATGCTCGACCATAGATCGCGATCGTCTGTGGTCACCATGCCGCCGTCACCGCAAGTCGTAATGATCTTGTCCTGGCAGAACGACCACGCGCCGATGTCTCCGATCGTTCCCACGGATCGGCCCTTGTACCTTGCGCCGTGCGCCTGCGCGCAGTCCTCGATCACGCGCAGCCCGGATGCGGACGCGATGGCGCCTATTGCGTCCATTTCGCACGGCCAGCCGGCCAGGTGCACGCACATGATGGCCCGCGTCCTGCCGGTCACTGCCTTTTCGATTTCAGCGGTGTCCATGTTCTGGCTGTCGCGATCGACATCGGCGAACACGGGCGTTGCGCCGACGTTGACGACAGCAGACACCGAAGCAATGAAGGTCCTGGGAGTGACGATGACCTCGTCGCCCGCGCCGATTTTCAGCGCTCGCAAGGCCATCTCGAGGGCGACCGTGCCATTTGCAACCGCAATGGAATGCCTGGCACCCGTCCACGAGCAGTACTCGCGCTCGAACGACTTGCATTCGGCCCCGGTCCAGTAATTGACGCGGTTCGACGACAACACCTGTGAAGCGGCACGTATCTCCGCTTCGGTGTAACAGGGCCAGGGAGAGAATCCGGTATCCAGCATGGGTTCAGCCGAAAACAGTTCTGAGGATGTACTTGATGTCTAGGATCAGGGAGTAGTTGCGGATGTAGTCGAGGTTGATCCGCACTTTCTGCGGAAAGAGCACATCCCTGCTGTAAGCCTCCGCATCCTCGACACCCGCCAGTAGCGCCTCTTCGTCACGATAGATCAGCGTGGCGGGCCCCGTGATGCCCGGCCTGAGGGAAAGCATCGCACGATCCTCGCCTTGCAGCATGTCCGCGAATCCCGCGACGTCCGGCCTCGGGCCTACCAGGCTCATCTGGCCGACCAGCACGTTGTAGAGCTGCGGCAACTCGTCGAGTTTCGTCCGGCGAAAGAATCGTCCCGACTTCGTGATGCGCTCATCGTCGAGGGTGGTGGCCGTGGATTGCAGCACTTTGGATGACCTCATCGTCCTGATCTTGTACACGTTGAAGGGCTTGCCGTGACGACCGATGCGGCTCTGTACGAATAGTCCAGACTCGCCGGTCTCGAGGCGCGCAACGAGTGCCGCAAGCGCGATGACCCACCACAGGAGCAGCAGTCCGGTCAGCGCCATGATGAGATCGAACAGTCTCTTCACGACCCGCGATGCGCGTGGAATCCGCAATGCCGGCTCAGGCGTATCCATGGGCTGCCATTGTCGGTCGGATGATCCCCTTGACGACCGTCAAGTCTTCGTCGCTCAGCTCAGATCGTCCACGTCCCTTTCTCGTGGCGCTTACCTCGCTTCTCAGGTGGCCCTCGAGCGCTGCCGGCACGGTCATTCCCGCGAATGCCGCGAGGCCGCGAAACTGCTTCACCGGATCATCCACGAAGTCCTCGTATCTCACGCGATGGACACGGTGGGCGGGCAGGCCGCTGAGCGCCGCTTCAGCCAGTTCGACACAGGCTCGCCACTGGTATGCACAGATGCCGGCGATCGAAACACGATTTTGCATCTGCGCCATGCCGTCGAAGACGGGCCCCCAGCTGTTGAGCGGCCTCTCTCCGGCGCCCAGACGCAGAAGCTGGTTGCGCAGAAACCGGGAAAAATAATACGGCACATCCGACACCGGGACAAAGCGCACCTTTTTCAATCGATACCGCAAGTCGAGGCCCGCGTGCCAGCGCTTGGCTGCCGAAGCGGTCGCGTCCAGCCCGTCTCGCACGATGAACACGTACTTCGCATCGTCGAGGACCCTGTCGACGAATGGCACGCGCAGCGAGTTGGCGCAGGTCTTCTCGACTATCGTGTCCAGACCCTGGCGGCTCGCGAGTCGCGCGAATGTCCCGTTGATGTAGCTCCTGACTTCGGGCCTCGCCAGGTCGGTGGTCAGCGCGTCAGTCGGGTGGTGAATATTGCCGTGGCGCCACACCTGGTTGATTTCGTCGCACGGCCATGTTCCGACTCCGTCGAGTCGGGCCATCAGGTCTCTGAGCATGTTCGTGCCGGAGCGGGGCGCGCCGATGATCACGATCTTCTGAATGCCGATGGCCGGTGTTCCGTGGCGTTTCATTGTGAGTCGACGATATGGTACCCGCTTCGAATCGAAGGCTGGGCGCAAGCTTCGCATAGGATAGTTGCGCCGCAAAGGCTGCGCCAGCCAGCGAAACTTCACGCTCGACCGAGTTGTCTGAAGGTCGCAAATCTAGTTAGATACCGCGACTGGCCGCAGAGCACCGGGTCCGCACTCGGAGCCGGGTCTCGGTCGACCACAGGACGCCGCCATGCTGACCTCGAGACGCGAATTCATGCGCCTGCTTGCAATAGCAGGCGCCACGAGCGCGACCGTCGCCTACCCCGCCGCGGATGCCGTATTGACCCCCGAGATGTTTGGAGCGCGCGGCGACGGAACCACCTCCGACGGCGAAGCGTTTGCGCGCCTGATTTCCGCGGTGAACGCGGTGCCGGGTTCCGAAGTGTGCAACGTCAGGTGCAGCAAGCGGTATGTCATCACCGGCGGCCCGAGACAAACCTCGACGTTCGCGAAGGCGAACATCCCGGGCGTCATGGAGGGCATCCCTCCAATTACCCGAGACAACGTGCACATCGACGCGAGTGGCGCCGAGTTCATCGTGGCTCCCGCGTTCTTGTGGCGCCGGACGGCACAGCGCGGCGACAGCCAGGACAATTTCGCCGTCGGATGGCAGTTTTATGGGGCGCATTGCAAGCTCACCGGCGGCCGCCTGCTCGGTAATCTGGACAAGAGGCAAGTCGTGCGCGGGCCGAAGGCGTCGGGATTCGGCGGGAGCGAGTACGGCTTGCTGATGATCGGTGCGGGCTGGGAGCTCGACGGGGTGTACGCGGAAAACTGGGGAACGGACTGTCTGCTGATCAGCGGGCCCGGCAGCTCTTCCAACGGCACGTACGTGGGCGCCAGGCGCAACTGCGTGTCCGTGGTTCCGCTCGTCGATTTCGGACCCGACGGATATGTGTCGATCGCTGGGGGCAAGGTCTCGCGCGGCGGCAAGTGGCCGGAGGAGATCCGCAACAATCCTGGGGCGGGAATCGACGTCGAAGGGCTGGACAACGGCCTGCGGGCGGTGGTCAGGATTCGCGGTGTCGAGTTCGAGAACAACGAGAACAAGGACCTGCAGATCTCGACGAATGCCGTGGATTGCATCGTCGAAGACTGCACGTTCACCAACAACGTGAAGTTTCAGACGAAGCAGAAAGGCGGTCACGTCTTTCGCCACAACAAATTTCGCGGCGAGGCGCGGGTAGAGACCATGTTCGGTCTCGCTGCCAACCCGCCGATCACCTTCGATGCAAACACCTTCGACGTCAGGGACAACCCGCCGTTCCGCCAGAACGTCATCCGCGCCGTCGCGCGCGACAAGCAGGGGCAGAAGGTCGTCTTCGTCAACAACGAGGCGCCGAACTGGCGCGGACGTTTCTCCGACATGGCGCGGTTTCGCAAGGACAACGTATTCCAGAACAACAAGTCCGGAATCGACTGATTGCCCGTTCACCGAACTCTATCCCAGCGCGCCGCCCGGGTTGCGGCGCCACATGATCCATCCTGATCACGGAGGCTCGCGCGTTCGCTACGCGGGCTGAGTTGTCTTGACGCAGACCGGTGCAAAGCGCAAGCGGGCCCTGTTCCTGACGCTGGTATTGCGTTTCGTCAATGCCGGCGGCCAGATCGCGATCTCGTTGATCCTGCTCAAGGCGTATGGCGCGGAGGCGGTAGGTTACTTCGCGGTCTTCCTTTCCAACACGATGCTCGCCTCGCTGATTTCCAGGCGGGGATTCGACCGCACATTGACGCTTTTTGCCGTCCGCCCCCGCGCATCGCGGTACGCGCTCCCGCTTTTCAGATCCTATGCCCGGACCATCACTTTCTGGACTCCGCTGGTCGGCGTGCTGAACCTTCTGGTCTACCGCGCCACGATCGCGGACCCTCCATCCATCAGCACGATGATCGTTCTGATTCTTCTGCCGACGATGGTCGCTTATTCGTCTCTCGCCGCTGGCTACTTCACCGGGGCTGGCCGGACGGTGGCAGCGACCGTTCAGCAGCCAGGCTTTTCCGTCGCCATCACGGCGCTCGTGCTGGCCGCGTGTTACCTGCTGGGTATCGCGCCGGACGTCATTGCGACCTATTTTGCGGTCGCCACCTGCCTCGCCCTCGTCGGCCTGCTCCGCATAATCCGGCGCACGGCGCAGCAGCGCGTGGCGTCCTTCGGGGCCGGCGAACGACCGGCGAGCCGCATATATCGCATGGCCCGGAATTATTCACGGCGCTATCTGGTGATCAATTTCTTCACCACGTTCAGTTCCGTCTACTTCATTTCCTTTCTGGCGCTGTTCGTGTCGGACGGCGCCATCGGCGAGTTCAGGGTCGTCGAGCGCCTTGCGCTGGTCATCTCGTTCAACCTGACATTCATCAACATCATCCTGCCCGCACGTGCGATCGGCCAGAAGCTGGCGAACGATCATTCCCGGTTCGACCGGGCGATGAGGCAGACATTCCTGTTTCAGTATGCGACGGGCTGCGCAATGTTCCTGATCTACGTGGTCTTCGCCAGGCAGATCATGGCGTGGATCGAAGTCGACAACCTGGCCCTGTACCTTCTGCCTCTGGCCGCGCAGTGGATCAACGCGCTGACCGGGCCGGTTCGCGTGATCCTCATGTACATGAATGGACAACGCGTCCTGCAGGTCTCTGCAATCATCGAGACCTGCGCGTCCGCCGTCCTGTACTGGGTACTCTACGGCGCCTACGGAATGACCGGGCTCGCGATCGCCTACTTCGTGGCGATCTCGCTGCCGAACCTCATCCTGGCGTGGATCGTCTACGCAAGATTCGGGGTCGTGCCTTTGCCGTTCGTCTCTCAGACCGCCGGCTCTCGCGGCAAACTCCGCTAGGCCCCGAAGAGCCCCGGGCTGCCCTGCCCCAGCACGCGCTGGTACACCTCCAGCTGCCGTTTCGTTATCAGGTTCACATCAAAAATCGCCAGGGCCCTTTCGCGCGCGGCGAGCCCCATCCTGATGCGCAATCCGTCGTCTTCCAGTAACTGGCGGAGCCGCTCTTCCAGCCGGAGCTTGTCCCGTGGCGGGACGAGAAAGCCCGTCGCGCCGTCCTCTATCGCATCGCGAGTGCCTGGTACGTCCGCGCCGATCGTCGGCACCGCGCAGGCGGCAGCTTCGATGACTACGCGCGGCAATCCTTCCCGGTACCAGGAGGGAAAGACGAGGACGTGGGTGCGGGCCAGCAGGTCTTGCACGTTGGGCACGAATCCCAGAAATTTCACCCCGGAGCTGTGAGTTTCCTGCTGGATCGTCTCCTGCGGGATCCGGTCCGCATGCTCGGTCTCGATCTCGCCGGCCAGCAGGAATTCGGCGGCGGGGAAACTCGCGCCGACGACCCTGGCGACATCCAGGTAATCCTGAACGCCTTTCTGGTGGAGAAGCCGGCTGATCATCAGCACCGTCTTGTGAATGCCGCCGTTGGAGCCAGGGCGGAACCTTCCGGTATCCACGCCTGAGCTGACGATCAACACGGCCTTTTCTTCGTCGAGCCACTTTTTCCCGACGAAGATACGGCGGTCGTCCTCGTTCTGGAAGATGACCGCGCTCGAACGCCGGACGAGCATCCGATACCCGATCGAGGCGAACAGCCAGTTCAGGCCGCCCGCGAGATAGGCGTAACCCAATCCGGTTATCGTGCTCACGACTTTCGGCTTCCAGCCTGGAACCGCGGCCATCGCGATGCTGCCCAGGAGAATTGGCTTGGAGTGAAAGCAATGGACCAGCTCGGGTCGGTACCGGGCAAAAAGCCGGATGAGTCGAATGAGCGTTCCGAAGTCCCGGAAGACCGACAGCCCCCCTCTATAGAACTTCACGGGCTCCAATGTTGCGCCGAGCGACTCGATATGCCGGGCCGAGGCGTCGTCCTCGGTAAGGAGCAGGACTCGCCAGCCGGCCTCCTGCATCCGCGTGATGAGCGGAATTCGGGAGTTGGAAATCGCGAAGCCACGATTGGCGAGAATTGCGATGGTCGGGCGTGACTTTTCGCTCACGCTGCGACCGGCAACCGGCAGGCGGTGACCGTCTCCTTCCGGCGCGCCAGCGCGATGAACAGCATGAAGAACCACATCGTCGTCGTGTGATGTCGCGAGGCGGTACCGTAGTTCACCGTGCCGGCCGCCCACACCATCAGGATTGCCATCAGTACCCCGAACAGCATGCGTAACTGCGCCCTGTCGATCGCCTTGTTTCGGTACGCCGAGACGAAACATAGGAACCCTATGAGGCGGAAGAGACCCTCGAGTGCTGCGTAGGCATCCAACGCGGACGTGATCATCCAGGGAAACGGGGCGAAGAGGTAGTAAATGAACACCAGCGGATAGGAAGCGAAGATCCCGCCCACCGAGCTGAAGTCGATGCCGACGGCGTACGTTGTCCTCTCCGCCTTCTCGGTTTTCGATTCGACGACCGACTCCATGTATTCGGTATCTCCGGACACCATGGCAAGCACCGGTTCCATTCCCCGCACGATCGTGAAGCCGTTGTAGATGAAGAACAGGGCGGCGAGGAACGCAACGCCGAGCCCGGCCCTCGCCAGGAATACTCCCGAACGGTAGAACTTGCCCTCTTGCTTCAACACGAAGAAGAGCACGAAGGGAATGAGCCCGACCGTCACGACGGCATAGGCCTTGTGGAACAAGGCGGCCGCCACGCAGGCCAGGATCGCGTAGAGGGGACGCGCGCCGTCTTTGTCCTGCTGGTAACGGAGCAGGTTGTAGACGATCAGCACGGTCAGGCAGACGAGTATCGGCTCGCGCATCGTCGTGGTCCCGCGCGTCAGGAGCGACGGCCACAACATGAAGGCGGCAGCCCAGTAATGCGTGCTTTGCACGCGCAGGATCCTGAGGATCCGCTCGAAGTAGATCGCGCCGACCGCGAGCCCGAGCACGCTCAGCTGGGATCCGATGAACTCCGATTTGCCGAACAGCAGATAGATGAAGCCCAGAAACTGTGAATAGAAGGCCGAGTCGATCACGAACTGCAGACTGCCGAAATGCACCCAGTTGGTCGCGGCATCCTGGAACTTCACCGCATCGACGCCGGCGCCCTTCAGGTCGATGACGTAGGCGTTGATCAGGCAGAACCACTCGAGCAGCAGAACGCAGGAGACGTAGATCACCACACGTCTGTTCATGCCGGGTGCGCCGCTGGCTCTGAGGCTATTGCCGCTCGGGCTTCTGCCAGGAGACCCGCAGGGCGACGACCAAGATTCCCAGAATCAGGCCGAGCAGGCCGCACGCGGCGAGAATGGCGATCTTCTTCGGCCAGATGAAATCGTTCGCATCCGCCGCAAGAGCGGGGCTCAGCACCTTGAGCGCATAGTCCTCCCGCACGTTGGCCATGACGATCCGCTCCAGCTGCTGCTGCATCAGGACGTACAGGCCCTGCCTCACCTCCAGGATATCGCTCCGATCCAACTCCCGGCGGATGAACTCGATACTGCGTTGCGCCTCGGCGATGTCGCGCTTGCGCATGTCGTTGTTCAACTGTCGAACGAGGGCGTTGGCCCACCGCGCCGCGAGCTGCGGGTCGAACCATTCGATGTGCAGCGTGACCAGGGTCGTGGTGGTGTCGTCACTGATCATGCGGATCTCTTCGTCGAACATCTCGGCTCCGTCCGAAAGCGTTGGGGGACGGCGCCAGCTCGACGCCTTCCACTTCGCCGCCTTCGAATCCCACCTGGATGCGAAGAACACCGGCATGAGGTTCTCTCGCCTGATGAACTCCTCGGTAAATGCCCGTGACTGCAGGATTGCGATCGTCTGCTCCTTGGTCGAGCCGGATGAGGTGCTGATACCGACGATCGAGGCCAGCCCCCGGAACTGGCTCGTCAATGCGGACAGGTCGGATGCCGGATCATCGGTTGCGGCGGGTACCAGCACGACTTCGGACTGATAAACGGGCCTCATGAGCGAGACGACGATGGCCGCCAGCACCATCGGAACCAACATGTATAAGGCGATTCTCCATTTATTGCGGATGAAGTGCCGCCAGAGGAGCCGCAGATCCACCTTGTCGTCGGGATTGGGCAGCGGGATCTGCACGAAGTAACCGCGGACCTCGCGAGGATCCGAGTCGACGGGACCCTGCGGCTGGGGCGGCTGCGTGTTCATGCGCGATACTTGACGATTCGAGCCATCATCTGTTGAACGAACCCACTGCCGCCACCGAAACCGCGACGTTGTACAGGATCTGGGTGACGGCCTGCCAGAACGGCAAGGCCGGCAGCCGTTCAGTATCGAGCGGCACCACCACCGTGTCTCCCGGCTCCATCTTCTTCATGTCGCCGCTGCGAAACCAGCGATTGCCTTCACTCGAGATCACGCTGCCGTTGGCGCGCACGACGTAGATCTTGTCGTCATCGGCCTTGCGCGTCTGCCCGCCGCTCAGGCTGATGTAGTCCTGGCGGGAAAGATCAGGACGATACAAGTGCGATGTGGCGTTCTGCACCTCGCCCAGCACCATCACTTCCTGGCGTAGCTTCGGCACCATCAGCCTGTCGCCATTGTGAAGCAGTATGTCCTCGGGCGAATTGGGCTCGAGCGCCATCGTGCGCTCGAGATCGATCACGAGCCGGCCAACCGCCTTGGAGGAGCGCAGTTGCGTCAGCAGCGATTGGCCCACCGTGAGCGCATTGCCCGCCTGAGCCTGGTTGGCCGCAGCGCCCTGCAGGGCGAGCGTGCTGAGATCGTTCTGCAGGCGATCGGCGAGGACGTCCAGTTGCTCCTGCTCGCGCACGCGCAGGTCTTCCCGCGTGAATACGCTACCTTCCGGGAAGGCGTAGGAATTCAGACCGCCCGCGCGTTCCAGCACGGCACGCAGCGTCTCACCGCGCTTGATCTCATAGAAGCCGGGAAACCGGACTTCGCCTACGAGCTCGACGACCTCACGATCTCGCCAGTCGGGCATGCCCTTGATGCTCACGCTGTCGAAAGGCCGCAGCGTCAGATCGGAAGCGGGGTCGCCACGCAGTACCGAAGCGAGATCGATCTTGATCAGCTCGGTGCGGCGCATCTCGCCGTCCTTGACCTCGTAACGCGTCAATTCCGCAGCGCCGCCGAAAGCGGCATCGGAAAGGCTTCCGCCGGCGCGGATCAGGTCGCTGATGCGCATGCCGGGCTCGAGGGGATACTCGCCCGGCGCCTTCGCCTGACCATCGATGCGCACGACTTCGCTGGGCTCGTTGAAAGTGCCCTGCCGCCGCAGCTCATCGAGCAGCGGCGCGATCACGCGCTCCCGGCCGCCTTCCTTGTCGAAGACGATGATGTGATCACGCGGCATGAGTGCAACGTCATCCTTTCCACCGCGCTTCTGCAATGCCGCCGCGAGGTCCGAGGAGAGGATAGATATCCGCCGGTCGGCAATGATCTCCCGGCGAATGAGCACATAGTGAACATCGGCATTGGGTTGCAAGTCATCGAGTGAACGAATGACGTCGGACAGGCGAAGGCCGTCACGCCACGCAAATGCTCCAGCCGTATAGACGTGGCCTTCGACCACCACTGCCTGATGCAACGTCGGCTGCAATCTCCTCACGCGCAGCGCGTCACCGTTTCGCAAGTGCTGTGCCGCGGCGCCGACATCGAGGTTCGCATCGATGACGATGCGCTCCTGACGCTCGTCGGTGCGCGTTAGAACTGCCGTCCGGCTGTCCGCCTCCGAAGTGAGCCCACCCGCGAGCCGGACCATTTCGGTTACGGAAGTTTCGCCGCGCAACTCGTAAATCGCCGGGCGCTGAACTTCGCCGTCGACCGATACGGTAGGCCCCACCGGCGGTATGAAGATGGCATCGCCAGGCAGCAGCTTGCTGTCGCCAGACGTGTCTCCATTGAGGAGCAGATCATAGAGGTCGAGCCTTCCGACGATCTGTCCCCTGCGCTTGAGCTGGATATTGCGCAGAGAGCCGATCGTCGTGATGCCCCCCGCGGCGTAGAGCGCAGAAGAGATCGTGGAGAGGCCGCTTACGGTATACGACCCTGGAACCCTCGCCTCGCCCACGACGAAAACCTGGATTCCCCGCACCGCTCCCACGGACACGTTGGCCTTCACTCCGATCATTTCGCGGGAGATGCGCCGCTCGATCTCCTCCTTGGCGTCGAGGAATGTCTGTCCGCCGACTGCTATGGGCCCGATCTCGGGAATGGTCAGGGTGCCGTCCCGGCTCACGACCAGCTGCATGGTGCGATCCTGATTGCCGAACAGCGTGACCTGCAGAGTGTCTCCGGCGCCGACGACATAGTTGCCTGGCACGGGTGCGCTCGCGTCCGGCGCGAACAGCCGCATTTCCGGAGAGAACAACTCGTAGCCGAAGGGCTTGAGGGGTTCCACTCCGGGGCCCCTGAGCGGCAATCGCGTCACGCGCATTTCCAGCTTGTTGAGCGCGGGCTCGCTGCGCAGGCGCAGGGCAGCTTTCTCTTCAGTGAGGCCGGCGAGTGGAATTCCGGAGAACCCGGGAAGATAGAGGACGCCGTCCGGGGAGAGCTGATAGGGATTCTTGCTGCGGACCTGCTGGATCGCTCGATCGAGTGCTGCGCGCTCTTCGAGCGGCAGCTCCTCAGGATTGATGGCCACTGTGCGCGCGGGCGGCACTGTTTGCGTCGAAGTCTGCGGACTGGCGGCTGCGGCCCCCGGGGAATTTACAACGGCATTGGCCGCGCTCTGTTGAGCGGGCCCCGATTGGGAATTGTTGATCGGCAGATCGGGGAGGTCGTAGTCGATCTCGATGATGATCGAGTCCCCGGGGTTCAGCACCGGTACGCCGTTATCCGTCCCGGCGTTCATCAAGCTCTCGCGAAGCAACGGGTTGATGTCTTGAGTCGGCGTGGTGGTGGTCGAAGTGGCGGGCGGCGTGCCGATGGTCCCTGTGCTTCCACCCAGCACGCGATCCAGTAGCGCCTGCTGCTGATCCGGCGGCAGGGTGCGCAGCAGGTCGAGCTCACTGCTACCGATGGCCTGGGCGGGCAGCGACTGCGGGGCGAGAACGCTCGCGGCCAACCACAACGCTCCGGCAACCCGTACCGCCCAGTTTCTTTGCATCGTGATCATGAATTTCCTGCAAGAAGCCCGCATGGCGGCGGCGCCGGCCCAGGCAGAGGCGCGATTGTACTCAAGGTGCGGGGAATGTGAACGCCTGTCGCGCCCCGCCGCGATGCGGCCCGCGCACCGCACGCGATCGCCGGAGATGCCGGTGGACTCGCGGCCATGATAGGTTGTGCCCGGTCGCTCGTCGGAGAACTCTGCGTCGTGAAAAAAGGCCTTCTGCTGATCTCCTGCGCACTCGCTCTGTCGAGTGGCGGCGTCTGGGCGCGCGGCGTCAGTCCTTACCTGCCGCTCGACATGGACCCGCAGATGGAGCGGCAGATCGAGCGTGCGTTGATGCTGGCCGACCAGACCGTGCTGACGCGGCCAATTCCCGCGGCGGTGGTTCTCGACGCGCTGCCAAAGGTGTGCGCCACGGACGCGCAGCTATGTGCACAGGTCCGCCGTTATCTGCATTCCTACATGGGGAACATCGGTTTGACGGGGCTCGCTCTCGAAGGCAGCAGCAAGTTCGATTCGGATGCAGCGGTGCCGAACCGGCATGGCCAGACACAGGCGAGCGACTGGCGCGCCGCGACTTCGCTCTACTGGCAACCCAGCGATTACCTGATGGTCAATCTCGGCGGCATCGCCTACGACGGCGACGTGACGCCGACCGGCTCGTTCGTCAGCCTCGGGTTCAGCCGCGCGCAGCTCGACGTGGGCTTTCGCGATCACTGGCTCTCGCCTTTCACGGATAGCAGTCTCCTGTACTCGACACAGGCCACGACCACGCCGTCTGCGTCGCTGTCCAACTACGCGCCGTTGACTCGCTTCGGCCTGCGCTATCAGTTGTTCCTCACGCGGCTTTCGAAGTCGGACGGCATCGCGTTCGGCGACGGCTTCACCACCGGCCGGCCGAAAGTGCTCGGTGTGCATTGGTCGATCGAGCCTGCGTACGGGTGGACGCTGGGCGTCAACCGGTTGATGCAGTTCGGTGGCGGCGAGCGCGGTGGCGCCTCGATCACGGATGTTCTGCGCGCATTCGTGCGCCCGTCGAAGCTCGACAACACCGGTTCGAGCAAAGAGTTCGGCAACCAGCTCGCCTCCATCACCAGCAGCTTCGTCTTTCCTGGCCGCACCCCGTTCGCCGTCTACTTCGAATATGGCGGCGAGGATACCTCCCGTGGCCGCAACTACCTGCTCGGCAACTCGGCGCTGTCGGCGGGCATCCGTTTCCCGCGGCTGTGGCGCCGGTTCGATCTCACGTACGAGGCCTCGGAATGGCAGAACGGCTGGTACATAAACCATATCTATCAGGATGGGCTCACGAACGAAGGGCACGTGCTGGGGCACTGGTTCGGCGATCAGCGCGCTGCCGGCGATGCAGTGGGCGGGCAGAGCCATATGCTGCGAATCGGCTGGGAGCCCTCCTTCGGCGGCACCGTGGACCTGCGCCTGCGTACGCTGTCCAACGAGTCCTATTCGACGGTCGATTACGGCCGCGCCCGCGATATCACGCTGGGTTATGCGCATTCGTTCGGGGACTTCAATCTCGGCGCCGAGATCTCCGCCGCCCGCGACGTATTCGGAGAAAGCGATTCGAGGATCGGGATCTTCATCCGGCATGGCACGTTCGGGCAGTCCGCCTTCGCTGAGACGCGCTCTCCCGATGACAATACGGAGGCAAACCTGTTCGTCGATGCGGGCCTCAACTTCAACGAGGTAACCATCGATGCCGGGCGCGAGATCCCGCGCACGAAGACCGGCTATGCGGCCGCTCCGCACTTTGCCGTCGGTGCACGGCGTGCGGTGTCGCGTCGCAGCGATCTCGGCGTGCGCGTTGAGGCCGACGAAATAGATGGCAAGTTGCTGCTCGGCTTTCGCGCGCTCGACTACCGATACCGGTTCGAAGGCCCGCTCGCCATCGGCGCCTTCATCGGCGCCGCGCGCTACGATCTGGCCACACCCGCCTACGGGATCTATGTCGGCATGGGCGCGCAATGGCGCGATGCTTTTGCGGGCTGGGATCTAGGAATGGATCTGCGCTATGCGAGCAAGGTCGCGCGGGACCGGCTGCTGTCCGAAGACCCTTCCGATCCGCGCTCCGATCTTTTCTACGACGTCTCGAGCGCTGCCCTGTATCTCAGCCGTCGCTTTTGAGATAGCGCGCCCAGAGACGCTCGAATGGCGAGTCCGCCGGGAAGCGGCCGTTCTTTTCGAAGCCGGGGCGCGTCCGCATCTGGTTGTTGGCAAAGTGCACGGCTCGGCTCTCAGCCGGCCAGACATCGCTCGCGGAGCTCACGCTTTCGAACAGGCTATGCCACCTTTCGAACGGCACCGGATAAAAGTGCGAGCTCGGCAGTGCCTTGGCATCTTCACCAAAATATCTCAGCGCGTGCGTTAACCCTTTAGGCCCGTACTCGCCCCATCGAATGCGCTCACGCCGGTCGCCCTGGAGAAACTTGCGCCGCCATTTGCGGAAGCGCAGCCGCAAGCTGTCGTACGGCAGGATGCGGTTGGGATCCTCGCAGCATTGGGCGAGCCAGGCTGCGATCTTGTGTCCCGCCGGTAACCCCAACACCGCGTTGTTGATGTATTGCTCGTTCTCCCACGCAAAGATCTCCGCGTGCGGATAGGCGAACGGTTGCAGGCATACCATGTCGCAGTCCGCCCAGACTCCGCCGCGCTCGAACAGCAGCCGGTAACGGAACCAGTCGGAGAACAATCCGACCGAGCCCGTGCGCTTGTGCCTGAAGAGCGAGTCCCGGGGCAGGATGCGCGTCGCATCGAGGATGCGCGCGCCGTGCGGCACGGATCCCACGTCCTCGTATGCGTAAAGGTCGACGGGATGGCCGTTGGCCAGAAAAGAGGCGACGCTCAGGCGCTCGAGTCGCGACAGCGGCGCTCCGTACCAGAACATTTGAATTGTGGGCAGCGCCGAGCGTGGCTCAGGGACACTCACAGCTCATCCCGCCACCTTGCAAGCCGCTTCAGCAGCGCGGCGATGCCGGGCGGTGCATCGGTGACTGCCCCGGGATGCGCGACCGCGGGCGCGAGGCGCTCTGCGACCTGCTTGCCCAACTCCACGCCCCACTGATCGAAAGCATCGATGCCCCAGATGATGCTCTGCGCGAACACCTTGTGCTCGTACAGCGCGATGAGCCTGCCCAGCGTCTGGGGGTCGAGCCGCTGGAACGAGAAGATGGAGCCCGGCCGGTCGCCGGGATAGAGCTTGTGCGGCGGCACCTCTCCGCCCCGTCCGCTCATCAAGGCCTCGGCCTGCGCCAGGCAATTGGCGATCGCCAGGTCCTGCTGGGCCTGGTTGCCGCAGGACGATCGGGCCGGCAACAGAAAATCCAGCGCGGCGCGCGGGCTCCCCTGGTGCAGCAGCTGAAAGAACGAATGCTGCGCATTGTTGCCCGGCTCCCCCCAGAGCACGGCAGCGGTGTCCCACTCGACCGGCGCGCCATCCAGCGTCACGGACTTGCCGTTGCTCTCCATCTCGAGCTGCTGCAGGTACGCCGGGAAGCGCCGCAGCCGGTCATCGTAGGGCAGCACCGCAAGCGTCGGCAGGCGGCGGAAATTGACGTTCCATACGCCGAGCAATGCGGCGAGCACAGGCAGGTTCTGCCGCCACGGTGCGGTGCGAAAGTGCTCGTCCAGCTCGTGCGCGCCGCGCAGAAACGTCACGAAGTTCTCGCGGCCGATCGCAATCGCCAGCGACACGCCGATCGACGACCAGATGGAGTAGCGCCCACCGACCCAATCCCACATCTGGAACCGATATTCCGGATGCACTCCGAAATCGTCCATGGCCGGCTGGTTCACCGAAACGGCGGCGAAATGCTCGCGCACCGCCTGCTCACCCAGCTTCGCGACGAGCCAAGCGCGCGCCGTGCGGGCATTCGTCAGCGTCTCGAGCGTGGTGAAAGTCTTGGAGCAGATGATAAAGAGCGTGGTGTGCGGATCGGCCGCTTCGAGCAGATCCGCAAGCTGGCAACCGTCGATGTTCGAAACGAATTCGCACCGCGGTGTGTTCGCGGTGAATTGCCGCAATGCCTGCACGGCCATCGCCGGGCCCAGATCGGAGCCGCCGATGCCGATATTCACGACGAGCGAGAAACTCTTGCGAGAACTGCCGACGATCTTGCCGTTGCGAACCTTGGCGGCGAAATCCAGCATTCGCTCGCGCTCCGCGAGCACTGTGTGCTCGATATCGGCGCCGCCGATGCCGCCGCCGCGAGGCTGCCGCAATGCCACGTGCAAGGCAGCGCGCCCTTCCGTGACGTTGATCGCATCGCCGCGCCACATCGCATCGATGCGTTCGCGAAGCGAGACGCCGTCGGCGAGCGCACACAAGCCGACATCACCGGGTCATCCACTTTGTGGCGTGAGTAGTCCAGCAGCAAGCCCGCAGCTTCGCATGAGAAACGCGCAAAGCGCGCCGCCGGATCCTGCTCGAACAGTTGCCTGGTGGGGACGGCGGCGAGGCGCGCTGCATGCGCAGCGAGCTGTTTCCAGATGGGGAGGCGGGCAGCTGGGGGCATCGGCGCGGCCATCTCAGTGCCGATAGAAGCCCGCGATGCTCTCCACGACGTAGTGCAGCTGATCCTGCGCGAGCTCGGGATAAATGGGCAGTGCCAGGCTCTCCTGCGCAGCGCGCTCGGACTCAGGGAGATCGCCTTTGCCGTAGCCGAGGTAGGCGAAGCACTGTTGCAGGTGCAGCGGCACGGGGTAGTAAATTTCAGTGCCGACGCCTGCGGCCATCAGGTGTTGACGCAGCTTGTCCCTGTCGCGCGCGCGAATCACATATTGGTTGTAGATGTGGCGCACGCCTTGCGCGGCCCGCGGTGTCTCCACCGCCTGGCCAAGGTCCGCTTCGCGGAAGGCGCCGTCGTAGAAAGCCGCGTTGCGCTGCCTGCCCGCGCTCCAATCATCCAGATGCTTTAGTTTCACGTTGAGCACCGCCGCCTGGATCTCATCGAGGCGAAAGTTGCCGCCGATGAGCGCATGGTAGTACTTCGGCTTGCCGCCGTGCACCCGCAGGATTTCCAGGCGTTCGGCGATCGCGGCATCGTTGGCCACGCACATGCCGGCATCGCCGAATGCGCCGAGGTTCTTGGTGGGGAAGAATGAAAGGCAGCCGATGTCTCCAAAGCTGCACGCGCGCTTGCCCTGCGCATCCTCGGCACCGATCGCCTGCGCGGCATCTTCGATCACTTTCAGGCCGTTGGCCCTGGCGATCTGCATGAAGGCGTCCATGTCCGTGACCTGGCCGTAGAGCTGCACTGGCATCAGCGCCTTCACCTTGCCCCCGGTCGCGCGGTTGACCAGCGCGCCGTCACGCCTCTCGCACTCGCCATCAATGAAAGCCTGCACCGCCGATGGCGCGAGGTTGAAGGTCTGCGGATCGATGTCGCAGAACACGGGGCGAGCGCCGGCCCTGGCAATCGTGCCGCCGGTGGCGAAAAAGGTGTAGGCGCTCGTGATCACCTCATCGCCCGCACCGATGTCGAGCGCCATGAGCGCAACCAGCAGCGCATCGGTGCCGGAGGAAACGCCTATGCCGAAGCGGCACTGGCAATACGCGGCGACCGCCGCCTCGAGCTCCTTGACCCGCGGCCCGAGGATGAAGGTCTGGCCCTCGCAGACTTTGCGGATGGCGAGCAGGATTTCGTCCTCCAGAGGACGGTACTGCGGCTTCAGATCCAGGAGCGGCACCTGCATGGCGGAGAATCCTCGCGAGCTATCTCTTGAAACCGTAGTGGCCACAGAACCAGTCGATGAAGCGGCGCACGCCCTCTTCCACGCCGGTCGCCGGGCGGTAGCCCACATCGGCGACCAGCCCATCGATGTTCGCGGACGTTTCTGGCACGTCGCCCAGCTGAAGCGGCAGCATGTTCATCTGCGCCTTGCGGCCGAGATAGTCCTCGATGACGCGGATGTAGGTCATCAGCTCGACCGGACGGTTGTTGCCGATGTTGTAAAGGCGGAATGGCGCCTTGCTGGTGGCAGGGTCCGGATCGTTGCTGTCCCAGTCCGGATTGGGCTGGGCAATGCGGTCCGTCGTGCGCACGACGCCTTCGACGATGTCGTCAACGTAAGTGAAGTCGCGCTTGTGATGGCCGTGATTGAACACGTCGATCGGCTTGCCCTCGAGGATGTTGCGCGTGAACATGAAAAGCGCCATGTCGGGCCGGCCCCACGGCCCGTACACCGTGAAGAATCGCAAGCCGGTCGTGGGCAGCGCGAACAGCGATGAGTAGTTGTGCGCCATCAACTCGTTGGCCCGCTTGGTCGCAGCGTACAGCGAGAGCGGATGATCGGCGATGCTGTGCACCGAAAACGGCATGTTCGTGTTGGCGCCGTAGACCGAGCTGGTGGAGGCGTACACCAGGTGCTGGACACCGTTGTGGCGGCAACCCTCGAGCACGTTCAGAGTGCCCGTTACGTTGCTGCGCGTATAGGTGTGCGGCGCTTCAATCGAATAGCGCACGCCCGCTTGCGCCGCTAGGTGCACGACTCGTTCGAATTTCTCGCGGGCAAAGAATTCACGCATGGGCGCATCGTCGGCGAGATCGATCTTCGCGAAGCGGAAGCCGCTCTTTTCCTGCAGGCGCGCCAGCCGTGCCTGCTTGAGCGTCACGTCGTAGTACTCGTTCAGGTTGTCGAGCCCCACGACCTCATCACCGCGCTCGAGCAGCCGCGAGGCGGTGTGGAAGCCGATGAAGCCCGCCGCGCCGGTGACGAGTATCTTCACAGCCTGCCGTCCGTTTCCGCGGCGCGGAACAGGTGCTTCACGTCGTAGAGGACGTGATTCTTGCGGCACAGGCGCCGCATCCCGCCCGCGCCCAGCTTGCGGAATTCGTCGTGCGCCACGGCGATCACCGCCGCATCGAATCGCCCTGCCGCCAGGACTGCGCAGCGGCCGGATGCCGTACTCGCGCTTGCACTCGGCGCCATCAGCCCAGGGATCGTAGACATCGACCAGCGCGCCGTATTTGCGCAGCTCGCGCACGACGTCGAACACCTTCGAATTGCGGATGTCGGGGCAATTCTCCTTGAATGTCGCGCCCAGCATGAGCACTCGCGCGCCCTTGACGTGGATGCGCCGCTGCGTCATGAGCTTGACGATCTCACCGGCGACGTAGATGCCCATGTTGTCGTTGAGGCGGCGGCCCGCGAGGATCATTTCGGGGTTGTAGCCGACCTCCTGCGCCTTGTGCGTCAGGTAGTACGGATCGACGCCGATGCAATGGCCGCCGACCAGCCCGGGGCGGAACGGCAGGAAATTCCACTTGGTGCCTGCGGCCTTCAACACCTCCTCGGTATCGAGGCCGAGCCGGTTGAAGATGAGGGCGAGCTCGTTGATCAGCGCGATGTTGACGTCGCGCTGCGTGTTCTCGATCACTTTGGCGGCTTCCGCGACCTGGATCGACGAAGCGCGGTAGGTGCCGGCCTTGATGACGGTGCCGTACAGCTTGTCGACGAAATCGGCCGCTTGCGGCGTCGAGCCCGAGGTGACCTTGCGAATGGTCGTGAGGCGATGCTCCTTGTCGCCGGGATTGATGCGCTCCGGGCTGTATCCGGCAAAGAAGTCGCGATTGAACTTCAGGCCCGAGACGCGTTCCAGTATGGGCACGCAGATCTCTTCGGTGCACCCCGGATACACGGTGGATTCGTACACGACCACGTCACCTTTCTTCAGCACCTCGCCGACGCTTTCGCTGGCGCGGATCAGGGGCGTGAGCTCGGGGCGTTTGTAATTGTCGATGGGCGTGGGCACGGTGACGATGAACACCCGGCAACGCTTGAGCGCGGCCAGGGTCGAGCTCACCGTCAGGCCCTTCGACTCCTTGAACTCGCTCTTGCTGATCTCGAGCGTGCTGTCGCGATACGCCTTGAGCTCGGCGATGCGGCGCGGATTCACGTCGAATCCCACGGTGTCGAAATGCTTGCCGAACTCCACTGCCAGGGGCAGCCCGACATAGCCGAGGCCAACGATACCGACGCGGCACTTGCGCAGATTCAGCATGAACATCCTCGATCTTTTAGATCAGGCGGTGGAAAGGGTCTGGACAGGTGCCGGCGCCGATTCAAAAGCGAGTGCGCGCCATACGCAACGGTCTCCGCTCGCCTTGGCGATGACGTCCAGCAACTGTGCGTGCGAGGCAAGCTCCTCAGCTGTTGCGGCGAGCACTCGCAGTGGTACGGCCGAGCGCACGAGGGCACGCACGATGCCTGCACCCTCAGCCGAGCGCGCATTCGAGTTCGCGTCCAGCAGCAGCGAGCTTTGCCCGCCGGTCATCGCCAAATAGACCTCGGCGAGAATCTGCGCGTCCAGCAGCGCTCCGTGCAGCTCTCGGCGCGAATTGTCGACCTCGTATCGCTTACAAAGCGCATCCAGGCTGTTGCGCTGCCCAGGATGCATTTCGCGAGCAAGCGCAAGCGTATCGAGTACGCGGCACAGTGACTTTATCGTGCGCGCAGGATCGACCGAGGGATCGAGCTTGCTCAGCTCCCAGTCCAGGAATGCGACGTCGAAGGCGGCGTTGTGGATCACGAGCTCGGCGTCCGCAATGAATTCCAGCAGCTCGGCCGCGACGTCGCGAAAGCAAGGTTCGCGCTCCAGATCGGCGCGCGAGATGCCATGCACGGCGAGCGCACCCTCGTCGATGTCTCTCTCGGGATTTACATAGCGATGGAAATGCCGGCCGGTCGGTCGACGGTTCAGCAGCTCGACACAGCCGATTTCGATGATACGGTGTCCGAGCTCGGGCTCGAGGCCCGTCGTCTCGGTATCCAAAACGATCTGTCGCATGGGGCCGCGATCTTACCGGAGCAAAGCGTCGATCGCTTGATTCGCAAGCAGGTCAGCGCGCTCGTTCCCAGGTACGCCCGAATGACCCTTGACCCAGCGCCATTCTATGTCGTGTCGGGCACATTCGGCCTCCAGGCTCTCCCAGAGGTCCTGATTCTTCACTGGCTGGCGATCCGCGGTGCGCCAGCCCCGCGCCTTCCAGCCCGTCAGCCACTCAGTTATGCCGCGCCGAACGTATTCCGAATCCGTGAACACGCGCACATTCATGGGCCGCTTCAGCTCCCGCAGGGCGCGGATCACGGCCGTGAGTTCCATCCGGTTGTTCGTGGTCAGGGCTTCAGCGCCCGAGAGTTCCTTCTCGCGGCCGTCGAACATGAGGAGGACTGCCCAGCCTCCCGGACCTGGGTTGCCGCGGCAAGCCCCATCCGTATAGATCTCGACGGCGCTCATGTACTCGAGCGTGTGGTCGGCTTGACGAGACCACCGAGCACTGCGGGCTTCTCGCGGAAACGTGGGCGAATGGGCGTGAGCGTGTACACGCGCTTGCGCGCTTTCAAAAGGTAGGCACCCGCGGGAAACGGGTTCAACAGGCCGCGGCGCAACGAGCTGCCCTTGGGTCCGCCTGCCGCCGCGTTGGCCCAGGGACTTCTGTAAAGATAATGGCGAGCTGCAACCACTTCGTAGCCGAGCAGTACTAGCCAGTCCCTCAGGCGCCGCTCTGACAGCACGCGCCGCAAATTCGGTGGAAATCCGCTGCGACTGGCGCGCGCCCGCACACCCCAAAGACTCCACGGGCGAAATCCCAGTACGAGAAGCTGGCCTTCACCCACGAGCACGCGATCGGCCTCGCGGACTATGGCGTAGGGGTTTGCCGCAAACTCGAGCGTATGCGGCAGCAGCACGGCATCCGCGCAGTCGCTGTTTATGGGAAGTTGCGACGGTCGCCCCACCACGTGGGCGCCGGCGTTGAACGCTGGAGGAGCAATCACTGTCTGACGGCGAGTGCGGCTGGCGGCGAGCAGATCCGTGCCGCCGCCCCAAGCGCCGACCTGCAGCAGCTCCCAGCCAAATACGTCCTCGAGCGCCTCGCCGACCAGCTCGCACTCGGCGGCAAGAAGGGCACGGCCGAGAGTGCTGTCCCACCAGGCGGCCAGGGCGGCATCTCGATCCGGCGTGTGGGAATTGCGAACTGGCACGATGTGATACTGGCAATACTGTGAATTTCCCGGTTAAATTCCCGGCGGCGAACACGTATTTTCGTGTCCGGGGTATCGCCCCAGGGCGCGTCGACCTTAGCACGCCGCCTTCGGTTTATGAAAACTCACGGACGCGGCGCGCGGAACCCTTCCGCAGGCGATGAGGGTAAGGAATGATGGTATCGATCTGGCGCGTGCGCCTGGGATTCCTGATCTGCGCCGCGCTCGCAACCTCGGCTTGCGTGCATGCGCCTGCGAATCCCACGTTCCGGGTACCGTCCGAGGAACCAGTGGGAAATCCACAGGAGCCTGTCCCTCCAGCCGATGAAACGGCGACCTTCCCCACCGACACCATCCCCCCAGCTGCCCAGTCCGGCACCCTGAACGGGAATGCGTCGGCCGTCGGCCTGACACAGAGCCAGTTCACCGATCTGTTCGATCGCATCCGCTCCGGCTTCGAGCTCGATGAAGCCGAGCGGGCGGCGGTGGCTCAGCAGGCCACCTGGTATGCGCGCAATCCCGAATACCTGGAGCGCGCTTTCAGCAGGGCCGAGCTCTATTTGTTTCACATCGTCACCGAGCTCGAAGCGCGCAACATGCCGCTCGAGCTCGCCCTGCTCCCCGTCGTGGAAAGCGCGTTCGAGCCTTTCGCTTATTCGCGCGCGCGCGCCGCCGGCCTGTGGCAGTTCATTCCCGGCACCGGCTCGCGCTTCGGCCTGAAGCAGAACTGGTGGTACGACGGGCGCCGTGACGTGGTGGAATCCACGCGCGCGGCGCTGGATTATCTGCAATACCTGCATGACGAGTTCGACGGTGACTGGCTGCTAGCCGTGGCTGGCTACAACTGCGGCGAGAACAACGTGCTGCGCGCCATCAAGCGCAACAAGGCCGCGGGGCGGCCGACGGATTTCTGGAGCCTGTCACTGCCGAAGGAAACTCGCGCCTACGTGCCGAAGCTGCTCGCGATGAAGCGGCTCGTGGCAAATCCAGGCGACTTCGGCCTCGAGTTCAGCGCCATCGCGAACCAGCGTTACTTCGATCGCGTCGAGACGCTGGGCCAGATCGACCTCAAGCTCGCCGCCGAAGTGGCGGGAATTACTTACGACGAGCTGTTCGAGCTCAACCCGGCGTTCCACAGATGGGCCACGGACCCATCCGGCCCGCACTACCTGCTGCTGCCGTCGGAAGGCGCGGCAATCTTCCGCCAGAACATTGGCCAGTTGACGCCAGAGCAGCGGCTGGGGGCGACGCTCTACACCGTTGCCGAGGGTGACTCGGTCTCCTCGGTCGCACGACAGTTCAATACCAGCATCGATGTGATCCGCGAGCTCAACACGCTGCCTTCTGGCGTGCTGGTCGTGGGCTCCACGCTGCGCGTCCCCGCCGCGGTACCCACGCTTCCTGCCAAGGTTGCTCTCGCCGCAGCGCGCTTCGACAAGCCGGGCCGCTCCGGGCGGCCTCACGTGCACGTTGTGAAGCGGGGCGATTCGCTTTGGCGCATCGCCAAGCGCAATGGAATGGATGTGCGGACGCTAGCGAAGATGAATGGCATCAGCACGAGCGATACGCTGCGAGCGGGACAGCGTTTACGCCTGAGCTCTCGCAGCGAGGTTTCGGATGAAACCACGCCGAGCAGTGGGCGCAAGGTGACGTACACCGTGCGTCGCGGCGACACCCTCTCGCAGATCGCACGGTTGTTCCAGGTCACGGTGGGACAGATCACCAACTGGAATGGCATCAGTCCGCGCAGCATGATCCGGCCGGGACAGCGGCTGACGATCAAGGTTGCTGGCCGGCGGGGTTGAGCTTCGGGTAAGAACGCTCGCTGCCAGGGAGGTCACGCTGCAGGCTGCAGCCGGGACCGCCCGTGATCCGTCCATGGAGGGCTGCGTCGAAAAAATCCTGTTTTCGACGCTCCCAGCTGCAGCATGCAGCGCGAACCTCCCCCTCACTCTTCGGGCATAATCGGCGGCCTATTCACTTCGAAGGACTCCGCCATGGGGTTTCTCGCCGGCAAGCGTGCGTTGATCGTCGGGGTGGCGACGGAGCGGTCGATCGCCTGGGGCATTGCCCAGGCCATGCATCGCGAAGGGGCGGAGCTCGCCTTCACATACGTCAACGACAAGATGAAGGAACGCGTCGTGCCGCTTGCCGAGTCGATCGGTTCGAAACTGACCATGCCGCTCGATGTGACCAGCGATGGCGAGATCGACGCGGTGTTCGACAGGCTCAAGAAGGAATGGGGGCAGCTGGATATTCTGGTTCATGCCGTCGCCTTCGCGCCGCGCGAGGCGCTTGCCGGGCGATTCGTCGACACGACGCGAGAGGCTTTTCGTATCGCGCACGATGTCTCGAGCTACAGCCTGCTGGCGCTGGCGCGCGGTGCGCGGCCGCTGATGGCCGGGCGCAGTGGCGCGATCCTGACGCTCACTTACCTAGGGGCCGTGCGTTCGATTCCGAGCTACAACGTCATGGGGCTCGCCAAGGCGAGCCTCGAGGCGAATGTGCGTTTTCTGGCGGCGGACCTGGGGCCCGAGGGTATCCGGGTCAACGGCATCTCGGCCGGGCCCATCAAGACGCTCGCGGCCGCCGGCATCGCGGGCTTTCGCAAGATGCTGGCTCAGGTCGCGGGGGTGGCGCCGCTCAAGCGCAACGTGACTCCCGAGGATGTCGGCAATACGGCTGCGTATCTGTGCTCCGACCTCGCCGCGGGAGTCACCGGCGAGATCTCGTATGTGGACAACGGCTACAGCACGGTCGGGATGAGCTTCGCCGAGGCGGCGCCCGAATAAATCCATGTAACTGGCGTGGCGGGGGTCGAGCCGCTAGACTACGCCGCCTTTTTGGGTGGGGGCTTTCAGCCTCGACATGCAGGGTAGTACGGGTGCTTAGCTCAGCTGGTAGAGCGTCGCCTTTACACGGCGAATGTCGGGGGTTCGAGCCCCTCAGCACCCACCAAATCCGGAGCGGTAGTTCAGTTGGTTAGAATACCGGCCTGTCACGCCGGGGGTCGCGGGTTCGAGTCCCGTCCGCTCCGCCAATTCTTCTTCCAGTGACATCCAAGTAAGAACTGTAATTCAAAAAATACGCTGTAGAACAATCATTTGAGCGTCCAAGACGCCGCGAACTACGCGACGAAGCGCGCCGCTTGATCGCCGCCGGCATCGACCCGCTCGTCAAGCGACAAAGCGGCCCAATGATACCTTCAAGGCAATTGCGCTCGAGCTCTTTACCCTGTTGCGCAAAGCGAGCAGCGCATCCGATGCCCCACCACCCGAGGCCATCGCGTCAGCCACTCGCCCTCTCGGCCACAAGAAATGCGCGGCAGGTGAGCCGGCGGCGGCCCGGGTAATATTCTCGAATGCCGACGTTGTTCGATCCCCTCCAGGCTCGAGAGCTGAGCCTCCGAAATCGCATCGTGATGGCGGCGCTGACGCGGGCCCGCGCCGGGCGCACGCACATCCCGAACGAACTGATGGTGCAGTACTACGCGCAGCGAGCCTCCGCGGGTCTCATCATCACCGAGGCGACCATGGTCGCTCGGGACGGATGCGCGTTCACCGGTGAAGGCGGCATCTTCGACGAAGCGTGCGTCGAAGGATGGCGAGCCGTCACCGATGCGGTGCACGCCAAAGGCGGCCTCATCATCGTGCAGCTCTGGCATCCCGGCCGCGCCGCGCACTCACTGCTGAATGGCGGTGTGCAGCCCATCTCCAGCACAGACCGCGCGATACGCGGGGACACGATCAGTACGCCCGAAGGTGACAAGCCTTATGAAGGCCCGCGGCGACTGGCGAGAGAAGAGCTACCGGACATCGTAAAACTGTTCGGCGACGCGGCCGCACGAGCGCGTGCGGCGGGCTTCGACGGCGCGCAGCTTCACGGCGCCCATGGCTATGTGCTGGATCAATTCCTGCGGGACGGCGCCAATGACCGCACGGATGACTACGGCGGGCCGATCGAACGCCGCGCGCGGCTACTGCTCGAAGCGACGGACGCCGTCATCACGGAGTTCGGTGCGGGACGAGTTTCGGTTCGGATCTCCCCACGCCACGCCTACAACGACATGGCGGACAGCGATCCGGCTTCGCTCGTGCGCTACGTCGCGAGCGAGCTGTCACGCCGCCGTTTGGCATTCCTCGAATTGCGCCACTCGAACCATCGCGAACATGAGGAAGTGGCGCTTGCCAAGGTGGCGCGGGAACACTTCTCCGGGCCGCTGTTCGTCAACGGCTCTTACGACCTCAAAGCCGCCAGAGCAGCTGTCGCGAAGGGTTCGGCGGACGCCGTGGTTTTCGGCAAGCTGTTCGTCTCCAATCCTGACCTGGTACAGCGCTTCGCGCACGGAACGCCTTTGAACAAGGCTCACTCGGCCACGTTCTACACGCCTGGCGCGGTCGGCTACACGGATTACCCGGTCGCGGAAGGCCACGCCGACAGCAAGTGATCGGCCGCAGGCGAGTCGTTCGTTACTGGCGCAGCCCTACCCTCTGCAGCCGCGGCAGGACCTCGTCCCGGAAGTAAGGAAATTCCTTCACGTAGTCGACGAAGGAGAGCGTGCAGCCTGCAAATCCCGCCGCAGAGATTCGGGCGAGCTCCCTGGCCACGGTATCCGGGTCGCCGATGAGCGGCAGCGTGCCGTGTCCGGCGGCGAAGCGGCCTCGCAACATCTGCAAGGCCTCGGCCGGGAATGACTGCGCATGCATCCCCTGCAGTCGCATGAGATTGTCTACCGCCGGCCAGTCTGCGTTTTCCTCGGCGTAGTAGCGCAGATACTCCTCGGCCTCCTTCTTCGTCGGACGGCACACGACGTGGGCCAGCGTGAATACGCCGGTGTCGCGGCCGAAGCCCCTGGCGGACTCGCGAATGTCGATGACTTCCTGCCGGGACTTGTCCGGGTCCACCGAGATCGCAAACAGAAAGTCCGCATTTTGTCGTGGCGAACTGCCGGCCCTCCTTCGAGCCCGCCGCATTCATGATCGGCGGCGTGCCGTCGAAGGGCCGCGGAAATCCATACACGCCTTTGAGGTTGTAGAACCTCCCGCTCCAGTCGAACGGCCCCTCGTGAGCCCAGATGCGCTTCACGACATCGAACCACTCCTGCGCGAGCGCGTAGCGATCCGAATGGGCTTGCGGCAGATCCACACCGAAGGCGTCGTATTCCGGCTTGTTCCATCCCGCCACGACATTGAGCCCGAGGCGTCCGCGCCCCAGTTGATCCGCGGTCGCGAGCTGCTTTGCGGCGACGACCGGATGGATGAAAGCCGTATGGACCGTTGCGAACACGTTGATTCGTTTCGTGTGCGCGAGCAGCCCCGTCGCCCAGGTGACCGTCTCGAGCACGCTGCCGTGAAAGTCCGTCTCACCGCCGTAGCCGATCCAGCGTGCGATCGGGCAGCACGAACTCGATGCCGGCCTCGTCGCCAAGCTGCGCGAGTCGGATGTTGTTGTCCCAGGAGTTTTCCCAGCGCTCCGGGACTTTCGTCACCGACATGCCGCTCGAGCAGTTCGGCGAGAAGAATCCGAGCTTGAGCTTGTTCCCGCCGAGAATCGGTGACTGTCTGTGTCCCATTGCGTGTGCCTGCCGTCATTGGTGAAATTCGCGTTTCCAGTTCATTCGATAATGGTCAATGCATCACCGACCTGCCACTATCACCGTCAACCCGTCATCGAGAAATCCGGCGAGCGGCGCTCGCCGAACGCCGTGACGCCCTCGCGAGCGGCTGCCGTGCAGGCGCATTCGCCGAATGCGCGATAGCCGATCTCGAGCGCCGAGGCGAGCGTAGGCGCCTTCGCCGCGTCGCGCACCGCGCGTTCGATGATCGTGATGACGCCACGGCTGAGCGGCGTGCCGCTCACGAGGCCCGCGACTGGCGTGGCGGCGTCGATCTCGACCGGCGACGCCAGGAATTCTGCGCCTGCCGCGCGCCAACCCGTCGACGAGACGCAGCGCGGCGGGCAGCAGGTCCTCGACGTCATCGACGACCGCATCGAGGATGCCGAGCTCACGGGCGGTTGCAGGCACTCAGCTTCTGCGCCTCCCGCAGCATGCCGTGGAACGTCCGCGCGGCATGCGGCCAGCGACGGTAAGGCACCACCATGCCGCCGATGCCCGGCACGCAGGCCCAGTGTGATCTCGGGGAACTGCATCCAGGTCGATTGCGTCGCGACGAGCCCGTGACAGCGCATCGCGAGCTCGAGTCCGCCGCCCAGCGCCATGCCGTTGAGTGCTGCGACGACCGGCTTGTCCATGCCATCGAGGTACTCGAGCAGCCGCGAGCAGTCGCGCGCGTACTGCACCGCAGCCTCCGCGTCACCGAGCACCTCCGGAAAGCGTCCGATGTCCGCGCCAGCAGAAAATGCGCGCGTCCCGTAACCGGTGATCGACGAAGCCGCGGACAGCCGGATCGTCCGCGTGCTGGCGGATCGCCTCCAGCAGCTCGTCGTTGATCTCGTCGTGCAGTGCGTTCAATGCCTCCGGCCGGCGGATCGTGAGCACCTTCACGCCGTCGACGTCATCCTCGACGACGAAGCGGCGCGTCGTGCGGGCCTGGCCGGCCGCTTGCAGTGGAAAGGGCAGCCCGGGCCGCTCCTGCGTGAGCCGGGCGCCGATGCGTGCGAGCTCGTCGCTCGGGCAACGCCCGCAGATGCTCGAGCGGTCCGCGCTTGAAGCCGAATGCGAGCCGCGCTGCCGAGTTCGAGATCCTCCGGCGCACCGATCGTTCTGTCGAGGATGTCGAGCGACTGCGACAGCAGGATGCCGAGCAGCCGGTCGCGTATCGCCGCCGCGCGCGCGGCGGGCACGGGCACCTGTCTGCCCGGGCTTCACGGTCTGCCACGCATCTGGCGAACCGAACGCCTCGACTGGCGCGTAGTGAGCGCCCTCCTGCGACGGCCTGCAGCGTGTTCGTCTCGACGATGATCGGATTGCCATGAGCGAGATTGAGCACGAAGAAGGGTCCCGCGGCCACGAACTCCTGCGCCACCGAATCGATCTCTGCGGCGCTCGCCGTCTGCAGCAGGTGCCCGGCTTCATTGCACCAGTTGTCGAAGACGCGATCGAGCATGAAGCAGACGACGTCGCGTGTCGCGAGCGGCACCTTTCCGGTGCGCGCGAACACCCAGCGCAGGTACTGCGAGCAGCGCGCGATCCAGCTTCGGCCAGTCGATGACCTCGACGATCGGGTTGCGATGGGCAGGCGCGAAGAAGTGCGTGACCGTCGCGCGCTCGGGCCGCTGCAGCCCGGCGAAGATGTGCGCAGCCGGAATAGAGCTCGTGTTCGAGGTCAGCAGCGCCTCGGGCGGCGCGATCGCCTCGGCGCGCGCGAAGATCCGACGTTTGAGATTCAGATCCTCTGTGGCCGCCTCGAGCACCCAGTCGGCACCGGCGATCGCATCGTAGTCGGTCGTGTAGCGTGATGCCAGACTGCAATCCCTGCGACCTGCGCAGAAGTCAGCTTGCCGCGCGCAGCTCCTTTCTCGACATAGCCGTCGAGCGCGTGCCTTCGCGCGTGCCAGCGCGGCGTCGACGACGTCGAGCAGCACCAGCTCGAGACCGGGCAGTGCGCTTTTGAAGTAGTAGCCGATATCGGGACCGATCGTGCCAGCGCCGATACTACCATGAGACGGCGCGGAGCACCGCGTTCGGGGCGCACGAGCAGAGGATTGCGCAGCGTGTGCGTCATCGAGAATCTCGCTCGAGGGGCGGGCCCCGTTGTCGCGGCCCGGAATACCCTTTTAATATTGAAATATCATGAAGGTGACAAAGTCAGCGACGCGCGGCCAGGTCCGGCACGGCCGGGCCTCGGCCGGCTCGAGCCGCGCGACAAGCTCGGCGGCGCGCCGCATCGCACGTTGTCGCTGCAACTGTGGCTGCGTCTCGCGAGCTGCGCGACGGTCGTCGAGAAGCGGATGCGAGCGCGGTTCGAGCAGGAGTTCAGCACGACGCTGCCGCGGTTCGAAGTGTTGTCGGCCATCAGCCGCCACCGGACGGGGCCGACGATGTCGCAGGTCTCGCGTTCGATGATGGTCTCGAACGGCAACATCACGACCGTCGTCAATCGGCTCATCACCGACGGCCTCGTCGTACGCGCGATCGACGGCCGGGACCGGCGCGTCGCAACGGTGCGGCTCACACGCCGCGGCCGCGCATCGCTCGCGCGCATGGAGCAGGCGCAGGAGCGCTGGGTCGACGCGATGTTCGCGGATCTGCCCGAGGGGCGGCTCGATGAGCTCATGGCGGCGCTCGCGGAGTCTGCGCCGATCCATCGATCGCAGCGGCGCGTGAGCGCGGCGGCGCCGCTAGTCGGCTTGCCAGTCGCGATGAGTCGCGAGGACCAGCGCGGCCTGATCGTAGATGCCGCGAATGAGATCCATGAGCTCCTTGGCCCGCGCCAGCGGCTCGTTTCCGGCTTCGAGCCGCGGCACGTGCGGCATGAGAACCTCGGCGCGCAGCGATGCGTAGTCCAGCGCGACCTTCCGCCCCCGACGCGTGACGCGATACGCTGCTCCCTTGCGCTGCTTCGACGGTGCCCTTTCGACGAGACCCGCGTCCTCCAGCTTGCGTATCGAATAGACGACGTTGGGAACGTCGTCGCGATTGAGCAGTCGCGCGATCTCGGCCGGCGTCTTCGGCCGGTTCTTGAGGCAGGTGAGGTGCAGCACTTCGGCGCACGTGCTTCCGAGCGGCTTTCGGGCCACGGTCGCCAGGCATTCGGCGATCCAGCGGTCGTACGCGGCCGCGATGCGCATGAGGGAGAACTCGAACTCCGTAATCGCGGTCTCGCGCTCGTTGCGCGAGAGGTACCAGCTCGTGTTCAACTCCTCGCGTCGGCGCGTCGCCGCTGGTCGATTCTTCCGCGGGGAGCGTGCGGCGACGCGACGCGTGGGGGATTGGGACATGGGCATCGATCCGCAGCTCATACGTCGCTCGTGTTGCGACCCGCGCGCAGTTTAAAGGAAACTCCACGTCCGGCGGCAGCGAAGGCGAGACATGATTCGACGCGTCATCATCCCGTACGGGGCCTACTGGTCCACCCCATTCGCACGCTGGCAGGGCTCGTTCGCACACCTGCACAGCCTGCGCTTCGCGGCGCACGTCGCGCGAGAGGAGCTCGCTGCGCGCCACATCGACCCGGCGGTGTTCGACTTTGCAGTGCTGGGAACGACGCGGCCAGAGCGCAGCGCATTCTATGGTGTGCCCTGGCTCATGGGTCTCGCGGGGGCGCCGCACGTCGCCGGGCCAACCGTCGCGCAAGCCTGTGCGACGAGCGTTCGTGCGCTGCAGACAGCGGTGCGTGAGGTCGCGGCAGGTGATTCCTCGGTGGCGCTCGCCGTGGCCTGCGACCGCACTTCGAACGGCCCGCATCTGTACTACCCGAACCCCGCAGGTGCAGGCGGCACCGGCGAAGCGGAGGAGTTCATCCTCGAGAATATGGCCTGCGACCCGTTCGGCCGCCATTCGATGGTACAGACGGCGGAGAATGTCGCACGCCGCTACGGCATCGGCACTGCCCAGCAGCACGCGCTCGTGCTGCGCCGGGAGGCGCAGTACCGGGACGCACTGGAGAACGAGCGCGCGTTTCAGCGGCGCTACATGCGACTGCCATTTCCCGTGCCGAACACGCGTTTCGACAAAGGTGCACGCTCGCATCGAGGGCGACGAGGGCATCCGGTTCTCGACCGCGGAGGGTCTCGCGGCCCTGAAGCCCGTGATCGAAGGAGGAACTGTAACGTTCGGAGGGCAGACGCATCCCGCGGACGGCAACGCCGCCATCGTCGTCACGAGCGAGGAGCGCGCCGCGGAATTCGGCGCCGATATTTCCATCCGCGTCGAACCCCTCGCCTTCGGTCTCTCCCGTGCGGAACTCGCCTACATGCCCGAGGCCCCGATCGAAGCCGCGCGCCGCGCGCTCGAGCGCGCGAACGTCGCCATCGCCGACCTGCATGCGATCAACACTCACAATCCGTTCGCGGTAAACGACATCGCGTTCGCCCAGGCGACGGGAGCCGACCTCGAGCGCATGAACGGGCGCGGCTGCTCCCTTGTTTACGGTCATCCAAACGCTCCGACTGGGTTGCGCTCGATCATCGAGCTCATCGAGCAACTCGTCGAAAAGGGCGGCGGTCTCGGCCTGTTTGTGGGCTGCGCGGCCGGCGATACCGCGATGGCCGTGGTGCTGCGTGTCGACGGCGCGAACGCTCGTCGCTGAAGGGGCTCTGTGATGGACACGCATCCTCGACCGCCCGCGTCGCGTTGCAGTTGCTGCTTGTCGATCTTGCCGACCGACGTCTTCGGCAGCCGATCGACGACGAGATAGTCGCGCGGCAGCTTGTAAGGCGCGAGATTCGCGCGGCAGTGTCGCTCGAGAGTTCCGGCATCGACGCTGTCAGGAATCTTCGGCACGACGAAAGCGTGGATACGCGTACCGCGCTGCTCGTCCGGCACGCCAATCACGGCAGCCTCCAGCACGCCGGGGTGCAGGCAGAGCACCTCCTCGATCTCGCGCGGATATACGTTGAATCCCGACACGAGCAGCATGGATTTCTTACGGTCTCGAATGTACAGGTAACCTTCAGGGTCGAGTTCGCCCAGGTCGCCGGTATAAAGCCAGCCATCGCGCAGCGCCTCGCGGGTCTCGAGCGGCCGGTTGCGATAGCGAGCCATGATCTGCGGGCCGCGTGCGCGGATCTCGCCGATTTCACCGGGCCCGAGGATGCGCAAGCCATCGTGTGCGTCGACGATCTGCAGTTCGGTTTCCGGCAGTGGCACACCCACGGACTGCATCTTGCGCGTGCCATGGCGGGGATTGAACGTGAGTACGGGACCCGATTCGGACTGCCCATAGCCTTCCAGCACCGGGGCGCCCGTCGCCGACTCGAACCTGCGTAGCATGGCTTCCGGAAGCGGAGCCGAGCCGGAATAGGTCGTGCGCAGGAAGCGGAACGGCTCCGGTCCGAACGCTGGGTGGCTCGTGAGCGCCGCAAAGAGTGAGGGCCCACCAGCCAGAACCGTGATGCGTTCGGCGGCGAGCGCTTCGAAGACTGCAGCCGGGGAGAACCGGGGCAGCACGATGAGCGCGCCGCCGCAGTTCGCAGCATTGTGCAGGCACATCGCGACGGCGTACGTGTGGTAGAGCGGCATCACGCAAAGGATGCGCTCCCCATCCCGCCCTGCGGGCACCAAGGCATCCCGCTGCGCGATGTTCACGGCAAGCGCGCGATGTAGGCAATCGACGCCTTTCGGTACGCCCGTCGTGCCGCCGGTGTACTGCAGAGTGCCGAGATCATTCGGCCCGGGCAGCGGCTCGGGCAGTGCAAGGCCGAGTTGTTGCTCAGTGAGGCGTCGCCCATCGTCTCCACCGATGACGATGACGTGGCGTACGCCGCACTGTGTGGCCAGCGACTCTATGAGCACTGCAACAGCAACATCGCAAACGACTACACCTGGAGCGGCATCGTCGAGGATGATGCGCAGTTCGCGAGCCGTGTAGAGCGGGTTTAGCGGCACGACCTGAGCGCCCGCGGCGTGCGCCGCGAAAGTGCCGATGCAGACGTCGACGCCGTTGCTCAGCACGAGCGCGACTCGCTCGCCGCGCGCGCCCAGGCTGACGAGCTCGTGCGCGAACGTCGCGACAGCGCTCAGGTACTCGGTGTACGAGAGGCGTTCGACGCCGCACACGAGCGCCTCGCGCGAGGGCCAGCGCCCAGCCGTCTCGCGCAGCATGTGGACGACCGTTGGGTGCGGGTTGCAGCTGCATCAAACGCCGGCCTGCCACTCAGTGGCGTCGGCGCCTGCGACGAACGCAGCGCCTGCGAGTGCGTGTGCGGCAAGCACGACGTACTCCGGCAGCAGGTGCTGAATGTAGAACGCCGCGAGGCGGCGCTTCATGTGGTGCAGCGGCGTATCCTTGTTCGCTGCGGCCGCCATGCGCAGCCACATCCAGCCACCCCCGACGAGCCCCGCGAGCCGCAGATAGGCCAGTGCGCCACCCTCGACACTGCTCGCGCCGCCTTTTGCCTGCACGAGCAGTTCCGCCGAGCAGCGATCCAGCGCTGCGACGGCTGGCTCGAGCCCCGTTCGCAGCGCGTCGAGTATCGGGTCGGACGCCGCCGCTTCAAGGTCCGCGCGAATGCGTGCGAGCCATTCGCGCTGACGCACGCCGCCATCGCCGATGAGCTTGCGCTGCAGCAGATCGATCGCCTGGATGCCGTTCGTGCCTTCGTAGATGCCCGCGATGCGCACGTCGCGCACGTACTGCTCGATGCCGGAGTCCTTCACGTAGCCATGTCCGCCGAAGACCTGGATCGCAAGATTCGCGACGTCGAAGCCCGTGTCGCTGCTCCAGGCCTTGCAGATCGGCAACAACCATTGCGCGACGCCGCGTGCCCGCTCGCGCGATTCCGCGTCCACAACGTGCTCGCTGCGATCGAGCTGCAGAGCGGCCTCGAGCGTCAGGGCACGCACGGCCTCGGTGCGCGCGCGCATCGTGAGCAGCATGCGCCGCACGTCAGGATGCTCGGCGATCGGCACGCGGAGCACGATCGGGTGGACCGCCCTGCGTTCGCTCCAGCGCATGGCGTATCGCGCGCGCCGTCGCGGCGCCAGCGATGCCGACACCCTGGATCGCGACCTCGAGCCGCATGGTGTTCACCATCGCGAACATCTGCTGCAAGCCGCGGCCTTCCGCGCCCACGCGGTAGCCGGTCGCGCCTTCGAACGCGAGCACGCACGTCGGCGAGCCCTTGAGCCCCATCTTGTGCTCGAGACGGACCACTCGAGTCGGGTTCCGGCCACCGTCCACAGTTTTTGGCACGAGGAACAATGAGATTCCGCGCGTCCCCGGCGGCGCGCCCGGAACCCGCGCGAGGACCATATGCACGATCTGCGGCGCCAGATCATGATCGCCATTGCTGATGAAGATCTTCGTACCGTGCAGCCGGTACGTGCCGTCCGGTTGCGGCAGCGCTTGTGTCTTCAGGCGGCCGACGTCCGAACCCGCGTCGGACTCCGTGATGGCGATCGTCGCCGCGCAGGAGCCGTCCACGAGTCCAGGTCCGTAGCGGCGGACGAGCACATCGTCGCCATGTTCGAGCAGCAGTCGCGCGGCGGCGCGCAACGTCACGGGCAGCATGGAAAACGCGATGTTCGCGCCGTTCGTCATCTCGGCGAACGCTACCTGCACGACTCTGGGCAGTCCCTGTCCTCCGATCGAGACCGGCAGGTCGAGACCGAGCCAGCCGTCTCGCGCGTATTGCGCATAGACCTCGGCGTAGCCGGGCGGGAACTCGACACGCTCGCCGACGAGGCGCGCGCCGACCTCGTCGCCCGGACCGTTCGTGGGCGAGAGGATCTCTTCGGCGAACTTTGCGCCTTCGCGAAGTACGCTCCTCACGATGTCGCGATCGACATGCGCGAAGGCCGGCAGCGCCAGCAGGCCGTTGACGTCGAGCACCGCTTCGAGCAGGAACTCGAGATCTGCGAGCGGCGCGTGATACCTAGTCGACATCTAGCCCCTCACGACGCGGATTCGGTGTAGAGGCGGACGAGCGCGGCCGCGGACTCGTGCAGCGACGTCCTGCCTTCGGTGATCGCAACGACCTCGGCATCGATGCGGCGCGACCACGGATCGGCGTGCAGCCGTCTGCTCGAGCAGCGCCGCGGTCAGCGACAAGAGCCGTTGGCGGTTACGCACGCGACGCCGTGTGGCGAGACGGCCCTCCTCGGCGAGAAATCGGCGATGGGCTTCGAGCGCTTCGACGAAGGCGCCGGTGCCCTGCCCCGTGCTCGCTATCGTGCGCACGATCGGCGGCGACCAACCGTCGGGCCCGCCGCGCGTGCGTGCGTCGATCATACGGCGTAACGCGCTCCAGAGCGTGTTGCCGTCGGGCCGGTCATCCTTGTTGAGCACAAAGACATCCGCGATCTCCATGAGGCCGGCCTTCGCAGTCTGTACTTCGTCGCCGGATTCGGGCGTGACGACGACGACCGTCGTGTCGGCGATACGCGCGATGTCGAGCTCGCTCTGGCCCACGCCTACCGTCTCGATCAGCACGAAATCAAACCCTGCGGCGTCGAGTATATCGGCACCGTCGGCGGCAGCGGCGCTGAGGCCGCCGAGCGCCCCCCGCGACGCCATGCTGCGGATGAAGACGCCGTCGTCGCCGGCAACGTCGTTCATGCGTATGCGGTCGCCGAGCAACGCACCGCCTGTGAATGGGCTCGACGGGTCGATCGCAATGACGCCAACCGTACCCGACGGCCGCAGCGCGCGGATGAGCTGCATGGTGAGCGTGGACTTGCCGGATCCGGGAGCACCCGTGATGCCGATGTGAACCGAGCGCCCTGGCGCACCGAACTCGCTAAGCAGTGCGATGGCGGCTTCGCCGCCTAGCTCGACCGTTGTCAGGGCGCGCGCGATCGCGGCTCGATCCAGCGCGGTGGCGGGACCGCTGTTAGCTGCGGGCGTTGCATGCGCGCTCATTGCGGTGTCTCGAGCGCACGTAGCTCGCGCTTGAGGATCTTGCCACTTGGATTCTTCGGAAGCTCGTCGAGGAATACGACGCGCTTTGGCAGCTTGAACCCAGCCAAATGCTCGCGGCAGAAATTGATGAGTTCCAAAGCGGATACCGTCGCGCCGTCGCGCAGCGATATCGCGGCGGTGACGCGTTCGCCCCAGGTATCGTCCGGCACGCCGTAGCACCGCCGCCTCGCGAACGGCGGAGTGCTGATAGAGCACCGTCTCGACTTCCTTCGTGTAGACGTTCACGCCGCCCGTGACGATCATGTCTTTCTTGCGATCTACGACGAAGAGATAGCGCTCGGCGTCCAGGTACCCGAGGTCGCCGGTGTGGAACCACCCGTTGCGGATCACTTCGGCGCCGGCCTCCGGCTGGCGCCAGTAGCCCTCGATGACGGATCGGGAGCGCACGAGGATTTCACCGATCTCGCCGCACTGGCAGATCGTCGCCAGCGTCGTCGACGATGCGGATCTCGCGCGCCGATCGCCTCGCGGCCCGCGGACTCGAGTCGTCTGCGCTGTGCCGGAGTGCCGTCGAGTACATGATCCGCCGCGGTCAGAAACGTCGCTTCGAGCGTCTCCGTGAGGCCATAGCCCTGCGTGAATGAGCAACGCAAGCTGCACATGGCGCGCTCGAGCACCGCGCGGGGCATCGGCCCACCCCCGTAGAAGACGAGACGCAGCGATGAGAGGTCGTGCCGGGCGAACTCGGGCGCGCCGAGGATCGCGTTGATCATCGTCGGGATCAGCAGGCTGACCGTTGCTCGCGTCCGCTCAAGCGTCGCGAGCCATGCAGCCGGCGAGAACTGCGGCAGGATGACCTGCGTGCAGCCGAGCATCATGTACGTGACCGCCATGAAGACGGCGCCCATGTGATAGACGGGCGTCGCCACGAGATTCACATCGTCGGGGCGGCTCGCATCGGCGACGAGCTGGTTGTAGCCGTTCATCTCGAGGTTCAGGTGCGACACCATCGCGCCCTTCGGCAGCCCCGTCGTGCCGCTTGTATAAAAGATAGCGAACGTGTCGCGATCGGTTCCTTGATGCGGCGGTGCCCGCTTCGGAGCGCTCGAAAGCGCCTGCTCATATGTGATGATCGGCATCGACATTGCATCCGCAGCGGGCTCCTCAGTACTCCGCGGATCCTCGACGCACCAGGCCAACTGCGGGCGGCCCAGCGAGCGCAGCATCGCGGCTGCACTCGCACGGTGCTTCGTGTCGCAGACGAGAAGTGACGGATCCGCATGGCCCAGGATCTTCGAGCCTTCGCCGGGTGTCAGCCGGTAATTGAGCGGAACAGCGATCGCGCCGATTCGTGAGCACGCGAAGTAAAGCTCGAAGTATTCAGTGCGATTGCCCATGAGGATCGCGACGCGGTCGCCGGATGCGACGTCGGCGGCGGCCAGTGCCGCGGCGGCAGCGTCGACGCGCGCATTGAGCCCCGCCCAGGTCAATGTGCGCCCCTGCTCGATGAGCGCCGGCCGGGCGGCAAATCGCGCGGCGTTCCGGCGCACGATACAGTCGAGCATCATCGTTCGCTTCAGGGCGCAGCTGGAACCGGGGCGGAGGCGGCAGGCCGGCTTCGGTCCGCTGGCCACGACCCCCGCGACGATCCGCATGAGTTCTTCGGTCAGGGTGCCTGGTCGCACGACTGCTGCGACGCCCATGTCGCGCAGCGCCGCTGCGTCGTCCGCAGGAATCACCCCTCCGCAGAAGATTGGGATGCGGCACCCCTGCTCTCGCATGGCCTCCAGCAACAAGCGCATTTGCGTCATGTGCTGCCCGGACAGATAGCTAACGCCGATGCCGTCCACGTCTTCCTCGATCGCTGCCTTCACGACTTCCCGCGGAGAATTGTGAAGACCCAGGTAAATGACTTCATAGCCGGCTTCGCGCATTGCCTGCGCGACAGTGACGATGCCGGTGTCGTGACAGTCGAGACCGGTCTTGGCCAGCAGCAGTCGCTTCGGAGTCATCGGGCGGCCCCCTTCCAGCCCTGCGCACGCCGCATTGCTTCGTTCAATTCGCCCATTGTCGCCTTCGCGCGCAGCGCGTGCATGAGCACGGGCACCATGTTGCGATGCTCGCGCCAGGCAGTCTCGACCTGTGACAGCGCGTCGCCCCAAGCAACCGTGTCGCGCCCTGCGCGGAACTGCCTCAGATAGGAGGCACGTTGTGCGCCCCACTCGTCCGCGCGAATCCGATGGACGTTGACCGGCCGTTCTTCATGGGGCGGGATCGTGAAACGATTGACACCCACGAGAGGGCGGCGACCCGAGTCGAGCTCGGACTGATTCCGGTAGCGTGCGGCGTTGATCTGCGTTTCGAGCCAACCATTGCGAATCACGTGAGCCATGCCACCCATCGATTCGATATCGGCGAGGCCCTGCAGAATCTCGCGCTCGACGCGGTCGGTGAGCGCCTCGACGTACCAGGAGCCGCCGAGCGGGTCGATGGTCTTCGTAACGCCTGTCTCGTAGGCCAGCACCTGCTGGGTGCGCAGCGCAATGCGCGACGACTCCTCTGTCGGCAGACCGTGCCCTTCGTCGTACGAGCACAGATGGATCGATTGAGCTCCGCCGAGCGCGGCCGCCATGGCCTCGTACGCGGCACGCACGATGTTGATTTCCGGCTGCTGTGTCGTGAGCGTATTGCCCGCGGTCTGCACCGAGAACCGCATGCGCCAGCACTCGGGGTTCGTCGCGCCGAAGCGCTCCTTCATCGTGCGCGCATAGATGCGGCGCATCGCGCGGAACTTGGCGACCTCTTCGAAGAAGTCGATCGATGCGGACAGGAAGAACGAGGCCTTGCGCGGAAACACATCGACGTCGAGGCCGCGCTCCCTGGCGAGCCGGAAGATGTCGAAGGCGTGACCCAGCGTGTACACGCCGTCCTGGATCGCGTTGACGCCGGTCTCCCGCAGGTTGTAGCCGTTCGTCACCATCCAGTTCAGGCGGGGCATGCGCGTCGAGATGAACTCGATGTTGTCGAGGCACAGCCGCAGCGTCCCCTCCAGCGGGAAGAACTGCGTGATCGTCTGCAGCGGCCCGCCGCTCATCTGGAAGAACGGGTCGTTCTGCTGAGTGCCGATGACGGATTCGAGCGGCACGCCCTTCTGCTCGGCGACGCAGGCCAGCATCGCGAGGGTGACCGACGAGACGGGCGGACGGATCGAGAGCGCGTACGACACCTTGTCCGGACCGAACCCGGCGTAGAGCGCCTCCATGTCTTCGAGCGTGCTGATCGCCACGCCCGTGACGCCTACCTCGCCCTCGGCGATCTCGGCGTCCGAGTCGAAACCGTAAGAGGTCGGCAGGTCGATGGTGATGACGAAGCCGTTGGCGCCGTTGGCGTGCAGGTAGCGGATGCGCTCGTTCGTCTCCTGCGGAGAGCCGAAGCCGACCTGGAACCGGCGCGTCCAGATCCGGGTGCGGTACATGCCGGCGTAGGGTCCGCGCACGTACGGGTATTCACCGGGCCGGCCCAGGTCGCGTGAGGCATCGAGCGTGGGCACGTCCTCGGGGGCGTAGAGCTCCTGGATCTCGAGGCCGGAATTGGTCTCGAAGACCTGCGCCTCGGTATCTCGCGTCGCGGCTGTCGGGGCTGGGGTCGCCATCAGCACTCCTCCGCAGGCCGGTCGGACGGGCTGTCCGCGGCGCTGCCGCGCCCATCAACTTCAAAAAATGCCTACCTGCTTTCTAAAAAATGATTATAGGCTTAAAGTAATTACTGTGAAGCCCCGGAGGCGGGGCGACGCGGGGCGGCAATGTCTACGAGCAGGTCCGACTGGGTCACGACGGCACGGGAGCGCACGATGGCTGCCATCCGCGAAGGGCGCATCGAGGATGCGCTGGCGGGCGTCGACGCCATCTGGGCCGAAGGCCGCCCCATCCACGATTTCTACGGCGACATGTGCGCAACGTTCTGCGACTTCATCGCCGAAGAGCTCGGCGAGGACGGGGTCGAGCGCGCGTGGCGCTACCTCGGCGAGAAGCTGTGGAAGCCCGTGTTCGCGGAAGCCTCGAAGGCCGGCGGCGAAGCGCTCGCGGGCCTGTACGCGATGTTCCTGCGCTCGCACGGCTACCAGTTCCGCGTCGAGGAGGACGATGACAGGTTCACGTTCTACCTCGACTACTGCCCGAGCGGCCAGCGGCTCATGGTCGAAGGCAAGCTCGCGGGGGACCCGCGCCATCCGATGCAGCACGGCGTCACGAAGCGGCCGCACCCCTGGAGCTTCGGCAAGGCGGGTGTGCCTTACTACTGCGGTCATACGTCGCTCTGGTTCGACGTCATGCCGCGCGAATGGAACCTGCCGATCATGTCCGGGCAATACGGCGACTTCGATTCCGAAGGCCGCGTGTCCGGCACGCCCTGCATGACGTTCATCCGCAAGCGGCTGCACGCGGCTGACCCGGCAATTCCCGAAGGAGCGTCCCAATGAATTTTCGGGTTGGCGTCGACGTCGGTGGCACGTTCACGGACTTCCTGGTGTCGGGCTCCGGCTCGGCGGCACGCGTATACAAATCATCAACGACCCCGGACAACCCGGCGGTAGGGTTCTTCGCAGGCCTCGAGCTGGCGGCGAAGGACTACGGCCTCACACTGCAGGCGTTCCTCGACGACGTCGAGACGATCGTGCACGGTACGACGATCACGACCAACGCGGTGCTCACGAGTACGGGCGCGAAGACGGGGTTCCTGACGACGCATGGGTTCCGCGACGTCCTCAACATGCGCCGAGGCATGAAGGAGCGTCAGTTCGAGAAGTATGCCCCGCCGCCGCCGCTCGTGCCGCGGCACCTGACGCTCGTCGCTCGCGAGCGCATCGACGTTGAAGGAAGGATCCTGACTCCCCTCGAAGAGCAGGATGTCGTTGCAGCGGCCCGTGCTTTTCGCGATGCCGGCGTTGAAGCTGTCGCCGTGTCGTACCTCTGGTCGTTCCGCAACCCCGTGCACGAGGAACGTACGCGAGAGATCCTCGAGCGCGAGCTGCCGGGCGTCTACGTGTCCGTCTCTACCGAAATCCTGCCGCAGATCCGCGTCTACGAACGGCACAGCACAACCGCACTCAATGCATACTCCGGACCGATCCTTACGCGCTACCTCACGCGCCTCGAACACGAACTCAAGCAGCGTGGCTACAAGGGAACCCTGCTGATCATGCAGTCGAACGGCGGCGTCATGTCGCCGCAGGTCGCGCAGCGCTTCGCATCGAACACCCTGCTTTCCGGGCCCGCTGGCGCCCCCGGTGCCGGTGTCTTCTACGGCAGCACACACGGCTTCGAGAATATCATTACCGTCGACATGGGCGGCACGTCGTTCGACGTTGCACTCGTCAAGGACGGCCGCCCGGGTATCACGACTGACGGCTCGATCGGCGATCACCGCATCGCCTCGCCGATCCTCGACATCCATACGATCGGCGCCGGTGGCGGCTCGATCGCGCGCGTCGAGACCGGCGGGCTGCTGGCCGTTGGCCCCGCCAGCGCTGGTGCGCAACCGGGGCCGGCCTGCTACGGGCGCGGCGGACAGCTTCCGACAGTCACTGACGCGGATTTTGTGCTCGGCTACCTCGACCCGCAGGCCTTCCACGGCGGCCAGCTCCGGCTCGATGGCGCCGCCGCGGAGCGCGCAGTCTCAGAGCACGTCGCGAAGCCGCTTGGCATCGATGTAACGCGCGCAGCGGACGGCATCTACCAGGTCATCAACGCGAACATGGCGGTCGCGCTCAGTGTCGTCTCCGTCCAGCGCGGCTATGACCCCCGTGAGTTCGTCCTCATCGTCGCGGGCGGGGCCGGCCCGATCCATGCTGGCCCTATCGCACGCGAGCTCGAGATTCCGCTCGTTCTGATCCCGCGCGAGTCTTCGGTATTCTGCGCGGCCGGCATGCTGATTTCCGACCTGCAGCACGACTACGTGCGCACCTATGCGCGCGATCTCGATAAGGTCGATCCAGCTGAAGTCGCCGCGCTTTTCCGGGAGATGACGGCCGCCGCGCGCAGCACACTCGCGCAGGAGGGCATCGAGGCGAAGAAAGTACGCATCGCGTACGCGGTCGACCTGCGCTACGTAGGGCAGTTCAACGAGGTCGAAGTGCCGTTCGAGTCTTCCGGAAAGCCAGGCCTCAAAACGCTCGGTGAATCCGTCAGACGCTTCCACGAGCAGCACGATTCGCTGTATGGCTATTCGATGCGCGACGCGCCCGTCGAGCTCATCAATCTGCGGGTGACCGCCCGCGGGCTGACCTCCAAGCCGAAGTTTCCGAAATCGCCGAAGGCGAGGACGCCGGTCAGGCGTGCGCGGCTCGGCACGCGGCCGGCCTGGTTCGACGGCAAATGGATCAAGACGCCGGTCTTCGATGGCCTGGCGCTCCAGAACGGTCACCAGGTCAGGGGCCCGGCGATCGTGCAGCAGCCGACGACGACGATCATCGTGCCGGCGGATTTCGACTTGAAAGTGGACGAATTCAACAACTACCTGATGTATCGCAAAGGCGAGCGCCTGCCGGCGCTCATCAGACGCCTGAGCAAGAGGACGTGATCATGCGCAGAGTCGTGGCGAAACCTCGTGTCGCGCGCCAATCGGCGAGGCCCGCCGCGCGTCGTTCCGGTTCCGGCGGGCGACGCTCGAAGTCGGCCATGCCGGACCAGATCAAAGTCTCGGTCATCGGCAACCGGCTCGACGCCATCAGCAGGGAGATCGGCCAGACGATGCTGCGCACGTCGCGCTCCCCCATCTTCTCCGAGGCGCGCGATTTCGTCACCGCGATATTCGACGCGCAGACCCGGCTCGTCGCGCAGACTGCCTACATTCCCGTGCTCATGGGCGCGTTGCCTTATGCGCTGCGCAGCATCGCGAAGACGTTCGAAGGGGATGTCGATGACGGCGACATCTTCATCCTCAATGACCCGTATCGCGGCAACAATCACCCGCCGGACATCACGATCGCGAAGCCGGTATTCCACGGTGGGAAGATCGCGTTCTGGTCCGTATCGAAAGGTCACCACGCCGATGTTGGCGGCGGCGGCGTCGCGGGCTACAACCCCGGCGCGAAGGTCATATGGGAGGAAGGCATCCGCATTCCGCCGGCAAAGCTCTACATCGCGGGCAAGCCGAACCGGGCGCTCTGGGACACGATTCTCCTCAACGTCCACCTGCCGTTCCTCGTCGAGGGTGACCTGCAATGCCAGGTCGGCGCCGTGACGATCGGCGAGCGCAGCCTCAAGAGCCTGCTTGCGAAGTACGGCCTCCCGACACTCGATGCGGCCATCGATGTGATCTTCGACGTATCCGAGCGCCAGATGCGCGCCGCCATACGCAGCGTTCCCGACGGTACGTATGCTGCCGAGCGTCTCATGGACCACGACGGCATCGTCAAGGACCGCATGATCAAAGTCCGCGTGTCCCTGAAGATCGAGAAGGGAGAGATCACGTTCGACTTCACTGGCAGCGACCAGCAGGTGCCGGGCTATGTCAACAGCACGCTGCCCAATACCGCCTCGTCAGCGTTCCTGGCGCTCTTCATGTCGCTGGGCTCGGAAATCCGTTTCAACGAAGGCGCCCTGCGCGCGCTGCACGTCATCGCGCCTTCGGGCTCGGTCGTGAATCCTGTTGAGCCGGCCGCGGTGACGGGGTGCACGATCGCCTCGGCGCAGGCGATCATCGAGGCCGTCTGGCTCGCACTTGCTCAGGCCGCGCCCGATCGCGTCGATGCCTGCTGGTCGCGCTGGTGCGCTCCGGCCACCATGGGCTTCAATCCACGCACGGGCCGGCCGTTCGGCGACATCCATTTCATGTGCAAGGGGGGCGGTGGTGCGAGCCTGGGCCGCGACGGCTGGAATCATATCGGCACGGTGGTCTGTGCCGGCGGCCTGCGTGCGCCGGACCCGGAGTTGCACGAACTGGTCGACCCATTCACGGTGCTGCAGTATGAATACTGGCCCGATAGCGCGGGCGCCGGTGAATGGCGCGGCGGTATTGGCACGATCTATCGCTGGCGAGTCGAGACGAACGGCATTCCAGCGGCGAACTTCGGCGGTGGCGTGCACGAGGCCACGGCGCCTTACGGCCTGGAAGGCGGCCAGCCCGCCCCGCCCCACCGGTTGCGGCTGCTCCAAGGCGACCAAGTGGTTCCGGTCGATGCCGAGAGCTTCTACGACCTCAACGAGGGCGACATCTTCGAAATCCACGAGAGCGGTGGCGGCGGGTACGGCCACCCGCATCGACGCGCGATCGAGAGCGTGGTCGCGGACGTTCGCGACGGCCTCGTTTCAGCCGACCGAGCCGCCGCGGACTACGGCGTCGTGTTGAATGCGGCCACGCTGGAAGTCGACCGCGAACGCACGCGCAAGCTTCGGGGACGCACTACGAGTGGCGCGAAAGCTTGACAAGCATGCGACACCCGTTAGTACTATCGACACACTCTTGCCTCGCAGGTCACGAGGCGAGTCGTTCGAACCATAACAATGTGCCAACGACGCACGATTAGGGGGACCGATGCAACCGTCTCACCGTCTCAATAGAACCGTCATGCTGATTCTGCTGTCCGCCGGCGCGCTGCCGGCCGTCGCGGCGGAGAGCATCCTGGATGAAGTAGTCGTTACCGCGCAGAAGCGCGAGCAGAACATCCAGGACGTCGGCATCACCATGAACGCGATGACCGGTGACCAGCTGGAGGCGCTCGGCGTCCAGTCGAGCGAGGAGTTGGCTTCGTTCACTCCAGGCGTGCATATTTCCGGCGCGCTCGCGGGTCAGAACTCGCAATACGCCATCCGCGGCGTCGTCCAGAACGATTTCAACGACATCATCGAGGCTCCGAATGCGGTCTATCTGGACGAAGGTTACATTCCGATCGCCAACGCCCAGACCTTCGGTCTGTTCGACATTGCGCGCGTCGAAGTGCTGAAAGGCCCGCAGGGCACGCTGTTTGGACGCAACGCGACCGGCGGTCTCGTGCAGTACGTCTCGCGCAAGCCGACGTTCGACAAGGTCGACGGCTTCCTTGATCTTTCGACTGGCGTGTACGACTCACCGACGAACCCGTGGAGCCAGCGTATCGAAGGCGCATTCGGCGGGCCGCTCAGCGACCGTGTCGCCGCGCGCGTCGCGGGTTTCTACTCGAACACAGACGACTATCTCATCAACGTCTATCCTGCGAGCACGCCGACGCCGGGTTTCGGCTCGGGCGCCGGCTCGCCTGGCGATGGCGCCGGTTCCGACATGGGATCAGCCGAGACGTACGCGTTGCGCGGCACGATCGACTTCAAACCGAATGACGACGTGCTGTTGCGTGTGTCGACGAACTACGCCAAGAGCAAGCTGTCGACCGGACCGTATCAGTCGATTCCGACGATCGCCGTGCTCGACGGGCAGGGTGAGCTCATCGACGTCCGGAACATAGCGCCCAATGAGACGCGCCTGTCGATCCAGGGCAACGCCGACGGCGGCGGCGATGTCATCGACGGCGACCAGTTCCTGCCGGGCGGCGGCCTCGGTCTGCCTGGCCGACCGGTGCCGGGCGGCGACTTTTTCGGCTACATCGATCCGGACGGCGACGGCTGGCACACCAGCGGAGATTTCGCTTTCAAGGACCAGGGCGAGACCAAGGCGACCGGCATCAATGGCCGGCTCGAATGGGAGCTCGGCGGCGGCACGCAGCTCGTCGCGATCACGGACTGGAAGAACTACAAGAAGGCGCTCTTCATCGACGTCGACTCCGCGCCGGTCAATCAGCTCGCAAACTTCGGAGCCGTCGACGCGGACAGCTTCTCTCAGGAAATCCGCCTCAGCGGCAAAGCCGGCCCCATGCGCTGGGTGACGGGCCTCTACTACCTCAACATCGACACGAATTCGGACAACGGTCTGAAGGCGCCGGTCAACAGCATCATCTTCGACCTGTTCGGCGCACCTTTCGACATCGGTGTCGTCGCGGCGCTCAAGACCACTTCGTACAGCGGGTTCGGCCAGATCGAATACGATCTGTCGGAGAAATTGACCTTCACGGTCGGCGGGCGCCTGATCAAGGAGAAGAAGGACTACGAGATGAAGGCCAACGGTTTCTTCATCGCCACCGGCAACGACACCTTCAACGAAGGGCAGCCCCTTCCGGACGTGCCTCTGCCGGGCGCACCATTCAGCTTTGCTGACAAGAGCTCGGACACGCTCTGGGCGGGCAAGGCACAGCTCGATTGGCGGCCGCATGACGGGCTGCTCGTATACGGCAGCGTGAACCGCGGCGTCAAGGCCGGCAGCTACAACGCGCCGCTGCTCGGTGCCTACCTTGGCTCCGGCGGCGATGCAGGGCTCCAATACAAGCCCGAAGAACTCCTGGCGTACGAGGTCGGCTTCAAATCCTCGCTCGGCGACCGCACGCGTCTGAACGGCGCAGCCTACTATTACGACTACAAGGATTCGCAGGCGTTCCTGTTCGTCGGAGTCGGCGGCGTCGTCATCAATGCAGACGCGAAGAACCACGGCGCCGAACTCCAGCTGGAGACGACCCCGGTAGACGGTCTCGACCTCTCGCTCGGCTTCGCCTGGATCGACGCGACAACGAAGGACGTGCCTCTGCGCGCCGGATCGCCGTTGCCGCCTCGTGATGTCAGGCCCACTTACACTCCCGAATGGCAGGCTTCCGCCATGGCACGATATTCGTGGCCCGCTCTCGGCGGCCTCATGAGTGTGCGGGCAGACGCAGGTTACAGCAGCAACTACTACTACAACCTGCGCAACTTCAGCGCCGACAAGTACGACTCCTACGTGCTCGTGAATACGAGCCTTGGCTGGGAGAGCGACGACAATGCGTGGCGAGTCTCGCTCGATGGCCGCAACGTCACCGACGAGAGGGTCGGCATGCAGGGCTATGACCTCGCGTCTCTGTGCGGTTGCAACGAGGTGTCCTACCGTCCGCCGCGCTGGTACGGGGTGTCGCTGCGGCACTCGTTCTAGCTGAGCGTCGGTTTGAAGATCCTGGTGTATGGTGGCACTGGATCGCAGATGCACTCGCTCGTGGTGCAGCTGCTCGATCGGGGGCACGACGTGCGGGTCTTGTCGAGGAAGGGGATTTCCTCGCGTCCTTTCCCTGACAAGGTTCAGGTCGTAAGAGGCGACATCGTCGATCCAGCCTGCTTGCTTGTCGCGAGCAAGGGAGTCGACGTTGTAGCGTTCATGCTGCCCGCGTTCCTGGAACATCCACAGAACGCGCTCGACTATGCGTCGAATGCCGCGTCCGCGGCTGCGGCCGGCGGCGTCAGCCTGATTGTCTGGAATACTTCGGGGCGCTATCCGCTTCCCGGAGAGTCTCGTCACAGTGACAGGCTGATGTTGGCTACGCATGAGCGCCTTACGGCACCCGGCGTGCCGATAGTCGTCGTGGCACCTACCACGTACATGGAAAACCTGCTGGGGCCGTGGACGGTGAACGGCATCCGCTCGGGCCGCGTCGCCTATCCGGTGCTCCCCGAGCGAAAAATGGGCTGGCTCGCTTCACGAGATCTCTGCGCGCTGATCGCAGCGGCAATCGAGCGCCCTCAATTGGCTGGTCAAATCTTTCGAGTCAGCGGCATCGAGGGTGTTACCGGACCGGAGCTTGCCGCGATTTTCTCAGAGGTCCTGCAACGCAAATTGAACTATCAAACGCTCTCGCCGCGAGAGATGAAGGAGGCGTTGGAAGCGGCCTTCGGCCCAGGTTCGGGCGACGCGGTGGCGAAGGAATACGCCCTCGACCAGGCCGACCCACATCCGCCGCTGAAGCACTATGAGATGTCCGAAGTGCTCGCGGCCCTGCCGGTGAGGATGACGCGACTGCGGGAGTGGATCACTGAGAACCGCGCGGCGTTCGCGCAGGTCTAGTACTCCGTCAGAAGAATGGCGCAGGAGTGCCTCGACAGGTTGTCCATCACCAGCACAATCTTCTCGGCCGATGCATAGCGCGTGGCCAGCTCCGTCATGAAGATCGAAAACTCCAGGCCGTCACGACACCCCGTCACCTTGTTGATGTAAACGCCAGCTTTCGGCTCGACCGCGCAAACCACGCTCGCGCTGCCGGCGGATGCTTCCGTCCACTAGCTCCCTCTTTTGCGCTTCCTCGACGATCAAATCCAGGGACACGATCGGTTTGCTGATTGTCGTTTGATCCCTATACCGGCTGTCGAAGTCAGAACACGCGGAAAGCGTGGTTTTGAAGGGTGCGTTGCTTTTGAAGACAATCGGCATTCCCAGTGCCCGTCCAACCGTGGACGTCGACCTGCTCCGCATAGGCAATGCGCATCAGGCCTCCCTCAAAGCACTCGTCAGGGATTGCGCGGCCCTTGATGTGGCGGCTGACGGCCTAACCTTTCCGGGCGACAGCATCGTGGCGGAAGAAATCACAAAGGAATCGGAATACCAGGGCAGCGCATATTGATGACGCGCGCATGGATAATGTCCGCCTGAAGATTCAGATCGACTTCGGCGCGGACGGTGTCATGGTGCCTGGCCCGAGGATCATCGAATACCCTCCGTTCCTGGACAGCGACAAGATCAAACTGCTTGCTTATCCGATTGAATCGTCAATCGCGGAAAAGCTTCAGGCAATGGTGGCGTTGGGTGACGCCAACAGCCGGATGACTCGCCCTCCATGCACAGACGCTTCTCGAGGCCATATGCCCGACGTTTAAGAATCGCGACACCACTCGATGAAGTCATCGACGGCCTGAAGATTTTCGCGATTCCGGTATTCCGATCGCTCGCCTACGGCGAAAAACTTTGCGCGACGGTGGAAAGCTGGAAGCGGATGGTTGGACTAGTCCACGAACGCCGTTGACCATACGGCTTTCAGGCTTTGCTATCATGCGATCCACGGACCCCCACCCGCGACCGCCGACAAGCGGCGTTTTTATGGGGGTATTTCGGTGGGGTACGCCAGACTCGATTAACGAATAACTCCATGGCTTTCATGGGGTTAGTGACACACTTCGAGTCCCGTCCGCTCCGCCATTTCTCAGTGGGCCAGCAGCAGGCCGTCTGTGGACGATAGATGCTTCAGAAAATAAGAGACGGCCTGCAGGGCCAGAAATGGCTTGCCGGGCTGATCCTGGGCGCCATCACCCTGGTGTTCGCCGCGTGGGGCGCCTACGGCATCGTCGATCTGAACTTCGCCGGCACCAGCAACTATGCAGCCGAGGTGGACGGTGAGCAGATCTCGCTGGACGACGCGCGCAAGGCGTGGTCGCAGCAGCAGGCCCAGTTCGCGCAGCAGTTCGGCGCCGACCTGCCCGATGCGTTCAGGACGCAGATGCAGAACGAGCTGCTCGAAGGGATGATCCGCAACCTCGCCCTCGGCGAGCATGCCATGCGGCAGGGATACCGCATCGGCGAGGCGCAGATGGTCGAGGCCATTCACTCCATCACCGCATTCCAGATCGACGGCAAGTACAACCCGGACGCTGCCAAGGCGGCCCTGCAGCAGTTCGGCGTGTCGATGGCCGAATTCGAAACCGATTTTGAGCGCGACCTGTTGCGCCTGCAGGTGCAGCGCGGGATCCAGGCTTCCGATTTCGTGACGCCGCTCGAGCTCGAGCGGCTGCATGCGCTTCAGGACGAACAGCGCGAAGTGCGCTACCTCACGCTGACGGCGGAGAAATTCACGGACAGCGCGCCAGTCGGCGATGCGGAGGTTGCGGCTTATTTCAAGAAGAACGAGGCGCGATACATGTCGCCGGAATCGGTGCGCCTCGCCTACGCCGAGCTGCGCCTCGAGCAGGTTGCCGCGCAGCTGACCGTCTCTGAAGTTGATCTGCGCGCCGCGTATGAAAAGGACAAGGCGCGCTTCGTGCAGCCCGAGCGCCGCCGCTCACGGCACATCCTGATCGCCGACGGTCCTGATGCGCTCAAGAAAGCGCAGGACGTCTCCGCTCAGGCGCGCGCGGCCGGCGCGGATTTCTCCGCACTCGCCAAAAAATATTCGGCCGACAAGGCCTCGGCAGTCCAGGGCGGCGACCTCGGCTGGTCGGATCGCGCGGCGTTCGTCGGCCCGTTCGCCGACGCGCTGTTCGCCATGAAGCCCGGCGAGATTCGCGGGCCGGTGAAGAGCGAATTCGGCTATCACATCATCCGGCTGGATGAGGTCGATCCGGTCAAGGCGCGCTCGTTCGATGAAGTCCGCGCAGAACTCGAGGCCAAGCTGCGCAGCGAGCGCGCTACGGATCAGCTGGGCGACACGCAGCAGCAGATCGAGACCAAGATCGAGGAATCGAGCGCAGACTTCGATGCGCTGGTGAAGCAGTTCGGCATGCGAATCGGCGAGGTGGCGCAGTTCGTTCGGGGCGCCGGCGGCGAACCGCTCGGCACCTCTCCGGAGCTTCAGGAGCTGGTGTTCAGCCCGCCGGTGCTCGAGGAGAGGCGCATCGGCGGACCGATCGCGCTCGGCGAGGACCGCATCGTGATCATCAAGGCGCTGGAACATCGCAAGGCCGCTCCCCGCCCGATTGCCGAAGTGCGCGACGACATCGTTGCCGCGATCCACAAGGAGCGCGGATCGGCCGCGGCCACCAAGGCTGCGGATGCGGCTCGCGCGCGCCTGCTCTCGGGTGTCGCCATCGATGCCGTTGCGAAGGAATTCGGCGTAACGGCCGAGCCGGCTCGGTTCATCGGGCGTAACGATTCCAGCGTTCCCGTAGCTGTGCGCACGATCGTGTTCAGCACACCGAAGCCCTCAGGCAAGCCCCTGTTTCGCGTCGCGAAACTAGATGACGGCGGCACTGCCGTCGTCGCCGTGACTGCCTCGAGACTCGATCCGGAGGCGTCTGCCAGCGCGCGGCAGAGCGAGCGGCGGGTGCAGGCATCCACGCGCCGCGGAGCGGGCGATGCGGCCGCGTATATCGAAGACCTGCGCCGCAAGGCCGACGTCAGCAAGAATCCAAAGGCCTTCGAGTAATTCGCCGTGGCTGCGGCCCAATCGACCGCCTCGAACCCCATGCCGGTCACGCCCATCCTGATCGCGATGGCGCTCGGCGCCCTCGCCGGCTGGCTCACCGGGCCCGAGGGGCACATCGGCGACTTCCAGATCCTGTCGCTGTTCGATTTCCTCGGCACGCTGTTCATCAACCTGCTGAAGATGCTGATCGTGCCGCTGGTGATGGCCTCGATCATCACCGGCGTCGCGAGCCTCGGCTCGGGACGCGATCTTGGCCGGCTCGGCATCAAGACGCTGCTCTTCTACGTGCTTACGACACTCATCGCCGTGCTCATCGCGCTGGCCATCAGCAACATCGTGAAGCCCGGCATCGTCGACGGCGAGCCGGCCAGCCACCTGCTCGCGCTGGACGCGGACACCGACGTCGTCAACGCGAGCGTCGAGGGGCGGGCCAACACCAGTTTCTTCAATACTCTATTGAGCTTCGTGCCCGCGAACATCGTCGAGGCGGCAAGCTCGGGCAAGCTCCTCGGCGTCGTGTTCTTCAGCGTGCTGTTCGGATTTTTCCTCGCGCGCATCGAGTTGCCGATGCGCCAGACGCTGCTCGATTTCTGGCAGGGCGTCTTCCAGGTGATGATGCGCATGACCGTGTTCGTCATGCGCCTCGCGCCTCTCGGCGTGTTCGCGCTGACGGCGCGCGTCGTGGCAAAGACCGGTTTCGATGCGGCCGGCCCTCTGCTCATCTTCGGCGCATCGGTGCTGGTCGGGCTCGCCGTCTATGCGTTCCTCGCGATCCCTTTGCTGATTCGCGTCGTCGCACGAGTCAACCCTTGGCCGCTCTTTTCAGCAATCGGCCCGGCCATGATCACCGCATTCTCAACGGCATCATCCGCGGCTGCGCTGCCAACAACCCTGGAGTGCGTAGAAAAGCGCGCCGGCGTTTCGGAGCGGATCACGAGCTTCGTCATCCCACTCGGCACCTCGCTCAATCATGCCGGCAGCGCGCTATACGAATGCGCCGGCGCGATGTTCATCGCACAGGCCTACGGCCTGCATCTTTCATTCGGGGTGCAGTTCACCGTGGTAGTACTGGCGCTCATTACCTCGATGGGCATCGCAAGCATCCCTGCAGCCTCGCTGGTGGGGATCGCGATCATCCTGGCGGCGGTCGGGCTTCCGGCCGAAGCGATCGGCGTCCTATTCGTGCTCGACCGCATACTCGACATGGCGCGCACATCCATCAACGTGTTCGCGGATGGCGCGTGTGCTGTTATCGTGGCGCGGCTTGAAGGCGAGACGGGGGTTCTCAAGTAATCGGGCTTGCGTGCGGCGGCGGCTTGGCAAGGTGTCGCGGCCGAGAGGCTTCATCCGTGCTGCTGGGGTGCCGTACCCAATTGGGCAGCGTAACTCTCGTGCTCCGCCGCCCTGCCCTGCGTATTTGGACGTCGCGAGCCGAATACGAAGGTCCTGGGCGGCGGAGCAGGAGTCAGGCGACACCCCACTGGGTACGCCGCCGCAGCAGCACGGATGAAGCCTCTCGCTCGCAGCCCCTCGCCTACACGCGAGCTCAGCTACTAACCAGGCTCAGTGCGCAGGCGCCTCAGGCTTCACCGTACGCTTGCCGTTTCGCCTGCGCTTCTCATCGCTCTCAGCGGAGCCATCCGCGTGGACCAAGGGAACAGGCTGCTTCGTCAGCGCCACCTGCAGCACCTCGTCGATCCACTTCACCGGCCTGATCTCGAGATTGCCCTTGATGTTGTCCGGGAATTTCGACGAGGTCCTTCTGGTTCTCGTCCGGAATCAGCACGGTCTTGATGCCGCCGCGATGCGCCGCCAGCAGTTTCTCCTTGAGACCGCCGATCGGCAGTACTTCACCGCGCAACGTGATCTCGCCGGTCATGGCGACGTCTGAGCGCACCGGGAATCTTGGTCAGCGCGGACACCAGCGCCGTGCACATGCCGACGCCTGCGCTCGGACCATCCTTGGGCGTGGCGCCTTCGGGAATATGCAGATGCACGTCGTGCTTCTGATAGAACTCGGTGTCGATGCCCAGCACCTGCGCGCGACTGCGCACGACCGTCATCGCGGCCTGGATGGACTCCTGCATCACCTCACCCAGCTGGCCGGTGTGCAGCAGCTTGCCCTTGCCCGAGACGACTGCGGCCTCGATGGTGAGCAACTCGCCGCCGACTTCCGTCCAGGCAAGCCCCGTCACCTGGCCCACGCGGTCCAGATCCTCGGCCTTGCCGTAGCGGAAGCGCCTGCACGCCCAGGAACTTGTCGAGGTTCGTCGGCGTCACCGCCACCGACGTCTGGTCCTTCTTGTGCATCAGCATCTGCTTGACCGCCTTGCGTGAGATCTTGGCGATCTCGCGCTCGAGGTTGCGCACGCCGGCTTCGCGCGTGTAGTAGCGCACGATGTCGAGCAGCGCCGGGTCCGAAACCTTCAGCTCGCTGTCCTTCAGGCCGTTGTTCTTCATCTGCTTGGGCACGCAGGTAGCGCGCGCCCGATGTTCATCTTCTCGTCTTCGGTGTACCCGGGCAGTCGGATGACTTCCATGCGATCGAGCAGTGGCGCCGGGATGTTCAGGCTGTTGGCCGTGCACACGAACATGACCTCGGACAGGTCGAGATCGACCTCGAGGTAGTGGTCGTTGAACGTGGCGTTCTGCTCCGGGTCGAGCACTTCGAGCAGCGCGGACGACGGATCGCCGCGGAAGTCCATGGACATCTTGTCCACTTCGTCCAGCAGGAAGAGCGGGTTGTGCACGCCCGCCTTCGACATGTTCTGCACGATCTTGCCCGGCAGCGAGCCTATGTAGGTGCGGCGATGGCCGCGGATCTCGGCCTCGTCGCGCACGCCGCCGAGCGACATGCGCACGAACTTGCGGTTGGTGGCGCGCGCGATGCTCTGGCCGAGCGAGGTCTTGCCCACGCCCGGCGGGCCGACGAGGCACAGGATCGGGCCGCGGATCTTCTCGACGCGCTGCTGCACGGCGAGATACTCGACGATGCGCTCCTTGATCTTCTCGAGACCGTAGTGGTCCTCATCGAGGACTGTGCTCGGCGCTTGGCCGATGTCCTTGAGGATCTTGGTGCGCTTCTTCCACGGCACCTTCACGAGCCAGTCGATGTAGTTGCGGACGACCGTGGCCTCCGCCGACATCGGCGACATCATCTTCAGCTTGTTGAGCTCGGCGTTCGCCTTGTCGCGCGCCTCCTTGGGCATGCCGGACTTGGCGATCTTCTGCTCGAGGTCGGTGATTTCGTTGCCGCCCTCGTCCATCTCGCCGAGCTCTTTCTGAATGGCCTTCATCTGCTCATTCAGGTAGTACTCGCGCTGGCTCTTCTCCATCTGCGCCTTGACGCGGCCGCGGATGCGCTTCTCGATCTGCAGCACGTCCATCTCGCCTTCGATGGCGACGAGGATGTGCTCGAGCCGCTTGCGCGTATCCAGGATCTCGAGAACCTTCTGCTTCTCGGCGAGCTTCAGCGACATGTGCGCCGCGACGGTGTCCGCCAGGCGACCGGGATTCTCGATGCCGGCGAGCGCGGTCAGCACCTCGGGCGGCACCTTCTTGTTGAGCTTCACGTACTGCTCGAACTGGCTGATCACGGAGCGGCCGAGCACGTCGAGCTCGCGCTCGTCGTAGGCCTCGCGTATCCGGAAGCAGCTCGGCATCGGCGGAGTAGAACTCGCCGCCGTGCAGCCGGTCGATGCGCGCGCGGTCGACACCCTCGACCAGCACCTTGACCGTGCCGTCCGGCAGCTTCAGCAGCTGCAGGATCGTCGCTACGGTGCCGATGCGGTAGAGATCGTCGCGTCTTGGGATCATCGACTTCCGCGGCCTTCTGGGCGACGAGCATGATCCGCTTGTCGGCGCGCATGGCGGCGTCGAGCGCCTGGATCGATTTCTCGCGGCCCACGAACAGCGGGATGACCATGTGCGGATAGACCACCACGTCGCGCAGCGGCAGCACCGGCACGCCGTCGAGACGTGCGGAAGGAACTGGCGGAGGACGTCGATTCGGACACGCTAGAGCCCTCGCTGGCTGGAAGCCGCCCCCGTTAAAGCGGCCGGTGCGATGGAAACTGAAGCCGGTTTGCTCAGTGGTTGCTGCCGGAAACGCGACGCGGCGGCTCTTCCACTCCGGCCAGCCTTCCGTCATCCGAACGGTAGACCACGTAAGGCTTGGTCTGCCCCTCGATGACCGTCTCGTCGATCACGATCTTCGCGACGTTGCGCATCGAGGGCAGCTCGTACATGGTGTCGAGCAGCACGGTTTCAAGGATGGTGCGCAGGCCACGCGCGCCGGTCTTGCGCTGCATGGCGCGCTTCGCCACGGCGCGCAACGCCTCGTCGCGGAACTCGAGCTCCGCGCCTTCCATGTCGAAGAGGCGCCGGTACTGCTTGGTGAGCGCGTTCTTCGGCTCGGTGAGAATCGAGATGAGCGCCGCCTCGTCCAGCTCATCGAGTGTCGCGACCACCGGGAGTCGCCCGACGAACTCGGGTATCAGGCCGTACTTGATGAGGTCTTCGGGCTCGACGTCATGGAACAGATCCGCGCCATGGGGGCGTTCGCTCTGCCCCGCGCACATCCGAGGTGAAGCCGATGCCGCTCTTCTGCGTGCGGTTGAGGATCACCTTCTCGAGTCCCGCGAAAGCGCCGCCGCAGATGAACAGAATGTTCTGCGTGTCGACCTGCAGGAATTCCTGCTGGGGATGCTTGCGGCCGCCCTGCGGCGGCACCGAGGCGATGGTGCCCTCGATGAGCTTGAGCAAGGCCTGCTGCACGCCCTCGCCCGACACGTCACGGGTGATCGAGGGGTTGTCCGACTTGCGCGAGATCTTGTCGATCTCGTCGATATAGACGATGCCCGTCTGCGCCTTCTCGACGTCGTAGTCGCACTTCTGCAGCAGCTTCTGGATGATGTTCTCGACGTCCTCGCCGACGTAGCCCGGCTTCGGTGAGCGTCGTGGCGTCCGCGATGGTGAACGGCACGTTGAGCAGACGCGCCAGCGTCTCGGCCAGCAGGGTCTTGCCGCAGCCCGTCGGGCCGATCAGCAGGATGTTGCTCTTGGCAATCTCGACGTCGTCTTTGCCGCGCGTGCCGCTGCGGGTCTGGAGACGCTTGTAGTGGTTGTAGACGGCGACGGAAAGCGTCTTCTTGGCGCGCTCCTGGCCGATGACGTATTCGTCCAGGACCTTCTTGATCTCGTGGGGCTTGGGAAGCTTGTCGCGCGCGCGTTCGGCGCGATCCTCGAGCTCCTCGCGGATGATGTCGTTGCACAGCTCGACGCATTCGTCGCAGACGAAGACGGAGGGTCCGGCGATCAGCTTGCGGACCTCGTGCTGACTCTTTCCGCAGAACGAGCAGTACAGCAGCTTGCCGTCGTCGTGCCGCCCGCGCGAGTCTTCACTCATCGATTGCCCTCATGAAAACGCCGTGCGCACAGGCACATAGCCAACCTTGCGCGCAGCGGTTTTATAGCATGCGTACCTGTCCGCCCGCCACTTACGGCTTGGCAGGGCTGCTACCCGGGGTAGGCAGCTCGCCCCGCTTGTCAAGAGTCTTGTCGATGAGGCCGTAGCGGATGGCGTCCTCGGCGGCCATGAAGTTATCCCGGTCGGTGTCGATCTTGATCTTTTCCACGCTCTGACCGGTGTGCTTGGCCAGGATTTTGTTGAGTCGGTCACGGGTTATGAGCATTTCCCGTGCGTGGATCTCCATATCGGCCGCCTGGCCCTGAAAGCCCCCCAGCGGCTGGTGGATCATCATGCGGGCGTGGGGCAGGCAGAACCGCTTGCCCTTGGTGCCTCCGGCAAGCAGCACGGCGCCCATGCTGGCGGCCTGGCCTATGCAGATGGTGCTCACGTCCGGCCGCACGAACTGCATCGTGTCGTAAATGGCCAGGCCAGAGCTCACCACGCCGCCCGGGCGAGTTTATGTAGAGCGCGATGTCCTTCTCGGGGTTCTCCGACTCGAGGAACAGCATCTGGGCGACCACGATGTTGGCCATGTAGTCATCGATCGGACCGACGATGAAGATGACCCGCTCCTTGAGCAGGCGCGAGTAGATGTCATAAGCCCGTTCGCCGCGCGCGGTCTGCTCGACGACGATGGGGACCAGGTTCAAGGCATCGTTCGTTCATGGTGACTACTCGCTGGTCTTTTGGCCGAAGCCGGTGAGCTCGCTGAAGGTCTGGCGTTTCTCGATGATGGTGGCCCGCTCGAGCACGTGATCCAGAGCCTGCTCCTCGAGCAAGGAGGACTCCAGACTACGCATAGCTTCGGCGTTTTGCAGGTAATTGCGCCGCACTTCTTCAGCATTGGGATAGCCGGAAGCGACTTCGTTCAGTCTCGTCCAGGACGCGCTGCCGGTCAGCCTTCAGGCCGGCGTTGCTGACAAGTGCGCCCAGCAGCAGCCCAAGCGCCACGCGTCGGCGCGCAGGCTCCTCGAAGCGGCTCGCGCGGCGGCAGCTGGCTGATGTCGCGCGCTCCCATGCGGCGGCCCATGTCCAGCTGCATCTGCTGCACCTGCTGCTCGATCAGCGCGCGCGGCACCTCGATGCTGTTCTTCGCGTACAAGGCATCCATTACCTGGGCGCGCAACCGCTCGCGGGCCAGATTTTCGACTTCGCGCTGCATGCTCTCGCGCACTTCGCCGCGCAGCGCCTCGATGCCGCCTTCCGCCACGCCGAAGGCGCGCATGAACTCGGCATCCAGTCCGGGCAGGGTCTGTTCTTCCACCTTCTTTACGGAAAAGTGCATCTCGGCGGTGCGTCCGCTCAGCTGTGGCGCCGCCGGATCGGCCGGCAGCGGCATCGTCGATTCCCCGGCCCTCGCCCGCGCTCATGCCCTTGACCGCATCGTTCAACTGCGGCACGACGCGCCCTGCGCCGACGACGAAATCTCACGTCGTGATCGTGCTTGTGAGCATGCTCGCTGCCGTCGTCCGCGTGCATGTGGTAGTCGATCGTCACGCGATCGGTAGTCACGGGCCGGGCGATCCACGTCCGTGAAAATCGGCCGCTGCTTGCGCATGCTCTCGATCATGGCGTCGACGTCGGTGTCGGTGACCTCGGCGGTGGGCTTCTCGAGAGCGCATGCCGTCCAGCGGCTTCAGCTTCACTTCGGGAAGCACCTCGAACACAGCGGCGTACTTGAGATCCGCGCCGCGCTCCACGGCCAGCGGCTCGATGCGCGGCCCCACGGCCGGACGCAGCTTTTCCTGAGTGATGGCCTCCGCGAGCGTGGCGCGCATGAGGTCACCTACCACCTCGGCGCGAACCTGCTCGCCGAACTGTTTCTTGATCACCTGGATCGGCGCCTTGCCGGGCCGGAACCCCTTCAGGCGTGCCGTTCGCGACAGCTTCTTCAGGCGCTCGTCGACCTCGCTGTCGACGCGCTGCGCAGGCACGGCAACTTCCAGCCGGCGCTCCAGACCGCCAGTGGCGGTCAACGATACTTGCATGCCCAAATCACCTCATCTGAACGGAAGCGCCAGAAATGCGAAAGGAGAGACTCGAACTCTCACGGGTTACCCCACCGGCTTCTAAGGCCGACGCGTCTACCAGTTCCGCCACTTTCGCGCGCGCGCGGGGCTGGTGATTATAGCCGTGTTGCCCGCAGCGACTGCGCGCTTCAGGTGATATCGGCCAGCAAAGCGAGCACCGCCTCGATGCGCTCCACCTGGTCCTGGATGCGGTCAGCGGCGCCCCTTTGCAACACCACCGCGACGTCTTCGTCCAATTCGCAGGCCTGCTGGCGCAGCGCCGCGACGGCAACTACGACTGCCGAGTGGATCTGCGGCAAGTCACGCAGCACATCCCTCAGTTGCCGGCGCGCCTGCTCCGATGCAGAGCTGCCGCTCATGGTCGCTCCGTACTTTCATGTCGACCCCATGGCATGAAACGTACGATTACCGGTATATTCGTACGACATGAGTGACCCTCTGCAACTTCTGTAGGCGATATCCATCAAGACGGATTCGCGCCGCGTCTCCGTCATGCGGTCAACGTATTTGGTGGCGCAAGCGCGCTCGGCCCGGGCGATCGGCCGGTCGGATGGGGCGATACGCAAATGGCTCCGCGGCGACTCCGAGCCCAATGTCAGCGATCTGCGCGCGATCTGCCTGGCGAGTGGCGCCAGCGTCGAGTGGCTGGTCACGGGCAAGGGCGACAGCCGGCTGATCCCCGGAGTCCGCGAATCGCATCCTCGCTACGGAGAGCTGCGGCTGGTGGACGACAATCTGCTGGAGCACATCATCACTGCCGTCGATGAGGAGGCCCGCTCGAGAGCGCCGAAAATCGCTGCAAACAGAAATCCGCTGTAGTCACCACACTGTACGGGCTGAGCATCGCGAGCGGCTCGATCGATCGCAGCGCCGTCGCGCGGCTCGTCAGGCTCGCCGGGTGATTGCGGATTTTGCTACATTACGCCGCCTCTAAAATTGAGGCATCCAGGGAAGGAGAGATTACAAGCGGACTTTCCGGGGCGGCATGCGATACACACAAGACAAGGACAAGAGCGCTGAGCTCCTGCGGCTGGTCCTGCCCGTTGATGGCGCGACAATCGGCTGCCTTCCACCCCCTGAGCTACGCGCTGTGGTACGAGCACGTAGCGGGAATGAATCCCGGACTGAGCCAGATCCTCGAGAAGAAGCTGGCCGCCAACCTGCCGCTCACCGAAGACGAAGCGTACCGGCTGCATGCTCAGCACATCGTCGCGCGCGACATCAATGCGCTGGAGCGTCTGCAGGAACAGTTGCGCACCCTTCTGGCGGAAACCGCGCGCACCGCGGCAACGGCGGGTGCGGAAGCCGGGCAATTCGGCAGCGCCCTGGAACAGCACAAGGCGCAGCTCAACGACTCGATGGGCAGCGATCGCGTCAGCAGCGTCGTCGCCGAGTTGCTGAACGAGACGGTGCGCATGCAGGCGGCCACTCAGGCGCTGTCGCAGAAGCTCGAAGCCAGTTCCAATGAAGTGAACACGCTGACGGACCGGCTGGAGCGCGCACAGACTGAAGCACTGCTAGATCCGCTTGACCGGGCTCAAGAACCGGCGCGGCCTCGAGCGTGCCGTCGAAGACACGTACGGACAGACGCCGAAGCTTGCCGGAACTGCGCTGCTGATGGCGGACATCGACTTTTTCAAGAAGATCAACGACACCTACGGGCATCTGCTTGGGGATAAGGTCATCCGCGCCGTTGCGCAGGTGATCCACGCGAACGTCAAGGGACGCGACATCGCGGCGCGAGTCGGAGGCGAGGAATTCGCCGTGCTGCTGCCTGAAACGACCGTTACCGGCGCGAAAGCCCTGGCGGAGCAGATCCGAACGGCCGTCGCTCGTGGCCGCATCCATCGTGGCGACCGTGATGAACAGATCGGTGGTGTCACGCTGTCCATCGGAGTCGCCATGGCTGAGCCCGAAGAAGCGCTCGAAGCGCTGATCGGGCGAGCGGATGCAGCGCTCTATGAGGCGAAACGCACGGGCCGCAACCGCGTTTGCGCCGCCATCGAGAAATAGACCACGCCCATCACGCTCGCGTTTGCACGCGCAGGCTTTGCCAACTCACATCGGCAGTCCAGCCACCATCGATCGGCAGGGCTGCGCCATTGATGAATGCGCTCTTGTCACCATCCGCAAGGAAGGCGATCGCTTCGGCGACGTCCGTCGCGCTGGCGAATCGAGCCATCGGCACCCGGTCCGTGATGTCCTGGTCCGAATACATGCCGCGTTGCTGATCGACCGCATCCATCTCGGTCTTGATCCATCCAGGGCAGACCGCGTTGACGCGTACGCCGCGTCCGCCCCATTCCGCGGCCAGGGTCCGCGTGAGGCCGATGAGGCCGTGCTTGGAGGAGTTGTAGGCACTGCGATGGCTGACTCCGCCCAGCCCCGCGACCGACGCCACATTCACGACGCTCCCGCGTCTGCGGCGAAGCATGTGCGCGCCGAAATATTTGCATAGCAGGAACGGCCCCAGCAGATTTACGTTCATCACCCGCTGCCACTGCTCCGATGTCGTCTCCTCCGCGGGCATGATCATGCTGATGCCGGCGTTGTTCACCAGCACGTCTGCGCCACCGCACTCGCTTTCCACCCGTTGCGCGAGCTCCTGCACGAACTTCTCGCTGGAGACATCGCCGCCAATGCCCTCGACTTCAAGCGCTTCGCTGCGCAGCGAAGCGACCTGCGGATCGAGCGGCTGGATGTCGGTAAGCACCACGCGAAATCCGCGCCGCGCGAGGAGGGAGGCGGTCACGAGGCCCACACCTTGCGCCGCGCCAGTTACGACCGCAGTTGGCATTCTTGGCTCCTTCGTTGACGGACTACGCTAAGGCAAAGGGGTGCGGCTCAGATCCCGCCCAACCCAGTGCACCCGGTAAATCACATACAGGCCGGTTGCGATCACGAGCGACGCGCCGGTCAGCATCCGCGCTCCCGGGACGGTGTTCCACAGCACCCAGTCGATGGCAATGCCCCACAGCACCGATGTGAACTCGAATGGCGCAACCACGGACGGCGGCGCGCAGCGAAAGGCATGGATGATCAGGTATTGCGCAATGGCCCCGGTGAGCCCCATCACTACGATCCACGACCAATGCTCGGCCCGCACCGGAACCCAACCGGGAAATGCCAATATTCCGGTGCCTATCGAAACCATGAGCATGAACGAGAGGCCGATGCTCAGCGTGGAATCTGTTTGTGCGAGACGGCGGATCATCAGCGCAGAGATCGCGTAGCAGGTTGCGGACGCGAGCGCGGCAAGCCCGCCGACCGTGACCATGTCGTGCCGGTCGGGGTTGAGGATGATCACGACGCCGATCATTCCGAATGCAATTGCGAGCCAGCGGTGCAACCCCACGTGCTCGCGCAGCAGCAGCGCGGACAGCGCGGTGATGAGGAGCGGCGAACACATGAAGATTCCGTAAGCAGTGCCCAACGGGAGCTCGCCCACGGCGAATACGAATGTCCACAACATCAGGATTGCGAGCACGCCGCGCACAAGGTGCTCAATCCACTGCACCGGCATGAGATTGCGCCAGCCACCGAAGTAGCCGACGCCCATGAGGAAGAAAGGAATGGAGGCGAGACCGCGCAGGCATGACACCTGCAGCGGTGGATACGACTCGACGAGGTGCTTCATCGAGGCGTCCATGACCGCGAAAGTCGCGACCGCCGCGAGCATCGCCACGATGCCAGTTTTGACGCCGTTCGACATGGGAGAAATAAGCGAGCTGGGGAGCGGCCCTCATTCTACCCGAAGGCGTTCACCTCTCGAGATCCGGATATGGGCCGGTACCACCTTCGGCGATGAACCGCTCGATACGCGCCTCGAGCAGAGGCAACGGGACTGAGCCGAGCTCGAGAACGGAGTCGTGAAAGGCGCGGATGTTGAATTTCGCACCCAGCTCCCGCTCCGCGCGGGCACGCGCCTTCAGAATCGCCATCTCGCCCAGGTAATACGACAGCGCCTGTGCAGGCCACGCAATGTACCGATCCACCTCGGTGCCGATCTCATGATCGGCCAAGGTCGTGTGATCGCGCATGAAATGCACCGCCTGCTCGCGCGTCCACCCTTTCGCATGAATTCCCGTGTCCACTACCAGGCGGCAAGCGCGCCAGATCTGGTAACCGAGCATGCCGAACCGCTCGTAGGGCGTCTCGTACATTCCCATCTCGACGCCGAGGTGCTCGCTGTAAAGCGCCCAGCCTTCCCCATAAGCGGAAATATAAGTGTGCTGGCGGAATTCCGGCTGGTCCTTGTGCTCCAGCGCGAGCGGAATCTGGAACGCGTGACCCGGAGCAGACTCGTGGAGCGTGAGTGCCGGCAGGCTGTAGAGAGGGCGGCTCGGCAGATTGTAGGTATTCAGCAGGTAGACACCTGGACCGCCGCGCCCGGCGGTATAGAACGGAGCGAGATCGTCGGGTACCGGCTTGATCGCGAAGCGCGCCCGCGGCAGGTATCCGAAGTACAGGCCCACCTTGCCGTCGAACTGCTTCGCGATCCAGGCGGCATGCATCAGCAGTTCCTGTGGGGTCTTCGCATAGAACTGCGGGTCCGTGCGCAGGAACTGCAGGAATGCCGGCAGGTCGCCGGCGAATCCCGTCTCTTTCATCACGGCGAGCATCTCGGCGCGCAGGCGGGCAACCTCCGCCTGGCCGAGCTGGTGGATCGACTCGGCGTCCATCTCGAGCGTGGTGAACTCTCTTATCTTCGCGCGATAGTACGCTTCACCATCGGGAAGGTCCTTCGCGGCAAGGGTGGTGCGCAGCTTCGGCAGGTACTCGCTGCGCATGAACTTCAAGAGCTTCGCGTAAGCGGGCTGCACGGTATCGCGAATCACCGCCACCGCCTGCGCGCGCAGTGAGGCCTGCTCTGCGGCGCCGATGCCCGGCATCTCCTTGAAGGGCGTGTAGAGAAGACTCTCCTCGGGAGTAGCCTCTGTCACGGCCGTTATCGAAGCCTCCCTCCCCTTCATGGTCACGGCTGGCGGCGTGAAGCCGCGTTTGAGCCCGGCGCGCATCTCGTCCATCTGCTCATCGAAATAACGCGGCAGGTCGCGCAACTGCAGGAGCCACTTGCGGTAATCCTCGACGCTGCGGAACGAACGGCGCGCGGTGTAGCCGATGTCCGTCCAGAACGTGGTGTCCGAGTTCGCCGGCATTTCGAAGTCGCGGAAACGCTGGTTCGCGATCAGCACCTGGATCTGCGGCCGATAGATGTCGTAGTTCAACTGCTCCGCGGCGGACAGCTGGTCCCGCGGGATCGCCTCCACCTTGCCCAGCACCTCCTGCCAGTACCGGAGGCGCATTGCCTGCGCCGCCGGATCGACCCTCGGAAGGCGCTCCTGAATCGGCTTCTCCGTGTCCTCGTTGTCGGGGAACTGCTGCTCGCGCCACGTCCATTCGGTGGAGTAAATCTCGCGCAGGCGCGCATCGGCGCTCTGCGCGCACGCCATGGCGGGCCCCACCAACAGGAGCGAAAAGAAAGCGCTGTGAAATCTGAAGTGCATGAAATGTTCCTCGTTCAAGCCTTGCCGCGCGCGGGCAGGAGCCGATGCGATACGAGTCTTTCGTAGTGCGGCCGCGCCTCATCCGCGATGCGTTGCAGTTCCCCGGGAAGGCTGACCTGCTTCTCAGGCTTGTACGGCCCAAATCCGGTTGACTCCTCGACCGCGTGATACCACGCGGGGGCCCACACCCCATCCGATTCACGTCGCCCGGCGGGCCAGCTCAGCATCGCCGCATCGAACGGAATCGCGAGCGCCTCGCACAGAGTGGCGAGCATGACTGCAGGATCCCGCAGCACGTCGACGCTCTCGATCACCAGCGGCGCGCTGCCCAGGCGTTGCGCCTCACGCTCGAAGAGCGCGCGTTGCTGCTCGATGCCGATATCGGAAAGGGTGACCTCGTTGCGTTTTTCAATGTATGAGGCCAGCACCGATACCGGGTCACGGATGAGAAATACGTTGTCGAGGTGCGAGGTCCACTCCCCTGAGAAGTCCGGCAGGAGATGATGCGTCATATGCTTCTGGTAATAGACGCGCTTGCCACCCGGCACTGGCCCCAGCAGCGCGTGTACCACCTTCGTCCAGTCCTGCGACTGTGATGCCATCACCTGCTCGCGCATCGGGTGCTGAAGGCCCGTCCTGGCCAGGTAGGCTGCATACAGCGGTTCGTCGACAACCGCGGTGTCGGGCCGCGATCCGAACGCGCGCATCATGGCCGTGGAAATACTGCGGGGGCCCGACCACATCGCGACGCGAACGATGCGCATCAGCTGCGCCCGGGGGCGGCGGTGCTTTTGTGGATGAGCGGCGTTAACATCGCGCGGCCTGCCTAACGTCATCTTCAGGGGATCGCAGAATGCAACTCTACAATGTTCTCGCCCGGTTCTCCCGAGGTGCCGCACTGGCGGGCCTGGTCATGACGCTGGCCAACGCGAATGCAGCGGCGCCGCAGGTGAAGACTCAGGCGCCCGGCTACTACCGAATGATGCTGGGCGACTTCGAGGTCACGGCGCTCTCGGACGGCACGATGGACCTGCCAGTGGACCAGCTCCTGACCAACGTCGAGCCGGCGCATCGCGACGAGTTGCTCAAGAGGGAATACCTCAAGGCCCCGGTCGAGACCTCGCTCAATGCATTTCTCATCAACACCGGCCCGAAGCTGGTGCTGATCGACACGGGCGCCGGATCGCTGTTTGGCGCGACGCTCGGGAGACTGGCGTCGAGCCTCGCGGCGGCGGGCTATCGCCCGGAGCAGGTCGATGCAGTGCTGATCACTCACATGCACGGCGATCACGTTGGAGGCCTTGCCCCCGATGGCAAGCCGGCATTTCCAAACGCCGTGGTGTACTCGAGCAAGCTCGAGGCTGACTACTGGCTGAGCCAGGCGAACATGGACAAGGCGCCGGCGAATGCCAAAGGCAATTTCGAGGGCGCCATGAATATGCTCAAGCCCTACATCGATGCGGGGAAGTTCCAGCGCATCGACAGCGGCTCCGAGATCGCGCCCGGGATCAAATCCGCCGCCGCCTCTGGCCACACGCCGGGCCACAACACCTACGTGGTCCAAAGCGGCGGGCACAAGCTCGTGCTGTGGGGCGATCTCATTCACGTCGCGGCAGTGCAAATTCCAGAGCCCGCCGTGACGATTCATTTCGACTCGGACTCCAACGCCGCGCGTGCCGAGCGTGAAAGGCTGATTGCGGAGGCAGCTTCGCAAGGTTACTGGGTGGGCATCGCGCACGTGCCCTTCCCCGGGCTCGGCCATCTGCGCACGGAGGGCAAAGGCTACGCGTGGGTGCCAGCCAACTACACGGCCAACCGGCAATGAGAAACCACTTCTCGATGTAGAAGACGCGACCCTCGCGTGCCTGCGCGCGACACGCTTTGATTTCCACGCAACACCTGCGTGCTTTCACTTCAAGCGCGGTCCTTGCTTCTCGGCGGGCCTTGCGAGACGATCCGGCGACAAGCCGTGCGGCATAGAATCCGTGCACGTTCCCGTGCGACCGGCCAGAGATCAGGAAGGGGTTTTTCATGAGGAATACTCAGTCAACTCTCGTTCCAGTCGCCCTCCGGCTGGCCGTCTGCGCGGCGTTGATCTGCGCTGCACCGCCCACGACATGGGCGCAGGAAACTCAACCGGCTCCGGCGCAGGAAGAAGAACGTTTCGGTGAAGTCGTTGTTACCGCGCAACGCCGCGAGCAGAAACTCCAGGACGTCGGCATTTCGGTGACTCCGCTCAGCGCCGAGGCGGTGAGAGATCTCAACATCACCACGGCCACGGACATCGTCCGCGCCGTGCCCAGCCTGAAAATGAATGCGTACTCATCCGCGCAGGTCGTGTTCAACATCCGCGGCGTCTCGCAGAACGACTACGGCGATCAGCAGGAGCCGCCGGTCGCGGTCTACCAGGACGACAGCTATTCGAGCTCGATCAATCTCGCCAGCTTCCCGGTGTTCGATCTCGCACGCGTCGAGACGCTGCGCGGGCCGCAGGGCACCTTGTTCGGCCGCAATGCCACGGGCGGCGCGATTCAGTTCATCTCGCAAAAGCCCACCAGGGAATTCGAGGGTTACACCGACCTGACCGTCGGCCGTTTCAGTCAGTTCATTCTCGATGGCGCGATGTCGGGGCCTATTTCCGACAATTTGCAGGGCCGACTGGCTTTCATTCGCAACAAGGATGACGGCTACATGAACTCGATCGTTACCGGCGTGCCGGATCGCGGCGGCAACGATCACTACGCCTTGCGCGGCTCGCTCGCCTGGCAGCCCAACGAGGCGACCAACGTCAACCTCATCACGCGGTACATGCGGGCCGACAAGGAAACCCAGGCCGGCCTCTATTCGCATGAGCCCGCCTGCCCCAATGCACAATTCCAGGGTGAGTTCACGCCACCGACGCTCGCATGCGCCTACTGGGGCTCGCCTCCGGGAGCTACCGGCAGCGGATTCCAGGATGACAGCATCATCCCGAGCCGGGGCGGTGATCCGTGGTCGACCGCTGAAACGCAGGAATCCTACGTCGACCGCAAGATCTTCGGGTCCACGCTGCGCATCGATGCGGAATTCGGCGATCTCGGCTTCGTCTCGATCAGCGATTACCAGCATTCCAACAAGTTCTACATCGAGGGCGGCGACGCCTCCCCCGATGAAGGCGTGTTCTTCTTCCAGGGCAGCAGGCTGGACCAGGCCTCGCAGGAATTCCGGCTGTCGGCATCCCGCGGCGCGCACGAAGTGGTCGGCGGCGTGTTCGGCATGTACGTGGATGGCAACTACACCGGCAAGTTTGCGGATCCGTTCTACGGCTACGACCCGGACGTGGCATTCAAGCAGCGCACGGTTTCATACGCGGCCTTCATCCAGGACGAATGGCAATTCGCCGACCAATGGAAACTGATCGGCGGCTTGCGCTACTGGCACGACACGCGTGAAGGCAGCTACTTCGGCACGGAAACCAGCCTCACCGGCGTCACCATCATCTTCAACCAGGATGAGATCTTCCCGATCTACCCCGGCAGCCCCGTCACCCCCGACGATGCCAAGAAGTCCTTCAGCGACGTCACGGCGCGCCTCGAGCTCGATTACAAACCCAGCGACGACATGCTGCTCTACGTGAGCTACAACCGCGGCAGCAAGAGCGGCGGCTACACATTCTCCACCGGCACGCCGTTCGCAGGCTTCGAGCAGGCGTTCCTCGAAGGCATCCCCTTCAAGCCGGAGGTGCTCAACTCGTACGAAGTGGGCGTGAAGTCGAACCTCGGCGACTCCACGACGCTCAACGTCAGCGGCTTCTACTACAAGTACGACGACTACCAGGCGTTCGCGCAGGTCGGCCCCGTGCAGTCGGTCATCAATCTCGATGCCACGGCCAAGGGCATCGAGGCGGAGCTCAACACCCGCCCCGTCACCGGCCTCACTTTGCAACTGGGAGCCTCATTGCTGGACAGCAAAGTCAAGAACATCCTGCTGCCGGACCTGGTCACGGTCGTCAATCATGATCTGCCGCAAGCGCCAAAATTTTCAGGCAGCGCGCTTGCGCGATATGACTTCCCGATGGGCACGGGCACTGGGCTCCTGCAATTCGACGCCCAGTATTCGGGGGATTTCTGCTTCACCGTGCTGTGCGCGCCGGTCGAGGAAGAGAAGGCCTATACCGTCGCCAATGCGCGAGTGGGCTACGCCGCGAGCGGCGGGCGCTGGGAAGTTGCCGCTTTCGCCAACAATCTCTTCGAAGAGAAGTATCGCGTCTACGCTTTCGACAGCTCATTGTTCGCGGGCGTGGTCGCAGGCGTCTACGCCAAGCCGCGTACTTACGGCGTGACGGCTACGTACCGCTTCGGCGCCGCACACGACTAACGCCGGGCAACGTAGCGGGGGTCGTGAGCGTCTCGCGAAAAGATCCGGCGCACTAGAGGCTCGAAGGCCTCCAGTGGCTTGGTGGGGTAATCAGGATCGAATGAATTCTGGTCCCAGCGCTCGCAGAAGTTGAGGCAGGCGCCGTACCACTGGTGATCCTTGATGCGATCGCGGGCATTGCGGTCTCCGCCCAGGTGATGCACGTAGTAATAGGCCTGCACGAGGCCGTGATTCGCGACGATCCACGTGACTTCAGGCCGCACGTACGGCCTCATGATTCCAGCGGCGACCTCCGCATGATTGTACGGAGCGAGCTCATCGCCGATGTCGTGAATCAACGCGGCAACCACCAACTCATCGTCCGCCTCGTCCTCCAGGGCCCGGGTCGCGCACTGCAATGAATGGCCCAGACGGCTGACCGGATAGCCATCTAGGGAATGATCCAGCTTGCGCATTGCGCCCATGACTCGATCGGCCAGCCCTATGGCGTAGTCCCGCTCGGATTGATCAAGGAGCAGGTAATCCTCGCGGGTGCCGTCTTTCATCGCTCGGAAGCTAACCATTTTATTCACGCGGCACCTCGCAGTCTTCTTCTGACGACCCGATAGAGACTTCTAGGGCCGTCGATGTCGATGTAGCAGCCTTGCAGGTGCCGCTCGCCCTCACACGGATCGAAGCCGGTCCGGCCGTGCAGCAGGCGCCGATTGTCCATCATCAAGAGCTCGCCGGCTCCGAGCAAGAACCGGATCTCGAACTCCGGGGAGCGCAAAAGCCAGTCGAAAGCGCGACGCGCGCGGTAGTAGTCTGCAAGATCGTTTGGCGGGCGCAGCGGAACAAAATCCAGGCGCGGGCTGAAATGGATCGTCACGACGTTTCCCGCCGCATCCAGCTGAATGGGCGTCGCGCTCGCAACCAGCTCGGTGGTTGGATCCTGGTAGCGGAACCGCACCGGAGTGCTCGACAACAGGTCGAAGGCCTGGGCGTCTCGTTCGTTCAGCGCCTGCGCAGCCGCGAATCCATCGACCAGCGTCGACAGGCCGCCTGAGGTCTCATTGACCAGGCAATGCAGCAGCTGAACTCCGGGCACCGGATCGCGATAGGGGTTATCGGTGTGCGGATCGAGAGGCAACGAGGTGTAGGCGAGGTCGCTCGCGGCGGCGGTCGAGCGCACGTCGAACAGCGCGCCGAAATTAGTCTCGCGCGTGAAGCCGAACAAGCTGCCCACCTTGAATATTGATTCAGGCTTGGTCGGCACACCCGTGAATACGACGAACCCAAGCTGGAGGAATTGCGTGAGCCATCCATTGAGCTGGATGTCGGCGGGAGCGCTGCTCCAGGCAATGCGGCGCACCTGCCCAGTCGCGGCATTCCAAAGGCGCGGTGCCGGGATGTCGTGATCCCCAGGCGGCAGCGCCGACTCGTCCAAAATCTCCTGCTCCACGAATTCGGCCTCGTGCCCATCGCTGAAGCGCACCCGGAATCTGCCTGGACCAGGCTCGCGAGACGGCGATGAGGGAGATCTGCAAGTCGAGGTCGGAAGGGTCATGCAGCCGCTGGCCGGTGCGCAGGTCCATGCTCTGTGCATCCCGGCAACGTTCGCGCAGCCACATGGGATGTATGGCAAAGCGCTGCGCCCCTTCGAGCTCGATCGTCAACTCGTTCGGGGAGCTGATATAAAGACGCGGCATCGCGAGGATTCTACGAGGACGGAGCAGGCAAGTGGAAAAAACCCGAATCGGCTTCATTGGCCTGGGAAACGTGGGTGGGAGTCTCGCCGGCAACCTGCTCGACAGTGCCATCGATCTCACGGTGCGAGACCTGGACGCCGGGCGTGTGAGCGCCTTCGTGGCTCGCGGTGCAAAGGCAGGCCGGTCGCCCAAGGAAATCGCCGAACAGGTCGATGTGGTCATCACCTGCCTGCCCTCGCCCGCCGCGACAGCCGCGGTCATGGAGGGGCCGGACGGCATTCTGGCAGGGCTCACCGCCGGAAAAGTCTGGCTGGAAATGAGCACTACGGATGAGAACGAGGTCAAACGACTCGCGATACTCGTCCAGGGCAAGGGCGCGGCGGCGATGGATTGTCCTGTGTCCGGCGGGTGCCATCGCGCGGCCACCGGCAACATTTCCATCTTCGCAGGCGGTCCGCGCGAAACATTCGAGCGCGTGCTGCCGGTGCTTTCGATCCTGGGCCGCCAGATTCTGCACACGGGGCCGCTGGGTTCGGCATCAGTGCTCAAGGTCATGACGAATTACCTGTGCACGGTGCACCTCGTGGCACTGACCGAGGCGTTGACGACTATGAAGGTTGCCGGCCTGGACATGAACACGACCTACGAAGCCATCCGCATCTCTTCCGGCAATTCTTTCGTGCACGAAACCGAGTCGCAGGTGATCCTGAATGGCAGCCGCGATATCAGCTTCACCATGGACCTCGTGATCAAGGACGTCGGGCTGTTCGATGAGATCGCACGCGACCATGGCGTGCCTCTCGAACTGTCGCCGCTGGTGCTGAATATCTTCAAGGAAGGTGAAAAGCGCTATGGCCCACGGGAGCTGTCGCCGAACATCATCCGGCGACTCGAGGACGCGTGCCAGGTGAGTGTGCTGGGCGAAGGCTTTCCCGCGACGCTGGTCGACGATCAGCCGAAGGCCATAGGTACCGAGGTAGTTCCCAAAGGTCGAACGGGCAATCCCGGATGACACACAAGACGATGCGAGGCGTGGTACTGCGTGGCCATGGCGGCCTCGACCAGCTGCAATACCGTGACGACCTTGCCGTCCCGAGTCCCGCCGCCGGTGAAGTGCTGATTCAAATAGCGGCCGCCGGCGTCAACAACACCGACATCAACCTGCGCACCGGGTGGTATTCCAAGGAGGCTGAGTCGAAATCGAAGGATGCGAGTTGGACCGGCGCCGAAGTTTCATTCCCACGCATCCAAGGAGCCGATGCTTGCGGGCGCATCGTCGCCGTCGGCCCTGGTGTCGAAGTCGGCCGGATCGGTGAGCGGGTGCTCGTCAACCCCGTGTTTTCTCCTGCCTGCTACTTCGGTTCCGATCGGGACGGCGCCTTCGCGCAATTCGCGGTCGTTCCAGCAGCCAAGGCACGCCGAATCACCAGCCACCTGTCCGACGTCGAGCTCGCATCGTTTCCCTGCTCCTATTCGGCGGCGGAAAATCTTCTGACTCGCGCACAAGTCGCGGGAGGCGAAACCGTGCTCGTCACGGGCGCATCAGGTGGTGTGGGCTCCGCTGCTGTGCAACTCGCCAAGCACCGCGGTGCGACTGTCATCGCAATCTCGAGCGAAAACAAAGCTGCGGCGCTCAAATCGCTGGGCGCAAGCCGCGTGCTGCCGCGCGAGGCGGACCTGCTGAAGGAGCTGGGGCAAGAATCCGTCCATGCCGTGATCGACGTCGTCGGCGGAGCGCAGTTTCCCTCGCTACTCGAAGTGCTGCGTCGAGCGGGCCGCTATGCGGTGGCAGGTGCAATTGCCGGTCCGTTCGTCAATCTGGACCTGCGCACGCTGTACCTGAAGGACCTGCGGCTGCTGGGCTGCACGCAGCTGGAGCCTCACGTATTCGCAAACCTGATCGCCAGGATTGAGGGTGGCGACATCAAGCCCCTGGTGAGCGCTGTTCATCCGCTCAGGGAAATCGCCGCGGCTCAGACCGCCTTCCTGTCAAAGGAGCATGTGGGAAAGATAGTCCTGGTGCCGTAGATCAAGGCGCATCTCTCCCTGCGCTTTCCGCCTTGTGCCCGAGCGTCAGAGCAGCGAAGAAAATCGTCAGGAGGCAGCAGGCCACCATCGTCGTGAACACGCCGCCCCATCCCCAGTGATCGGCAATCCAGCCGACGCCCGCCCCGGCGACCGCCGAGCCGAATACGTAGCCGAAGAAACCGGTAAAACCGGCCGCGGTACCCGCCGCCTTCTTGGGGACGAGATCGAGTGAATGCAGGCCAATCATCATGATCGGACCGTAAACCAGGAATCCGATGGCGATCAGCGCCGCATAGTCGATCCACAGCGGACCGCGCATGTTGAGCCAGTACACGACGACGGCGATGAGCGTCAGCGCCATGAACAACATGGTCGCAGGAGCGCGCCTGCCCTTGAACCATTTGTCCGATAGCCAGCCGCACACGATTGTTCCCGGGATCGCGGCATACTCGTAGAGTGACCAGGCGATGCTGGATTCCTTGAAGGAGAATCCTTTCGCGGTCTCGAGGTAGGTCGGTATCCAGTTCACCACGCCGTAGCGGACGAAATAGCAGAAGGCGTTGGCTATAGCGATCGCCCACAGGTACTTGTTGGGCAGCACGTATGTTAGGAAGATCTCCCGAAATCCCAGCGTCTGCTCGTGCGCTTCGGAGTATCCCGGAGGGTAGTCGTTCTTGTATTGCTCGACAGGAGGCAGTCCCCTGGACTGCGGTGTATCTTCAAGCAGGAAGTACACGCCTATCGCCAGGACGGCAGCCGCGAGCGCGTTGAAATAGAATTTCGCGCCCCAGTCGTTGAACAGCAGAACGCCGACGAGGGCGAGATTCGCTACCAGCGCGCCACCGAGGTTGTGCGCGGTGTTCCACGTCGAAACGATCAGCCCGCGCTCCTTGGTGCTGAACCAGTGAACCATGAGCTTGCCGCACGGCGGCCATCCCATGCCCTGCACCCAGCCATTCAGCACCATGATCGCGATGATTGCGGTCAGCGACGCATACAGCGCATCGACCAGCCCAAACGTCGCCATGATGCCACCCGACAGCAGCAGTCCCAGCGGCAGGAAATATTTTGGATTGCTGCGATCGGAAATCGACCCCATCAGGAACTTCGACAACCCGTAGGCCAGGGACAAGCCGGTGAGCGCACCGCCCAGCTGCGCCTTGCTGTATTCGGGATGCTCTGCCAGAAGATCCGGAATCGCGAGCGCGAGGTTGTTGCGCACCAAATAGTAGCCCGCATACCCGATGAAAATGCCGGCGAACACCCGGCGACGCAGGCGACGATACGTCGGATAAATCATGTCCGCCGGCAACGGCGCGGCGAATGCCGCCGGCTTCAGGGAGCCAAACATGCTTTCTCCCACTTGACCGCGCGTACCGTCGGCACGATGAAGGCCCACGTAAAGGCGCCGATGAATGCAATCGTTCCCGCGACGATCAACGCCGTTGTGTAGTGCCCCGTCGACTGCACCAGATAGCCGGTTACGACTGGGGCGCACACTCCCGACAGGTTGGCTACTGCGTTTTGCAGTCCCATCCAGCGTCCGCTCGCCTCCGGACCTGCAAACATCTGCGTGACCGCCGGAGTCGTGGGGCTATTGAGCCCGTCCATGAAGCCGAGGAGCAGCAAGAGAGCGACTGCGGCAGACATGCCGGCCCCGGTGCACGCGAGCAGACATCCGCCTACTCCCATGCCGCTGACGATCAGCGTCGTCTTATAGGCACGATTGAATGTGGCGCCATGCCTGATCCACGCATCGAGCAGCCAGCTGGTGGCGAGCACGCTTGCGCCGTCGGCCACATAGACCCAGGTGGTGAGCTTGGTCATGTCGAGCAACGAGAGCCCGCGATCGTGCACCAGGTACAACGGCAGTGAGGTGAAGACGAAATAGAAAGCATAGTTCGAGCAGAACACGCCGAGCATCGCGCCCCAAAGCGCGCGCTGCGAAAGAATGTCCGCAAGTGACGGGCCGGTGCGAGCCCGCGCGCTTTGTGGCCGAGGCTCCCGACGCAACTCCCTGACCCAGGGCACCAGCCAGATGAGCGATGCCAGGCCGAGGCCGATGAACATGGCCTGCCAGCCATATCGCAACATGACCAGGCCGCCGATGAAGGTCCCGAATGCAGGGCCAATGACTCCGCCCAAGGCCATCGTTCCAGTAGCGCGCGTTCGGTGCTGGTCCTCTACGCGATTCGCGAGCAGGCTGACGGCGCACGGATAAAAAGTGGATTCGCCGACGCCCATGACCACTCGTAGGGCAACGAGAGAAAACAACCCGGTCGACAAGCCCGTGAGTACGGTTGCAATCGACCAAAGCGCGAATCCTCCGGCGAGCACGCGTGCCGCGCCGATGCGATCCGCAAGCCAACCCATTACAGGCTGCAGTGGAACGTATGCCCAGAAGAATGCGGAAAGCACCCAACCCATCTCGACAGGCGAGAGCCCGAGCTCCTTTTGGAGCACGGGCGCCGCGACGCTGATGCTGCCGCGATCCACGTAATTGATCAGCAGCCCGACCGCAAGCATCACGACCAGGCGAATCGGCATGGTCACCCGAGCTCGTCCTCGAGCAACATGGCCGCGCCCTTCTCCGCCACCATCACGGTCGGTGCGTTGGTGTTGCCCGACGTGACGGTCGGGAACACCGACGCGTCGATGATCCGCAGATTCGACACGCCATGCACCCGCAGGCGTGCGTCGACGACTGAGTTGCGTGGGTCCGGGCCCATCGTGCACGTGCTCACCGGATGAAACACGGTGTCCGCTCGCGCCCGGAAATCCTGAAGAAGCTCGCTATCGGTCTTCACCTGAGGGCCGGGGAACAGCTCTCCGGTAATCACATCCGCCAATGGCGCAGTGGCTGCCATCCGACGCAGTAGACGGCAACCGGCGATCGCTTCCGCGATATCGGTCTCCGTCGAGAGATAGTCGGGGCGAATCATCGGCGGCAGCATCGGATCGGTGGAAGTGATGCTGAGAGATCCGCGGCTGGTCGGCCGGCAACTGTTGAACGACAGCAGAAACGCCGAGAAGGGATCGGGCCGCAGTAGCTTGCGGTCCGCAAGTGGTGTCTCCGTATAACTCACCGGATTGAAATACAGCTGCAGGTTGGGCGCAACCTGCTGCGGGTCGCTTCGCACGAAGCCTCCGCCCTGATTCACGCTCATCGAGAGCGGCCCGGTTCGCGTAGACAGATAGCGCATGGCCGCTGCGATCTTGCCGCCGAGCGGCCGTAGCTGGTCGTTCAGGGTCGGCTGCGAACATCGGTAGAAATAAGATACCGCGAGGTGGTCCTGCAGGTTTCGACCCACGGCCTTGGCGGCGACGAGCGTTTCGATGCCGAGTGCGCGCAGATCGTCCCCGTCCCCGATTCCTGACAACTGCAGGAGTTGCGGTGAATTGATGGATCCACCGCAAAGAATGACCTGCTTTCTCGCGGCAACTTCGAGTTGCTGTCGCCCGTTGAGATATTGCACACCGACTGCGCGGCGGTCCTTGAGGGTCAGCCGCGATGCGTGTGCCCGTGTTCGCAGGGTGAGGTTCGCACGGCCCAGCGCAGGCCGGAGGTACTCGTTGGCGCTCGATGCGCGGATGCCGTTACGCGTATTGATTCGGTAGATCCCGACGCCCTCGCCTCGCTCGCCGTTGAAGTCGTCCGTGCGGCGATAGCCCATGGCTTCGGCAGCCTCGATATAGCGCCTGCAAAGCGGGTGCGCGAACTTCGCCACGTCCGTAACATGCATGACATCCTTGAAAAAGGGCAGCACGTCGCGATAACCCCATCCGGCGTTGCCCATCGCTTCCCAGTCGTCGAAATCGCGCGGCAGGCCGCGCATGTACACCATTGCGTTGATCGATCCCGATCCGCCGACGACCTTCCCCCGCGGCCAGAAACTCTTGCGCCCCGCGAGCCCGGGATCGCTTTCAGTCTCGTACATCCAGTTGATCGAGGGAGCGAAAAGCAGGCGTGCGTAACCGATCGGCACTCTGAATCCACGGACGGCGGTCGCTGCCGCCCGCTTCCAGCAGCAGCACGCTCGACCTGCCATCGGCAGAGAGTCTGTTGGCGACCACGCAACCGGCGGTGCCGGCGCCGACGATCACATAGTCGAAGGTCTCCATCGGCCGCTAGCGGACCGGATGGCTCGCCATCTCGAGATGCAGCATCGTGCCCTTGTAGGGATGCTTGCGCGCGACGTCTTCGTTGAGCTCGACGCCGAGCCCCGGCGCCGTCGGTGGAATCACGTATCCATCCTGCCACTGGATCGGCGTCTTCAGGATATCGGCGTGAAAGCCCTGCCAGCGCTCGATGCTTTCCAGAATGAGAAAATTCGGGCTGCAGGTGGCAAGCTGAATGTTGGCCGCGCCAACGACGGGCCCGCAGTAAAGGTGCGGCGCGATCTGCGCGTGGTACACCTCCGCCATGCCCGCGATCTTCTTGGCTTCGAGAATTCCGCCGACGCGGCCGAGATTCATCTGCAGGATCGCCGCGCCGCCAGCCTGCAGCAGGCGACCGAAATCGTATTTGGTCGTGAGCCGCTCGCCGGTCGCGATCGGAATGCTCGTCGCCCGCGCGACTTTCGCCATTTCCTCCGGGCTGTCGGGCGGCACCGGCTCTTCGAACCACAGCGGATCGTACGGCTCGAGGCGTCGCGCCAGCCGAATCGCACCCGCGGCGGTCATCTGGCCATGCGTGCCGAACAGCAGATCCGCCTTGCTGCCCACAGCTTCACGCAACTGGCGAACGAATCGCTCGCTCAGATCGAGCGCCTCGAGCGAGAGCTGGCGACCGTCGAAGGCGCTGTACGGCCCGGCAGGATCGAACTTGATCGCCGTGAAGCCCTGCTGCAGATACTCCACGGCGCGCTCCGCGGACAGGTCCGGATCCTGGTAGACCGCCTCGCTCTCTCCCGGGCGCGGATAGATGTAGGTGTAGGAGCGCAACCGCTCGTGCACCTGCCCGCCCAGCAGCTGGTAGACCGGTTGATTCGCCGCCTTGCCGACGATGTCCCAGCACGCCATTTCGAGCGCGCTGAGCACGCCCATCAGCGTGAGATCAGGATGCTGCGTGAAGCCGCTCGAATAGACGCGACGCCACATCGTTTCGATCGAGTGCGGATCGTGCCCCTCCAGATGACGCGCGAACACGTCTTCCAGCATCTTCGCGACCAGGTCGGGATGGAACGGCACGCAGTACGCCTCGCCGATTCCCGAAACGTTGTCGTCCGTGGTCAGCTTCACGAACACGAAGTAGCGCCCGCCGAAATGCGGCGGCGGATTGCCGACCACGAAGGTCTTGATGTCCTTCAGCTTCATGGAGCGTCGCGACCGAAACGCCGGTGGCGCGGATCTCATCTTCGACGATGCGTCGCGCGGTCCAGAAGTAGTGGAACGTCGCCCAGAAGCCCTGTCGGCACCAGGCACAGCATCGCCAGACGCAACGAATGCGCATCGGCGATGCCGTCGGACGCAAACCAGTCGCTCAGCAGGCCCGACGCCCACCGGCGCGACGATCAGATTGCCGACGTTCGCCACGAACAGAGTCGAGGCGCAGAACACCGCGCGCATGCGCGGCTCGGCGAGATTGAGCAGCAGTCCGAACGATGGGCCTATGTAGAAATAGATCGCCGGGATGAAGAGCCAGAACAGCCACTTGCGTGAGCTCGAGCGAGTCGGTCGTATAAATGACGAGCGAAACCAGAGTCGCAAGGCCCACCCACCAGCCGGTGAGTTTCACCACCCGTCGCGGATCGGCCAGCCATGGGCTGCGTCAGAATCCAGCCCGTGAATATCGTGGCACCGACGCCGCCGTAAAGATGGATGGGGCCCGTGATCGCACCCGCCTCGCCCGCCGTCAGCCCGTAGGTGCGCATGAGGAAGGTCGGCGTCCAGTACATCAGACCCCAGCCCCACAGCGCCGTGAGTGCGCTGCCCGATCATCAGGTGCACGGCGGACCGCTGTGCTCCACAGATAGCGCATGGCGTCCATGAACGAGGGCTTGTTTTCCACCAGCACCGCGTCCAATCGCCCGCGGCGCGGCTCCCGGACCGTGAAATAAATGAGCAGACCGACAAGGACGCCCGGCGCACCGAGCCACAGAAACGGCGCACGCCAGCCGTGCATGTCCGCAATCCATCCGGTGGTGTCCGAGGCGAAATACGCGCCGATCGGCGCGCCGAGCGAAAACACACACAGCGCCATCGGGCGGCGCGCAGCAGGCAAAATAGTCGGAGATGATCGAGTTCGCGCCTGGCGTACCGCCTGCTTCGCCAACGCCGATGCCGATGCGCGAGATCAGCAACTGCCAGAAATTTCGCGACAGACCCGTGCACACCGTCATCGCCGACCAGGCGACGATCGAGACCGCGATGATGTTGCGGCGGTTGCTGCGATCGATGAGCCAGGAGATGGGAAAACCCAGGATCACGTAGAAAAACGCGAGCGAGGGTCCCGTGAGCAGACCGACGCCCGCGTCGGTCAGTTTGAGCTCCAGCCGGATGGGCTCGAGCACCTGCGTGATCATGTAGCGATCGGTGATGCTGAGCGTGTAGACCAGGGACATCAGGATCAGCACGTACCATGCGGTGACGGATGAGCTCTCGGTGCCCGCGGTGTCCTGAACGTGCGCCGATACAGCGGTTGTCATGATTCGAGGATCGCCTTGAGCGGGCCGAGCCAGGGCTCGAAATGGCGCCATGCGCCCAGACCCTCGCGCGAGATCGGCCGGCGCACCTGCTCGGAGCTCGCGGTGCGGATGCTGCGCTCGGTCTTGTGGAACTCGAGACAGGCCGGCTCGAATTCGAGACCGGCGAAATCGAGGATGCGGCGCACGTTCCCCTCGAGATCCTCGACCACATCCTCGTGCTGAACGCGCAGCATCTTTCCGGGAAGCACCTTGTCCCAGTGCTCCATGAGCTCGATGTACGAGCGGTAGTACCGCGCGATGTCCTCGATGCTGTAAGTGAACTCCTGACCCGAGGCGAACAGCTGCTTGAAATTGCTGAAGCAGCAGTCCATGGCCTCGCGGCGGGCATCGATGATCTTCGCATTCGGCAGGATCAGGTGAATGAGGCCGATGTGCCGGAAGTTGTTCGGCATCTTGTCGATGAAGTATGGCTTGCCGGTGCGGTAGACCTGCGTGTCCTCAAGATACTTCTCGCCGAACTGCCGCAACTGATCCGCGCTCAGCTCTCCGAGCAAGGCGGGGTAGCGTGGCTTCGAATCTTCCGCTCCCCGGCCGTTGATCTCGTTCACCAGGCGCGGAATGTCCGCAAGCTCCATGGTCCCCTCCACCTGCGAGTGCGAGGCGAGAATCTGCTCGAGCAGAGTCGACCCCGAGCGCGGCAACCCGACGATGAAGATCGGGCCGCTGCGCTCGCATCCGACTCCCTGCCGGGCCGCGAAGAATTCGGGTGTGCACACGGCAGCCTGCATGCGCAGCATGCGCTCCATCACGGCGGGCTGATAGCGGGTGGTCGGCTTCTTGAGCGCGTTACCGAGCTCGTAGTAGCGGAATGACTCGGCGTACTCGCCGCGGTCCTCGAGCGCCTTGCCCAGCGCAAAGCAAAGATGGAACCGATTGAGGAGCGAGGTCGTCGGCGCGGCCTCCTGCACACGCATGGTCTCGATCTCGCTGTCCGTGAACCTGTATGTCTTGAGGTTGGCGAGACTCCAGAACGCATCCCCGTAGCTCGGCTGTACCCGGGCCGCCGCACGGTAGGACTCGATCGCCTCCGGTTGCCGGCCGAGGGTCTTGAGCGAATGCGCTATGGACAGATGCAGCTCCGCAGGATTCGTCGCATCGGACAGCAGTCCACGATAGATGTGCTGCGCTTCCTCGTGCTGCCCGAGTCCGACCAGGGCGTTGGCCTGAATCGTCCGATAGGCGCGGTTGTCAGGCTCGATGCCGAGCAGCTTGCGGATTTCCTCCAATGCCTGCGCCTGCTTGTGGCGCTGGGTCAGCACGATCGCGTAGTCGTAGCGCGCGGCGTGATAGTCCGGCTCGAACGCCAGCACGCTCTCGAGAAGGAACTCGGCGTCGTCGAGGATCTCGAGCTTCATGCCGATCTGCGCGAGCAACCGCATTCCTTCGATGTGATTGCCGTTCTTCTGCAGAAACCGGCGGATCACCTGCTCGGCCGCGTAGGTTTCGCCCTCGCAGAACATGTTGGTGGCGGTGACGACCGGAGCCGGCAGGCCCGCGAGCTTTCTGGCATGAGCGGCAGCGGTGTCGGCGTCTTTCACTCTGCCCGCGGCCCGAAACAGCGTGTCGAGCGCGTTCCAGCTGGCCTTCAGCGTCGGGTTGAGAGTGACGGCCTGCTGATAAGCGAGGCTTGCCGCCGTTGCCTCATTGACGGCCCGATAGCAATGTCCGCGCTCCTGAAAGAGTCGGCCATATTCGGGGTGCAGTGACTCGAAGCGAGCCAGCGTGCCGAGCGCATCGGCGATGCGCCCGAGGTAGCGTTGACTGACGGCCACCAGGTAGAGCACGTCGCGGTTTTCGGGCACCTGCGCAAGCAACGCCTGTGCGGCCGAGAGCGCCGCAGAGAACTGGCGCTTCTCGAGAAGCCCGCGTGTTCGCAGGACCTCGGTCTCGATGCGGGATACGGGCGGATTCTGCTCCGCTGGTACGTTCATCCCCATGGCGAAGTCTTCGCGGGGATCTGTCTCCCCGCGAAGCCTAGTTCCCGCCGAACGAGTAGCTGAACCGCAAACCGAGGGTTCGCGGCCGAACGATGGTGGTCGCCTTGTACCACTGCCGGGCGTTCGCGAAGAGCGCCGCGTCGTCGTCGGCGAGGTTCTGCCCGAACAGCTGGACGGCCCAGGAATCCTTGCCTATGCCTACGGAAGCGTCGAACAGCTCAAACGAGGGCAGCTTGTAGGCGATGGAATTGCCCTGCAAGTCCAGGGTCAGGCGGTCGGTCGTCGACAGCGAGCTGCCTTGATGCATGCCGCTCAGCTGCCAGAACGCATCGTAGCCGTTGACGCTGAAGTCGTACCGCAGGCGGATGTTGCCCTGGAATTTCGGAGCGGATGACAGAGGGCTGCCCTTGTCTCCACCGGGCGTGGACAGCGGATTGCCGTTCGAATCGGTGAACAGGCTGAAATCGATCGGCGTGCCGTCATTCCATACGAAGCCCGCAACCTTGGTGAGTTCGCTATCATTCCAGGAAGCCGATGCACTCAGCGTCAGCGCCGAGGTGATGCGCGCGGCGATGGAGGTCTCGACGCCCTTGACCTCGAACGTGCCGCCATTCGCGGAGAACGTGAGATTACCCGTCACGCCCGGATCAAAGATGGCGATCTGCGCGTCCTTCCAGACCTCCTTGTAGACAGCGCCGTTGAACTGCACGCGACGATCCAGGAACTCGGTCTTCCAGCCGAGCTCGTAGTTGGTGAGCACGTCCGGCTTGTACTCGGTGGGCGGCTGCGCAGCCGCCGTGTGCGATCGCCTCTGGCGAATTGGCGAGCGGTGATCCGCTCTCGACCGCATTCGGTCGATTGAAACCGCCCGAGCGGAAGCCCTCGGACCAGGTGGCGTAGACGAGAGCGTCGTCCGTGATTCGATAGCTGATATTGGCGCGGCTCTTGAAGTCCTTGTACGTCCTGTCGAAGCCGAGCGAATCCAGATTGCTGCCGTTGGAGACCGGCGAGATGGTGCCGTCGCCCGCGGTGCAGCTCTCGTTTCCGGCCCGCGGTGCTGCCCGAGAAGAGCTTGCAGCCGAAGCTGCCGACCGCCGAGCCCACCTCTGTGCTGTTGATCTGGTAGTAGCGCGTGCCGGCAGTCAAGGTCAGCTTGTCCGGCACCAGATCGAAGTCGATCGATGCGAATGCCGCCTTCTGCGTATAGCCTCGAGTGATGTCGTCGAAGAAGGCGATGCTCGTGATTGCGCAGGTTCGGGATTGATGGACGTCGCAGGCTCAGGCACGTAGCTGATGTTGGCCGGATCACCCAGGAAGTCGCCGTAGTTCCATGGGCGGCCGGGGCGCGGATCACCGGGCCCTTGAAGCGGTGAGCCGTTCTTCTCGAAGAAGCCGAGGGGCGGCGCCACGCGCCTGAAGTAGTCGACGGCGCTCTTGTACAGCCAATCGACCTGCTCCTCGATCTTGTAGCGTTCCCAGAAGAGACCGCCGATGGCGCGCAACCGCTTGTCGTCCGGCGTGCTGAAGCGAAGCTCGTGCGTCTGGTGCGTATTCCTTCCGATATCGTGCCAGGTCGCGCTCGGCGTGAAGCATCGTGCGACACCGTCGACGCGCGTGTCGGGGCCGACGCACTGGTAGTAGTTCATGTATGGGCCGCGCGCGTAGTTGGTGTAGTCCTGCACCTGCTCGACATCGCGGGTCAGGTAGCGCCCGTGTACACGGCATCGAGCACGCCGAGGCGGCCGTTGAGCGTCCAGGCAGTGTTCCTGAACTTGTCCTTGTTCCACGACGGATTGTAGAGCTGCACTGTGAGAGCCGGCTGCGGCACTCCATCGGAACTGATCTCCTGCTCGGCGAACACGCCGTCGGCGTCGATGTTCTGGTAGCTCTGCGCCAGGAGCAGCGTTCCAGTCATCGTTGAATTGCCACAGTCGCCGCACGCGCAGGCCCTTGTACACCGCCGGATTGATGTCACGTCCGACGATGTTGTTGTTGCTCAGGGTCGGGCAATTGCTGGAGGTGGCCGGCGGTGGCGGACAGGCGCCGTACTGGTAGCCGACGCCCAGGTCGGTGGCCTTGCGCGCGAAGAGACCCGGGATGTTGTCGATGTAGCCACCGCGGCTGTCGTTGTAGACGACGCCACGGACCGCGAACTTGTCCGCGATGATCGGAATGTTGATCACGCCTTCGAGGCTGTTGCTGTCCTCACCGTGCGCCGTGGTGGAATAGCCCGCGCTGAAATTCGCCTCGACCCGTATCGAGCTTCGGCTTGTTGGTGATGTAGCGGACCACGCCCGCCTGCGCGCCTGCGCCGAACAGCGTGCCCTGCGGACCTTCCAGCACCTCGATGCGCTCGAGGTCGGCGGCGTAGATGTCGAGGTTGCGTCCGGGCACCTGGCCGGACTGGTCATCTAGATAGATCGCGACGTTCGGAAAGCTGCCGACCACTCCCGCACCCTGAATTCCGGTCACACCGGTCGACAGGCCGCGCATGTAGATGTTGTTCTGGCCTGGGCCGAGACCCTGGCCCGTGACGTTCGGCAGAAACTTCACGTAGTCGTCGAAGGTCTGCACGTTCAACTGCTTGAGCGATTCGCCGGTCAGCGCCTGGATGGTGATCGGCACGTTCTGGATGCTTTCCGAACGTCGCTGCGCCGTGACGACGACATCTGCAATGCCCTCGTCGGCCGCAGTCGCTTCGGTTTGCGCATCGGCTGTTTGAGCGGAGGCGCGCGCCGCGCCCAGGATGGCCACTATGGCGCACGACAGAGTCTTGTTCGTTTTCAAGGCTGTACCCCCCACTGAATTGCGGCTCTGGCGCGAGCGTGCGGCCAGTATCCCCGAAGCTCATCTGGACCGAATCCCGGCCGGCTGCGATATCAGTCTCGCGCCTTTCTTTGGGCCGGACATTAATAGAGTTCCCGCGCAAAAGTACATTTGTCGCGTGATACCTTCCAGTCCGGTACCGGCCGAAGCGTGCATCACCGGCGCGACCGCTCCAAGCCGAGAAATTGGATCAGGGCATCGGGAAAAGGCATTGGCGGCGGACGGGCTCATGGCACACGCTTTGTTGTGGTGAGCCACTATCCGGGCGAAGCCCGGCCCCGAGGACGGCAAGATGAACAGAGTACGCATCGACCGGCGCTGGCTGCCGCTCAACGCATTACGGGCATTCGAGGCCGTTGCGAGGCACGGCAGCTTCACTGGGGCCGCCAATGCTCTCCTCATCTCGCAGAGCGCCCTGTCCCGCCACGTGATCTCGATCGAGAAGCTCATCGGTGTGCAACTGTTCGAGCGGCGCCCGCACGCGCTCGTGCTGACCAAGGCCGGGCAACACCTGTTGCCGGCCGTCACCAAGGCCTTCGATCGGCTCGAGTATTCGCTCGACGAGATTCACACGTCCGGCGCATCGCCGCTCAGGACGTTGCGCGTGCAGATGCCGCCAAGCTTCGCGGTGCAGATCGCGGTACCCATTCTTCGCGATTTTCGCCATGCCAACCCCGACATCGAGATCGACCTCGTCAGCCCCTATGGCGTGGGGCCTCCGCCGCAAGATGTGGATGTCGCCGTCGTCTATTCCAGGCCCGCGATCAGCGAGTACGTCAGCGACCTGCTCTGGCCGGTGCGGTTGAGCATCGTGTGTCATCCAGACCTGGCCGCGAAGCATGCGGGCAAGGATCTCGCCGCTTTCATCCGCGACAACGAGCTCGTCCATGTGCGCATAGCGGACCTGCCGCGCCATCATCTGTGGTCGCTGCTCGCGCAGCAGCATCAGCTCGCCCCGCCGACTGCGAGCGCGGTCTCGTCTTTGATACAGCGTTGCTTGCAGCCCAGTACGCGCTGAGTGGCGAAGGCCTGGCGCTCCTCGACGTGACCCTATTCGCCGACGACCTGCGCCTGCGCCGATTGGTGCGGCCGTTCGACGTGACGCTCGATGATGGCTACGGCTACTACCTCGTGACGCATCCGGAGGCACTGAGCGACACCGCTGTCGCCCTGTTCCGCTCCTGGCTCATCGAGCACTTCGGCCCGAAGAAAGCTAGTGAAGACCCACCCTTGCGCATCGCAGTTTCCAATGAGTGAGGTGCCGCGCCCCGAGCGACGTCCCCGTCGCCGCCCCGGTGCGGCGGGGGACGCAGCGCCGCCCGTGGACCGCTCGCGCAAGTACCGGCACCTGATCAATCCCTTCGAGCCGCTCAAGGTGTTCTCCGACGACCAGGTCGTCTCGATTCACGAAGCCGCGCTGCAGCGTGCTGGAGACTCAGGGCATGCGCGTGCTGCTGCCCGAGGCTCGCGAGGCGTATCGGCGCGGTGGCGCAACCGTCGATGAATCGAGCATGGTGGTCCGGCTGGATCGGGCGCTCGTCAGCGAGTCTCTGGCCAAAGCGCCTCGCGAGATCACGATGCATGCGCGGGATCCCGAACACGACATGCCGATGCACGGACGCCACGTGGTGTTCGCGCAGACCTCGGGGCCGCCAAACATCATGGATACCGCCCGCGGCCGCCGCGCGGGAACGTTCGAAGACTTCACCAACATCGTCAAGCTTTGCCAGAGTTACGAAGTCATCCATGTTCTGGGCGGCGGCGTCGAGCCGCAGGACGTTCCGGTGCACGTGCGCCACCTCGAGACGACGCGCGCGATAATGATGCTGAGCGACAAGGTCCCGAAGGTATTCGCGCGCGGGCCGGGCCAGAACGCGGACAATTTCGAGCTGCTGCGCATCGGCTACGGCCTGACGCGCGAGGCGTTCGAATCGCGCCCCTACGTCTGCACCGTCATCAACACGAATTCGCCGCTGCAGCTCGACATTCCGATGGCGAACGGCATCATGGACTACGCGGCGGCCGGACAGTTGCTGATCATCACTCCGTTCACGCTCGCGGGCGCCATGGCCCCGGTGACGATCGCCGGCGCTCTCACGCTCGCCCATACGGAATTCCTCGCCGGCCTTACGCTTGCGCAGCTCATTCGCCCGGGCGCGCCCGTGATGTATGGAAGCTTCACGTCCAATGTCGACATGAAGTCCGGCTCGCCCGCCTTCGGAACCCCCGAGTACGCCAAGGCCGCCTTCGGCGCCGGCCAGCTCGCCCGCTACATCGGCCTGCCCTGGCGCTCATCGAGTGCGACTGCCTCGAACGCGCCGGATGCGCAGTCGGCTTACGAATCGCAGATGAGCCTGTGGGGCGCCCTCCTCGGCGGATGCAATTTCATCCTGCACGCGGCCGGCTGGCTCGAAGGGGGCCTCACCACTTCGTACGAGAAATTCATGCTCGACATCGAGATGCTGCAGATGTTCGCCGAGACATTTCAGCCGGTCGGGGCGACGCCTGCGGACCTGGCGCTCGAGGCGATCGCCGAGGTCGGCGCCGGGGGACATTTCTTCGGCTGCGCCCACACCATGGAACGATATAAGACGGCCTTCTACTCGCCCCTGGTCTCCGACTGGCAGAACTTCGGCCAGTGGAGCGATAGCGGCGCGAAAACGGCCACCGACCGCGCTCACACCCTGTGGCAGGAGGCCCTGACCCGGTATGTCCCCCCGGTGCGCGATCCGGCGATCGTCGAAGCGATCGACGACTTTGTCGCGCGCCGCACCGCGGAGGGCGGCGCTCCCCCCGTGAGCTGAGCCGCAGCGGCGGTTTCGATGGCGCACAAGGGCAAGCGAATGCCGCAAACGGATCAGCCGCGGGCAGCCCGAGTCACCATACTGAGCAGGTGAGCACGGACGAGCAAAAAGCAAAGGTGACCCCCGGCCGCCGCCCGAGTGGCCGCGATGCCAAGCGCGCGGCGCGTACTGCCCGCTCCGCGGTCTCGATTCCCTACATCACCCGCAAGATTCCGTACTACGAGGTCCTCGACGAAGAGGGCCTGTCCCTGATCGAGAGGAATGCCGACACCATCCTCGAGGAGATCGGCATCGAATTCCGGGAAGACCCGGAGGCCCTGTCGATCTGGAAAGCGGCAGGCGCGGACGTTCAGGGCGAGCGCGTGCGCATGCCGCGCGGGATGTGCAGGCAGCTGATCCAAGCGGCGGCGCCGCGGGAGTTCGTTCAGCAGGCGCGCAATCCAGCCCGCAACGTGCTCATCGGCGGCAAGAACACGGTGTTCGCGCCGGCATATGGATCGCCCTTCATCCGCAACCTCGACGAAGGCCGGCGCTACGCGCGAATCGAGGATTTCCGCAATTTCGTCAAGCTCGCCTATGTCTCGACTTCGTTGCATCACTCGGGCGGCACGATCTGCGAGCCGGTGGACCTGCCGGTCAACAAGCGCCATTTCGACATGGTGTACAGCCATATCAAGTACAGCGACAAGGCGTTCATGGGTTCGGTGACTCACCCCGAGCGCGCCAAAGATACGGTCGAGCTCGCAAAGATCGCGTTCGGCGATCGGTACATGGATCCGGCGACGGGCAGGCCCAACACCGTGGTCGTCAGCCTGATCAACGTCAATTCACCGATGACCTACGACGCCACCATGCTCGGGGCGCTCAAGGTATACGCGCGCGCGAACCAGGCCTGCATCGTGACGCCGTTCATTCTCGCGGGCGCCATGTCGCCAGTCACCGTTGCGGGGACGGCGACGCAGACTCTCGCCGAGGCGCTTGCCGGCATGGCGTTCATCCAGCTGCTCAATCCCGGTGCGCCGATGATCCTGGGCAGTTTCGCCTCGTCGCTGTCGATGCAGTCCGGCGCGCCGACCTTCGGGTCACCGGAGCCCGCGCTGGTGCTGTACGTCATGGCGACGCTCGCGCGTCGCCTGGGCGTGCCGTTCCGATCCGGCGGAAGCCTCTGCGCTTCGAAGATCGCCGATGCGCAGGCGGCCTTTGAATCCGCCCAGACGCTGCTGCCGACGTGCCTGGCCGGCGTGAACTTCGTCCTGCACGTCACCGGCTGGCTCGAAGGCGGGCTTGCGATGGGCTACGAGAAGTTCGTCATGGACGCGGACCAGGCCGGGATGATGCACACCCTGCTCGAAGGCGTCGACCTGTCGGAAAACGGCCAGGCGATGGATGCCATCCGCGAGGTCGGCCCGGGCAAGCACTTCCTCGGCTGCGCGCATACACAGGCCAATTTCGAGACGGCCTTCTATCGCTCGCCCCTGGCGGACAACAACAGCTTCGAGCAGTGGGAGGCCGAGGGAGCCAAGGACATGGCGGTTCGCGCCAACGCCCAGTGGAAAAAGCAGCTTGCCGAGTACGTCGAGCCGCCGCTCGATCCGGCCGTCGATGAGGCCTTGCTCGACTACATCGCGCGGCGCAAGGCCTCTTTCCCGGATTCCAACATTTAGCGATATCATCGCCGCGGGTTGCCGGGAGAATCTCATGCGGCAGGCGGTGCGCAATTACCTAAGCGCCCTCGAAGCAGGCGATGCCGACAAGGCAGCGGCCCTCTTCGTCCCGGACGGCTGGGTCGCAGTCTCCCTTTCTCGGCCGGCTGCCGGTGCGTGACTTCATCAGAAAGGTGGCGAGCGCCTCGGGCCAATCCAGGCTCACCGTGCACGACATCCTGGTGAGCGCCGAAGGCCACCTGCGGGCGGTCGCCTACTACCTCTACGACTGGTCGCTGAAAGACGGCTCGAGGGTGTCCTTCGACTGCGCGGATGTGTTCAACTTCGATGCGGACACCGGGCGCATCGCTTCGATCGTCCTGGTGTACGACACGCACCCGGTGCGCGGCGTGGTCGACCGAAAATATCCGTAACGAGCTTTCATTTTCGAGACGGGGTAAGCGATGACACGCAGCCGGAAGAGAAAACTGCGGCGCATGCAGGCCGCATGGGTGGGCGGGTCGCTCGCGACCACCGTGCTGGGCTGCGCGACGCAGCTGCAGGCGCAGGAATCGCCGGACACGGATGTGCTGGAAGAAGTCGTCGTGACGGCGCAGAAGCGCATGGAAGACCTGCAGCGCGTTCCGGTGAGCATCCAGGCGCTCAGCACGAAGAAGCTCGAGGACCTGCGCGTCAGCGATTTCGAGAGCTACGCCAAGTATCTGCCGAGCCTCTCGTTCCAGACGTTCGGACCGGGCCAGGCCCAGCTCTACGTGCGCGGCGTCACCAACGGCGGCGATGGGCTGCGCGTGGGCTCGCAGCCGCTCGTGGGCGTGTACCTCGACGAACAGCCGGTGACGACGATCGGCAACTCACTCGATGTGCATGTGTATGACATTGCCCGGGTCGAGGCGTTGTCCGGCCCGCAGGGCACGCTGTTCGGCGCCAGCTCGATGGCCGGCACGCTACGGATCATCACCAACAAGCCCGACCCGGATGCGTTCGCGGCAGGCTACGACATCGAGCTCAATCAGGTGAGCCATGGCGGCACCGGCGGCATCCTCGAAGGCTTCGTGAATCTGCCGCTGAGCGAGCGGGCGGCGATTCGCCTGGTCGGCTTTTCGCAAAGGGACGCTGGCTACATCGACAACGTGCCGGGCCCTGGGCAAGTGTTTCCGACGTCCGGCGTAGCGCGCGACAACTCCGCCCTGGTTGAAAGCGACTTCAACGATGTGGAGATCAACGGCGCGCGCGCGGCCCTCAAGGTCGACCTGAACGACCAGTGGTCGGTAACGCCGACGATCATCTACCAGAAGCAGACTCGCCCACGGCACGTTCGCCTTCGACCCTGCGCTGGGTGACCTGGAGATCTCGCACTACATCCCCGACCGCAACGAGGACCGCTGGCACCAGGCCGCCCTGACGATCGAAGGCAAGGTCGGAAATTTCGATCTCACCTACTCCGGTGGTGACTTCCGCCGCGACATCGACAACAACGTCGACTACTCCGACTACTCCTATTTCTACGATGCGTACTATGCATCGGCGCCGGCGTACTTCGGCGACAACTTCAAGAACAACGGCGGAGCCGTCATCAGTCCGGCGATGTCCACGGTGAGCCGCGACCATTTCACCAAGGAAAGCCACGAGGTGCGTCTCGCCTCCGACCCGGGCAAGCGCTGGCGGGTGGTGGCCGGCGCTTTCTATCAGCGGCAGACCAACGACACGCGCGATGAGTACGGAGTGGCGAACCTCGCCGATGCGATCTCGATCACCGGCCAGCCCGGCGTTCTCTACATGAACGACCAGTCGCGGGACGACCGCGACCGCGCACTGTTCTTCGACACCAGCTACGACCTGAACGATTCATGGACCGTCACGGGCGGCATCCGGCTGTTCGACTATCGCAGCACCGTGGTCGGATTCTTCGGCTATGGTCCGCTCTACGGCGATCTCGTCACGCCGCGGCCCACCGGCGAGCAGCAATGCATTGCCGGCACCGTCGGCACTGTGGGAACCGGGCGCCCTTGCAACAACATCGACAAGAAATCGAGCGGGGACGATTACACGCACAAGCTCAACGTGACGTACAAGCTCGATGAGAGCCGCCTGTTCTATGCCACATGGTCCACCGGATTCCGCCCGGGCGGCATCAATCGCAATCCCGCACGCGAGCCCTACACGCCGGACTTCCTCACCAACTACGAGATCGGCTGGAAGACCAGCTGGCTCGATCACCGCCTGCGCCTGAACGGTGCGATCTTCCAGGAGAAGTGGAACGACGCGCAGTTCGGCGTCGCCGGGCTCAACGCCATCACCGAGATCATCAACGCGGGTCGCGCGAAGATCAAAGGCATCGAAGCGGATGTGCAATGGCGAGTGGGCGCGGGGCTGACGCTGTCGGGCTCCGCCACTTATCTAGATGCGAAGCTGACCACCAATTCCTGCAATTACTTCAACTCGCAGTTCGATTGCAGCATCCCGGGGCCCAATGGGGAGACCAATTCCACGCTGGCACCGTCGGGCACACGCCTGCCCGTGTCGCCGCGCTTCAAGATGAACGCGATCGCGCGTTACGACTTCTCATTCGGCGCCCTAGATGCCCATGTGCAGGGCGCTGCCGTATACCAGGGCGCTTCGACCGCGTCTTTGACAGTCGCGGATGCGCAGGCTCTGGGCAAGCAACCGGGCTATGTAAGCGTCGATTTGACGGCCGGCGTCGGGCGCGACCGCTGGTCTCTCGAGTTATTCATCGAGAACGCGCTCGACAAGCGCGGTCAGGTCGTGCGTTACGCCGGTTGCGCTCCGAGCGTGTGCACGCCGATCAACGTGCTGTCGATCAGGCCGCGAACCATCGGCCTTCAGTTCGGGCAGAAGTTCTAGCGCCCGAGCACATCCGGCAACGCTGCTGCGGCCTTTGGCGCTCCGGTCCGGAAGTCCTGGCCAAGTGAAGCCGCCACTGTGGCGGCAATCTGTGCCTGGATCACGGTCGGCGCAGCTTTGCGCTCGCCGAGCGCCTTGGTATCCGGCCCAATCACGGCGATCCAGATATTCTCCGAGCCCTTCTGTTCCTCGCCATGCTCCTTCCATTCAGTAAGCCCGCCGCCGCGCCCGTGGTCCGTGGTGACGATGAACGTGGTCTGGTCGCGGTACGCCGGCATTGACTGCATCGTCGCCCACAGCTCGCCGACGAACAGGTCGAAGTTGTGAATGCTTTGCACGACGAGGTCGTATCGCCCTGAATGCGCCCAGCTATCCGGCTCACCGTAGCCGACGAAGAGCGCGCGCGGTTGGCGTTCCCGCACGTAATCGAGCAATGCGACCTGCACGAAAGAATCGTACGGGTCGTCGGCATCGATCGCGCGTCGTCGTGCGGTACAGCCGCTCGAGCAGATCGTGCTGCGCGGACTTCGGCCCGGCTTGCAGGATCGCAGGTCCGCAGAACACGGGGAGGCCGCTGCGGCGCTCATTGAAAATGTCTTTGAATGTCTCCCAGCTGCCGAACACGGCAACACGATCGCGATACTCGGGCAACCCCGCAAGCCATTCGAATACGGAGACGTGCGGATTCGGGCCGAACTCGTTGCTGTCGATCTTGGCGTCAGGCGCACCCGTGATCATCTCGTTGTAGCCGGGATACGAAAACGCAAGGCCATTGCTCACACGCGCGGCGCTTCCCTTCGTGGCGTTGCCGAAGATCTGCCCCTGCGCGGCCACCGTTCCCCACATGAACGGCATCAGGGCCTTGCGCCGCTCGCTCGCATCGTCGCGCCAGTACCGTTTCTTGAGCACCTCCGTGGGAATCCAGCTGCCGCCTTCGTTTTCGTTCAACAGGGCCGGATCCGCGCCGGTGAACACTTCCTCCCAGCGAATGCCGTCGCCGACGATCAGAACCACGTTGCGGGTCGCGCCCGCCGCTGCTGGAGGCATCGACAGTACGGCTGCAACAATCAAGAAGAATGCTGAGACCAGGTGCTTCACGGTTGCTCCCACCCACGTGCAGACTGGGGTAGTCTTGGCGCTTGCCCGCCCGAACGCGGATTCTAGCGCCCAATTCATGACCGACGTGCCGAAATCTCCGCGCCGTCGCGAACGCAGCCGCGCGCCGCGGTCGATGGGTCCCTCGCTGGCGCCGCTCCCGCGACTCATCAATCCCTGGGCCGCCGCTCGAAATCCTCAGCTCGGAGCAGGTGGAGCGGATCCTGGCGGCGGCCTTCCGGATTCTCGAGGAAGCGGGCCTCGAGATCCGCAGCGCCGCAGCGCGCGACGTCTTTCGGCGCGCCGGCGCACTGTCGATGACGAGACACAGATCGTGCGACTCGAGCGGGGTGTCGTCGAGGCCCTGCTGGCAAAGGCGCCCGAACGTTCGTGCTGCATGCCCGCAATCCCGCAGCGCGACCTGCACGTCGGCGGCAACGTCGTCAATTTCGGCCCGGTCAACGGCGCGCCGAACATCAACGACCGTGAGAACGGCCGCCGCTACGGTGACCTCGAGGCGTTCCGCAATATTCTCAAGCTCACACACCAGTTCGGCATCCTGCACTGGCAGGGCGGAGTGGTGGTCGAGCCCGTCGACGTGCCGGTGGCGATCCGTCACCTCGCCATGTACCAGTCCCACATCGAGCTTTCCGACATCGTCTGGGCGGCGCGCGGCATCGGCGGCGTGCAGGCCGAGGACGCGCATCGCGCTCTCGGCCATCGAGCACGGTTGCTCCGTCGAAGACGCTCGCATCGCGGCCGACGCTGCTGACGGTGACCAACGTCAATTCGCCACGGCGCGTGGACGAGGAGATTCTCGACAACATCATGGTCATGGCGCGCCACGGCCAGTGCGTCGCGATCACGCCCTTCACGCTGATGGGAGCGATGGCGCCGGTGACGCTGGCGGGTGCGCTGGTGCAGCAGACGGCGGAAGCCCTGTGCGTCGTCGCCCTCTGCCAGATGATCCGGCCAGGCACGCCATGCGTGATCGGCAGCTTCACCTCCAATGTCGACATGCGCACCGGGTCGCCGGCCTTCGGCACCCCCGAGTACGTCAATGCGGTGCTGGCCAGCGCCCAGATCGGGCGGCGGCTGAAGATTCCGGTGCGCACCAGCGCGGTGAATGCCTCGCCGGTCGTCGATGCGCAGTCGACGTACGAGACCGGCTTTTCCCTGCAGGCGGCCATCCTGAGCCACAGCCATCTCATCAACCACGCGGCGGGCTGGCTCGAGGGCGGCTTGTCGGCCTCGCTGGAGAAGATCGTGGTCGATGCAGAGATGCTGCGCAACTGGGCGGAGTGCCTCAAGCCCATCGAGTTCAGCGACGACGACATCGCGGTCGAGGCGATCAAGAGCGTCGCGCCCGGCGGTCACTTCTTCGGCGAGTCGCACACGCTTGCCCGCTACGAGTCCGCTTTCTACCGGCCGATCCTCTCCGACTGGTCGAACTTCGAGAACTGGACCGAGGCCGGCGCGCGCAATGCCACCGAGCGCGCCACCGGGATCTGGAAGAAGATGCTCGCCGACTACGTCGCCTCCGCCGCTCGACCCGGCAGTCAGGGAGGCCGTCGAAGCCTACGTCGCACGCCGCACCGCGCGAGCTCTCGAACGCGTGACGATAAGGATCATGAACGGCCGCATGTATGCGGTCACTCCCGACCGTCGAAGGCGCGTGGCGGGCGCTGCTCGAGCACATCACGCGCGACGGCCGGCGTGCCTCTGAGCTATGTGCCCTATCCAGCGCCGCAGACGCTCGAGGATCTGTGGCTCGCGCCCGGATCTTGGCTGCGTATTCATGTGCGGCTACCCGATTGCGCTGGGGCTCGCGCCGGTCGTGCCGATCGCCGCGCCGATTCCGCGCGCCGCGTGGGCTGCAGGCCGGCCGTATTATCGCTCGGACCTGATCGTGCAGGGCCGATTCGCCTTACCGGACCCTCGAGGACACGTTCGGTGGTCGCGCCGGCTGGACCGTCGAGCACTCGCACTCCGGCTTCAATGCGTTCCGCCATCATCTGCTCGCGTATCGCACCGGCGAACGGCCGGCGCTCTATCGCGAGATGATCGGAAATCTGGTCACGGCCCGCGCAGATTCTCGACGGCGTGCGCGAAGGACGCATCGACGTCGGTCCGCTCGATGCGTACTGGCACATGTTGATCGCCCGGCACGCGCCGGAGCTGACCTCGGGTATCCGCGTGCTCGACCTCGACCGACGTGGCGCCGATGCCCGCGTTCGTCGCAGCCGCAGAGGTTCCGACCGAAACTGATGCGCGACTACGCGCGGCATTTGCTACGCTACGAGCCGAAGCGCTGGTTCGGTCCCTTGGGCGATCTGCTGATGCTGGATGGTTTCGCCGCGACGACGGCAGGCGATCTTCGAAACGCTGCTGGAATGGACCGCGCCGCGAAGGGGCGGGGTACGATCTGCCCGCCTGAGCACTGCGTGAATCAGTCTGCGGTGACGCTGCGAGGGATGCGGCCCATCGGGTGCTCGATGCGCATCGTGCGGCCGAAACAGATAGCGCCGCGCGACATCGAAATACGTGGAGTAAACGAGCCCGCCATTGGCGGCAATCAGGCGCTCACGCGAGCGACGATACCGCGAGTTGTACTGGTACCAGGGCATCGCGGGATCCTCGTGATGCAGGCGTGCAGGTTGTTGAAGAGGAACAGCGGGCCGAGAATCCACGACCCTTCGACGATCGCCGTCCGCTCGAGGACGCCCGGGCGGGCGCGATGTTCGGCGAACGAGCGGATCAGCAGCACGCTCAGCGCCGGAACCACCATGGTCAGCGCATAGACCCAAATCGGCATGCCGCAGACGCAGCTGCACCCACAGCACGATCGGGATGCACCACAGCAGGTGCTCGAGCCAGATGATGCGCACGCTGCCCTCGTTGCGCAGGAACGCACGGATGTCCAGGCGAATGAAGTGCGCGATGTGCGAGAACGATCCGAGCATGATGCGCCCGGCAAGCGTCTGCTGAGCCTGAAACAGCACGCGCCGGATCGCGCTGGTGCGCTTCCAGTGCTCGGGCATCCAGTAGTAGGACTCGGGGTCGTCGAGCGGATCGGTGAGCCGGCTGTTGATGTGATGGACCGGTGGGTGTGCCGATAGCGCTCGAAAGGCAGCCACAGGGACAGCGGCACCAGACCGAACAGGCGGTTGATCGAGCGCGAACGGGTCGGATGGCCATGCACGATTTCGTGCTGAAGCGAGCTGTGCAAGGTGAGCAGCAACGCAGTGAGGGGTGCCACGACCCAGAGCGGCCAGCTGCCGTACTGATAAGTGAGCGCAAACCAGGAGCTGTAGACCGCGAGTATCAGGACCAGCGTGGGAATCTCGACCGCGGCCCGTTGGAGCCGCGGCTCATCGCGGGCAGCATCGAGAGGGTTCGTTGCGGTCATTTGTCGCCTATATACCTCATTTATTGCCAAGGTTACAACGCCACCCCGCTCAGACCGTGCCGCGCCGGGGCAGCAGCCGCTCCATCAGGGATATCGCGTCATATAAAAGAATGGCCATCAGGCCGGTCACCAGTCCGCCCTGCAGGATGAAGGCGGTGTTGTTTGACAAAAGACCCGCGATGATCACTTCACCGAGCCCCTTGGCGGCTACGGTGGAGCCAATCGTAGCCGTGCCCACGTTGATCACCAGCGACAGCCTCACACCTTCGAGAATCAACGGCAGCGCCAGCGGCAATTCCACTGAAACCAGGCGCTGCACGGGACTCATTCCCATGCCTTGCGCCGCCTCGGCGACCGCCGGCGGGCAACTCTGCAATCCGGCGATCGTGTTCTCGAAGATCGGCAGCAGGCCGTATGCGAAAAGCGCGATCAGCGTAGGGGTTTGCCCGAACCCGACCAGCGGCACAGTGATGGCGAGCACGGCCACAGGCGGAAATGTTTGGCCGATGTTGACCAGGGTGCGGGACAAGGGCAGGAATTGAGCGCCGCGCGCGCGCGTAACGAGAACGCCGAGCACAACCGCGACCAGGGTGCTGGCCGCGGCCGCCAGCAATACCGTCCCGAGATGTGAAAGCGTGAGCGACAGCAGGTTGCCCTGGTCGTAGATGGGCGGAGCGCCATACTCGGTCAGGGGCGCGAAGACCGGAGCGAAGCGCTGCGGCGCCACGAGGAATGCCACCAGCAACCCAACGGCTGCGAGTCGCAACGCGATGGACCAGCGAGACATCAGCTCAGTTTTCCGTGACTCAGAATTCGTTCGAGAGTCACACGGCCGGTCGGGGTGCCGTCCGGATTGAGCACGGTGCACGCCTGCGCGCCGTTCCAAACCAGATCAGACAGCACCTCCCGCAACGATGCGCTCGCCGCAACCGTCCGCTCCTCGGACGGACCGGGTTCGGCAAGCGCTCCCGCGGTGGTCAGCGAAAGAAGCTTCAGAGCGCTGTCCGTCGTGCCGATCAGACGGGAGACGAATGGATCGGCAGGCTTGATCAGCAGCGCCGCGGGCCGATCGTATTGCAGGACCCGCCCCTGGTTCATGACGGCTACTCGAGCCCCCAGCCGGAATGCTTCGTCCATGTCGTGCGTGACCAGCACGACGGTGGTTCCGAAGCGTCGCTGGATCTCCAGCAGGTCGTCCTGCGCCTTGCCGCGGATGACGGGATCGAGCGCGCCGAAAGGCTCATCCATGAGCAGCAGTGCGGGCTCTGCTGCCAGGGCGCGGGCCACCCCGACGCGCTGCTGCTGTCCACCCGACAGCTGATGCGGAAATTTCCCTGCGAATTCGGCGGGATCGAGCTGAAAGACCCGCAACAGCTCATCGACACGAGCCGTGATGCGGTCATTCTTCCAACGCAGGAGCTTCGGAACGGTCGCGATGTTCTCGGCGACCGTGCGGTGCGGAAACAGGCCGTAGCCCTGGATCACGTATCCGATCCGGCGTCTCAGCAGATGCGCCGGCATCGATGCCGTGTCCTCGGCGTCGATCAGCACACGGCCGCCGGTGGGCTCGACCAGCCGGTTGATCATGCGCAGCAGCGTGGATTTGCCGGAGCCCGAGGTACCGACGATAGCGGTGATCGAGCCGCCCTCGATGGACATCGAGACGCCGTCGACCACCGTGACCGGCCCGTAATTCTTGCTGAGATTCTCGATGGTGATCATCGGCCCGTCCGGTTGATGACGTCGACCAGGGCGTCGAGCAGGACTGCGGTGGAAAAAGCCAGCAGGACGATGGGGATCGCCCCGAGCAGCACCAGGTCCATCGCCGTCTGGCCGATGCCCTGGAAGACGAACGCGCCGAGCCCGCCGCCGCCGATCAGGGCCGCGATGGTGACGAGGCCGATGTTCTGCACGAGCACGATGCGCACGCCGGTGAGAATGACCGGAAGCGCAAGCAGCAATTCGACGTCGGTAAGCACCTGGCGCGGAGTGAGGCCCATCCCGCGCGCGGCATCCACTGCGGCAGGTGATACTCGCCCAAGGCCGACTACAGTGTTGGCGACGACAGGCAGCAGTGAATAGAGGAACAGGGCAACGACCGCCGGCGCGGCGCCGATGCCACGGATTCCCAAATCCGCCGCCCACGGCACCGCCATCGCAAAAGCGCCGAGCGGCACCATGAGAATGCCGAACAAGGCGATCGATGGGATCGTCTGGATCATATTCAGTACGCCGAGCGTTCCCGCGCGCAGCCGCGGCACGCGGTGACAAAGGATGCCGAGCGGCAGGCCGATTATGACGGCCGCGGCGAGCGACCCCAGCGCCAGGACTATGTGTTGCCGGGCTTCGCGCGAGAAGCGAGTCGCGTTCACCGCGTACTCGCGCATGATCGAGAGATTGTCGAAGGCGCCAGTTGCAAAGGCTGCCCCGGCCACCGCCACGAAGACGACGAGCAGCAGCACGCGCATGGCAGGCCCCGGGCGCAACCTGGTGATCGCATCGGTCGCCATCAAGCCAAGCACGATCAGCAGGATCCAGAAGCCGGCGCCTGGCGCGACACGGATCACCATGTTTCCTTCCGGCGTCAGCGCGTCGCCTGCGGCGGCAATCGCGAGCGCAACCGCGGCGACCCCGATCAACGCAAAGGCGAGCCGCACGCGGGCATCGGCGAGGAACACCGCCACGGCTGCAACCAGTATCAAGGCCAAATGGAAGCCGACTGCGCCCCAGGCCGGCAGGATTTCCGACACCGAGCGCGGATCGCCCGGCAGTATCCGGTTGGCCTTGAACAGGACGAACGGCAGCATTGAGAACGCCGCCGCCCCGATCACCGCGAGGAGTGCGCCAAGTGGATCGATCAATTGCCGCCGGCGCTGAATCATGCTCATTTGAGCAGCCCCGTCGACCGCAGGTAGTCTCGTGCCACGGACTCGGCTGACTCGCCGTTGATCTGCACGCGCGCGTTCAGCGCCTGCAGGGTTGCGCGGTCGAAGCTCTCCATCAGCGGTTTCACTATCGAGGCGATACGCGGATTCGCCTTGAGCGCCGATTCGCGAACCGTCGGCACGGGCGCATAGATCGGCTGATCGTGCTTGTCATCCTCCATGACGACGAGATTCGCCGCGACGATCCCGCCGTCCGTGCCGTAGACCATCGCGGTGTTGATGCCGTTGGTGCGCGCCGCCGCGGCTCCGATGGTCGCCGACGTCTCACCGCCGGCCAGCACGATCATCTGTTCCGGCCGCATCTTGAAACCATAGGTCTTCTCGAGCGAGCGCAACGTTCCGGCGTTTGCGAACTCCGCGGAGCAGGCGAGCATGACTCTGCCGCCACCCCTCACCCAGCGCGCGAAGTCGCTCATGGTGTGCAGGCCGTTGGCCTTTGCGACATCGCTTCGAACCGCCAGCGCCCAGGCATTGCTGGCATTCGCAGGCGTGAGCCAAACGATGTGGTTGGCCTGGTAGTCGAGCCTGGCGCCGAGCTCGTAGCCCTTGCGCAGATCCTTCCACACCGGATCGGCTGCGCGGTTGAAGAAGAAACCGGCGTTGCCGGTGTACTCGATATAGATGTCGATCTCGCCCGCGATCAGCGCCTTGCGGACCACCGGCGTTGCCCCGAGTGCCGTTCGATCCACGGTCTTGATCCCCTGCGCGCCGAGCAGCAGCCGGATCATGTGCCCGATCATCACGGATTCGCTGGAAAGCTTCGAGGAAACGGCCACCGCCGCATCGGCCTCGCCCAGCGTCCCGAGCAGCAGCGCCACGGCGATACTCAACGACTTCAGGAAGGTCGACACGGGCACAAGTTGTCGGTTGTCGCCTCGCGCGTCAAGCGGTTGAGGCAGCCAGGGCGGCAGCGCATACTCGCCGCCCAATCATGATCCGGGGACGAGAATGAAAACTATACTAAAAGCGCTGCTCGTGGGAACCGTCGTCGCCTTCGGCGCTGGCGCCGTCGCTCTGGCAGGTGATGCGGCCGATCCTGTGGTGGGCACCTGGAAGCTCAACGTGGAGAAGTCCAAGTTCAGCTCCGGCACGGGAATGAAATCACAGACGCGCGTGTATACGCAGAGCGCGGACGGCATCACCCTCAAGGTCGATGGAGTGGCAGCGGACGGCTCGGCCGTGTCGCAGGAATGCACTTACAAGTACGACGGCAAGGACTACGCATTCAAAGGCGGTCCCAATTTCGACACGCTGACGTTGAAACAGGTCGATGCGCATACGGTCGAGAGCACGCAGAAGAAGGCGGGTACGGCTGTCGGAACCACCGTCCGCACGATCTCCGAAGACGGTAAGGTCCTGACCCTGTCCAGCAAGGGCACAGGCGCCAAAGGCGACGCGTACGACGACGTCGTGGTATTCGACAGGCAATAGCGATCGAAAGCGCCGGCTGATTGAACAGTGGTCGATATTCAGCCGCACGGCTGTTTCTCGAGGGCCTCCGCGGCCATCGCGGCTGGTCGCGCGCCTGGGCGAAGGCGGCGCCAAAGCCGCGCTATCGGGTAGTCATCGTGGGCGGTGGCGGGCATGGGCTCGCCACCGCCTACTACCTCGCAACCGAGTTCGGCATTCGTGATGTTGCGGTGCTGGAAAAGGGCCCGATCGGGCTCGGCAACGTCGGGCGCAACACCACCATCATCCGCTCCAACTACTTCCAGCCCGACAACATCCGGTTCTACGAATTCTCGCTGAAGCTCTGGGAAGGCCTGGAGCAACGTCTCAACTTCAACGCGATGGTGAGCCAGCGCGGTACGCTCAACCTGTTTCACACCGAGGCGCAGCGGGATCTGTTCACGCGCCGCGCGAACATGATGCGGCTGCAAGGCGTGGACGCCGAGCCGCTGAGCTGCGAGGCCGTAAAAGCTCTCGTGCCGCTCGTCGATCTCGACAACGGCCGGTTCCCGGTGCTCGGCGGGTTCCTGCAGGCACGCGGCGGCACAGTGCGCCACGATGCGGTGGCGTGGGGATACGCGCGTGGAGCCTCAGGAGCGGGCGTCGACATCATCGAACACTGCGAGGTCACCGGCATCCGGCGTGATTCGCGCGGAGTGGCGGGAGTCGAGACGACTCGCGGCTTCATTGCCGCGGACACGGTCTGCCTGGCGGTGGCCGGGCACTCATCGCAACTCGCGGCGATGGCCGGCCTTCGCCTGCCGATCGAGACTCACGTGCTGCAGGCATTCGTCAGCGAAAGCATCAAGCCGGTGATCGATGTGGTGCTGACCTACGGCGCAGGGCACTTCTACGTCAGCCAGTCGGACAAGGGCGGCCTGGTGTTTGGCGGCGCGATCGATGGCTACAACTCCTATGGACAGCGGGGCACGCTGCCAATGGCCGAAGAAGTGGCGGCCGCCGCTGTGACGCTGCTGCCGGGCCTGTCGAGGCTCAAGGTGCTGAGGCAATGGGGCGGCGTCATGGACATGAGCATGGACGGCTCGCCGATCATCTCGAGAACACCGGTTCAGGGGCTGGTCCTGAACGGCGGCTGGTGTTACGGCGGCTTCAAGGCGATTCCGGCTGGAGGCATGACCACGGCGCACCTCATTGCGCACGGCACACCTCATCCCGTCGCGGCCCATCTTCAACTGGATCGCTTCAGCACGGGGCGAACCGTCGACGAGCGCGGCATCGGCCCGTTCCCCTACGCGCACTGAAGCCATGCTTAGAATCCGGTGCCCTTACTGCGGCGAGCGCGACGAGATCGAGTTTCGCTATCGCGGCGACGCCAGCGCCGCGCGGCCTGCGTCTGAGCAAGACGACGCTGCCGCCTTCAGCGCGTACGTCTATGAGCGCGACAATCCACGCGGCTGGCACCTAGAATGGTGGCTGCATGTCGGCGGGTGCAGGAAGCTGCTGAAGATCGCGCGGCATACGCTCAGCCATGAGCTGAAGCCGTGACGACGCCTGCCTCTCGTGTCGCACGCGGTTTGCTCACCGACGAGTCACAGCCGCTCAATTTTCAGTTCGACGGTCGCGCGCTGCGTGGGATCGCGGGCGACACATTGGCTTCGGCGCTCCTCGCGAACGGCGTGCGGCTCATCGGGCGCAGCTTCAAATATCATCGGCCGCGCGGCATCGTCACCGCCGGGCCGGAAGAGCCTTGCGCGCTCGTGGATGTGATCGGCGCCAGCGGACGGGAACCCAACCGCCTCGCCACTACGCTCGCCTTACACGACGGGCTCGTGGCCGAGAGCCAGAACCGCTGGCCTTCGCTGCGTTTCGATGTGATGGCAGTCAACGATTTCATTTCGCGCTTTCTGCCCGCGGGCTTCTACTACAAGACATTCATGGCGCCGGGCTGGGCGTGGGAGCGAATCTACGAGCCCCTGATCCGCCGGGCCGCGGGCCTTGGAAGGCTCGATGCCATCGTGGAGGAACACGCCGCGCCGGCTGAGACTGTGCACGACCACACCGACGTGCTCGTGATCGGCTCCGGCGTCGCCGGGCTCACCGCCGCGCACCGGCTCGGCCTGAGCGGCCTGCGAGTCATGCTGGTCGATCAGGATGTCGTCCTCGGCGGCGGCTCGCTTCTGGACATGCGGTGGATGGCGTGGCGGGAAAAAAACTGCAGCGTACTTTCAGGCCTTAATAATGTGCGCTGCCTGACGCGCACAGCAGTAATCGGCGCCTACGGCCACGGCATCTTCGCCGCCCTCGAAACGCTCGCAAATCCGGTGCCTGTCACCGGATTTGGCGGGCCGCGCGAGCGGTTGCGGATCGTTCGCGCGAAGCGGGTCGTGTTCGCCACGGGCGCGACGGAGCGCCTCATCGCATTTCCCGGCAATGACCGGCCGGGGGTGATGCTTGCGGGGGCAGCACTCGCTTACCTGCGACGCTATGGCGTTGCGGCTGCTCGCCGCCCGGCGTTCTTTCTCAATACGGACGAAGCCTATGAAGCCGTTTTCGCACTCAATGGTGCGGGGATCGAATGCGCTGGCGTAGCAGACGCGCGCGCCTCATCGCGCGCCGCGGATCGGGCACGGCAACTCGGAATCGCAGTTCACGGTGGCGCGCGCGTCGCAGCGGTTTCAGGGCGACATGGCGTGCGGAACGTAAGAGTCGAAGATGCCAACGGCCGCCTGATCCGCAAGATCTCGGCAGACGCGCTGCTCATTTCCGGCGGCTATTCCCCTTGCACTTCCCTTCCCTCTCAGCTCGGCGCGACGCTTCGCTGGAGCGATCCGATCGCCGCGTTCGTGCCGAATCTCGCTCTTACTGAGGGAAGGGTCGTTGGCGCGGCTGGCGGCGTATTCGGCCCAGTTGCCGCTGCGAGCGATGCTGACCTGGCTGCGCGCGAAATTACGGCCGACCTCGGTCACACGGTTTGCACCGACGAGCTCGACGCGCGCCTGCCGCAAGATCCCGAAGCAACAGCGATCGAGGCCGTCTGGGAAGTGCGCGGCCGTGGCAAGGCCTTCGTCGATCTGCAGAACGACGTCACCGCCAACGATGTCCGCCTCGCCTGCCGCGAGGGCTACGAACACGTCGAGCACATGAAGCGCTTCACGACTCACGGCATGGCGACCGATCAGGGCCGCATCGGCGGACTCGTGGGAAGCGCCGTGCTCGCGCAAGGTCGCGGCGTGGCGCTATCTGAAGTCGGGCAAACGAAGCCGCGCCCGTTCGAGCAACCCATTCCCTTCGCGGCGCTGGCCGGCAGTGAAGTCCGGCAGCATTTCAAGCCCAAGCGCCGGCTGCCGCTGCACGAATGGCACGAGGCCGCCGGCGCGACCTTCGTCAATGCGGGCATCTGGTTGAGGCCGCTCGTGTATTCGAGGCAGTCCGGCTGGGATGCCGTCCTGCGCGAAGCGCGCGCCGTGCGCGAGTCGGTGGGCATCACGGATGTCTCCACATTGGGCAAGATCGATGTGCAGGGCCCGGATGCCGCCCGGTTCCTGGACTTCATCTATGCGAACACGTTCTCCACTCTGCGCGTCGGCCGGGCCCGCTACGGCATCATGCTGCGCGAGGACGGCATGCTCTTCGACGATGGCACCACCGCGCGCCTCGCGCCCGATCGATTCCTGATGACGACCACGACTGCCAATAGCGTTGCAGCGCTGGAGCACCTGGAATTCCACTTGCAGAGCTCGTGTTCAACGATGGATGTGGTGCTGACCGAAGTCACCGACCAGTGGGCGCAATTCGCGGTCGCCGGCCCGCGCTCGCGCGATGTAGTGGCTTGCGTCGTCACGGGGCTCGATCTGTCGAACGGCGCGTTCCCATTCATGGCCGCAAGCGATGCCGCCTGCATTGCGGGCATCTCAGGTCGCATATTCCGCATCTCGTTCTCAGGCGAACTGGCCTACGAGCTGGCCGTGCCCGCATCCCGCGCTCGGGAGGTGTGGTTGGCGCTACTCGATGCGGGCAAGTCATCCGGCATCACGCCTTATGGCCTCGATGCGCTCAACACCTTGCGCATCGAAAAGGGGCACGTGACCACTGCCGAGTTGAACGGCAACACGGGCGCGCATGACATGGGCTATCAACGCATGCTGAAGAAAAAAGGCGACTTCATTGGCGGCGCGCTGTCGCATCGCCTTGCTCGCGCCGCATCCGAAAGGTTGCAGCTCGTGGGCGTGCGGCCGCTCGACCGCTCGCGCCGGTTGCGCAACGGCTCGCAGCTCGTCGGACCGAAAGCGCCTAGCGCGAGCCTAGGCTATATCACCTCCTCCACGCCATCGGTCGAGCTCGAGGGATGGGTGGGGCTGGCATTGCTCGCCGGCGGCCGCAAGCGCATGGGCAATGGGCTGCTCGCCGTATCGCCGATACACGGTGAGGCCACTGAGATCGAGATCGTAAGTCCGCACATGGTCGATCCGGAGAATTCGCGTGTCCGGCTCTGACGCCTTCCAGCTCGATTCGCCCGTCACGGACATAGTGGAGCTCGCCGCCCTTCGCGGGCGCGCCGCTGAGCTTGGCGCGATCGCGCAAGCGCGCGGACTGCATCTTCCACAGTTTGGTCGTGCCGAGGTCGGGACCGGACACATCGTCCTTTGCGTGCGCCCGGAGCGCTGGCTTCTCTTGAGCCGGCCGGCACCGTCGGGATTGGCCGCGCAAGGCTGGCAGAGCGCGTGCGCCGGCGTCGCTGCCGCTATCGACCTCTCGAGTGCGCTGGCGGCCTTCCAGATCGAAGGCCGCGCGGTGCGAGACGTGCTGGCTCGCGGCTGCCGCCTCGATCTCGATCCGCAGGTGTTCCCTGTTGGACAGGCAGCCGCCACAATCATGGCCCAGGTGTCCGTGATCCTGGTGAATCTCGACTCGGGAGTATTGCTCTTGACCCCTTCGACCACCGCCCGGCATTTCCGCGAATGGCTTCTCGGCGTCGCGAGGCCCTTCGAATGAAAACCTCCGCGAGAGCGGTCGTGATCGGGGGCGGTGTGGTTGGCACGAGCGTGCTCTATCACCTCGCCAAGATCGGCTGGACGGACGTATTGCTTCTCGAAAAGAGCGAGCTGACTTCCGGCTCGACGTGGCATGCGGCCGGCGGCATGCACACATTCAATGGCGAGGCCAATATCTCGCGGCTGCAGAAGTACACGATCGACCTGTATCGCGAGATCGAAGCGCTGTCCGAGCAGTCCTGCGGGCTGCATCCCAACGGCGGCCTGATGCTCGCGGCCACCGAGGGCGAGCTCGACAGCCTGAAGCTGATCTGCTCGCGGGCGCGCTACCTAGGCATGGAAACCGAGCTGATCTCTGTCGCCGAAGCGCTGAAATTCAACCCGCTGATCGATCCGAGCCACTTCATCGGCGCGCTATGGCGTGCGGATGGCGGGCATTGCGATCCCTCCGGCACGACGCAGGCCTACGCTAAGGCCGCACGCAACCTTGGCGCTTCGGTAGAGCGTTTCACTCGAGTGTTGTCTCTTGGACAGCGAAGCGATGGCACATGGGATGTGGTGACGGACAAGGGAACGGTCCACGCGGAGCACGTGGTGAACTGCGGCGGCCTGTGGGCGCGCGAGATCGGTCACATGGTCGGCATCAACCTGCCCGTCCTGGCGATGGAGCACCACTACCTGATCACGGAGGACATCCCTGAGCTCAAAGGCCTCGACCAGGAGCTCGTCAACACGACCGACTACGCCGGCGAGATCTACATTCGCCAGGAACGCGGTGGTGTCCTGATCGGCACGTACGAGCCGCAAGGCATTCCCTGGTCGCCTGTCAAGACTCCGGATGAATTCTCGATGCAGCTGCTGCCCGAAGACTTCGAGCGCCTGGCGCCCTACTTCGAGGTGGGCTTCAAACATTTCCCGGCGCTCGGGCGCGTGGGCATTCGCAAGGCTGTGAACGGCCCGTTCACATTTGCGCCGGATGGCAACCCGCTCGTCGGCCCGGTGCGCGGACTTCGCAATTACTGGGTCGCGTGCGCGGTGATGGCGGGGTTCAGTCAGGGCGGCGGCATCGGACTCATGCTTTCGCGCTGGATGGCGGAGAACGACCCGGGCCAGGACATCATTTCGATGGATGTCGCGCGCTTCGGCGCTTTCGCGTCACCGAAGTACACGTCGATCAAGGTCCCCGAGAACTACGCGCGCCGCTTCAGACTCGCGTACCCCAATGAGGAACTGCCGGCCGCACGGCCAGTGCGACGCTCCTCGATATACGACAGGTTGCTCGCGGCTGGCGCAGTGATGGGTGCGAACTTCGGCCTGGAGCACGCGCTTTGGTTTGCCCCCAATGGCGTCGAGCCCACGGAGACACCGACCTATCGTCGTTCGGAGGCCTTTCCCCACGTACGCGCCGAATGTCAGGCGGTGCGTTCCAAAGTGGGCATCTACGAAACGACCAACTACGGCAAGTACGAAGTCACGGGGCGCGGTGCGCGCAAGTGGCTCGATCGCGTGTTCGCCTCGCGGATCCCAAGGCCAGGAAGGCTGGCGCTCGCGCCGATGCTCAATCCAGCCGGCCGCCTCGTGGGCGATCTCTCCATTGCCTGCCTGGCCGAGGACCGCTACCTGATGTTTGGATCCGGCTTCGCTGAAGAATTTCATTTGCGTTGGTTCTGGCAAAGCGAGCCACCGCCGGATGTGTTCGTGCGCTCCGTCACTTCGACGCTGGCGGGATTTTCCGTCGCCGGGCCCTCGTCGCGCGACCTGGTGCAACGACTGGTGCGCGACGACATCTCGGCGGCCGCATTCAAGCTCTTTGCCGTGAAAGAAACCGCAGTCGGTTACGCACCGGCGGTGCTGACGCGCGCCGGCTTCACCGGTGAGCTCGGCTACGAGATCTGGACGACGCCTGACTACTTCGCGACGCTCCACGACGAACTGCTGGACGCCGGTCGCGAGCTCGGCCTCGTGCATTTCGGCGGACGGGCGTTGTCATCGTTGCGGCTCGAGAAGGCGTACGGCTCCTTCAACAAGGATTTTCGGCCGGATCACACGCCCGCCGAAGCTGGGCTCGATCGTTTCGTCGATTTCGACAAGGCCGGCTTCGTCGGCCGCGCTGCCGCCTTGGCGGAGCGCGCCGCCGGCCCGAAGCGACGCTTCGTCGTGATGGAAGTCGAGAACGCGGATGCCGAAGTGATCGGTTACGAGTCGATCATCAAGGACGGCAGCGCCGTGGGCTACGTGACCTCCGGCGCATTCGGACACTGCATCGGCAAGAGCATCGCGGCGGGTTACGTGCCGACCACACTCACCCGCGAAGGGGAGAAATTTGAGATCGACATCCTCGGTGAAGTGCGCACCGCGATCATCCGCCTCGCGCCCTTGTTCGATCCTCAGGGCCTGCGACTGAGATCCTGAGGCAATGGCGCAGGATATCCACACTGGCCAGTGCCTATGCGGCGGAGTGCGCTACGAAGTCAGCGGCCCGTTGCGCAACGTCATCGCCTGCCATTGCTCGCAGTGCCGCAAGACCAGCGGAAATTTCGTCGCTGCCAGCGGAGCGCCTTCTTCCGCCATCAAGCTGCTCGCGGCCGGCACGCTCGCCTGGTACGCATCATCCGCGCATGCCGAGCGCGGCTTCTGCAACCGCTGCGGCGGCAACCTCTTCTGGCGCCCGCTCGGCGAAGGCAAAGCCTGGACCAGCATCATGGCCGGCACCCTAGACCCGCCCACGCAACTGCGAATCCACGAACACATCTTCGTAGCCGACAAATCCGACTACTACTCGATCAACGACGGCACCCCCCAACACCCCACCGGCTCTTCCTGAGTCGGCACAACGCCGTAGCTTGGGCTGAGTCCGCGAAACCCAACTGGCAGCGCACAAGGTTCCCGGCAGCGAGTATTGCTGCCGACCTATCCCTGAAATTGGATATTACGCATGCCAGATCAGCCAGCTCTGAACTGACGCCCAATCGTCAATGCAAAGCCGCTCAAGGGACCACGGACACGATATGGCGAAGAAGCAGGTTAGGCGCATGAGAGTTGAATCAAGCTCCGGCAATGTGTTCGCGGATCCGGGGCTTCCCGATGCCGTGGAAACGGACACCAAGGTGCGGCTGGCCGTAGAAATCAACCGTTTGATTGAAGGGCGGCAACTTTCGCAAGTCTCTGCGGCAGACATGCTGGGGATCGGCCAACCCAAGATCTCAGCGCCTGAGAATTACAAGCTCGATGGATTTTCAATTGAGCGGTTGATGACGTTCCTTCTGGCCTTGGGACGGGACGTCGAGATACGGATCAAGCCTCGAGGCCGAGGCCGATCGGCCGGCAGGATATGGGTCGCGGCGTGAAGCCTCTCCGGTAAGAATTGGGCACCTTAAGACGGACTAGCTCGCGCCCCCGCCCCGTCGCCCCCTCCGTCCGCGCGTCGCGGTCTGAGCCGCGGATTCCTTGACTGCCGGAAGCATTACCACCTTGGTGAGCTCGGGATACTGTGCACTCTTGTGCGGGATCGCCATCGCCTCGACGAAGTGCGCCTGGAATCGTGGCTCGATCGCCGTCTCGATCTTCTCCACGCGTCGCACGAGATCCTCGATAGTCGTGCGCCCCGTCGAATCGAGCAGCGCGATGCGCGCGCCCGGTGCCGGCGGCATTGCCGGCGGAGCCCACGTTGGCGAGATCGCAATCGGGAATCATGCCCAGCACCATCGCGTACTTGAGGTCGATGTGGCTGCCGAACGCGCCGGCCAGCCGGATGCGATCGACCCGCTCGACGCCGAGCTCGTCCATGAGCAGGCGAACGCCGGCGTACAGCGCAGCCTTGGCGAGCTGGATCGCGCGCACGTCGTTCTGCGTGATCTGCATCGGCGACCGGCGCCCCGATGCAACACGTAGGAGAACGTGCGGTCGTTCTGCGACGACGCGATCGCTGCGCGCGGCCAGCCTGCCGTCGATCACGCCGTCCTGGTTGATGACCCCGGCAAGGTACATCTCGGCGATCACCTCGATGATGCCCGAGCCGCAGACGCCGGTGACGCCGGTCTTCGCCGTCGCTGCGGCAAACCCGGGATCGTCGGACCACAGGTCGCTGCCGATCACCTTGAAGCGCGGCTCGAGCGTCTCGGGATCGATGCGCACGCGCTCGATCGCCCCCGGCGCGGCGCGCTGGCCGCAGCTGATCTGCGCACCTTCGAAGGCCGGCCCGGTCGGACTCGAGCAGGCGAGCAGTCCGCTCGCGGTTGCCGAGCACGATCTCCGCATTGGTGCCGACGTCGACCAGCAGCGTGACCTTGCCGCCGAGGTCCGGCCGCTCGGCGAGAATCACGCCCGGCCGTGTCGGCGCCGACGTGGCCGGCGATGCAGGGCAGGACATAGATGCGTGCATTGCGGATGGATGGCAAGATTCATCGAAGCCGCCGGACAGTGTCATCGGCCTGATCGATCGCCAGCGCGAACGGCGCGCCGCCGAGCTCGGTCGGATCGATGCCCAGCACCAGGTGGTGCATGATCGGATTGCCGACCAGAGTCACCTCGAGAATGTCCTGCGGCGTGATCCCCGCCGACCGCGCCACATCGGCCGCAAGCTCGCTGAGCGCCCGCGCACGGCGCGGTCATCTGCTTCGCGCCGCCCGGATTCATCATCACGTAGGAGACCCGGCTCATGAGATCCTCGCCAAAGCGGATCTGCGGATTCATCAGGCCGGCCGAAGCCACGACCTCGCCGCTCAGCAGATCGCACAGGTGCGCCGCGATGGTGGTCGAGCCGACGTCGACCGCGATGCCGAAGGCGCCGTTCTCTGAAAGCCCGGCCAGATGGCGATGATCTGCGAGCCGCCGTGCACCGCCACCGTGACCTTCCAGTGCTGCTCGCGCAGCGCCTTCTGCAGGAGCGGCAGCAGCGTGCAGGTCGCACGGCAGGCCGGTCAGGCGCCATTCGAACTCGAGCGCATTGAACAGCCGGCGCAGATCGCCCGAAGGGTCCTGCATGTCCGGCTCCTGCACCTCGACGTAGTGCAGCCGGATCACCGGGTTCAAGCTCGATGTCGCGGGCCTCGGCTTCCTTGCGCACCACCTGGCGGTGCACCTGGCTGTCGGACGGGCACGTCGATGACCACATCGCCCTGCACCGGGTCGAGCAGGACAGGCGACGGCCCGCCTGCAACGCCTGCCTGCGCGCATAGTGCACTTCGACCTCGCTGACCGGCGTGACGCTGTGCGGCGCCGGAACGTGACGCCGTGCTTGGCGAACTCGCCCTCCGGCAATCACCACCTGGCAGCGCCCGCAGATGCCGCGGCCGCCGCACACCGAGTCGATATCGACGCCGAGCGAGCGCGCCGCCTGCAGCACCGGCGTGCCGACCGGGAAGCGGCCGCGCTTGCCCGGAGGGCGTGAAGACAACGAGTGCGCCGCTTTCGGTCATGTGCTCATCGATCCCGGAGCGCGACGGCGGGAACCGCCCTCGCGGCGGCCGCGCGCCGCCTGGCCGTCGGCGCCCACGGCGGCGGTGCCTCGCGGAATGCGGCGGATCCAGCGCGCGCAGTCGGGATCGTGGCCCATCATCACGTCGGCGCCCATGCACGGCGCGCACGGCCTCGACGTGCAGCGGATTGGTGATGGCCGAGGTCATGCCCGGACGCGATCGCCATGGTCAGGAACGCGCTGTTGATGCCGTCGCGGTTCGGGCAGGCCGAAGCTCACGTTGGAGGCGCCGCAGGTGGTGTTGACCTTCAGCTCGTCGCGCAGGCGGCGCACCAGGTGCATCACCTGCACGCCGGCCTGGTTGATCGCGCCGATCGGCATCACCAGCGGATCGACCACGATGTCGCTCGCCGGGATGCCGTAGTCGGCGGCGCGCTCGACGATCTTCTTGGCGACCGCGAAGCGCACGTCCGGATCCTCGCGAGATGCCGGTCTCGTCGTTGGAGATGGCGACCACGGCGGCGCCGTATTTCTTGACCAGCGGCAGCACCGTCTCCAGCCGCTCCTCCTCGCCGGTCACCGAGTTGACCAGCGGCTTGCCCTTGTAGACCGCGAGCCCGGCCTCGAGCGCCGCGACGATCGACGAGTCGATCGACAGCGGCACGTCGGTGATCGACTGCACCAGCTGGATCGCCCTCGCCAGGATCGCCGGCTCGTCGGCCAGCGGGATGCCGGCGTTGACGTCGAGCATGTGCGCGCCGGCCTCGACCTGCGCCAGCGCGTCGGCCTCGACGCGGCTGTAGTCGCCCGCGGCCATCTCGGCCGCGAGGATCTTGCGGCCGGTCGGGTTGATGCGCTCGCCGATGATGACGAACGGCCGGTCGAAGCCGATGACGACTTCGCGGGTGGCGGAACTGATGACGGTATCGGTCATGATGCTGTCCTGACGGGTGTTGGGTTGCCGTCGCGCGGCGGGTGCCAGGGGATGCGCCCGTCAAGCACGCCGATCGCTCGATGATCTTCGGCCACGGACTCTTCCTGGCGATAGGCCATCACGTGCACGCCGTGCACGCCCTTGATCTCGCGGATCTCCTGGATGAGGTCGACGCACAGCTTGCGTCCCTCGCGCGGCCTGGTCCTGCGCGCCCGGCGAGCGCGTCGCAGATCACGCTGTCCGGAATGTGGATGCCCGGCACGTTGCGTGCGCATCCAGTCGGCGGCCTTGGCCGAGCGCAACGGCCCGACGCCGACGAGGATGAACACCTCGTCGATGCAGGCCCGAGCTCCTCGAGCTGCGCCATGAACTGCGCGCAGCCGCGGCACGTCGAAGCAGTACTGGGTCTGGATGAACTGCGCGCCGGCGGCGATCTTCTTGGCCAGGCGCTGCGGCGCGCCAGTCGTAGCGGCGGCGCGAACGGATTGTGCGGCCGCACCGAGGAACACGCGCGGCGCGTAGGTGATCTTGCGGCCGCTCTGGAACTGGTGCTCGTCGCGCAGCGTGCGCGCGATCTCGAGCAGCGAGATGCAGTCGAGGTCGAACACCGGCTTGGCCTGCGGATGGTCGCCGGCCTGCACGCCGTCGCCGGTCAGGCACAGGATGTTGGCACACGCCCATGGCGGCGCCGCCCAGCACGTCGCCCTGGATCGCGATGCGGTTCCGGTCGCGGCAGGAGATCTGCATGACCGGCGCGTAGCCGACGCGCGTCAGCAGCGCGCAGACGCCAATGCTCGACATGTGGCAGTTGGCGCCGGTGCCGTCGGTGGCGTTGATCGCGTCGACGAGCCGTCGAACACACGCGCGCGGTGGTACACGTCCTGCGGATCGGCCGAATCCGGCGGGTTGAGCTCGGCGGTGACCGCGAACCCGCCGGCGCGCAGCACCCGCTCGAGCCGGCCCGGCGAGGTATGGCCCGGCAGGATCGGCAGCGGGTAGCCGGGCACGGCTCGACTCAGTCGTCCGGAGCTTCGAGGGCGGCCGGGGTCGGCGCGGCTTCCGGCGCTCTTGTCGCGCAGCGACGCGCAGCCAGGACGAGCGCCCTTGCAGGCGCCGGTCGACCGGCGGCTGCATCGACCGCGATCGCTTCGCGCCGTCGCGCATGCGCTGGCTGCCCTCGTAGGCCTCCACCCAGACGCAGCGCATCTCCGGCTTCACCTCGCAGTGGCCGTCCTGGCGCGCACGCCGCCGCACGGGCCGTTGCGCAGGTTCTTCGGGCAGTTCATCGGGCACGACATGCCGGTCGAGCTCAGCACGCACTGGCCGCACATCTGGCAGTCGAACAGGAAGCCCTTGACCGCTGCGCTCGACCGCGGCCACCGGCCGCTCCAGCCGCGCGTAGCCCGATCGCGCGCCACAGACGGATGCGATGCGCCACGCAGCACGCCTCGAAGCCGCGCATAGAACCGATCTCCAGCCGCCGCGCGTGGCGCACCGACCAGAGGCGCACGGCGTACATCGAGGCGCCTCAGCCGGCGGGCGTGCGGCGGTTGCGGCTCCGCCTCGGCGACGCCCTTGGCACGGATCAGCCGCCAGCGTCGTCGTCGGTGTACCGGCCTCGATGGCGGCCGCCTCGGCTGCCGCCTCGGCCTCCAGGTCGTCGCCGCAGGCGCGCGGCTCGCTGCGGCGCCAGTCGGCGAGGTAGAGCGTCGGAGCCGGCCTTGCCGGCGCGCATGGCGGCGCGGTCGACCGCCTCCTGGAACCGGTCGCGACAGCTGCACCTTGGCGGTCTCGCGACCGGCTTTGACGATCACCTGGGCCGGGATGTCGCGCCAGGAGATGAGCGATCAGTGCTGGCCATGGCGAGGCCGCGTCCGTTCGGCGAACGTCGCCAGGCTCTGCTGCAGTCCGCCATAGCCGGTGGGCCGGTACTCGAATGCGAGCCCGAGCCGCGCGGCGCTCGCCTGTGCCTGCGCGCGCAGTTGCTGCGGCCGGGCTGCCTGCGCCGAGATAGACCAGGCGGCGGTAGTTGCCGAAATACAGCGGCAGCAGCTCGGGATGGCGGTCGATGCCCAGGCCCGCGATCACCAGCCGCTCGAAATGCGCGAGCCAGGAAGTCGGTCAGGTAGAAGGTTCCGGGCTCCGCGTCGGCCAGCGCGCGAATAGCCGCTGGCCGGCGAAGAACTCGTAGCAATGCGCGCCGGCGATGCGCTCGACCCGCTCTTCCTCCAGCACGCGCGTCGAGCAGTGCCGCCGCGTGCCGCAGTCGCCGTAGGCCACGAAGATCGTCGCGTAGCGCGCGCGATTGGCGCGGATCTGTTCGCGCACCGCCGCCGGCGATCCGTTCCGGCCGGTTGTGCAGCTCGGCCGGCAGGCAGTTGACGTCGAGTGCGGCCAGCCGTTGGCCGCGCGCAGCGCCGCGATCTCGCGCGCCAGCGCGCCGCAGGCGATCACGAGCTTTCGCACCAGGCGTGCCCATCGGCGAGCGCTCCGGCTCAAGCGCGCCCGGCGCGCGGCGCGGCGTGCGGCGATCAGTGTCTTGGCGGTCTCGACCGCGACCGCCGGCGTCGCGGCAATAGGCGTCGGCGCCGACCGCCTTGCCGAACTCCTCGTTGAGCGGCGCGCCGCCGACCAGCACGATGTAGTCGTCGCGCAGGCCTCTTCTCGCTTCAGCGTGTCGATCACCACCTTCATGTAGGGCATGGTGGTGGTCAGCAGCGCCGACATGCCGAGGATGTCGGGCTGGTGCTTCTCGAGCGCCTCGAGATACTTGTCGACCGGAGTTGTTGATGCCGAGGTCGATGACCTCGAAGCCGGCGCCTTCCATCATCATCGACACGAGGTTCTTGCCGATGTCGTGGATGTCGCCCTTGACGGTGCCGATCACCATCTTGCCGATCGGCTCGACGCCGGTCTCGGCCAGCAGCGGCCGCAGGATCTCCATGCCGCCCTTCATGGCGTTGGCGGCGAGCAGCACCTCGGGCACGAACAGGATGCCGTCGCGGAAGTCGATGCCGACGATGCGCATGCCCTCGACCAGCGCGTCGTTGAGCACCGCGCTCGGGCGACCAGCCGCGCCCGAGCAAGATGTGGGTCGCCTCCTCGACCTCGGCCTTCAGGCCGTTGTAGAGATCGTCGTGCACCTGCTCGGCGAGCTCCTCGTCGTCGAGCGTGCCTCAGATCGAACTCGCCCTCAGCCGATTCAGCCATTTATGGCATCTCCGCCCGTGGATTGCAAGAATGGTAAGCGGCAACCTTCCGGCGGGGACTGGCCGCTTCGCGACAGCCGCATGCCCATAGACGACACGGCACCGGCGAACGTGGGATGCCGGCACGGGCAATCCTCAGCGCCGGGCGGCGGCGGATTGCCGGGTCTGGCGCTCCGCGCTGGGCGGATGCCCGAACTGATTGCGGTAGCACTTGGAGAAATGCGGCGGCGACTGAAAGCCGCACGAGGTGGTGATGTCCATGATCGGCATCGCCGTCTGCAGCAGCAGCTCCCGCGCGCGCCGCAGGCGCATCTCCAGGTAGTACCGTTTCGGCACGCAATTGAGGTGGCGCTTGAACAGCCGCTCGATCTGCCTGCGCGAGAGGCCCGTGGCGCGTGCGATCTTGTCCAGCGACAGCGGCGTCTCGATGTTCTCCTCCATGAGCTCGGCCACCTTGATCAGGCTGCGGTGCGAGACGCCGACCTGCGCGCGCAGCGGGATGTACTGGCGGTCCTGGTCGTTGCGCACCCGCTCGAGCACGAACTGCTCGGAGACCAGCTGCGACACGCGCGGCCCGAGCTTGAGCTGTATCAAGTTGAGCATCAGGTCGAGCGGCGCCGTGCCCCCGGAACAGGTGTAGCGGTCGCGATCGATGCTGAACACCTGGTCGCTCAACTGCACGCGCGGAAACTCCTCGCGCAGTGCCGAGAGATTCTCCCAGTGAATGGTGGCGCGAAAATTGTCGAGCAGCCCAGCGCGGGCAAGCGCATAACCGCCGGTGCACAAGTGCGCCGAGCGCGATGCCACGATCCGACAGCCGGTGCAGCGCCGTGAGCAAGCGGCGCAGTGACGGCCTCGCGCACGTTGACGCCGCCGCACACGAACAGGATGTCTGCCTTGCCGAGCTTGTCGAGCGCGACAGTCGGCGTGAGGTCGAGGCCGCTGCTCGCCTGCACCGGGCGACCATCGAGGCTCACGATCGACCATTCGTACAGGTCCTGCCCCGTCACCCGGTTCGCCATGCGCAACGGTTCGACCGCGTTCGCCAGTGCGATCAGCGAATAGTGGGGCAGCGTCAGGAAAGCGTACTTGCTCTTGCGCGGTGCGGCGGCGGAATTCACGGCGCATGAGTATCCATTGGCGACGGCGCGCATGTCCAATTCCGACATCAAGCTGTCGCTTTTGGAGCTGCCCATCGCCCGCCGGCGGCTACACTTCCGCACATGAAAACTCATGCGCGCGTGGTGGTGATCGGCGGGGGCGTGGTCGGAGTCAGTACCCTGTACCACCTTGCGCAGAAGGGGTGGTCGGATGTGGTGCTGCTGGAGCGCGCCGAGCTGACAGCCGGCTCGACCTGGCATGCGGCCGGTCTGCTGCCGCTCTTCAACATGAGTTACACCGTCGGCCAGCTGCACAAGTACTCGGTCGATCTTTACAAGCGCCTGCCGGCCGAGACCGGCCAGGACGTGAGCTTTCATGTCACCGGCAACCTGCGCCTCGCGACCTGCCGCGAGCGCATGGACGAGTACCAGAAGTACTGCGGCACTGCGAACACCATTGGCGTGCCCTTCCAGGTCATCACGCCAGCAGCAGGTCAAGGAGCTGTGGCCGCTCGTGGAGCTGGGCGACGGCGCGGAAACACCGAAGATCGTCGGCGCGCTCTACCACCCCGACGACGGCCACATCGCGCCGGCCGATCTCACCATGGCGCTTCGCAAAGGCGCGCGGGCCCGCGCGGTGCGGAGATCTACGAACAGACCGAGGTCACTGTCGTTTCGCGCACGCCATCCGGCGAATGGCTGGTCCGCACGAACAAGGGCGACATCATTGCCGAGCACGTGGTCTGCGCCACCGGCAACTATGCGCGCCAGACAGGTCGCCTGTTCGGTCTGAACGTGCCGGCGATCCCGGTCGAGCATCAATACATCGTCTACGACGAGTCGCCCGAGCTCAAGGAGTACCGCCAGAAAGGCGGCCGGGAGCTCGCCGTGCTGCGCGAGTCCGACAAGTCCTATTATCTGCGCGAGGAGCGCATGGGCTGGATCCTCGGCCCTTATGAGGCAGGCGCGCCGGCACGCTTTGCCGATGGAGTGCCGGAGTCGTTCGGCAAGAGCCTGTTCGAAGGCGATCTGGACCGGCTGCTGCCGCACATCGAGGCGGCGCAGCGGCGCGTGCCGCCGTTCGCCAACTGCGGCATCAAGGACATCGTCAACGGGCCCGATCTCCTACACGCCCGACGGCAGCCCGATGGTCGGCCCGGCCTGGGGCGTGCGCAATCTCTGGCTGAACGAAGGGCACAGCTTCGGCATCACCGCCGCCGGCGGCTCGGGCTGGCAGCTCGCGGAATGGATCGTCGAGGGCGAGCCGGGCATCGACATGCTCGCCGTCGATCCGCGGCGCTTCGGGCCTTACACCAGCAAGCGCTACGTGGTGAAGAAGAACGAGGAGACCTATCGCAACGTCTTCACGATTCACTTTCCGGACGAGGAGCGCGAGGATGCGCGGCCGCTCAAGACCAGCCCGGTGTACGACAAGCTCAAGCGCATGGGTGCGGTATTCGGCCAGCGCTACGGCTGGGAGCGCGCCAACTGGTTCGCGCCGCCGGGCGTCGAGGCGAAGGACAACTGGAGCTTTCGCCGCACCAACTATTTCGAGCACGTCGGCAACGAGTGCCGGCGCCTGCGCAGCAGCGTCGGCGTCATCGATCTGACTCCGTTCACCAAGCACGAAGTGTCGGGCCCCGGCGCCGAGAGCTGGCTCGACGGGCTGGTGGCCAACAAGGTTCCGGCGAAGGTCGGGCGCATGGCCTCTCAGCCACGCGCTCACGCCGCGCGGCGGCATCCGCTCCGAGTTCACGATCACCAAGCTCGGCGAGCAGCAGTTCTACGTGGTCAGCGCCGGCGCAGCCGAGCGCTACGACAGCGACTACCTGCGCAAGAAGCTTCCGGCGGACGGGTCGGTCGAGCTGCGCAACGTCACCACCAGCCGCGGATGTTTCGTGCTGGCCGGGCCGCGCTCGCGCGACGTGCTGGCGAAGCTCACCGACCTGCCGCTCGACAACACTGCGTTCCCCTGGCTGACGGCGCAGACGGGCGAAGTCGGGCTCGCGACCGACGTGTACCTGCTGCGCGTGAACTTCGTCGGCGCGCTCGGCTGGGAGCTGCATTTTCCGCTCGAGTACGCCCACCACCTGTTCGATGCGCTGTTCGAAGCGGGCAAGGAATACGGCATCGGCATGGCCGGCATGCGCGCCATGGAGTCGCTGCGCATGGAGAAGTCCTACCGCATGTGGGGTAGCGACCTTACGCGCGACAACACGCCGCTCGAGGCGGGGCTGGATCGGTTCGTGCGCATGAAGAAAGTCGCGTTCATCGGCAGAGAGGCGCTGGAGAAGCAGCTGGCCGCCGGCGTGCCCAATCGTTTCGTGACTGTCGAGGTGCACGGCGTGACCGACGCCGACCCGCTCGGCAACGAGCCGCTGTTCGATGCGAAGGGTGCGATCGTCGGCCGTGCCACGTCGGGGTATTACGGACATGTGCTGAAGAAAAGCCTGGCGATAGGCTACGTGAAGCCAGATTTCGCCGCGGTCGGCACGCGGTTGCAGATTGAAATTCTCGGCGAGCGCAAAGAGGCCACCGTGCTGGTCGACTCGCCCTACGATCCCGACAACAACGATCTCAAGGCATAGGACGTTGAGAGGTCTGCCACCGCGGCGCGACGTAGTACGGCGCCTGCGACGGCGCCAATAGCGGCTTGCCCAGGATGTGATCTGCGGCCTTCTCGGCCAGCATGATGGTCGGCGCGTTGAGATTCCCCGTGGTGATCGACGGCATGATCGACGAATCGACCACGCGCAATGCCTCGATGCCAATGACGCGCGCCTCGGGGTCGACCACCGCCATCGGATCATCGCACCGTCCCATCCTGCAGGTGCAGGACGGGTGGTAGGCGCTCTCGACCTTGTGGCGGACGAACGCATCGATCTGCTGGTCGCTCGTCAACGTCCGAACCGGGCTGGATCTCGCGGCCGCGATACCGGTCGAACGCGTGCTGCCCGAAGATCTCGCGCGTCAGGCGAACGCAGGCGCGCATCTCGGTCCAGTCGTCCGGCATGACCCAGATAGTTGAAGCATATCTTCGGCTTGTCCCTCAGTCGGCAGAGGCGAGGCGCACCCAGCCGCGGCTGCGCGATCGCATCGGCCCGACATGCGCCTGGAACCCATGCTCCTGCGCCAGCGATGAGCCGTCGTACGTCACGGCCAGCGGCAGAAAATGGTACTGAATGTCGGGATAGCGCACGCCCGCGCGGCTGCGTATGAACCCGCCCGCTCTCGAAGTGATTGGTCGCACCCAGCCCATCCTTGAACAGCAGCCAGCGCGCGCCGATCATCGCCTTGGCGAGCGGGCTCATCGAGGAATAGAGCGTAATCGGTTCCTTGCACGCCACCTGGAAATAAAACTCCAGGTGATCCTGCAGGTTCTCGCCGACGCCGGGCATGTCGCGGACGACGTTGATTGCCATGCTGCTGCAATTCCGCACTAGGCCCCAGCCCCGAGAGCTTCAGCAATTTCGGTGAATTGATGGACCCGGCGCAAACCAGCACCTCGCGTCGCGCGCGAACGGATCGATCGATACCACCCATGCGATATTGCACGCCGACCGCGCGCGATCCCTGGAATCGAATGCGCGGTCGCCAGCGCCTGCGCGCGCACTTCGAGATTGCGGCGCTGCATGGCTGGGCGCAAATAGGCATTTGCAGCGCTGGAGCGACGCCCCGCTCCGACCGTCATGTCGAGTCTTCCAAATCCTTCCTGCTGAAAGCCATTCACATCGGGTGTGCGTAAATAACCTGCCTGCGAGGCGGCCTCGAGCCACGCTGCGTGTAACGGGTTCGCAAGCGTTCCGTTGCTGGTCTGGAGCGGGCCCCGATCGCCACGATACTCATCGCCGCCATCGGCGCGCGTCTCCGCGCGTCGAAAATAGGGCAGCACCTGCGAGTATCCCCATCCCGCTGCGCCCTCCTCCTGCCATCGATCGAAATCGTGAGGGTTGCCGCGCACGTACACGAGCCCATTGATGGAAGAGGAGCCGCCGAGCACTTTGCCGCGCGGCGTGTGCAGCCTGCGCCCACCGAGGTGCGGCTCGGGTTCCGTGTAGTAGCGCCAGTCGTACTTCTCCATTCCCATCGGAATCGACAGCGCCGAAGGCATCTGCACGAATATCGAACGGTCCGAACCGCCGTATTCGAGCACCAGCACCGTGTGCTTGCCGTCTTCGGTGAGGCGATTGGCGAGGACGCAGCCGGCGGAGCCGGCGCCCACGATCACGAAGTCGAACTCCTGAGCGCTCATGGCAACTCAATAGGGCGCGTCGACATCGCCCTTCGCGACGTAAACGCTCTTGAGCTGCGTGTAATGCTCCATCGCCGCGCGGCCATTCTCACGCCCGAGCCCGGACATCTTCACTCCGCCGAACGGCAGCTCGATGGGCGTGACGTTGTAGTGGTTGATCCAGCAAGTGCCTGCATGCAGCGCGGCGATCACCCGGTGCGCCCGCGTGAGGTCATTGGTGAAAACGCCGGCGGCAAGCCCGAATTCGGTGGCATTGGCGCGCTCGATGACCTCCTGTTCGCCATCGAATTCGAGCACGGACATGACCGGGCCGAATATCTCTTCACGGACGATGCCCATGGCATCAGTGCACTCATCGAACACCGTCGGGGCGACGAAGAATCCCTTGGCCAGCGCACCCTGCATGGGACGCTCGCCGCCGACCAGGATGCGCGCGCCTTCCTTGCGCCCGCGCTCGATGTACCCCAGCACCTTCTGCATGTGCTGCTCGGAGATGAGCGGGCCCACCTGTGTGGCGGGATCAATCGGGTCGCCGATCCGCATCGCAGCGACGCGTTTGACCAGGCGCTGCAGGAATTCCGACTTGACCGAACGATGCACGAAGACGCGCGTCGCGTTGGAGCAAACCTGCCCGGACGAATAGAAGTTGGCCAGCAGCGCCCCCGAGATGGCCTGATCGAGCTTCGCATCCTCGAACACGATCAAGGGTGACTTGCCCCCGAGCTCGAGAGTCACATTCTTCAGCGAGCCGGACGCATCGCTCATCACGGCCTTGCCGGTACCCACCTCGCCCGTCAGCGAGACCTTGCGGATGTCGGGATGGCGAGTCAGCAGGCGGCCGGTCTCCGCGTACCCCTGCACGACCTGGAATATGCCGCGCGGAATTCCGGCCTGGAGGAAAACCTCCTGCAGCTCAACCGCACTCAGCGGCGTGAGCTCCGCCGGTTTGAATATCATCGCGTTGCCGAACGCGAGAGCGGGAGCTGCCTTCCAGCAGGCGATCTGCAGCGGGTAGTTCCATGCGCCGATGCCTGCGACCACGCCCAACGGCTCGCGACGCGTATAGCCGAATGCCTGGGGCCCGAGGTCGATGTATTCGCCGCCGGCGCTCTGCGCCAGCGCGGCAAAATATTCCAGGCACTCGGCGCCCGAGATGACATCGACGACGCGCGTTTCCTGGATGGGCTTGCCGGTATCCCGGGTTTCGAGAGTCGCCAGCTCGTCGTTGCGTGAGCGCAGGATCTCGGCGGCGCGGCGCAGAATGCGAGCGCGTTCGGCACCGCTCATCGCCGCCCAAGCGGGCTGCGCTGCGCTGGCGGCCTTTACGGCCGCGTCGACTTCCGCAGCGCCCGCGATGGGCACATACCCGAGTAATTCTCCGTTCGCGGGATTCAGCGACGCCAGCCGCTCACCCCCAACAGGCGCATCGTGTGGAATCACGCTATTCTTCGCTCGAGTCTGTGTTTGCGGGGATGACGCACCGTGCTCGAAGAACCCACCGCCAAAAAGAGCCCGGATGATGCGGGTGGATCCGCGAGCCGGTCAAGCATCATTGCGGCGATCGCCTTCGCCTTCGCGACGCTGCTGTCCCTTCCCGCCCCTGCGAAAGAGCCGGCTTCCTGCCAGACCGTGCGTTTCTCCGACATTGGCTGGACCGACGTCACGGCGACCACCGGCCTGACCAGCCACCTGCTGCGCAGGCTCGGATACAAGCCGGTAATCACGGTGCTGTCCGTTCCGGTGACTTACGCGTCTTTGAAGAACAAGGACATCGACATTTACATGGGCAACTGGATGCCCGCGCAGGATCTCGACAGCCGCGATTACATCGCGGAAGGGTCGGTAGAAGTGGTGGGTGCCAATCTCGCCGGGGCGAAGTACACGCTCGCCGTGCCCGCCTACCTCTTCGATGCCGGCCTTCACGATTTCGCCGACATCCAGCGGTTCGCCCCGCAGCTGAAGCATGCCATCTATGGAATCGAGCCGGGCAACGACGGCAATCGCCTGGTGCTGACGATGATCAAGACCAACGAGTTCGGTCTCGGCTCCTTCAAGCTCGTGGAATCGAGCGAGCAAGGCATGCTGGCGCAGGTCGTGCGCGCCTATGCAGCGCGCCAGCCCATCGTGTTCCTCGGCTGGGAGCCGCATCCGATGAATACGCGCTTCGAGATGCGCTACCTCACCGGCGGGGACTCGAGCTTCGGACCCAACTACGGCGGCGCAACCATCTTCACCAACACGCGCGCCGGCTATTCGCAGGAATGCCCGAACGTCGGGCGCCTGCTGAAGAATCTCAAATTCTCGCTGCGCGGCGAAAACGAGCTCATGTCGGGCATCCTGGACCAGAAGCTGCAACCGGAAGAGGCGGCGGCGCAGTGGCTCAAGGCGAATCCCGATGCGCTCAAGGCGTGGTTCGCAGGCGTGCAGACTTTCGATGGCAGGCCCGCACTGGAGGCGACTGTGGAGCAGTCCGCAGCACGCCAGGCTGTAGGCTTCGAGCCCTGGATTACCGGCCACAAGATCCCGCTCGGGCGCGCCATCGCCACGGGCATCGAATTCATCAAGGCTCACGGCAGCGCATTCTTCGCCGGCGTCTCGTTTTCGATACACGGCGCGATCGGATTCGGTGAACTGGCTGCTGTCGGCCACGCCTGCCCCATTGTTGATCCTGCTCGTGGCCGCGCTCGCCTGGCTTTTGCATCGCTCCATCGGCCTGGTCGCCTTCGTGATCGCCGCTTTGCTCTTCATCATGAATCAGGGGTACTGGGCGGCCACGCTCGAGACCCTGTCGCTGGTCTTCGTGTCGGCGCTCGTCTCCACATTGCTCGGTGTGCCCATCGGCATCGCCGCCGCGCACCGCCCCCGGCTGAATTCGGCACTGCGCCCGGTGCTCGACCTGATGCAGACCCTGCCGACTTTCGTCTACCTCATCCCAACCTTGGTGCTTTTCGGCCTGGGTGTGGTTCCGGGCCTGATCTCAACTGTGATCTTCGCGTTGCCGGCGCCCATTCGCCTGACGCAGCTAGGTATCTCATCGGTGCCGACCGCGCTGCTCGAAGCGGGTGAAGCCTTCGGCGCGACACCGCTGCAGCGACTCTGGAAAATCGAGCTGCCGAGCGCCCTCCCATCGATCGTAGCCGGCATCACCCAATGCATCATGCTGAGCCTGTCGATGGTGGTCATTGCTGCGCTGGTCGGCGCCGGCGGGCTCGGCGTGCCGGTGGTACGCGCGCTCAACAGCGTGCAGATCGACATCGGGTTCGAAGCCGGAATCGCAATAGTCCTGCTGGCAATCATCCTCGACAGGATCGGCCGGCCGCGCGAGCGCAAGGTGTCGCGATGAGCGCGGCGATCGAATTCCGCAACGTCGATATCCTGTTCTGCCGGGAACAGGGGCGGAAGAACGCCAAGTCCATTCGCTCGGCTCTCGAGCGGCTCGATGCGGGAGGCACCCGCGAGGAAATCTCGAAAGCGCTGGGCGTCATCGTCGCCGTGGACGGCGCCAGTCTGAGCATTGCCAAGGGTGAGATCTGCGTGATGATGGGCCTTTCCGGCTCGGGCAAGTCGACCTTGCTGCGCTCCGCGAACGGCTTGAACGCCGTCACTCGCGGTCAGGTGATCATCGACAGCGCGGGCGCGCCCATCGATGTGGCTCACTGTGACACGGCAACATTGCGGCGCGTGCGCCGCGAGCGTGTGGCGATGGTGTTCCAGCAATTCGGCCTGCTCCCTTGGCGAACGGTGGAAGACAACGTCGGTCTCGGTCTGGAGTTGCGCGGCGACTCCGCCGATGCGCGGCGCAGGATCGTCGCCGAGAAGCTCGAGCTGGTGGGCCTCACGCAATGGGCGGACCGGCAGGTGGCCGAGCTATCGGGCGGCATGCAGCAGCGTGTGGGCCTGGCGCGAGCCTTCGCGACCGATGCGGACATCCTTCTCATGGATGAGCCGTTCTCGGCGCTCGATCCGTTGATCCGCACCAAGCTGCAGGACGAGCTACTGACGTTACAGGAGCGAGTGAAGAAGACCATCCTGTTCGTGAGCCACGATCTCGATGAAGCGCTGCGGCTCGGCGACCGCATCTCGATCATGCACAACGGACGCATCGTCCAGACCGGCACGGCGCAGGACATCGTGCTGAGCCCTGCCAACGACTACGTCGCCGAGTTCGTGCAGCACATGAACCCGCTCACGGTGCTGACCGGAGCGATGATCATGCGAAAGCGCGAACATATGGAAGAGATCGACGGACGCCTTTGCCTGGATGTCGCGCGGCGCTATCGACTGAGCCTCGATACCGGGCATGCCGCTGCGGAGTTGCGGCTGGATGGCAGCCTGCAGCCGGTGCGAGTCGTCACGGAAGAGGCGGTGTGCTCGGAAGAAGAGCGCGACGTGATCGTCGCGCCTTCCTCGATATCGCTGCAGTCGTTGATCCGCTTGCGCCAGGCGACCGGTCATCCCGTGCTGCTGGCCGAGGGCGGGAAGATCCTGGGTGTCTGCGGAGAAGCCGAGATCATCCGCGCGCTCGGCGCACGCGCTCGCGTCTCCGCGACACCCTGAATCGCTGTTACGGCTCCGACCAGCCCAGCGGGTGCACGTCCTTGATGGAGGAACGTGGGCCGCCGATACGGACGTTGTCGAGAATGATCGATACCGTCTCGCCCGCATACGGGCTGCCGTTCTCGTTGAGCGAACCGCCGTAAGGCAGATTGAACGTGAAGTCGAGAGGCTTGGCGCCGCCGCCGCCGGCAAACGGAGAATATCCGTACTGCACATTGTCGGAAGCCACGGTCCGCAGCTTCGACTCGCCCTGCACGCTCATCATCCACTTGAACGACGAGCCGCCGCCGCCGCGGTTGTCGATGTTCGCCTTGAAGCAATGGGTAACCATCTTGCCGAACATCGAAGGATCGATCGGCACCTGGTACACGGGAATCGCCTTGCCGTTGCCGGTCAACCGGCCTTGCCATCGCCCGCTGTCGTCCTGGCGCAAAAAGCCGCTCGACCCTGAAATACGGAGCCGCCGCGCTGCCCGACGATGGACAGGTCGATGTTGTTCTCGGGCGTGCTGACCGGGCTCACGACCTGCATGAGCGTCATCCGCCTGGATTCGGCTTCATGAAAATCTGCCGGCAAGCCGACGTCGAAGCACCAGTACTGGTTCTGGCGATAGGCCGCGTGCGAGTTGTCCCGCTTGAATTCCGCCTCGATGGCCTTGCGGGTGCGCAGATTGATGCGCGGCTTGTCCTTGCGGTTCCCGTTGATCGGGCTGTAGTTCACCGTGTAGCCCGAAAGATCGTTGGGGCGAATATAGAGAGTGCCCTTGAGATAGTTGGTACCGGTGAGCGGCGAGGGATTCTTGCCGTTCGCGATCACCTGGACGTGCGGAAGACTGCGCACCGCGGCCGTGCGATTGCCGTCGGGCTTGGACGAACCTGATCCGCCATCGCCCTGCGGCTGCTCGTATCGCGCAATGTGGTCGACGAACAGGCCATCATGCGTATCGCTCATCCCCGCCTGCCAGTTGTCGGGGTTCGTGACCGGGGAAATGCTTTCGAAGTCCAGCGTATAGAACACATCGGTTCGGTTGGCAGGACCGTCGGCGGCGAAGAGCAAGCCGCTCGTGGCAAGTGGCAGGGTTACGAGTAAAGCCCTCGTCAATTTACGCATGTCTGACCCCCAGGTTGTTCCGGACAAAAAGAAACCCTGCGGCGCGTAAGCGAACTTGCGCGCACATTATGCAAAATCGGCATCGCCACGAGTGCTGGAGTCGCGCGATTGAGAGCCCCATCCCCTGGGGCTCCGTGGTCCGCGCTCCATTCCCTGCCGTTGACGACGGCGTTCAACCCACTACGGATGGCCGTGACCACCCGGTTACATTCGCGCTGAAAGCACTTGCTTTCGAGCGAGGGCAACTGTATGCAGAAAAAAAAGATCGTCAAGGGTTCGAAGTGTCTGCTATCGCAGACTTTGCGCGACTTTTTTGAATTCCAATTTTCCCGCGACACTTATTTTTCAGTGCGAAATGAAATTCGCGAAGTCGCGAAGTTTTTTCGCACGAATGCGAATAACTGTTAACTCGCGACGCAGATCACGATGAATTTTTCGCGGCGCGAATCAAATCGGCGCGCCAACGCGCATCGACTCACTCCACTCGAGTTTGATTTCGCCCGCGCCCACAAGCGCGGACTTTGCCATTCATTACTTACGAGGCAGGCAACATTGACGGCGATCGGGCATCGCACCGATAGGCCGACGGCAGCACGCCGGCGTAGCGGCGAAACATGCGCGCGAAGTACGAACCGTCGTTGAATCCAACTGCGAACGTCACATCCGTGATCGATCCGCCTCCACTTTTCAACAGCTTGCAGTCTTCATTGATACGGAATCGAAGCACGTAGTCGCGGAACGTGACGCCGAATGAGTTGTGAAACTGCCGGCTGAAGGCGAACCGGCTGAGCCCGCAGATCCGCGCAGCAGCCGCGGAGCGCGATCTGCGCGCCGCCATCGCGCTGAAGGACACGCCGGCAGCCTGGATCAGCCTCGGCACGGTTCAGGGCAGACAGAAAAATTACGAACAGGCGTTCGAGAGCTTCCTGCATGCAGCCGATGTAGCCCACGCTTACTACGAGGTCGCCGTGGCGGCTTCGCTGAACTTCGACGATGCGGCGGCTCACCACTATTTCGCAAGCGCAGCGGAAGCCTCGCCCGTGTATTTTGAACGGGCATATCGCAACCTCGCCATCGTCAGCGAAAAACTGCAGCGGCAATCCGGCCTTCGCAAGGGATCCTGATCCGGCAGCGTCGTCCCCGACCCCGGCACCGCGAAAGGACTCGAAATTGATGTGTCAGAACCCACGCTCAACGCCCTGATCTCGTATGCTCTGGCCGAAGCGAACTGGGCCGCGCAAGCGATTCATCCCCAGATGACGTCGATCCTGCGCCGATCGCTCGCTGGCGGCAGCCGCTATGTCGCTGTCCCTGTTGGCTCTGCCCGGCGCGTTCGTCTTCGGACTTGGCGTGCGGTACGCATCGCGGGACGACGGACTGATCGCGCTTCTCCTGCGCGCCGTCGGCGGCTTTTGGGCCTTGTGGACCGTCCCCTAGCTTGCGCAAGCCGCCTTCGCGTCCGATGGTGCGCATGACCTCGAAGTCACTGTCGCGCTGCTCGGCGCGGTGCTCGGCTTCATCCTTCCCGGCATGGGCCTGTTTGCTACGGGCATACATCTAGACAGGCGGCGAGCCGCCAGAGCCGATCGGGCCGCTTCACTTCATCAACTGTGAACTGGGTCTTGCGAGCCGGCCGGTCAACGGAGATCATCGCGAGGTCGCGTTCAATGGACGAGGACAGGGATGATGGGCTACTTGAGGCAGGGATGTCTGGCGTTGCTCGTTGTGTGCGCAGCGACGGCTACGCTTGCGGACTGCCGGCTGCCGCCGCAACCCAGCAAGGTTCCCGATGCGAAAACCGCCAACGACGCCGACATGCGTTCGGCGATGCAGACTCTCAAGCGCTACAACGTCGACGTGGACGCCTATCTCAAGTGCCTGGCGTTCGAACAGAAACAGGGACGGCTGTCAGATCGCGAACGGGCCACGTTGCACAACGACGCACTGGCGAAACTGAAGAATGCGGCGGACCTGTTCAACGAGCAGATGCGCATCTATCTGGGGCATGAGGCGATGCCCGCGGGCTAACGGCTCAGTCGTCCACCACCTGCGCGGATTCCGATGCGAGATCGAGCGGAGACTCGAAATCGGCGAGATAGATTAGTGTTTCCGGCGCCAGCGCATTGATCAGCGCCAACCGCGCACTCGAGGGCGCCGTGCCAGTGGTCGGCCCTTCTCCAACGATGGCGACGCCGTGGTCGATCCCGCTCACGTTGATGTACTGCGCGGCCAATACAGGGGTACCGACCTGCTGCGTCGACCCGAACGAGCCGCGGACTGAAACCGCGAGCGCGGTGTACGAAGGCGGTGAGCCGCCCGACGGCAGAAACTGTTTCAACAAGACGATGTTTCCGGTCGAGTCATACCAGCCGTGCGCGCCGGGCCCCACTAGCTCGTCACCCGACCCATCGAGCGGCGACTCATACACGGCACCCGAGCGCGAATAAAGCAGCGCGGCATCGTCGGGGCGGAACCCGACGACTCGAGCGCCTGCTGCGGCAATCAGGTGCGGGCCTGGCGTGGCGGAGACTTCCGCTTCAAAGGTGCTGAAGGTCAACAGGTTTCGGACGGTGTATGCAACGCGGTCGCCCCGTGCGCTGCCGCCGCGAACCGGCGGAAGACCGATAGTGCTTTCGAGAAGATTCTCGCCGGGCAAAAGCGGGTGGTTGACCTGAACTTCTACCTGCAATTGCGAAGGGTCGATGAAGCGCAGGCTCGCCCTGCCCCCGCGTTGCGCTTGGATGAGGATGCGGGACTGATCCGGCGACACGGAATATTCGGAGACGTCGTCACCGGCAGAGGCTATCGGCGCGGAAACCTGAACGGCTGCGATCGGATTGCCGGGCGATGCCGTATAGAGACTGCGGTTCGCGCCATCGGGATCGGTCGTCGCGAGAAAAAACAGCGCATCCGAGTTCTGTGAGAAACGCGGGAGCGCCATGTACGCCGCACCCATCGGCCCGGCTCTCGTCACGGTGGATGGATCATCCACGTCGAGGACATATAGCACTTTCGCATCGGCGCTTGCCGCGATCGCGGCAACCCAACGTCCGTTCGGGCTCACCTGGTACTGCACGCGCCCCTGTTCATCACGCACCGGCACGGCACCGTCCGGAAACACGATGCGCGTTTTCTCGTCCGGATTTGCGGATCGCACGAATGACAGCTCGGCTGAACTCGCTGCGCCCGGTTCGGCGCGGCTGTACACGACTGTGCCGCCATCTGGGGACGCGACGAATCCCTCGAGGCGAAGCGCACCGCTCGTTGCCGCTGTCAGCAGCTCAGGATCCGCGGCCAAGTCGGTGAGATACACCTCCGGCGAAGCATCGGCCGTGGAATTTGCCGCGAAGATGACACTGAAAGGCGCCGTTCCGACGAACACCGCGACACCCGCCACCGAAGAGGCGCCCTCCGGATCGGTGACTCGATACGTGAAGCGGGTCGCGCCCTTGAAATCCGATGGCAGCTCGTCGATGCGTACGCTCTGATCGTCGTTGACGGTGGCAGTACCGATCGTCGGTGCCTGTTCGATGCTCACGCTCAGCGAGTCGCTGTCCGGATCGTCGTCATTCGCGAGAACGTCGATCGCCTGCAGCTCGCTACCGTCCGCACGAATCCGGTCGTTCGCCGCGACCGGCGGCTGCGGAACGCCGGGAGAATTAGGGTCGCCGGAAGAGCCACCGCCACCGCCGCACGCAGCCGCGGCGACGGCCAGGCTTATTGTGCAAAATACGTTGCAGACGGATACCCACCGCATGTGCGCGCCGCTCTTCGGGTCGGAGTGATCTGGCGGATGGGGTCGCAACCTCCGTACCCGCTTTCGTTTCAGCTTCTTTGAGCGCAAATGTAAAACGTCGGCGCGATGGTCTGTGCACCGTTGCACCGCGCAACTGCCTTGGAAAGGTGCGCACCGGCCGTGGTTTCTCGCCGACGCCGATTCTCGAGCGATCTGCGCGCCGAATGCAGTGGCACAGCGATTGCAATACACCCCGTGGTCGCGGTGGGCGAAGGAGAAATTAACGGGAAACTCGACTCGCGAGCGCCGGCTGGAGTGCACCGACCCCCTTCGGGGCTGCAGCCGGCGTCTTGCCGCCCATCCGACGCCCGCCCTCTTCTCTTTCAGATTGAGTTTCGGCTAGTCTGCGCCGCACGTGACGACCGGGTCATCGTCCAGAAGGCGGGAACATGCTCTCGATAAGAATAATGACGATCGCGGCGCTGCTGCTGCTCAGTAACGCCGCGTGGTCCGCAGGCTATGTCGTGCATGCCGGACGCATGATCGACGTAATCTCGGGTCAGGTGCACGAAGACGTGACGATAACCGTCGACGGCAACCGCATCACGGCGATCGAGCCGGGCTACAAAGCGCCCAGCGCTGCGCAGAAACTCATCGACCTGCGCGACCAGACCGTGATGCCGGGCCTGATGGACATGCACACCCACCTCACCACCGAGGTGTCGCCGGAGCTGTTCACCGAGAAGTTCCTGCTCGAGTCCGCTGACTACGCCTACCGCTCCAAGGTCTTCGCCGAGCGAACCTTGCTCGCCGGATTCACCACGGTGCGCGATGTAGGTGATCAGGACCGCAACCTCGCCGCGGCCATGCGGCGAGCCATCGACCAGCACTACATTCACGGGCCCCGCATCTACACCGCCGGCAAGGGCCTCGCGACAACCGGCGGCCTCGCGGACCCCACCAATGGACTGCGGCACGAATTCATGGGAATGCCTGGCCCCGTCGAGGGTGTCGTCAATGGGCCCCTGTCGGCGCGACAGGCGGTGCGTCAGCGCTACAAGGACGGCGCCGACCTGATCAAGATCAATCTCACCGGCGGTGCGATCAACCCCTCCAAGACCAGCATCGCGCCGCAGTGGCAGCAGGACGAGCTCAACGCGATCGTGGAAACCGCAGCCGACTACGACATGACGGTTGCAGCGCACGCGGAAAGCACTGAAGGAATCAAGCGCGCCATTCTGGCCGGCGTCACTTCCGTGGAGCATGGCACTTTCATGACGGAGGAGACCGTCACGCTCATGAAGCAACACGGCACCGCGCTCGTGCCGACGATGACGGCCATCAAATGGATGGCACGCAACGCCCGCGAGCAGCGCGAAACTGCCGAATCCATCCGCGAGGAAATCTCGAGCACGGGCGAGCAGATCGACAAGACGCTGGCCATATGCCTCAAGCGCGGCGTATGGATCGTGTTCGGCAGCGACGCCGGAGTGTTTCCTCACGGCACGCAGGCCGATGAGTTCGTCTACATGGTGAAGGCCGGCATGCCCACTCTGCAGGCGATCCGCAGCTCGACCATCGAGGCGGCCAGGCTACTGCGAATCGAAAAGACCCTGGGCTCGATCGAGCCCGGCAAGCTCGCCGACCTGGTTGCCGTGCGCGGCGATCCGCTCGCGGACATTTCCCAGATGAAGGACATCGCCTTCGTCATGAAGGACGGCGTCGTCTACAAGCAGAATGGCGCGGTCGTATTGCCGATTGGCGACATCTACTAGCCGGCGGCTCGCGAATACCTCGGCAGGCGCGCGGTCGCCAGGGCGGCCACCACCATCAGGCCCAGCGTGACGAACAACGCGCCGGAGTAGGAACCCATGGATTCATACGCCATGCCATACGCGACGGGCCCAAGCGACGTGCCCAGCAGAAAAGAAGTGAACAGCACGCCGTAGACCTTGCCGAACCGGGGCACGCCAAAGTAGCGCCCGGTCAGATAGGCAAGCAGGTCGATCTCCGCTCCGATGCTGATCCCAACGAGCACCGCAGCGAGAAAGGCCGTCGCACCCACTGCCCCGGCGCCGAGCAGGCCCACGCCCACGGCGCTCAGCGAGAAACAGGCGACCGCGACAAATGGTGCAAAGAAACGATCCATCGCCACTCCAATAACAACGCGCGATGCGACGATCGCCATGCCCAGCGTGGACTGCACGAGCGCGGCGCTTGCCGCGGACATGCCACGGTCGCTCAGCATGGGCACGAGGTGCGACAAAACCCCGTAGAGACTGAACGACAGGAGGCAGAAAATTCCGAAGAGCTGCCACAGCAGCGCCTGCCCCAGCAGAACCCGCAGCGGCGTTTGCGGCACGGCCTGCTCGGGGGCAACGCTTTCGTACAGCTCAGCGAGGGCCTTCTTGTCCCGCGCGGAGGGGGCCTCGCGCAGCGCAAAGTGGACGACTGGAAGCGCAATGAGCAGGGTGACCGCGGCCAGCAGGAAGTAGCCCGCGCGCCAGCCGTGGTTTTCGATCATGTACCGCACTGCCGGCGGCACGTACACGTAACCGACTCCACTGCCCCCCATCGCCAGGCCCATGGCAAGCCCCCGGCGCCGGTCGAACCAGGCCGAAAGGGTTCGCAGATAAGGCAGCGAGTTGGCGCCCGCGCCCACCGAGCCGATCAGGACGAAAAGCAGCCACAGTATCCACAGGCGGTTTGCCAGCAGCGGTATGAGTGCAAGCAGCACGCCGAAGGCCAGGATCGAAGGCAACAGCACCTTGCGGCTGCCGTATCGATCCACCCATCTTCCGATCTGGGGAATCGCAATAGCGAGCGCAACGGTGAAGCACGTGAGCGAGACGCTGATCTGCGTGCGGCTCCAGGCGAACTCCGAGCTGAGCGGCAGCATGAAAAGGCCGAGGGCGCCGAAGGCAAACTGCCCCGGCCCCGTGGACATGCCCACTGCCGCGGCGGCGACGATCCACCAGCCGTAGTACGCGCCGCGCGGCGCGGTCTCTTTGTCGTCTGGCACCTCATTCCCCCATACTTGCCGCCATGCGCATCATCATAGGCATGTCCGGAGCCAGCGGCATCGTTTACGGCGTGCGGATGCTGCAGGAACTGGCCAAAGTGAATGCCTGCGAGACGCACCTCGTCGTGAGCGATGGCGCGAAACTGGCTATCACGCAGGAATCCGACCTCTCGCTCAAGGACATCGAAGCGCTCGCGCATGTGGTCCACAACGATCGCAACCTGGCCGCGCCGATCGCCAGCGGCTCTTTCAAGACCAACGGCATGGCAATCGTGCCCTGCTCCATGAAGACCCTGTCGGCGGTCGCGAACTCCTATGGCGAGAACCTGCTGGTGCGCGCCGCGGACGTCATCCTCAAGGAGCGTCGCCCGCTGATCCTCGTGCCCCGCGAGATGCCACTGCATGCCGGCCACTGCCGGCTGCTGCACGAAGCCGCGCTCCTCGGCGCGATCATCGCCCCACCGGTGCCGGCGTTCTACAACAGGCCGAAGACCGTCGCGGATATCGTCGATGACACGGTGGGACGCCTGCTCGACCTGCTGGGAATCGAGAACGACCTGTGCAAGCGCTGGGAAGGGCCTCGCTAGCGCGGCGCCAGGTACTTGCTCAAGTCCAGCGAATCGGCGCCGGGGATGCGCTTTCGCTCGAACTCCTCCTGCCGGTCGAAAGGCTTGGTCGCATCGATCGCGAGGCGGCCCCAGTGATCCTTGTGCGGATCCCGGTAGAAGCCCGGCATGTCATTCAGGATGAAAGCGCGCGTATCGGCCCGGCCGCGCGTGAGATAGGCCCACAGCACGTCGTTCAGATCGTATAGGTCGACGTCTTCGTCGACCACCATGCAGCTCTTGCTGTAATCCAGGTGCGCTGCGATCGCTGCGAGCAGCACGTGGCGAGCGTGCCCGGCGTACTGCTGCTTGATCTGCACGACGGTGTTCATCAGGTTCGGGTGGCAGGCGACGTTTATGATTCCCGGCAGCTTTTCCTTCAGCGTGCGATAGATGCGCGTGGCCAGCGCAAAATCCAGGGCGTGCATGTCTTCGGGCGACCCGCAGTTGATGCTGTGGAACACGGCATCCTCGCGCCAGTGCACATCGAGCACTTCGAACACGGCGTTGTTTCCCACTGGCACGTAGTAGCCCATGAATTCGCCGAACGGGCCTTCGGGGCGCTGCACATTGGGCAGAAACTGCCCTTCGACGACGATCTCGGTGTCACTCGGATACTCGAGATCGATGGTCCGGCATTTCTGCATGGGCACGGGCTTGCCGCTGATGGCGGACGCCGCCACCATTTCATCCTCGTCGATGGGCAGGCTTGCGCAGGCGGCCAGGAAAATCTCAGGCGAGGTGCCTATCAACAAGGCCGCCGGCAGTGGCTTGCCCGCCCTTTCGGCCAGCTTCTGGTACTGGGTGAGATCGTGCGTGGTTCCCAGCCGGACGCGCAGCTCGCCATCGCTGATGCATTGCGAGCGGTGAAAGGAAAGATTGGCCACGCCGTTCTGCGGATTTCTCGCGAGATACAGCGCCGAGGTGATGTACGGCCCGGCGTCCTTTTCGAAGTAGGTGATCTGTGGCAGATCGCTGAGCGAGCCCGAAACCCGGGTGTGCTCGCTTGAAACCGAGGCTGGCCAGCCTTCGGGCCTGCCCGGATACAGCTCGGCCCAGCGTCGGCAGAAATTGCCGTCGGTGGCGCCGATCATTTCACACAGGCGGCGACGGCTGCCGTAGATGTTCGTCACCACGGGCATGCGGGCGCCGGTGACGTTGCGGAACAGGATCACGCGATCGCTCTGCTGCTGCAGGCGCTGCGTGACCGCGGCCAGCTCGAACTTCGGATCGACGGGCGCGTCGATGATCGTCAATTCGTCGCGTTGGCGCAGCCTGGCGAGGTAGTCACGCATATTCAACTTTCCGGGTGGGGCTCCCTGCGATTCTGACCGCCCCGGCCTCGAAGCTCAAAAAAGCTTGCCGAGCTCCTCGTGGGCAATCGGCTTCACGAGGGGGCGATCGAAGCCCGCTTCGCTCGCGCGGCGCTTGTCCTCGGCCTGGCCCCAGCCGGTGACGGCGATCAGTGGGAGGCTGCGAGTGGGGCTCCACGTTCATAACGCGCGGGAGTTGCGCGCGACTGTTTGCGCGCGTTTCACCATGGCTAATTCCGCGCCCACCGATTTGGTGCTGGCAGCATAAACCTTCACTAAACAGGTTCATGACGATGTCACCTGAAAATGAACTTGAAGAGCGCCACGAATATGTTTGGGTTACCACTGGACACGGCGCTAGAATATCGCTCGCCCTGGGCAGACCAGCGACTCACTCCGCGCGGTCTCGAGTCTCTCCACGACAGGTCAAACAAACGCGAAAAGCGTATCAATAAAAGGGGAGTTCCATGAATATCTCACGACATTCCCTGTTTGCCGCGACGATCCTGGCAACGGCCGCCTGCATGGCCGTCGTGCCGACGGCGCGCGCCAGTGACACCGAAGACACCGGTTCTCTAGGTGCAATGTGGTGGCAGCAGGCCATATCCATTCCCGCTGCACAGAACCCGGTTTTGGATGAGACCGGCGGTTCCTGCGGAATCGGCCAAAGCGGGCGCATGTGGTTTCTGCATGGATCCTTCGGCGACACGCCGGGTGATCCCACGGTGCGCGCCTGCACAATTCCGGCTGGCCGGCGGATCTTCATTCCCATTCTCAACACGCTGTGCGTGCCCTACCCCGGCGAAACCATCGAGGATGATATTCAGATCTGCAAGGAATCGATCGATGGGGCGCCGTTGCTGCGTCTGAAGATTGATGGAGTGAACCGCAACGACCTCATCAGGAGGCGCGCGAGCACCCGGGCCTTTTCGCTTCCGATACCGGACGACAATATTCTGGGATATCCGAGCGGCGTCTTCCAGGCGGTGCAGGACGGGCACTATGCGCTGGTAGCGGGGCTGGCGCCCGGCAGGCACCGGGTTCGTATCCAGGCCCGGACCTGGGACGGTTTCACGGTCGACGTCGTCTACAACCTGAATGTGGTGCGTCCAAAGCCGCAGTTACCCTTCACTCCCGGATAGTCATTAATTTTCCGCAGGGACACGGGTTGTGCGAGAGCCAACCCGTGGCGGAAGATACACCCTGTGCCATCGCCCTCCTCGCCCGCCGACATCACCCAGCTTCTTGCCGCCTGGAGCGCCGGGGACCAAGGGGCGTTCGAGAATCTTTTTCCACTCTTGTATCCCACGCTGAATCGTCTCGCGCACAGCCAGCTGCGCGGCGAGCGCTCGGAACATACCTTGCAGACCACCGCGCTGGTCAACGAGGCGTTCATTGAATTTGCGGGGCAGCACCGCGTGCAGTTCGAGACGCGCGGACATTTTCTGGCGGTGGCCGCATTCATCATGCGGCGAATCCTCACGGAATACGCACGATCGCGCGGCGCCCAGAAGCGCGGTGGGCTCAAGGGAGATTCAGTCCAGCTGGATACGGCAGGGGTGGAGAGCGACGCGGGGCTGGCCGAGCTTTCCGCCGTCGATACCGCGCTGACGGATCTCGAGAAAGTCGACCCGCGCGCCGCCAGAGTCGTCGTCCTGCGCTACTTCGGCGGCCTCTCGCATGAAGAGATCGCAGACTCGATGGGCTTGTCCGTCATCACGGTCAAACGTGAGTGGGCCGCTGCCAAAGCTTGGTTGAGACAGGAACTGTCCACCACGTGACGGAACCCTCCGACTGGCTCGATCTGAAGCAGGCATTGCTCAATCTGCTGGACATGCCCGCGGACGCGCGCGCACATTCGCTCGCGGAATTGTCGTGCGGCAACCCTGCGCGTGCCGCCGCTCTCGAGCGAATGCTGGCCTCGGCAGATAGCGCATTCCTCGAAGCCCCGGCTTGGGAATGGGTCACACCGGTTGACACACCCGTGCCGCCACCGCCCGAACGCATCGGTCCCTGGCGCATCGAGGCAGAGATCGGGCGCGGCGGCATGGGCGCTGTGTATCGCGCCTGCCGCGACGACGGCGCATTTGCCCAGACCGTCGCCATCAAGTTGATCCGCCCGGAGCTGGCCTCTGCGCAGCTGCGTCGGCGCTTCGACAGCGAACGGCGCATCCTGGGCTCTCTCGAACACCCCAACATCGCGCGGCTTCTGGATGCGGGCACTACGCCTGATGGGGCGCCCTTCCTGGTGCTGGAGTACGTCGCGGGAGAGCCGGTCGACCGGTATTGCAGCACGCAGGCGTTGCCGATAGAGGCGCGCTTGAAGATCTTCCGCCAGGTTTGCAGCGCGGTACACGTCGCCCATCAAAAGCTGATCCTGCACCGGGACATCAAGACGGCCAATGTGCTGATCGATGCGCACGGCAGCCCGAAGCTGCTGGATTTCGGCATCGCGAGACTGATCGCTCCCGAAGACACGCAAAGCGACCTGACGCAACTTGGATTCGTGCGGCCGCTCACTCCGGAATGGTCGAGCCCGGAACAGTTGCGCGGCGAGCCACTGTCGACGGCCTCCGATGTCTATTCACTCGGTGTTTTGCTATTCGTGCTGCTCACGGGGCACAGGCCCCATGCGCAGGCCGACCGAACGCCTAACACCTTTGCGACCGCCATCGAAACCAGTCGGGCCGCCGCAATTGCGGCCCGGCTATCAGGCTCCAGCAGGCATCGCGCCTCGCCAGCTCAAGGGCGACATCGTGCGCATCGTTCACAAGGCGCTGGCGCCCGATCCGAGCGAACGCTACGCGACCGTGGATGCTTTCGACGCCGACATCGAACGCTTGCTCGCCGGGAAGCCCGTCGAGGCGCACGCACATTCATTACTCTATCGATTCGGCAAACTGGTGAAGCGCCAACGCGTCGCGAGCGCCGCGGTCGCCATCGCCACGCTCGGCCTCATTGCCGCCACGGTCATCAGCCTGCGTCAGGCCGCGATCGCCGAGCAGGAGCGCCAGCGGGCGGAACGTCGCTTCGCCGACGTGCGGCGCATCGCGAACGTCGTGCTCTTCGATCTGAACGATACCCTGGCCAACATTCCCGGAACGCTGAGCGCACGCAAGCTGCTCGTCGAGAATGCCTTGCGCTATCTGGACGACGTCGCTCGCGACTCGGGCCGCGAACCAGAGCTGTTGACGGAGCTCGCCGCCGCTTACGAGCGAGTCGCCGAGGTTCAGGGCCTGCCCGGCTGGCCGAGCGCCGGACGCAGCGGGGACGCAATGGCGAGTCTGCAGCGAGCGCTCGAGCTTCGTCGCCGCGTAGCGGCGCAGAGCGCGGCGCCCGCCGCCGCCAAACTAGCCGAAGCGCAGGTGCTGGCCAACATCGGCTCCGTGCTGGCCGCCCGCGGCGATTCAGCGGCGTCTCTAAAAGCAGAGCGGGAGTCCGATTCCACACTCACGCACATTCCCCCCGCGTCACGCGGTCACGACTGGCTGATGCTTCGCTCCAGAGTGCAGGTCGCCATAGGCGATGCAATCTGGGAGCGCGGCGACATTGCAGGCGCCGCACGCGACTACGCCGCCGCGCTCACGACGACCCATGAAGGGCAAGCAAGATTCGCAGATTCCACTCTCATGTTGCGGCAAGCAGGCGTGGTCGAACAACGCCTCGGCGATGCGGCGGCCGCGCTGAACCAATGGCCGGAAGCGCGGCGCCACCTGGCAGCTTCTCTCGCCGTCGACGAAGCGCTGCTGAAACGCGAGCCGGAGAGCCTGGAGTTGCAACGCGACCTGGGCACGGACTGGTCGCGTGTCGGAGCCGTCGGATTCATCTTGGGCGAGCATGCCGAAGCGCTCGCCGCGCATCAGCGCGCACTCGCCCTCCGCACGCGACTCGCGCTCGCCGATCCGACCGACACGCGCACGCAGGATGACAAGGCCGAAAGCGAGCTGTACCTGGCCCAGTCCCTGATGGCGCTCGGACGGGCGAGTGAGGCGCAGGCCGCTGCATCGCGCGCAATCGCCGCGTTGAGCGATCTGGTCAAACGCGATTCAGACAATGCGCGTATGCGCAGCTCGCTGGCGAACGCCCTGGCGCTGTCCGTTCGAACCGAAGCGGCGACCGGCCAGCGCGAATCCGCGTTGGCGCGCATTGCGCAGGCGCGCGGCATCCGCCAGGAAATCGAAATCGATCACCCGGATTTCAGCCTTTCCCCCGAGCGGCTGGCCGATCTCGATGCGCTGGAGGCCGCGTTACGCGCAGGCGCACCGCTGCCAGTTGCCACTACGGGCATGGACCCCTGGCGGAATTGACCCAGCGCTACTCGCGGACGTGGGTCAGGTCCCAGTCGATGGTGCGAGTTCCCGCGGGGATCTTGATGACCTTCTGACCTTTGAAGTGATTCGAGCCCTTCGGCGTCTCCTTGAAGGCGATGCATCGCGCCCTCCACGTGATAGTCGTACTTCGCTTCCGCAACGACCTGCTGGCAACCCGGTGTGCTGCGGATATCCGAGCGGTGCTGGCCAGCCACCAGCTGAGGCGCCTGAAAACGGAAGAAGCTTTCGCCTGCGCCGGGTACGTTCATCTGCTCAGGTGTAGGAAATCCGGCCGGCAGCTGCACGCCAGGCGGTAACGCGGGAGCAGTGGGCATTGCAGCCGCCACGCTCTTAGGTAGCGGCTCGACGAGGACGAACGTGACCTCCATAGGCACGTTGTTCTTGAGCACGGACCACGAGTTGTGGTTGTAGGTCGCGCAGGTCCGCGTGGGGACGTCCGTGAAATCGCGCATGTCCCACCGAACCACCCCTGTGGCCTCGCTGTTGCGCACAGTGATCGCGACGCGCGTGTCGGCCTTCACCTCACGGCCACCCGGTACGGGCGCGAAGCTCTGCTTTTGCGTGGAGGTCGTCGTTTCCGTGATCGTGCCGTTCCAGAGGTCGGCGCAAGCGCCTTCGCCATCTTCCAGCCAGCGGCGAGCGAGGGCGATGAATGTCTGGTGGTTCATGGGCGGCCGCTCCGGGTGCTCATCACCGGCGAAGCCCTTGTCGCCGGCGAATGCGTCGACTATCAGTTTATCGGTAAGCAGGTGGTGGAGGAATTTCGATCGACCGCTGGCAACCTTCAGATTGAACTCATGCGGATCGGCGTGGAGTTGACGACAGAGTTGCTTGGTATCTCTGCCTACGAAGGAGAGGCGTCCCGGTGCGAGCCGCCAGGTGAACTTGATCTCGGGCAGGTCATGGCATTCCACGCACTTTTCATTGGAGCCGGTACCCACCCGCATCATGTCGCCGTTGGGCTCCCGCGGCACGGGCACCTCGCCGCCGGCGTGATTGATATCCTGATCAGGAATCGTTCCACCATGGCAATTGACGCAACGCTCGGATTTGAACACCGGCATCAGCGCCGCGAACATGTCCAATGGGTCTTCATCCGCGGAGACGTCATATGGCGGCAGAGGTTGCTGTGACTCGAGTGGGTTCGGCACTCCAGGCGGTGCACTCGGAATATTCGGCATGGCCGGTGGGGATTGAGAAGGCGGTGCGCTGGGAAGTGCGGGGCCACCAGGTGCAGGTGAAGCGGGTGCGGCGGGCGGCGTTGATGGCGCAGCAGGCGCGGGTGCTGGCGGTGGCGCGGGTGGCGCGCTCGGCGCTGCGGGCGCAGTCGGAGCGGCAGGTTGCGCCGGCGGGTGCGAGGTGCTCGCTGTCGGAGACGACGGCGCAGTACACGCCGGCGGGTTGCTCTGCCCGACCAGAGCGCCGACGTTGAACGCGGCCTCGCGTTCGAAGTGAACGTTGGGCACGACCGCCGCCGCAGCGAGCGTCTTCGCAGGGTACGTCGCTTTGACCTTCGCCGCCGTGCCCGGCGCCGCGCCCTGACAACCGCACACCTCGTAGTGATAGTCATCAATCTTTCGCCCCGCCACGGAGGCGCCGCTCACCGACATGTCGAAATCCGCCATCGTGATGCGATTGCCCGCCTTGTTGCGCGGCACGTCGGTGCCGGCAGCATTCTGCACGGTGAGCTGCACTGCCTGGCAGATCCCGATGCGCAGTGGATTGGGCGGCGTCAACGTCACCTTCCAGGGGCTCGACGTGTTTTGCGCCAGCGCAGCGCCGATCGCGACGAGCCCAAGGACCGCCGATAGCCGGTTACGCATACGCCTTACGATGTCTGCGTGACTGTGGTCAGCACCGCAGTGGCTACCTGCTCGAGAAGCGGGCCAATGACGTCTTCACCATCCTGTTTGGCCTTCGCCTGCAAGGCGAGCGCCTTGGCCGCGCCGACGCTGCCCACCGGCGACAGTTGGTATTCGACGGTCAGGGTGTCTCCGGCTTTCACATTGGACTGTTGTGCGCCCGTCATCATCGCCATGTAATCCTGCTGCATGTTTTCCGCGCTGGCCGTGGCCTGAGCCGTCGCCATCGACGATGCGACCTGCCCTGCCATCATGCCGCCCATGCTGCCCATGTTGCCGCCCGCCGCGCCGAGCATTGGCAACGCACCCGCAAGCGGAGCGAGCGCCTTGAAGAATCCTCGCGATGAGGTTTTCTTCGTCTGCGTCACCGAGGTCTGCAGTACATAGTTGCAGCTTTTCTGCGCGGCCTCCGCCTCGATCTGAATTGCGATGCGTGCATCGAGCGGCACCAGTTGCACCGACGGCCCCGCCATGTACTTGTTGAGAGTGGCACGTACCGGCTCGCTGACGTCGGTAGGTGAATTGTTACCCTGCCCCAGCTGCGCCTTCGGCATCGCGACGCAGACGAGCGGAGTAGCCGCCCAGGTCGTAACCGTGAATGTTGCGAGCAAAGTGGTCGCCGCACACGCCAGAATTCTGTTCATGATCGCCTCCCCAGTGGCTTCGAGTTACCCGATTGGCGCGCGAGCGTACTCCCGGAAAAACAACCCGTCGACGCACTTCAGGCCGTGGGAAGGTATATTTTTTTCGATGATACGAACGCGCAACGGATTGCACGTTATGCGCGAATTCCAGCGTTTCGCGCTTGCGTGGGCGCTACGTCGGGCGGCGGGGAGCGCGGGGTCCACGAACTGCGGCAGGAAGGCCCGTGAAGAACACGATAGTTTTGGGATTGGTCACGGCGACCAGCAAGCCGCGCCGGAAATGCACCGGTCGCGTTCGAGCGGCGGAGTGGGCGCACCCGCGCCGCGGCATGCCTGGACGCCGAGCCAGATGAGATATAGCGCACCGACCCGGCGAAGCAACTCGAAGAGTCAGGTGCGCGATCTTGGCGCGCGCGTGGCAGCCGACGTGGATCCGCTGCGCTCCCGCGCCAACCTCCTTCGACGGATGGGCGCCTTTCAGCGCGCTCGAGCACATGGGGCGGGCAGTTCAGGCAGGCTCAACACGCCTGCGGATTCTCGCGCCGACGCAGCGCTGCGCAGCGACGGAGGTCAATCCCAGCACAGCGAATCAGGATCTGCATGTGCCTCGGCTGCTCAAGGAGCAGTACGGCCATCTGAACATGGGCGTTTATGCCGAGGTTCTGAACGATTGCTGGGGATATGATCGACTGCAGCCCCTACGCTACAACATACTCCAGTCCCTCCAGGAGAATGCCCATGGAACAACCCGACCCTGTCCCCTCATCCGCTGTCGGTAAAGAAGAGCGCAACTGGGCGATGCTGGCGCACCTGAGTGCCTTGCTCACTTATGTCACGGTCATCGGTGGAGTGGTCGCCCCGCTGGTCATCTGGCTGATGCGTAAGCAGGAAGGCGGATTCGCCGCGGAGCAGGCGCGGGAATCGCTGAATTTTCAGATCACGGTCTTCCTGATCGGCCTCGGTTGCTGGGTGCTCGCGTTGATTCTCATCGGTTTCGTGCTGCTCGCGATCCTCGGCATCGTGAACCTGGTGCTGGTCATCATCGCCGCGATCAAGGTACGCGAAGGGGTCGCGTACCGCTATCCGTTCAATCTGCGATTGGTGTCGTAACGACGATCCCCGCCGCGTCAACACGACAGAAGACCACGGCAGAGTTGCAGCTGCCGTGGTCGGTACCGGCGTTACTGCTTATTAAGCGGCGGCCGCACACCTTTCTTCGATTTCGGAGGCGGCTGGCTGGAGACCTCCTCCTCGTCCTCGTCCTCGCCTGTCTCTGCGAGTAATTCCGACTTGCGATCCTGCAATTCTTGCCCGAGCTCCTCGAGGTCGAGATCGGTCTTGCTCACCTTGGGAAACAGCTCGTTCTCTTCTTCCTTCACATGGTGGTCGATGTATTCGCCGAGCACCTTCACCTTGGCTTCGAAGAGGTCGTCCTCTTCTTCACTGTCCTCGATCTGCGCAATGAGCTCCTTAGCGCTCGCGTGCTCGACTTCCGCTTCATTCAGCAGGTCCTCACCCTCTTCGTCGGCCTCGAGCGCTTCACGCGCCGCCGGATAGAAGAGTTCTTCCTCGACCTGGGCGTGAACGGTGAGGAGCTTGCACACCTCGGCCGCGATCGCCGCTTTTCCACTCTTTGACGATTCGAACTTCTTGAACAGAGCCGAGACTTCCCGGTGATCCTGTTTCAGCAGGCTGATCGCGTTCATGGTTTTCTCCGCATCGCTCGGAATTGAGCGGCGGACGGAATGGAGCAATCCAGATGCCGGTTACGGAATGATTCTCATCATCTGCCGCGCATTCTCAAAGGCGCCGCCACCTGCAGTGTTATCGAACATGCACCAGTCGTCGGCTCGTCGCCGAGCAACATTCAGAGCCTTCGCCCAACGCGCAATTTGTTGAGGCTCATACACGGACCAGTACTTCCTCGGCGAGCCATGCAACCGATAGTAAATGGTGGTTCGAGCTCTGGAAGCTGAACCGGGGCCGATCCCCACCCTCCCTCCAAGCTCGGAGGCCGCCGCGAGAATTTCAGGATCCGCAGCCACTCGCCCTATGACGTGGTCGATCAGTACTCCAATCGCGTTCGATGTGAACCAGCTGGCATGCCGCGCTTCACAGACGACCGCGTCGGTATGAAGCTCGCGTAGCAGGCTAAAAAACGTCCGCGCCGTGCGCGACTCGAACTCGAGCGATGGACGCAGTTGAACCAGGAGCGGTCCGAGCTGGGTGCCGAGCCCTTTGACCTCCTGCGGAAACTGTTCGAGCGGCTTGCGGGCCCGCTTCAGTGCGCACTCTTGCGTGATCGTCTGAGGTATTTTCACCGCGAAGCGGAATGCGCGCGGCGTGGTGGCCGCCCATTTGGCATAGGTCTGGGCCGAGTGCGAGCGATGGAAGGATGATTTGATTTCGGTGCACTGGAACAACCGCGAGTAGCGATGCAAATGATTTCCCGCGGTTGCAGGAGCGATTTCGGCTAAGCGGGGCACTGACCACCCCGCAGTACCTACGAGGATCACTGCCGCCCGCGGCAACGACGGCCCAAAATGTCAGTCGTTCTCGTCCGAGTCGTCACCGGCAGTGAGGTGGCTCACCACCTGCCACGCTACAATCGCCAGGACTGCAATGGCTGCGACCCTCCAAGGCTCACGGCGGGCATAGCCGAGCGTGGACTTTGCAGCCCGAACGCCCGCCTCGCCCGCCTGGGCGCGCAAGGAATTCAGTCGCTGTTTAGTGGAATCCACCGTGGCTGAAACTCGGCCTCGGAGATCATCGACAGCCGCCCCCTTTTGGTCGCGCAGCGTATCCAGGAATTCTCCGGCGCTGTCGAGGATGGCTTGCAAGCCTTCCGTCACAGACTCAGCAGCGGCGGCACGAGACGTTCTTGATTTGGGCACGAAGGCTTTCTCCTCAGACTAAGGAGAACAACTGAGCAATACGCATGCCTGGCGCGACTGGGCTAAGGCCTTTCCGCGTAAAGCCATTCGCGGAAGCGATCAAAGCTCAAGGCGGGGGCAAATAGATAGCCCTGAGCGTAGTGGCATCCAATCCTCTCCAAGGCTGCGAGCGTCGGCCGATCTTCGACTCCCTCCGCCACGATCTCCATCTTGAACTGCTTCGCCAGTGTCACGATGGTCTCAACCAGGCGCATGTCGGCCGGATCGGACAGCATGCTGCTCACGAAGGATTTGTCGATCTTGAGCTCGTCCGCCGGGATCTTCTTGAAGTAGCTCAATGACGAGTAACCCGTTCCGAAATCGTCGATCGAGATCCGCACTCCGAGATCGCGCAACTTTGAAAGGCGCGAGATGGCCCGCTCGAAGTCGGCGATCAGGGCCCCTTCCGTTATTTCGAGCGTGAGATGGCCCGGTTTCGTCTGCCAGTTCGTGATCGCGCTCTGGACCATGTCGAGCAATTCGCGATGGTGCAACATCGCGGGAGTAACGTTCACTGCCACACGGATGGCGCCGAGGTCCGCGCATTGGCGCAGCGCATTGCTCAGCGCGAACCAGGTCGTGTTCTGCGTGAGCCCGGCTTCCTCCGCCAGCGGAACGAACACATCGGGCGTCGCGACCGGGCGGCCTATCGCGCATCCAGCGCATCAAGGCTTCGGCACCTGCGGTGCGCGAATCGGCGATGCGGATTTTCGGCTGGTAATACATGCGCCACCTCGCCGGCCTCGAGCGCCGTGGCGAAGGCCTCTCCCAGGGTCCAGTGCTGCAATACCTGCTCGGCACAATCCTCGTCGAAGGCCAGGACACGCGTTTCTCGTTTGCGGGCTGCCGCTGCTGCAAGCTGCGCCATCCGCAGCAGCTCGCCAGGACTCGCGCTGTGAGTGGGATACAAGGCGATTCCAATGTGGGCCAGCAGAGTGCGCAGGCCCGCGGAGCTCATGACTTCATCGATCGTGCGGCCGAGCTTCTCTGCCGCCAGCACGCATGGCCGGCGTTGCGAATACCCGTGACCCACGCGCAGAAGCTGCCGTCCCGGAATTGAATGACCGCACCGCGCCCTGATAGCGCCGTCGAGAAATGCTCCTTGAGATTCCGCATCACTTGCGCACTGGCCTCGAAACCGAGGCGGGCGTGCAGGTCCGAGAGGTTGGCCACCTCGACGAGCAGGAGCGCCAGCGAGCCCGATTCGCTGCGCAGCGCAGTGCCAATCGCGCTGAGGAGTTGCTGATGGGCCTTCTCCGTTGCCGCCGCAGAAGCGATAGCCTCCATGGCGACGCTCAGAGAAAATACTCGGTGGGGTCTATTCCGTAGGCACCCGGCTCGAGTCCCTTCGTGATCCACACGGAAGGCGTGTCGCCGACCGCTCCGCTCTGCTCCTGCAGGTCCGCGACCAGGAAGTTGGCGCGCAGCTTCTTCTCGGCGTCGAGAATAAGCATGACCTCCGGCCGCAGGCGGCGGAAACGATTCTGACCGACGACGACGCCCACTTCACCGGTATTGAGCTCAACCAAGGTTCCAGTGGGGAACACACCCACCGCCTGAATAAAGAGCTCGACGAGCTCCGACTGGAACCAGGAACCGCCCAGGCGCTTGAGCTCCCGCACCGAGTCGTAAGTGGATTTCGGCTTGGCGTATTGTCGCTCTGAGGTCATGGCGTCATAGCAGTCGACGATGCCCGCGATGCGACCGATCAAGGGAATGGCATCGTCCTTGAGCTTGCGCGGATAGCCTTCGCCGTCGAAGCGTTCGTGGTGGGTTGCGATCATCGCCACGACCTGGTCGTCCACGTTCGGAATGGAACGGACGAATTCCAGCCCGTGGTCCACGTGGGCGCGAATCTGCGCCCATTCATCCGCGGTCGGCTTGCCGGCCTTCTGCAGCAACTCCGTGGGCAGCTTGGTCTTGCCGACATCCAGCAGCATTGCTCCCAGGCCGAGCACTTTGAGCGTCTCCTTGTCGAGTCCGAGATGGCGGCCGAATGCCAGCGCCCACACGGAGGCCGCCAGCGAATGGCGATAGAGATAGTCGTCCTTGCTCTTCATGCGCGCGAGCCAGCTCATGGCATCGCGATTGCGGACCACACTTTCCACCATGGAACCGACCGCGCTCTCGAGTTGCGGTACATCGAGACCACGGCCGCGGCGCAGGCGTTCCATCATCTGCGAGACGGCCTGCTTCGCCTCGGCATGGACTTCCTTGGCAGCGAGCAGCTCCGATTTGAGCGGCACGGAGTCCTTGAGGGGGACCTGCGCGAGGCGCGCAGTAAGATCCTGCGACAGCTCTGCCATGGCAACGCGGGCCACCGCTTGGCGCTGCTGTTCATGCTTGCCATTGGACCCACCCATCGGCTCACTATCCGCAGGCGCAATGAGTTTCCGCAACTCCTCCGCGTCCGCAACGGACACTTCCACGAAAACCCGTTGGCACAGGCGCTTGAGATCCGAGAGCTCCTGTTCGTTCCTGGATCTCGAAGCCCTGAAAAAGAAATGGAGTATCCGTCCACGGCCGGTCCAGCCGGGACACGTAGAGGCCCAGCTTCAGATACTCAACGGGAAGCTCGACGATCTGTTTCGACATGACCCGGTGGAGGATGCGCCCCGATAGCACTCGACTTTAAGTCAAGCGCAGTGCATTCCCGCTGAACTGAGTCGCAATTTGGCACTGGAAAGGCATCAGCGAAGGGATGATTACCCTGGCTACTTCCCGTTTTCCCGCTCGCTTGGCAGCAGGAAACGGGCATTTGTGACGCCCTGCGCGTCGCGGGATGGGTGACTACGACCGTCATGGGCGTCGGCGATGGCAATGATTCCATCGAGCGCTGGCTCACTGAGCAGGAAGCACTGACCCTGTGCAGCTCTCGGCGCATATCTCAATGCGCCCTCAGGGCGCTCGCTATGCCTGAGCGAATCTGCGTCCCGTGTTCCCGCCCAGGCCTTGCTTTGGTACGCAAGCGGACAGACATTTTGGCGGTCAAAGCGTTGACTTCGCACCGTCGAGAGTCGACGAAGGGTGTCCCATGTCATCCTTGAGCAAGCCGAGGTTGCCGGCGCGAGCTACAAGTGACCGCAGGGAGTTGCTCGGCGCGCCGCGCCACTCGCGTTTCTATCTTCTGCTAGTGATCATCAAGGACGCTGCGAGCCGTTGGCAGGTGTCCAAATCCTTACGCGAGCACGGGTTCGCTGTTACTAACGCTGAAAGCTTCCAGGAAGCCCTCGATATGACCAGCGTACTTCAGCCGGATGTGGTACTTGCGGATGTCGAGCCCATTCAAAGCGAGCGACGGGTTTTGTCCGAAGGGACCCCGCTGTTGCTGTATCCGTTGGCGGAGCTGCTGGCATTGACCGAAGAGGATTCGATAAAGCCTGCGTTGAGAGCGCGTATCGATCACGCGATACGCTCTCAATATCCCCATTAGTACGGTGCAGCCAGGCATGACCGCCTTGCTGGACGACTTGAGCGGAGGAAACCACATGCAACCCGAGAAAGGTGTCAGCGATCCCCGCCAGAATGCGCTCTGTGGAGGTCAAGGCGAAACCAAGCCGTGCCATGTTTGCGCTCGGCTCATTGGAGCCAATGAAGTTCAAATTGATGTTGATGCGGGGGCTGACGCCTCACTGGTATTTCATCAACATTGTTACGATATTTGGACGAACTGGTTGCCAGGCTGATGCTGCGGCAAGAAAAAGTTATCGACGAAAGCAATCAGCTGGACATAGCCACCGGCGTCTGGGGTAGCCACGGCGACAACAGGCCATGCTACGTTTGCGCTCGACTCGTCATGCAACACGAAATACAGATCACCGTCGCATACGGGACGTTGTCGATCTCAAAGACTTTCCACCGCTCATGTTACGAAGAGTGGGTTGAAGGTGGTGGCGCCACCGAGGCTCTCTGAGGCGATCATCGACGGCAAGCCTGTGTAGGGTTCGATGTGAAGCACAGGTCGTGCGACCGGCGCGCGTCGCCGGGTCCGGATCTCTACCCGAGCGCTTCCCCGACTTGCTGAAGGGTGAAGTTCGACCCACATGACCGTTCCACACCTAGAGAGCCGGCGAACATTTCGTTCGACGAAATACAGGGCAACTCGCCCGTCCGTACAAGCGATACCTCCTTTGTTATAAGTTCTTTTGTCGGCATCGGTAGAGGCTCTTAAGCTTGGCAATATACTCCCAGGAAAGAGCCGACACGTCTCCGACCACCGGCCCTCGGGTAAGGACGCAGGGGCGGCCTGCCTGCTTCCGGTCAGGTCAGCTCACATAACGGCGCTGGAGCGTGAATTTGGATCCCATTGGCCTGGTCAAGGTGCGGGGTGCGCGCGAGCACAACCTGAAGAACATCAACGTCGACATACCTCGGGATGCGCTGGTGGTGTTTACCGGCGTCTCGGGTTCCGGAAAATCATCCTTGGCTTTCGGAACGCTCTATGCCGAGGCGCAGCGCCGCTACCTGGAATCGGTCTCACCCTATGCGAGGCGCCTCTTCCATCAGATGTCCGTACCGGATGTGGATGCAATCGACGGCCTGCCGCCGGCGGTAGCCCTTCAACAGCAGCGTGGCTCGCCGACGACTCGCTCTTCGGTGGGAAGTGTAACCACGCTTTCCAATCTCCTGCGCATGCTGTACTCGCGCGCAGGTGATTATCCCCGCAATCAGCCTCTGCTCTACGCCGAATCCTTCTCGCCCAATACACCCCAGGGAGCGTGCGCCCGTTGTCATGGACTCGGCCGCGTATACGAGGTGACTGAGAAGACGCTGGTTCCCGATGACTCATTGACCATTCGCGAACGCGCTGTGGCGGCATGGCCGCCAGCGTGGCATGGCCAGAATCTGCGCGACATCCTGGTAACGCTCGGATACAACGTCGATCGCCCCTGGCGGGATCTGCCCCAAAAGGATCGCGACTGGATTTTGTTCACGGATGAGCAACCGCAGGTTCCGGTGTATGCAGGTTACACGCCGGCGGAAACGCGACGCGCCCTCAAGCGCAAGGAAGAACCGAGCTACATGGGCACCTTCACGGGTGCACGCCGCTATGTGCTACAGACTTTCGCGGATACACAGAGCGCGCTGATGAAAAAGCGCGTGTCGCGCTACATGCTCGGGACGCAGTGCCCGGAATGCCATGGCAAACGCCTGAAGAGGGAGGCCCTTTCCGTCAGATTCGCCGGGCAGGACATCGCAACGCTTTCCGCGCAGCCACTCTCGCGTTTGAGCGAAATCATGCGTCCGTACGCTGAAGGGAAGGGTCGCAGCGCTTCACGTCGCGATGATGCGCATCCCGAGAAGTCGATGGTCGCGCACCGCATCGCTGAGGACCTGGTCTCGCGAGTGGAAACATTGCTCGCCCTTGGCCTCGGTTATCTCACCCTGGATCGGAGCACTCCGACCCTGTCGCCGGGCGAACTGCAGCGGCTGCGGCTCGCAACGCAGGTTCGCTCCAATCTGTTTGGCGTGGTGTACGTCCTGGATGAGCCCTCGGCGGGTCTGCATCCCGCGGATACCGAAGCGCTTCTTGCGGCGCTCGATCAGCTGAAGGCGGCCGGTAATTCACTGTTTGTGGTCGAACACGAGCTCGACGTGATTCGTCATGCGGACTGGATCATCGACGTGGGGCCGGCGGCTGGGCAGCACGGCGGCCAAGTGCTTTATAGCGGGCCTCTCGCGGGTCTCCAACACGTTGTGGAATCCCGAACGAAGGATTACTTGTTCGATGCAACTGCGCAGGCCACCGCTACGCGGCGCGCTGTTCGACGGGCGACCGGATGGCTGCATCTGGCGGATGTCCACCGTAACAATCTGCAGGGACTCGAGGTCACATTTCCGCTCGGAGTCATGACCGCAGTTACGGGAGTATCCGGATCCGGAAAATCGAGTCTGGTCACGCAAGCCCTGGTCGATCTCGTCGGGCCACACCTGGGGCACGAGTCCGACGAAGCCGCAGAAGGCGTGGACGCGCTCATGGAAGCACCTACAGAGGCAACCCGCGGACGCATCGTGAGCGGAATTGAGCACGTGAGTCGCCTGATCCAGGTGGACCAGAAGCCGATAGGCCGCACTCCGCGCTCGAATCTCGCGACATATACCGGGCTCTTCGACCACGTCCGACGCCTCTTCGCATCGACCCGAACCGCGAAGGCACGCCGGTACGACGCGGGGCGATTCTCCTTCAACGTTGCAAAAGGCCGGTGCCCCAACTGCGAAGGCGAGGGGTTCGTGATGGTCGAGTTGCTGTTCCTACCCAGTGTGTATGCGCCCTGCCCCGTCTGCCACGGCTCGCGATTCAACGAGAAGACGCTCGAAATCCGCTATCGGGATCGAAACATCGCCGAGGTGCTGGGCATGACGGTCGATGCCGCGTTCGAGTTCTTCGCCGAGGTGCCTGCGCTGGTGCGCTCGCTCGGCGTCGTGCGTCAGGTGGGCCTCGGCTATCTTCGCCTTGGTCAGCCGGCGACGGAGCTTTCCGGTGGTGAGGCGCAGCGGATCAAGCTCGCAGCGGAGCTGCAGCGCGCGCAACGCGGGGAACTCTTTATGTGCTCGACGAGCCGACGACCGGGCTTCATCCGTTTGACGTCGAGAATCTCATGGGGCAGCTCGACCAGCTGGTGGACGCGGGAAACACGGTGATCATTGTCGAGCACGATATGAGCGTCGTAGCCATGAGCGATTGGGTCATTGATGTGGGCCCGGGGGCGGGCCAGGCGGGCGGCCGCATCGTTGCAGCCGGCTTGCCGGCTGAAGTGGCACTTTCAAGTGAAAGCCGGACCGCCGCGTATTTGCGCCGCCTTCCGCAACGACGCGTGCAACAAGCAAAGTACGTCTAATCGCGCAGCGACGCCGGCACTGTGCCGCCGCTTGCCGCGAGTTTGTTCATCACCTGCTTGTGAAGCCAGATATTCATCGTCGCGGAGTCGGACGTGTCGCCCGTGTAGCCCAGTTCCTGCGCGAGCTCCTTGCGGTTCGCGAGGCTAGGGTCCAGATCAACCAGCTTCATCAGGTCGACGATCGACGTCCGCCAGTTGAGCTTTTGCGCGCTCGCCTTGCTTCGTGCCTCGAGCACCGCTTCGATATCGACCGGCTTCGGAGCCGGCGCCGGTGCACGCTGAGGAGCCGCGGTGGGAGACGGCGAAGGCGCAGGCTTCGCGGGAACGGCCTCTGGTTGGGCGTCGTGTTTCCAGATCGCGTTCTTGATGCGCTCGAAGATGCCCATGGCGAGTTCCTTCCTGCTTGAAGTGGAAGAAACGCTGATTGCGGGGGCGGGTTCCGTCGCCTTCACGCACCAACGCTTAGGTTGAGGGCCTCGCTTCGACCAGCTGCCGATGTGCGGTGGCAAGCTTCAGGCAGTCGGCGAAGTTCATGTGGGGCCAGCGTTGAAAATGCTCGAGCGCCGCGTGAACGGATTTATCGTCCTGGATGGTGAGATTGTCGTGACTCAGCAGAACGCGGACGGCGGCCGCGACCTGCTCTGCAGTATGCTTGAGCACTGCATCGAGGACCCAGACGGTCTCGGCGAGAACAAGATGCGAAACCCAGGCGCCGGCGCTGATGAAGCTTTCGGCGGCGACCTGCTTATTGTCTTCGCTCCCCAGCAGGCAAACGAGAACATTCGTGTCCACAGCGGGCAGGCCTGCGTCGGGCACTGACTGAACGGTGTGCTTGGGCTGAGTGATTGCCATGCCGGTACATTAGCGGGCTGCGGCACTCTTGAGTACCGTTGTTGCGCGATGCTTGGCCACAGGCGAGCGGGAATCTGCGCTGGTGAGGAGTACTGCGAACGTAATGTCCGGAACCCGACGTGGGATCACGTGCTCGGCACGCGAAGTGCAACCCTGAACTGCTTGGTCAAGCACACCGACCCACGGAGTTATCACGCAACCGTTGTCGGATTCAACCAAAGCCCGATGAGTTCACCTTCGCGCAGGCGGCGACCGCACCTGGTGCAAACATGATCATATCCGCCTGAGTTGTTACGTCGCCGATGCACAGCCACTGCGAAGCTGCATCATAGCGGACCGACCAGCGGTCATCGCTGTTCAGTCGTATCGATACTCCGGGGACTACCCCTTCATCCGCAGATTGAAGCCGTCCAGGCCTCGCCTCGGGCAAACCAAGATGGGCTGGAATCCACGACCGACTCCTGCGGGCAAAGGCTCCAGACGAGATGAGGTGACCGTCTTCGTCGATCTCGATCTGCATCGTCTATGACCAACGATGCAATGCCCCTCTCTGGGCGCGTCGTCCCGGGACGGGCTTTTCCGTCGAGGCACTTGAGTGACACGACGGATGTGCATGCTGACAGCCATCACACGCTTCGACGACGACGCTGTTGAGAGCGCCTACCACGCTGCGCTCGCTCTGTACCCCCTTGAGCAAGTAACGATGGAACTGTTGCTGCCGCTCTTGCAGGACCTGGGTCGGCGCTGGGAGACCGCCGAAGGCAGTGTTGCCGAGGAACATTTCTTTGGCGTCTATCTGCGCAATGAATTGGGCGCCCGACTTCATCATCGCCAGCGCCACCAACACGACAGAAACGGCGCACCGGTTCCGAGAATATTAGCGGCTTGCCTGCCCGGCGAACAACACGAGATCGACTTACTAATTTTTGCATTCACCGCGCACGGCCATGGCTTGAATCCGATCCTGCTCGGCGCGAACACGCCGCTCGGGGAATTGCCGGCCGCCGTCAAGCGTGACGGCGGTGCGCCGCGATAGTCCTATCGGTATCGATCGAGCCGGCGCGTGAAGTCATCAATAACGAACTGCGTGCACTCACCGCGACCGTGCGAGTACCGGTGTTTGTCGGCGGCATGACGTCAGTCCGCCCGCGCGATTCCACCGTGGCCGCAGGCGCCGTTCCCCTCGGCACAGAACTTTCTTTGGGCGCGGAGCGCATCCATTTGGCGCTGGCCGCCGTAAAGCCGATCACGTACCCGATTCTTGCTGGAGAGCACTATGAGCTTAGCCGCCGACCGCGCAATCATTTGGACAGAACAAGGCTTGGTGCCCGACGTTTTGATACGCGGCGGCATCCGCCGTTTGTTGAAGGAACGCCTTGCAGAAATGCATTGCGACGATATCGGACGCGTCGCGGCGGAGACCGAGCGATTCATCGAATTGATGGATAGTGGACCGATCGCACCGCTACCGGCGAAAGCCAACGAACAACATTACGAAGTGCCCTCGAAGTTCTTCGGTCAAGTGCTGGGGCCGCATCGCAAATACAGTTCCTGCTTTTGGGCCGATGGCGTCACCACACTGGGCGAAGCGGAAGCCACCGCACTCGCACTAACTTGCGAGCGCGCCGAACTCGCGGATGGACAAGACATCCTGGAGCTTGGCTGCGGCTGGGGATCGCTGACGTTGTTCATGGCGGCCCGCTATCCCAATGCCAGCATCACGGCGGTGTCCAACTCCAACTCGCAGCGCGAATACATTACGCCGAAGCGCTGCGTCGTGGACTCGGCAATGTGCAAGTGATCACTTGCGACATGAATGATTTCGATCTTCAAACGCAAGTCGACCGCATCGTGTCGGTGGAAATGTTCGAGCACATGCGCAATTACCGACTGCTATTTGCGCGCCTGCATAACTGGCTGGTGCCCGGCGGAACCTTCTTCATGCACATCTTTGCGCATCGCTCGGCTCCGTATGAGTTCGTGGACAACGGCTCGTCCGATTGGATGAGCCGCCACTTTTTCGCAGGCGGCATCATGCCCAGCAACGACTTGCCGCTGTTCTTTCAAGATCACTTGCGCATTGCCAATCGCTGGACATGGAGCGGCACGCACTACGAAAAAACCGCAAACGCATGGCTGGCCAACATGGACTCGCGTCGCGAACAAGTTCTCCCCCTCCTGGCGGAGGCCTATGGCGCCAGCGACTCGGAACAATGGTTTAACCGTTGGCGCATTTTTTTCATGGCTTGCGCGGAACTGTGGGGTTATCGCAATGGGCAAGAATGGTTCGTGAGTCACTACTTGTTTGAGCGGCCCTAGGACAAACCAGCGACTTAGATCCTCTCGTCCCGTTCATGCTGAGCCTGTCGAAGCACTCTTTGCCAATTGGGCCGCTTCGGCAAGATTGTCCGAACTCAATCCATCACTAAAGATCGACACAATGTCCCCCGTACTTAACATCATCACCTACCAAATCGCCTGGTTTGCTTGTGTACTCGGTGCAGCGAATCAGCTCCCGTGGATTGGCACGAGTGTCGCGCTTGCGGTTGCGGCGCTGCATCTTGCGTTGACATCACAACGTCCCGCCGAGCTTAAGTTGATTGTTGCAGCGGCTGTTATCGGCTTGATTCTCGACAGTGCGCTTTCGAGTTCCGGCTTGGTCGTGTTCGCTTCGGGCGTGTGGATCGAGGGCATCGCACCGCATTGGATGCTTGGCTTGTGGATTGCCTTTGCGACGACCCTGAGCGTATCGATGCGCTGGCTGATGGCTCGTCCCGTGCTGGCGATTGCATTCGGCGCGCTCGGTGGGCCCATTGCCTACTACGCGGGCATGAAGCTCGGCGCGATGACGATCCACTCCGATTCATCGCTGTTCGTGATTGGCATTGCTTGGGCCGGCGCAATGTGGCTGCTCGCAAAAATCGCCGCGCGTGTCGGTGAGCCGTCCTTAGTACTGGAGCACGCTGCATGAACATCCGTCATTTCGCCGCGCTGCTGTTGCTTGCTGCGGCACCGACAATCGGTGCGACCGCGAACCCAACGTTCGAACACTGTAGAGGCGTATCATGCTGCACTCCTGCGGGTGGCAGCGCATCGTGCGTGGCGCAGCAATGGCGGTTTTCCGTGTCGCTCGATGGCAAAGCCATCGGCTACCACCACTTTGCGCTCAATGAACGCGGCACGACGCGCGAACTGCACAGCCAAGCGCGCTTCAAGGTGAAGTTTCTATTCGTCAATGCATACAGCTATGCGCACGACGCCAAGGAGCGCTGGCATGGCGAGTGCCTTTCGCAACTGGAGGCGCGCACTGACGACAATGGCGAAAAGATCCAAGTTCGAGGAACACGCGGCGAGTCGGCGTTTGTTATCGCCACCGCAGCCCTCACCGCGACAGTTACGCCTTGCGTGCAAACGTTTGCCTATTGGAATCCACAGATCCTCACGGCGACGCACCTACTCAATCCACAAACCGGTGAGTATGTACCGGTGCGCGTAACCCAAGCCGGCACTGAAACAATAGAGGTGCGCGGCCGCCAGGTCACTGCTGAGCGCTATCGCATTGTCGGCGAAGACACAGACAGCGCTCCCTTACAGATCGATCTTTGGTACTCGACCGATCGCAATCGCGACGATAAACAGTGGCTGGCGCTTGAGTCCCTTGCCGAAGGCGGCCGTCGACTGCGCTATACAATGCAATGAACACCACCAAGCTTAAACCACTACTGACTCTTGCCGGAGGACTCATGCTGAGCGCCTGTCAGTCTTCGCACCCGCCGCTCGCCACGGTGCGGCAAGTGGACTTGGCTCGTTTCATGGGCGATTGGTATGTGATCGCAAACATTCCCACGTTTATCGAAAGAGGTGCGCATAACGCGGTCGAGTCGTATCGCTTGGACAGCGACGGCACCATCGACACAACCTTCACCTTCAACAAGGGCGCCTTCGATGGTCCCACGAAGCGGTACAACCCGCGTGGGTTCATCGTCGATAAGCAATCGAACGCGGTGTGGGGCATGCAGTTCATTTGGCCGATCAAGGCAGACTATCGCATTGTCTACTTGAACGCGGATTACACGCACACAGTCGTCGGTCACGAGGCGCGCAACTACGTTTGGATCATGGCGCGTGCGCCAACCATTTCCGAGACCGACTATCAGGCGTTACTGGCACTTGTTAAGCGTGAGGGTTACGACGTGAGCAAGGTGCAAAAAGTGCCGCAGCAACTCAAGGAACGGAACAATGCCAGCTAACTCATCGTTGCGGTGGTTGCGAGTGATTGCGGCGTGGTTCGACGCTAGCGCGGTCTCCGGTGTGGCCGATAGGCGCATCGACTGGCTCCGCACTCTCCCGTTCATCGGCATGCACCTGATGTGCTTCGGTATCATATGGGTGGGCGTGAGCGCTGGCGCCGTTGCGATCTGCGTTGTCCTGTATGCGCTGCGCATGCTGGCGATCACGGGCTTCTACCATCGCTACTTCTCGCATCGCACGTTCCGTACCTCACGCGTGGCGCAATTTATCTTTGCAGCGATAGGCGCGATGGCCGTGCAGCGCGGGCCACTGTGGTGGGCGGCACATCACCGCCATCATCACGCGCACTCCGACGATGAGCAGGACACGCACTCGCCACAACGCCACGGGTTTGCATGGGCACACCTCGCCTGGTTCCTGAGCCGCGCGAACTTCGCGACGCGCGCTAATCTCATCCGCGATCTCACAAAGTATCCGGAACTACGGTTCCTCGACCGGTTCGACATCCTTATGCCTGTCTTGCTCGCCGGCATATTGTTCGCCATCGGCGGTGCCCAGTGGCTGATCTGGGGCTTCTTCGTGTCGACAGTGGTCTTGTACCACGCCACCTTCACCGTGAATTCGCTCGCGCATGTCATCGGCACACGCCGTTACGCCACGCGCGATCACAGTCGCAACAATTGGTTTTTGGCGCTGCTCACCTTTGGCGAGGGCTGGCACAAAAACCATCATCACTTTCCTGGCTCCGCGCGCCAAGGCTTTTATTGGTGGGAGGTCGATCTCACCTACTACGTGCTACGTACCTTCGCAGCGCTGGGACTCATTTGGGATTTGAAGACCGCGCCGGCTCGCCTTCGCGATGCGTGCCGCGAGACAAGGACCCCATAATGAAGATCGCGATCATCGGTTCCGGCGTCGCCGGCAATGTGGCTTCCTATCGACTACATCGTGAACACGAGATTACGGTTTTCGAAGCCGATGCCCATATAGGGGGCCACACGCATTCCCATTTGGTAGAGCATGAGGATCGCGCGTTCAATGTGGACACTGGGTTTATCGTTTTCAACGATTGGACTTATCCCCACTTCATCCCCCGCTTGAAGAGCTGGGCGTCAAGGCACAAGAATGCTCGATGAGTTTTTCGGTGAAGTGCGATGCGACAGGTCTCGAATACAATGGCACCACCCTCAACAGCTTGTTCGCGCAACGTAGCAACGCGTTACGCCCATCATTCTTGCGCATGATCCGCGACATTCTGCGCTTTAATTTACGCGGCACGGCGTCGCCGCTCAGGCTCGACAGGGCGAGATCAACGGCGCGGATCGCGCTTACTTCTGCGGCGCCTACTGGCAGAATGGGTTTCACGAGGACGGTGTGGTGAGTGCGTTGAAGGCGCTCGAACACTTCAGGGAGCGCGAGCATGCACAGCGCCATCTATACCGACACTGGCAGGCGCTTAGGCTGTGGCTTAAGCGCATTCCTTTCGTGATGCGCGCATTACTCCGGTCACAACGCCCAAGTTACACTTTTTGGATGCGCTGACTAAGCGCGCCGTTCGCAAGCGTCTTGAACAACTGCGCGAAGGCCGGCTCACGCTGATCGATGGCGAAGACGTCGAATGCTTCGGCCAGATCAGCGAATTTTTTCCGGTCAGCGTCGCCGTGCGCGTTCACGACCAGCGCTTCTATAGCGATCTTGGGTTTGGCGGATCTATCGGCGCTGGGGAAGCCTATATGCAAGGTCATTGGAGTGCGGAGCAACTCACCGATGTTGTGCGCTTATTCGTCCGCAACTTGAGTGTGCTCGATCAAATGGAAAGCGGCATGGCTCGCATCACGGCGCCTTTGCAGAAGGGACTACACTGGTTCAACCGCAACACGCGTTTAGGTTCGCGAAAGAACATCGCCGCGCATTACGACCTTGGCAATGACTTCTTCAAGCTGTTCCTGGACGATAGCAGGATGTACTCGTCGGCCATGTTCACCGAACCGACCATGGATCTTGCCGAAGCGCAACTCACCCGCCTCCGAACTATCTGCCGCAAACTCGATTTGCAACCTAACGACCATGTTCTTGAAATCGGCACCGGTTGGGGTGGCTTTGCGCTCTATGCGGCGCGCGAGTTCGGGTGCCGCATTACTACCACAACGATCTCGAAGGAGCAGTACGACCTTGCCCGCGAGCGCGTCATGACAGCTGGATTGCAAGATCGGATTACCGTTCTCCTTTCCGACTACCGCGATCTTGAAGGCCAGTACGATAAACTTGTATCGATTGAAATGATCGAAGCCGTGGGTCATCAGTACCACGACACCTTTTGCCAGGTGCAGCAGCTTGCTTAAGCCCGAGGGCGCAATGCTGCTGCAAGCGATCACAATCGCCGATCAACGCTATGAGCAGGCGAAACACTCGGTGGATTTTATTCAGCGCTACATCTTTCTGGCAGCTGCATTCCCTCCGTCACCGCCATGTTGAATTCGCTGACGAAAGTTTCGGACCTGCGGCTGTTCAACCTCGAGGATATCGGCCCGCACTACGCGACGACGCTGGCGAAATGGCGCGAGAACTTTCTTGCCAATATCGAAGGAATCAAAGCGCTGGGACACAGCAACGCCTTCGTCCGCATGTGGGAGTACTACTTCTGCTACTGCGAAGGCGGCTTTGCGGAACGCGCTATTGGCGATGTCCATATGTTGCTTGTGAAGCCCGCCAACCGCGGTCGTTGTTAAATGCCTGCTACGCATTGTTTCGTGCTGGCTTTAGCCGTCACCTGCGGCATGGCTGTGATCACGTGGCTGATCAGCCTGGCCAAGCGCGATGTGAGTATCGTGGACAGCCTGTGGTCGTTGCTGATTTTGGCGGCCGCTTGCGTGTTCGTTATTCTCCAAACCACGCCCACGACGCGTGCTTGGATCATGCTCGCGTTAGTCGCACTTTGGGCGCTGCGACTTTGCATCCACATCACCGCCCGCAACTGCGGTCGCGGCGAAGATATCCGCTATCAAGCAATTCGCGCCAACAACCAGCCGCATTTCGAGTTTAAGAGTCTATATATCGTGTTCTTGCTGCAAGCCGTGCTGGCAACCATCGTATCGCTACCGCTGCTTGCGATTTCCGCTGGTTCAGACACGCTCAATTGGCGTGACTATCTCGGCATTGCGACGGTAATCTTTGGCGTCGCGTTTGAAACCATCGGCGATTGGCAGTTGTCGCGCTTCAAAGCCGATCCCGGCAACAAAGACCGCGTCATGGATCAAGGACTATGGCGCTATACACGCCACCCCAATTACTTTGGTGAGTGCTGTGTGTGGTGGGGATTTTATCTGATGGCACTATCGTCTGGTGGTTGGTGGAGCATCGTCGGTCCGCTCGTGATGACCGGACTGCTGCTTAAAGTTTCCGGTGTGGCACTGCTTGAAAAAACCATTGCCAAGCGGCGTCCAGACTACGTGGAGTACATGAGACGCACCAACGCATTCATTCCGGGACGGCGTAAAGAGCGTTAAATCGCTTTGCCTATCTTATTCGCTGGCAGCCGCTGTGGGAGAAACGGGAACATTCCTAACGGCCACTGTTTACCATGGGCGTGTCGACGGCTGCCCTTCGTATCCGTTCGATTCCACACGGAGACGTAGCCGGGCATGGGGAGGCGTCATAGAAAAGCCGCCGTTGCTGAGATCGTAGAACGCCCAGCACCCGCCCTTAGGGAGATGATTTCCTAACGGCGGTTATCGATTTGTACTGTTCCTTAGTTATTGTTTTTATTAGGTTTGGATAACAATGTCGTCCAGGAAGGCGCCAGTCGGTCCCCGCCATGCAGGTCAAAGTGCTCTGGCTACGCGCATTCCTTGCACGCCACTGCGGTTGTGGGGCTCATTCCAGTAGCGGAAGGCCGAGCGCAGGTAGTTTGGGCTGTAGTTCCAAGCTCCGCCGCGCGCAACACGCCAGGTGCAATCGCCTGTCTTCCTGACGCTGCCGTCCCCAGGATTCCCGGCGTTGCGCTCGCTCCAGCAATCGTCCGTCCAGTCCCACACATTGCCGTGCACGTTATAGAGTCCCCATGCGTTGGGCTTGAAGCTGTCGACGCGGACTGTTCTCTGCCGCCACGTGCCCGTCGAGCCTTGCGCGTAGCGGCTGGTGCCGTTGTAGTTAGCCAGGTCCGTTGAGATCGAAGAGCCCCACCAGAAAGTAGTGGCTGTGCCAGCACGCGTCGCATACTCGCGCTCCGCCTCGGAGGGTAACCGGTAACTCTTGCCGGTCTTTTTGGATAACCATTCCGTGTAGGCTTTTGCGGACTTCAAGTCGATGCAGGTCACCGGATGGCGGTCATCCTGCACAAAGCCAGGCGCGCGCCACGACCGGTCCGCTCGCTCCACCCACGTGGCACCGGTCCAGAAGTAACAACCCTCGTCCACTTCGTAGTGGGTTTCTGCCACGAAGGCCGCGAATTCGCCACGCGTCACAGCAAACGCTCCAATGGCAAACGGTTCGGCAATGGCCACGCGCACCTGATCTTCGCGCTCGCCTTCGCGCTCCGGTTCGTCCAGTGGTGAGCCCATGACAAATTGCCCGGCTGGAACAACGACCATCTCCGGACAGTCAGGGCAGTCCTTGAATCGCTCGCCCGCGGCCGGCAAGACGCAGCGACTCGTGTCCGGCCCAACGCCAACGTGCACGCCCTCACATGGTTCAAAAGCGGCGGAGCCAGTCGCAAGAAGTAGCATGATCGAGACGCAGCAGAGCCGCAGCGCGGAAACCGAACCGCCTTGGAGAAACTGGAGCTTCGGCTCACGCCCAAGCTGCTCGTCGCCGATCACTTGGCTATTGGAGGCAGGGAGCTCACTCATGCAGGACTGGATCCCAGCGAGGACTGCTTTCGTCGACCGGGATCGGCTCCGCGAGTTCCGCGTGAAATCCGGACCTGCGGGGCTGGCTCCAGAGCGGGTCGCATCTCGGCGCAATTGCAGTCACGACGGTTGCGATTGCGATGGCGGAGTTCATCCGTGGACCCTTCCTCCGGCTTCAAGCGAACGATATTCGAAGCATTCGCCACTCGGGAGGCATACTTTCCCCTCACCAATCCTTTCGGGAAATCCTCGCGTTTGTACTCGCGCCGCATTTCGTCCTTGCTGGAAGACTTACGCTTCTTCATACAACTTTCGTTCAGGCCGCGTCGCGGGCCGTGCCCTGATGAGACGAATGATATCCCCTTCCTCCTCGGCGTGGGACACAGCGAGCAGCCGGCCACGCATCGAAACTCCGCAGGTGAGCCAACGCTCCTCGCCGATCGAATGATCAGGATCCGAGCCCGTCAGCGAGAGACCGTCAGCCAATGCGGTGCTTGCCTCCTCGAAGGAGACGCCATGCTTCCGTGCATTCGCGGCGGCCTTCCGCGGGTCCCATGTAAAACGCATCAAGGTCTCATGAGCTCAACAGCGGGCCACATAATCCGCTCAAGCGTGAGTCGTGTCACGCCGCGGTGCGGAACGAGAAGAGACCCTGAGCGCCGACGGTCAAAGGAGAAGTGGTGGGCCGTGTAGGGATCGAACCTACGACCAATTGATTAAGAGTCAACTGCTCTACCAGCTGAGCTAACGGCCCACGGCTTGCGCCAGAAACTTTCCCTGCCCGGGGTGGGGTGGACGACGGGACTCGAACCCGCGACAACCGGGATCACAACCCGGGGCTCTACCAGCTGAGCTACGCCCACCGTCGCCGGGCGCGGGAGTATATACAAATGAGGGGCCGCTGGGAGGGTCTCGAGGGCGGCCTGAATGGTGCGGCCTCGCCCTGCTTCGGCGGCGCTGAGCGCTTTTCATTTCAAGCGCTTACGACATGAAGCTTCTGCTGAATGGCGCGCCCGGAGGGACTCGAACCCCCGACCACCGGCTTAGAAGGCCGGTGCTCTATCCAGCTGAGCTACGGGCGCCCTGCCTGGCCGCGGATTATTGCACGCGCCCTGCTTTACGGGCTCAAGCTGGCTCTCAGCCGCCCCACTCCTTCAGCCTCAGGAATTCGCGGCGATTCTTCGGCCCGTAGGTGGCGAAACTAGGATCTGGTCGCTCGCGATATTCGGCGCGCGCTAGCGCGACGCGATCCTTGTGCACGTGTTTCTCGAGCACATCCTTGGGCACGGGGTAGATCTTCAGCGCATTGAGTCCGAACACCTTCGCGCGCAGCGCGGACGTCATCTCCGGGTAGCTATGCTTGTCGCGCAGCTTTGCGGAAATCTGAAACGTGCGGAACGCCTGGATCTGATCCTGCGGCGAGCCGTACCAGATTGAGTCAGTGCCCCAGACCACATTGTCGGTACCGCAGTACCGGAACAGCTTGCCCTAGCGCGTGCGCGGCGGAATCCGGATCGCGCATGAGAAAGCGCCAGGTCGAGCCGAGCTCCGCGTAAACGTTCGAATTCGGCTTCACCCCGTTCTTCGCGAGGCTCGTGCAAAGCGCATCGATGCCATCGGTGCGCGACTCGTCGTACGCGCCCTCTGGCTTGTCCACCGCGAACCCGGAGTGATAGATGAGGAAATTCACATCCGGATAGCGCTTCGCGACGCGGCCGATGTCCGCGCACGTCGAGTGCTCGTACGATTTCGGGCCGAAGGCGAGCCCCTTGTGGATCGCGATATTGCGCACGCCGAGGTTGCGCGCCTTCTCGATGAGCGCGATGCCGGGCTCGTCATCCATGAAGAAGCCCTTGCCGTCCGGCCCCCATTGCGTATACGTCTTCCAGGCGCTGATCGGGTACCGCGCCGCGAGCTCGTCCATGCCTTCGAGATCGCCATTCTGGTTCGGATTCACGCGGCCGTGAACGTAGAGGCGGTGCGTGCCTTCGAGCTTCTCGACGATCGCGGCGGTGGCGATTGCCTCCTCGATAGTCAGCGGCTCCGCTTCGCGCGTGGAGGGCACGAAGGACAAGACCATCAGGTCGGTGTCGGAGTCGAGGAAGATGTCCTTTACGAACTGGTCGGGACCGATGCAGCGGAGATAGTCGAACTGACCAGGCCCTTCGTGCGGTTTGCAGCGGGCGTCGCTGGCGAAGCCCGCCATCGGTTTCGCATCGGGCGGCATGGCCCTTCGTCCACTGGCCGGAAGGATTCACGAAGTGACCCTGCACGTCGAAAATGAATTCCTGTCCGTCGACCGCGGAGCGGGCGAGTTGCATGTCGAGGGCGGAATCCGCCGGCAGATCGAAGTAACCGCCGGTCGCGCCGATCCGGGCGTACGCCTCGTTCATCCCCAAGAGGCTCGTCGTCACGCCGCAGGCAGAGACGAGAAAATCGCGGCGACCGAGATTCAGGCGCTTCGCGTTGTGGTCCGCCGCGTCGTGCGCGATCTGCCTGGCCGCGTGGTGCACGGGCTTCAGCGGTACCGGCGCGAATTCCCCGTTGGTCGTGGTATCCAGCTTCACCGGCAATCGCCGGCCCTCGGGATCGTGGCGGTAACGCATCGGCAGCCCTCCAAATCCGGTGACAGGCACCGGATTTACTTTATTTCATATCGAGGCGGTGCGCGCGACGGATCTTTTCGATCCAGGGCTGCGCCACTCCCGCGTCCGATGCGAAGTTGGGCCATTGGGAGACGACCTCGAGCACGTCGCTCACGATCGCCTTCCCCTTCCCCTGCTTCAGCGAAGCGGTGCGGGCGCACGCCTGGAAATCCTCGAGCGTGAAGCCGTCCCGCTTGCCGTTCATCGTCATCTGGTGCTGAGCAGTCCAGTCGCCCGCGGGGTTGTAGCTGTAAGTCACATCGAACGCCGGGGCGAGCGACCACCGCCCTGTCTCTGTCCATGAGAAACGCGATGTTCTTGACGTGGTCATCCTGGTTGCGCGCGACGATGTTGAAGGCCATGCGGCGGAACTGCTGCTCGAGCGAGGTCGCCGGCAGCCCGAGCTGGCGAATGGCGAGCAGCGCCTGCTCGTAGGACATACGCGTCCGGCTGGTTGAAATCGTAGTGCGCCAGCGCCGCCAGCGACTGCATGTGCAGCTTTGCGCCGCCCTCGAGGCGATCGAAGCGCTTGCGTCATGAAATGCCGGCGTCCATTCTCCTCGAGCAGCCGGCACTCACTCACCTCGATTCCCGCTGCGCGCGCCATGTTCGAGTACGCATACTCGACCACGCCATAGCCCTTGGGATCGTCCAGCTCCTTGTCGCGATTGCCCGCGACGCCATCGAATTTCAGCAGCCAGTATTCGAAGCCGGCACCGGCCGCCATCTGGCCCGAGCGCACCTCGTGAGTCTCAGGGTTCCAAGCGATCACCGCTTTCGCCCGCGCTCCGCCCGCTGAAGTTCCCACTCGCAGCATCTCCTGCAACGCCTGCTTCCTCGAGTTCTCCTCGAACGACGCAGTCATCGCATCCCGCTGACGTCAGGATTTGCGAGGCGAGCTCGACGAGCGCATCGACGTGAATTTTCTCGGAAGCCTGGGCGCTCGGCCCGATGGCGGGAACGAATTCCAGCGCACCCATGCCGCGCGCGCCCGTGTAGCAGAGTCGCTCGACGCATTGAAGCTCTCCGGCGTGCGCCCCTGCGTGGCGAGCCACGCATCGATGAGCGCGTTGCCGAATTTGTCCGGCAGCGAATCGGCGAGCAGGCCCGGCAGACCGTGGAAGGTCCGCAGCGGCAACTCGGGGAAGGAGTAGATGCGGCTCGACAGAGGCATGGTGAGCGGCGAGATCTCGATGCCGCTCGCGACGAAGGCGGGATCGTATTCGAACGTGGCGTGCGCTTGCCCCTCCGCGAGCGCTACCGCGCCGATGCGGGTGCCCCACATCCTGACTTCCGCGAGGGTGCTCATTGCTGGTCGCCCCACGTCCACCGTGTTTTTGCGGCGGCGGGCTTTTGAGTCTTTCGGGCGCGCTGGCGCGCCTTTTTGCGCCCCTCGAGTTGCTCGATAGGGCTCGGGCCGGATTCCGGTATTAGGGCATCGAGCGCGTCGCCGAGATTCAACGCGCGCAGCACCCGGATGAGATTGGTGATGACGGCCGGTGCGCCGCCTTCGAGGCGCTCCACCGTGCGCTTGCCCACGCCTGCCAGGTTTGCCAGATCCTGCTGGGAGAGCTTCTGGCGCAGACGCGCGTGGGTCAGGCGCGTAGCCAGTTCGGCCAGAATGGCGTCATCAGTCAGCTGCGAAGAGATCTTCATAATTCGCTATATTAGGCGAATTATTTAGATTTTTCAAACTTATTCGCCCTTTATGGCGAATAGTCAAAACTAAACACTAATTCTATAATTCGCCACTCGTGGCGATTTTAGCCTATATTGGCATACTTCTCGCCATATATGGCGACATTACTTTCAGCCTATTCAGCCTTCAAAGTGACCTGAAACTCGCAGCCGGCGCCGCCCGTAATGTCCAGGCGATAGCCTTCGTCGAAATCACTGCCGGGCAGCCCCTGCATGCTGATCACGTTGACGGTCGGTGAAGCCGGCAAAGTCGGAGTGATGCGCAGATCTCCCGCGAGATACGAGCCATCGCCCTGCGCTACTGGCTGGGCAGGCGTATGCAACTGCCAGACCGGCGTGACGCCTCCGCCTATGGTGCAGAAATCGTGAACTGCCAGCGTGTGCACCGAGCGGTCGTAAGTGAGCTCACGCCGCCAGTTGGTCACCTTGCCGCCGCTGTTCGCATACACGGGCGTCAACGTCTCATCCACCTGAAGCACGGTGCCGTCATCGTTCACCGTCTTGCTCGACGTAGACTCATCCTGCTCGATCGCATTTCCACCCGACATGAAGCGGATGACATTGTGGGTGCCCACGTCCTGCATGATCCCGTTGTTGGACCACACGTTCGACGTGATCGTCAGCCAGCCGTTTCTGTAGAAGCTGAACGACCCCTGGTCCTGGTGCGCGTGCGACTGGTCGTACGGCCCGGCAACGGTGTGCATCCAGCTCGCTGAAGAAGTCCAGCCGCTGCGCGCGAACAGAGCGCCTGTGCCCGTAGCGTCGTACATCGTCGTCGTCGGCGCCAACTGCGAGGCGGCCTGGGTCAGCAGGTCGAACTTGTAGTTGTAGTTGTAGCGCATCCGCCCCGTGACGAAGCCGCCGCCGCCATCTTCAACCTTCACGCGGGCCAGCCACCACGTGCCGCGCTTGGCCTGATCACTCGTCGGATTCAGCGCCACGGCCTCCGCGACCAGCTTGCGCTGGTAGTCGAACATCAGCGTCATCGCGGAGCGCGACTGGTCGCCGATGGATGCGAAGAAATCGAAGGTCGGCACCGTCGCATGGATCCAGTAATCGATGGTGTTGCTCGCATGGCTCGTATAAGCGCCCAGATCCTCGCCGGTGGACTCTTTCCAGTACGCGTAGTCGTCGAAGAGATTGCCGAGCGCGGTGCCGTACCCAGTGCCTTCGCGCGAGCCGCCGCCCGGCAGCTCGTAGAAGAACGGCACGAGAATGCTGTACTTCTCTTCCTGCAGGAAACTGATCCAGTCCAGGTTCTGGCTGGCGAGCGCCCAAAGCTGCGTCGCCTTGAGGAAGGAATAGAAATAGTTGTTGCCCGGATCTTCGACCGACCAGCCGGTCCACGGGTAGGCCACGCCGCCCCACTCCGCATCTTCATAATTCCACAGGTTGAAGAGCACCTTCTCCGCATACGCCGCCCAGGAGCTGCGCTGTCCGCCGGACAGCCGGCTGTAGCCGAAGTCGTAGGTGAGCGCCAGCTGCTCCATGTAGAAGCCGACCTCGAGATAGGAGTCGAACGCGATATCCGGCCGCGTGCCCGCGTTGATCTTGGCGTTTTCCGAGATCACGAAGGCATCCATCATGCGGATCGCCTGGTCGATGTATTTCACGTCGCTCGTGGCGTTGTACATGATCACCGAGTCGGTGGCCGAGTAGCCGTAGTGTGCCGAATTCAGCGTGGTGATGAGCTGATCCCAGGTCGCGCCGCCGGCGACGCCGTTCGTGACGACGACCGCGTCATCCACCTGCCCCTTGAGGCGCAGGTACGAATCTGCGGTGTGGCTCACGTGGTTGTAGTGATCAAGGGAAATGAACGGGCGCGTATTCGGCAGCGAATACGTAAACCCGGGATATTCCCCGCTTCCGCTGCCACCGGCCGTCACGTCGATGCTGAACGCCGGCAGGCTGTCGCTCAGCGAGCCATCGCTCACCGTCAGGACGATGCCGCCGAACTGGCCTGCGCTCATCGGCGTGCCGCTAATCGTGCCGGTATGTGTGTTCACCGAAGCCCACGAAGGCAGGCCGGTGACGCTGAACGTCATCGTGTCTCCATTGGCATCCGAAGCATTGGGCGTGAAGGAATAGAGATTGCCCGCGGTCGCCGTGCTCGAAGGTATGCCGCTGATCGATGGCGCAACGTTCGCGCCGCCGCTGCCGCTCGTCACCGTGATCGTGAAGGCGCCGAGTGAATCGTCATCCTCGCCGTCTGAAACGCTGATGACGATGTCGGAATAAGTACCCGTCGTCGCGTTGCCCGCATCGGCCCAGAGCTTGCCGGTCGACTCGCTGAACTGCGCCCAGGCCGGCTTGTTCTCGATGGAGTACGTGAGCGTGTCGCCATCCGCATCGGACGCCGAAGGCTCGAATGAATAGCTGCTGCCCGAAGTGATGGAGGTATCGGGAGAGCCCGTGATGGACGGTGCTGAGTTGCTGCCCGGCGGATCGGGATCCGTTCCGCCGTCATCGCCGCCGCCGCCGCAGGCAGTCAATGCGAAGATGGCGATCACGCCAAGAGTGAGCCCGAGGAGATTGCGCAGGCCGGCGGCCGGATTATTTTTCATTGATCGAATTGTCCCTGACCGGATCGCTTCAACAACGCAGAAGACGCGACCGTCCGGCACCGGCAACCCCGCTATCTCGAGTATTGAATACCCGGCAGACCGGAGGCTTTGCGTCCCCAGCTTTCGGTGGGTTTGCCTTTAACGGTGCGCAGTTAACCGCGCGCGAGCGCGTGTTGCAATATGTAGCCGAACACAGACTCCGTATTTGTCCCGCAATTTAACTTAAGCTAGCCTCATCCCATGCTGAAATCCGAACCTGCCGTCGCGCTGGGAAAATTCGATTGCGATGCGCTGACCGCGCGCGTGCTCGCACTCGATGAAGCGGCGTGGCGCTGTGATCCACGGCGGCAGCAGAACTACGACGTCCACGCGGAGACGCAGTCCATCATCCTGCTCTTCTGCAAGGGCTGGCCGAAGATCCAGATCGAGCGCGGACCGGGGTGGGATCAGTTAGCCGCCGAAGCGGTGCCGGTGATGGAAGAGATAGTGCATCGCCACTACCCACCTGGCGGAACGATGCTGCGCGCGATGATGGCGCGCCTGCCGCCGGGCGGCCGCATCAGCAGGCACAAGGACGAACACCCTTCGTTCGCCCTCGCGTCCCGAATCCACGTGCCGCTGGTCACCAACCCGGACGTCGAATTCGTCATCGGCAACGAGCGATTTCACACGCGCGCGCACCAGGCCTTCGAGCTCAACAACCTGCTCTATCACCAGGTCACCAATTCCGGTGCCTGTCACCGGATTCACTTCATATTTGATTACGCGCCGGCGGAGAATCTGGGGTGACTTCTGATGCGCGCAGCGCCGAGTGGAGCATGGCGACAGCGGTGTAGAGCACGACGATGACGACGAGCCAGCGCAGCCAGACGATGGGCCGTGAGCGCACCAGGAAAGCCGCGATGAGCACGCCGGGCACGCCGCCGATCGCCAGACCGAGCGCGGCGCGCTGATCGAATTTCCGGATGCGCACGAATCGCGCACCCGCGTCGCGACATCCTGGCGACGACCCCTGCGCCCAGCCAGCCGCCCAGCACCGCCGCGCCGATCATCGAGAGCAGCGTGGCAGGGGCCACCGCCACGGCAGTGATGAAGATTAGCGCCTGAACCACGGTGGGCAGCGCGTGACCCACATTCAACGTGCCCGGAATCAACTCATCCGCAACCAGCCGGCGCAGCTTGAAGAGCGCCGTGCCGGCAGCGCGCCACCGCGCGACTGCGAGAACCACAGCCACGAGAATACGAGCGCGATCAGCACCATCACTCCGAGCAGTACCATCGAAGTGACGCTCACGGGTTGGACCTTCTAGAGGCCGCTAGGGATTGGGCTTTTCGCGCGGCACGAATGAGCTGAAGGCTATCTTCCAGGCACCAGCCTGTTTCACCAGCACCGTGGCGACGATCAGCGGAGTCTTGGCTGGCTCGAGCGCCTTCACCTTCTCGGCCGGCAGCGATGCCGGCACGACCCGCGTGGGAAACCACTCGAGCGTCACTACCGCGGTATTGCCGTTGTACAACTGGAGCCGCACGTCCTTGATCTCGACCTCGTAGTGCACCCCCGGAAATTCCTTGGCGTGCTTGTCTTCGTACTCCTGCTGCTCCTGCATGACCTTGTTGTTGTCGCCCGTCAGCCGGCCGCCCACGTACACCATGGAGCGATCGTCGGTCATGAGCTTTCCCTGCCCCATCATGTCGCCGCTTTCCTCGGTGGCGATGTACCGATCGATGACTGCCATGACGTCTTCGCGGTCGCCCGCGTGCGCGAAGCCCATTGTGGCCAGGATAGCCAGGCTGGAAAACAGCACGGACGGTTTCATGGAGTCGCCCCCGGAATGCACTTCTTGGGAAAAATGGTCGGGGCGAGAGGATTCGAACCTCCGACCCTCTGCTCCCAAAGCAGATGCGCTACCAGACTGCGCCACGCCCCGAGGCGCGGCATCCTAGCAGTTTCGCCGCGCAGGGACGGCTGCTTCAGCTCGTGCTTGAAAAAAACAGTCATGCCTGATTGTATTTCGCGCGGAGTCTGCCCGATAATCCAGACCTTATATAAGAGGGGCGCCATGGCCGAAGCGATCCATCCCATCACCATGCCCAAGTGGGGCATCGAGATGACCGAAGGCACCATCAACGCTTGGTCTGCGCGCGAGGGCCAGCGCCTCAGCAAGGGCGAGCCCATGCTCGAGGTCGAAACCGAAAAGATCGTCAATTCGGTCGAGGCACCGGTTCCCGGGTTGCTGCGCAAGATCCTCGCCCAGAGTGGCGAGACGCGCCCGGTCGGGTCGCTCATCGCGGTGTTCGCTGAGAACGAAGTGAGCGACTCGGACCTCGACGCCTTCGTGGCCAACTTCAAGGGTGCGACCGTTTCGTTCGAGCCGGACTCCGCCGCGGCGACGCCGGAGCCGGCAGCGGCCTCGCCCAGCGAGCCATCCGGAGAGACTGAACAACGCGTGAGCCCTGTTGCGCGGCGACTCGCCGAGAAGCTCGGCGTCGACATCTCGAAGGTGCAGGGCACCGGGCGCAATGGCCGAATCTCCAAGGAAGACGTGGAGGCCTACGCCGCGAAGTCAGGTCCTTCCGCTTCTACAAGTGGCGGCGCGGCCGCCAACGAGCAGACCCGGATCAAAATGAGCGCCACACGCGCGGTGATCGCGCGACGGCTGCTCGAATCCAAACAATCGATTCCGCATTACCGGCTGGCGGTCGAGATCGATGCCGGCCCCCTCCTCGCCCGCAAGCGGGAGCTCTCCGCGGAAGGGCGCGTGACGGTCAACGATTTCATCGTGCGCGCCTGTGCGCTGGCCCTGTTGCGGCACCCGGCGCTGAACGCGACTCTCGAGGGCGACGAGATCGTGCGCTACGCGCATGCGGACATCGCCGTGGCCGTGGCAACCGACGATGGTTTGATCACGCCGATCGTGCGCAGCGCGGACACCAAATCGGTTGCAGCCATTGGGCAGGAGATTGCGTCGCTCGCCGAGCGGGCGCGGCGCAGCGCGCTGACGCGGGACGACATCACCGGCGGCAGCTTCACGATCTCGAATCTTGGCATGTACAAGCTCGAGCGCTTCGATGCCATCATCAATCCGCCGCAGGTCGCGATTCTCGCGGTGGGCGGCGCTACCGAGAAAGTGGTCGCGCGCAACGGCGCCCCGGCCGTGACGCAGACCATGGTGCTCAGCCTGTCCGCCGATCACCGCGTGGTCGATGGCGCGGTCGGCGCGGCATTCCTCGCGACATTGCGCGAATTGCTCGAAAGCCCGGCAAATCTCTGAACCGGGCGGAGGGCTCGTGAAACGCCTGTTGCCGTTGGCAACCTTGCTCTCCCTCGTGGCCACAGTGGCTAGCCACGCTGCCGAGTCGCGTCCGCCTGCGAAGATATACGGCGACATCTGCGCGCAATGCCACGAAGGTGGCGTGCCGCGAGCGCCGCATGCGGTCGAGTTCCAGATGCTCGGGCCGGAGCAGATCTACACCGCGCTGACGACCGGTGCCATGCAAGCGCAAGGCACCCTGCTCTCGGATGACGAAAAGCGCTCGATTGCGGAATTCCTCGGCGGTCGGGCCCTGCAGCTCAACGGCCCACCAGCGCCGCCGAAGTGCTCGGGCATCAGCGCAAAGTTCGATTTCAACAAGCCGCCGCCGCTCGACGGTTGGGGAATGTCCCCCGAAAACCATCGATTCGCTCCGGCCAGCATCGCGAAGCTGGAAGCGCGTGATGTGCCGTCCCTTCAGGTCAAATGGGCATTCGGATTCCCCAGCGCGACGCGCGCGCGTTCGCAGCCGACCTTGGCCGGCGGCGCCGTGTATGTGGGAAGCCAGGATGGCACGCTGTATGCGCTGGACTCGGCGACCGGCTGCGCACGATGGACATTCAAGGCGGGTGCCGAGATTCGCAACTCTCCCGTCGTCGAGCCCTGGCGCTCCGGCGACTCGAAAGCAAAGCCGCGCATTTTCATCGGCGACTTTGATGCGGTCGCCTACGCGCTCGATGCGCGGACGGGCGCGCTCATCTGGAAGACGGAAGTCGATCCACATCCGCGCGCAACGCTCACGGGATCGCCTCGATTCTTCGAGGGCAAGCTGTTCGTGCCCATATCGTCCAACGAATGGGCTTCCGCCGCGGACCCGAGCTATGAGTGCTGTACGTTCCGTGGCGGCCTCGTGTCGCTGGATGCTCGCACGGGCAAGGAGCTGTGGCACGCATACAGCATCGATAAGACCCCTGCGTACACCGGCAAAACCAGCTCAGCGGGCCACGCGCCTGCAAGGCCCGGCCGGTGCGCCGATCTGGAACAGCCCCGCCATCGACGTGAAGAAGCGACGTATCTATGTCGGTACGGGCGAGTCGTATACATCGCCCGCCGCGGATACGAGCGATTCGGTGATCGCGTTCGATCTCGATACTGGCAAGCCGCTGTGGCATCACCAGTCGATTCCGAACGATGCGTGGAACATGGCGTGCTTCATCGGCGGCGGGCCGAACTGCCCGGCGGAGAACGGGCCTGACCTCGACATTGGTGCTTCGACGATTCTCCTGACTTTGCCTGGCGGCAAGCGCGTGCTGCTTGCCGGCCAGAAGTCCGCGCATGTCTTTGCGCTTGATCCGGATGCGGACGGCAAGCTCGTCTGGAAACGCAAAGCTCGGTCGCGGGGGTTATGCGGGCGGAGTGCATTGGGGCATGTCGCTCGCCGGCACGACGCTCTATGCGGCCATCGCCGATACGAAGTTTCTGCCGCAGCGAGCAGCCCCTACCCTCCCATCCCGGAATGAATGCCGTGGATGCAGTCACGGGCAAATCAATGTGGTTCACGCCGCGCACCGATGTCTGCCGCGCGGACCAAAAGCCCGGCTGTGATCAAGGACTGTCTGCGGCCGATCACGTCGATGCCGGGTGCGGTGTTCGCGGGGTCGTTTGATGGCCACCTGCGCGCGTACGAGGCGGCGAGCGGCAAGGTGATCTGGGATTTCGACACTGCGCGCGAGTTCGAGACCGTGAACGGAGTGAAGGCGCACGGCGGCTCGATCGAATCCGCGGGGCCGGTCATTGTCGACGGGATGGTGCTGGTGAACTCGGGGTATCTTTTCGGCGGTCGAATGGGCGGCAACGTGCTGCTGATGTTCGGCGTGCTAGGCAAGGATTGATCGAGAGTCAGTCCGGCCTTTCAACGAAGCGCCTGAGCCTCTCGACAGCTTCATCCCACTGCGAAGATATGGCGTCGAGATGCCGCCGAACTTCGACCAGACGCTGCGGCTGGAGCTGCCATATGCGCTCACGCCCGCTGCGCTCGCCTTCTATGAGGCCGGCGGAATGAAGGGCATTGAGATGCTTCGTGACGGCCTGGCGCGAGATCCGCGCGCCTTCGGAAAGGCGCGCGATCGATAACGGACCTTCCCGGCACAAGCGGCCCACGATATGCAGGCGCGCCGGATCGCCGAGCGCCGCGAACACCGGCGCTGCATCTGCAAGCTTCAGAGCGCGTGTCTGGGATTTTCCCAAGCGATGGTCAGCCCGCCTGCGCCAGATACTTCGCGATGAGCTTCGCCTGCTCGTTCCATCCAACTTCGTTGGCCTTGAATGCCTCGGCGCGGCGCGCCACGGGAACCTGATCGAACCCGGACTCGGTGATGGTCAGCATCGTGCCGTCCGGGGCCGGCTCGAGCTCGAACGCGACGAGAGTCATGGGCTCTTTGCAAGAGTCTGCGCCAGGCTCGATCGCATACGGATGCCAGTAGAAGGAAAAGAGCCGCTTGGGCTCCACGCGATCGACCCTGATCTCGAAGGGTTTCCCGGCATGCGGCTCCTGCATTTTGGCCACTTCGGAATCCATTCTTGTCGGCACGATCATGCCGGTCAGCCGTGCACTCGGCGTGAACGGGCCGTCGAACTTCATGCCGAACCAGGTGCCGAATTGCTTGGCATCGCTGATCGCGCTCCAGACGCGCTCGAGCGGCGCGTTGAGCAGGACTTTCTTTTCGATGCGGTCTGTAGTACTTGCCATCGTGCAACCTCCAGGTTGCATGAACCTTACTGCTGGCACGCTCGAGATGCAACCGTGAGGTTGCACGTAGCCAATCAAGGCCTTGTTGGCAATGCGAAGGCAATCACCTCATCGCCTGCCGGAGTTCCGAACCACAGGTGATGCCCGGTCACGAGCACTACGAACTGCCGCCCGCCCGCTTCGTAGGTCATCGGTGTCGTCTGCGTGCCGGCCTTCATCTTGTGCTTCCACAGCACCTTCGCCCGTGTCGATGTCGATCGCACGCAGATAACGATCCATGGTGGCGGCGATGAACACAACGCCGCCGGCCGTCACGATCGGCCCGCCGATATTGGGCGTTCCGTAGTTCAGTGGAATGCGGTACCGGCAGCTGGTCTTCGATCGAGCCCAGAGGCACGCGCCATCGTACCTTTGCCTTCGCTCATTTCCACGGCGACCAGCTCACCCCAGGGCGGTGCCGTGCAGGGCGCTCCCCACGGCGACAGCAACCACTCGCGACGTGCGCCATACGGAGTGCCGGTCTGCGCGGCGACATCCTTTCCCGGATCCGAGCCGTGATGCCCTCGACGCCCTGCGGATATCCTTGCGCGGTACGAGGATCACCACCTGCGGCACGGTGTTGACGTTGACGATCATGAGCTGGCGCGACGGATCGTACGCCGGCCCGCCCCAGTTCATGCCGCCGGCATTCCCGGGCGTAAGAATGCGTTCCGGGCGCCGTGCTCGCCGGCGTGAAGATTCCTTCGGAATGCAGGCTGCGAGATGCGCTTCTGGCATGCCGAGCGATCCCAGAACGTGAATCCCCAGGCATCGTCGGGCTTCAATGCCTCGATGGGCACCAGCGGCACGGGCGCATTGGGAAATGGCTGCGTCGGCGAAACCCATTCACCCGGCATCGCATCGGTGGGCACGGGCTTCTCCTGCACACCAAACATTGGGATGCCGTTGTCACGCCGAAGCACGAACACGAAGCCCTGCTTGGTGTTCTGCACGACGGCAGGAATCACCGCACCCTTGCGCCTGATGTCGATCACCATCGGCGGCGAAGGCGTGTCGTAGTCGAAGATGTCGTGATGCACGTGCTGGAAGTCCCACACGACACGGCCCGTCGCAGCCTCGAGCGCCACGATCGAGCTCGCACGGTGATTGTTGCCTTTGCGCTCACCGCCCCAGAAATCCGGCGAAGGCGACGACACGGGCGCGAAGATGAGACCGCGCTTCACATCGACTGTCATCGTGGACCACACGTTGGCGGCGCCAGTGCGCATCGCGCTCCCGTCCTGCCAGCTGGCGAAGGCCGGATCGCCGGGATTTTGCGGAATGGGATCGAAACGCCACCGCGGCGCGCCGGTGCGCGCATCGAAGGCATTGATGGACCCAAGCGGCGCATCGGTGCGCAGGTTGTCCATCACGAATGAACCCACCGCCACGACGCCATTCACCACTGCGGGCGCCGAAGTGAGTTTAATCTCCCCCCTGAATTTCGATGGTCGATTCTGAATGACCTGCACGGCACCATTGGCGCCAAACCCGGTGCAAGGCTTGCCGGTGCGCGAATCGACGGCGAACAGGCGCATGTCGTTCGTGCCCATGAAGATACGACGCGCGCACATTGAGCCGGCAGCGGCCTCGGGATCCGCCCAGGGCGTCACGCCGCGGCAGTTGTAGTGAAATGGAAGCGGATGCGTCAGATCGATCTGCGCATCGAAAGCCCACTTCTCGCGGCCAGTGGCCGGGTCCATGGCGATGAGTCTGTTGAATGGCGTGCAGACCAGCAGCGAGCCGTCGTAAAGGATCGGCGTGGTCTCGGTGGAGCTGTTCGTGATCAGCGCCGGGCCGCGGCGCGCCATCTCACCGGTGCTGCGCGTCCAGGCGATCTCAAGGCGAGCCACATTCTGCCGCGTGATCTGACGGGCCCCCGAGTATCGGGTTCCGCCGGCGTCGCCGCCGTAGTACTCCCACGACGCCTCCGCCGCCGCGCTCAGTGCCGGCGCAATGAGCAGCGCCAGCATTACCGCGCGACGAGCAGGCTTCACGGCGCGATCGGCGTCAGCTGCTCGATGTGGGCCTCGCCTTCGAGGCATGCCCAGCCCGAAGCGGCCATGGCCACGTGGTAGGGCGCATTCTGATGCGCTGCCTGCGCTTCCTTGTTCACGAAGCGCTCGACCAGCACGAACTCGTCCGGATCCTTCGCCTGCATGAACTCGAACACTAGGGTCTGCTTCTCGTTGGCTTTGACATCGCGCACCAGCCCCTTGAGGAGCCCGATGAACTCGTCGCGCCTGCCGGGCTTCACGCGCACCCGGATGTACACGCCCCGCCCTTCCTGCGCAGTCATCTCAGCTCGGCTTTCGCCACGCGCGCGACGCCACCCTTCGTGCCCATCACCTTGCGCACAGCACGCTCGATCTTGTCCACGTTTGGAATGTATTCCTGTTCGAGCTCCGGCGTCGCCGGCACGGGCGTATGCGGAGCGGTGACTTTCACGATTGGCGCCGTCAGGCTTTCGAACGCTTCGCACGCGATCACGCTCGCGATCTCGGATGCCATGCTGCACATCGGCGTCGCTTCATCGACGACGACGAGGCGGCCGGTTTTCTCCACGCTCTCGATGATGCTGTCCTCGTCCAGCGGCGAGGTCGTGCGCGGATCGATCACTTCGCAGGAGATCCCCTCCTTCGCGAGCTTGTCGGCCACCTGGTTCGCGAGAAGCACCATGCGCGCAAGCGCGACGATCGTGACGTCTGAGCCGCTGCGCGTGATGTTGGCTTCGCCAAAGGGAATGGTGTACGCCTCGGCGGGCACCTCGCACGATTCGCCATAGAGCATCTTGTGCTCGCAGAAGATCACCGGATCGTCGTCGCGGATCGCCTGGATGAGCAGGCCCTTGGCATCGTACGCGTTGGTGGGCACGACCACCTTTATGCCGGGAATCGACGTCAGGATCGAATAAAACGATTGCGAGTGCTGTGGGCCAGCGCCATAGCCGGCGCCGATCATCGTGCGGATGACCAGCGGTACGCGCGCCTTGCCGCCGAACATGTAGCGGAATTTGGCGATCTGGTTGACGATCTGGTCGAGGCACACGCCGATGAAGTCGATGAACATGAGCTCGGCGACCGGGCGCAGGCCGGTGAGCGCCGCGCCTCCGGCGGCGCCGATGATCGCGCTCTCCGTAATAGGCGTGTCGATCACGCGGCGCAGGCCGAACTCCTTGGCGAAGCCCGTGGTGATGCCGAAAGTGCCGCCGGCCGCCTCTTCGATCTGCGACGAGCCGCCCCTCCCGCCGACGATGTCCTCGCCGATGAGCACTACGTTCGGGTCGCGGCGCATCTCCAGGCGCAGCGCATCGCTGACCGCATCGCGAAATGTCATGACTGGCATCGTGATTTCCTCGCGCCTTCATCAGGCGTACTTGACGTAGACGTCCGTATACAGCGCCTCTTTGGGAGGCTTTGGCGCGGCTTTCGCCGCAGCCACCTTGGTTTCGATCAGCTCGAGGATCTCGCCATCGATGCGGTCGAGATCGGCCGCGGCGATTCCCAGCTCGCCGGTGAGCTTTGCGCGCATCTTGTCGAGCGGATCGTGCACGGCCTTGTGCTTTTCGACTTCGTCCTTGGCGCGATAGAGCTGCATGTCGCCCTCGAAGTGGCCGAAGTAACGCAGCGCGACCGCTTCCACCGCGCTTGGGCCATTGCCGGCGCGAGCGTGCGCCACAGCCTTGCTCACTGCCTCGTACACGGCGAAGAAATCCGTGCCGTCGACCTTCTCCGCAGGCATGTTGAAGCCCGCGGCGCGGCGCGTGATGTCCGCCCCGCCGGTGTGATAGCTGACGCCCGTGAATTCCGCGTACCCGTTGTTCTCGAACATGAAGATCATGGGCAGCTTGAGGCACGAGGCGAGGTTCATCGCTTCAAACACCGTGCCCTGGTTCGAAGCGCCGTCGCCGATGAAGGCCATCGCAACACCGTCGGTGCCGCGCGTCTTGGCGCTCAATGCCGCGCCCACGGCGATGGGAGGAGCTGCACCGACGATTGCATTCGCGCCGAGCATGCCCTTGGCCATGTCTGCGATGTGCATCGAGCCGCCTTTGCCGTTGCACAACCCGCCCTGTCGACAGTAGATCTCCAACAGCATGTCGCCGATGTCGCAGCCCTTGGCGATGCAGTGGCCATGGCCGCGGTGCGTGCTGCCGATGTAGTCCGTGTCCTTCAGCGTGCATGCAGGCCCCCACCGCGATGGCCTCCTGCCCGATGTAGAGGTGGATGAAGCCGGGCACGGTGCCTGCCGCATTTTCGCGGCGCATGCGGTCGTCGAATTCGCGTATCGCGCGCATGCGGCGATAGGCGTCCAGCAGTCCCGATCGGTCGAGTTTCATTCGTCGCGCTCCGTTCAGCGAGGTCCGAGCAGGCGATGCGGCGTCTTGTAGGTCGACACGGCGCGATCCTGCTCGATGATGAAGACGTTTTCCATATGGCACGGGCCATATTGGCTGCCGAAATAGAGGCAGTCCACGCTCAGGACCATATCCTTCTCCAGCGTGAAGCCCCGCGCCCCCGCGAGCCCGTGCGCGGGAAACGGAAGCGGAGTCTCGAGCGGCATGAGCCCGAGCGCGTGGGCCACGATCAGCAGCTTCTCGGGCGCGGAAACGCCGCGCGCCTTGATGTGCTCATAGGCAATGCGCGGCAGGTCGCCGGTACTGACTCCCGGACGCATGTGCGCGATCACGCGCTCATAGGCTTCGAGAATGATGTCGTGGAGCTTCTGGTACTCCGGCTTCGGCGCACCGATGGTCGCGGTGCGATTGATGTCGATCCAGTAGTTTTCGGCGCGGCCCAGCGTCTCGAGGATCACGATCTGGCCATTCCTGAGCGGGCCGTCATGGCGCGTGCGGAACAGCTCCGGAATGAATTCGCCCTCGAAGGCACCGCCGAAGAGCATCGCGCCCTCATCGAAAGGGGTGATCTCGTGGCGGACCATGAAGTCCGCAACCCGATGCTGAACCTCGTTCCAGCTGACGCCGGGCTCGAGCTGCTCGGCGGCGAAGGTGATGCACGCATCGGCGAGCGGCCCGATGCGGCGGAAAATCGCCAGTTCCTCCGGAGTCTTGACCACGCGCGCCCGCACCATCGCATCGAGGCCGTCGACCACATGATCGAGACGCACGACATCGCGATTCGCGAGCGTGTGCCCGATGCGAAGGTCGTCGTATGCCAATTGGCCATCGGCCAGGCCGTGGGCCTCGAGCGCCTCGGCAATCGAGGCCACCATCTCAGGCTGGCAATCGCCGCGCACGCGGTTCTGGAAGATCTTCACTGCGGCCGTGCCGAGATGACTCGACTGGGCGAACGGATCTGTCGTGCGGGCCATCTCGCAGAACGTGAGCAGGTCGAAGCGTCGCAACTCCTGCGCGCGATCGGGCTTGCCCTGCGAAGCCAGCACCGCGAGGACCGCGATGCTGGCTTCGGGCAGGCACAGGATGACCGGCTTGGCGGCATCCGTCGGCACGATCACCGCGCTGATCCGCTCCTGCAGGTTCCACTTGTCCATGATGCTTTCGTAGCCCGTGGCGTAGAAAACATCGTTCGGCTCGCTCAGCACGATCGCATCGACGCCTTCGCGCTTCAGCTCGGCGCGGATGCGATCATGCCGGGCGTCGCTCAACGCCGCTTACTCGTCGAAACGCACGGCGAGACGCAGGCCGAATGAGCGCGGCGGCCCATAGTTGGTGAAGTTCCAGAGGCCGGCCACCGGCAGCGCGGCAACGCGATACGTCTCATCGGTGAGATTCGCGCCGTACGCCGTGAGCGCCCAGCGGTCGTCGCTGTCGTGGTAAGTCACGCCGAGGTCGAACAGCGTCCGGCTCTGCATCTGCGTCTTTACGCCGTTGAACACGTCCGTTTCGCTCTTCGACTGGTAGTTGGCATCGGCATCCAGGCTGACCCGGCGGCCCTCTGACAGCGGCCACTCATAGCCAACCCCCACCAACGCCTTCCACTTCGGCGAGAAGGGCACGTCGAACTGCGTCAGGTCGATGGGTGTGTTGGTGCCGCGAAGGTCGGGCAGGATTCCGCTTTCGTACTTGTGATGCAGATAGTTGAACGCTCCCGTCAACCGCAGGCCTGCGACCGGCAGCCACGTGGTCTCGAGATCGAGTCCATACGCCTTGGACGAACCGGTGTTGACCGTCACCGTCTCCTGCTGCCCGGTGCCGTCGGCGGCGGTGTAGGCCGCCACGACCGCGCGTTGCAGGTTCTGGTACTTGGTCAGATAGGCCGCCAGGTTGAAACGCAGCGTCTTGTTGAGGAGATCGGCCTTGTAACCCAGCTCCAGGTTCTTGTTGGTCTCAGGGTCGTACGAGCAGCGCGCCGGTGTGGCGCAGGTTTCGGAGAATCCGCCGGAGAGGAATCCGGTGGCGTAGCTCAGGTAGTACATCTGGTCGTCGACCGGCTTGTAGTCCAGCACCACTCGGTAAGTCGTCTTGTTCCAGCTGTTGTTGCCGTTGACGATGGTGCCGAAGGCCGACAGCGGCAGCGGAATATTGCGCTGGTCGAACTCGCTGGGCGTCATGCCTGCGCGGCTGATGTACTGCGAACGCGTATCGCGGCAATCCCCGCCCACGATCACCTGGTCGCGCGGATCGGTGAACGCCGTGCAGGGCCCGCCGCCATCGACGAATCGCAGGAAGTCTTTCTTGTCCTTGCTGTAGCGCAGCCCTCCGGTGAGGTTCCACTTGTCGGTGAGCGTATAGGTGCCATCCCAGAACGCCGCGTACTCGTCACGGGACTGCGCGGTGCCCTGGAACTGGTAGTCGGACAGCGCGCGCGTGTCTAGGCTGACCGTGCCATCGGGCCTGAGGAACGTGCCGGTATCGGGGTCGACGACCGGAATGAGCGAAGTGAGCCCCACGGAGAAGAACGCGAGGAAGTCGAACGTGTCGTGGAAATAGTTGCCGCCCGCCACGAAGTTGAAGGGGCCGTCGAGCTTGGAGACGTAGCGCAGCTCCTGCTGGAATGTGTAGCGCTGGGTGTTGCGGGTGGAGTCGAACAGCGTCTCGAAGGCCTCACCGGTGTAGGTGCTCGGCAGCTGCTGCCGTTGCTCGCGATAGCCGGTGATCGATTTGATCTCGCCGCTGCCCGCGGCCAGCGTCTGGGTGAGGTACACGCCCTGCGTGTCGACCTTGTGCCCTTGGTCTTCGAGGATGCCGTTGTTGTTGTGGGTAATGAGCGTGCTGAACACGTCGTCGCCGGGGCCGATGCCCGGAAAGCCCAGCAGCGTCAGCAGGTCGGTCGCGGAGTTCTCGTTCACACCCGGTGGTGAATCGGAGCGATCCTTCACGGCTTCCAGCATGAAATAAGCCGAATACTGATCGTTCGGCTCCCACAGGAATTTGCCTCTCGCGGCGAGAACATCCTTGCCGCCGAGTCGTCCGCCGCTGCCGGAGACGTTCGTATCGACTTCGGGAGGCGCCGGAGTTCCGGGAGCGATGCCGAACGCGCCCCACAACGGTACGTTGTTCGGGAAAGTCGAGGTGCGCTTGTCGTCGGTGTAGTAGCCGTCGTCACGGTCGTATATGGCGGCGAGACGAAATGCCATCGTCTCGCCCAGCGGCAGATTGAGCGCCGCCTTCAGGCTGGTGGTCGCCGCGCCATTTTCATACTGGCCATAGTTCACTTCGGCGTCGGAGCTGAACTCGCGAAGCTTCGGGCCGCTTCGAGGTGATCGAGATCACGCCGCCGGTGGTGTTCTTGCCGAACAGCGTGCCCTGCGGGCCGCGATACACCTCGACCTGCTGCGTATCGAACATGGTCACGAACTGTGAAGTGACCTGGCTCAGCACGAAGTCGTCCATCAGGAAGCTGACCGGCGCATCCTGCGTGACGAGAATGATATTCGTGCCCGTGCCGCGCATACCGCCGCCGGCTGCGTTGAAGCCGGCCGGGTTGGACAACACGAGCCCCGGCGCGAGGCTGCCGAGCGCGCGGATATCGTTCTGCGGCGAGCGATTGAGATCGGCTCCGGTGATCGCAGTGATCGCGATGGGAACATCCTGTGAAGCCTGCTCACGCTTGGTGCCGGTGACGATCACTTCGAGCAACTGGCCTTCTTCGGTCTGCGCCGGCTGGCTCGCCTGCGCAGGCTCCGCGGCCTGGGCATCCTGCGCTGTGGCCTGCGCGGATGCGCCGCCTGCGGCGAGCAACGCGACCAGCATCGAAGCGAGGCGCGTGCACTGAGTCGTCAGACTTTGATTGGGCGGTTTCATGTTGTCCCCAGGTGTGTTTATGGCCGTCGAAGCCGCGAGGTGCGCGGCGGGTTGTGAGGTCAGGCTGCTTTTTCAGTGACGCTCGGCTTGCCGGCGCCGGAAACCAGGTCGCGCAGGAAATCCACGTCGAGAACGAAATCGATGCGGCCGTCGGCGCCCGGATAGGCAACCGCGCCGCGGCCGAGAAACAGGTACTCTGTCTCGCGATCCGCGCGAGCCTCGCTGTGTATCTCGCCGAGGGACTCGTAACCGTAGGTGCCGGCGGGCGCGGAGCCCACGTCGTAGATGAGCTCGCCCTTGGTCACGAAGAACTCACCCGCGGACAGGTGCTTGTGCGGGATTATTTTTGATCCAGGTTGCATGCGCACGTACAGCGCCCACTCACCGGTGACGCGCGAATAGCGCAGTACCTTGATGTCGATGCCGTCGCCCAGCGCGATCCATGGCCGGGAGGCGATGGCGGCGAGCACGGGTCCGTCAATGCCAAGCTCGCGCACGGGTTCGGGTGTGGTCATGAATGGGCCCCCTTCAGGATGCTAAAAAAAACACAAAAGCCTGAAACAGTCAATCGTGATTGTTTTCGGCGCAAGCCCGGTCTATGCTGCGGTAGCCTGAGCAAACCTATGAATCCGCCGTTCGGGGGACAGTCGTGGCCGATCTGCAGGAGCTGGAAGCGCGCATAAGACGCCTCGAGGACCGCACGGAAATCGGCGAATTGATCGCGCGCTATGGCCTGGTCATGGACAATCGCGACATGCAGGGCATGCCGCAGCTCTTCACGCCCGACGTGGTCATTCGATCGCTCGATGGGGTCATGAACTCGCGCGGCCGGGGTGCGGTGACCGAGCTCTTCAGGGGCCGCTTCAAGGTTCTCGGACCGAGCAATCACTTCTCGCACGATCGCATCATCACCTTCGACGGGAGCGATCCGGATCAGGCCGCCGGCCTCGTGCTCTCACATGCCGAGATGAACCGCAATGGCCAGGCGATGATCACCGCCATCCGCTATCACGATCGGTACCAGCGCCACGAGGGCGCGTGGCGATTCAGCGAGCGGGTGCTGACGTTCTTCTACTACGTGCCGGCAACCCAATACGTCGACGCGCTGGGTGATGGCCTCGCGGGGCGCATGCGCGCCTACGGCGACAAGAAGCCCGCCGACTGGCCCGAGTCGCTGCCCACCTGGCAGCAGTATTACGGGGCCTGAGCCGCTCCCCTACTTCTCCGGCTGATGTAGCGGTCGAGTTCGCGGTGGAAATGCCGGACCCGCACTTCCTGATCGCTCCATAGCGGACCGCGGAATCCGCGCGAGCGTCAGCCCGCGCCGACCGCCGTCACAGCTCCACGTCCTGATCGAGCACCTCGCCGAGATCGGGCCTCTTGCGTTCGGGTACGCGTTCGATGTTCGGCCGCACCGCGCCGGAAACGTCCGTGCCCGGCGGAAGGCCCATCCAGGCGGGCACCGTGTAGCTCGCGATCGTCCACGCTGCGGTACATCGTGATGTTGTCGTAGTAAAACTTCTTTGGGTCATCCGCGTGCGGCAGGAAGCGCATGATGAAGACGCCTTCCGGATGCATGCCGATCTGGACATTGGGGAACAGGCCGGTCGCCCAGCTGTCGGTCAGCTGCCCGTCGGTCAACTTTTCATAGTGCGCAAGTCCGAGGCGGCGGGCGCGCTTTCGCTTCATCCGCTGCACCGCGCGCGCACCTCGCGCGCCGTGCCCTTGAATTCCTCCGGATTCATGCCCGCGTCCTGCATCATGAATCGCAGGCCGGCATCCACCGAATCCTGGTCCTGACCCGGTGCGACTTGACGCACAGCGGCACGATCATGCGGCTGAAGCCGTTTGGGTAGAGGTCGTACTGGCTGAAGTCCTCCATGACGCCCTGGGTCTGCGGATGTATGTGCGGAAGGTGGTAAGTCTCGTAGAAGGAATCGACGCCCATCTTCCAGTTCGCATGCCAGACGCTGCGCACGTGACGCACCGCATGCATCTTGTCGATCTCGTAGTTCTCGATGTAGCCCTCGGGCAGGCCGATCCACTCACGCAGCGGCGGGGCCTTGCCATCCATGTTGATGAAGACCAGGCCGCCGATGGAGTCGCAGCGCACTTCGGTCAGGCCCGGGCGGTGCGCGATCAGCTTCGGAGCAAAATTCTCCTCGTCGGTGATCGCTTCGAGCTTGCCGTTGCAGTGGAACTGCCAGCCGTGGAAAGCACAGGTGAAGTGCTCGACGCTGCCGCGCTCATTGAGCGCGATGCGATTGCCGCGGTGCGGACAGACATTATAGAAAGCCTTGATGCCGCCATCCGCCTGGCGCACGAGCGATGATCGATTCATGGCCGACATCGAACACGAAGTAATCGCCGGCCTCCGGCAGGTCGGACGTGACGCCGGCCAGCAGCCAGACGCGCGGCCACAATCGCTCCCATTCGAGCTGCATGAATTCGCGCGAGTAATAGCGCGCCGGGATCGGGCACCTCGAGGCCGTTGTCGACCGGGGGCTGCTTGGCTTCGAGCGAGTCCGGCGGCGCGTTCAGGCTCATCGGCCACTGGACTTTGTAATTGACTGCCATGATGAAGGGTTCTCCGGATGATGGGTTACGGCGCGGGGGCCTTGCCCGCCGCTTCTTTCGCCGCGCGCAGGCTCGCCGAAATCTCTCGCGCCGAGGGGTTGCGGCGCAGCGTCAGCCCGCCGTTGATCTGCAGCACCTGGCCGGTGATGAAGCTCTCCGTCGCTCGCGAGCCACAGCGCCGCGTTGGCGACGTCGTCCGCGGTGCCGATGCGGCCGAGCGGATATTCCTTGACGAATGCTCTCCTGCAGGCCGGGCAGCGCCATCTCCTGTTGCGGTCATCGGCGATGCGGTCAGGCCCGGGGCGATGCAGTTGACCTTGACGCCCTTGGCGCCGAATTCATTGGCGAAACAGCGCACCAGAGCTTCGCCCGCGGCCTTGGTCGCGATGTAGCCGGCATGGTGGTAGAGCAGCGCGTGCACCGAGGCCGAGGTCATGCTGATGATCGACCCGCCGCCGTTTCCAGCCATGCGCGCGCACGAATCGACTGCAGGAAGAAATACGTGTCCCTTGAACTGCAGCGCCGAGAGCTTCTCGAGCTCCTCCTCCGTGGTCTCCAGCAGTTTCGAAAGCGGCGCCCAGCCGGTGCAGTGTCGACGGCCACGTCGATCCGGCCGCAGGTGCGCACTGTCGTCCGGCGGCAAGCGCCTCGACGTCCGCCTTGCGCGTGATGTCGCACAGCACGTACTCGCCGCGCAATCTCCGTCGGCCAGCGTCTCGAGCGGTTCCTTCTTGCGGCCGGCGCCACGACCACGCGCGCGCCCTCTTCCGCGAACAGCCGCGCGATGATCTGCCCCATGTTGTCGCGGCCGGCCGCGCCGAGGATCACTGCGACCTTGCCTTCGAGTCGACTCATGTCTCGATCTCCACTTCAGCCTGGCGTCGCACGGGATCGCGTGCCGTCCCAGTTCCGCGACGGCGTCACGTGCCAGCCGAAGAAGCCGTCGATCGCAGGGCCCGTGCTCGATCAGTTCGATCATGCCGCCGGGGTGGGCGCCCGGCAGCGCTCGGTATTCACGTAGGCGAAACGGATGCCATTGGCGGTCGACTCCGGTTTGCACCGGCTTCGATGCCGAGGGCCGAGCCGCGCGAGATGATCCGCGACGGAATCCGTCATGACGCCGACGTGCTGCAGGCCGCCTCGCCCGCGAGCCGTCGAAGCTCGTGTAGATGCGTCGGCACGTCGTCGTGCTGGCGGATCAGCTCGACCTGCACCGGGCCCCACTATCCGACCGCGACCGAGATGTCGAACTTCGCCGGCTTGCCGTGCAGCAGGACTTCGGCGAACTCGATGTGCTCGAGCACGAAGAACGGGCCGATGCCGGCCACCTGCGTCCAGTGCTGCATGGCGCGGTCGAGGTCGCGCACGACGTAGCCGTTCTGCATGATGGGCCCGAAGCGTGGGGCCATCGATCTCAACTCCTCACTGCAGCCCGAGCTCGCGCAGCAGCTGCTCGCGCAGGCGGAACTTCTGGATCTTGCTGGTGGACATGGGCCACTCGGTCACGAAACGCACGTCGCGCGGCACCTTGAAGCCCGCGATGGCTGCCGGCAGAATTCGATCAGCTCGCTGTCGCCGGCGGCCTCGCCCGGCTTCAGCTCGACGAACGCCGCCGGAACCTCCGCGTACTTCGGATCCGGAATTCCGACCACCTGCGCCAGCTTCACCGCCGGATGCCGCTGCAGCAGCGCCTCGATCTCGGCCGCCGCGACGTTCTCGCCGCCGACTTTCAGCATGTCCTTGAAGCGGCCATGGAACATGATCGTCGCCGTTCTCATCCAGCGAGCCGATGTCGCCGGTGTGATACCAGCCGTCGGGGTCCAGCGCCTGCGCCGTCTTCTCGGGGTCCTGGTAATAGCCCTCGAGCAGGCTGTAGCCGCGCACCAGCACTTCGCCGCGCGCGCCGGCCGGCACGTCGGCGCCGGTCTCCGGATCGATCACCTCACCTCGAGGCCCGGCAGCGGCCTGCCGAGCCGCGTGATGCGCTGCGACTTCCGGCATCGTCGGGCGAGCCGGTGCAGACCGTGCCGGACGTTTCCGTCATGCCGAAGCTGCCGACCTGCACGGCATCCGGCATCGCCTTCATGATCGGCTCGGCGACGCCCGGCGGCTGCACCGCGAAATTCGAATTCATCACGCGGATGCGGGTCAGGTCGCGTCTTCGGGAAATCCGGGTGATAGATCAGCCCCTGCATGATCGTGACGAAGCTCGGATAGGTGGCGGTGACCTTGTATCTCCTCGAGCATCCGCAGCGCCACGCCCGGATCGAAGTGGCCCATGGTGAGGTACGTGCCGCCGACATCGAAAATCGCGAGCATCGGCAGCACCGAGGCGATGTGGAACATCGGCAACGGTGACCACAGCGTGTCCTCGTGCGTGAGGCGATAACGGTGCCGCCCGAGCGCGATGCTGTTGCGCACCTGCGCCTCGTGCGTGATCAGGCAGCCCTTGGGGTTGGCCGTGGTGCCGGAGGTGTAGAGCATCAGCGCCACGTCGCGCACGCGCACCCGCATGCCGCGTCTCGTGCACGTCGAGCTCATCCACGGACGTCGGCGCCGGCATCGAACTCCTGCCGCGGTCACGAAGCCCGGCGGCGTCGCTCTTGCCGCACGACCACGAGGTTGCGCAGTTTCGGCGCCGTCGCGATCGACAGCCTGGCGCCGGTCCGGCTCTGCTCGCCAGGCCCGGCAGCGCCTGCGTCGAGCCGCTCGATGAAATTGACCTGGTCGGCGACGGCATCGGTGGTGAGCACCGTGACGAGGTCGCCATTCTCGATGACGTAGGCGAGCTCGGCCGCCTTGTAGCGCGCGTTGATCGGCACGATCACGCCGCCGCAGAACGCGATCGCGAAGAACAGCTCGACGAAATCGGCGCAGGTGTGCATCAGAATGCCGACGTGATCGCGCGGCCGGACGCCGAGCGCCTTGAGGCTGCGCGCGCGCTGCAGCGCGCGCGTCGGCGAGCTCGGCGTAGGTGAGCGTGGTTTCCGGAAAGACGAGTGCGAGCGTGTCGGGATAGCGATCCGCCGCGATCAGCAGCAGATCACCCATGGTGGTCGACCTGAATGCGCAGGCGCGCGAGATCCTCGCCTGCATAGGGCTCGAAGCTCCGCCGGGTGCACGGGTGCAGCTGGCGAGGACCGGTTCTTGTTCCTTTCGCCATGTGGCGTCGCGGGCCCGCTCAGAAGAGCGTCCAGGTACTCGCGGACGTACGTGCCGTCGAGGCAGTCGAGGATGCCCGGGGCGATCTCCTTGAAGGCATGCGGAATTGAGATGCTGATGCTCGGCCTCCTCGGTCTTGAAGGACTCGAGCACGGCGTAACGGCGCGGCTCGCGCAGACGGAAGAACTCGTAGTAGATGCAGTCGGGCTCGGCTCTTGAGCGTGATCTCGGTGAGCTTTTTGACCAGCCGCTCGTAGTCGGCCTCACGGCCGGCCTTGACCGTCATCCGCGAAAGAAAGGTCACTCTGGACATGCGTTCCCCTCGAAGCCCGCCGGCACCCTCGCCTATGAACCCTATCATGCCCCGGCTTGAGAACAAACAGTCACGCCTGTTTTTTTTCGTCCGGATTCCTCCCTATAATGCCGGCGCGGAGTTACGGACACTCCAGAGCCATGAACGATACGAACCAAAACGACACAGGCCGCCCGTCCGGTTCTAGCCCCGAAGGAATGGGGCCTGACGGATGAGCAGCTGGCCACCACTCCCCCTGTCCTTCCGGGACGGGCTGCTCGAGGGTCAGGTGTGCGTCGTCTCCGGCGGCGGCAGCGGCATCGGCCGCGGCATCGCTTACGTTCTCGCGCGACTGGGCGCGCACGTCGTGATCTGCGGCCGTCGCGAAGAAAAGCTCATCGAGACCGCGGCTGGAATCAAAAAGCATCTCGGCGCGACGTCATGACCAAGGCGATGACCATTCGCGATCCGCAGCAGGTCGATGCGCTGATCGACGAAATCTGGAAGCGGTACGGCCGGCTCGATGTGCTGGTGAACAACGGCGGCGGGCAGTTTCCGCAGGCGGCGATCGATTTCAGCGTCAAAGGCTGGAACGCGGTCATCGACACGAACCTCAACGGCACCTGGTACATGATGCAGAGCGCGGCGCGGCACTGGCGCGAGCGCAAGTCTGCCGGCTCCATCGTGAACATCGTTGCGGTCGTCAATCGCGGCATGCCGCAGGTGGCGCACACCTGCGCCGCGCGCGCCGGCGTCATCTATCTCAGCAAGTCCCTCGTCAACGGAGTGGGCGCCCACTCAACATCCGCGTGAACTGCGTGGCGCCGGGCTCGATCGCCTCCGACGGATTGAACGTCTATCCGCGCGAGGCCGCAGAGCAGTTCCGCAACTCGAATCCGATGCGGCGGCTCGGCGACGTGTTCGACATCGCCGAGGCCGTCGTCTACCTGAGCGCACCGTCCGGAAAGTTCATCACCGGCGAGATGCTCGCGGTCGACGGCGGAAGCCAGCAGTGGGGCGAAGACTGGCCCGGCGGCATTCCCGACTATTTCCGCGTGACAGGGCGATAGGACTAGGCCGCATCCTTCGCAGCGAACGGGCAATAGCCTTCCTTGTCGACCACGTTCAGGACGAACGACAGCTTCGCCATGCCGGAGACGATTGCCATGGTGGTGCCGAGCTCGAGGATATCGGCTTCGGAGAAATGTGCGCGTAGCGCCGAGTAGAGCGCCGGCGTCATCTCGCCATCCATGTTCGTCAGGGCCACCTGCGCCGCGTAGTCGATGACGGCGCGTTCCGCCGCATCGAATGGAGTGTTGTCGCCCGCTATCAGCGCATCGATCTGCGCCTGGCGTGAAGCCGGCGTCCAATGCACCCGGCACGTTCTGCCGATTGCACGTGGCGCATCCATGCAGGAGCGAAAGCTTCAGCCGCGCGAGCTGCTTGTAGCGCTGCGACACCTGGCCGCCGAAGAAAATCGGCATGTAGAACTTGTTCATCACGAAGTCGAGCATCTGCGGGGCGTTCGCGAAACACTTCGACGAACGTGGCGGAGCCGGTGAGCTGGTTGAGCATGTCCCAGGCGGGCTGCCATTGCGCATCGAGCCGGTCGCGGGGAATTTTCGTCAGCAGGGTCTGGCTCATTGGAGTGTCTCCGTGTCAGGGCTGGTGCAGACCGAACACCGCAACGCTGGCGACGTTGCGGTTCGGAATGCCGCCGAGATTGTGCGTGAGCCCGATGGACTGGGCTTGCGAAGCTGGCGCTCGCCGGCCCGGCCGAGCAGCTGCAGGTAAATCTCGTAGGCCATGCGCAGGCCAGTGGCGCCGATCGGGTGGCCGAAGCACTTCAGGCCGCCGTCGATCTGGCACGGGATCGCGCCGTCGCGATCGTAGCGGCCGTCGCGAATGTCGTGCGGCGCGCGCCCTCGATCCGACAGGCCGAGATCCTCCATCAGCACGAGTTCGGTGATCGAGAAGCAGTCGTGCACTTCGATCAGGTCGATCTCCTTGCGCGGATCGTGGATACCAGCCTCGGCGTAGGCGCGCTGCGCGGCGATCGGCGTGGTCAGCGTGTGGCTGCCGTCCCAGGAATTGTGTCCCATCTCGACGCCGTTGCTCGGCGCGAGCTGCAGCGCCTTCACCGTCACGAGGTCGCGCTTGCCCAGCTCGCGCGCGATCGCCGGCGTCGTCACGATCGCGCACGCGGCGCCGTCGCTCACGCCGCAGCAGTCGTACGTGCCGAGCGGATACGCAATCGTCGGCGCGGCGAGCATCTGCTCCTCGGTCACCCGGTTGCGCAGGTGCGCCTTCGGATTGCGGCAGCCGTTCTCGTGGCTCTTCCACGAGACATGCGCCATGGCGCGCTTGAGATCGTCCATGCTGTAGCCGTACTTGGCGGCGTAGGCGCTGGCGAGCTGCGCAAATGCGCCGGGCGCAGTGCTGCCCGGCAGATACAGGTCTTCGAACGTGCCCTTGGTGCGCTCAGGGAGGCCCGGCATAGCCCGTGTCCTTCAGCTTCTCGACGCCCATCGCGAGCGCGATGTCGCAGGCGCCGGCCGCCACGGCGTAAACCGCGCCGCGTAAGCGCCTCGGTGCCCGTCGCGCAGAGGTTTTCGACGCGCGTCACCGGAATGTTCGGCAGTCGCAGCGCCATCGACAGCGGCAGCGCCGATTTGCCGATGCTCTGCTCGTCGAAGAACACGCCGAGCCAGGCGGCATCGATCGCGATCGCGCTCGATGCCCGCATCCGCGCAGCGCCTCGCCGAAGGCCTCGACCATCAGGTCGTCCGCGCCGCGATCCCAGCGCTCGCCGAACTTCGAGCAGCCCATGCCGAGGATCGCCACCTTGTCGCGGATGCCGCTGGCCATGGCTATGCCTTCACGGCCTTCCAGAAGTAGCGGCGAAAGCCGCGCTGCCGGTCGAAATCCTTGACGCGGAATACGAAGCGCACGGCATCGCCAACGGCAAGCTGGCCGGCGTCGAGATCGGTGAACTCCATCAGCAGATTCCCGCCTTCCGCGAATTCGACGTTGCCGTAGATCGCGGGCGGGCGCGGCGGTAGGCCAGCCAGTCCTCGGTGAAGGTCTTGACGCGGCCGCTGCGTGGCCGCGAGCGGATGGTCGCTCTTGCGTATCGGTGGCGCGGCACTCAGGATTTACGCAAACGCGTGACGCGGGAAACTGCACCGTCGAACACTTCTCGCAGCGACCGCCGACGAAGGCGCTCAGCGCGCGTGCTTGCGCCAGCGACGCGTCTGGGCCGTGCGGTTGTCGCGCTCCGCGCGCATGCCGAAATCCACATCCAGCAGTCCTGCATGTCGAGAGATAGCGGACGTAGCTCGATTCCTCGACGCCGCGCGCGAGTGAGCTTTCGACAGCGGTTTTCGTTCGAGCCTCTGCGAGCGCCGGCCCGGCGCGCAACACCAGCACATCGACACCCTGCCCGAACCCAACCACGCAGAATGTGTCTCGCCGGGCTTGGCGCGTTCGAGCGCGTCAGCGAGCAGCAGCAATGGATGCGCAGCGCCAGTCTCACCGCACGTCGCACGCAGCGCATCGCGGGTCTTGGCGCCACTGGTCAGCGCCGACCTGCAGCACGCGCTTGAGCACGTCCGGCGGACCGGGCATCGCCAGGTGCGCGATATCCGCAGGCAGCGACGTTCGCGCTACGCTTCAGAGCTGCGGCAATGGCGCCGCGTAACGAGCTTGCCGTAGCCCTCGTCGCGCACCCAGCGATCCTCGAGGCCGTAGTCGAAGGCTGATCGCCGCTGCCGCGATAGTGATCCACGAAATCCGCGGCGACCTGCGCGACGGCCAGGACGGCGGCCAGAGCAGCATTCCGCCGAGCGCCCGGCTCGCACCAGCATCGCCGCCGCGCCGTGACCATAGAAAGCTCCTGCGGACTGCCGGGCTGAGCCGCTCGTCAGCATCCGAGGCAACCACCAGCGTTGCCGGCATCGCAACGGCGCGCCGCGTTTGCCAGCGCGCTCGTGCCCGCACTGCAGGCTCGACGTGACAGCTGAGCGTCTCGAGGTTTCCAGGCAGGTCCAGCGCCGCGGCAACGAGTGCCGCGTTGTCCCGGTCCGCGAACGGCAGAGTGGTCGAAGCCAGGGACAGTGCGTCGATGCGCTCGCCGCTTCGCCAGCCATCGCATCGAGCCGCCGTCGCGGCTTCGACGGCCAGCGTCAGCGCGTCCTCGTCCCAGTTGCAGATGCGTGCGGCTGCCGCCGGCGCGCGCCTTGTTCGGCGGGATTCAGCCAGCCGATCGGCGGCGCGCGATCGTGGCTCGCGACAGGCGCAACCTCGGCGCATAGGCGCCGAAGGCGACGATGCTGCCGGGCTCGGTCACGGATTGAAGCCATCAGTTCTCGAACGAAAGGCTCGAGCGACAGCGGCGCCACGCGCAGCTCCGGAGCGATGTTCTCCGCGCCGATGCGGCGGTCCAGTTCCTGGTGCCAGTGGTAGATGCGCCGCTCCTGGTAGTTGAGCGGCATGCCGCGAAAGCCCGGGCGACATCACCGACTCCTGGATCGCCGCGGCGAACTGCAGGTCCTCATCGAGAATGCGGTCGAAGTTCTTGATGCGCGTCGGCCAGCGGTCGGGCGGCGGCCCGCCGCCCCAGTCGGGCGCGAACCAGTCCACCTCGATGCGCATGGTGGTGGCGCGTGACGGGCCAGAACGTCAGGAACGGCACGCCGGTCGGATCGACCGGCGCGACCAGGTTGGGAAAGAAATTGAACGACGCGTTGTTCTTAGCCGCGACCTCCGTCGCCGTCTCGATGCGCCGCATGCCGCGGGTTCCGGGATCGACCCAGTCCGGACGCCGGTTGGGCGTCACCATGATCGAATGCCCGTTGCGATACAGCGTGATCGTCGTGCCGCGGTGATCGAGAAAGCGGTCCACCGTGTTCTGGTGGATCGACTTCAGGTGATAGACCTCGAGAAACGCATCCAGCAGCACCTTGACGTTGCACTTCACATCGAACTGCTCGTGATTGACGAAGCGAAAGCATCTCGGGCTGGAACTGCTTGAAATACTCGACGAAGGGCGCGAAATGCTGTTCGAGCGGCTCGGCCTTGCGGATCCTCGTTGACGAAGATCCAGTTGTAGAAGCGCTCGCAGCTCACCTCGATCAGCGAGCGGCACGACATGTCGAGGCCGACGAAATCGCGCTTGTCGCGCAGGTTGATCAGCTTGCCGTCGAGCGAGTAGGTCCAGCCGTGGTAGCTGCACACGAAGCCGTTCAGCGTGTGCCGCTCTCGTTGGCTGACCACCGGCGCGCCGCGATGGCGGCAGGTGTTGTAGAAGGCGCGCACCACGTCGTCCTTGCCGCGCACGATGAGGATCGTCGAGCCGGACTTCTTCCACAGCAGATAGCTGCCCGGCTCGGGCAGCTGATCGATGTGGCAGGCGTAGAGCCAGCTCTTCTTCCACAGCTGCTGGTTCTCGAGCGCGAGGAATTGCGGGATCGACGTAGCGGCCCGCGGGAATGTCGGGCAGATGCGGAAAGCCCTCGGGCGGCGCCGTGCGCTCGGCCTCGTACTTCATGCCGTCGAGGAAGTGCTTGAACGGTGGCTGCGTCCATGGGGAACGCAGTATAAGGGGCCACGATAAAAAGAAACAGGCCTGACTGTTTTTTTATGGCACATGCCGCCTATAGTGATAGACAGGGCTTTACGGTCTCACCGGGGCGAGCGTGACCGATCTGATCCTGCACCACTTCGACTACTCCCCGTTCGCCGAAAAGGTCCGGCTCGCGCTGGGGCTCAAGCGGCCTCGCCTGGCGCTCGGTGCAGATCCCGATGATCATGCCCAAGCCGGACCTGATGCCGCTGACCGGCGGCTATCGCAAGACGCCGGTGCTGCAGATCGGCGCGGACATCTACTGCGACACGCGCCTGATCGCGCGCGAGCTCGAGCGTCGCTTCCCCTCCCCCACTCTATTTCCCGGCGGCAACCGCGGCCTCTCGCTGGCGCTCACGCATTGGAGCGGACACCGCCTTCTTCGAGCCCGGCGCGGGCCTTTCGATGGCGCTGACGGCACGAAGTCCCCGAAGCGGTCATCACCGATCGCAAGCAGTTCTTCAATTTCATGAACTTCGAGCGGCTGCAGGAGGATGTGCCGCACATGCTCACGCAGCTGCGCGGCAACGCGGCGCTGCTCGAGCAGCAACTCGGCGACGGACGCGACTTTCGTGCTCGGCGACGGCCCGGGCTGGGCCGACATCGCCTGCTATTTCCCGATCTGGATGGCGCGCACGTTCGTGCCGCCTGCAGGAGCGCTGTTCGCTGCGAACGCCGCACATGCGTCGCCTGGGAAACGCGCGTGCGCGCCATCGGCCATGGCAGGCGCACCGACATCGACGCGCAGCGAGGCACTAGAAATTGCGCGAGCTGCGACGCCGCACACCGGCGCAGGAGTGGATGATGAAGATCCGCTCGAGCTGCGTCGAAGGCGAACGCGTCAGCGTCTCGCCCGACGACTACGGAAAGGTGCCGGTGATGGGCGAGCTCTGGACGCTGACGCTCGATGAGGTCGCGGTGCGCCGCCAGGACGAACGCGTGGGCGACGTCGTCACCCACTTCCCCCGCATCGGTTACCGCATCGAGCGCCTATAAGCGGGGCAGGTCGCGCCTGCCCCGCCTACGATACCGATCCTAGTTCGCCGCCGAAGTTCATCCCAACGGCAGCCCGTAGGCGCGCGGCTCGCCGAACTGCGTGTGCGTCCAGAGCAGCGCGACCGACTGCGAGGCGACGCGATAGCGCTTGTCGCCGAGATTCTTGCCGTAGGCCTTGACGAACCAGCGGTCCTCGGACGCGTGATACGTGAGCGCCGCATCAGTACAGCGTCTTCGCATCGAGGAACGCATCGTACTGACGCCCGCCGTCCGAGTAGTAGTAGATGTTCTTCGACTCGTACGCGATGCTGCCATTGAGCACGAGCGATGCGTCGTTGGCCATCGGCCAGGTGTAGGTCGCGAACACCGCCGCCTTGTGCTTCGGCGCGCGCGTGATCGGCAGACCCGCTCAGGTCGATATCGTTGCCCGGCGTCGCAGGTCGCGCACGTCGTCGTGTCGTCGAAGTCCGTGTTGGCCTGGAACTTGTCGTACTTGGCCTTCTGGTAGGTGTAGTTCGCACCGAAGGTCAGCGCCGCGACCGGACGCGTGAGCACTTCCATCTCGATGCCCTTCACCGTGGCATTCGCCGCGTTGAAGAACAGGGTCTGCTGGAATTGCTGCCCTGTTGCGTTGGTCACCGTGGAGTTCAGGGCGCGCTGCGCATCCTTGTACTTCACGTAGAAAATTGCCGTATTGAAGCGCACGCGCGAATCGAGCGCCTCGATCTTGGAGCCGAGCTCGATCGCGTTGGCGAATTCCGGATTCGTGGGCGCCTTCTCGTCATCCGCGATCAGATTTCCCGAGGTACCCACCTGGTCGTTGTAGCCGCCGCTCCTGAAGCCGCGGTCGTAGCGGACATAGGTATTCCAGTTGTCGGTGAGCTTGTACTGCACGAGGCCGCGATAGGTGGGCTCCGACCAGCTCTTGCTGTCGCGTCACCACGCCGTCCGACCAGCGATCGAAATCCTGAGCGCATCGAGTGGCTCAGACGAAATCGGCGATGCGTCGGTGTCGGGTCCGAGCGAGAAGACGAAGCGCTGATTGCGGCCCGCCCAGCTCCTTCTTCTCGCGCGTCCAGCGCAGGCCCGCTCCGAAGGTCAGGCGATCGTTCACGGCGAACGTGAGGTCGCCGTAACCGGCGTAGGACTTCGCATTCTGCCGATTGCACAGCACCTGCGGATTGTTGTTGAAGAAGTGGGCCGCCGAGATGGCCGGAGCGATGTGAAGTCCACGAAGCCCGAGCAGCTGCGCCACGCAGAACTCGGTCTTGTCCTTCTGGTAGAAGGCGCCGACGACGAAATTCACCGGCCCGTCGAACGTCGAGGCGAGCGCGCACTTCCTGCTGAAAGGTGTTGCGGTCGGTATCGCGTTCGGCATCGAACAGCGAGATGACCTGGCCAGTCATCCGTCACCGGCGCCGCGCCCGTGTAGGTATTCGGGCAGACGCTCCTCCTGCTCGCGGTAACCGGTGACGAGGAGACCTTGAAATCGCCAACGTCCAATCGAGATTGGCGTAGAAGCCATCGACGTCCACTCCGCTGGCCGTTGCCCTCACGGATCAGGAACTCATCGCGACCGGAGCTCGCCATGTGATCGAGCGGATCGCCGGCGGGACGGGTGAGGCCGAGCGCGTTCCACAGATACGGTGCGCCCCGGCGGCGTGTCGTTATAGGACGGCACGGCATCGGAGCGGTCGCGCAGCTTCTCGTACTGGAACAGCACGCTCAGTCGTCGATCGGCTGCCAGAGCGCCTTAAGCGGCCGTAGAACACATCGTCGCCGCCGACGCGCTTGCCATCGCCCGCTCCCGACGTTTGCCGGCGGTGTCGGGCAGCGGCACGAACGTCACGATCGGGCCCCAGGTGGCGCCGTTGCGATAGTAGCCGTCCGACTTGGTGTACTTGCCCGAGAAGCGGATGCCGAACTTGCCATCGACCACCGGCACGTTGAACGCGAGCTTGCCTTCCTTGCGGCCGAAGCTGCCGGCCTCGAGCTGGACCTGCGCGCTGCTGTCGGTGAGGCTCGGACGCTTGGTCGTGATGTTGACCGCACCGCCCGTCGTGTTCTTCCCGAAGGTCGTGCCCTGCGGACCGCGCAGAATCTCGACGCGCTCGAGATCGAACGTGTCGAGCAGCTGGGTCTGCGTGCTCGGCAGCACGAAGTCGTCGACGACCACGGATACCGGCGCTTCCTGGTAAACGATGATGTCGGTCTGCCCAACGCCACGAATCGCGAACGACGCCGCATTGAAGGCCGTCAGGCGCGCGGCGGAGAAGCCCGGCGCGAACTTCGCGAGATCACCGAGATCGTGGGGGTTCGCCGCGGCGATCGCCGCGCTGGAGAGCGCGGTCACTGCGATCGGCGTCTCCTGCAGCGAGGTCTCGCGACGCGTCGCGGTTACGGTGACTTCCGCGGAGCGCATCGCTCTCGGCGGGAGTCGCTGGTGCTTCCTGCTGGGCCTGCAGCGGCTGGGCCGCGAGGACTTCCAAGCCGCAGCGACGACTGACAGGAACCACGGAATCGATGAGCCATGACGAATGCTCTCCCCTTATTGGTGCCCGAACGAGCCAAATCGGTGCGCGTGGGATTATAGTCAGGCTGCGAAAAAAGAAACAGTCCTGACTGTTTTTTGTACTATTGGGTTAAACCCATGGGCATTCAGGCATTTAGCGGACCTCGCCAATGAGCGCCGTCGCCGGTCGTAAGACGGTTGCGGGCCATCTGTGGACGATCCGCAACGCATTTCAAGCTCAAGCAAGCTCATGATCGAACTGCTCTTCTTTCCCTCCCCCAACGGTCTCAAGGCCGCTATCGCTCTCGAGGAATGCGGGCTGCCCGTACCGGTTGACCCGCGTCAACATCCTTCGCGGCGAGCAGTTCTCACCGGCTTTCCTCGCAGTCAGTCCCAACAACAAGATTCCTGCGCTCATCGACCACGAGTCAGTCGCAGCCGCTTGGGATATTCGAGTCCGGCGCGATTCTTATGTATCTCGCCGAGAAGATCGGGCCGCTTCCTGCCGAGCGATGTGCACGGCCGCTTCGAGGTGATGCAGTGGCTCTTCTGGCAGGTCGGCGGGCTCGGCCCGATGCGCGGGACAGGCGCATCACTTTCGCGCCTTCGCCACTGAGCAGGTGCCATACGGCATCAAGCGCTACACCGACGAAGTCAATCGGCTCTACGGCGTGCTCGACCGGCGCCTGAAGGATCGCGAGTACATCGCCGGCGAGTATTCGATAGCGGACATGGCGACCTGGCCGTGGATCGAGCCGCACGAGCGCCAGGGACAGAACCTCGACGAATTCCCGAACATCGCGCGCTGGTTCAAGCGGTCGGCAACCGCGCTGCCGTGCGCGCCGCATACGCACTCGAGCCCGAGGGCTCGGCCGACCGGGAAGCGTAAAAGTATCTCTACGGGCAAACGGCGCGCACGCTCGAAGAAGCGCACGGAGAGTCGAAATGACGCAGCTCATCCTGTGGGGATACGACGCCTCGCCGTTCACGCAGCGCGCGCTGCGCGTGCTCGGCATGAAGAAGGCCGAATGGAAATTCGTGGAAACGCCGATGATGCCGCCGAAGGACGACCTGGTTGCCCTCACCGGCGGCTATCGCGGCACGCCCGTGCTGCAGATCGGGGCCGATGTCTACATCGATTCGCAGCGGATCGCGCTCGAGCTCGAGCGCAGGTTTCCCGCGCCGACGCTGTTTCCTGCGGGTGATACCAGCTTCGCGCTGATGATGGTGAAGTGGGCCGATGCCTTCTTCCGCAATGGCCTGGTGATCTCGGTGCACCTGCTGGGCGCGCAGTGGCCCGAACCTTTCATGGCGGACCGCCGCTTCCTGTTCGTGGGATTCGACTGGGAGAACGCGCTGCGCGACTCCGCGCATGCGCGCTCCCAGTTCCGTGCGCATGCCGCGCTCCTGGAGAGTCAACTCGCGGATGGCAGGGATTTCCTCTGCGGCGACAGCCCAAGCCTGGTCGACGCCCATGCGCATCCATTCGTTTGGATGGCCAATGTTTATTTTCCGGACGTGGCGCGCGAGCTGCTCACCGGATTCGATCGAGTGAATGCCTGGTATCGAGCGCGTCGGTGCGCTGGGTGAAGGCTCGCGCTCGGCGATCAGCGCGGCCGAAGCTCTGCAGCTGGCGCGGTCAGGCAAGTCGGAGCAGAAGTCGCGAATCGATGCAAAGGATCCGCTCGCCCTGCCCGCGGGAACGCAAGTCGAAGTGTCGCCCGAAGACACCCGCCGCGGTGAAGTGGCCGGCGAGCTGGTTGTGCTCGATGCCAACGAGATCGTCGTGCGTCGCGGGCAGGACGCCGGCGCAGTGCACGTTCACTTTCCGCGGCTCGGTTATCGAGTCGAGCGGTCCGCGGTGTGAGCGACGGTTCAGATCACCTGGGCTGCGCGAAGTCCGGCGATTTCCTCAGGTGCGTAGCCGAGCTCGGCGAGAATCTCATCGGTGTGCTCGCCGAGGCGCGGTGGAGCCCGGCGGATGGTCCCCGGAGTCTTGGACAACTGCACCGGAAGACCGATGACTGGTGCCGGCCTTGGGCAGGCCCGGGATAACCGCCAACGGCACTGAAGAATTGCATGGCGGCAACCTGCGGATCATCGAGCGCCTGCTGCGGACTGTAGACGGGGCCCGATGGCAAGCCCGGCTTTCTCGAGCTCGCCGAGCGCCTGGGCGGTAGTCCGTTGCCTGCACCATTCGCGCATGCGCGCCAGGATCCTTTCGCTGTTGTCCGCCCGCGATTGATCTGTGGCGTAAGCGGGATCGCTCAGCCAGCGATCCTCCTCGCCCATCAAACGCGCCCAGCGGCGAAACAACCCCGTCCCCACGACGTGCAGCAGGATGTGGCCGTCACCCGTTGCAAATACATCCGAGGGCGCCGAAGTCTGCACGCGATTGCCGCTGCCACTGCGGTTCGCAGCCGTGACCCCCTGCTCGATCAGATGCGAATTGAATACGGCCAGCGCAGTGCCGAGCAGCGTGCCCTTCACTTCCTGGCCTTCACCGGTCTTTTCCCGATGAAAGAGCGCCGCGAGCGTGCCGAACGCTGCGAGCACGGCGGTGGAATAGTCGACGTAAGGCGCAGCCGCCTTGGCGGGTGCTCCCGGAACGCCGGTGATGTACATCGCGCCCGACATCGCCTGGCCAACGCCGTCGAATCCGCCTCGATCCCGTACGGGCCGGCATCGCCGAAGGCGCTCTGCGTGGTCAGGATGATGTTTGGACGAATGCGCGTGAGCGAGGCATAGTCGAGGCCGGCATTGACGCAGCGCCGACGGCGGCAGATTTGCGACGACCACGTCGGCACGTTCGATCAGCCGGCGCACGATTTCGCGGCTGCCGGGCTTGCCGATGTCGAGCGTCAGCGAGCGTTTGTTGCATGCGGTCTGGAAGAACACGGCGCCCTCGCCACCCGCGGTGACCGGTGCGATGTAGCGGTCCTCGCCGCCTTCGCGCCGCTCGACGCGGATGACGTCCGCGCCGAGATAGCCGAGCAGAGTGGCGCAATAGGGGCCGGCGACATAGCGACCGAAGTCGAGAACCCGCACGCCTGTGAGTATTGCCGTCACCGCGCGAATCCTAGCGCGCAACGGGAGGAGACGACATGGATTTCAGACTGACCGAGGAACAGCAGGCGCTGCGCGCCGCCGCGCGCGACTACGTGCGCAAGCGCCTGCCTGCGATCGCCGCGCATCTCGAAGAGCACGGGCGAACCGCCGTCGCACGAGCTGCTGCGCGAGTATGCGGAGATGGGCTTTCTCGGCATCAACGTGCCGACGGAGTACGGCGGCCTCGGCCTCGGCAACATCGAAGCGCTGATCGTGCTCGAGGAATTCGCCAAGTGCTCGGCCGCCGTCGCGTTTCCGGTATTCGAATCCTGCGTCGGGCCGATCCGCGCCATCGAGCGGTTCGCGAGCGCAGATCTCAAATCGCGTGTGGTGCCGCGCGTCTGCCGCGGCGAGCTGGTGGTGGCGGTGTCGATGTCGGAGCCCCAGGCGGGCTCCGCGCTCACGGACCTGACAACCCGCGGCGAGCTGCGGGGCGACAAGATCGTGCTGAAAGGCACCAAGCGCTGGTGTTCCGGCGGCGGGCATGCGGACGGCTATGTCGTGTATTGCCGGCTCAGCGACGATCCGGGCGCGCGCGGTATCGGCGCCGTGTACGTGGAGCGCGGCACGCCCGGCATGAGCTTCGGCAAGCCGGAGAGCCTCATGGGCTTTCGCGGAATCCCGAGCTCCGACATCTACTTCGACGACTGCGCGGTGCCGACAGCGAACGTCGTCGTCCCAGCCGGCGGCTTCAGCCGCCTCATGCAGGCCTTCGATCTCGAGCGCTGTGGCAACGCCACCATGGCGCCTGGCGCAGGCGAGCGGCGCACTCGAGGACATCCTCGCCTACGTGCAGGAACGCAAGCAGTTCGGCAAGCCGCTGGTGGATTTCCAGGCCGTGCAGCTGCGCCTGGCGGAAATGCACATGAAGGTCGAAGCCGCGCGCCTGCTGATCTGGCGCGCAGCCGCCAACGAGGACGAGCATCTGCCGAGCGTGCTCGATTCGTCGGTCGCGAAGTGCTTCGCGAACGAGATCGCGCGCGAGGTGTGCGGCCATGCCGTGCAGCTGATGGGCGGCTACGGCTATTCGAAGGAATATCCGATGGAGCGGCGACTGCGCGATGCGTGGGGCTGGGGCATCGCCGGCGGCGCCATCGACATTCAGAAGGTCAACATCGCCAGCGCGCTTGTCGGCCGCCGCTTCGACCAAAGGCGCTGAGCCCGTGCGGCCTCAGAGAGGATTGACCAGCTGCGCGGCCTTCACGTCGACTGCGACCTCGACGGCTCCATCGACTACCCGCACGGCGTGCGACGCCAATGGCCTCGTGGCCGGCGGGCCCAGCACGTTGCCGTTGCGCACGTCGAATGACGCGCCATGCAATGGGCACATGAGGCGCACGCCGCGCAGCCGCCCGTCGCTCATGCGTGCAAAAGCGTGCGTGCAGATGTCGTCGACGGCGAACACACCGCTCTTGGTGTGGCACACGAGAATATCGCGGCCCGCCACCGAGCAGGCGTGCATGCGGCCCTCAGGCAGCTGCGCAAGTGTCGTCACCTTTTCAAATTCACCAGTTGCCACGGAGTAACCCTGTATGTCCACCACGTTCATCGCCAAGCTCGTCGTGAAGCCGGGCATGGAAGCGCAGCTCGAGCAGCTGCAGCGCGAGCTCTCGAAGGAGACGCACGCGCACGAGCCCGACACGCTCGTCTACGACGTCCTGAAGCATCGCACGGAGCCGTCCACCTATGTGGTGTACGGCCGCTTCCGCGACGATGCCGCGTTCCAGAAGCATCAGACCATGCCCTCGCACGACCAGCTGGTGCCGCCGATCCTCGCCATTCTGGCGAAAGACATGGACCTGCAGTTATTCGACTGGCTGGCCTGAACGTTCAGTGCGCGCTGAACACCAGCAACACGCCACCCGGCATGTGGAAGTACAGCCCGTAGCCTGAGTTCACGGCCACGTAGCCATCACGAATCGCAGCGCCGGCGCCGCCGAAGGATCCGCCTTGGGCCGTGGCGCCGGATACCGTCTGAACCGGTTGGGTGGAATCGTATTCCCAGATGACCCGCCCGCTCGCGCCGTCATAGGCGCGCAGCCTTCCATCCATGTGGCCGGCAAAAACCACGCCTGGAATGGCGGTCACCGCGGCTGAAATGCCAGGGTCGCAGAACTGACGGCCCCTGCACGCATCGTCCGCAGGCGTGGACCACAGCATTGCGCCATCTGCCGCATTGAGAGCGTAGATTCCGGGACGCGCCGGCTCATCGAACGTGCGTCCGTCGTGGCCGTCTTTCATGTCGACCACGGGCGCATAGATGCGGGAGCCCTCCCTGGCCAGCCCGAAGTGCACGCCGCCCTGGATTCCGCCGCGGCCCACGCGCGTCTTCCACAGCAGCTTGCCTTCCGCTGCCGGATCAAGCCCGTAGACGACGCCGTTCTTCTGCGCGGCGATCAGGATTTCCTTGCCGCCGGGAAGCGTCGTGAGAATCGTCCCCGCCGCCACGTCGACGTCGGGCCCGTTCTCGGCCGGACAGTTGGGATTGTCGACCATCATGCAGCCGACATTCCACGCGTCTCCGGGCACAAGCTGCTGCGACCACATGAGTTGCCCATCGGCGAGGCGGAATGCCAGCACGGCATCGCTCGTGTTGTTGGCGGGCGATGAATAATTCTCGCCGGTGCCCGCGTAGAGTAGCCCGCGCTTCGCATCGACCGTGGGGCTGTTCCAGATCGGCGCGCCCGAAGGCGCATAGATCCGCGTACCGAGCGACGTGGTCTTCACGGCCTTCGGCTCTTCAGGGATCGAATAGCCCTTCCACTTGATTTCGCCGGTGAAGGCATCGAGTGCGACGATCGCGCCACGGAACTTGCAGCATTCGTACTTGGGATCCGCTGCGCTGGTCACCTCGAGCGACGAGACCGGCACGTACAGCACGCCATCACGCGGTGTCGGCGTCCCGGTGAGGGTGGCATTCGCATGTTCGTCGACCTTCGTGCTCCACACACGCTCGCCAGTGCGCGCATCCACGGCGTACGCGCGTGCGATCACATCGCCGAAATACAATAGCGGGCGCGCGGTAGCAGCCGATTTGACGTCTGCCACGATGGCGGTGCGCACCTCGGCCGAAGCGCGGAATGTCCAGCGCACGCAGCCGGTCTCGATATCGAGCGCATAGACGGTTCCGTCGTGGCTGCCGGTGTATATCGCGCCATAGGCAATCGTCGGCTGGGAGCGGGCACGGATCGCGCCCGGATATTCGAACGCCCACTTCAGCTCGAGTTTCGGCACTTCCTCGCGCGTGAGCTTCGCGACGTCCGCGGGAATGAAGCGGGAATTGTCGTAGCCCCAGCCGACGGCGGCCGGCGGCAGGCTCTTGTTGAACTGCGCCGGCGCGCCGGCACAGCGCGGCGCGCTGCGGGCGGACGCGGCAGCTTCGAAAGTGGTCCCGGCCAGATATTCGGCTACCTGGCGTCGCTGTTCGCCCGACAGCGCCGCGGCCTGCTGTTGCATCATCCCGTGATCGAGCGCCTCGAGAATGGTCCCCGGCGTCATCATCTGCAGGAACATCTTGTGCGGCGCCTTGGGCACCTGTCCCTCGTGACATCCCGAACAGTTCGTGCGGTACACGGCGGCGCCGGGCCATTTTTCCGGATCGGCCGGCAGGGAACGGGACTGGAATTCGTTGACGTCCTTGAGCTGCGTTTTCGCCGGATCGTGCGGCGGCGGATTCTCGGCGGCGGTCGCGATCGCGCAGCACGCCACCGTGACGCAAGCCGCGAGCATCGAGCGGATGTTTGTGTTCATCGGAAACCCCTCAGCCCTTGAGCACTTCGCGGATTCCCGCCTCGATCTTCTGCGGGCCCGGGCACGTAGGCGCGCTCGAGCGCCGGCGAGAACGGCACCGGCGAGTGCGGCGCGCGTCACCTGCACGATCGGCGCCTTGAGCAAGTCGAATGCCTTGCGAGGCGACGCGGCCGGCGATGTCGGAGGCGATCGCTGCAGCGCGGCGGCGACTCGTCGACGATCACCAGCCGGCCGGTGGTCTCGCAGGCTTTCGAAGATCGTCTCTTCGTCGAGCGGCGAGATGCGTCCGCGGATCGATCAGGTCGCAGATGATGCCGTCCTTCGCGAGCGCATCCAGCGCCTTCTCGGCGAACGCGACCATGCGGCCGATCGCCACCACGGTGGCGTGATCGCCGTCGCGCACCAGCGCTCGCCTCGCCGAACGGAACCGGTAGTACGCCTCTCCGGGACCTCGCCCTTGCGCGGATACAGCGCCTTGTGCTCGAAGAACACGACCGGGTCGTCGTCGCGAATCGCCGCGATCAGCAGCCCCTTGGCGTCGTAGGCATTCGACGGCACGACGACCTTCAGGCCCGGCACCGCGGTCAGCAGGGCGTAGATCGATCTGCGAATGCTGCGCGCCCATGTTCATGCCGGCGCCCATCGCCGTGCGGATCACGATCGGGACAGCTGCTCTTGCCGCCGAACATGTAGCGGAACTTCGCGACCTGGTTGTAGATCTGGTCCATGCACACGCCGACGAAGTCCGCGAACATCAGCTCGGCGACCGGCCGCAGCCCGGCGAGCGCCGCGCCGCCGCGGCCCCGACGATCGCGGACTCGGAGATCGGCGTATCGATGACGCGCCTCTCGCCGAACTTCGGCAGCAGCCCCTTGGTCACGCCGAAGATGCCGCCCGCGGCATCGCGCTCGCCCGGATGTGCCGCCGGCGCCGCCGGAGACATCCTCGCCGAGCACGATGACGCGCGCATCGCGCGCCATCTCGAGGTGCAGCGCCTGGTTGATCGCATCGCGCATCGAAATTGCGGCATGGTCGAACCCGCCTTCAGTACGATGTAAACGTCGGTCGCGACGTCCGATTCCGGCGGGAGAGCGCGCTCGCCTTGGCTTCGCGCGACCGCGCGCTCGATCAGCTCCATCACTTCGGCATCGATCGCATCGAGATCCGCGGCTGCGCTGACGTCTTCGAATTCACGCGGATTGGCGCGCAAGCGCTTGAGGCAATCCATGGATTCGCGATAGCGCGCGACCTCGTCCTTGGCGCGATACAGTTCTGCGGATCGCCTTCGAAATGGCCGAAGAAACGCGTGATGGTGGCCTCGATCGCCGACGGGCCCTCGCCGCGCTTCGCGCGCTCGACCGCGCGCCCCATCGCCTCGTACACCGCGAAGAAGTCCGCGCCGTCGACACACTCGGCCGGCCATGCCGAAACCGCGCGCGCGACCCGCGATGTCCTTCGAGCCGACCGCGTAGCTCGCGCCGGTGTGCTCGCCGTAGCCGTTGTCCTCGAACACGAAGATCGCCGGCGACCTTCGAGCACCACCGCGAGGTTCATCGCCTCGAACACCGTGCCCTGGTTGGAGCTGCCGTCGCCGCCGAATGCGACGCGCGACATGGCCCTTGCCGCGCAGCTTGCAGGCGATGGCCGCGCCGACCGCGATCGGCGGCCCGCCGCCGACGATCGCATTGGCGCCGAGCATGCCCTTGTCGATGTCGGCGATGTGCATCGAGCCGCCCTTGCCCTTGCACAGGCCGTCGCGGCGGCCGTAGATCTCGAGCATCATCGCCGATCACATCGCAGCCCTTGGCGATGCAGTGGCCGTGGCCGCGATGCGTGCTCACGATGTAGTCCGCGTCCGTCAGCTGCTCGCAGACGCCGACTGCGACCGCTTCCTGGCCGCTGTACAGGTGCGTGAAGCCGGGAATCTGCGCCGGTCGCGATCTCGACGTGCAGCCGCTCCTCGAACTCGCGGATGGTCTTCATCTGCCGGTAGGCGCGCAGCAGACTGATGCTCGCGATCTGCGCTCATAGCGCAGCCTTCGGGCTTGCCGCCCGGGCCGTAGAGGTAATCGTCGAGCACCTTGTGGAAATGGCGGATGCGCAGCTCCTGCGGCCGGCCCAGTCCCCTGAAGCCCGTCGAGTTCATGCCCGCCTGCACGCCCGGCAGGTTCTGCGAATCCTGGTCGAGCACCAGGCCGACGGACTTGTCGCCGTGGCGGAAGTGCTTGTGCTCGCGGCCGCTCGGGGCCAGTCCTGCCCGTCCGGGCACCAGGTCGTAGGTCCAGATGTCGTAGAACATCTGGTTCGGGTCGGTCGGATGCGGGCGCTGGCGGAACAGCATCAGGTCGTCGGCGTGCACGTTGAGCGTCACGTTCGGAAAGATCAGGTAGTGGTAATCGTCCGTGAGCTGATCGTCGTTGAGCCGCGAGTAGTCCTTGCCCTGCGCCGGCGCCGTGCTTGCGCTTGTGCGCTGCACGTCGCGGCGGAGATTCGCGAGATCGGCTCATCGTAATCGGCTGGGTCCATGCCCGCGGCCTTCATGATCGACCTTGATCGGCTCGGGAATGGTCGGCGGCTTGCGCACGCGCGGGCTGACGGTGCCGAAGGGAATCAGATAGCGGCTGTGCCGCTCGTAGCAGTCGATCTGGATGTCGAGGTCGTGCAGGTAACAGAGCAGCTGCGGGTGGATGCCCTGCACGTGGTAGCTCTCGTTGAAGGCATCGACCGAGGTCTTCCAGTTGCAGTCCCACTCGACCGTGATGTCGCGCGATCAGCGCCATCTTGTGCGAAGTTGTAGGGATCGAGGTGGCGCGGAATCGGGTCGAGGAATTCCGAGCAGCGGCTGGCACTGTCCGGATCGAGACTGAACCAGACGAAGCTGCCCCAGGTCGTCGCAGCGCACCTCGACCAGCCCGCGGCAGGCCGGCGCGCCCTGCGGAAAAGTGTCGAGATCCGGAATGCGCCTGATAGCGCCGTCGAGCTCGTACTCCCAATGGTGATACTGGCACTTGAAGGTCCTCGCCGCGCCGCTGCTGCCGCGCCCTCGGGCGCAGGCGGTTCCCGCGGTGCTGGCAGACGTTGTAGAACGCGCGCACGCGGCCGTCCTTCTGGCGCACCATCATGATCGACTCGCGGCCGATCTCGGTGACGACGTAATCGCCGGCCTCGGCGAGGTCGGATTCGCGCGCGCCGAGCAGCCAGACCTTGGTCCAGACGTGCTCCCATTCGAGCTGCATGAACTCGCGCGAGATGTATCGCCGGTGGTCTATGAGACCCCAGCCGAGATCGGGATCAGGCGCCTTTTCGGCCGGCGTATGCGGGCTCTCCTTCGCGCTGACCCGCTTGACCGGCGTGAAGGCCGGCGTCTTGGAGCGCTGCAGGAAATCGTCGGGCGGCGGCTTGCTCATGGCAGCAATCGCGCTACAGCTGCACTCGCTTGGTGAAGCCATTGTCCGCGATGATGTTCGCGCCCGTGATGAGCGCGGCAGCCGGGCTTGCGACGAACACGATCACGCGCGCGATCTCCTCGGCCGTCCCCATGCGGCCATTGGGGATCTGCTTGATCGCCCAGTCGTAGAACTTGGGCTGCGAGCCCTTGATCATCTCCCACGCGCCGCCTTCGAAATAGATCGGGCCCGGCGAAACGGTGTTGACCCGAACGCCTTTCTTGCCGGTGAACTGCGAAAGCTGCTTGCCGTAGGTGATCAGCGCCGCCTTCATCGCGTTGTACGCCATCGGCGCCGCGAAGGTCTCCACGGCATTGGTCGAGCCGATGATCACGATCGAGCCCTGCCCCGATTTCTCGAGGTGCGGCATCAATGCCTCGCAGCCGCGCACCGTGTGCAGCACGTCGATCTCGAAATTCTTGACCCAGTTCTTTTCGCTGTCGAAGCCGCCGCCCGCGCTGACGCCGGGGACGAACACATCGCAACCGCCGAGCGCTTCGGCTGCCTTGGCGAGCCACGCCTTGTACGCCTCGCCGTCGCGCACGTTGACGGCGTCGCCGAACGCCTTGATGCCGCGACTCTTCAACGCGCCGATCGCTTCGGTCACTTCGTCCGCCGAGCGTGCGCACAGCGCGATGTCGGCGCCTTCGCTTGCGAACAAATCCGCGACCGCGCGCCCGATGCCGCGGGTCGCGCCGGTGATGATGACTTTCTTGCCCTTCAATCCGAGATCCATTGCCTCAGGTCCTCGCTTGGCGGCCGCGCCCCATGGAGTGGCGGCATTATAGGGGTGAAGTTACAAACAGTCATGATTGTTTTTTTCAGACAGGGGTTGCCGGCGGTGCCGGCCGGCGCTCCACCAGATTGGTACTCAGGCACGAGATAACCGTCTCATCCCTTTGATTTATCAAGTGGTACTCGAATACCACAACGCCGCGCTCCGGCTTGCTTCGCCGAGAGGCGCTTGCTGACGCAACGAAAGTGAGCACGCAGCGTGTCGCCTGGCCGCACCGCCTTCGCGAAGCGCACGTCGTCCCACCCTACTCCGCAGATCCACGCGATGTCGTGCGCGATCTCGTGATCGAGCCGGCGCCACAACGCCATCGTGTGGATCCCGGACGCGACGAGGCCGCCGAATACCGAATTCTTCGCGGCCCGCGGGTCCATGTGGAAATACTGAGGATCGTAGCGACTGGAGAACTCGATGATCTCCGCTTCGGAAACGCTCTGCGTGCCCGAAGTGCGCTCCTCGCCCGGTAGCAGGTCTTCGTAATACCTCACGGATTCGGCTACTGCACGGTCAATGCGTTGTCGATGACGAGCTCCGTGCCATTCACGAATCGTGATTCGTCCGACGCCAGATACAAAACCAGATTGGCAACGTCCTGCGGCTTCCCGAGCCCCCACGGGGTGGCCTCGTAATCGCTCATCTTCATGCCGAGCTCGTCGCTCGCTTTTTGCACCATGGGCGTATCGATCGCGCCGGCATGAATGGAGTTGCAGCGGATGGCGTACTTCTGCATCTGGCAATGGACCGCGATTGCCTTGGTCATCGCGCGCACCGCTCCCTTGGCGGCGCTGTACGCGAAGAACACGGGGTACCCCAGGTGCGAGGCGACAGACGACATGTTGACGATCGAGCCGCCGCCGCTGGCATGCATGACGGGAATCGCCGCCTTGCATCCCAGGAAAACGCCCTCCGACATCACTGCGTTCGCGAACCGGAACTGCTCGAGAGTGGTCGTTTCGGGCGTGGCGACAACGACGACGCCCGCGTTATTGACCAATACGTGCAATCCACCGAAGCGACTGCGGGCCTCGGCGACGACAGCCGCCCACCGCTCCTCGCTGCGCACATCGTGCGACATGAAGTGCGCACTGCCCGCCGTGCGGACGTTCAACGCATCGACCAGAGCACGGCCGCTCTTCTCGTCGATATCGGTCAACAGCACCTTGGCGCCTTCGCGGACGAAAGTTTCCGCATCGGCCCTGCCCAGACCCGAGGCCGCACCCGTTATGATGGCCACCTTGCCGGCAAGACGACTCATGAGAACCTCCGGGAGCGAATCGGAAAACGGGCGGAAACGCTAACAGGCAGCTCAGCCTGTTTCAATCAGCTTTGACTTTTTTTCACGAGGGCCACATCCTTTGGCGAAGGTATCGAGCGTGCGCGCAAAACCATCCCGAAATACGGCAGAGCCCGAGCAGCCCGAAGCCTCCCTCGGCTGGCAGGCCCAGAAGAGCGCTTCGACGCGCACCCAGATCATCGAGGCTGCGATCAAATGCTTCGTCGAGTTCGGCTATTCGCGCACCACGACGCCGCTCATCGCGCAGAAGGCCGGGCTGTCGCGCGGCGCCATGCTGCATCACTTCCCTTCCAAGCTCGCCGTGGTCACTGCGGCGGTCGAATACCTGCACGCCAAGCGCCTGCGTGCCTTTCGCAAGGCGGTGATCAAGCCCACCGAAGGCGCTGACCATGTCCGCCAGGCGGTCGAGGCCTACTGGCAGCACGTGCGCCATCCCATGTACGTGGCGTTCTTCGAGCTCGCGGTGGCGGCGCGCACCGACAAGGAGCTGGCCGACATCCTCAAACCCGCGCAGGAAGGCTTCGAGCGCGAGTGGTACCAGGCCGCCGTCGAGCTCTTTCCGGAGTGGAAAGGCAGCGGCGGCGAGAAATTCGAGCTGGGGTTCGATCTGTCCCGCTACGTGATGGAAGGCATGGCCATCAGCTTTCTCACACACAAAGAAACCGAGCGCGACAAGCGCGTGCTGGCGTATCTCGAAGAGAGGCTGAAGGAACTCGCGGGGCTGCCCCGCGCGCGGCAGCTGAGCTGACGCACTCGCCGCGGGCCCGGCGTCTGCCCGTGATGCCTGTCACATAACGTGTAGAAGACCTGCAGATTCCGGTCGAAGGCGTTCCGGCAGCGGGCAATCGGTGCATTGCTCACCGGCGATGCGCGCCACAATCCACTCGTGAACGTATTGGCGAAGACTGGAAAACCGGGGATGGCACGCCTGCTGACGCGCCTGCCACAGCTCGGCCTCGTGGCGCATCTTGGGCTCGCATTCCTTGCGGTCGCGACGCTTGCCATCGCGGCCAACATCATCGCCGAGCATGGCACCCTGGTCGTTCACACCACCGATGTCGTGCCGGTCGAGAAGCCGGTCGTGGTCCCGCCCCCGCCGGTCGTCGCACCCGTCGTGCAGCCGCAAACCGCGTCACCCCCGCCCGCGACTCTGGCCGAAGCGGGAAGACTCTCGGCAGCGATACACGGTTTCGGCCGCACTACGCTGAATCGCGTCAACGAGCCGACGGCCGCCTGGGCCGAGCAGTTGAAATCCGCCAACGGTGAGCTGAGTGAGGCAATCGTCGCCTACGTCCGCGCGGCCTCGGGAGTCGCCGAGCGTCGCCGCCTGCAGCAGCTCACCACGCAGGTCAGCGTGCATGAGCTGCAGGCCTCCGAGCTGGTGCAGCTCGCTGATTCACGCGGCAAGCAACTTGAGGCTCTCTCGAAACAGTTCGAAGAACTCGATGCGCAGACCAAGAGCTCTCTCGACCGGGCGTGGAAGATTTTCGGCCGCGTGGTCACGCGCCAGTCCGTGCTCGACCTCGGCCGCCGCGTTGACGACCTGCGACGGAATCTCAGTGCCCTTGCGACTCTGGGCAGCTACCGCGACGCCGATATTGCGACCATTTCAGCAAGCGAGGCTGCATTCGCCGACGCGCTCGAGCGGGCCTCGCCAGGCGCGGGCCGCTCCCAGGCGCCCGAATGGCTCACACGCATGCGGATCGATCTGGATCAGCTGGTGTTCTCCCGCCAGGCTCTGCTGCACACCGATGAAAAGCTTTTCAAGGCATTGGCAGATTTTCCAGCCGCGAATGCACAGCTTGATCGCTCAGGCAGAATCCATCGAGATGCGTCGGCGCGCGGCCGCCAAGCAGATCGCCTCGAAGGCCGCGGGGCACGCAAAGGCCACGCAACCTGCCGTGCCCGCGCCGCAGGCAATCACGGCGGCGGCGCAGGAAACTGTGCAGGAGTTCGTGCCGGCGGCGCGGCGCAACCTGGAGGCTCCGTTGCCGAGCGAACCCCATTCGCGATTGAGATCGCTCATGGGCTGGATCAGCGCCGCAGTGCTGCTGCTTCTTGCTGCTGTGTGCGTCAGCATTTCCGTGCGCATCGTCGGGCCGGTGCGCCGGCTGATGCATGCAACGCGCAAGGTTGCCGGCGGCGAGGTCAACGTGCGCGTGCGCAGCGGCGGCATCAAGGAGCTGGATGCGCTCGCCGAATCGTTCAACCAGATGGCCGAGCGCGTGGAATCGGCGCGCCGCGCTGACGGAAGGTTACCAGCGCGAGCTCGAATCCAAGGTGGAGGAGCGTACCCGCCAGCTTCAGCATCTCGCCGAGCGCGATCCGCTCACCGAGCTTCCCAATCGCCGCCAGCTGTTCAGCGAGCTCGGAGTGGCGCTGCAGGAAGCCCGCGTGCACGGCCACGTGGTCGGCGTGCTCATCCTGGATCTCGACAACTTCAAGACCATCAACGACAGCATGGGCCACGGCTTTGGCGACCAGGTGCTGCAGAGCATCGCGAAGCGGCTGGAGGGAATCGCCGCGGCATTCGGCTTCTCCGCGCGGCTCGGCGGTGATGAATTCACGGTCGTCATCGAGCGGGCGAAGTCCGCCGATGAGATCGTCGCGGCCGCCCGCATCATCGTGCAGGAATTCCAGAAGCCGTTGCCGGTCGATGGCCGCGAAGTCTCGATGAGCCTCAGCATCGGCGCGGCCTATTTCCCCTCGCACGCAGACAGTGCCGAGGCGCTGCTGCGCGCGGCAGACGCGGCGCTGTTCCGCGCAAAGGATCTCGGCCGCAATCAGGTGAGCGTGTTCTCTCCGGAGCTGCTCGACGTGGCGGCGGCGCGGTTCAAGACCGAGCAGGGGCTCCGACAGGCCATCGAGCGCCGCGAATTCGAGCTCGCCTTCCAGCCCGAGGTACACGTGCAGACTCTGGAAGTGAGCCTCGTGGAGGCTTTGCTGCGGTGGCGCCTTCCCGACGGCCGGCTGGCCTCCACCGCGGATTTTCTGGCGGTGGCCGAGGAATCCGGGCTCATCAGGGAGATCAGCGACTGGGTGCTGCGCTCCGCGATCGAGGCAGCCGCGCGCTGGCACCACGGGACCTGGCCAACCGTCCGCGTGGCGATCAACGTCTCTGCCCGGCAACTCATCGATACGCGCTTCGTCGACGAGGTCGCGGCGTTGTTGCGGGAGCACCGCCTGCCAGCACGCTGCATCGAAATCGAGCTCACCGAGACCGTCCTGCAAACGGGCGCACCGACCATCGAAGCGCTGCGCCGCCTGCGCGGCCTCGGCATCGGCATCGCCCTCGATGATTTCGGCGCCGGCTATTCATCGCTGGCCTCGCTCGAGCAATTGCCGTTGACCCGCGTCAAGCTCGATCGCAGCCTGATTTCCAGCATCGACACCAGCGACCGCGCACGCGCAATCGCACAGGCGATCATCGGGCTCTGCGCCAGCCTCGACCTGGATGTGACTGCCGAGGGTCTCGAGCGGCCGGAGCAGCTCGGTCCGTTTCTCACCAGCCCCAATATGTATCTGCAGGGCTACCTGCTGTCGCGACCGGTTCCCGCGAGCGAACTGCCCGATGTCATGGCACGTCTGCCGGCCCACATGCACAGCGTGCTCCTGTCGATGCCATCGGCGCCGTCGCCCATCGACACAGGGGAATTCGTCGAGCCTCCCGCCGACCTCATCGCGCGCCTGGGGTAAGCGGGCCCCGTCGCCTCACGGCGGTGGGCGTGGTACGTTCGGCACCCGGCTGGCCTCACGAGCTCATCAGTGAACCCACAAGAAGCGAGCGGGCAATCGCCCGAACTGCGTCGAGTCCTCGGTCCTTTCACTCTCACCATGATCGGCGTCGGCAGCACCATCGGTGCCGGCATCTTCGTCATGACGGGCACGGTGGCCGCCCAGTGGGCCGGGCCTGCCATCACCATCGCATTCGTGCTTGCAGGTGCCGCTTGCCTGCTCGCGGGCCTATGCTACGCGGAGCTCGCTTCGATGCTGCCGCTCGCCGGCAGCGCATATTCGTACGCCAGGGCGGCGATGGGGCGCCAGGCCGCGTGGATCATCGGGCTGTGCCTGCTGCTCGAATATCTGATCGCCGCTTCCACCGTCGCCGTTGGGTGGTCCGGCTATGCGGTGGATGCCGTGCAGCGCCTCGGCATCTCGCTCCCGCACGCATTCGTCAGCTCGCCTTTCGTGCTGGACGGCGCGCGCCATATCGTGACTTCGGGCTCGGTCATCAATCTGCCCGCCGTGCTCATCGTGCTGGCGATGACCTGGCTGCTGATGGTGGGCGTGCGCGAATCGGCGCTCGCGAACAGCCTGATGGTGATGCTCAAGGTGGGCGTGATCCTGCTGGTGATCGTGGCCGGCTCGTTCTTCGTGAATCCCGCGAACTGGCATCCGTTCATTCCGCCGAACCAGGGCGAGACCGGCGCGTTCGGCTGGAGCGGCATCGCACGCGCCAGCGGCGTGATCTTCTACGCGTACATCGGGTTCGAGACGATATCCACGTGCGCCCAGGAGACCAAGCGGCCGCAGCGCGACCTGGCGATCGGGATTCTCGCGTCGCTTTTCATTTGCACGGTGCTCTATGTCGCAATGGGCCTCGTGGTCACCGGTCTCGCGCATTACAGCACGCTCAATGTCGCCGACCCGATCATGGTCGCCCTGGATGGCGCCGGCTCGAATCTGAACTGGATCAAGCCTCTCGTGAGCGTCGGCGCAATCATCGGCCTGGCTTCGACGATCCTGGTCACGCTCTATGGGCAGACGCGAATCTTCTACACCATGTCCAGCGATCGGGCGCTGCCCGAAATCTTCGCGCGCGTTCATCCGCGCTACTGCACACCGGCACACGGCATATGGATCTCTGGAATCTTCTGCGCCACATTCGCCGGGCTTTTCCCACTCGACCTGCTCGGCGAGCTGGTTTCGATGGGCACGCTGCTCGCCTTCGCGGCGGTATGCGTTGCCGTCATCGTGATGCGCGGCAAGGCGCCAGACCTGCCCAGGCCGTTCCGCGTTCCGCTGTCTCCCGTAGTGCCGGCAGTGGGAGCAGCAGCATGCCTTTACATGATGTATTCGTTATCGAAGCAGGCGTGGTGGTGGCTTGCAGGGTGGATTGTGGTGGGCTGCCTCGTGCAGCTGTTCATCAGCCGCCGCCCAGCCACTACTTCTCCGACATGAACGGGTAGCGATACTGCCGCGGCGGATCGAACGTCTCTTTCACGGTTCGCGGCGACACCCAGCGCATCAGGTTCCACATCGAGCCTGCCTTGTCATTGGTGCCGCTGGCCCGCGCGCCGCCGAAGGGCTGCGCTCCTACCACGGCCCCGGTCGGCTTGTCGTTGATGTAGAAATTCCCGGCGGCATGGCGCAGCCCGTCCGCCGCCTGCGCGATCGCGGCGCGATCCGTGGCGAAGATCGAGCCGGTGAGCGCGTACTGGCTGGTCGAATCGATGGTCTCGATGGCCTGCTGGAACTGCGCATCCGGGTACACCATGGCGCAAACGATGGGCCCGAAGAATTCCTCACTCATGAATCGCGAGCGCGCATCCGTGGTGCTGAGCAGAGTCGGGTACACGAAGTAGCCCTTGCTCATGTCGGTGCGCCCACCGGCGAGCACCTCGACATCCGCATGTGCACGCGCCTGCGTGATGGCAGCGTCATGCTTCCGCCAGGCTTTTTCGTCGATCACCGCGCCCATGAAATTGCGCAGGTCGCGCACGTCGCCGACACGGATGCCGGCGATCTCATCGCACACGCGCTCCTTGAAGCGGGGCCATAGCGATTGCGGCACGATCACGCGCGAGGCCGCGGAACATTTCTGCCCCTGGTACTCGTAGCCGCCGCGCAGCACCGCCGTCGCAAGCGCCTCGAGATCCGCGCTGGGATGAGCCAGCACGAAGTTCTTGCCTCCCGTCTCGCCGACGATGCGCGGATACGAGCGATAATTTCGCGCGCTCACCGCTTGCAACAAGCCGTTGAACACGCCAGTCGAGCCGGTGAAGTGCACGCCGGCGAGCGCAGGATGGGCGACAACCGCATCAGTGATCATCTTTGGATCGCCGTAGACGAGGTTGATCACGCCCGGCGGCAGGCCGGCCGCCTGCAACAGCTGCATGATGTAGTGCGCGCTGTACTTGGCGGTGGCGGAAGGCTTCCACACCACAGTGTTGCCCATAAGCGCCGGCGCGCCGGGCAGATTGCCGGCGATGGCGGTGAAATTGAACGGCGTCACCGCGTATACGAACCCTTCGAGCGGGCGATAGTCGACGTGATTCCATTCGCCGAAGCCTGAGACCGGCTGCTCGGCATACAGCCGCAGCATGAAATCGACGTTGAAGCGCCAGAAGTCGATCAGCTCGGCGGCCGCGTCGATTTCCGCCTGGTGCGCGGTCTTCGACTGGCCGAGCATGGTGGCGGCGTTGAGCACAGGGCGCCAGTCTCTGGAGAGCATGTCTGCCGCCTTGAGGAACACGGCGGCGCGCTCCGTCCAGGGGCGGCGCGACCAGTCTGGCCACGCTTTTTGGGCGGCGTCGATCGCGTCTGCGATTTCCTTGGCGCCGGCAAGGTGCGCCTTGCCGAGCACATGACCGTGTTCGTGCGGCATTCGGGCCGAATCCAGCGTGCCGGTGCGCACCTCCCGGCCACCAATGATCAGCGGCATATCCACCGTTTCGCCCGCCATGCGCTTCAGGGTGGCCTCGAGCGAGGCGCGCTCGGGCGATCCGGGCGCGTAGCCCAGCACCGTCTCGTTGCGCGGCGGACGGGGGCGGATGATGCCGTTCTCTGCGAGGAATGTGCTCATGGGCGATTTTATGCACACGCGGGGGGTCCATGCGAGAATGCGCGCCCTTATGAGCGCACGCCTGCTAGACGGCCGACGGCTGGCCGCCCGGCTGAACAAAGAAATCCGCCACGCCGTCGAGGAAATGCAGGCGCGCGGGCTGCGCCGGCCCGGTCTGTCCGCCGTCCTGGTGGGCCGCGACCCCGCTTCAGAGCTCTACGTGCGCAACAAGCGCAAGGCCTGCGCCGAAGCCGGCATCCATTCCCTGGCTCACGACCTGCCCCAGTCGGCATCGGAGCAGGATCTGTTGAAGCTCATCGACGACCTGAACCGCGACGAGCGCGTCGACGGAATACTGGTGCAGCTGCCTCTGCCCGAGCAGATCAGGCAGACCGCAATCATCGAGCGCATCGACCCGGCGAAGGATGCGGACGGGTTTCATCCGTTCAACATCGGGCGGTTGACGCAGCGCATTCCGTTGATTCGGCCGTGTACGCCGTGGGGAATCGTCAAGCTACTCGAGCATGCGGGGATCGAAGCGCGCGGTAAGCACGCGGTAGTCGTGGGCGCATCGAACGTAGTCGGGCGGCCCATGGCCCTCGAGCTGCTGCTCATGGGCGCCACCACAACGGTGTGCCACCGCTTCACCAATGACCTGCAGACGCACGTGAGTCGGGCAGACATTCTAGTCGTCGCCGTCGGCAAGCCGGGAATGATTCCGGGCGACTGGATCAAGGAAGGCGCCGTCGTCGTGGATGTCGGCATGAACCGGCTCGACACCGGCAAGCTCGTCGGCGACGTGGATTTCGAGAACGCGCGCGACCGCGCGTCGTGGATCACACCCGTCCCCGGCGGCGTCGGCCCCATGACCGTCGCCATGCTCATGAGCAACACGCTCGAAGCGTCCATGCGCCGCCAGGACGCCGCCACGACTCCCAAGCGCTAGCGATTTTCGAAGGTTGGGCTGGGTCTTCGAAGCCCAACGATCCACGACACCAAAGACGTGGGGCTTCGAAGACTCAGCCCAACCTACGCAAAGAAGTTCTGGTTCAGGCGCGGCGCCAGGTGGTTTTGCCGCTGGGCTTGTCCTCGAGGATGACGCCAGCGGCGGCGAGCTCGTCGCGGATGCGGTCGGACTCGGCGAAGTCGCGCGACTTGCGCGCGGCGATGCGGGCCTGGATCTTCTGCTCAATGTCGGCGTCAGTGAGACCTGCCGCGGTTTGCTTCGAGCGGCGGAACCAGTCTGCTGGCGCGAGTTGCGCCAGACCCAGCACACCGGCCAGGGCCCGCAACTCCGCCGCAACCGCAGCCGTTTTCTGGTTCTTCCCGGCAGCGCGTGCCGTGTTGATCTCGCGCGTCATGTTCTGCAGAACGGCGAGAGCCTCGGGCGTATTGAAATCGTCGTCCATGACTTCCTGGAAGCGCGCCGTGTGCTCGCTCGTCACCGGCTCCTGCGGAACCGGGACGTCGCGCAGCGCGGTGTAGAGGCGATTGAGCGCCACGTCCGCCTGATCGAGCTGATCCGTCGAATAGTTGAGCGGGCCGCGATAATGGCTCGACACCACGAAATACCGGATCACCTCCGGGTCCCGCACCGTCTTGAGCGTCTCGCGGATCGTGAAGAAATTGCCCAGCGACTTGGACATCTTCTCTTCGTCCACGTTGAGAAACCCGTTGTGCATCCAGGTGCGGGCGAAGCAGTCGCCGCTCGCCGCGCAGGATTGCGCGATCTCGTTCTCGTGATGAGGAAATTTGAGATCCAGCCCTCCGCCGTGAATGTCGAAACGAGACCCCAGCAGCTGCTCGGCCATCACCGAGCACTCGATGTGCCAGCCGGGGCGGCCCGGGCCCCACGGCGACGGCCACGACGGCTCACCGGGCTTCGCGCTCTTCCACAGCACGAAGTCGAGCGGATCACGCTTGCTCTCGTCCACATCCACGCGAGCGCCGGCGCGCAGATCCGCGAGCTTCTTGCCGGACAATCTCCCGTATGAGGCAAATTTGGCGACCGAGTACATCACATCGCCGCCATCGGTCACGTATGCATAGCCTTTCGCGATCAGCCTCTCAGCCAGCTCCACCATCCCCGGCACGTATTGCGTCGCGCGCGGCTCGTGGTCCGGTCGAAGAATCCCGAGCGCGTCGTAGTCCCTGTGCATCTGCTCGATGTAGTACGCCGTGAACTCATCGATGGTCTTCCCCTGCTCCGCCGCGCGCTTGATGATCTTGTCGTCGATGTCGGTGATGTTGCGGACGAAATTCACTTCGAGCCCGCGCCATGCGAGATAGCGCCGCGCGATGTCGAACGCGATCTTGGAGCGCGCGTGCCCCATGTGGCACAGGTCATAAACGGTATCTCCGCACACGTACATGCCGATGCGGCCCGCCTCGAACGGAACCAGTTCCTCTTTTTCTCCCGTGAGGGAATTATGGATGCGGATCATTATTTCACTCTGTTCAGGCAAATCGGGCGAGGCGTTCGCGCGCCTTGCCGGGCGGCATGGCTTTCAGCAGGGGCGCGAGCTCCGGCCCATGCGAGCGGCCGGTGAGTGCAAGCCGCAGCGGCTTGAACAGCTCGGCGCCCTTCTTCCCGGTGGCCGTGCGGATGGCGGAAACGATCGCCGGAAAATCGTTGCCGCTGGCCTCGGCGGCATCGCGGCCCGCCGAGAAATAGGCCGCTCCGGCGCTGCGCACCAGCTGCTCATCCGCGCCGTCCAGCGCCGGCGGTGGACCGTACACCACGTCGGCCCAGCCCTTCGCATCTTCAGGCAACACGATGTTCGGCAGGACGGCGTCGATGAACGCGCGGATGGATGTCTCCTCCAGACTTGCCGGAAGCGCGCTCTTCAGCCACTCGCGCGCCTGTACCGGCGTGAGTTTGTGCGCGGCCTCCTTCTGCCACATGTTGAGCTGCTGCTCATCGAACCTCGCGGGCGCGCGGCCGAGGTGGTGCGCATCGAAGGCGGCGGCCATCTGTTCCACGCTCAACAGGCCGTGCTCGCTGCTCGAATGCCCCAGCCGGAACAGATGATTCGTCAGGGCCTGCGCCAGGTAGCCGCGCTCGCGATAGTCCCGCACGCTCGCGGCGCCATGGCGCTTGGAAAGCGGCGCGCCATCTTCGCCGACGATCAACGACACGTGGCCGTAGCCCGGCGCCTGCTGCTTCAGCGCCTCGAGTATCAGCAGCTGTCGCGGCGTGTTCGCCAGGTGATCCTCGCCTCGCAGCACGTGAGTGACACCCATGGCAGCGTCGTCGACGGCATTGCAGAAGAAGAACGCGGGTGTGCCGTCGGCACGGCGGACGATGAAGTCGCCGATGTCGTCAGTCAGGAAACTCTGCGGGCCGTGCACGAAGTCGTCGAACTCGATGCGGCGGCCGTTCGGCACCCGGAAACGCCAGGTGTGCGCGATGCCGGCAGCGCTCTTTCCGGAATGCTGCGCGGCCGTCAGCTCACGGCAGGTGCCACCGTAGCGCGGCGGCCTGCCAGCGGCCGCCATCGTCTTCCTCGCCACCTCGAGCTCGAGTGGCGAGCAGAAGCACTTGTAAGTCGCGCCCATCTTTTCCAGTTCGTCGAACCGGCTGGCGTACAACGCGCTGCGCGCGGACTGACGATAGGGGCCTCGTTCGTCTTCGCGATCCGGACCGGCGTCCCACTCGAAGCCCAGCCAGCGCAGATCGTCCATGAGCTGGATGGTGTGCTCGTCCTTGCTGCGGGCCCGATCGGTGTCCTCGATGCGCAAGACGAAGCGCCCGCCGCCATGCCGCGCGAGCAGGAGGCTGAACAGCGCCGTCCGGGCGTTGCCCAGATGCAGGTCGCCCGTCGGGCTGGGCGCAAAGCGCGTGATTGCGGGGAAATCGGCCATCCGGGCATGTTACGGTATGCCGCTTCGGGGCAGCTAGGGTGCGGGGATGTTCAAGCGAGCGGTGTGGGTGGCGGGCCTGCTTCTGATCGGCGCGCAGGCGAGCGCGGCGCCCTTCGTGCGTGTCACGACCAGCATGGGAGAGTTCACGATCGAGCTCAACCCGCAGCGGGCGCCGCTGACAGTCGCGAATTTCCTAAAGTACGTGAACGAAGGCTATTACGACGGCACCCTGTTTCATCGAGTGGTGGGCAGCTTCGTCGTGCAGGGCGGCGGCTACTCCGCGGCCGACAACAAGGTCAAGGCGACGCACGAATCCATTCCCAACGAGTCGGGCAACGGGTTGCGCAATCTGCGCGGCACCGTCGGCCTGGCGCGCAGCGAAGCGCCGCATTCGGGCAATGCACAGATCTACCTGAATCTCGCCGACAACGGCGATCTGGATCCCGTGGCCACACGCTGGGGATACGCGGTATTCGGCAAGATCGTGCAGGGCATGGAGGTCGTGGAACGCATCGGAGTGATGCCCACTGGCGCATACGGGCCGTTCAAGGGCGAAGCGCCTTTGCAACCTGTGGTGATTCAAAAAGTAGTCGTGGTGAACACTTCTCCCGTGACTGAACCGGCATCGCAGCCCGGCCCGCAGCCCGTTCCACCGCCTGCAACGACCCCGCCGCCCGAGGCGCCGCCCCCTGCCCAGTAAGTCATGGCGCGTCTGTTCGTATCGGATCTGCACCTCGACGCGGCATCGCCTGAGGCGAACGGGCAATTCCTGGAGTTTCTGAAGACGCACGCCGCAGGCGCGGAGGCGCTCTATATCCTTGGAGACATGTTCGAGTCCTGGGTGGGCGATGACGAGACCGATCCGGAGAAGGCGCGCGTTTGTGCGGGCATTCGGGCTCTGACTTCCAGCGGAGTGGCGTGCTTCGTGATGCACGGGAATCGCGATTTTCTCCTGGGGCGCGGCTTTTGTGACCGCACCGGCGTGGCGCTGCTGCCTGATCCCGTAGTGGCTGATCTGGATGGAGAGCGCGTGCTGGTGACGCACGGCGACGCTCTATGCACGGACGATCACTCGTACCAGGAGCTGCGAAGCGTCGTGCGAACTCCCGGGTGGCAGGAGAAATTCCTCGCGCTGCCCTTGGCCATACGCGAGCAGTTCGCCAATCGCGCGCGCGAGGGAAGCAAGGCGCACACGACACGCACGGCGCCGGTGATCATGGATGTGAATGAGGAAGCCGTGCTCAAGGCGTTTCGGGCCACGGATACCCGGCGCATGATCCATGGCCACACCCATCGGCCGGGCCGGCATGAGTACGTCGTCCATGGCGAGAAGGCGGAGCGGATCGTGCTGGGGGCCTGGTATGAAGAAGGCAGCTATCTGCAGTATGACGCTGGCGGGTTCACGTTGAAGTCGCTGGCGCGTTAGCGATTGACGCTGTTGGGCTTCGCGGACTCAGCCCAACCTACGGGGTTGAGGCCGACCTACGACGTTACTGAGCGGCGACTACTACGGCGGCGGTGGCCATTACCGTGCCCGATCCGCGGTTGAGCCATTGCACCGCGCGGGCGTTGCTGAAGAGGCGACGCGCGCGCAGGGCTGCGATGGCGTAGGTGGTCAGCACGGTGGACAGGATGATGCAGATTGTGAGAGCCAGCTGCAGGTAAGCGCTCAGCGTCATCCTGTTCAGGTCAATGACCGTGGGCAGCAACGCCAGAAAGAAAACCATGACTTTCGGGTTGCCCATGGTGAGCGCGACCGTGCCGGCGAAAAGGCGCGGCGCACTCTCGCCCTCGCTGATCTCGATTTTGTCCGTAAGCGGGCGTGCAGGAGCCGTCCACATTCGATACGCCAGGAAGAGCAGATACAACGCGCCGGCATACTTCAACACGAGAAACAGCGTGTGAGCAGTCTGCGCAAGAACAGCCATGCCGGTGGCAGCAAACGTCAGCCAGATCAGGTCGCCGACAACGTAACCCGCAATGAACGCCGGCAGGCCGCGTGTGCCTCGGGAGAGCACGCGCGCGACGATAGCGGCGATGCCGGGGCCCGGGGTCGCCGTGGCGATCACGTAGGCCAGGCAAAACAGGGCATAGCCATGAATCGACATCTCGCGGCTCTCGCAGGACAGGGGTCGCGGATTCTACCGATTTACCAATGCGTGACCAAACATTGCCTGCTTTCGGCCAATTCGTTACCGTCGCGCGCAGCGGAGCCGAACTATTACAACAGCGCTTCGCCGAGGTTCCGATGAACAAGAACAAGAGATGGCCCCCATCCCTGCGCATGATCACCGGGCTGCTTGCCATCGCTATTTCCACGCACGCCATGGCGGCGGTACGCGCGGTGCCCGGGCAGTACCGGACCATTCAGGCCGCAGTGGACGCCGCGAAGTCGGGCGACACGATCCGGGTGGCAACGGGCGTTTATACCGAGCAGTTGGCAATCTGGAAGTCGGTGAGGATCGTCGGCACGGGTGCTGGACGCACAGTGGTTCAAGCACCGCGCAAGCTCTCCTCGGGCGTACTCGGCGGCAGTTCACTCGTCGAGATCAGCCAGGGCGCGCGAGTTTCGTTGTCTTCACTGACCGTACGCGGGCCGGGTGCAGGCACATGCGAGAAAGGCGCGCTGCTCGCGGGCATCCGCGTGATACAGGGCGCGCATCTGAACCTGGCGCATTCGCGTGTGGCGGATATTCACGATAGCCCCGCCGCGCTGTGCTTTCGCAGCGGCGTCGGCATTCTCGTCGGCGATGCCGAGACAGGGTCCACCGCAACCGCCAACATCAGCGACTCTTCGATAACGAAGTATCAGACAGGCGGCATCATCGTGGCCAACACCGGATCGCGTGCTGTGATCACCGACAACGTCGTCACCGGACCGGGAACGTCCGCGCCCCTCGTGACGGACGGAGTGGAATTCGTTCTCGGCGCGAACGGCATCATTTCCGGGAATATCGTCAGCGGCAATGTCTGCGGCGTGCCGGACATTGGCTGCGGCCCGGATGCGTTCGAGCACTTCCAGCTCTCCGGGATCGCCGCTGGCGCGCCGGGCACCCAGATCTTCAACAACGTCGTGTTCGACAACCAGGTGGGGATCTACGTCTCGGAGGCAGCAGAGGTCCGCGACAACATCCTGCTGCAGAACGATCTGTATGGCATCGCGCTGCAGGATGGGCGCTTCACGGCAAACGGCGGAATCATTCTGGGCGGGGCCGGCGGAGTCGCTGCCATCGCCGCATTCGCCGATACCCGCGCGGTGCTCAACGGGGTGAGGATCGGGGACACGAGTGGGCGGCCGGTGCGCGAGCTGGAGTGCTGCGGGTTCAAGGCGACGGTAGTTCGGCGCGATTGAAGGCATGTTGGGCTTCGAGGACTCTCAGCTCAACCTACGGGCTCAGTCCAACCTACGGGAATCTACATTCGCGCGGCGGCGGTCTCCAAGGCCACGATCGCAGCGGCGGCGGTGGGGAAACGGTCGGTCGGGTCCTTGGCCATGAGGCATTCCAGCAGGGGCTGAAGGAACGCGACGTCGGAGGGCAGCTTCGGGATCGGCATCTTGCGGTGTTTGTAGATGATCGCCATGGGATTGTCTGCGGTGTACGGTTTTTCCTTCACCAGCATCTCGTAGAAGATGACACCCAGGCTGTAGAGATCGCTGCGCTCATCGATCGGCTCCGCGTGGCCCTGCTCCGGGCTCATGTAGTGGGGCGTGCCGAAGATCGTGCCGTGATCCGTCATGTTCGAAGTCAGCGCTTCGTCCTTGGCGAGGCCAAAGTCGATCAGCGCCAGTGTGCCGTCGTCGCGGCACATGATGTTCCCGGGCTTGAGGTCGCGATGGAGGATCCCAGAGGCGTGGATCGCCTCGAGCGCATGCGCTATTGAAAGCGCGAACCGCACGGCCTCGCGCGGCGTGACGCCGGCCCGCATCCGCTCGCGCAGGTCCCCGCAGTGAAAGTATTCCATCACGAGATAGGCGTGCTCATCGCTCACCCCCAGGTCGTAGAGCCGCACGATGTTGGGATTGCGGATGCGCTCTACGATCTCGTATTCCATCAGGAACCGCTGGAAGGACTGATCCAGCTTGTTGTCCTTCTGCTGGTCGCGCGCCAGTTTCAGGACGACCATGCGCGCCTGCGCCCTCGCTTTCCGCCAGAAACAGGTCGGACACCGCGCCGCCCGCGAGCCGCCGCACGCACCTGTACCCGCGAATGTGCACGCCGTTGAATTTCTGCGACTCAATCCCTTCGATCGAGGTGCGCCACCTCGCCCTCGCCTGCGCCTGCTTTGCAACCCCTGCTGCCAATCGCCTCGATCAGCTTCCCGTGATCGATCTTGGTCCGCCCCACAACCGCGTGCGCGCCGAGCGAGAGCGCCTCCTTCGCTTCGGCATCATCGCTGCCTGCCCGCTCATGTAGATGAGCGGCGCGAACCCGCGCCGCGCGAGGAAATCCCGGACCCAATCGATGCCGAGCCCGCCGGGCCATTCGCGCGCGACCAGCACCGTGTCGAAGCCTTGCGCGAGAAACTCGGGAGGAATGGCGGCCATGCACGACCGGGCTGCAACACTGCCAGTTTCGCGTCCGGCCAGCGGCAGCTCAAGTGATGCCGGACGACCGCGCTGTAGCGCGCGTCGTCTTCGATCATCAGCAGTCGCATTGGTGTGGCTTAGGAGGAGCGCCCGACCACTTTGAGTGGGCCCCGCTGATCGCGCTTGTTGGCCTTGGCGGCGTCCGAGCGCTCGGCTTGCAGGCGATCGAGGTATTCCGGCGTGACGTCGCCCGTGACGTACTCGCCTGAGAAGCAGGACGTGTCGAATTCCTTCACCTGCGCGTCGTCGTGCTGGCAGGCAGCCACGAGGTCGTCGAGGTCCTGGTAAACGAGCCAGTCCGCGCCGATCAGCTTGCCGACTTCGGCGTCGCTGCGGCCCGCGGCGACCAGCTCGTTGGTGGCCGGCATGTCGATGCCGTAGACGTTGGGGAAGCGCACCGGCGGTGCGGCGGAGGCGAAATAGACTTTCTTGGCGCCGGCCTCGCGCGCCAGGTCGATGATCTGCGCGGAGGTCGTGCCGCGTACGATCGAGTCGTCCACCAGCAGCACATTCTTGCCGCGGAACTCGAGGTCCAGCGCGTTCAGCTTGCGGCGCACGGACTTCTCGCGCAGCTCCTGCCCCGGCATGATGAACGTGCGGCCGATGTAGCGATTCTTGATGAAGCCTTCGCGATACTTCAGGCCGAGCTTCTGCGCCACCTGCAGCGCGCTCGTGCGGCTGGTGTCCGGAATCGGGATGACGACGTCGATGTCGTGATCAGGGTGCTCGCGCAGGATCTTCTCCGCGAGCTTGTCGCCCATGCGCATGCGCGCGCGGTAGACGGAGATGTTGTCGATGATCGAGTCTGGCCGCGCCAGGTAGACGTACTCGAAGATGCACGGCGTGTGGTGCAGGCTCGCCACGCATTGCTGCGAGTGGCAGCCGGCCAGCCTCGTCGATGAACATCGCCTCGCCCGGACCGACGTCGCGCACGAACTTGAACCCGAGCGCCGCCAGCGCCACGCTTTCCGAGGCCAGCATCCACTCCGGGCCCTTCGGCGTTTCGCGCTTGCCGAGCACCAGCGGCCGGATGCCGTTCGGATCGCGGAACCCGAGCACTGCCGTGGCCGATGATCATGGCGATTACCGCGTAACCGCCACGGCAACGCCGATATACGGCGTTGAGCGCAGCGAACACGTCAGCCGGAGTCACGCGCGCCGTGCCCACCCGTTGCAGCTCCGAAGCAAATACGTTCAGCAGCACCTCCGAGTCGGACGCCGTGTTGAGGTGCCGGCGATCCTCGCGCGTGAGCACTTCGGCGAGCTCCGCGGCGTTGGTGAGATTGCCGTTGTGCGCCAGACAGATGCCGTAAGGCGCATTTACGTAGAAAGGCTGAGCTTCGGCGGTTGCGCTGTCGCACCCGGCCGTGGGGTAGCGGACATGCCCGATTCCCACGTTGCCCTTCAGCTCGAGCATGTGGTGCTGCTGGAAGACGTCCCGAACCAGGCCCGCGCCTTTGCGCGTGTACAGCTCGCCCTCGCCCGCCGTCGCGATGCCCGCTGCGTCCTGACCACGGTGCTGAAGCACCGTCATCGCATCGTAGAGCCGCTGGTTGACCGCGCTGGTACCGACGATTCCGACGATTCCGCACATGTCAGTTCACGCCTTGACTGGAGGTTCGGATTCCTGGGGCGGCCAGTGCTCGCCGACGAACGCGCGCACTCCGTTCGCGATGGTGGTCGCCTGCGGAATCAGCACCGACTTGCTCCACCATGCTTCGGCATCCATGTGCATCAACTGGCCGAAGATGACCAGCACCCCCACCACGATCAACCCGCGCATTCCACCGAACACGATGCCGAGAAACCGGTCCAGGCCGCTGAAAATGGACAGCCGCACGAAGTGGCCGAGAAGGCTCCCCACGATCGCGCCGATCACCAGGACTGACACCATGATCAGACCTCGCGCCACCCACGTGGCCATCTGCGGATGCTCGCCAAGCCAGGCGCCGAGATAGCGGAAGGAGTGAGTCGCTGAACGCCCACGCCAGCAGCAATGCGGCGATCCAGCTCACCAGCGCCACCGCCTCGCGCAGGAAGCCGCGCAGCGCGCCAATGATGATGGAGACGATGAGGATGGCGATCAGAACATAATCGACGAAGATCATCGCTGCCCGCCCGCGGTGGCCGAGTTTGGGAGGCGCGGATTGTACAAGAGGCGTCCCGTGAATGGTGGACGCTCGTCACAGCGCACCCGGCATTGCCGCTACGGCGCGACGAGGGAGCCCGGCTGGCCTGCCGAACGCAATCTTGCGGCCAGGGCTGCGGCCGCATCGTGGTCCCCCTCCGGCCCGACCCGGACGCGATAGAGCTTTCCACTGGTACCGCCTCCTTCCAGCATGAACGCCTCGAACCCCTTGCCTCTCAGCTCCCTGACCAGTCGCTGCGCATTGTCGCGGCTTGCGAAGCTGCCGAGCTGGACCGACCAGCCATTACGCGACGCCGGTTCCGCGACTGGTTTTTCCACAGGTGCCGCTGGTGTAGGCCGCATCTCTCGCACGGGTGGAGGGATCTCGGCTGCAACTGGCGGCGGCGTCTCTTCCCGCTTCTCCGGTTTGGCTGACGGCACGATGCGCCGCGCCTCCAGCGAAGATTCCGCGGGCTGCGCCGCCGGTGATGTCACGGGGCGCACGCCTCCTTCGACCAGATCGATGATGACCGAGCGCGGAGTTGCTCCGCCCGCCGAGTTGACGACAGGCGCCGCCTTTCTGCCGGGGCCCGTGAGTAGCTCGGGCACCAACAGCACGATGAGCGTCACGAGAATGACGGCTCCGGTGAGTCTCTCTTTGACCTGGGTTTCCACGATGGGGGCAGCTGGCTCGAAAACAAGCACGGTCAGTATAGACGAAGCCATTGCAGCGCTGCGCTCACGACCAGGAAGGATCCGCATGCCACCACGCGATCGCCGGGCTTCGCAAGAGCTCTCGCCTTCTCGCATCCATCGGCGATTGATCCCGCCAGCGTGAACTCGCGCATGTGGCAGCGCGGCGCGCTTCGCCAGCTCCTGCGCGGAAAGGCCGCGCGGCTCAGTCAGTGTGCAAAGCATCCAGTGATCGATTGCCGGCTGCAGTGCCTTGACGATCGCGGCGGCGTCCTTGTCCGCGAGCACACTCGCGACCGCGATGGTGCGGCCCTCGCAAGGCCGCTCGGCCAGATGCTGCGCGAGCACTTTCGCGGCGGGCTCGTTGTGCGCGACGTCAAGAATCCACTCCACGCTTCCCGGAACGATCTGGAATCTCCCCGCCAGGGTGACGCCCCGCAATGCTTCACGAATATTCCGGAAATCGAGTTTGGACTGCGGCCCCAGCAGCGCCGCGGCAGTGATGGCCGTGGCAGCGTTGCGGTACTGAACGGATCCCGGCAGCGACGGCGGAGGCAGGCCTTCCAACACGAGTTGCACACCGCGATAGGTCCACTCACCCGCTCCGATCTCCCAGGTGAAATCACGCCCGGCGATCACGGGACGGGCGCCGCGTTGCTCGATCGACTCGAAAACGCTTGCCGGCATTTCGGGTGAACCGAGCACCGCCGGACGGCCGAGACGGAAAATCCCCGCCTTCTCGCGACCAATCTCCTCCAGTGTCTCGCCCAGCCAGTCGCGATGGTCGAGCCCGATGGAACAGACGACTGCGACATCGGCGTCGACGATGTTCGTCGCATCCAGCCGCCCGCCCAAGCCGACCTCGAGAACCGCGACCTCCACTTCGCGAGCCGCGAACACGAGCAGGGCCGCGAGGGTGTTGTATTCGAAGTACGTCAGCGTGATCTCGTCGCGCGCGGCTTCGATGCGCTCGAACGCATCGACGAGCTCGTCTTCGGAAGCTTCCGCGCCGGCGACCCGGATGCGCTCGCTGTACCGAACGAGGTGAGGCGAGGTGAACACGCCCGGCGCGAGCCCGGTGCTGCGGAATATCGCTTCGAGAAACGCGACGACGGAGCCCTTTCCGTTCGTGCCGCCGACGGTGATGACCGGGCACTGGAGGCGGTCCACGCCCAGCTTGCGCGCCACGGCCGTCACGCGCGACAGCTCGAGGTCTATGCCCCGAGCGTGCACCGTCTGCTGCACGTCGAGCCATTCGGCGAGCGTACGGCGAATCAAAGCGCTTTGAGGGTTGCGACCGTTCCCGAAGTAGCGGCGGTCGGCGGAGGCGGCAGGCGTCCGAGCAGCCGCAAAAGCGCGGAGATGCGATCGCGCATGTCGCGGCGGTCCACGATCATGTCGAGGGCGCCGTGCTCCAGCAGGAACTCACTGCGCTGGAAGCCTTCCGGCAGTGTCTCGCGCACCGTCTGCTGAATGACGCGCGGGCCGGCGAAGCCGATCAGGGCCCGCGGCTCCGCCAGGTTCAAGTCACCAAGCATCGCGAGACTGGCCGAGACGCCCCCTGTGGTCGGGTCGGTCATCACCGAGATGAACGGCAGATGCGCCTGGGCGAGCCTGGCGAGCGCCGCGCTGGTCTTCGCCATCTGGAATAGTGAATACAGTGCTTCCTGCATGCGCGCGCCACCGCTGGCGGTGAAGCACACCAACGGCTGCCGCTTCTCGATGCAGTACTCGACGCCGCGCTTGAAGCGCTCGCCGACGACCGAGCCCATCGAGCCGCCGAGGAACTGGAACTCGAACGCGCAGGCGACCACGTCGAGGTCGTGCACCTTGCCGACCAGCACTACGAGGGCATCTTTCTCGCCAGTGGTCTTCTGGGCCTGCGCGAGCCGGTCCTTGTAGCGCTTGCTGTCGCGGAACTTGAGAGGATCCTCGGGCGAGATATCGGCTCCTATCTCGAGGATCTCGGTGCCCTCATCGAAGAACCGCTCGAGCCGGTCACGCGCCGTGATGCGCATGTGATGGCTGCACTTGGGACACACGTAGATATTGCGCTCGAGCTCGGCCCGGTAAAGCACGGCATCGCATGCCGGGCATTTGATCCACAGGCCCTCCGGAACCGAGCGCGTGCGGCGCTCGGTCTTGATGCGCGAGGGCATGATTTTCTCGAACCAGGACATCGCAGCTCCGCGGCGCGGCTAAATGCCGGCGGGAAGCATAAACGAAACCGCCCCGCCGGACGCAGGGGGCCGGGAGGGCAGGCGGAACGCGGCCGGATATTGCACTCGCCACAAGTACAGCCCCTCGGCGGCCGCGGTTGGCGCGCCCAGCGCCCGGTCCCGTCCCTGCAGCACTTCGGCAGCCCACTCGGGCTCACGGTCTCCGCGCCCCACCTCGATCAGCAAGCCGGCCAGGTTGCGGACCATGTGGTGGAGAAAGGCATTGGCCGTCGCCTCGATGATCACGCAATTGCCGCTGCGCTGCACTGAAAGGCGGCTCAGCCGTCCGCACCGGCGACTTCGACTGGCACCCCGCGGCCCGAATGCGCTGAAGTCGTGGTTCGCCGATAAGCAGGGTGGCCGCCGCGGCCATCCGTTGCGCATCGAGCGGCTTGAACACCGGAGCCGCTCCCTTTCCCACCAGCGCCGATCTCACCCAGCGGTTGAAAATGACGTATCGGTAAGTGCGCGACTCGGCCGAATAGCGCGCATGGAAATGGCCAGGCACGGGCATCGCCCATGTGACGCTGACGTCGTCCGACATGTTGGTATTTGCGCCGAGCGTCCAGGCCCGGCTGCTGCGAACCGCGCCTGTGTCGAAGTGAGCGACCTGCTCCGCCGCGTGGACGCCGGCGTCGGTCCGCCCCGCACAGATCAGGGAGACCGGCTCATCCGCCACTTCAGTGAGTGCCCGCTCGAGCTCGCGCTGGACGGTGCGCAGTGCTTCCTGCGTCTGCCAGCCCGCAAACGCCGAGCCGCGATACTCGACGCCAAGCGCGATCCGATTCACGACCCGACGCGTCGGCGCCTTAGCCGGGCAGCGTATCCATCAGTCGTTGCGCTTCCTGCTTCTGCGTGACCGACCCCTCCTGCAATACTTCCTGCAGGATGTTTCGCGCGCCCTCCGGATCGCCCATGTCCATGTACGCCCGGGCAAGATCGAGCTTGGTGCCCACCTCGCTCATGGTCACCGGCTCGAGGTCCGGCAGCGCCAGGTCCTCGGCGGAGATGCTTTGCGTCGCCGTATAGCGCCGTGTCGGGCACTGTGGCCGTGCCGACGTCGAGATCGAGGTCATCGCTCGAGGTCTCTTCGGCCGCGTCGAAGTCGAAATCGATGTCCTGCTCGCTGATCGTCGCCAGACGTGAGGTGGCGGCAATGTCACCCTCGAGCGCTTCGACGCGTGTGGGAGGCATCGTTGGGTCGAGATCTTCGGGGCGCACGCGCCAAGCGCCCGTGGCTGCCGGCCCGGTCGGGTCTTCCGGCCCGCGCAGCTCGGCATCTTCCATTACGCGGCGCGAATGCTCATCGAGTCCGGCGACCAGCGTGGGCGCATCGGGATCTGCAGACGAGCCCAGCCCAGGCTGATCGATCGTATCGAGCGCGGTGAGATCGAGGCCGAGATCGTCGATGGCGAGCTCCGCCGTCTGATCGGCGCCACCTTGCTTGAGTACGGTGTCCACCTTTTGGCGGATGGTCGGCTTGGTCGCTGTCGTATGCCGGCTGCTCTACCGTCGGCGCTTCCTCAGAGCCGGACAGGTCGTAGTCCGGCATGACGGGAGCGTCCTGTCAGCGGAACGCGCGCCGTGATTTCACGCGTGCGCGCAACCGTGGCCTCGTCGCCATGACTGTCATGCAATGCCAGGTGGGCATCCGTGGTGCGGGTCGGCGATTCCGCCGTGGCGTCCCTGTCTCCCAGCGCGGAGCCGATATCAAGGTCTACGCCGCCGATCACCATCCGGCACGGGCTCGCCCAGAAGGTCGAAGTCCACGCGGCTTTGTCCGCCTTCGAGATCGAGATCGACCCCGCCAGCCGCCGCCGAGCTGACAACCGCGCCACTGCCGAAGAGGTCGTCTTCGGGCGCCAGCTGCTTGCCCATGATCACGATCTTTTCCCATTCGCCGGGCGCTGCCTGGTCGCGCGTCTCGGCCAGCTCTCGGGCGGCCTGGAGGAATTGCTCCTTGTTGCCCCAGACGAAGAACACTTCGAGCAGTTTCGTCTTCAGATCACGCCGCTCGGGCTCGCGGGCAATGGCAATGCGGACCAGGTCTGCGGCCTGGTCGTATAGACCATAGGCCATGTGAAAGTCGGCTTCGGCTAGCGGGTCGCCCTGGTCGAGGTTGATCGCCGTCTCGCTGCTGATGGTGTCGTCCGAGGACACGTGCGGCGGAGGGGGCGGAGGCGGTGCGCCGGCCGCAGCACTCGGCATGAACCGCGGGCGCTCGTGAGTCCCCGTCTCTTCGACGAGGAATGAGGGCTCGGGGCCGATGGAGCGGATGGGGGCCGTGTCGCCTATGCCGGGCGTTTCGGCACCGGCCAGACGGCCGAGCGAATCGTCGAAATCAGCCTGCTGGCGAGCGCGATACGCACGCAGCCCGAGCAGCGCGAGAATGACGACGAGCAGCGCCGCTCCCGCCCACCAGAATTCCTTGAGCTTTTCGAGCAGCGAGCCATCTTCAGCCTCGGCAGGCGTCTCGGCGGTAGTGGGCTCGTCTGCCGGCGGAGCCGCCTGTGTCGGCTCGGTGACCGGAGCTTCAGAAGGGGCTTCGGCGGTAGTAGGCGGTGTTTCCTCCGGTGTGGCGCTGGGCGCCGGCTCTACTGGAGTGTCATCAGTGGCGGCGGGAGGCGCTTCGCCCTGCTTCTGAGACAGACGCGCCTGCAGCTGAGCGAGCTTCGGCGTTACGTAGCTCGATCAGACGGCGCGACTCCTGCAGCTGGGCTTCCAGCTCGCGCACGCGCCCTTGCAAGGCTGTATCGCCGCCGGCGGTCGATGACGTCCCGGTTCCAGGAGTAGCCGCGTCGGAAGACGGAGGAACGAGGCGAAGCTTGCCTGTGTCGCCCGATTCATCCGTCGTGGGGGCAGCGCCGCCCCAGGAGGCGTATTGCTGTTGAATCTCGGCCGTGGCTTCGCTGGTGGTGATCGCCGTCGACCGTGGACGATGTCGGGAATCTGCAGTTCCGCGCCCGAGCGCAGGATGTTCATGTTGCCGTCGAAGGCGCGCGAGTTGCCGCGATAGATCGCGACCATCCACTTGCGCGAAGAGCGGGTATCGCTGCCCGCGATCTCGTTCGCGATTCCCGAAAGGGTATCGCCGCGACGCACGATGCGCGTCGAGCCGACGGCCGCAGCAGGAGCCGGGTAGTACGAGGTCGAGCTGGGCTGGGAAGTGCTGGGCTCCGACGGCGGAGGCTCGCTCTCCTGCGCGGACGCCGAGGGCTCGGCCGGCCGGGAGATGGCGCCGTGCGCGCGCACCTTCATTCGTGACTGGTGCCTGTACGGGAGCAGTGTCGCCGGCAGTCTGACCAGGCGTGTAGACAGGAGGATCGAGCAGCACGGTGTACTCGCGCACAAGCTTGCCGCGCGGCCCAGCTCACTTCGAGCAGCAGGTGCACGAACGGCTCGGTGACGGCCTCCTGCGGAGCGGACGCTTGATGATGCTCCTGCCGTCGGCGCTGCGTCTGCGGCTTCGACCGTGACGCTGCCAGGAATTGGCGGGTAATCGAGCCCGTAGCGCGCGAAAGTCTCGCGCGATGCGACCTGCGTCTTCAGCTGCGCGAGCTCCTTCGGAGGTGGCTCCGACCAGCTCGATCTCCGCATCGAGCGGCGCATTCAGCGAGGACAGGAGACGGATGTCTCCCAGGCCGAGACCGAAGGCGGCTGGCATGCAAACGAGCAGCAGAGCCAGCGCCCGGCTCAAAGTTCTGGCGACCATCAGGACACCCCGCGTGGCATCAGCCCGCAGATAAGTCTTTTAAAAACAAGCGAATGCAGCGCATTCGCGTTCCCAAGCAAACTCGGCCGGCAATATAACTTAAATCTGTTCGCGTACCAAAATCTCGGCAATCTGCACACTGTTGGTAGCCGCGCCCTTGCGAACGTTGTCCGACACGATCCAGAGATTAAGTCCTCGATCAGACGAAATATCTTCACGTATCCGTCCGACATAAACTGTGTCGCGGTTCGCTGCCTCGGTGGCAGCCGTGGGGTACCCGCCGGCCTTGCGCTCGTCCATGACCTCGACTCCAGGCGCCTTTTCCAGCAGCGCCCGCGCTTCGGCGGCCGTAATCTTGCGACGTGTCTCGATGTGCACCGCCTCGGAGTGGCCGAAGAACACCGGCACCCGCACCGCGGTCGCGTTCACGCGGATGGAGGGGTCCTCGAGGATCTTGTGGGTCTCCCACACCATCTTCATCTCTTCCTTGGTGTAGCCGTTGTCCTGGAACACATCGATCTGGGGCACGACGTTGAAGGCGATCTGCTTCGGGATGACGCCGGCCTTGACCGGCCCGTGGCCCTGTAGCAGCGCCGACGCTCTGCATGGCGCGAGCTCCTCGACCGCTTCGCGGCCGGCGCCGGACACCGACTGATAGGTCGCCACGTTGATCCGCTCGATACCGACCGCGTCGTGGATCGGCTTGAGCGCGACCACCATCTGGATGGTCGAGCAGTTCGGGTTCGCGATGATGCCCGCGCTTCTTGTACTGCGCGATGGCGTGCGCGTTCACCTCCGGCACGACCAGCGGGATCTCGTCGTCGTAGCGGAACTCGCTGGTGTTGTCGATGACGATGCAGCCGGCCGCGGCAGCCTTCGGCGCAAACTCGCGCGAAACGGCAGGCGCCGGCGGAGAAAAGCCCGATCTGCGCCTGGCTGAAATCGAACGTGGCGAGGTCCAGCACGGGCAACTGCGCGACCCTTGAATTGCACGGTCTTGCCGATCGAGCGGTTGCTCGCGAGCGCAAACAGCTGGCCGACGGGGAATTTGCGCTCCTCCAGCACCTTGATCATGGTCTCGCCGACGAGACCGGTGGCGCCGACGACGGCGACGTTGTAACTGCTCATGGACTTGGGTCGGTTGCGGAGGGGATGCACATCTGCGTTCTGGGCGCGGTGGCGAAGGTAATGGTCCATCAGTACGATCGCGAGCATGGCCTCGGCGATCGGCGTAGCGCGCAGGCCGACGCACGGATCGTGACGTCCGGTGGTGACGACCTCGACGGGGTTGCCGACCACGTCGACGGTGCGGCCCGGCATCTGAATGCTCGAGGTCGGCTTGAAGGAGACGTGCACGACGATGTCCTGGCCGGATGAGATGCCGCCGAGGATGCCGCCGGCGTTGTTGCTGGCGAAGCCGTCGGGCGTGAGCTCATCGCGATGCTCGCTGCCGCGCTGCTCGACGCACCGCGTGCCGGCGCCGATCTCGACGGCCTTGACGGCATTGATGCCCATCATCGCGTAGGCGATGTCAGCGTCGAGCCGGTCGAAGACAGGCTCGCCGAGGCCGGCGGGCACGCCGGTGGCAATCACGGTGACGCGCGCACCGATGGAATCGCCGGCCTCGCGGGTCTTCCAGATCAGCGCCTCGAGCTCCTTCGACGCGCGAGGGGTCCGGGCAGAAGAACGGATTGTCGTACGCCGTCTCGCGGCGCGACCGGCTCGAGGCGCAGCGCGCCGATCTGGCTGAAATAGCCGTGGATATTCAGGCCCACGCGCTCGGCGAGATATTTGCGAGCGATGGCGCCGGCGGCGACGCGCATCACCGTCTCGCGCGCCGAAGAGCGGCCGCCGCCGCGATAGTCGCGGAAGCCGTACTTCTGCTGGTAGGTGTAGTCGGCGTGGCCGGGGCGGAATCGGTCCTTGATCTTCTCGTAGTCGCGCGAGCGGGCATCGATGTTTTCGATGAGGAGGCCGATCGGCGTGCCCGTGGTGCGCCCCTCGAAAACGCCCGAGAGAATGCTGCACCTGATCGCCTTCGCGGCGCTGGCTCACGAACTGCGATGTCCCGGTGCGCCGCCGGTCGACGTCGCGCTGGATGTCGGCTTCGGTGAGCGCAAGCCCGGGCGGGCAGCCGTCCACGATGCACGCAAGCGCCGGCCCGTGGCTCTCGCCACAGGTCGTCACCGTGAACAGCCTTCCTATCGTATTGCCCGACATGCCCGATCATCCCCAAATCCGGTGACAGGCACCGGATTTACAAATTTTCTGCATACAACAGAAACACACCGCCGCCGCCGCGCTCGAACTCCAGCCAGGTGAAAGGGAGCTTACGGAAGGCGCGGCGCACGGCGACTTCGGTGTTGCCCACTTCGACGACCAGGATGCCGCGCGGCCGCAGGTGACGGCCCGCCTCACTCAAGATGCTGCGAACGGAATCGAGACCTGCTCGCCCGGCGGCGAGCGCCATGCGCGGCTCGTGAGTGTACTCGGGCGGAAGGCCCCCGAGCTCGCGCGTGCCGACGTAAGGCGGATTGCTCACGATGATATCGTAGGTCTCGCCCCGCAGTGCGCTGAAATAGCTGGATTTCAGCAGCCGGACTCGCCTCCCGAGCACGATGCCGCCGCACGTTCCGCGCCCGCCAGTTCGAGCGCATCCATTGAAATATCCGTACCGTCGACGCGCGCGTTGCGGAAATGCCTTCGCGCACGCGATGGCGATGCACCCCGATCCGGTGCCGATATCGAGGATCCTGCGCACACGGGCCGGGTCGATCCACGGCGCGAAGCGGTGCTCGATGAGCTCGGCTATGGGTGAGCGAGGGATGAGCGCGCGGCGATCTACGTAGAACGGCAGGCCGGCGAACGAGGTCTCGCCCGTCAGGTACACCGCCGGAATGCGCTCGTCGATGCGGCGCCTAACGAGTGCATCGACGCTGGCGACATCCGGCGCTGAAACGCGGCGCGCGTAAACCTTGGGCGATGTGGGCCGCGGCAGACGCAAGGCGTGCCGAACGAGCGCGGCTGCATCGTCGTGCGCGTTGTCGGTGCCGTGCCCGAAGAACACACGAGCGCGGTGCAAGCGGCGAGCACAGCGGTTTATCAACTCGGCGACCGTGGGTCTGCCTGCGGAGCCCGTGTGCGACAATCGCGTCATGAATCCCGTACGTTCGAAGGTGGTCTGGGTACTTGCGGCCGTGGGCGCCGCAATAGTCGGCTTCTGGCTGGCGCGCGAGCTTCACAGCACCACCCCACTGCTGGCAAGTGGCACCTGGTTGCCCGAGCCGCGCGAGCTAGCCGATTTCTCCCTCACTGACCACATCGGGCCGGCCGCTCAAGCTGGAAGGCCTGCGCGGGCGGCCCACCCTGGTGTTCTTCGGCTTCACGCACTGCCCCGACGTATGCCCGACGACGCTCTCGACGCTCTCGCAGGTGCGCAAGACCGCGGGTATCGACAGCCTGCGCGTGCTGCTCATCTCGGTGGACCCGAAGCGCGACACGCCGGCGGCAGCTCAAACAGTACGTGCGCGCCTTCGACCCGAAGTTCGTGGGCGCAACGGGCAGCAATGCCGCGATCGATGCGGTGGCGAAACAATTCAATGTAGCCGTGAAGCGCGTCGATCTGCCGGGAGGCGACTACACCATGGATCATTCAACGGCGGTCTTCCTGCTCAACGATCAGGCTGAGATGGTGGCCGTGTTCACAGCGCCATTCGAAGCTAGCGGCTTCGCGGCAGACCTTCAATCCGCCGCGCCGCATCTGCGATCCCGATGAACGCGAAGCTCTTCGTTGGCATGCAGTACCTGCTGCCGCAGCACGCGCTGACGAGCGTCGTCTACTCTGTGACGCGGGCGCGCGTGCAGCCGGTGAAGAACACGCTGATTTCCAGCTTTGTGCGGCATTTCAAGCCGGAGATGGGCGATGCCGTCGAGCCCAACGCGCTCGCTTATGCGTCGTTCAACGAATTCTTCACGCGTGCGCTGCGCCCCGATGCGCGGCCGATCGACCGTGACCCCGGCGCTCTCGTGTCACCTGTCGATGGCACGGTGAGCCAACTCGGGCCGCTCGACGGGTCGCGGCTGCTGCAGGCGAAGGGCGTGTACTACACAATCAACGACTTGCTGGATGGGCGCGAAGAATACGCGGCGAAGTTCGCCAACGGCGCTTTCGCAACGCTGTACCTCGCGCCTTACAACTACCACCGGATTCACATGCCGTTTGCGGGAACGCTGCGTGCGGCCTGGTATGTGCCGGGCGACCTGTTCAGCGTCAATGCGACCACCGCCGCTTCGGTTGCGGGGCTGTTCGCTCGCAATGAGCGGGTGGTCTGCATCTTCGAAAATGGCCCTCTCACCTTCGCCATGATCCTGGTCGGCGCTCTTTTCGTCGGCAGCATGGAAACGGTGTGGCACGGCGAGATCACTCCGCGTCGACCGCGTCGCGATGCCGACCTTCACTCCCGACCCGAAGCTCGCGCCGCTTGCCCTGGAGCGCGGGGACGAGATGGGCCGGTTCAACATGGGGTCCACCGTCATCCTTCTTCTGCCTCGTGAGACGACGAGCTGGCTTTCCGCTTTTCAAGCGGGGTCGACGGTGCGCGTCGGGCAGGCAATCGCGCGCCTCTCATGAGCACCGACTGGCCTCCGTCCGCGAGCCGCGGAGCCCTGGAGCGCCGCGCGCGGATGCTGGAGCAGGCGCGCACCTTCTTCGCCCACCGCAGCGTCCTGGAAGTCGATACGCCGCTCGTCGTGAATGCGCCGGTGACGGATGTGCACGTTCACTCCGCCGAAGTCCGATTTCCAGGCGTTGCCTCCTCCTACTACCTGCACACTTCGCCCGAGTACGCGATGAAGCGCCTGCTCGCAGCTGGCAGCGGCGACATCTATCAAATCTGTCATGTGGTGCGCGGCCTCGAGCGCGGGCCGCTGCACAACGCCGAATTCACCATGATCGAGTGGTACAGAGCTGGATTCACGCTCGAGGCGCTCATGGACGAAACGCAGGCGCTGGTGCTCGCGCTGCTGGGCAAGAGTCTGAACAGCGAAAGGGTGACGTATCGGGAAGTTTTCATGAGGGAGCTGGCGCTCGATCCGTTCGAGGCCAGCCTAGATCAGCTGAGCGCCGCTGCGCGCGCGGCGGGGTTCGATGGCGGCAAGGGCGCGGGGCGGGACGAACTGCTCGATGCGCTTATGGCTACGCGTATCGGCCCGCGACTGGGGCTGGGTTCGTTGACTTTCGTGCACCGCTACCCCGCGTCGCAGGCCGCACTCGCTCAACTGGATACCGCCGATCCGCGCTGCGCATTGCGCTTCGAGCTCTATGGCGAAGGCGCGGAGCTGGCGAATGGGTTTAAAGAGCTCGCATCTGTTGAAGAACAGCGCACGCGGTTCGAACGGGACCTGGCGGAGCGCACGGCGCGCGGGCTTCCAGTTCAGCCGCTCGATGAGCGCCTGCTTGCCGCGCTGGCGGCGGGCCTACCCAACTGTGCCGGCGTCGCGCTAGGCTTCGATCGCCTGGTCATGCTCGCCATCGGCGCGAAGCATATTGACGAGGTGATGCCCTTCCCCATCGAGCGCGCTTGAACATGACCACCTATTCCGACAAGCGTTACGACTTCAACAACAAGGTTTCGGCTTACGCGGAGGTGGCGCGGGATCTCGGCTCCCTACTCCACGGTGAGCACGATCGGGTTGCCAATGCGGCCACCACGACCGGCCTCATTTCCGACGCGCTGCCCGAGTTGAACTGGGTGGGCTTCTATTTCATGCAGGCAGGCGGCTTGCTGGTGGGCCCATTCCAGGGGAAACCTGCCTGCATGCGCATTGAGATCGGCAAAGGCGTCTGCGGAGCGGCGGCGGCTGAAAAGCGCACCATCGTGGTGCCGGATGTGTTCGCCTTCCCGGGGCACATCGCATGCGATGCGGCCTCGCGGTCTGAGATAGTGGTTCCGTTGATGGAATCTGGAGAAGTATTCGGCGTCCTGGACCTGGACAGCCCAAGGCCAGGTCGCTTCGACGAGGCCGACCGGGTCGGCGTCGAGCGCCTGGCCGCCGTCTTCCTGGAATCGCTCCAAATCCGGTGACAGGCACCGGATTCGGGGATTCTTACTGCTTGGCTCGCGAGATGTAGTCGCCGGTGCGGGTGTCGACCCGGATGGTCTCGCCCTCATTGATAAAGAGCGGTACGCGTACCACGGCCCCGGTCTCGAGCTTCGCGGGCTTCTGGCCGCCGGTGGCGGTATCGCCGCGCACGCCCGGATCCGTCTCTACGATCTTCAATTCAATATGTGGCGGTGGCGTGACCACCAGCGGCACGTTGTTCCACAGGGTCACGATGCAAACCACTCCATCCTTCATCCATTGAGCGTTTTCGCCGATGGCGGCCTTGCCCGCGGTGTACTGCTCGTAGTTCTCCGGCATCATGAAATGCCAGAAATCTCCGTCCTGGTAGAGGTACTGCATTTCGGTATCCATGACGTCCGCGGCCTCGAGCGTGTCGCCCGATTTGAACGTCCGCTCGATGACGCGGCCGGTCTTCAGGTTGCGAATCTTCACGCGGTTGAAGGCCTGGCCCTTGCCGGGCTTCACGTATTCGTTCTCCACTATCGAGCAGGGATCGCCTTCGAAGATCACCTTGGTGCCGTTGCGGAAGTCGTTGGTGCTGTAGGTCGCCATTGGTATCTCTAATCTTGTGCGGAGGGCGCTTGACCAGCGCCCCCGAAAAGGGCCGGGGATGATAGCGATATCGCCTCCGGGCCGCCAGTTTGCGAACGCGGGACCCCCGTTTGTGAGCGGCTTCGCAGCCAGCAGCCCCCGCCGTCAATGGTAGAATCGCGGCCCGTCGCTGTGCCGCATTAGTGTGAGGGAGTTCACGTTGGCCGAGCAGAACGCCGTTCCGCTCATCGTATTGAGCGCGGCCCGCGATCCCGTTGAGACCATCAACAGCATCCTGCGTCGCGCCGGCCACGCGGTTCATTGCACCTGGATTCCCTCCCTTCGCGATCTCGGGGACGCGCTGTCTCAGTTGAACCCGGAGCTGGTGGTCCAGGTGGACAGCAGCTCCGAGGATTTGGCCGCCGCCGTAGTGGTGCGCGACCAGCTCGCTCCGACGGTGCCGCTCATCATGCTCTCAGAGTCGGTGGACGAAGCGCGGATCGCCGAGGCGATTCAGCTCGGTGCGCGGGATGTCGTGTCGTTGGCAAGCCCCGCGCGGTTGCAAGCCGTGATGGCCAGAGAGCTGCGCTCCTTCAGGCTCGAGCGGGCGCTGGGCAACACGCTCCGTTCGGCGAGCGATGCGCGTCGGCAGCTCGAAACGGTCCTCAAAAGATCCAACGATGCAATTCTGCAGGCGCAGGAAGGCATCGTGGTGGACGCCAATTCGGCCTGGCTCGAATTATTTGGATTTCCCGACGCGGCAACGCTGGTCGGGCAACCGATCATGGACATGTTCGATGAGGCTTCGCAGCCTGCGTTGAAGGGCGCGTTGTCGGCGTGCATCCAGGGGCGCTGGCACGATCACACGCTTGCCGTGAGCGCCGTGCTTTCTGATGGAACCAGTCTTGGAATGGAAGTTGTTTTGGCGCTGGGCGAGCACGACGGGGAACCTTGCGTACGGCTCGTGGTGCCAGCGGCTCGAGCGCGTGACGATCGCGGGCTCGAGACTGACCTTGAAGATGCCGTGAAGCGCGATCGCTCGACTGGCCTTTTACAACGCGCGCCTTTGCTTGAGTCGATTGCGGAAAGACTCGCGACGCCGGCAGCGTCCGGTGTGCGCTACGTGGCCACCTTCAGGCCGGACAAGTTCGCGGCGCTGGAGCGCGAGATCGGGGTCACTGCCAGTGAGCAGTGCCTGGTTGAGGTCGTCGAAATTCTCAAAGAGCAGCTCAATCCGAAGGATCTGGCTGGGCGCATCGGCGGAGTGACCTTCCTGGTGTTGCTGGAGCGAGGCAACGAGCACGACGTGGAAGCGTGGTGTGCGCAGCTCGTCGCCAAGGCCGCGCGGCATGTCATGCGGGCAAAGGACAAGTCGCTTTCCGTGACATGCACGATTGGGTTGAGCGTAGTGCCGCCTTCCGAGCCCAACATCGACGCGATCGTCGCGGATGCGATGGAATCTTGTCGCAAGGGGCGTGCGCGGGGCGGCAACCAGGTGGTCACGTCGGATCACGCGGACACGGACCAGCGCGTGCAGTCGTACGACAAGGTCTGGGTGAAGCACATCAAGGCGGCGCTGATGGAGAACCGCTTCCGGCTGGTCCAACAGCCGGTGGCGAGTCTGCAGGGCGACGACTCGGGCATGTTCGACGTGCTGGTGCGCATGATCGACGGGCAGGGGAAGGAAGTTCTGCCGGCGGAGTTCATGGCGGCGGCCGAGCGGAATGATCTGCTCAAGAACATCGATCGCTGGGTGGTTGGCGCTTCACTGTCGTTCGCAGCCCAGCGCAAGCCGGGATGTTTGTTCGTTCGCCTGTCGAAGGAGACGGTGAAGGATCCTTCGTTCCTGGACTGGCTGGATAATCAGATCCGCGCGACCCGCGCCGAGCCCGGGCGGTTGTCATTCCAGGTGCGCGAAGAGATTGCGGCGACGCATATCACGCAGACGCAGAACCTCTCGAGCGCACTGCATGAGCGAGGCTTTCGCTTCGCCCTCGACAACTTCGGCTCGGGTCGTGATCCGCATGGGCTCTTGAGCTTGGTGAAGCTCGACTTCATCAAGATCGACGGCGCCTTGATTCAGAGCCTGACCGGCGATCCGGAGATCCAGATGAAGGTCCGCACGCTGGTGGAAGACGCTCGCCACCGCAGCGTCCAGACCATCGCCGAGCGCGTCGAAAACGCCAACACCATGGCAGTGCTCTGGCAGCTCGGCGTTCAGTACATCCAAGGCTACTTCGTCAATGCCCCCGAAGAAGTAGTCCTGAGCGCTACGCGGTAGCACGCAAGTTGCACTAGAGCCCGTAGGTTGGGCGAATCTGCGAAGCCCAACGGTTGCGCTGATCGATTCTGTCACCTCAGCCGGATCATCAACAGCGGCGTTCACCAATCCCCTTCACCACCGCATCAATATCCTGCGCGGAATTCCGGCCTCTCGCCAACGACGGTGATTCCTCACCGCTCGCGGACTCTCGACTCCAAAGGATTGCGAACGACGACATCGGTAAAGCGCTTGAAATCACGATCCGCAGAAAGCAACTCCCGAACTCCATGGTGCAGACAAATGGCGACGATTCTTGCATCGTGAATGAGAGCGCCGCGCGCTTTTCCGTCAATCGCCTGGACGCGAAGCTTCTCGAGATAGCCCTCGCTTTCACCGATGACATGGGCATTCCCACCCGCCAGCCATGCATCGATGGCCTCAAATGCCAGCGGGAGGGCCGTAGGCTGCTTGAAAATCTTTGGATGAGTGACGATAGCGATGAATTCATGGATGCATGGCCATGGGATTGCCCAAGGGGCGCGGCCTCTGCGCAGCCCGTCGAGAAGCTCGTACGCTGTCTCATGAAAGGGACTGTCCGCGCGGTGGGAATAGACGAGAAGGTTGGTATCGACGGCGATCAATTGCCGTGGCCCCTGTAGATTTCGCTCCTGATGCGGTCCCAATCCCAGTCATTGAACGCGTCGGTCAGGCCACCTTTGCCGAAGGTGACCATTTTCGGGAGCCGCAGATTTGGATCTCGGTGCTTACCCGCGAGCACCATGCGAAGGCCGGCTTCCGTGAGAGCGCGGAATGTAGTGTTCTCTTCCCGCGCGAGTCGCTGAGCTCGCTCGAAGAGATCGTCGGCGATATCGATGGTGGTTTTCATGAAGTCAGCGTACTTGATATGGGTACCCATATCAAGAATGTGACCTCTGGAATCAGCGCCCCTTCAATACCGACTGCGCGGCGAGCAGACCCGACATTCCTGTGATCCCGCCGCCCGGATGGGTGCTTGCGCCACAGAGGTAGAAGCCAGGGACGGGCATTTCGTAACGCGATGCGCCAGCGACGGGGCGCATGAAGAGGATCTGGTCGAGCATCATCTCGCCTTGCGAAAGAGCGCCTTCGCGAAGACCGAACTTCGATTCGAGATCGATGGGTGAGAACGCCACGCGTTCCTTGACGCGCGAAGAGAACCCCGGCAGATGCGTCTCGACGAGCGCGATGGCGCGGTCGGCAATCGAATCGCGTGAAGCGTAAGGCGTGAACTGCACGTGCAGCACTGCGACGTGCTTGCCGCTTGGCGCAAGACCAGCGCGATTCACGCTCGGGAAACGAATCTCGACCACAGGCTCTTCCGAGCTCCGGCCATATTTGACGGCGTCGTACGCACGCTCAACGTAGCGGATGGAAGGGGCGATCATCATCGCGTTGGCGGACGTAAGCGTGGGGGGCAAGCTGTCCAGTGCCACGAGCACTTTGGTAGCCACGCCGCGGTAACGGATGTTGTTCACCGCCTGCATGAAATGCGGGTCCAAATGCACGGGATCGAGCAGCTCGAAGAGGCTGCGGTGCGGATCGAGGCTGGACAAGACGTTGCGGCACGCCACTTCCTCGCCGGCAGCAAGCCGCGCACCGACAACGCGATCCTCACGCACGATGACTTTGTCTACGGCCGTGCCAGTTTCAATGACAACACCCACCGCACGCGCACGCTCAGCGAGCGCCGTGACCAGCGCCATCGGCCCCGCCTTCAGACGCAGCCGCTCCCCAAACACGCCGGCCTTCGCCCCAACATGCTGGTGCAGAAAATTGAACGCCGTGCCGCCGGACATCGGGCCCTGCCCCACGTCCCTGACCGCCAGTCCCGCAAGAGCGCCCTTCAAAGAGTCGGATTCAAACCAGTCATCCAGCCAGTCCGACGCCTGCATGGGCAGCGTGCGCATGAGGTCAATCATCCCCGCCTTGCCCAGGCCACGGAACTTGAGCCCCAGGCTGGCAAGCGACAGCATTTCTCCAAAGCCCGACGCTTCGATGAGCGGCGGTGTTTTGCGATAGAGCTCGCCCAGGAACCCGGTAAGCGCGCTGACATGCGCCGCAAACTTCGGCCAGCTTTCTGCGTCCGCCTTGGACACCGATCGGAGCGCTTCGCAGGTGCGCGCGACATCATGGTGAAGCGCAAGCGGCTCGCCTTCGCCCAGCACGAGCATCGCAGGGCCGGCGCCCTCTTCTTCTGCCAGCGCTGCCAACCCAGTGGCGCTCAGCACGTGCGGCGAGACATACCCCGCATCGGAGGCGAGCGGTGCCGCGCGAAAGCCCGGCGCAAATTCAATTTCCCTGAAAACGCCACCCAGCTCGGCACTCGCCTCGAGCAACAAGACCTTCTTGCCCCCACGCGCGAGCGCAATCGCACTCACCAACCCATTGGTGCCGCCGCCCACCACGACGCTGTCGAAAGAGCGGCTCATTTCTGCTCACCCAGTATCTTCAGCGCCGCGAGCCGCCCGCCCGCGCCCATGACGCCGCCGCCCGGATGCGTGCCCGCGCCGCACTGGTAGTAGCCGTCGATCGGCGTCCGGTACTTGCGCCCACGGCGGCGCCGGCCGCAGGAAGAACAGCTGCTGCAAGCGCGAGCTCGCCCTGGAAGATGTTGCCTTCGGTGAGGCCCGATGATCTGCTCGATGTCGGCGGCGTGATCACCTGGCGGTGCAGGATCGCGGACTTGATGTTCGGCGCGTACTCGCTGCAGCGTGTCGATCACCGCGTCGCCGAACGCCTCGCGCTTCGCGTCGGTCCAGCCGCCGTTCATGTGGTACGGGCGCGTACTGCACGAAGATGGACATCACGTGCTTGCCCGGCGGCGCCATGCCCGGATCGATCATCGAGGGGATCACGATGTCCATGTACGGCTTGCGCGAGAACTCGCCGTACTTCGCGTCGTCGTACGCGCGCTCGAGGTACTCGACGCTCGGGCTGATCGAGATCGCGCCGCGGAGGTGCGGGCCGACGCCCGGGCAGGCAGGTGAAGTTCGGCAGCTCGGAGAGCGCGAGATTCACCTTGCCCGACGAGCCGCGGAACCTGAAGCGGCGAACCTGCTCGACGAAGTCGGCCGGCAGCTCCTTGCGCTCGACGAGCTCGAGGAACGTGCGCCGCGGATCGAGGCCGGAGACGACGACGGGCGCGTGATCTCGTCGCCGTTCTCGAGCACGACGCCGGTGGCGCGCCCGTCCTTGCACGAGCACCTGCGCACCGGCGCCTCCGTGCGGATCTCGGCGCCGAACGCGCGCGCGGCGCTCGCGATCGCGCGACTCACCGAGCCGTTGCCGCCCTTCGCGAAACCCCACGCGCGGAATGCGCCGTCGATCTCGCCCATGTAGTGATGCAGCAGCACGTACGCCGAGCCCGGCGAGCGCGGGCCCGAGGAACGTGCCGATGATGCCGCTCGCCGACTTCGTCGCCTTCAGCGGGCTCGAACTCGAACCACTCGTCGAGATAGTCCGCCGAGCTCATCGTCATGCAGCTTGTAGCAGCGCGTGGAACCTGCTCGGCGCCGAGAGCGCGGAAGTGCTTGCCGAGCTTCAGCATGCCTCTGAGATCGCGCGGGCGCGAGCGACGTCGGATCGGGCGGCATCATGCCGAGGAGCGGCCGCACGGCCATCGCCATGTGGTGCATCAGCTGGCCGAACTCGTCGCTGGCCTCGGCGTCCCTCGGCGAATGCCGGGCGAGCTCGCGGCGCGATCTGGTCGGGATCGCCCCAGCTGCGCGAGGTAGTCGCCGTTGGCCAGCGGCGTGACCGTGCTCTCGAGCGGCAGGATGTGCAGGCCGTGCCGCGGCAGCTCGAGATCGCGAATGATCTCCGGGCGCAGCAGGCTCACGACGTACGAGAAGACCGAGAACGTGAAGCCCGGGAAGATCTCCTCGCTGACCGCCGCGCCGCCGATCAGCGTGCCGGCGCTCGAGCACGACACCTTCTTGCCCGCGCGCGCGAGATACGCCGCGCGCGACGAGGCCGTTGTGGCCGCCGCCGATGATGATGGCGTCGTAGCGTGTTGTTCGACGAGCGTCATCACGCTTCTTCCGCTCGGGGTCGAAGAACGGGAGTCTTGCGCACCCAGGCGTTGGCGCGCTTGCGCTGATGCTCGACCGTGATCTCCATCTCGACCGGCGTATCCGGTGCGAAATGCGGCGCCTGCGACGTGCGCGAGCGCGAGGTATTTCTTGAGGAGCGGCGACCAGCACGCCGCTCGTGGCGTAGCCGATCTGCGTGCCGTCGCGGTACAGCGGCGTGCTCGTGCGCCACGCGACCGTGGGCAGCGCGGCGGCAAGCTTGACGCGGCTTGTACAGCGCCTCGAGCGAATCCCAGTCGACCTCGATGCCGACGAAGCGCCACGGTGGCCCCGCTCGCCTTCTCGGCTTTGCAGCGCGCGCTGGCCGTTGAACGACTTCCTTGTCCAGGTTCGACCGACCAGTCCAGCGAGAGCTCGAACGGCGAGGACTTCTGCTCGTCGATCAGCGCGTGGTGCGCGGAGAGGTAGTCGACGTCGAGCATGATCAGCCCGGCCTCGATGCGCGCCATGTCGAGCGCCCAGATGCCCGCGGGCGTCGATGCCGTACTCCGCGCCGGCGCTCATCAGCGCGTCCCAGACCGGAAGCGCCTGCGCCGCGGGCACCCAGATCTCGTAGCCGAGGTCGCCCGGTGTAGCCGGTGCGCGAGATCTCGACGTCGACACCCGCAATGCGATTCGGCGCGATGCGGAAGTATTTGAGCGAGTCGAGCGGAGTCTCGGCGACCCGGTTCGAGGATGGCGCGCGACAGCGGGCCCTGCAGCGCGAGCGCGCCCAGCGACTCGGTGGTCTCTTCGATCTCGACGTCGAGGCCGACTGCGTTCTGATACAGGCAGCGCAGGGTCGGCTCGGCCGAAGTGAGGCGGAAAGACTCTCGGCCGAGCCGGCTCACGGTGCCGTCGTCGATGACCTTGCCGTGCCCGTCGCACCAGGTGGTGTACAGACCTGGCCGACCTGCGAGCTTGTGCACATTGCGCGTGACCATGCGGTCGAGCAGCCGCGCGGCATCGCGACCGGTGACGCGGTACTTGTAGAGCGGCGAGACATCGAAGAGCGCGGCGGCGTTGCGGATCGGCGGCGTACTCGCGATCGTGCAGCCAGTCGTAGGTGCTCGCGACCGCGTAGCCCGACCAGCGGCGCCAGGCCTGCCCGAGCACGAGCGGAGCCGTACGCGCGTGGAACGGCGTAGTCTTCAGACTGTTTGCAACGCGCACTATCGCGGCTGCTTAAGATGCAGCGGGATTGCGCAGCGAGCGGCTTTCTGGAATCAGCTCCCGCATGTGCCGCCCGAAGCTGCGCAGGCAGACTTCGTTCTGCCCGAGCGGGCCGACCGTATAGCTGCTGGAATTCATGCCTTGCTGGACGCGCTCGATCAGCGTCTTGTCTTCGATGTTGACGCGGCGGTTGATGCGCCAGTTGAGATAGCGGGCGGCGCGCATCTCGCGCCGCTCGTCTGGGATCACGTACGCGATCTCGCGGATGATGGTTTCCGTGGGCGAGACGGGCAGAAACTGCATGAAGTCGACCTGGTCCGGATAGAGGTCGAAGGCGACATTGGGCCAGAGCTTGAAGTAAGTCCAGAGGCGCTGGCGCTCCGCTGGCAGATGAGGCACTTCGGGCAGCAATTTCTGATAGAGCCGTTCGGAAGGATTGCTCGAGGGCACATCCCGCATCTGCCCCCACATCTTGTCGATCCATGGCTTGGCCTCGATGCCATAGCCCTGGCCAAAAAGGCGAGTCAGGCCGGGATGCGCGACGGTGATGTGCAGCCCGTCGGAATAGTTGTCCGCGACGTTCTTCCAGTTGACCTTGCGCGTGCGCAACGTAACCCGGCCCTGGGGAACGACCTCTTCCAGGCGATAAGGCAGCATCTCGTGCAGGTAGGGCTCGGCCATCTCCGTGACGCTCGGACACGCCTTTTTCGAAACGGACGAAGATGAAGCCGAGGAATATTTCCTGCTCGAGCGGCGCGAGGCCGTGACGGGTGGTGTCCAGGCCCGGGAAGGCCTTCTTTTGCGGCACTGCGGCGAGGCGGCCATCGAGCGCGTAGGTCCACGCGTGATAAGGGCAGGTGATGCGCTTTCCAGCGCACTGCCCACGGTGCCCATCCAGCAGCCGCGCGGCGCGATGGCGACACACGTTATGGAAGCTGCGGACCTTGCCGTCGTCGCCGCGCACGGCGAAAACCGACTCGCCCAGGATTTCGAATGTGTGGTAATCACCAGCGCTTGGGGATGTCGTTTCGATGGCAGACGAGCTGCCAGCTGGTGCGGAAGATCTTCTGCTTTTCGAGCTCGAAAAAGCCCGGGTCGTGGTAGATCCACGCCGGCAGGCTATAGCCGTCACCCTCGGCCGGGCCGATGACGTGCGGATCGCGGGTTTCCAGCGCGGCGTTCATTGTTGAACGATCGTACAGGAGTCGCCGAACCCAGGTCAAACGGCGGCGTTACTTTCTCCCGCTTGCCTGCCGGCGCGAGGCCTCGCGATCCAGGCCTCGCAGATACGGATGGCGTCGCGCCGCGAGAAGTCCTCCGGGTCCAGGCAGCACTCCAGCCACAGGCCGTCGAGCAGCGCGATGAGGCCAATCGCGGCGGTTCGCTGATTGAGCCGCAGAGCGCCCTCCTGCTTGGCCAGTCCCGTCAGCATGCTGCGAACCAGCCCGACGTAGTCGCCATAGGTCTCATCGTGGACTCGCTGGATTTCCCTGGAATGGCGCATGCATGCCCCAGAACACCACCCAGGCCGGACAGCACGTCCCCGTCCAGGTTGGGAGGCGAGAAGGTTGATAAGAAGAACGCGCGCAGGCGCCCGTGCGCATTCGGGGTCTGGCGCGCGCCACCGCTTGGGTGTGCACGTCGAACAACTGGCGATGGAAGTGGCGGTAGGCCTCTGCCACCAGCACTTCCTTGTTGGGGAAGTGGTGATTGATCAGCCCGATCGACACGCCCGCCTCCGCCGCAATGCTCCGCACGGAGAGCCCGTCGTGCCCGTCGCGCTTGAGGCTGGTGATGGCCGCATCGATGAGTGCCTGGCGGCGGGCATCGGCGAGCTGGCGCTCGAATCGAGGCTTGTGGCGTTTCGCGGCATCGACCGGCGCCATTCCGTTACGGACGCGACACTTTATGAGCCTTTGATATCAAAATCGAATCCGGCGGCAAGGTCGTATCGGCCCCACGCCTCACGGCAGCGCGGTGCGCCCATCAGGTAACGATCGCATTCGCGTGCCGCGCCCCGGCCTTCATTGATGGCCCAGACGACCAGACTCTGACCGCGCCGGCAATCGCCGGCGGCAAAAACGCCCGGCACGCTGGTCGCGAAGCTGCCCGTGCTCGGCCTTGCATGGCGCCGCGGGCGTCGATTCCACGCCGAGATCCTCGGGCAGCTGCCGTCTCGGGCCCGAGGAATCCCATGGCCAGAAGCACGAGATCGGCGGGCTGGGTGCGCTCGCTGCCAGGTACTTCACGAGCGCCCCAGCGACCCGTGCGTCGTCGCGCTCCCATCCGATCTGCACGGTGAGCAATTCCTTGACGCGCCCGCGCCGTCGCCGTTGAAGCGCTTCACTGTCGTGAGATAGACGCGAGGATCGGCGCCAAACTTCGCGGCCGCCTCTTCCTGCCCGTAGTCCAGCTTGTACACCTTCGGCCACTCCGGCCAGGGGTTGTCGGCCGCTCGTTTCGACGGGCGGCTGCGGCATGATCTCGATCTGCACGAGGCTCTTGCAGCCCTGGCGCATCGCGGTAGCGACGCAATCCGTGCCCGTATCGCCGCCGCCGATCACGACGACGTGCCTTCCGCGCGCGTGATCGGCGTGTCGCTCGGCGACTCCGGCCAATACCGCACTTGGTGCTCGCGGTGAGATAGTCCATCGCGAAATGCACACCCTTGAGCGTGCGGCCTTCGACAGGCAGATCCCGCGGCAATGTGGCGCCAGTGCACAGCACGACCGCATCGAAATCCAGGCGCAAGCTTGCGCGACATCGCGATCGCGCCCACGTTGGCGTTGCAGCGAACTCGATTCCTTCGCACTCCATCAGCTTGATTCGGCGCTCGACGACCGCACGTCTTGTCGAGCTTCATGTTGGGAATGCCGTACATGAGCAATCCGCCGGGGCGGTCGGCGCGCTCGAAACGGTGACGAGATGCCCGGCCCGATTGAGCTGGGCCGCCGCGGCGAGACCGGCCGGGCCTGAACCGATCACGGCGACTTTTTTGCCGGTGCGATGCTTCGGCGGCTCGGGCAACACCCAGCCTTCATCCCAGCCGCGATCGATGAGCGCGTTCTCGATGGACTTGATGGTCACCGGCGGGTCGTTGATGCCGAGCACGCACGAGCCTTCGCACGGCGCGGGGCAGACGCGGCCGGTGAACTCGGGGAAGTTGTTGGTACGGTGCAGGCGCTCGAGCGCCTCGCGCCACAGGCCGCGATACACCAGATCGTTCCACTCCGGAATCAGATTGTGGACGGGACAGCCGGAGGCGGCGCCGCTGATGATCTTGCCGGTGTGACAGAACGGCACGCCGCAATCCATGCAGCGCGATGCCTGGCGTTGCAGCCCGGGCTCGTCCATGTGGTGATGGAACTCCTTCCAGTCGCGCACGCGCTCGAGCGGCGCACGACTCGCCGGCAGCTCGCGCGCAAATTCGATGAATCCAGTGGGTTTGCCCATCGCGCTCAGGCCGTCCTCAATTCCCGCCGACGCGCGCAGGTCGCGCGCGTTGGCTTCGAAGGCGGCCATGATGGCTTCATCGCCGGTCGAGGCCCTCGCTCTCGCGCGCGCTCGATGCAGGCGAGCATGCGCTTGTAGTCCTTCGGCGTCACCTTTACGAACTTGCGCACGGTATTCGTCCCAGGCGCCGAGAACCTGGCGCGCGCCAGCGCTCGCTGCCCGTGTGCGCGACGTGCTTCTCGATCAGGCCGCGCACTTCCGCGATATCCTCGACGCGTTCTGCAGAGCTTTTCGAGCTCCACCATCTGCAGGTTCACGCTCGTGCGCAAACGAGCCGTTCTCATCGAGCACGTAGGCGACGCCGCCCGACATGCCTGCGCCGAAATTTCGCCCCGCGGCGCCGAGCACGACCACGCGCCCACCGGTCATGTACTCGCAGCCGTGATCGCCGACGGCTTCGACGACCGCACTCGCGCCTGAATTGCGCACCGCGAAGCGCTCGCCCGCCATGCCGCGGACGTAGACCTCACCGGCCGTCGCGCCATAAAGCGCGACGTTGCCGATGATGATGTTGTCCTCGGCCTTGAAATTCGGCGCCCTGCCGGCGGGAACACGATGATCTTGCCGCCGGACAAGCCCTTTGCCCACGTAGTCGTTGGCGTCGCCCTCGACGGAAAGCGTCATGCCGCGCGTCATGAACGCGCCGAAGCTCTGCCCGGCCGAGCCCTTGAAGCGCACGCTTCATCGTGTCTTCCGGCAGACCCGCTGCGCCATGCCTGCGGGTGATCTCAGCGCTGGTGATCGTGCCGACCACGCGATGCACGTTGCGAATCGCAAGCTCAGCATCGACCTTCTCGCCGCGCTCGATCGCCGGCGCGCAGATCTCCAGGAGCGCCGTGCTGAATCGAGCGATTTATCGAGCCCGTGATCCTGCTCCATCTGCCTGAAGCGGCCGGTGTCCGCGCCGACGTCGGGCGCGTACAGGATGTTCGAGAAATCGAGCCCCTTCGCCTTCCAGTGCTCGACTGCCTTGTGCGCTTCGAGCCGGTCGACGCGGCCGATCAGCTCCTCGAGCCTGCGGAAGCCGAGCGCGCCATGAGCTCACGCATCTCCTGCGCGATGAACTGCATGAAGTTGATGACGTGCTCGGGCTTGCCGGTGAACTTTTCGCGCAGCCGCGGATCCTGCGTGGCGATGCCCGCCGGACAGGTATTGAGATGGCACACCCGCATCAGGATGCAGCCGGTGGCAACCAGCGGCGCGGTCGCGAAACCGAATTCTTCGGCGCCGAGCAGTGCGGCGATCAGCACGTCGCGTCCCGGTCTTCAGCTGGCCGTCGATCTCCACCGCGATGCGCGAGCGGAGATTATTGAGCACCAGGGTCTGGTGCGTCTTCGGCGAGGCCGAGCTCCCACGGCAGGCCCGCATGTCGCAACGACGTCTGCGGCGAAGCGCCGGTGCCGCCGTCGTAGCCGCTGATCAGCACGACGTCGGCATGCGCCTTGGCAACGCCGGCGGCGACCGTGCCGACGCCCGACCTCCGCCACCAGCTTCACGCTGATGCGCGCGTGGCGGTTGCCGTTCTTGAGATCGTGAATCAGCTGGGCGAGATCCTCGATCGAATACATGTCGTGGTGCGGCGGCGGCGAGATGAGCCCCACTCCCGGAGTCGAATGACGCGTCTTGGCGACCCACGGATAGACCTTGGTGCCGGGCAGCTGTCCGCCTTCGCCGGGCTTGGCGCCCTGCGCCATCTTGATCTGCAGCTCGCGTGCGTTGACCAGGTATTCGCTCGTCACGCCGAAGCGGCCGGATGCCACCTGCTTGATCGCGGAGTTCTCCGAGTCGCCGTTGGCCATCGGCACGTAGCGCTCGCGGATCCTCGCCGCCCTCGCCGGTGTTCGACTTGCCGCCGATGCGGTTCATGGCGATCGCGAGCGTCTCGTGCGCCTCCGAGCTGATCGAGCCGTAGGACATCGCGCCGGTCTTGAAGCGCTTGCATGATCTCTTCGACCGGCTCGACTTCGTCGATCGGGATCGCCGTGGCCGGCTTGAACTCGAGCAGGCTGCGCAACGTGCAGCGGAGTGCGACTGCTCGTTGATGAGCCGTGAGTATTCCTTGATACTGGCGGATAGCTGCCGTTGCGCACCGCCTTCTGCAGGCGTGAATCGACTCGGGCGTGAAAAGATGCGTCTCGCCGTTGGCGCGCCACTGGTAGAGGCCGTCGGCGCGAGCACGTGGCCGTTGACCGGACGATCGGATACGCGAGCGATGCCGGCGCAGCACTTCCTGCGCGATCACATCGAGGCCGATGCCGCCGACGCGCGATGACGTCCCGGTGAAGTAGTCGTCGATGACGTCCTGCCGGAGACCGAGCGCTTCGAACACCTGGGCGCCGCGATAGCTCTGGATCGCGGAGATGCCCATCTTGGACATGACCTTGATCACGCCCTTGGATGCGGCCTTCACGAAGTTCAGGTCCGCCTTCTTGTGATCGATGCCCGTGCAGCGAGGCCGTTCGCGGATCATGTCGTCGATCGTTTCGAAGGCGACGTAGGGATTGATCGCGCTGCAGCCGTAGCCGATGAGCAGCGAGAAGTGATGCACTTCGCGCGCCTCGCCCGTTTCGAGCACGAGGCTGACGCGCGTGCGCAGGCCTTCGCGAATCAGATAGTGATGCAGGCCGGCGACGGCGAGCAGCGCGGGAATCGGCGCGTAGTCGCGGTTGACGCCGCGATCGCTGAGCACGATGACGTTGACCTCGTCCTCCTCGATCATGCGCCGCGCCATGATGCAGAGCTCCTCCATCGACTTCGCGAGGCCCTTCTCGCCGCGCGTGACGCGGAACAGGATCGGCAGCACGCCGACGCGCAGGCCCGGCAGATTCGTGCGGCGAATCTTCGCGAACTCCTCGTTGGTGAGGATCGGCCACTTCAGCTCGACGCGACGGCACGCGGTCGGCTGCGGGTCGAGCAGATTGCCTTCGGAGCCGAGCCGCGTCTCGGCCGAGGTGATGATCTCCTCGCGGATCCAGTCGATCGGCGGATTGGTGACCTGCGCGAAGAGCTGCTTGAAATAATCGTAGAGCAGGCGCGGCTTGTTCGAGAGCACCGCGAGCGCCGCGTCGTTGCCCATCGAGCCGATGGCTTCGACGCCATCCTTCGCCATCGGCGTGATGATGATGCGCTCATCCTCGAACGTGTAGCCGAACGCGATCTGGCGCTGCAGCAGCGTGTCGTGATCCGGCGTGCGGCACTTCCGGCGCCGCCGGCAGATCGCTCGAGATGAACCAGGTGCTCGTTGAGCCACTGGCGCGTAGGGATGCTCGGCGGCGAGCTGCCGCTTGATCTCCTCGTCCTCGATGATCCGTCCCTGCTCGGTATCGACGAGGAACAGATGCCCGGGCTGCAGCCGGCCCTTCGCGACGATCTCGTTCGGCGGGGATGTCGAGCACGCCGGTCTCCGGACGCCATGATGACGAGCCCGTCCCTGGTGACGTAGTAGCGCGAGGGGCGCAGGCCGTTGCGATCGAGGATGGCGCCGATCTGCTTGCCGTCGGTGAAACGCGATCGACGCCGGGCCGTCCCACGGCTCCATCAGGCAGGAGTGGATACTGGTAGAAGGCCCGCCGGTCCGCGTCCATGGTCTCGTGGTTGGACCACGGCTCCGGGATCATCATCATCATCGCGTGCGCGAGCGGGCGGCCGGCGAGCACCAGCAGCTCGAGCGTGTTGTCGAACATCGAGGAGTCGCTGCCGTTCGGATTGACGATCGGCAGGATCTTCTTGATGTCGTCGCCGAACAGCGGGCGACTCGAACAGCGCCTCGCGGGCGTGCATCCAGTTGATGTTGCCGCGGAGCGTGTTGATCTCGCCGTTGTGCGCGATGTAGCGGTACGGGTGCGCGCGATCCCAGCTCGGGAACGTGTTGGTGCTGAAACGCGAGTGCACGAGCGCGAGCGCCGTCTCCATCGCGGGATGCTTCAGGTCGGGGAAATACTGTCGACAGCTGCTCGGTGAGCAGCATGCCCTTGTAGACGAGCGTGCGCACGAGAGGCTCGCGACGTACCAGTGCTCCGCGCCGGCCATCGTCGAGGTGCGGATCTCGTTGTAGGCGCGCTTGCGGATGACGTAGAGCTTGCGCTCGAACGCCAGCTCATCGGTCAGAGCGCGGATTCGCGCCCGATGAACGCCTGGCGCATGAACGGCTCGCAGGCGAGCGCCGTGTCGCCGAGCGAGGCGCTGTTGGTCGGGACCGTGCGCCAGCCGAGGAAGGTCTGGCCTTCGGACTGCACGATCTGCTCGAAACTCTCCTCGAGCCGGCGGCGCTTCACGGGGTTGCGCGGCAGGAAGATCATGCCGCAGCCGTACTGCGCCGGGCTCCGGCAGGGTGATGCGGGCTTGCTTGCAGCGCTTCCTCGAAAAACTTGTGCGGCATCTGGATCAGGACGCCCGCGCCGTCGCCGGTGTTCGGTCTCGGCGCCGCAGGCGCCGCGGTGATCGAGATTGCTCAGGACCTGCAGCGCCTGCTGCGAGGATCGCGTGCGACTTGCGCCCCTGCATATCGACGACGAAGCCGACGCCGCAGGCCTCGTGCTCGAACCACGGATCGTAGAGGCCCTGCTTAGCCGGGCGCGCGCGCAGCATGGGCCTTGTGTGCTCAAGACCGCTCAATGATTCTCCCCAGGAAGATCGGCCCGAGTTAATCGCTTTCCGTCGGGTCATGCAAGATGTTCGGGCATGAATCTCCGCGCCGCACCGCTCGGGTGCAGCTCACGCACCTGCTTGGTGCGCGAAGGGCCCGACAACCGGGAAATACGACTGGCTGGGGCCGCTGGCTCAGATCTCAGCGAGGCGATTCATCGTGTCCGGATATCGCTGCACCGGAGTATGAGCAATGTGGCCTGCGCGTTCGGCGTCGCACGGCCCTGCTCCCAGTTCTCGATTGTTCGGACGTTGGTGCGCAGATAGCTGGCGAAAAGGCCGCGTGACAGATTCATGTCCCTGCGGATCCTGGCCAGGGGCGAGCCGAGATCTGCGGCTCCGGTTTCGCCTTTACTGCACGGGTTCGCAGCGTTCGCTTGCCCGCCCGATGATCGGCAAGGGCATCGAATCCCTCGTTCAACTCCTCCAACAGATCGCGTTTCTTCGGCATCGCCGAATCATACGCAGATTGCGTATAGTCGCAAATTAGAGGAAATGCAGGCGCTAGCGGCTCTTTTCGCGGAGCGGCTTGTAGGTGAGCCAGTCGGGGAAGGCCCAGCTCCAGCGGATGGCGCCGGCGCGGACCGCGGTGATCAGCAGCATTGCCGCTACAGTCAGCGCCTGCCGATCCCATGGGGACAGACGAACAGCGACGACGTAGAGCCCGACGCCGACCAGGATCGGAGTCATGTAAAGCTCGCGGCGCGTAATGATGGTCGGCTGGCTAGTCAACAGGTCGCGCATGACGCCGCCCCCGATCCCAGTGATCACCCCCATTACGACGGCTACTCCCGGCGAGAAGCCCATCGCCATGGTGCGTTCGGCAGTCATCACCGAGAACACTGCCGTGCCGATCGCGTCGAGATACAGGAATGCGTGATAGGTCGCCCTGAAAACCTGCTCGAAGAAAAAGGTCGCGACTGCAGCGCCCGCCGCGACGTACAGGAAAGTTGGATCCTGGATCCAGAAGACTCGGGTATCGAGGGTGATATCACGCAGTGTGCCGCCCCCCAGCGCGGTGACCACGCCGATGATCACGAAACTCAATACGTCCATGTTCTGGCGCGCGGCGGCGAACACGCCTGTTACCGCGAAGACGGCGGCAGCCGCCAGGAACAGCAGCTCGTTGACGCTCACAGCACCACCAGGCCGTCCTCGTCGCTGTGCAGAGTGGCCCCCGGCTTGAATACGACTCCCCCGAAGGCGACGGGCACGTCTGTCTGCCGGCGCCGATCTTTGCAGGGCTACGGGGAACCGTGCCCAACGCCTTGACGCCAAGATCGAGCGCGCCGATGGCGACGCTATCGCGGATCGCACCGTGGATCACGACGCCGGCCCATCCGCTCTTCACCGCGATCGCGCCGACGTTGTCGCCCATCAAGGCGCGATGCACCGATCCACCGCCGTCGACGACGAGCACCTTGCCGGCGCCAGGCTCACCCAGCACGCGCTTCAGCAACGCGTTGTCTTCGTGACAACGCACAGTACGGATCACGCCGTGAAATCGAAGTCGACCGCCGTAGTTGCGCAACGGAGATTCACAAACCTGCAATGCCGCGCCGTGCTGGTCGAACAGATCGGCGGTCAGGTCGGACATTCAGGGCTCGCTCGGCGCAATCGTGTTGACCAGGGTGGGCAGGCCGTCGATCCCGCCTTCCATGCGATCCCCGGCCATCACTGGCCCGACACCGGACGGCGTTCCGGTGTAGATCAGATCGCCGGGCGCGAGCGAGAACAAAGTGGACAGCTCCGCGATGAGCTCCGGAATGCTCCAGATGAGCTGGGAAATATCCCCGCGCTGGCGGCTTTCGCCATTCACGTCGAGCCAGATGCGCCCTGCGCTGAGATGCCCTCTCTGGCTGGCGGGGATGATGGCGGTGATTGCGGCGCAATTCTCGAAAGACTTTCCCGTATCCCAGGGACGGCCCGCATTCTTGGCCTCGAATTGCAGGTCGCGCCGCGTGAGATCGTTGCCAACGGCGTAACCAAATACGTGGTCCAGCGCCTTGCTCGCGGGAATTGAGCGTCCGCCCTTGCCGATCGCGACCACGAGCTCGATCTCGTGATGGAGGTTTGCAGTACGCGGCGGATAGGGAATCGCCGAACCGCTCGCCACGAGCGCATCGGGCGCTTTCATGAAGAAGAAGGGCGGCTCGCGATCGGGATCCTTGCCCATCTCGCGCGCATGCTCCGCGTAGTTGCGGCCGACACAATAGATGCGGTGCACCGGAAACCGTTCCGCGGCGCCGCCGATCGGCACCGAAGGTCGTTGGGGCTCGGGGAAAGCAAAGCTCATCGACTCAACCGCCGCGCAGGACTGGACGCGTGAGGCAGGTGGGGCCACCCTCCATCTTCACGCACAGCTCGTCGCCGTCGAACGCCTTGATCTGGCAGCCGGCCTCGCGCAGCAGGCGCTCGGTTTCGGGATAGCCCGCGACCATTACGCAATTGCGCGGCGCGAGCGCGAGTACGTTGAGACTCATGCCGCGGCTGCGCTCGAACTCCGCCGGGGGCGCCTGCACCATCCTTATGCCGCGCTCCTCGAACAATCTGTACAAGCGCACAGGCAAAAGAGGCTGGTTGACGACCGCCAGGTCGCGATCGAGCTGGCTGACCAGCGACATGAGGTGAAGGCAGGCGTCGACGCCGGTCCACACGGGCATGTCGAAAGCATGAACCGCGACGCCGAGCGGCTCGAGCATGCGAGCGAGCTGTGCGATGCCGTCGGTGTTGGTGCGAAATCCGCAGCCCACCGCCAGAGTCTTCCCATCCACCCACAGGCAGTCGCCGCCTTCGGCGGTGCCGGGAGCCTCGATTTGCCCCAGGATGGGAATGCCGTTCCGTTCGTATGTCTCCTGGTGCGCAGCCGACTCGCAGCGTCGCAACAACTTCCCCGCCCTCAATAAGATGGCACCCTGGCGCGTCACCAGCGAGATGTCATGGGTGAAGATGGAATCCGACGACTTGGGGTCTGCCGGCGCCTCGAGCGCAATGGACTCCGCGCCGAAATCGCGAATGATCTTTGCAAAAGCATCGTGCTGCTCGCCCGCGCGCTTCGCGTCCACCGCGCTCTGGTAGTGCCACTCGGCAGGGTCCGCCTGGTTGTTCGCTTCGTTCGGTCTGCGCAGGATCACTCGGCGCAGGGGCGAGATCATGTCCTGGGCGCCAATCATCGCGCTACTCGTTGCCCTGGTGCCGGTCGAGCTCCGGCACGTCGCTCTTGATCAGACGTTCGACGTCTGACGTCGCCAACGCTGTGCAGAACTCGCCGTGCAGGTTGCTGATCGTGACCCGATGAATCGTGTCGGCATCGATGTCGGCGCCGTCCGGATCGATGCGGTTGCTGCACGCGCAGGCATCACGTGCCAGGTAAGTATCGAAGCCGAGATTTCCCGACATCCGCACCGTAGTGCTCACGCACATGTTGGTGAAGAACCCCGCCGCCACGACCCGCGAGATACCGCGCCGACGCAATTCCAGCTCGAGCGGTGTCCCGATGAAACCGCTGTTCACCGACTTGACGATGACCAGCTCGCCGGCTCGGGGCTCGAGCCCCGGCTTGAATTCACCGCCCGGCTTGCCGACCTTGAGCGGGGAATTCGCTTCGCGCGAGTCGTGCCGGGTGAAGATCACCTTGCCGCCGGCCGCCCGCCAGTGGTCCAGCAGCGAGGCGAGCCGCTCCTCGGCCTGCGGGTTGTTTCGCCGGCCGGAAGGGCCGCCCCAGTAGTCCATCTGATCGACGCCGCGTTGCACGTCGATCATCAGGAGAGTGGTGTCAGATGAGAATTTCTTGATCATGCGTCGGCTTTCTCGGCCTGGATTCCCTCGAGCCTGTCGATGCCGCGCCAGCCGCGAGTCAGTACGGCACCGCGCTGTGCGCGCTGACCGCGATAGTCCGCAAGCTCCTTGAACTCGAGCGTCTTCTGCTTCTCGCCGGACCAGAGCGCGAGCTTGCCGCCGGCTCGACAACCGCGATACCGGTGAGCACCTCGGTGCGCGCGCTTCGCCTTCTTGCCGGAGATGTCGTAGATCTTGTTGCCCTTGCCGCGCGGCATCTCGGGAAGGTCACTCACCTTGAACGCGAGCATCTTGCCTTCACTGCTGACGGCGAGCACGAGCGAATCCTGGCGAAGGGACCAGCACCGGTGGAAGCACGATGCGCCTTGTCCGGAACGCTCAGCACGGTCTTGCCGGCCTTGCGATCCGTGATCAATTCCTTGAAGCGCACCGTGAAGCCGTAGCCCGCATCAGTTGCCAGCAGCCACAGATCTTCGGGCTCGCCCAGCATCACGCCGGCGAACTTGGCGCCGTCCGGCGGATTCAACCGGCCGGAAAGCGGCTCGCCATTGCCGCGCGCCGAGGGCAGCGAGTGCGCGGGCAGCGTGTACGTGCGACCGGTGCTGTCGACGAACACCGCAGGCTGAAGGCTACGACCCCGCGCTGCCGCCTGAAACGCATCCCCCGCTCTTGTACGAAAGCGTGCGCGGATCGATGTCATGCCCCTTCGCGGCGCGCACCCAGCCGCCGGTCGAAAGCACGACCGTCGTGGGCTCGTTGGCGATGAGCGAAGTCGGCATCGATCGCCTGCGCCGCCTCGCGCTCGATGATCTTGGTCCGGCGGTCGTCGCCGAACTTTGGCGGCGTCGGCTTCGATCTCCCCGGCGACCAGCTTGCGCAGCTTCGCCTTGCTCTTCAGCAGCGCCTCGAGCTGCGCCTGCTCTTCGGACAGCTCCTTCTGCTCCTCCCGGATCTTCATTTCCTCGAGCTTGGCGAGGTGGCGCAGCTTCGTCTCGAGGATGGCTTCGACCTGCTCCTCGGAAAGATTGAAGCGCTTCATCAACACCGGCTTCGGCTCATCCTCGCGGCGGATGATCTTGATCACCTCGTCGAGATTGAGGAACACGACCAGCAGGCCCGCGAGAATGTGCAGGCGCCGCTCGACCTTCTCGAGGCGGTGCTGCAGGCGGCGCGTGACGGTTGCGAAGCGGAATTCCAGCCAGCCCGTCAGAATGTCCCGCAACCCCATCACCCGCGGGCGTCCGTCGAGCCCGATGATGTTCAGATTGACGCGGTAGTTGCGCTCGAGATCGGTGGTCGCGAACAGGTGGTGCATCAACTCCACGAGATCCACCCGGTTGGAGCGCGGCTCGATCACGATTCGCGTCGCATTCTCGTGATCGGATTCGTCGTTGTAGCCCTCGATCATGGGCAGCTTCTTCGCGCGCCACTGCTCGTCGATCTGCTGCAGGACGCGGCTGCCCGAGACCTGGTGCGGCAGGGTCGTTACGACGATGTTGCCGTCTTCGATCTCATAGGTGGCGCGGGCCTTGAAGCTGCCCACGCCTTTCTCGTAGAACTCTTTCAGGTCGGCGCGCGGCGAGATGATCTCGCCGCCGGTGGGCAGGTCCGGCCCCTTGACGAACTTCATCAGGGCGGCAGTCGTCGCTTCCGGATCTTCGATGAGGTGAATACACGCCGCGGCGACCTCGCGCAGGTTGTGCGGAGGAATGTCCGTCGCCATGCCGACCGCGATGCCTTGCGTGCCGTTGAGCAAGAGATTGGGAAGCCGCGCCGGCATGATCGCCGGCTCATCCAGCGTGCCGTCGAAATTGGGAACCCAGTCGACGGTGCCGTGCGCCAGCTCGCCGAGCAGCACGTCGGCATACTTCGTGAGCTTCGCTTCGGTGTAACGCATGGCGGCGAAGGATTTCGGATCGTCCTGTGAGCCCCAGTTGCCCTGCCCGTCCACGATCGGGTAGCGGTACGCGAACGGCTGCGCCATCAGCACCATGGCTTCGTAGCAGGCGCTGTCGCCATGCGGATGGAATTTGCCGATGACGTCGCCGACGGTGCGCGCGGACTTCTTGTGCTTGGATGACGGCCGAAAGGCCGAGCTCGCTCATCGCATAGGTGATGCGACGCTGCACCGGCTTCAGTCCATCGCCCAATGCCGGCAGGGCGCGGTCGAGGATCACGTACATCGAGTAGTCGAGGTACGCTTTTTCCGTGAAGGCTTTGAGCGGCTGCTTCTCTACGCCTTCGAAGTTGAGCTCTCCGGTTTTCATGGTAATGCTGTGTCGGGCTTCGCGGACTCAGCCCACCTACACCTGCACTTCGGCCATGTTGCCCTTGGTTTCGAGCCACTCGCGGCGGTCGGAGGCGCGCTTCTTGGCGAGCAGCATGTCCATGAGCTGATCGGTGTTGTCCTTGCCGTCGATGGTGAGCTGCACCAGCCGGCGGGTTTGCGGATCGATCGTCGTGACGCGCAGCTGGCTTGGATTCATCTCGCCGAGGCCCTTGAACCGCGTCACCATCACCTTGACCCGCGAATTCTCTTTCTCGATGCGCTTGATCGTTGTGTCGCGCTCTTCGTCGTCGAGCGCGTAGTGCACCTGCTTGCCGGCGTCGATGCGATAGAGCGGCGGCATCGCCACGTACACGTGTCCATGGGTCACCAGCGGGCGGAAGTGTCTCAAAAAGAGCGCGCACAGCAAAGTTGCGATGTGCAGGCCGTCCGAGTCCGCATCCGCGAGGATGCAGACCTTGTGATACCGCAGCTTGGATAGATCCGGTGAGCCCGGCTCCACCCCGAGCGCCACGCTGATGTCGTGCACTTCCTGCGACCCTGCAATTTCACCGGCGTCCAGCTCCCACGTGTTCAGGATCTTGCCGCGCAGCGGCATGATGGCCTGGAAGTCTTTATCCCGCGCCTGCTTGGCGGAGCCGCCGGCCGAGTCGCCCTCGACAAGGAACAGCTCCGAACGCTCGGGCTCCTGGCAGGTGCAATCGGAAAGCTTTCCGGGCAGCGCGGGGCCGGAAGAAGAACGCTTGCGAATCACCTTCTGCGCGGCCTTCAAGCGCTCCTGCGCATTCGTGATCGCCATCTGCGCGATGCGCTCACCCGCATCCGGGTGCCGGTGCAGCCACAGCGACAGCGAATCTCGCGAGAAGCTTTCCACCAGCGGCGCGGCATCGCGCGAGCCGAGGCGCTCCTTCATCTGACCCGCGAACTGCGGCTCGTGCATCTTGATCGAGAGCACGTAACACGCCTTGTCCCAGATATCCTCGGGCGCGAGCTTGATGCCGCGCGGCACGAGGTTACGGTTCTCGCAGAACTCGCGCACAGCTGCAGCGACGCCGGCGCGCAGTCCATTGACGTGCGTGCCGCCTTCGATGGTCGGAATCAGGTTGACGTAGCTTTCGCCGATGACGGCATCGATATCCGGCGCCCACGCCAACGCGTAATCCACCGCGTCACTGTCGCCTTCGCGCTTGCCGGTGATGGCCTCCGGCGGCACGCGCTCGACCTTGCCCAACTCCTCGAGCAGGTATTCGCCGAGGTCGCCGGAGAAGAACCATTCGTCCTTCTCACCCGTGGCCTCGTTCGTGAACTTGACGCGCAACCCCGGTGAGAGCACGGCCTTCGCCTTCAGGGTGTGCTTGAGCTGCGGCACCGAGAACTTGTCCGAGTCGAAGAATTTCGGATCCGGCCAGAAGCGGATGGTGGTACCCGTGTTGCGCTGGCCGACGCTGTCGATGACTTCCAGTTTCGAGGCCAGCTTGCCGTCCTTGAAGCTGATGTTGTACTGCTTGCCGTTGCGCTTGATCCAGCACTCCAGGTGCCTGGAGAGCGCATTCACCACCGACACGCCCACGCCATGCAGGCCGCCGGAGAATTTGTACGTCTTGTCCGAGAATTTGCCGCCCGCGTGCAGGCGCGTGAGGATCAGCTCCACGCCGCTGACCTTCTCCTTCGGATGGATGTCCACCGGCATGCCGCGGCCGTCGTCTTTCACCTCGAGCGAGCCGTCCTTATATAAGGTGACGGCAATTTCCTTGCAGTGTCCGGCAATGGCCTCATCGACGCTGTTGTCGATGACCTCGTGCGCCAGGTGGTTGGGCCGCGTGGTGTGCGTGTACATGCCCGGACGGCGCCGCACGGGCTCGAGCCCGCTCAGGACTTCAATATCGGAGGCGGTGTAGGACTGACTCATCGGGTTCCCTGCGCTGTCAGACGCGGGAGTATGTTAACAGGTCAGGCGCACCTGATGGACTTGGCCGTCATCGACGAGCTCGATGATCGACGACTCTCCCCGTGCACGACCCTGGTTCTCGACTGCGATCTCATAGGTCGATGAGCGATATTTGAAAACGATCTCGAACCCCGGCCAGCTCGCTGGGACGCAAGGTGCAATCCTCAAGCGGTTGCCCTGTAACTGAAAGCCCAGGATGGATTCGAGGCCGGCTCGGTACATCCAGCCGGCCGAACCGGTGTACCAGGTCCAGCCGCCGCGTCCCACGTGCGGCGAGACCGAGTAGATGTCTGCCGCGATCACATAGGGCTCGACCTTGTAGCGATGCACGCTCACCCGCGTCGTCGCATGATTGATGGGATTGAGCAGGGAGAACAATTCAGAGGCCTTCTCGGCCTGCCCAAGCTGCGCGAAGGCAAACACCGACCAGGTGGCGGCATGCGTGTACTGGCCGCCATTCTCACGAATACCCGGCGGGTAGCCCTTGATGTAACCAGGTTCGAGCGTCGTGCGGTCGAATGGCGGCTTGAACAGCAGGGCCAGCGCGCTTTCACGGTCTATGAGCTGTGCGTCGACTTCCGCCATCGCCTGCGTCGCGCGCTCCTTGCGTGCCGCTCCGGAAATCACGCTCCAGGATTGCGCAATCGAATCGATGCGGCATTCGTCGCTCCCATTGGAGCCAAGTGGCGTGCCATCGTCGTAGTAGCCACGCCGGTACCATGCACCGTCCCACGCCTCCCGCTCCAGGGATTCCTTTAGAGTCGAGGCGTGCGCAAGCCACTTGGTCTTGCGAGCCTTGTCGCCGCGCGCCTGCGCGACCGGCGCGAAGGCAATGAGCGTGGCATACAAGAACCAGCCCAGCCACACGCTCTCGCCACGCCCTGCTTCACCGACGCGGTTCATTCCGTCGTTCCAGTCGCCTGTGCCGATAAGAGGCAGACCGTGCTTGCCGACGGCAAGGCTCTGATCCAGCGCCAACGCGACGTGCTCATACAACGGCGCGGAGACATCCGAGATCGACGGCAGAAAATATGCGTCGTGATCTTCCGGCCGAAGCATCTGGCCCTCGATGAAAGGCACGCTTTCATCGAGCACTGCGGTGTCTCCGGTGGCATTCGAGGTAGTACGCCGCTGAGTAGGCCAGCCAGACCCGATCGTCGGAGATGTGCGTGCGCACGCCCTGCCCCGTAGGCGGCAACCACCAGTGCTGGACGTCGCCTTCCTTGAACTGCCGGCCCGCGGCCCTCAGCAGGTGCTCCCGCATGATTTGCGGCCTCGCAACGACGAGCGCCATCGAATCCTGCAGCTGATCGCGGAAGCCGTAGGCGCCGCTCGCCTGGTAGAAGGCGGAGCGCGCCCACATGCGGCACACGAGCGTTTGATAGAGCGCCCAGCGATTGAGCAGGATATCCATGGAGCGATCCGGCGTCTTCACCTGCACTGCGCCCAGGACTTCATCCCAGTGCGCGACGACGGCATCGAAAACGGAATCGAGGTTCGCCGCGCGATAGCGCTCGATCAGCACGCGCGCTGCGGCTACGTCGGCGGCCTGGCCCAGGAAAAAAACCACTTCCTGCATTTCGCCTGGCGCAATTTCCAGAGACCGCTGCAGGGCTCCGCAGGGGTCGAGCCCGGCGCCGACGCGTTTCGAAAGCGGAGCGTCGCCGAGAAGGCCGGCAGGCTGCGCGAGCGTGCCATGCCGGCCCAGAAACTCGCGCCGGTCGGCCGTCCAGTCCGACTGGCGTCCGCCGAGGTCCATGAAGGCGATACGGGAGCCGAACGTGGTATGCCACGGATTTCGTGCGAATAGAGCGCTCGTCGCCGAATCGAGCTCCGTTACGATGAATGGAGCGCATGCCGCCCGGGACGTGCCGAGCACCCATTCCACGTAAGCGGTCACCGAAATGCGGCGAGTCCTTGCGGAAGTGTTGCGGACCTTGAGCCGCGCGATCTTGATGGGATCCTCCAGCGGCACGTACATCAGCAGATCGAGGGCAATGCCGCGCGAGTCGTGCTCGAAGCGACTGTATCCCTGGCCATGCCGGGCGCTGTGCGCGGCACGCGTATCCCGCGTTGGGGCAACGGTCGGGCCCCATATTTCGCCGGTCTCTTCGTCCTTGAGATAAAGCGCCTCGCCCGGCCGGTCGGCAACCGGATCATTGGACCAGGGCGTGAGCTGATTCTCGCGGCTGTTCATGGCCCAGGTGAATCCGCTGCCTTCGGCCGCGACGTGGAATCCGAAGGACGGGTTGGCGATCACGTTGATCCACGGCGCCGGGGTCACATGGCCGGGCCCGAGCGCTATGACGTATTCGCGGCCATTTTCGGCGAAGCCACCCAGGCCATTGAAGAACTCCAGCGCCTTCGGCACCGGCCCGAGCGCAGGGCTCTCGACAATAGGCGCCGTGCGGGTGGATTCACGCACCGGGGGCGCAGCCCGCTTGCGCGGGCGATCGAGCTGATCAGAAAGGCTACCGCGCTGCCCCACCAGCACCACGCGTGAAACCGACAACAGGAGGTCACGTGTCGCAGCGGAGATGATATCCGAGCGCAGGATGTACGCATTGCCGCGCACACCGTCCGTTGCGACCTGCAACCGCGCCTGACTCATGCGCTGCAACGTTTCGAGCGCGATCTGAAGGTCTTGCACGTAGGATGCCGCGCGCTCGTTGAGGATGACCAGGTCCACGTTGAGCCGCTTCATGCGCCAGTACTCGTGGGCTTGCAGCAGCTGCCGCGCGATGGCGATGTCCTCGACCGCATCGATGCGCAGCATCACTATCGGCAGATCGCCGGAGATCCCAACGCTCCACAAACCGGGCGGGCCGCCTCCACCCCTGCGTATGGCATCGGATGAAGGCCGCAGCGAAGCGTCGGCGAACAATGCGTAACCCGCGAGCCGTTGGAAGAGGTTGGCGTCCGCGGCCGAGATGCCCAGGTAACGCAGCTGCACCTGCGCCTGAGTCCATGCGAACGTGCTCGCTCGCACGAATGCATTGGCGTCGAAGTGCTTGTCGATCAGGTCGAGCACGCCGCCGCGCGAGGATGCAATCGTGGTCCAGAACGCGATGCGCACGGTGGCTCCGGCGGGCACGCGCACGCGATGGCGCAGCGCGAAAGCGGGATCCAGCACCGGCCCGACGGTATTCGAAAGCCGCCGACCGTCCGTCACCGCGATCGGCGCGCGCACTTCGTGGCCTCGCCCGAGGAACTTCGCCCGGTCGGTTTCGATCTCGAGCGTGCCGAGCGCTTCACCTTCGACCACGGCATGCTGCGCGACCCAGATTTCCGGCTCTCCAGGCGAGCGCTTGCGGCGAGTCGCGAGCACCGCTCCGAGGCGCGTGACGCATTCCGTCTGCACGAAGAGCTTCGAGAATGCGGGGTGTGCCACGTCGGCGGCCTGCGGTGCGAGCGCAAGCTCGCAGTATGAAGTCACCTCGATGTCCCTGACGCGGGCCCCGGTATTGGTCAGCGACACCCGGCGCACTTCGGCGTCGTACTCCGGCGAGACTATGACCTCCAGCATCGTGGTGATCTGCGCGTCATTGCGGATGAATTCCGCGCGGTCTTCGCTGAAGGCGACCTCATAGCTGTCGGGCGCCACCGCGCAGGGCTGGTAGCCGGCGGACCAGACATCCCCGCTTTCGACGTCCCGCAGGAAAATGTAGCTGCCGGAGTCGTCTCGAGTGGTGTCTTCACGCCAGCGGGTCACCGCGATGTCGTTCCAGTGGCTATAGCCGGAGCCGGCGGCAGTCACCATCACCGCGTATTGCCCATTCGAGAGAAGGTGGACCTGCGGCGTGACATCGTGCGGCGTGTGAATCTGCCGCACATCGGGCAGCGCCGTTTCGAGGAAGCGCGCGGCAGTTGCCACCTCCTCCGCTCTTGGGTGTGCCACCGACACATCTCGCGGCGTGCGCTCCTGCAACAGCAGCTCCGTCGCCTGCACGCTGGGCTCCGCATGAAAGCGCTCCCGCATCTGCGCATCGAGCAGCGCGTTCGCGATCGAAACGATGGTCATTCCCTGGTGATGAGCCATGTACGCCTGCACGATCGCGCCGCGCGTTCCCTCCGGCACGCGGCTGGCCGTGAAGTCGATCGCTTCGTAGAAGCCGTAGCGGCCGCGCACGCCCATCGAGGCGAGCCGTTCGTAATTCCGGACCGCCGCTTCCGGATCGACCATGGCGGCAAGCGCGGTCGCGTAGGGCGCGATGACCGCGTTCTCGCTCAATCCGCGCTTGAGCCCGAGGCCCGGCACGCCGAAGTTGGAATATTGATAGGTGAACTCGAGATCGCGCGCGTTGTACGCGGATTCCGAAACGCCCCAGGGCAGCCCGAGCGATTCGCCGTAGCGGATCTGACGCCGCACGATGAGACGATTCGTCTGCTCGAGCAGGCTCCCGGTGGGGGCGCGCATGACCAGCGACGGCATCAGGTATTCGAACATCGAGCCGGACCATGAAATGAGCGCGGCGCCATGCCCGATCGGGGTGACGGCGCGCCCGAGGCGGAACCAGTGCCGCGCCGGCACGTCGCCCTTGGCGATGGCCACGAAGCTCGCGAGTCGCGCCTCGGATGCGAGCAGGTCATAGCAACTTGGATCGAGCGTACCGTCGGTCGCGCGGTAACCGATCGACAGGAGCCTGCGCTGCTCGTCCAGCAGAAACGCGAAATCCATGGCGGCGGCCATCTCCAGAGCGATCTCCGCGAGCTTGCGGATGCGGCCCTGCAGCGCGACCACGGCGCCGGGCTCCAGCAGCAGGTCACGACGCCAGCTCTCTATGGAGTGCCGCGTCGCGTTGGACCAATACAGCAGCTCGGTATCGTCATCCGCGCCGAGATCGGTGGTCATCGCCTGCGCGACGTCCGCCAATGTGACGGCGAATGGAACCGCTTCCTCGAGCGCCTCGCTCACCTCCTCAGGCGCCATGCCGCGAGCCCACAGCGCGGCATCGAGATCGTCCAGCGCGTCTTCGAGCTGATGGCGGGTGATGGCTTGCGTGCGCACGTCGTCTGGAAGCACCTGAAGAGCCTCTCGCGCGAGGTCGAGAGCGTCGCCCAGACCGGACACGGCCTTCTGCGCCAGAACGGGCGAGCGCTGCCATTCATCGCACGCGCTGGAGAGGGCAATCAGATGCGCAGCGAGGTTGCCACTGTCTACCGACGAGACGTAGCGCGGCTCGAGCGGACGCAGGTCCCTCGTGTCGTACCAGTTGAAGAGATGGCCACGGTAGCCTTGCAGCCGGCCCATCGTGTCGAGCGTTGCCTCGAGGCGTTCAACGGCGTCGATCGTTCCTATCCAGCCGAAGTCGCGCGCCGCCACGACGGAGAGCAGATAGAGGCCCATGTTCGTCGGCGAAGTGCGATGCGCCACGACCGGCCGCGGATCCTCCTGGAAGTTGTCGGGCGGCAGCATGTGATCTTCGGCCGTCACGAATCTCTCGAAAAAGCGCCATGTGCGTCGCGCAACCAGCCTCAGGCTGCGTGCATCCGCGAGAGACATCGACAAACGGCCCGCGACCAGCGGCGAGCGGCTCGCCTGCCAGGCGATGAGCGGCGCCGCGAGCCATGTCAGCAGGAATGGCGCGGCGACCCAGCCGTCCTGCGTGCCGGAAAGGAACACCGCGGCCGCAACGACCACCGCAACGAAGACGTCCGCCCAGTCATCCGGCCATACAGGCTGCGGAGATCGGAGCGAGCGGCGGATTGAGCCTGCTCCGCCGTGGTCCACTCCAGCAACTGGCGGTGGCTCACGACCAGGCGGAACAACGTTCGGCCAATCGCATCCAGCATCAGCCATGCCTGGTGCGCTAGAAATGCAGTGAGCAGTGCGGTCTGCGAAATTGCGAGGGCAATGTCCGCACGCAAGGCGCGGAGATGGCTGACCGCCGTCACGCCGGCTCGTCGCGGCAGGAGAGCGGCAAATACCGGAAGCACGGTAGGCAGCGCCAGCGCCACCATGATGAATGCGGTCCAGATGAGCGCGGCATTCATCGGCAGGGTCCAGCCGTACGCGAGGGCGGCGACACTTGCGGGTGCAGAGAGGCTGCGCCGCAGGTTGTCCAGCATTTTCCACACGCCGATCAGCGGAATCGCGCCCTTCCCTCGCCCGTCAGCCGCGGCGTCCCGCCTTCCGAGGATCCACGGCAGCAGCTGCCAGTCGCCGCGCGCCCAGCGATGCTGACGCACCGAGGCGACGTCGTAGCGCGACGGGAATTCCTCCACGACTTCGACATCGGAGGCGAGGCCCGCGCGTGCGAATATTCCCTCGAAAAGATCATGGCTGAGCAGCGTGCCCTCGGGCACCCGATCGGCGAGCGCCGCCTCGAACGCGTCGATCTCGTAGATCCCCTTTCCGGCGTAGGAGCCTTCACCGAGCAGATCCTGGTAAACGTCGGAAACGGCGGCTGCGTAAGGATCGATGCCCGCCAAGCTCGAAAACGTGCGTTGGAAGAATGACCCCTCACGGCCTATCGGCAGTGATGGAGTCACCCGTGGCTGCAGCACGGCGTACCCTTCGATGACCCGGCCACGATCGATGTCGAACAGCGGGCGATTCAACGGATGCGCGATCTTTCCCACGAGGCGCCGCACCGTGTCGCGGGGCAGTCTCGTGTCCGCATCCAGCGTGACCACATAGCGGATGTCGGGCGGAATTACCCCGTACGGGGGCAGAAAGGTCGTCGTCGCCGAACCGCGCAGCAGCTGGTTGAGCTCGTGAAGCTTGCCGCGCTTGCGCTCCCATCCCATCCAGCAGTGCTGCACCTCGCTCCACACCCGCCGGCGGTGCAACAGCAGGAATCGCGGCCCGCCGGGCGCCGCGCCGTGTTGATCGTTGAGCCTTGCGATCCCGTCGCGCGCCGCATCCAGCAGAGATTCATCCCCTGGCACGTGTTCGCTCGCGGCGTCCGTCCAGTCCGACAGCAAGGCAAAATGCACTTCGCCTTCCGGGGAGGCGAGGAAATGAATCTCCAGGCGCTCGATGTGCTCCGCAATGGCTTCCCGCGTCGTCAGTAGCACCGGCACGGCGACGATTGTCCGCAGCTGCGCGGGGACGCCTCCGCGCAGCGCGAGGCCCGGCAGGATCGTCGCCCCCACTCCGCGCGTAACCGCGCGATTGACCAGCGCCACGGCGGCATCGATTGCCGGAATCACGCCCAGCAGTGCGAGCCCGAGCAGATACGGATTGCGAATGCCGTGCGCGTGCAACGCCACCATCGGAATCAGCAGCACCGCCGCGGCGGCGAAGCCGATTGCCGCGATGTAGTCCGCGGCGCCGACGGTCATGCGGATGCGGCTCGGCCAGCTCCAGATCGACGGCCGGAAGCCCACCTTCGCCTCGAACGCTCGGCGGCCGGCCGCGATCAGGTGATACCCCGGATCGCGCTCGCGCTCGGACTGAGCGCCTGCCGCGACGCTCAGCGCCAGCTGCACGATCTCGAGCTCGGTCATCTTCGAGTTGCGGGCAAGCTCCTCGATGGCGCTTCGATAGAGATTGCGCGTGGCGAAGTCCATCTGCACGAAATCGCTCCCCTCGCGCAGCAGATCGTCCGCGAGACTGACGCTCTCGAACAGCTCCGCCCAGTCGACATCGGACATGAGGCGCATGCTGGTGATGATGTTGCGCACCGTGACGTTCGATGCGCCCTGTCGCTGATGCTCATCACGCACGATTTCATCGGCAGTGGTGCCCTGTGCAGTGAGGCGGTCCTCCAGCCATCGAAGTGCCGGCGTGACGCGCGGATCCTGATCCCGCAGCCTTTGTACGAGCTGCACCGCGAATGCCGAGGACAGCGGCACCTGGGCGGCGCGACTTTCGAACAGCGCATTGGGCTCTGCGGTCTGTCCATTGAGGCCAAGCAGGCGATCCGCCACCGTGTCGGCTTCCTCGCGCGCGGCGCGGCTGCTGACGATGCGCTGGGCCGCGCGTCGCAGGTTTTCAACGAGTACGATGCGCAGCGTGATGGCGACTGCCCACAACTCGCCGATCGTCAGCGGCTGCACCTGCTGATACGCGCGCACGAAGCGGCGAAGGGCCTCCGGCTCGAAGCGGCTGTCATTGTGCGCGACGAATGCCCACGCCAGGCCGAACACCCGCGGGTAGCCGGCGAACGGGCCGGCGGCCAGCTCGGGCAGCTGGCGGTAGTACCCCGGCGGAAGATCCTCGCGGATCTCGCGGATCTGCTCATCGATGACGTGATAGTTGTCGAGCAGCCATTCGGCCGCCGGCGTGATGGCGCGGCCATTGCCGACGGCGGTCGCGATCGAGCGATACGCCGCGAGCAGCGTCCGTTCGTTGTCTCTCAGCCGAACGCCGAGCGGCCGGCGGGCGACCGGCTTCTTCCTGACCGTCTGCGCGGCGGCAAGGGTCGCCGCGTGCTGCTCGAGCCGCTCGATGCTGAACAGTTCCTCGCGCAGGAGCTCGTCGTTGGCCCAAGGCGAGGCGGCGGGCGCTAGTCCCAATGCACGACGAACGAGCGACTTCAACTCGATAGATCTCCTGCGATTCTGGATTCGCAGCGAGGATACGCGCATACCGGCCCCCCGGAGGCGGCGGAGCGACTATCGGTTGACGATATTCAGGATATTGCCGTCCGGATCCTTGAACCAGGCGACTTTCATGTCACCCGCGACGTGCAGATCGCCCTCGTGCTTCATGCCCGGCATGTCGTAGCGCTCGAAGGCGACACCTTTGGCCTTGAGGTTCCGCACCACCTGGTCGACTTCTTGACCCACCGTCCACGTCACGGCGGTCGCCTGGTTGGTGCCCGCGTAATCCGAGCGATACACGTTGATTACGGTGTTGCCGCTGCGGTAGACCACGAGCTCGTCGCCTTCGGCATCCACCTGCTTCAGCCCCAGCGTGCCCTCGTAGAACCTGCGGGCGTTTCCCAGATTCCTTACCGCGAGGTTCGCGGTAGCGTTTGCATCGCGCAACATGATCGAGCTCCTTCGAGTGATGGGCATGGGCACGCAAGCCGCGTGCCACGCTCTCGGTGGAAGTCAGCGGCCGGGGGCCTCAGCCGCAGTTGCTTCGCGAACGAAGCGGATCGCGCGAGAGTCCTCCCCGCCGACCGAGAATTCTGCAACCGGTCCTGCCCGCGTTCGCACCACGCGAAGCACGTAGCCGTTGCCGTTCAACGTATCGCCCGGGCCGGCGTGCAGCTCGCCGAGCGGAAAGGGCAGTCCTGGGATGGCGTACGAGGATTCGACCAACGCCCGCAACCGGCCATCGGCGTCTGTCGAGAAAACGTAAGTAGCTTCCAGCTCTTGAGAGCGATACCGGCCCAGGAGCGCATTGACGAGCTCCGCGCTCATGGGGTGGTCCGGCGCCTTCGCGGCCTGCGTGTTTGCATCGTCGGACGAATCCCAGGAGCCGGGCAACGGCCCAAGCCCCAGCGTCTCGATGATCCGTTCCGCGTAGGCGCCGGGGTTGGCATCGCCGCGATTGCACAGCACCGCTATGCCTAGCTCATGATCGGGCAATCGCACGTATTCGCTCTTGAACGCGGTCGCCGCCCCGCCGTGGGAGACCCAGCGGAGCCCGCGCCGCGTGCCGACCTGCAAGCCGGCAGCGTAGTTCAGCCCGGCATCGCCGCGTGCGACCGCGGTGCCGTCAGTGAACGTTCCGGGATTCAGCATCATCCGGCTGATCGGGTCGCTCCAGATGCGATGGCCGATGTGAAAGTCGTGGTCGAACTTCTGCAGATCGCGCACCGAGGTCATGAGACCGCCCGATCCGCCGAACGCCGGATAGGTGTCCTTCTCGACATAGCGACCCTCCTCCAGCACATATCCGTGCGCGGCATTGGCAGAAGGCGGGTTCGCGCCGTTTCGCACGAAGCTGTCCCGCATGCCGAGCGGCTCGAGGATGCGGCTGCGCACGAATTCGGGAAAGGCGATGCCCGATGCGCGCGCGACGATCTGCGCGAGCAGGAAGTAGCCGCTGTTGGAATACCGGTAGGACGTTCCGGGTGTGAAAGAAACTCCCTGCTGCCGCGCTATCATCGCGAAAGCCTCGCGCGGATCGAGCGCATCGAAGCGGTCGAGCCCGCCGAGCTCGAAGAGGCTGAGATAGTCCGCCAGCCCGCTGGTGTGATGTATCAGCATCGATACGGTGATCGGCGTGCCGTAATCCGGGAGCTCGGGGATCCAGCGCCGCACGTCGTCGTTCAGCGCAAGCTTGCGCTCGTGGGCGAGTATGGCGATTGACAGCGCGGTGAACTGCTTGGAAGTCGACGCCGCGTAGAAGACCGTGGTCTCATCGAGAGGTCGTTTCGTTTCGACATCGGCGACGCCGTAGCCGCGCATCAAGCGAGTCTGGCCGTGTTCGAAGATGCCGATGGCGCATCCGGGCACCGCCGCCTCGGCGAAATCCCTGAACACCGTCGTCACTTCGTCAGGGGACACCGTCGCAGTTGCGGCTTGCGCTGTGGCTGCGAATGCGCCAAGCAGCGCAACGAGGCATGAGACTCGTCGCATGCGAAACCTCTCAGGCCAGGTCCGCGCAGAGCGCGTCGCGCACTCGCGCCGGCGCGGGATCGATCGTGTGCCGGTATCGCTCGTGATCCACACCCATTGCGAGCGCCGCGCCGGCGCGCGCGCCCGCGATCATGGCCGGATCGAGCTCGAAGCGCAGAAAGTGCACGGCCGAGGTCTTGTCCTCGTTCTCGCGATCGAGGTCCTCATCGGCGATGGCGAATACCTTGGCGTGCCCCTGCAACTGCACCCAGCAGCGATCCTCGACGCCCTTGAGCCTGGTGAGCTCGCGTTGCCGCTCGTCAGGATCGGGAAACTCGATGAGCAGCGTGACTTTCCAGTTGCGGCCGTCCGGGATGAGCGGGTTGTAGGCGGCCAGCTCCTCCTCGATTCCGTCCGGCTCGAAGATGCGCTCGGCGCGGAGCATCTCCTGCACCTGGTATTGCACGGTGAGACGATCTTCGAACAGCCACATGCAGTTGGGGCCGACAGCCACCTGGCGATTGCGCTTGTGGATAATGACACGCTCGCGGAACTGCGTGCGCTCGCGCGCGTACTGCTCCAGGGGCATGAGGTCCGCAGCGGCCAGCTTCTCCATCGTTCAGATTCCGTACGCGGTGCGGAGCAGCTTCATCGGATGCTCGGGCGGGCGCGCGTCCTTCATGCCGCTCTCGATCTGATGGCCCGCCATCGGGCAGTCGCTCGAATAATGGTCCGGCTGGGCGCTTTCCACGCGCTGCATGACCGGCCGGCCGATCTTCATCGAAGCCGCGTGGAATTCCTTCTTCACCGCGTAAGTGCCGTTGTGTCCCGAGCAGCGCTCGATGACATCCACGGTGGTGCCGGGGATGAGCTTGAGCACATCGCGGGTCTTGAAGCCGATGTTCTGCACGCGAAGGTGGCAGGGCACGTGGTAACTCACCTTGCCGAGCTCAGTCTTGAAGCTCGTGTTCAGCAGGCCGGCCTTGTGGCGGAGCATGAGGTATTCGAAAGGATCGAAGATGCGCGCCCGCACGGCCTGCACGCTCGCATCGCCGGCGAACATGAGCGGCAGCTCCTGCTTGAACATCAGAACGCACGATGGGATGGGCGCGACGACGTCGTAGCCGGCCTCGATCTCACGCTGCAACTGGGGGATGTTGTGCTCCTTGAGCTTCGCGACGCCCTCGAGATCACCGAGCTCGAGCCGCGGCATGCCGCAGCAGCGTTCCTGCTCGACGAGCTTGACCTCGATGCCGTTGTGCTCGAACACGGCAACCAGGTCTTCGTCGAGATCGGGCTCGTTGCGATTCCCATAGCACGTCAGGAAGAGCGCCACCTTCCCGCGCGTCTGCTCAGTTGCGACGGAGGCGCCTTGCGGCGCGCCTCTCCCGGCGAGGCGCTTGCGCGCGGTGCGCGCGTGATACTGCGGTACCGGAGCCTCGCGATGCACGCCGAGGGTCCTCTCAAGAAGCGCGCGGCCGGCCGTAGAGCGATTCGCGGCGTTGACCACGTCGACGACGATGGGAATCCCGGCAAAATTGCCGACGGCATCGGTCGCGGCGAGCACGCGATTGCGCAGTGAGATTCCTTCTTTCCTGGCGCGCACCGCTTTCGCCCGCAGCATCAGGTGCGGGAAGTCGACGTTCCATGGATGAGGCGGAACGTACGGGCACTTCGTCATGAAGCACATGTCGCACAGGTAGCAGTGGTCCACGACTTTCCAGAAGACCTTGTGGTCGACGCCGTCCACTTCCCCCGTAGGGGATGACATCCACTGCGTCGAACAGCGTCGGGAAGGCGTTGCACAGGCTGAAGCAACGCCTGCAGCCGTGGCAGATGTCGAATACGCGCTCGAGCTCCTTCGTGAGCGCCGCCTCGTCGTAGAACGACGCTTCGCGCCATGCCAGAGGATGCCTCGTAGGAGCTGCGAGGCTACCCTCCGACGGCACGGAGCTCACAGCGTGTCTAGGGCCTTTTGAAACCGGTTGGCGTGCGAGCGCTCGGCCTTGGCGAGGGTCTCGAACCAGTCGGCGATCTCGGCGAAGCCTTCTTCGCGCGCCGACTTGGCCATGCCCGGATACATGTCGCTGTATTCGTGCGTCTCGCCCGCGATCGCCGCCTTCAGGTTGGAGCGCGTATCGCCGATGGGCAGGCCCGTTGCCGGATCGCCCACGGTTTCGAGGTATTCGAGGTGACCATGCGCATGACCCGTCTCGCCTTCGGCGGTGGAACGGAACACGGCCGAGACATCGTTGTAGCCCTCGACGTCGGCCTTGGCCGCGAAGTAAAGATAGCGGCGGTTCGCCTGGGACTCGCCCGCGAACGCGTCCTTCAGATGCTTTTCAGTCTTGCTGCCCTTGAGATTCATGGCCCACTCCTCGATACGATCCCGTGTGAATGCGGCTGAAACTCTATGCTCGGCGGTCTCGGCGCGTCAACCGCCGTTGCTCCGCCCGAGCGGGCTGTGTAACGTGCCGCCGCATGCCCCGCAACGCCAAAGACCCCGACTTCGAGCAGGCGCTCGCCGAGCTCGAAAAGCTGGTGCAGCGCCTGGAAGGCGGAGAGCTGCCGCTGGATGAGGCGCTGAAAACCTTCGAGCGGGGCATCGAGCTCACCCGGCATTGCCAGACTTCGCTGAAGGCCGCGCGCCAGAAGGTGGATATCCTCCTCAAGCGCAGCGGACAGGTCGAAGTGGAGCCGTTCAGCGCCTCCGACGAGCCTGACGATCCCGCGCAGTCATGAGCGATTTGTCCGACCGGCTCGCGCGCTACCTCGAGCGCATCGAGCGCGTGCTGGCAGGCTATCTTGCGGCGAATCCGCGCGGCGGCAGCGGGAGCACTGAACGGACTGAAAACGGCACCGGGCGGCTGCTGGAAGCGATGCGCTATAGCGCGCTCGGCGGAGGAAAACGCCTGCGCCCCACGCTCGTTTACGTCACCGGGGAATCTCTAGGGGCGCCGCTGGAGCGTCTCGATCCCGCCGCCGCGGCTGTCGAGCTGATCCATGTCTACAGTCTGGTCCACGATGACCTGCCTTCCATGGACGATGACGATCTGCGTCGTGGCCGTCCCACCTGCCATCGCGCATATCGACGAAGGCACGGCCATGCTCGCAGGCGATGCCCTGCAGGCGCTGGCATTCGGTGTGATTGCACTCGAACAGCGCGATCTGCTGGCGGCGGCGCAATTGTCGATGCTGCGAATACTCGCGGCGGCGGCGGGCACGGGCGGCATGGCCGGCGGGCAAGCCATAGACCTCGCGTCGGTGGGAAGTGTGCTCACCCCGGAAGCCGTCGAAGACATGCACCGGCGCAAGACCGGCGCACTGATCGAGGGCAGCGTGCTCATCGGCGCCACCGCCGCCGGTTTCGGCAACGGCGCGGAGTTTCAGGCGCTCAAGCGCTACGGCGCCGATATCGGCCTGGCCTTCCAGATCCAGGACGACATTCTCGATGTCGAGGGTGATCCCCGAACTCCTGGGAAAGTCGACGGGCGCAGATGCCGCGCGCAGCAAGCCCACCTACCCCAGCGCAGCAGGCCTCGACGCGGCCCGAAAACGGGCGCTCGAGCTGCGCGACAGCGCGATTGCCGCGCTCGCCCCGCTCGGGTCCCGTGGTGGGGCCTTGGCCGAGCTGGCCGACTACATCGTCAGCCGCTCGAACTGAATCCGGTGCCTGTCACCGGATTTGGCACGCTACACTTGGCGCATGCCGTCTCCCGACTACCCGCTGCTCGAGGCCATTGGGTCTCCGTCAGACCTGCGCAAGCTTTCCGCGAAGAAACTTCCTGCGCTGACAAAGGAGTTGCGCGAGTTTCTCATCCAGAGTGTGAGTACGCGGGGCGGGCATTTCGCCGCCGGGCTGGGCACGGTCGAGCTGACGGTGGCCCTGCATTATGTCTTCGATACACCGCACGACCGGATCGTGTGGGACGTGGGGCACCAGGCCTATCCCCACAAGGTTCTCACCGGTCGCCGCGAGCAGTTGCACACCATCAAGCAGAGCGGCGGCCTGGCGCCTTTTCCCAGCTCGCGCTGAGAGCGAGTACGACACCTTCGGCGTCGGTCATTCCAGCACTTCGATAAGCGCTGCGCTCGGAATGGCCGTCGCGGCCGCCCAGCTCGGTGAAGAGCGGCGAGTGGTCGCGGTCATCGGTGACGGCGCAATGACGGCGGGCATGGCGTTCGAGGCTTTGAACCATGCCGGCTCGCTGCCGGCCAACCTGCTGGTGATTCTCAACGACAACGACATGTCGATTTCCGAGAACGTCGGCGCGCTGTCGAATTACTTCGCACGCGTGCTTTCGGGCCGGGTGTATGCGCACCTGCGCGAAGGCAGCAAGAAAGTACTGCGCCCCATGCCCACCGTGCGCGAGCTCGCGCGCCGTTCGGAGGAGCACATGAAAGGCATGGTCCTGCCCGGCACGATGTTCGAGGAGATGGGATTCAACTTCATCGGGCCGATCGACGGCCATGATGTGAAGGCGCTGGTGTCCACGCTGCGGAACATCCGCAAGCTCAAGGGGCCGCAGTTCCTGCACGTGGTCACGCGCAAGGGCCAGGGCTACGCGCCGGCCGAGGCGGACCCGATCAAGTGGCACGGGCCGGGCCCGTTCGATCCGGCGAGCGGCACCATCTTCAAGGAAAAGAGCGCGGGGCCGTCCTACTCGCAGATCTTCGGCCAGTGGCTGTGCGACATGGCCGCGCGCGACCCGAAGATCGTCGGCATCACGCCCGCCATGCGCGAAGGCTCGGGGCTGGTCGAGTTCTCCAAGCGCTATCCCGAGCGCTACTTCGACGTGGCGATCGCCGAGCAGCACGCGGTGACTTTCGCGGCCGGCCTCGCCGTCGAGGGCTTGAAGCCCGTCGTCGCCATCTATTCCACGTTCCTGCAGCGTGCCTACGACCAGTTGATCCACGACGTGGCCCTGCAGAACCTGCCCGTCGTTTTCGCACTGGATCGCGCGGGACTAGTCGGGAGCGACGGCGCCACCCACCAGGGCAGCTACGACCTCAGCTTCCTGCGCTGCATTCCAAACATGGTGGTGATGGCGCCGGCTGACGAAAATGAATGCCGCCAGATGCTATTTACCGCGACGACATTGAACCGGCCGAGCGCCGTGCGCTACCCACGGGGCACGGGACCTGGCGTCGCTGTCCGCGAGGAAATGGCCGCCTTGCCCGTGGGCCGCGGCGAAGTCCGGCGCGAAGGGCGCAGCGGCCTCGCCCTGCTCGCCTTCGGAGCCATGGTCGAGCCGGCACAGAAGATCGCCGAACGGCTCGACGCCACCGTGATCAACATGCGGTTCATCAAGCCGCTGGATGAGAGCCTGGTCATGTCCGTCGCCGCGCATCATCGCGCCATAGTGACGATCGAAGAGAACGCGACTGCCGGTGGCGCAGGATCGGCTGTGGGCGAGCTGCTCGCATCCGACGGAGTAACGTTGCCGCTCCTGCATCTGGGCATACCCGACCGTTTCATCGAGCATGGCTCGCGCGAAGAATGCCTGGTCGCCGCGGGGCTCGATCTCGCCAGCCTTACCGGCGCCGTCGAGCGCTGGTGGGCGCTGCAGAATCCGGAGCGCGCGCGTTCGGCAGGTGGCGCATGAGCGTCGTACGGTCAGAAGTCGAAGACGTGCAGGGGCTCGCCGACACGCGTCAACTGCCCATCGACCGCGTGGGCATCAAGGACATCACCCATCCCGTGCGCGTGAAGGACCGCACCGACGGCGAACAGCACACCATCGCCACCTTCAACATGTACGTGAACCTGCCGCACGATTTCAAGGGGACGCACATGTCGCGTTTCGTGGAGATCCTGCACGCGGAGCGTGAGATTTCGGTGGAGTCCTTCCGCGCCATGCTCGAGCGCATGACGGCGCGCCTCGAAGCCGACGCCGGCCACATCGAGATGACGTTTCCGTTCTTCGTCATGAAGAAAGCGCCGGTTTCCGGAGTCGAAAGCCTCATGAATTACGGCGCGACCCTCATCGGCGAGCATCGCAAGGGGCGCAACGAGCTTTGGTTGCGCGTGGTGGTGCCGGTGACCAGCCTTTGCCCCTGCTCCAAGAAGATCTCGGCGCGCGGCGCGCACAACCAGCGCTCGCACGTCACCGTGAAGGCAAAGTTGCTGACTCACATCTGGATCGAAGAGATCATCGACCTGGTCGAGGCCGAGGCCTCATCGCAGCTCTACGGCATTCTCAAGCGAGTGGACGAGAAATATGTGACCGAACACGCCTACGACAACCCGAAGTTCGTCGAAGACGTGGTGCGCGATGTGGCCGCCCGACTCAACTCGGACGACCGCATCGCGGCTTACGTGGTGGAAGCGGAGAATTTCGAGTCCATCCACAACCACTCGGCCTACGCCCTCATCGAGCGCGACAAGGAAGCCGCTGCCGGCTGATCACTTGTCGGTGGTCGCTTCCTTGACGTCTTCGCGGGCGCTGTCGATGGCGTCGTCCACCTTGTCCGCGGTGGTCTCTTCCCCGCCATTCTTGATGGTGTCGACCGCTTCGTCGACTTCCTCGCCCATCTTTTCACCCGCACCCTGCTTTTCGCAGGCCGCGAGGCCCAGGGTGGCGATGGCGATCAGGGCGGCAATGCTGGTGTTTCGAATCATGCTGAGTCTCCCCTTTAGGTTGGGGGCATTGTGCACGGTCTGGCTCGAGCTGCGCGTCGGAAGACGGGCCGTAGTCTTGTAGGACGATTCCGAAGCTCAGGATTCCCAGTCCACGATGGTGAGCTCCCGGGTCTCCTGGGCCAGCGCCTCGGCGGCTTTGAGCACTTCCGCGGCGTGCCCGGTGACTTTGACGCCCCGCCACTCCTGACGAAGCACCCCATTGGCATCGATCAGGAAGGTGCTGCGCTCCAGGCCGACGAATTTCCTGTCGTTGATCACCTTTTTCTTGATGACGTCGAACAGCTTGCAAAGCTCCTTCTTCTCATCGGAGAGCAGCTCGAACGGAAGGTCTTCCTTCTCTTTGAACTGCTCGTGAGAGGCGATGTTGTCCGGGGACACGCCGATGATGCGGGTATGTGCCTTACGAAAGGCGTCGTGGAGCTTGCGGAATTCCTGGCTCTGCGCCGTGCAGCCGGCCGACATGTCCTTCGGATAGAAATAAACGACCAGCTGCTCGCCGCTCGCTTCCATGGACTGCCAAGCTTTGCCGCCCGTGGCGGGCAGCGAGAACTTGGGCACCTTCTCCCCGACAGCTACCGTGCTCATCGCGCATTTCCTTCAGAAGGTCTGAGGCAAAAACATAGCACATGGAGGCGGAGGGAACATGGCCCCGCGAGCCTACTTCAGGGCTTTTGCCGCGACGAGCACTTCCTGCGCGTGCCCGGGGACCTTGACCTTGCGCCACTCCTGGCGCAGCACGCCGTCCGCGTCGATGAGGAATGTGCTGCGCTCGATGCCCATGTACTTGCGTCCGTACAGGCTCTTCTCGTGGATCACGTCGAACAGCTCGCAGAGTTTTTCCTGTTCGTCAGAAAGCAACTCGAACGGCAGGCTTTCCTTCTCCTTGAATTTCTCGTGCGACTTCACGCTGTCGCGAGAGACACCGAGCACTTTCGTCTTCGCCTTGCGGAAGGCGGCGTGCAGGTCGCGGAACTGCTGGCTCTCGAGCGTGCAGCCCGAGGTCATGTCCTTCGGATAGAAGTAGAGCGCCAGCTTTTCGCCGCCGGGGCCTTTCCAATCCTTCCCCCCGGTAGCGGCGAGCGCGAATTCCGGCACTTTCTTTCCCACGGCGACTTTCGGCATGAATCATCCCCTGCTCTGGCGAGGTGCGGATTGTAGAACGACCGCGCGCCCGCCGCCTCGGCTGGACCGCAAGCTGACGGAACGATATAAGCGCCGTCTCCTGCCCTGGCTGTTAGCGAGGCTCGCGTGACGAATCATCCCTCTGCGGTCGCCTTGTCGACCCTCATGTTTGCGACCGGCATCGGCATCCCGATCATGGCTGCGCTCAGTGCAGGCCTTGGTGCGCGAATGGGCAGTCCGTGGGTGGCGGTCGTCATCCTCTTCCTGGTGGGAACCCTGACTGTCGTAGTGGCGCTCGCGATAATGGGCGTGCCAGCGAGCCTAAATTGGCGAGTGCCGCCGTACTTCTACGTGGGCGGTTTCCTGGTCGCGTTCTACGTGCTTTCGGTGACGTGGGTTGCCCCCCGTATCGGAGTTGGCAACGCCATATTCTTCGTGCTGATCGGACAGATCGCAGCCGCAGCCACGATCGACCAGTTCGGTTTGTTCGGTGCACCCGTCTCGCCGATTACGTTGCGGCGATGGCTCGGAATCGTGCTGATGGCAGCGGGTGTGTTCTTCGCGCGCCGAATCTAGCTGTTCGGCCGTTCCGCATTCTGCAGCCGCCCGATGAGCGTGCGCAGGAACACGCGATTGAAGCGAAGCTGGCACGACGCGGAAACCTGCTCGAGCAGCGTGGAACTGACCTTGAGCACGGTCACATCGCTCGCCGCGCGAATCGTCGCAGTGCGCTTGGCGCCCTGCACATAGCTGGCTTCGCCAAAGCAATCGCCGGTGTCTAGCCCGCCGACTGCATTGCCGCAACGCTCGACGGCGCAGTTGCCCGACACGATGATGTAGAAGCGGTCGTCCATCTCGCCTTCCTTGACGATCTCCTCGCCCGCAACGTAGTCCTGCCAGTTGCTGGCACGGAGCACCTCCCAGATTTCCGCATGCGAGAACTCGTGGAAGAACTTGAGACGGCGCAGCACGCCGAACTGTTCCTGGCGGTCGATTCGCGAGTTCTCTTCGCGCAGCTTCTGGTGGCAGCGGGTGAGCTCGGCGGCGAAATCGACGCCGTTCTTGTAGCGCTTCTCCGGGTCCTTGAGCAGCGCGATGGAGCAGACGCTCTCGAGCTCTTCGGGAATATCCTTGCGCAGGGTGTGTATCGGCGGCGGCGTCGCGTAGACGATCTGGTGCAGCAGCTTCTGCAGGTTGCCGGCGCGGAACGGCCGGGCGCCCGTCAGCAGCTCGTACATGACGGCGCCGAGTGAATACAGGTCGGAGCGGTTGGTGAGGTCCAGGCTCTGCACCTGCTCCGGCGACATGTACGAGGGGCTGCCCGCGATGCCTTCGATGCGCGAGATGTCCGAATCGGCGACCAGCGCGATGCCGAAGTCGATGATGCGCACGTCGCTGTCGTTCGTGAGCATGATGTTGGAGGGCTTGATGTCGCGATGGATCACGCCGCGCGAATGCGCGTAGTGCAGCGCCTTGGCGCACTTGTAGATGATCTCGACCACGTCGTCGACGCGCAGCAGGTTGTCCGCGCGGCAATAGGTCGCAAGCGTGCGCGCGCCGTGCACGTGCTCGGTGACGATATAGCAGTGCCCGTTTTCCTCGCCCGCATCGTAGATGGGAAGGATGTTCGGATGCTGCAGCATGCCGACCAGGTGAGCTTCGGACAGAAACATCTTGCGGGCGACGCGCGCGCGGTCTTCGTCGCCGCCCGTGTCCATGTTGTAGACCTTGATCGCCACGTCGCGGCCGTAGTACGGCATCGTGCGAGAGATACACCGTCCCGGTGCTGCCGCGCCCGACTTCGTTGACGACGACGTACTTGCCGACTTTCTCGGGAACCTTGCGGGGCGCGCCGTTTTTTTGGGCCGATATGGACATGGTGCCAGGCTGTCGGGGGGACGGCGGGCAGCATACGGAGGGGGGCCGAAGGCGACTGTGATGCGGGCCTCACGCCCCTCTCCCGGCGCTCGCGGCTATCCCTCAGCCGCGCGAAATGGTCGAAGCCGGAATGCGAGAACTTCATCACACTCCCGTCACGCGTGACGATGCGGTCGGCAGCGGCGTGCAGATTTCCGATGCGCACATAGCCCCACTCAGCGGCCGGCAGATCGCGCGCCAGCGCCTCGAGCGCGTACGCCGGCACACTGAAACACAACTCATAGTCTTCGCCTCCCGTCAGCGCGAGAAGGCGCGCTCGCTCTGCGCCAATCGCTGCAATGAGGGATGCGGAGACCGGTACAGCGGAATAGGCGATTTCCATGCCACAGCCGCTGGCGGCGGTCGAGTTTCCCGGCATCGGAGAACAAGCCGTCGGAGACGTCGATGCAAGCGCTCGCCAGCCCGCGCAATCGCCGCCCCAGCTCGACGCGCGGCGTCGGGAAACAGAAATCGGCCGCGCAAATAGGCGTCATCGGCGCAATTGCGGACCTGGAGGTTGCCCTGTTCGATGGCGAGTCCCGGCGGCCGCATCGCCCGGGGTGCCGGAGACGAACAATATGTCATCCGGGCGGCCGCCATCGCGCCTCAGCGCCTTGCCCGGCGGCACATGACCCAGCGCCTGCACGCTGACGCAGAGTGGCCCGGCCGTGGTGTTGCCGCCAACGAGTGCAACTCCGTGCCTGTTCGCGAGCTGCGTAAATCCTGCCGCGAAGCCGGCGAGCCAGGGCTCATCGACCTTCGGCAAGGTCAGAGCCAGGAGACGCCCAGGCGGGATCGCGCGCCCATGGCGGCCAGGTCGCTCAGATTGACGGCCAGCGCACGATGGCCGATCGACGCAGGCGATGAGCCCGCCGGGAAATGCCGGCCTTCCACGAGCGTGTCGATAGTGGCGACGAGCTGCTCGCCCGCCGGACTCTCGAGCAGTGCCGCATCGTCACCGATGCCCAGCTTCACGTCCGCGCGCTTCGCGCCGCAGTCGCGGAAATATCGATCGATCAGCTCGAATTCACCGAGCGGCATGACGCGTCAGTGCTCGTTGGGGCGCAGCTCTCGGGCAGCGCGATCGAGCACCGCGTTGACGAACTTGTGCCCGTCGGTCGCGCCGAAGCGGCGCGCGAGGCTCACGCCCTCGTCGATCACCACTCGGTAGGGCACCTCGGTTCGCTCCTTGAGCTCGTACGTGCCGATCAGCAGCAGCGCATGCTCGATCGGGATCGAGATGCTCGGGCTTGCGGTCCAGCCAGATGGTCAGCGTGGAATTGAGCGAGACGTGCGAATCGCAGACGCCGCGGATCAGCTCGCGGAAGTATTCGCCATCGGCGCGATCCATGCCCTCCTCGGTCGCGAATTCCTGCACCAGGTCCTGCCACGGCCCGTCGTTCATCTGCCAGCGATACAGCGCCTGCATCGCAAGCTTGCGCGCCAGCGAGCGCGCGCCCGAAGTGTAAATCGGCTTGTTCATTTGAGCCTGGCGATGAGGTCGGCCATCTCGAGCGCGGCCTCCATGAATTCGCCGCCCTTGTTGCCACCGGTCAGCGAGGCGCGCTCATGGGCCTGATCGTAGGTATTCACGGTCAGCACACCGAAGACTATGGGGATGCCGGTGTCGCAGCCGACCTGCTGCAACCCGCTGGCGCACTCGCCGGCGACGTACTCGAAATGCGGAGTGTCGCCGCGGATGACGCAACCGAGCGCCACGATGGCGTCATAGTCTTCGCTCTTGGCGAGGGCGCGCGCAGCCACGGGCAACTCGAACGCGCCCGGCACTCGCGCGACGAGCAGGCTTCTCGCCGCGCCGCCGTGCTTTGCTCCACGCGGCAACGGCGCCATCGATGAGGTTCGTCACGATGGCGTCATTGAAAACCGCGGCGACGATGGCGACCTGTGCCTGCCGGCGTCCAGTTCACCTTGCAACACGCGCGGCCCGTCCGCGCTCTCGCGCTTCGGCGCCGCCGGAAGCCGGGCGCTTCCAGTCGCTCATGCGTCCTCGCTCGACATAGCCCTCGATCTCGAGGTCGAAGGCTGAAATGCCCAGCATCTGCTTCGGTGCGGAGAGCACCCGCATGCGGCGCACGCCGAGATCCTTGAGTATCTGCGCGCCCGACGCCATAGGTGCGCAGGATCGCCCCACTCGCCTCTCTCGCCGTCGTGGATTCCTGCGCCTTCAGCACCACTACTATTCCGCTGCCCGCATGCGCGATTCGCTCCATGGCGGCGCGCAGCGTCCATGCCTTGGCGTCGTTGCGAATCCCGAGCAGATCGCGGACGGTATCGGTGACGTGCACGCGCACCAGCGGCGTGGTCGTGCCATCGATCTGGCCGCGTACCAGCGCAAAATGCTCGCCTTGATGGACGCGGTCCTCGTAACCGTACAATTCGAAGTCACCGTATTCGGTATGCACCTTCTGCTGGGACACGCGCTCGACCGACCGCTCGGTACGCAGGCGATGGCGGATGAGATCGGCGATCGTGCCGATCTTGAGATTGTGCTGACGCGCGAACACTTCGATCTGCGGGCGGCGGGCCATCGTGCCGTCGTCGTTCATCAGCTCGCACAGCACACCTGCAGGCTGCAGGCCGGCGAGCACGCACAGATCGACTGCGGCCTCGGTATGGCCTGCGCGCACCAACACGCCGCCCTTGCGAGGGCGTAGTGGAAAGATGTGGCCGGGACGAGCGAAATCCCGCGAGGTCGCCGTTGCGCCAGCCAGCGCGCGTATGGTGGCTGCCCGATCGCTCGAGGAGACGCCGGTGCTGGTGCCGTGGCGATAGTCCACAGACACGGTGAATGCCGTCCGATAAGCATCTTCGTTGTTGGGAACCATCTGCGGCAACTCGAGCCGCGCGAGACGATCGGACTCCATCGGCACGCAGATGATGCCGCTGGTGTAGCGGATCATGAACGCGACGGCTTCGGGAGTCGCATGCTCGGCGGCCATGATGAGGTCGCCTTCGTTCTCGCGATCCTCATCGTCGAGCACCACGACCATCCGCCCGGCGCGCAGCTCGGCGAGCAACTCATCGACGCTGCTCAAGCCTGCCATGCGCTCGTCGTCATCCCCTGGGCGGGGCGTCAGCGTGAAGACGTTCGACATATGAACCTATCTAGTAAAGAGCGATAAGCGCTTGATAGGTAATAACATTACACCCGCTCAGAGCGCGGGCCTGGGAGAGCTTTCCCAGGCCCGGGGCTAGTGTAGTGGCCGATGACGCCGGCGGTCGAGAGACCTCAGAACTTGCGGGTGAACGTGGCGATGACCTGACGGCTCGCGCCGAAGTTGCAATTACTGGCCGCGGCGCAGCGCGCCACGTAGCGCTTGTCGAAGATGTTCGAGCCGTTGATCGCGAAGCGCCACGTCGGCGTGTCGTAATGGACGATCGCGTCGAACAGCGTCGGGTCGTCGCCGAAGTACACCACAGGATTGAACGGGCCAGGAGTACCGCCCGGAGACTTGCCTGCGTGACCGCATGCCGGCGCCGAACCCGAGTCCGCCCAGTGGGCCCTGCTTCAACGTGTAGTCCGCGAAGAACGAGACCTTGTTCTTTGGTGTGGTCGTCAGCTGCGCGCCGACCTCCGCCGGGAAGTCGTCGTTCTCGGTGACCTCGCTGTGCACGTAGCTGTACGAAGCATTGATCGAGAGCTGCTGCCACAGGCGCGTGACGATCTCGAACTCGAGCGCCCTTCACTTCGACCTCGCCGCTCTGCGTGCCGCCGACCGGCGTGCTCGAGGAGACGCTGCCCACCACGTTCTTCTGCACGATCTGAATCCGGCGAGCGAGGCGAACAGCTTCACATCGTCGCCGAGCCCGCGCGCGTCGTACTTGATGCCGCCCTCGATCTGCCTGCCGGAGCTGGGCTTGAAGTCCTCGCCTGTGACGCGTGTCGACTCCGAGCACCGGCTCGAAGGAGGTCGCATAACCGATGTAGGGCGCGAAGCCGTTGTCGAAGACGTAGTTGGCCCCGGCGCGCCAGGTGAGCTTGTCCTGCTTGGTGGTGTCATCGCTGGTGCGGTTGCGGATCTTGACCCAGTCCTGCCGGGCGCCGACGGTGAAGAACAGTTTGCCCACGCCGATGTGATCCTGCACGTAAGCGCCGGTCTGCTTGAGCCGCTGGTCGTTGAAGGTGATGGGATGCCGAACGACGTCCGGCGGTGTCACGAATCGGTGCGGCAGTTGTACACCGGATTGAAAAGGTCGATGGACGGGGCCAGGACCGAAGCCGAACTGCGCCAGGTTCGAGACGTTGCGATAGTCCACGCCCGCCAGGATCTCGTGCTCGGCGCCGCCCGAGCCGAGCTTGATGTCGAGGCGATTGTCCGTCGCCAGGCTCTTCACCTTTTCGCTGTACGGGAAGTTGAAGCGGAACACCGTACGATTGTCCGCGTCCAGCCCGCGCGCCATAGATCACCTTCTGATCTTCCTTGTAGTGGCTGTACTTGGTGTTCGAATGGAACGTGAGGGCGGAGGAGAACTCGTGCGCCAGGTCGTAGCCGATGCCGTACTGCTTGCGCTCGTATTCGTTGTAGTCGGGCTCGCCGAGATTGGTGCTGCGGCCGACCTTGCCTAGCGGATTCGGACAACAACGTGCCGGCGGCGGGCAGGAAGCCGTTGGTGTCGCCATCGACCTGGTCGTGCTGGTAATAGCTGAGGCCGGTGAGCGTGGTGCTGTCGCCGAGCTTGAAGGTGACGGTGGGCGCGGCCAGCGCGCGCTTCGAGGTCACACCGTCGCGATCCGCTTCGCGATCCCGATACAGGCCGGTGATACGCGCGCTCGCGTTATCGCTGATCGCACCGGTGATCGTGCCCGCGACCTGCTTGTAATCGGTGGTGCCGTACTGCGCAGCCAGCTCGCCGCCGAAGGCGCTGCTGGCGCGACGGCTCGTCTGGTTGTAAATGCCGCCGGGAGGGGCGCTGCCGTACAGCACCGACGCGGGACCCTTGAGGATGTCCATCGAATCGAATGCGTACAGATCCAGGCCCACCGAGTAGATCGTGGTGGTGATCGGCGCGGCGAGCCCGTCGATGTATTGCTTGGGAGTGAAGCCGCGCACGCTGACGAAGTCGAAGCGCAGGTCGGGGCCGTAGTTCTCGCCCTGCACGCCCGAGGTGTAGCGCACGGCCTGCTGGCCGTCGATGAAATTGAGCAGGTCGATCTGATCGCGCGTGATGACTGAAATCGACTGCGGCGTCTGGATCAGTGGAATGTCAGCCTTGTTCGCCGTCTGCGCGCCGACTGGCACGTAGCGCCGCGCCGCCACCACCACGACCTGCTCGCCGTTTTCGGTGCGTGGTCACGGTTTCGTTGGGCGTGCTGGTGTCCGCTTCGGCCTCAGGGCTGGCCGCGTCCTGAGCGCTGATGCCGCCCGTCGCCGCAAGGGCGCCGGCCAGGAATGCAAGTCTGATGGAACGTCTCATATAACCCTCCGCAGGAAGTGCGATCTGTCCGCCGCTTTCAATCCAAGACTACGCGGATCGTGGGGTCAGGCCTCGCGAACAGGGCCGATGTTCATCGCGGGTGGGCCATTGCGCGTGCTCGTCAGCAGCTGGTACCGGCGTGGCGGCACGCCGAAGGCTCGCTGGAACATGGCGGTGAAGGCGCTGGGGCTTTCGTAGCCGACGTCATACGCGACGCTGGTGATCGGCTTGCCGGAGGTCAGCATCGACAATGCCTCCATGAGCCGGATCTGTTGCCGCCACACGGCACAGGCCGGCGCCAGTCTCGGCCCGGAACAGCCGGGTGAAGGTGCGCCGGCTCATGCCTGCCACCCGTGCCAGCTCATCGAGATCGCGCTGATCGGCAGGGTCGGCTATGAGCTCCCTGCAGACGCGCACCAGCCGTCGATCCTTCGGCATCGGCGCGTGATACGGAGCGCCGGGCATCACCCGCAGCTCGGCGATGAGCAGATCCGCGATGCGCGTGCGGCGCTCATCGTGCCGCTGCCGGAGCCGATGCGGGCCATCTCGATGATCAGCGCCTTGAGGAAATCGGAGACCTCGAGAACCCGGCATGGCCAGCCGGACACGCCGGCCAGCTCGTCGTCGAAGTAAAGGGTTCGCAACGAGACGGGGCCTCTGCACGACACCTCATGCGCGACGCCTGCGGGAACCCACAGGGCCCGCTGCGGAGGAATCACGAAATTCGCGGTGGCAGTCGTCGCCGACATCACGCCCGAGGAGGCATAGAGCAGCTGCGAGCGACGGTGCATGTGCAGCGGGTCGACGAAGCCTGCCGGGTATTCGTCCTCGAGGCCGATGACGGGTGTGCCGGAAAGGTCGTCGGTGAAGTGTTTCATTGGCCCGCCCGCTGGGAACATTTGGCCCCCAATTGTCGCCGCAGGGCGTAGGCACCCCCTCATCGGTCGTCAACGCAATTCGGGCGTTCCTGGCGGTTTGTCGTTCCTGTACCACAGCTCTGGAAATTCACGAGGCCTGGGCCAGAGCTCATCGAGTGTCTCGCCATCGTAGAGCCGGCCGCCTTTCATGACGTCGTCGATCGCAAGCGTATTGCGGATGTCGGCGCGAGGATCGCGCTCGAGCACGACCAGATCCGCCATCTTGCCGCGCTCTATGGAACCGAGCTCACCATCGCGACCGATGACTTTGGCCGAGCCCATCGTTGCCGCATGGAGAGTCTCCGCGGCAGTCATACCGCCCATCACATGGCCTTCCATTTCCCAATGGAAACCCAGGCCTGGCATCTCGCCGTGACTGCCCATCCCGACCAGTCCGCCGGCCCGGACCACCCTTGCGGCGCCCTTGCCGCGTAGATCCGGGAACGGGTAGTCCGCAAGCTCCCGCCAAGTGCGCTTGCGCGTCTTCATGTCGACGATGAAACGCGGCGCGAAACGATTCAGCTTGGCGTCGGCGTTCGGATGCTTCTGCGACGATGAAATAGTCCTGCGCCGAGGCCTCCGCGCTCACCATCAGCGTGGTGTTGTATCCGACGCCACTGCGGGCCATCAGCTCGATGACATCGCGGTACAGCGGCGCTGCCGGCAGGGCATGCTCGGCCCCCGCCATGCCGTCCTGAATCTGGGTGAGGTCGAGCTTGGTTGCGCCCGCTCCTTCGGTAGTCACCATCAGCCGATGATCCCGCGCGCTCTGCGCTATCCATTGCCGCACCTGGCGGTTGCCCGTGCGGTACAGCTTCACGTTGCTCAACCGGTAGTGCGTCGCGTACCGCTCGAGCACCGCATCGACCTGCGTCCTGGACTTGAACTCGTTGAAAGAAAACAGCGCCGGCCCGGTCGAGCGGATGCGCGAGCCGGTCATGAGGCCTGCATCGAGCAGATCCTGGTAGGCGAGCATATCGATGCTCAGCGTCGAAGGATCGAAGGCAGTCGTAACGCCGTACGCGAGGTTCGCCGCCGGCCCCCAGCTTTCGAGATCGAGCACCACGCGGCGGATGTCCGCCACGTGGTCATGGCCGTCGATGAAGCCCGGCACGATCCATTTTCCAGCCACATCGCGTATCACGACGTCGTGCGGCAACTGCAGCGAGCCGCGCGGGCCGATCGCGGCGAAGCGATCGTTCACGATCAGCAGATCCGCATCCTCGATCGCCTCGTCGCCACGCATCGTAAGAACCGTAGCGCCGCGCAGCAGCAAGGCTCCATGGGGCACATCGCGCGGCACTTCGACCACGGCTTCGAACGACTCCGCCTTGCCGGGCGCGCCGAGCGGTTGCCGGTACCACGTCGAGCCGACCGCCCAGGCGATTTTCGCGCCGTCGTCGCTCCATTGCAGAAAATCGGCGCCCACCGAGGTGAGCTTGCGATGCTCTATTGTCGTGCTGTCCATGTCGACGGTCTCACCGGCAGCCATCGGCATCTTCAGCACGTGCAGCTGCTGAGCCACCTGGGCGAGCAGCCATTTCCCATCGGGACTCAGCCGCAGGTCGTCGACGTCCGCGCGTCCACTGAGAAAGTAATAGCCCGGACCCGTGACCTGGATCAGCTTCTGGCGACCTGCGCCATCGAGCGCCACGGCGTTCAAGCCGTCATCGAAGAGCAGATTCACTCTGGCGTGATCGACCGAAAAATGCGGTACCCCGCCCATGTTCCCTTTTGCGATCTCGCGCTCCGTGCCGCCGTCGGCCCGCATGAGCATCAGCTGCGCATCGCGCAGCGGCCCGTATTCCATGTACCGATGCATCCTGACGTCGTTGCTGGATCGTATGGCGACGATGGAGTGGCCGTCAGGCGTGTAGACCGGGTTCGTGTAGTAAGCGGCAACGGCCGTGATCTGCACGGGCGGGCTCGAGCCGTCGGCGTCGACTCGCCAGACATTCCCGGCATCGCGCGCCGTCCAGCGCACATAGGTGATGGAGCGGCCATCCGGCGACCAGCTGGGCTGGTATTCGCCGATCGCATCCCGCGTGAGGCGGCGCGGAGCGGAATGCCCATCGAGAGGCATCACGTAAATATGTGCCAAGGCAGAAAAGGCGAGCCGTTTGCCGTCAGGGGATTGCATCGGGCTCTGGATGAGCCGCGCCCGCACGGGGCCGCTCTCCTCCTTGATCGCAATGCGTTGCGAGGGACCCAGGGGTACCTTCACGCGGGTGCTGAATGGCAGCTGCGCAGCAGGCTCGCCCGCAAGCGAGATGCGCTTCAGCTTGCCGCCGTCGTTGACGATCAGGGCTCGACTGTCGGGCGTGAATGCGTAGTGAGGCAACAGATCGCGCCACGGAGCGCCGAGCAGGTCGTCGTGCTGCTCGAGCGGCGCCAGCCACCGGTCGTTGCCAGACGCGAGGTCGAGAACCCGCAGCCAGGCACGCGGGCCATAGCGGGTGGCATAAACCAGGAGCTTGCCGTCAGGCGATGGCGCCGGCCTGAAGAACGTGCCGAGGACCAAATCGGGACGGTAGCTGCGCGGCGGCGCCACGACCGTCTCATCACTGCCGGTGCCGAGATCGCGGCGCCTGATGACCCAGCCCGGCGGGCTCGACTCTCGCGATCCGACCTGCGCGGCGTAATATAGCCATTTGCCGTCGCGGGAAGGCGCGGCTCCGACCACGCTGCTCTTTTCATCCGGCAACATTCCCGGCCGGCTCTCGATCGGAATGACGACTTCGACGCCGCCCGTGGCGACGTTCACTTTCAGCAGCTCGAATGAAACGTGCTCCGGCCGATATCGCGAGACGAAAATCGCCGTTCCATCGGCGCTCCATGCCGCAGAAGTGAGGATGGCATCGTCTTCGAAGCGAGTCACTCGCCTCGCATGCTCGCCACGGGTGCCCGCGGTCCAGACGTTCTCCGATCCGGAGCGATCGCTGATGAACGCGAGCTTTGTGCCGTCCGGCGAGAATGCCGGCTGAGAATCAAATGACATGCCGCTGGTGATCGGCAGTGCGACTCCACCCTGCGCACCGAGGGCATAGAGATCGCCGAGCAGCTCGAAAACGATGTGCCTGCCGTCGGGTGACAGGTCAGGCGAGAGCCAGGTCCCTTCCTGTGTCTCGAATTCGATCTGGCGCGCGGGCTTCAACGGCAGGCCCCCATCCTCGTCGGCCAAAGCGGCGAAGGAGAGCAGTACCGCGGCAAGCCACAGGAATCTGAAGCGCCCGTTCATCGCTTGGGCGCGTAGCGATCTCGCAGCAGCGTCTGGCGCGTCACCAGTGAGATCTCGTGACCGGCAACCATGACCATCGCCGGTGCCGTGGCAGGTTCGAGCGGATCGCCGTCCCACATGACGAGGTCTGCGTCCCTGCCCGGCGCCAGAGTGCCGGCGCGATCCGCGATGCCCCAGATGCGCGCGGGCCCCAGGGTCAGCGCCTCGAGCGCCGCGCGATACGGCAGGCCATTCGCAACCGCGACTCCGGCGCCTTCGCGAATCGCCGGGCCCGCATCGTAACTTCGATAAATTCCCTGGCCCGACACGCTGAACGCAATAGTGACTCCTGCACCGGCCAGCCGGGCTGCGTTGTCCCGGCGCGCTCCGAGCTCGTCGTAGCTCATTGGTAAATCCTCGAGCGGATCGAGGATCACGGGAATGTGCGCGGCGGCCAGCGGCTCCGCCACGCGCCACGCTTCGGCGGCGCCATACAGGATGACGCGGACGGGAAAGTCACGAGCGAGCGCGAGAGACTGGCGGATGTCGGATTCGCGATCCGCCTCGATGATGAGAGGCATCTTGCCCGAGACGACCGGTCCCAGTGCCGCGGCATCCAGATGATTGAGCAGTTGGTCGCGCGGCGCCGAGTTGCGGCGACTCGCATACACGCGCGCTTCTTCGAGCGCGTTGCGCAGGAGTTGCCAGCCTGCAGCGCGTGAACCACCCACCGCATCGGCCACACCTGCGCCAACCGCAACGACCATCACGGCGCGAGTGCGTTCGACAACATCCGGCCCCTGAACGAGACGAACGAGCTGACCGATACCCTTGAACGGTGCGCCGCCGGATCCGTCAGGCAGCACCATCGCTCGTGAAACTCCGTCCGCACGGGCCTGTTGCACCGTGAGCGCATTGGGATCGAATCCATACGAAAGATCGAACGCCGCGCCCAGCGGCCCTTTCGTCAAGCTGTCATCGCTCTGACCCGTGGCGCCCACTTCAGACAGGCCGATCTGCGTCGCCGAATTGATGAGACCCGGCGTCACGACCCGGCCTTCAGCCGCGATGGTGCGCGCTCCGGCCGGCACTTCGCCCGCCGCCGTCACCGAAACGATGCGCGATCCCGAGATGACGATCGTTGCATTCTCGACTGGCGCTTCCGTAGTAAGCGTCCACGCCCGGGCGCCTGTGATGGCCACCGTCTCGGCGCTCAGAGGCGCTGCGAGGGAAAAGCTAGCGACGGCCAGAATCACTTTCACGGTGATTCCTTGCGCGCTTCGCGGCCCAGCTCGAAATCGGAGACCGGCGGCGGGTTCGCCCGATCGTAGGCGAGCGCCCCGTCGATGAATACTTTCTCGGCCTTCGTGTAGACGCTGAACGGGTCGTCCGACCAGACCACGACATCGGCATTCATGCCCGCGGCGATCCGGCCGATATGGCTATCGAGGCCGAGCGCCTTGGCAGGGTTCGACGTGATCCAGCGAATCACGCGTTCCGGCGGCAGCGCGAGGCCCACCCGCCTTCCCGCGGCGGCGGCCTTCGCAGCCTCGGTGTTGAGCCGATCGCCGATCACCGGGATATCGCTGTGCATCATCGCGCAGCCTCCAGCCGCATCGACGAAAGACACATTCTCGCGGATGGCGTCCTCGGCCTCGCGTTTGAAGCCCCACCAGTCGGGCCAGCCGGCCACACACACACCTTCTGAAGCCAGCAGCGGCGCGATCTTGTATGCCTCGGCGGCATGATGAAACGCCGCGATGTGAAATCCGAACTCGTGCGAGAGCGCGAGCATGTTCGCGATGTCGTCGGCGCGATAGCAGTGCATGTGCACGCGAATGCGGCCTTCGATCACGGCGGCCAGGGTTTGCGCGCGCAAATTGTTCTCGCCAGGCCCGCGGCGGGAGCCGCGCCCCGGACCAGGCGCATGTTCGCGGGCCCGTTCCATGTAGTGCTGCGCATCGAGGAAGGCCTCGCGCATCAGGGCCATCTCACCCTGCCGGCTGTTGGGAGACTGTCCCTTGCCACCGAAGTAGCCTTTCGGATTTGCGCCGCAGGACATTTTCAGGCCCTCGGGCGCATCTGGAAATTTCATTGCCTGCACCGTCACGGACGGGACGGGCTTGACGACCACCGAGACTCCGCCGAACAGAGGCGTCGATCCGGGCAGGATCTGCATGGTCGTCACTCCACCTGCGAGTGCGCGGCGGAACACGGGGTCGTTTGGGCGGACAGCGTGCTCGATCCGGGTGTTGGCGGCGTTCGGCGAACTGATCTCCGCTACGTCGGACGCCTCTGATTCAGCCGGCGTCAGCGGAAGGGTGAATGTGCCCGCGTGCGTGTGTACATCGATCAAACCGGGCGTAATCCACTTGCCGCGCACATCGATCACCGTTGCAGACGGTGGCCTGGGCGCTCCGCGACCCACCGTCACGATGCGCCCCTGGTCGATCACGATGTCTGCGTCGTCCATTCGGCCGCCGGCGCCATCTAGAATCGTGGCGCCGGCCAACACCACTGCGGCACGCGGCAACGGCTGATATGTGCTCACGTAAGGGTCGTCGGACGCGGCAGTGAGCAACGACAGTGCGGCTACCGCCACCAGGACGTTGGATGCTCGGAATGAAACATCAGCCATGGAGACGAAACCTAGCAGAACCGCGGGCATGCGCCAGATGGAGCGAGCCAGGAACTTGCTGTACCGGGCCAGTCAGACCTTGGGAAACATTCGCTCGACATAGCGTGCAATCACATCGATCTCCAGATTCACGCGGGCGCCCTCTTTCAGGGTACCGAGGGTCGTCGCGGCGCGGGTGTGCGGAATGAGATTCACGCCGAAGCGCACGCCATCCACTTCGTTGACGGTGAGGCTGACGCCATCGACCGTCACCGAGCCTTTGCGCGCCAGGTAGCGCGAAAGCGCTTCCGGCGCGGCGATCACTACACGCAGCGAGCCCGCCTCTTCTGTGGCCGAAGCCACCTGCCCGACGCCGTCGACGTGCCCGGAGACGAGGTGCCCGCCCAGCGCATCGCCAACCCGCAGTGCGGGCTCGAGGTTTACCGGCGCGCCGGCTTCGAGCTCGCCGAGCGTCGTATGCGCAAGAGTTTCCGCTGAAACGTCCGCCTCGAAGGTCTGCTTCGCAATGGCCAAAGCCGTGAGGCACACGCCCTGAACGCAGATGCTGTCGCCCGGCGACACGCGGCGCAGATCCAGTGTGTTTACTGAGATGGTGAGGCGTGCGGAGCCACCTTGCGCCACGCGCGCTGCGACGTTGCCCAAGTCCTGCACGATTCCCGTGAACATCACGCGCTTCCAGCAGGCCGCAGACGCAGGCGCAGATCGGTGCGCAACGCCATGGCCTCGACGAGTTCGAATCGCTGCGCGCCGGCCAGATCGCCGAGCGCGGGAATCTCGTACAGCGGGCGGGCCTGCGGACCGAGCAGCGCCGGCGCCATATAGATGAGCAATTCGTCGGCCAGGCCCTGGCGGACGAATTCGCCCGAGAGCGTCGGCCCCGCCTCGATGAGCAGCTCGTTGACTTCGAGCTCTGCAAGCCGCGAGAGCACGCCTTTCAAATCCACGCGCCGGACTTGCGCGCTGCGATCCGAAGTCGCGGCGATCATGGCCTCGATTCGCGCGCCGCGCTTCTCGAGCGCCGCAGCGCGAGCCGCCGTGTCGGCCGATGTGAATTCGGCCGTCGTCAGCAGCAGCACTTCGCCAGCCATGTCGAAGAGCCGCGAAGTAGGCGGCGTGCGCAAGCGGCTGTCCAGCACGACGCGCAGCGGCTGCAGCGCAGTGCTTTCTGCCTGGCCCGCTTCTCGCGAGCGAACCGTCAATCTCGGATTGTCGGCGAGTACCGTCCCGGAACCCGTCAGCACGGCCGAGCTGCGCGCTCGCCAGCGCTGCACGTCATTGCGTGCCGCCTCTCCCGTGATCCATTGACTCGCGCCGCTCGCGAGCGCCGTCCGCCCATCGAGGCTCATCGCGGATTTCATTCTCACCCAGGGACGCCCGTGCCGCATGCGCGTGACATATCCGATATTCAGTTCCGTCGCCGCATCGCTCAGCAATCCCGACTGCACCTGGATGCCGGCGGTGCGCAATGCCTCCGCTCCCTGCCCATTCACACGCGGATTGGGATCTTCGAGAGCGAACACGACGCGACTGACGCGCGCCTCGATCAAAGCATTCACGCATGGTGGCGTGCGCCCCTGATGACTGCAGGGCTCGAGCGTGACATACGCCGTGGACTCTGCCGCCTTCGAGCCGGCGGCACGCAATGCGACGACTTCCGCATGCGCCTCGCCTGCGCGCTCGTGCCACCCCTCCCCGATGATGCGATCCCGTCGCGCGATGACGCAGCCGACGCGCGGATTCGGCTGCGTCGTCTCCAGGCCGCGACCGGCAAGCTCCAGGGCGCGGCTCATCGCGGACTCGTCGAACTCGCTGAATTCGGCGGTCATGGCGCTACTCCTTCTCAGGCTCACCAGGGTGGGCAGGCAGGGGCGCGCCATCCGCAGGCAACAGCGACAACTGGTCGCGACTCGCCTTCCGACTGGACTTCCGCGACGTGTCGCGCGCCTTGGTGGGCTGGCGCAGGCGCGCGATCTCCTCGTGAAACGCTTCGACATCCTGGAAACTGCGATACACGGAAGCAAACCGCACGTAGGCGACTTCGTCGATGTGCCGCAGCTCCTCCATCACCAGCTCGCCTATCGCGAGCGACGGCACTTCCCGCTCGCCGCGCACGCGAAGATTGTGGCAGATGTGGCTGACGGCCTCATCGATCGCCTCCGGCCCGACGGGACGCTTCTCGAGCGCGCGCGTCATACCGGCGCGCACCTTGGCCGGGTCGAAGGCCTCGCGACTGCGATCTGCCTTGATGACTAGCGGCATGATCAGCTCTGCGGTCTCGAAGGTCGTGAAGCGCTCGGAGCAGCTCAGGCACTCACGGCGACGCCGGATCTGCCGGCCATCGCTGGCGAGGCGCGAATCGTTGACCTTGGTCTCGACGTGGCCGCAGAAGGGGCAGTACATGCGGCGCGTTTCCGCGGGTCCTCACGGCCCGTAGACCGGAAAGCGGCGGCAGAGCTCCAGCACTTGCGGGCGTGCGCGCTCGATCGCGGCCTGCGCGCCATTCGCATCGAGGACATCGGCGACGATGTCTGCAACCTGCTCGATCTCGCGTTCCTTGAACCCGCGCGTCGTCGACGCCGGCGTGCCGAGTCGCAGCCCGCTTGTGATCATCGGAGGACGCGGATCGTTCGGCACCGCATTCTTGTTGACCGTGATGTTGGAATGTCCGAGTGCGGCATCCGCCTCCTTGCCGGTAATGTCGCGGCCGATGAGGCTCAGCAGGAACAAGTGGTTGTCCGTGCCTCCGGAGACGATGCTGAAGCCTCGCTCGATGAGGCGCGCGGCCATGGCGCGCGCGTTCGCGAGCACTTGGCGCTGATAGTCCTTGAACTCCGGCTGCAGCGCTTCGAGTAACGCGACGGCCTTAGCCGCAATCACGTGCATCAGCGGGCCGCCCTGCATACCCGGAAAGACCATCGAGTTGAGCTTCTTCGCGATCTCGTCATTGGGCCGCGCGAGAATCAGACCGCCACGCGGACCGCGCAGCGTCTTGTGCGTGGTGGTCGTGACGACGTCGGCGAAGGGGATGGGGTTTGGGTAGACGCCTGCGGCGATGAGCCCGGCGACATGCGCCATGTCCACCACGAAATACGCGCCGACACCCTTGGCGATCTCCTCGAACTTCGCCCAGTCGATCACGCGCGAATACGCCGAGAATCCTGCAAGGATCATTTTGGGCCGATGCTCTTCGGCGAGCTTGCGTACCTGGTCGTAGTCGATCTCGCCGTTGTCGGGGCGGATGCCGTACTGCACGGCCTTGAAGAACTTGCCGGAGAAATTGACCTTGGCGCCGTGGGTGAGATGCCCGCCGTGGTCGAGGCTCATGCCCATGATGGTCTCCCCTGGCGGGACCAGGGCGAGATACGCAGCGGCGTTGGCCTGCGAGCCCGAATGCGGCTGCACGTTCGCGTATGCCGCCGCCGAAAAGTTTCTTCGCCCGATCGATCGCCAGTTGCTCGGCGATGTCGACGTATTCGCAACCGCCGTAGTAACGCTTGCCCGGATAGCCTTCGGCATATTTGTTGGTCAGCGCCGACCCCTGTGCCTCGAGCACCCGCGGGCTCGCATAGTTTTCGGAGGCGATGAGCTCGATGTGCTCTTCCTGCCGCACCCGCTCCCCCTGCAGCGCCTTGTCGAGCTCGGGGTCGAAACCGGCGATATCCATGGACGTGCGGAACATGCTGGGCTACTCGGCGGGTCGTGGAAAACGGGCCGCGATTGTAGCCGATCGCAGCGGCCGCAGCGTCTTTAAGTCAACTCTGCAAAAGCGAGGCAACCGCCCGATTTCTCAAGCGGTTCGCTCCTTCTCACTACTTGCTGGCAAGCTGCTCGTCGTCCGCGGGGAAGCGGTCGAATATTCGCCCGACGGCATCGTCGATGCGCTTGGCCGAATCGTTCTGCTCTTTCTGCGTCGGCTGGTAGGCGGCGCTGCCGCTCCAGACCAGAAGATTGCGGTTCTTCTCGATCAAATCCACCGTCAGCGTGTCTTCACGCACGGAGCGGATGTCGCGATCGCCGAGGCCCACGCCAACGCCCCACCCGCGCCGTCCCCAACCCCAGTGCCCATAAGAGACCCCATAGCGCGGATCGGTCGAGCCTTCGACCTTGTCCTTGGTGATCAGCAGCAGGTTGACCAGCAGATCGGGATTTTCACTAGGCGTGAGGCCGCGCTCGGCGAGCTCACGGGTGACGGCGGTCTTCAGCAATTGTGTGTTGATCGTCGTGTAGCCTTCCGCGTCGGTGCTGAGCTTCTCCATGAATGCATAGGTGTGGTACTGCTTGATATCCACCTCGGGCGCCGTCTGGCTGGTGATGCGCGGGGCGGACTGGCAGGCGGCCAGAATCAGGATTGCGGTGACCGGTAGCGCGAAGCGCGCGCGTGAGCCAAGGAATGACATGGATGTCTCCTGGTAAATGAACCAATATCGTCGGCGAGGGCCGGCTGCGTTCAGACAACGAAGATCTGCCGAGGTTCGCTAGACTCGCGCTTCGACCCTGCCGGAGAGTGCCCATGCCCATGAACCCGGAACCGCCGCGCCCGCCTCTTCCTCCGTTCGATCGCGAGGCGGCCATGAAGAAGGTCCGTCTCGCCGAGGATGCCTGGAACGGTCGCGACCCTGACAAAGTCGCTAGGGCGTACACGGTCGACAGCACCTGGCGAAACCGCTCCGAGTTCCTCTCGGGCAGGCCCGCGATCGTCGAGTTCCTGACGCGCAAGTGGGCCCGGGAGCTCGACTACCGTCTCATAAAAGAGCTATGGGCAATCCACGAGAACCGCATTGCCGTGCGCTTCGCGTACGAATGGCACGACGACAGCGGCAACTGGTTCCGTTCGTACGGCAACGAAAATTGGGAGTTCGACGCTTCGGGTTACATGGCGCGGCGCATCGCCAGCATCAACGACCTGCCGATTGCGGCAGCGGATCGAAAATATCACTGGCCGCTCGGCCGCCGACCCGACGATCACCCAGGGCTCTCCGATCTCGGGCTTTGAATTCCGCCGCGGTCAATCGCCGATGAGATTCTCGACCACCGCGTTCCACGCCTGCGCGAGATTGCCTCGGTTGTAGCCGCCGCCCCCGAGCGCCAGCACGCGTCCATGCCCCAGCCTGTCGGCAAGGGCGGCAAGATCCCGGGCCGCCTTTCCATGTGAAGCCGCCGTGTACCTGAGATGAGTGATGGGATCGCCCTCGAGACTGTCCGCACCACATTGAAGAATGATGAATTGCGGCTCGTGTCGCTCCAGATGCGTGATGACGCGCGGCCACGCACGCGCAAACGCCGCATCGTCTGCACCTGGGGCCATGGGAATATTCAGCTTCGTGCCCCCTGCAGCTCCGCGCCCGCACTCGGTCGCATCGCCCGTGCCGGGGTAAAGGTAATGCCCGTCTTCGTGCAGGTCCGCGAAAATGACCGCGGGATCATCTTCAAACGCATAGAACACGCCATCGCCATGATGCGCGTCGATGTCCACGTAGGCGATGCGCTCGAGGCCTGACCGCTTGCGCAGCGTTTCGATGGCCACGCCACAATCATTGAAAACGCAGAAGCCTGCGGCGCGATCGCGCGCGGCGTGGTGCAGCCCCGCTATTGGAATGAACGCGCGACGGCACCGTGCTTCCATGATCGCCTCAGCAGCGTTGAGGGTTGCGCCGACCACGAGCGCCGCCGCCTCGTACACTCCGCGAAACGCAGGCGTGTCTCCGGCATCGAGATAACCCTGACCCGTCGCAGACCGCTCGCGCACCAGATCCACGTACGCCGGCGTATGAAACGTGAGCAGCTCTTCGTAGCTCGCCTCGCGCGGCTGCAGCGTGCCTGTGCGCGAATCCAGCCCGCGAACGAGAAACTCCCGCATGAAAGCCGAGTGGCGATCGGGACCGAAGGGATGATTGTCCCCGAAGCCATAGCGCGCCAGCTGCTCGCTGACCACCACCGCCACATCGTTGTTCTTGCCACCCACGGCGGCGAAGCCTAGCACCTCGTTCCCAAGGGCGCGCGGCTCGACGATAATGCGCGCCCTCCACCCTGACCCGATTTCGAGCGATGGCCCAATACATATATACGATGAACCGGGTGTCCCGCGTGGTGCCTCCGAAGCGCATCATCCTGCGCGACATCAGCCTCTCCTTCTTCCCCGGCGCCAAGATCGGAGTCCTGGGCCTCAACGGTGCGGGCAAATCCACGCTGCTCAGGATCATGGCGGGGGTGGATACGGGCTTCGACGGCGAGGCGCGCCCGCAATCCGGCATCCGCGTCGGCTACCTGCCCCAGGAGCCGCAGCTCGATCCCGACAAGGACGTCCGCACCACCGTGATGGAAGGCGTCGGCGATGCCTACAGGCTGTTGCAGCGCTTCAACGAGATCAGCGAGAAGTTCGGCGAAGCGCTGATGGACGATGAAATGAACGCGCTGCTCGATGAGCAGGCGAAGCTGCAGGATGCCATCGATGCCGCCGGCGGCTGGGAGATCGAGCGCAAGCTCGAGATTGCCGCGGATGCGCTGCGTCTTCCGCCCTGGGAGGCAAAGATCGGTCCGCTTTCCGGCGGCGAGAAGCGACGCGTTGCCCTATGCCGCCTGCTGCTCTCCGCGCCCGACATGCTGCTGCTCGATGAGCCCACCAACCATCTCGACGCCGAATCCATCTCCTGGCTCGAGCGCTACCTCGAGGAATACCCCAGCACAGTCATCGCGGTGACGCACGACCGCTACTTCCTCGACAACGTCGCCGGCTGGATCCTGGAGCTCGATCGTGGGCACGGCATTCCATGGCAGGGCAATTATTCTTCGTGGCTCGAGCAGAAGGAAAAGCGCCTTGCCCTCGAAGAGCGCGAGCGCGACGCCTTGCGAAAGACTCTCGAGCGCGAGCTCGAGTGGGTGCGGCAGAATCCGAAGGCGCGCCAGGCCAAGAGCAAGGCACGCATGGCGCGCTACGAGGAGCTCGCCTCGAAGGAATTCCAGGAGCGCAACGAGACCAACGAGATCTACATCCCGCCGGGCGAGCGGCTCGGCGACCAGGTCATCGAAGTCAAGAACCTGCGCAAGGCGTACGGCGAGCGCCTGCTGATCGACAACCTCTCCTTCAGCCTGCCGCGCGGCGGCATCGTCGGCATCATCGGCCCGAACGGCGCCGGCAAAACCACCCTCTTCCGCATGCTCACCGGCGTCGAGAAACCGGACGCTGGTGAGATCCGTATCGGCCCAAGCGTGAAGCTCGCGTACGTCGACCAGTCACGCCATACGCTCGATGACAGCAAGACGGTCTGGGAAGAAATCTCCGGCGGTCTCGAGGTCATCAAGGTAGGCAACTACGAAACTTCCTCGCGCGGTTACGTTGGGCGCTTCAACTTCCGCGGCACGCAGCAACAGCAGAACATCGGCGCACTCTCCGGCGGCGAGCGGAACCGCCTGCACCTGGCGAAGGTGCTGAAATCGGGCGGCAATCTTTTGATGCTGGATGAGCCCACCAACGATCTGGATATCGAGACCTTGCGTGCGCTCGAAGAGGCGCTGCTCAACTTTCCTGGATGCGCGGTGGTCATTTCGCACGACCGCTGGTTCCTCGATCGCATTGCCACGCATATCCTCGCGTTTGAAGGGAATTCTGAGACGGTTTGGTTTGAGGGGAATTACCAGGAGTACGTGGCTGACTTCAAACGGCGCAAGGGAGAGGAAGCTGCGCAACCGCATCGGATCAAGTACAAGCCGTTGACGCGTTGAAGAATTAGAGGCGCGGTGGGGCTCACTGAGGTGCTGTGAGGGGACCGGTCTTGCGGCCGGTGCCTCCAGGGCTCATCCGGGCGCGCGAGCCCGACCTCAACGCACCATCCACACCGTGACGCACGTCTCCTAAAGTCAATTTCTGCGTTTTCCCCCTCCGGCCCAGACCAATCCGGCCGATGTTCCTCGCGTCTAGGACATTGATTCTCGTGCTGTATGACCGATTCGGAGCCCGTCGCAACGACGCGCGCCCCCCGGAGTCGTTTCGCGATACCGGTGCCCGCGCTCGCCGTCTGCATCACCTCGGCCGCAGTCCTGCTGGCTGCGCTCTTCGCCGTGCGTGGCGAAAGCGACCCCAGGATCGAGTTGCTGATCGGCGCGATCGTTGTGCTGACGCTCACTTTCGCCGCAGTGCTTCTGGTGCTCATCAACAAGCTGGCGCACTCCTCTACGCAGCATGCGAGCAGCGAAATGAGATACCGCGAAGCCCGACAGGTGCTGGCGGAAAGTCAGCGGCGCATCGCGCATCTCGCGCATCACGATGCGCTCACAGGCCTGCCCAGCCGGCTCCACCTGCAATCCCGACTGCCGAGGCTCCTGGCTCGCGCCGCCCGCAAGGATCGTGAGCTCGCGCTGTTGTATGTCGATGTCGATCAATTCAAGAACATCAACGATTCGCGCGGCCACGGCACTGGCGATGTGCTGCTGCGCGTGATCGCGGGACGGCTCAAGCACGCCGTGGCTTCGCGCGACCTGGTGGTGCGCATGGGTGGCGATGAGTTCGTGATCATCGCCTACGACGTGGGCGATCGGGCCGGCGCTGAGTCGCTCGCGCGTCGGCTGATGACGGTGCTGAGCGCGCCGATCGATGCGAACGAGACGCCGCTCGCGATCACCGTCAGCATGGGAATCAGCATGTACCCGGAGGATGGGCTCGATCCGGAGTTATTGCTCAAGCACGCCGACATCGCCCTGTACCAGGCCAAGGATCGCGGCCGGAACAATTTCCAGATGTTCTCGCCCGACATGAACGTTCGGCTGCTCGAGAGAGTGGCGCTGGAGCAGGCGCTGCGACACGCGATTGGAACCGAACAGCTGTACGTTGAGTATCAGCCGGTGGTGGACATGACGACGGGTTGCATCGTCGCACTCGAGGCGCTGGCGCGATGGCGGCATCCGGAAATGGGACTTGTGCCTCCGGTGCGCTTCATACCGGTGGCTGAGGAGAGTGGCGCGATCGTCGAGCTCGGCGAGCACGTGCTGCGGCAGGTGTGCAACCAGCTCGTCGAATGGACGCGCGAAGGGCTGCCGCTGGTGCCAGTTAGCATCAACGTCTCGCCGCAGCAGTTTGCCCGGGGCCGGTTCCAGGACACGGTCGAGAGCGTGACGCGCGAGCACGCCATCGACCCCTCGTTGCTGTGGCTCGAGATCACCGAGAACGCAGTGATGCACGACATCGAACAGCATCTTGGCTCGCTGCACGCGCTGCGCCGGCTCGGCGCGAAGATTGCGGTGGATGATTTCGGGACCGGCTATTCCAGCCTTTCGTATCTGAAGCACCTGCCGATCGATGCACTCAAAGTGGATCGATCGTTCGTGCGCGACATGGCGACGGACCCGAATGACGCGGCCATCGTCACGGCAATCGTTCGCATGGCGCGCAGTCTGGGATTACGCACCGTCGCCGAAGGCGTCGAGACGATCGAACAGCTCGAACAACTGCGTCAGCTTGGCTGCGATTCCGCACAGGGTTACTACTTCGGCCGCCCGATGGCCGCCTCCCGCTACCGCGCCGTTCTCGAGCGCCTGACGGCGGAGCCGGCCCGCGCCGATACGGTTCAGCGCCGCGTGCTGCGCATGGTAGGCCACTAGTCTCAAGTCGACGCGCGGCCGGCCGTTACCGGAGCCACGGGTTATGGACAAGGCGACGGGCATGAGCGGATATTCACGGACATCGACGCTAGGCGCTTACCAGAGCGTGGCCGCTCATGGCGGCGTGGCCGCGTCCGATCCGCATCGCCTGATCGTGATGCTCATGGATGGAGCGCTCGAGCGCATCGCCCAGGCCAGGGGGTGCATCGAGCATGGCGTCGTCGGCGACAAGAATGCGCTGCTGAGCTCTGCCGCCGCGATCATCGACGAGCTGCGTTGCAGCCTGGATCTGAAAGCCGGCGGCAGCATCGCGGCGAACCTCGACGACCTGTACGACTACATGTGCCGGCAGCTGGTGAAGGCCAACATCGACAATCGCGTGGCGACCCTCGATGAGGTGACCCAGCTGCTGAACGAGATCCGCAACGCCTGGATCGCGCTGCCCGCGGAGGCCCGCGCACTGCGACCTGGCGCACGCTGAGCGCTGATCGAGGCTGCGCGCCAGCGCGAAGTCGGCCACAATCAGCAATGGAACGCGCCATGTACGATGGGTCGGACACAATCATTCTCTTCGAGGAGCTCGCCTACCAGGACGTGCTCCCGGTGGCCTGGCGCCCCCTGCCCGATGACCTCGACTCCGACATGGCCGCCGCATACTCCGACGGCAACATCCGCGTCCTGCAGGCCTGCGCGGCGCTCGAGGAACACAGCACCGGCGAGAAGCCCGAAGAGAATTCGCCGCACGCCGCCGACCTGGTCCGCATCGACCTGAAGATCAATCTGCTGCTGGACCTCGTGGGCAAGATCCTCGCTTCCAGCCATCCGCGCCCCAAGCCCCTGCCGGTGCGCTTCAACGCGATCGGCGCGACGTTTCGCGCGCCGCTCGCCGCCATGCCGAAGCCCGGCTCGCATGGGGTGCTCGAGATTTACCTGCACGATGCCCTGGCCGAGCCGGTCCGGCTCGTCGGGCGCGTCACCAAGGGCGAGCCGAACGGCGACGTGCACGTGAAATTCCTGCCGCCGGGCGAGGCAACCGCCGACCTGATCGAAAAGCTCGCATTCCGCCGCCATCGCCGCCGCATCGCCGGCTCCCGCCAGCCGCGGCGCGGCCAGTGAGGCGTGCGGGGCCGGATTCCCCGTAGAATGTGATCGCCCTCACGCACCGGGCCTGCAGGCGGCCCCGAAGTCGGAAATAATTCACAACACGGGCCGCCGGGTTAAGTCAACAATGCGCACCCTCGAGCGGGCGATGATGGAGCACAGATGGCGGCACTTCGACTTGATGATCCCGGCAGTTCCGCCGGGGAGTCGAAAAAACCCGCGCCCACACGGAGCGTCATGACCAGCGGAGAACGAGCCCGCGCCAACCTGCCCACGGGCACATCAGTCGCCATCCGCGATGTGATCGCCCTCATCCGCCAGGTTGCCGATTTCGATTCCACCGTGCTGGTGCTCGGCGAATCCGGCACCGGCAAGGAAGTCACGGCGCGCGCAATTCATGACCTCAGCCCGCGCCGGCAACGGCCTTTCGTGGCGGTCAACTGCGGCGCGATTCCCGCAGACCTGCTCGAGAGCGAGCTCTTCGGCCACGAAAAGGGGTCGTTCACCGGTGCGGTCGCCACTCGCAAGGGACGCTTCGAGATCGCCGAGGGCGGCACGCTGTTCCTCGATGAGATCGGGGACATGAGCCCCACCATGCAGGTGAAGCTGCTGCGGGTGCTTCAGGAACGGGTTTTCGAGCGCGTGGGCAACCACGTCCCGATCCGTTGTGACGTGCGGATCATCGCCGCGACCCATCGCAATCTCGAAGAGTCGATCGTCGCAGGCACGCTTCCGTGAAGACCTGTTCCATCGCCTTAACGTATTTCCGATCGAGATGCCGGCGCTGCGCGCGCGTCTCGATGACCTGCCCCTTCTGGTGCGCGATTTCACGGCCCACAACATCGCCGAGGGGCGCGGCCACGTAGCAGCTTTCTCCACGAGTATTCGCGGCGCTCGGCGTCTATCGCTGGCCCGGCAACGTGCGCGAGCTCGCGAACCTCATCGAACGACTGTCGATAGTGTGCAGCGGGCGCACCGCCGACCGTCGGCGATCTGCCTGCGAAGTACCGGCCCGCCGACTGGACCGGCGACTCGCCGACCTCGCGCTGGGAGTTCGATTTCGAGACCGCGAAGGCCGCTGCCGAGCCTGTGGAGTTGTGGCAGGCGGAGCCGCAGCCCGGCATGGCCCCAGCCGACGCCGGCGCGGAAGAAGACGCTGGCAACGGCGAAACCGCCGCTGCCGGTATGTCGTTGAGCCAGTTGCCCGACGACGGCATCGATCTGCGGGCGCACCTGCACGACATCGAGCGCAAGCTCGTGATGCAGGCGCTCGACCGCTCGGGTGGCGTGGTTGCGCACGCCGCGCGTCTACTCAACCTGCGTCGCACGACCCTGGTGGAGAAGCTGCGCAAGCTGGGTCTCGATAGCGGCGAGCTCGCGACGGAAGATTGACGTCCCGCGGCCGATTCTTGCCGCCCAGTGTGAACCGCCTCACGCTTTAACCCCCGCTTCGACCCGGCACGCCTTTTGCAATTCAGCTCTCCGTGCCACCAGGTGCACGCGGGGGCCGAATGTCCGAATCAACTCAACGCAACAGTCAGCGCCGTCATCGCGCCGCGCGAGGATGTGGAGCTCGTCGCCTATGCGCCGAGCTCGCAGCGTCTCGCCGAGCTGGCGCGCCGCGTCGCCGCGAGTGACTGCACTGTGCTCATCGTCGGCGAGTCTGGCACGGGCAAGGAAGTGCTCGCGCGCTACATCCATCGTCATTCCGAACGTGCCCGCGGACCGTTCATCGCAGTCAACTGCGCTGCCATCCCCGACACCATGCTCGAGGCGATGCTCTTCGGCTACGAGCGCGGCGCCTTCACCGGCGCGCTCAACACGCACCCCGGAAAGTTCGAACAGGCGCAGGGCGGCACCCTGCTGCTCGATGAGATCACCGAGATGCCGCTCGCACTGCAGGCCAAGCTGCTGCGCGTGCTGCAGGAAAAAGAAGTCGAACGGCTGGGCGGGCGCATTCCCGTCGCTCTCGACGTGCGGGTGCTGGCCACTACAAACCGCCGGCTTCGCGAAGAAGTCGGCGCGGGACGCTTCCGCGAAGACCTCTACTACCGTCTCAACGTGTTCCCTCTCGCGATGGCGCCACTTGCGCGCGCGCCGCGAGGACGTGCTGCCGCTAGCAATGCAGCTGCTCGCCGGACGATGCCGGCCGGCGCACGCGCATCCCGGCACTGAGCGCCGATGCAGCGCATCTGCTGCTCACCTACCCGTGGCCGGGCAACGTGCGCGAGCTCGACAACCTGCTGCAGAGAGCCCTGATTCTGGTGAACGGGCCGGTGATCGAGCCCGAGCACATCCAGTTCGAACTGCTGAACGAGATGATTCCCGATAGGGACGCGCAGGCCGACTCCGCCGCAAGCTCGCTCGCCGATTCGCTCGACCAGCTCGAGAAGCGAACGCATTCTCGAAGCACTGCGCGACGGCGGCAGCAGCCGCCGCGAAGCGGCCGAACGCCTCGGGCATCAGTCCCCGCACGCTGCGCCACAAGCTGGCGCGGCTGCGCGAGGCCGGCGTAGAAGTCCCCGCAGCGTGACTCGCAAGGAAGCCAAAGTCATGAGCCAGATGGAAATCAACAACGTGCTCGCGCAGATCCGCTCGATCTCGGCGCAGGCCAAGATCGGCGGCCTGCCGGGAGCCGGTGCGCGCGGGATGCAGCGTCGCCGCAATCGGGCGCCTCCGAATTCTCGAAGCCTGCTGCGACAGGGCATCGACCAGGTCAACCAGACTCAGCAGAGCGCCGCCTCGCTCGCCACCGCCTTCGAGAAAGGCACGCCCGGCGTCGAGCTGCCGCAGGTGATGCTCGAGATGCAGAAAGCCAGCGTCTCCTTCCGCGCGCTCACCGAAGTGCGCAATCGCCTGGTCAATGCGTACCAGGAAATCATGAACATGCCCATATGATTGAGAGCCTCGTGAATCGCCTATTCATTCTGACCGCGCGTCTCGCGCTGCAACTCATGCAGGGTTCGCGCGGCGAGCGCGCTAACCCTGCCCGCAGGCCGCACCATGAGCGCCGAAGCCGCGACTCTGTCGCGATACTCGGCCATTCCGCCAGGCCTGAAGCCTCTGCTGCTGCTCGTTGGAGTCGCCGCCGCCGTCGCGGCCGGCGTGATGATCGTATTGTGGTCGCGAGGCCCGAACTTCAGCCTGCTGTACTCCGACCTGGGGTCCGACCGACCAGGCTTCCGTCGCGCAGGCGCTGGATGCCGCCGGCATTCCATACCGGCTCGAGTCGACTTCGAATGGCATCTCGGTGCCCTCCGAGCGCCTGAACGATGCGCGCCTGAAGCTCGCGGGCCAGGGCCTGCCCGAAGGCAGCGGCGGCTTCGCGGTGATGGGCAAGGATCCCGGATTCGGCGTCAGCCAGTTCATGGAGAACGCGCGCTATCAGCACGCGCTCGAAACCGAGCTCGCCCGCACCATCGCAAGTCTGCGGCCCGTCGAAGGCGCGCGAGTGCACCTGGCCGTGCCGCGTCGAGTCCGCATTCGTGCGCGACCGCCAGCCGGCGAGCGCCTCCGTGTTCGTGCAGATGAAAGCCGGCAAGCGCCTCGAGCAGGAACAGATCCAGTCGATCGTCAACCTCGTGGCGTCGAGCATTCCCGAGCTCGAAGCAGACCACGTCACCGTGGTCGACCAGCAGGGCCGGCTGCTGTCCGCGCCGCAGGGCGACAGCGAGGCCGCGCAGCGCCAGCAGCAGTTCGAGCTCGCCGCAGCGCCTCGAAGAGGAATACTCGCAGCGCATCGAAAGCATTCTCACGCCGTTCGTGGGTCCCGGTCGCGTGACGCGCGCAGGTCGTCGCACAGCTCGACAACTCCGTCACCGAAGAAGCTCGCGAGCAGTATCGCCCCGGCAGCCAGATCGTGCGCAGCGAGCAGACGTCTGAACAACTGAGCAAGGACGGCGCGGGATCAGAAGGCGTGCCGGGTGCGCTGACCAACCAACCGCCGACAGCCGAGGCACGGCGTTGCCGCCTGCTTCCGCAGCTGCTGCTCCAAATCCTGCGGCTGGCGCTGCAGGCACGCCGCGGCAAGCTGCGGTCGCAGCCGCAGCAGCCGATGCTGCCGCAGCCGCAACGCCAGATAACACTTCACGCGAGAGTTACACGCAACTACGAGATCGATCGCACCCTCGCCTACACGCGCAACCCTCCGGGCCGTCTGCAGCGCCTGACGGTCGCAGTGCTCATCGACAACGTGCGCACCACGGACAAAGACGGAAAGGTCACGAAACGCCGCTCACCGAGCCGCAACTCGCGCGCATCACGCAGCTCGTCAAGGACGCGGTCGGCTTCAATGCCGAGCGTGGCGACAGCGTGAACGTGGTGAACAGCTCGTTCCGGGAGGAAGCACCCGTCCGAGGAAGGCGAGCTCGAACAGGTGCCGATGTGGGAGCGGCCGCTGGTGCAGAACATCGCGAAGCTTCTCGCCGGGCTCATCGCCGTCGTGTTGCTCATCTTCATGGTGGTGCGTCCGCTGGTGCGCGGCCTGCTCGCGCAGGCCCGCGAGGCGCCGCAGCTGCTTGCCGGCGCAAGCCGAGGCGCGCGCAACGCAGTGGCCCAGCGCGCAGGCGCCAGCCGCTCGCGTACGAGCAACAGCTCGCGCAGGCGCGCACGCTCGTCGGGCAGGATCCGAAACGAGTCGCGCAGGTCGTGAAGACCTGGGTGGCCGCCGATGAGTGAGGCCGCACTCGAAACCCGCAGCGGCACCGAGCGCGCCGCGATCCTGCTGCTGTCGCTCGGCGAGCAGGAGGCCGCGCAGGTGCTCAAGCACATGGCCGCGCGCGAAGTGCAGCAGCATCGGCACCGCGATGGCGCAGCTTCCGAGCGTGTCGCGCCAGGAAGTGAGCGCCGTGCTTTCGGAATTCTCCACGATCGTCGAGACGCAGACTTCGGTCGGCGTAGGCTCGACGAGTTCCTGCGCCGCGTGCTCGTGGATGCGCTCGGCGCGGACAAGGCCTCGAGCGTCATCGAGCGCATCAACATCGGGCCCTCGAGCAAGGGCCTCGAGGCGCTCAAGTGGATGGACTCGCGCTCCGTGGCCGAGCTCATCCGCCACGAGCACCCGCAGATCATTTCCATCGTGCTCGCCTATCTCGATTCGGACCAGGCGGCCGCGATCCTCGCGCAACTGCCGGCGCCGCTGCGCGCCGACGTGGTCATGCGCATCGCGATGCTCGACGGCGTGCAGCCGAGCGCGCTCACCGAGCTCGACGAGATCATGGAAAAGCAATTCGCCGGCAAGTCGAGCGGCAAGCGCTCGGCGCTCGGTGGCGCCAAGGCGGCCGCCGACATCGTCAACGGCCTCGACCCGAGCGTCGAAGCGCCGCTCATGGAGCAGATCACCCAGACCGACGAGGCCCTGGGCGCGCGCATCCAGGACCTGATCTTCGTGTTCGACAACCTCATCGAGGTGGACGACCGCGGCATGCAGGAGCTGCTGCGCCAGGTGCCGAGCGATCAGCTGCTGATCGCCATGAAGGGCGCGGACGAAGCGCTCAAGGTGAAGATCTTCAAGAACATGTCGCAGCGCGCGGCCGAAATGCTCAAGGACGACCTGGAAGCGAAGGGCCCGGTGACGTCTCTCCGAAGTGGAGGCGGCGCAGAAGGAAATTCTCGCGGCGGCGCGCAAGCTCGCCGAGGCAGGCACCATCGCGCTCGGCGGCAAGGGCGAACAGTATGTCTGAGGTGCGAACGCCCGCGCGCTGGGAACTGCCCATGGTGGAAGGGCCCGATCGTCAGCCGGCGCACCGATGCGGCTGCCGACAGCGACACGTTCGAGCGCGCCAGCCATTCGCGTGGATACCAGGCAGGGGTGGCCGCAGGCCGTGCGGAGCTGCAAGGCCAGATCGATGCGCTGAAGAGCCGCATCACGCGGCTCGACTCGATCCTCAATATGCTGGCACGCCCGCTCAGACGACCTCGATGCCGAGGTGGAGCGGCAACTGACGCTGCTGGCCGTTACCGTGGGTAAGCAAATACTGCGGCGCGAGCTGAGGACGGACCCGGCTCAGATCGTCGCGGTAATCCGCGAATCCGTTGCGCGTCTGCCAGCGGCGGCGCGCGATATCAAAGTTCAACTGCATCCCGAGGATGCCGCCGTGGTGCGCGAAAACCTGGCGACACCAACGGCAGACCGCGCGTGGTCGATCATCGAGGATCCGGCCCTGAATCGTGGCGGCTGTCTCGTACGCACCGATACTTCTCAGCTGGATGCGAGATTCGACAGCCGGTTGAACGCCATCGTGAGCGCCGCGCTCGGTGATGAGCGCAGCCCCGATCGTTCAGGTGAGGCGCCGCCGCAATGACGGCCACCGCACAACGCAGCGCCATCTGGAGCGAACGGCTCGCCCGCCACGTGCGCAGCATCGAGCGCATCGCGCCGCCTCCCATAGAAGGCTACTTGACCCGCGGCATCGGACTCACACTTGAGGCCGTCGGATGCCAGGCCGCCATCGGCGACTACTGCGACGTGATCGCCAGCAGCGGCGCGCGAGTGGAAACCGAAGTCGTCGGATTCGCGGGCGACCGCCTGTTCCTCATGCCTACCGGTGAATCGCACGGCCTCGAACCGAATTCCCGCGTCGTGCCCCGCCAGCGCGCCGGCACGGTGCCGGTCGGTCCTCAACTGCTCGGACGCATAGTCAATGGCGCCGCGCAACCGCTCGATGGTCTCGGCCCGCTCGATTGCGAAGACCGGGTGCGGATCATGGGGCAGCAGATCAATCCACTCGCGCGGCAGCCGATTTCCGAGCCGCTCGATGTGGGCATCCGGTCCATCAATTCACTTCTCACGGTGGGCCGTGGGCAGCGTGTCGGCCTGTTCGCAGGCAGCGGCGTGGGAAAAAGCGTTCTGCTGGGCATGATGGCGCGCTACACGAGCGCCGACATCATAGTCGTCGGGCTGATCGGCGAGCGCGGCCGAGAAGTCAAGGAATTCGTGGAGCGGATTCTTGGCCCCAAGGATCGCAAGCGCGCGGTTGTCGTGGCGACACCGGCAGACAACCCCCCTCTCATGCGCCTGCATGGCGCCTGGCTCGCCACGGCCATCGCCGAGTATTTCCGCGACCGCGGCAAGAATGTATTGCTGATCATGGATTCGCTCACGCGCTTCGCCCAGGCGCAACGCGAAATCGGGCTCGCCATTGGCGAGGCACCGGCCACCAAGGGCTATCCGCCTTCGGTGTTCGCGCGCATGCCGCAGCTCGTCGAGCGCGCCGGCAACGGCACGGGCAAAGGCGGATCCGTCACGGCTTTCTACACCGTGCTGACCGAAGGCGACGACCACAACGACCCGATCGCCGACGCGGCCCGCGCGATTCTCGACGGTCATATTGTCCTGTCGCGGCGAATAGCAGAAAGCGGACGCTATCCGGCTGTGGATGTCGAGGCGTCCGTGAGCCGCGCGATGCACGAGATCGTTCCAGAGGCCCAGTCCGCGCTCGCGAGGCGATTTCGCCTTGCGCTTTCTACGTACGAGCATCATCGCGATCTCATTGCCATAGGCGCATACCAGCGCGGCAGCGACCCGCGCGTGGATGTCGCCATCTCTCTCTGGCCGAAGATGCAGCGATTCCTGCAGCAGAACATGCGCGAGCGCGTCGATCTTGCGACGAGCCTCGCAGCGCTGAATGAGACCCTGGTCGAAGATGCGCCCGCTGCGAGCGAGCTGGTGGAGAGTTCATGAAACGGGCGCAACGGCTGAAGATGGTGCAGAACGTGGTCGAAGACCTCGAGCGGCGCCGTGCCGAGCAGCTCGCGCTCACGGAGAAGCGCGTCAACGAGAGCGAGCAGCGCCTGACCGAGCTCGAGACCTATCAGGCCAACTATTCCCGCGAGTTCGCCTCGCGCGCCCGTGAAGGCATAGGCGCCGCCGGCCTGCGCGATTTCCAGACCTTTCTCGCCCGCCTCTCCGAGGCGGTGCGCCAGCAGTCCCAGGCGGTCTTCCGCGTGCGCGCCGAGCGCGACGCCGAACGGCTGATCTGGCAAAGCGCCGCCCAGCGCGCCGAGGCGCTCGGCCGCATCGTCAAGCGATGGCAGACCGAAGAGCAGCGCACTTTCGATCGTTTCGAGCAGCACGAATCCGATGAGCGCTCGCAGCGAATTCACAACGGTGGACTCCATGCCCGTGGCGCTCAATAACCCCAATTCCCCCATGCCCGGCTCCATCGCTGCAGCGCTCGGCGCCGGAACAGCCACCGTCGGCCCGACGGCCACCGCCGGTCTCTCGGCCGACTTTCTCGCGCTGCTCGCCAGGATGAACGTCACTCTTGCGCCCGATGCGCAGGCCAAGGTCGTGGCAGCGATGGCCTCGTTCGGCGATCCGGCCGATCCAACGGCGCTGCCCGAGGTGGGCGAACTACTGGAAACGTCCGCTCCCGAAACCGAGAAGGACGAGGACACCAAGGCTTCCGAAGAAGACGAGGCCCTCGCGGCCGCACTCGGGCTTCCCGCATTGGTGATGGCAGTTCCGGTAGCGCCGGCGCTCGAGACAACCGCATCCAAGGAGGGCGACGACGTCACTGTTGCAGACTCGCTGGGCGGCATATTATCTGGAGAGAAAACATCGCCTGGCGCAACGCTTGCGGAACTGACGGCGCGCCTGCTCGCGTCGCAGTCCGCGCAGCTACCCTCGCAGGCTATGGCGACTACGCAGAAGGACGCTCCCATCGCCTCTGCACCGGCCGATGACGCCTCCGCGGCCGCCGGTTCTGCGTCCACAAGCGCATCGACAAGTAGCCCCACTACGCTTACCGCACATCTTCATGCGCTTTCGACGCATTCCCAGAGCGGTCATGACCCAAGCGCCAGGGAGCTGCGCGCTCCCGTGGGTACGCATGCATGGACTCAACAGCTCGGCGATGAGCTGGCCTGGATGGCGCAACAGGGCCGGGACTCGGCTTCGCTGAAGCTCTCTCCGGAACACCTCGGCCCGCTCGAGGTTCGCATCTCGATGCGCGAAGGCGAGGCCAGCGTATGGTTCGGTGCGGCCAATGCGGAAACACGCAGCGCCTTGGAACAGGCCCTGCCCCGATTGCGTGAGCTGTTTGCCTCCCAAGGCCTGGCGCTCGCGGATGCGGGCGTGTTCAGGGAAGCGCCGCGCCACCAGAACCGCTCTCCATCATTCGACCCCAACGCGTCCCGACTGGATTCCGTCACCGAGGTGGCGCCAGCATCAGGCGTTGCAGCCGCGGCGGCGCGCCTGCTCGATACTTACGCCTAGATAAATCGGGTCCATCCTCGCGCTCGCGGCCACGCGCGAGCCCTCAATGTGCGCTGCCTCACAGTCGCCACGCGCAATGCGTGACAGGCTTCACGCGTCGATTTTTCGTCACGATTCAGTGGCATGAGCGTTGCAAAGGTTCCCGCATCGCACGCTCACGCAGGGTCTGAAATCCGATGGCTGACATCCCGGTACTGGAAGCCGCCGCGCCGAAAGGCGACAAGAAGGCCGATAAAAAGGCCGACAAGGCGGAAAAGAAACCTGCCGCGCCCGAAGGCGGCGCGGCCCCCGCGGGCGGTGGCAAAAAGAAGCTCATTATTTTCATCGCGATCGGCGTCGCCGCGCTCGGCGGCCTCGGCGCCGGCGCGTGGCTCATGTTCGGCGGCAAGCACGAGGATGCCAAAGGCAAGAAACAAACGAGTGCCCAGAAAGAGCAAAAAGAAGAAACGCCCAAGGGCCCGCTTCAGTTCGTCGAGCTAGACCCGCCCTTCGTCGTCAACTTCCAGGCCGAACAGGCGGTGCGCTTCCTCCAGGTCTCGGCGCAAGTCATGTCGCGCGACCTCGAGACCATCGAGCTGCTGAAGACCAGCAACCCCATCATCCGCAACGATCTGCTGCTGCTGCTGGGCAACCAGAACTATCAGACCGTCTCCACGCTGGAAGGCAAGGAGAAGCTGCGCGGCCAGGCCCTCGAGGCGGTGCGCAAGGTCGTCTCCCAAAACGGCGGCGAGGCCAAGAACGTGGAAGCGGTTTACTTCACCAGCTTTGTGATGCAGTGACCGACACTCCCGTGGCCGAACAAAAGATCCTCAACCAGGACGAGATCGACGCGCTGATCCACGGCGTGGATCGCGGCACGGTGAGCACCGAGTCCGACACGCCCCCGGGCGAGGCGCGCTCGTACGATTTCCTGAGCCAGATGCGCATCGTGCGCGGCCGCATGCCGGCGCTCGAGATGATCAACGAGCGCTTCGCGCGCCTGTTCCGCGTCAACCTCTACAACCTGCTGCGCCGGACTCCCGAGATCTCGATCAACCCCATCGAGATGAAGAAGTTCGACGAATACGTGCACTCGCTGCACGTGCCGACGAGCCTGAACCTCGTCAAGATCAGCCCGCTGCGCGGCACGGGCCTGGTGGTGATCGACCCGAAGCTGGTGTTCGCGGTGGTGGACAACTTCTTCGGCGGCAACGGCCGGCACCACCAAGATCGAGGGCCGCGAGTTCACCGCCACCGAGAACCGGATCATCCAGCTGATCCTGAAGAACGCCTTCGCCGACCTGCGCGAAGCCTGGTCGGGCGTCACGCCCATCGACATCGAATATCTGCACTCCGAGATCAACCCGAGCTTCGCCAACATCGTCAGCGCCACGGAAATCGTCGTCATCACGAGCTTCCACGTGGAGCTCGACGGCGGTGGCGGCGACGTGCACGTCACGCTGCCCTACTCGATGATCGAACCGGTGCGCCAGCTTCTGGATGCGGCGGGCATGCAGAACGATCGCGTCCAGTCACGACGAGCGCTGGGCGACCACTCTGAAGGAAGAGATCGACGACGCGGAGGTCGAGCTGTCCACCGTGCTCGGGCGCGGCGCGCTCTCGCTCGCGCGAGCTCATCAATCTGAAGCCGGGCGACATCATCCCGTGCGACTTCAACGGCAAGGTCACCGTCCTCGCCGAGCAGGTGCCGGTTTTCCGCGGCACGTTCGGCACCTCGCGCGGCCAGCAGGCCGTGAAGGTGGAAGAGCGCTGCCGCCGCCCGAAGATGGTCACGATAAACAACATGGTCCTCAAGAAGTCTTGAGGGAGGCTAACCGATGAATGCCACTGCACCCGACGCGCGCGCCGCGCAATTCGACAACCTGAAGCCGGAAGGTGCCCAGGACGCCAACAAGGACGTGAACCTCGAGGTCATCCTCGATGTGCCCGTCACGCTGTCCATGGAAGTCGGCCGCACACGCATCCCGATCCGCAACCTGCTGCAGCTCAACCAGGGCTCCGTCGTGGAGCTGGAGCGGGCTGCCGGTGAGGCGCTCGACGTGTTCGTCAACGGCACGCTGATCGCGCACGGCGAAGTCGTGGTCGTGAACGAGAAGTTCGGCATCCGCCTGACCGATGTCATCAGCCCCGCCGAGCGCATCCGCAAGCTCAAATGATCCGGATCGCTTTCAACCTGGTGTGCCTGCTGGCACCGCTCGCGGCGCATGCGGATACGGCACGGCCGTTCGCTGCGCCGAGCGTCGTCAACAGCGTCGCCCCTTCCGGCATAGGCAGCCTCGGGCAAGTGACCCTGTCGCTGGCCATCGTGCTCGCAGTCATCTTCGCCGCCGCGTGGGCGATGAAGCGCATGCGCGGCTTCGGCAAGACAGCCGGTACCGCGCTCGATGTGCTCGCCGACCTGCCGCTCGGCCAGAAGGAGCGCGCGGTGCTGATTCGCTGCGGCTCTACCCAGATCCTGCTTGGCGTGGCGCCGGGACGCGTCACCACTCTGCACGTCCTTGCCGAGCCGGTCGACACCAGCGCTCCCGAGCAGGCAACGGACGCGAAGCGGCCGAGCTTCCAGGCCCTGCTGATGCGCAGCCTCGGAAAGTGAGCAGGCGCACACTCAATATCGTGCTGATCGCGGCGGCCGCGCTGCTGTTCTCGGCGATCGCCTCGGCGGAGCCAGGGATTCCGGCGCTCAACGTCCAGACCAATCCCGGCGGCGGCCAGACCTAGTCGCTGACCATGCAGGTGCTGGCGCTGATGACGGCGCTCACCGCTGCTGCCGGCCATCCTGCTGATGATGACCTCCTTCACGCGCATCGTGATCGTGCTCGGGATCCTGCGCCAGGCGATCGGCGCCGGGCAGACGCCGCCCAACCAGGTGCTCATCGGCCTGGCCCTTTTTCTCACGCTGTTCATCATGGCGCCGGTGCATCGACCGCGTGAACACCGAGGCGGTCAAGCCTTACATGGCCGGCACCATGGACTCGGCGACCGCGCTCAAGACCGCAACGGTGCCGCTTCAAGCAGTTCATGCTCGAGCAGACGCGCGAGTCCGACATCGCCACGTTCGTGCGCATCTCGGGCGGCAAGGGCTTCGACAAGCCCGAAGATGTGCCGCTGTCGCTGCTGGTGCCCGCCTTCGTCACCAGCGAGCTGAAAACCGCCTTCCTGATCGGCTTCCTGATCTTCATCCCGTTCGTGATCATCGACCTGGTGGTGGCGAGCGTGCTCATGTCGATGGGCATGATGATGCTGTCGCCGGTGCTCATCTCCCTGCCCTTCAAACTGATGCTGTTCGTGCTGGTCGACGGCTGGTCGCTGGTGATGGGCACGCTTGCCGCGAGCTTCTACACATGACGCCCGAAATGGTCATGGCCATCGGCCAGCGCGCCCTCGAGATGACCCTGCTGCTCGGTGCTCCGCTGCTGCTCGTGGCGCTCGTCACCGGTCTCATCGTCGGTGCATTCCAGGCTGCCACGCAGATCAACGAGATGACGCTGTCGTTCATCCCGAAGCTGATCGCCATGGCCGCCACGCTGGTCATCGCGGGCCCGTGGATGCTCAAGCTGATCGTCGGCTACACGCGCGAGCTCTTCGAGAGCATCCCGGGGCTGATCAACTAGCCCATGATCACCGTGACCACAGGGCAGATCGAAACGTGGCTCGGCCAGCTCTTCTGGCCATTCGTGCGGATCGGCGCCTGCTTCATGGTCGCGCCCGTCTTCGGTGCCGTATTCGTGCCCGCCCGCTTGCGCCTCGTGCTGGCGGCCGCCGTCGCGCTGCTCGTCGCACCGTTGATCCCGATGCCGGCCGGCATCACGGCCTTTTCCGCCGCAGGCATCGTGGTCACCGTGCAGCAGGTGCTGATCGGCGTCGCGCTCGGCTTCGCGCTGCAGATACTGTTCGACGCGGTCGCCATGGGCGGACAGCTGCTTGCCAACAGCATGGGACTTTCGTTCGCATTCAACGTCGACCCCATGCGCGGCTCGAGCACCGCCGCGCTCGGCCAGCTGTACGCGCTGCTCGTGATGCTCACCTTCCTCGCGCTCGACGGCCATCTCGCCGTGATCGAGATGCTCGTCGGCGGGTTCCAGACGCTGCCGATCGGCGAAACGGGACTCGGCACCGCGGGCCTCTGGTCGCTGGTCGCGTGGGGCTCGCAGATATTCGCGGGCGCGCTGGCTGTCGCACTGCCCGGCATCACGGCGCTGCTGATCGTCAATCTCGCCTTCGGCGTCATGAGCCGCGCGGCGCCCACGCTCAATCTTTTCGCGGTGGGATTTCCGATCTCGCTGGTCTTCGGGCTCGTCATCGTGCTGGTGAGCCTGCCGGCCTGCAGTCGAGCTTCGTCAGCCTGCTCGAATCAGGCGTTCCAGCTGCTGCGCCAGTTGCTGGCGCCGGGGGTCTGAAGCATGGCCAGCAACGACCAGGAACGCACGGAGCTTCCAACACAGAAGCGGCGTGATGAAGCGCGCCGCAAGGGTCAGTTGCCGCGCTCGCAGGAATTGAGCGCCGCCGCCGTCGTGCTGATTGCTGGCGGCGCTCTCTATTTTCTGGGCGGTAGCCTCGGTGCCGGCCTGCACGACCTCATGCAGTCGGGTCTGTCGATCCCGCGCGAGCAGGCTCTCGATGAGACCCGCGCGGTCGGCGCATTCGCGACCGCCATGATCACGGCGCTGCACAGCTGCGCGCCGGTGCTGGGCCTGACGCTGGTCGCGGCGCTGCTCGCGCCGATGTCCATCGGCGGATGGAATCTCACCTTCAGCGTGCTCGCACCCGACTTCTCACGGCTCTCGCCGATGAACGGCATCAAGCGCATCTTCTCCATGCGCGGAGTGGTCGAGCTCTGCAAGGCATTCGCCAAGTTCGCGCTCGTTGCCCTGTTCGCCGTGCTGTTCCTGTGGTCGAAGTCTGGCGAGCTGCTGATGCTCGGCTCCGAGCCAGGCGCGGCCGCCATCGGTCACGCCGTCTCGCTCAGCGGCCAGGGGCTGCTGACCTTCTCGGCGGCGCTGGGCCTGATCGCGGCTATCGACGTGCCCTACCAGCTCTGGCAGAACACCCAGCAGTTGAAGATGTCACGCCAGGAAATCCGCGAAGAGATGAAGGAGAGCGAGGGCTCCCCGGAGACGAAGGGACGCATCCGCAACCTGCAGCACGAGATCGCGAGCCGCCGCATGATGCAGGAGGTGCCGAAGGCCGACGTGGTCGTCGTCAACCCGACCCACTACTCCGTCGCACTCCGATATGACGAGAAGCGCATGCGCGCTCCGATAGTCGTCGCGAAGGGCGTGGATGCCATTGCCGCGCGCATCAGGGAAGTGGCGACCGAAAACCTTGTGCCCATACTCGAGGCGCCGCCGCTGGCACGCGCCCTCTACCGTCACGTCGAGATTGGTGCGCCGATCCCGTCGTCCCTCTACGTCGCAGTCGCCCAGGTACTGACTTACATCTACCAGCTGCGCGCTGCGCGCCGTGCCGGCGACTCACCCCCCGTGCCACCGTCGATCGACCCTGCGGTCGAGAACGACCCCGGAACAGTGCCGACCAGGCACTAACCCATGGCTATCACAACCACAAGCACGTCTCCGCCGACCATGCGCTCGCATGATGCGCGTCGGTCTCGGCCTGCCGCTCGGCGTGCTCGCCATCCTCGCGATGGTGGTGCTGCCGTTGCCGCCGCTCGCGCTCGATGCGCTGTTCACCTTCAACATCGCGCTGTCCATCGTGATCGTGATGGCGGTGTTCTACGTCGCACGCCCGATCGAGTTCGGCGTGTTCCCGACGGTCCTGCTGCTCGCCACGTTGCTGCGCCTGGCGCTCAACGTCGCCTCCACCCGTGTGGTGCTGCTCCACGGCCACACCGGTACGCATGCCGCGGGCCAGGTGATCGAATCTTTCGGCGAATTCGTGATCGGCGGCAACTTCGCCGTCGGCGTGGTGGTGTTCGTCATTCTCACCATCATCAACTTCGTCGTGGTGACCAAGGGCTCGGGCCGCATCTCGGAAGTCAGCGCGCGCTTCACCTTGGACGCCATGCCCGGCAAGCAGATGGCGATCGACGCCGACCTGAACGCCGGCCTCATCACGCAGGACGAAGCCCGCGTCCGTCGCCAGGAAGTGCGCGCGGAAGCGGACTTCTACGGCTCCATGGACGGCGCCAGCAAGTTCGTGCGCGGCGACGCCATCGCCGGCATCCTGATCCTGATCATCAACATCATCGGCGGCCTCGCCATCGGCACGATCGCGCACGACATGCCGATCGCGAGCGCGGGCCGCACCTATACGCTGCTCACCATCGGCGACGGCCTGGTCACGCAGATTCCGGCGCTGCTGCTGTCGACCGCGGTCGCGATCATCGTGACGCGCATGTCCGGCGCGCAGGACATGGGCGGCGAGCTGCGCAAGCAGCTGCTCGGCCAGCCCAAGGCGCTGGCCGTTGCGGCCGGCCTGCTGATCGTGATGGGCCTGATCCCCGGCATGCCCAATTTCGCGTTCCTCACCATGGGCTGCGATCGCCGGCTTCGCCGCGTACACGATCAGCAAGCGTCGCGCGGACCAGTTCGCGAAGCCAAAAGGTCGAAGCGGCGGCACCGCCAGCCGCCTGCCGGAATCGCGCGAGCTGTCCTGGGAAGACGTGCAGCCGGTCGACCTCGTCGGCCTGGAAGTCGGCTATCGGCTGGTGCCCCTGGTCAACAAGGCGCAGAACGGCGACCTGCTCGCGCGCATCCGCGGCGTGCGCCGCAAGCTCTCGCAGGACCTCGGCTTCCTGGTGCCCGCGGTGCACATTCGCGACAACCTCGATCTGTCGCCCAATAGCTATCGCATCAATCTCGGTGGCGTGCCGGTCGGCGAAGGCGTCGTCTATCCGGAGCGCGAGATGGCCATCAACCCGGGCCGAGTCTTCGGCCCGTTGAAGGGCATCGCCACGCGCGATCCGGCCTTCGGCATGGAAGCGGTCTGGATCGAGCCGTCGGAGCGCGAGAATGCGCAGACTCTCGGCTACACGGTGGTCGATGCCAGCACCGTCGTCGCAACTCATCTCAGCCATATCGTGCAGATGCATGCGCACGAGCTGCTTGGGCACGAAGAAGTGCAGCAGCTGCTCAGCAATCTTTCCAAGACCGCGCCGAAGCTCGTCGAAGATCTCGTGCCACGCGTGCTGCCGCTGTCGGCCGTGGTGCGCGTGCTGCAGGGGCTGCTCGCCGAGCGCGTGCCGATTCGCAACATGCGCGCGATCATCGAGACCCTCGCCGAGCACGCGCCGCGCACGCCGGACCCGGCAGCGCTGCAGAGCCACGTGCGTGCCGCGCTCGGCCGGCAGATCGTGCAGGAGATCGCGGGCATCGCCGGAGAGCTGCCCGTCATCACGCTCGATCCCGAGCTCGAGCGGCTGCTCCAGAATTCGTTGACGGCAATGCCAACGCGGCCAGCCCCGGCCTCGAGCCTGGCCTCGCCGAGCGCCTGCAGCAGAAGCTCTCGGAATCCGCGCAGCGCCAGGAGCTGTCCGGCGAGCCCGCCGTGCTGCTGGTGCCGCCGCAGCTGCGCCAGACCCTGGCCCGATTCATGCGCTCGAGCGTGCCCAACATGCACGTGCTGGCGTGGAATGAGATTCCCGACAACCGGAAGGTCCGTCTCGTGACGGCGGTAGGACGCTGATGAAAATCTCGAAATACACAGGCTCCGACATGCGGCAGGCCTTGCGCATGGTGCGCGAGCAGCTGGGCGCCGATGCCGTGATCCTCTCTTCGCGGCGCGTACTGCACCGGAGTGGAAGTCACCGCCGCCATCGACTACGACGGCACGCGGCCCACACCCGCCGAGGAAACGGCGGCCGAAGCCCCCGCCGCCTTCGCTGGCGAGGAGTTCGTGAAGCTTTCCGCCGCAGCGATCGCGAAGACTGCGATCGAAGCGCCGGCCGCAGTCGCCGCAGCCGGTTGCTCCGGTGCAGCGTTGCCGCCCCTCTCCCCGTTCTCAACGCTGCCGAAGGCGGTGGCGACCGTGTCAATGAAGAGCTCCGCACCCTGCGCCGGATACTCGAAACGCAGGTGGCGCAGCTCGCATGGAACGACCTGACGCGGCGCGCGCCGATCCACACCGAAGTGCTGCGCGAGCTGACGCAAATCGGCCTCAGCCAGGAATTCGCATCGCAGATCGTGGCTCAGCTGCCGACTCGCATCGATCTCACGCAGGCGCGCCGCCTGGCAATTGCCTCCGTCTCACAGCGAATACCGGTCACCGGCGATCGCTGGCTCGAGAACGGTGGCCGCGTCGCGCTGATCGGCCCGACCGGCGTCGGCAAGACGACCACCCTCACCAAGCTCGCCGTCCGCTGGGTATTGCGACACGGGCCGCGCGACGTCGCGCTCATTTCTGCAGACACGATCCGCATCGGCGCGCACGACACGATTCACGCGCTCGGCCAGATGCTCGGCGTGACCGTCCATGCGGCCGATCGCCTGAGCGATCTGCCCGCCCTCCTGGCCGGAATGACGAACTATCGCTTCGTGCTCATCGACACTCCGGGGCTGAGCCAGCGCGACGCGCAGCTCGGCGAGCGACTCGCCGAGCTCTCGGCGGTCGGCTCCGAGCTCGAGACCGCCCTGGTGCTCGCAGCGAGCACTCAAGCGGGAGCCATCGAAGAGATCATCGCGCGATTCGCCGCAGCGAATCCAGCCAGTTGCCTGCTAACCAAGGTAGACGAAGCGGCCAGCCTCGGCGGCGTGCTCTCTGCGCTGACCAACGCTCAGCTGCCCATCTCCTACATCAGCGAGGGCCAGCGCGTGCCGGAAGACCTGCGCCCGGCACGTGCGCTCGAGCTGATCACGAGCGCCGTGCAGCTTTCGCAATTGAGCGGCGCCACCGCCGATGAAGACCTGCTGCGACGCCGCTTTGGAGAGGTTGCCCATGCCCTCGCGTAACATTCGCCTTATCGACAGCGGGCGGCTCAACGGCCTGGCCAATCCCGTGCAGGTCATCGCCGTCACGGGCGGCAAGGGCGGCGTCGGCAAGACCAGCGTCTCGGTCAATCTGGCCACGGGCCTGGCGGCCGCGGGCAAGCGCGTCGTGCTGCTCGACGGCGACCTGGGCCTCGCCAACGTCGACGTGCTGCTCGGCCTCTCGCCGCGTTACACGCTGGCAGCACGTGATCTCCGGCGAGCGCACGCTGGATGAGATTCTCGTCAAGGCGCCGCAGGGATTCGAGATCGTTCCTGTCGCCTCCGGCGCCGCAGACCTGGCTTCGCTTGAACGGCACCGGCCATCTCGGGCTGGTGCAGGCGTTCAGCACGCTCGCTTCACGGCTCGATGTGCTGATCATCGACACCGCCGCCGGCATCGCGCCGGGGGTGCTGCAGTTCACGCAGGCCGCTCAGCACGTGCTGGTCGTGCTTTGCGACGAGCCTGCTTCGCTGACGGATGCATACGCGCTGATCAAAGTGCTCAGCCGCAATCACGGCGTCAGCCGGTTCCACGTGCTCGCGAACATGACGCGCACGCCGGATGAAGGCCATACCCTGTTCCGCAAGCTCGAGCGGGTCACCAGCCGCTTCCTGGACGTGACTGCTCGACTACGTCGGCGAAGTCCCCGACGACGACTTCATGCGCCGCGCGATCCGTGCGCAGCGTCCCGTTCTCGATGCATTTCCCTCCAGTCCCGCGGGCCGCGCCTTCAAGAAGCTCGCCGCCACGGCCGATAGCTGGCCTGTGCCGGCGGGCCCGCGCGGCAACCTGGAATTCTTCGTCGAGCGCCTGGTGCGGCGACCCGCGGTCGAGCTGACGGTGGTGTCATGAACACGGCCGCGAGCCTACATCAGCCGAGCGAATGCCGCCCGGTCGGCCGAGACGATGCACTCGTGACGCGTCACGCGGAGTTGGTGAAGCGCATTGCCTACCATCTGGCCGGTCGTCTGCCGGCTTCGGTGGACGTGGCGGACCTGATCCAGGCCGGCATGCTGGGCCTGCTCGAGGCGGCGGCGAACTACGCGGCCGATCGGGGAGCGAGCTTCGAGACGTATGCGGGCATCCGCATCCGCGGCGCGATGATCGATGCGCTGCGCAAGCTCGACTGGGCGCCGCGCTCGGTGCATCGCAAGGCGCGCGCGGTGGCGACCGCGGTGCGCGAGATCGAAAAGGAGACGGGTCGCGATGCGCGTGACGGCGAGATCGCGGAACGTCTTGGAGTCACGCTCGAGGAATACCACTCGATCGTGCAGGACGCGGCGAGCTGCAGGCTCGCGAGCCTGGACGACGACACGGCTGCCACGGCGGCCGAGCCCTCCGCCGATCCGTTCCGCGAAGTGGCCGACGAAGGTTTTCGTGCCGCGCTCGCGAATGCGATCGGCGGCCTGCCGGAGAGAGAGAAGCTCGTGATGTCGCTCTATTACGGCGACGGCCTGAATCTGAAAGAGATCGGCGCGGTGCTGAAGGTGACGGAATCGCGTGTATGCCAGCTGCACGGACAGGCGCTGGTGCGCCTGAAGGCGCGGCTCTCGGAGTGGAGTGGAGGCCCTAAAAAATGACTAGCGAGATGAAATTCCTGGTGGTCGACGACTACTCGACCATGCGCCGCATCGTGAAGAACCTGCTGCACGATCTCGGCTACGCGCAGGTCTCCGAGGCCGACGACGGCAACACGGCGCTGCCGATGCTGCAGGACGGCGCCTTCGACTTCCTCATCACCGACTGGAACATGCCGGGCATGCCGGGCCTCGACCTGCTGAAAGCGGTGCGCGCCGACGACAAGCTCGCCAAGCTGCCCGTGCTGATGCTGACCGCGGAAGCCAAGCGAGAGCAGATCGTCGAGGCCGCCCAGGCCGGCGTGAACGGCTACGTGATCAAGCCGTTCACCGCCGCCACGCTCAAAGAAAAGATCGACAAGATACTGGAGAGCCGCGCGAGCGGCTGAAAGGCGGCCCATGTCCGATACCGCACAGAATGACGAGGCGGAGCGCGACAGCACCGCTCTCCTGGCGGAGCTGCACGACCTCACCTGCAACCTGCGCAGCGCGCTAGAGCGCTTCCGCTTCGAATCGCGCCTCAACGACCTGGCGGAGAAAGAGATCCCGGATGCGCGCCAGCGTTTGAATCACGTCCTGAAGCTCACCGACGAGCGCGGCGCATCGCACGCTGGACCTCGTGGAGCAGTCCTGCCCGCCCGCCGAGCGCACCGCGCGCGAGGCGGCCGACCTTACCGGCTCGTGGACACGCTTCCGCGCGCGCAATATTTCGCCTGAAGAATTCCGCAGCCTGCTCACGCGCATGGACAAGTTCCTGCCGTCGGCCCGCGCCGACTCGGAGACCGTGCGCGCCAATCTCGCCGAAGTGCTGCTGGCACAGGGCTACCAGGACCTGACGGGCCAGATCATCCGCGGCGTCATGATGCTGGTGTCGGAAGTCGAGCGGACGCTCGCCGACCTGACGCGCCTGGCGCGCGGCGAGCAGCCGGAACGCTCCGCGCCACGCGAAGACGACCCGCCGCACGCAGCACCGGCCCGGCCATTCCCGGCGTCGATGCCGTCGAGCACAGTCGTCAGCGACCAGCAGGACGTCGACGCACCTGCTCTCCGATCTCGGCATGTAGGCCGCACAGGAAGAGCGACGTTGGACATTCTCAGCATCATCGGTCTGATTCTCGCGCTCGTCGGCGGTGCTGGTCGGCGCCGTGCTCAAGGGCGCCGGGATTCATCGCTTGCTGTCGGCTGCTGCGTTCATGATCGTCGTTCGTCGGCACCATCGCGGCGATCTGCGTGCAGACGCCGCTGCCGGTGATGAAGCATGCGCTGCGCATCTTCTCCTGGGTGATCAAGCCGCCGCCGCTCAACGGCCACGGCGCTGATCACGCAAGATGGTCGAGTGGAGCAACATCGCCCGCAAGCAGGGCCTGCTGGGCCTCGAGTCCGTGATCGAGCGCGAGTCCGATCCTTTCGTCGCGCAAGGCGCTGCAGCTGGTGGTCGACGGCAGCGAGCCCGAGGCGCTGCGCGGCGTGATGGAAGTGGAGCTCAACACCCGCGAGCACGCCGACACGCGCCGCCGCGAAAGTGTTCGAAGGCATGGGCATCTACTGCGCCGACGCTCGGCATCATCGGCGCGGTGCTCGGCCTCATGGCGGTGATGCAGAACCTCGCCGATCCCAGCAAGCTCGGCCAGGGCATCGCCGCGGCCTTCGTCGCGACGGTCTACGGCATCGGCCTCGCCAACCTGTTCTTCCTGCCGGTGGCCGCCAAGCTCAAAGGCACGATCGCCTCGCAGACCAACGTGCGCGAGATGGTGATCGAAGGCATGCTCTCCATCGCCCAGGGCGAGAATCCGCGCAGCATCGAATCGAAGCTGCAGGGCTACCTGCACTCAGGCACGCTGACACGATGGCCCGCCGGAAAAAGCACGAGGAGCATCTCAACCACGAGGCGTGGGCCATTCCCTACGGCGATCTCATCACGCTGCTGCTCGCCTTCTTCGTCGTGATGTATGCGATCTCGTCGGTGAACGAGGGCAAGTATCGCGTGCTCTCCGATTCGCTGGTTGCCGCGTTCCGCGGCACGCCGCACACCATGAGCCGATCGAGGTGGGCGAGAAGACGACCGGCCCGGCGGCGCCGACGAGTCGATGCGCGCTCGAGCACGCAGCGCTCACCGAGGGTCAGCCGCGCTCGCATGGTCGCAGCCGGTGCCGGTGCGACACCGGCCTGCCCATCAAGAGGGCACCGGCCAGACAGGCCAGATCACGCAGCGAGCGGCGGAAGCGCGCAGGCGCTCAAGCAGGTCGCCGACCAGGTCGAGCACGCGATGGGCGACCTGATCAAATCGGATCTGGTCGTCGTGCGGCGCACCGACTTCTGGATCGAGGTGGAGATCCGCACGGACATCCTGTTCCCGAGCGGCAGCGCGACGCTGTCGCCGAGCGCGGTGGGCATCATCCAGCGCCTGGCCAAGGTCCTCGCGCCGTTCAACAATCTGATCCGCGTCGAGGGCCACACGGACGATCGCCCGATCAAGACCCTGGCGTTCTATTCAAACTGGGAGCTGTCGGCAGCCCGCGCAGCAAGCGTGGTGCGCGTGCTCGCCAGCGATGGAGTCGGGCCGACACGACTCGCAGTCATCGGCTACGGCGAGAACCGTCCGCGCGCCTCGAACGACTACCGCCGAAGGCCGCGATCAGAATCGACGCGTCGTCATGGTGATCCTCTCGACCGATGCCAAGCAGGCCACCGATCCGGCCGCTTCGGCGCCGGCGCAGCCCGCCAATGGCACGGTTCCTGCACCCTGAGAATCAGTATGTCGCGCAACGACGTGAACTCGACGCGCCGTAGCTGTGACGCACTTCACGGAGCCTGAAGCGTATGCCCCCGATCTCAATCGAGCTCGCCCTCCTCGCCGGGCGCGCCGTCTTCCTGGTCTTCTGTTTCATCATCGCGGCCATCGCCTTCACGCGCTGGCGCCGCGCTGCGGACCGCAGCACAGCGCAGTTCGCCGGGAACAGACCGCAGCGGTACTCGAGCGGCATCGCCGCGCTCGAGGCCGCCTCGAGGGCCTGCAGGCCAGCTGTTCCGAGATTCTCCGAAAAACTCGCCAATGCCGGCACCTCGGCCACGGGCACCGTCCACTCCCAGCTACCAGATCGCGATCCGCTGGCGCGAAGCGGCGCCACTCGTGAAGAGACTGATGTCGAGCTGCGGCGTCACCCGGCAGGAAGCCGAGTCTGTGCAGCGGCTTCACGCGCCGCCACCGCGCGATCGCCTGCCGCGAGCTGAGGCTGATGAAAGCACGGCGCAAATCCAGCAAGCCCAGGAATTCCGCGGTGCGCACCAAGCCGCGCCCTGCCGCCGTGGCGCTTGCCGCGGAATGCACTATGACCTCAAGCGGACGCGCTTCGCTCGCCAACTCGCGGCGGTATTCGCGAAGCCGGCCGCAGCACACTCGACATCAGCCGGTGCCACCGCATCGACACCGCGAACCTGCAACTGCTTGTCGCCTTCGTGCGATCGCACTGCAGGCGGCCGCAGGCCTCTCGTGGAGTGGCACCCGGTGATAGCGAGGGCCTTCGACGCAATCGGCCGATCGCCTCTGGCCTGCGAGCCGTGCTCCCATGACTCTCGATCTCACCCAATTTCACGGCGTCTTCTTCGAAGAGAGCTTCGAGGCGCTCGACTCCATGGAAGCCGCCCTCCTCAAGCTCGATCTGGGCGCGCCGGAGCCCGAGCTCATCAACACCATCTTCCGCGTCGCGCATTCGATCAAGGGAGGCAGCGCGACATTCGGCTTCGCCGAGATCGCCTCGTTCACCCACAGCCTCGAGACACTGCTCGACGAGCTGCGCGGCCAGCGCATGCAGGTGACGCAGGCCATCTCCAACCAGCTGCTGCAAGTCGGTCGACCTGATGCGCGACATGCTGCGCGCGGTGCAGTCGAAGCAGCCGATGAACGCGCAGCGCGTCGCCGACGTGCAGTTCGAGCTGGAGCTCATCATCGCGCAGGCGCCCAAGAGCCAGCCTGCGCCGCGGTCGCACGCACGCTCGCCGCCGCCGGCTCTGCCGGCGCCAGTCGCGACGCAGCGCCGGTGTAGCCGGTGCGCCCGCTGGCACATCTCGTTGCGGCCGTTTCCGCACGTTCCTACCCGCGGCAACGATCCTCTGCGCATGTTCGAAGAGCTCGCCGCGCTGGGCGAGCTGCAAGTGAAGGCCGACGCCTTCGCGCTGCCGCCGCTCGGCGCGATCGATCCTCAGTCGCTGCTACATCGCCTGGAACGCTGATGCTCGAGCGGCACTGCGGATGAGAACGCGGTGCGGCAGGTGTTCGACTGGGCCGAAGGCGACTGCGCAGTTGAGATCCGCGGCGAGAATATTCCGGCAGCGCGATCACGAGCGGCGCCCGCCGCATGGTCCAGCTGTCGAACCATCGCAGGCCGCTGGTCCCGCGCCATCACTGGGTCACCGCACGCGAACTCACGCCGCGCACGTCGACTTCCGCGCGCTCACGCGAAGCGAGGCGCAGGCCGTCAGTGGCGTCGGCGAAGCCGGGCTCGATCCGCGTCGGCGTCGAGAAGATCGACGAGCTCATGAACACCGTCGGCGAGCTGGTGATCACCCAGTCGATGCTCGAGGAGCTGCGGCGCGCACGCTCGAAAGCGCGCTGCCCGAGGCGTTTCGCGCCGGGCTCGAGCAGCTGGCGCGCAACGTGCGCGAAGTGCACGAGAGCGTCATGCGCGTGCGCATGCTGCCGATCAGCTTCGTTTTCAGCCGCTTTCCCGCGCATGGTGCGCGACCTCGCGCAGAGGCTCGGCAAGCAGGTCGAGCTGACGCTGAGCGGCGAGCAGACCGAGCTCGACAAGACGGTGCTCGAGAAGATCGGCGATCCGCTGGTGCACCTGGTGCGCAACAGCATCGACCACGGGCTCGAGAAGCCGGAAGTGCGCGGGCCGCCGGCAAGAAGCCCACCGGCATCGCTGCGACTGCACGCCTGTCACCGCGGCGGCAACATCTCGGTCGAGGTCGTCGATGACGGCGCCGGCCTCAATGCCGAGCGCATTCTCGCCAAGGCGCGCTCGCGCAACCTCATCGGGCCCGATGAGCACGCTGAGCGACGAGCAGATCTACAACCTGATCTTCTCGCCCGGGTTCTCGACAGTCGAACAGACCACCGACGTCTCCGGCCGCGGCGTCGGCCTGGACGTCGTGCGAGCGCAACGTCAAGGAGCTCGGCGGCTCGGTCGAGCTCACCAGCGAGCCCGGCGAGGGCGCGCGCTTCGTCATCACGCTGCCGCTGACGCTCGCGATCGTCGACGGCCAGTCGATCGCCGTCGGGCCGCGAGAACTACATCGTGCCGCTCGTCAGCATCGTCGAATCGCTGCAGCTCTCGCAGGGCACGCTCAGCCGCGTCGCGGGCCGCGGCGAAGTGTTCGCCTTCCGCGGCGACTACGTGCCGGTGATCCGGCTGCACGAGATGTTCGGCGTCGAGCGCGCGAGCACGAGCTGCGACCAGGGCATCATCGTCGTCATCGAGGGCGACGGCCGCCGCGCGGGCCTGCTCGTCGATGGCCTGCTCGGCCAGCAGCAGGTGGTCATCAAATCCCTCGACACCAATTTCGGGCGCGTCGACGGCGTCTCCGGCGCCACCATTCTCGGCGACGGCTCCGTGGCGCTGATTCTCGACCTGCCCGGCATCATCCGCCGCGCGAGCACGAGGGCGCAACGCATGACGCGAAGCCGCACACGACCTCAAGCCCGGATTCGAGCAGTACCTCACCTTCGCGCTCGGCGAACGAGGAATACGGCGTCAGCATCCTGCGGGTGCAGGGCATCCAGGGATGGGACCGCGTCACCGCCATTCCCAACACGCCCGATTTCATCCTCGGCGTGATCAACCTGCGCGGCGCGATCGTGCCGATCGTCGATCTGCGCCGACGCTTCGGCATGCCGGCTGCGGAGTTCGGTCCGACCACCGTGGTGATCGTCGTCAAGGTTGCTCGCCAGCGCCACGAGCGCACGCTCGGGCTCGTCGTGGACGCGGTGTCCGAGGTCTGCAACGTGCGGCCCGAGGAATGCCAGCCGGCGCCGGATTTCGGCGCGCAGCATCGAGACGAGCTTCGTCCAGGGCCTGGTCACCGTCAGATGAGCGCATGGTGATCCTGCTCGACATCGACCGGTTGGTCTCGGAGGGCCTGCTGGGCTCGATGTCCGCAGCCTGACGATGCGACCTGGCTCACAGCGCAGCCCCGGTCACCTCAAGAATTATGTGCAGCCGCCGACACCGCAGACACGCGCCGGCTGTCGCCAGCGGTAACCAGGACTGTGAAGATGATCCGCACCTCCAGGCTGTCTTGCCCTCATCGCCAGCACTGGCCTGCGCGCTGCCGGCATGGGCCGGGTGCACGCTGCCGCGTCGCGCCAGCAAGGTGCCGAACGGCTCGACGGCGACCGAGCCGGAAATGGTCGCCGCCATGCAGACGCTCAAGCACTACAACGTCGACGTCTGCCAATTTCGTGAAATGCCTGGAGTTCGAGGCGAGCCAGAACCGGCTGTCGCGCGACGAGCAGGCGCGCCAGCACAACGCAGCCATCGACGGCCTGGCGCAGATCGCCGACAAGTTCAACGAGCAGGTCAAGGTTTTCAAGGCGAAGAGCGGATGAGCAGGAGCCTGCAGCAATGAAATTCCTCGGTACACCTGCTTCTGTGGCAGAAGCTCGCGCTGCTGGTGGCGGCGCTGCTGATCCCCTCGGCACTGCTCGCGGGCTTCTATCTCGAGTGCATCAATTGCGAGGTGGTCGAGGGCCAGGCTCGAGCTCGAAGGCGCGCGCTACACGCGCGTCGTCGACAAGTTCATGATCGAGGTGATCCGCCACCGCGCGCTCGCCAACATCTATCTGAACGGCGAGAAGAGCCGCCACGATGCGGTGCTGCAAGATCGAGGAAGCCGCGCAGAAGTGCGTCGCCGACGCTCGATGCGTCGATGCCGACATCGGCTCAGAAGTCTCGGCGCGCAAGCGGACTGGCAGGCCGTCAAGTCCGACTGGAACGCCTCAAGTCGCGCGTCATGACTCTGCCCCCGGATGACAGCGCGACTCAACACGACGAGCTGATCGCGCGGCTGCTCGACTTCAGCGAGCGCCATTGCGCTGCGCTCCGGCATGTCTCGCGATCACGGACGCAGTCGTAGGCGCCCTGGTCGAGCTGTCGACACGGCGCATGCCCGCCGCACTGAACCAGGCCGGAATCGTGCGCGACCGCGCCACCGCGGGCGTGCTGCGCGGCTACCTCGGCGAAGGCGATCGGACGACGATCGCTCTCAGCCGCAACGACGTCGCCTCCATGCTGAGTCAGATCGACCGCCAGCTCACCTGGGCCGCGGCAAGCGTGCCGCAAGTGCGCTACGCGGTCGTCGCCGAACTTCGAGAAGGCCCGCGACGCGTTCAACACCTACTCCGCTTCGTCGATCAGATGCTGCTCAAGGCCGAGACCGTGACGGTGACCGGCGCGAACGTGTACGACGCCGCGCTGCCAGCGCTGGAGTCCTTCACCGCGCTGAGCGCGCGTCAGGCTACGAAGTCATGTTCATGATGATCGAGCAGCGCACCGACGCAGCAGGTGCACAGCCGGAACCTCACGGCGGCGATCGTGATCGGCATCGTGCTCTTCGGCGCTGGCTCTGGGCTGGCTCATCACCGTCGCCGTGACGCGGCCCGATGCAGAAGGTCGATGTCGGTGTTCGGCTCGATCGCCGGCGGCCACTACGACAACGACATCAGCCGCACGCGGCAACGACGAGGCTGCCACCGTGCTGCGCGCGCTGGACGAGATGCAGGAGAAGCTGCGCCTGCAGATCGAGACCGAGCGGGCCCAGGCTGCCGAGAACGCGCGCGTGCGCGTGGCGCTCGACAACGTCTCCTCGAACGTAATGGTGGCGGACGAGAACTTCGAGTCATCTACACCAATCCGGCGTGCGATCAAATGCTGCGCGACTCCGAGGCCGACATCCGCAAGGACCTGCCGGCGTTCAACGCGTCGGCGCTACGCGGCGCGAGCGTGGAAGTGCTCTCGAAGAATCCGGCGCAGGACCGCCGGGTACTCGCGAACCTGCATGGTGCGCACTACGACGCAGGTGATCGCTTGGCAAGCGCACGTTCCGCCTCGTCGCCAATCCGGTCATGACGGCGACCGGCGGCCGTGTCGGCACCGTTTTCGAATGGACGGATCGCACGCCTGAAGTGGCGGTCGAGGGCGAGATGCAGACCATGCTCTCGGCGGTGCTGTCCGGCGACCTCGAGCGGCGCATCGCCTCGAGGAGAAGAGCGGCTTCTTTGAAGCGATGAGCCGCGGCGTCAACCAGCTCGCCGACAACATGTCCGAGATAGTCCGCCGCGTGAAGCAGGCCTCCGCCGAAGTACACCGCGGGGCCGAAGAGATCTCCGCCGGCAACGCCAACCTTTCGCAGCGCACCGAAGAGCAGTCCTCCTCGCTCGAGGAGACCGCCTCGTCCATGGAAGAGATGACCTCGACGGTCAAGCAGAATGCCGACAACGCCGGCCAGGCGAACCAGCTCGCCATCGCCGCGCGCGACCAGGCCGAAAAAGGCGGCGCGGTGACCACCAAGGCCGTGCGCGCCATGGCCGACATCAACGACGCCTCGCGCCGCATCGCCGACATCATCGGCGTGATCGACGAGATCGCCTTCCAGACCAACCTCCTGGCGCTCAACGCTGCTGTCGAAGCGGCGCGCGCCGGCGAGCAGGGCCGCGGTTTCGCGGTGGTCGCGAGCGAAGTGCGCAGCCTCGCGGGCCGCTCGGCGACGGCTGCCAAAGAGATCAAGGACCTCATTCAGGACAGCGTGCGAAAAGTGCAGGACGGCTCGACTCTCGTCACCCAGTCCGGCCAGACGCTCGAGCAGATCGTCTCGTCGGTGAAAAAGGTCTCCGATATCGTCGCCGAGATCGCCGCTGCCTCCCGCGAGCAGTCCGCCGGCATCGAGCAGGTCAACCGCGCAGTCATGCAGATGGATGAGCTGACGCAGCAGAACGCTGCGCTCGTCGAGCAGGCGACCGCCGCTTCGCAGGGCATGGCGGATCAGGCGCGCGAGCTGAACGAGATGATGTCGCGCTATCGGGTGCGCCGTTTGGCTGCCGAGGTCGCGCGCGTGAAGCTCTAGGCGTTCGGCGCGCCGGATCGCGACGATTCCGGTACTGCTCGCCGACGTGCTCGGCGCGGCATGGGCACGCAGACTGCAACCGCTCTCGCCACGTCAGCCCGACCCAAAGGACCTCGCCTTGCGGCACCGCCGGTCCCGATGGCAGCGCAGCGCCCGTAAGCGCGCCGACGTGCCGCCAGTAGCCAGGAAAGCGATTCGGACTGGCAGGAATTCTGAGCTTCGGGGCACGGAGCTAGCACGTGCCACGGATACTCACCGTCGACGATTCGGTCGCGATGCGGCAGATGGTGAGTGCCACGCTCACCAGCGCGGGCTACGAAGTGGTGCAGGCGGCAACGGCGCGAAGCGCTGCAGATCGCCACTCGGCAACCGGTCGACCTCGTCATCACGGACGTCAACATGCCGCAGATGGATGGCATAGACGCTGGTGCGCGAGCTGCGAGCGATGGCGAACTACCGCAGCAAGCCTCTCCTCTTCCTTACCACCGAGTCGGCCGCGTCGCGCAAGCTCGAAGGCCGAGAGCCGGCGCCACGGCTGGATGATGAAACCTTTCAACAGCGAGCGGCTGCTGGCGACCGTCGCGAGATTCCTCAAATGAGTGGCGCGGAAGCGCTCGAGACCACGAGCATCACCCAGAGGCTGCGTGAATTCGATTTTGCCGAGGACGATTTTCAGGCGTTGCGTGCGCTGGTGAAGCAGATCACCGGAATCAATCTCACCGAGGCGAAGCGCGAGCTCGTGTATGCGCGCCTGGCGCGCCGTCTGCGCGCGCTCAACCTTCAAAGCTTTCGGGAGTATCGCAAGCTGCTGAAGGCGGACGGCGGCGCGGAACTGGTGCAGCTCTGCAATGCCATCACCACGAATCTCACGGCCTTCTTTCGCGAGCCGCATCATTTCGAGTATCTGCGGACGCAGGTGCTGGGGCCGCTCGTTGCCAAACCGCCGCCGCACCGCAAGCTGCGCATTTGGTCGGCCGGGTGCTCGACGGGCGAGGAGCCCTACTCCATCGCCATGACGGTGTTGGAGGCTGTTCCCGACGTGCACCGCTGGGACATCCGCATTCTCGCGACCGACCTTGATTCGAACGTGCTCGAGCGGGCGCGAGCTGGCGTCTACACCGCCGAGCGGCTCAGGCACATCGGCGATGCCCCCCGCGAGCGCTTCTTCCGTCCGGATCGCTGACGGCGCAAGCTTCGAGGTTGGCCCGGAGCTCAGGCGCCTGGTCGCGGTGAAATCTCTGAATCTCATGCACACCTTCCCGATGAAGGGACCTTTCGACTGCGTCTTCTGCCGCAACACCGTGATCTATTTCGACAAGGACACTCAGCGCAACCTTTTCGTTCGCATCTCCCGTCTGCAGCAGCCGGGGCAGACTCTTTTCCTCGGACATTCGGAGACTCTGTTCCGCACCTCGGATGCGTACTCTCTGGTCGGCCGCACGATCTATCGAGGATGCTGAGATGAGTACCACCATCACAAGAGCCATGCGGCCCGAGCAGCCTGAGTCTTTGCCCGGTTTCGAGCAGCTGCAGCGCTTCTGGGAGCCCGACACGGCGCGCTGGACGGTGAAACTGCTGCCCGGCGAGTACTACGTGACTCGCGCAGACGAGGCCATCACCACCGTCCTGGGCTCGTGCGTGTCGGCGTGTATCCGTGATCTCGCTGGCACAGGTCGGCGGGATGAACCATTTCATGCTGCCGGAGGATGGCTCGTTTCGCGAAGAAGACGCGCCCGTGGCGCTCGATCGGCAGGCCACGCGATACGGCTCGTACGCCATGGAAAGCCTCATCAACGATCTTCTCAAGCTCGGCGCTGCGCGCGAGCGGCTGGAAATCAAGCTCTTCGGCGGCGGGCGGATCCTTGCGTCGATGACCGACATCGGCTCCCGCAACATTGCGTTCATTCGTCGCTACCTCGGGCATCGAAGGTCTTGGCGTCGCCGCACACGATCTCGGCGGGGACCGGCCGCGCAAGGTGGTGTACTTCCCGATGACGGGCCTCGCGCGGATGAAAACTCTGCGCCCCATCGAGAATCGCAGCATCGCCGATCGCGAACAGCTGTACCTCGCTCGCCTGCGTCGCGACCAGGACGGCGGCGACATCGAGATCTTTTCATGAACGCCGCGCCAATCCGCGTTCTTGTCATCGACGACTCCGCGCTCGTGCGGCAGCATTCTCTGCGACGTGCTCAATGCGGATCCGGCCATCGAAGTGGTCGGCACCGCCGGCGATGCGCATATCGCGCGCGAGAAGATCAAAAGGCTCAACCCCGACGTGCTGACGCTCGACGTCGAAATGCCGCGCATGGATGGGCTCACGTTTCTTTCCAACCTGATGCGATTGCATCCCATGCCTGTCGTCATGGTGTCGTCGCTCACTGAACGCGGCGCTGACATCACGTTCGATGCGTTGGCGATGGGTGCAGTCGACTACTCTGCCCAAGCCACGCCTCGACATTGCCGCCACACTCCAGGACTACGGCGATGAGTTGATAGCCAAGATCAAGACCGCTGCGCGTGCAAACGTGCGAGCGCTCGATTCGCGGCGCATGCGGACGTTGCGCACGCGCGAGGCTAGCGTCGCTTCCACGGGTGAAGTCGCTCAGCCGCGCCGTATGCTGCACCACGGATCGCATCATCGCGATCGGCGCTTCGACGGGCGGCACCGAGGCCATCAAAGAGGTCCTGTGCCACCTGCCGCCGGATTCTCCGGGGGTGTTGGTGACGCAGCACATTCCCGCCTGCGTTCAGCGCCTCGTTCGCGCGACGCATGAACGATGTGAGCCCGCTCACAGTTTGCGAAGCGCAGGACGGCCAGCAGGTGCTGGCGGGGCATGTCTACATCGCTCCCGGGGACTATCATCTCAGCCTGGCGCGCGACGGCACGCGCTACATCTGCAAGGTTGACCAGGAGGCGCCCGTGAATCGTCACCGGCCTTCGGTGGATGTTCTCTTCCGCTCCGTGGCCATGAACGCGGGGCAGAACGCGATAGGCGTTCTCCTGACCGGCATGGGTCGAGATGGGGCGCGGGGCTTGAAAGCCATGCGTGAAGCCGGAGCGGTCACGATGGCCCAGGATGAGCATACGAGCGTGGTCTGGGGCATGCCGGGCGAGGCGGTTTCGATTGGGGCGACGGAGGATGTGCTGCCGATCGAGGAGATCGCGCCTCGAATTGCGGCGATGGCGGCGGCCATGGAGGTCGAGAGGCCCTCTTCGGCGAGCGGGTGACCGCTTAACTTTGGCGGGCGCTTGCCGCTAATAGTCACATGTGTGAGGAAGTGAAATGAGCACGCAGAGCCAGGCATCCCATGCGGCCCCGGGCGGCGACAAAGAGGCCTTTGCCTTCGTGCAGGCGCTCGCCACCGAGCTGTCCAGCGGCAAAGTCGACCTGCCGAGCTTCCCGGATATCGCCATGCAGGTTCGGAAAGTCCTGGCGGACGACAACGTCACGCCAGACAAGATCGTTCGAGTGATCGGTAGCGAACCTTCGCTCGCGGCCCGCGTGCTGCGGATTTCGAATTCGGCCGCGTTGAATTTCAGCGGCAAGGCCATTACGGAACTGCGCACGGCCATTGCCCGCATGGGCTTCAACATGGTTCGCAGCGCCGCGATTTCCTTCGCGATGTCGCAGCTCAAGAAAGTCGATTCGCTCAAGGGGCTGGAGAAACCGCTTGATGAGCTGTGGAGGCGCAGTTCGCTGGTTGCCACCATGTCGTATGTCGTGGCTCGGCGGCTGGCGACCAAGATCAACCCGGATACCGCGATGCTGGCGGGGTTACTGCATGGTGTGGGGCATCTGTACATCCTTACCCGCGCGGCGCAGCATCCGGCGCTATTCGCGAATGAATCCGCCTATCACGCTACCGTGCGTGACTGGCATTCGAGCATTGCCAAGGCGTTGCTCGAGAACTGGGACATGTCCGAAGAGATAGTGCAGGCGGTCAGCGATTTCGAGGACCTGCAGCGCACGCATACCGGCCCCACCGACCTCACGGACGTGCTGACGGTCGGGCACCTGCTCGCGACTTATCGCGAGTACCCGGACACCATCGAGCTGAATATGCAAGGCGTTGCCGCCTGCACGCGCATGCAGCTGGACCGCGCTGCCTACGACAAGATGCTTGCCGAATCCGCCGAGGAGATTGTGGCGATCCAGCAGGCGCTGGGCCAATAGCAGCTTCGGCGACTCGCGCATGAATGCTGTTGCGGAATCCTCGGGCACTTCGCTTTCCACGACTCGGGATGAGTCCTTCGCCTTCGTCCAGGCGTTGGCGAACGAACTGTCCGAGGGCAAAGTCGAGCTCACCGGATTTCCGGACATCGCGGCCCGCGTGCAGCAGATCCTGGCGGACGACGACGTGAGCACGGAGCGTGTGGTCCGCGTCATTGGATCCGAGCCGATTCTCGCCAGTCAGCTGCTGCAAGTGTCGAACTCCGTCGCTTTCAATCCGGTTGGGAAGGCCGTGACGGAGCTGCGCACCGCGGTGGCTCGGCTGGGTTTGAATGTCATCCGGACCACGACGATAGCGTATGCAGTGCGGCAGATGCGCAGCGCGGAAGTGCTGAAACCGATTCAGAAGCAGCTGGGCGAGCTATGGCAGCGCAATGTGCTGATTGCCAGTCTTTGCTATGTGCTGGCGCGGAAGTTGTCGCGCGTGAATCCTGATACTGCTTTGCTAACCGGGCTGCTGCACGGCATCGGACGCCTTTACATCATGACGCGGGCAGTGCAGTACCCTGCCCTGTTCGCCAACCTTGCGTGCTATCAGGCGATCGAGCGCGACTGGCATTCGAGCGTGGCTTCGGCGGTGCTCGAGAATTGGGAAGTGGCGGAAGAGATCGTCAATGCCGTGCGCGATTCGGAAGATCTGGCGCGAGAAGGCCGCGGGCCTGTGAATCTGACAGACGTGCTGGTGGCTGCGAACCTCATCGTGAATCACGAAGGGGATCCGGTGCTGCTGGGCGTGCGTCTGCAGAGTGTGCCGGCAGTGGCCCGGCTGCAGCTGGATGCGGATGCCTGCGAGGCTATGAAGAAGGAGTCGGAGGGGGAGATTTCGGCTTTGAGGGAAGCGCTCGGCTAGCCTTGAGCGACCGCGCTGCCAGGCGCTTCAAAGCCTGCGTCCTGGGGTCGACCACGATCCCCGCACTTTCGAGTGCCATGACTCCCAGGATGGGCTCCACGTAGTCGGGGCCGAAGATGATCTTTGTCACCACGTTGGCATCCATGAAAAGAATACGGCCCCAACCGAACGGGTACTCCATGAGCTCGCCGCTCGCACGCTCATAGGTGTCGACACCCTCAGGCCGTATTCCAGCCTTCATCAATGCCGTGCAAGGCGCCAGGCAATCCATCGCCCCGGTATCGACGAGGAAGCGCGTTTCAAATGACTCGCCCGTGCCATCGAATGACATGATGCGAGCGTCGACGTGGGTAAGGCCCATGCGTTTTCTCTGAGGATACCGGGGACGGAGTGTCATGGTACGGAGTTGCTCGCTGCGGGGAAGGCGCCCAAACGTTGTCTTTGGGCAATTTTGCAGCCGCTGGAGAAGCGATTCAACGAGATTGAATGTGCCAACGCACGCGCTGACCGCGCGCCGAAGACGTCAGGCTTGCGTAGTGAGAACGCGTCCGGCAGTCGGTGCAGAGTACGCCCCTGCTCGCCCGTAGGTATTGCCCTCGGAGGGCTTCCCCGTCAGCGCACCGAGCATCGTCTCAACGCGCTTCAACCGCGCATTGACCAGTGCTCCATTGCGATCATTGAGCTCACGGCAACGAGCGCCGCGCTTGGCACACTCCGCCCACAAGGGCTTCAGCGAGCCAGGCGAATCGCACCAGGCCAGCAATTTCTCGAGCCCGGGCAGATTCGCAGCAAATCCGTGCATGCGGCAAAGTGATCGTCGCTCTTCTTCGGTACGCACGATGACCCCGACACAACCCTGGCGCTCCGCCATGGCCGCTTCGAGCCCGTCAACGTCGTTGGCAACGAGAAACGCGTGCTCACGCCCGAGCAGCTTCGCAAGCTCCTCGAGAGCACCATTCTCCTGCGAAATGAGAGTCGCGAGAGTTTCGCGGCAGGCGCCTGGATCCACGCTCAGACTTCCAGATGACCCAGCGCCCGCTCGAGCTGAATGAGCTGATCGGCGATGCGGTCTGGAGAGATGGTGTAGCGGCCCTGCTCGATCGCGGCGCGAACATGCGCCACGCGAGCTTCATCCACCGCCGGCTGGCTGTTCAGAGTCTGCTCCAGCGCCGCCAGATGCCGGGCCGTGCCCGTTATCTCGACCCCGGTCAGATCACCCGCAGCAGCTTCCTTGCCTTCGGCAGTAGCATCCCGCACACGCTCAACGGCACGCCCCGGCCCAACTGGCGCCGCGCGGTTGTTGTCTACACCGTTGATCTTGCTGGACACTTCCAACTCTCCTCGATCCTGTGCTTGGGTTATCGACCGCTTCCGCCAGAACTTTAGGGTGTGACGCGGATCACACTTCCGCTTTCGACGACGCCCTCGACGACCATCTGCGAAGCGAGGTTCTGAACACGTACGCGCCCGGCGGCCTGCGCGTCGTTAAGAGCACGCCCGGTCGCTCGAACTTCTATTCCGCCCACCGAGGCCAGTAACGTAACCTGCTGCCCGCGCTTGACTACGGTATCGGCCACAAAGGCATCAGGTGTAAGCACCGACCCGGCGCCCAGGGGACGCCGAAGCGTACGACCCTCGAGCTCGGAAACCTGCGCCAGATATCCGGCGCTGGTACCCGGGACTTTCTGGACCTGAATCTCAACATCTTCAGCCGTGAGCTTCGCGCCCCGCGCCGCCGCGTGCCGGAGGATAAGAGTTGAGACATTCGTCGCAATGGATACGGGCACATAAACCGTCCAGCGCTTCTGACCCGGGCAGCTCACCGCCACCGTGGTCTTCTCGCGGAACGTGACGCCCGAGGGCAGCGAGGCCTCCAAAGGCTGGTCGCATTGAGCAAGGCGCAAACGCTCATCGAGCGTGCCAACCTGGATCTCAACGGTATTGGGTTCGCCCGGAACGCGGGCTTTCACGAACACTTGCGCCGTCTTGCGGATCGCCTCGAGCGACTGCGGAGCATTCCCGCTCGGCTGAGCGAATGCTGCGTTATTCAAAAGGCCGAGCGTGAGAAAAGCCCCGCTCCGCCAGATTGTTGACTTGTGTTTCATGGTGATCTCCCTGTCTGCAAGTCGCGCGCCAACCCGAGCTCCAGCCCCACGTCGCGATTCCTCGGCGCTAAAGTGCGCTCTTCTTCTGCCGTTACTGTGACACCACGCGGCGTGCCGCGCGGCAAACTCTTGCCGCTCGCGTGACGCAACTCACGCTTTTCCCCCTGATATTCCCTATATCCGCAGCGCCAGCCTATTGGCATGCGCTTTGCTTTGCTCCTGCGCGAGTCATTTTTTCGACGGAGCCTTCGCGCACATGCCACTCAATCTCGATGCGTACATCGGAGTCCACGCAGCCGCACTCAAAGTGCGAGGCGAGCGCACCGAGCTGCTGGCGAAGAATCTCGCCAACGCCGATACGCCCGGCTACAAGGCGCAAGACATTGATTTCCGCGCAGCCCTCTCGCGCAGTGGCAAGGCCGTGCAAGCTTCCCCCGAGCTCAAATACCGCGTGCCGCTCGCGCCTTCACTGGATGGCAACACCGTCGATGTGCAGCTCGAGCAGGCGGCCTTTGCGGAAAATGCGGTGCGCTTCCAGGCAACACTGTCTTTCCTATCAGCCAGATTCCGCGGCCTCATGACCGCCATCACGGGACAGTAAGAGAGAAGGAATAAAGCATGTCCTCCTTCAAAGTATTCGACATCGCAGGATCGGGCCTTTCTGCCCAGTCCGTGCGACTCAACACCGTCGCGAGCAACCTGGCGAACGCCGACAGCGTCAGCGGCGACCCGAACAAGGTCTATAAGGCGCGCCACCCGGTCTTCGAAGCCGTGCGTGCCTCGATGGGCGGCGCTCATCAGAAAAGCGATGCCGCCGTGCGAGTGCGCGGCATCGTCGAGAACCAGGCCGAACCCAGCGCGCGCTACGAGCCGGGCAACCCGCTCGCGAACGCGGAAGGGTATGTGTACGGCCCGAACGTCAACGTGGTCGAGGAGATGGTCGACATGATCTCCGCCTCGCGCGCCTACCAGAACAATGTGGAAGTGCTGAATACCTCCAAAGAGCTGATGCTCGCCACCCTGAGGCTCGGACAATGAGTGGAGTAGACCCCGCAACCCTCGCCGCCCTGATGGGCAGCACCGGCAACGGCGCGGACAAGAGCGCCAAGTCCAACGAGCTCGGCCAGAACCAGTTTCTGACCCTGATGCTCGCGCAGCTGCGCAACCAGGATCCGATGAAACCGGCCGACCCGACCCAGTTCCTGAGCCAGCTCGCCCAGTTCTCGCAGGTGACCAGCTCGCAGAACGTGGAGAAGAAGATCAGCGAGCTCACCGATTCGCTGCGATCGACGCAGCTGTTGAATGGCACCTCGCTCGTCGGCCACGATGTGCTCGCTGCAGCTGGCAGCGCCTCATTCACGTCAGGGTCGACATTCAGAGGCGCGGTTGCCGTGCCCACGGGGGCCTCGGCCGCGCAGGTGGAAATCCGCGACAGCGCCGGTCAGCTCATCCGTCGCTTCGCCATAACGGCGAACGAGGGCACCAACGAATTCGCATGGGATGGCAAGACGACGTCGGGGGCGAATGCCGCCTCGGGCGTTTACGAAGTCAAAGTCATCGCCAGCATCGGCGGGCAGAGCCAGTCCCTCGATCCCATGCTCTACGGCAAGGTGACCAGCGTCACCATCGGTGCCACCGGGCTCGTGTTGAACACGGCCATCGGTTCCGTCGACCTCGCCGACGTCCGGCGCGTGATGTAACGCAGCCCGCACTCTAATCCTCCAGGAGATACCGCAATGCCCTTCCGTCTCGCCCTCTCCGGCCTCAATGCCGCACAGACTGACCTGACCGTTACTGCCAACAACGTCGCCAACGTCGCGACCACCGGCTTCAAGCAGTCGCGCGCCGAGTTCGCCGACCTGTTCGCGACCTCGCAACAGGGCGTCGCCTCCACAGCCGTCGGTAACGGCGTGCGCGTCTCCGAGATCTCCCAGCAGTTCGCACAGGGCAACATCGACTTCACGGACAGCAGCCTGGATCTGGCGATCTCCGGCAACGGCTTCTTCGTCATGAGCGACGGTGGTGCAGTCAGCTATACGCGCGCCGGCGCCTTCCAGGTCGACGAAGCAGGATTCGTGGTGAACTCGCGCCAGCAGCGGCTGCAGGTCTACCCGCCCCTGGCCAACGGTGGATTCAACACCGGCGGATTGAGTGACCTCAGCCTTTCGACTGGTGAGAGCGCGCCGCAGGCCACGACCGCCGCGGACGTAGTGCTCAACCTGTCAGCCGACGCAGAAGTGCCGGCCACGGCGACGTTCGACCCAACGGATGCCACGAGCTACAACAACGCGACCTCACTGACGGTGTATGACTCCTTGGGCGCCGCGCACACCGCGACCCTCTACTTCGTCAAAGGCGCAGTGGACAACGAGTGGACCACCAACCTCTACGTGGACGGAACCCAGGTAGGCGCTGCGGAAGACCTGACTTACACGGCGGCCGGCGACCTGACCGCCCCCGTAGGCGGCGAAATCGCGTTCGGCGCGTACACCCCGGCCACCGGCGCTAACGACATCGACATGACTTTCGATTTCGGCGAGACCACGCAGTACGGCGGACCCTTCGCCGTCAGCGCGATCACGCAGGATGGCTTCACCACGGGAAGGTTGATCGGCATCGACATCGGTGACAGTGGCGTCGTGCAGGCGCGCTTCACCAATGGCCGGTCCATCGCACTGGGCCAGATCGCGATGGCGAACTTCGCCAATCCGCAGGGGCTGCAGCAGCTGGGCGACCAGAGCTGGGCAGAGACATTCTCCTCGGGCCAGGCGCTGCGTGGCGAAGCGGGTAACTCCGGCTTCGGCACGCTGCAGTCCGGCGCGCTCGAAGCCTCGAACGTCGACATCACCGAGCAGCTGGTGGCCATGATCACCGCGCAACGCAACTTCCAGGCGAATGCCCAGATGATCTCCACCGCCGACTCGATCACCCAGACCATCATCAACATCCGCTGATCATGGACAGGTTGCTCTACATCGCGATGTCCGGCGCCAAGGAAACCTTGCGCGCGCAGACGGCCAACAACCACAACCTCGCGAACGCGAGCACCACTGGTTTTCGCGCCGATCTCAGCGCGTTCCAAAGCCGGCCAGTCGTCGGCTCCGGCTTCGCATCTCGCGTTTATGCGACCAACGCGACCACGGGCTGGGACACCACCAGCGGCGCGCAGCTCGCGACCGGCAAGGATCTGGATATTTCGTTGCAGGGCGACGGCTTCATCGCCGTACAGGCCCGGACGGACGCGAGGCCTACACGCGCGCCGGAGACCTGCGCCTCAATGCCGACGGCCTGCTTACCACCGGCGCGGGTCATCCCGTTCTGGGCGACGGCGGCCCGATCACAGTCCCTCCGAGCGTCTCGATGGGCATCGCTCCAGACGGAACGATCTCCATCGTCCCGCTGGGACAAGGCCCGGAGACCACCGCAAACGTCGCGCGAATCAAGCTCGTCAATCCCGACCCTCGGGACATCGAGCGCGGCGAGGACGGCCTCTTCCGCCGGCGCGACGGCAGCGATGCTCCCGCCGACGCGGCAGTGCGCGTCTCTTCAGGAATGCTCGAATCGAGCAACGTCAATGTCGCCGACGCGATGGTCAACATGATCGAGCTCGCGCGGCATTTCGATCTGCAGGTCAAGGCCATGCGCAGTGCCGAAGACAATGCGACGGCAGCCTCCCAGCTGCTGCGCATGGGCTAATTCTCAAAAGGACCACATCATGATTCCAGCACTATGGGCAGCCAAGACGGGACTCGATGCGCAGCAGACGCGCATGACCGTCACTTCGCACAACCTGGCAAACGTGAATACGAGCGGCTTCAAGAAGGGCCGTGCCGTGTTCGAGGACCTGCTCTACCAGAACGTCAAGCAGGTCGGCGGCGCCACCTCGCAGGACACCCAGATGCCGACTGGTTTGTCACTGGGTACCGGCGTGCGCGTGGTCGCCACGGAGAAGACCTACACGCAGGGCAACCTCCAGCAGACCGACAACGCGCTCGACGTCGCGATCGAAGGCCGGGGCTTCTTCTCCGTGCTTCTGCCCGACGGCACGGTCGGCTACACGCGTGACGGCAGCTTCCAGGTCAACGCCCAGGGACAGCTCGTCACCTCGAGTGGTTACCAGATACAGCCCGCCATCAGTCTCCCCGACGGCGCGCAGACGATCACGATCGGGCGCGACGGCACCGTGTCCGCGCAGCTTGCCGGGCAATCGGCTCCGCAGCAGGTCGGCACGCTACAGCTGGTAGATTTCATCAATCCCGCCGGGCTGCAGCCACGTGGCCAGAATCTGCTTTCCGAATCCGCCGCGAGCGGCCCGCCCCAGACCGGCACACCCGGGCTCAACGGCCTCGGCTTCACCGAACAGGGCGCCCTCGAGAGCTCAAACGTCAACGTCGTCGAAGAGCTGGTGAACATGATCGAAACGCAACGCGCGTACGAGATGAACTCCAAGGCGATCGCGACCACCGACCAGATGCTCGAGTACGTGAGCAACACGCTGTAACGGACCGCAAATGAAATTCACTCTGCCACTGCTGATGACTCTCGCGCTCGCCGCCTGTGCGACGCAGGATCCGCTCGCAGGACTACGACCCCAGCTGGCCCGAGGAAGTCGCGGCACCGCCATCAGGCGGCGCGATCTACCAGGCGGGCCACGACGTAGCGCTTGTTCGAGAATCCGACGGCGCGCCGCGTCGGCGACGTCGTCACGATCCGCCTCGCAGAGCGGACGGATGCGAGCAAGAGCTCGAGCACCACGACCAGCAAGAAGTCGGATGTCGAGCATCGCAGGTCCCGTGGTCGCAGGGCGGCCCGTGACGGTGAACGGCACCGAGATACTGAGAGGCAGCATGGCCAGCGACACGAGCTTCGATGGCGCGGGCGACAGCAAGCAGAGCAACAGCCTCGAAGGCGACATCACCGTCGCCGTGGTCAAGCGGCTCGCCAACGGCAACCTGTTCGTGCGCGGCCAGAAGTGGATCGGCATCAACCAGGGACAGGAATTCATCCGCGTCCAGGGCGTGATCCGCCCGATCGACATCCAGCCGGACAACTCCGTGCCTTCGTTCAAGGTGGCGAACGCCATGATCTCCTACGGCGGCAAGGGGCCGCTCGCCAACGCCAACAAGCCGGGCCTGCTGGCCCGCTTCTTCAACTCACCCTGGATGCCGTTCTGATGAAAGTTTTTCTGAAGGCGCTCGCCGCCTGCCTGGCGCTGGCCACGGCGCCTCGCCCATGGCGAGCGCGTCAAGGACATCGCCTCGGTGCAGGGCGTGCGCAACAACCAGCTCGTCGGCTACGGCCTGGTGGTCGGCCTCGACGGCACCGGCGACCAGACCAGCCAGGCGCCTTTCACCATCCAGAGCATCCGCAACATGCTCGCCAAGTTCGGCGTGACCATTCCGGCGAACGTCAATCCGCAGCTGAAGAACGTGGCCGCGGTGACCGTGCACGCGGATCTGCCTCCGTTCTGCCAAGCCCGGCCAGACGATCGACGTCACCGTCGCTTCGATCGGCAACGCCGGGAGCCTGCGCGGTGGCGCTCTTCTCATGACGCCGATGCGCGGCATCGACGGCGAGGTCTACGCGATCGGCCAGGGGAGCCTGGTCGTCAGCGGCTTCGGCGTGAACGGCAAGGACGGCTCGCGCATCTCCCTCAACGTGCCGAGCAGCGGCCGCATTCCCGAACGGCGCGACGGTCGAGCGCAGCGTGCCTTCCGATTTCGGCGCTGGCCAGCACGTCGTTCTGAATCTCAATACGCCGGACTTCACCACGGCCGCGCGTCTGGCCGAGGGCATCAACAAGCTGCTCGGCGAGAACACTGCCGAGGCACTGGATGCCGTCTCGGTGCGCGTGCAGTGCGCCGGTCGATGCCGAATCAGCGCATCGCCTATCTGTCGACGCTCGAGGCAATCGAGATCGAGCCGGGCGATGCGCCGGCGCGAGTGATCGTCAACTCGCGCACCGGCACCGTCGTGATCGGCTCACACGTGCGCGTGACGCCCGCCGCGGTAGCGAGCGGCTCGCTCACCGTGACGGTGACCGAGCGCCTCGATGTCAGTCAGCCGAACGCATTCAGCGAGGGCGGCAGACCGTGGTCACGCCGCGCAGCGGCGTCGACGGCGCAGGAAGGCGACGCGCACATGTTCGTGTTCAACTCCGGCGTCAACCTCGATGAGATCGTGCGTGCGGTCAACCAGGTCGGCGCAGCGCCGGGCGATCTCGTCGCGATTCTCGAAGCGCTCAAGGAAGCCGGCGCGCTGCGCGCCGAGCTCATCGTGATCTGACGCCGTGGGCTTTGCCATGACCATCCCGGCGCCCGACGCATCGCTCTACACCGACTTCAAAGGGATCTGCCGACCTGAAGCGGGACGCACAGGCCCAGGATCCCAAGGCCTTGCGCGAGGCCGCGCGCCAGTTCGAGAGCCTGTTCACCCGCATGATGCTGAAGAGCATGCGCGAGGCGAGCTTCGGCGATCCCATGATCGGAAGCGATCAGCAGGATTTCTATCACGACATGTTCGACGACCAGTTCGCCGTCGAGATGTCGAAAGGCCGCGGGCTCGGCCTGGCCGACATGCTGGTGCAGCAGCTCACACGCGCCGGGCTCGCACCGCCAACGGCTGCGGCGGCAGTGGACCCGAAGGCTGCGTCCATGAAACCCAACAGCCTGCTGAACCCCTACTCGCCAACGAGCTCCACCACGCCGCAGCGAAGCGCTCGAGATGGTGGATGACATTCCGATCAATCGTTCCGGCGCCCACGGTTCCACGCGAGGCCGCCTGTGGCCTCCGGCCCTTCGACAAATGGATTCAGTGGCTCCCCCGAAGAGTTCGTGCGCGGGCTGTGGCCCGCCGCGGAATCGCGCCGGACGCGAGCTTGGCGTCGACCCGCGCCACATTCTTGCGCAGGCCGCTCTCGAAACAGGATGGGGCCGCGCGGTTCCCTCGCATGCAACCGGAAAGCTCGAGCAACAATTTCTTCGGCATCAAGCCCGGCTCGCGCTGGAACGGCGAGACCGTATCCGTGCGCACGCTGGAATACGAAAACGGGTTGCCCGTCGCGCGGCGCGATCACTTCCGCTCATACGATTCGCCGCAGGATTGCTTCAAGGATTACGTCGCACTGCTCGAGAACAATCCGCGTTACGCCGCGGCGCTCAACACGGGCGACGAATGCTCACGCTTTCGCTCGCGCACTGCAGAACGGCGGCTACGCCACCGATCCGGCTTACGCGCGCAAGGTTGCCGCGATTGCACAGAATCTGCCGGCATCGAATCCATCGCTCAAGTCCGCTGACCTGCGGCCGATAGCCGCGCGTAACGGCCCGTTCTGAGGTCACTGTTAAATGTCTGATCTGCTTTCCAATGGTGTTTCAGGTCTGCTCGCCTTCCAGCGCGCGCTGGATACGACGGCCCACAACATCGCGAACGTCGGCACCGAAGGCTACAGCCGCCAGCGTGTCGAGTTCGGCGCGCGCGTGCCCACGCTGTTCGGCGACAACTACCTGGGCAACGGCGTGCAGATCGACAGCGTTCGACGCATGTACGATGAGCTCACCGCGCAGCAGGCACGCAGCGCGAGCTCGAGCTTCCAGCGTTTCGACACCTATGCGGCGCAGGCCGAGCGCGTCAACAATCTCTTCGCGAACACCGACCACCGGGCTCTCCGCCACCTTGCAGAAGTTTGCGGACGCCCTGCAGGAACGTGGCGAGCAACCCGACTTCGACGGCATCGCGCCAGGTGCTGCTGAGCGAGGCGAACGGCGTGGCGCAGCGGCTGAAATCCTACGATTCGCAGCTAGCGCAGTATGACAGGGAAATGCAGGCCCGCCTCGACCGGCGAAGCCACCGACATCTCGACCATCGCCCAGGGCATCGCGCAGCTCAACCTAAAGATCTTCGAGGCCTCGGGACGCGCGGGCCAGGCGCCCGAACGACCTGCTCGACCAGCGCGACAAGCTGCTCGACCAATCTGTCCGAGCACGTCGAAGTCACGGCCATCAAGCAGGGCGACGGGCGCATCAACGTGTTCATCGGCAGCGGCCAGCCGCTGGTGGTAGGCGACAAGGCCTCGCGAGTTGTCGCGATTCCCGATCCTTACGATGTGAGCCGCAGCGGGATCGGGCTCAAGGTCTCCAGCGGGCCGACCGTCGACATCACGCAACAATCTCACCGGCGGCACGCTCGGCGGGCTGATCGCCTTCCGCACGAACATGCTCGATCCCACGCGCAACGCGCTGGGGCGTATCAGCGTCGGCCTGACCGATGTCATCAACGAGCAGCATCACGCGGGCATCGATCTGAACGGCGAATCTCGGCGGCGACCTCTTTGCCGTCGGCGGCGCGGAAGGCCTGCGGAACGCGAACAATCCCAGCGCCGCGACGGTCAGCGTCACTCGCACGGACATCAGCGCCCTTTCCGAAACGGATTACACGATGCAGCTGGTCGGCGGCACGTGGCAGATGAATCGCCTCGACAACGGCGCGGCCGTCACGCTGACCGGCGACGGGCACGGCGCTGGATCCATTCGTGGCGGACGGGCTCGAGATCGAAGTCAGCGGCACCGCGCAGAATGGCGATCGCTTTCTGATCCGCCCCACGCGCGGCGCCGTCGAAGACATGCGACGTGCTGATCACGGATCCGGGCCGCATCGCCGCGGCTTCGCCGATCCGCAGCGCAGCGGGCGCGGCGAATACCGGCACGGCGACGATCTCCGCCGGTGAAGTGGTGGATGCCACCAATCCGCAGCTGCAGACCACCGTCACCATCACTTTCCCCACCGCCGACACCTATTCGATCGACGGCGGCCCGGCCAGTGGCCTACACGAGCGGTGAGGCGATCGACCGTCAATGGCTGGAGCGTCGCGATCAGCGGCACCCCGGCGGCCGGCGACAGCTTCACCGTCGGCAGCAATGCCGGCGGATCGGGCGACAACCGCAATGCCCAGGCGCTCATCGATTCATTCAAGCGGCCGGTGTTCGACACCGGCACCGTGTCGATCAATGCCTCGAGCACCAAGCTCGTCGGCGGCATCGGCGTGGCGACGAGCCAGGCGCAGGCCAATCGCGACGCGCAGGACGTGATCCAGGAGGATGCCGCCGCGGCGCAGGACAGCGTTTCCGGGCGTGAACCTCGATGAGGAAGCCGCCAACCTGCTCAAGTACCAGCAGGCGTACCAGGCCGCCGCGCAGATGATCCGCGTCGCGAGCACGCTGTTCGATTCAGCCTGCTGGCCGCGGCGGGGCGCTGATCATGCGCATCTCCACCGCCGCACAGCACGCCTCCGCCTATCTGGCGATCAGCAAGCGCTACGAGGCGCTGCTCAAGACGCAGAACCAGATGGCTTCCGGCCAGCGAATCCAGACTCCAGCGGACGATCCGTCCGGCGCCGTGCGCGCGCTCGACCTCGACCGCTCGCTCGCCGAATCCCAGCAGTTCGGCGCGCAACGCGGACATCGTAAGGAACCGCCTGTCGCTCGAAGAGCAGACGCTCGACCGATGCCACCAGCGTGCATCGACCGCATCCGCACGCTCACCGTGCAGGCGAACACCAGCACGGTGGACGCCGAGTCGCGCAAGAGCATCACAGTCGAAATGCAGGCGCGGCTGCGCGAGCTGGTGGACATCGCCAATCGCCGCGATTCCAACGGCGAATACCTCTTCTCGGGACTCTCGACGCTGGTGCAGCCGTTCTCGCAGATCCGGCAACAGCGTCAGCTATTCGGGCGACCAAGGCGTGCGCAACGTGCAGACCAGTCGTCACGCAGCAAGTCGCCGACGGTCACTCCGGGTTTCGACGTGTTCCTCGATGTGGTGAACGGCAACGGCACGTTCGTAACTGCGCGCAGGCGCTGCGAATACGGGCACGCGGCATCGTCGGTACGAGCAGCGTTACCGATCCGGCTGCATGGGTGCCAGATACCTACACCGTGCATTTCACGAGCGCCACCGACTGGGAAGTGCTCGATGGCGCCGGCGACGCAGATCACGACCGGCACCTATGCGTCGCCCGGCACGATTGCCTTCAACGGCATCCAGATGGAGCATCACAGGCGCACCGCAGACGGACGACACCTTCACCATTTCGCCCAGCGGCAAGCAGGACATGTTCACCACGGTGTCCGAACTTGCTCGCAACCGTGAACCGCACGACGACCACTTCAGCCGAGCAGGCCCAGTTCTCGACGGAAATGGGCTCGGCGCTGGTGCACCTGGACCGCGCGCTCGACCACCTGAGTGGCATCCGCTCCGAGGTGGGCGCGCGCCTGTCCGTGCTCGACCAGACGGACGACACCCGGGGCGATACCGAGGTCGACCTGCAAGAGCTCGATCTCGCAATCTGCGCGATCTCGACTACGCCGAGGCCATCACGCAGCTGAATCTGCAGTCGGTGGGCCTGCAGGCCGCCCAGGCCTCGTATTCCCGCCTGGCCCAGATCTCGCTGTTCGACTACCTGTGACGAACTGTGAGCCAGGTCATGTTTTCACCCCTCAGGCCGTTCAAGTTCTCCTCGCGGACACCGATACAGGGTGCGACGAATGCAACCCAGACGGCGACCGGACTACACCGGCGGCCGGTGTAACCCAAGGAGTTTGATTCCATGCCTCAAGTCATCAATACGAACGTCCTGTCGCTGAATGCTCAGCGCAACTTGACGACGTCTGGCACGCAGCTGGCTCAGGCCCTGCAGCGCCTGTCGTCTGGCTTGCGCATCAACAGTGCCAAGGATGACGCCGCGGGCCTCGCGATCTCCGATCGCATGACCACGCAGATCAACGGCCTCAACCAGGCTGTCCGCAACGCAACGACGGTATCTCGCTCGCGCAGACCACCGAAGGCGCCCTCCAGGAGGTGACCAACAACCTGCAGCGCATTCGTGAGCTCGCCGTGCAGTCCGCCAACGCGACGAATTCGACCAGCGACCGCACCGCGCTCGACCAGGAAGTGCAGCAGCGTATCGCCGAGATCGAGCGTATCGCCGCGCAGACCTCGTTCAACGGCCGCAAAGTGCTCGACGGCTCGCTTCGGCAACGCGACCTTCCAGGTCGGTGCCAACGTCGGCGAGACGATCGGTGTCGACCTCCAGACCAGCATGAAGACGAGCGCGATCGGCGGAAAGGCCACGACGACCGGCACGGTCGACCTGGCCACGCTGTTCGGCCCGAGCGCCGGCGCTTCAGGCGTCAGCGGCGCCTTCACGACTTCGGTCGCCGCCGCTGCCGGTCAGACGTACTCGTTGACCGTCGATGGCGTCTCCGTGTTCACCTTCACCTCCGCTGCAGCCGCCGATGACGTGACGGCCGCAGAGGTCGACTCTGGTGTGACCACTGCGACAGCTGGCTTGAATGCACAGGGCATCACGGTAACTGGTACGGCTGCCGCCGGTACCCTGGCGTTCACGAAGACCGACGGCAGCGACTTCGACATCGTGGTTGCCAACACCATGGCGACGACGCCTGGTGGCTTCGCCGGCACGGACTTCAACACCGGCACGAGCTCGATCACTTCAGGTACTCCGGAAGCCGCCTACGCGGTGGGCCAGTTCGACCTGACGATCGGCAGCAACGACCTGGTCAGCATGGCGGGCACGTACGACACCGCGCAGGACTTCGTCGATGCGATCAACTCGAACGTCTCCGGCGCATACGCGTCGCTCGACGACTCGGGCCACCTGGAACTCTCATCCACGGAAGAGATGGTAGTTGCGGCCGGTGCGGGTACGACTGCCCTCGGCGTGACGGCGGGAACGCTATCGCCCACCGGCAACCTCACCACGGTGAACGTGCTGACGGTTGACGATGCGAATGATGCGATCCAGCGTGCCGACTCGGCGCTGACCGCGGTCAGCACCCTGCGCAGCACGATGGGCGCCATCCAGAACCGCTTCCAGTCCACGATCAACAGCTTGCAGGCCGTGTCGGAGAATCTCGCCGCGTCCCGCAGCCGCATCCTGGACACCGACTTCGCCGCCGAAACTGCCGCGTTGACCCGCGCGCAGATCCTGCAGCAAGCCGGTACGGCGATGGTGGCACAGGCCAATGCGATCCCGCAGAACGTGCTCACGCTCCTGCAGTAAGCATGAGGTAGTGACTTGAACTGGATCAATACGACTTGGTCCCAGCAGCCGGCGACGGTCTCTCCGTCGCCGGCTGTCGTCGTTCCTTCCGGAAACCCGACGCAGTCTGCGCGTCAGCCGGCACCACAGGATGTGAGCTCTGAGATTCCGCCGCCGGCAGCGGTGCAGCAGCAGGCTGCCAAGCAGCAGGCGCAGCAGCAATCCAACGGCACGGCCGAAGCCATGAAGGTCGCGGCCCAACAGATCGAGTCTTACCTGCGCAGCATCGGACGCGCGCTCGAATTCAGTATCGACGACACGACCGGACGCACCGTGGTCACCGTGCGTGACTCGGCAACCGGCGAGACGATACGGCAGATTCCCAGCGAGGAAGCGTTGCGCCTCGCCCGAGCCCTCGGCAACCAGTCCAATGCGCTGATCGATACGGTCGCCTGAGCGAATATCGATGGCCACCATTCAATCCCCCGGCATCGGCTCCGGCCTCGACATCAACGCGCTCGTCGACAAGCTGGTCGCGGCCGAGCGCATGGCCGGCGATGCGCAGCTCACGCGGCGTGAAAGCAAGGCGACGCTGCAGATCTCCGCGCTGGCCAGCCTCAAGGGCACACTGTCCTCATTCCAGGACACGCTGGAGCCTCTCAAGGATACGGACGGCTTCACGCCGCATTCCGCCACTTCCAGCGATGAAGATATCTTCACCGCCAGCGCCCTCACCGGCGCGGCGACCGGCAGCTATCAAGTCGAAGTGCTGGCCCTCGCCAAGTCCCAGCAGCTGGCGTCCAGCCCCTTCGCCTCCTCCGGCACGGTGGTCGGCACGGGAACGCTCACGATCAGCATCGGTGGAAAAAGTTTCGACATCGAGATCGACTCGAGCAGCTCGAATCTCGGCGGCATTCGCAATGCCATCAACCAGGCCACCGACAACTCGGGCGTGCAGGCGACCATCATCAACGAAGTGAACGGCAGCCGGCTGCTCCTGAGCTCTGCCAAGACCGGTGCGACCCAGACCATCACAGTCACCCGAAGCGGCGGCGACGGCGGGCTCGACCAGCTGGTGTACAACCCCGGAACGCTTGCGAACCTCACGCAGCTTCAGGCACCGCAGGACGCTCACCTGCGCGTCGGCGGCCTCACGGGCTACGATCATTACAGCGCCAACAATGCCGTCTCCGGACTGGTCGACGGCGTTACGCTGAATCTAAAAGCCACCACGGCGCTCAATACGCCGGTGACCGTCGATATCGCCAACGACACTTCGGCCATCACCGAACGCGTCAAGGCATTCATCGAAGGCTACAACGCGCTCTCGTCCAAGATGGCGCAGCTGCGCAGCTACGATGCAACAACCAAGACTGCCGGGCCCCTGCTGGGCGACGCGCTGTTGCTGGGCATCGAGTCCCAGCTGCGTTCGGACCTCACGAATCCGGTGAGCGGCCTGAGCGGCGCGAACCTGCTTTCGAGCATCGGCATCACCAGGCAGTTCGATGGGACGCTCGAGCTGGATGAGAGCCAGCTCAGCGAGGCGCTCGAAACCGATCTCAACTCGGTGGCTGCGATCTTCGGCTCGGAAGGCGGCGTCGCGGCACGGCTCTCGGAAAACATCGGTGCGCGGCTGGCGACAGATGCCGGGCTCGAGGCGCGCAACACCTCGCTGCAGAAAGAAATCACCAAAATCCAGGACGACAAAGCTGCGCTCGATGCGCGCATGCTATTGATCGAAGACCGTTACCGCAGGCAGTTCACCGCCATGGACACGCTGCTCGCGAGCCTCACCAGTACGTCGAACTATCTAGCCCAGCAGCTCGAGAACCTGCCGACCCCCGGCAAGAACCGCTGACAGCCGCCTCAGCCGCTCTTCTCACAAGGCGTTTACCCCACAAATCGTCGCGCATTACGGAAGAGGCGCATCCAGCCGCTCCACTCTCCCGCTCCATCCGGCCGCCACGAATTCTGAACGTAACGCGTCGAGCGCTCGGGGTGCGGCATCGTCGCGGTGATGCGGCCGTCGGAATTGCAGATTGCGGCGATAGCGTGCGGCGAGCCGTTGGGATTGTGCGGATACGTCGTCGCGACCGCCCGCTCGGAATTGACGTAACGGAAAGCGACCAGATCGCCCGAACCGAATGCTTTAGCGGCCGCGTCCGCTGGAAACTCCGCACGCCCCTCGCCATGCGCCACGGCGATCGGCAGGAACGACCCCGCCATGCCATCCAGCACCACCGACGGTGATCGCAGAATTTCCACCATCGACAGCCGCGACTCGTATTGTTCGCTGCGATTGCGAACGAAACGGGGCCAGTGTTCCGTGCCGGGGATAAGCTCCTTGAGCGCGGCGAACATCTGGCAGCCGTTGCAGATGCCGAGCGCAAACGCATCGCTGCGCGCGAAGAAGCGCGCGAATTCCTCGCGCACTTGCGCGTGGAACAGAATGGATTTCGCCCAGCCCTCCCCTGCGCCCAAGACGTCGCCATAGGAAAATCCGCCGCAGGCCACGAGTCCTTTAAATTCCTTCAGCGATACGCGCCCGGACAGGAGATCCGTCATGTGCACGTCGTGCGCCTCGAAGCCGACGCGCTCCAGGAACGCGGCAGTCTCCACCTGGCTGTTGACGCCCTGCTCTCGCAATATCGCCACCGCCGGGCGCGTGCCGCGTGAAATGAAAGGCGCAGCGATGTCTTCCTGCGGGTCGAAGCTCAATGCGACACTCAGCCCCGTGTCCGCCGCGTTCGCCAGTGCCGCATGCTCCTCGTCGGCACACTGAGGATCGTCTCGCAGGCGACGCATCCGCCATGAGGTTTCAGACCACGCTCGTCGCAACTCCACCCAGGCCTCGTCGAAGGTTGTACCGGCCGCATCGATCTTGATACGCAGGTCGCCGGTGGGCGTACCGATGCGCGAGGCGATCGCACCAAAGCCGCGGCTCGCGAGCATGCCGGCAACCCGGGCCTCATCGCTCGCACGCACCTGGAGCACGACTCCCGGCTCTTCTGAGAAAAGCTGCGCGATCGCACCGCTGCGCGCGGCCGGGAGAGAAACATTCAGGCCGCAGTGGCCGGCAAATGCCATTTCCACCAGCGTTGCGAACAGTCCGCCGTCCGAGCGATCGTGGTACGCGAGGACCAGGCCCGCGGCGCGCAATTCCGCCATTACCGCAGTGAGTTGCACCAGGCGCTGAGGCTCATCCAGGTCCGCCGGCTCATCTCCCATCTCACCGTACACCTGCGTGAGCGCGGAACCGCCGAGCCGATTGCGCCCGGCGCCAAGATCAATGAGCCAGAGCGAAGTGGCACCATGATCGGTGCGAAGTTGCGGCGTCAACGTCGCGCGCACATCCTTGACCGGCGCGAACGCCGACACGATCAATGAAACCGGTGCAACGACGCTCTTCTGCTCGTCGCCCTCGCTCCACGCGGTTTTCATCGATAGCGAATCCTTGCCCACGGGAATCGCGATTCCGAGCTCCGGGCAGAGTTCTTCGCCGACGGTGCACACTGCCTGGTAAAGCGCAGCGTCCTCACCGGGCTCGCCGCATGCGGCCATCCAGTTGGCTGACAGCCGCACTTCGGACAGCGATGCGATGTCTGCGGCGAGAATGTTCGTTATCGCCTCCGCCACGGCGAGCCTCGCCGAAGCAGGTGCATTCAACACCGCGACCGGCGTGCGCTCACCCATCGCCATGGCTTCACCGTTGTGGCCTTCATAGGCCGCGAGCGTTACTGCCACATCGCTCACCGGCACCTGCCACGGCCCCACCATCTGATCCCGGCTGATGAGGCCACCCACCGTGCGGTCGCCGATGGTGATCAGAAACGTCTTGTCCGCAACCGCCGGGAAGCGCAGCACCCGATAGGCCGCTTCGCGAAGATCGATGCTGTCAGGTTTAAATGGGCGCAACTGCGGAATCACGCTGCGCACGTCGCGCGTCATGCGTGGCGGCTTGCCGAGCAGGACCTCCAGCGGCATGTCCACCGGGACGTTCTCAAACCGGCCATCCCGGACTTCGAGCCGCCCGCTGTCATTGATTTCACCAATCACCGCGAACGGGCATCTCTCGCGCACGGCGATTTCCGCAAATACAGCCAACTCATCGGCATGAATTGCGAGTACGTACCGCTCCTGCGCCTCGTTGCACCAGATTTCGAGCGGCGACATGCCGGGCTCCGCGCTCGGAATTGCGCGCAGGTCGATTCGCGCACCGCGCTCGCTGTGCGCGACGGCCTCCGGCACCGCGTTCGAGAGCCCGCCCGCACCCACGTCGTGGATCAATGCGATGGGGCTCTTTTCCCCCAGCGCCCAGCAGCGGTCGATGACTTCCTGCGCGCGTCGCTGGATCTCCGGATTGCCCCGCTGCACGGATGCGAAATCCAGAGCCGCGCTGCTCGCCCCGCTGCTCATCGACGATGCGGCGCCACCGCCCAGGCCGATGAGCATGCCCGGACCGCCAAGTACCACGAGCTTCGCGCCCACCGGCACTTCTCCCTTTTCGACGTGCTGCCGCCGGACGCTCCCCATCCCGCCGGCAATCATGATGGGCTTGTGATAACCGTAGATGCGCTTGCCGTTGCCGCCCTTCAGCCACTCGCATTCGAACGTGCGGAAATATCCGCCGATCGCCGGCCGCCCGAACTCATTATTAAAGGATGCGGCGCCGATAGGCCCTTCGATCATGATGTCGAGCGCGGAGACGATGCGTTGGGGCTTGCCGAAATCGCGCTCCCAGGGGCGCTCGTATCCGGGAATGCGCAGATGCGACACCGAGAACCCCGTCAGGCCCGCCTTGGGCTTCGCGCCGGCGCCGGTCGCGCCTTCGTCACGGATTTCCCCGCCCGAGCCGGTCGACGCGCCCGGAAATGGCGAGATCGCGGTCGGATGATTGTGCGTCTCCACTTTCATCAGGATGTCGATGGGCTCCTCCACACCGCGGTAGATGCCGCTCGCGGGCTCCGGGAAATAGCGGATGCCTCGGCGTTCCTTCGATCACCGCGGCATTGTCGCGGTAAGCCGAGAGCACGCCGCGCGGGCTGCGAGCGTGAGTATTGCGAATCATGGCGAACAGCGATTTGTCTCGCGGGCGCCCGTCCACCACCCAGTCGGCGTTGAAGATCTTGTGGCGGCAGTGCTCAGAGTTCGCCTGCGCGAACATCATGAGCTCGACGTCGGTGGGATCGCGGCCGAGCCGGCGGAAATTATCTTCGAGATACTGGATCTCGTCCGCGGAGAGCGCGAGGCCCAGCTCGGCGTTCACTTTCTCAAGCGACGCGATCGGCACCGTGGCCAGCGCACGCGGCTGCTCATGTTCGAACAGGCGCGCCGCATCGGCTGCCTCGAACAGAATCATCTCCGTCATTCGATCGAACAGCGGTGCGGCCAGCGCCCCAAGGCGCTCGCGCTGCAACGGGCGTGATGCGCGAATTCGATACTCGATCCCGCGTTCGATACGAAGCACGGCTTCCAGCCCGCAAACCCGCGCGATGTCGGTTGCCTTGCTCGACCAGGGAGAGATGGTCCCGGCGCGCGGCACCACCAGCAATGGTTCGCCGTCGAGCGAGGCTTCCGCTTCGATTCGCGGGCCGTAAGTCAGAAGGCGCTCGAGCGTCTCCAGCTCTCCACGGGTAAGCGGGCGCTCAAGGTCTACGAAGTGGACGAAGCGCGCGCTCAGCCCTTCCACCCCCGGCTCAGTGGCCCGCAGGCGCTCGACAAGCTTGGCAATACGGAAGGTGGAAAGAGCGGGTGCGCCGGGTATCTCGAGCATCGTAGGGTCGGGTCTACTTCTTCGGCGGCGCTTCGCCGGATGGGGTCGAGTACAGGGGCACCGGAAACTGGGTGACATTGCCGCCTTCGAACGGGGTGACCTTGGCCTGGCCCTGTTTCTTCACCTCGTCCACGCGGAGCACCGAGTGCATCGGCAGGAAAGTACGCTTCACATCGGCGAATTCCGTCTTGATCCGCTCTTCCCCGGGGTCCAGCACCACCGAGGAGCGCTCGCCGAAAGTGAGCTCCTCGACCTCCACGAAGCCGAAAAGCCCGCCGTGGCTCACCTTGCGGGCGTATAGCTCGTAAACTTTGCCCTGATTCACGAACATAATGCGGAAAATGTGACTGGTGGCCATGGGTCTCGTGGGGGTGGCTGGTACCGTGACGCGCGGCATTATATGTCCGGGCGGCGGGAGAAGCTGGCGCGCGCGACAGGCCGTACCTTTCGGGGAACGCATAGCAATGACAGTCCGCCTGCGCATCGTCAGTGATCAGCGCCGGTCGCTCGGCGACCGCAGCAGCATCGTGCTGGGCGTGGCCGGCGGCACCATAGGCCGCTCGGCGGACAACGACTGGGTGCTGCCCGACCCCCTGCGCTACGTCTCCGCGCATCACGCGCGCATCACCTGCCAGGGCGGCCAGTACTACCTCGAAGACGTCAGCACCAATGGCTCCTATATCAACGACGATACGCAGCCGGTGGGCAAGACGGCGCACGCCCTGCGCAACGGCGACCTGCTGCGGCTCGGCGAATACCACATTGTCGTAGCGCTCGAAGCGGCAGCCCCTGCGATCGCCGCTTCGGAGCCGACGCCGGCCCAGGCCGAGGGCGTCCCCACCAGCATCAACGCATTGCGCACCATCGGCCGGGTGAGCCAGACGGATATCGGCGCCAAGCTCAACGTGAGCGATCTCCTGGTCATCGACGAGTCACTGGGCAGCGCGCCAAGGCCGGTGGCCGGTGCGCAGTCACTGCTCAGCGATGAGCCGTCGGATTCGGGCATTGCCCGCCGCATCGCGCGGCTCGCCAAGCATGTGAACCGCACTTCGAAAAACGGCAACGGCGCGAGCGTGCCGGCACTCTATGACGTACAGAGCGGGCTCGAGGCCTTTTGCCGTGGAGCAGGCGTGGAAGCCGAGAAGCTGCCGCCCGACGCGCAGACCCGCATGATGCACCTGGTCGGCCAGCTGCTGCGCGAGGCGCTCGTGGGGCTCAAGGATCTGGATCGTTCGCGCAATGAGTTGCGTAACCGGTTCCGCGTCGAAATCCCGGTGGAAGCCGACGATCCGCGTCCATCACTCACCAAGCTCACCGTCGAAGAGCTGATGGTCGCTCTCTTCAACCAGCACGAGACCCGAAGCACCGATGCCGTGTTGTGGCTGCGTCAGGCGCTGGAATCCGCCAAGGAGCACGAGGCGGTGGTGACCCAGGCCATGCGTTCGGCCTTCGTGGAATTCCTGGATCGCCTCGACCCCGCAGAGCTCGAAGCCCGCTTCGAGCGCGCCGCGCGCCGCGGCAAATCCAAAGCCAGCGATCGTGCCCAGTACTGGCAACTCTACACCGAGTTCTATCGAAACCTCATCGAGATGCCGGCGGATCACCTGCCCCACGTGTTCGTCGAGGCGTTTGCGACGGCTTATAAAGAGCTGCTGAAGAAGCCGCCGGGCTGATCCCCCGCTTCTGACTGTGGGTGGCCCGCCACGGCGAGCCACCCACTCAATCCCAATCTTCAGAACTTCACGTTGAGCGTGAAGAGCGCATAGCGCGGGCTCTGATAGCCATCGCCGGTCCAGGAACAGGTCGTTGCGGGTGCCGATGGCGATCCTCGAGCGTTTCGTCCAGGTCGACCTTACGCTGCTGGTTAAACACGTTGTAGACGGCGAGCTTCGCCTGCAGGTCGGCTGGCCCGAAATCGTGGTTGTAGGTCAGGCTCAGGCCCAGATCGAATGTGTAGGGCAGGCGTCCGAAGTACCCGCGCCCGCGGAGCTCGTATTGCCGCTGCGACGCCAATGGCGAATGGCACCGGCTGACACAGATGAACATGCTGTGGAAGTTGGTGCCGTCGAACGGATTGCCGACGCCGAACCCGTTGATGGGACGGCCGGAGCTGGCACTGAACGTCGCTCCCAGTTGCCACGCGGGAGTGATGCCGAATGCTCCCCGCAGCTTGAGCTGATGCCGACGGTCATTTGCCAGGTACCCGTACGCCCCAAGGTTCACCCACGGATTGTCGAAGTTTTCGGTGCGGCCTGCGTCGGCGAAGTTGGTGTCCGAGTCCACCGGCCCTTCGGCATTGCCGCGGCTGAAGGCGAGCGTGTACGAACCGTTGAACTCCCATCGATCGTCCCACGACCGGTCGATCATGAACTCGAGTGCCTTGTAATTGCGGCTCGGCTTCTCCCAGCCACGCTCGCCGACGAAGTTGCCGTCGTCGTCGAACAGAGCCCAGCCGGCGTTCGCGGTGTCGACCGTGACGAATGCGTCGTTCTCGCCGTCGCAATCGGTGTCGCTGAACACTGAGACGTTCTTGCCCGGGTTTGCCATCACGAAGCCCGGCGTAAGTCGGCTCGCCGCCGCAGAGCACGCCATTGGAGGTGATCTCCATGTCGTCGATGGCGTTGTTGCAGCTTGCGATAGATGCCCCGCACGCCCCACGACCATTTGTCGCCGAGCATCGACTGGAAGCCGAGGATCAACTCATCCTGGTAGACCGGGTCCATGTCCGCGTCGACTTCGCCGCGCAGGTCGCCGACGGTGCCGTCGCCCTGCGAGTCGTCGACCTCGCCGAACTGAGCGCCGAGAATCGGGCGCTGATAGGTCTGCGCCGTTGTATTCGAAGTCCTCGAGCCCCTCGAAGACGTAATAGGTGCGCCGGTCGAGAAAGCCGCCGGCCTGCTTGATGTTGATGACGTTGGCCACCGGCAGGAAATATCGACCCAGGTTGCCGAAGATCTTGCTGCGACTGTCGCCCTTGACGTCGAACGAGAAGCCGAAGCGCGGCGCCAGCATGTCGTCCATCTTGATGTAGCTGTCGCCGTCCGAGTTCTTGTTGTCGAAGGCTTCCAGTCGCAGGCCGGCGTTGAGCACCAGGCGCGGCGTCACCGACCAGTTGTCTTCGAGGTAGTAGGCGCGAGTTGATGGTTTCGAAGCTGCCGTCCACTTCATTCTGACGGGTGCGCACGTAGGCGGTCACGCCGTGCCGGCACGATCCCCCGTTCTCTAGAGTCGAGCCGGGTTCGGCCTCGATGATGTCGTACAGGAGTTGCTCCGGGCCGGCGTAGTGCTGCAGGTAGTCCGAGGTGTTCTCTTCGTGATCCAGCCCGAAGCGCAGCTGGTGATCGCCGAGGCGCCACTCGAAATCGAGGCGCGCAGCCTTGCGATCGTCGGTGCGCGCGGTGACGTTGCGTCACCTGGGTGCAGCCCAGGTCGAAGCCAGATCGTCTTGCGGAAGATCGTCCCTGATACGCGGGTGCAGTCGATGTCATTCGAGGCTGACCGCGGAGAACTCCCGCTCGTTCTTGCCGTAGAGAGCCTTGGCCGAAAGGTTCTCGGTGAGATAGGCCGGTGTAGGTGGCCGCCCAGTTGCGGCCGCCGTTGTCCACGAACTCGGTATTCTCGATAGCCGCCGCTGCTGGGCCGCGGCCAGGTTGAACCCGAAGACATCGGTCGCTCAGGCTCGCTCTGTCCGAGAACGCCAGCAGCTCGAGCTGGTTCCGGTCGTTGATCTGCCAGTCGATCTTCGCGCCCCAGAATCCGTCGTCCGAATTGCCGTCGGAGAAAATGCTGCCCTCGTCGTCGGTATTGTCGCTTGTTGTAGTCGCGGAATTCGTACAGGGCGAAGAAGAACAGCTTGTCCCGGACGATGGGCCCGCCGGCGTAGACACGTCCGCCGTCGTGCGGTCGTAGTCGTCGTAGCTGCGTGACGTAGCTGCGGGCGGATCTTGCCGTTTGACTGCAGCGAGCGCGGTTGCCACGCGACTTCGGTGCCGAACTCGAAGTTATTCGTGCCGGAACGCGTCACCGCGTTGATGACGCCGCCGGTGGTGCGGCCGAACTCGACCGAGTAGCCACCGGTCTTGACCTGGAATTCCTTGTAGAAGGCGTACGGCACCGTCGGAGAAGCCGATCGCGATTGTAGAAATCGGTGACGTTGAGGCCGTTGATGTAGAACGTGTTCTCGGCGACCGACGAGCCGCCGAAGGAGATGCCCTTCACCGTCGTCGTCAAGGTCGCCGTCACCTTTGGCGAGGCCGGGCGCGAGCAGCGCCACCGAGACGGCATTGCGCTCCACCGGCAAGCGCTGCGAGTTCTTCGCGCGTGATGTTGGTCGCGGACTCGGTCGAGCTCACGTCGACGCCACGCACGATGCGCGAGCCGCGGACCTCGACGGTTTCGAGCTTGTCCGAGCCAGCTCGAAATTCGCCGTGGTGGCGGTACCGAGGTTGACCGTGACATCGGCCAGCTCTGCGAGTCGAGCTCGCCTTGCGCCGCACGCAGGTGTATCGGCCGACCGGCAGGTACGGGAAGCGGATAATTGCCTTCGGCATCGGTCTGCACCGTGCGCGTGAAGCCCGTTTCGGGATTGACTGCCGGTGACGGCCACGCCAGCCACGTGCAGCTGTTGCTGCCGGTGATCACGTGACCGACCAGCGAGCCGTCGCCGCTGGCAGCGGCATGCCGTGCCTGCGGCGCCAGTCACGAGGGCGGTGCACTACGCATGACGAGCGCGCAGAGCACCACCGTGCGCATTGACCTTGATGTTCATCTCTTCCCTCCTGCGGATTTATCGTTCATGGAGCGACGTGCGCGCGTCGAAGCCGTAGTCCCACTGATCGAAATAGAGATTGCCGCCGCGCCACTCGACCTCGCCGCGCTGCAGGTCGACCGTCTCGGAACGGAAGTGCTGCTTGGCGGGCACGAACGGCTGGCTGTAGTCGTCGTTGAAGGCGATCCGGTAGGCATCGAGACCGCCGAGATAGAACTCGTCGACGGCCGGGTCGCCGCATGTCGAACCGGCCGAAGGTGACATCCATCGGCACCCAGCCGTACGGCGCGAGGTAGAGCCGGCCCCAGTCGTGCAGGTTGTCGTAGTCGCCGTCGGAGAACATCATCCCGGACTGCCAGCGCGCGGGAATGCCGTTGAGCCGCAGCAGCGTCATCAGCAGCAGCGTCTGCTGGCCGCAATCGGCATGGCCGGCGTGCAGCGCGTAGTCGCTGATGTTGCCGATCGTCGAATACTCGAGCGCGCCGGCCCAGGGAATGCGGTCGACGGCGGCGAACAGCTTCTGCGCGATGCGATACGGATTTCGCTCGTCGCCGACGACTTCGCGCGAGAACTTGCGCATGTCATCGCGTGAACACGATGTGCGGCGGCCGCTCGCGCCAGGTAAGGCGCGAGCTCCGGCGTGGCACGAGCGGCGACGACGCGGTTCGGGATCGATCGCGTGATACTGGCCGAGAATCGTCAGCTCGTAGGTGATCGAAAATGTCGTGGGCTGATGCGCGCGTGCCGGCTGCTCGAAGTAGACCGTTCGCTGCAGAGTGGACTCGGGCGCAATCTCGTGCTTTGACGGCGTGCTGTCGATGAGCCGTATGTTTTCCTGCTGGCCCGGAATCGCGCGCGGATACGGAATCCACGCGCGAACGGTCTCGCCGGCCGGCACGGCGTCCTTGTTCACGGTGATCGACTGCGTCACGCGCACGCGACGGGGCGCGACCCCCGTATGACCGGTTGCGAGAGCTTGCCTGATGACTTCGCGATGATGCGGATTTGCCGCTTCATGAGGGCTGTCGCTCCAGTCGGGAGGATTGCTTGCGCCGTGCGACTGCCTCAGCGCTCAGTCGGAAGAGGTTCGATGGCGCGCGGCTGAAGTAGAGCCGCTGGCCGTCGATCACCCGGTGCTCGAGCAGGCCCTGCGAATCCCACGCGGCGAACTCCTCGTCGCGCAGATCCGGAATCTGCTCGCGAACGCGCGCCTTTGCGGCCTCCTCGTTCAGCGTGAAATCCAGCAGGATGCGTCGCATGCGCTCGCGCTGAAACTCGAGGGCTTCGCGCTCCGGCGAGGAGAAGCTGTGCGTGGCAAGCGACTCGGCGATGCGCGCCTGCGCGGCACTGAATTGCCCCGCATCGACCATCGCAGCGACTTCAGGCGCGGCAACCGTCGACGCCAGCACGCCCGCAGCCCCGGCGAGGCACAGAAATGCTGCGAGCGGCGCCATCTGCACCGTCTTCGGAAAGCACTGTCGAGGGCTACAATGAAGCACTGGTCTCCCGTGCGTTTGCCGGCTCTGCGGGCCCGTTCGGATGCTGTGTAACACGGTATTTGGGGGTCGTCAATAATTTATTCTTGCGGAATTCCCTCCAAGACGCGAATATTCCAACATGAAAATAACTGACATCGCTTCGGCATGCTGCGCGTGCCGCTGAAGACGCCGTTCAAGACCGCGCTGCGCACGGTGGACACGGTCGAGGACATCGTCGATCATGATCGCATACCGACACCGGCCACATCGGCTACGGCGAAGCGCCCGCCACCGCGGTGATCACCGGCGACACCCACGGCTCGATCGTCGAGGCCATCCGCAAGTTACATCGCGCCGCGCCTGATCGGCGAGGACATCGCCAACCTCAACCGCCTGACCCGCTGATCCAGGGCGCGATGGAGAAGAACTCGAGCGCCAAGGCGGCGGTCGAGATCGCGATCTACGATCTGTTCGGCCAGCTGTACGGCGCGCCGCTGTACAAGATGCTGGGCGGCGGCGATCCGGTCATCACCACCGACATCACCATCAGCGTGGACTACATCGACAAGATGGTCGCCGACTCCCTCGCCGCGGTGGATCGCGGCTTCGAGTCGCTGAAGATCAAGGTCGGCAAGGACATCGGCGTCGACATCGAGCGCGTCAAGGCGATCTACGCGGCGGTGGAAGGCCGCGCGCTGCTGCGGCTCGACGCCAACCAGGGCTGGACCGCGAAGCAGGCGGTGTACGCGCTGCAGACGCTCGAGGACGCCGGCGTGCGGCTGGAACTGGTCGAGCAGCCGGTCAAGGCGCATGACCTCGAAGGCATGAAGTACGTCACCGAGCGCGTGCACACGCCGATCATGGCCGACGAGAGCGTGTTCGGCCCGATGGAAGTGATCGAGCTGATCCGCATGCGCGCGGCGGACATCATCAACATCAAGCTGATGAAGACCGGCGGCATTTCCAACGCCATCCGCATCGCCGACATCGCCGCGCATGTACGGCATCGAATGCATGATCGGCTGCATGCTCGAAACCAGCATCAGCGTCGCCGCCGCCGTGCACGTGGCGGTGGCCAAGGCCGACGTCATCACCAAGGTCGACCTCGACGGGCCCTCGCTGTGCGCCGTTCAACCCGGTGGAAGGCGGCGTGATCTTCAACGAGTCGGAAATCTCCATCACCGATGCGCCGGGCCTGGGCATCCGCGAGATCCGCGGCCTCGAGCTGCTGCCGAGCTGAGCACCGCCATGTCGCCGCTGCTCAAGATCCGCTCCGAGCGCGACCAGATGTCGGCGATCGAGCGCCGCATCGCCGACTTCATCCTGGAGAACGCGCACCTGCTGCGCGACTACTCGTCGCAGCAGCTGGCGAGTGCGCTGCGAGATCAGCCAGTCGAGCGTGGTCAAGTTCAGCCAGAAGCTCGGCTTCAAGGGCTATCCGGACCTCAAGTACTCGGTCGGCGAGGCGCTCGCGCGCGTCGACGGAGTTGCGCAGGCGCGCGACAGCAGCACCGGTGGCCGACGATGCGCACGAGGCATTGGCGCAGCGCCTGTGGGCCGGCAAATCGCACGCCGAGGAGGAGACGCGGCTCATCAATACGAGCGAGCGTGTCGATGCCGTCGCCGCGGCGGTGCAGGCTGCAAGCCGCGTGTTCTGCATCGGGCTCGGCGAAGACGGCATCGCCGCGCACGCCTTCGCGACGAAGCTGGCACTCCTCGGATTTGCGAGCGTGTATCAGCCCGACCCCGTGCTGATGGAAATGAGCGCCGCCACCGCGCAGCCCCACGACGTGTTGTTCGCGTTTTCGGAACAGGGTGTGCAATCCACCCTCGGACAGATCGCGCGGCAGTTCCGCGAACATCATGGAACGGTGGTTTCGCTGACGCGCGATACCGACAACCCATTGCGCGCTCATGCGCACGTCGCGCTGCTGATCAGCGCTCACGACCCACGCCCGACCATCGAGCCACTGCTGTATCAAAGCGCGGCACGCAACCTGCTCGACGTGATTTTCGTGCTGCTGAGTGATGCCGAAAAGGACCGACCTGCCATGACGGATGGCAACCCCCGGAGGACGCGTAGAGCTTTCGATCGCTGAATACGATCAGCGCTCGAAGAGCTCGGCGATGCGCACAGCTAGCCGATACGGCTCGGGATCGTTTCGGTTGGTCAGCAGGATGACCGTCAGGTGCCGCTGCGGATAGCGCACGATGACGTTGCGGAAGCCGATCGTCTCGCCTGAATGCCAGAGCGTCTCGCCGGTGATGCGCCAACCCATGCCGTACTCGACCGACGCATCGTCCGTGTGCGTTGCCGGCGTGAAAGCGAGCTTGCGCGAGGTTTCTTTTAGAAGCCGGCCGTCGTAGAGAGCCGCATCCCATCTGGCGAGGTCGTCGATCGAAGAATAGATGCCACCATCGCCCAGCACCGCGCTGGTCGAGCTTTGATCCGTGCGCAACCAGGCGCCCTTCTCTTCGCTGTAACCGAACGCCCGGTTGGCAACGGTAGACACGCCCTCCTCGAATGCGACCGTGCTGCTCATGCCGAGCGGCGCGAAAATGCGATAGTGCAGAAAGGCGGCGAACCGCTGGCCGGAGGCGCGCTCCACGATGAGAGCAAGCAAGGCATATCCGCTATTGCTGTACCTGTAGCCCGCGCCGGGAGCGAAATACGACGTGCGCTGATCGGCGAGGATCTTGAGCACGTCGGAGTCATGCAGCTGGGTAGTGAGGCCCTCGGGCATCACGTCTTCGTAGTCGATCAGGCCGCCGGTGTGCGAGAGCAGGTGCCGGATTTGCACGGAGCTTGCGGTGTCGGGCAACTCCGGCAACCACTTGCGCACCGGGTCGTCGAGGTGCAGCCGCCCGTCTTCCATCAGCAAGAGCACGGCGGCAGCCGTGAACTGCTTGGTGACGGAGGCCAGTCGGTAGTTGGTTGCTGAAGTTGCGGCAACGCGCTGCTCCAGATTTGAGAGGCCATACGCCCGTTGCACGAGGGGCTTACCATCCCGCAAGACCAGCAGCGACGCGCCGGGGACCGCGCCATCGTAGGCCCGAATGAGAGAGTCGACCTGGTCCTGCATGCCGTGAGCTCCGGTGGCGCATCCGCCCAGCGTTGCGAGCAGTAACGGTACGCCGATGACGTTGAGCGTTCGCATGCGCGAAGCGTACCGCAATCCCGACAGGATCAATTGCCCTCGAAGCGGGGCTTCTCCCTGGCGACGAACGCCGCATAGCCGCGGCGGAAATCCTGTGACTGCGCGCAGATGGCCTGGGCCTGCGCTTCTGCCTCGATGGCATTCTCGAGAGATAGAGTCCATGCCGCGCCCAGCATCTGCTTGGTCATCGCGTGAGCGAAGCTCGGGCCTTCGCCGAGCTGACGCGCCATTTCCATCGCATCGTCCATCAGGGTCTCGGGAGGCGAGAGGCGGTTGAACCAGCCCCACTGGCTCCCCTGCTCCGCCTCGAGCACTCTTCCGGTCAGCAGCAATTCGCTGGCGCGCCCCATGCCGATGATCTTCGGCAACAGCGAGCATGCACCCATGTCGCAGCCCGAAAGACCCAGGCGCATGAACAGGAACGCGGTCTTGGCCCGCGGCGTGCCCAATCGCAGGTCGGAGGCCATCGCGATCGCCGCCCCCGCCCCTGCGCACACGCCATCAACCGCGGCGATGACAGGTTGCGGGCACGCACGAATCGCCAGGATCAGCCGTCCAGTGGTGCGGGAAAATTCGAGCACGCCCGGCATGTCGCGCTGGCTCAAGGGGCCAAGGATGTCGTGCACATCGGCGCCCGAGGAAAAATTGCCGCCGGCTCCGGTGATGACGATGGCGCGCGGGCTGTGCTCCGCCGCCAGTTTGTGGAACAGCGCGATCAACTGATCATAGGCCTCGAACGTCAGCGCATTTTTTCGCTCGGGCCGGCTCAGCGTCACGACGCCGACGCAGCCTCGTTGTTCCCATTCGAAGGCCTGGATCGTCATGGCGCGCTCGCAGTCCTGAGTTTGTAAATGCCGACGGTCAGCAATGGAATGATGAACACGATGAGAAATCCCCAGGCCATGGTGCCGTAGCCCCGCGAGATGAGCGTCACCAGTCCAAAGCTCGACAAGCCGCCACTGACCAGGATCACCGCGCCGGCCAGTGCGCCATGGCTGAGCCGTGACAGCGGCTTCCCCGCCCGTCGCATCGACCAGCCGTCGAGGCGCTCATTCAGGCCCTGCACGATTCCCGCGCAGGTTTTGATCATCGCGCCGAACAGCACGATGATGTAAGCGGTCATCAGGGAGTGCGCCGACAGGCTCTGGATCATCCAGTGAGTGGGCATGGTCTGGCTCAAGACGTCGGCAGGAGCTGCCGCAAAGGAGAGATGGAACAGCACGCCGAGGCTCATCGCGAACACGGCGGCAAGGCTGCCGCTGATCACCGCCTGGCCGCGCGTTTCGATGCTGCGCGTCGCGTACAGCATCAGCGGCACCGCCGCCACGTTGTACAGCGAGTATTGCAGGCCGCTCACGAACCAGCCGGGCCGAACGTCGCCCGGTCCAATGCCGACCAGGCCACCGTGCCGTAGTGGCGCGATGCCAGCACGAAGTACGCGACGAAAACGATGATCAGCAGCAGCACCCAGAACGACAGCACCTTGATGACGACCTCGCGGCCATAGAAGTTGAGGATGACGATGAAAGCGAACATCACCGCGACGCCGACCCAGATCGGAATCGCGAAGGTGTCGGCGAGGATGTTGCCCGCGGCCACGCCCGTGACGGCCAGAACAAGCAGCAGCATGGTGACTGCCAGCACCTCGTACATCACCCAGCCGGGACCGATGAGGCGTGCGATGACGTCGTGATAGTCGTAAGCGCGAAAGCGCCGCGCGAACTCGAATGTGACGTGAGAACCGCGTGCCCATGCCTCCAGCGTTGCCACGAGCAGGCCGAGCAGCCCTCCGGTGGTGCCGTACAGCGTGAAGAACTGCACGATCTCGCGACCCGTGCCGTAGCCCCCACCCACCGTTATCGCCTCGAAGACCGCGCCCGGCACGATGTAGATTCGCAGGAATCTCAGGGCGCCCTGCATGGCCGTGTCAGCGCCCTTGGCCTTGGATGGTCACAGTGTTGTATTATCAAATACTATTTCAGACAGGTCAACCCGCGGCGGGCATTCCATGATCGACGACCGCTTCGCGCTGGCAGCGCCCTACCTGCTCTTTCTCGGCGATGTCAGCGATGCGCGCCGGGCCAAGACCGCGAGTGGCGTGTACTACTGGCGCCCGGAACTGTGCCTCGGGCAGCTGCGCCTCCCCGGCTGTGCGGCGGATCTGGGGCTGCCCGATCTCACCGCTCAGAGGCGGCGCAGCGGGGCGCGAGGAGCCTGCTGGTCGGGCTTGCCGCCTTCCGGAGGCCAGATTCCCCGACAGCTGGCTGCCCGCCTTCGACAGCGCCCTGCGGGCCGGGCTGGATCTGGTCTCGGGAATGCACGTGCAGCTCTCTGGCGAGTCACTCTGGTGCGACCTTGCGAGGCAGTACGGCGGCAGGATCATCGATGTCCGCCGTGCACCGCAGGCCTGCCGGTCGGCAACGGCCGGCGGCGTGCCGGCAAGCGTCTCCTGACTGTCGGAACGGACTGCGGCGTGGGCAAGATGTTCGCGGCCCTGGCGCTCGAGCGGGAAATGGTCAGCCGCGGAATGCGCGCCGAGTTCCGCGCGACCGGACAGACCGGCATCATGATTGCCGGCCGCGGCATCTGCGTCGATGCCGTTGTCAGCGATTTCACGGCCGGTGCGGCCGAGACCCTCGCGCCCGAAAACGACCCGCACCACTGGGACATCATCGAGGGCCAGGGCTCCCTCTTCCATCCGTCCTTCGCCGGCGTGACACTCTCGCTGCTGCACGGCAGCCAGCCGGACTAGCATCGTCATGTGCCATGACGCTTCCCGCGAGATGATGGTCGGGCTGCAGAACTACCCTGTTCCGGGGCTCGAAGCAGTGCATCGAGGCCAATCTCGCCGCCGGGCGGCTGGTCAATTCCGACATCGCGGTGATCGGCGTGTGTGCCAATACGTCTGCCATGGACCCCCGACAATGCCCGCAAATACCTGTCGCGCGACCGCCGAGCAAGCTCGGGCTGCCTGCCTGCGACCCGGTTCGCGACGGCGTCACGGAAATCGTGGACAGGCTTACCTGATGATCCGCCTGCGAACAGTCATCTGCGAGCATTGCGCTAACTTCCACATCGCCGCCACGGCGCATTGCCGGCGCGCAGGCGAAGATCGCGGTCCGACGCCCGAGCCCGACCGCCCAGTATCGGGTGCGCATCGAGAAGAGCGTCATGGTGCCGATGCGGGACGGCGTGCGGCTGTCGACGGACCTCTACGTGCCGGTGGCTGCGTCGCGAGCGCCTGCCGACCATCCTGGTCCGCACGCCTTACAGCAAGACCGGCTTTGCGGGAAAGATGGAACGGCCTCGCCACCATGATGGCCTCACAGGGGTTCGTGCTCGCGCTGCAGGACAAGCGCGGCCGCTATGAATCCGAAGGCCAGTACATCGTGCAGGGCGGGCGACGCCGACGACGGCTACGACGCCATCGACTGGCTGAGCAAGCAGGACTGGTCGAACGGGCGCATCGGAACCTACGGCTGCTCCTACATGGGCGATGTGCAGATCATCGCCGCGCAAAGGCGTCACCCGGCGCTCAAGGCCATGATCCCGCAGGCCGCCGGCAGCTCGATCGGCTCCGCCGGCGGGCAGTACAAGTACTTCGGCGCGCGCCTCGGCGGCGCGGTGCAGTTCGCGCAGAACGTCTCCTGGTTCTACGACAGCGGCTCAAAGGTTTTCTATCACCCGCCGCCGGGCCTGTCGCGCGAGCAGTTCCTGCGGTTCTCAAAGTACTTCGATCCAGCGCCGAAGAAGACGCCGGCGGACTATCCGAAGCTGTGGTGGCATCTTCCCATCGTCGATGTGATGAGCCTGGCCGAGGTGCCGCCCAACGATTTCGCCGACGTCGTGAGCCGCGACGTCACCGATCCGTGGTGGAACCAGTTCAACTACATGACGGACGACTACCGCTCGGACGTGCCCACCCTGCACGTCAACTCCTGGTACGACTTCGGCGCGCGCGAAACCATCTACGAGTTCGAGGTCATGCGCAGGCAGTCCGCCTCCAGGCTGGCGCGCGACAACCAGTTCCTGCTGATCAGCCCGACCACGCACTGCCGCTCCGAGTTCATCACCGCGGACGACCACGTGGGTGAACGCGATGTCGGCGACGCGCGCTTCGACTACTGGTCCATGTACTTCAACTGGTTTGCACGCTGGCTGATGGACGACGCTGATGCGATCGCCTCGATGCCGCGCGTGCACTACTACCTCATGGGCAAGAACGAATGGCGCACGTGCGAGCGACTGGCCGATACCCGGCACCGTGCCGACCAGGTACTACCTGCGAAGCGCCGGCCGTGCGAACGGCCTGAACGGCGACGGCTCGCTGTCGACGGCCGTGCCGGGCGACGAGCCGCCGGACACCTTCACGTACGACCCCGGAAACCCGGTTCCGTCGCGTCGGCGGACCGCTCTGCTGTACGGGCCCGAACATGGCGGCCGGCAGTTTCGACCAGCGCAAGATCGAAGCGCGCCACGACGTGCTCGTCTACACGAGCGAGCCGCTGACGCAAGGCATCGAGGTGACCGGGCCCGATCGACGCCGTGCTGCAGGTGTCGTCCGATGCCAAGGACACGGACTTCACCGCGAAGCTGCTCGACGTGTACCCGGACGGGCGCGCCTTCAACGTGCAGGAAGGCATCCTGCGCGCGCGGTATCGCGAAGGACAGACGAAAAAAGTCTGGTTCGAGGCGCGCAAGGTCGTCGAAGTGCGCATCGACATGGGCGCCACCGGCAACTACTTCGGGCCCGGTCACCGGATACGCGTGGAAGTCTCCAGCAGCAACTTCCCGCGCTTCGACCGCAACCTCAATACGGGCGGCAACAACTACGACGAGGTCAAATGGGTGAGCGCGCGAAATTCGGTGCACCATTCGAAGGCGCATGCCTCCTACGTGGTGCTTCCGGTGGTCAGCGCGAAGTAGCTTCGCAGAGGTTACGGTACACTGGCCCAGAGAGATTTTTAGGGTGAATGCAATGAAAAAAACCAAACACTCCGCGGCGTCTGGCGACGAATCCGCGGCGCTGCACGCGGGCGCGCAGGAGCGCTACGCCGGCTATCACCTGATCGAGATGTACGACGTGTATGTGCGATTCCTGCGCAGCCGCACCCATTCGCGGATGATGAACCTCAATCTCACGCAGTGGCGCACGCTCACTTTCATTCGTTTCAATCCGGACCGCACCCAGCGTGCGCTGTCCACGGCCGCAGGGATCGACCCTTCCTCGATGACCCCGATCGTGGATTTCTTCGAGGCCAAGGGCTGGGTGCGGCGCCACAAGTCATCGACCAATCGCAGCGCCTACGGATTGCGGATGACTCCGGCCGGCCTGAAGGCGTATCAGCTCATCGAGCGTGAGATCGGCAAGACCGATGAGCTCTTTGCCCGCATCCTCGGCCAGGGCGATCGCAACAAGCTGCTGGCGTTGCTGCGCAAGCTCCACGAAAGCGTGGCAGGGGAGCTCGCGCCGCAGAATTCCTCGAAGTAGCGCCGCAGCCGCGCGGCCGCCCAGCATGATCGACTTGTACACGTGGCTGACGCCCAATGGGCGCAAGGCCTCGCTCATGCTCGAGGAGACCGGCATTCCTTACAGAGTCATCGCGATCGACATCGGCCGCGGTGAGCAGCACACGGCGCAATTCCGGGCAATCAATCCGAACGGCAAGATCCCGGCCATCGTCGATTCGGATGGCCCGGGTGGGGCGCCGCTCACGCTGTTCGAATCGAGCGCCATTCTCCTGTACCTGGCGGAAAAGTCCGGCATGTTCCTGCCAGCCTCTCGAGTGGAGTACTGGAGCACGCTGCAGTGGCTCCAGTTCCAGGCCGGCAATGTGGGCCCGCTTCTCGGGCAGGCACAGCATTTCGTTCACTATGCTCCCGAGAAGATCGCCTACGCGGTGAACCGCTATGTCGGCGAAGCTCGCCGGGTCTACGAAGTGCTCGACCGGCGGCTGGCACAGTCGCTATTTCTGGCGGGCGATGAGTACACGATTGCGGACATCGCCACGTGGCCGTGGATGCGTCCCTGGAAGATACAGGGCATCGCACTCGCTGATTACCCGCACGTGCGCCGCTGGATGGAGACCATCGACGCGCGACCTGCCGTGGCGCGCGAGCGCAAGGTCTTGGCAGATCGAAGGCGCGAGGGGCCGCTGACGGCCGAAGCGCGATCCGCATTGTTTGGCCCTCACATCGCCGGATGAAAGGCTGTACATGTTCATTCAACGAAGCGTGCTGAAGCTGCTGTCATGCGCCTGCGGTCTCGCAGCGACGCTGGCAGTTTCCGCAGCACAGCCCGCCGCACCGGTGATCGACACCGTGCTCCTCAACGGCCGCGTGATGGACCCGGAGAGCGGCCTGGATAGCGTGCGCAATATCGGCATAGCCGGCGGAAAGATCGTGGCTATTTCGGAGGCGCCGCTAGTGGGTCGCCGCAGCATAGATGCGCGCGGCCTGGTGATTGCGCCGGGGTTCATCGATCTGCACTCGCATGCGGATGCACAGTCGAACGTCTACCAGGCGCACGATGGCGTGACGACCGCACTCGAGCTCGAGCTCGGGGTGTATCCCGTCGCGAAGTGGTACGGCGAGCTCCAGGGCAAGCGGCTGATCAACTTTGGCGCAACGGTCAGCCACACCGTCGCCCACGCGGCGCCGATATTGGGATTCGAAGTGCTGGAGAAATCCACCGATCCCTTCGCGGCGGGCCTGGTCGATCGCGAAACCGCGGAGAAGTTGGCCACGACCACGCTCACTCCCGAGCAGAACCAGGTGATGGCGACAGCCCTGCAGCGCGGCATCGAGGAAGGGGCGCTCGGCATCGGCATGGGAATCCAATACCTCGCGGGTGTCGACAAGACCGAGATATATCGTGCCTTCGAAGTCGCCGGCCGCAATCAGATGACGGTGTTCGCGCACCAGCGCAGCGCCGGCCTGCTCCCACCCGACAGCATCGATTCCCTGCAGGAGCTGCTGGCCGACGCTGCGGCAACCGGGGCTGGCCTTCACGTGTGCCATGTGGGCAGCAGCGGCATGAAGCAGGCGCCGATGATGATCGAGATGATCGACGCCGCGCACGCGCGCGGGCTCGATGTGACGACGGAGGTCTATCCTTATGCCGCGGGCATGGCGGTCTACGGCTCGCCGCTGCTGTCAGGCAACTGGCGCGCGCGATTCGGCATCGATTACGGGAACCTGGAAAGCGTCAAGACGCACGAACGGCTCACCGCACAGACGTTCGAGCGTGGTCGCGCTGAAACTCCCGAGGAGCCCATCGTCGTCTTCATGATTCCGACTGAGACCGTGGACTTCGCCGTTGCCCACCCCTCCGTGATCATCGCATCGGATGCAGTCGACGTCGGGCGCCACCCGCGCACGGCTGGCACCTTCAGCAGGGTGTTGGGCCTATATGTCCGCGAGCGGCAGGCGCTGACTCTCATGCAGGCGCTTGCCAAGATGACGATCATGCCCGCGCGCAGGCTTGAGAAGTCCGTGCCGCAGATGGCGCTGAAGGGGCGGATCAAAATCGGGGCCGATGCCGACATCACGATCTTCGATCCGCAGAAGGTCCTGGATGTAGCGACTTTCGAGAAGCCCGCGCAGTTCTCGCAGGGCATCATGCATGTGCTGGTTGGTGGCGTCGCTGTGGTTCGCGATGGGCGAACGGTCGAGAAAGTATTTCCCGGGCAGGCCATTCGGCGCCGGCCAGCGGAGTGACTACAGCGAAGCGCTGAGGAAACTCTGCACGTAAGGGAGAAACGAACGCCAGCACTCGAGGCGGAAGCTCTGCTCGCCCGTACGCCACAGCACGATCTCCGAGCGGCCGAACACGCTGCGAGTGCAATCGCCCACGGCAAAGGCTTCGAGCGCGAGATCTCGGGGGCACCCTGACGCCAACAGATCCGTTGCCGTGTCTCCTGCAATCTCGAGCCCAACCTGCCGATCGGAGACTTCGACCCAGGAGTGCGCCGGCACGGGTCGCGCCGCGTCAACCGTCTGCGTCGCAACCTCTCCCAGGAGAAGCCATTCGTCGGGACCAAGCCACAAGGTGACGCGCTCGTCCACCTGGCACGCTCGCAGCATCCGTTGCGGCTTTTGCCAGCCGTAGTGAGCAGCCACTTCAGCAATGTCCTGCGGATGCGCGCGCAACACGTAACGGGCGCAGGGATCAAGGATTTTCCAAGGCATCATCCGAGCAGCCTTCGACCTTCAGGGTCGACAAAAACCGGCGCAGTGACTTGCACCGCTACATTGCCGCTCGCCAGCGGCACGAACAGCCGCTCGCCAACCCGCTTGCGGCCCGCGCGGAGCATGGCCAGGGCGATGGGCTGTTCGAGCGCGCTGCTGAAATACGCCGATGTGACATGGCCCAGTGAGGCCATCGGCGGCTGACTCGCCGTGGCCACGAGCTGCCCACCTTCCGGCAGCACGGTCTTGCGATCCTCGCTCAGCAGTCCGACGAGCTGCAGCCGGTCTTCCGCCGCAAGGCCCGAGCGGCTGAGCGATCGCTTGCCGACGAAATCACGCTTGTTCTTGCCGACGGCCCAGTCCATTCCCAGATCTCCCGGCGTCACCGTTCCGTCGGTTTCCTGACCGACGATGATGTACCCCTTCTCCGCGCGCAGCACGTGCATCGCTTCCGTTCCATAAGGCGCGATGCCATACGCTGCACCGGCGTCATACACTTCCTTCAACACCTGCGGCCCGGCGCTTGCCGGAATGTTGATTTCGAAACCCAGTTCTCCCGTGAAGCTCACCCGGAAAAGGCGCGTGGGCACACCGCAAATGCGTCCCAGCCGCACGCTCATGTGGGGGAATGATTCCGCACGAATATCGATTCCCTCGACCAGGGTTTCGATCACGCGGCGCGCCTTTGGACCGTTGAGCGCGATCACCGCCCACTGCTCCGTCGTCGAAGTCAGCCAGACTTTGAGGTCAGTGAATTCGGTCTGAAGGTAGTCCTCCATAAAATTGAGGACGCGCGGCGCGCCGCCGGTCGTGGTGGTGACGTGAAACCGGTCTGCCGCGATGCGTCCGACCACGCCGTCGTCGAATATGAATCCGTCTTCGCGCAGCATGAGCCCATAGCGGCAGCGGCCCACTTCGAGCTTGGACCACGCATTGGTGTACATGCGATTCATGAACTCGCCGGCATCTGGGCCAACCACCTCGATCTTGCCGAGGGTGGAGGCATCGAACAGGCCGACCGAAGCGCGAGTTGCGCGGCACTCGCGCATCACCGCCGCATGCATGTCTTCGCCCGCGCGAGGAAAGTAGCGCGCACGCTTCCACAACCCCACATCTTCGAATACGGCGCTCTGCTGCTCGGCCCACTCATGCATGGGTGTGCTGCGAACCGGGTCGAAGAGCGCGCCATGATGGCTGCCCGCCAGCGCGCCAAAAGCCACCGGTGTGAACGGCGCTCGAAATGTCGTCAGGCCGACTGCCGGAATGGGTACACCAAGCTGTCTCGCGGCGATGGCCAGCCCGTGCAGATTGGAAGTACGTCCTTGATCCGTCGCCATGCCAAGCGTGGTGTAGCGCTTCACGTGCTCGATGGAGCGGAAGCCCTCGCGCACGGCCAATTCGATGTCGCCCACCGTCACGTCGTTCTGGAAATCCACGAAGGCGCGCTTCGCATCCGTAGCCGGAACCACGTTGTCGAGCAAGCGGCCGCCTTCGGCCCGCTGAGATTTATGCCCACTCGGCACGGGACGCGAACCGCCAGTTCGGCCCACAGCGATCGCTGCCGCATTCCCGGCCGCGGCTCCCTCCTCCAGGCATTCGGCCAGCCCCATTGTGCCGCGAGCGGCACCGACGCTGCTCACCGCTTGCGAGGCTTGTCCCGGAAGGAAGCATTCGAGGTTGTCGTCCCAGATCAGCGCGCCACGAGCCTGCGAATGCAGATGCACGCTTGGCGTCCACCCGCCGGCCATCAAAATGAGATCGCAAGGCAACTGCCGTGCGCGGTCGAGCGTTCCATCCGGACGCCGTGCCGCGACGTGCAGTGATTCCACCCGGCGTCGCCCGTCACTGCCGCAGGGAGCATGATTTTCCAGCACCTCGATGCCGTTCGCCTTCGCGTGTGCACGCAACTCGTCGCGGATGCTCGCGCGAACGTCAACTATGGCGCGCACGTGCGTACCCTGTGCATGCAGGTCGAAGGCTGCTTCGTATCCGGAATCGTGGCTGGCCACCAGAACTGCGCGTCGCCCCGGACGCACGCCATAGCGATTGAGATAAGTACGCGCCGCGCTCGCGAGCATGATGCCGGGACGGTCGTTGTCGCGGAATACGAGCGGGCGCTCCAGGGCACCGGTCGCAAGAATCACCTGCCGGGCGCGCACCAGCCACAGTCGCTGACGCAGTTGCGAGCTGTTCTGCGAATTCACTGCAAGGTGTTCTACCAGGCCCAGGTAGTTTTCCGCTCCATATGAGAACGCAGTAGTTCGCGGCAATAGTCTTACTGCGGCGCGGCCCCGCAAAGTTTCACGGGCGTGTTCCCGCCATTGCCATGCCGATCGATCATCAATGCGCTCGTGGGGCAGGCTGAGTATCGATCCGCCCTCTTCTGCCTGTTCATCGCAAACGATGACTCGGGCTCCGGTCTCGGAGGCGGCCAGCGCAGCGGCCAGTCCGGAGGGGCCGGTGCCGATCACGAGCACATCGCAATGCGCATGTCGCTGCACATAGCGATCCGGATCGGCATGTGTTGGCGCGGGCCCAAGGCCCGCACTTCGGCGAATCAACGGTTCGTATAGCGCATGCCACGCCTTGCGCGGCCAAAGAAAAGTCTTGTAATAGAAGCCCGCCGGCAATACGGGCGAGAGCCAATCACCGATCGCACCCGCGTCGAAATTGAGCGACGGCCAACAGTGCTGGCTGGCGAGACGCATGCCGGCAGCGAGCGGCAGAGTCGTCGCGGAAATATTCGGATCGAGCCGGCCCGTCCCGCCGTCCACCGTAAGCAAGGCGTTCGGCTCTTCGACGCCGGCGCCGACGATGCCCCGAGGGCGGTGATACTTGAACGAGCGCGCCACGAAATGAACGCCGTTGGCCAGCAACGCCGAGGCTACCGTGTCGCCGGGATGCCCCTCGAGCGCCCGGCCATCAAAGCTGAATGGCAGGGCGCTAGAGCGGTCAATTCGTCCGCCGGCGGGCAATCGCTCCGGCTGACTCATGTCATCGAGTCCGGCGGGCTCTCACCCACGCGGTACACACACTGGATCCGATCGGTCACGGTGTCGCGGATCGCGTTGAAGAAGCGCGCGCAACCGTGCAGGTGCCGCCAGCGTTCTCTATGCGAGCCGCGCGCGTTGGACCGGAAATACAGATACTCCGCCCAGGCTTGTTCCGACGCCGTATCGGGATCCGCCGGACGCGCCAGGTGCGCCTCGCCCGCGTACCTGAATTCGGTCTCGGGGCGCGGTCCGCAATATGGACAGGTGATGAGCAGCATGATCAGTGCGCAACCGCCGCAGCGGCCGCCTCGTCGATCAGGCGGCCGCTGCGAAATCGATCGAGCGAGAAAGGCTCGGCGATCGAATGCGGGCGGCCGTTCGCGATGGTCCAGGCGAACACGTCGCCCGAGCCTGGCGTGGCCTTGAAGCCTCCGGTGCCCCAGCCGCAGTTGACGAAAAGGCCAGGCACGGGAGTGTGCCCGATGATGGGCGAGCGATCCGGGGTCACATCGACGATTCCGCCCCAGTTGCGCAGCATGCGCAGCCGGCGAAACGAGGGAAACAGGTCGCAGATGGCCTCGAGCGCATGACTGATGGTGTGCAACCCGCCGGTCTGGCTGTAAGACACGTATTGATCGGTGCCGGCGCCGATCACGAGCTCGCCCTTGTCGGACTGGCTGATGTAGCCATGCACCGAGTTCGACATCACCACGCAGGGCATCACGGGTTTGATCGGCTCCGAGACCAGAGCCTGGAGCGGAAAGCTCTCGAGAGGCATGCGGATGTCCGCGGTTGCGAGGACCGTGCTCGTATGCCCTGCGGCCACCACGGCAACCGTCGGTGCCTCGATGAATCCGCGCGCGGTTTCGACACCTTCCACTGCCCCTGACTTGCCGACTCGAATACGCTGCACGGCGCAGTTCTGAATGACGTCGACCCCCAAAGCGCTGGCCGCGCGCGCATAGCCCCATGCCACCGCATCATGGCGAGCGGTTCCGCCGCGCCTCTGCAAGGCCGCCCCAAGCACCGGGTATCGCGCGTTCGGGTCGATGGACAGCGGCGGGCAAAACTCCTTTGCTTCGGCGGCCGTCAGCCACTCGTTGTCCACTCCCGCGCAACGGTTGGCATGAATGTGGCGCTGCGCGACCTGAATGTCGTGCACGTTGTGCGCCAGCATCATCACACCACGCGGTGAATACATCACATTGTAGTTGAGCTCTGAGCTAAGGCCTTCCCACAACTTCACAGCGTGGTCATACAGGGCGGCGCTTTCGGCGAACAGGTAGTTCGAACGAATGATCGTGGTGTTGCGCCCGGTGTTGCCGCCACCGAGCCAGCCTTTGTCGACGACGGCGACATTCGTGACGCCGTGCTTCTTGGCTAGGTAGTACGCGGTCGCGAGGCCGTGACCGCCCGCTCCCACCACGATCACGTCGTATCTAGGCTTGGGTTCGGGATCACGCCACTGCCTGGGCCAGCGACGATGGCGGGTCAGCGCGTTACGGAATAGTGCGGCAGCGGAAAATCGCATTCTGGACGGTACCTTTTCATCGCAGCCTACCTGCAACGGGACTGCGCCCGCAATCCGCGCTCGCATCGCGAGGGGGTGAAACCGGCGCCGGCGTGCGGCAGCAGGCTAGAATGATCGGGTATCGGCCGCCCAGGAATGTAATGCGCAGTCTCCCCGATCATCACAAGAGCCCGGATGCCGGCCGGCGGCGTGCGATCGTCGCATCGCTGCGCGAGATTCTGCCGCCGCAGTGCGTGCTCGTCGACGAAGAAGACACGCGCCCGTATGAATGTGATGGCCTGACGCTCTATCGCCAGCTGCCGATGGTCGTGGCCATACCCGAGACTGATGCGCAGGTGGCCCGCATTCTCGCGGCCTGCCATATGCTCGGGGTGCCGGTGGTCCCGCGCGGTAGTGGGACGGGTCTGTCTGGCGGCGCCTTGCCGCGCGCAGACGGAGTTCTCCTGTCGTTGGCGAAGCTCAATCGCATACTGCACATCGATGCGCATGCGCAAACAGCGACGGTGCAACCCGGCGTCGCCAATCTCGCCATCTCGCAAGCAGTCGCCTCTCTCGGCCTTTACTACGCGCCGGATCCGTCGAGCCAGATCGCCTGCACCATCGGCGGCAACGTGGCAGAAAACTCGGGCGGCGTGCATTGCCTGAAGTACGGCCTGACGCTTCACAACGTGCTGCGCGTGCGCGGAGTGGACATGCAGGGCGAGTTCGTCGAGTATGGCAGCCACGCCCTCGATGCACCGGGGCTCGATCTGCTGGCTCTGGTGATCGGCTCGGAAGGCATGCTCGCGGTCACGACCGAAATCACCGTCAAACTGGTGCCGACGCCGCAAGTCGCATGCTGCCTCATGGCGAGCTTTGCCGACGTAGAGCATGCGGGGAATGCGGTCGCCGCCCTGATCGCCGCCGGCATCATCCCCGCGGCACTGGAAATGCTCGATGGCGCGGCGGCGCGCCTGGTCGAGCCCTATTCCCATGCGGGCTACGATCTCGATGCCGCGGCCATCCTGTTGTGCGAATCGGATGGCACCGGCGCAGAAGTGGATGAGGAGGTCGCGCGCATGAAGGAAGTGCTCGTCGCGGCCCGCGCCACGCGCATTCAGGTGTCGGCGGGCGAACCCGAGCGGCTGCGCTTCTGGGCGGGCCGCAAGAGCGCGTTTCCGGCCGCCGGTCGCGCAGCGCCCGCCTACTACTGCATGGACGGCACGATTCCACGCAAGCACCTGGGTGCGATGATGAAATCGATCCAGGCCATGGAGGGAAAATTCGGCCTCGCCTGTCCGAATGTCTTTCACGCGGGCGACGGCAACCTGCACCCGCTCATCCTGTTCGACGACAGCGACCCGGATTCGAGCGCCCGTGCGGAAGCATTCGGCACGGAGATCCTCGAGGAGAGCGTGCGGCTAGGCGGCACGATCACCGGAGAGCACGGAGTCGGCGTCGAAAAGATAGAGCAGATGTGTTCGCAGTTCGACAGCGCGACGCTCGAGGCTTTTCACGCCGTGAAGCGGGCGTTCGATCCCTCTGGTCTGATGAACCCCGGCAAGGTGGTGCCTTTGCTGCACCGGTGCGCCGAGTACGGCCGAATGCGGGTGCGGGCCGCAGAGGAGAAATTTCCAGGCCTGCCGCGCTTTTGAGCGCGTCAGGCCCAGTAGAAGCCAGCCCTAGAATTTTCCCCTGAACTCGATGCCGTAGTTGCGCGGCCGCACGTAGTTCACGAACACGTAGGGCAGCGCGCCGATCGGCTTGAAGTTGGCGGTAGTGTCGTTGCGGTCGAGCAGGTTGTCGCCGTACAGGGTGATCGACCCCCATTTGCCTTCGACGCCCAATCCCAGATACAGCTGCTTGGAGTTGCCGTTGTACCGCGACGGGTCATTCGAGGCGTCGGAATAGAAGCCCGACGACTGGCGGTAGCGGGTGGTGATGTCGCCCTGGAGCGATTCAGTCAGCGGTGCCGTGTAGCTGGCGGTGATCGACGCCTTCGACTTCGGCGACTGCGGAATCCGGTTGCCGCCCTGGGCGACGAGATTGCCCGCCTGGTCGAACACGTCGTCGTCGATCGTCGAATCGGTGAAGGAGTAGGTAAGGCCGAGAGTCAGGCCCGTAGCCACACGCCCTCCGAGCTCGATCTCCGCACCCTTGGATGTGGCGCTGCCGGCATTGTCGGTGTAGCCCCAGATGTTGTCCGCTGTGCTGAAGGCGAGCTGCAGGTCGGACCAGTCGTTGTTGAAGGCATAGACATTGAAGAACCAGCCCGGCGCGGGCTCCGTCTTCACGCCGACCTCGTACGCACGCAGGGATTCGGAGTCATATGACGAATTGGCGTAAGGATAGGTGACCGTGGGTACCTCGTTGGCGCCGCCACTGCGAAAGCCTTCCGCGACCTTGGCGAACAGCAGCACTTCGGGGCTGACCTCGAAAGTAAGCCCGACCTTGGGAGAAGTGGCCGTCGCGCTGCCCTTGCCCGATATCACGGTGCCGGCGACGTGCCGAAAAGCACGGAGCTGGTCAGGTTCGTATCCGACACTTTCTTGTCGTCGGAGAAGTATCGCAGGCCGAGCTGCGCCGACAGCCTTTCGGTCAGCGCGTAATCGATGTCGCCGAATACCGCCCACGCCTTGCTCGAAGACTCGCTGTGCGTCGACAGCACATCGTGCAGGTCGCCGAACGCCGGCACGTTGAAGGTGTCCGCCTCGTCGACCGTTCGATCTTCATCCTTGTAATAGGCGCCGATGGTCCAGTCGAGCTTCTGGTCGCCGTTGGATACCAGGCGAAGCTCCTGAGAGGTGGCCTTGCTCTGCACGAAATAATCCTGGCCGCCGGTGGCGGTCGGATCGCCGAAGAAGAGCGGCAAGCCGGCGCTGAAATCGCGGAACACGGTATTGCCGTACTTCGTATAGGACGAGGCCGACACCAGGGTGGCAGGCCCGAAGCCGTAGGCGATGGTGACCGACGCCACGTCCAGCTTGGCATCCAGCGGGGACAGCGAGTTGACCGGGCCCGAGCCGGGCGCCGCGGCGGTTGGATTCAACACGCCGGGAGAAGTCGCGCCGAAGTCGACGGCGTCGATCTTGTTGTACAGGTAGAACGCATCGACGCTCAGCGCCTCGGAGGGCGTGTAGCGGAAGGCGACCCGCGCATCCTTGGACTTCGCTTCGTTGGTGTCCTTCTTGTTCAGGTCCGGGATGTCGATCCAGCCCGGAAGATCCGATAGCTGGCCGCCAGCGACATGGCGAACACGTCCTTGCTGAGCGGCACGTTGACGCTCGCGAGTGCCCGGTAGCCCGTGTCGCCGGAGGAAGTCGACGTGGCGCCCGCCTGGTAGCGGCCGAAGAATTGCGTCGCATCCGGCTTCTTGGTGATGATGCGCAGCGTGCCACCCTCCGAGCCTTCGCCGAACAGCGTGCCCTGCGGGCCGCGCAGCACTTCGATTCGCTCGATGTCCCACAGCCCGAGCTCGGGCATGTAGCCCGGCACGTAGGAGATGGCGGTCTCGTCCAGGTAGTACCCGTTGACCGAGGACGCCTGGTTGCTGCCGGAGATGTCGGCCGCGCCGCGGATGGTGAGGCGCATCTGCCCGGGTTGATGGAGCGACATTCACGCCTGCGAGCGTGTTGCCGAGATCGACGATGCTGGTGATGCCCTGGCTCTCGAGCGTCTCGCCGCCCAGCGCGAACACGCTCACGGGAATTTCCTGCGCCGGCTGCGCACGCTTCTGTGCGGTGACCACGATCTCTTCGACGGCGTCGGCGTGGCTTCGGTGGCCTGCGCGGCGCCGACTCCGATCCAGCAGGCGACCGTCATCAGCAGCACGTTGCGCGAAGTCGCACCACGAAAACCGTTCATGTGTCTTACCCCCCGAGGGTGTTGCCGGCCGCCACGTTGGCGCGGTGTGCCCGATGGGTTTTCTGACGTCAGAATCATATGTGCGATCCCCCACACGGCGCAAGCAAATCTGTGATCACAGGTTGCGCACCGCGGTGCGATTCGGCCCACGCCGCGGCGATTTGACCAGCCGGCACGCTGCCGATAGTGTTGCAGCGCTCAAACACTGGGGCCAACCAATAGATACGCATCCGCACCGCGCTGCTGACCGCCCTGGCGGCCATCGCCCTGTTGCTGGCGTGGTACTGGTGGCGCTGCGCCCGCCGCGACCCGCCCTACGCACGGCGCCGCCCGGGCGCCTATCGAGCTGCTGCTGGGCTTCGTGACCAACTTCTTCGATACCCTCGGAATCGGCTCGTTCGCGCCGACCACCGCGGCGATCCGCGCCCGCCGCCTGATGCCGGACGAGGCGATTCCCGGCACCCTCAATCTGGGACATGCGATCCCCTCGATCGCCCAGGCCCTGATCTACATCGTGATCATCAAGGTGGACACGGTCCTGCTCGTGGCCATGGTCGCCATGGCGCCTGCGGCGCGTGGCTGGGCGCTGGGGTGGTGGTACGGCTGAATCGCACGGCCATCCAGCTCGGCATGGGCGCGGCGCTGCTGACCGCGGCCACGCTATTCGTCGCCGTGAACCTGGGCCTGCTGCCGAGCGGCGGCCATGCACTGGACCTCGCCGGATGGCGCTTCTGGTTCGCACTCGCGGCGAACTTCATCTTCGGCGCGCTGATGACGCTCGGTGTCGGCAACTACGGACCGAGCCTGATCACCCTCGCGCTGCTGGGAATGAATCCGGCGGCGGCGTTTCCGATCATGACGGCCTCAAGCGCCTTCCTGATGCCGGTCGCGAGCCTGCAGTTCCTGAAGTCGAAGCGCTATCAACTCCCCACCGCACTGGCGCTGACGCTCGGCGGCATACCGGGCGTGCTGGTCGCCGTCTACATCGTCAAGTCGATGAACCTGACGGCATTGAGGTGGCTCGTCGCGGTCGCCGTAACTTTCGTGGCAGTGAGTATGTTGCGCGCCGCCTTGCGGAGAGACCGGTCGGAATGAACACCGGGCTGCGTGGCATGTACCGAGCCGTGCTGATTCTTGGCGCACTTGCAGGAACAGCCCGAGCCGACACGGATGCCGCTTCCGTTGCGACACTCGATACCACCACCGTCGAATCCTTCATCGATGCCGTAATGGGCGAGGCGCTGGCCAGGAGCTATGCGCCAGGCGCCATCGTTACCGTGGTCGAGGGCGATCGCATCGTGCTGGCCAAGGGTTACGGCGTGGCCAACGTCGAGACGCGTTCGCCGATCGATCCGCAGCACACCCTGTTTCGAATCGCTTCAATCACCAAGCTCTTCACGACGGTCGCTGCGCTGCGCCTCGAAGAGCAGGGCAAGCTCGATCTGGATGCGGACATCAATCGGTACCTGAGGCGCGTCAAGGTGCCCGACACGTTCGCCCAGCCCATCACTTCTCGCCTGTTGATGACGCATCACGGCGGTTTCGACACGGCCGTCGGCTATATGGACTTCCCCGATGCGCGCGCGGCAAAGCAGACTCCGGAGCAGATGAGCTGGGATCTGCTGCGCGCACGACCGGTCACCGCCCTGCCCCTCTACGACAACATGGCCTTCGGCGCGCTCGGGGTCGTGGTTGCCGACGTGCTGAACACTTCGTATGCCGATGCCGTCCGCCGCGAGATCTTCGAGCCGCTGGGCATGGACCAATCGGTGTCAGGCCTGCCGGACGATCGGGTCGCCGATGCCGCTCATGCGCACATCCGTAACGCGCAGTGGCATGCTGAGCTGATCCCGCACAATCTAATGCCTGACAGCGCGCAAGGCGGCGGAGACATCAGCACCACGGCCGTCGACATGGGCAGATTCATGAGTGCAATGCTTTCACCGGGCAAGCTGCTCGGGCCGGCGGCGCTTGCGAAAATGACTGACTTCGACACGTGGCGATTCAACCCGAGGGTGCCGGGCCTGGGCCTCGGCATGTGGCAATATTTCTATCATGGCCACGCGGCAGAAGGGCATCGCGGGGAGATCAATGGCTTCATCAGCCGGGTCGCCTGGTTCCGCGCGCAGAACGTCGGAATATTCGTTTCGGTCGACACGACGGTGCAGTCGTGGCCGCAACCGCGGCTCTCCTATGCGCTCACTCATCTAACCTCCCCGGCCCCGCCGCCCGGAGCACGCACCCTCGATCCCGACGGCCTTATCGAAGGCGTCATAGGCCGGTTTGCCGACCACTTTCTACCGGCGCCGGTGCCACCACCACTTATCGATGCGCGCGCCGCGAGCGAGCCGGACGTAGCTCAACTGGTCGGCACCTATTTTCGCCGAGACGCGAGCACACACCTGATGGCACGCATGGAGGCCACCATGAACTCACACACGCTTTTTCAACTGCCAAGCGGCCAGCTCTCGGTCGGAGGCTGTCCTTTCGTGCGCAAGGGACCGCTCTTCTATGAGTGCGCGATTCGCGGCGGGGATACGATCAGGCTGGGATTCAGAGTGGTGGACGGCCGGCGGATATTCGCGGGCATCGAGCCAGTCGGGGCGTTCGAGCGTCAACCGTGGTGGCTGACCGCCCCGTTCGCGATCCTGCCGCTGCCCATCTTGATGCTGCTCGGCCTGTCAGCGCTGATCGCGCGCCAACGAGCGCGCAGCCTGGAGATGAAAAGAGTGATGCTCATGGCCGGCCTCGGTGCGGCGCTAATCTCGATCGCACTGCTGCTCGAGCTGGAGTTCGCGTACGACCTCGCCCATTCCGCGTGGCACATTCTACCCAATGCCTGGCGCGTGTTATTTCCTGCTGCGGCTGTCCTGCTGCTCGCGAACGCGGCATTCACTCTGCCGGCCTTTCGAGCAACGACGAACACCCGTGCAGCGCGCTCCGCGATGTCATCCGTGTACAGTATCGTGCTGGCGCTGGGCAGCCTTGGCCTCGTGTGGCTCATGGGGGTGTGGGGGCTGCTGTGGCCTTTCCGCTAGCAGTGCGAAAACTGGCCCTTGGAGTGATGTTGACCCTGGGATTCACGGGAATGGCCCGACCGGCCGGAAACTGGGATGCGGCGCTTGCCGACATCGATTCGCTGTTTGCGAAATACGCCGCCGATCATCACGCGCCCGGCCTTGTCTATGGAGTCGTGCGCCAGGGTGAGCTGCTACATGTTCGCGGCATTGGCGCGCAGGACATCAAATCGACGGCACCCGTCAGCGCCGACACGGTTTTCCGGATCGCCTCGCTCACCAAGAGCTTCACCGCGCTCGCCATTCTCAACCTGCGTGATGAGGGGCGGCTCGACCTCGACGCGACGGCATCGGGCCTGGTGCCGCAATTGAAAGTACTGCCCGTCTCGGGTGGTGCCTCGCCCGCGATCCGGCTGCGGCATCTGCTGAATCACACGGCCGGATTCGTAACGGATGATCCCTGGGGCGATCGGCAGCTCGACATGACCGAAGCGGAGTTCTCCAGTTTCCTGGGCGGTGGAATACCCACGTTGCGATCGCCCGGCGAAGCGTTCGAGTACTCGAATACCGGTTACGCCGTGCTCGGCAGGGTGATCTCCACCGTTTCGAAGCAGCCCTATCAGGCATACATCACGCAAAGACTGCTGCGACCTCTCGGTTTGAGCTCGACTTTCTGGGAGTCACGTGATGTTCCCGCGCAAAGGCGCGCCACGGGATACTCCTGGGTCGGCGATCATCTCGAGGAACAGCCTTCGCTGAGCGACGGCGCCTTCGGCGCAATGGGCGGCCTCAGCACTTCCGCACGGGACTATGGACGTTACGTGGCGTGGCTTCTCGCGGCCTGGAGCGAGAAATCCGTGAGCGTGCCAGGATCGATCGACCCCGCGACGGTGCGCGAGGCCGGGCATCCCCTGGCTTTCAGCGAGACCGGTCAGCGGTCGAATGGTCCGCACGGAAAGCCTTGTCCGGTGACCTGGATGTATGGCGCCGGCTTCTATGTCGTCAATGATTGCGAGCTCGGCACCATGCTGCGTCATCCCGGCGGCCTCCCCGGCTTCGGATCGCAGCTGCTGCTCCTGCCGCACGCTGGAGTTGGAATCTTCGCGTTTGCCAATCTCACGTATGCGCACCTGTCGGACCCAGTCGTGGAGGCAGCCGGGCGACTGAAGCGCGCAAACCTGTTCACAGATTCCCAAATGGCGGCGGGTCCTGCTCTGCTGCGCGCCGCAGACGCGGCGCTGCAGATGTACCAGTCGGGCAATGTCGAAATCGCACGCGATCAACTGGCGGCGAACCTGTTGCTGGATATTCCGGCGCGGCGTCGCAATGCGGCGCTCAGGAGTTACCGTGAATCGTTGGGCGATTGCACCGCAGTAACGCCATCGGAAATCCTGCACGCCATGGCCGGGCGCTTCAAGCTCGCGTGTGCGCGCGGAACGATGGAGGTGGCGATACTGCTCTCTCCGACCACGCCGCCGAAAATCCAGCTGCTGGAATTCGAATCGCGGCCCGCTGCGCAATCGCACGGCGCGGCGCCGTAACCTATACTTTGGCGGCAGCGCGCACCGGCCGGGACGAGGAATCTCGATGAAACGACTTCGACGACAGAACCGGCTTGCGGCGAGCGCGCGCGCCCCGGGCAACACCTCGCCGCTGCACAGGCAGGTGCTCGAATCACTGAGCCAGGCATTCATGCAAGGCGATTTCGTGCCGGGGCAGAAGCTGACTCTGCGCGATCTCGCACGCTCGCTCGAGACCAGCATTGCGCCGGTTCGCGAGGCGATCAGCCGGCTTTCCGGGCTTGGCGTGGTCACCGTGCACCCCAAGCGCCACATCGAGGTGGAATCGCTCACGCCGGAGTCGTACGTCGAGCTGGTGGAGATTCGCAAGCTGCTCGAGGGCCACGCCGCGGCGCAGGCCGCGAGCCGCGCCACCGCCGCCGAGGTCGACGCCATCGCGGCCATCAACCGCAAGCTGCTGCGCCTTGCGCGCGCAGGCAAGGTGCGCCGCGCGATGAAGGAGAATCAGCGGTTCCACTTTGCAATCTACCGGGCTGCGCGCTCGCAGGCGCTGCTGGATGGAATCCAGAACCTGTGGCTGAGGGTCGGGCCCGCGCTCAACAAGGTGCTCGCCGAAGCGTTTTCACACGACAAGGACTCGCTCGGCGAGGGCTTCGAGCATCACGACGATGTGATCCGCGCGCTGCGCGAGCATGACGCCGGCGGAGCGCTGCGCGCAGTGACTTCCGATATTGAGGTGTCCGCGAACTACCTGCTGGCAGGCCTGCGCCGGCAACTGCCATCCACATCCGAAACCGTCGCGCTGGTCGGGCGCAAGAGCGTCGCGAAGCGCAAGCGTACTCTCGCCAAGCGGCCCGGGCCGTGAGCCCGCTGAAAATCGCGGTCATCCCGGGAGACGGCATCGGCAAGGAAGTGATCGCCCAGGGCATTCGTGTGCTGGAAAGCGCCGGCGCGCGCTTCGATCTGCAATTCGCCTGGCAGTTCTTCGACTGGAGCTGCGAGACCTATCTGCGCACCGGGCGGATGATGCCCAACGATGCGCTCGAGCAGCTGCAACCCTTCGATGCGATCTATCTCGGCGCGGTCGGCTTCCCGGGCGTGCCGGATCATGCCTCGCTCTGGGGGCTGCTGCTGCCGATCCGGCGGCGCTTCGAGCAATACGTGAACCTGCGACCGTGCAAGTTGCTGCCAGGCGTGGACTCACCGCTCGCAAGCGGCGCATCGGGCGCAATCGACCTGATGATCGTGCGCGAGAACACGGAGGGCGAGTATTCTGAGATCGGCGGGCGCATGTGCGCCGATACCGACCAGGAATTCGTCCTGCAGGAATCGGTGTTCACGCGCCGCGGCGTGGACCGCGTGCTGCGCTACGCCTTCGAGCTCGCCCGCACGCGACCGCGCAAGCACGTGACCTCGGCAACCAAGTCCAATGGACTGCTGCACTCCATGCCGTATTGGGATGAGCGCTTCGCGCTCATGGCCGCCGAGTATCCGGACGTGCGCGCCGATTCATATCACGTCGACATACTGGCTGCGCACTTCGTGCGTGATCCGGCGCGTTTCGACGTGGTGGTGGCGAGCAACCTGTTTGGCGACATCCTGTCGGACCTCGGCGCGGCGGTGGCTGGAAGCATCGGGCTTGCCGCCTCGGCCAACATGAATCCCGAGAAGAGCCATCCTTCGATGTTCGAGCCGGTGCACGGCTCGGCGCCCGACATCGCCGGACGCGACCTGGCCAATCCAATCGCCGCGATCCTGTCCGGAGCGATGATGCTCGAGCACCTTGGTGCGATTGAGGCCGGATGCGCCGTCGAAGCGGCCGTTTCGCGCACGCTGGCTGCCCGCGGCCCACGCACGCCGGACCTTGGCGGCACGGCGAAGTGCTCGCAGATCGGCGCGATCATCGCCGCCGAAATCTAGTTCCCTGCGCTCGCCCGCATCAGCAAGCCCGGTCAGCGCGCGATTTCAAACAGCCCTGCCGCGCCCATTCCCCCGCCGACGCACATCGTCACCACGACATACCGCGCGCCACGCCGCTTTCCCTCGAGCAGCGCATGGCCGACGAGTCGCGTTCCGGACATTCCGTATGGGTGCCCGATGGAAATCGCTCCGCCGTTGACATTGAGCTTGTCATTGTCGATGCCGAGCCTGTCGCGGCAATAGATGACCTGGCAGGCGAATGCCTCGTTGAGTTCCCACAGATCGATGTCCTTCACGGCCAGACCGTGCAGCTTCAATAGTTTCGGCACGGCGTAGACGGGACCGATGCCCATCTCTTCAGGCGCGAGCCCCGCGACCGTCATGCCACGGTAAGTGGCCAGTGGCTCGAGGTTTCGCTTCTCGGCAAGCTCGCGGCTCACGAGCACGCACGCCGCCGCGCCGTCGGACAGCTGGCTCGCATTGCCCGCTGTGATGGTGCCACCGGCGATGACGGGTTCGAGCGCTTTCAGTCCGGCGAGGGTCGTCTCGGGCCGATTGCCTTCGTCCTTCGTCAGCGTCAGCTCTTCCAGGCGCGTCGCGTTGGTCGCCTTGTCGACGATCATCTTGGTCGCCGTGACGGGGACGATCTCCGACGCGAAAATTCCCGCGGCCTGCGCGTGTGCGGTGCGCAGCTGCGACTGCAGAGCGAATTCGTCCTGAGCATCGCGACCGATGGCGTACTTCTTCACCACGTACTCGGCGGTGTCGAGCATGGACATGTAGATCTGAGGGTGTGCCGCCGCAAGGGCCGGGTCTTTTTCGTTCAGGCACCACTCGAAGATCCGGTTTTGCACGGCGGAAATGTTGTCCTGACCGGCAGCGACACACACTTCCATGCCGTCGTTCACGATCTGCTTCGCGGCCGTAGCCACGGACATGAGACCCGAGGAGCACAGACGGTCGATATTCTGGCCCGACACCGAGACCGGCAGGCCAGAGGCCAGTGCCGCAGTTCGCCCGAGGTTCCAGCCCGCCGTTCCGCACTGCAGGGCTGAGCCGATCACCAGGTCTTCGATTTCGGCCGGATCGACACCTGAGCGCTCGACGGCCGCTTTGATTGCGAACGCGGCGAGCGTCGGTGATTTGATGTTGTTGAACGCGCCACGAAATGCCTTTGCGATCGGCGTGCGTGCTACGGAAACGATGACGGCTTCTCTCATGAGGATTCCTTCGATCTTTGTTTGGGTAGCCAGGCGAGCGTGTCGATCGTCCGGCCCGCGGGCCGATACTCCGCACCCGTCCAGCCTGCGTAGCCCAGGCGATCGACGGTCGCGAAGAAATTCGTGAAATCGATAAGGCCGGTGCCCGGCGCGCCGCGCCCGGGCACGTCGGCGAACTGAATGTGCGCGACGCTCGCGATGTGGGTGCGCAGGGTCGCCAGGGCATCGGCGTGCATCTGGTGCATATGATAGACGTCGAATTGCAGGAACACGTTAGGGTGCGCGCAGTCGCGGATGACGGCCATCGCATCGTCCGCATCGTGCAGCAGCGTGTGTGCAAAATCGTTGTAGCTCACAGGTTCGACCAGGACGCGAATGCCGTGCGCGCCGAGCAGCTCGCCGGCGAACTGGAGATTCTCGATGAGCACTGCAAGGTTCGCTTCGCGTTGCGATCCGTCTACCACTCGTGATGGGCCGATATTCACGGCACTGCAGCCAATTGCTTGCGCGAAGGCGCTCCCCCAGCGGACGGCGTCCTGAAATTCGCCCTGGCGCCCAGCGACGCCGGACAACCCGCAGCCGCCCGAAAGCAGGTCTCCGACCGGAATATTGCACAACACGATTTCAACTCCCGCCTCGCGTGCCGCAGCGGCGATCTGCGCATTCGTTGCCGTTCCCGGGCCCTGAATCTCGACAGCGGCGAACCCGGCCTCGCGGGCCGCCGCGAATCGCTCGAGCAAGGGCAACTCGGGGAACAGAAAACCCAGGTTCGCGGCGAAGCGTGGCACTGCGTGTCAGGGCTGGCGCGCGAGGGCTGCAAAGCCCTGCGCCGAAGCGGCTATCGCAGTGTCGATATCCGCATCCGTCATGGGCGTCGAGCCTACGAACTGCGCCTGGGGCGAAGGCAGCACACCGGCATTGAGCACCGCGCGGTGAAAGGCATAGCATTTGTCGCGCTGAGCGGGCCCGCAGGCGATGACCATGTCGCGGTAGCTGTCGAAAGGGTGCGCCGCGAATGCGACCGCGGTCAGCGACCCTTCACCCAGGACCACGACCGGCACGCCGGCACGCTGCGCAGTAGCGCGAAGGCCGTTGCGCAGTCGCTCTCCCTGCGCATGCAGGCCTGCGTACGCCTGTGGCGTCATGAGCTGCATGGCGGCGAAGCCGGCCGCCATGGACATTGGGTTGGCCGTGAACGTGCCGCCGGCAAAGACCTTCGGAAATCCGTTGGGCGCGCGTGCGCGTGAACACCGACATCACTTCTTCATTGCCGCCGACGGCGCCGATGGGCAGCCCGCCGCCGATGATCTTGCCAAGCACGACAATGTCCGGAGTGACGCCGAAGTGGCCGTGCGCGCCGTGATAGCCCACACGGAAAGAAAACACTTCGTCGAAGATCAGCACGATGCCCAGGCGGGATGCTCTCCTCGCGAAGCATGGCGAGGTACTCGGCGCTGGCGCGGATGAACCGCATGTGCGACGGGAACGGATCGATGATCACCGCGGCGAGCTCATTCGGCGTGCTTGCGAATCAATTCGCGCGTGATGTCCGTGCGGTTGATCGGCGCGACGACGATATTTTCGGTAAGCGCTGCCGGCGTGCCGTCGCCGAAGGCGACCCGGTTCGGCTCGGACTCGGGGCCCCAGTTGTCGGGAAAGGAGAACCAGCTCGTCTCGAGCTCGGGGTACTGGCCGTGGTATCCGCCTTCCATCTTCATGATCTTGGCGCGCCCGGTATGGGCACGCGCCGACCTTGACGGCGCAGCATCACAGCCTCGGTGCCCGAGTTGCAGAAGCGGACCTTGTCGATGGCCGGCACACGCTCGCGCAGCAGCTCGGCGAGATTCAATTCCGATTCGGTGGGCAGTATCGAGGAGGTGATGTGGCGTGCCTGTTCCTGCATCACGCTTACGATCGCCGGGTGCGCATGGCCATGGATCTGCGCCGAGAAGTTGTTGATGAAATCGATGCTGCGAGACTCCGTCGACGTCCGTCACTCGACAACCGCTCGCATCCGCGGCGTACATGAGATACGGCGGGAACATCACCGGATGGCGGTTCCGCCGCCGGGCATGGCGGCACCCGCGCGCCTGAATAGCTGGGCCGACTTCGACGTGTCGATCCGGGAACAGTCATGCGCTCCTAGAAGTTCACCTTGTCGGCGCCCTTGGTGCTGAGCATGGCGCGCGCCTCGTCCGGGGTTGCGATATCGATGGACAGCTCCTCGAGAATGCGGCGAATCCGCCGCACCTGCTCCGCATTCGAGACGGCCAGCTGGCCCTTGCCGTACCAGAGGCTGTCCTCGAGGCCGACGCGGACGTGAGCACCGAGAATGGCACCCATGGTCACGATCTTCATCTGGTGGTGGCCGGCGGCGAGATTCGACCAGTGGTAATCGTCGCCGAACAGGTCGTCCGCAGTCTGTTGCATGTGCAGCACGTGCTTCGGATGGCACTGCAGGCCGCCCAGGAAGCCGTACACCGACTGAATGAACAGCGGCGGCTTGACCCAGCCGCGGTCGAGTATGAACTTCAGCGTGTACAGGTGCCCGATGTCGAAGCACTCGTACTCGAAGTCGCACGCCGCGCTCCTCGCCCAGCTCGCGCGCGAAGCGCTCCATGGTGTCGAACGAATTGATCATGGTGATTCCCTTCGTCTTGTCGAAGAAGAATCGCTCCCAGTCGTGCTGGATGTTGTGCTCATATCGCTCCTTGAGCGCCCACACACCCACGTTCATGGGCCCCATGTTGAATGAGCAGATCTCCGGAGAGAATTCCTTCGGCGCCGCCAGGCGCGCCTGGAACACTGCCTCAGGCGTGGCCTCGAGCGAAGGCTGGCCGGTCGTGATGTTGACGATCGCATTGCACCGGCGTTTGATCGCGGGCAGAAACTGCCGGTAGACCTCGACGTCGGTGGTCGGCATGCCGGTCTGCGGATCGCGCGCATGCAAGTGGATGATGGCGGCGCCGGCTTGCGCCGCAGCCACCGCTTCATCCGTTATCTGCGCCGGCGTCAAAGGCAGGTGCGGCGACATGCATGGCATGTGTATGGCGCCCGTGATCGCACAGGTGATGATGGTCTTGTCCGCTTTGCGCATGTGAAACCTCAGCCTCGCGCCGGCGCTGCATGGCACAGGGAGTGATCGAGCACGACCGCGGCGAGCGCATTGCTCATCTCACCCATGCTCTCCCCATCCACGCCATCAGTATTGACCTGCACCGCAATCGCAATCCTGCTTTTCACGAAATAAGCCATGTTGCTGCGATAGCCCGGGTACACGCCGGCATGCCCCCACACCGGGCCGCGTGGTGTCTCTCGAATCACCACACCGAGCCCGTATGCGTAACCGTCGGGAGCGACGTTCAGGTTCTGCGGCGCCACCATCGCAGCACCGATTCCTGCCGGTGAAGTGCGCCCCTCGTAGAGCGCGCCGGCCCAGCGTGCAAGATCCATGGAATTGCTGATGAAACCGCCGCCGGCCCACTCGGACACAGGATTCCAGCGGAAAACGCCCATTTCCAGGGTAGTCGGCGGAAGGCCGTGCAGGAGCTTTCCGCTCACATAGCCCTGCGCCAGTCCGGCGTGCAGCCGCCCCACGGCCGGGCTCGTCGAATTCAATTGCAGTGGATAGATGAAGCGGCGGACGGCTTCATCCCACATCTGCAGCCCGCCTGCTTTCTCGATCGCCAGCTGCAAGAGAATGTATCCCGTGTCCGTGTACTTGTATCCATGGCCCGGTGCGAACAGTGGCGGCTGGTCCAAGATGAACGCGGCAAGCGCGCGCGGCTCGATCGGCTCATCCGGATTCTTGGCAATGCGCTCCAGGACCTGCGCGGCGAACCCTCTCGATTCGACATGCTCGCCTATTCCGGCGCCGTGATTGAGGAGATCGCGAATGCGGATGTCCGCCCCGTTGGCAAGCCTGCCGTACCAGGCCTCGCTGCCCAGCCACGCCGAGAGCTTGTCATCGAGTGAAAGCCTGTCTTGTTCGACGAGCGACAGGGCCAGCGCTGCGACGAACGTCTTGCCGATGCTGCCCGCCGGCATGCGGCTTCCGGGCCGCATCGGCAGGCGCAGCTCGAGGTCTGCAAGCCCGGCAGCGGCGCTGCCGGTGCGCCCGTCCGGCATGACGAATGCGGCTGTCGCGCCCGGAAAATTCAGCTGTGCCCGCGCGCGCTCCAGCTCCGCATGCAGGGCGCCTTCGAGCTGCGCCGGATTCATGCAGGCAGCGCCCGCCGCATGCGCGAGCAGCAGCAGCGCGCACGCTCCTGGCAGCGCGCGCCGCAGGCCTGCCGCCGCAGACTCGCCTCGCATGGGTATTTTGCTCTTAATGTCTTTGACAGCCCAATACTAGTTGAAAACCACCCCCTGTCAACCGCCTGCTCGACGCTCTGGTATGCTCGAAAACGAGCGGAATGGACGGAGAAGCGAGATGAATGTCGTCGTCGATGAGCCCGCGCCGGATCTGCCAGTCGCATTTCTCGGCCTGGGACTCATGGGCCTGCCGATGTCAGGCCACCTGGCTGCCGCTGGTTTGCATCTGCGCGTATGGAACCGCACGGCGCAACGTGCCTCGGCGTTGACGACTTTCCCCAATGTGGAAGTCTGCGCAACGGCATCACAGGCGGTAAGGTCTGCTCGGGTCGTCATCGTGATGCTGAGCACCGGTGCAGTGGTCGATGAAGTCCTCGTCTCCGTCGCCGATTCCCTTGAACCGGGCAGTCTCGTGATCGTCATGAGCTCAATTCCAGTGGCGAGCGCGCGCGCCCAGGCCGTGTGGCTGAAAGCTCGCGGCATTCGCTATGTCGACGCACCCGTCTCGGGCGGCGAAACGGGTGCGCGCGCCGCCTCTCTCACCATCATGGCTGGCGGCGAGGTTGCGGACGTCGAGGCCGCGCGGCGGGCGCTCTCGCCGCTCGGCAGACTGACTCATGTAGGTCCGGTCGGATCGGGCCAGCTTGCGAAGCTGGCGAACCAGGTGATCGTCGCAGTCACGATCGGAGCCGTCGCCGAGGCGCTGTTACTGGCCGGTTCCGGCGGCGCCGACATCGCGCTCGTCTGCCAGGCGTTGCAGGGCGGTTTTGCCGATTCCACCATCCTGCGGCAACACGGTTCGCGCATGGCCAGGGGCTCGTTCGAGCCTGGCGGACACGCATCGACGCAGCTCAAGGACCTGTCGACGGCCCGCGAGCTCGCCGAGCGGCAGGGGCAGCGATTGCCCTTCCTGGCGCTGGCCGAGCGCCTTTATCAGTCGATGTGCGCGCGCGGCCTGGGCGAGCTGGACCACAGCGCGCTGTATCTCGAGCTCGAGCACCAGTCGCACCGCTGTGCCGGCAGCACGCACGGCAACGGGAGTTGACCCGCCGCCGCCGTTCCCCGATGATCTGTGATCACAGTTTCACGCTGGCCCGCAGGATCATGACGTTAGGCACCGACGACCTCGAATCGCTCCTGCACCCGGTCACGAACTTCAAGCTGTTGCGCAGCCGCGGGCCGCTGATCATCTCCTCCGGCCGCGGCATCTACGTCTACGACGAGTTCGGCAACGAGTATATCGAGGGGATGGCCGGGCTCTGGTGCACCGCCCTCGGCTACGGCGTTCCCGAGCTCGCCGACGCGGCCCATGAGCAGATCAGCCGGCTGGCCTATTCGCCGCTGTTCGCGGGCAAGTCGCACGAGCCGGCGATCAGGCTGGCGCAGAAGCTCAAGACGTGGGCGCCGGGGGTCGCCGGCAAGGTGTTCTTCGGCAGCACCGGCTCCGACGCCAACGACACGCAGATCAAGCTGATCCGCTACTACAACAATGCGCTCGGGCGCCCGCTCAAGAAGAAGATCATCAGCCGCCTGCGCGGCTATCACGGCGTGACCATCGCATCGGCGAGCCTCACGGGTCTGGCAGTCAATCACGCCATGTTCGACCTGCCGATGCCCGGCATACTGCACGTCGAATGCCCGCATCACTATCGTGGCGCGGAGCCCGGCGAGAGCGAAGAGGAATTCGCGACCCGTCTGGCGGCAAGCCTCGAAGCGCGGATCCTGAAAGAGGATCCGCAGACCGTTGCGGCCTTCATCGCCGAGCCGCTGATGGGCGCAGGGGGTGTGATCGTGCCACCCCGCACCTACTTCGAGAAGGTGCAGGCGGTGCTCGACCGCTATGAAATCATTTTGATCGACGACGAGGTCATCTGCGGCTTCGGCCGCACGGGGTGCAGGTTCGGCGCGGAGTACTTCGGAATGCGGCCCGGCACGATGTCGGTGGCGAAGGCGATCTCGTCGGGATATGTCCCGCTCAGCGCCGTGCTCGTACCCGACGACTTCTACGAAGCGCTCGTCGAGCCCAGTGCGTCCAACGGCTCCTTTGGGCACGGCTTCACGTACTCCGGGCATCCCGTCGCGTGCGCCGTCGCGCTTCGCAATCTAGAGCTCATGGAAGAGCGCCGAATCGTGGAGCACGCGAAGCAGGTATCGGCGCGCTTTCAAGTGCGATTGCGCGCCTTCGGGGATCACCCGCTGGTGGGCGAGGCCCGCGGCGTCGGGTTGATCGGCGCTGTGGAACTGGTCGCAGACAAGCAGGCGCGCACGCCATTTGCGCCGCCAGGCAAGGTCGGCCTGTATTGCTCGGACCGCTGCCAGGAGCAGGGCCTCATCATTCGCAACGTCGGTGACGTCATCGCCTTCTGTCCGCCGCTCGTGATCACCGAGAGCGAGATCGACGAGTTGTTCGACCGCTTCGGCCGCGCGCTGGATGCGACGGCCGCCTGGGTGAGGGAAGGCGAGCTCTAGGCCCGGTCCGCATCACTCGCGGGAAGTCGGGCCGCGTACAAGACGAATGCGCCGCAGGAAATCGCGACCGTCACCAGGAAGAAAACGTAGTACGAGACGCCCGGTGCACCTTGCTCGCCACCGCGACTCGCGAATCCCGTAGTCACCGCGACGAACACGTTGCCGAGCGACATTGTCAGCGGCCGAAACGACATCGCGATCGAGCGCAACTGCCCCGGAGCGGCGCGGTACGCGTATTCCATGGCCGTGATGTGGATCAGCAGCTCCGCGGCGACGAATACTCCAATCACCAGAACGTGCCAGCCGACCGAAGGATGTGCGCCGGCATCGATCCGCAACTGCAACCCGATCAGCAGCAGCAGGCCCAGCATAGCCATGAAGAAGCCGGCGCCGATTCTCCTCAGTGGCGTCAGCCTGACCATCCTGCCGAGTGCGGGAAAGGCGATCTCCGAGAAGAACGGAATCAGCGCCAGCGACAGCAGCGGATTGAAGACGAAGACCTGCGACGGCAGCCAGGTGAGGCCGGCCCAGTGCAGGTTCAGATGCGTCGCCTGCAGCACCATGGCGGAGTTGGTGATGAACAGCACGCCGACCGGCGGCACTATCAGCAGGAATATCATCGCCAGAGTGCGCAGCTCACCGAGTGATTTCCACGAGAACAGCACGCCGACGTTGGCCGCACCTGCAGGCGGAACGTGCACGTAGCGCTTGCGACCCAGCCAGAAGCTGTAGGTCGAAGCCATCATCAGGATGCACGGCACACCGAAAGCGACTCTCGCCCCGAAGCGTTCGAGCAGCACGGGTGTGGCGAGCGTGGCGATGAACGAGCCGAGATTGAGAATCCAGAAGTACCACGAGTACACGCGCGATAGCAGTGGCCCCTGCGCCTTGGTGAACTGATCGCCCAGCATTGCCGGAACGCAGGACTTCGATCCGCCTGCCCCCGCCGCAATGAGCCCCAGCCCGATCGCAAGGCCGACGCGCGTCTCATCGGTCGCGAGCGCCGCATGACCGAGGCTGTAGAGCACGGACAAGAACAGAATCGTGCGGTACTTGCCCCAGAACGCATCGGCGAGCAGCGCGCCGAACAATCGGCAGGAACATGCTGATCGAAACGAACCAGTGGTAGTAGGCGATTGCCTCGCTCTCGGGCATCGGATCCGGCGAGCCGTCGCGCGCCAGCATCCGCGTGGTCATGAAGATGACGAGGATGGCCTGGATGCCGTAATAGCTGATGCGCTCCGTGAATTCGGAGGCGATGATGTAGCCGATCGAGCGGGGCATCCGTTCGGCTGGAGGTATCTCGCTCATTGTTGGCCCGCATCCGCATCAAGGGGCCAGATCGGGCGACGGACTTTCATGTAGGGATACCGCCGATAGTCGCTGGAAACCAGGCCGCCGCTGTCCGCGAACAGGATGTCGTCGACCAGCGGCTCGAATGCCGCGCGGAAGTGCTGCAGGGATTTGATCGCGATGATGCGCATCCTCGCGGTTGCAACTCCCGCCGCCTCGAAGATAGGCCGGCTCGGTGACCTGCAGCGGGAACGACGTGATCACCACGTCGACCGTGCCGCACGAGACGACAGCCGTCATCCCCAAGCGCATTTCGCGACGTGTCCACATCGGACCGACCGCACGAAATCGCGTGTCGGCGCAGTGGCGCAACTTGCCTGACAGCACGAGTGGCGGGCCGCTGAACGGTGCGTTGGGCCCGTTACCGACAGTGACCTCGATACTGGATCCCACTGCGCTCTGCGAGCAAACGCTGGCGGCACGCGCATCGCACAGCGGCGCAAACACCGTCGGCGGACCCGGACGTTTCGAGTAATTCCGCCAGCAATGCCGTCGTCGTGCCGTAGCCTCCGCCGCCGGGATTGTCACTGAAGTCCGCTATCAGCACGCGGCGACCGCGAGCCGCGAGTTGGTGCGCAAGTTCGCAGGCCCTCGCCGGATCCTGCGTCGCCAACGAGGTCTCGGCGCGGCTCTCCCACATTCTCGCGAGGATCGGCTGGGCCTTGCGGTGTGCTGCCTGCCGATCGATGCTGCCGCTGATCACGATGGCTGGGCCGGCATGCTCCACGTCAGCCCACGGAAAGCCGGCACAGATTCCCACACGGCAGGATCCCGCCACGCCGGCTCGAGCCGCCATTGCGAGCAGCTCGGGCATCAACGCGCCGCTCGAGCGGCCCTGATCGCAACCATCGAGTTGTCGATTGCGAAAGACACGCGAGCGCCAGGGAATCGCATCCCTCAGCGCCTGACTGACGAGGCCGGCAAGCTCCTGACCGCGCTCGCGCATGTCGATGTGCGGATAACTCACGTAGGGCACGAGAACATTCACCGACTGCGCAAGCTGATCGCTCGGGTTGGCATGAAGGTCGAGCGTGCACCCGATGACCGTATCCGGCCCCGTCGCAGCGCGAATGGCTGCAACCAACGCGCCATCGGCATCGTCCACTCCTTCGCTCACCATCGCGCCATGCACTGCAAGCAGCACCGCATCCAACGGCGCATGTAAGCGCGCGGCGTCAACGATTCGGTCTCGAAAGTATTGCCACGCGGATGCGGCAACTCGTCCACACGGGGTAGCTTCCGCGGCAATTACGGGCACGAGCTGCCAGCCGTTCTCCAAGCCTGCCGCAATGAAACCGGCGAGCTCGGTATTGGTGGAGCGCGCAGCCTCGATTACCGCCGCGCCTTCGATCAGCTCGCGCTGCCGGAAGGCTTCAAGCTGTGCCGGACGTGATGAGAACGTATTGGTCTCATGCAGAATCTGGGCAATCAGTACACGACGCACCGTGTCGGCTCAGACTGTGCGCGCCAGCGTGCGGAAAGCAGGAATCGGCTGACCGCCTTCCGCGAGGATCCAGTAGAGCGCGCACTCGCTGCCGATGGGCGGCGCGCCAGCAGCCATATGCTCGAGCCGCGCTAACAGCCGCACACCGCCGCTGTCTGGGAATTCAACCAACCCGATGTAGTAGGGAGTCGCGGCTGCTACCGACGCGTGCATGGCGAGGTGTACTCGCGTCCACGAGAACAGTCTTCCCGCTCCCTGTGCGGCACGCCATTCCAGTTGCGGGCCCTGGCACGAAGGGCATAGCGGCACCGGGGGATGATGCCACGCGCCGCAAGTCATGCAATGGCGGAACGCAAGCTCGTGCCTGCTGCATGCAGACCAATACCCCGTATCTGTCAACGTGGGGACAGGGCCTGGCAAGTCCGGCTCGCTCATGATCTATCCACGACTCAGGAGGGCTGCGCTCGAAGGCGAGAGGCCAGCAGCGGACGCCACCAGGCAGATCCGCGCGTCATCCACTTGCGAGGTCGAATCACCGCGCATCTGCCGCACGCCTTCAGCGAGCAGATTCATTCCATGGACGTAGGCCTCGGAGAGGTGGCCCCCGGAGGTGTTCACGGGCAGAGAACCGTTCGGGTAGTCAATGTTGCCGGATGCGACGAATGGCCCGCCCTCGCCGCGCGCGCAGAATCCGAAATCCTCGAGCGCGATCAGAACCATGCCGGTGAATGCATCGTAGATCTGCGCCACATCTACATCCTTGCGCGCCACGCCGGCTCGCGCGAAGAGTTCGTCGGCAAAAGCGCGGAGATTGCCGGTCGTGTAGCTGTCGCGAGGCATGTTGTGCGAGCCCAACGGGCCGGCGCCCCAGCCCCCGCCGCTTCCCTGCCCCACCGCCAGAATGTCCACTGCAGCATGGCGCATGTCACGCGCTCGCTCACGGGTCGTCACCAACACCGCAGCGGCGGCGTCGGACTCGAGACAGCAATCGAAGATGCGAAACGGATCGGCGATCATGCGGCCGCGAAAGTATTCGTCCGGCGACAGAGGCCGGTCGTGGAAAATAGCGCGCGGATTTCGATTCGCATTGCGGCGCGCACCGAGCGCAACCGCTGCGAGATGCTGCTCGGTGGTGCCGAATTCGTGCATGTGACGCCGTATCCACAGGGCAATCAGATGCGCAGGGGAGAAGGCGCCGGCGGGAGTGACCCAATTGAAAAACGGCCGCCGGTCGTTGAATTGCCCGTAACGGCTATCCGGCGATTGACGCACGGCGCGAACCACGGCGACGACATTCGCGTGGCCGCTTTCAACTGCCGCGACGGCATGCCCGAGAGCGGCGCAGGCCCCTCCGCCCCCCGCACACCACACGAACGACGCGTGACGCAGCACCGGTAATCCTAGTGCGACCTGAAGCAGCGCCGCCGCGTAAGCATCTTCCCCCGGCATGTCGTTTGCGAACGAACAGAGTCCGTCGACTTGCTGAACTGAGATGCCCGCATCGGCGGCCGCATCCACGATGGCACGCGCGGCGAGACCGAGCTCGGATTCGGATGCCCAGCCGCCGCGCCGGCGGTATTCCGTTTGACCTACCCCGACGATCGCCGCGGCACGACTGCCCATGATTCGCCACCTGTGGCCGCCGGCGCTACGGCACGCCGCTCCCCGCCCGGGAGCCGCACATTATCACATCGCGCGCGGAATGCTGTAATCTGTGATCACAGTGGAGGGAATATTTCCGGAGTGACGATGGCCATCAGCTTCCGCGGCATTCGCCCCGGGTTCGAGACCATTCCGCAGCTGCTGCGGACGCGCGCCGAGACGCACGGCGGCGTCAGCCTGACCGTGTGCGGCGAGCAACGGGACTTCGCGACGCTCGACCGCGAGTCGGATGAGCTTGCTCGCGGTCTCCTCGCGCGCGGGGTCGGCCGCGGCGACCGGGTCGCGACGCTGATGCCAAACCGCATCGAGCAGGCGCTCGCCTGGTTCGCGGCTGCGAAGATCGGCGCCATTGCCGCGCCACTCAACATCGCGCTCGGGCCGATCGATCTGGCGCACACCATCTCGGATGTGGCGCCGACCCTGCTGATCGCGGACGAGGCGGGCTTTCAATGCCTGGACAAAATGGACCCCGCGGCGCTTGGTGACGCCCGCCTGGTGTCGGCGGGGGCGGATCGCAGCGGTGCGATACCGCTACAGGACCTCTTCTTGAGATCGGGAAATTTCTCGCGCCACTCACCTTCGCCGGGAGACACCTGCTGCATTATCTACACAGGCGGAACGACCGGGCTGCCCAAGGGCGTGCAGCTCTCGCACTTCTACTACATCGTGGCGGCGTATCGATGGGCGGAGGCGTTCGCCGTCTCACCGCAGGACCATCACTACTCGGTGCTGCAGTTCTACCATATCGGCATTCGCAGCAACGCCATCATCTCCCCGCTGGTCAACGGATACGGCTCGACCATCGACCGGTGGTTCAGTGTCAGCAACTATTGGCGACGGGTCCGCGAGACCGGCGCGACCCTCATCGATCCGATGGGGACCATGTTCACCCTGCTCTACCAGCAGCCCGCGAGCCAGCTGGACAGGCAGCACAAAGTGCGTGCTGCGTGGGGCGCCGCGGCGATGTTGCCGCCGGGGGTGGCGAGCGGGTTCGCCGAGCGCTTCGGCATTCATCTCGTTCCCGTTTTCGGCGGCACGGAGATCGGCGGCTCGGCTGTCATCAACACGCCGATGGGCTCGCCACGCCAGGAAGGCACCTGCGGCCGCGCGAATGGCTGGTGCGAAGTGCAGATCGTCGATGAAGACGATGCCTCCCTGCCGGCGGGCACCGTCGGGCAGATCGTCGTGCGGCCGACGATTCCATTTTCAATGATGAATGGCTACCACAACGCGCCCGCGCGCACCGTCGAGTGCTGGCGCAACCTGTGGTTCCACACCGGCGACCTTGGAGCGCTCGACGCCGACGGATACCTGAGCTTCGTCGGACGGCAGGCGCACTGGTTGCGCCGGCGCGCCGAGAACATCTCGGCGTACGAGGTCGAATCAGTGATCGCAGCTCACCCCGGAGTCAAGGAGGTCATCGTGGTGGGAGTGCCCTCGGAGCTCGGTGAGGACGAGGTCAAGGCATTCGTGTTGCCAACGCAGTCGGCGCCCACTCCGGAATCGATAGTGAGCTGGTGCGAGCAGCGCCTGGCGCGCTTCAAGGTGCCGAGGTTCGTCGAGTTCGTCAGCGATTTCCCCCGCTCCGCCGCCAAGCAGGAAATCGAGCGCCATCGCCTGAAGGCCATGGCCAATGACAAGGCCTGGGACCGCGACAAGGCCAGCGCATGAGAGGAGCCGGGGTCACCAATGAGGCCGATGCGCAGGCGTGGCTCGTGAAGCACGACATCCGCGCGGTCCGCGTTGAATGGTCGGATTTGAACGGCCTGGGGCGCGGTAAATGCGTGCCCGTCGAGCGTTTTCCGCAGGTGTGCCGCGAGGGCGTGCAATTCTCCAATGCGGCCCTCACCTTCGACGTGCTGTCGATCCCGGCACCGGCGATGGGCCTCGGCGCATCGACCGGTTACCGCAACGTCAGGGCAGTGCCGGACCTTGCAACGCTGCGCGTCTGGCCTTCCGATCCTGCGATCGCCTGGTGTCTGTGCAGTATCGAATCGCTCGATGGCACACCCGCCAGCGCCTGCCCGCGGCAATTCTCAGAGCGGATCGGCAGGCAACTCGCTGATCACGGCTTTCGCGCGCGGATCGCACCTGAGCTCGAGTTCTATATCTCGGATGACAAGCGCAAGCCGCTCGAAGCCGGCTTCCCGTGCTACGGAGTCGAATCGTTGCTACCGTACGAGGCCGCACTGCAAGGCGCGCTCGAGGCAGTTGCCGCATTCTGGCCCCTCGAGGCGTGGCACCACGAGCACGGACCGGGCCAGTTCGAGATCAATGTGCCGCACGCCGCATATCAAGAGGGCATCGACGGGCTGCATGGCGCGCGAATCGCGGTGCGCGAAGCCGTGTCGAGGCAGAACTTGCGCGCTTCATTCATGGCCAAGCCTTACAACGGACTCAACGGCTCGGCGTGCCAGCTGAACGTATCGCTTCAGAATGAATCCGGCAGCAACCTGTTCGCAGGCGCAACACCGGACGCGCCCTCTGCGCTTTGCCTGCACTTCGTCGGCGGCGTGCTGTCGCACCTCGATGAGATCGCCGCGGTCCTGCTCCCCAATGGCAATTCATATCGTCGGGTGGTGCCGGGTCATTTCGCGCCTGTCACGAAAGCGTGGGGTCTCGACAACCGTCTCGCGGCCTTGCGAGTGATCGCCCAATCGCCCGAGTCCACGCGAGTGGAGCTCCGTGTGCCGGGCGCGGACATTTGCGCGCATCTCGCCGTTCCGGCATTCGTGGCAGCGGGCCTCGACGGGATTGCGCGCAAGCTCGATCCCGGTCCCGCTGCCGAAGGCGATCTCGAGCACGGCGACACTCCGCGCATTGTCTCGGACTGGGCTGCCGCGCTCGACCTGTTCGAGCAGTCGACCTGGGCACGTACCGTGTTCGGTGCGGAGCTTGCCGGTGCATTCATCAACACGAAGCGCCAGGAACTCGGCCGCTTCCGCAACTGGGTCAGCGATTTCGACGGCAGCGAGTATGGGCAGCAGTTCTGATCCCTACCTGATGGGCTATGGCGGGCGGTGGCCGGACGTCATCTGGCCGAATGGCGCCAGGGTCGCCGTATCGCTGGTGGTGAACTTCGAGGAAGGCGCCGAGTACTCCGCGAGCTGCGACCCGAGCGGCGAGCGGTCGGGCGAAGTCAATTCTTCGATGCCGCCGGGCGTTCCTGACCTCGCGATGGACCAGATGTTCGCCTACGGGCTGCGCGCCGGATTCTGGCGTGTTCTCGGCCTTCTCGAACGATTCGACGCGCCCGCCACATTTCTCTTCTGCGGCCGCGCCGTCGAGCGCACCCCAGAGCTTGCGTCCGCGGCGATGTCCCGCGGTCACGAAGCAGCATGCCATGGTTATCGCTGGACCAGTCATGCCCTGTTCGCCTCGGAGGCCGAGGAGCAGGCGTCGATAGAAAGAGCCGTCGACGCAATGATCGCCGCGGGATGCGGCCGCCCATTGGGATTCTATGGCCGGTGGGGCCCGAGTCCCGCGACTCGCCGAATCCTCGCCAAGCTGGGTTTCCTCTACGACAGCAACGCCTACGACGACGACCTGCCCTTCTACGACCATTCCGTCGCAAAGGCGCCCATGCTGGTTCTGCCCTATGCGCTCGATACCAACGACTGGAAATTCTTCGAGGGCGACCCCTGGGGAACGCCACAGGCATACCTGGACTATCTGAAATGTTCGCTCGACGTGCTGCTGGATGAGGGCATCGCGGGGCAGCCCCGCATGCTGAACGTCGGACTTCATCTGCGGATCATCGGGCGCCCCGGGCGAAGCTGGGCGCTGCGCGAGTTTCTCAAGCACCTGCAACAACTGGGCTCCCACGTGTGGGTTGCGCGGCGCATCGACATTGCGCGACATTGGCTCGCCAAGGTTCCACCGCGCGACACTTGACGGGCGAGGCGACGCGCCGCAATGACGATCGATTCCCTGCACAGTCAGCATGAGCGCGCTCTGAGCGCCGCAGCCGGAGGCTATTGGACGGATTGGTCCGACGAGGCGTTCGAGCGGCGCCGTGAAGTCATTCACGACACGCAACGGCGACTGAAGGTGCTGAGCGCAGAAGACCCAAGCCTCGACGCGCAATTGCTGGCACGCGAGCTGCGCCTGGACCTGCAGGCGATCGACTATCGCCTGCATGCTTTTCCGGTCAACCAGCTTATGGGCGTGCCCAATCAGATCGCAGACGGGATGCGCATTCCGTTTTTCCTGACGACGCGACACCCGCTCGCCTCGATGGAAGATGTCGATGCGCTCATCGGGCTCGTCGAGCACAGCGAAAGTCATTTGCGGCAAATGGCTGCCGCGGTTCACAAAGGCGCCAGGAGCGGGATCACGCTGCCACGCGAAGCCATCGCGGCCACGAAGCTTGTGATTCGAGATTCACTGCGAGGAATTCCGGTTGGCTGCGCACCGTTTCCGCACCCACTCCATCAGTGCTTTGCCGAATGGGCCGCCGGCGCAACGCGCACATCTGCCGCCGAGGTTCGCGCAGCCGGTGACAGGCTGGCCGCAGCACTCGCGGGACCACTGCGTCGCGGCTATGAAGCAATCGATGGCGCGCTCGATGAGATGCTGGCCGGGGGACGCGCCTCGTTCGGTGTCTGGGATCTTCCCGATGGAGAGGCCTTCTATCAACACTGCCTCGAGCGCTGGTCGGGAAGCACCGCCGCGGCCGATTCGCTCCACGAGCTGGGCCTCGCTGAGATCGAACGGATTGTGCGCGAAATCCGCCCACTCCTCGATCCGGGAATCCGCGATCTCGATCCGGCCGAGCTCGGAGAGCGAATGCGTTGCGAAGCCGACGCCTGCTATGTAAACACTGCGGCGGGAGCTACCGCATACATCGAACGGGCCCGCTTGCTCATCGACATGGTGTCCAACCGGATGGAGCAGATCACCACATGGCGTCCGCGCGCCGCGCTCGAGATTCGCGCGGTCGAGGCTGCGCGCCAGAGCGGCGCGCTCTATGCGGAATTCTATCCAGCGACCATCGACGGCCAACAACCCAGCTTGTACTATGTCAACGGCGGCGACATGAGCCGGCTGCCGAAAGCGGAACTTGCCGCGCTCACCTTTCATGAAGGCGTGCCCGGTCATCACCTGCAGCTCTGCACCACGCAGGAACGCAGCGATCTGGCGGCGTTTCGCCGCCGGCCATTTCTCTACGAGAGCTATTGCGAGGGCTGGGCGATGTACTCGGAGCAATTGGGTTGCGAACTGCTCGCCGACGTACTTTCACCGGCGGAGCAGCGCGGCTGCCTGACGCGTCGTCTGTGGATGGCGGCGCGGCTTTGTGTTGATACGGGAATTCATGCGCTGCGATGGTCGCGCGACGAGGCGATGCACTTTTTTCGGGCAAACACCTTCGCGCCGCCGCACATGATCGAGCAGGAAGTCGACCGTCTGAGCGTATGGCCCGGGCAGGCCACGGCGTATCACGCCGGATATCTCGCCTTCAGCGCGCTGCGACAGGAGAGCCGGCGCGATCAATCGCAAAGCGATTTCCACGATCGCCTGTTCCGCCTCGGCCCGGTGCCGGCCGGGATGTTGGCGGCAGCGTTCCGGCACGCTCCGTAACGATGCCCGTATCGCTGGACACGCTGGAAGGCATCGCTGGGCGCGTGCGCGATGCAGCGGAGAGTCGCACGGCGCTGCGCCTCCGCGGCGGGGGCACAAAAGACTTCTACGGTAACGCTCCCCGCGGCGAGATCTTTGATCTGCGCTCCTTCGCGGGCATCGTCGTGTACGACCCGGGCGAGCTCGTCGTCACGGCTCGCGCCGGCACGCCGCTCGCGGAACTGGAGACCGAGCTCAGCGCACAGGGCCAAATGCTGGCATTCGAGCCGCCGCATTTCGGAACAGGCGCGACGGTCGGCGGTTGCGTTGCCGCCGGCCTTGCAGGGCCCCGGCGTTCGTCATTCGGCTTCACCAACGGCGGCGTGCGTGATTTTCTTCTGGGCGCACGCCTTGTCGATGGCCGTGGCCAGGTGCTCTCTTTCGGCGGCACGGTGATCAAGAATGTCGCGGGCTACGATGTCGCCCGCGCGCTCGCCGGTTCGCTGGGAATTCTCGGTGCAATCGTCGAGGTGTCGCTGAAAGTAGTCCCCAGGCCCATGACGGAAGCGACGCTGCGCTTCGAGCTCGACGAGAGCGCTGCGCTCAACCGCCTCAACAGGTGGCGAGGCCAGCCACTGCCCATTTCGGCTTCCGCCTGGGCGGAAGGCGCACTCACCCTGCGCCTTTCAGGCGCACGTGCGGCAGTTCAATTGGCTCGCGCTCAACTCGGCGGTGAAGCGCTCGAAGAGGCAGTTGCCGCCGGCTTTTGGCAAGGCATTCGCGAACACACGCATCCGTTCTTCACGCGCGATTCGCCGCTGTGGCGGCTTTCGCTGCCACCTGCCGCGGATCGAATGCAGCTCTCAGGCGCGCAGATGATCGAATGGCGCGGCGCGTTGCGTTGGCTCTCGTCAACGGGCCCCGCGCAAGAGATTCGCGCCCGAGCGCAGGACCTGGGTGGCCACGCCACCTTGTTTCGAGGCGGCGACCGGTCGCAAGGCGTATTTACGCCGCTCACTCCAGCGCTCGCCAACATTCACAGGCGACTCAAGAGTGAATTCGACCCGTCGGGAATTTTCAATCCCGGTCGCATGTATGAGAATCTCTAGCGCGCATGCACACTCACCTCGCCGACTACATCAGGGACACGCCCGAGGGCAAGGAAGCCGAGTCCATCCTGCGCAAGTGCGTGCATTGCGGGTTCTGCACGGCGACTTGCCCCACGTACCAGCTCTTGGGCGATGAGCTCGACGGGCCGCGCGGGCGCATCTATCTCATCAAACGGGTGGTGGAGGGCTTCGAGCCCACGGCAAAAACCCAATTGCATCTGGATCGTTGCCTGACCTGTCGGGCATGCGAAACGGCCTGCCCTTCGGGTGTGCAATACGGGCGGCTGGTGGATATCGGCCGGGCGCTCGTCGATCAGAAAGTCCCCCGCCCCGCCTCTGCCCGCCTGGCACGAGCCACGCTCGCCGGCGGATTGACCAGTAGATTTTTTTCGCCAGCGTTGAAGGTCGGGCAAGCGTTGCGGAACCTGCTGCCGTCGGCGCTCGCGAGCAAAGTGCCGGTGAAGCAGGACGCAGGCAAGTGGCCGACGCGAACGCACGAACGCAAGATGCTGCTGCTTTCCGGTTGTGTGCAGCCCGCCATGGCGCCGAACATCAACGCCGCCACTGCCCGCGTGTTCGACGCGCTCGATTTCGAGCTGATCATCGCGAAGGGCGCGGGATGTTGTGGCGCCATTCGTCACCACCTGGATGATCAGGACGGCGGCCTCGATGAAGCACGTCGCAACATCGACGCCTGGTGGCCGCACGTTATCGCGGGTATGGAGGCCATCGTAACGAACGCGTCGGGTTGTGGAGCGATGATCAAGGAGTATGGCCATCTATTGCGCAACGACGGCGGATACGCGGCGAAGGCTGCGCGAATCAGCGAGATATCGCGCGACGTCGCGGAGGTACTTGCCGATCACATCGCGACTTTGCAGGGGAAACTCGGGGAGAGCTCTACGCAACGCGTAGCCTTTCATCCACCCTGCACACTGCAGCATGCGCAGAAGATACGCGGCAGTGTCGAAAAGATGCTGATTGCATTCGGCGCCTCGGTCGCGCCGCTGGCGGAGAGCCAGCTGTGCTGCGGCTCGGCGGGAACGTATTCGATATTACAGCCCGAGATTTCCCGGCAGCTGCGCGATCGCAAGCTCGCGGCACTCATGCATTCTCAGCCTGAGGTCATTCTCTCGGCGAATATCGGCTGCATTTCGCATCTGGCCGGCGCAGCTCGCGTTCCCGTGAGCCACTGGATCGAATGGCTCGATGCCCGGCTCGCGGGCTGAGGGTTGAAACGAAATCCATACGCCCCCACGGTCGGTCGCCATGGATCCCGTCATCATCGCCTGCCCGTCGTGCCACGCCCTGGTTCGCGCCCCGATCGCCCGGCTGGGTGAAGATCCCAAATGCGCGAAGTGCAAGTCGAGCCTGCTGGCAATCGAGCCCGTTACATTGAGTGAGCAAACTTTCGATGCTCACGCGATGCGCGCAACACAGCCACTGCTGGTGGATTTCTGGGCTCCCTGGTGCGGGCCTTGTCGCAAGATGTCACCAGTGCTCGACCGGCTGGCTGGCGAATGGAGCCAGCGACTCCAGGTGGGCAAGGTGAATTCGGACGAAGCTCCCGGCCTGAGCGCGCGCTTCGGCATTCGCAGCATTCCCACTCTCATTCTCTTTCGCAACGGCGCCGAGAGTGCGCGACAGTCCGGCGCCACGGACTTCTCTACGCTGACGCGCTGGCTCGAGTCGCAGGGAATTTGATATGGTGCCTCGTGCCCAGTGCGGCACGAGGAGAGCGCGATGCGAGGCAGAGTCTGGTGTGTCGCGATGCTTGCCGCAATCAGCGCCGCGTGCGTCCGCACGATCGTTCACAACCCTCCGGTCAGATCTCAATGCGTCATGTCGACGTCCGACCAGGCATGGATCGACCGGGCACTGGCTGCGTGGCGCTACAGCTCGCGCAACACGACGGGAATCGGCAATGTCCCGAACTTCCAGGCCGTTTTCTTCAGTGCCGATTGCATATTGACCAGTGACAACGCGCTGAGCAGCAACACCGCCCGCGATGTGCACTGGGTGGCAACTCGCCACTCAGGAATGGTTGCGCTGCCGGACGGCCAGCAAATACCTGCCGGAGTCATCTCATTCGCGCATTCCGGGGAAGGGTCGGCTTTCTTCGTGATGGCCGTGCCAAGCGTATGGCGCGCGGGAAATGTGCCTGGCGGCGCCCTCGGCCTCGATACGTTGATGGTGGCCGTGCTGCTGCATGAAAGCAGTCACGTGGCGCAATCACCAACGTATGGCAAGCAGATGGAGGTGCTCGCAGAGGCAAATCATCTGCCGGAATCCTTCAACGACGACAGCATCCAGAATCGCTTCGAAAGCAATCCGGAATTCACCGCCTCTGTGCTCGAGGAAACCTACCTTTTGTATGAAGCCGCAACCGCTGCAGACCGGGCCACCACGGCGCAACTCGCGCAGCAGGCGCGTGCCCTGATGCGGGTGCGCGCCGAACGTTTCTTCACCGCTGACGATGCCTATCTGCGTGAAGCCGAAGATATCTGGCTGACGTTCGAAGGCGCTGGCCAATGGGCCGGCTATCAATGGGTGATCGATCCGCGCGGCGGCGCCATGCCCGTCTCGAAGGCAATGCCCGACTTCGCGCGGCGCAGCCGCTGGTGGTCGCAGAACCAGGGGCTCGCACTCTTTCTCGTGCTCGATCGGCTGGTCGGCCCAGAGTGGAAGCGCCACGCCTTCCACGATGGCCGGCAGACGGTCCTGCAGATGCTCGACGCGGCACTGGCTGCGCCGTAAGCTCTCGCGCTTCCAGGGGGAGACCAACATGACGCTGAACCGCCGCGACTTCGTCGCCACCGCGAGCCTATCGCTGCTTGCAACCGGCGCGTCTCGCCACGCCACGCCCGCGAATGCAGCCGCTCCAGCCATCGACGGCAGCTCGGATTGGGCGGCGATCAAAGCGCAATTCGAGCTTGCGCCACAATGGCTGCACTTCTCGCAGTTCTACATCGTCTCGCATCCCACCCCTGTGAAGGAGGCCATCGAGCGCTATCGGCGCATGCTCGACTCCAACCCGTTCATCGCCGTCGAGCACGGCATGGGCTTCGATTCATTCCTGGGGCAGGAATCGCAGGATGAGCCTCTTCCCCGTGCGCGTGCAGCGCGCTGCCGCCGAGTACATCGGCGGGCAGCCCGACGAGGTTGCGCTGACGGACAGCACGACCACCGGGCTGGCACTCTTATATAACGGCCTTACGCTCAAGCCTGGCGATGAAGTGCTCACCACGACTCACGACCACTATGTGCATCACGAGTCGATTCGCCTTGCGGTCGAGCGCAGCGGCGCGAGCGTACGGCGCGTTCCACTTTATGACGCCCCCGCCAGGCAAACGCGGAGCAGATGGTACATCGCCTTCGCGAGGGTATCGCGCCTCGGACGCGAGTCGTCGGCTTGACGTGGGTACACTCGAGCAGCGGCGTGAAGCTGCCCGATTCGCGAGATGGCGAAGGTCATCTCCGAGGCAAACCGTACCCGCGGCGAAAACGATCGTGTGTTACTGGTGCTGGATGCCGTGCACGGCTTCGGCAACCAGCCCGAATCGCTCGCGGAGCTCGGCTGCGATTTCGCCGCCGCGGGCACGCACAAGTGGATCTTCGCTCCACGCGGCACCGGCATCATCTGGGCGCCGCAGAAGAACTGGGCCCTCATCCGACCGACGATCCCGACCTTCTACGCCTTCGAGCCCTTCGCCGCCTGGGCGGATCAGCGGCCCGCGAAGACCGCGACGCAGGGCTCGTGGGTCTCACCGGGCGGCTTCAAGGCATTCGAGCACCAGTGGGCCATGACCGAGGCGTTTGAATTCCACCGCCGCATCGGGCGCAAGCGCATCGCCGATCGCATCGCCGCTCTCAACAGCATGTGCAAGGAGGGCTTGTCGAAGATTCCGAAGGTCAAAGTGTTGACGCCGCGCGACCCGGCCTTGTCGGCCGGGCTGATCGCGTTCGAGATCGACGGGCAGAGCGGCAATGAGACGGTGCACAAGCTTCACGAGCGCAAAGTGATTGCCTCGGCGTCTCCTTACAAGGTTCCGATCGCAAGACTTGCGCCGAGCCTGGTCAATGACGAACGTGAGGTCGAGAAGGCGCTGGCAGCGGTCAGGGAGATTGCGTAGCGCAGGGTAGTCAGCGGCGCGACGCTGCTACAGCCACCCCTGCTCTGCGTACCACTGTGCCGCGCGGCGCGCGCCTTCGTCTAGATCGACGCGCGGGGCATAGCCGAGCACGCGCCGCGCCTTGGAAATATCCGCCGCGCGATGCTTGCTGAAGAACTCAACTCGCCGCGGATAGAGCGGCGGCTCTATCCCCAGCGGCCGCAGAAGCCCTTCACAGACGTACGATGCCAGCTTAACCGGCCAGATCGGCACGCTGAAGAGCGGCCCCTTACTGCCGACGGCCCGAGCGATCGCGCCCACCAGCTCGTTTAGCGTCGTGTGCCTGGCCCCGGCCAGCAGGAAGACTTCACCGCGAGCCTGCGGATTGAGGGCGCAAAGCTCGATACCCTCGCAAAGGTCGTCGATGTAGGTCATGTGATAGAGCGTCGTGCCGTCGCCCAACATGACGAAACGGTTGCGCGCCAGAGCGCGAAACAGCTTCAGGAAGCGCGTGTCGCGCTGGCCATAGATGCCCACCGGGCGGAACACTCTGCCGTCCATGCCGTACTTGTCGAATAGCTCGCGCGCCAGCAGCTCGCCTTCCAGTTTCGTCTCGCAGTAGTAATCGGGCGGGGCGTAACGCGTCTCTTCATTCGCAGGCGTCCGCCCGGTATTGCCGTGTACGCCGATGGTGCTGCAGTGGATGAAGCGCGGCACGCCCACCGCGTGTGCCGCGTCGATCACGTTGCGCACGCCGTCGACATTGACCTCGCGAAAACGGGCATCGGGCAGCCTCGCCTCGCGGAATGCGGCCGCAAGGTGGAATACCATCTCGGCTCCCTGCATGCCCGCGCGCATTGCGGCCACGTCGCTCAGATCTCCGGGTGACAGTGTGACGCCGAGCGAGCGCAGGTAGTCGACTTGGGAACCGGGCCGTACGAGCGCCGTGACGTCGTAGCCCTTGCGGCGCATATGGGCGCAGAGTGCGCCGCCCGTCACCCCGGTTCCGCCCGTCACATAGACTCGCCCGACGCCCATTTCCGCTCCCTTTTTGATCCACCTGAAAGTATGTCAGAGCCCGCCAGTGTCCGGGTTCGGCACAGCAGGGTCACTGTGAAGCTTAGCCTTGCGTGCAGGGATTAAGTCGCAACCGTGCACAGCCCATGGCATCTTGGCGGTTAGACAAGATGACGCAGATCACACAATAAGGCTAAATGCCCGTGGTTAAATCTGTGGCCACGCGGTCCGTCAACCGCCGCGCCAAAAAGAATCCGATGAAGGAGTCCCTCGACCATGTATTCGACAACGTTTTTTAGACTCGCGGGCGTAGCGGCCTCCCTGATCCTCGTCACCGCATGCGGTGGTGGTGGAGGCGGGGACGACAACAACCCGCCGCCCCCTCCTCCGGATACTTTCAGCATTGGTGGCAACGTGGACGGGCTGGGTGCCGGCACCAGCGTCGTGCTGCAAAACAATGGCGGCGATGATGTGACGGTCAATGCGGACGGCGATTTCACCTTCGGCGACGAGCTCGAGGAAGGCGACGACTACGAGGTAACCATCCTCACGCAGCCCGGCCCCGGCCAGATCTGCACCGTCGCGAACGGCAGTGGGACGGTTGGATCGGCAGATGTCACAGACGTCGCCGTCACCTGCGAAGCCGTAGACACATTTAGCATCGGCGGCACAGTGACCGGCCTGGCGACAGGCGCGAGCGTCGTGCTGCAGAACAACGGCGCGGACGATCTTACGGTCGACAACGACGGCGGTTTCACATTCGACAGCGAGTTGATCGAAGACGCCGACTACGACGTAACCGTGCTCACGCAACCCACCGGCCCGGCGCAGACTTGCACCGTCGCCAACGGCAGTGGAACAGTCGGAACGGCGGACGTCTCCAATGTCACCGTCACCTGCGCGAATGACGACCAGACGGCGCCGACGGCGACCAGGCAGACTCCGATCCCCACGACGATCGGCACGGCCGTTCAGGGTGGCCTGATCAGCGTGACGTTCTCGGAGCCTATCGATACCGCTACTGTTGATTCTTCTTCCTTCACAGTGGAAGGCCCTTCGGGGCCGGCTACCGGAACGATCACTTTCGCTTCCAACAACCGGCGTGCCATCTTCACGCCTGCTACGCGGCTTGCCTACGACGCCACGTATACCGTCACGGTCACCACCGATGCGGCGGACCCGACCGGCAATGCGCTGGCGAACGACGTGGTGTGGACTTTCAACACCGGCAAGAAGCTGGCGCTAGGGTTCCAGCACACTTGCGTGCGCATGGACGATGGCAGCGTCAAGTGCTGGGGCCGAAATCATTTCGGCCAGCTCGGCTACGATGACAAGACGCCTCGCGGCAACGGCACAGGGCCGGACACGAGCACCCTGGCCGCCGTCAACCTCGGCACGGGCCGCACCGCGGTGGCACTGACCGCGGGCGACTACCACACCTGCGCCATCCTCGATAACGGCGACACCAAGTGTTGGGGCCACAACAAAAATGGCGCGCTTGGTCAGGGCAGCATTACGAACATCGGCGATGGCGCCGGAGAAATGGCTGCCCTTCAAGCCGATCGACTTCGGCCCGGACCGACGCGCGATCGATATTGGCGCGGGCCAGTCCTTCACCTGCGCACGCCTGGACGATAATTCCGTCAAGTGCTGGGGCCTCAACACCAGTGGCCAATTGGGCCAGGGCAACACCGCATCGCTCGGCATCGCGCCGGGGGACATCGCGGCTGCCGCACCGGTGGATTTCGGCACCGGATTGACGCCGGTACTGATGTCCTTCGGGCACTATCACGGTTGCGTCATCCTGCTGGACGGCAGCGGCGACAGCCACACCAAGTGCTGGGGCAACAATCGCTGGGGTCAGCTGGGTCGCGGCAACAAGGCTCACATCGGTGACGCCGCCGGCGAGATGGGCGACAACCTGCTGGACGTCAATTACGGCGTGGGACGTGCCGCCGAGTACCTGATGGCAACTGGCGGTCACACCTGCGCCAAGCTCGACGACCTTTCAATCAAGTGCTGGGGTCTCAACACATGGGGTGCCGTCGGCCTGCTCACGGGCAATGGAGCTCCGGTCAACAAGCTGAACTGCAACGGCGATCCCAAGGACTGCGTCGGCGATCAGGGCGCTGAAATGGGCGACAACCTGACCCCCGCGATCGCACCCGGACTGACTGCGACGCTGACCCTGGGCTACCGACATTCCTGCGCCCTGCTCCTGACGGGCGACCTCAGGTGCTGGGGATCGAACGAGGAAGGCCAGATCGGCCTGGGTGACATCACGGGCAACAACGTCAACATCGGCGACCAGGTCGGCGAGATGGCTGCGCTTGCATCCACTGCGCTCAAGCCGGGCACCGCGGTCGAAGAAGTGACCGGCGGCGGCTTCCACACCTGCGTCCTCAACGACGACGACACGATCAACTGTTGGGGCTACAACTCGCATGGCCAGCTGGGTCACAACGACGCGCTAACCTGGGGCGACGATGCCAATGAAATGGGCGCCGACCTGATCGATGTGGACTTTGGGCCTTGAGGTGGAAGGCACCTAGGCTCATCGATCGACCAGGGGCCCGTGCGCGATGAGCGATTCGATGGTCATCGCGCAGGCGCAGAGTGTCGTGTACAGTAACCGGTCCATGGGCCAGTTCATCCGGCGGTTCATGGTTCCGGCGCCACTCGTGTCGCTGATCGGCTTCCTGCGCTGGCGGGCCCGCATCTCGATGCGGGCCGAAGTGGAGCTGTCCTCGAACCTGCGGCTGGGTGCCCGCACGACGGTCAGCTCCTTCACCAAGATCAAGACGACGGACGGCGTGCTGCGCACCGGAAGCGATTGCGGGTTCGCCAGCGGGTGTTTCATCGCCACCGGCGAGGCCGGCATCGAGCTCGGCGACGGGGTAATATGCGGCCCGAACGTGGCCATCGTCGCGGTGAACTACCGATATGCCGCCGTTGCGGTCCCCTTCGAGCAGCAGGGCACGTCGTCGCTGGGCGTGAGGATCGGCAACAATGTCTGGATCGGTGCGAACAGCACGGTGCTCGACGGGTCCGTGCTCGGTGACAACACCATCGTCGTGGCAAACAGCCTAGTCAACAGAAGGTTTCCGCCGAACGTGATCCTTCAGGGCAACCCCGCAAAAATAATCCTCAAGCGGGAGCCATCGGAAATATCCCAACATGCCGGATGAGCGAGAAGTCCTGGACCTGGTCCTCGAGACGATCAGCCGCGAGGCTGACGATCTGGGCTACGACCACCTGCGCGACCTGAAAGCGGATGGCGTGCTCTATGGCGGCGACAACGGCGTGGATTCGCTGTCGCTGGTGCGCCTGATCGCAGCGATCGAGCGCGCGAGCGAGGTTCGCTTCGGCAGGCGGATCGTGCTGGCGGACGAAAAAGCGATGTCGGCGCGCAACAGCCCGTTTCGCAGCGCCGCCACTCTCGCGCGATTGCTGCATGACCGGCTCGGATCCGGCGATGCGTGAAGTCGTGCTGGTGACCGGCACCCGCACGGGGATAGGCCGCCACCTGGTAGACCATTTTCTCCGGCAGGGTCACGCGGTGGCGGGCTGCAGCCGCGAGCCCTTCAATGAGCCCCTCCCCGAGGGCTACAGCCACTACCGCGCAGACGTGGCGGACGAGCGTGCCGTCGTAGACATGGTGCGTGACGTCCACAACAGTCTCGGCAGCATCACGGTGCTCATCAACAATGCCGGCATCGCATCGATGAACCACCTGCTGCTGACGCCGCTCGCCACGGTGGAAAAGATTTTCTCGACCAACGTATTCGGCACATTCCTCGTCATGCGCGAGGTCGCCAAAGTGATGTCGACCTCGCGTTACGGGCGAATCGTGAACTTCGCAACCGTCGCCACAGCGCTGAACCTGGAAGGCGAAGCGGGGTACGCGGCATCCAAGGCGGCCGTCGAGTCGCTCACGCGAATCGCGGCACGCGAGCTCGCGCCCTTCAACATCACGGTAAATGCCGTTGGGCCGACTCCGGTCATGACCGATCTGGTGCGCAACGTCCCGAAAAAGAAGCTCGATGCGCTGATCGCGACACAGGCGATCCAGCGCATGGGCGAGCATCGCGACGTGGCCAACGTCATCGATTTCTTCGTGTCCCGCCACAGCGACTTCGTCACCGGCCAGACCGTTTTCCTGGGCGGCGTCAGTTAGTCGAGGCATCGATGGCCAGGCTCGCGCGACTGTTGGAGAGCCTCGCAACCCGGGGCGACCGCGACTGCCTCTACAACGCAGGCCGCTGGCACAGCTACTCCGAGCTCTTCGATCGCGTGACCTCGTGGCGGCAGCGCCTAGCGGCCGCGGTGTCCGAACCTGGCACAGTGATCGGCTTCCAGGCGGATTACTCCATCGATTCGATCGCCATCATTCTCGCGGCGTGGGCCAATCGCCTGATCCTCGTGCTGGTTCCGCGCGGGGTCCATCCGGATTCATATCTCGCGGACTCGTTTGCAGGTTTGAATCTTGTCGTTTCGCCTTCTGGCACGCCGACGTGGATGGGGCAGCGATCCGAAGTGACGCATCCCCAGCTCGAGCACTTGAAGGGTGCGGGCGTTGCCGGTGTGGTCATCTTCACGTCCGGATCGAGCGGCAAGCCCAAAGCCGCCCTTCACAGCGTCGAGCGTTTTCTACGCAAGTTCGATCGCCCGGGGCGGGCACGACGAACGGTGGCTTTCCTGCAGCTCGATCATGTGGCCGGCATCGATACGTTGCTTTACACGCTCGCGGCGGGCGGCGCGTTGGTGCTGCCAGCGGATCGCGACCCAGCCACGATCTGCGCGGTGATCGAGGCCTCGCGGGCTCAGGTTTTGAGCACGTCTCCGAGCTTTCTGCGGCTGCTATGGGCGTCTGGCGACGCGGCAGGGCGCGATCTTTCGAGCCTGGAAATCGTGACCTACGGCTCCGAGCCCATGGATGCCGCGACACTCGCACGCATCAACGCGTTGTTGCCGGGCGTGCGCATCAGCCAGAAGTATGGCACGACCGAAACCGGCGCTCCGCGCACCGTCTCGCAGTCGAGCGACAGCCTCTGGGTCAGGATCCAGGGTGAAGGCGTGGAGACGCAGATCCGCAACGGGATTCTCTGGGTGCGCAGTGAGAGCCAGTTTCTCGGATACCTCAATGCGCCCGATCCTTTCGACGCCGAAGGCTGGTATTGCACCGGCGATCTAGTCGAAGAGCGCGGCGATTGGATCCATATCCGCGGACGGGAATCGGACCTCATCAACGTGGGCGGCGAGAAGGTCTCGCCGCTCGAGGTCGAGCAGGTCATTCTCGAGCTCGATGAGATCGTCTCGGTCGCCGTCTGCGGCACGCCGAGTACCCTGCTGGGCCAGGTGGTCACGGCATTGGTTGTGCTTCGCCAGGGTGTCGACGCCGCCAAGGCGGAATCGCTGGTGCGCCGCCACTGCCGCAAGCGCCTGGCGCGGCACATGGTGCCCGTGACGGTCGATGTAACGACGGGGCCGCTCAGCTCCGACCGGCAAAAGATCCAGCGACGACGGCTCGAGCCCGGTCAGCAGCTTCCGTAACCGCCGCCACCCGGAGTCTCGATGACAAAGACATCGCCCGGCGACATCTCCGCCGAGCCGATGTGAGGCAGCGTCCGCGAAGTGCCGTCGGCACGCTCGATGCGGTTGACGCCCAATGCGCCTGCCCCGCCACCCTCAAGTCCGAAGGCCGCGACCTTCCGTCCGTTTGAAAGTATCGACGCCGTCATGCGGGTGAGAAAGCGCATCCGGCGAATGACGCCGTCGCCGCCGGACCAGCGGCCCCTCCCACCGGAGCCCTGGCGAATCTCGAAACTCTCCAGGCGAACGGGATAGCGGGCCTCCAGTATCTCGGGATCCGTGAGCCGCGAATTGGTCATGTGGGTCTGCACGGCGCTGGTGCCGTCGAAGCCCTGGCCCGCGCCACTGCCGCCGCAGATCGTCTCGTAGTACTGATGCGCGTCATTGCCGAAGGTGAAATTATTCATGGTGAGTTGCCCTGCTGCCAGCACACCGAGCGCGCCGTACAAGGCATTTGTCACGCAAGTTGAAGTCTCAACGTTGCCTGCGACCACGGCAGCGGGATGCCGAGGGTTCAACATGGAGCCCGGCGGAACGATGATATTCAGCGGCTTCAGGCAGCCGGCGTTGAGCGGAATGTCGTCATCGACCAGTGTCCGGAACACGTAAAGGACGGCCGCCACGGTCACGGACTTCGGCGCATTGAAGTTGTTCGACAATTGGCCGCTGGTGCCAGTGAAGTCCACGGTGGCCTGGCGCAGGGCCGGATTCACCTGCAAGCGAACGTGAATCTTCGCGCCATTGTCGAGTGGCAATTCAAATTCCCCATCCTTGAGCGCAGTGATGACACGGCGAACGGATTCTTCGGCGTTGTCCTGCACATGCCGCATGTATGCCATGACGGTGTCGTGCCCGTAGTGCGCAACAGCGGCTCGCAACTCCTGGATGCCCTTCTCGTTCGCAGCAACCTGCGCCTTCAGATCCGCAATGGTCTGCGCCGGATTGCGCGCCGGGTGTTCGCCGCCTTCGAGCAGCGCGAGCAGCTCCGTCTCGCGAAAGCGACCCGCCCGAATCAGCAGCAGGTTGTCCAGCAGAATCCCCTCCTCCGCTATTGACGTCGAGAACGGCGGCATTGAACCAGGCGTGATTCCTCCGATATCAGCGTGGTGCCCGCGGCTCGCGACGAAGAAGGCGGGCCTGGCGTCGCCATTCGCCAGGTACATGGGGTTCACCACGGTCACATCAGGAAGATGAGTGCCGCCGTGATAAGGGTCGTTGAGCACGTAGACGTCGCCGGCCTGCATCTGCGGATTGCGCTCTATCACGGCTCTGATCGATTCGCTCATTGAGCCGAGATGCACCGGCATGTGCGGCGCATTGGCGATCAACTGCCCGTCGGCATCGAACAGCGCACAGGAGAAATCCAGGCGCTCCTTGATGTTCACGGAATGGGCCGTGCTCTGCAGCTGCAGGCCCATCTCCTCCGCAACGTTCATGAACAGGTTGTTGAACACTTCGAGCAGGATGGGGTTCGCCTCCGTGCCGGCGGGTCGCGCAGCGGTGGCGACATTCGATCGCTCGAGCTCGAGCGCGCCGGATGGCGCGACGCATGCGCTCCAGCCGTGCTCGATCACGGTGGTGGAGTTGCGATCCGCAATGATCGCCGGACCCGTTACGCGAGCGTCTGCTGGCAAGCGCTCGCGGATGAACAGATCGGCATCGTGCCAGCCATCCGCATAGAACCGCACCCGATCGTCGGGAGTTGCGAATGCCGTTGATGGAGGCGGCTCAGAGCCTGTGAAAGATAGAGGCTCGCCGGCGCTCTTGGCCTCGATGGAAACGGAATCGATCATCAGCTCGCGGCCTTCCATCAGGAAGGCATAGCGCTGCAGATATGCGGAAGCGAACTCAGCCATTATGGAATCGAGCGGTCCCATTGGGAGTGCAAGCGGGGAATCCGTGCCGGAATATCTGACGTTGATGCGGTATTCGGTCTGCACCGCGTCACGCGCAACTCCCTGCGCCATCAGCTCGCCGGTCGCCTTCTCGAGCAGTTCGGCGAGGCTAGCGCGCGCAGCGTCGTGCCCTGCCATATCCAAAGGCCGTTCGATGGAAATCGAGCGGATGACGACCTGGTCGGCCAGACCCATTCCATAGGCGCTCAGGACCCCGGCCAGAGGGTGGATCATCACCCGCCGCATGCCGAGCGCATCCGCCACCAGGCACGCATGCTGGCCCCCCGCTCCTCCGAAGCACTGCAGTGCGTATCCGGAAACATCGTAGCCGCGCTCGATCGAGATCCTCTTGATGGCGTTGACCATGCCCTGCACGGCAATCCTGATGAACCCCTCCGCAAGCACCTCAGGCGTGGTGGCGCTTCCAGTTGCCGACCCTACCCGTGCCGAGAGCGCTTCGAACGCTTCCATGACGCCCGCTAGATCCAGTGACTCATCGGCGTCGGCGCCGAACACGTGCGGGAAATACTTCGGCTGGATCTTTCCGAGCAGCACGTTCGCATCGCTGATGCAGAGCGGACCGCCACGGCGGTAGCTTCTGGGGCCGGGCGATGCACCGGCACTCGCAGGACCCACGCGAAGGCGCGCGCCATCGAAACTCAAAATCGAGCCTCCGCCGGCAGCCACGGTGTGGATGGCCATCATCGGCGCGCGAATGCGAACACCCGCGACCGTGGTCTCGAAGGCTCTTTCGAACACACCGGCATAGTGGCTCACGTCGGTGCTGGTGCCTCCCATGTCGAATCCGATGACCTTGCGGTGCCCCGCCGCGAGCGCGGTTCTCGCCATTCCCACGACACCGCCCGCCGGCCCGGACAGGATCGCGTCCTTGCCCCGAAACTCGCGAGCGGCGCTCAGTCCGCCCGAGCTCTGCATGAAGTACAGCGGCACGCCGGGCATTTGCCTCGCGACCTCGTCCACATACCGACGCAGCAGCGGGCTCAGATATGCGTCGACGACGGTGGTGTCGCCGCGCGACACGAACTTGATCAACGGGCTCGTCTCATGAGAGGCGCTGATCTGGCTGAATCCGCATTGGCGCGCCATTCGCGTGGCGGCCTGTTCGTGCTGCGGAAAGCGCCACGCGTGCATGAAAACGATGGCCACGGAATCGATGCCGTCGGCGCGCGCCGCCTGCAGTGCCGGCAACAGTGACTGCTCGTCGAGCGGTTGCAGAATTTCACCCGAGGCGGAAATCCGTTCCTCCGCTTCGATTACCCGCTCGTGGAGCAACTCGGGCAGATCGATGCGCCGAGCGAATATCCGGGGACGATTCTGGTAGCCGATGCGCAATGCATCGCGAAATCCGCGCGTCGTCACCAGAACGGTGCGGTCACCCTTGCGCTCGAGCAAGGCATTGGTTGCAACCGTGGTGCCCATCCTTACGCATTGCACGCGATCCGCACCGATGGACACACCAAGCGGCAGCTCGAGCATCCTGCGGATGCCTTCGATGGCAGCGTCGCGGTAGTGAAGCGGATCTTCGGAGAGAAGCTTGAGAGTATGCAACCCGCCGCCGGGCGCACGGCCGACGACATCGGTGAAAGTACCGCCTCGATCGATCCAGAACTGCCAGCGCGAATCGGCGCTCACTCTTCACCCCACTCACCGTCGCACGGCGCCGCTGAAAATACTCCTGGACCGTGGCGGGGCACAACAATTGCTTCTTATCGCCTCCCTTTGGAGGTTTGCATGCACCTGCGATTCAGTGCAGCGACTGGCGAGACCGAGGCAGACGTGGAGATCGAAGAACTGCGCGTCATCGGCGGGGCCATCTGGGATCACCTCGAGCAGGGCGTGCTTGCCAGCCACGTCGACGGTTGCTGGAAACATCGCGGCGAGTTCTACCCGCTACTGTGGATCACGGGCCCGTGCCAGGTGCACTTCGGAATCACCCGCGATCCACTGCCGATGTCCGAGCCAATCAGCGTGTTCTCCATCATTGGCACGACACTGCGCGCCAACGGCGTCGCTTTCGCTCAGTACAGCGAGGAGCACGACATGTGGCAGGGACTGATTCGTCCGATCTGGTGGCAGTCCATGCGGGTCATCACCGCTTCGCCCGCGTCCGACTTCGTCCCCGACTCGGACGCCGCATTGTTCAATCCGTGGGATGCGGTCACGGAGGATCCGCGTGCGGCTCAGTGATAGAACCGCACTAGATCACTTTTCAGATCTCGATTTCAGCAGCGGCGCAAGCGTTGCGGACCGGGCCGGTACCAATCACTGCTTCGATGGCTGGCACGGTAGCGCGACGGTGAACTACCAGCATGCACCGCACAGGATTCTTTTCCGGGGTTGCCCGGCGAGGCATTCCGTCATCGTCGTCTACGTGCCCGAAGGCGCGGACTATTTCTGTGTCGAGCCGGTAACTCACGCGGTGAATGCCCTGAACCTTCCAAGCTCACTTGAGAGCGGAATGTGGACACTCGCACCTCAGGAGGCACGTGACATCGCGTTGTCTATCCCTTGCGACACCACGGGAGAGGCGGCGTCGCGTTCAAGCTTTCCGTGATCGAGTCGCGCCCTGGAGACATTGTGCGACGTTGACGCGCTCTTCTAGACTCGCCGCGACCCAGCAGTGCGCAGTCTTTGATTCCTGCTTCAACTCGAGCTCGTCACGCTCTCGCCTGCGGCGTGCACGCACCACCGATCTTCGGGAGGTCCCATGCAATTGAGCGCTTCGCGCCCGCACGCATTTGTTTTTCCCATCACTGTTGCAGTGCTGCTCGTCGCGAGCGCGAGTAGTGGCCAGGCGGCTAATCATCCGCCCACGATCAGCGGCACGCCTTCAACAGCCGTCACCGCCGGATCCGCTTACGCCTTTACGCCCACTGCGCGGGACGTGGATGGCGATGCGCTGCGCTTCGGCATCTCGAGCCAGCCCGCGTGGGCCAAGTTCAATCGCACTACTGGCCGGCTGTCCGGCACGCCGACCACAGCACAGGTGGGCTCGTACGAAGAGATCCTGATTTCCGTGTCTGACGGTCGAAAGCGCGTCTGGCTGCCGCAATTCTCGGTCGCCGTGAATCCGGCTTCGACGCAGCCGCCGGTTGGCGGCACGACGCGTCCCGACCTCGGCCTGAACGCGAGCCTGCACGGCAAGCGTGTATTCCCCGCAACCGATGAGTGGAACCAGAAGGTCACTGATGCGCCGGTGGATGCGAGCTCCGCCGCGATCCTCAGCCGCATAGGTCTCACGAAGACCATTCACCCGGATTTCGGGGCGAACTACAACGGTGGGCCGTTCGGCATTCCCTACGTTGTCGTGCCGGACACGCAGGCGCGCTCGTGGGTCAACTTCGACTACGACGATGAGAGCGATCCTGGCCCGTATCCAATCCCTGCGAATCCACCGATCGAGGCGAGCGGCGACGGCCACATAATCATGATCACGCGTGATGAGTTCTCGCTATACGAACTCTTCGCGGCGCGCAGGACGGGCAGTGGCTGGTCCGCCGGTTCCGGCGCGATCTTCGACATGATCAATGGCACGCAGCGCCCCGCGGGCTGGACGTCAGCAGACGCCGCAGGCCTGCCGATCTTCGCCGGCCTCGTTCGTTATGACGAAGTGTACGAGAAGGGCCGCATCGACCACGCGCTGCGCTTCACGGTGGCTCGCACGCGGCATGCGTACATTCCGCCCGCGACTCACTATGCGAGCAGTGCGACGGACAGCAATCTGCCGCCGATGGGCATGCGCGTGCGACTGAAGGCAGGTGTCGATATATCAGGCTATCCCGCGCAGGCGCAGGTGATCCTGCGTGCGATGAAGGAGTACGGCATGATCCTCGCCGACAACGGCAGCGACTTCTACTTCACCGGCACGGCCGATTCGCGCTGGGACGACAGCGTCATCAATACGCTCAAGCGCGTGAAGGTCAGCGACTTCGAAGTCGTGCAGATGCAGGGCATGGTCACGCGCTGACCGGTCCTTCTTCGACGACTCAGCGGGGGCGGATGGTGCGTTCGAGGACGGCTCGGGTGATCAGCGGCCTGCCGGCGAGCTCCTGCTCGACGAGCACCTGCAAGAGCACCACGCGGGTCACGTCTTGATTGCTCTCGTGGTCGATGACCTTGAGCATCACGCGCTTCTGGATCAGCTTGCGGATGTCGGCGAGGGTGATGTAGCGGCACTGGGCGGGATCGTAGAGACGGCGGTTGGGGTACTTCTTGATGATCCGCCGCTTGAGATTTCGCTGCACCGGCATTGCGCCCTCCAGGATGATGGATGGAGACCTCATCCGTGGGGCATCGCGGGACGCCAGATGGTGACGTTAACACATTGCGCGCTAGCGCGGCAATTGAGGGGATCCAGTCCCCGGCCGAGCGAGATGAGGCCGCGGACTTTATCGACTCGTCTTGATCACCACCAAAGCAGACGCAGCAGTGACGTCGGCTCTGTACGAGAACATCGGCATGGACGGGATCGCTTATTTTTCGTCTGCGGGCCATAAGGCTATTCAACCCCTCGCATCTCTTCGAATCCGCTCGGTGATCAATTTGCGCAGGGGACCCTCAATCGCAGTCAGGGCGAGCCGAGCCAACAAAGTCTTCCGTTCGGTCATGCCCTGGTAGGCCAGTTCACGGGTAAAGGCGAGATCCTTCTCACTTCCGGTCACGTGCTTGGAAATAGCGAGGTCGTGCACCTCCAGGCACAGTCCCGTGACGCCGCTGGTATTTGGATTACGGATGGGAATCACGCGTTGCTGCCAGCCTTTCGGCAAGACAGCGGTCCGCTCGCCGACGCCCTGGGCGTAGTAGCCGTGGAGTTCATGGAACGAGGAACCTTCGCCGATGTTACCGTCGATGAGGTCCGCCCGCTCAGGATGATGGAGGGGAAACACGTCCGCTCCAGCAGACATGCGCAAGGAGATAGGAGCATCCGGGAATTGCCCCAAAATGGACTGGCTACCGACGATGACGATCTCCGAGTCCTTGGAGATGTCACCCGACGCCCGGATCAGATGCTCAAGCTCGGAACGCGTCATAGATCCGCCGCCGCTCGACTTCGGTGAGAGTCCCGGCAAAAGGCGAGGATTGCCTGAGCCGGGCGCCTCTTTCACTGGGCTCCGTCATGAGAGCGGCAATCGCATCCCAGGAATAGGCGAGGATCTGCTGCCATTCCTCGTACCAAGCCGGAACCTCGTCCTGCCATCGCGCGCGCCATCGCTTCAGATTGATACGCGCCACATTCAAGAGGCGTGGTTCGCGGTCGATCTTTTGCGCGATAACGGTATGCATGGCGAGACTGCGGGCCTCGAGCAGTCGATGCCCCGAGTAGCCCCGGAATGCAGTGGTCTGTGGTACCCACGTGACCACGGGCTGCAATCCATCGGCCTTGCGGCGCTCCCGCATGCGTTTCATGCGCTGCGCGGCTGTCAGGGCCTTCCCAGTACGGGGACGGCCACGTTTTAGGGTCGGCCTTTTCATGATATTTATCGTAACATGTTACGATAAATGGAGCAGGTAATACCTTTGGGTTCTAGCCCACGGCCGGGGTGCCAGCACGAGCAGGCAAGCTATCCGCAGTGCTCTGACTACCTACCGAAAGCGAATCGTCACTTCGACGTCCATGTCTCCTCCTTGTATCGACCGGATGGATCACGAACCGTCTTTCATTGCACTCCGCAACAGGGCCGTGCGCTGCTCCCTGCGGAGCCCTCGCGCACGGCCTCTCGTAATCTCTCGTGCATGGGATGCAAGGGCTCTTCCGCAACGTGGCGCCAAAGAGCGTGGTGGCTCGCGAGCTGGGTGGCGTATTCGGGGTCCCAGTCGAGCATTCGCTCGAACAACACGCGAAGCGTGTCTGCTAGGGGACCTTGTGGTTGCGCTGGATCGAGGAATACCCGCCTCATGGCTTTTTGGCGGAACGATCGTCGCTCGACCTTGTAAACCAGATGCGCCAGACATTCGCTGCTCTCCAGCCATTCGACGCGCAGGCCGATGCTGTTGCATTCGCAGGTGGGCGCGCCGCAGAAGAACTCGCGGAAGACGTAAGTGCCGTCGGGAAGCCTCGGATCCTCATGCGCATAGATCACCCCCACCTCCCTGCGAGCGAGCTCCGAGAACACCTTGTCGAACGGCGTCATGCCTGAGATCCCTTCTCTTAAGGCAGCGCCCGATCCGTCGGGTAGATTTTTCTGGCGCAGCGCCTGTGTGAGTAGGATTTTATCGAGTTTGCAGACGACCCTCATCTTGCCGCGCAGCACTGAGAACCTGGAATCGCATCTATTGCTGCATGGCACAAGGCTTTGACGGGTGTAGGCCTTGGGGGTAATGAGAGCATCATAGTTCCCTGAGGCCTCCGCCAGTATGGTGCGTGGCGTGATCCATGACTCTTCAGATGAGGACGGCGAGTTCCTGCGTCCAACCTTCGCACTCTCATTTGCTCAAGCGAGCCACTGAATCTGATGTCGAGATGATTCGACAAGCGAAGTAGTTGAGCGCGCGCACGAGCGTAGTGGATCAGTCACGCGTCAAGAGAATTGTGTCCCCCAAAATCCCCAGACTTTGGCAGCAGTCTGGCAGTAGCCAAACTTAGGAAGAGCTACGGCTTTGAATCCAAAGCAAAATAGGTGGCGGAGAGGGTGGGATTCGAACCCACGTGGGGTGTTAACCCCCATCGCATTTCGAGTGCGCGCCGTTGTGACCGCTTCGGTACCTCTCCTCGGAGGGGCTGCTATTCTAGCGGAAGCTTCCCCCCGATGTGAGGTTCAGGAGATGCGCCCAACCCGGCATGCGCCGTCAGCCCTCCTGTCTCCTTGCGCCCTGCTCCTTCTTGTCTGTGCCTGCACCCCGAAGCCTAGCGCCCTCGATGAAATCCGCGCGCGCGGCGAGCTTCGCGTCGTCACGCTGAACACGCCCACTGCCTATTATTTCGGTGCTCACGGCCCCGAAGGCCTGGAGCTCGAACTCGCGAGCGCCTTCGCCGAAAAGCTGGGCGTCGCCCTCGTCATGAACCCCGTCGCCGATGTCGAAGCAATCAAGGCGGAGCTGAAGCAGGGCAACGCGGATATTGCCGCCGCCGGCCTGACAGCCGACGAGTCGTGGAAGCGCATTGGCGAGCCTTCAGACGCCTATGGCGAGGTGCCGCAGGTCGTGGTGTATCGCCGGGACGGCAAGCGACCGCGCAGCACATTGCAGCTCGAGTCCGCAAAGCTCGCGGTCCGCGCCGGCAGTACCCAGGAGCACATGCTCGAGAAACTCAAGGACACGGTCGCGCCAACCATCGAGTGGCTGGCCACGGCGCCGCGCTCGGCAGACCCCATGGAAGATGTGAGCTCGGGACAGGCCGACTACGCAGTAGTCGATGCGCGCGAATACTCATTTGCAAGGCATCTGTACCCCGAAGTGCTCGTCGGATTCGAGCTGCCGCAGAAGCGGCCGACGAATTGGCTCGTGCGCCGCAACGCCCGCGACCTGCTCAAGGAAATCAATCGGTACTTCAAGTTCATGCAGAAGTCCGGCGATCTCGAGCTGCTCGCCAAGCGCACCTCGGGCGATGCGCGCCGTTTCGAGTTCCTGGAGTCCCTGAACTTCCAGGATCACGTCCGCGTGCGACTGCGATTATATAAGGCATGGTTCGAGGAAGCCGCGACGCAGCACCAGGTGGACTGGCGTCTGCTCGCCGCAATCGGCTACCAGGAATCCAAGTGGAATCCCGCGGCCGCCTCAGGAGATGGTGCGATGGGGGTGATGATGCTCACCTCGGACACCGCAGCCGCAATGGGCGTAACCGATCGCAACAGCCCCCGCCAAAGCATTTTCGCCGGCGCCAAATACCTCGCCGAAGTGCGCGAAAAAATCCCCGAACGCGTAGAGGAGCCCGATCGCACCTGGCTCACGGTTGCTGCGTACAACGTCGGCTTCGGGCATCTCGAGGACGCGCGCATCCTGGCCCAGGCGAAAGGCAAGAACCCTGATTCGTGGACGGATGTCCGCGAGTATCTGCCTCTGCTCGCGCAGGAACGCTGGTATCAGCACGCCAAACGGGGATATGCGCGCGGCTGGGAGCCCGTGCAGTTCGTGGACCGGGTGCAGCGCTATCTGCGCTTGCTGGAGTGGCAACCCGGTGAAGGAATCGAAGCACCACCCGGCGCGTTAGCTTCTATCGCGACGCGCCTCGAAGAAGCCTCTAAGTAGGGCCCCGCACTCGTCCATGAGCACGCCGCCGAAGACATCGACGCGGTGATTCATGCCGGGCAGCGTGAAGACGTTCGTGATGCTGCCAGCACCGCCCGCGCGCGGATCCCATGCACCGAAAACGAGGCGCTTGACCCGCGCATGCACGATTGCAGACGCGCACATGATGCAAGGCTCCAGCGTCACGTACAGCGTGGTCTCGGTGAGCCGGTAGCTGCGTAACTCCTTTCCCGCCGCCCGCAGCACCTCGATTTCCGCATGCGCGGTCGGGTCGCTCGCCGCGATGGGCTGGTTGGCACCTTCGGCGATGATCCGCCCGTCTTTCACGAGAATCGCGCCAACCGGAACTTCGCCCCGCTGCTCCGCGAGCACGGCCTTCTTCAAGGCTTCCCGCATGAATTCGATGTCCGATCCCGGCATGTGCAACGCATACCTCACTAATGGAGCCGACCATACATTGCCAGCACCCCGCGGTCGTCGCCATAATGCGCCGGATGTGAAAGGACACGCATACCGCACCCATTCGGAGAGCACGCGGCGCCCCGCTACCAGCGAAGGTGGCCAATGGGTCGTCTTCGCGCTGGATGCAGGACGGTACGCACTCCCGCTTGCCTCCGTCGAGCGCATCGTCCGTGCTGCCGAGATCACGCCACTGCCTCGTGCCCCTGCCCTGGTTTTGGGCGTCATCGACCTGGCTGGCCGCGTGCTTCCCGTATTCGATATCAGGCAGCGGTTCGGCCTGCCCTCGCGGCCACTCGACCCCGCAGACCAGTTCCTGATTGGCAGGACGAGCGAGCGCGCCGTGGCGATCGTAGTGAATGAGACGCATGGCCTCATCGAGCATTCGGCGGCAGTCGTCCCCGCTGGCCGGATCGCCGCCAACCTCGACCAGATCGAGGGCGTGATCAAGCTGGAGGACGGCATGGTGCTGATCCACGACCTCGAGCGATTCCTGTCGGCAGATGAGTCGCGCGCGCTGGATGAGGCACTGAAGGACGCACCGCATGCAACCTGATGCGGTGCCAGAAGCGCTTTGGCCCCGCCTCAGTGAGCTCATTGCGCGGAACACCGGCCTGCACTTCCCCCCGAACGACGCATCGACCTGCAGCGCGGACTGACACATGCCGCCGCAGAGTTCGGTTTCGACACCTCCGCCGCATGCGTGGACTGGCTTCTCTCCGCACCCCTCACCCGCGCGCAAATGCACACATTGGCGAGCCACCTGACCATCGGCGAGACCTATTTTTTCCGCGAGCGCAAGACGCTCGATGTTCTGGCCACCAAAGTCCTGCCCGAGCTGATCGACCGCCGCCGCGGGCGTGACCAGCGCCTGCGCCTGTGGAGCGCGGCCTGCGCCACGGGCGAAGAGCCTTATTCACTGGCGATGCTCGTGCAACAGCTGCTGCCTGACTGGCGCGACTGGCGGATCACCATCCTGGCCACGGACATCAACCAGCGATTCCTGGAGAAGGCCGTTGCGGCCACCTACGGCGAATGGTCGTTCCGCGAGGCTGCGCCGGGCTTCCGCGAGCGGTATTTCACGCGCACGCCTGATGGGCGCTACACGGTGCTGCCCGAAATCAGGAACGGCGTGAAGTTCATGCAAATGAACCTGGTTCAGGACAACTTTCCGTCACTCGAGACCGACACCCATGCAATGGACGTGATCCTGTGTCGCAACGTGCTCATATATTTCACGCCCGCACAGGCGCGCAGCCTGGTGGAAAAGCTGTACCATTCGCTCGCGGATCACGGCTGGCTTGCCGTCAGCCCGAGCGAATGCTCTCAGGCGCTGTTTTCGAGCTTCGCGACCGAGAACTTTCCTGAGGTGATCCTGTACCGCAAGTTGCGTCCCGAGGGCGAGAGCCGACCCGCCTTGAGCTTGGTGACCTCGGCGCCGCCCGAGCCGCCGCCGGTGACCAAGGTCTCAATCCCCACGATTTCAGTGCCTCCCGAGCACGTGGTTCCGCCCACTGCGCTCGTCAGAAACCCTGAAGCGATGGCGCGCGAGCTGGCCAATGCAGGCCGCCTGAACGAAGCGCGTCGCTACAGCGAGCTGTGGATCGCCGCCGATAAAGTCAACGCGTCCGCGCATTACCTTCACGCCGTGATCTCGCAGGAGCTGGGCGACGGCGCCGCGGCGCGAAAATCGTTGCAGCGCGCGATTTATCTTGATCCGTTCATGGCGCTGGCGTATTTCGCGCTGGGAAATCTCTGCCGCAACGAAGGCAACGAAGTCGAGGCAACACGTCAGTTTGGCAATGCGTTGCGCGTGCTGGGCGAGTGCACGCCCGAGGAGATCCTGCCGGAGTCCGAAGGCGTCACTGCCGGCCGCCTCGAGGAAATCATCACAGCCTTGATGGCACTGGCGCCGGCCTCGTGAATAAAGAGATGAAGGCGGATGCCCAGCGCATCCTGCGCGAGCGCGCCAGAGCCCTGGCGCGCGTGCCGCTGCGCCTTCCCGCCGCCGACACCATGCTCGAGCTCCTGGAGTTCCGGCTGGCACGAGAGCGCTATGCGCTCGAGTCGCGCCACGTGCAGGAAGTGCATCCGCTGCGCGAGCTCACGCCCCTGCCTGGAACACCTGCTTTCCTGCTGGGCATCGTCAATGTGCGCAGCCGCATCCTGCCGGTGCTCGACCTGAAGAAATTCTTCGACCTGCCCGAACAGGGGCTCACCGACCTGCACCGGATCATCAGGGTGCGCGGCAACGATCTCGAGCTCGGCCTTCTTGCCGACGTGGTGGTCGGCGTGCGCAGCGTGCCCGCCGCAAGCCTGCAGCCCTCGTTGCCGACGCTCACCGGCATCCGGGCGGATTATCTGAAAGGCGTCACCGACGAGCGCCTGGTGGTGCTCGATCTCGAGCGCATCCTCGCGGACCCGAAGATCGTCGTGCACGAGGATGTCGACAGTTGAAATCGGAACCCAAGCGGAGATCGCGATCATGAAGTGGAATGTGGGAACCAAGATTGCAGTGGGATTCGGCATTGCGCTCGCGATCTTCGTGATCGTCGGCGTGGTCTCGTACGGCAGCACCAACCAGCTGATCGCGGCTTCGCAATGGCGCCAGCACACCTACGAGGTGCTCGGCGAGCTGTCGCAGCTCTCCGGCATGCTTCGCGAGGCCGAGGTCGGTCAACGAAGCTACGTGCTGACCGGCGATGGCGACTACCTCGACCGCTTTCGCAACGCCGAAGGCGCGATCGAGGCCAGCCAGCGCAAGGCGCGCGACCTGACCAAGGACAACCCGCGTCAGCAGGAGCGATTCGACACCCTCGACCCGCTGGTCCGCAGCCGCCTGGCCGTTTCCATCGAGACCATCGAGACTTATCAGACGCGCGGCCCGGAAGCGGCGGTCGAGATCGTGAAGACCGGCAAGGGTAAAGGACTCAGCGATAACATCGACAAGCTGCTGAGCGCCATGGCGCGGGAGGAAAACGATCTGCTGCAGAAGCGCATCAGGGAAGCGGACCAGGGGACCCGCAATGCCAAGGCGACATTGATCTACGGCACGCTCGCGGCCCTGCTCATCGCTGGGCTTGCGGGATTGCTGATCACGCGCAACATTGCCGGACCGCTGCGCGAGCTGACGACAGTCGCCGAGCGCATCATCGTCGGTGATCTCAACGTCGCGGTACCCGACACCGCACGTAGCGACGAAGTCGGCGTGCTCGAGCGCGCATTTGCGCGCATGACGCAATCGCTGCGCGGCATGGCGGGTGCTGCCGAGCAGATCGCCGCCGGCGATCTGCGCTCCACCGTCAAGCCGCAGTCGCCCGACGACGTGCTCGGCAACGCGTTCGCGCGCATGTCGGAGAATCTGCGTCAGCAGATCGGCGGAATGGTCGAAGGCGCGGCGGTGCTGGGCTCCGCCGCGAGCGAGATCGTCGCCTCCACCGCGCAGCTCGCCGCGAGCGCCAGCGAATCGGCGGCCGCGGTCAGCGAGACGACGACCACGGTCGAGGAAATCCGCCAGACCGCGCAGATGGCCAGCCAGAAAGCCAAGGCGGTCTCCGACAACGCGCAGAAGGCGGCGCAGATCTCGCAGACGGGCCGCAAGTCCATCGACGACATGGCCAACGGCATGGACCGCATCCGCCAGCAGATGGATGCGATCGCCGAAAGCATGATGCGGCTGAGCGAGCAGAGCCAGACGATCGGGCAGATCATCGCCACGGTCGAAGATCTCGCCGCGCAGTCGAACCTGCTGGCCGTCAACGCGGCGATCGAAGCGGCCAAGGCCGGCGAGCAGGGCAAGGGATTCGGCGTCGTGGCGCAGGAGGTGAAGAGCCTGGCGGAGCAATCCCGCCAGGCCACCGAGCGGGTGCGCACCATTCTCGGCGACATCCAGAAGGCGACCACCGCGGCGGTCATGGCGACCGAGCAGGGCAGCAAGGCGGTCGAAGCGGGCAGCCGGCAGACCGAGCTCGCGGGCGATTCGATCCAGGCGCTGGCGGGCAGCGTGTCGGAGGCCGCGCAGGCGGCGACGCAGATCGCCGCGTCGAGCCAGCAGCAGCTCGTCGGCATGGACCAGGTGGCCGTGGCGATGGAGAACATCAAGCAGGCGAGCACCCAGAACGTGGCCAGCGCCAAGCAGCTCGAGATCTGCGGCCCGCAATCTGAGCGACCTCGGGCACCGGCTCAAGCAGATGGTCGAGCGCTACGCAGGTCTAGGACGCCGCAGCGCACGCATGACCTCCAAGGAAGAAGAATTTCTCCAGAGCCTGCGGGCGACCTTCAAGGTCGAGGCCGCCGAGCATTTGCAGGCGATCGGCACGGGCCTGCTCGAGCTCGAGAAAGTTTCGGAAGCGGCAGCGCAGAAGTCCATCATCGAGACCATCTTCCGCGCCGCGCACAGCCTCAAAGGTGCGGCGCGCGCCGTGAACTTCAGCGAGATCGAGCGGCTCTGCCAGTCGCTGGAGAGCCTGTTCGCTTCCTGGAAGCGCGGGAAACGGCTCCCAACCGCCGGCGCGCTCGACACGGCGCACAGCGCGCTGGACCGTATGTCGCAGGCGATCGCGATGCCGGAGGCGAAGCCCATGCTCATCGCCCTCCGCCGCCGCACCTGCGCACGCTGCTCAACCTGCGCCGAGCCCGCCACCGCCAGTTGCACCGGCGGCCGTTGCATCAGGGGAAACTGAAACGGTGCGCATTGCGGTGAGCACGCTGGACAGGCGACTGCGGGAAGCCGAAGAAATGCTGACGGCGAAGCTCGCCGCGAGCCAGCGTGCCGCCGATCTGGGCACGCTCGCAGGGCAGTTCGAGCAGTGGCGCAAGGAGTGGGCGCGCGTGCAGCCCCAGGCGCGTGCGTTGCGGCAGACGGTCCCCGATCTCGGCGGGCTCGCCGAATTCTTCGACTGGAATCACGATTACGTTCGTGCGCTGGAAAGCAAGATCACTGCGCTACGACGAACCGCTGAGCAGGATCGCGCGGTGGTCGGCAAGCTGGTGGACGACCTGCTCGAGAACTCCAAGAAGCTGCTGGTGCTGCCGCTCGCGACGCTCGGCACGCTGCTACCGCGGGTGGTGCGCGACCTGTCGCGAAACCAGGGCAAGGAAGCGGAGCTGGTCGATCCGCGGCGAGGAAGTCAAGATCGACAAGCGCATCCTGGAAGAGATGAAGGATCCGCTCATCCACCTGCTGCGCAACTCGATCGATCACGGCATCGAGACGCCCGAGCAAAGGCGCCGGGCCGGCAAGCCGCCGCGCGCCACCATCATGCTCACCGTCTCGCCCGTGAACGGCAACAAGGTGGAGCTGCGCGTCAGCGACGACGGCGCGGGCATCGACGTCGCCAAAGTGAAGGCGGCCGCGATCAAGCGCGGGCATCATCACCGCGGAGGCCGCCGACCGAATGGCTGAAACGGACGGCGCTGGCGCTCGTCTTCGAGACCGATCTGTCCACCAGCCCGATGATCACCGAGGTGTCGGGTCGCGGGCTCGGCCTGGCCATCGTGCGCGAGAAGGCCGAAAAGCTCGGCGGCCGCGTCAGCCTCGAGAGCCAGCCCGGCACGCGGGACTTCCATCCGCATGGTGCTGCCGCTCACCCTGGCCACGTTCCGCGGCGTGCTCATCGAGGCGCGCACGGCGTTTGTTCGTCGTGCCGACCGCGCAGGTCGAGCGCGTGATGCGCTTCAAGTCGGACGACATCCAGACGGTGGAGGATCGCGAGACCCTGGTCGTCAATGGACGCGCCGTGGCACTCGTCAGTCTCGCAGACGTGCTCGAAGCTGCCCCCTGCCGCCTCGCGCAGTGGCTCCCGACGAGGCACTGCCGGCGCTGATTCTCGGCGCGGGCGAGCAACGCCTTGCCTTCGCCGTGGATGCGATTCTCGACGAGCGCGAAGTCCTGGTTAAGCGGTTCGAGAAGCCGCTGTCGCGGGTGCGCAATATCGCCGGGGCGACGGTGCTGGGCTCCGGGGAGGTCGCGCCCATCCTCAATGTCACAGACCTGCTCAAGTCCGCGAAAAATGCCGGTGCGCCGATCCGCAGCGCTGCCGCCGCGCGAAGGCGGTACAGGCTCCCGCGAAATCCGTGCTGGTGGTGGAAGATTCCATCACCTCGCGCATGCTGCTCAAGGGAATCCTGGAATCCGCCGGCTACCGCGTGAAGACAGCGGTGGACGGAATGGACGGCTTCACATCGCTGCGAGCCGAGCGATTCGACGTTGTCGTCTCCGACGTGGAAATGCCGCGCCTGAATGGCTTCGACCTCACCGCCCGGATCCGCGCTGACCGCTCACTCGCCGAGACTGCCAGTGATCCTGGTGACGGCGCTCGAATCACGCGAAGATCGCGAACGCGGCATCGACGTCGGGCGCCAACGCCTATCTGGTCAAGAGCGACCTCGACCAGAGCAACCTGCTCGAAGCACTGCGACGCCTCGTCTGAGTGCCGCATGCAGACCGGACAAAAAATCAAAGTGCTGGTGGTCGATGACTCGCCCGTCACGCGCGCGCTGGTGGTGCACCTGCTCGACGCCGAGCCGGACCTCGAAGTGATCGGCACCGTGAACGACGGCCAGGCGGCGCTCGACTTCCTCGCATCGGGCGGCGACCGCCCGGATGTCGATCGTCATGGACATCCACATGCCGCGACTCGACGGCTTCGAGGCGACGCGCCGGATCATGGAGACGCAACCGCTGCCGATCGTCATCTGCACGGCCACGGCCGATCCGCAGGAGCTGGCGATCGCCTTCCGATCCATGGAGGCCGGCGCCGTGGCGTGCGTCGAAAAGCCCGTTTCCACCGAGCGCGCCGACTTCGCGAGCCGCTCGGGCAAATCTCGTGCAGACGGTGCGCCTGATGTCCGAAGTCAAAGTCGTCCGACGCTGGCCGCGCCAGCGCGCAAATCCGGTGCCTGTCACCGGATCTGCGGCATCCTCGATCCTGGATCCGGGTGCCGTGCGGTTCGTCGGCATCGGCGCCTCGACCGGCGGGCCGCCCGTGCTGCAGACCCTCCTCGGCGGGCTGCCGAAGGATTTTCCAGTGCCGATCCTCATCGTGCAGCACATCGCGCGCGGATTTCTGCCAGGGCTCGTCGAGTGGCTGAATCAGACGACCAGCCTGCAGGTCCGCGTGGCCGCGCACGGCACGCTCGCCCTGCCAGGCCATGCCTACATCGCGCCCGATGATTTTCACATGGGCGTCAGGCGCGGGCGGGCGCATGCTGCTGGCGCATGATGGGCCGAGAGCGGACTGCGCCCGGCCGTCTCATACCTGTTTCGCTCGCTGGCCGAGAGCTGCGGTGCGAATGCCATCGGAGTCCTGCTCACGGGCATGGGCAAGGACGGAGCGGTCGAGCTGAAGCAGATGAGGGATCGCGGCGCCTGCACGATCGCGCAGGATCGCGAGAGCTCCGTCGTGCACGGCATGCCGGGCGAGGCGATCGCGCTCGGTGCGGCCACGCACGTGCTGCCGGCCGACAGGATCGCCGGCGCGCTCATCGCTCAAGTCAAACGCAGGACTGCGGATTCAGGAGGTAGCGAACCATGGGCAATCACCGTGAGCACCGGAGGCACGTCGACATCCTGATCGCGGAAGACAGCGCCACGCAGGCGCAGCGGCTGCAGCACATCCTCGAACAGCAGGGCTATCGCGTGATCGCCGCGGCGAACGGGCGGCTGGCGCTCGAAGCGGCGCTCGGCGCAAGCCGGCGCTCGTCATCAGCGACGTGGTCATGCCGGAGATGACCGGCTACGAGCTCTGCAGCGCATCAAGGGCGATCCGCAGCTGAGCGACGTGCCGGTGATCCTGGTCACGACGCTGTCCGACCCGCAAGACGTGATCCGCGGGCTCGAATGCCGCGCGGACAATTTCATCCTCAAGCCTTACGATGCGCGATTACCTGCTCGGCCGCGTGCAGTTCGTGCTGGTCAACACGCGGATGCGCCAGAGCGAGCAGCCCGGCATGGGGCTGGAGATATTCTTCAACGGCCAGCGGCATTTCATCACGGCGGACCGCCTGCAGATCCTCAACCTGCTGCTGTCGACCTACGACGCCGCGATCCACCGCAACCGCGAGTTGACTTCGACCCAGGAAGCCCTGCGCCAGACGAACGACGAGCTGCAGCACCTGACGCACGAGCTGGAAGACCGCGTGCGCCTGCGTACGCAAGAGCTCGAACGCAGCAACGAGGCGCTGCGCCAGGTGCAGCAGGCGGTCATTCAGCAGGAACGCCTGCGCGCGCTCGGCCAGATGGCGAGCGGCATCGCGCACGACATCAACAATGCGATTTCCCCGATCGCGCTCTATACCGAGTCGCTGCTGGAGCGCGAACCGAACCTGAGCGCGCGCGCGCGCGATCACCTGGTAACGATACAGCGCGCGATCGACGATGTGGCACAGACCGTCGCGCGCATGCGTGAGTTCTACCGGCCGCGCGAGCAGGAGCTGAAGCTCACCGCCGTGCAATTGAACCCGCTCGTCGAGCAGGTGGTCGGCCTGACGCGAGCGCGCTGGAGCGATCTGCCGCAAAGGCGCGGCATCATGATCGAGCTGAAATCGGCGCTGGCCTCCGGCCTGCCCGAGATCAGCGGCGCCGAGAACGAGATCCGCGACGCCCTGACCAACCTCATCTTCAACGCCGTGGATGCCATGCCCGAGGGCGGCGCGATCGAGGTGCGTACCGAAAGAGTGGATGCGCCCGCGCTGGACGGAACGCCGGCCGCGTTCGTGCGTCTCGATGTTCGCGACGACGGCGTAGGTATGGAAGAAGAAATCCGCCGCCGTTGCCTGGAGCCTTTCTTCACGACCAAGGGCGAGCGAGGCACCGGTCTTGGTCTCGCGATGGTCTACGGAATGGCGCAACGGCATGGCGCCAGGCTGGAAGTGGAAAGCCAGCCCGGCGCCGGTACGACGCTGCGCCTGCTGTTTCCAGTGCGCGCCTCTCCGGCGCAAGCCCAGTCCGCCGCAGCGAAGGCGCTGACACGCAGCCTGAGTATTCTCATCATCGATGACGACCCCGTGTTGATCGAGTCGCTGCGGAACACGCTCGAAGAGGAAGGCCACCGAATTACCGGAGCCGACGGGGGCCAGGCCGGCATCGATGCGTTCCAGGAGGCCGTGCGCAAGCGCTCTGCGTTCGACGTGGTGATCACGGATCTCGGCATGCCGTACATGGACGGGCGGCAGGTCATCCAGAGCATTCGTCGCTCCATGCCCGAAACGCCCGTCATTCTGTTGACTGGCTGGGGCCAGCGCGTGCTTGCGGAGAGCAGCGACATGCCTCAGGCCAGCCGCTTGCTCAGCAAGCCGCCGCGACTGCACGAGCTGCGCACGGCGCTCGCGGAGCTGACCAGCTAGACTTCGACATCGGCAACACGCAGGGGAACACCGTGTCGCATCTGAAATACGTGGGCAGCCTGTGCGTGCCGCTGGCAATTCTCTGGGTCGCGCTTGCCATCACCCCGCTCGACCGCCACGACTGGCTGCTCGAGAACGTCCTGCTGCTCGGCGCGGTTGTTTTTCTCGCGGCCACGTACCGACCCTTTCCGCTATCGCGCGTTTCCTACACGCTGATTTTCATATTCCTGTGCCTGCACACCATCGGCGCGCACTACACCTACGCCGAGGTGCCCTACGATGCGTGGTTCGAGAAGCTGACGGGCCACAACTTCAATAGCCTGGTCGACTGGCAACGCAATAATTTCGACCGCGTGGTGCATTTCAGCTACGGGCTCCTGCTGGCATACCCGATCCGCGAGCTGTTCCTGCGCATCGCCAATGTCCGCGGTTTCTGGGGCTATTTCCTCCCGCTGGACCTGACCATGTCCACATCAATGCTCTACGAGCTGGTGGAATGGGCGGTGGCGGAGGTCTTCGGCGGCGAGCTGGGCATGGCATACCTGGGCACGCAGGGAGACGTCTGGGACGCACACAAGGACATGGCGCTCGCGAGCCTGGGCGCGCTGATCACGATGTGCGTTACGGCCGCCATCAACCGCAGCATGCAGCGGGATTTCGCGAACGAATGGGCCGAGAGCCTGAGGATCAAAAAGGGCATTCCCACGGGGGAAGCGGCGTTCAGGCGCAACCGCGGCTGAGGAATTCGAAAGCAAGACCCGGAGTGCTGGGATTGGCGGCGGGCGCTCTAATGGCGCCACAATGAGCCACCTGGAAAGCATCCCCATGAGCCCTTCCTCCAAGAAAGCAGTACCGCGCGTCTCGGCCACCGAGCGGGACCCCCGCTGGACTGCCGTGCTGAGCCGCGATTCAAAGGCCGACGGCAAGTTCTACTACTCCGTTGCAACCACGGGAGTTTATTGCCGGCCGTCATGCGCCTCACGCCGGGCGAAGCGGGTGAACGTCGCGTTTCACGCCACGCGCGAAACTGCCGAGCGAGCGGGTTTTCGCCCGTGCAAGCGCTGCAAGCCGGATCAGCCGGCGCTGGCCGAGCAGCATGCCGCGACCGTGGCCCGCATCTGCCGCCTGATCGAGCGCTCCGAGAAGACTCCGAGCCTCGCATCGCTCGCAGACCAGGCGGGAATGAGCGTTTTCCACTTCCATCGTGTATTCAAGGCCGTCACCGGCCTTACGCCAAAGGAATTCGCGGCGGCGCATCGCTCAGGTCGTGTGCGCAAGGAGCTCGCTCGCAGCCGCACGGTCACCGAGGCGATCTTCGATGCCGGGTTCAATTCGAACAGCCGCTTCTACGAGACTTCGGATCAGGTGCTCGGCATGACGCCGACGGCGTTCCGCACCGGCGGCAAGGATGCGCAGATACGGTTCGCAATCGGCGAATGCTCACTGGGATCGGTGCTGGTCGCCACCAGCGCCAAGGGCGTGTGCGCGATTCTTCTCGGCAACGACCCTGATGCCCTGGTGCGCGAGCTTCAGGATCGCTTCGCGCGCGCGCAGTTGATCGGCGGCGACCGCAAGTTCGAGAAGCTCGTGGCACAGGTGGTCGGACTCATCGAGGCGCCAGGCGTCGGGCTCGACCTGCCGCTCGACGTTCGCGGCACGGCATTTCAGCAGCGCGTATGGCAAGCCTTGCGTAAGATTCCAGCTGGCTCGACCGTCAGCTACTCGGACATCGCCAAGCGCATCCGCGCGCCCAAGGCTGTGCGCGCAGTCGCGCAGGCCTGCGCCTCAAATTCGCTCGCGGTAGCGATTCCGTGCCATCGCGTCGTTCGCAACGACGGCGCACTGTCCGGCTATCGATGGGGCATCGAGCGCAAACGCGCCCTGCTGGAACGTGAGGCGTCGGGCTGAAACGGGCTCAGTCGCTGCGAGCGCCATCTGAATTCAATAGCGACGGCGGCCAGGCGCATGAGACGACGTCCTTCGCCGCGGAACCGCGTTCGACCCAGGCTGACTTCCGCCCATCGCGGTCAAGCGTGCGCTTTCGCTGCAGATAAGTGCCTTCAGGCCTGCGCGAACGATTGCGGATTTTTCGTTCAACCCGCTCAGCTGGCGGGCCTGCTCCAGTAGCTCGTCATCGATACACAGGGTAGTTCTCACATGTGTAAGCATGATGCATTTTCATAATGGCCGGGTCTGGAACGTTGCGCTCGCGGAGCCTGGCCGGATGCACTGCGAAGGCAGCTGCATCGCATCGTCTCGCATGAATGCTTCGCGTCTTGGCACTCTCGACTGGCAGACTCTGTCTGAGCACCTGACTCTGGTGGGCTGCGCAACCATCGAGCAGCTACTGACAGCAGACGAATGTCGGGCACTTGCTGCGCTGTACGATGACGATCCGCCGTTTCGCAGCCGCGTAGTCATGGCGAAGTACGGGTTCGGGCGCGGTGAGTATCGATACTTTGCATATCCGCTGCCCGAAACCGTTGCGAGTTTGCGCACCGCGATCTATCCGTTCCTGGCACCGATTGCCAATCGATGGAATTCCCTGATGCGGATCAACGTCGCGTACCCCGCCGAGCATGCTGAATTTCTCACGCGCTGTCACGCGGCGGGGCAGGTTCGCCCTACTCCGCTGTTACTGAAGTACGGAGCCGGCGACTACAACTGCCTGCATCAGGATCTTTACGGCGAGCTTGTGTTCCCGCTACAAGTCGCGATATTGCTGTCGCAACCGGAAATCGACTTCACGGGCGGGGAGTTCGTACTGACCGAGCAGCGGCCGCGAATGCAGTCGCGAGCGGAAGTCGTGCCGCTGCGCCAGGGCGATGCGGTGATCTTTGCCGTCCATCATCGGCCGGTCCAGGGCACTCGCGGAACCTACCGCGTCAACATGCGGCACGGGGTCAGCCGCATACGCAGTGGCAGCCGCTTCACGGCTGGAGTTATCTTCCACGATGCGAAATGAAGACGGAATGCGGAAATAGGAGTCGAGCTCGTCGCAGGAGACCCGACTCAGCGCTGTAGGTTTCTCGGAGCGTGGAGGGAGCACCGCGTTGGGAGATGTTTTGGGGAGCGGCGGGGACGGATTCACGGCCGGTCCCCAAAACTTCTCCCAATGCGGTGCTCCAAACGAGAGCGCCTGACCGCTACTTCAGCAGCGGCATCTTCAGCGCATCGGCGATGAACGCCCACTGATCGGCGAAATCCTCGATCTGCATCCAGACCGGCTTGCCCGAGCCGTGACCGGCGCGCGTCTCGACGCGAATCAGAATCAGATTGGCGCAGCCTTGCGCTTTCTGCAGCGCCGCGGCGTACTTGAAGCTGTGCCACGGCGCCACGCGATCGTCGTGATCCGCAGTAGTGATCAGCGTCGATGGGTAGCACACGCCTGCCTTGGCATTATGAAGCGGTGAATAGGCGTACTGAGCCTTGAAGTCGTCTTCGTTCTCGCTGAGGCCGTAGTCCGACGACCACTGGCGCGCGTTCGCGCTCGCGGTGTGATAGCGCAACATGTCCAGCACCCCCACGGTTGGCAACGCCGCCGCGAAGAGGTCCGGCCGCTGTTCGAGAACGGCGCCCACGAGCAGCCCGCCGTTGCTGCGCCCGTGGATAGCTAGCCGCTTCGGGTTGGTGTAGTTCTCGCGAATCAGGAATTCTGCCGCGGCGATGAAGTCGTCGAACACGTTCTGCTTCTTGCTGCGAATCCCCGCGACGTGCCACGCCTCACCGTACTCACCGCCGCCACGCAAGTTCGCCTCGGCAAACACGCCGCCCATTTCGAGCCACGCAAACATCTGGGCGCGGAACGTTGGCGTAGCGGAAGCGTTGAAACCTCCGTATCCATACAGCAGCACGGGCTGGTTGCCGTCCTTCTTGAAATCGCGCCGGTGCGTGATGAACATCGGCACGCGCGTGCCGTCCTTGCTCTTGTAGAACACCTGCTCCGTCACGTACCCCGTGCCAGGCGCATCGAGACGAGCGCTGCGCCATAGCGTCGTTGAATTGCTGCGCGGGTCGTAGCGGTAAACGTCACCCGGCGTCGTGTAGTCTTCGTAGGAATAGAAGGTCTCCTGGGTCTGCCCTTCCCCGCCAAATCCTTCGACGGTGCCGAGCGCCGCAATCGGAACTTCGCCCACCAACTTGCCGCCGGCCTCGTAGAGCCTCGCGACAGTGTGCGCATCGCGAACGTAGGACGCGATGATGCGTCCGCCCACGTAGTTCGCGCTCGACATGGCCATGCCGGATTCGGGAACGACGACGCGCCATGTCACTTGCGCCGGGTGATTTGGATCAACGGCAATCACGCGACCGTTCGGCGCGGCGTTCGTGGTGTAGAAGTAGAGCTCATCACCTTTGGAGCCGATGAACGTATAGAGAGCGTCCCACTTGTCGAACAGGCGCGTCGCCTTGGCGCCAGGCTGACCAAGAGGCAGAACATCGACTCCATTGGCGAGATCGCCCTCAATGATGGTGAGAATGAGATAGCGCCCGTCCTCGGTCACGTGCCCCTGGGGCACGTGCGTGGGATGGGCCGTAACCCTGTAGATGAGCCGATCGCTCTGCTGCGGCTCGCCGAGCTTGTGAAAGTAGACATCCGGACGGCCGGCGTCATCGCCTTTACCATCCGCGCGCGCGGGGTAGAGGCTGTAATAGACGCCGGAGTTGTCCCGCGCCCACGACACGCCCCAGAATTTGCTCCGGTGAAGCGTGTCTTCCAGATCCTTGCCGTCGCTGACTCGCCGGAATTTCCAGGTCTGCCAGTCCGTGCCGCCGTCGGAGAGCGCGTACGCCAGCATGCTGCCATCAGGGCTAGGAGTGAACTCCGAGAGCGAAATGGTTGCATCCTTCGCAGTCGTATTGGGGTCGAAAAGCACTCGCCCGTTGGATTTCAGGTCATCGGTCACGTACAGAACGCTTTGATTCTGCTTGCCGTCGTTGCGAAGAAAAAAATAATTCAGCCCGTCTTTCACCGGCGGCTCGTAGCGCTCGTAATTCCACAACGCGGTGAGGCGCTGCTTCACCCACGGGCGCCAGGGCAATGCTTCGAGAATGGGTCGGGAAACCTGGTTTTGCGCCTTGACCCATGCCGCGGTTTGAGGAGAGTCGAGCTTCTCGAGCCAGCGATATGGGTCAGCGACCTGGGTGCCGAAGTAAGTGTCGACCTGGCTGCCGCGCTGCGATTCGGGATACGCCGGAGCCGACGATGCCGCCCAACTGGAGAGCAAACCAAAGGAGGCGCACAGCATCCGCACGGGCAAAGCGCTCATTCTTCGTCACCGCCATCGTCGTCCGGTGTGTCGTACGAGAACGGGTCGGTGTCGGACGGTTTTCTCGGCACTGGGCCGCGCGGCAGCGGCTCGTCACGCTCGGCGGCCATCCACAGGAAGGAGGCGAGGATCACGGAAGCCTGCTTGAGATCGTCGATCTTGAGGTGATCGTAAGTATCGAGGTTGCTGTGATGGATGCGGCTCTCGTAGTCCAGGGGGTCCTGGATGAACTGGAACCCCGGCACGCCCACCTGCTGCATGAAGACGTGATCCGTGCCGCCGGTGCGCTGCGATACCACACGGTTCGCGCCCATGCTCGCGAACGGCTCGAGCCATTCCTGGAAGATCGGCACTACCGCAACGTTGCCTTCCGTGTAAATTCCCCGCACCTTTCCCGACCCGTTGTCGATGTTGAAATACGCCGCGAGCGCCTGATGCCCTGGCAGTGGCGTGATGGGCCAGCGAAGATCGAATGTCTCGTACGGGTCCAGCCTGGCCTTCTCAGGGTCGCTGATGGGCGGACGACTCGCCAGGTTCCGCTCCACGTAGGCCATGGAGCCTCCCAGGATCTGCTCTTCCGCCGACCACAGCGCGAAGCGGATGGTGCGCTTCGGCTTCACGCCGAGCTTCGCGAGAATCCGCGCCGCTTCCATAACCGAGACGCTCCCCGCTCCGTTGTCTTGAGCGCCATCCGCGCCCACCCAGCTATCGAGATGCGCGCCGGCCATCACGTACCCCGCCTTTGCATCGCGACCTGGAATCTCGGCAATGATGTTGTATGCGTTGTGATCCTCATCGTGGTAGCGCACCACGCTCATGAGCTCGACCGTCGGCACCGCGTCCGTCTTGGCCAGGCGCGCGAGCCTGCGGTAGTCCTCCGCTGCGACGTCGAAGCCTGGCACGGCAGGCGTCATGCCGACCCGGAAGCCATACCCTTCTCCATGCACCAGTCCACCGTCCCGGTAGGACTCCGAGAGCCACGCGAGCGCTCCTTCGGCCGCCAGGAACGCGTCTCGCTTCGAGGCGAACTCGGACTCCTTCAGGTTCTTTTCGATTTGCGCCTCGGAATGCGCGGGCAAGGTGTATTCATCCAGCTTGTCGAGATCTTCGTCCGAGTAGCGCTCGAAGCCGGGCTTGTCGGGCTCCGATCCTTCGTGTGGCTTGTCGACCAGCACGACCTTGCCCCGCAGCTTGCCTTGCCATTTCGCGAAGTCGCGCTCGCGCTCCATGGGAGCAACGACGATGGCGGCGCTCACCGTTCCGTTGGTGGACGGAGTCCAGGCCACCGGGATCGCGCGCAGCTGAAGTACGCGGGGCATGACCATGCGCACGCTGAAATTCTCGATCGACCAGCCTCGGCCGAAATCGAAGCCTTCAGCGTGCACGTTCTTCAGGCCCCAGGCGCGGTATTTTTCCTGCGTCCATTGCTCCGCCGCGCGCATCTGCGGCGAATTCGTCATGCGTCCGCCGATGCGGTCGGTGAGAAATTCGGCGGTCTGCGGTAACTCGCTGTGATTGAAGCCCTCGTCGATGATGCGATTGATCGTCGCGAGATCGTTCGACTGGGCGAAACAGGTGGAAGTGGCGAACGCGCAGAGCGCCAGGCAGCGGCTGAATCGCATGGGACGGATCTCCGGGAGTGAGGCGCAAGTCTGCGGGAAGTCACCACCCGATTCCAGACGGGGACACTCGGTTCGTCGCGCGGTGAAGGTCAGGTCGGCGTCCAGTCCTCGGGCAGCAGGCGGCGCTTGCCGTCCGCGGAGCGCGTGATACCCGGCGCATCGAGCCGCTCGCGGTCCCAGAGCTCGCAGGTGACTTCGCGATGACGCTGATCGAGCGCCTCGCAATAGTTCGTGTAGAGGCACAGCCGCACCTGCGGCCCGAGCCCGAGTTTCACTTTGCGAAACCAGTCGGGATCGGCGAGCGCCTGGCGCGCCAATCCGACGATGTCGGCTTCGCCGGTGGCGAGCACCGCTTCGGCCTGATCGAAGTTGTGGATCCCGCCCGCGGTCACGAGCGGCGTCGCCAGCCCAGATTCGCGCAGGCCGGCGCGGATTCGCAAGGACGCGGGAAGATTCCGCCCGAAGGGCCCCTTCGCGTCGGAGAAATACGAAGGCATGCACTCGTACCCGCTGCGGCCCGTGTAGGGATAGACCGCCTCGCCCACCTTTGGCTGCTTCGCATCGTCGAATTTTCCGCCGCGCGAGACGGAGATGAAATCCACACCTGCAGCGGCCAGCTGCTGCGCGAACCACACGGTCTCCTCCACTTCCGTTCCGCCTGCAATGCATTCTTCCGAAAGCATACGGCAGCCGACGACAAACTCTTTGCTCACTGCGGCGCGCACCGCAGCGAGAACTTCGAGAGGTAGCCGGACGCGACCTTCACGCGAGGCGCCGTAACCATCATTTCGGGTGTTCGTCGCGGACAGGAACGAGGCCATCGTATACGCATGCGCGTAGTGCAGCTCGACGCCGTCGAATCCAGCCTGCTGCGCGCGCCGGGCTGCGTCCGCGAAAAGTGTGGGCAGGACTTTCGGCAAGTTTTCGATATGCGCGTGATCCATGTCGACGATGCGCTCACGCGCGCCCAATGTGAGCGCTTCGTATTCTCGAGGCGACAGGACTTCGGCGAGCCTCTCAGGCGTAAGGGTTGCCAACCGTTCGCGTACTTCTGGGTCCGGCACGTCCGGCAAACTCAGGGCTTCCCTGTGCGCCGCAGTGATGCTCAGGAATTCTTTCAGGTAGCGGTTAGGGTCAGGCCGGCGTCGCACCGACAGGAAATCAATCAGCTGGATGAACAGTTTGGTCTCGCCGCCGCTGGCGCGCTTCACAGCGGCAACGATCTCGCGCAGCCCGGGCAGGAAGCGGTCGTCGCCGATTCGCAGCAGCGGCCCGCTGGGAATGTCTCGCACGCCGGTCGCTTCGACAACCAGCGCTCCAGGGCGGCCGCGCGCGAAGCGCTCGTACCATGCGATGACATTGGGAGATGCACAGCCGTCTTCCGTGGCTCGCCACGGAACCATTGCGGGAACCCAGGTTCTCTGGCGGAGAGTCTGTGGCCCCACCGCGATGGGGCTGAACAATCGCGACCGCTCGACTTCTGCCACCGTGGGCCATCGGCCCGGGCTTGCGTCGTACCGGATGCGCTCCGGCGGTCTCCACATGGACACGAGCGCTCCTGATGCTAGGCGTCAGGCACGACGGCGGTCGCCTCGATCTCGACCAGCGCCTCGGCTTCCATCAGAGCGATCACCTGCATCACGGCCATCACCGGAAAGTGCTTGCCGATGATCTCGCGATAGGCCGCGCCGATCTCGGCGAGCTCCGCGTAGTAGGCATCGCGACTCGTGACGTACCACGTGAGCCGCGTCAGGTGCTCGACCCGTCCGCCTGCGGCGGTAAGCACGCTCACGATGTTGATCAGCGCCTGCCGCACCTGCGGAGCGAGCCGAGGCGCGACGAATTTCTGGTTGGCGTCCCAGCCGCACTGACCGGCGATGAAGAGTGTCGCGCCGCGCGCGAGCATGCCGTTCGAGTAACCCTTGGGCCGCGGCCAGCCGGGCGGCTGAATCACCTGATGAGTCATTTCAGCACCTCGCGGCCGATGATCAGCTTCTGCACTTCGGTCGCTCCTTCGTAGATGCGCAACGCGCGGATGTCGCGGTACAGGCGCTCCATGATGCCGCCGCTCACCACGCCGAGGCCGCCCAGCATCTGCAGCCCTCGATCGATGACGGACTGGGCATTTTCGGTGGCGGTCAGCTTCGCCATGGCCGCCGCGCTTGGTGACAGGCTCACCCCGGTCGCGCAGCCACGCAGCGCGATAGGTGAGCAGCGCGGCAGCTGTCGACTCCCGTCGCCATGTCCGCCAGTGCCGCCTGGGTCAGCTGGAAATCCGCCAGGCGACGGCCGAACATCTGACGCTGCAGGGCGTGGCTGACGCGCTTCATCCAGGGCGCGTCGCGCGAAGCCGAGCGCCGCGGCAGCCACCGAAGTGCGAAATACATCCAGCGTGCGCATCGCGATCTTGAATCCCTCGCCCTCGCTGCCGATCAACCGCGATGCCGGCACGCGGCAGTTCGTGAATGCGCAGCGTCGCCAGCGGATGCGGCGCGATCACGTCGATGCGCGATTCGACGCGCGAAGACCGGAGTCAGTCGGCTCGACCACGAATGCGCTGATGCCTTGCGAGCCGGTCGTGCCGTCAGCGCGGCGCTTGCCCGGCTTCGGTGCGCGCGAACACGCAGTAGAAATCGGCAATGCCGCCGTTCGAGATCCAGGTCTTCGCGCCGTCGAGCACGTAGTGCTCGCCGTCGCGCCGCGCGGACATGTGCATCGCCGCGACGTCGGAGCCGGCATCGGGCTCGGAAAGAGCGAAAGCCGCGATCGCCTCCCCTTTCGCCACCCGCGGCAGGTACCGGCTCGCGAGCTCCGGCTGGCCGCAGAGACAACGCACCGCTGCCGAGGCCCTGCATGGCCAACGAAAAGTCGGCGAGGCCGTCGTGATACGCCGAGGGTCTCGCGGATGCAGACAGATGGCGCGCGAATCGAACTCGGGCAACGCGCCACCGTACTCCGCACGAACGCAGTAGCGCGTGAACCCGCCCGTGCCCAGCGCGCGGACCAGAGCGCGCGCACGCGCATCGACGTGCGGCTCGCGACTCGTCGTGCGAACGCATCGCGGAAATTGGCTGTGCGCCCACTGCCTCGACGTCGGCCGCGCGAGCGCGCGATGCTCCGGTCCGAAAAACGGCAGCTCCAGCGCAGGTCGCGGTGACAATGTGGGGCGCATGCTCATTGCCCTACGAACTCGGGCTTGCCGCGCGCCACGAACGCGTCATAGGCGCGTCTGAAATCCTCCGTCTGCATGCAGATCGCCTGCGCCTGGGCTTCGCACTCCAGGGCCTGATCGAGGCTCATGTTCCATTCCTGGTTCAGCATGTTCTTGGTCATGCCGTGCGCGAACGACGGCCCTGATGGCCAGGGTTGTGCGCCAGGGCGGACGATTCCGCCGCGAGTTGTTCGGCAGGAACGAGCTCGATTGAAGAATCCCCAGCGCAGGCCTTCGTCGGCCGTCATGGCGCGACCGGTGAACAGCAGTTCCGCAGCGCGTCCCTGACCGATGATCCGCGGCAGCATGGCGCATGCGCCCATGTCACACCCGGCCAGGCCCGACCCGAGTAAACAGGAATGCGGTTCGCGCGGCGGCGTGCCGAGGCGCAGATCGGAAGCCATCGCCAGTATCGCGCCGGCGCCGGCGCAGACACCGTCGACCGCCGCGATGATCGGCTGTGGGCAGGCGCGCATCGCCTTGACCAGATCGCCCGTCATGCGCGTGAACTCGAGCAGCTCGCGGCATCTTCATTGCGGTGAGCGGCCCGATGATCTCGTGCACGTCGCCGCCGGAGCAGAAGTTGCCGCCCGCGCCGCTGATCACGATCGCCCGGATCGTCGCGGTCGTACGCCAGGCGCGCGAAACAGGTCGCGCAGCTCCGCGTACGACTCGAACGTGAGCGGATTCTTGCGCTCGGGCCTGTTGAGCAGGATCGAGCCCACGCGGTCGTCGACCTGCCAGAGGAAATGCTGCGCCTTGTAGTCGGCCAGCGGAGCCACGGGGGCGGCATTGCGTTCTCCTCTACCCTTCGCCGCCGGCGACGGCGATGCTCTGACCGGTCATCGATTCGGCGCCCGGCAGACACAGCCACGCCACCGCGTTGGCCACTTCCTCCGGCTGCACGAAACGACCCTGCGGATTTGCGCCAGCAGTGCCTTGCGGGCTTCGTCATCCGAGCGCTGCGTCTTGGCGCTGAATGTTGGCCACGGCGTTCTTGACGATGTCGGTCTCGGTGTAGCCCGGGCAGACCGCGTTGACCGTGATGTTGCGCGTCGCGACTTCCAGCGCCACCGAGCGGGTGAGGCCGACCACGCCGTGCTTCGCGGCGGCATACGCGGCCACGTAGGGATAGCCGATCAGCCCCGCGATGCTCGCGATGTTCACGATCCGTCCGAAGTCACGTTCGATCATCGACGGCAGCACCGCATGCATGCCGAAATAGGTGCCGGTGAGATTCACTGCGAGCATGCGGCGCCAGAGCGCATCGTCCGTGCGGTGCAGCGGCGCGCCTTCCGCCTGTCCCGCGTTGTTGACCAGGATATCGACAGCGCCGAATGCAGTGCTCGCCGCCTCAATCGCCTTGTGAAATGCGTCGCCCTGAGTCACGTCCGCGATGGCGATCTGCGCATCCGCTCCAAGTTCGGCCCGCATGGATTCTCAGGGCCTTGGGCTCGCGTCCCAGCAGCGTGACGCCGCGCGCCTTCGGCATGAAGTCGCCGCGCGATGGCCGCGCCGATGCCGCTTGCCGGCGCCGGTGACCAGCGCATGCTGGCCATGCGAGTCTTTTCGCTTCAGTCATACGGCACCCACCATCTGCGCGGCGCGTTCGCAGGTTGCGCTCGAGCTGGCTCTTGCCGGACACGTAAGGTTTCGGCCACCACTGCACGCCGTACTGCTGGCCTGCCGCCGCGTGCAGCGTCCACGAGGGGTCGGCAAGATGCGGTCGCGCAACCGCGCACAGATCTGCGCGCCCGGCCGCAATGATCGTAGTTGACGTGATCCACCTCGAAGATATTGCCGACGGCGATGGTCGCGATGTCCACGACGTTGCGCATCAGGTCGGAGAACGGCGTCTGGTACATGCGGCCGTACACCGGCTTCTGCCATGGCACGGTCTGCCCGGATGGAGACGTCGATCAGATCTGCTCCGGCGTCCTTCATTGCGCGTGCCGATCGCGATGAGATCCGCCTCGCTGAGTCCCTCGGGCGCCCAGTCGCTGGCCGAGATGCGCACCGACACGGGCTTGTCGGCCGGCCACACGGCGCGCACTGCGCGCAGCACCTCCAGCGGGAAGCGCAGGCGATTCTCAAGTGAGCCGCCGTACTCGTCCTTGCGCGCATTGGTGAGGGGCGACAGGAAGCTCGCCAGCAGATAGCCGTGCGCCATGTGCAGCTCGAGCATGTCGAAACCGGCCTCCGCCCCGAGCTGCGCCGCCGAGCACGAACTGCGGCGGTGACGGAATCCATGTCGGCGCGAGTCATGGCGCGCGGCACCTGGCTGATCGCCTTCGAAATAAGGCAGCGGCGATGCGCGAGATCAACGGCCAGTTGCCCTGCGGCAGCGGCTGATCGATCTGCTCCCAGCCGAGCTGAGTCGAGCCCTTGCGCCCGGATGACCGAGCTGCAGTGCAGATCTTCGCGGGCGAGTGCGTGTGCACGAAATCGACGATGCGCTTCCAGGCGTCGCGCTGGGCTCTCATTCCAGAGGCCGGTGCAGCCGGGGGTGATCCGCGCATCCGCGCCGACACGCAGGTCATCTCGGTGACGACGAGGCCGGCGCCGCCGACGGCGCGCGAGCCGTAGTGCATCAGGTGCCAGTCGCCGGGCATGCCGTCGACCGCCAGTACTGCGCCATCGGCGAGACCACGACGCGATTCACCAGCTCCATGTCGCGCATGCCGGAACGGCAGGAACATCGGCGGACGCTGCGTCCATCCGCGCCGCTGCGCGTGGCGAGTCGCGCTCGTAGCGCTCGACAGAAACGTCGCGTCGCGCATGCGCAGGTTGGCATGCCCGATGCGCTGGCTGCCGGTGAGCAGGCTGTAAGCAAACTGCACCGGCTCGAGGTGCACGTAGCGGCGACGTTCTCGAACCACTCCATGCGATTGCGCGCGGCGCTCTGCAGTTTGAGTGCTTCGAGGCTGCGCTCCGCCTGATAGCGAGTCGAGCCCTGCGCGACACATCGGTGGCGTGCGCCACGCTTCGACCAGCGACACGGCATCTTCCATGGCGAGCTTGGTGCCCGAGCCGATGCCGAAATGCGCCGTGTGTGCGGCATCGCCGATCAGGACGGTATTGCCGTGGTGCCAGTGCTCGCACAGCACGCGATTGAAATTGAGCCAGGCCGAGCCGCGCAGATGCTTGCGCGTTGCTCATGAGCGAGTGGCCGCCGAGATAGTGCGCGAACAGCTGCTCGCAGAACGCGATCGACTGATCGGTGTTGAAGCGATCGAGGCCGTGCGCCTGCCAGGTCTCCTCGCGCGTCTCGACGATGACCGTCGAGAGCCTCGCGCTGAACTGGTAGGCGTGGATCTGGAACCAGCCGTGCTCGGTCTGCTCGAACGCGAACGTGAACGCCGGAAAGTGCTGCTTCGGTGCCGAGCCAGATGAAGCGGCACTTGCGCACGTCGATGTTAGGCTTGAAGACCTCCGCGTGAGCGCGCGTCGCAGCTGTTCACGCCATCGGCGGCAACCACCAGGTCCGCGTCGGCGAATTCCGCGTCGTCCTGAATCTCCGTGCTGGAAAGTCTGCTTCACGCCGAGCGTCGGCGGCACGCTCCTGCAGCATGTTGAGCAGATGCTTGCGGCCGATGCCGCAGAATCCATGGCCGCCGGAGCGGACCCGCTGCCCCTTGAAGTGCACGTCGACGTCGTCCCAATGGTAGAAGCTGCCGACGATGGCGTCGTGCGACTCGCGATCGATGTGCGCGAATCCTTCCATGGTCTTGTCGGAGAACACCACGCCCCAGCCGAAGGTGTCGTCCGGGCGGTTGCGCTCGTAGCACCTCGACGCTGGCGCGCGGCAGCGCCTTCTTGAAGCAGGATCGCCGAATACAGCCCCGCCGGCCCGCCGCCCAGACAGACGATGCGCTTCATATGCCAACCATCTCGAGAGCATGCAGCCGCTTGAGCTCCTGCGCGCCATCCGGCCTGTCGGCCAGTTGCGTCGCCGTTTGGGACAATCGCTCGAAAGCGTGCAGTCCGCGCTCGAACGTATCCCCGTAGCCGCGCACGAGGTGCTGGAGAGCCGGCAAGCTCCACGGCCACGTCGTAATTCTTTCGAGCCATGGCGGCAACCTGATCCAGCCAACGCGCGATGCGCGCGTGCTCCTCGGTGAATCGCAGTGTGCCGCGCCGCCACCGCCGCAAGCCGGACAGGCTGCGCAGCAGCAGGTAACCGGACACGGTGCTCGTTCGCAGCTGGCGGCCGCCGCACACGCGCGAAATCAGCGAGGACCAGCGCCGCGAGGCGCGCATCGCGCGACCCATTCCGGCGGGCAGCGTGCCGCAGATCTCTTCGACCCTCGGGCTCATGAACTCCACGACATGCACCAGCTGACCGGGGCGCGCCATGGTCGCAGCAAGCACCCGGCGTTTGCGGTCGGAGCGGGTTTTGAGGTCCGCGACGCGAATCGTGTCTTCAAACGACATCCAGAGCGCGAGCCCGCGCGCTACTTCGGCCGTCAGCTTCCCCGCACCGGCGGCATCGGGCTCCAGGGCGGCGATTCGCTGCAGCGAATCGAGATACTGCTTCGCATAGGCCGCATCCTGGTAGTCGATCAGTCGCGCGACGCCGTGAGTGGCGTTGCTTTGGGCGGCCGGCGGCAACTCGCTCTCGATGCGCTTGCGCAGCGCTTCGGGAATCCTCTCAACTGACGGCGTGGCTGGTGCGACTGTCTTGTTTGAGCTCCCATCCGCAGCTTCGCGCGCGCTCTTCACGCTCGCATCGAATGCGGCCAGGTTGCGATCGACGGCGATGCCACCATCGCGTATCGCCCGGCGATAGCTTTCCAGCTGGAATGGAAGGCCGGATGCGCCCGCGATCGCCCCCAGCAAGACTGCACTGATGACCGCGTTGTTGCGACTGGCGACCTCGGCCATGTCGAAAGACACGAAACGTCGGGACTGCTCCCGCGATTGCTGCAGAATGCGCTCGCCGTCCGCCCGCCCCTCGCCGCGATGGGATTTCTCGCCTATCGAATAAGAGCGATGCGTCGATGCGATCAGCGTGGTGCGATCGGGGGTGACGATCCCCCGCTGAATCATTCGGCCCGCCTCGATGAGCTCCGAGGCCACCACGATGTCGACGTCGCCGGGGCTGCGGCATCAGCGCCATCACGGGCCGCCTGCCATCCTTGGGAAGCGCCGCTTCGCGGAAAGAATTCGAGATAGTAGATCGTTGCGCCGGTCCGCTGCGCGACACCGGGAACCGATGTCGCCTGCACCAGATGGCCCTCGTGCTTCGCGACTTCAATCAGCCAGTCCGGACACGACACCACCGCCCTGCCCGCCGAGCGCAGCGAGCGTGAGCGAAATCGGGCGTGAGGCCATCACGGGCCGCGCCGCGGCGACGCCGCCGCCCAGCCAGCCGATGATTCGCCGCCGGAATGCATCGACCAGCCGCTCAGTCCATGAAGGATTGATGACGATGTCGGTGCGATAGAACGATGGACACAGCACGGCCGCGTGCGCGACTTCGCCGCACACCCCGCAGCCCACGCAGCTGTTGTCGACGTGCGCGACCGGCTCGGGCCGCAGCGGATCCGTGCGAGTCCTTGATCGTCAAGCGACGGGCAACCGGAAAGCCGGATGCAGGAATGATCGCCGGTGCAGATGTCTTCATCGACTCCGAACCGCTGCCGCACCACGCGCCTGCCCGCCTTCTCGCGAGCGCTTGATCTGCGGTGCCACGCGCCGCTGCCGGTTGAGCTGGCACTCGCCCTCGGCAATGATGACCTTAGGGCCGCGGAATGGCGTCGACATCGCTTCGCGAAGCGTCGCGAGCGTCTCCTTCATGTCGATAGGTGTAGCACCGTGCGCACCCACTCGACGCCGACGCCGCGGACCGCCTTCTCGATCGGGTTCTGCTCTGCGGTACGGCCGACCATCGTCGGCGCGCGACGACGGAATGTACTGGCCGCCGGTCGCCGCCGAATACCCGTTGTCGACGATCATGGTGATGTCGTCGTGCCGTTGAAAACGGCATTGCCGATGCCGCTGGTCAGGCCGTTGTGCCAGAAGCCGCCGTCTCCCATCAGTGAGATGGCCCGCCGGCCCTGCACAGAATTGAGCGCAGCAGCGCCCGCTGGCCCCAGGCCGTAGCCCATGATGCTCGCGCCCATGTGGAACGGCGCGAGAGTCGCGAACGAGTGGCAGCCGATATCCGCGCTGACGTGCACGTCGCCGATTTCCCGTTGCACCAGCTTCATCGACGCGAACAGCGGACGCTCGGGACAGCCCGTGCACAGGCCCGACGGTCTCGCCGGCACTTCGGAGGCCAACAGCTTCGCGAGCGTGCCCTGCGGCTTCAGTGTTGATTCCTGCATCGCCGGCGGCGGCGACAGTAATGCCGGGGCGTATTCCCGCTAGAAACGCGCGCAATCCGTCGATCACCACGCCGCCCGTGTATTCGCCGGCCATGCGGGAACGGCCCTTTGCCGACGATGCGGGTCGCGCTGCCGGCTGACACGAGCATGTGAGCCAGCGCCTGCTCAAGGTACTCGGGCTGACCTTCCTCGACGATCAGCACCACGCGCTTGCCCGCGGCGAAGCGGTGCACTTCATCCGGTATCAACGGATAAGTGACATTCAGCACGTACAGGGGGATTCGCGATTCGCCGAACACGTCGGCCAGGCCGAGCCGCTCGAGCGAGCGTAGCAAAGTGTTGTAAAGGCCGCCCTGCACGATGATGCCGACGTCGGCTACATCGCCTCCGCGAAGTTCGTTCAGCTGGTTCTCCATGATGAACTTCACTGCGGCCGGCCATCGGTCGGTGATCTTCTCGCGCTCCTGAGCGAATGTGGACGGCGGCAGGATGATCTTGTCGTAGGTTCGCTGCGGTGAGGCGAGCGCATCGCGTGCCGTGAACGCCGGCCGGCGGTTGTCGTGCGCCGTGAAGCGCCCGAACATGTGGCATGCTCGGATGCGCATCATGAACATCACTGGCGACTGGCTGGCCTCGGACAGCTCGAAGCCCTGCTCCACCATCCTGACCAGGGTCGGCAGGTCCGGGCGCGGGTCCAGCAGCCAGATCTGCGACTTCATGGCGAAGGCGTGCGTGCGCTCCTGCATGATGCTGGCGCCCTCGCCGTAATCCTCGCCGACCATCGATCAGCGCCCCGCCGACCACTCCGGCGGAGGCGAGATTGGCGAGGGCGTCCGATGCGACGTTGGTGCCTACGGTCGACTTCCAGGTCACCGCGCCCCGAATCGGGTAGTTGATCGAGGTGGCGAGCATGGCCGCGGCGGTCGCCTCGCTGGCGCTCGACTCGAACAGCACGCCGAGCTCATCGAGGATCGGCCGGGCATCGGAGAGCACGTCCATGAGATGCGATACGGGAGCACCCTGGTAGCCGCCGACGTAACCCACTCCCGACTGCAGCAGCGCCTTGGTGACCGCGAGGATCGCCTCGCCCTCGAAGGTCTCGCCCGCCGCGAGCTTCAGGGACTGCACTTCCGTCGCGAAGGATCGTTCTGCCATGGCCCGCCTGTAACGCTACCCTCATTAGGCCGCCAATTACTTGACAAGTCAAGTAATGGCGAGCTCGCGGCGCCGGGCGCCGCGGTCCTGATAAGCTGCGAACAATACCGCTCGCGCTCCCGGCTCGCCACGGCCACAAGCCATGAAAATGATGACCGCCGACGACCTGCCGTTGCTCAGTGCTGCGCCACCGGGCGAGCGTATCGCCTACGGCCGCGATCCACTGCAATACGCGGAGCTCATCCTTCCGGAGGGGCCCGGGGCGCACCCCGTCGTGGCGAACATTCATGGCGGCGTCTGGATGGCGCAGTACACGATCGAGCACAGCCGCGCGCAGGCTCGAGCGCTGGCTGAGAGCGGCTTTGCCGTCTGGAACATCGAGTATCGGCGAGTCGGGGATGCGGGCGGCGGCTGGCCCGGAACGTTCCGAGACGTCTCCAATGCGGTCGATCATCTCAAACAGGTCGCGAAGTCTTACCCGCTGGATCTCGCCCGCGTCTGCATCATGGGCCACTCGGCCGGGGGCCAGCTAGCGCTCTGGGTCACCGCACGGAACCGCGTGCCGCACGATAGCGAGCTCTACGTTCGCGATCCATTGGCGGTACGCGGAGTTGTGGCACTGGCGCCAGCAGCTCAGCTCGAGGAGCTATATGAGCGTGGACTGTTCGACGGGATTGCGGGGAAGCTGATCGGCGGCTCGCCAACGCAGTTTCCTGAACGCTACGCTGCAGTCACTCCTGCCAGACTGCTGCCACTCAACCAGCCGCAGGTGATCATCCTGGGAAAGCATGACGAGACCTGGAACTGGCACACACACGCTTATTGCGCGGCAGCGCGTGCGGCCGGCGAACCCGACATTCAGCTCATCGTGATCGAATCCTCGGGGCACTTCGAGCTGATCGCTCCGCAGTCCTCGGCATGGGCCACCGTGACGGCGGCTGCACACGCGCTGGTCCGTTGAGGCCTCAACCTTCGACCAGCGCCACCACGCGCAGCGGACTTCCCGAACCACCTTTGATCTTCAATGGCGCGGCCACGATGACGGCGCCCTGCGCCGGCAGCTGCTCGAGATTCTTCAGGCATTGCAGCCCGAACTTGTTCGCACCGTGCATCAGCGTATGGCACGGGTAGGCGACCGGCCACGAGTACGACTGGCCCGCATCGGTATTGATCGTCTCCACGCCGAAGCCACGGACATCGCGCTCACGAATCAGCCATTCCACGGCTTCCTGGGTCGGGCCGGGCGTGTGCGCGCCGTCTTCGCGCATGTTCACGAATGATGCCGGGTTCGAAATGCGCTTCGACCAGTCTGTGCGCAGCAGCACCCATGAACCGGCCGGGATTTCGCCGTTCTTCTTTTCCCAGGCCTTGAGGAAATCCACGGTCAGCAGCCAGTCATCGTTGCCGCTCACTTCGGCGCTGGCGTCCACCACCACGGCCGCGCCGAAGAAAACGGTGGGAGAGATCGTATCCACCGAGTTGTTGGCATGCTCGCGGCCCGTGATCCAGTGCACCGGCGCATCGAAATGGGTGCCGGTGTGCTCGCCACACGAGAAATTGTTCCAGTACCAGCCCGGCCCCGCATCGTCGTACTGCGAGATGCGCTCCATCTTGAATCCCCATACCTGGCCGAATTGCGGCGGCAGCTGCAGCGCCGGGAAATCCGGCGAGAGGGTGTGCGTGAGGTCGACGACGCGCACCTTGCCGGCGGCGACATCCTGGGCGAAATCCAACAGACGGGTGCTCATGCTCTCTCCTCGAAAAAATGAGTTGACTCGAATTCTGTGCGGGCTAGCTCTTGCTCTCCGCGGACCGGACGGCGACCTTGACGCGGCCCAGAAGCCCGGTGAGCCGGCGAAGGTCGGCGCGATCGATGCCGTCGAACGATTCGACGATCCAGCGCTCGTGGCTTTCGGCCATGCCCTGGAACGCCTTGCGCCCGGCCGCAGTCAAGCGCACGCGCAGCGCGCGGCCGTCGTGCGGATCGGCGGCGCGCGCTACCAGCTGCTCGCGCTCGAGCAGATCCACGATGCCCGTCACATTGCCTCCGGTGACCATCATGCGTTGCGAAAGCTCGCCCATCTTGAGGCCGTCGGGCACGCGATAGAGCTGGGACAGCAGGTCGAAGCGTGGCAGCGTGGTGGCGAATTTGGCCTGCAGGAGGCGCCGCACCCGCGCCTCGATGAGATTCGTAGTCGCGAGCAAACGCAGCCACAGGCGCAGGCCGCTATGGTCTTCAGGGCCGGCGCGCATCTCGACATCGGGCTCGACGTGCTCCGCGCGGGCTTGGCGCGATTCCGACCTGGCGCTGTTGGCAAGACCTCTGGCCATCGTCATCTTCCGAAAGGGCCGCGGCTGCGGGCCCGGCTATGAGATACGCGTATGGTTTAGATGTCAACCAAATGCACGAGACGGCTAGCCCTTGGCGAGCTTGTGGGAGCGGCCGCGGAACAGCGCGATCCGCTCGCCCGCCTGGTTGCTCACCACGACTTCATAGATGCCGCTGCGGCCGCGCAGCCAAACTTCCTGTGCCAATGCGGTGAGCACGTCGGCCCCGCGGGCCGGCGCCAGAAAATCGATGCTCCCACTTGCGGCCACCGTATCTTCGCCACGCGAATTGCACGCGAAGGCGAAGGCGCTGTCCGCGAGCGAGAAGATGAGCCCGCCATGACAGATCTCGTGCCCGTTCAGCATGTCGTCGCGCACGGTCATGGTGAGACTCGCGCGACCGGGCGACACTTCCTGGATGCGCATCCCCAGGCCCTGAGAGGCTCGGTCGACGTCGTAGAGGCGGCGCGCGGTGTCCTCCGCCAGCTTTTGAGCATCGCTCATGAGTTGCCTTTCGGACGTTTATCCACGACGCGCTTCGCCTTGCCGATCGAGCGCTCGATGGCGCCTGGATCGCGCACCATGATCAGCGCACTGATGCCGATGTATGCCTTGACGTGCTGCGCGAGCTCACCCGTTGCGCGCTTGCGCAGCTCTTCGCTCGAGGCAATGGCGCTGTCGCACTCGACGTGCACCGTGAGCGCATCCAGATGCCCGTCGCGCGTCACTTCCAGAAAATAATGCGGAGCGAGACTGGCCGTCTTCAGGATCAATTCCTCGATCTGCGACGGGAATACATTCACGCCGCGGATGATGAGCATGTCGTCGCTGCGCCCGGTGATCTTGGCTATGCGCCGCATCGAGCGTGCAGTGGGCGGCAGCAGTTTCGTGAGGTCGCGCGTGCGATAGCGGATGACGGGCAGCGCTTCCTTGGTGAGTGAGGTGAACACGAGCTCGCCCTCTTCCCCGTCCAGCAGCACATTGCCCGTGACCGGGTCGATGATCTCGGGATAGAAATGGTCTTCCCAGACCACGGGGCCGTCCTTCGTTGCCACGCATTCGCTGGCGACGCCGGGCCCCATGACTTCGGAGAGACCATAGACATCAACCGCGTGAAGGCCGAGTCGCGCCTCCATCTGCGCGCGCATGGCCTCGGTCCAGGGCTCGGCGCCGAAGATCCCTACCCGGATGCCGCAGGAGCGCGGATCGAATCCCTGCCGTTCGAACTCCTCGGCGATGGTGAGCATGTAGGACGGAGTCACCATGATGATGCTGGGCTTGAAATCGCGGATGAGCTGCACCTGCTTCTCGGTCTGCCCACCGGACATCGGAATCACTGTGCAACCGAGCTTCTCCGCGCCGTAGTGCGCGCCGAGACCGCCGGTGAAGAGCCCGTAGCCGTAGGCAATGTGCACGATATCCCCTGGGCCGCCGCCAGCGGCGCGAATGGAACGCGCTACCAGCGTGGCCCAATTGTCGATGTCGCGCGCCGTGTAGCCGACCACAGTCGGTTTGCCGGTGGTGCCGCTCGAGGCGTGGATGCGCACAACCTGGTCGCGCGGCACGGCGAACAGTCCGAACGGGTAGTTGTCGCGAAAATCCTTCTTGTAGAGGAACGGGAAGAGCGCGAGGTCATCGAGGGAACGCAGCTGTTCGGGCTTCACACCCGCCGCGTCGAACGCCTGCCGGTAGTGCGCCACGTTCTCGTAGGCATGCTTCACCGACCATTTGAGTCGCGCGAGCTGCAGGGCCTGCAACTCATCGCGGCTCGCGTGCTCGATGGCTTCGTGCGACCCGGCTTGAACGTTCATGCGCTCCTTCCTCTTCGGCCGGGCTTGATTATAGGGTGCGGCGGTCGCGCCACTGGCCGGGCGGAGCGCCGACCATCTTCTTGAAGGCCCGGCTGAAGGCCGCCTCGGATTCATAACCCACCTGGCTTGCGACCGAGGCGATGCTCTCCGTGCCGCTCAGCAGCTGGTTCGCGGCGAGCTGCATGCGCCAGTTCGCCAGGTACTGCATCGGCGGCCGACCCACGAATTGCGTGAATCGCTCGGCAAGCGCGGAACGCGACAGGCCGATTCGCGCGCCAGCGACTCGATGGTCCAGTCTCGCGCGGGACTGCGATGCAATGCCGTCAGCGCGCGTCCGACGAACGGGTCGCGCAGTCCCGCGAGCCAGTCCGTAGCGGTCGGGAGGCAGGCTCTCGAGATAACGACGGACCACGTCGACGAACATCAATTCACTCAAACGGCTGAGCACGCCCTCGCCGCCGATCCGGGGCTCCTTGGATTCGCTGAGGGCGAACTTGACCAGCATGCCGATGCGCCCCGCTCTCGTCCGCTCACCTTGATGACCCGCGGCAGCGCGGCCAATAAAGGATTGAACGGCCTGGCGTCGCAGCCGAGGAAGCCGCACACGAATTGCGCCAGCTCGGGCTCGGCTTCCGACTCACCCATCGAAATGTTGACGGGCAGCTGACCTTCGCTCGGCACGCGGTACAGCGACATGTCGGGCGTGCGACGCAGCCCTGGCGTGCTCGAAAGCACGTGCGTATCGCCGTGCGGCAGCAGAATGATGTCGCCGGCCGAGAGCCGGATGAGCGGCTCGCCCGCGACGTGGCCCAGCGTTGCCCCCCGTAAGCACGTGATACGACATGAGATGCTCGGAGCCCGGAAACATCGCGCCGACGATGGATTCGCCCGTCGGGCGTCTCGGCCACCCACGGCCCGGCAGGCGTGCACATCGAAGAAAAGGGCCCCGGTGAGGCGTACGGCGCGCAGCACATCCGACAATGCATCCATCGAGCTACTCCGCGGACGCTCAAGCACGAGCCCCGGACGGGTCGGTCATTCAGGTATGCGGCGTCCGGTCGACTACGACTACCGGTCCTCGCGAAAGCTCGACGATTCTACTGGAGACGAGTCATGAGTACGAAAACACCTACCCGGGCAGCTGCTTCTGCGGCGAAGTCCGATTCGAGGTTTCCGGCGAGCCCGCCGCGATGGGATACTGCCACTGCGAGTCGTGCCGGCACTGGTCGGCCGGGCCGGTCAATGCCTTCACGCTGTGGAAGCCTGACGCGTTGAAGGTCACGCAGGGCGCCGCGAGCGTCGGCACGCACAACAAGACCCCGATCAGCTATCGCAAGTGGTGCACGAAATGCGGCGGACACGTCTTCACGGAACATCCGACGATGGGACTGGTGGACGTCTACGCCGCTGTCATTGCCGAAACTGAAATTCGAGCCCGCGCGTGCACGTGCACTACCAGGAAACGGTGCTGCGCATTCACGACGGCAAGCCGAAGATGAAGGACATGCCCGCGGAGATGGGCGGCTCGGGAATCACCCTGCCCGACTGATCGATCTCAGCCCGAATACTCGGCGGATCCCCCACGCGCAGGTGAACCATGGCCGCATCGAGTTATTCGGGCAAGCTGCTGATCGTCGCCTCCCTGCGTTCTCTGCTTCGTTACGCGGCCGATCCGCCGGCGGATCTCGCGCTGAAGCATGGCGCGGTATACACCGTTGACGGCGCACGCAGCTGGGCTCAGGCCGTTGCAATCCGCGAGGGCCGCATTACCTACGTCGGCTCCGATCAGAACCTGGCCAGCCACGTCGGGCCGCGACGCGCATCGTCGATCTGAAAGGCCGCATGCTGCTGCCGGCGTTTCAGGACGCGCACATCCATCCGATCGGCGCCGGTCTCGAGGCCAACGCCTGCAATCTCAACGGCCTGAGAAACCGCTGACGAGTACGTCGCCGCGATCAAGAAGTACGCCGCATGCGCATCCGAACGAGGCCTGGATCACCGGCGGCGGCTGGCTGATGTCCGCATTCGGGCCGGGCGGCATGCCGAAGCGGCGAACTGCTGGACAAGATCGTCCCCAACCGTCCCGTGTACCTCTCGAGCGCGGACGGCCACACCACTTGGGTCAACACTAAAGCGCTCAAGGTCGCAGGCATCACCAACAAGACGCCCGATCCGCCGGACGGCCGCATCGATCGCGATCCCGAAGACCGGCGCAGCGATCGGCAGCCTGCAGGAAGGCGCGGGCAAGCTGGTATCCAAAGTGAAGCCCGCAGTGACCGCCGCTCAACGCCAGGATGCGCTGCGCTATGCGGTCAAGCTGCTGAACAGCTACGGCATCACCGGCATCCAGGATGCATCCGTGGATGAAGACGAGCTCAAGACTTACAAGACGCTCGACGGCGGCGGCGAGCTCAGCCTGCGCGTGGTCGCCTCGATCTGGTGGGAGCGCGACCAGGGGCTCGAGCAGATCGAGAACATCAAGCGCCTGCGCAAGGAGTACACCGCGGGGCAAGTCGATGCGGGCACCGTCAAGATCATGCAGGACGGCGTCATGGAGAATTACACGGCCGTGATGCTCGAGCCGTATCTGCAAAAGGACGGGCGATGTTCGCGGCATCCCGATGGTGGACCCGGAGCTCCTGAAGCAGATCGTCACGCAGCTGGATGCGGATGGCTTCCAGATTCATTTCCATGCGATCGGCGACGGCGCGGTGCGCGAGGTTCTGGATGCGGTCCAGGCAGCGCGCATCAAGAACGGTGACCTGGGGCATCGCGATCACATCTCGCACATCGAGCTGATCGACAAGGCTGACGTGCCGCGCTTCCGTGAGCTGGGCGTCATCGCCAACTACCAGCCGTTCTGGGCGTTCGCAGACGAATACATCACCGACCTGACCATCCCGTTCATGGGGCCGGAGCGCTCGAACCGGCTGTACGCGATCAACACCCTGTGGCAAAGTGGTGCGGTCGTTGCCTTCGGCAGCGACTGGTCGGTATCGACAGCCAACCCGCTCGAGGAAATCGAAGCGGCGGTGACGCGCATGGGGCCTGCGGGTGAAACCAAGACGCCGTTCCTCCCCGATGAGCGCATCGGCCTGCCGGAAGCGCTCGCGGCGTTTACCATCAACGCGGCTTACACCAATCGCAACGAGTCCAGGACAGGCTCGATCGAGGTCGGAAAGCTCGCCGACCTCGTAGTGCTCGACAAGAACCTGTTCGCGATCCCGCCGGAAGAGATCTCAGATGCGCGTGCCGTGCTCACGCTTTTCGGCGGCAAGGCGGTGCATGGAGATCCGGGAGCTCTATAGGGAGCAATGCCGCCATGATGCTGATCGGAATGTTCGACTCGCCGTTCGTGCGGCCTGTGGCCATCGCGCTCGATCTCTTCGGCATGCCTTTCGAGCATGCCAACTGGTCGGTGGGCAAGGATTTCGAGCGCATTCGCAAGCACAACCCGCTGGGGCGCGTTCCGGCGCTGGTGCTCGACGACGGCGAGGCGCTGGTCGAGTCGTCCGCTATTCTGGATTATCTCGATGAAAAGGCCGGCCCGCAGCTCGCCCTTCTCCCGGCGTCCGGCAACGATCGGCGCGCGGCCTTGCGCATCTGCGCGATTATCGGCGGCGCGATGGAGAAAGGGCGCGATCAGATGTACGAGCGCCTGTTCAAGCCACAGGAAAAATGGCACCAGCCGTGGATCGATCGGTGCAGCTCGCAGATGCACGCCGCACTTGCCGAGCTCGAGAAGATTGCCGCGCAACGTGGCAGCAAGCCCTGGCTCGTCGGTAACCGGATGACGCGCGCGGACCTCATGGTCACCTGCATCTACACGTTGATGGGCGACGCGCTCGATCCGAAACTAAAAGATGGCCTGTACCCGGCTCTCGGTGCGCTCGTGCAGCGCTGCGAGGTCCTGCCGCAGTTCAAGGCAACGTACTCGCCTTGGTCCGCGCCGAAGGCTTGACGTGGCAGGTCAAGGCAACTCAGCCCGCGCGATCCTGTTCGCACTGGGCGCCAACTTCGCGATCTTCGTGACCAAGGGCATCGCGGCTTTCATCACCGGCTCGGGCGCCATGCTCGCCGAGACGGTCCACTCGCTCGCGGACTGCGGCAACCAGGGCCTGCTGCTCTTCGGGCTGAAGCAGTCGCGCAGCCCGCCGACAGATGACTACCCACTAGGCTACGGCAAGGCGATCTACTTCTGGTCGTTCCTTGTCGCCGTGATTCTCTTCAGCGTCGGCGGCATGTTCTCTCTGTACGAGGGCATTCACAAACTGCAGCATCCGGAGCCCATCAAGCAGTGGTGGTGGGCGGTGGGTGTGCTTACGATCAGCATCGTGGCGGAGAGCGTGTCGATGCGCGCGTGCCTGACCGAAGTCAACAAGGCACGCGGCTCGCGCAGCCTCGCGCGCTGGTTCCACGAGAGCCGGCAGGCGGAGCTGATCGTGATTTTCGGTGAAGATCTCGCGGCGTTGCTTGGGCTGATATTCGCCCTTTTCGCCGTAGGCCTCGCCGTGCTGACTGGCAATCCCATGTGGGACGCGGTCGGCACGCTGGCGATCGGCGTGCTACTGATCGTGGTCGCAGTGTTCGTGGCGGTAGAAGTGAAGGCGATGCTGATCGGTCAAAGCGCCGATCCTGAAGTCCATGCGGCAATGGGGGCATTCCTGCGCGAACGGCCCGAGGTCGCGCGCGTGTTCAGCCTGATCAGCTTGCAGCTGGGAAACGACGTTATGGTGGCGGTGAAGGCGCAACTGCATCGCGGCAGCGTGCCGACGGAGGAGACCATCAACGCGATCGAGGCCGCGTTCAAACAGAGATTTCCGCAGGTGCGCTGGAGCTTCTTCGAGCCCGACACCGCCGATTGACCGGCCTTACGGTCTTACCACAGCTGCTCAGAAGCGAGGCGCGCGCCTTCCACAAGCGAGCCGAGTTTGGCCCAGGCGATTTCGGGCTCGACCAGCGCCACACCGACGAACGTTCCGAATCCGCAGTCGCTGCCGGCGATGACGTTCTCGCGACCGACCACGTTCGCGAACTTCACGATCCGCTCCGCAACAGCTCGGGGTGCTCGATGCGATTCGGCGCCTTACCGCTGCGCTGGGAGTTCTGGGCGGGAGGTTGGGCGCCAGAGCTTGCGATGCTGGATCGGAGGACAGACTAGCGAACCCAGACTTCACCCTCACTCGTCACCAATGCCAGCTCGCCAGCTGAAAGTAGTCTTGGCGGGGAGTATGCGGCGCCGGAAAGCTCATCGATGAGCGGCGGCAGAATGGTTGCGCTGCCTTTCAGCACCCTCACGGCGGTTTCGTTCCGGACCGGCGTGTTCCATCGCGGGCCTGCATTTGACTGCAATGGCCCCTGGGGTGTCCAGCGACATATCACATAAGGCGATCCGGCTTGCCGCCTTCCACTATTTTCTGCACGGCAATCGCTTCTACCGAGGGTGGGCAGTCGCTGCGTCGCAGGGCATTCGGAGCACCAGTACGTAATTTGATACGTGGCGTCATTTCAGCCAGCCACCGGACGTAGGAGTCCGTGTATACCGTCGCGCAGGCGCGCGACAGGTGCGATAGCTCTGGAAGGAACAGATCATGCGTCACCGGATCGTCATCTGCATGCAGCCCCGCCACTCCGGCCGCGAGCAGTAAAGGGTCCCAGCCTCGCTCCCGGGGAATGATCCGCACTTCATTCTTCCAGTAGTCGCCACGCGAGGGCGGCCGAAGGAAGATGACATCTCCACCCCGCGCCCGAATCATTGCGACCGCATCCCTCGTTTTCTCCTGCGTCATCGTGATGATGTCATCCAGAATCGGCGGGGCCCTGTTGAGGCCCGCCCAGAATGCGCGGGCGTGGCCATTCAAATAGGCATCGGTCTCGATACGAGACCAGAGAAAGGTCTGCCGGTCATCGGCGGTGACACTCAGTTTCCACGGCTCGATGTAGGGACTGCGCGCCTTCGGCCGCAGCCCACGGTCGAGCCGCAGCAACAGTATGCTCAGGCGATATTCCCGGTCGAGAAAGCCGAGATAGCGTGACAGCTGCCGGTAGAGGTGGAACGAGGCGCGATTGGCGGGTGATTCGAAGTGATAGCGTTCGAGCGCATTGCCATAAAGCCCGGCCTCCTTGCGAAAGTAGCTGGTCTCGGAGATCCCCACGATGGCGAGACCCTTGAAGTCCGCGTCTGCCGCCAGCTCTTCCAGAAACGGGCGCCCGTTCGTTCCTGCCAGCCCGAGCTGCAAAGGCCGCACGCCGGTCAGCGCTTCGAAGCGATCGAGATCGGTGTCGAAGAGGATGCGCGAGTCCCCAACGATGGCGACCTGGATGTCTTCCGTATCGACCCGTCGTCGCTGTTCTGCCCAGAACGACGCATTGTCGCGAATGTCTCCCGGCAGCAGCTGCAGCTGGCGCATGCGCCATTCCCACGCAGCCGTCGCAAGCGTGACGACGATCGCGACGGCCAGCAGCATCCAGCCCCACGGCTTCACCGGAACGGGGCGCTCGGGCACCGGCTGCGCGACGCCCGGGCGATCGGATGCCGTCAGGCGCTCAGAACTGGAAATAGATGAAGGCATTGCCCGTCCCCTGCTCGACGATAATGGCAAACAGCATGATCGCCCACACGGCCGCTATGACCACCGCCGGTGTCGCCGTGATCAGCGATTCGAGAGTGCGCGCGCGCATGCGCCAGTGCGCGAGGACGATTCCGCCGACGATCGCGGCCACGGCTATGAGATTCGCGCCCGCGAGGATGGGCTCGGCGGCTCCGTTGAATCCGAACATGCCCTTAAGCACCTGCCACGCCTTTGCGAAATCCCTGGAGCGGAAGAACACCCAGGTCACGTTGACGAGGGCATAAGTCAGCAGGCCCAGCAACACGAATACGACAGGGCCGGGTTTGTAGTTCACGAAGTGCTTGCGCAGCCACCGCTCCGCGGCGAGGTACGTGCCGTGCAGGCCACCCCAAACCACGAACGTCCAGTTCGCCCCATGCCACAAGCCTCCCAGCAGCATCGTCAACATCAGCGCGAAATAGGTGCGCGCTTCACCGTGGCGATTTCCGCCAAGCGGGATATAGAGATAGTCGCGCAGCCACGAAGACAACGTGATGTGCCAGCGTCGCCAGAAATCCGAAAACCCAACGGCCGCATACGGGAAACGGAAGTTGTCCGGCATCTTGAAGCCCAGACACAGCGCCGCGCCGATCGCGGTAGTCGAGTAGCCGGCGAAGTCGCAGAAAATCTGCCCACTGAAGGCGAGCGTACCCATCCACGCGTCCAGCGCTCCCGGCACCTTGTCGCTGTCGAACAGCTGTTCGGCGGGACCCGCGAGAAAGCCGTCCGCGATGACCACCTTCTGGAATAGCCCGAGTGTCATCAGCGCAAGCCCGAAGCGCAGCTGCGCAAGATCGGGCCGCACCTGTTTTTCAAACTGCGGCACGAGCTCCGTTAGCCGCATGATCGGCCCCGCTACGAGATGCGGGAAGAACGTCACGAACAGCATGAAGTCCAGCATCTTCGGCGTGGGCTGCGCACGCTTGAGATACACGTCCAGCGTGTAAGACATGGTTGCGAACGTGTAGAAGGAAATGCCTACCGGCAGCACGATGTCGAAGGCCGGCGCCTGGTATTGAATTCCGACGGCCGCCGCCAGCGCCTGGAAGTTCGCCAGCGCGAATTCGCCGTACTTGAACCATCCCAGCATGCCGAGATTGGCGCACACCGACACCAGCATCCAGGCGCGCCGCCTGAAGGCGTTGCTCGAGTGCGCGATGCGATTCGCGGCCCACCAGTCGACAACCGTCGAGATCCAAAGCAGGACGATGAACGGCGGATTCCAGGCGGCGTAGAAGATATAGCTCGCCACCAGCAGGATGATCTTGCGGGTATTCCACGCGAACGGCATCCAGAAAAGCGCGAGCACGATCGCGAAGAAGGCGATGAACGTCAGCGAATTGAAGACCACGTGCCGACCCCCGGGGCTGTGCGCACCCCTCCCCTGCGCGCGCATCATCGCTCAAGACCGGCCCCAATTGAACCTCTTGTGCGATCATGGTGGCATGACAGACGCGCGCGCAGAGCAGCCGGCAACGGCATCGCTCACCTATCCGTTGAAATCACGCCCCGAGCCCGGACAGTCCATCGAAGTGGCGCCCGGCGTGCTGTGGTTTCGCATGCCCCTGCCCTTCGCGCTGAATCACATCAATCTATGGGGAGTGCGTGATAGTGGAGGCTGGGTCGCTGTGGATACGGGCATTCGCTCGGCCGACATCGAGGCGGCGTGGGAATCCCTGTGCACAGGCTCGCTGGCCGGTGAGCCGATCAAGCGCGTCATCTGCACTCACATGCATCCCGACCATATCGGCATGGCGGGCTGGCTGACGCGCAAGTTCGATTGCCGTCTTTGGACGACGCGGCTGGAGTACCTGACCTGCCGGACGCTCGTTGCGGACACCGGACGCGAGGCGCCTGAGGACGGCATACGTTTCTATCGCGCGGCGGGCTGGAGCGCCGAGTCACTCGATCACTACAAGAGCCGCTTCGGCGGCTTCGGCAAGCTGGTCTACGCCTTGCCGGACAGCTACCGCCGCGTCGTGGATGGCGAAGAGATACGGATCGGCGAGCACGCCTGGCACGCGGTCATGGGCCGCGGTCACTCCCCCGAGCACCTGTGCCTCTATTGCCCGGATCTGCGCCTGCTCATCTCGGGTGACCAGGTGCTGCCCCGGATCACCTCGAACGTCTCGGTGTTTCCCACGGAGCCCGATGCGGACCCGCTGCGGGACTGGCTGGAATCACTGGCTTCGATCAAGACCCGCGTGCCGGACGACGTACTCGTCCTGCCTGCGCACAACGACCCGTTCCGCGGCTTGCACGCCCGCCTCGACCAATTGATGGCCGGCCACGAACACTCCCTCGAGCGCTTGTATGAAGAGCTCGCGACCCCCAAACGCGCGATTGACGTGTTCGGCCTGCTGTTCGGGCGGGCCATCGGCGCTGAGTTGCTGGGCATGGCCACCGGGGAGAGCCTGGCGCATTTGAATTGCCTGCTCGGCCGCAATCTGGCCACGCGGGAAATCGACAAGGACGGGGTCGCCTGGTATCGACGGACCTGAGCGGCTAACGATCCGCCATTGCTGTCGCGGCCAGCAGGAACCATGTGGAGTGCGGCAGCCATTGCTCGAGCCAGCGCCAGTTGTTCTCGTCTGACCCTTCTGCCCAGACGATTCCGCGGCCCTCATCGCTCAATGTGGCGCCGGTGATGCCGTTCGAAATGCCACCGGCAACCATGTCCCCCGCGCTTTCCGCGCTGGGCGGATTCAGCGCGCCGAAGCCGTACAGCATGCACATGCCGTAGGGATTGCGCCCCAGAGTCCAGTCGACCTGTCTGATGCCCACCCTCATCGGCGATTTCCATCTGAATCTCGCGCTCGCCGGCTTCCTGCCGTTCTCGTTCTTCCTCGCCTACGGAATCGTTTCGATTCCCGCCGGCGTGATGGTCGAAAGGCTGGGGGCGAAAAAAATACTGCTGATCGCCTTCGCGCTCAATCTGGCCGGGTCGCTGGCCATCGTCGTGTTTCCCAACTACGCGGCGGTCGTGGCGTCACTGTTCGTCATCGGACTCGGAGTGGCGATGCTCCAGGTGGTGATCAACCCGCTAATGCGCACGGCAGGCGGGGAAGCGCACTTCGCGTTCTTTTCGGTGATGGGCCAGCTGGCGTTCGGTCTCGCCTCGTTTTTGAGCCCCCTCGTATTTTCGGCCCTGATGCAGCATGCGTCAGCTGCAACGGTAGACGCCGGCGCCTGGAGCGCTCTGCTGGCGCTGGCGCCACATGAACTGCCGTGGGTGTCCTTTGATTGGAGCTTCCTCGCCATCTTCGTCGTGCTGATCACCATCACCCGGGCAATCACGATTCCGCGCGTGGATCTTGTGGACGACGAGCGCGCCGGCACGCGCGCTACATATCTCGAGCTGTTCGCGGATCGGCACGTGAGACTGTTCTTTCTCGGCATCGTCGCGTACGTCGGAACGGAGCAGATCCTGGCGAACTGGATTCGCAATTCCTCGCGACCTACCACCAAGTGTCGCCGACCGTCGAAGGCGCTCACACGGTCGGGCTATTCTGGGGCCTGATGTCCGTCGGCTGCGTGCTCGGACTACTGCTGCTGAAACTGCTGGATTCCAGAACCGTGCTGGCGGTGTTCTCGGCACTCGCCATGGTTTGTGTCGCAGTGGCGCTGCATGGCTCGAAAGATGCCGCGCTATTGGCTTTCCCAGCCGCGGGATTCTTTCAGTCCGTAATGTTCTCGATAATCTTCTCGCTATCGTTGAACTCCGTGACGCGTCATCACGGCGCGCTGTCGGGAATTCTCTGCACGGGGATCCTGGGCGGTGCGGTGCTGCCGCTGCTGGTGGGCGTGCTCGGCGAGTGGCTCGGGCTGAGAACGGCGATGACCGTCGTATTCGTGACGCTCGCCTACATTCTGAGCATCAGCGCCTGGGCCCGGCCGCTGGTGAAGAATCAGACGCTGACCTTCGCGCGAAGCGAGTCCTAAGGATCCCGCCCCGTGTTGATCGGGTAGCCGGCCTCGCGCCAGGCTTTCATGCCGCCATCCAGCGCCACTGCGCGACGGAATCCCATCTCGCGCAGGGTCGCCGTCGCCAGAGTCGAGATGCGGCCGAACTCACAGCACGCCACGATGCGCCGCGTGGGGTCCGGCAGATCCTGGTTGACGCGCAGTTCGAGCTGGCCGCGCGGCAGGTGCCTGGCTCCGGCGATGTGGCCCTCCTCGTACGCTTCCCGCTCGCGCACATCGAGGACGATCAATTCGGCGGTTCCGCTCTCAACGCGCGATTTCAATTCGGCGAGCGACATGAACGGCACGGCAGCGGCCGCTTCGGCGAGCATCTGTGCGACGGTCTTGCCGCCGCTCAAATTAGTCCGCAGGGCTTCGGTCACGTGCGTCGGCATATTGAGGTTGAGGTTGTTCATCATCCCGACGAATGCGGCGCGGTCGCGCACCTGCAGGCGCGGATTCTCGGCAATTTCCAGCCCGATAGTCGAATGGCTGCGCCCCTTGTATTCATGGGCAGGATGCACCGTGAGCAGCGGATCGAGGCGCAGGACGCGGTTGAAGAGGCTGTCGAAGAGGGACTCCGGGTCGCCACTGGGCAGGTCGGTGCGGCCGGTGGCGCCCATGAGCAGGGTATCACCCGTGAACAAACGGCCTTCGATACTCAGGCACATCGAGTCACTCGTGTGCCCCGGCGTGTGCAGCACCTGCAGGCGATGCTTGCCGATGACGAGCATCTCACCATCGTCGAGCCGCAGATCCACGAACGGCGCAGGGCTCGAGCGATGCATGGCGACGGGCACTTCGAGTTTTTTCGCAAGCTGCTGGGTGGCGGAAAAGTGATCGGCGTGCGTGTGCGTATCCACGACGTAGTGAATCCGCAATCCATGCTTCGCGGCCAGCGCCAGGTAGCGGTCGATCAGGCTGATCTCCGGATCGATGAGCACCGCCGCGCAACTCTCGTCGCAGCCAAGCAGGTAGGACTGGCACCCGCCGGCGGTGAGACGTTCGAATATCACGGGCGCCCTCCTCAGGGCTCGAGATTATAGAGCGCGATCGCATTGTCGCGCAGGACCATGCGCGCCATCTTAACCGCTTGGGCGTGAGAGATTTCTCCATCGCGCTGCATGGAGGTGAGTGAAATAGCCAGTGCGTGGCGTGATTTCTCCGTCATCAGCCACTGCTTCTCTTCATGGTCCGATAGCGGCGTATTGGCATCGGAGTACGCATCCGAGCCGAAGAGAACTTTCTCGGGGTGCCACTCCAGCCAGCTGCGCAGCACACCAGCGAGAGCGTGCGTCGTGAGGTAGAACGTCTGCGCGGAAAAATCCGCGTAGGTATTGGGCTTGTCCGTCATTGCCTGAGCATTGAGGGCGAACGGCCATCCGCCATGCAGCAGCACGAAGCGGGTATTGCGCAGCGCCTTTGAATTCAAGGCCGTCTCCAACAACAGCGGGTCCGCGCGACCGTTGTTGAAGTACGGTCCATTGCCGTTGCCCGTGTGTATCTGCACGACAAGCCCGTGTGCTCCCGCGCGGGCGGCGATCTCATAGAACAGGTGATCCTCGAGCGCCTTCTGCTGCGCAGGCGAGAGCGGCTGTCGTGCAAACCCCTGTGAATAGATGCCGGCTGCGACAGCCGCATCCACCGGTTGAAAATCCAGGCTTCGCGCGTAGGCTGAGAGAAATTTCACCGCCACCGCGTCCGTCCGGCGCCATCTCACAAGCGTTGGATCCACAATTTGCGCAAGATAGGAATCCAGGGTCGAAGGGAGGGACTCGACTTGCGACTCCTTCTGCAACTGGGCGATCGAGCTGGGCCCGCCGCTATAGCCCAGACGACTGGCTTCCCCCGCAAACGGCCAGAGCAAGGGATCCGCATAAGGCACCCAGCGAAACCTGGCGTTGTGCTGTCCTGCGCCGAGCCGGGTGGCATTGATCAATGCGATGGCGACGCCGGCCTTGTCCAGAATGATCACCGGCCAGCGCTCGCCGGATTCGCGCATCAAGCGTCGCTTGGTCGCAAAAAGCTCCTGCAAGTGCGCGGGCTGGAAATCCTGATGTGCATAGCCATATAGGGCCCGCCACGCGGAAATCCATTCCGGGTTGTCCCGCCGCAGCGGCGCCACATCGGGATAGTCAGCTGCTCCTAGCGGAGCCTCTAGTTTCCAGTTCCCGCCGCGGACCGTGTCCGCCGCATCGCCATGACTGTGGTCGTCGATTGCCCGGATGCTGGCGATCTCGGCCAGCAGCCCCGGATCGGATTCATTCTGCGCCGGCACGGCAGAGGCCAACTTTCCGGTGATGAGAGGCATCACGGCAAGCAGGTGAATCAGTGCGCGCATTCGGCTCATTGGTGGAACAGATCCCTGCCGGGGTCGATGGGCCCGTTCACCGGGCGCGCGACCATGTGCTCTGAAGGATACTGCTTGAGTACTTCCCATGCGACATCGGCTGAGCCGCTAAGCCAGATGTCCTGGTCTTCCTTACTCAGGATGGCGGGCATGCGGCGTTCTTCTTCAGGCAGCAGCTTGCGCCGGCTGGCGCGCTTCCTCGAATTGTGGATCGACTTCATCAGCTCGTTCGCCGGCATGGTGATGACGGTGACGCTCTCGACCGTCGTGCCATCCTTTTTTTTGGATCTGTCCCAGAGCCCCGCGAAACAAAACAGCTCCTGGTCGTTCACGGTGATGTAGTAGCGTACGGTGCGCTGCCAGTCGGGCGGCTGCGCCTGCCATTCGTAGAATCCGCGCACCGGTACCAGGCAGCGTTGGCCACGGGACCAAGGTCCGCGATAAGAGGCGGCGCTGCGCAAAGTTTCGATCTTCGCGTTGAACGTGGAAAATTTCTGCGGCTCGCCGTTCGACCAGTAAGGGATCAATCCCCAGCGCGCTTCGGCGAGCTCCCTGGCGCCGCCCAAGTCGCGTATCACGCGCAGCAATGGCACGCGCTGGGTCGGCGATGCATCGGGGTTATTGAAAGTTTCCTTCAGGAACTGGCGCACGAACTGCGGCGCCGCCGCGCCGTGCAGATTCCATTCACGCTCGATCGCGGCCTCGTCGGGAGTGACGTAGCGGCCACACATGCCTCAAGGATCGCACACTTGGCGCATCCAGTGGTTCGGGGAATTTCCTACTGGATGGACGCGCGCTCGCGAACGCAGGAATCTTGGCGCAATGACATTTCCCTTGAGCAGGATCCGGCGGCTGGGTGAATACGACGGGCAGTGGTGGCTCGGCGTGCGCTGCCGCTGCTGTCAGCACGCGCGACGGATTCCCGCGGAGTTCTTCATCAAGCTGTTCGGGAAACAGCAATCGCTGGCTTACGCAGTCAAGCGCCTGTATTGCGCGAACTGCCGCGGCAAGCGATGCCGGTGCGAGGGGCAGAATTTCGAGGCGAAGATCGGCTTGCCGAGGATGTGACGGCGCGCTGCGAACGCATCGCGTCGCTACGCCTCGCGCTTCAACCGCAGGATTTCGGATGCGCCCTTCTGCTCGAGCGAGACGAGCACGCCCGTGTCCATCAGATCCTTGCCGGTCACCTTCTCTTCAGTCCCGGCATCGAGACGCAGGATACTGTAAGTCGCATCCGGCGCCAGCCGGCTCAGGGTCAGGGTCGACAGAGACTGTGAGGCCGTGCCACGGAAGACGATGACCACGGCTGCGCCTGCGTCATCATTGGTGAATTGCACCGCCTCCCAACCTTGCGGGCTCTTGCCGTAAGGCTGGAAGGGATAGCTCACCTGCTTCATGAGGAGGTGGCGGAAAGTCTTGTAGGTTTCGATGTTCGCCTTGAGTCGTTCCACGACGTTCGGCGGATACAGCGAGGCGCGCTGCGACATCTGCCCATTGAGCGTGCCGACGCCGAACAAGCCGATCATGCGGCTGCGGATTCCCGCATCGATCTCGTGCTGCGTCTCATAAGCGAAGAACTCTTTGTCCTCACGCACGATCCATGAAGCGTTGCAGCCTGATGGAAACACCGTCGCGCACGCCATCGCGTTCGATCTCACGCGGTCGGAGGGGAAGCTGGTATCGCTGCACCAGTTGGCGCGCACGTAGCCGGCGCGGCCCAGATCGAGTCGGCTGCCGTAGCCGCATTGCTCCAGAACGAGCTGCGGGTAGGTGTCGTGCAGGTGTTTGAAGATTGCATACTCGTTGGCGAGCGCGGCCGCACTGCCATTCCCCGGCGCGTGGCCGTGATCCGGGCGGTTGCATTTCGCAGGCAGGGCCGGGATCCCGGAGTTGTCCCACTTGATCCAGTCGAGGTTGTACTCCTCGACCAGGCGAGTGAGCTCCTTCTTCAGATGCTCGGCATAGTCGGGCGAGCCCAGGCACACGTGCGCGACCTTGTTCTCCCAGGTCGAAATGGTGAGCACCGATGGCTTGCCGTCCACGTGCGCCAGCCACTTTTCCGGAATCTCCTTGGGCACTAGGCTCACGTCCACGACGTTCGGGCCGACCCACAGGCCGAACTTCATCCCGGCCGCGTGCACCTGGTCGGACAGGTAGCGCAGGCCGCGCGGGAATTTGACCCGGTCCTCGACGTAGGAGCCGATGCCCTTGCCCCAGTCGCCAAGGCCCTTGAGCGAGGATTTCCTGTACCAGGAGGCGTCGAGGTAGAAGAGCTCGATGCCGAGCTTCGCGGCGAAGGGAATCTCGTCGTGGATGTTCTTCTCGACGTTCGAGCCGTCCGTCGACCAGATATCGTAGCTGACCCAGGGCGCCCCTTCGATGGGCTTGGGAAGAATGCGCGTGCGCAGGTGCTCGAGCGACAGATTGACGGCGTCATCGAGCGATCCGCCCGTTGCGCCGATGAAAATGGGCGGCGCTTCGAAGCGTTGTCCCGCATCCAGGCTGACCTCCATGTCCGCGAGCGCCACACGAAGCAGGCTGCCTTGTTCCGATTTCTCAAGAGACAGGACCCAGCCGCGCTCCTGCTGAACGCCGATCACCAGGAATTCGGAGTGAGCCTTTGCCTCGATGATGATGAGGCCCGTGTGGCTCGGAGCATTCCATCCGCCGCCGCGAATCTCGAGCTTGGTACGGAATGGCAGTGCCTCGCGGAAATAATCCGAATCGCGACGCACGCAATGCACGATCAACGAGCCGATGTCGGCGCCCAGGGAAAGCTCGAGAGCGCTGATGCCGCGGATGGAGCCGATCGGGGCGCTTCCGCCATTGCGATACGCCTGTTGCCAGCGAAACGCTCCGGTATCGCCGTACGCAGCAACGTCGAGCTCGGCCTGCAGGCCGTCGCCAGAGCCTGCCCGAACGGCGAGAACGTTATCTTTGATCGAGGAAGCTGCCGGCTTCCATGCGGCCTGGCGTTGCGCGTCCATCGCAACCTGAGGCGCCAGAGGCTGGCTGCCCGCGAGCCAGTCGAACTGGCTGGCCTTGTTCTTGAGAGCGGAGATCTGCAGCGCTTTGTCGCCAGCATCCCTGGCTTCGAGAAGCGTGCCCTTGTTGGCGATGCCGGAGCCGGTGGCGGCGGGCCCGCGGGCTGCTTTCTTGCAGCCCGCGAGCACTATCGTTGCCGCCGCCGTTAACCCAATCGCCTCACGGCGGCTCCAGGAGGCGATGGGGTTTGCCATCTCCTTAGAAACGCACCGCCACCGAGGCGTTGAGTGTGCGCGGAGCGGCCAGCTGGATGCCGTTCTGGAAGCCGTAGTAGAACTCGTCGTCCAGCGCGTTCTCGAGCAACAGACGCAGGCGCACCTGGTTCTCGTTCCACTCGGTGTCATAGCTGGCGCCGAGGTCGAACCGGGTGAAGCCTTTGAGCGTGTAGGTGTTCTGCACGTTCAGCGGCATGCTGTTCTGGTAGTACACGCCACCATCCAGCGAAAGACCCTCGGGCGGGCCTACATCCCACGTCAGGTTGAGTGCGCCCGAGCGGTTGGCCACGCCTGCCGCCCTGTTACCCTCGAGAGTCGGATCCACGGAGTCCTTCTGCTTCGGGTCGAGGAAAGTGACGCCACCCTGGATGTCGAGATTGCGCGCCAGCTTGCCGCGGAAGTCGACGCTCACGCCCTTGAACTCGTTGAGACCGCCCGCGAAACGGCGGTACATCACCGGGTTGGTCTGGACCTGCTCGGTAATCACGTACGGCTGTTCCATGCTGAACGCCGCCACGTTGACCTGCAGCTGCGAGTTGATGGTCCATTTCGCACCGACTTCATAGGCCTTCGAGTGGACGGCGGGAAGCAGTTCGCCCGGGTTCACCAGCTGAGGATCGTTCGGGCTGGTGAGCTCCGCGCGTGAAACGCCTTCCGAGTAGCTGAAGTAATAGTTGCTGCTGCTCGTCGGCTTGAACACCAACGCCCCGGTCGGCACGACCGTATAGGTGTTGGGAACGTCGTTCTCACCGTGCACGCCATGGAAGCCATCGTTCTCCACGTAGCCGACGCCAGCCCACAGATCCCACATCGGATGCATGGAGATGCGGTCCTGGAAGTAGGTCACCCGGTCATCGAAGGCGCTGCGGTAGAAGCTGCTCGGTTGCAACACGGTATCGGCAGCCGTGGGCTCCGGATACCGGCGCGGGTTGTACATGTTCTGCGCGTTGTAGGGCGCCGACGTGGAGTAGTAGTAGCGATCATCGACGATTTTCCAGTCCTGGCCGGACTGCCGGAAACCCATCGCGACCTGGTGCTGCATGCCGGCGAGAGTGAACTTGCCGCTCAGATCGAAGCGGATCTGCTTGTCCCACAGAGGTCCGAAGCCGTTGCGCGAGCAGTAATAGGACACTTCTCCGGTCTCGAAGTTGGGATTGTCCTGGTTGCAGCCGTCCGTGCGGTAGCTGGTGCGATCGTAGGCCACGGCCATGAGCGCCCTCCAGTTGCCAAACTCCTTCTGCATGCGCAGGCCCAGCTGATGCCCCTCGCGGTTGGCATTCTCCGACCATTTCTGCGTCAGGTTGGTACGCGGATCGATGTCTGGAATATTGCCCACCGGCGGTGCGCCGAACGAGATGAACTGGTTGTTGGGATCGTTGTCGATGTCCCACACAGAGAGGTCCACGTCGATCTGGATGCCGAGGATGCCCGAATACCGCCCCATGAGCGCGCCGGAGTTGCCCTCCTTGCGCGGGAAGCCTTTGACGTACGACTGGTCGCGGTCGAGGACGCCGACGAAGCGGATGCCGTCGGTCTCGCCAGGCCCCATGTGCATGTTGCTGTCGAGGATGAACTTGGCGCCGCCCCAGTTGGTGCCCTGCAACTCGGTCTGCGTGAAGCTGGTCCCCGTGGGACGCTTCATGAAGTAGTTCACCGAGCCGCCGCCGGTGTCGATGGCGAACTGCAGCGAGTTGAAGCCCTGCAGCACCTCGGCGCCGCCGATGACTTCCGGGACGCTGGTAATCACACCGGCGCTGTACTGGCCCTCGAAGTACTGCGAGGACTGGATGCCGCGGATGTAAGGCGTCTGATATCCGGCGAGGTTGTTGTCCGGCATGATCTGCACGCCGGCGACGTTCTTCAGGATGTCCTTGGTGGATCCCACGAACTGCTTGGAGATCAGCTCCTCGTCGATGATCGTCACCGTACGCGGCAGTTCCGGCAGTGGCACCGGGATCCAGCCGCCGATCGAGCCTTCCTGCAGCTTCTGGGATGTGACGGTGACGGTGTCGACGTCATCGCTCTTGTCGGCATCGGACTGAGCACTGGCATCCTGCGCGCCCGCCACTTGGGATACGGCTAGCATCGTCGTCGCTGACAATGCCCAAGCTGAAAACCTGTTCATGAATTCCCCCTTTTGATCACGCTGGTCGCAGTGCTGGCGTACCTGAAAGTACGCGGATTCCCGCTTGCCCGCGCCACTGTGGGGCGGGCTTCTCAGGAATATATGATAACGATACCAGCCGAGCAACTATTTTTGTGACGATTCTGAAAAGCGTTGCGCGGACGCCGCAAAATGCCTAATCGGCTATCCTGGCAGACGGCTGCGCCGTGGTTCTTCCTGCTACCGTTATCATCCGGAGAAGATCATTGTGCGCAGGCGATGACGGACTGCGCCTGCTGGCCGAGCCGGTCGATCCCGAGCGTCACTTTGTCTCCGGGACGCAGGTAACGTGGCGGCTTCTTGCCCATCCCCACTCCCGGAGGTGTGCCGGTGGTGATCAGGTCGCCCGGGTCGAGCTGCATGAAGCGCGAGATGTAGGACACCAGAAAAGGGATGTCGAAGATCATGCGGCTGGTGGACCCGGTCTGCATGCGCTCGCCGTTCACGTCCAGCCACAGAGTCAGATTGCCGACGTCGCCGATCTCATCCGGTGTCACGAGCCACGGCCCGATGGGCCCGAACGTCGGGCAGCCCTTCCCTTTCACCCACTGGCCACCGCGCTCGAGCTGAAATGCCCGCTCGGAAACGTCGTGACAGACCATGTAACCGGCGATGACGTCCCGGGCCTGTTCAGGCGTGACGTAGGAGGCGCGCTCGCCAATGGCTACGGCGAGCTCGACTTCCCAGTCGGTCTTCTGCGAGCCGCGGGGAATGATCACCTCGTCGTTCGGGCCCACGATGCACGACGGCGCCTTGTTGAAAATGATGGGCTCGGTGGGAATCTGCGCTCCGGCCTCCGCAGCGTGATCGGCGTAATTGAGCCCCACCGCGATGAAATTGCGCACGCCCGCGACGGGCGGGCCGAGTCGCACGTTGCCGGCCTTCGGCAGGCTTTCCGGATCCACGGCTGCCAGCCGGCGCAGATTGCTGCGCGAGAGGCCTTCACCGGCGAAGTCCGCCACGATGCCCGACGCATCACGGACGTCGCCGCGCGCATCCAGCACGCCTGGGCGCTCATTACCGCGCGCACCGAATCTCACAAGCTTCATCGAGAGTCTCCCAAAATAAGGTTACCGCTGCGTCATGCCACTTCAGAAGCGTGCAGCACCCGTTCGTCACTGCCTTCGCCGCGTGCAAAGGAATCCACGATCCGGCCGTGCGAGACGACCAGGCAGCGGTCGGCGAGGCCGATGACCTCGTCGAGCTCCGAGGACACCACGATCAGCGCGACTCCGGCGGCCGCCAGATCGCCCAGCAGGCGGTATATCTCCTGGCGGGTGGCGGCGTCGACCCCTTTGGTCGGCTCATCGAGCAGCAGGATACCGGGCTTGCTCATCAGCACGCGTGCAAACAGGAGTTTCTGCTGATTGCCGCCCGAGAGGTGCGCTACCGACGCCGCGGGCGATCGCGCCTTCACATTCAGAGCCTGCATCTGCTCGAGCACGGCCCGGCCTTCGTGCCCTCGATTGATCACCCCGCGCCTGGCAACGGCGCGGAGGTTGCCGATGCTGATGTTCTGGCCCGCCGGCAGATTGAACAGCAGGCCGCTGTGCTTGCGGTCTTCCGTCAACAGCGCGATCCCGGCGGCCCGCGCATCCGCGGGGGAATGGATCGCTGCGGGCTTGCCCGCAACGCGGACCGTGCCGGTATGCGGCAGCAACCCATAGAGAGCGCCCAAGATTTCGCGTGCGCCCGGAGCCCAGCAAGCCCGCGAGCCCGACGATCTCTCCGGGCTGCACGCTGAAGCTGACATCGTGCAGCGCCCGATTGACGCCGAAGCGTCGCGGCATCGAGAGGTGCTCGACTTCGAGCAGCGGCGCGGCCGTCGGAGGCGCCTTGCGGTCCGGGTAAAGGCTGAGCGGCTTCTGCCCCGACATGCACTGGATGAACACATCCTGCGAGAACTCGCTTCTCTCGAGCTCGCGTGCCACGGCGCCGTCCTTGAGTATCGTCGCGCGGTCGCACATCGCCAGCACTTCGGCAAGACGATGCGAGATGTACAGCATCGTCGCGCCGGAGCGCTTCAGCCGCGCGAGCAGCTCCAGCAGGCGGTCGACCTCTGCGCTGGACAGCGAGGCGGTCGGCTCATCGAGCATCAGCACCTGCGGGCTCGTCGAGAGCGCACGCGCGATCATGACCAGGTGGCGCTGCGCCGCGTTGAGATGAGCAACCCGCGCCTCCGGGTCGATGTCCAGGCCGATCTGTTTGAGCAGCTCTGCGGCCCTGGCATGCATGGCGCGGCGATTTACCAGACGGCCTTCGCCGAGACTAGTCTGCCCGGCGAAAATGTTCTCCGCCACCGAGAGCTGACCGAGCACTTCGATTTCCTGAGGCACGTATGCGACGCCTTGCCTGCGCGCATCCGAGGGCGAAGTGAAATCGACGCGCCGGCCATCGACCAGGATGCCACCGGAGTAGCTGCCGGCGGGATACACGCCGTTCAGGATCTTGATCAGTGTCGACTTGCCGGCCCCGTTCTGGCCGAGAAGCGCGTGTGTCTCACCGCGGCGCACGTCGAGGCTGACATCCCGCAGCGCTTTGACGCCGCCGAAGTTCTTGGACACATTGCGGACTTCGATCGCAGGGGTGGCCGCGGTGCCAGACATTTCTTCACCGCCGCCCCTACTGGCCGGCGGCCTCGAGAATCTTGTAGTAAGCGGGCAGCTCGGCGACGGTGACGACCTTGGCCGGCAACACATTGCGGAACGGCGTTTCACGATGCGCGGCCAGTTGCCCCGCCAGGTCCGCGACCGCCGCGCCCTTCCTCGTACAGCGGCTGAGCCACGATGGCGTACACCTCGCCCGACTTCACCAGGTCGAGATTCTGACGTGTGTAGTCCATGCTGATGATCGAAACGCGGCGATGCGCGGTGCGCGCAGCACCCGACCAGGTTTCCGCGCCATTGCCGGTGGTCGAGAAGGCTCCCGTCACCGCGGGGTTGCCCTGCAACAGCGCGATCGCCTTCGCCTTGGCCGCCGAAGGCTCGAAGCCCTCCAGCTGCGGAGCGAGCAGCACGATGGCGGGAAAATTCCTGGCGATCACCGCCGCGAAATCCGCCGCCATTTGATTCTCTTCGGCGTTGAAGCTTCCCTGTGTCACGGCGATCGTTCCCTTGCCGTCGAGCACTTTGCCCATCGCCATTGCCGCATCGTTCGCTGCCTGCGCAACGTCGTGGCCGACGGCCGCCGAAAGACCGGGCACCGACCCCTGCTCAGGCAGGCGATGCCAGGTGACGATGGGGAAGCCTTCGCGCGCGCGCTTGGCGACGTAGGGATAGATAGCCGGGTCGGGCGTGTAGACGGCAATGGCCGAATACTTGTGCCGTGCCAGCGCTGCGTCGGCCAGTGGAATCGCTGGCGGACACGTCGAAGCTGGTGGCGCTGGGATTACCGACGACATCGCAGGTGTATCCCAGTACTTTGCAACGTTGCAGGAATCCAGCCTGCATGAGCTTGTGCACGGGATGATCCCGCAGCGGCTGCACCCACAGGATCGACGTTCCCTCGGGTGCGCTTCGATCGCTGCAACCGGCGATGAGCAACAGCGACACGATCAACGCGCGACGGATCATGTTACTTGGCTGTGCTGGCATGAGATGCCTCGGGTTTTGGAGTGAGCGCCGGCGCTTCTGTGCGGGCTTGCCCGGCCTCCGTCGACGAACACGCGACGGCGCAGGACGTCCAGGCCCACCGCCGCGACCATGATCACACCGACCGCGATCTGCTGCCAGTTGGCCGAAACGCCGCTGATGACGAGCCCGCTCTGCACCACCTGCAACAGCAGCATGCCGATGAGTCCGCCCGCAATCGTGCCCGTGCCGCCGAACAAGCTCACGCCACCGACCACGACACCGGCAATCACGGTGAGCTCCCAGCCGCTGCCGATCGACGTGGTGCCGCTGGCGAGGTCCGCCATGACGAACATTCCCGCCACCGCGGCGAGCGCGCCGACGAGCATGAAGGCACCGATCTTGTAGCGCGCGGTGTCTATTCCGACCAGCCGCGCGACCTCCACGTTGCCGCCCACTGCGTAGCAGTTACGCCCAAGTGTCGTCCGGCGCAGTGTGAAGTCCGCGGCGAGTGCGAGCGCGGCGAAGAACACGAAGCTCCATCCCAACCCCAGGAATACCGGCGCTTGACCTATCGCGCCGACGACGGGCGGCAACGGATACACGGGATAGCCGAGCGTTACGACTTGTATGAGCCCCTGGCCTATGAAGAGCATGCCGAGCGTCTGGATGAAAGCAGGCACGTGAAGGCGCACGACGACCAGTCCGTTGACCAGCCCGACTAGCGCGCCAACCGCTGCGCCGCCGAGCAGAGCAACCGGAAAGGGCAGCGCGATCACCGTCATGAGCTTCGCGCTGACGACCGCGGCGAGGCCCGCCACCGAGCCGACCGAAAGGTCGAACTCGCCGCAGATCAACAGCGCGATCTGACCGATTGCGATGATGCCGACGAAGGAGACGATGCTGAGGATCGCCCGCACGTTGCGATCCGAGACGAATGCAGGCTCGAGCGCCGAGAACAATGCGACTGCCACGAGCAGCGCGCACAGAACGCCGACCTCGCTCACGGCGAGCATGCCCAGTCCGCGACTGAGGGCGGTTTGTCGAGTCATGTCAGCTCTGTCGCGCCGTCTGGCCAGTCCGTTCGCCTAGGCGCTTCTCCCAGCCCGATTGATGAATGTTGAGATAGGCGTTCTCATCGTAAGGGTGCGCGCGGGCCACGTCATCCGACAATTCCAAGCCCAGCCCGGGCGCATGCGGCAGCGACAGGTGACCGTTGGAGGAATCGATCTCAGGATGCCAGCTCACCAGATCCCGCGTCCAGGGCTCGTTGAAGGCATCGAAGTGTTCCTGGATGAGGAAATTCGGCACGGCCGCGGCGATCTGCAGACATACGGCGGTGGCTACCGGGCCGCCGCTCTGGTGTGGCGCTATGAAACTGCCGTGCGCCATGGCGAGATTCGCCACCGCCAGCGTGTTGGTGATACCGCCCAGCGACATCGGTTCGGGTTGAAAGATGTTCACGCCGCCATCTGCCGCCAGCGTGAAAAACTGCCCCACGGTGTCGTACATCTCGCCGGTCGCCACCGGAATCGGGCTCGCCTGCGCCACTGCGCGCACGGCTTCCTGGCGATCGCGCGTGGTCGGCTCCTCGAACCAGTAGATATCGAACTGCGCGAGCGCGCGAGCAATCCGAATCGCTTCAGTCTCGGTGAAACGGGCATGCACGTCGATCAGCAGCAAGGTGTCATCGGGCAACTGTTCGCGCAGGCCACCCATGATCTTCTCGACCAGTCGCAGTTCCGGCGCGGGCAGCACGCCTTGCGCCGTGCCGAACGGATCCAGCTTCAGTGCCTTGAACCCTTTGGCGAGCGCAGCGCGCGCCTTCCCGACGAATGCATCAGGAGTGCGCTCCGCGCGATACCAGCCGTTCGCATAGGCCAGCACGCTGTCGCGGATGCGGCCTCCCAGCAGCTGATGGATCGGCACCCCCAGTGATTTGCCCAGGATGTCCCAGCAGGCGACTTCGATTCCCGCGATCGCGGTGCGATGAATATGCCCGCCGTCCAGTGAAACGCTCTCGAGCATCCTCCTGGCGACGGCGTTGACCTGCTGCGGGTCCTGGCCGATCACGAAGGCTTCGAGCTCGCGGATTGCAGCTTCAGTGGTGCGGATGAATCCGTTCAGCGTGGCCTCGCCCAGCCCCGTCAACCCTGCGTCGGTGTGGACGCGAACGAATAGCCAGTTTTTCCAGCCCGCACCGACCGCGAAGGTCTCGACCCGCGTGATCTTCATGCCACGGCGGCGGACGCCGCGGTAACCAGGTGCTCGGTCGTGATCCCGTATTGATGCTGAAGAGTGGCCACGACGCCGCACTCGATGAAGCGATCGGGCAGGCCGATGCGCGTGATCGACGTCGAGACCTGATGATCGAACAGCGCCTCGGCGACCATGGTCGCAAGGCCGCCGCGCACTACATGGTTCTCCGCCGTCACCACGTGACCGACCTTGGAGGCGAAAGCTGCGATGCCCTCGTCATCCAGCGGCTTGAGCGTCGGCACGTGCAGCACGCCGACGGAAAGGCCTTTCGACTTCAATGTCGCCGCGGCATCGAGCGCGCGCTCGGTCATGAAACCTGTGGAAATGAAGCCGACATCGCTGCCTTCCTGCAGGACGCGCACCTTGCCGATCTCGAAGGTATAGGACTCATCCAGCACGATCGGGACGTTGCCGCGCAGCAGCCGCATGTACACCGGCCCATCGTGGTCGGCCATCACGCGAGTCGCGGACATGATCTCCGTGGCATCGCAGGGGTCGATCACGACGAGTCCGGGGATCATGCACATCAGCCCCGTATCCTCGATGGCCTGGTGAGTCCCGCCATAGCCGGTGGTCAGTCCCGGAAGGCCGGCGATGATCTTGACGTTCAGATTCGAATGCGCGCAGGCGATCGCGACATAGTCGTAAGCCCGCCGTGAAGCGAACACGCCGTACGTCGTGGCGAATGGAATGTGCCCGGTGCGCGCCAGCCCGGCCGCGATGCCTACGAGATTCTGCTCGGCCATGCCGATGTTCATGAAGCGATCCGGGAATGCGTCCCGGAACGGCAGGATGTCGGTGTACTTGCCGAGGTCCGCGGTGAGCCCGACGATCTCGGGTCGCTTCGCGCCCAGTTGCGCCAGCGCCTTGCCGAATGGAGCATCGACGCTCGCGCGTCTGCTACCGCCCTCGTCCTGACCCATCGCTCGCGTAAATTTCATCTGGTCCATCAGGCGTCCGTCCGCTCGAGCTCGGCCGACAGCGCATCCCATTCGGAAGGCTCGACTCGTATGAAGTGCGATTTTTCGCGAGTCACCAGTGACGGCACGCCGTGGCCGGGCGTGGTGCGCAGGATGATCGCATGTGGACGCTGCGCGCGATGCCGAGTGGCGGCCAGCGCTTCGACGACGCTCGCCATGTCGTTGCCGTTGATCTCGCGGGTGTCCCAGCCGAACGCGCGCCACTTGTCGGCCACTGGCTCCATGTTGAGGACCATGGGGCCGTCGGCCTGGATGCCGTTGCAGTCGACGAGCGCGATCAGGTTGTCCAGCTTGAAATGGCTGGCGGACATGGCCGCCTCCCACGTGGCTCCCTCCTGCAGCTCTCCGTCCGACAGCTCGCAGAAGATGCGCGCGGGTGCGCCGTTCATCCGCTCGCCGATGGCCATGCCGATGGCCTGGCTGAGGCCGTGGCCCAGCGATCCGCCGATCATCTCGACGCCCGGCGTGGTATCGATGGTGGACATCGCCAGGCGGCTGTCATCGGCGCCGTAGGTCGTCAACTCGGACATCGGGAACACACCGGCTTCGGCGAGCGCGGCCCACAAGGCAATCGAATAGTGCCCGGTGGACATCACGAAACGGTCGCGGCCCTTCTCGGAAAGATTGCGCGGATCCCAGCGCATTTCGTGAAAGTAGAGCGCGGCCAGCACGTCGGCGATGCCCATGCCCTGGCCAACGTATCCCTGCCCCGGGCCGCGCGCCATGACGAGCATGTGGCGACGCATGTTCTTGGCCCGGCGCCGCAGCTCGCCGACTAATGTGCCTGCCGATAACGGCTGTGCAGCGTTCATGTCAGTCCTTATCCAGTCCGCCGCTCGCGTTCAGGCGCGCGGCTGTGATGTAGGCCGGTGCATCGAGCAGCAGCCAGATGACGACGTCGGCCACCTCGCCGATCTCGGCCCGGCGTCCCAACGGCACGCGCTTGGTGCGCTCCGCGAGAAATTGCTCCACGTCGGGCCGGTTCTCCACTTCGGCGAGCCGGCACTCCGTCGAGCGCTGCATCTCGGTGTCCATCATTCCGGGTGACACGCTGTTGACGAGCACGCCGAATGGAGCAAGCGCGACGGCCGACGCGCGCGTGATGGAATCGACCGCGGCCTTGCTGGCGGCGTAGGCGGCGTAGTTGGGCAGCGCCATGCGCGCACCCGGTGATGTGAGGTTGACGATGCGGCCGCTGCGTTGCTCGCGCATCACGCGCCCGGCGGTGACCGACAGCATGAGCAAGGCAGTCACGTTGATCGCGAAAGTCTTGTTCCACAGCTCCGCGGTGCTTTCAAAGAAAGGCTCGATCGCACCGAAAGCCGCGTTGTTCACCAGCAGGTCGAGACGGCCCCACTTCTTGCGGCACTGCTCGATCACATTTTCAGGCGCACCGGCAGCGGTGAGGTCCACCTGGATCGAGTGATGCTGAGCGGAGATCCGGGCGATCTGTTCGACGGTACCGCGAAGGCCTGCCTCGCTCAGGTCGGCGAGTGATACGGCCACGCCGCGCTGCGCGAGCTTTACCGCCACTTCCCGCCCGAGCCCCGTCGCTCCCCCCGTCACGAGCGCTGATTTCATGCGTCGAATTCCATTTTCATGTGATCGTTATCATAGCGATGCCATCCGGCAACTTCAAACACTTCGCGGCGCGGTTCCGGAGCCTCTACGCCGGCGTGACCATAGGCAGGGGTAGCTGCGCCGCATGCGGTGTTATCGCCACCACCGAGTTGCCGGACCAGGTCAGCTCGAAGCGCAGGTCCGGGCGTTCGGCGAACGCGAAATCCACCTTCTGGCTGAATTCAGCCAGCGGGTAGAGCACGGTCAGCTCTTCGTTCTGCCTGGCATCGGCGAATCGCACATAAGCCAGCCCCGGTCCACTCCAATGCAGCTCCACGCGGCGCCCGTCGCGATAGGCACTCACTTCATCGCGCCTGCTCCACGATGGAATGCGCACGAGATAGTCCGCGGTCTTGCGCGCCTGCACTGTCAATCGCGGCTGATTGGGCAGAAACGAAACCACCCTGGCATCCGCCGATTCGCGGTCGAAGGACGTGTTGATCAATACTTCGCCCTGCGCCGTCGTCGTGACCGTCGACCACGCCGTGTGCAGCGCGCGCATGGCCTCCGGCACGCAGCAACCGAAGATCTGCATGCGCTCGCCATTGGTCTGCGCCGCCGCCGGCATCCAGTTGATCCAGCTGTTCGGCGCGGGCGCGGCGATGAACCCGCCTTCGAAATCCTTCATGCGCCGCAAGCCCTTCTCGATCTCGCGCGAGCCCTTGCCCGCGTTCACCTTGCGATAGAGCGCGACATATTCGGGTGTCATGGAGAACTGCGTGGGCACCAGCGTGTTGCGGATGTATTTTTCCACGTGATCCCAGTAATCGGGATAGCCGCCGCGCGCGATCCACGAGGCCAGCGAGACCATGTCGGACGTCGCGCACATTTCGGAGAGCAGGCGCACTTCGGAATTCCATGTGGCAGCAGCGAGCCAACCGGTTCCCAGGCCTTGTGTCGACGCGTAGTCGTAGATGCGCTTGGCCCACTCGAGATAGCGCGGCTGATTGATCGCCACGCCGAGATGCGCCACGCCCCACACGCCATGCAGCGTGGAATGCATGTGCCCGTCGAATTTTCCGGACGGCTCGATCTTCAACTGCGGCCCGGTCGCGATCAGTCCCTCGGTGAGGGCGACCGCGAAATCCAGCGCCTCCGAATCGCCGCTGACTTCCCAGTAGCGCACGATCTGCTCGATAGCTGCCGTGGGCTGCTGCGGCCTGATCCATTTGCCGTCTTTCCAGGCGCCGGACCCGCCCTCGTACACTGCGCGACCCTGTTGCCAGTCGGCGAGCTTCGCGAGGCCGACGAACATCTGGCGCGCCTTCTCGAGCGCTGCGCGATCGCCGGTGCGCGCATGAGTCTCGGAAAGGCTGCGAATGATCTTGGCCGTGGCCCAGGTGCTCGCCACCTCGCCCTGCGGCACCGCCCCGCCATATACCTCGCCTTCCATGAAGTGTCCCGGCGGCACCCAGGCGAGACCATCGTCGCGCACGTAACCCAATATCCTCTTGCGCAGCCCCTCCTCCACTTCGAGCCCCACGCGGCTGCCGCTCATCTCCCGCATGAAGATGAATTCCCAATCCATGCGGCAATCGGTATCGCCGGGAACGATGGGATCGTGCCCGAGCGGCGCCGGCGGACATGCGAGCGGCTTGATCTGGAACACCGGCTCGTAGTTCAGCTGCGGCCGCGGGTTGTTGGTCAGGTAGTTCATGGCCTTGCCGGCCATCGCGGGCAGGTTCACATCGTTCGGCTGCGCGCCTTCGCCGAGCAGCGGCATCGTCTCAGGGGCAGGCGATGAGGCAAAGCGAACGGGCGAAACGCTGCCGGTGACGCCCGAAATATCCGTGAGGGGAATCCCTTGCGGAATCGCGGTGGCGTCCGCCGCGAGGACGGACCCGGGCTGCATCAGCGCAACGGCAGGCGCCGCGCCCAATGACTTGATGAAACTTCTTCTGCGCATGCGGCGTTCCTCGATGACTCGTTCTTGCGTATATCAGCCTGCGAACGGCGCCGCGGCCAGGCCGCGAACGCCGACATCGATCGCAAACAGGCCGCCCGCCAGCGGCTGGTTGACCAGTTCCTGCGGCGTGCGATCAATCGTGGCAGTGGTGACGTAAAGCGTGTCGAGATCCTTGCCGCCGAACTCACAGCAGGTGGGGATATCGCAGGGCAACTCTATGGTGCGCATCAACGCGCCGGCCGGATCGAATCGCAGCACCTTGCCCTGGAAGGGAATGGTGACCCAGTAGCAGCCTTCCGCATCGACTGTGGCGCCGTCCGCGATTCCATTCATGCCCGCGAGATCGGCGAACACGCGGCAATTGTCGATGGTTCCGCTGGCCGTATCGAAATCCCAGGCGCGGATCAGCGAGGTGTGGCTGTCCGAGTGATACATCGTGCCGCCATCGGGACTCCACGCGAGCCCGTTGGAACAGCCGATGTCGTCGAGCACGCGATGGCAGCTGCGGTCCGGCGTCCAGTCGGTAAAGCGCGGCGATCTTGCGCGGCTCGGCCTTGGCATCGATCACCATCGAGCCGGACCAGAATCGTCCCTGCCGGTCGGTTCTGCCGTCGTTGAATCGCGTGGACGTCGAGCTGCGCTTCGGGATCGACGATCGCCTCGAAGCGCTGTCGAATCCGGATCGAAGAAGAAGAATCCGCTGGTCATCGACAGCACCAGGCCACCGCCCGCGCGGGTCGCGAGACAGCCCGGATCCTCGGGCGTTTCGAAGCGCGTCTGGCTTGCCCGTCGCCGGGTCGAAGCGGTGGATCGTCCGGCCGAAGATATCGATCCACCAGAGCGCCTGCCGCGGCAGTGTCCCAGAAGGTGCCTTCGCCCGAGCCTGGCCCCGGCCGCCGCCACACATTGTATTTCGGTCATCTGCGATTTCTTCCGGCGCAGCCGTGTTTGCCGGTGCCGAGTGGTATCGATACCATAGCATCCGTAGCGAGCGCTGTCGACCAGCTCAAACCCGCTGCGGCGGGGGCCTCCACAGCCGGTGCCGGGCTCGGATGGCCGCCGCCTTTGCGACGCGCGCCGGGCTCACGACTGAGCGACATCCCTGCGGACGAGGCTCGCACCGCCATCCACCAGCAGCGTCGCGCCGGTCATGTAATCGGAATCCGCCGAACACAGGAAAAAGAACGCGCCGGCCACCGACTCGGCCGTCTGCATCTGCTCCATTGGAATGGCCTCGGCGACTCGCGCGCGGAAGGTCGGATCGGTTTCATGAATGCGGGCGCTGAGTCCCGCCATCACGATGCCCGGGGCCAGCACGTTCACCGTGATGCCTTTCCCGGCCAGCTCCTGCGCGATGACCTTGGCGAGCATCCGCAGCCCCGCCTTGCTGGTTGCGTAAGCTGCGCCTTCGGGCCAGGGCATCTCCTGCACCCAGCTGCTCGTGAACAGGATCTTGCCGCGAATGCCGCCGTCGCGCGGAGCCTGCGTCACCATGATCCGCGCGGCGGCCTGAGCGGAGTGAAACGCTCCGGTCAGGTTTACCCGCAAGGTGCTTTCCCACGAGTGCGCATCGACTTCGAGAAACGGCTGGTTCGCCACCATGCCCGCGTTTGCAATCAGCACATCCAGGCGCCCGAACCGCGTGGCCACGGTGGACAGCGCCGCGTCGAGCTGCGAGCGCACTGCGACGTCTGCAGTCTCGAAGACCAGCCGCTCGGATTGATTCGCGGCGAGCCAGGGATGGGCGCGCGCCTTGTCCAGATCAAGAAGGGCGACTCGCGCGCCTTCCGCGAGCAGGCGCGTGGCGGTGGCACGCCCTATGTCGCCGAGACCACCGGTGATGACCACGACCTGATCTTTCAAGCGGCTCATACTTTCCTCGGCGCGCAGTGGGCGGCGTGTTTGCGCGGCTTGTGGCGCGCCCCCACAATGCGCGGGTGCATTCGAATACTCAGTCGCAGAATCGCTCGCTGCCGCACTGCTCATCGCTTTCAAGCGACTGTCGGTTCGGCGATACTGCGGCGCGAGATGATACCGTAATCATGCGATCCCGCCCATGAAGATCACCCAGGTCCAGACCATCCGCTACCCGGCCCAGCCTAACATCTTGTGGGTGCGGCTCCATACCGACACAGGCCTCGTCGGGCTCGGCGAAACCTACTACCTGCCGGGCGCCGTCGAATCCGTGGTCCACGACATGATCGTGGATTTTCTCATCGGCCAGTCGCCCTTCGATCGCGAGCGGATCTGGGACGCCGTATTCAGCTGGGCCAATTTCTTCGGCTATGCAGGCGCAGAGATGCGCGCGCTTTCGGCAGTGGACATCGCATTGTGGGACCTGCTCGGCCAGGCGACTGGTCAGCCTATCTACAATCTGCTCGGGGGTGCGTGCCGCTCCGAGATCGCGGTCTACAACACGTGCGTGAACGCGGGTCGCTTCCGTGACCAGGACGCCTTCCTCGCGAAGCCGGCGGAGCTCGCCAAGGACCTGCTTTCCCACGGCATCAAGGCCATGAAGATCTGGCCCTGGGACCAGTTCGCGCCGCAGCTCAAAGGCCGCGTCCCCATGGGACCGGCAGGCTGGTCGGCGGTGGGCCCCTCCGGGGCTTACATCAGCGCGCAGGACATCGAGAAAGGGCTGCGATCGGTTCGCCAGATCCGCGACGCCGTCGGTTCGCAGATGGAGATCCTCATTGAAGGGCACAGCCGCTGGGATCTGAACTGTGCGATCCGCATCGCGCGCGCTCTCGAGCCGTTCGACATCCTGTGGATGGAGGACATGATCAAGCCGGACAATGCCGCGGACTTGAAGCGGCTTGCCGAATCGACCAGCGTGCCGTTGAGCGTGAGCGAACGGCTCATCACCCGCTTCGCCTTTCGCGAAGTGCTCGAAAGCAAGGCGGCCAGGATCATCATGCCCGATCTCATCTGGACCGGCGGCATCACCGAAGGCCACAAGATCGCCGTGCTCGCGGACACCTTTCACCTGCCGATCGCCCCGCATGACTGCACCGGCCTGGTCACGCTCTTCGCGAACATGCACCTGTGCGCGGCGAGCCCCAATGCGATGATCCTCGAGACGGTCAGGAGCTTCTACCAGGGCGGCTGGTACGAGCAGGCCTACACTCACGGCATCGAGATCGAATCGGGCATCGCCAAAATTCCGCAGCGGCCCGGGCTCGGCACACAGCTGCGCGAATCGTTGCTCGAAGACAAGGCGATCCAGGTTCGCCTGAGCAACTGACGCGAATTTACCCGCGAAACGCTGTAAGCTCGCGCGGCATGCCGACGAAGCGACGACGAACCCAGGGTGGCGCCCCGGACATGAAAGCGATAGCCCGCCTTTCGGGCGTCGCGCCAATGACCGTCTCGCGGGCACTGCGCAATCCCAGCCTCGTCGCGCCGGACACGCTCGCGCGGATCATGAAAGTGGTCAAGAGCGTCGGCTTCGTGCCCGACCAGCTCGCTTCCTCCCTGCGCGGCTCGCGCTCGATCATCGGCACCGTGGTGCCGCCGCTCATCAACTCCGGAATCGCCGAGCAGGTGCAGGGAATGTCCGATGTCTGTCACGAGCGCGACATGCAGCTGCTGCTGGTGCAGGGCGAGTTCTCGAACGAAGCGGAGGAACAGGCGATCCGCACACTGATCGGCTGGCGTCCTGCGGGGCTTATCCTGCAGGCCTTCGTGCAGAGCGAGGCGGCGCGTCAACTTCTCAAGAGCCGTGCGATGCCCGTGGTGGAGATCAGCGAAACGCGCGGCCGCGAGCCGATCGACCTGGTCGTCGGCGTCTCCAATTTCGATACGGCCTACAGAATGACGTCGCGCCTCATCGACATCGGCTACAAGCGCATCGGCTTCGTGTCCACGCCAGTGCACGGCAACGACAGGCTGCAGCAGCGCAGGATCGGCTATCGCGCTGCGCTCAAAGACAAGGGGATCAAGGCTTCCGAGCGCCTCGAGGTGGAGATGCCCATCACCTCGCGGGGCGGCTCCGAAGCGGTCAGTATCCTGAAGAACCGCGATCCGGCGATCGATGCGGTGTTCTTCTCGAGCGATACGCTGGCGATCGGCGCCGTGCAGGAGTGTCACCGGCGCGGCTGGAAGATCCCAGGCGATCTGGCCCTCGCCGGTTATGGCGATACCGAGCTTGCCGCGGAGCTGTATCCGCGGCTCACCACGGTTCGCGTGCCTCGCTATCAGATGGGACGCAAGGCGGTCGAGCACCTGGCGCGACGGATAGACGGCGAGCGCAACCTCTCGCCGGTGATCACCATCAGCTTCGACATCGTCGAGCGCGAATCCACCTGACGGCCGATTCCGCCTCAGTGAGGTAAAACGAAGATGCGCTCAGGCACTGTTGGAACCGCGGCGCCTTGCAGCGCGACGATCGCAATATTGTCGATGGCGCCCTGCCCCAGTTCGCGGCTCAGCGTGAAGACCCAGCGCCTTCCATCACCTATGACGCCCGCGCCCTTTTTCTCTCTCAGCCCCCGAGTGATCTCGACCGCCGGCCGATGAGTCGCCGCTTCAGCACCCGCGGGCAGCCATCGCAACACAACATCAGATGGTGACGGAGGCGGCGCGCCCTGCGACCATTCGAGCACCACCTGCGAAACGGCCTGAGGCTGCTCCCACACGAATGCGTCGAGCACCGTTGCGTTGGCCTTCAATGCGGTGAACAGTCCTCGCGCGCGAGGGTCCTCCGGCGATTTCCGGTAGCTCGCCACCGCGAGCGAGGTGACGTCCGATGCGAGCGAGGCCTGAATCGGGTCGGCTGGCGCAGCCTGCGCATGCGTGCGCTCAACGGCTGCGCCCGGAGTCGGGAAAAGCACCTGCACGGTTTCTTCCCGGCCCGAAAGCGGATCGAGCACTTCGAAGAGCGGGCGCAGCCCGACGGCATAAGCGGTGCCTGCCGAGGCGAGCGGCAGGCGCGAAGGCGCATCCGAGGCAGCGAGCCCCAGCAACAATGGGCCCCGGCGAAACCTCTGGAACCCCGGCGCACGGGCGGGATCGACCAGCCCCACCTGCGATTCGGTCTGATTGAATCGCAGCTCGACCGTGGCCCCTTCGCGCAGGTCGAGGGGGATTTCCGCGAAGGCTCCGTCGAACCGCGGCTGCTGCGCCGCGCCATTAGTCGTCAGCACCACGCTCTGCCGGTCCACCCAGGAGGGCATGAAAAAACGCATGCGCTTGCGCGAAGTCACGTCACTCGCAAGCACCGCGATCTTCAGATGACCGTTGTTGGGATACTCGGAGAGCTGGTCGATCTCGCATGTGCCATCGTCAAAGCGCAGGGTCGAGCGGACACTATTGAAATAAGGCAGCGCTACCGTGTCATCCCGGATGAAGTGACTGGAGCGGGCGGCATAGACGAGGCCTTCTCCACCCCGCATCGAGCAGCACCACGGCGCCTCGCTGTGCGTCGCGGTCGACTCGATGATCTTTCCCTCGGTGTCGGGTGCGCCGACGCATACGCCGACGCCGAATCCTCCGTTCAGGCACTGGCCCGGCAGGAACCCGTTGAAGAGGACCAGATGCGCATCTTCCAGGTAGTCCGCATTCCCGGTGATGGCCCAGAGATCGGTGCCCAGCTCGAATGAATCGACGAGAGCGCAGCCTTCCGAATGCGAAGGCCGGTTGAACCAGTTGTAGTTCTCGTGGGTCTCGGTGGTCGCAAGCTGCCGGTATTGCGCGAATCGCTTCTCGGCCAGCGCCAGGTCCTCTTTGCGGCCCTGGAGCCGGTACCAGCGCACGATGCCCCGGGTGGCGGACAGCATCGAATGCGTCTGCGCGCTGATCCGCACCATGTCCAGCGACCGGTAGCGATCGATCATGGCGTCGATGACTGCCTTGAAGGCGGGCGAAGGAATGATCTCGTACGCGCGTGTCAGGCCGTCGAGAGTCAGGAACAGCTGCCCTATGTCGAAGGTGGACAGGCGCCACTCGACCGGTGATTCCTCGTTGAGGCCCCGTCGATATTCCGCGATCGAGCCGCGCAGCGGCACGAAAAGCGAGTCGCGGATACTGCGCAGCAAGCCCAGTACATGCGCATCGCCCTTCCAGCGATAGTATTCGACGAGACCGCACAACAGGCCGTTGTGCCCGGCCACCGAGTCTTCGTCGGCGCGATCGGCTGGAAGCAGCCGCCCCAGATATCCTTCGCGATTGCGCAGCTGCGGCAGGCGCTCGATGATCTCCTTCAAGTTCGCGGACGGGCCCCTGCGCAGGCTCTGTCCCAGGAAGCTCAGCCCATTGATCGCTCGCCCGAGCGCATCGCCGGGGAATTCTTCGATGTTGAGCTTCGAGATTTGCTTCCACTGGAAATAGGGTTCCTGCAGGCGCTTGTACGAAAGCGCCAGGCGCTGCCGCAGGTAGCCATCTGCGAGCGCATCGCGGGGCTCCAGCATTCGCCATGCGTTCCGTGAAGCACTCGAAGCGCGCGCCGCGAAGACGGCGCGCGGCAGCAGAGCAATGGTGCCAATTGCGGCGGCTTGCCGCATCAGATCGCGGCGCGAGCACGGAAACTTGTGAATCTCAGGCATGCGTCTGAATTTCCGGTCTGCCACTACGCCTTGCCCTGGGGCTGGTTGCGAACGAACTGTTCCATTGCGCCGGCGAATGTGTCGATCTCGCCGATCGTGGTGTAGATATTGGGCGTGACGCGGATACCCTGGTACTCGTCGTGGACGATGGCAACTACCACGATCCTGTGCTTTTCCCACAGGTAGCGCTCGATGGTCGGCGCGGGAACGCCGGTTATCGAGACGTTCGACAGGCCGCAGGACTGCGCCGGATCCTTCGAGGTGAGAATCCTCACGCCCGGCAACTTCTCGACACGGCTCTCCCACCGTGCGCGCAGGTAGCGCATGCGTGCAGCACGGCGCTCGGTGCCGATGGCCTGGTGGAAGTTGAGAGCTTCGGCGATGGCGTTGTGATTCGCGGCCGGATGAGTCCCGATCTCCTCGAACTTGCGGATGTTGTCGTCGAGCGCCGGCGGCGCAGGCTGCAACGGCCAGGTCGAGCGGATATTCTCGCGGCGGACGTACAGGAAGCCGGTTCCCACAGGGGCGAGGAGCCACTTGTGCAGGCTCACGCCGTAGTAATCGCACTCGAGGTCGCGAACCGAGTACGGAAAGTGCGCGAAGGCGTGCGCCCCATCGACGATCGTCTTGATGCCGCGCGCGCGCGCCATCCGCGTGATCTGCTGGACCGGAAAGATCTGGCCGGTGAGATTCGTAATGTGGCAAAAATGGATGATCCGCGTGCGGGGGGTGATCGCCCGCTCGATTCTCGCAGCAAGCTCCGCGTGTCCGCCGGGGTCGGGAACGGGAAAGGAAATCTTGGTGACCTTGATCCCATCGCGCCTGGCGCGCTGGTCCCAGGTCGTGAGCATGCGGCCGTAATCCTGATTGGTCGTAACCACCTCGTCGCCGGGCTCGAGGTCGATTCCGAGCTGCGCGGTCTGCAGCGATTCACTCGAATTGCGCGTGATCGCAAGCTCCTCAGGGTCGCAACCCGCCTCGGCAGCGAGCCTGCGGCGCACCGTCTCGATGCCCGGCTCGAGCATCTGCGCCATGAAGGTGAAGGGAGCCTCGTTGGACAGGTCGAGATATCGCTTGAAGGCTTCGTGCACCACCCGCGGGCTCGGAGAACAGTAGCCGTTGTTCAGGTTGATGAAGGTGCGATCGAGCGTGAAAGCCTGCTGGATTTCGCACCAGTAGCGTTCATCGGCCGCGACCTCCTCGGGCGGGCGCTCGCCAGCATGATCGCGGGCGCGCTCGGCATGCACCATGGCGGACGGCGACAGGACGTTTGCCACGCCCAGCGCGCTCACATTACGCAGTAACTCGCGTCGGCTGAGCATCGATGTTCTCCCCGAGCCGCTGGATCATTTGGGCTGATTATTGATGGTAACGATATCACCATGCTCTGCGGCCTGCCACACGATACGCACCTGCGGATGGGCCGCGGAGAACTGCGCGAGTCCACGCGGCGTAACCGCCGTTTGCGACAGATATACCGAGCTGAGCGAAGGTATTTTGCCGAGCGCGCCGAGCGCTGAATCCGTGACGGCCGTGCCGTACAGGTTCAAGGTCTCGAGAAACGGCAGCGCGGTGAGCCGCGCGATCGTGGCATCGCCGGCTTTGGTGCCCGAAAGATTCAATCGCTGCAACTTGCGAAGCCTGGCGAGCGCGGCGAGCTGCTCTTCCGACACGTCGGCATTCGACAGGTCCAGCCACACCAGTTGAGAGGCAACGGCGCTCAATGCGTCCAGGAACAAGGGCTGCGCTGGGTCCAGGTCGAATCTCGGTTGCGCGCGCAGAAAACCGCCACCGGAAAACAGCACTTGTACCTGGAAGGTCCGCCGCAATCCCGCCAGCGTCTGCGCATCGGGAAGCGCCACGGGTTGCGCGAAGACCGGGGACTCATTCGTAACGCCAATCTCTTCGAGAATCCGTTGCACCAGGGGCGGCGGGCTCGCCGCCAGGATCGTGGACTTATCGTCCGCTCCGGACCCTATCCACCAGAGGATCAACTGCCCTTCGGCAAGCGTCAGGGCGGGCCGCCCCACCGGTGGCATTGCATCAGAGCTGGAAGCGGGCAGCATGATCCGGCGCACCAGCTCGCTTTCGTCGGCTCTCCCGGGCGCAATCACTTTGCCGCTCTCCCCTCCACGCGTCACTGAAGCAAAGTCATCCAGGCGCAATCCTCCCTTCTGCGTTCTGCCGCCGTGGCATCTCACACACTTCTCATTGAGGATTGGTTGCATCACGCTCGCAAACACCGGCGACTTGCGGGGGTCGATTGGCGTGTGTTCGACTGTTGCCACACGCACGAGGTGCATCCCATTGGGCAGCAGCGGGTCCGCGTAACCGCCTCCCATGATGAACAACAGAATCAGCACGCTCGCGACGCTCACGCTGCGCCAGCCGAGCATGCGCCTTGCTCCAGGCAAGATTCGGCCGAATCCGCTGGCAGGACTGGCAACGTGATGTTTGATGGCTCCGGCAACATGAAACACCAGGAGAACGCAAAGACTGTAAGCGAGAATGCGATGAGCGGTCTCCGCGGCCGCGCCCACGCCACTCGCGCTGGCGACGCCTGGAATGTTCGGCCACGGCACCAGCCCGAACAGCCGGTTCGACCCTGATGCGTTCGACGTCGATAGATTCAGCCACCCGAGCAGCGGAACCGCGAAGAGCAGCAGGTAGAAAATCCCGTGCGCGATCTGGGCGGCCCGGCGCTCCCAGTCGGCTGATGCGGACAATGGCGGTGGCCGATGCGTCAGTCGCCACCCCATTCGCGCCACAGTAAGCAGCAGAATCGAGACGCCGATGGACATGTGTACGGCAAGCACACTGTCTCTCTCCGCACCTCCGGCGTCGCGCATTCGCCATCCGAGAGCGATCGCCAGCGACAATGCGGAGGCGGTAAGCCAATGAATGGCGATCGCGGTCGTGGAATACCGTGCGACCGCTCCGCGCGGACCGCTCGTTGTCCGGGCCCGTGCCCATCGCAGCCCGCCCGAATTCCACAGGCTCGCGACCCGCGCGCGGATTCTCATTGAGATGGGCTCAGGCAAGAATCGGCTTGATGACCTCGCCGGCGACGTCAGTGAGCCGGTAGTTGCGTCCCTGAAAGAGGAAGGTGAGACGTTCGTGATCGAATCCGAGCAGGCGCAGCGCCGTTGCGTGGACGTCGTGCACGTGCACGCCGCCGCTCACGGGATCGAAGCCGAGCTCATCGGTCTCGCCGTAGCTGATTCCGGATTTCATCCCGCCGCCCGCCATCCAGATCGTGTTGGCGTAGGAATGATGGTCGCGGCCGACCGCGTCCAGATCGAACTTACCGCCTTCGCTCACCGGAGTGCGCCCAAACTCGCCGGCCCAGATCACCAGCGTGTCGTCGAGCAGGCCGCGCTGTTTGAGATCGAAGACGAGCGCGGCCATGGGCTGATCGATCTTCGGGCACAGCGTCGTCAGGCCCGAGCGGATCTTGGCGTGATGGTCCCAGCCCGCATTGTCATTGAGCTGCACGTAGCGCACGCCCCGCTCGATCAACCGGCGCGCGAGCAGGCAGTTGTTCGCGAAAGATGCCTGATCCGCAGTGGTGCCATACAGCGCATGGACATGCTGCGGCTCGCGCCAGATATCGACTGCGTCGGGCACCGCCGCCTGCATTCGATTCGCGAGATGATATTGGGCGATGCGGCCGAGGATCTCCGGGTCTCCCGTGGCCTGATAATCGATCGCGTTGATGCGGTTGATCGCTTCAACCGAGCGCTGCCGGTCCGAAGCGCTGATCCCGTGCGGATCCGACAGGTGCAGGACGGGATCACCCGAGGAGCGCAGCCTCACGCCCTGGTTGGCGGAAGGAAGAAAGCCGGAGCCGTAGGCGTCTTTCGACAGCACGCCGTCGGTGGACCCCGAAGTCAGCACGACGTAGCCGGGGAGGTTCTGGTTTTCGGTCCCCAACGCGAAAACCGTCCACGCGCCCAGCGTCGGTCGGCCGGCACGCGCGTGACCGCTCAGCATCATGAGCTCGGCGGGACCGTGATTGAATTCGTTCGTCTTGACGGCCTTGAGGAAGGTGACGTCGTCGACCACCTTGCTGAAATGCGGCAGCAGCTCCGACACCCATGCGCCCGACTGGCCGTGCTGCGCAAACCGGAATTGCGGCCCCAGCACCCGCGGTTGGGATTCGGGAGACACGGCGAGAAAAGTCTTTCCCTTCAGGAAAGACGCCGGGCAAGGCTGGCCATGCAACTTCTCGAGCGTGGGCTTGTAATCGAACAGCTCGAGCTGCGAGGGCCCGCCCGGCAGGTTGATGTGGATGACACGCTTGACTCGAGGCACGAAATGAGGCGCGAGCTCCAGCGCCACCGCACCCCCCACCGTCACCGATGTCTCGGCTCGTGCCCAGATTCGCTCGGCCATCGAGCCAGCCAGCGCAGCTGCGCCCAGCCCAGCGACGGATTCACGCAGGAAGCGGCGGCGCGATTGACCCGGTGCCGGCAGTGTTTTTTGAAAATCTGAGACTTGGCTCATGGAGCTACTCCTTGGTCAGCACCGAATCGAGATTCAGGATGACATTGGCCACCAGGCGGCGCGCGACCGGATTGTCTTTGACGGCCGGCAACAGGGTGCCCGTGCCTGCCGGAACGAGGCGCGCCACCTGCTGCTGCCGAGACTGGCGCGAAGAGTCGCGATAGAAATTCAGCAGCGCGGCGAACTCCGCATCGGCCGGCTCGCGGGCCAGCACTTCCCGGTAGGCCCAACGCACCTGCACGGCAGGCTCGCTGCTCGCCTTGGCCATCTGCATTGCGAGGGCGTCGGCGGATTCGACGAACACGGGCTCGTTCAAGACGGCCAGGGCCTGCAGCGGCGTGTTGGTCCGCCCCCGCATCGACACGGCGAGGAACCGCGACGAGTGATCAAACGTCTCGAACGTCGGGTAGATATTCTTGCGCTCCACTCTCACGTAGACGGAGCGACGGTGTGCGCCGGCGACGGGCGATGCGCGATCGGGCTCGGTCTTCTCGATTTTCTTCCTGTCGTCGCGCTTCTCGACCGGCTTCTCGGCCTCCGACGGCGGCAGCATGGGCGGCCCGAACTGTTCCAGGTCAAGCAGGCCCGAGGCGGCAAGCGCCTGGTCGCGGATCGCCTCGGCGCTCAAGCGCACGCGCGGGCCGCGCGCCAGCCACTGATTGCGCGGATCGTCCGCATAGGCCTGCTGGGTTGCCATCGAGCTTTGCTGATATGTCGCCGAAGCCACCATCGTGCGCAGCAGGGTCTTCACACTCCACTTCATGTCCGTGCGGAACTGCACCGCCAGCCAGTCGAGCAGCGCGGGATTGGTGGGCAGGTCCCCCTGCGTGCCGAAATTCCCTGCGCTGGGCACGATGCCGTAGCCCCACAGCTCCGACCAGAAGCGATTCACCGTGACGCGGGCCGTGAGCGGGTTCTGTTCGCTGACGAGCCACTTCGCCAGCGCCAGTCTGTCGTGCCTTGCGCCTTTCGGCAGCGGCGGCATGGATCCCGGCACGTCCGCAATCAACGGCTGCTTCAGATCAGGCCGTCGCCACGCACCACGAATCAACAAGTGCGTGGGTCGAGCTGCGAATGCCGGGCGTTCGCGCATGATTGGAGTCTGCACGGGCTGCAACAGCAGGATCTCGTGCGTCAGATCCTTCCAACGCTTGCGATCGGCGGCGAGCTCCGGCGCGACTTCCAGCGCGTAGAAATCCGCGAGACGGCTCCGATCATTCGGGGTGCGCTGCGCTTCATCGCTGGTGATGATCTTGTCGATCTCGCGGAAATCGAAACCGGTCTGCTCGCTCAGGTAGCGCGCGGTGTCCGCACTTGGGCTCTCCAGCCTGTACTTGCGGTGAGCAGCCTCCCATTCGAGGCGCGACGCCACCACATCCTGACGATCGCGTGCGGCGAGAAGGCCGAGTCGAACTCCATCACGCTCGGCGACGAGACGCTCGCCACGCGCCCGATCCTGTTCCGCGAACCGATAGTGGACGGGCCATTCGATCGCCCGGCCCTTCGGCACTCCCGCCATGGGCGTGTTGCCCTTGTTGTCGGCATCCTCGGTGTTGTTGAAGAACGCGACGAGCTTGTAGAAGTCACTCTGCCGGAATGGATCATACGTGTGGCTGTGGCAGCGCGCGCAGCCCATCGTCTGCCCCTGCCACACCTCCCACGTATTCGCCACGCGATCCACGACCGCTTCGAGGCGAAACTCTTCTTCATCGTTGCGGGTGGGGGTGTTGCGGTGATAAGCCGTGGCGATCAGTTGATCGGCTGTTGGGTTGGGTAGCAGATCGCCCGCCAGTTGCTCGATGGTGAATTCGTCGAACGGCAGGTCGCGGTTGTAGGCGCGGATGACCCAGTCGCGGTATTCCCAGATCACCCGTTCGGAATTGTCCTCGTAGCCGATGGAATCCGCGTAGCGCGCCAGGTCCAGCCAGGGGCTTGCCCAACGCTCGCCGAACTGCGGCAAGGCGAGCAGGCGGTCGACTGCGCGCAGATAAGCTTCCTGGGTCGCGCCGGCACAGAACCGCTGCGTATCCGCAAAGCTCGCAGGCAGACCGACGAGATCGAGGCTCACCCGGCGCAGCAGCCTTGCGCAATCCGCGCGCTGCGCCGGCTGGCGCGCGTTCTCCTCGAGCCGCGCCAGCACGAACGAATCGATGGGATTCTCCACCCACTCCTTGCGCTTCGGCACCGGGACGGTGACCGGCGCGGGAGGCACATAGGCCCAATAGTCCTGCCAGACCGCGCCTTCCTTGATCCAGCGATGCAGAAGCGATTTCTCGGTCGCAGTGAGCGGGGTGCCCCGCTTCGGCATGTGCTCGGAATCTTCGGCGGGCAGAGTCACCCGCCGCAGCAACTCGCTGTCTCCCGGCGAGCCGGGGACGATCGCGAACAGTCCCGACTTGGCCGCCGCAAGCGCCTCTTCACGAAACTGCACACTGAAACCGCCCGATTGCCGGACGCCACCGTGACAGCCGATGCAGCTGCGATTCAGTATCGGGCGGATGTCGCGATTGAAGTCGACCCGGGGCGCGGAGTGGGCGTCATGAACGAATTTGGCCGTCGGCAGCGCGACTGCGGCGATCGCCGCAAAAACAAGCACGCGCCTGCCCACTCTGTTCAATGAGGTCTCCGCTGACTGATTCCTTGCACTCACGAAATGGTAACGTTATCTTCCGGGAATGCAAACGGCGGCGCGCAGGCTCCTGATTCTGTCCACATTGCTTCTGCTGGGCGCGTGTGGCGACCGCACAGGGGCCCGGGGAACGGCCCTGCTCTGGGTGCAGCCCATGCGCGATCATCCCGTGCACAAACTGATGCAGGCGGGCTTCCTGAACCGCTGCAAGGAGCTCGGGATCGAGTGCGAGGTCGTCGGCAACCCGAGCGCAACCGCATTCGATGTCGCGGCCACCCTTCCGCTTGCGGATGCCGCGCTGGCCCGCAAGGACTATGCGGCGGTGATGGTATATGCCGTCGATCCCTCCCTGAATCCATTCGTCGCGCGGCTGGCGCGCGACGGCTTTCCGGTCACGATCGTACACCTGCTGCCTTCGCCCACCGACATCCCCGGGCTGAAGGCGGCGATCGGTCAGGACATCAAGAAGACCGCCGCGGATGCCGCTGCGGCGATGGGCGCTCGACTCAAGGGTCGCGGAGAAGTCGCCGTGACCCAGGGCAGCTACAACCGGACCGAGAACGAGATGGCGCAGGTGTTCACTGCCACTCTCACCAGGAGCTTCCCCGAAATCAAAGTGCTTCCTCCACAGCTGGAGGGATTCGAGCCCACCACGGCAAAGGCCAAGGCGATCGCCATCCTGCAGGGTAACGAACGCATTACCGGCGCATTTTCCACGACGGGCGCGGGCGCGGAGACCTGGGCCAACGCGGGTCGAACCGCGAGCCGCGACGTCGCGATCATCGCGATGTGCGCAACGCGCCAGAATCTCGATCTGGTGAAGTCCGGCGCGGTCTATGCGCTCGCGGCACAGCCCTTATATGAAGAGAGCGTCGCGGCCGTCGACATTGGCCTCAGGCTGTCGCGGAAGGAGCCGGTCGAATTCATCAATGTGCTGCCGGCGGCGATCGTCACCGCAGCCGACATGGCTCCTTATTACGCGCTGCTGGACAAGGCCGGGCAGTAGCCTTGCCTTTGGTGCATCATGCTTCGTTCCGCCTTGAGCCTCGCATGCGCTCCAGAATGGCGTAGGCGACGCCTGAGACCAGGACGATGCCGAACGCTGCGAGCAATTCGCTCCAGCTGAGCGTGCTCAGCATCCAGATGATGATGGCGGAGGCTGCAAGTGGCACGAACGGGCCGCCGGGTGCGTGAAAGGGCTTGCCTTCCATTTCCACGTTGCGCGCCCGCAGGCGCAGCAGGCCGAGACAACAGATCAAATACAGGATCAGCGACCCGGAGCTGGCGAGAATCACGAGTTGACGAAACGTTCCGGTCGCCGCCAGTAGGAAGCACAGCAATACATAGATCCCGATCGACATGGCCGGGGTTCCAAATCGCGGATGCACCGTTGCCAGCTTGCGCGGCAGCTGGCCCACCTCGGCAAGCGCGTAGACAATGCGCGGCGAACACAGGATGTCGGCAGCGAGGAATCCGGCGACCGACAACACGGTGGCCAGGAGGAGCAGCCGTGTACCCCACGGGCCGAAGGCAGCAGTGGCCGTTGCTACGAGAGGTGCTTTTGCGTTCGCGAGGTCCGGCCCGAGCACGCCCTGCGCGACCAGTTGCAGGCCGACATAGAGCGCGGCGACCAGGGTCAACGTAAAAAAGATCGCTCGTGGCACAGTACGCGCAGGCTCGACGACCTCCCCGCTGGCGTTGAGCCCGCCCTCGATACCCATGAACGCGAAGAACAGGAGCACTGCGCCCTGGCCAATGGTCGAAGTGGAAGGCGTGACGTCCCAATGAAGATTCGGTGAGTGGATGGCGAAGGCGCCCGCAACGACGAGAATGATGAGCGGCGCGAGCTTGATGAGGCCCATTGCGATGGTCAGGCGTGCGCCGGAGCGGGTGCCGCGTATGTTGACGGTGAGCAGGAACCCGTAGACCACCGCAAGAAACAGCGTCCGCGGCAGGGTTTCATCCAATACGGGCCATATCGTCGACAAGGTGTCGGTCAGAAAGCTCGCGACGGCAGCGTTGGCCACGATGGAATTCGCGGACCAGAGTAGTGTGCCGGCGATTCCGCCGATCACCGGGCCGAACGATACGCGGGCGTAACCGTAAAGGCCGCCGGCGCTTGAGACGCGGCTTCCCATTTCGGCGAATGTCAGCCCGACGAGCCCAATCAGCACCACACACACCAGGTACGCGAGAATCGCGGCGGGGCCGAGCAGGGCGGCGGCAAGCGCCGGCAGACCGAAGATACCGGTGCCGACGATGGTGTTGAACGACGAGAACGCGAGCCCGCCGACTCCGATCACTCGCTTGAGAGGTGGACTCGCTGGGTTGGGCTCGCCCACCGCGGGGATGGTCACGCTTCCTTCACGCCTTCGGTGATCAACGGCGCTTCGGTTTTCTGCAGTTCCGCTGCGATCTTTTCCATCTGGCGCATGGCGCGGAGGTGGTTCCTGCCGGCAATCTTCAGGACGTCTTCGTCAGAGTAGCCGCGGCGCAGTAGCTCGGCGAATAGATATGGGTAGCGCGTGACGTTGCCGAGTCCGGTCGCCATGTCGCTCTCGTCGGCATGGTAGTAGTCAGCGCCGATGCCGATGTGGTCGATGCCGGCCACCTTCTTGATGTGATCGATGTGGTCGGCGACGTCGGCGATCGTTGCGCTCGGCTCGACGTTGCCAGTTTCCCAGGCCTTGATCGCCTTATCGATGGCTTCCTGGTCCGCAAGGCGCCCCTTGATCTCGCGCAAGGCGTTATCGCGACGATCTCCCCAGGCTTTCCCCTGCGGAGCCACGAACGGCCTGATGAAATTCACGTGGACGACGCCGGCGTTCTGCTTAACGAGCTTGAGGACGTCATCGGGCACGTTGCGCGGGTGCGGGTTGATTCCGTAAGCGCTCGAGTGGGAGAAGATCACGGGCGCGCGTGTGACGAGCAGCGCATCGCGCATTGTGTCCGCGCTCACGTGTGACAGGTCGATAAACATTCCGAGGCGGTTCATTTCCCGAACCAGCTGCCTGCCGAGCTCGGTCAACCCCAGGTGTTCAGTGCGGTCAGTGGCGGCATCAGCCCAATCGATGTTGTCCCAGTGCGTGAGCGTCATGTAGCGCGCGCCCATTTCATGGAACACTCTCAGCGCGGCTGGCGAATTCTCGATCATGTGCCCGCCTTCGACGCCCATCAGGCAGGCGATCTTGCCGGCACCGCGAATGCGTTCGATGTCGTCCGCGGTGCGCGCCTGCTCGAAGCCCTGCTGATTACGCATGAAGCGCAGCGCGACGTCGAATTCGCGCAGCGCTTCATGAAGGGAAACATGAGTATTCTGTGTCGCCGACTCCACGAAGATGGACCAGTACTGGGCTCCGACGTGACCTTCACGCATCGCCGGGATGTCCGCGCACAGCTTCGGCTGGCGCACGGTGAGATCGAACTGCGTGAGATCTCCAGCGCTGAGCTCTATGAGCATGGACGGGAGATCGTTGTGGGTGTCGATCAAAGGCGCCTGATCGAGCAGGCGGCCGGCGCGCTCCAGCAGAGCGGGATCAGGCGCGGCGTTACGGTCGGCCTTCGCGGCGGCTACAGCGCGCCCCACTGCGGTGAATGCGGCAGAAGCCAGGGCGGATTGAGCAAGAAATGCACGGCGAGTGGTCAAGACGGGCCCCTTCATCTCTTGCGGACGTTCGATGGGCCGGCATCATGCCTTTAAAGACGGTTGATGGGAATCTGCATCGAATCCGGTGACAGGCACCGGATTTGGCCCGCCGCTGGGCTGAAATCGCGCTTCTTGCGGTTGCCAGGCCCAGCGCTCGACTTCCACCTGGGAGCCGCAAATGCGGATCACGTTGAAGGAATTGGTTTCTCCGCGGCTGCGCGTGGAAGTGGCAGTGCCGGCCTGGATGAGCATGACCGAGTAGCCGTCCAGCGGATAGCGCTTCTCGCTGCTGCCGACGTGGCTCAGATGCAAATGGCCGGACAGCAGGATATGTGCGCCACTCTTGCGGAACACGCGCATGGCCGCCTCGGCGCGCCCTACCACCTTCGCATCAACATGCCCCTCGGGTAGATCGAACGGATGATGTGTCACTACGATTTTCGTCAGCGAATCATGCAGCGGCGCGAAGCGGTCGTGAAGCCGCTGCATCTGTTCCTCATTGAGGCGGCCGTCCTTGAACGTAAGCGATCGCGCCGTATTGATCCCAGCCACCGCGATCTCATCATCGAGGTGAAAAGGCTCGAGGTCCTCGGTGATGAAGCGTCGATACTTGTGCAGCGGCTGCGCGAAGCGCTGAAACACGTTGTATAGCGGCACGTCGTGGTTCCCCGGAACGACTATCTGCGGTTTCGGCAAGGCATCCAGAAAGCGTCGTGCCTCGCGGAATTGCTCCGGTTTCGCGCGTTGTGTCAGATCACCGGAAACCACCACGAGGTTCGGTGAGAGGCTCGCGACCAACGGCACGAGCGCCGCGACGACCTGTGCATCGGTGCGGCCAAAATGCAGATCCGACAGATGCACCAACGTCTTCATCGCCTACTTTACATGCGGAACGATGACCCGCAGAGCCCCAGGTCTCACACGATAGCGCAAAGGTGTCTCCATCGGGGTGACCTCGCCGTCGGTGGCTACCTGCAGCATGCGGTGGTGAGTATGGACCTTGAATTCCTGCGCGCAGACTACGTCGAAATCGCGCGCCTGATCCAGCCGTTTGAACAATGCAAGCAGGGCCAGATACAGAAGGCCGAAGCGGCCCTTTCGCTGAGTGACGTAGAGCGACAACTCGCCGTTGGTGAGCGCGGGGCGTTCTCCAATCTCAAAGCCCTCCATGGTGTAGCGGTTGTTCCCCACGAACACGAAAGGCGTGCGCCTCTCATAGGCCTTGCCCTCGAGCTCGATCTGCACCGACAGCACCGGGTAGCGCCGCGCAGCGTTGATGCTTGCCTCGAGCAGTGCTCTCCACTTTCCGTAGCCAAGCCGTCGCTGGCGCCGTTCGCGCTCGCGCACGATGTCCGGGTACAGGCCCAGACTGGAATTGTTGATGAAGATGCGCCCATTGACCTCGCCCACATCCACGGCGAGCACACGTCCATTGGCGATGTTGGCTACCGCCTCGTCCTGCCCCAGCGGGATGCCCAGGTCCTTCGCGAAATGATTGAGCGTGCCCATGGGCAACACGCCCATCGCGACCTCCGTTCCAGCGAGACATGCGGCCACAGCGCTCATGGTGCCGTCGCCACCGGCGGCAACCACCGATTGAAGCGGGCCCGTCCACGGCGCGCTTCGCTACAGTCAATAAATCGGCCCCGTGCTCGACCACTTCGATGTCGGCGCTCAAGCGGAATGCGGAGAATTTGTCCCGCAACGCTTCGATCCACTCGCGTGGGCTACCGGTGCCCGCGGTGGAATTGATGACTACACTGACGCGACGGTCCATGCTCTCAGGCCTTCCCCACATTCGATCGACGTCCAGCGCGCGAACAACAGTGAGACACAGCGTCAGCCAAAGTACGCCTTCGATGACTGCGGCTACTACGTCGCTGAGGTAATGCACGCCGAGATAGACACGCGAAAGCCCAGCCAGCGATACCATGAGAATTGCCCCTGTGACGATAGCAACGCGACGTCGACGCTCCTGCACATGGGCGAGAAGCAAGGCAACCAGAAACCCATAAAACACCGTTGCACCAGCGGCATGGCCGCTCGGAAAGCTGTACGTGGTCAAAGTCAGCAACGGTTCGTCGAAATACGGCCTGGCTCGCCGGAAGATCTGCTTCACGGCCGCGTTCAAGATAAGCCCACCCGGTACGCACAGTGCCAGCGCCAGAAGCCACCAGCGAAGGCGTCGCAGCTCCAGCAGGATCGCAAGGCCCGCAGCAAGTATGCAAATACCCCATGTACCGTGCACGTGGGTAATGAGGAGCATGATCTGAGTGATCGCAGGATGCCCATGGGCATGAAACCACTCGCTTATCGCGACATCGGCAACGGCCATGGCACGCAATCAACGCTCCTCGGCCCACAGTTCCGCAGCAAGCTCCAATCGACACGTCGGATTCGCGAGCCGACAATAGGCTCATGACAGCGCGAATTCCAAGACGCTCGCCTGGATCGTGTCCGGTTTCCTGGCGATCGGCGTGCTCGCGTACCTCATTCTGCTAGCCATCAACTGGCGCGACCGGGAGCCCTCCCCCGCTGCGATCCGTCTTACGACGCTGTTTCGCGAGCGCCCGGCCGTTGCCGACGCGCAGAACGGGTTCGTCTTCGCTATGGGGTTCAATGTGCGGCCGGAAGACAGCCCGACTGCCATGGGCTCGGAGCGGCTCGCATGGCTTGAAGCGTCGGGCTCGCGTTTGGACCTGTCGCAGGACCCGATGGAGAAAGCGCCACAACACACCACAACGAACTCCCGCCATCGAAGCCTTTCTGCAGGCCTGCTGGCCCGGCAGAAAAACTTGTGACACTGCGTTCGATCCCGGCGACGAAGTGTACGACCAGTGGATTTCTTCGGAGGGCTGGCTACTGACACGCTACCGTGAACTGATCTCCCTCAGCGGATGGCGGGAGCCACGACGCACCTGGACGGCACCGCTCCCTCGCTATGGGCTGGTGATGGATGGTCAGAAGCTAATGTTGTTGCACGCGAGGAGGCTGGCCCGTCAGGGCAACACATCGGAAATCCACGCGCTTCTCGAGACCGACCTCCGATTTTGGCGCATGACCCTGGAATCGTCGGACACGCTGATCAGCCGGATGATCGCCACCGGCGCGCTCACCCGCCACTTCGAGTGGGGCAACCTGCTTCTGCGGGAACTTCCGGCTGGATCTGCGGCGGACGCGATACCCGACAACTGGCGCGTGCCGCTCTCGGACGCGGAACTATCGATTCTTCGCTGTATGACAGGCGAATGGATTTTTTTCTTCCCAGGTGCTTCTCGCCCCCTTCGGGCTCAGCGGGCGAAGACGAACGCTCGGCGCTCGATCGCACGAGGACGTATCTGGGCGGGATTGTTCTACGAGCCTCAGGACACCATCAACCGCTCGGCTGAAGGATATCTTCGCATCGTGGCGTTGTCGATGTGCCGCTCGAACAATATGAGGCGGCGGGAACTGGGTGAGATGATGTCGGAGCCTGTGAAGAGCCATTCGGTGTACAACCTCACGGGGAGGCCGTTCTCGAGGATGACGGGGGATTTCGGAACGTACGTCCGCCGCGTGGGCGACATCGAAGGTGTCCGGCGCGCCGCGCTCCTCACGGTCAATTTGCGAGACTCGAATACCCCGGTGAGCAGCGTGCCCGCGGCACTAGCGGCATCGCCATTGCGGAACCCCTATGATGGCCAGGCATTTGTATGGGATGAGTATGCGTCAACATTGAGTTCCAGGGGTTGGAAGAAGACGTCGAGCGCCGGAACATCGGTCGCCTATTAGCCACAGAACTCCGCGGCTTGGATTTGCATGTCCCTGACCTATATGATCGCCCCGATGCTACGTCTTGTTTTAATCGCTCTGGCCCTGTCGCTCACGGCCTGCGGCAACCCTCAAGCCCCGGCTGCCAAGGCCACTCGGCTCTCGCGCTGCGGAGTATCGGGAAGGCCTCGATGCTTACGCCGCCGGCCGCACGCTCTACGCCTTCGAGCACTTTCGCGCCGCCGCGGAGATGGGCAACGCGAATGCGCAGTACTACGTCGGCCTGATGTACTCGAATGGCGAAGCCACCAAGCAGAGCTATGACGAAGCGGCGAAGTGGTGATTGAAAGCGGTGGCGCAGAATCAGCCCGATGCGATCGTGCAACTCGCCAGGTCGCACGTCACGGGTCTCGCGGTCAAACACGATCCGCACAAGGCAGTGGAGCTATACGGTCGCGCAGCGAAGATCTTCCCACCCGGAGAAAAGCGCGACGCGGCCCTGCAGCAGCAGAAAGCCCTGGAGGCGGCGCTGGCCGCGCAGTGAAGAAGCTCAAACACGAGGCTGAATTGTTCAAGGGCGCGCTGCTCGCAGCAGTGGAGTATGCGCAGGAGCGTGGCGCGGTGGTGTTCGAGCCCACGGATTCGGCAAGCGACAAACTGCTGTATGTGTACCGCCTCTTCGTGCACGACAAGATCATCCAGCCGCTGCCGGAAGATCAGGTTTCCGAAACCTCGATGCGGCACAAGCTCGCCATCTGGTACTCGAAGCAGCTGCCGAAGGATCATCCGCTGCTGAATTGATGGATGGACTGCAGACCGCGCTTTCCGCCAACTATCAAGGTCCTCGATCCGGCAACAACGGCTCGCTGGTCTCGCGCACCCCGACGAGAGCCAGAGCCGCCAACAACACACTCTGCGGGCCCAGCCACTCGTTCACGGGCTTGTACCATTCATCGAGCGAATGAAACTTCCCGCCTTCGCCCCCGCCATTGACGGTCGCGGCAGGGATCCCGAGCCCCAACGGAATGTTGCTGTCGGAGCTCGCCGCCACCAATCTCGGCATCGGCATGTTAAGCGCCACGGCGGCGCCGATCACGGCCCTTGCGATCGGCGTGTCCTTGCCGATGGCACCGGCCGGGCGTTCGCCAAGCAAGGTGCGCTCGACGCGTATCGCACTGGTGGAGTTCCAGCGGCTGTTTTCCGCTGCCTTGGCGTCATCACAGGCGGTCATGATCTCCTTCTCCAGTTCAATGAGAGCCTGCGCATCGTTGGAACGGATATCGATCTGCATCTGCGCCTCGGCCGCGATGGCGTTGATCGCCGTTCCGCCGAGATGAGCCCCACGGTAAAGGTCGTCTTTCGGATCCGACGGAGGCTTCAGATCCGCGATGCGCGCCATGGCGCGCCCCAGCGCATGAATTGCGCTCGGGTAACCGAACTCTTCGAAGCTATGCCCTCCCGGGCCGTGGAACTTGACCAGCCAGCGACGGCTGCCGGTAGCCTGAACGAAAATACGCGGTTGTAACCGGCGCCCTCGGGAGCATCTATTCGAATCCACGGAGATGAAACCGTCGATCTCCCGATGATCGCGAAACAGCGCCTTCACTCCTCGCAGGTTCCCGAGCCCTTCCTCGCCGACGGTGCCGACAAACAGAATGTCCCCAACGCTGCGGATGCCAGCTTCCTTGAGCGTGCGCGCCACACTTAGCAGAACGGCGAGTCCGCGACTGTCATCCCCCAGGCCAGGGCCCTGATAACGATCATTCGCTTCGCGCACCCTAACGTCCGTTCCTTCTGGAAAAACCGTATCGAGATGCGCGGCCAGCACGAGGGTTGGGCCTGTTCCCGTTCCTGGGCGGAGCGCCACGACATCGCCTTCCGCATCAATGAATGCGTTCGCGAGCCCGAGCCCGGACAGGCGGCGAAGATAGTCCCGGGCACGAACGCTCTCATGAGAAACGAAGGCGCCGGAATTTCGCTGATCTCGATCTGCTCCCGAAGAGTGATCGCCTTGTCGGCTTCGATGCGTGCCAAAGCTGACTTGACGGCGGGAGTCCCCAGCAAGGTTTGGTAAACCTCGTCGATGGGACTCTGACCATAAGCAACGGGCTGCGCGAGCAGACAGAGCAAGAGGCAGTGGATGCGCCCCATTTTCAGCGCCTGGAAAACTCGAGATTCCAGACGCGCTCCTGCGAAACGGTCAAGCCGGTCACCTTGCCCGACGCATCGTGACGAAAGACCACTTTTCCGAGATCCGGCCATGTGAAGGAGCTTGCGGATACAGGCGTGAGCGCGATCGTAGTATCCGGCGAGCGCTTCAACACCAGGGACTCCTGCCTCGACGACTGCCCTGAACATCGTCTCGGCCTCATCGCTTACGTAGGTTCCGGCCAGCGTACTGAGCGCATTCGCGGGAGGCGTGAAAGCGGCCAATCTGCTCCATCGGCGCGGCAGGCTGAACAGCCGGAAATCCGCGACCGGCAAGGTATAGATCCGCTATCGCGTGCGCCCTCCCCACTGGGTCAGAAGCCTCTTTGGCAACATTGCACAGCACCGCGATGGATATTTTCACATCAGGCATTCGCAGCAGCATCGATGCGTAACCGGCGGTGTATATCTAATGGCTGATTTCGCGCAGGCCGCGATACTCACCCACGACCAATCCCATGGCATAGCCGTGCGCACTTCCGTCGCTGAGTGTCCCCGACTGTTGCTGCTCGCGGACGAATGTCGCATCGCCGAGCTTAGGCGTCGTGAAATTCTCATTCCACTTGAGCAGATCATCCACTGTAGTCAGCAGGCTCGAGTTTCCGAAGACATTCTCTCTATGCATCAGCGTGACGAATCCCTCCGGACTCGGTGCGTAGGCGATCGCGCGATTCTTGACGATGCGCGTGTAGTCGTCGCGCCATGACGGTGCGCATCTCTCTCGAGCGGCTCGAAGATGCGCAGGCGCGTGAACTCGGCGAAAGGCATTCCGTCTACGCGAACCACGATCCATCCCGCGGCTAGGTTGTAACCGCTGTTCGAGTAGGACCAGTGAGTACCCGCAGGAAAATTGAGGCTGCGCTGTCGGCCGAGAATTTCCAGGACATGCGCGTGCGTGTAAACCCGCTTCGTGCGGGGCCAGCCGGCAATGGCTACGATCGAGCCCCAATCGCGCAACCCGCTGGTATGGGTGAGATTCTGGTGAATGGTCAGCCGAGCGGCGTAATCGGGCAGCTCGGGAACATATCGAGACACCGGGTCGTCGAGCGACAGCTTGCCATCGCGCTCGAGCAGCAGCACCGCCGCTGCGGTGAACTGCTTCGACACCGACCCGGCCTCGAAGATCGTCTCGGGAGTATTGGCCACATCATGCTCGAGATCGGCCATCCCATAGGCTCTTCTCAGTACGGGTTTGCCGTCTACCGAGGCGGCTACTGCGCACCCGGGAGTAGCGGATCGCCATTGCGCGAAAATTGCATCGGCGCGCCCTGGCACACTTTCGCCTCCGGTAATCGGGCCTGGCTGTGCCAGCGTCCGTTTCAGATATCTGTCGAGGAAGTTGAGGTAGGCCACGTTGGCTGCGATGCGGTTGCTGCGCTTGGTGAAGCCGTGGCCTTCATCCGGAAAGACGAGGTAGTCCACCGGCACGCCGACGGCCCGCACGGCAGCCACTAGCTCATCGCTTTCCGCCTGCAGTACCCTGGGATCGTTCGCGCCCTGCACTACCATCAAAGGCTTACGAATCCTGTTCGCGTGCAAGAGGGGTGAGACGCGCCGCAACCTGTCCGCGTCCGCGACCGGGTCTCCCATCTCGTGGTACAACAGACGTCGATAGGACCCCCACCAGGCGGCATCGACTTCAACGTGCGCTCCCAGTTGGTGACTCCGAAAACATCGATGCCGGCGTCGAAGGCATTGGGCTCGAAAGCCAGCGCCGCGGCCACCATGTAGCCGCCGAAGGGCTCGATCACGCCAACACGGCCACCGTCCACCCAATTCAGCGACTTCAGGTAATCGCGAGCCCGGACGACATCCTGCAGATCGCCCTCGCCGTGCCGGCGATCATCCATGTGCGAGAATTTCTTGCCGTATCCCGTCGAGCCACGGTAGTTGGGCGCAACGACCGCATAGCCGTGATTGACCAGATACTGGATTGTAGCGTTGTATTCCCGACTCATCTGTTCCCGCGGCCCGCCGTGGACCCACACCAGCGCAGGCACCGGCCGCAGCGCCGATGCATCCTGCGGCTTGAACAGATAGCCCGGGATCGAGACGCCGTCGGAACTCCGATAACGAATCGCCTCGCCTGCGACCAGATCCGCGTGCGCGATGCGCCTGCTGAGCGCATGGGTCAGTTGCCGGGTGGTGCCGGCCGCAATGTCGAGAACGAACAGGTCTCCGGGATTGCTGTCGCCTTCGACCAGGAACGCCATGAAGCGGTCGTCAGGGGAAAACTGCGGTTTGCTTAGAGTGCCGCTGGGCACGCCAGGCAAGGAATGCTTCTTGAAGCCCCTTGTGTCCGATACTGAAATCAGGGTACTTCCATCGGCATTGATTCCGACGCACCGATATCGGCCCGCGCGCGATTCTTGGACCCATGCGATATCCCAACCCGCCTGCTCGTATGCGGTGACGGCGCCATTTCCAAGCGAGTGCCTTACGGCCCGCAGCCATTCGCCATGCTCATCCGTGGAAATGATCAGCGCGGAGTCGTCGCGCGTGAACCCGAAGACGCCCAAAGCAACGTCGCCGTCATGGCGAGTGATGAGGCGAGGCTGCGCTTCCGCCAGGGTATCGGCCACGTACACATCCGAATCGGCGCTCGTGCGCTGATCCAGCAATGCAACCCATCGGCCGCTGCCGCTGATCGCGCTCAAGGTCAGCGCCGAATCGTTGCGGAATATAAGCTTCCTGCCATAGCCGCGCGATGCGTACTCGTAAACGTCGAACATTTTCTGATCGCGCTCGTTGGTGGCGAGGTAGAAACGATCGCCGTCCCGCGACCACCCCAGCAGCCACGCCCGTGACTTGGGACCCGGCGTGAGGTTTCGGGTCGCGCCATCGAGCTCGCGCACCCAAACGTGATCCCGCTCGTCCCCTCCATCATCGGCGGTGAACAGCAGGCGGTCGTCATTCGGGAAATAGCTGACCGCGAAAGTTGCGTTGTCGGCGGAGGCAGTCAGCTGGTTGCGCGTACCGCTCGCAGCATCAACGGTGTAGACGTTGAACACGCCGGACTCATCACTGCTCAGCAGTATCCGCTGTCCGTCGGCCGAAAAGGCATGGCCGCTCCCCGCGGGAATGCGGAAACTGATCGTGTCGAGAAACTCCGCCGCCGAATAGATCGCCGCACCCCCACACGGCGAAGAAATAGCAGCCATTGCAGCGAACAGGATGGTGACGTCGAGCGATTTCAAGCCTTTCATGGCCGATTCCCCAGGGCCGGCCGATAGAAGCCAACCCGGTCCAGGATGACGGAACCCGCGGCGCGCGCATCGAAGCGGAATTCGATCTCGCGCAGCGACGACAGATTCAGCGCGGAGTTTTGCGACGTGAATGCCGAGAGGGGAATCTCGTAGCTGCCCAATGTCGGCTCCCAGTCATTTCCATAGAGGTCTCGAGAGAGACCCTTGAGTTTCAGGTGCTGGAACTGCCACCGCGGTGGCAACGTGATCCAGCGCTCGCTCGAAACCACCGCTGTCGCGTCGGCCTCATCGCTCAACACCACGGCGAATCCTGTGCTGCTGTTCGAATCACCGGTCTCGTCACCCCGCGCCATGTCGAACGCGAGGAATCCATCCTGAGTCACGGCCGCAGCCTGCAAGGCATCCGGTCGAAAGTGAATGGCATAAGCTGGCTGCGGTGGTCGCGAGCCCGTGCCGCTCCAGCCCAGAATCACGGCGCTGTTGCCTTGCCGGTCCTTTCCGTCCCGATACAGCAGCTCCGCTTCGCGCCACACGCGAAACCTTCGCGCTTCAATGCCCGACCCCCGCAGCGATCCGGTAGTGAGGTCGATGTCCTCTTCGTGGTTGGCGACGCCGACGAAGCTGCTGTCCTCGAAGCGGTTGAGATAGGCCGTCGGCGGTAGCCAGTCCTTCCCGAATTGCCAGCTCTTGAACAGCGGCAGGTACTCGCTCCTGCCTTTCAGCGTGGTATCCAGAAATGCGGAGATGTAAACCTTCGCGATGCGCTGCTGCGCGGCCATACTGATCAGCGGCCTGGTGGTCAACAGCCAGCCATACGGCGGCTCCGCATCGTATCGTCCCCAGGCGGAATTGAATTGCCCGTGATTGGCGCCCGGAACGTACAGCCCGCCTTGATGCCGTGGTGCCCGGCCGAAAAGCCCATGCGCTGCGCCTGCCGCATGCCATAGAAGCTCGGCTCGTTTGCATCGTAGCCACCGTGGATGGTGAAGTAATCGATGCCTTCGAGGCGAAGGCGCCGCGCGTAGCGCCGGTCTGTGGGCGCGATGGCCACCAGTGCCCTGATGTTGAAGTTGAAGTCGAAGCTCATCGCAGCGTCGTCCGGATTGCAGGGCAGCCGGTTGAAGGCCGCCGCCAGGACAATGGCCTCGCCGCCGCGCGAGTGGCCGATCAAAGCGATGTTCTGCATGTCGACCGCGCGGAAAAGCTTGTGTCCCGGCGTCAGGTTCCACCGTCGCCATAGCTTCAAGTGCTGCAGCAGCAGCCACGCGCGCGCCGGCATCTCTCGTCCGAGGAAATCCCCGGACCAGCTGAGGTTGAGAAAATTCTCGTCCACCGATACCGCGACGTAGCCACGGCTCGCTAGCATTTCGGCCAGATAGGCGTAACCGAGGTCCGATCGCTCCTCCATGCGATGATTGCCGTGCACGATCAGCACCAACGGAAACCGACCGGAACCTTTCGGATACCAGGCAGTGGCGTTCAACGGCAACGCATGTACGCCAAAGCCCCAGAACCATTCCCGCATCCTTTGTTTGAAACCCGTCCATTCGGGCAACAACAGCGATGCATCGACCGTGCCGGCCTCATAGGAGAACACTCCGACTGCATAGGGTCCGGGTAGCGCGGGGTTATCTACCCCTTGCGCGGCGAGACTGACCACGGGCACCGTCGGCCTCGGCATCGCAAAGCCGTCACTAGCGGGCACATTCACGAGAACTTCAAAGAACAGGTAGACGGCGGCCAAGGGCAATACCAGGCCGGCTGCGAGGTAAGCGACCTTCCGTCCCGATGGGCGGTACGGCCCGATCAGCGCGTAGATGCTTCCTGCAAACACTCCGCTCAACAGCAGCAGGCTCGCACTGCCGATGTAATAGACCTCAGCCGGCGCGCGCGGTACGGCGTTTTTGAAGATCAAAACGATGGGGAAGGCGCTGCACCAGGCACCTGCGGTCGACGAAGCGCGCAGCACACGAGACACGCCATAGAGCGCCGTGGCGCATGCCAGCGCGATCAGGACATTCGCGATTCGCGGCAAGCCGGACTCAAACCACCACGCCAGGCAGCAGATCAGCAGCAGGCAGGCGAATGCCAGCCCGAAGGAGCACCCGCGCCACCATCGCAGCTGCCAGGAGTTCATTCGGTTGCCGAGCGCGCCGGCAGGAAGTGACGCAAGACTGCCCCGCGCAGCGTGTCGGGTGGCACCAGGCCCTGCGACAGGATGAAATCGTGGAACGCCTGCTGATCGAAGCGCCGGCCGAGACGGAATTCCACCTCGCTCCTGAGGGTGATCAGGCTCTGATATCCGTAAAAATAGGAGGTGGCCTGGCCTGGCGCCCGGAATGTATAGCGGTCCACTTCCGATTGCGCCATGGGCCTGGAGAGCACGGCTTCGCGCATCAGGAATTCCAGCGCCTGTTGCGGTTCGATCAAGCCCAGGTTCAGCATGGGATCGAGGAATGCGCGCGCGGTGCGCTCCGACAGTCCCTGGAGCGCGAACAACTGCCCCTCGAGCGGCATGAACTCCTTCATCAGGATCTCTGAGTACAGTCCCCAACCTTCCACATTGGCACTATTGAATGCATACACGCGCCTCGCCAGCGAGACCGCGGACGCGATCATCGTCGCGAACTGCAACTCATGCCCTGGCCGAGCCTCGTGCGCCGTCAGTGTCCAGGTGACCGACTCGTGGCTCCAGTCGTCCATGAGCCCAGCGCCGCCGGCCGCGGGATTGGAGGTGACCACGACGAATTCACCCTGCTCTCCGGTGTTGCCGATCAGCGGCGGCGGATTCATGAACGACGCCGGATTGGCGGCCGACTCCGCTTCGGTGGCGAGCCTGATGATGAGATCTCGGGGCGGCAGCGTGACGATGCGCTCGCGCCGGATGATGCTTTCGAGTGTCGTCAAACGCTCGCGATACAGCGGTACCAGGTCCTCCCGCGCCAGCTGCCTCCTCTTCAGTTCCCGCATCACATCGCGGTAGTCACCTGACGGCAGGTTGCCCTGCTGTGTAATTCGGTGAGCGATGGACTGCATCTCAAAACGCTGTTGGATCCAGGCAGCCTGTGCCTGCTGGATCAATTCAAGCGGATCGGCATCGACTCCGGCCTGCAGCAGGCGATCGTCATAGAGGCTCCGCGGAAGCGGAGCCGTGCGTCGGACTCTGGGCAACATCACCGTACGCACCCAATCCGAATACGCCTGCAATTGCGTTTGCAGCACCGCAAGATCGTCCTGCCACCCGTCGAGACCGGACTGCGCGAACAACTGAGCCAGTCCGTCTTTGAAACGCTGCACGTTAGCCAGGTCCCGCTCCACCTCGGCGCGATAAGGTCCGATCAACCCGGACTGCGTTAGGCGCTCTTCGCTGCGCTCGATGGCGCGATCCGTCAGTGGCGCATAGCCGTGCTCCTGACCGATGTACCTTTGCAGTCGCACCAGGGCTGCGACACGGCGCCCGCGATCGATCCGCACGTCGAGCAAGGCGCGAAAACTCAGAAAGAGTATTTCCGGCACTTTGCAATAGGGCAGCAAGTATTGCCGGTTGAGCTGCGCAGTCTGAATGTCCTGTCGCAGCGATCGGCCCAGAATGTCGAGGTCCGCCAGAAGCGCGGGATCGCGGGTCCTGGCGCGCTGCGCTTCCAGCAGCGCGACGAGCTTCTGATTGCTTGCCAGCGAACGCTCGACGAGCTGCGGCCCCAGGTCCATGACGTCGTCGTCGAATTCGCTCATTCCCAAGGCGGAAAACTTTTCAGGCTGAAACGCCGCTTGCGCTTGCATCACTGTGCGGGTGATCGCATCGCTCTCTTCCGTCGAGGAGCTCCGCACGGCGGCGGGCGCGGAAAAGCTCAACATCGCCGCAGACATCAGACAAAACGACGTTGGTATCCGGCCTGCCATCAGAATGCCGCCGCGCGGTACATCGTCACCGCCGCGGCGGCTACCAGCCCAATGTTGTGCTGAAGGCCGATGCGCGCATCCGGTACCTGGCGGCGGCCTGCGGTACCACGCATCTGCCAGGTCAGTTCGCAGCACTGCGCAATACCTGTGGCGCCGATAGGGTGACCCTTCGACATCAAGCCGCCCGAGGGATTGACCACTACACGCCCACGGTAGGTGTTTTCGCCATCGGCAACGAAGCGTGTCGCCTCGCCTTCGCCACAAAGACCGAGCGCTTCGTATGCGATGGCCTCATTGGGCGTGAAACAGTCGTGCAACTCGACGACGTCCACGTCTTCCGGCCCTATGCCTGAGACCTCATACACCTGCCTGGCAGCCCGCTGGACGTTTTCCACTCCGATGGCCAGCATCGCGTCGTCCCAGGAACTGCTTGAATCCGTGGTCAGCGCCTGCGCCACGATCTCGACACAGCCCTTGAGCGCGTGCCTGCGCGCAAACGGTTCGCTGACCAGAATTGCCGCAGCGGCTCCGCAGGTAGGTGGGCAGGCCATGAGGCGGGTCAGATAGTTACCGTAGATCAGTGGTGAAGCCAGAACCTCGTGCTCGGTCAGTGGCGCAGTAAACAGGGCATAGGGATTGGCCGCGGCATGGCGACGAGACTTGACTGCGATTTGCGCAAACAGCTCCGGCGTCGCGCCGTAGCGCTTCATGTACTGTTCGCCAGCTGCGCCAAACCAGCGGGCGATGCGTACCGGTGCGCAGGTGATGCCCTGGTCGTCCAGCAGATGGTCGATACGATCGCCCGAGTATTCTTGCTCGCTGGCCATCGACACTGCACCGCTCGGCATCTCTTCGAAGCCGAACGCCAGCACGCAATCCAGCGCGCCCGCTTCGATCAGCTGCCGCCCCAGAAAAATCGCGGTGGAGCCGGACGCACAGGCGTTGTTGACGTTCACCACCGGGATACCGGTTTGAAATGCGTCGTACAGCGCGTGCTGGCCCGAGCCCGTCACTCCGTAGATGTAGCTGGCAAAGGCCTGCTGCACCCAACGGAAATCGATGCCCGCATCAGCGATGGCGCCCTTGATGGCACTGGCAGCCATCACCCGATACGGCTCGTTACCGCCGGGCTTGGTGAACTTCATCATGTGCACACCCGCGACGTAGGCCTTGTTGCCCATCAGCCTCGGCCCAGCGGCATGACCATTGCGTCCACGAGATGCGGATTGTCGAAGCGAACGCGGTCCCCGGCTTTCTTGCCGACGATCGGGAAGAGGCGTGCCGACAGCGGCTTTCGGTATTTGCTCGCCAGTGCCGCCAGGTCGCCGATCGTCCCGGCCAGCAACTCGGCGGAAGCGTCTCCTGAGACAGGCACGACATCGAGCCCGGCTCCGCAGACACTTGAAAACAAAAGCAGATCCGAGACGCGGTAGTGGCCTTCGGCCGCGCGTGCCGCTAACACTGGATCCTCCAGAACGGGCAGCATCAGTCCCGAGTACCCGCACTTCAGGATCGAGAGACTCTTGAGCGCATCCGTGATGTCGGCGCAGGCCGCCAGAGTCGACGGACTGCCGAACGGCTGCCCGGTGAGCAGCTCGATCGCGCGACCGATGCTGGCATCGGGCGCCGGCGCGGGCGACACATCGATACCCAGGTAGTTGCGCGCTTCCTGTTGCCCACACGCTTGTGCGCATTCTTCCACTGGCCGCAATGCCAACTCGAGACCGGCGGCGAGCGCCTGCTTTGCGGCGTTGCCTCTGATGCCGCTGGCGAATGCATCCTGCAGCAGGAGCGCAGATTCCAATCCGATGCTGAAAGCATGGGCATCGGAAAATGTCGCAACAGGAAAGAATGGCGTGCCGGGGCGGATGCAGGCGCCTGCGGCGAAACGGAAGTTGCCCTCGCCTCCAGAAGTGGAACGCGCCACTGCCAGCATCGTCTCGGCTGCCATACGTACGGCATCCCGATGCATGCCCTGCTTCACCGTGGCGACCGCTACCGTAAAATTCAGCTTGCTGGTTCGCTGCAGCAGGTCAGCCGCCCACGGTGCAAAAGCCGGGTCGTAACTGTCGCCGCTGATGATCGGACCCATGCTGCAACCGATATCGTGATCCCGTGCCAAGCTTTCCAGCATCAGGATGGCCGCGCGCGCCTGTCCCGATTTCCAGTCGGGATAGGCCTCTGCAAACGGTTGAGTGGCGATGCGCACCGTTTGCACTTCCCAGCCCTGCTCTTCGAATCGCCTGCGCGCACGGCGCAGGAATTCAACGGTAGCGAGAATCCTGCGCGCGTCGGGCGTCCTGTCGATGCGGATTCCGGCCGTGATCGTGCGAATGCGAAAGCGCCGAACAGAGGCGCTCGCGGGCAAGGGGGATTGGACGCCGGCGATGCCGAGCGCGCTCAACGCAGCGAGACGACCGACGAATCTACGCCTGTTCACAGGCCGCCACCGCAGACGATTACCTGCCCGCTGACGTAGTCGGACTCCGGAATGCACAGCAGGAAGACGCAGCCCGCCGCTTCCTCGGGCGTTCCATGGCGGCCCAGTGGAATAGCCGCGCTCATCGCTTCGAGGTTGGCCGGGTGTATTCCGATCTTGATCGTCGCCTCTCCGACATCGATGCTGGCCGTCTCGGCACCGAGCGGCTGCACCAGACGCGTCTTGATGAGCCCGAACGCGACACAGTTGACGTTGACCTTGTAGCGTCCCCATTCCTGGCACAGCGCATGAGTCAGCCCGACGATTCCGGCCTTGGCGGCGCAGTAGTTGACCTGGCCCGCGATGCCGTACAGGCCCGCAATTGAAGAGATGTTGACGACCTTGCGAAACACCTCGCGTCCCGCCTCGGCCTCTTCGCTTCGGCCGAGCCGGATGAAGCGCGGAGGCGGCGCGAAGAATCCGGAATGGCGCGGTCAGGTGGACGTCGAGCATGGCCCGCCACTGTGCGTCGGTCATCTTCTGGATGACGTTGTCCCAGGTATAACCGGCATTGTTGACGATGATGTCGAGGCCGCCGAAGCCATCGACCGCGCTCGCGACGAGGCACTCGCAGACTTCGGGCGAAACCACATCGCCCACATACAGCATCGCTTCGCCGCCAGCCTCCCTGATCGCCTTCACGACCTCCGAAGCCGGCCCGCCGTCACGGTCGTTGATCACCAGCTTCGCGCCTTCGCTCGCCAGCTTCCAGGCGATTGCGGCGCCGATGCCACGCCCGGCACCGGTGACCAGCGCGACTTTTCCGGTCACCCGGAGCACGTCGTCGCCGGCAATCGGATGGACAGTTCGTTCTTAAGGACCTTGCCCAGCGTGTTGCGCGGAAAATCAACCCGGGTGAGGATCACCTTCGAGATCCGCTGATATTTGGCCAGTCGCGCATTGGCCCATGTCCTGAGGGCCTCGGGGTCCGTCTCGGCGTGCTCATGCAGGATCACGAACGCCACTGGCGTCTCGCCCCATTTGGCATCCGCGCATCCCACCACGGCCGCATCGCGGACCGCTTCGCTCTCCAGCAGCACCGCCTCGAGATCGACCGGAAAAATGTTGAGGCCGCCACTGATGATCATGTCTTTGGCACGGCCGCGCAGAGTCAGATAACCATCGTCGTCGATCTCGCCGACGTCGCCGGTGCGGAGGAAAACCTCGTTGTCGTCTGAGGTCCAGGTAATGTCGCGATTGGCATCCGGGCGGTTCCAGTAACCGCGCATCAGGTGATTGGAACGGCCGACGATCTCGCCAGAACCCTTGCCGGTGTTCTCTCTGCCGTCTGAATCTATTGTGCGCAGCTCACTGCCCGGAGTGGGTCTGCCAACCGAGTCGGGGTGGCTGGTCATTTCGGTGGGCGATATCACCGTCGCCAGACTCTCAGTCAGCCCCCAGAGCTCATATAGATGATCGTGCGTCAGACGGCGAAGGTCCTCTTTCAGTTGACGTGGCATGGGAGCGCCTGCGGTCAGCACGCATTCGAAGCCGCAGAAATCCGTTGCGCCGATGCCTGGCAGACTCAGCAAGGCGCGACACATCGTCGGTACGAGCAGTGCGTGCGTGGGGCGATGCCGTGCGATCAATTGAACTACGAGGTTCGCGTCGAACGCCGGCACCAGGATGATCATGCCGCCCACCAGCAGCGTGGACAGCAGCATCAGCCACGTGCCGTTCGAATGCGGCGGCGTGGTCATCAGTGTCCGCGAGGATGCCCTCATGCCCAATGCGGAGCCCATGCAGCCGAACTGCCATCGGGCACCGTGCGTGTGCGCAATTCCTTTGGGTGTGCCAGTGGTGCCCGATGAGTAGATGATGTTCGCCAAGTCGTCGGGCCGCAGTGTGGCCCGCACTTGCGCGCCGGCGGCAGCCACCATGAGCTCGGGCAATTCGGCCGCTTCAACGAGCAACATCAGTGAAGGCAGTTCTCTGCTCAGCGCCGATGCCAGACTCTCGAAACACCTGGAATGCGCGAGGAGTTCTGCACCCGCATCGGCCAGCAGTCGGACGAGTGTGCTCTCGGTCAGCATGGGAGAGAGCGGCACCGCGACACCACCGGCCCTCATGATTGCGAACAGGCACAGGTACGACCACGCATGGTTGTCCACGAGGAGCGCAACTCGATCGCCTTTCTTGACGCCCAGCCGCGCCAGATGCAACGCCATCCGATCGATGCCGCGGCCGAACTCGCTCCAGGTGAAGTGCAGCTCGCCATCGATCATCACCGTATCGCGCGGCCGCGCGCGCGCGTGCAGGCCGATCTGATCGGCGATGCTTATGAATGATGGCGCGATTGTCGGCGATGTCTGAGCGGTCATGGACTGGCACCGGGCTGTATGGCGGCCTTTCTGGCCTCTTCCATGAACGACACCTTTGCCGGCCCATACACCGCCTTGATGCCGCGGGCGAAGCTCATGTACACCACCGAGGTGTGCGTCTCATCCGGAAACAGGTGCGTCGAGAGATGCAGGCTCGGGAATTCCGCCCGAGCGAGCTTCTGCTCCAGCGCCAGCACGTTGGAAACCATCCGGCTCCTGGACGCCGCCAGGCTTTCCTCCAGCGCGCCCACACCCATGAAAACTGTGGCATCCAGATCCGCGTGACTGGCGATGTAGCCATCCGCTTGCTTCATCACCCACTCGCTATCCCACCATATCGACGGGCTGCCGATGATGTAGCGCTGAAAGGTTTCGGGCCGATCGAAAAGCACGTAGAGCCCGAACAAGCCACCCAGGCTGTCTCCCCAGTACGCCCGGTCGTGCGGCAACGTCGGATAGGTCTTGTCGATGAGGGGAAACACGCTCCGTTCCAGAAAATTCAGAAAGGCTCTGGCGCCACCGGATTCCCGTGCCGGGATCAGCAGGCCTTTGAAAGGCGGCCGGCTCACACCCTCGGGAAGCGGTCGCGCGAGTTTCTCGCCAGCGGTCGGCGTGAGCTCGCGCCAGCGAATGACGATCGCTTCGACCAGGCTGCTCACCGGGTAGCCGATCCCGACGACGATGAATCGCGGCACGTCGCCTCCCAGCTGCATCATCTGGGAAATCTCGGCGAGCCCAAACAGGCCGTCGACGTCCGTTGCGTAGAGCACCGGAAATTTTTCGCTGCCGTCCGCCTTGCGAACCGGGAGCGCTACCTGAATCCTGAAAGTCTCGCCGATGGCATCGGCGTGCACGTCGTGGCTCGAAACGGACGGCGGCAGGTACGCCGGCTCGGCAGCAAGAATCGATGCCGATGTGAACAGCATGCACAACGCCATGCCTGCGCCTGACGGCATGTCTGCTTACCAGCGATAGCCGAAGTCGATGCCGACGGTGCGCGGTACCAGGCGGAATGCGTACGGAGGCGTGATCACCAGGGTGTAGTCGTTCGAGTTAGTGAGATTCGTGCCATACACTTCAACGGACAAATGGTTCACGTCCAGTCCGACGCGGGCGCCGAGCTTGCCGTAGCCGCCTGAGCGCAGCTGCGTCTTCGCCAGATCGTTCCAATAGGAACCCACGTAGGCGTAGTCGATGCGTGCGAAGGCATCATGCCCGCCGACGTTGAAATCATATTGCACTGCCGCGTTGCCGGCATATTTTGCGGAGCCGGGCAGCCGCGTCCCCGCGGGCCCGAGCTGCGCGCTGTCCTCGGAAAGTTCGGCGTCGACATAAGCGCCCCCGAGCTCCAGTTTCAGGGCTTCAGACACCTGGAAAGCAGCCTCGAACTCGAGACCCCTGGAGCGCGCCTCGCCGGCATTGACCTGCACCGAAAAGCCGCAGTTGGGCTGAGAGATGACCGTGACGGGGATCCCCTGCCAGTCGATCCAGAAGGCCGCCGCGTCCACGATCAGGCGATTGCGCAGGAAGCTGAACTTGGCACCGAGGTCGTAACTGTTCAGCGTGTCAGATGCCACGCTGCCGGGATCGATCGGTGAATTCGTGCCGTCCAGCAATCCATCATTGTCCAGGTCGCACACGCTCGCCGGCGCCGGCGTCACCGGGTGCCCCAGTCTGAATCCTTCCGCCCATTGGGCGTAGAAGAGCGCGTTCTCGCCCGGCCTGTACTCCAGATTGACTTTGAGGCTGGTGCCGTCCTCGCTATTGGAGGCGTGCTTGTCGACACCGCCGCCCGCGACCGGGCCGACCTGCGTCTCATCTTCTCTGCGATCGTAGTCGAAATAGCGGCCACCGACCGTCACGGCGAGCCGTTCGTTGATGTCGTAGGACACCTCGCCGAACACGGCCTTCTGCTTCACTTTGAAATCGTTGCTGGTATCCAGCAACGCATCCGGATCGTTGCCGAGGAAGGGGATCAGTGCCAGGCCCGCCAGCGATCCGCCCCAACTCAGATGCGAGCGGCTGAACCGCGAAGCGTCTTCGTAGAAGACTCCGCCGACCAGTTGCACGGGGCCGTCGAAGTTCGAGACGAAACGGATTTCCTGCGTGAAGGCGTCGTTGCCGGCGTCGAATTCCTGGGGCAGCGGTGCCGGCAGGATGCGACTGCTGTCCCGCGCGAAGTCGCTGGATCCGTCCAGCCAGGTGGAGGAGGACAGAATGCTGCCCCACTCCTGGTCGAACTGGACGACGAGGTTGCTGAACTGGACGACATCGGTGTATTCCTCGACGCCGCCATTTATGTCGCCAATCTGAAATGGCATGGCCTGGTAGGACCCCAACAGGGTCGTGTCGACGGAATTGTCGCCGTCCTGCGAGAGATCCTGACGGGCATAGGTCAGCTTGACCTGCAATGCGTCGGTAGGCTTGTACAATGCCTGCGCGCGCACGCCACGCCAGTCGGAATCGCCTACGTTGCGCTTGTCGAGGACCTGCGCACCAAAAAGCTGCGCAAGGAAGGACCGCATCGGGTCGCTCGCCCCGACGTTATCGACGAATCCCGCATTGGAATAATCGTAGGCAGCCACACGCAGTGCCAGCGCGCCGGGCACGACCGGCACGTTCAAAACCGCGACGCCCTTGCCATTTGGGTCGCCGGCCGTGGAGGAATAGCCGGCCTGCACTTCGCCCTCGAATGTGTTCAGGTTCGCTTCGCGCGGAATATTGCGAATGGTCCCGCCCATGGAACCGGAGCCGTAAAGCGTGCCCTGGGGTCCGCGGAGCACCTCGATGCGCTCCATGTCGACCAGCTTGAAATCGGTTGAATTACCAGAGGCGACACTCGTCAGCGGCACCTCGCCAAAGTACACCGCGACGGTCGCATCTTCGATCTGGGATGCAGCGATTCCGCGAATGACCACCTTGTTGTTGCCGGTGTTGAGATCTGACTGCGTGACTCCGGGAACGGTGCTCAGATAATCGCCCATCCCAGTCAGGCTTCGCTTCTGAATCGTGTCGCGGCCAATGGCGGTGATTGACAGACCGAGGTCCTGGATATTCACGGCACGCTTGTTGGCGGTGACGACGACCTCCTCCAGAGCTTGCTGATCGGCCGCCTTCTGCGGTGCCTGCGCAGATTTGCCGGATGCCTTTTCGTCGTCGGGTCCCGCGACCCCGGCCGCCGCGGGCGTCTGCGCCTGCGCATATCTGACGTTCGCGCCTTCTGCGACCCCACCCGGTTTTAGACTTCCTGCCTGAGGAACCCTGGGTCTTCGACGTCCCCGCAACGATCAGGACAGTGTTGTCGTCCACCACATCGAAACCCAGGTCCGTACCCGTCAGCAGCCTCCCCAGGGCTTCGCGTGCGTCGAACGTGCCGACCACACCCGCGGAATTCCTGCCTTCTGCCAACTGTCCCGGGCTCGTGACCTGCACACCCGACTGCGCCGCAAACTTCAGCAACGCCGACGGCAGCTGCTGCGCGGGAATCTGGAACTCGGTCCGGCGACTCAAATCGGCCGAGGCCACAGTCGGGCGAATGCCGACCGTGAGGCACACAAACACGACAAAGGCACCACGGAACATCGCGTCGAGCAGTGTACGAGCAGTCATGCAATTCCCCAATGCCGCGACTCATCGGCCGCTACTTGGGGGATTAGACGAATGGCGCAGGCACTTCGGGAACTGAATCCTCCGAATTGCGCGCGGGGCACTCAGGCGCGAACATAGGTTCCCGTTTCGGGCGCGCCATTCGTCTAATACCCAGGCGCGGTTTCGCATCGTCGGAGAGAGCAAGTTTGAGCATGCGCCCCCCACAACCCGAGGCAGGTGGCGAGACCGCGTCCCGGGCGGGAACTTCCCGCGCCGAACTCGTGGAACGGCTGTTCCGCGAGCACAATGAGGCGCTCATCCGCTTCATTCGCGCACGGGTCGGATCGCAGCACGAGGCGCACGAAGTGGCTCAAGAGGCCTATGTGCGGCTGTTGCGTCTGGATGAGCCGGGCGCGGTGAGCTATCTGCGCACCTTTCTCTTCAGGACCGCGGCCAACATCGCGATCGATCGGCAACGCCGCCACCAGACTCATGATCAGCTCGCGCGGCTGCCGGCGTTTCGGGAGTTCACGGATCTGCGGACTCCCGAGCGGCAGGTCGCCGGCGAGCAGTTGCTGCGACGATTGGGAAACCTGGTGGAAGCGATGCCTGCGAAGTGTCGCCAGTCCTTCGTGATGCATCAGATCCACGGGGTGCCTGCGACGACGGTCGCCGCGCGTCTGGGCATTTCGGAAAGCATGGTTCGCAAGTATGTCGTGCGTGCCCTGCTGCATTGCCGGGAGCGGATGGACCTCGAAGAACTGGAAACCGTGCCGCCAGGAGGGCCGCGAGCATGAGCAGGATCAATTCGGAGTGGTGGACGGAAACCGAGAAGGACCCGACACACCTTGCTGCGGCTGACTGGTTGGTCCGCTTGCAGAATCCGGAAGTCACACTCGAGGAAACGCTCGCGTGGCAGGCATGGGTGCACGAGAGCGAACAGCATGCCCAGGCGTTCGCCCGGGTTGAAGCCGTATCGCAGTTGTTGCGCGAGGTTCGCGCGCCGAAGAATCTGTCGCCGCGCGAGCTCGCCCGAGATCAGTACGATGCCTCGATACCTTTGAAGGAGTGGCGTGCACCACTTCGGCAGGGCCGGATGGTTGCGATCGCAGCGTCCCTCGCAGCGCTGGCATGTACGCTGACGATCGCTTTGCAGTTTTCCGCGGCTCTGCCTTGGGGGCACGCGGGTGCGGATGTGATGACGACGGCCGTAGGCGAGAATCGAACGATCTCATTGAGCGATGGATCGAGGATCGTCCTGGGTGGCGACACGCGCATCGCAGTGGCTTTGACTCCGCGTCTGCGTGAGATCGAGTTGTCGCGGGGCGAGGCCTTGTTCACGGTAGCCCGCGATGCGACTCGCCCATTCAAGGTTCACGCGGGCGATGCGACTGTCGTGGCGCTCGGGACGGAATTCAACGTGCGTCGCGGACGCAATCATGCAGTCGTGGCGGTGACCGAAGGACGTGTGCGTGTCGAACCGGTCACATATCTCGTGCCGGTCGCGCTGCTGCGGGAATTCAAACCGAAACTTCGGGCCGTGAACCTGAGTGCGGGGCAACAGACGATGGCGGGAAGCGCAGGCATCGAGGCTGCGACCCGGATCGAGGATCTCGCCGCCGCCACCTCATGGCGGAGCGGACAGCTGACATTTCGTCTTCAGCCGCTCAGCGACGTGCTGGAAGACGTGAATCGCTACACTGCCAAGCGCATCGTGCTCGATGACGATAGCCTGGGCTCGTTGCTGATCACCGGAATGGTCACGCGAGAGAATGTCAGGGGCTGGATCGAAAGCCTGGAGCGCGGATTCGCGCTCGATGCGGTGGAGGAAGGCGATCGGATCGTCCTGAAAAAGAAGTGATGGCATCGCTCACGCTGGCACTGATTCGCGAAGCCCACGCCCGCATTCGCGACAGTATCAACCGCACGCCCGTGATGACCAGCGCTACGCTGGATGCGCTGGCGGGCGCGAAACTGTTCTTCAAATGCGAGAACCTGCAGAAGGTGGGCGCCTTCAAGGCTCGCGGGGCAACCAACGCAGTGTTCTCTCTTTCCGCCGCAGAAGCCCGACGCGGCGTCGTGACGCACTCCTCCGGAAATCATGCCGCCGCACTGGCGCGGGCCGCAAAACTGCGCGGTATACCAGCCTACATCGTGATGCCGGACAACGCGCCAAGGGTGAAACAGGAGTCGGTACGTCGCTATGGCGGCGAGATCGTCCTTTGCGAGCCCACGCTTGAAGCGCGCGAGAGCACTGCTGCGCGCCTGATCGCCGAAACCGGCGGCGCATTCATCCACCCCTACGATGACCTGCGTGTCATGGCTGGCCAAGGCACCACCGCGATCGAGTTCCTCGAGGACTGCCCCGATCTCGACCTCATTCTGTGTCCGGTCGGAGGCGGTGGGCAGTTGAGCGGCGTGGCAGTAGCCGCGAAGAGCATCAGCCCCAATATTGAGGTGATCGCGGTTGAGCCCGCTGCCGCGGACGATGCGGCGCGCTCGTTCGCAGCCGGGTACATCATCCCCAGCATCAATCCCAGGACCATAGCCGATGGCCTGCTCACCTCCCTCAGCGAGAAGACATTTGCGGAGGTCAAGCAGCACGTCGACGACGTCGTCACGGTCTCGGAGGGAGGCATCGTCAAAGCCATGCGCCTCATATGGGAGGTGATGAAGCTAGTCGTCGAACCCTCCGGCGCCGTCGCATGCCGCGGTCGTCGAAACCAGATTGCAGCTCGAAGGACGGCGCGTTGGACTGATCCTGAGCGGCGGCAATCTCGATCTCGGCAAGCTGCCGTGGAGTGCCTGAACGCGCCCCATTGCATCATCACTCTTTGGAAGCCTCCGGCAGCGCATGCAGGTAGCTGTAGAGATCCGCAATCTCCGAATCCGTGAAGTACGACAGATGATCCCTTGACGCCGGGCCCATCGTCGGCAGTTGCCGTCCGCCGAGCGCCACACCCGTCCGTAACAGCTGCGTGAAGGTTTCCAGGGAATAGGCAGCGACGAGCTGCAGATCCGGGCTGGTGAAGGCGGGCACGGAATGGCCACGCAAGCTCGTCCCATGGCACCCAGTGCATGAAGACCGCGCAAGGTAGCGCCCGCGAGCAGCGGCGTCGCTCGTTGCAGCAGGCGGCGGAACCGTTTCGACAATGAGCTGGGCGACCGTCTTGAATTTACCGGCGGCCACGCCAATACGTCCCAGCGGCCCCAGCGACACGCTCGCCCCCGGCCCCTCGAGCGGAGCCAGTGATTTCAGGTACGCGATGATGCGGCCCAGGTCTTCATCGGTGAGAGCCACGAACTGTTCCGACGGCATCACCATCATGCTTCGACCGTCCGGCCGCACACCGTGCCTGATGATGTTGACGAGCTCCGCAGCGCTGTATTTGCGGACGGCAGCCGTAAGGTTTGGCGCAACGATACGCGCGATCATGGGCTCGTCGAACATGACGAATCCCTCGCCGTGCTTCCCATGGCAACCGCCGAAACAACCGCGAATGGTCGCCATCCGTGCCCCCTCGGCGATGGCGGCGGGATCCGCAGGGATCGACATCGAGACGGCCGGAACTTCATAGACGTGGCGCAGATTTCTCTCGCAGAGGACGTACACCGCCGCGAACGCAATGATCCCCAATGCCACCAGGCTTCCCAAAGCCCAGCCGAGCCAGCGCACCACACGTTTCATTGGAATTCCCCGCCCGATTTACTTGTCGCCCGAGCCCCATCCGCCAGCCACCGCGCGCACTCCTCCCCGAGCTCCTGCACGACCCTCGCTTCGTACTCCGCGTTGTCCGCGGCAGTGAGCGTCTCGGCCCAGCGGCGGTTCGAGCCCTTGTTCACGAAAGTCTCCGCCCCGCCCTCCCAGAACGCGCCGCCCAGCGGCACGGACTTGGTCGCATTCTTTTTCATCCACTCGAACGAGCAGAATTCCTGAATGCGGGGCCAGTCGGCTGCTGCCACCGGGATATCGAGGAACTGCGCGATCCCGCGCATCTGCCCGGGCATGTCGCGCTTCAAATCGTTGAAGTGCACCAGCAATACATTCGGCAGGCCGCGGATAGCCCACCAGGTGCGCACGTTTTCCCAGAACGACCAGAACGGGTAGCCGTCGCCCCGCAGCCACTCGAGCCAGTATTGCCTGACGTCGGGATTCGGCCGCCCGATCGGCGGGCCCACCAGCCCCGGCGTGTCGTTGAGCACCTGGTACCACAGATCGTTGGCGGTCATGTGATGGTGATGGAAGCTCCAGGCCACATCGCGGGCATCGCGACCGATATAGATGTACTTGGCCTTGGGCGAGAATACCAGTGCATCGACGGGCAGATGCGTCTTGAGAAAGCGGCGATGTGTCTGTGCCTCGACGGCCGGGAGTTTTACTTCCTTGGGCGGCACCCGCAGATCCAGCCATGGCGACATGTCGGCCACTGCAAGGTCCGGATCCGGACCGAGCATCATCTGCGCGATGATCTGCTGCATCCAGCTCGTGCCGGACTTGGCATAGGTGGCAATGACGATGTCATCGTCCCTGAACTTGAAATCGTTCCAGATGGTCGAGTCGAAGTGATGGGAGTGCATCTCCCGCGTCTTTGCGGGCCATCGAGTGCCGGTTGCCATGCTTCACCCCGGGAAACGAATACCTGCCGGGTATCGTAAATCAGGTGTCGAAGCGCTGGCGAGAGATGACGTAGGACTCGTTCAGGAACCAGAGCTTGCCGTGCTTCTGCAGCACCTCGCGGGTGGCCTCGAGATACTCCCGGTTGCCCATGACGGCCTCGAGGCGCGCGTCTTCGATCTGCGCCACGTAAACCGCAGCGTTCCAGGCCGCCAGTAGCGTGGACGTACCTATGGAAGAAGTGATCTCCGACGGCAGCGCATGCATGTCGTAGCGGAAAAGCGAACGACTGTCAGGCCAGGAGTGGAAGGTGAGGCCTTTGGCATGCGCCCCGAGCGCCGTGCGAGTCGCCTTCAGCAACTCGTGCCGGCTCTGCGTGAAGGGAGTCTCCCCGGGCCAGACGCGCTGGATGATCTCGAGACCCGGATCGTCGCCGTGCGACTGGATCCCAATCAGCCGTCCGCCCGGGCCCAGTGCGCGAGCCAGCGGCGCGATGACGCGCGACGCCTTGAACTGCACCGGTGAGCGCGCCCGATACGGTTGAGATGCGATGACCAGGTCGAAATCCGCACGCATCGCGCCCTGCACGGGACGGATGCCATCGAGCAGCAGCCGATGATCGTCGCGATAGATGACCAGCACCACCGGACGCTCGTAAACCGGATTCCCCGAAACGCTGCTGATCGTCGCCTTCCAGTTCTGCGAAAGGAACGGCTGAAGATCGGTGATCTGCCTGTCGAATTCGCCGGCCGTGTCGCCTTTCAGGGCGACCTCGTGCCAGAGCAATCCATTGGCGGCGGCGAGCGACGTCGGCCTAAGCCACGGCGCCTCCGCGTAATGCATGTTGGTCATCACCAGCACCGTCGCCGGATGCTCGGAGAATCGATCCGGCATCTTCTCGAGAGACAGCCGCACATCCTCGAGGCTGATCTCCTTGCCGACGATGTGGAAAGGCACGTTGCGAAAGCGAACGTGCATCGAGCGCATCAGGCGCGTGAGCACCGTGCCGTCGCCAACGCCTGCGTCGAACACCCGCAGCGCCGGCGGATGGGGCTTGATCGCGTCCAGCTCCATCTCGATGCGCTGGGCGATGACCCACTTTTCCGTGCAGGTGCTGACGAACAGCAGGTATTTTTGACGGTTGTCGTAGAAGCGGAAATGAGGCGCGGCCGGCGTGCCCTGCGTCGCGACCGGTTCGTCGTTCAGCGCTTCGCCCATAGCCTGCGGCTGGCGATGCGCGCGCCCTCGACCATCGAGGCAAGCTTCAGGTAGGCGATGTCCGGGTCCACCGGGCCGAAGCCGGCGAACGTGCCGAAGCCGCAGTCCGTACCGGCGATCACACGCTCGCGTCCCACGAGCTCGGCAAAGCGCTCGATGCGCTCGGCGACTAGCAATGGATGCTCTATGTAGTTCGTGGTCGTGGAGAGCACGCCCGGAATCAGGATCTTGTTCTGCGGGATCTGCACGTCGCGGAATATAACCCACTCATGCGCATGGCGCGGATTCGCAGCTTCGATCAGCAGTCCGTCGGCCTTCGCATTGATGACCACCGGCAGCAATTGCTCGAGAGGCACGTCATGGTGATGAGGGCCTTCGTAGTTGCCCCAGCACACGTGCATGCGCACGCGGTCGGAGGGAACGTTTCGCAGCGCATGATTGAGGACTTCGATGTGCATGGATGCGAGGCGCAGGAAATCCTCCACGCTGCGCTTCTTGTACATCGTGTGCCGCCCCATCGCGAGATCCGGCGCATCGATCTGCAACAGCACTCCAGCCGCGACGATGCGCTCGTACTCCGCGCGCATGCCTTCGGCGATCGCCTCGAGGTATTCGTCAGCCGTCTTGTAGAAGTCATTGGGCTGAAACAGCGCCACGACGCCGGGAGACGCCGCGTTCATGAAGGCTTCGGGAGCTGTCGCGCTCTTCGCCCCGGTCGTGAGATTGTCGAGATCCACATTCAGCGGCGTGAGGTTTTTGACCGCGATCGGTCCGACGCAGCGCGGGCGGCGATATTTCGCCGTCGCGCCACTCTCGGCCAGTTTCTTCAGCAGCCGCGGAAAATCGAGCAGGTCCTGCCCCGGCTCGCGCGGAGTGTCGCCATCGAAGCCGGTCAGCCGTTCGGCGATGTACGTCGCATAGCTGATCTTGCTCATCTCGCCGTCACTGACGACGTCGATGCCGACTTCAGCCTGCTTGCGCACCACTTCCGCAACGGCTTCGCGAATGATCTCGCGTCCGTCCTTCTCGCCGGTCAGTTCGCCCCGCTCGCGCCCGAACAGCACGTCGGTGACCGCCTGGGAACGCGGCAGGCTACCGACATGCGTCGTCAGGATGCGATCGGCGCTGCGCCTCATCTGAACGTGTTGTTGGACGTGTGATCGCCCGCCATCCAGCGCTTGAGCTCCGAGTGCGCATCCTTGCGGCGCGCCGCGTTGATCTTTTCCACGTCGGGATGATCGACGGTGAACTCGCAGATCATGCCGTCCGGGTCGACGACGTAGAGCGAGCGGCAGTAGCCGTGCTCCAGCACGAATGTCCGCGGCTCCTCGTAGCCCCCCTTCTTCAGGCGCTCCTGGATGCCGTCCTGCGTCTCTTCATCCACCTTCAACGCGATGTGATGAAACGGCGAGTCCGGCATCTTCGGCCCAAAGAGCTTCTGGTCCTCGGCGTTGGCGAACTGGAAGAACGCGAGCGCACCGCCGTCGGCGAGGCCGAAGAAAAGATGGCAATAAGTACGCTCCGCGCCGAACAGCACATCCGACTCGCACCATGTCGCCATCAGCGGCAAACCGATCAGGTCTTCGTAGAACTTGCGGGTGTTCTCCAGGTTGCTCGACACGTAGGCCGTGTGATGGAGCCTCAGGGGGATCTTTGCGGCGGTGGCCATGCAGTAACTCCAGTGCGGTTCAGAACCGCTTCGTGAACTCGAGCCCGTAGCGACGGGGCTTGGCGCGGAACAGGAAACCTCCCGGCGAGAACTCGGCATTGTATTTCTCGTCGTTCAGGTTCTTGGACCAGGCCGTGAGCGCCCAGCTGTCGCCTTCCAGCCCCAAGCGTACGTCGAGCAGCTTCACCGGGTCACGCGAAGTGCTGTTCTGCGGGTCCCACCACGTGCGGCCCATGCGCTGGTAGTCGGCGCGGAATATGGCGCTCAGCCCATTGCTCAGCGGCTGGCGATACTGCGTGCCGACGTTCAGCGTCGTCTTGGTCACGAGCGGCGCCTGGTTGCCGTCGATGCCCGTCGACCCAGCCGGCGCCTCGGTGATCTCGCTGTCGGTGTAGCCGAAGCCGAAATATCCGTCCCAACGGTCGGTGAAGCGGGCATTGAGCTCGAGCTCCGCGCCTTTGTAGATCACCTCGGGAATGTTGCCCAGGTTCTGCGTCGAGTTGGCAGCGAGGAACACGAAGAAATAGGAGTTCTCCGACTTGGTGCGATACGCGGCCAACCCGGCGGTCACCCGCGGACCGAGCTGCGCCTTGGCACCTACCTCGAATGTCTCGGCGACCTCGGCTTCGAACAGGTCGCCGACGCCGGCGATACCGCTGGATCCCGCTACCGCGCCGACACCCGTCTGATTGAAGCCACCGCTCCGGAAGCCGCGGCTCCAGCCGCCGTACAGCGTCGCGTTGTCCGTCGGCTTGTAGCGCAATGTGACTTTGGGCTGCGTCTCGCTCCACGTGTGCTTGCGAACCTGGCCTGTGAAGGCGTTCGGGTCGAGCGTCAGGGCGAGGAACTGCGCCGGTGTTTCCGTCGTGTTCTCGCGCTCGTCATGGTCGTAGCGCAAGGCGGTGTCGAGCTCGAGCTGGTCGTTGATCTCGAACGTCACGTCGGCAAAGGCCGCCCAGGCATTGTTGTCCTGCGAATCCGAAAGAAACGTCGCTCCTGCAACTCGCACACCGTTCGCATCGACCTGTGGGTTCAGCGGGTTGGCGCTGGGATCGCGGTACACCGGGAAGATTCCCGTCCCCAGGTCCTGCATGTTGCCGGTCGAGATGAACCGGTTCGTGTGTACGAAGTAGGCCCCTCCGATCCAGCGCACCCGGCCTTCGGAGGGCGAGGTGAAGCGCAGCTCCTGGCTGAAGGAATCGATGTCCAGGAACTGGCTCTGGTTGAGATCCGTCCCGTAGATGAAAGTGAAGACGGCGCTGTCGCGCGGCCGGAAGTCATACGCATCGCCGGTGAGGATCTCGCGCGTGTTGTTGTACGCGGAGACCGACGTGAGCGTTCCCGCCGCGGTCTCGAAATCCAGTTTCAACGAGCCTGTATAAACATCGCGATTGTTCTGGCCGCGGTTGTTCACCGTGATCGGCGTCGACACGTCATTCGCATCCGGCGGCGTGAAAAAGCTCGAGAACGGGTTGGCTTCATCGAGGCGCGGGATCACGAAGTAGAGTGCCTGCGTGCGCAGCTGCGAGCCCGCGAGCCTGAAGTCGGCCTTGAAGGTGTCGCTCGGCTCGTAGATCAGGCGCAGGCGTGCGGCACGATCGCGCGCCGGGTCCGCGTCCTGGTCCAGATAATCGTTCTTGATGTAGCCCTCGGTATTGTAATAGGAGCCGGATGCGCTGAACTTCCACTGGTCCGATGAGCCCAGCGGGCCGCTGATGCCTCCCTGCACGCGCTCGCCAGGCCCGTTGTCGTAGCCCAGTTTCAGGCTGCCGGACATCGTGTCGCCCGGCTCCTTGGTGCGCACGATGATGGCGCCGCCGATCGCGTTGCGACCATAGAGCGCGCCCTGCGGCCCTTTCAACACTTCGATCTGCTGGATGTCGAACATCTCCTGGCTGAATTCGGCGGGGTTCGTCTGTAGCACGCCGTCGACCAGCACGGCCACCGAGGACTCGCTGTTGCGCGCCTGGGAAATGCCACGCAACACGACGAAGGCGTTGCCCGAGTTCTGGGTCTCGACCAGCGACATGTTCGGCACCAACTTGATGAAGTCCGCCGGGCGCTCGATGCCCGCCGAGCGGATCTGGTCCGCCGTGAACACGTTGACCGTGATCGGCACGTCGCGATAGGACTCGTCCCGCTTGCGGGCGGTGACGACGATCTCCTCCGGTTCGCCGGCCGTGTCGGCCTCGGCCTGCTGTGCCTGCGCCGGTGTTTGAGAGGAAGCCGCCAGCGCCAGCAGCGCGATGCCGGTCAGATATGTCCCCGTGATTCGCATTGCTCTCTCCTCAGGATCTGTTGAGTTTCTCAAGCGTTCTTCTGCAACTGCGCCCGCATCAGCCGGGCCCCCTCGACCATTGCTCGCATCTTTCCGAAGGCCACCTCGCGCGGCAGGTATTTCATGCCGCAGTCGGGCGCTACGATGACGTCTTCGGCCCTGATGAATGGCAGCGCGCGCTCGATGCGCGCCGCCACATCTTCGCCCGACTCGACGCGCATGTCCGAAAGATCGATGACTCCGAGCATCACCTTCTTGCCTCCGAGCTGCCGAAGCACGGAACAGTCGAGCTTCGATTGCGCGGTTTCCAGCGAGACCTGGGCGCAACTGCATTGAGCGAGCTCGGGAAGGAAAGAGTATCCGGAGGGGCGCGTGTGAATGATGGCCGCATAGCCGAAGCAGATGTGCACCGCGGTCGTGCCCTGCACGCCTTCGAGCGCGCGGTTGAGCGCCTTGAGCCCATACGCACGCGCCTCATCGGGCCGCGCCTGCATGTAGGGCTCGTCGATCTGCACGACGCTCGCGCCTGCGGCGAAGAGATCCTTGATCTCCTCGTTCACCGCGGCCGCATAGCCCATTGCGGCAAGCTCGCGGCTGCCGCCGTAGAACTCCACCTGGGCCTGCTGTGACATGGTGAACGGGCCGGGCACGGTCATCTTCACCGGGCGGTCCGTGTGGCGCTTGAGAAACTGCAGATCGCCCACTTCGACGGCATGGCGGCGGCGGATGGTGCCGACCACTCTCGGCACGGGGTTCGGATGCCCGCTGCGATCGAGTGCGGAACCGGGGTTGTCGATGTCAACGCCGTCGAGCGCAGTCGCGAAGCGATTCGAATAGCTTTCGCGCCGGATCTCACCGTCCGTGATGATGTCGAGCCCCGCCTTTTCCTGGGCGCGGATCGCGATGATGGTGGCGTCGTTCTGCGCTTCTTCGAGCATGTCAGGCGGCACTCGCCACAGCTCGCGAGCTCGCACGCGCGGCGGGAAGCGGCCGGCGAGCTTCGCGCGATCGATCAGCCATTCAGGCTGGGGGTAGCTGCCGACGAGTGTGGTTGGAAATAGCATCGGCGTCTTCATGAGTTGAGCGCGGGCCAAAGCGCACTGTTGGTGAGCGCGGCGCGGATCGCGTCGCCATGCTGGTCCAGGAGCGGCGCGGGGCGCACGCGATCAGCATGCGTGCCATCGAATTGAACTGGCGGCCGCACGGCCCGCCGCCCTCCTTCTATAGCGCCGTCGACAGGCACCACGATTTGCAGATGCTGCGCCTGCGGGTCATCAACCACGGCATCGACGGAGTTGATCGGAGCGAAGGGCACATCGAAACGGCCGAGCCGCTCGCACCACTCCTGCAACGTTCGCTTGCGGAACTGCGCATCGAGCTCGGCGCCGAGCGCTTCGTAGTTGTCGATGCGCCCCTGGCGCTGGGCGAACCGCTCGTCTTTCACGAATGCTGCGCGTCGAGCGCAGTAGTCAGTCCCTGCCAGAACTTCTCGAGAGAAGACAGATGAATGGCCAGCAGTCGCGAGTCGAGCGTTCTCAGGATATAGGCCTGCGCAAGGCGCGGCCGGTCGTTGGAGTGAGGCACCTCGTTCAGCGCGAAGAAGGCGGCGAACGGCTCGACTGCGAAATGCGTCATGGCCTCGAGCATCGAGACCTCGACGAGCCGGCCTTGCCCGCTGCGGCCGCGCTCGATCAGAGAGCCCAGCACACCGTACGCAGCGTACATTCCGGTGATCGCATCAGCCAGAGCGGGCCCCATGAATCGCGGGCGTTCCGCATCGACGACGACGCTGAGGAAGCCGCTCAAGGCCTGCGCGACCGAGTCGTAGCTCGGCCGGTCCACGTAAGGGCCGCTCGAGCCGAAACCGCTGATCGAGCAATAGACCAGGCGCGGATTGAGCTTCTGCAAGCGCTCCACGCCGGCACCCAGGCGGTCCGCCGTTCCGGGGCGGAAATTCTGAATGTAGACGTCGGCCTCGCGCACGAGGGAATCGAACACGGCCCGATGCTGATCCTGCTTCAGATCGAGAGCGACGCCACGCTTGTTGCGGTTGTAGGCCTGAAAGTGCGGCGAGTACTGGCCGCGCTGGTAGCTGCGGTACGGGTCCCCGTCGGGGCTTTCGATCTTGATGACGTCGGCGCCGAGGTCGGCGAGCATCATCCCGGCGCACGGGCCGGTGATGAACGTGCCCTGCTCCACGACCCGGATGCCTTGCAGTGCCTTGATCATGCCGCTATTTCACCGCCGGCACGAAGCCCTGCGGGGCCGGGCCGTCGTATTCGATGGCGGCGCCTGCCGCATTCGAGAGCGCGAAACCGATGGGTCGCTGCTGTTCTTCCAGCAAATGGGCGATCAGGCTGGCGGTGCGCGCGAGAATGGGCACGCCCTTCAGCGCCAGCAGCGGGAAGCCGGCATCGAGCAGCACTGCCGGTATGGCGCTGGAGACGTTCATGGCCAGCTGCTTGCCCACGAGTTTCGGCAGCATCGGCTCGATGCGCTTCACGAGCTCGACGTGACGCCCGGCGCAACCTGTTTCAGCGGCGATCGCCAACAACGACTCGACGCGTGGATCCATTCCCTTGTGCAAAGGATGCCCAAAGCCCGGGATCGTCCGGCCTGCGGCGCGATATTCCTGGATGACAGCGGCTGCGGCCTTCTCGCCATCCGCTGTCTCACGCGCAAGAATCTCGGAGAGAAACCGGCCTGCCGCCTCCGAAGCGCCCAGGATCACCGATCCGCAACCGAGAATTCCCGCCGCTACCGCACCCTGCAAGGATTCCGGCGCGGCCGCGAGTGTCGTGCGGCTCACCTGCACGCTCGGCACGAGCCCATGCTCGGCGATGGCCACGAGGGTCGCATCGAGCATGCGGCGCTGCGCCGGCAAAGGCAGCTCGCCCGCGATCAGCAGCCAGATGTGATCGGTGAAAGAGATGCGACCGATGAGATCGGCGCACAAGTCGTAGCCGCGGACGACGATGGTCCGGGGATTGGACGCCGAGATGCCGGAAGCACGTTGTGCGGAGGCCCCGATCTGCATATTTTTCGGATAGCGAAATCTATTTCGTTAGACGAACCATGCTGGCGCGGCGGGCCGATGGGTGTCAAGCGCTTTCCTTGTTTTCGCATATCGAAATACACTCCCTCCATGCCGAAGGAAAAACGACAAGCTGCGCGCGCGTCATCACGCCGGGAAGTGATGGGCGGCCTGGCAAAAGGCCTCGAAGTCATTCGGGCTTTTACGCGCGAGAAGCCGGCGTTGAGCCTGAGCGAAGTCGCTGCGGTGGCGGGCCTGTCTGCCGCCACTGCCCGCCGCTGCCTGCACACTCTCGAGGAGCTCGGCTATGTGATGCGCAACGGCCGCAGCTTCTTGTTGCGGCCCAAAGTTCTGGAGTTGGGGTCGGCTTACCTCGAATCCATGGACATCGAGAGCCTGACGCGCACATCGCTCGAGGATCTTGCGCGCACCACCGGGGACTCGGCAGCGCTGAGCGTCCTGGATGGGCACGAGATCGTATATGTCGCACGCGCCTCGGTCCGCACTCTCATGCGCCTGGAAGCGCATGTGGGGAGCCGGTTTCCTGCATACCCGACTTCGCTGGGGCGAGTGCTGCTGGCGGGACTGAGCGCTCCCCGGCTCGAGCGTTATTTCGCGGAAGCGAAGTTCGAACAGCTCACCGAACACACGGTGATCGATCCCGCAAAGCTGCGGCGGCTGCTCGAAGAGTGCCGGCGGAACGGCTATGCGGCCGTCGAGGACGAGCTCGCCTATGGAGTCGTCTCGGTTGCCGTGCCGGTGCTCGATGCAGGCCATCGCGTCGTCGCTGCGCTCAACAGTTCCAGTCATTCCAAAAGGATCGGCAAGGCCAAGCTGGTTCGCGAGCGCCTCACCGTTCTGCGGGAGGTGAGTCACCGGATCTCGCGCGAGCTCGCGCACATTCCCGGCCTCGCTCGCAGCGCGCTGGTCTGAGGTGCCTCGCGATCGCAGCTTGACGCTCCGGCCCGCGCCTCGTAGCCTTTCTGCGAAATGTCTTTCGCTATCCGAAATTCGACGCGCCCCTCCCACCTGCACTATCGCGACGAGGGCCGCGGCGCCGCGGTGGTGCTCGTGCACGGCTGGCCTCTAAGTCTCGAAATCTGGAATCCGCAAGCGAACGCGCTGCGCACCACCTGTCGAGTCATCCGTATGGACCGGCGCGGATTCGGCACCAACGGCGGCGCGCCCTCGTTGTCCGGCGACGTGCGCGATCTCCTATCTCTCTTCGAACGGTTGAATCTGCGAAACGCAGCGCTGGTCGGGATGTCGCAGGGTGCGCGCGTGGCGATGCGCGCGATGCCGCAGCTAACTGACCGGGTGTCGTGCCTCGTGCTCGATGGTGCGCCACTCGACGATGGAAATGCTGGCCCCGCCGAGTCGGAAGTACCGATCGAGGCCATGCGCCAGCTCGTCGCAACGCGCGGCGTCGAAGCATTTCGCACCGAGTGGCTTGCGCACCCGCTGATGCGACTGCATGAGCCGACCGCTGAATCCACCGCGCTCTTGAAGAACATCCTGAGCAACTACAGCGCCGCGGACCTGGCAGACTTCGAGGCCCGAAACGAAGAGAACCCGTTCGGGCCTGTCGCACCAGGCGATATCAGCGTGCCAACTCTCGTGCTGAATGGTGAGCACGACACCAACCGCAGACGACTCGGCGATGCACTGTACGCGGCTTTGCCAGACGCGCAGCGCGCGATCATCGCCGGCGCCGGCCATCTACCCAATCTCGACAAACCCCGCGAATACAACGCGGAACTGACTCGATTCACTGAGCAGCACGGCCGCACGGCCATTTGAGGAGCGGCTCCATGCGAAAAATCCTGGTCGTGTACTACAGCAGCTACGGTCACATCGAAGACATGGCGTACGCGCAGGCGGAAGGCGCGGCGCAAGTGCCTGAAACGGAAGTCATCGTCAAAAAAGTAGCCGAGCTCACGCCGCCCGAGGTCGCGCGCGCCGCGGGCTTCCGCATGGATCAGCGCGCACCGCTCGCCGATCCCGCCGAGCTCGAACACTACGACGCGATCATTTTCGGTACGCCGACGCGCTTCGGCAACATGGCGGCGCAGATGCGCAACTTCCTGGATCAGACGGGCGCGCAGTGGATGCGCGGCGCACTGGTGGGCAAGATCGGCAGCGTCTTCTGCAGCACCGCGAGCCAGCACGGCGGGCAGGAAACCACCATCACGTCGTTTCAAACGACGCTCCTTCATCACGGCATGATCATCGTCGGGCTGCCCTATACCTTCAAGGATCTCTCGACGATGCGCGAAGTCACCGGCGGGACGCCGTACGGCGCAAGCTGCGTCACTGGCGCGGGCAACGAGCTGCGCATGCCTTCGGCGCTCGAGCTCTCGATGTGTCGGTTCCAGGGCCGAACATGTCGCGGACATCACGCGCAGGCTCGCTCCGCCAGAGTGAAGTTGCTATCGTGCGCGCCCGCAGATTGAGTCTTCCGGGGAGCCAAACAATGAAACACAGATCGCTTCGTTCCTGGGTGCTGGCGCTGACGATCACGGCGGGAGCCTGCATTGGAAACTCACGGGCCGATGAGCCTGGGGTCAGCAGAATCTCCGCGCCTGGCGGTGAAGTGGTCTTCGCCAATCCGGGCGAGCGCGAGGAAATGTACGATCAACTCACCTACTCGGCGGCGCGCCGCGCCGGTGATTTCGTTTTCCTGTCAGGGGTCGAGGTTGGGCCGGCAAAGGGCGAGGGTACGGATTCAGCGGCTTTCAAGGTGCAGCTGCGCCGCGGATTCACGGCGATCAAGAACAGCCTCGTGGCCTCAGGGGCCGACTTCTCGCACGTGGTGGAGATGCAGACCTTTCACAACTGCAAGACGGCTAATTTCAAGGGCGACTTCACCACCCAGCTCGAAGCCTTGATCGAAGTGAAATCCGAATTCATGAAGCCGCCCTACTCCACGTGGACGGCGGTGTGCATCGACCGTCATTACAGCGACAACACGGTCGTCGAGATCAAGATAACGGCGTATGCGCCGAAATAGCGCCGTGATCGGGCGATAGTGCTTTCAGTGCCCCGATTCCGGCGAGCTGCTCGCCGATTCCGGCGAGCTCTCGCCATTCCATATCGCCCAGAAATCGACATTCGGTGCGAGAAGTCCCGTCAGATCGAGTGCCTGCGCGCTACCCGGCGCCGTTTGCGCCCGCGCATCCCTCAAGTGAACGGTGATCAGTTCAATGATTCGCGGGTAGCCGAGAATCTCCCCGGGCAATCCTCATAGGTTCGCTACGAGGCCGGTTGCCCAGCGTGCAAAGGCGAGCCAGACATCGGTACCCGACAGTACAAGTCGCAGCGGTTGGGAGACGATGATCGTCAAGCCGCCCCATAGCGTGACGGGGTGAAGCCTGCCCCCAGAGCGGAAGTCCCAGACGGCCAGCGCGACTATGAACAGGTCCGTGATGGCAAAGAACGCCAGCGGCCCGAATTGGGTAACGCCCGGCCATCGGGCGATGGCGGCTGTGATCAGGTTGAACGTCGCGAGCAGCATCCAGCGCTTGTGGCTCGGCGGATCGAAGCGTCGCGATATCGCCAGCCACACGAATGATGCGAACAGCGCCATGTCGACTATTGGGATCGCGAGAAATTGCAGCGGCGGAACCGGAATCCCTACGAAACCGGTCGCGCGGCCGGCAGCGATCAATGCGCCAAGCGTGCCCAAGATCACCATGCCCACTGCCAAAGCGGCGCCGTAAGGGCCGATCTTTCGATGCAACTGGGTGCGGCCGGTGTTGACCAGCGAGACTTGAACGACCAGAAACGCGATCCAGCTGGCGAATACGACGCCGTGGACATAGAAGATGGGTTCGCGTGGGGAAGGCCAGCCCGGGAACAGCGGCCTCAGGAAGAAGCTGCGTGCGAACCCGACGAAGACGGTCGCCAGGACGACGAGTGCCATGCCGGTGAAAAAGCGTCGCTCGGCGGATGCATGGCCGAGCGAAACCACTGGTGTTGCCATGGTTCTTCCCCCCGATCGGGTGAGGATTGTAGGGTAAGGTGGCGCGGATCTGAACAAAATCGCAGCGATCCTGCTCTCACCGTCGCGGCAATACCATAAGAATCTTCTCGCTCTCGCCTTCATCATGTTTTCCTTTGCCGCGACCGCAGCGCCGCCGCAAGACACCCCGGCGGTCGAGCAACGCTTTCGCGAGTTGTACAAAGAGCTCGTCGAAACGAATACGACGTCGTCGGCAGGGGGGTGCACGCTGGCCGCCCCGAGCGCATGGCCGCCCGATTGAAGGCAGCGGGGCTGCCGGAAAGCGACCTGCATCTGTTCACGGCGCTGGATCATGAGAAAGAAGGCGGACTCGTTGCCGTCTTCCCGGGCCGGGATCCGAGACTGAAAACCATCCTCCTGCTCGCGCACATCGACGTCGTCGCGGCCAAGCGCGAGGACTGGACGCGCGATCCTTTCACGCTCGTCGAAGAGAACGGATCGTTCTACGCACGCGGCGCGACGGAAGTAGCTACGCCGTCATTTGCTTTCGCGGACGTGCCACCATTCGCGCAGGCTGGAGCATTCTCCGGACGGCGCAAACTCGAGAACGAACACGCCGTCCAGCGCTATGGTCGACCCCGACTCGAGTCGGAAGGTTGCCGACCAGTGCGCGACGCCAGTGTTGCCGTTGACTGCGATCGCCCTGGACTCGAATTTCACGTCGCGCTGATTGGCAGTGACGGTTTTCCAGTATTCCTCGATCCCCGCACGGCCCTTCTTCGGCTCGTCGAACGGCATCTCGTGATAAAGCGCATCCGAGGTGAACAATGGGCCGGCCCGCTTGGCGTCACGTGCTTCCCAGGCAGCGCCGTATCGCCCGAGCCATGATTCTAGAGCGGCGGTGGTGAGCTCTTTGGCCTGGGCTGCGGCGGTGGTGCAGGCCAGGAGTACCGCAAGAACCAGCGAGCGGGCGATTCGTTTGTTCATAAGTGCGAATATACGCACCCATTGCGGCGAGCGGGAGAGGACCGATGCTCAGGCGGGATTTTCTGAAGGCCGGCGGGGCGATACTTCTGGCGGATCCGCACAACTTCGACCGCTACGATTTCGGGTCTGGCCCGCCGGTTGCCGATCGCCTGTACCAGGGGCCGTTTCCCACCGATCGATTCGCCAACTGGGGCGTCGTCATGGCGACGACGTCGTCGAACCAGGTGATCCCTAGTTTCGGTATGGGGCTGATCACTTACCTTTGCGATGAGGTCGGGCCCGCCTCCAAACCGGGCGAGAGCCTGGAACAATCGCTCGAGAACCTGGCGCGGCTGTCTCTCGGCACGAAGCTGTATCTGCGCGTGAACTGGAAGGATGTTCAGCGCACCCCCGGCAAGCTCGAGTTGTGCGAACACTGGAAGATCGCCTTCGATCTCGCGAGGCAATACGACAAGCGTCTCGGCCTGCGCGTAATGATGAGCAATCCGGACATCGAAGGCACCGCGCTACCGGCATTCGTTGCCGCGAAAGTGCCGATTGTCGAGCTCGGCGAATGGCAGGACCGGCGGCGTTTCGAGCCGCGCTATGACGATTCCTTCTTTCAATCGGCGTTCAACGAGCTCGTCGAGCTGCTGGCGGTCGAGTACGACGGACACCCGCAGGTGGAATACGTCGACACCGCGATGTACGGATTCTGGGGCGAAGGCCACACGTGGGCGCTGGAACGGAATCCGCGTTCCCGGCGTCCTGCGGATTTCCCTTCTTGACCCCGCCCGCCGGGCGCTCGCCTCGGGCAGTCTCGATCCCGGCTATCCGCTGCCGGGCAAAGTAAGGCAGGCGCAGTTCCCTCTACCCAAGGGCATAGAATGGAAAGGGCTGAGAGTGAAGGGGGAGCTCGAAGTCAAAGGGCAGCGCCATCCTGTGCGATGGGCATGCCGGCAGGCTCTCAACACTGACAGCACATTGACGCTCAGGGCGACCGCGGGAGTTGATTGAATGAAAATGGTCTACGAGGCCTGATGGACCAGGCAAAGCTGCAGCGCCTGCTCACCGACCCCACCCGTTCGCGGATGGTGAGCTGGTATGACCCCGCCGTCCTGTTCCGCTCCGGGCTGCGCGCGACGCTCGCGAAGATCTTCGGGCGTCACTCCGATCGCAGGCTGATCGAGGCACTGGGTGGCCAGGCACAGAGTGCCTTCGATTACTCCAAGGAAACAGGCGATTTCTGGATCGACTACGTGGCGGACCTCGGCGACGGCTGGAACTCCACTTACGCCGTCGCCTATTGGCTGTCGCAGCCTGAGCTTTCTTTGCGCACGGCAACTGCCACCGCCGAAACCACTTGCGCGGGCCGCGTGCTGCTGTTCGGTGGCGATGAGGTATATCCCTATCCTTCCCGACAAGCCTATGAGCAGGGCACCGAGAAGCCTTACGCGACGGCGCTCGCCGGGCGCGCGAAACGCCCCGACGTATTCGCCGTGCCCGGAAACCACGACTGGTACGACAGCCTCGTCACCTTCTCGCGCACCTTCTGCCGGCCGGAGCGCGGGTTTGCCGCGTGCCGCACGCAGCAGACGCGCAGTTACTTTGCCTTGAGACTGCCGCATCACTGGTGGGTGCTCGGCGTCGACCTGCAACTCGGCGACGACCTCGATGAGCCGCAAGTGCAGTACTTCCAGCGGGTCGCCGAAGCGCTGGAGGAAGACGCGCGCATCATCCTTTGCATGCCCGAACCCCAGTGGATCTACGAGCGCAGCGTGTTGAAGGACCCGAGCCCCGACGCCGCCGCAACGCGCTTTCTCGAGCAGAACATCCTCAAGCGGAAAATCTCGGTGTTCATCGCCGGCGATCTGCATTGTTATCGACGCCATGAAACCGACGATGGCGTGCAGAAAATCGTTTGGGGCGGCGGCGGCGCATTCCTGCGCCCGACTCATGTGCGTTCCCGCAGGCGCCTGGTCGATGGCTCGCAACCCAAGACGGCCTACCCTCCTCCGGAGACATCACGCCGCCTCGCCTGGCGCAATCTCCTGTTCCCGTTTCTCAATCCACGTTTCTTCTGGCTGCCGGCCGTCCTCTATACGCTCACGGCCTGGTTCGCATCGACGAATCTCAGCCCGCAGACCGTCTCAACCGCCGGAAGCGCATTGCGCGCGGCAATCGAGGAAGCCGTTCGCGATCCGGTCGACGGCCTTTGGATATTGCTCTTCATTGCGGGGTTCGTGGCCTTCACCGATACGCACGTAAAGTGGTATCGAATCGCGGGCGGCATCGTGCATGCAATTGCTCACCTGTTGCTTGCGTTCGCCATCGGGTGGACCGCGCTGCGCCTGACTGCGCTCCTGGGCGTCTCGTTCGGCTCACTCCGGAATCTTGTCGTCGCTGGAGCGATCACTTTCCTCATGAGCGGTTTCGGCGGCTCGTTCCTGATCGGCCTGTATCTGCTCATCTCGTTGCAGGTGTTCGGGCGCCACGACCAGCACGCGTTTTCCAGCCTGCGGGTACAGGATTACAAGGGGTGGCTTCGCATGCGCATCGATGCGGCGGGCGCGCTCACGCTCTATGCAGTTGGAATTGATCGTGTGCCGCGCCGTTGGAAGGATGAGGCGAGCCCCGACGGCGCGCTGGCTCGAACCGGACGATGCGTCCGCGACGCCGCCCCATCTGATAGAGCGGATCGTTATTTCGAAGCAACCCTGACCGTGATGCGGCTGACGGGGCCGAGCCCAGGCCCACCGCTCAATTGGCGAAGCGCGACTGTAAAAGTGGGCGGGCGTGCTGAAAGCGGAATGAAAATACTCCGCACCGTTTGCCCTTCGATGAATCTGACTAGGTTGGGCTCGCCTGCGGCTCCCTCGATGATCCAGGCCACTGAAGCGGGGCTGCGCGTGGCCTGCAGTCGCCTGATCGGAATGGCGACGAGCGCTTGCGCCGCCGTCACGTTCATGGTGGACGATTCAAACGTGATTGTTCCGGGATCGTAAACGGTGAGGTAAGGCCGGGCAGGTACTTCCGGCGCTGCGGTGGCGGGGGCGGCCGGCTGCACGGCAACAGTTGGCGCCGTTGTCGCAACAGGAGCGGTAACCGCGGCCGGCGCGGATTGCGGCACCAACAGTGGACCGCTGGCGCGGTGTTGCATCGCCTGCCAGATCAGAAGCGTCGCGCCCAGAATGATGACGACCAGGCCAATCAGCGTAATGCGGCGTTCCGAGATCCTGGAGGGGGCGGCGCTTTGCACGGGAATCACCAGCGGCACCGGCTCAAGCATTCGCGCTGGTGGTGGCGCTTCCGGCGCTGGCCCTGCTGCGTCCACAGGAGCAGGCGTCTGTACCTCCGCGTGGCTGGCGATCGGGCTCAGATCGGCGCCGACGAGCTCGTTCGCAAACTCCCGCACGGAGTTCGGTCGAAGCTCGCGTTCCGCCGCGAGACCTCGCAGCAAAACTTCGTAGAGCCGCACCGGAATATCCGGAAAGAACGCAGGCTCGAGCGAGGAATTCGCGGCGAAGGGGCGCCGGCCTTTGCTGAGAATCACATAGCTCAGGCAAGCCAGGCTGAAGATATCATCGCGTTCTTCGGCCGAGCCGCCCGCAAGAACCTGCGGGCTGGCAAAAGAGGCGGTAGCGATGGCGCCGGGCTCGCCGCCGCTCGGCGCCGAACCGAAATCGATGAGTTTCACGCTGCCATCTTCGGCAACCAGCACGTTCGAAGGCTTGAGGTCTCCGTGGAGAATGCCCCGGGAGTGCGCATGCTCGAGTGCCTCCGCGCACGCGCCGATCAGCCTCAAGCCATCGCCGAGATGAGCGCTCTCATGTATCCACGCGTTCACGGTCCTGCCCGCAACGAGCTCCATGCTGATGAACCAGATGTCGCCGTCGCGATCCAGATCGAACACGCGCGCTATGCCCTGGTGCGAGAGGCGCTGCATGTGCTGGAACTGGCGCTTCAGGCGCCGCAACGCATTCGGATTGAGGCGGTGTTCCGGCCGAAGAACTTTGATCGCGACGGTGCTGTCCCGGTGCAGGTCCGTAGCACGAAACACGATCGAGTCGCCGCCTTGCCCGATGATCTCATCGAGCGAATAGCGCGACCGCAAGGTGGTGCCGACCGCAACTTCGCGCGTCGGCGGCGCGGACAGCGCAATTGCCGCAACCGTCGCGGCCAGCGGCGACGTCAGCTCCTCGCCTTCTTCGACGCTGGTATCGACAGGTCTATTGGGAAGTCGCGGGGCTACGCTGGTGGTCAATCGCAGAGCCTTTGAGTGAGGCCTTCTATGTGTTGCTCAGCATAAATTATGCCTAGCACGGCCGAGAGCTCGGCTTTACAGAATCTGGGGCAATTAATGCCTGGTGGCGGACCTAATAATGAGGCGGGCGCTCGTCTTCGAGAGACGGGGACGGTGCGCTGCTCGCCAAAGCCTCCAGCCGGCCGGCCAGCGCCACCAGCCTCGCCTGCAGCATTTCGATCTGGCGCTGCTGGGCGTAGACCACGTCGCTCAACTCCGCGCTGGCACGTTCCAGGAAAGCGATCTTGAGTTCGAGGCGTTCGGCAGTATTTTCATCCATGGCCGTGAGTCTATTCGTTGAGCCGGTGTTTGTGCTCCTGGGATAGATTAGCGCCGGCAGGAGGCGACCGGAATGACGCATGTGACAGGCTCTCGTTGGATTCGCTGATTACCGCCGCGGCTCGTGCCCTCGCGGCGGGCGACCCCCTCGGTGCACTGAAGCGCGTCGCGTTGCGCGATGACGCACCCGCGCTCGCGCTTCGAGGCATCGCGATGGCGCAGCTCGGCGATTTCGCTCGGGCAAAATCGCTGCTGCGAAATGCCGCTCGAGCCTTTGGCCCAAAAGAAGCCGTAGCCCGTGCGAGATGCGTTGTCGCCGAGGCTGAAGTCGCCCTCGCCTCTCGCGATCTCGGCTGGCCGACGAAGGCGCTTGAGGCGGCGCGCGTCACACTCGAATCGCAGGGCGACCATGCGAACTCTGCGTACGCCAGTTATCTACAGGCACGCCGCCTCCTGCTGATCGCGCACATCGATGACGCCGAGCGCAAGCTCGCCGAGCTGGACCCAGCGACTCTTCCTCCCGCATGGAGGGCAGCTCATGAACTGGTGCTCGCGGGAATTGCGATGCGCCGCTTGCGGACGAAAGCAGCCCGCGCGGCGCTCGAGCGCGCCGGGGTCGCCGCGCGCCAGGCGCGCATCCCTGCCTTGATGGCGGAAGTCGAATGCTCGCTTTTGGTTCTGAACACGCCGGCGGCGCGGCGGATTTCAGCTGGCAAGCAAAGGCTCATTCTGCTCGATGATGTCGAAGCGCTGCTCGCGTCGAAGGCATTCGTGGTAGACGCTTGCCGTCACGTCGTGCGTCTCAACGCAACGGTGATCTCACTCGCTAAGCGGCCGGTGTTGTTCACGCTCGCGCGTGCGCTTGGCGAAGCGTGGCCGGGTGACGTGTCGAGAGAAGACCTCGTCGCGCGTGCATTCCGTTTGAAGGTCGCGGATGAATCACTTCGTGCCCGATTGCGAGTCGAAATCGGGCGCCTTCGCAAGGCGCTTCGAACGGTAGCGGAGTTGAGCGCGACGACGCGAGGTTTTGTGCTGAAACCGCGTCGTGCACGCGAGGTCGTCGTGCTGGCGCTTCCGGTGGAAGAAGCAAGCGCGGCGGTGCTCGCACTCCTCGCCGATGGTGAATCGTGGTCGAGCTCGAGCCTTGCACTGGCGCTTGGAACCAGTCAGCGCACGGTGCAGCGTGCCCTCGATTCCCTGGCGCTCACAGGAAAAGTGCAATCGTTCGGCCGTGCGCGGGCTCGACGATGGTTGACGCCCCCGGTGCCTGGATTCGCGACGACCTTGTTACTCCCTGCGTCTCTGCCGATTGCATAAGATTCACCCATGAACAAATCACCTGCCAGGATCATCAAAGAGTACGGCCCCTTCGCGGGTGCCGAAGCCGTGCACGGCGTCACTTATGACGGCCAGAATGTCTGGTTTGCCTCAGGCGACAAGCTGAACGCACTCGATCCGCAGAGTGGGGAGACGCTGCGGTCCATCGATGTCGCCGCGCATGCAGGTACGGCGTTCGACGGCCAGCACCTGTTTCAGCTCGCCGAAAATCGCATCCAGAAGATCGATCCGAAGTCGGGTCGCGTGCTGGCGACGATACCGGCGCCCGGTGGCGGCGGGGATTCGGGCCTGACGTGGGCCGAAGGTTCGCTCTGGGTGGGTCATTATCGCGATCGGAAGATCCACGTGATCGATCCCGATACCGGCAAGGTTTTGCGCACGATCGAGTCCAACCGCTTCGTCACCGGCGTCACCTGGGTCGACGGCGAGCTGTGGCATGCCACCTGGGAAGGCGATGCGAGTGAATTGAGGCGCATCGATGCCGTAACCGGTGAGGTCCTGGAGCAACTCGAAATGCCGCCCGGCATGGGCATTTCGGGGCTCGAGTCGGATGGCGGCGATCGATTCTTCTGCGGAGGCGGAAAGAGCGGCAAGATCAGGGCGGTGCGCCGACCGAAGGCCGCGCGTTAGCCGGCTGGTCCCCTGACGAGTTCCTCCACGGCGAGGCCAATCGAGAGAATCCTGCGATCGGTATGCTGCGTGCCGGCGATCATCAGCCCGACCGGCGCGCTGTCCGCTTCGTGGCAGGGAATGGACAGTGCGCAGCCGTCGAATAGATTGACGATCGCCGCGTTGCGCAGCATGCGCCCGTTGAAGCGGAAATAGCTTTCGTCGTCCCTGACCACTTCGGCAATCGTTGGCGCGGTATCGGCGGTGGTAGGCATGAGCATGGCGTCATAGCCGGCGGCGGCAGCTTCGATGTCTCGCACGAAGCGCTCGCGTATCCTCAATAGCTCATCGTACGTTTCCGCCGAGACCGTTTCGCCTGATTGAATTCGGGAAAGGACTCTCGGATCATATTTTTCGGCACCGTCTCTTATCCATTGACGGTGCGCGCGAAACGTCTCGGCACTGACCAGCGCACCGCGTGGATTTGCCGCGGAAGCGCGGCCAATCTCAGCCATCGGCAACTCGATGATGCTCGCACCAGCAGTGGACAAGCGTGCCAGCGCTGCGGTGAACGCGGTGACGACAGATGGCGCCAGCTCATCCTGGAATATGGTCTTGGGCACAGCGAAACGCAGGCCGCGCACAGCGGGAGGCTCCAGCGCGGCATTCGGTTCGCCGGCAAGCACCTGATCGAGCAACGCGCAGTCGGCAACAGTCCTCGCGATGGGGCCTATCGAATCCAGCGTGACCGAAAGTGGCAGCACCCCTTCGCGTGACACGCGTCGTGCCGTGGGTTTGAAGCCTACGAGACCATTCAGCGCGGCGGGAATGCGAACCGAGCCACCGGTGTCGGTACCTATCCCACCTGCGGCCATCCCATCAGTGACGGAGATCGCCGCGCCGGAAGATGAACCGCCTGGAATACGAGCACTGGCGCGATCGAAAACATTGCTGGGTGTGCCGTAATGCGGATTGATCCCCAGGCCCGAATAGGCGAACTCAGTCATGTTGGTGCGGCCGATGATTACCGCGCCTGCTTTTTTCAAGCGCTCGACGACTGTCGAGTCAGTTTTCGCCGCTGGCGTGCCGGTCAATACCGTCGAGCCGCCCAGCGTGACCACGCCCGCCTCGTCGAGCAGGTCCTTGATCGAAATGGGGATGCCCGCCAGTGAAGGCAGCTTCGCGCCACTGCTTCGCTGCGCGTCCACCCGGTCGGCGGCTGCAAGCGCGCTCCTTCCATGCACGAGAATGAAAGTTCTGGCGCCTTCCCCTGAAGGGTCTTTGATTGCAGCGAGCGCCTGCTCCACGAGCTGCCGGCTGGTGACTTTTCGACAGTCGAGAAGTCGGGAGAGCTCAATGATGGTCATAGTCGCGAGGTCATGGGCTATCCTTGAACGTCAGCCTCGAAGGCCGTTCGGAGTCAGCATGCTGAAGTTTCTCATTGTACTGGCTGTGGTCATCGCGGTCGTCGTGGGCGGCCTTTTGGCGTTTCGCCGCAGCAAGGGTCCCCTGCCTCCGCAAGACGTACTGGATCGGGTCAAGCAGAGGGAACGCGAGCTGGAAGCGCGGGAGCGCCTCGAGCGAAAATAGCCTCAGCGGAGATTCAAAGATGAGCGATTCACGCGCGGGACGGCGCATCTTCGCGACGCAGAACCTGAAAATGCTGCCCTATGATCTCGACGGCCCGGTGCAGCCGGAGATGTCCTATGCCCCTCTTTCGCACCATGCGGGCAGCGAGCGCGGCTCGTATCTCATGCGCATGAACCCAGGCGCCGCGACCATTCCACACGTGCACACATGTCGCGAGGAATTTCTGATCCTCGAGGGCGAAGCCATAGAAGACGACGGCACGGTGCTGAAAGCCGGCGACTGGATCGTCTACGAACCCGGCACCCACCACAGCACCCGCACCGTCACCGGCTGTGTGCTACTCGGCCTCGACTGGGATCCGTCGTAGGGTTTCGCTCCGCAGCGCATTGTTTCGCCACCCGCTCCCGAAAGATCTGCGCCAATCGCAGCGTGCCGGGCCCCGCAGCATCGCGATCGGGAAAGATCAGGTAGCACTCCAACGTACGCTCCCTGCCGTCTCGCAGCGGCAGGATTTTCAGCTCGCCGTTCGCCAGCTCGTTGCGGATCTTGTCTGCGGGAAACCACGCGAAGCCGTCCCCACGACACGCGGCCGCGATGGAAGTGGTCATGTTGGCGAAAGTCCAGCGCTGCGCGACCTCGACGATCGCGGATTTCTTGTCACGCCGCGTGCCGGTGTCGCGCACGACCAGGTGACGATGCTTGCGCAGATCGCGCACCGTGAGTTCGCGACCAAGTTTGTGCAGCGGATGATCGGGATGGGCCACGGGCAAGAAGCGCAACGGCATCAAGGGCTCCCCGGCAAACCCCGCGGGAATCACCGGAGAGATCGCCAAATCCACCTGGCCGGATTCAATGGCTTCAGCCGTTCCGCCGATGACACTTTCAAACACGTCGACGCGCGTCTCCGGACTCTCTTCGCCCAGCTGGCGCAGGCATTCGAGCAGCAGCCAAACTGGAAATACGATCTCCACAGCGATCGTAATCTCAGCTTCCCAGCCGGCATTGGCCTTGCGCGATGCCCGCTCGAGCCCGCCAGCATCTTCGAGTAACGCGCGGGCGCGTCGGTACAACGTTTCGCCGGCGGCAGTGAGCACGGCCTTGCGACCCTGGATCTCAAAAGCCTTCACGCCGAGGACTGATTCGAGCTTCTGCACGGCGTAAGTCACCGATGACTGGCTACGGAGAATCGATTTCGCGGCCTGCGCGTAGCCGCCCGCCTCCACCACGGCCACCAGAGCCCGCCATTGGTCCAGGGTCACTCGCAGCGGAACTGCCTGATTTTTAAGATTTTTAACCAAAGATATCGACTGGTTCGATATGTATTAGCTTTATTTTGAACTTTTATATCTATCGGATCAATCGTTGAATATGCCCAGGCTTTCAGACGGAGATATTCCATGAAGACGATATTGAAGATCACTGCCGCCATGACGGGCGCGAAAGGATTCTCGGCGCAGCTCGCCGATGAATTCATCGAGCAGTGGCTCACGGAAAATAGCGACGGCCGGGTGATCGAGCGCGACCTCTACGCCAACCCGGTGCCACACCTGACAGCCGAGCGCTTCCAGGCCTTCGCGACGCCGGCGCCGGAGCTAAGCCCGGATCAGCAGGCCGTGGTCTCCTATTCGGATGAGTTGATTGCGGAGCTTCAGGCGGCGGACGTCATCGTCTTCGCCGTGCCCATGTACAACTTCAGCGTGCCTTCGACGCTGCGCGCGTACTTCGATCACATCGCACGGGCCGGAGTGACTTTCCGCTACACCGCCGAAGGCGCCAAAGGGATGATCCTCGGCAAACAGGCCTATGTGTTCGTCGCGCGCGGAGGCATCTACCCCACCACTGCGGATACACAGACTCCGTACCTGCGTCAGTTCCTGCGCTTCATCGGGATCACCGACGTCGAGTTCATCCACGCCGAAGGCCTGGCGATGGGCGACGAAGCGCGGAACAAGGGCCTGGCCAATGCGCGCGATGCGCTGGCTCAACTGGTGGCGGCCCCGAGGTCCGCCGCCTAGTGAGTTGAGTCGGCTACTTCAGATCAAACCGATCCAGGTTCATCACCTTGTCCCACGCGCCCACGAAGGCATTCACGAACTGCTCCTGCGCGTCCGAGCTTCCGTAGACCTCCACCAGAGCGCGCAGCTGCGAGTTGGAGCCGAACACGAGGTCGGCGCGCGTGGCGGTCCACTTCAGCTCGCCACTCTTGCGGTCGCGCCCTTCGTAAAGCTTCCTTTGACTCCGACGTCGCAGTCCACTGTGTGGTCATGTCGAGCAGGTTCTTGAAGAAGTCGTTGGTCAGTGCCTCCGGCTTATTCGTGAACACGCCGTGCCTGCTATGCGCGACGTTGGCGTTCAGCACTCGCAACCCACCGACCAGCGCAGTCATCTCGGGCGCGGTCAGCGTGAGCAACTGTGCTCTGTCGAGCAGCAGCGCCTCGGCAGGAACCGCGAAGCGTTCTTTCTGAAAGTTGCGGAAGCCGTCCGCCACCGGCTCCAGCGCGGCGAAGGAGTCCACGTCGGTCTGTTCCTGCGAGGCATCCATGCGCCCGGGCGTAAACGCAACCTTCACGGACTGACCGGCATTCTTCACTGCCTGCTCTACACCGGCGCAACCGCCGAGAACGATCAGGTCAGCGAGAGACAGTTTCTTACCGCCGCTCTGCGCCTTGTTGAACTCGCCCTGTATGTTTTCCAGAGTCTTGAGCACTTTCGCCAGTCGAACGGGCTCATTGACCGCCCAATCCTTCTGGGGCGCCAGGCGAATGCGCGCGCCGTTGGCGCCGCCACGCTTGTCGGAGCCACGGAAAGTGGACGCTGAGGCCCATGCGGTCGAAACGAGCTGCGAGACCGTCAGCCCCGAGGCCAGGATCCTGCTCTTGAGGTCGGCAATGTCCTGCTCGTCGACGAGCTTGTGATTCACCGCTGGAATCGGGTCCTGCCAGATGAGCTCTTCCCTGGGGACTTCCGGGCCGAGATAGCGGGCGCGCGGGCCCATGTCGCGGTGAGTGAGCTTGAACCAGGCGCGCGCGAAGGCGTCTGCGAACTGCTCCGGGTGCTCGAGAAAGCGGCGCGAAATCTTCTCGTACGCTGGGTCGAACCGCAGCGACAGATCCGTCGTCAGCATCGAAGGCGTAATGCGCTTCGACTTGTCGTGCGCATGCGGCACCGTACCAGCGCCAGCGCCGTTCTTCGGCTGCCACTGGTGCGCTCCAGCCGGGCTCTTCGTCAGCTCCCATTCGAAGCCGAACAGGTTCTTGAAGAAGTCGTTGTTCCATTTCGTCGGCGTGGTGGTCCAGGTGACTTCCAGGCCGCTGGTGATCGCATCCCCCGCCCAGCCCGTGCCGAACGTGCTCTTCCAGCCGAGGCCCTGCGCCTCGATATCGTCGCTTTCCGGATCCTTGCCGACGTGCGAGGCGGGGCCCGCACCATGCGTCTTGCCGAAGGTGTGACCGCCTGCGATCAGCGCGACCGTCTCTTCGTCGTTCATCGCCATGCGGCCGAAGGTCTCGCGAATGTCGCGGGCCGCGGCGACGGGATCCGGATTGCCGTTCGGGCCTTCCGGATTCACGTAGATGAGGCCCATCTGCACGGCCGCCAGCGGATTGGCGAGCTCGCGCTCGCCGGAATAGCGCGTGTCGGCACCCAGCCATTCCTTCTCCGTCACCCCAGGAGACGTCATGATCCGGCTCCCATACGTCCGCGCGACCGCCGGCAAAGCCGAAGGTCTTGAATCCCATCGTCTCGAGGGCCACGTTGCCGGTGAGGATCATCAGGTCGGCCCAGGAAATCCTGCGGCCGTACTTCTGCTTGATCGGCCAGAGCAGGCGCCGCGCCTTCTCGAGATTGGTGTTGTCCGGCCAGCTGTTGAGCGGCGCAAAGCGCTGCTGCCCTCTTCCACCGCCGCCACGGCCGTCTCCCGTGCGGTACGTGCCGGCGCTGTGCCACGCCATGCGGATGAACAACGGCCCATAGTGGCCGAAGTCCGCCGGCCACCAGTCCTGTGAATCCGTCATGAGCGCCGCGAGGTCTTTCTTCAGCGCCGCGAAATCGAGGTTCTTGAACTCCCTGGCATAGTCGAAATCCGCGCCCATCGGGTCGGACTTGGTGGAGTGCTGGTGCAGGAGGTCGAGCGGCAGGTGCTTCGGCCACCAGTCCTTGTTCGAGGTGCCGCCGCCAAAGGTGTGATTGAAGGGGCACTTTGCTTCGGTTGCATGACTCACGGCGTGGCTCCCATTCTGAAAAGGGAGCATGAATATATTCCCGGGATGAGAATTGCGCTGTCGATCTTTTCGATCGTTCCGATAGATGGCGTCGATGACCCCCCCTAGAACAGCCTTCCGGCGCCGACCAGCCTGGGCCGGTAATAGGCATCATCGAGCGAGCGAGTCTCCACCGGCCGCCCCGACCTCGGCGCATGAACGAATCGCCCTTCGCCAACATAGATGGCCACGTGCGAGACGCTCGCGCCGTCGATCTTGAAGAACAACAGATCGCCTGCGGCCAGTTCATTGATGCCTACGGGCCGAGCCGCCCGGAACTGCTCCGCGGCGGTGCGCGGCGTCTCGATGCCCAGCTCATGATGGACATATCGCACGAGCCCGCTGCAATCGAAACCGGCGGGATCAGCCCCACCATATCGATAGGGGCTTCCCAACAGTGAGACTGCGTTATGAGCGATCTCGCCTCCCAGGCGCGAGCTGGGCGCGCGCTGTGGCGCACTTGCGCAGCCCGCAACAAATGCCCCACAAATAAGGCACAGAACAAATACTCGCGTGAGCGAACGGGAACGCATGCGCCGAACCTAGTGGCAAGCGCATCGGAGCGTCAAGCCGTACACTTCCATCCTTCCCCTCAGTCGCGACAAGAATGACGCTGCACATCATCCTCTACCAGCCGGAGATTCCGCCCAACACGGGCAACATCATCCGCCTGTGCGCCAACTGCGGCGCGCAGCTGCATTTGATCGAGCCGCTGGGATTCGAGTTGAGCGAGAAAGCTGTGCGTAGATCGGGGCTGGATTACGCCGAGCTCGTCGATGTGAAGACGTGGAACTCCCTGCCGGAGTGCCTGAACGCGCTCGGAGCTCCGCGGTGGTTCGCGATCTCAACGCGCGGCACGACGCGGCACGATTCTCCCCGCTTTGCCAATGGAGATGCGTTCGTGTTCGGGCCGGAGACAAGGGGATTGCCGGCGGACATCCTGAAATCCTGCCAGGCCGAGCAGCGGCTCCGAATCCCCATGCTCGCGGGCAACCGAAGCCTGAATCTTTCCAACGCGGCGGCGATCGTCGCCTATGAAGCCTGGCGCCAGCTGGATTTCAGGGAATAGCGATCGTGCCCGCGCAACTCGATACCCCCTTCCATCCCGTGCTCGTCGCATCGACACCGGCCGCCTGGGTCGACGTCGCGGTCGAGCGCTGGCGCGAACTGCTCGTGGATCACGCCTATTGCGAGAAGAAGGCGGCCTCGTCCGCACTGGCGCTGGTGTTTGCGTATCCGGAGGATCATGAACTGACATCCGCTCTCTCGCGCCTGGCGCGCGAAGAGCTGAGGCACTTCGAGCAGGTGCAGGCGTTGATGGTGGAGCTCGGTGTCCCGTTCGTTCGCCAGCACCCTGGCCGCTACGCGAGTGGCTTGCGTGCCGCACTGCGCACGCACGAGCCCGCTCGCAAGCTGGATCTCATGCTATCGAGTGCGCTGATCGAAGCGCGCTCGTGCGAACGCTTCACGCTGCTCGCGCCGCGCCTTCCTGCGCCGCTGGGAAAGTTCTACGCTCGGCTGCAATCCGCCGAGGCGCGCCACTTCGAGCTATATCTGCATTTCGCCGAGCGCGTCGCGGGAGGCGAGGAATGGCGCGCGCGGCTCAAGATCCTGGCGGAATGCGAAGCCGACCTGGCGACGGCAGCCGACCCGATGTTCCGGTTTCACTCCGGCCCGCCGTGAGCGGGATATGCGGTCGTCGAGAGTAGATCTTCGGGCAAGACCAGCGCGCAGTCGAAGTCGTACGCGCATACGTTGAATTGATGGACTCTGGTGACGTGCCAGCGATGGAGCACGCTCTTTCTCTCCAGCGTGAGGACGACCTCGTGTATCTGGGTCGCGTCCCAATAGATCGCCATGACTCGGTTCAGGTCTTTGTACCGGACATGGTAAAGGCGCGTATGTTCTGCGCGGACGGGCACAATGCCGGGAGCTGGGTTGTCATCGGCGGTGTGATTCGCTGCCTCATCGACATCGATTTTCCGTCCCTGCTGCGGGAGCCAACCAAACAGGAGCAGCTGCGAGAAGCTTTCGCCGTCGAGGCGTCCCTGGGTGGCACCATGCAGGTCGCCCGACAATTGAGCGTTGACCTGCGCAAAATCGACACGAGAAGAGATGAGAGAAGACGTACCGGCTTTCCGGGGTTCCTCTACCGCACTGCGGATCCGTTTCGTGAGATTGCCAGGCGCCGCGTAAAACCAACCCGCTAGCGCTGCCACACCGAGGAGTGCCCAAGGCTTCCATCGCACGCCACGTAAATTGCGCGAGGCCTCCAGCGCCATTCTCAAGATGCAACCCCGGACCAGGTCCGGTCCTTGGACGCATAGGAGCTGCCCATTCCGGTTCCATCCCCGAATGTGTCCAGATTTTCCAGGGCCAGGATGCGCTTGATTCCCTTGATCCACTTGAAACCATAGTGCAGCGGAGCGCAAAGGCGAACCGGCGCGCCGCGGGTCCAGGAGATGCGCGTGCCCGGAAATTCCTCGTAGACCAGAATGGTTTGCGGGTGGAACGCATCGAACAGGTCGATCGAGTCCCATCCCCCGTCGAAATACGACTCGAATCCGATGTATCTCACGCCGGGAGCCAGCCCTACGATACCCAGCAGGTCTCGCAGCGGCACGCCGGTGTAGGGACTGATGCTGGTATAGCCGTTGATGCAGTGTCGCGCCACGATCTGCGTCTTCCTCGGCAGCTGCGCGAGCTCCGCGACGGAGAAAGAAGCAGGATGGAGAACGCTCCCCACCACCGGAAATCGCCAGCTCTCGAACTTTGTCGCCAGATGCGACAGCAACTCGGGGTCGGCAGGGGGCGATTTCCAGTTGTCCAGCATCGTGATCGCCGAAGCTGGGTACTCAGGTACGAGACTTCTGTGCGTGAGCACGAGCCTGCTGCTGGCGTAGCTCAAGCCTTCGGCCAGCCCTCCCAGGCTTCCGACGCTGGGCGGGAGGTAATATTGAAGCCCCCGACCCGCGAGCATGGCGGCAGCGGCGCCGCCGATAGCCGCGACTCCGCCGCCGAGCAGCGATCCCGTCAGGAGTTGACGCCGAGTGAGTCTCATCAGATTACCTCGAGATTCTGTACCAGCCGGTGATCATGGAGCGCATGTTGTTGCGGAATCCGGAGAGCACCACCATTGCCAGGTGAACCATGACGAACGCGAGGATCAACACCGAAGACGAGAAGTGGATGGTGCGCGCCGACTGGCGCCCGAAGAAGATGTCCTTGAACCATGGGAAGGCGCCATCCATCCAGGGCAGGAGCGCCAGCCCGGTCAGCAGCTGGAGGGGCAATGCCGCGAAAATGATGAACAGGTATGCATACTTTTGAAGGAGGGTGTAGGAGCGCGCCGCGTCACCCTCAGGAAAGCGCAACCGGACATGGTTCCAGAGCTCGAGGCCCAGTTTTCGCCAGGAAATCTCGCGCCAGGAGGGCCGGAGGATGCCTGCGAATCGACCGGTGGACATTGCGGCCGCGAGGTAGACCAGGCCATTGAACAGGAACAGCCACGCGAACAGGATGTGGTTGCGCACCCTCATCGGGGTTTGCAAATAGGCCTTCGCTGACCAGAGCGCCTCGTCGACCCAGGAGCCCAGGCCCACTCCGGAAGGGATCCCGGGCACTCTCGCGATGGCCGGGTACGCATCCCCGCCAGGGCCGTTCCGCTCCTCCCCAACGTCACCCCAGTCCTGCCCGGCATCACCCCAGTGCAGGGGCGTGTACAGCTGCGTAATGCCGAAACCGGTGAGCAGAAGTGCGAATACGGCTAACGCATTCAACCAATGCGTGACCCGCACGATTCCGCTGTGCCGATAGACCTCGCCTCTCGAGCCTGCCGGCGATGATCCTGGGGCTCCGTTCACGTGTCACCTCCGTGAAAAGCCGCTGTGAATATTCAAGTCAGCTTGCCGCCAAATACTATGGCCACCGTTCATGCCGCGGCTAGCCAACTACCCACCGCGTGAATGAATCACTACCCATCCGCGCCATTCGGTTTCGCCACCGCCCCAGTTGCGTAAACGCACTACCCACATGATCAGCGGTATTACCCACCGACACCGTGGCGGCGGCCGCGCGGATAGGCTTCACTTCATTCACCGGCAGATCAACCGCCGGACTTCAATACAGGGGTTAGTCAGCATGAAGACAGATCGAGAACAACGCGCCTTCCGCGCCTCCCTCGGAGGCACCCTCCTCGCCGTGACATTCTCGGTTTCATCGGCGCTGGCGCTGGCGCAGGCGCAATCGCCATCGACGTCGGAAGATGATCTGGACGACGTTGTGGTTTCCGCGACACGCGCGGTCACGGCCACCAAGACGGACACTCCGATCCTGAATATCCCTCAGTCGATCAACATCGTGACCTCGCAGCAGATCGACGATTTCGGCGCCCGCACGATCGTTGAAGCACTGAATTACACCGCCGGCGTTTCGAACGGCGGTGACGACTCACGCGGCGATTTCAACAGTATTCGCGGCTTTGAATCGGTGCTGTATGTCGATGGACTGAAGCGCAACTACGGCTTCGTCTATCTGCCGCGCGCCGACGTCAACTCGCTGGAACGCATCGAAGTCCTGGTCGGGCCGGCATCGGTGCTTTACGGTTCGGGCAGCGCAGGCGGTCTCACCAACATGCAGAGCAAGCGTCCGCAGTTCACGCCTGGCGCCACCGCGAGCGTGAGTTACGGAACCTTCGAGCGCAAGGAGGCCGTGGTCGATTGGACGGGGCCGCTGAGCGATACGTTCGCCGCCCGGTTCGTCGCGCTCTATCGGGATTCCGATTCCCAGATCGACTTCGTCCCCAACAATCGCACGATGCTGCAGCCCGCGATCACCTGGAGACCCGGCGACAGCACGGAGATCACGGCGATCGGTCTCTACCAGCGCGATGAGAACGGCCCGAATTACAACGTCGTCCCGCTCGCGGCTTCGATCCTGGCGCCGCCCGGGCGCAGGCTCTCCGATTCCGTATACCTCGGCGAACCGGGCTTCAACGACTCCGGCCACAAGGACAACAAGTCGCTCACTTTGCTGGTCAACCACGATTTTTCGGACATGTTCAGCTTCCACAGCGCCACGCGCGCCTCGAGATCCAACACCGACCAGCGGGAAATCTACGTCAATGCGTTCCTCAATCCCGTGAACCCATTCATCGATGAGAACGGCAACGGGACCATCGAGGATGGTGAGACGATGGTGCCGCGCAACGTGTTCGCGTTCGATGTGAAGTACAAGACCTTCAACTCGGACAACAACATCGGTCTCAATTTCGGATCCGAGACGTTCAGCAATAAAGTGCTGGTCGGCGTGGACTACTCCTACTTCCGCCAGTTCGCCCGGCAGGCCTTCGGCGCCTCGACGCCGATCGACCTCTACAATCCGGTGTATGGCACGGCGCCGCCCCTCGATTATTTCGACCCCACCACGCAGGTCCTGAAGCAGACCGGCTACTACCTGCAGGATCAGATCGACTTCGGGAAGCGGGCCTCGCTGGTACTCGGCCTCCGCCGCGACCACTACACGAAGCGGGATACCGGTGTGCCGAATGAGACCACCAACAAGACGACCAAGCGCGCCGGGCTGACCGTCAGTGTCACACCGACGCTGGCGCCCTTCCTCAGCTACTCGGAATCGTTCCTGCCGATTGCCGGACTCAATCAGTTCGGCAGCACCTACTCGCCGCTGGCGGGCGAGCAAAAGGAAGCGGGCGTGAAGTGGCAGCCGCTCAGGGCGACGTTGTTCCGGGTGTCTTACTACAACATCAAGGAAGACAACGCCCTTCGACCCGAGCCGGGCAACCCTCTCAACTCGATCCAGTCGGGCTTCACGAAGTCCAAGGGCTTTGAATTCCAGGTCGATCACAACGTCGCGAGGGATCTGACGGTCACGGCGAGCTACTCGCATGCCACGTCGATCCAGTCGGGCGACCAGCCGGGTGACGATCGGCAGCGGGACAACATTCCCAAGGAGCTGGCGAATTTCTTCGGCTCCAAGACGATGGAGCTCAGGGACGATCTGACGCTGCGCTTCGGCGGCGGTGTGCGCTATGTCGGCCAGCAAACCTCGGGCAACCCCCTCAATCCGTTCGACAGGCAGATCAAGACGCCCAGCTATACGCTGGTCGATGCAATGGCTTCGCTCGACTACCAGAACTGGCAGCTGAAGTTCAACGTGCTCAACCTCTTCGACGAGCGCTATTACCCGACCTGCTACAACTTCGGCTTCTGCGCGAACGGCCTGAAGCGCACCATGGAAGCGTCGGTGGCTTACAAGTTCAGATAACTCGAAGCGACGACTCTCGAAGCCGCCCGCACCGATGCGGGCGGCTTTTTTTTGGCGGCCTTACCGTTGGCTATCCGCGCAACGCGCGGGAGATGGAATCGAGCCCCGCCTGGAGCTGACCGCGCGTTGGCCAGCCGTAGCCGAGACGGAAGAAGCGGTCGGACATTTCGAACCAGTGGCCCGGGCCGACGTATGTACCGTGCGCTTCGAGCAGCCGCTTGTAAAAAGCCGCGGTGCCGCCGCTTGGCTCCGAGCGCATGCGCGGAAAGCAGACTACACCGCCCGCTGGACGCACCCACTCCAGCAAGGGCTCCCGCGCGATCCAATCGGCAACGAGTTGTAGACGTTCGCGCATTTCCGCTAGAGTGGTCCGCAGGATCTCATGACGCCGCGTGAGCATCTGCTCGGCAACCCATTCGTCGATCACGCTTCCGCAGATGCTGATCTGCTCCTTCGCCGCCAGAAAGACGGTCTGAAGCTTCGGATCACGTGTGATCAGCCACCCGATGCGAAGGCCGGGGACGCCGAACGCCTTGGAAAGCGAAGACACGCTGATGACGTGCGTTCCCAGGGAGGCGGCCAGGGGTAGCGCGCCATCATACGAGAGGTCGCGATACGTCTCGTCCACCAACAGCTGACAACTGCGCGCCTGCGTTAGAGCGACGAGGCGCTGCAGCTCATCAGCAGTCAGCATGACGCCGGATGGATTGTGCGGACACGTCACGCTGACGATCTTCGTCCGCGGTGTGATGGCCGCCTCCAGCTTGCCGAGGTCGAGCCGGAACTCCTGCTCGAACTCGAGATCGATGCAGGTGATGTCGCAACCGATCGCGCGCGGCGTCTCGAGATTGGTGGCGTAATTGGGCCTGATGACTACGAGATGATCGCCCGGGGCGAGCAACGCCGTCGCCACGACGAACAATGCGTTCGCGGCGCCGCTCGTGATGAGCACGTCTGCGGGGTTCAGCCCGGAATGGTCCGCAACGATCAGCGCACGCAGCGCCTCGCTGCCGCGATGCTCGCCGTAGAGCAACGTGAGATCCGGCACGGTAAGGCCTAGCCCGGAGAGCGAAGCGTCGGCAACCGAGCTCTCGGACAGGTTGTAACGGATGGTGCCGTACCCGAGCTCCTCGGGCGACTCCACTTCGATGGGCATTCGGACGTAGCGCATGGAACAATGCTCAGCTCGCGGGGCCGCGGATGTTACCCGAAATACTGCTTTTGCTACCCGCCAGCGGCATGGCGGCGGCGCTCAGGAAACGTCTCTAATGACGCATCCGCTCAACCAGAGCTCGGGTTGGAGATTACGATGAAGTCATTGATCCTGCTCGGTGCGCTGCTCGCGACGGCCAGTGCCCAGACTCCACCTGCGGTGGTCGACGACGGGAAGCCCTTTCCCGAGGCCCTGTTCGAGGTCTTCAAGCTTGCGCCGGGCAAGCAGGAGGCTTTCATCCGCAAGGTGGCTGAGTGGGACATCGTCTCGGCAGCGGGCGGCCAGCCGCCCTCGCAAATGTTCATTCATGATGATGGCGAAGAGTGGGACGTGCTGCTATTCAAGCCTTTACCGAAAACGCCCGTCACGGCGGCCCAGCAGGCTACGATGGACGCGAAGGCAGCGGAGATGCACTTGAAGACAGGCGTGGCGTTCTGGCTCGAGATCCGGGAGAACATGGCGTCACACACCGAGACCAAAGCTCAGGGCCCGCTTTCGGCGGCTCAATGGCTCGCGCGGCTCGACGCATGGCGCGCAGCGCATCCCGAGGCCGCGAAAGAGCAATGACCGCGCCCGTTTCGCGGCGGCAAGTGCTCGGAGGGCTGGCGACCGCCGCTGCGCTGTCTGGCGTCTCGTTTGCTACGACAAAGGCTGGACCGGCGAGCGGGTGGGATTTCATCGTCATCGGCGCCGGGGTGTTCGGAACGTGGACCGCCTGGACTCTGCAACGCAGGGGCCACAAGGTGCTGTTGCTCGATGCGTGGGGTGCGGCGCATTCCCGCGCGTCTTCGGGCGGGGAGACGCGCCTGATCCGCACGGAACATGCGGGCGAGCCGCTCTACACCCGCTGGGCATGGGAATCGCTTGCCGAATGGCATGCGCTGTCCAGGCGGCATGACAGCCCGATCTTCCACGAGATTGGCGCGCTATACATCTATCCTCGGGATAGCGCCACGATAGACCACAGCATCGCGGTACAGCGCGCGCTGGGCATTCCCATTGAAAAGCTCACCGCGCCTGAAATGGCAAAGCGCTGGCCCCAAGTCAACTTCGACGGCATCGCAGTCGGGGTGATGCAGCCGACCATGGGCGCGCTCATGGCCCGGCGCGGTGTGCAAACTCTCGTCGGCGATTTCGTCAAGGCGGGCGGCAGCTTCCGCCAGTTCGCTGTCGATTCGCCGCGGTCGCAGCGCGCCTCACTCGATATGATCACTGGAACCGGTGGCGAAACGCTGCATGCAGACGGCTTCATCTTCGCCTGCGGGCCCTGGTTGCCCAAGGTATTTCCGGATGTGGTCGGCGCACGGATCGTTTCTACCCGGCAGGATGTCTTTTTCTTCGCCCCGCCCGCCGGCGATACCCGCTTCCATGGAGCGCATCTCCCGGCCTGGGTGGATATCAGCAGCAAGGATTATCACTACGGCTTTCCGGACATCGAATCCCGCGGCTTCAAGATCGCGCTCGATGCCCATGGCCCTAAGATCGACCCCGATACTGCCGACCGCAGGATCACCGATCAGGCGCTCGTGGATGTTCGCGCCTATCTCGCGCGGCGCTTTCCGGATCTCGCCAAACGCCCGCTGGCCGATTCCAGGGTGTGCCAATATGAAAACACGGACAACGGCAATTTTCTGATCGACCGGCACCCGGCCTGGGACAATACCTGGCTAGTGGGCGGCGGCAGCGGCCACGGGTTCAAGCATGGTCCGGCCGTGGGGCGTTACGTCGGCGATCTCGTACTCGGCGCGGGCAAGGCGGAACCTCGCTTCGCGCTGGCGGCTCATCAGGAGAGTTAGCAGTGACCAGAGCGTGGAATTTGTTGGCCTCAACCGTCGCGATTGCTTTCGCGTTGCCCGCACTGGCGGCAACGAAACCCGCGCCTGCGCCGGCCGCGCAGGGCTACACCATGCCGTCGACGAGCATGTGGGAGTTGAAATCCGACGACGGCGAGATCTATCGCATCTTCGTGTCCTATCCCGCGGTCGAAGCGCCGAAGGAAGGCTTTCCGGTCCTCTACGTGCTGGATGGCAACGCCATGTTCGCCGGATTCGCCGAGACGCGCCGGATGCAGGAAGGGTCGGATGTCGGCAAGTCGATCATCGTCGGTGTGGGTTATCCGACCGACCAGGCGTATGACATGCGGCGGCTCTACGACCTGACCGGCCCCGCTCCCCCGCCGCAGCCCTGGCGGGACGAGTTCGCGAAAGAGCGCGCCGGCGGCTGGGACAAGTTCCTCGATTTCCTCACGGGCAAGCTGCGCACTGAGATCGGCAAGCGCTACAAGATCAACCTCGACCGGCAGGCGCTGTTCGGCCACTCGCTGGGCGGGCTGTTCGCGATCCATGCGCTGTTTTCGCGGCCCGACGCCTTCCACGCCATCATCGCCGCCAGCCCGTCGCTGTTTTGGCACGAGCGGGAGATGCTGAAAGAGGAACAGGATTTCACCGCGCGACTGCAGGCTTGGAAGATTCCGAAGGTAAGCCGGTTGATGGTGGTGGCGGGCGACCGCGAGGAGACGGTTCTCGAAGGCTGGGATCCCGAGGCTTTCGTGAAGCGGATCGAGCCGATGTCGGCCTATGGCTTGCGCATCAAGTCCGAAATCTATGAGGGCGAAGGACACATGACCGTGCCCAGCCGCGCGGTGTCGGGAACGCTGCGTTTCGCGTTCAGCTGGCCGTGACGATGATTAGTCGCCGCGATGCATTGGTGGCAGCAGGTGTCTGCTTCGCGATGTTGAGCGAGAAGGCGCGCGCAGCCGCGGGCACGCAGGCGGCCGCCGCCAATGCAAAGGCGACGTTCACGAAGGACTCCGAATCGCAAGGCATGGCCGAGATCACTGGCATTCATGAAGGCAAGGGCACGGGCAAGGCCAAGTGGTTCCGCTTCAATGATGCGCCCGCGCCTGCAAGCTTCATGATCTATGACCTTCCGCCCGGCGCGAGCGAAGGCGTGCACACGCACTTTCTCGACGACCGCAACGAGCAGGGTTCGTACGACGAGTACTACTATTTCATCAGCGGCCAGGGACAGATGGAGATCGATGACGTGATCGTCCCCGTGGCAAAGGGCGACCATGTCCATACGCCGCTGGAAGTGGCGCACGGAGTCGAGAACACCCATCCGACGGAAAACCTGCGCGTGTTCCTGACCTTCATCAAGCGGGGTGACGAGCCTTCGCCGATGAAGCGATCTGGGTAGTCGGCACTTGCCTGCGCAGCACCACTGTCAGGATCAATGCCAGGAACATCGCGACCGAGAGCCCGATCAATCCGGACTTGAAGCTGCCGGTTGCATCGCGTGCCGTGCCCCAGGCGTAGGGCATTAGAAACGCCGCGATCTGCGACATCGAGTTGATGGCTGCACTGCCGACGGCCAGCAGCCGAATATGCAGCACGTCGGGCCAGAGCGAGATGTGCGAGAGCGTGACCGAGCTCCAGGAAAGCCCATAGAGCAGGTAAGCGCCTACCAGTACGGTGCTCGAAGTCGCGAACGCCATCACGAGGAATGCACTTCCCATCAGCACGGCGCTCACAATGAGAGTCGTGAAGCGCTCGCCCCTGCGATCCGAATACCAGCCCACGAACAGCATGCACGCCGAACCAAGAATGCCGCCCGTGCTGACGATCCAGCCGATTTGCGTGGGCGCAAGCCCGGTTGCATCCCTGAGCAGCAGCGGTGCTGAGAGTGCGAGTGTGACCATCGATCCGATCGTCAGGAAGCCGATCAATCCGAGCTGGAGCACGAGAGGATTGCGAAGTGCTGCGAGCACGTTGTGGGCAGCGGGCTCTCCAATGCGCGCCGTATCGCTCGCCAGCTCGCGCGCGAGCCATGACTTCTCCTCCGGCGCGAGCCAGCTCGCCGCATCGGGAGATTCGGGCAGATATCGCAGCAGCGCCAGACCGATGATCACCGCGGGAGAGCCTTGCACGAGGAAAAGCCATTGCCAGCCTTCGAGGCCCGCCAGTCCATCCATTTCCAGGAGCGGACCGGAGATCGCGCCCACCAACACCGCCGAGCCGAGCGGACCTGCGATGTAGAAGCGGCTGATGGCGCGGCCGCGGTGGGCGCTTGGAAACCAGCGCGCCAGATAGAAAATGATCCCGGGAACGAAGCCCGCCTCCGCAGCGCCCAAGAGGAAACGCATGATGTAGAACTGCGTCGGCGTCGTGACGAACATCATGGCCGCGGCGATCACTCCCCAGGTGATCATGATCCTCGCGAGCCAGCGGCGCGCGCCGAAGCGCACCAGGAGAATATTGGACGGAACCTCGAATGCCGCATAGGACACATAAAGCAGCCCGGCCCCGAATCCGTATATCGAGGCGGTGAATCCGAGGTCCGCATTCATCTGCAACGCGGCGAAGCTCACATTGATGCGATCCATGAGCGAGACCAGGTACCCGAGGCCGATCAGCGGCAGGATGCGCCAGGAGATTTTTGTAATGGTCGACCGAACGGTCTGATCTGTTTCGTGCACGCGAGGATCATGAGGCGTGAGCCATCTCAGTGTCCAGGCGACGGCGATGAGGATTCGCGGTCTGGACCCACGTTCGCCAACCCAGTACTGTGCGGCCAACTGATTCATTAGGTACCATACTCACCTACGTTCGCGCTTACCTGACGACCTACCCGGCAGCGCGCTGGGAATATCCTCAAACGTGGCATTCGTCTGCACCATGGTGAACGGTGTCTGCACCGTCATCTCATACCTTTTGGGCGAATGCTTGTCGGACCGCTTCGGGAACCCGCGGCAGCGCCAAGCATTTCCTCGGCGCTGTAAATGCTGAAGCCGAAAGACTTCACTCTCCTTCTCAGCCTCAGTAATTCCTCATCTTTGGTCACCAGGGCATCGGCTTTGCAGTGAAGGGCAAAGGCAAGGAACTTGTCGTCGTCCGGATCGCGGCACGTCGGGAAGCCAGTGGGCAGCGCGTTCTTCTCTATCAGTAGTGCGGGATCGAGGTCCGTCGGCTGGGTTTGCGCGCGGTAGTTGGCGAGCACCGCCCGCGAATCCGTGAGGTACTTCTGGAGCTTGGGGAATTCAAGCACACGGGCGAGCTCATCGCTGATCAGCGCGTGAGTGACGATCGTGGCACGACCTTCTCGTATCGCCTCGCGAAGCGGCTCGAGCCCCGGCAACTCGAACAGCAGCCAGTCGAGCACGACATTGGTATCCAGGACCAGCTTCAGGGGTGGCGTCCTGCGCTCATCGTGTCAACGCCGCGGACAGTTCGCGCAGGAGTCGCGCTCCGTCTCCGCGCCAGGCGCTGCCGTGCATGCAGGCGAGTGTTGCCGGGGATTCGGCGGCCAGGCGTTCCAGGATGGCTGACGTGTTTGGAGCATGCGCGTAGTAGTCCATGGGACCTCTGAACGCTTCGCTGGGGCCGAGGATGTCGGACTCCACCAGTGCCCTCTCACCCGCTCCGCCTTGCGTGAACAGGTCACCACAGAAGAAGGTGCGGGTAGTCACATCCATCATCAGGCCACATTCCCAGGAATGCGGCATATGAGGTGTGTCGAACCAGCGGATCCGGTGGCGGCCTAGCGAAAACTCTTCCCCGTCGGCAAGCTCGCGCGGCGCGCGATCCGCGAAGTCTGCGACCGAGACCAGTGCCGCGACTTGCCCGCAAAGCGGGACTGCGTGCTGAGCCACGTTCAGGAAAGCATTAAGCGCGCCGCACTCATCGGCTTCAAAATGTGACAGGCCGAGGTAACGCAGGCGTTCGACGGGCAGCACGGCGTTCACGGCCTCGCTGACGAGCGGGAATAGCCCCCGCATGCCTGTATGAAAGAGCATTGGCTCGTCATCGACGATCAGGTACTGGTTGAAGTTGAACTGCCCCGCCCCGCCGGGCAGCTCGACCGGCGTGTTGATGCGGTAGATACCGTCCGCGATCTCGTGAATGTTGGTGCCCGAGTGGGTATTGGTGATCATGGGTAGGCTCCCAGAATAGGATCTGCCTAAAGGATACCGGCGGCTCGCGCCTGAGGCGAGCGCCGTGGCTGGGTGGCCCTATACGAGTCAGGCCTCCGCGATCACCGCAATCGAGATCTTCGACCCCAGCACCCGAACCGGCAACTTCGCCCCCTGCCGCGCGGGCGGATCGCTCGGACACCATTTCAGCCACTCCTCGTTCATCCCCGCGAAATCCTCCTCGTCGAGCAGGATGACGGTGGCACTCACAATCTTTTCAGAGAGCTGCCAGCCGCCTCGAGAATGGCAACAAAGCCCATTATCAGTTCAATGGGAAGCGACCATGACAAGGAAGTAGACTCTCCTCGTGCAGGGGCGCATGCGCGCCCGAGGGGCTCCATGACTGATTCAGGTCTGGTGGATTTCGCTTCCCGCTATGCAGACGCTTGGTGCAGCCACGACGCTTCGCGCGTCGCGAGCTTCTATGCAGAACCAGGTTCGCTGGCCATCAACGGCGGCACACCGGCCGTGGGTCGTAAGGCCGTGGAAGCGTCCGTGCAAAATTTCATGACGGCGTACCCCGACCTCGTCGTGAAATTCGACCGCCTCGAGCCGAAGGGCGATCGAGCGCTGTTCCATTGGTCATTCATCGGCAACAATGCGGGGCCAGGTGGCACAGGCAATCAGGTGCGCATCAGCGGATACGAAGATTGGAAGATCGGGCCGGACGGACTGATTGCGGATTCCAAAGGCTACTACGACGCCCAGGATTGGGAACGACAGGAGAAGGCAAAGTGATGCGCGGAATATTTTCGACACTTTGCGCGATTGTCCTATCGCAGCCGGCGGTCACCCTTGCGAAATCTCCACCTCGGGTGAATGGCCCGCGGATCGTGAGCCATATCGAGGGTCTTTCCGAATTCGGCAGGAATCCCCAGGGCGGCGTCAGTCGAGTTGCTTACACCGAAGCCGACCGCGCCGGTCGCGAGTACGTCATGGGTTTGATGCGCGAGGCGGGGCTCGCAGTCAGCATCGACTTCGCCGGCAACGTGGTGGGCACGCGAACCGGAACTGACGCCACTCTCAAGCCCATCGTCATGGGATCGCACATCGACTCGGTTCCCCAAGGTGGAAACTATGACGGCGACGTAGGCTCACTCGGGGCGATCGAAGTGGCTCAGACGCTCAACGAGCGCGGGCTACGGCTGCGCCACCCTCTGCAGGTGATCATATTCTCGAACGAAGAAGGCGTGATGCTGGGAAGCGCGGCCATCGGGCGAGCGGCTGAGCTAGCGAGACTCGATTCCAGGTCACAGAGCGGAAAAATCGTTCGTGACGGCGTCAGGTTCCTTGGCGGAGATGCCGACCGAATCGCGGAAGTGAGACGGCAGCCCGGCAGCATCGCCGCGTACCTCGAATTGCATATCGAACAGGGCGGCGTCCTGGAGAAGGAGCACGTTCAGATTGGCGTGGTCGAGGGAATCGTCGGAATCCTCAACAGCGAAGTGACTGTGGAGGGCTTCGCCAACCATGCCGGCACGACGCCGATGGATCAGCGTCACGATGCCCTGTTGTCGGCAGCACGCTTCGTGGAGAAGTTCAACCAGCTGGTCACGGGCATGCCTGGCCGCCAGGTGGGCACGCTCGGCTGGATCAAGGCAGAGCCCGGCGCCTACAACGTGATTCCGGGAAAGGTGACTCTGGGCCTGGAGCTGCGCGACCTGGACGCGTCCAAGATAACGAACCTTTTCGCGCAGTCCCGTGCAGCGGCGGATGAGATCGGGCGCCGCAATGGCACCACGTTTCACTTTTCTACCGCGCACCTCAGCGCACCTGCCCTCACCGACAAGCCCCTGCAAGAGTTGATCGGAGCGACGGCGAAGCAGCTTGGCCTGTCGAGCCGACCCATGCCGAGCGGCGCCGGACACGATGCCCAGGAGATGGCCAATCTCGGCCCGATCGGCATGATCTTCATCCCCAGCGTCGGCGGAATCAGTCATTCTCCGAAAGAGTTCTCTCTACGCGGCGACATCGAGAACGGCGCGAACGTCCTGCTCGGGACGGTGCTGACTCGAGATGCCTGTTCCGATGGTGAAGCTTTCATTCAATGACATGACGCCGATACGCGTCACCGGCGGGACGGAACCGATCTCCCTGGCGCCACAGGATGATTTCATCATCGGCACCTATCGTGTCGTACCGCGGATCGAGCTCAAGGACAGCGACATGATCTTCGTGGGCTTTGGTGTCACCGCACCCGAGCGGGGCTGGGATGACTACGCCGGCGTCGACGTTCGCGGCAAGACCGTCGTCGTGCTGATCAATGATCCCGACTGGCAGGCGGCGACGCTCGAAGGCCCGTTCGGCGGCAAAGCAATGACCTACTTCGGACGGTGGACGTACAAGTTTGAAGAAGCCGCGCGTCAGGGCGCCGCGGCCGTCCTGATCGTCCACGAAACGAAGCCTGCCGCCTACGACTGGAGCGTCGTGCCATCGGTGATCAAAGGGCTGGGCCTGGATCAGGGCGCGCAGCCAGTGCAGGCTCAGTCTGACGTTATCGGCTGGATCCAGAAATCGACGGCCGAGCGGCTGTTCGCATCCGCAGGCAAGAATCTGGCCCAGCTGTCCGCTGCCGCAGCGAAGCCAGGATTTCGCGCGGTGCCGTTGGGGCTCAAAGCCTCCGTCTCATTCAACAATGGCATTCAGCGAACCGTGTCGAACAACGTCATCGGCATCCTGCCGGGCAAGGCAGCGCCGGGGGAGTACTTTTTGTACACCGCTCACTGGGATCACTTCGGCAGATGCGCTTCCGTGGCTGGCGACGACATCTGCAACGGCGCATTCGACAACGCTACGGGGGTTGCCGGGCTCGTGGCGCTTGCCGAGGCCTGCGGAAAGGCCGGTCGCATGCAGCGCACCCAGGCGTTCATTGCGTTCACACTGGAGGAATATGGCCTCCTCGGCTCGCAGTATTACGCTGAGAACCCCGTCTTCCCCCACGCGCGAACCGTCGGCGGAGTCAACATGGACGGGCTCAGCATCAACGGGGCAGCTCGCGATTTTGCAGTGACCGGTGTCGGCAAGTCGGAACTCGAGGACCTGGTCAAGCCATTGGTCACGGCGCAAGGTCGACGCGTCGTCGCGGAACAGCAGCCCGAGAAAGGGTACTACTACCGCTCCGATCATTTCCCCATGGCCAAATTCGGCGTACCCATGTTGTACGCGAAGAGCGGCGAGGATCTCGTCAACGGCGGCCCTGCGGCCGGCAAAGCCGCTGCCGAAGACTACGTTGCCCACCGCTATCACAAACCTCAGGATGAGTATCGCGCCGACTTTGATTGGTCCGGCGCAGTGCAGGATCTTACGATTTACTATCAGCTCGGGCACCAGCTCGCCGACGGAAGCGACTGGCCGAGCTGGTACCCCGCCGACGAGTTCAGAAAGATTCGCGACGCAAGCAGAGCTTCGACGCGGTGAAGAGAGTGAGAGAAAATGGCAAAGCCCATCAAGTTCGCGCATGCCGTCTACATGACGCGTCGATTCGACGAGATGATCGCCTGGTATCGCTAAGTCTTCGAGGCCTCGGTGGCGTACCAGAATCCGGCGCTCGCCTTCCTGACCTATGACGACGAGCACCATCGATTCGCTTTCGCCAACCTCGACGCGCTGAGGCCCAAGGACGCCGCGAGCCGCGACGATCGCGGCGAAGTCGGCGTCAATCATCTTGCGTACACTCACGCCAGCGCGGGCGCCCTGCTGCGCACCTACAAGCGGCTCAAGAACGCAGGCATCACTCCCTATTGGCCCGTGCATCACGGAATGACCTTATCGCTTTATTACAAGGATCCCGACGGCAACAGGAACGAGCTTCAGGTGGACTGCATGAACGTGGCCGAAGCCAACAGCTTCATGGCGAGCGCGGCGTTCGCGGGCAACCCACTCGGCATGGTGATCGATCCGGACGCACTGCTCGAGCGATGTGAGCGTGGGATGGAGGAGCGGGAGTTGATTCGTCAGCCCGCCGGGCCGCCATCCCCGCTGCCTCTGGAACATGGGCTTACCTGATTCCTGCGATCGCGCACTCTGTTCGACGCGGAAGCACGCGAAAGACTGATTCAACCATTGAAGTTGGGGAGAGCGGCGCTGCAGGATGCGTCGCCCTCCCCTTCCTCACGCCGAGCACCTGTTCAGGTACTGGCGACGCGGCGGCCACGCGCCGCATGCAACTCGGCGAGCTGGGAACTCTTCGTGTCGCTTACGGCGCGCGCGATCGCCTCATCCCTGCAGTCACGAACGCGTGACGGCAACGCGCCGGGGGCGGAGGTCGCTGGGCAGACCTTCGCTGCGGCTGACTCGATACGGCGAAGCAGCGTTCGATTGCCTTGTGCCGTGGCGAGGTTGAGGTCGCTGTAGCTCACGGCGCGCGAAGGAACGTCTGACATTGCCGCCGAAGCATGCGTGTCACAGGCTTCACCCGCGTTGACCACCGCGGCGGCAGACATGAATAGCGCAGCTGCAAGTGTCATCGCAAAGGCTCCCGAAGCGGTGTGCGAACTGTTTGAGGTCATGATGCGTCTCCCTGTTTGAACGAAAAGTGCCTCTCGGCGATGGCGCTATCAGACACCAGTCTCGAACGGCGCGGCAGCGGGCGAACGACGTAGTCGTCCCGCTGACAAACGGGTTCGTACCAACACGGAATCGTCCCTGCGACCAACGGACTCGTCCCTGAAGCACGGCGTTTCGCGGTATTCACAAGCACTCGGAGGTATCATGCGCGGCAGATTCACGGCTCAAAGCCCCTGATGCGCCCCGAAGCACTGCCCCAACCGCCGCCTCTGACCGCACCCAACGGCGGCTCCGCGCTGCGCGCGCGTCCGCTGTTCGTGGCGCTGACGATCTTCTGGATTTACGTGACGCTTTCGAACGTCACTTACGCGCACGCAATGCAGTACTACCTCACGGCTACGAAGATGGTGAGTGTCTTCGCTTCGTGGGATGCGCGTGTGATGCAGCACATCGCTCTATATCCGGTGCTCATCGGTTGTGTGTGGCTCTCGCTGCGTATCAAATGGCGGCCGGCATGGCGCACCTGGCCGCTACAGCTTCTGCTCGGCTTGTTTTTCGCGACGCTTGCAAACCCAGCGCTGGACCTGGGCCAATACGTGGTCGGCAGCCATCAGCTGATGACGGAAGAGGAAAGCCACTCTTACGGCGAGTACCTGGCAGGAGGCCAGCTCGCGCTTTGGCTCTCGAGCATCGCCAATTTTCTGCTCACTTACGGCTTCTGCATCGCGCTCGCCACTGGTATCAATCTCTATCAGCGCTTTCACGATGCGCAGCTGCGCATGGCCGAGCTCGAGCGCGCCTGGGGTGCCGCGCGCCTTGCCACTCTGCGCATGCAGCTCTCGCCGCACACACTTTTCAATCTGCTACATACGATTCGCGGACAGGTGGTCTGGGATCCGAACAAGGCACAGGCCATGATCGTGCAGCTCGGCGATCTGCTGCGCCGGCTCCTGAATGCGGGTGACCGGGAATTCGTGCGTCTTACCGAAGAGCTGCAATTCGTGAAGTCCTATCTCGACTTGCAGAAGCAGCGCTTCTCCGATCGACTGACGCTGCAATTGCCGGATGCGAGCGCAGTTCCCTCAGTCTGGGTGCCCAGCCTCATTCTCCAGCCCATCGTCGAAAACGCCGTTGCCCACGGCCTCGCCGGCCATGAAGACCCGGTCACGATCGCCATCGAGCTCGAGTTTCAGGACAATCTCTTGACGATCCGCATAACGAACACCCTCGGCGCGCTGCAGCCGAGCGATCACGAAGGCGTCGGACTACGTAACGTGCGCGAGCGCCTACAAGTCCAGTTCGGCGACAAGGCCAGCCTGGAAGCGGGCCCATCACACGGCCAGTGGGTAGCGACGTTGCGAATTCCAGCGCTCCTCGACGGGCCGGCCGCGCAACCCTCGGCGCAAATCCGGTGACAGGCACCGGATTTGAAAAGCTCGATGTGGTGATCGTCGACGACGAGCCGGCGGCGCGGCGTACACTGCGCGAATTCTGCGAAAAAGAACCGGACCTGCGCGTCGTCGGCGAATACGGCGATGGGCGCGCGGCGCTCGAGGCGATCCAGGCTCACCCACCTCAACTGCTGTTCCTCGACATAGAGATGCCGTTCCTCAACGGGCTTGCAGCGGCGCGCGAGCTCGACCAGAAGACGCTGCCGCTGATCGTGTTCGTGACCGCCTACGATCAGTACGCGCTGGAAGCCTTCGAAGTGAACGCGATCGACTACCTATTAAAGCCTTTCGATGAAAGTCGTCTGCGCAAGACACTCGCGCAGGTTCGCCGCCGCCGGCAAGTTGAAAGCAGCGAAGACCGGCAGGCCGTCCTGCTTTCGCTGATGGCCCAACTCGAACAGCGGATGACCGCGTCGAACGATTCGCCCCGTCTGCTCGCCGAGCATGGCAACACGATGCATATGCTCGACATCAGGCAGATCGAGCTCGTGGAAGGCGACCGGAACTACGTGAAGCTCGCCGTAGGGAAAGACATCTTCCATGCGCGCAGCACACTGCAGCAGGCTGAGCTGGCCATGCGCGCCGAAACCATGCTGCGGATCAGCCGCTCGTGCCTCGTCAATATGCGCCACGTTCGCGAGGTCACGCGCACACCGCGCGGAGATTTCATTTTGGTGATGGCCGGCGGCCGCACCGTGACCAGCAGCGAAGGCTTTCGCGACCCGGTGCGCAGCTACCTCGGCAAGTTGAAGCTGGGCGTGCAGTAAGGACGCGGAAGTCCTATTTCGCCGGCGCCGCATCCGGCTTGAAGCCCTTGGCCACGAAGTAGACCTCGCGCGATTTCGGCCGCGAGGCCGAGGGCTTTCGCACCGACACCTTGTCGAATGACCTGCGCACCTGCTTGAGAAAGTCCTCCGAGCCGGAGCCCTGGAACACCTTGCTGACGAAATTGCCGCCCGGCTGAAGCACCTGCCGGCACATATCCAGAGCGAGCTCGACGAGGTACATCGATGCCGCCTGGTCCGCCGAATCGATGCCGCTGATGTTGGGCGCGAGATCGCAGATGACCAGATCGGGCTTGTTGCCGCCGAGCGCCGCGAGAATCTGCGCCAGCACGGTTTCTTCGGTGAAGTCGCCCTGGATGAATTCGACGTTCGTCAAACCATCCATGGGCAGAATGTCCGTCGCCACCACACGGCCTCGCGAGCCGACCAGTCGCCCGGCAACCTGCGACCAGCCACCGGGAGCGGACCCGAGGTCCACGACCAGCATGCCGGGACGGATCAGGCGGTCCTTTTCATTCAGCTGGATCAGCTTGTAGGCCGAGCGCGAGCGATATCCGTCCTTCTGCGCCTGCTTCACGTACGGATCGTTGACGTGCTGCTGCAACCACTGGCCGCTGCTTTTCGATCGTGCCATGTGATGTATGGGAACGCGCGGGTGACGGTATACTCGGCCGCGATTCTACCCCGCTGACTGCTCCTCTGCCGGGATAACCGGCCAGGATGTACACGTGATCCGGATCTCCGAACTGTCGCTGCCGCTGGACCATCCGCAAGGTGCGCTTGCGCGAAGCCATCGTCAAGCGATTGACTCTCGACGACGCCGATCTAGTCGACTTCACCGTGTTCAAGCGAAGCTACGACGCGCGTAGAAAAAACAGCGTCATCACGTTCGTGTACATCATCGATCTCACCGCGCGCAACGAAGCCGCGGTTCTCAAGCGGCTCGCAAAAGACCCAAATGTTCGCGCGGCGCCCGACACTACCTACCATCCTGTCGGGGTTGCGTCGCCAAACGCACCGTACCGCCCTCTCGTCGTCGGCTTCGGTCCTTGCGGGCTGTTCGCTGCGCTGGTGCTCGCGCAATCCGGGTTCAAGCCGATCGTGCTGGAACGTGGCCGGGACGTGCGGCGCCGAACGCAAGACACCTGGGCTCTGTGGCGCAAGAACGTCTTGAGCCCCGAGTCCAACGTACAGTTCGGCGAAGGCGGCGCTGGCCTGTTTTCCGACGGCAAACTCTACAGCCAGATCAAGGATCCGAAATTCTACGGCCGCAAGGTGATGCACGAGTTCGTTCGCGCAGGTGCGCCGGAAGAAATCATGTACGACAGCAAGCCGCATATCGGCACCTTCAGGCTAACCGGTGTGGTTGCCACGATGCGTGCCGAAATCATCTCCCTGGGCGGCGAAGTTCGCTTCGAGAGCAAGGTCAGCGACCTGCTGATCGACGACGGCCGTATCGAAGGTGTCGAGCTCGCGGATGGCTCGACGATCGCGAGCCGTCACGTCGTGCTGACACCGGGGCACAGCGCCCGCGACACGTTTCGAATGCTGCACGCACGCGGAGTGTTCATCGAGCCCAAGCCGTTCGCTCTCGGCTTTCGCATCGAGCACCCGCAATCGATGATCGACAGGGCTCGGCTGGGCAAGTACGCAGGTCATCCGCGATTGGGCGCAGCGGACTACAAATTGATTCATCATGCGAGCAATGGCCGCTCGGTCTACAGCTTCTGCATGTGTCCTGGCGGCACCGTCGTGGCCGCAACGTCGGAGACCAATCGCGTGGTAACGAACGGAATGAGCCAGTATTCGCGCAACGAACGCAACGCCAACGCAGGCATCGTGGTCGGCATCAGCCCGGAAGCGGATTTCCCAGGCGGGCCGCTGGCCGGAGTGGAATTGCAGGAGCAGCTGGAATCCCTGGCTTTTGCGCTGGGTGGAGGCGATTACTGCGCCCCGGGGCAATTGGCGGGCGACTTCATTCGCCGCGCGCCCTCCACGGCGCTCGGCGAAGTGGAGCCCTCCTACCAGCCCGGAGTCCTGCTTGGCGATCTCTCATCCGCGCTGCCGGGTTTCGCAATCGAGGCAATCCGAGAGGCGCTGCCCGAATTCGGCAAGCAGATTCGCGGCTTCGACCGGGCCGATGCCGTGCTCACAGGAATCGAGACTCGCACCTCTTCCCCGGTACGCATCACACGAGGACATGAGACATTCGAGAGCCTCAATGTGCGTGGGCTCTATCCCGGAGGCGAAGGCGCGGGCTATGCGGGCGGTATCCTGTCCGCCGCGGTGGACGGCATCAAGCTCGCAGAGGCCGTGACTCAATCGATGCTGGCACCATGAAACTCGACGACGTCAAAAAACTTCACTTGAAGCGCTACCGCGAAGAGTTCGGGTACTTCCTGGTGGAAGGCGAGCACTTGGTGCTGGAGCTGCAGAAGGCCGCTCTCAACAACCCATTGTTGCGAAGCTGCGAGCTGTATGTGACGCCTGCGTACGAGAGCTGGCGCAGCGCATTCAAGACCCATTTGATCGGCGCATCGCATATGTCGCAGGTTGCTGATACGAAGAATCCGCAGGGCATCGTCGCGTTGGTTCCCATCCTGCCGACACCCCCGGCGCGCGAAGGCGAGCGTGCGATCTATTTGCACGAGATTCAGGATCCGGGCAACCTCGGGACGATACTGCGGACGCTCGCCTGGTTCGGAGGCTTCCGCTGCCTCCTCGGGCCCGGCAGTGTCGATCCCTACAATCCCAAAGTGTCGCGCGCCAGCGCCGGCGCCATTTTCCATGTGCCCCTCGAGATTGATCTGCAGCCGGATGCGTTGCGCGAGCGTTTCTCCAGACTTGCCTGCCTTGACTTGCAGGGCGAGAGCGTTCGCTCGGCCAAATTTTCCCAGTTCGACTGCTACTTGTTCGGCAACGAAGCTCGCGGTGTTCCACGTGAGCTGCTGGCGGCGGTCGGCGCACAGCCTTACACCATCAGCGGAATCGGAGCCATCGAATCGCTGAACCTGGCCGCGAGCGTCAACATATGCGTGTACGAGCTGAATCGCTCCGCCGGGGCCAGCAACTGATGGCATGATGCGACTCATCGAGACTCGACAGGGGATGGGGATGACACTCTCGCGCGATGAATGGCTCAGCCGTTATCGGGCAAGAATTCTCTACCACCAGCCCAGCATGACCCGCGCGCTGCTCGACGATTACGCGACGAGCGACACCTATGAGGCCATGAGCCTCGAATTTCCCGACGAGCCGGAATTCGCCGTCGACATCGATCCGGACCTGGCTTACGTCGAGCAGGCGCCGGCTAAGGAAAGCGCCGCCTCGGTGAAGCAGCGCCGCTCCCGCCCCGAGCCCTCCCGGCATGACGATTAATCGCACCCGCGGGGTGTAACTTTAGGGGCGAATCGGTGTTCTCCAGCCACGGCGGCATGGTGCCTGCCAGGAGAACCCACATGATCACCTCCCTGTTGATGGCTGTCTTGGTTGCCACGATGGCGTTGCTGGTCGCGGTAGTTGTCGACGAGCGCGCTTCCAGCGCCTCGTAATCCTCGCTCTCATGCCCCCAGGAGCTCAAGACATCGTGACCCAGACCACCGCTTCAGCCGCCATCCCGACCGCGGATGCCTCGCTCGTTACCTATACGAACGTGATGTACGGCCTGCACGCGTTCGGGGTCGTGATGGGCGTCCTCTCCACCGCGACGACGGTAGTCGGCGGTTTCGTTTTCGGCCTGCCCTCGCTCATCGCGGTGGTCATGAACTACATGAAGCGCTCTGAAGCGCGCGGCACATCCCTGGAGCCTCACTTCACCTGGCAGCTGCGCACGTTCTGGTTTGCAGTGCTGTGGGGAGTGGTGCTCGGCACGGTCTCCCTGGCGCTGGCAGTCATTCTCATCGGTTTTGTCACTTGGTACGTCGGCGCGCTGGTTCTCGGCGCTTGGATCATCTACCGCGTCGCTCGTGGATGGCTCGCGCTGCAGGAAAATCGCTCTCCCGCAGCTTGAAGTCCCCAGGGGAGTGCTTTATACCCTCTGTTTCCCACGCATAAGGCAGAGCGATGACCATCAGGAATCGCGCGATGGTTGTGCTGGTGTCACTCGCGATGGCGAGTGTCGTCTTCGCGCAGACGGACGACGCGGCGGTCCGCAATAAAGCGCTGCTCGAACGAGCGCATAAGGCTGAGTTACCGGGAGCATGGGTTCCGGCGCCCGTCGCGCAACCGAGCCACTTCGCGGCCGCCTACGCACAACGAATGTGCTCGGCCATATTCGTCGCCGGCATGGACCCGACCCTGGCGCGCGAAACACTGGGTGACAGCAACGCGCTCGCGTCCATCGCGCAGCGAGTCAAGATGCGTGAGCCTGTCGTCGACAAGGCGGGCAGCGAAGTCCGGGTGCAGACTCGCGACGGCCTTACGCGAATTGCACGACGACTCGGCAGCCAGGGCTGTGTGATTCTTCCCGAAGGCAGCACCCAAGTGAGCTTCGTGCCGACCAAGGTCGTGCCGAATCTGCCCGATGCGGGCTCGACACCCTGGCCCATGGGCGATCGCCTGCCTGCGGAAAAACCCACTGGCTACGATGCGGCGAAATTCGACGACGCGCTCGATGCCGCGTTCGCGCCCGAGGAAACGATGACGCAGGCTTTCGTCGTCACGTGGAACGGGCAGCTCATCGGCGAGCGTTACGGGCTCGGCGCCAATGCCGATACGCCGCTCGAAGGCTGGTCGATGGGCAAGAGCATCGTCGCAACGCTGCTCGGCGTGCTGATGCAACAAGGCGTCTACACGCTCGATCAGCCCGCTCCGATTCCCGAATGGCAAACCAGTGGCGATCCGCGGCAGGCCATTCGAATTCGAGATCTCATGAACATGTCGGGCGGCCTGCGCATCCGCGCGGAGCAGGATCCGGAATACGCATACGACGGCCGCCTGCCGGATCACTGGTACTACTACACCGCGCCGAATGCTTTCGCCTATGCCGCGAGCCGCCCGCAGGAATGGCCACCGGGAACGATCGGCCGCTATCGCAATACGGATCCCGTGCTCGGCAGCTACCTCGTGCGCCTCGGCGTTGAGCGCAAGGGGGCCGACTATCACAGCTTTCCGCAACGGGCCCTGTTCGACCAGATCGGCATTCGCACGGCGGTGCTCGAGACAGACGCAGCCGGAAACTTCCTGACGCAGGGTGCGGAGCTGCTATCGGGCCGTGACTGGGCGCGCCTCGCCAATCTCTATCTGCAGGATGGCACGTGGGACGGCAAGCGCATTCTCCCGGAAGGGTTCGTGAAGTTCGTCAGCACGCCGGCACCCGGCTGGGTGGCCGATGGTCGCGACATCTATGGCGGCTTCTTTTGGCTGAACAACGATGGCGGCTTTGCGATCCCGAAGGACGCGTATTTCATGGCCGGCGCCGGCGGGCAATACACCATCATCATTCCTTCTCATCACCTAGTAGTCGCGCGGCTCGGTCGCTATGCTGGCTCGCGTGCGGTGGACGCCAGCTTGAACCGCGCGCTAGCGTTGTTGATGGAGGCAGTACCGGCAGATTCGCATTGAATTGACGCCACTGCCGATCAGGCTGCGCGCACTCAGCCCTGTTTAGGCTTCCAGTCCGCTGCCGGAATCGTGTTGATCATCCACGGCACGCCGAATTTGTCGACCAGGCCGCCGAATCCGGGAGACCAGAAGGTCTCACCGAACGGCATGCTCGCCTTGCCGCCCGCGGACAGCTGATCGAACCAGCGCCGCGCCTCGTCTGTGGAGCCAGTGTGCAGCGTGACGTCGAAACCGTTCTTTGGCTTGTCGACGTTGGGGGCCCATTGCACGTCCATGTCTGCGCCCATCAACGCCTGATCGCCGACTTCGAGCCAGCAGTGCATCAGCCATGTCTTGTACTTCGCGTCGGTGATCGGCATGCCCGGTGGGCCGTCGCCATAAGGAATGGCAGCAGTGACCTTTCCTCCCAAAACCTTTGCATAGAAATCGAATGCCTCGCGGCACTGGCCCCGAAAGCTCAAGCTCGTCACTATCTTCATGGCTGTCTCCTTTGAATTCCGCTCGATGATGGCAAGGCCGAAACTCTTTGTCACGTCATGTCGGGAACTTGGACGGCCGTTCGTTCTTCAGGAAGAAGCCAGAGGATGCTCATGCGAAAGATCATCGTCGGTGCAATGGTTTCGATGGACGGAGTCATGCAAGCGCCCGGCGGGCCGAGTCGATGCGATCATCATGTTTACCGTGCCGGTCATTCTCGGCAACGGCAAGAAGCTGTTTGCAGACGGCTCGGCGCCGCATTCAAGGCCGACTCATGGCCTTCACCATTCGATAGGTGTACTCCACGTTCTCGTCAAAAGATTGCACGCTGACGTGCTCATCGCGCCCATGTGGCCGATAGTCGTCCGATGCGACCCATCGGCCCGAAAGGTCATAGGTAGGCATCCCGGCGTTGCGCAACTGGCGTCCGTCGCTGAAGCCGTTGGCCATCACGGGCACGACGGGTGTACCAGACCACATGGAGTCCACCACTTTGGCGACCCTGTCGAAGAAGTCTTTAGAGATGGGCGACTCGGGGCTCACGATCGGCGGCGCATCGAGGGTGACGCTGATGCGCGGATCGGCGATGATTTTCGTCAGCGTCTCACGGACGTTCTGTTCGGTATCGCCCGGCATCATGCGGCACTGAATCGTGGCCTTCGCCCGCTGCGGTAGGGCGTTTTCCGCATGTCCGCCCGAGATCAACGTCGCAACGCAGGTCGTGCGAAGCATGGCGTTGAAATATGCGTCCTGGCTCAGTCGATCGGCGGCGCCAATGTCGGGCGGGTCCAGTGCGACGGCGCGCATATCCGCGGCCTGGGCTCCACCCTCCAGTTCCGCCCGCTTCGCGAAGTTGGCGCGCGTAGTGGCCGTCTGGATGACGGGGAACCGGTACGCCTCGATGCGGCCGAGGCCCGCCGCCAACCGGTAGATGGGGTTGTCGGGAATGGGCAGCGAGCCGTGGCCGCCAGGGCCAGTCGTTTCTAGCGTGTACGTCAGATAGATCTTCTCGCTCGTGGCCACTTTCAGCATCACGCGCTTGCCGTTCTTGAGATCGCCACCACCGCCATCGAACGAGACCACGATTCCTGCATCGATCAGATCGCGATGCTCCTTCAACAGGAACGCCGGGCCGTTCGCGTTTCCGCCAGCTTCCTCGTCCGCCGTGAACGCGGCGACGAAGTCGCGGTCTGGCACGAATTTCTCGCGCTTGAGGCGGATAAAGGTTTCGAGCATCGCGGCAATGCCGTCCTTCATGTCGAGCGTGCCGCGACCGTAGTAGTAGCCATCCTTCTCGGTGAGCTTGAACGGCTCGACTGACCAGTCTTCCGGTTTGGCTTCGACGACATCGAGGTGGCCGAGGAACAGCACGGGCTTGCCAGAGCCTCTGCCCTTGAGCCGCACGATCACATTGCCCTTCTCTGGATGCTGGGGTGGCGCGATGACTGTTACGTCGGCCGGGGCGTAACCCGCCTCCAGCAGATGCTTCTCGATGGCGTTTGCTATTTCGGTCGAACCTTTAGCGTGCGTGGTGTTGATCTCGATCAGTTGCTTGAAGAGCTCGCGTGCATGAGCCTGTACGTCAGGAGGTGGCAAGGCCGTCGACTTAGTCGCAGCGTGGACGTACGTTCCAGCCAGAAGGGCCGCAAGAAACGAGACCGTGACCAGACTCTTCATGTATATCCCCAGCGCTAGCTTGTCCTCTCCGGTACGGCGTAACCGTATATCACGTGCATGGGGCTTGCGCCTCTTCCAATGGCAGTGCTGTTCGTTGTAAACACTTCGTCCGCTTGATTTTGAAGGAGACCCAACATGGATCGATTCACCGGCGGCTGCCTGTGCGGCGATGTCCGAATCGTGGCGACGGGTCGCCCATACCGGGTCGGCATTTGTCACTGTCTCGACTGCCGCAAGCACCATGGGGCGCTTTTTCACGCTTCCGCGATATTCCCTCAGGATGCGGTGACGATCGAGGGCGAAACTCGCGACTACCGCAGCCGGTTTTTCTGTCCGCGTTGCGGCTCGACCGTTTTCGGACGAAGCGGAGACGAAGTCGAAGTGAATCTGGGAGCGCTGGATGCGCCGGATCAGCTGGAGCCCAGCTACGAACTCTGGACCATCCGTCGCGAGTCCTGGTTGCCTCCGTTTCCGCTCACGAGACAGTACGAGCGCGATCGGGAGGGCGCGGGTCGTTCTGAGGATTAGATCGGACGAACGCCCTCATTTCTTGCCGGAGTTCTTCGCCGGCGTGAGCAGATACCCGCGCACTGCGCCCGGGATGCGGCGATCGTAGCCGGTGGCGGCGATCTGACCCTTGGAGTTGATGCCGGTCGCAACGGTGATTCTCACGTAGGGCTTGCTGGGGTCGTCGACCGCGATGAGCTTGTTGAGGCTCTGGAGTACGCCTTCGCTCCAGATCCAGGGGGTCGACGTCACCCCATTGCCACTCGATCCAACGACAGTCCCGTCCTTGTTGATGTCACGCGGCTCGCTGACGATGTGCGATTTGGCTAACATGCCGAGGTCCTGCATGGCGCCTTTCTCCCATAGAAAAGCTCGCGCAGTACCGGGCTTCGTAGTATCGAGGCTCTGGCCGATCACCAGCCCCTTGTCGTTGATTGCGGTCGCGAGGCTGAGATGGGTGCCCGGGAGTGTGCCCAGCTCCGTGTACTTGCCGCGCTCGTATAGAAAAGCTCGCGCGAACGCGACCTGCCCGCCGGGAGACAGATATCCCACGATCTGCCCGTGCTCGTTGATATCGAACGCCTGCACCGGAAAGCGACCGTTGCCCAGTGATGGCAGTGCCTTCGGCACGGCGAGCACCCATTGAATTCCATGCAGCTGGCCGTCGGATGAGAACCCCGCGCCAACGATTTCCCCACGACCATTGATCCCGAGCGCCAGCGTATCGGTGAACGTGCCGAGCAGCGTGCCGAGCTGCGCCATGACGCCCAGCTGCCAAACGAATCCCTTGCTTCCGCCCGATGCGGGCATGCTGTTCCCGACTATTTGCAACCGCTTGTTGACGGAGAGCGCCTCTACCGCCGAGGGACCGGAAAGGAGCGGCGCGCCGAGATCCGTCATGCGGCCAGCGCGCCAGAGAAACGCGCGCGCGCGGAATTGATCATCGAAGCTCTGGCCGACGATTTCGCCTTTGTCGGTGATGGCGGCGGAGAACGTTACGCCGCTCTTCCCGTCGCTGGTGAGATCGCCAAGATCGGTGAGGCGATAAGCTTCCGGCGCAGGCTTCGCGGAAGCGACGGTGCTGCAGGCGACGAGAACTGCGGCCCATGCAATGACTGCCGTACGTAACATATGAGCTCCCCTCGTATCGTCGGTCTGATCGGCTCGTGCGGTTGCACCGCGCAGCACAATTCGTGCCTGTCGGCCGCGTCCTGGCCACTGATGGTGACGGTGCTGCGCCGACTGAACGGATCGGGTTTGGTGGAGGGATATCCGAACCTCTCGGCCTATATCGCGCGTGGCGAAGCGCGGCCCGCGTACAAGCGCGCTTTCGCCGATCAGCTGGCGGTTTTCACCGGCAAGACAGCGGACGGTTGACGGGATTCACCAGGCTGTCTCTATTGGAAATCCCGTGGAATCGTCTCTTCCCACGTTTTCTCGCGCAGCTTCTTGCCATTCTCCGACAGGCGGCGCGTGTACTTGTAGTAAAAGTTGTTCAAGTCGCTGGTGAAGGAGAGGTCGGCTTCCCAGAGCAGAAGGCGGTCTTTGAGTGTCGTTTCCAGGCGATGAGTACCGATGACGATCGTCGTCTCGGGGTGCGCATCCGAGGTGCGGTGCTCGATAGTCTCGCGGTAGCTTTGCGCTCCCCAGGGGAAGCGCTGCTGTCCTGAGTTCGTGGCCAACACCTTCACCTCGCCCGTCTGCGGATTGCGGTCGACGGTCGTGATCTCGCCATAACCTGAGCTCGTGCCGTGATCCACCGTTTCGAAGCCAGGCATCTTCGGATCTTCCGCTGGCGGCAGGAATTTCGGCGTCGGCCTCTCGCCCGGCGGCACCACCGGCAGCAGCACGTGCGCGCCATCCTTACCGCCGATCTTCATCGAAGTGGTCATCGGGTACTTCGTCGGCCACAACATCGGCCATTGCGCATTGTTCACCGCGAATCGGATGCGATGGCCCTTCGGAAAGACCCAGGAAGTGAAATGCATCTCGATCTCCAGCGGGAAGAACGTGCCGGGCTCGAGCGCCTGTGGGTCACGCGCCGATTTACGATGCGTGCCGTTGAAGCCGGCTCCAGCAACCTGAGTCACCGTGCCATCTGGCGCGATATCGGAAACGCGCACGAACCAGTTCGCGTGCAGCGCATCTGCGGCTACGTTGAGTAGAGCTTTCGGCAATCCGAGGATCTCCGTCTCCTCGATCATTGGGTCGGAGTCGTACACGAGGCTGAACGCGTCTGTGGGACGTTGGTCGTGCGCAGCGTCACCCCACCACATCACTGGTCCACCGGCTTCGATGCCGATGGTCGGCACGTATCTAAGTTGATGGACGGTCTCACCGCTCTTCGAGGGGGATAGCGTGTGGTTCGGCTGCGCGTAGAACGCGCGTTCCTTGATGCGCTGAATCGGCCATCCATCCTCCCATCGCCAGTGTCCCGGCACCTGCTCGAGAGTCGGGCCGGGCGGATGCCAGTTGCGCACGTAAACTGCCAACCGCGGCTCCTCCATGATTCCGGTATTGCGGCCCTTCAACCACTGGTCGAACCAGCGCACGGCCTCGTGCCGCCATTCCATGCCCGGCAGCGGATGAGCGTGATTGGGCAAAGAGTGCGACCACGGACCGATCATCGCTTTCACCGGGGCTTTCACGTTCTCCAGCATGCGCGGCAGGCTGTCGCGATAGCCGTCGTACCAACCACCGATGTGGAAGGTCGGAATCTTCATGCGTTCGTAGCGGCCCTTGAGTGAGGCGCGGTCCCAGAACTCGCCGTCCCGCTGCTGTTTCTTGTAGGTGAGCATCCACGGCTCCGCATCGAAGCGGTCGCGGAAGTAGGCGTCGTCGATCACGAAATCCGGCGCGCCCGGCCGCGCGGCGAGATCCATGCTCATCTCCCATGAATCGAGGTGCATGATGCCGTCCATGTAGTGGACGTCGTCCTGGTACAGATCCTCCGTGGCATCGATGGCAATGATCGCCTTCAGCGCCGGCGGGTTACGCATCGCCATCTGAATGGAATTGAAGCCACCCCAAGAGATGCCGAACATGCCGACGTTGCCGTTGGACCACTTCTGCCCGGCCAACCAGGCAATCACAGCCTCACCGTCCTCGTGCTCGCGATCCGAATACTCGTAGGGGATGAGATGCCCCTCGCTATTGCCCGTACCGCGAATATCGACGCGCGCGACGACGTAGCCACGCTGCACGAAGTATGAGTACAGCGAGTAGCTGCTCGCCTTCGATTCGTCCTTGCGGTAAGGAAGGTATTCGAGCAGTACCGGAAACCGGTCGCTTGCGGACGTACCCGTCGGCATGTGCAGGTCAGCGGCCAGATGCACGCCATCCGGCAGCCGGATTTTCAGCTCCTTCACGGCGATTCCGTACTGGGGCGGTGACGGCGGATCCACCGCATGCGCAATTCGAGGCAACTCTGTCAGAAGCACTGCAAGCGCGACTGCCGACAGGTGAAAGGATATGCGTCGATGGGTGTTCATTTTCCTTCTTCTCCTCGTGCGAGCCGCTCGGTCAGCGGCTTCAGGTAGTCAGCAAATTTCCGCCACCGGTCAACTGAACCTGTGAAGACCGGCTGGCGGGCGTGCCTCATGTTGGCGGTGAACACCGGATGCTCATCGCGATGGAATCCGAGGCACGCATCGTCCCACGCAAGACCGCAGCGCGCGACCAGGCTACGGATCTCCCTGTCTGGAGCGGAGACGAGCTGCTCGTAACGCACCTCGATGATGCGGTCGGCGAGCAAGCCTTGCCAATGGTTCATCCACCTCCGGTAGACATTCCCATGATAATGCACCAGGCCGTCCAGGGTGGCGTTGTAAGGCACGTGTACGCCGAAATGCGCTATGTACAGCGACCAGCAGACTGCTACGGGGTCGCGGATGCAGTGAACGATGCGCGCTTGCGGAAACAGCAGCCGGATCAGGCCCAGCGCAGAAAAATTCGCGGGGAGCTTGTCGGTGACGTATTCCCCATCGAGACCCCGCTCGAAGAGCCGGTCGAGGTAGTACTCCCGCAGCTCGAGGAGCAGAGTCCGATCCGCCTCATTCGTCAGATCGATGCTTCCGTGCCTGCCGGCCGACTGCCGTGATGCGAGCAGCTTCGTAAGACAGTCCTGCATGAAAGTGAGCTCGCCTCCAGCAGCCACCTGCCGGTGACTGCCCAGAATCCTTTCCACCAAGGTGGTACCGGATCGCGGCATCCCTACGATGAACAGCAGCTTGATGTCGAGGCTGAGTGGCGCAAGCTCTTCAGCGAAGGCAGCAGGAGCGAACAGCTCCATCTTGCGCGCCGTTTCCGCCTCCATGCGCTTGGGATCGTACGCGATGCCCAGCTGCTTCATCACCCCTGCGGCGGCCGCGTTGGCCACCTGGTAATGTGCCATCGCGTTCTCCACGTGCCCCGCGTGTTCATGGATACGAGCCAGCGAGAAACTCACGTTGGCGCGATCCCGCGCCGCAAGCGAGAAATCCTCGCGTAATCCCTGCAAGGTCCTGGCCAGCTCATCAGAAAGCGGCGGCGGTGCGAGATCGACGAGGTGATACATCGCATCCGTTCGCCTTGGATCAATCTGCAATGCGCGACGGTAGGAGTCTGCCGCGGCTGCGGAACGCCCCATGATGTTGTGGATGTGGCCTGCAATCAGATGCGCATCCGGCTGGTCGGGAGACGTTTCCAAGACAGAATTGCATACCGCACTCGCTGCACTGATGTCCTGGTCTGCCATCAGCGCCCAGGCGTAGCCGATACGGCACGCCACGTCTTGCTGATCAAGCGCGCAAGCCCGCTCGAAAGCGTCGACCGCTCCTCGCAGACTCTGTAGTTTGCTGCGTAGCGTCCCGAGCTGCCGCCAGAGCGTCTGCGCCAGCGGATCGATCTCGATAGCGCGCAACAGGGTCTTCTCGGCTCTGCCCGGCTCACCGCCAGCCTCGTAGACACGCGCGAGCTCGCAATACGCCTGAAGATCGCGAGGATTCGCGGTGATCGCCTGCATTAATGATCTCTGGGTGGATTGTGTGCCGTCGCTCATGAGCAACTCATGCCCTTAACACAGGCGCCAGTGCGTCGCACAGCGGCTGGAGGTGCTGCTCGTAGTTGCGCCAGCGCCCGACCGACTGCGGATAGATGGGTTGACGCACTTGCCATCGACTTGGCGTGCGTATGCCCCGCTCTGTCTGATGGAACTCCAGGCACGCCGGCTCCCAGGGCAGCGCGCAATGCTCGAGCATCCCGCGCACTGTTTCCTCGGTGTGGCTCACGAGGCGCTCGTAGTCGATCTCAAGCACGGTGGTCGCAGGAAGCACTGCGCGCCAATGATCCATCATGCGTCGGTAATCTACGTAGTACTTTCCCAGTGCACAAAGTTCGCTCGAAAATGACAAACTGTCGTTGAAGCTCGTGAAGAAACACGATACGCAGTTGTCCAGCGGGTCACGCCGGCAATGAATGATGCGCGCCTGCGGAAAGAGCGCCGCGATCAGCCCGAGATGCATGAAGTTGAACGGCATCTTGTCGGTGACGTGGGCGGCATCTCGAGAGATCCCATCGAGCCGGTCGAGATAGCGCTTGCTCAGTGCCGCAACAGCTGCGGCGCCCAGCCGCTTCATTCCCGCCGGATAGGGCTCGCCGCTGCGACCGACCTCGAGCGCCAGCCCCGCGATCATCGGCAGTTCCCCTCCAGCCTCAACCTGAGAATGGCTCGCGAGTATCTGCTCCGCGAGAGTCGTGCCAGAGCGCGGCATCCCTACGATGAAGATCGGCCTTGCGCTGCGTGCTCCATGCTGTGAAAGGCTGCGCACGAGGTCCGCAGTGATCGTCTGCCTGAGGTCATCGACCGCAAGCGCTTGCGCATCGCTGTCGAACTCTCGCTTATCCCAGCCAATTGCATTGCCTCTCGCCACGTGCCTGAAAGCCTCGTCGTAGTGGCCTCGGTTGTCGTGGTATCGCGCGAGCGCGAGATGCAGCTGCGCGCGATCCGTGCTGCGCGTCGATGTGTCATCGAGCAGTGCCTCGACGGCCTGCACATGGCGGTCTTCCACCGAGGTCTTCCTGAGGGACAGCAGCTTGGCGAGCGCCACAGGCTGGCGTGGTTTGATGCGCAGCGTGACCAGATACTGGAACTTCGCCTGCTTGAAGCGTCCGACCGTCTCCAGCACGCTGGCCAGCGATAGGCGTGCCTCAGGCAGCTGCGGCGCGTATCGCACCGCCTTGCGTGCAAGATAAAGGCCGGCATCCGTATTGCCGATCGCGAGGCTGTTGTTGGCCGCCTTCGCATGAGCGATACCCGAGAACGGTTGCAAGGCAATCAGCTGCTCCAGATAGGGCTGTGCGCGTTCGAACTGCTTGATAAGCGTGAGTGCGGTGGCGACGTTGCCCAGCGCATCGCAATGCCGGGGATCGAGCTCGAGCGCGCGAAAGAAAAGGTGCAGCGCTGCCTCTCGATTTCCTTGCCTCATCTTCGCGATGCCCAGATCATTCAGCAGGTTCGCGGAATTGCCTGTTTGGGCGAGCGCCTGCTCGAGGCACTGCTCGGCCTCGGCGAAACGCTGTTGTCGCAGATACCCGAGCCCGAGATAGCGCAGGACATCGGCGCTGTCGGGATTAGCGGCTAGCAATGAGCGGCAGCGCGCGATCGCCGTCTCCGCATCCCCCACAGCGAGCAGTTGGCTCACTGCCGTGAGGTCAGCCTTCAAGACCGCTGGATTTGCGGAATCAGCCTGCCCCGGCGTACCCGCCAACCCGCTCATTTGCCAAAGGTATGTCTCAGGCCGAACGTGACCTGCCGCGGCGCGCCGAGCGTATTCGTGAACCCCGGGTGTCCGCTCAGCGAGAAGTATTCCTTCTCATTGAATGCATTGCGGACGTGCGCGAAAACCTCGAGTCCCTCGAGCGCACCCTGCGATATCGAATAGGAGGCGTTGAAATCCACCCTTGTCGTGGTGTCGAGGACCTGATCCGTCGGATCGTAGTCTCCCTCGAAGATCGCATTGGCGTTGTCGACCAGGGGAGCGTCGGCCCGATGAACGACGCCCACACCCAGCAACAGCCCATCGAGAGGCCCTGTCACGAACTCGTAGGAGGTGAAGAGGCCAACCTGATTTTTGGGCACGTTCGCGATCGCGAGCCGCTGCGGGATGAGCGGGGAAAAGATCTTGGTCTTGGTGTAAGCGTACGAGAGCGCGACGTTCCACCCCGTCACGATCTCACCGACCGCCTCGAATTCCACGCCACGGTAATTGCGCTTGCCGTCCAGCACCTGCGAGAACGAACCGCTCTCGCCGATCTCACCGAAGGTGGTGCTGGGAACGTTGGTGAGCTCGGCATCGTAGATTGCGAGCGATGACCCCACGGCGCCGCCGAGCCATTCGGTCTTGAGCCCGATCTCGTGCGAGGTCATGTCCTGAGCGTCGGTGAGCGCGCGGCCATCCTCGTCGAAGATGCCGACGTTCGGCTCGAAGCCCTCGGAATAGCTGTAATACACCTTCGCGGCGGACAGGCCGCCGTCGCCGCGCTCTAGCAGCGCGTAGGTGAGGCCCAGGCGACCGACCCAGTCCGTCTGCGTAAGCGCCGCACGAGTATCGGTGTCCTCAGGATCTGCCAGGTCATTCCGGTCAACCTGCTCGGTACGCTGGATGAGCGCCCCGGCGAGAATCTGCAAGCGGTCCGTGGGGTTCAGGAGCATCTGCACGCTGCCGCGCAGCTGGTCAACATCGCTGTTCTGGATGCCCGCGAGCTCCAGCGGCGGCAGCGCGGGTATTGGTGAGCCATCCGAGAGCACGCCCCTGCCTCCGTCATTCAGCAGGTCGAGATAGCCGAGGCTGGTGCTCAGGTAGTTTGTGGTGTGCAGGTCTCCGGACTGATACTCGAGTGCCGCCAGAAATTCGTGCGTGCGACCGGCGAGGTCAAATTCGCCACCGAGGCTCAGGTTGCTGGTGAAAGCTTCATCCTCGGTGAGCTCGGCGTAGCTCAGAAAATAAATCTCCCCCTCGGGCAGATAAAGGCTGCCTTCGACGTCCGCACCGGCCGGGCCGAATCCATAGACGTAGTCCAGGTTGCGCTCCGTGCGCGACTTCGCGACCTTCGCCTCGATACGCCATTCGTTCGCGAGGGTGTGGGACAGCGAAGCGATCGCGAAATCATTCTGCAGCAGTGCATGCGACTGCCGCGGATCGTTGCAGTAGTAGCGATCGAAGGGGATGGAGCGCGGGATCGACAAGACCTTGTTCTCGTCTTCCACGAGCGTGCAGCCATCAAAGGCATCCAGGTCGCGCTCCTGCCGGTAGGCGTGGACACTGACCGACGTGGAGTCCGTGAAATCGTAGGCTACGGCCAGCAACGCCAACTTGTCGATATTGTTGGTCCCCTGGACCAGGTCCTGAAACATGCCTGCATCCGAATAGGAGCCGAGCGCGCGAACCTTGAGCTTGCCATCAGTGCCCGGTATCGCGCCGGTCATGTCCGCTTCGAATCTCTTCCGGTCGAAGTCTCCTGCTTCAATCCCGATGTCGCCCCCAAACGTAGCCGAGGGCGACTTGAGCACCTGATTGATCTCACCGCCGAACGAGGCCGTCACGCCGTAGAGGACCGTGGCCGGCCCGCGCACGATCTCCAGCCGCTCGGTCGCATAGCTGTCCAGATACGATGCCGAATAGGCGTTTATGCCATTAATGCGCGGATTCACCAATTCCTGCCCGCGAACCAGGAGGAACTCGGAGCCGAACCCCGTACCCTCGCGGTGCACGCCTGGCACCATGTCCACGGCCTCGTAGGCGCTGCGCACGCCAGCGAGGTCCATCATTTCCTGCGAGATCACGGAGATCGACTGTGGGGTATCAATGAGATCGAGCCTCAGCCCACTGGCGCTGGTCTGATCCTTGGGCCGGAACTTCCTGGCCGAGACGACAACCTCCTGGAGCTCGCTCTGCGCGGAGGAGTCCGACGCAGTCTGTTCCTGCGCGACCACCAGACCGAAGGGAGTCGTAAGGCCGTACAGGGCGATCTGGATTGCCTTCGCTATGCTCGATCGTGTCATCTCTTGCTCCCCGACAATGGCACAAGCCTATAGGCGACAGGCCACGCCAGGCAACAAGCGATTTTTTCTCTCGGCACTGAGGCTATTGGAACGATAGGCGCCATTGCGCATCGCATGCGCGGCCTGCACCACTTCCCAGGTGTTGCCATTGGAGCGGGCATAGTCGCCGACGCCCGCGGCATTCGACATCGGCAGCGCCAACCGCCTTGCATTATGGCGGGAAGCCATGCTTGTGCCGCGACCGGCAGGTAAGGGAGCCGGCCACTGCTCGACTTTGTGACCTTTGATGTGCTCCCAGATGGTGCAGATCCAGGGCACCGATGCCGGCCTGACACCCGCATCGGCTGCGGAAACGGACGTCGCGCCGCATGGCGACTCAGGAATTTCTGGCATTTGACCCCGCAGTAGCGACGAAGCCATTGTATCGGCGGCATGGCCGACGCTGTTTCATCGGCTCTCGATGATGAGCGCCGTGGCGTTCGGGGCGTGGTGTTCTTTGCTAGCTCCCTTGACGGCCAACGCGCATGTCTGCATATATGGCTTGGGGGAAACACAGTCTCGGGACGCTACGCAGACGACGGCACAGCCCGCCGATGAGGGGGTTCTCTAAATGATTTCGTGGTTCGTCGAATCTCGGCGCCGCTCGGGGCTGCGCGCGGCCCGCGCCAACGTGGCGCACGGTCTCATGGTGCTCGCCGGCTTAGTGGCCGCCCCCAGCCTTCATGCACAGACCGCGAATGAAGAGCCCGCGGTCACGGAGATTCAAGAAGTTACCGTGACGGCCACGCGTCGCGCCGAACCGCTGTCCAAGGTCGCCATCAGCGTCAGCAGCATCGGTGCGGAAGAAATGACCTCGCGCGGCGTCAAGCAGTTCGATGACCTCATCAGGCTCACGCCCGGGCTGAACCTGACGCGCCAATCGGCCACGGGCGCGAATCAGATTGCGATCCGGGGTATCTCATCCGATGCCGGGTCCGGCACGACGGGTGTGTATATCGACGACACGCCGATCCAGGTGCGCAACCTCGGATTCGGCTCCGCCAACGCGTTTCCAGGCCTCTTCGACGTGGAACGCGTCGAAGTGCTGCGAGGGCCGCAAGGCACGCTTTTCGGCGCAGGCTCCGAAGGCGGGACCGTTCGGTTCATTCAGACGGAGCCGAGCCTGTCGGACACGTCCATCTCGACACGCGCGGAGCTTGCAACCCTCAAGCATGGCGACCCGAGCTATGAAGCAGGCCTTGCATTCGGCGCCCCGATCGTCGCGGACCGCCTGGGCTTCCGACTCAGTGCCTACTATCGCCGCGAGGGCGGCTACATCGATGCCGTTGGCGGCACGTACGATATTCTGGACCCGAGCGGCGCAGCGTACGGAGATTCAGTTGACTTCACCCGGACGGACACGTTCAAGAAGGACGTGAACTGGAACCGGACGCTCGCCTTCCGCGGAGCGCTCAAGTTCGCGGTCAACGATGCCCTCACTATTACGCCCTCGGTGTTCTATCAGAAGCACCATGTCAACGACGGCGCCGGCCTCGGCGCCGAGTTCGATCTCGCGACCTCTGATGTGGGCGACCGCAATTATTCCCGCCAGTACTTTTTCAAGGGCGCGCCGGGGGCTGTGTTCATCGCCCCGAATGACCCCACCACCATCACCACGCTCAACGACATGGACGTCCCCAACAACGCCTCAGGAGACGACAAATTCACGCTGTCGGCGGTCGCCATCAACTGGGAGCTGAACGCCATGACGCTGGTGTCGAACACGTCGTACTTCGACCGCACCGCCGGGCAGTGGTACGACTACACGAAGGGCTACGCATCCTTTTATTCGCCGCAGTTCTTCGTCGAAGCGGATGGCGTCACGTCCACCGGCACGTACGTCCCGGATGGGTGGAAGAGCATGTCCCGCTACAACAACGGACAAGGCAACTTCGTCCAGGAATTTCGCATCCAGTCGAATGATGATGCCGCACGGCTGACCTGGCTGGCCGGCGGGTTCTATTCGCACAACCGGCAGACGGCCAATCAGCCGATCAGCAACAACTTCATGCAGGACGCCAACTGGGTGGGCTTCTACCCGACCGGGTTCGGCTTCGGCTACTACGGTGTGAATGGCGGCGATCCGTTCGGGCCGGGCTCGACGGCACTGCAGAATTTCTTCGGCGACAATCTGCTGCCAAATGCCGTGACTTTCCTCGGCCAGTGGAAAATGGTCGAAGAGCAGCTCGCGGGGTTCGCGCAGGCCGATTTCAAGATTACCGAGCAATTGAAGCTCACGGCCGGCGTCCGCGTATCGCGCAACAAGCTCGATTTCAATGCGGCCTACCTCGGACCCGAGAACAACGCCAACGCGCCGTTCGGCTTTCCCTGCGCCGGGGCGCCGTGCGTACTGGGCGAAGGCGCCAGCGCGCCGGTGTATCCACTTTCCTCGACACATTCGAGTGAATCCGCGACGACGCCGAAATTTGGCCTGGCCTATCAGCTGAACGATGCAAACCTGTTCTACGCCACCGCATCCAAGGGATTCCGCCCGGCGGGCGCCTCCCTGCGCGTGCCGTCGATCTGCGACGGCGACCTGATCACCAACGGCTACGTGGATGAGAACGGCAATCCGGTGCAGCCCGAAACCTACAAGTCCGATTCGGTCTGGAGCTACGAGATCGGTTCCAAGAACCGGCTGTTCGGCGGCCGCCTGGTTCTCGATGGCAGCATCTACGAGGTGAAGTGGAAGAACATCCAGGCGAACGTGAGCCTGCCGAGTTGTGCCTACAATTTCGTGGACAACCTGGCCGATGCGACCTCGCGCGGCGTCGATTTCGCCTTCCAGCTCAGGGTCACGGAACATCTCGATCTCGAGGGCGCCTACGGCTACAACGATCCCAAGTTCGATCGCGATGCGCTCTCCCCCGGCGGCGAGAAGATCTTCTCCAAGGGCGCGGGCATTCCCGATGCAGGCGCGCCGTCGACTTTGTCATTTTCCGGCACTTATTCGGCACCGATCTCGGATCGGACGGAGGGCTATGTGCGCGCGGATTTCACGCGCACCTCGCGTTGGCGCCGTGTCGCGAATCTCGATCCGAATTCACCGCTCTATGATCCGCGCCTGCTGCCCATTCCGGCATACAGCATCGTGAACCTGCGGGTGGGTGCGCGACTCGACGACTTCGACTTGTCGTTGTTCGTGCAGAATCTGACCGACAAGGCGCCCGCGCTCAATCTGTTCGCCGGTGACTATTACGACCCGCAGGACTGGACGAATGGTTCCCTGAGACCACGCACCTACGGCATTACGCTTGGGTGGCGGCAATGACCCAAACATCGTCCGGCAACACTGCAGCGAGATTCCCAATGAGCGCAAGCATCCGTTTGAACCGTGCCTTCATCTGCTTTCTGGCCGTGGTATTTCTGCCGCTGGGCGCGGCATTTGCCAAGGACCAGATCCTGGTGAACGGCCACATATTCACCTCCAATGCTCAGCAGCCCTACGCAGAGGCCGTGTCGGTGCGCGATGGCAAGATAGTCGCTGTCGGCAGCCGTCATGATGTGGCTGCAAGTGTGGCCGGCGATGCAGCAGTGACTGATCTCGGCGGCAAGATGCTCCTGCCCGGGCTGATCGACAGCCATGTGCACGCCGTGTACGGCGGCATCGGTCTGCTTTCGGCCGACGCCAAGAACGAGATTGCCGACATCGATGCTCTCGAGAAATTCGTCGCCGAAGCCAAGCAAAGCGGCCGCGGGATGAGTGGTGACGTGGTCGTACGTCACCGGAGTTCCCTTGGGCATGTGGTCGCAGAACGCTGCCTTGAACGAGCGATTCAACAGCGGGGCGTATGCCACTCAACCGTGTTCCTGCGCGGTATGGACGGGCACACGGGCTGGTCGAACGCGGCGCTGCGTAAGCGCGCAGGTTTGACCAAGGCGTTCATCACGAAGCTGCCGGAGGAAAAGCGCAAGTACTATGGCGTCGAACATGGACCTCACGCCGAACGGGTTTGGCGTCGATGAGGGACTGGATATCATTGAAAAGCAGATCCCTCCTCCCGATGCGACGCAAGAGCCTCGCGGGCGCGCGCGCGGCAGTCGAGTACCTGCACAGTATCGGCATCACCGCATGGCTCGATCCCTTGGTCGATGCATCGACGCTCACCGCCTATCGCGATCTTGCGGCGGCAGGCGGCCTGACTGCGCACGTCGCGGCGCTTCCGCAGGTCAAGCCAGACGATCCGAACTCATTCAAGAACGCGCTCGCGCTGCGCGAAAAGTTCGGCAACATCCCCAATCTGACGATTCCGGGGGTGAAGGTGTTCGCGGACGGCGTTGTGGAGTACCCGTCGCAAAGCGCCGCGATGACCGAGCCTTACAGCAACACCGGCAAGAAAGGCGACCTGCTCTTCAAGCCCGAGAACTTTGCGAAGCTGTGCATCGATGCCGACAAGCTCGGCATGTTCGTTCACACGCATGCCATTGGTGACCTCGCAGTGCACGAGGCGCTGAATGGATATGACGCCATGCGCAAGGCCAACGGCAACAGCGGCCTGCCGGCAAGCATCACGCACCTGCAATTCGTCCGGCCGGACGATACTGGCCGGTTCAAACAGCTCGGTGTGCTGGCCTCGTATCAGCTCCTGTGGGCGGCGTATGGATTCGACGCCGTCGATCTCATCAAACCCTACGTCGCTGCGGACATCTTTCCGTGGCAGTACCCGGCTCGTTCGATGTTGGAAGCCGGGACGGTGATCGCCGGAGCCAGCGACTGGCCGGTGTCGACCCCTGAGGTGTTCAAAGGCAATCTATCAGGCCGAGACTCGCAAAGGCGAAACCGGAGAGGCGCTCGACGCCAGTCAGGACGATGCCGCGAGAATCGATGCTGTACGCCTACACGATCAATGCCGCCCGCGTCATGAAGCAGGAGGCCGCCATCGGCTCGATCGAGCCGGGCAAAGCTGCGGATTTCGCGCTGGTCGACCGCGACGTGCTGACAGTGTCCGCGGAGCAGATGCGGCAGACCAAGGTGCTGGCCACGATGGTTGCCGGGGAATGGGTGTATCGGGCGCCTTGATCACTGCTGGAATACCCAGCGCGAAAGATCTTCTAGCGAAGAGGATGCGTAATCGGGTGACCGAGCATCTTCTGGCCGAGCCAACGCAAGCCTGTTGTGCCAATAGGTACGCAGCCCCACGCGATGCGTGCCGAAGAGATCGTACCCCGAGCCTGCAACGAAAACCGCCTGCTCGGGCCGAACGTCGAGTCGCGCCAGCGCCAATTGATACGGTACTGGGTCAGGCTTGTAGAACCCCGCCTCCTCCGCAGTCACGATGACGTCCCAAGCGACGTTCAGCCGTGCGGCAGCCCGTCGCCCAAGCTCGATTGAGCAATTCGTGACGATCCCAAGCTTCACATGCCCTTTCAATTTCTCCAGTGCCGCGCTGGCATCACGCCACGGCTCAAGAGAATCCCACCGGCTCTCAAGGCGCTCCACCGCCAGGTCGCTCACACCTGCGACGCGCGCCGCTTCCCGTACCAGCGCCTCGTAGGGGCGATATGCGCCACAACCATAGGTCAAGTGCAGATACTGGGCGCGCCAGGCGAGTCCGCCAGCTTCGGATCCGGCTGCTGCATTCCACAACGAACGGGAATCCAGCAGCGCCGTCAACAGATCAAATAGAACGGCAGTCGGCATTCAAGTACCGGTCAGGAACCGGGTCCAGAGCCGCGTCATCAGGCGCAGACTCTCTTCGCTATCGGCGACGGTGGGCACGAGTCGCGCCATCACTTCAGGCGGCGGGTAGACGCCCGGCTCATTGCGCACGGATTCGTCGACCAGCGCCGTCGCCTTGAGGTTGCCATTGGCATAGTGGCTGAAGTTGCTCACAGCAGCCGTGACCTCAGGTCTCAGCATGTAGTCGAGGAATGCGTGGGCGCTGTCGGGATGAGGCGCATCCATGGGAATGAGGTAGCTGTCGAACCACAGGATGGAGCCCTCCCTGGGGATGAAGTAGCTGATCTTCTGCCCCGTGTGACTCTCGGCCGCCCGATCGCGCGCCTGGAGGAAGTCGCCGATGTAGCCGATGGCGACGCAGATTTCGCCGTTGGCGAGGTCCGCAATGATCTTGCTCGTCTGCACGTAGCGGATGTACGGCCTGATCTTCATGAGCGCCGCACCCGCCGCCTCTAGGTCTGCAGGATCCGCGGTATTGGGATCTCGGCCGATCGCCTGCAGGGCCAGATCAAACATCTCCGTGCTGGATTCGAGCATGGCGATGCCGCACTTCTTCAACTGCTTCGCGTATGCAGGATCGAATACCAGATGCAGACTGTCGAGCAGCGCATCGGGCGCCGCCGCCTTCACCTTGTCGACGTTGTAGCCGATGCCATAGGTACCCCATGCGAGCAGCAACGCGTGCTCATTGCCGGGGTCGTGGATCGCCATGCGCTCCAGGATCTGCGGATCCATGTTGGCAAGATTCGTCAGCTTCGATTTGTCGAGCTTGCGGTAGAAGCCGGCCTTGATCTGGCGCTGATAGAAGGAAGCCGATGGGACGACCACGTCGTAGCCGGATTGGCCGGGTGCGAGCTTGCCCTCGAGCTCCTCATTGCTCGCATAGTTCGTCACCGAGACGGTGATGCCCGTCTCCTTCTCGAAGTTTGCGACGGTATCGGGCGGGAGGTAGGCGCTCCAGATGGCGAGATTGAGGAATTTCGGGTCAACAAGCGGAGTTTTACGACCGTTGGGGGCGTCGTTGCTGCAGCCGCTGAAGAGAATCAGTGCGCAGAATAGAGTGAGGCGCAAAGTCGAACCTCTCGACATTCTCATCTCCTGTCGGTGCCAAGTGACGCTTGATACTTTTCAATCTGCGGCACGACCAAGAGACGGCGAGCGAGACTCTCTGGCGGCCACAATGCTTCACGATCGTAGAATGCAGCGACAGCTGGGATGCCCTCCGAAAGTTGAACCCACGACTGCTTGGATGACGTAAAGATGTGGACGTCGGGCGGCAGGTAATCCGGCGCGTCGAGCGTGCCGACGCGCACGAACCTGATGACCGGGCCCGCACTTGCGTAGTTGCTCCATACCACCACTTTGCATTTTGGACACCGTGCGATTTTCTGCCCTCTGCCGCTGGCCGACGGCGTATCGATGATCTCCGGCTCCGCGCCCAAATGAGCCACGTACTCCGCCTCGATCAGGGCATTCAGGGCAAACGACGCGCCGCTCTCGCGCTGGCACCAGCGACAATGACAGCAGTGGACCAACAGCGGTGGTTTGACCATCCGATAGCGGACCAGTCGGCAGTCGCAGCCGCCTTCGAGCGGAAAGACATCCAATAAATTCGCCGACATGTGCTGTCACCTATGCTCTTGGCCACGCGCTAATTGCCATTCAGAATCTCATCGAGGTTCCGCAGGAAAAGATCCCCGTCGTTCGCGTTGAATGGCATCGGCGGCCGAATCTTCAGCACATTGTTGAACTCGCCTTCCGTTCCGGTGAGTATCGCGCGGTCACGCAAGGCGTTGACGATTGCAGCGGTCTCCCCCGTGGCGGGCTCGAGCGTGTCACGGTTGCGCACGAATTCGACGCCCAGGAACAGGCCGGACCCCCGCACATCACCGATCAAAGCGTGCTTCTCCTTCAGCCGGCTCAGCCCGGCCAGCAGGCGATCGCCTGAAGTCGCGGCGTGCCGCTGCAGTTCCTCATCCCGAATCACATCCAGCACCGCCAGACCTACCGCGCAAGAGACCGTATTGCCGCCAAAAGTGCTGAAGAATTCGAGCCCGTTGTCAAACGAAGCGGCAATTTCGGGCGTCGTGACGACGGCGCCGATCGGATGCCCGTTTCCCATCGGCTTGCCCATCACGACGATGTCAGGCACGACCCCATAGGTTTCGAAGCCCCAGAACCACTTGCCGAGTCGGCCGAACCCGGTCTGGACTTCATCGGCAATACACACGCCGCCGGCGGCCCGCACGTGTTCGTACACCGCGGGCAGATAACCCTGCGGCAATTGGAGCTGCCCACCCACGCTGGGCCAGGATTCCGCGATGAACGCCGCCGGCCCGGCAGAATCATTCATGCGCTCGAGAATCGTCGCGACCGAACCTGCGAATGTATTTCCCGCATCGGGATCGGATCGCTTGTAGGGCCCACGATAGACATCTGGAAGCCGGCCCACGTGCACCCATTCCGGCGCCCCCTGCCCACCTCTCGCGTTGTGCTTGTACGGGCTGATGTCGATGAGAGTCGTCGTGTTGCCGTGATAGGCCTGCTCGAGAACGATGACATCGCGCCGCGCGGTATGCGCCCGCGCCAGGCGTAAGGCAAGCTCGTTTGCCTCACTGCCCGAATTCACGAAGAAGCAAACGCGTAAAGGCGCCGGAAGCGTGGCGATGAGCCGCTCGGCGTAATTCGTCACCAGCTCGTTGAGATAACGCGTGTTGGTGTTGAGCGTACGCATCTGCGTGGCCGCGGCGTCGACTACGCGAGGGTGGCAATGGCCCACATGCGGCACGTTGTTATAGGCGTCGAGATACTGTCTTCCGTCAGCGTCGTAGAGGTATTGCCCTTCGCCGCGGACGATATGCACCGGCTTCGTGTACGACAGGCGCACGCTACCGCCGACTAGCTTACGGCGCTTGCCGAGCAGCTGGTCATCGGTGCTACCAGAACATGCCGAGCAGATTTTCTCCTGGATTTCACGCATCGGAACCTTCACTAGCTTCCCCAGCAAATCCCACGCGGGTGCGGCGGAAATCTGTTGATAGGGATCATCGGATTTCGCGCGCGCATTGTATGCCGCGGTGCAGACGCTGATGCATAGACGTGCGGTGGCCAGCGGGAGTACGGCGTCGATTTCGCCAGGCGTCAGGGGGAAGAGCGCATGGTAGGCGGCAACAAGCGATGCGGCGACTGCAATGGGATCGGATTTACCCAGCATCGCATATGCGACAGCGATCGCCGGGTCGCACACCACCGCGGAATGAACCATGTCTCCGAAGTCCAGAAGGCCCACGACGCGCCCGTTTTCCACCAGCACGTTGTAATCGTTCGCGTCGTTGTGGATGACCCCTTGGCGGAGTGTTCGCCAGTCGATGGCGAGCCATACGGCCATGAAGTGCTCGACCAGCGCGCGACGTTCGGGTGGCAGTAAATGCGCGTGTTCCAGCGCGCGATTGGCGAGCTTCACGTCCCAGTGCAGCTCGCGGTGCATCGCAGGGTGAGCAAAGCTCTGCAGCGTGGCGTCGACTTCGGCAAGCACAGACCCGAAGGAGCTCCAGATCGCCTCTCCAGGATCATCGAAATCCGCCAGCATGCCACCTTCGACCCAGCCCATCAGCCGTACGAGGAAGGCGGCGTTGTTGCCGTCTCGGACAATGACGATGTCCTTGTCATCCAGACTCCGGAGCACCCGCTGCAGGCGGATGTGCGGAATGCGCTCGGCGAGATGCTGGAGGGCGGCGTTCTGGAGCTCGAGCAGCTCGCGCGCCTCGCCTGCTTGCGCAATTTTCAGAACGCATTTGCCGCCTGCACGATCGGTGAGGAGGAAATTCTGATCACGCTCGCTGGGCAGGGGGCGTGCGCTTGCGGTTTTCGCGAAGTGTTGCTGGGCAATGCGAACTGCGTCTTGCGGAGAGAAGCGCGGCGTGCTGTCGGATGTCATGCGCGTTAGCGTACACGCTAATGATCGAAGCCTCATCCATTGCATGGTCACCGGAAGTGGGTTCGACGCGTCCGAGGGCATTGCGCCTGCCAACGGCCTGCGCCGTAAGCGGCACGGGTTCGCTATTGCTTCCGATTACAATTCGATTTCAACCTGCAGGCGCAGCGTGTGATCCGGAGACTCTGCGCTCGCACCAACCAGCCAGCCGGCGTTGAACTTGAGTGCCTCCTCACCGATAGGAATCCGGCCAAAAACGGCGGGGCCGATCAGATGTTCCTGTGAATCACCGTTGTCCCAGCTGTTCCAAGGGCCTACTTCTCCGAATCCTTGAAGTCCCCACGATAAAATCGGGCTGCTATGCCGGCGAAGCTGCCACTGATATCCCAGTTCCGTTTCTCTTTCTTCGCCTGGCATCGAGTCGCCGCCAAAAGCGCGTTCCACGAGCACATTCAGATTCGCCTGGGTTGCCCCAAACATGCGTTGCACCATGGCGCCGAACTTGAGCTCTCTGGCGTCAGCAGCGTCGCGTGGGATCTCGAGCTCCGTTACGAAACCGACGGACACACTCCGAAATTCGCCCAACCTCACCCGGCTCTCCCATTCGAACCCCTCCAGGCGGGTGGACTCTCGCGGATCGCCCGATTCGATCAAGAACAGCTCGGAAAAAAAGTAAGGCGTAAACCCACGGCCGATGCCCGCTCCAAACGCTCGAGAATCTCCGCCCGCCTCACTTGCCCAGCCAGCTACGAGGTCGATCTCGGTTTCCCCGTGCTCTATATCTGGAGTAAAGACATAGTCAGCTGGTCCAGCGATGCAGATACCGGATGCTGCAAGAAGGACGAGAAACAGGCCGATTCGCATCCACGATTCTCTTCATAGCTATCTGTTGCGGGCCGATCTTAAGATGGCACGCCTGACAATACCCTGACGACCCTTACTGGTGCACGGGCCCGTTGGCCAATGAGTCTTCAGACCCTACCGCTGGGTTTCGTCCTGCCCGATGCGAAGCGGTTGCAGCGGCTGCGTCACCGGATTCCAGTCCGCAGCTTCGCGCAGCCGTGAAATGCGTTCCTCGTCCAGCGGATGCGTCGACAGCAGCGATGGCCCCTGCCCGTAATGCTGCCGCTCGCGGTAGAGCGCGAACTCTTCGAAGACTGATGTGCCGCCGCCTGCATGGCCGTAGACGCCCCGCAGTGCGGCGATTGCCGCGTCGTCCGCCGCCGCTTCCGCGCTGCGCGAATAGCCGCGACGCACGACATCCGCGAACGCAGAGGAGAGATTCGCGGCATCGCCGCTGAACATTGCCAGCACCAGCAATACCGATGCGCTTCCTCCGAGCCCACCGATCGGATCGCGCGCCCGTACATGTGCGATCTCATGAGCGAGCACCAGCGACAGCGCGTTCTCGCTGTCCATGCGCTGATACAGCCCACGAGTGACAGCGATCTGTCCGCCGAGGCTGGCGAAGGCGTTAGGTTCAGGCAGATCCACCAAATGCACGCGGGGCTGCATGCCGGCCGGCAGGTCCATCTTCGCGGCGAGGCTATCGGATAGCGACTGTAAGTAGGCTTCAAGTTCCGGATGCTCGCGTTGCTGCGCGCTTGAGCTGACGCCAAGCACGCTATCCCCGACCCAGCTACGCTCCCATTCGAAAGGAATCAGCCGCGACAGCCAGCTGCCACAGAAGTACAGCAGCGCGCTGATGACGACAACGATGAGCGCGAGCCCCGCGGCGAGCCGCAGAAATTCCAGGAGCGGATTGTCGCGAGCGACATTAACCTCGTGTGGAACCTGCGGGTTTTCGTAGCTCACGCCGGCGTCTTGGCGACCAGCGCAGTGCCGTAGGCGATGAATTCCGACGAGAAAGCAGACCTCCTGCCGGAGGAGTCTTCGGACAGCGAACAGGTTTCGAAGCGAACGTTGAAGATCATTGACGCACCCAGCTGCTGCGCCTCATGCTTCATGCGCACTATGGCCTCGCGACGGCCGCGATCCATGAGTGACTCGTAGACGCTCAGCCGACCGCCGAATATGCTCTTCAACCCCGCGGCAATGCGCTTGAAGTAATCTTCGCCGATCACCACGGAGCCCATCACCAGCTGCGCCTTACGTACTTCCAGCCCAGCCGGCACATGCCGCTCGTTGAAGACCATCACCGGCTGAAGTGCAGCCTCGTCCTCCACCAACTGGCGGAAGTGGCGCCGCTCGGCGGCACTCCCGAACAACAGCCCGATCACCAGCAGCGCGAGAAAGAACCCAAACTGGATCAGCAGTTCCATGCGCCTACTCGATGACGACCGCGGTACCGTAGGCCATTACTTCCGCAGCTCCGGAGGCGATATTGGACGTCGAGAAGCGGATATTGACCACTGCGTTGGCACCAACCGCGTTGGCCTGCTGCACCATACGATCTATCGCCTCCTGGCGCGATTCGGTCAGCAACTCCGTGTAGGCGCGCAACTCGCCGCCGACGAAGTTCTTGAAACCCGCGAGCAGATCCTTGCCGGCGTGCTTGCTGCGCACTGTCGAGCCCTGCACCAGGCCGAGATGACGTACGGTCGTGCGGCCGGGAAGAGTTTCCAGATTGCTGAGTTCCATGGGTCGTCCCCTAAATTAGAGCGGCGAGCGGATTGTATTCAATTCGTGGGGTGGGTCCAGCATCCGCCTGCTTGAAATCATGGCACCGAACCCTCACCCAGCACTCCGCCGCGCCATGATTTCCACACTCGAAGTATTTCGCTCATTCCGCAGGTCCGATTGCGAAGAAGCTGCGTTCGTGCTCACCGCCGTAGGCATTCCAAGCCATGTGGATTTCGACGGAATGCACTATGCCCTGGCGGTCCCGGACCCTCAGTACGTAGCGGCGGCCGTTGCGCACCTGGCGCGATATGCAACGGAACAGCGGCCTGCTTCGGCTCCACCGCCGCCACTAAAGCTTCATCCCTTTCTACCTGCGCTGACGGGATCCATCCTGTATGCGCTTGCCCTGCTGCTGGTCGGCTATGCCGCAGCCAAGGGAATGTGGCGGCCCGATGCGTTCGAGGTCGGCGCAATCGATTCGGGACGTGTGCAGGCCGGCGAATGGTGGCGAGCCTGGACGGCTTTCACCCTGCACAGGGACTTTTTACATCTGGCAGGGAATCTCGGCGCGGGAATGTGGTTCGGGTACCTCGCGGGCAGACACCTCGGGCCGGGGAACGCATGGCTGCTCGCTGTAGTGGGCAGTGGCGTTGCGAACCTCCTCGAATCGTTGCTGGGGCCTGCAAATCATCATAGCGTTGGCGCGTCGACCACGGTGTTCGCGCTGCTTGGCCTGATGACGGCATATACGTGGCGCATTCGATATGAACAGCCACAGCGGTGGGCGTTGCGCTGGGGCCCACTGGTGGCTGGCTTGCTCTTGCTGGGCTTGACGGGAACGGGCGGATTGTCTGGCATGGATCCACCGGAGGTCGTTGCTGCTTCAACGACGGACATCGTCGCGCATGTGTCGGGCTTTTTGATTGGCACGGTGCTGGGAGCCATTGCAGCCACGCGTATCGTCAGGAAGAAGCTGTCGAAGTTGCCTCAATGGGCGACAGGTTTGGCGGCGATTGCAATCGTCGCGAGTGCGTGGACGTTCGCGCTCAATGGCGAGGAAAGTCGGCGCGCCGTAGCCTTGCCTGTTGAGCATCGGGTCGACGCCGAGCCCCGACAAGTTGTGTGTAAGCCCGTGAATATTCTCTCATTAGGTCTGGCTCCGCAATCGCTAATTACCAGCCTCCTTCCGACCCCCTGGGCGGGAGCGATTCGACGCGAGTTCGTCCGACCGAAACGGTCCGGAAGTGGCTGCGGAGTACCAGATTTCACTTGAGTCAGGATCCTTAAGCGAGCAGACCCCGCGTCGAGGGTCGTCGGCGTTCAGATGGGCAGGCTGCCGCAGACCGGGTTGCACTCCATCAGGTGGACTGCAAAATGTGACGGACTGCGCTAATTCGATGATCACGCAGTTCAGTGTTTCCGGGGCTGGCCGTTATCGATGTCAGGTATCAGTCTCACTCCAACTGTTGAGCATAAAAAAAGGTGAGTGTGACGCATCCCCGTGCCCCGCTAGCGCTGCCAACCGCATATGCTCTTACGTGAGCGCCTCGCTTGGCTGGCCTTGCCGGTCTGGCTTTTCGGAATGGGCGCCGGGCTTGGCCATTTCATGTTCAAGGACCAACGCCGCTTCGAGACGGCTCGATTGACACTATTCGATGTCCAAGAGCGCGCGCGATCCGCCGAGGGGTGGTTCCGCCAGCAATCTCCACCGTCAAAAGCAGCCGCACGGGCGACTGTGATTACGGTGATTCGGGAGAACTGCTCCTGCAACCGATTTACTGCCCGACATGTGGAGAGGATGCGCGTCAACTTTGCTCCGAAGGGCGTTCGGTTCATCAGCTCCCCGCCGCCGCAGGGATTGCCGTGGATGCGCATCGCGCCCGCCGCGCTCGTATTTGATGCGCAGGGTGCGCTCGTCTACTTCGGTCCCTTCAGTAGTTCAGCGTGGTGTGGGACCTCCGAAGGCCTGGTCGAACCCGTGCTCGATCAGCTGATCCGCGGTAAGTTGCTTCGCCCACAACCCATGTATGTATCGGGTTGCTTCTGCGATGCAGACACCGAAGTTTGAGTAGCCTGTATGCAATCCACGAATCAGTATCTGCTCGAGCTGCGCAAGGCCGGTGACCGACTGCTGCTGGCGGTCATTGTCGTCATGTTTTGCGTGGCACTTGCGCTGGCCCCGTGGTACGGAACCTGGCGGGAGGCGTTCACGATCGGCGTTCCCACCGTGGCGATTTGCGCATGGTTGACGTTGAGCTTGCCCGGCAGTCTGGTGACCAGATGCACCATCGCCGCCGCATTGATGGTGATGACGGCGCTACAGATTCATCAATCGCACGGGATGATCGAGACTCACTTCGCGGTCTTCGTGCTGATGTCATGTCTCCTTTTCTATCGGGACTGGATCCCCGTGTGCGTCGCGGCAGGGGTCATCGCGGCGCATCATGCGGTGTTCGACTTTCTGCAGCGGGCCGGCCACGGCGTGTGGGTATTTGCCCTGAATACCGGCGTCCACATCGTGCTGGTCCACGCTGCCTATGTGATTTTCGAGGCATTGCTGCTCACCTGGATGGCGTTGAAGCTGCGCGCCGAGATCGAGGCGGTCGGCCACGAGCCCCGGGCGCTGGCGCGTGTTGCACGGGACATTGCGCAAGGCAACGTCGACGTTGAGGTGCCGATGCGGGGCGCCAGTGCTGAAAGCCTTGCGTGCGCCATGGCCGGCATGCGCGATGAGCTCAAGCGTACGATACGCGACACGGGCGGTGTCCTGCAGTCCGTGGCCGAAGGTGAGCTCTCCCGTCGCGTGGTCGTGACGGCCTCCGGCGAGTTCGCGCGCCTGAAGGACGATGTCAACCGCACTTTGACCTTCCTCAATGACTTCAGCGAAAAGCAGCAAGAGCTGGTTACGGAGGCCAATCGGGGCAACTTCAAGGCGCGCTGCAGCACCCAGGGACTCGCCGGCTATCAGCTCGATATGGCCAATAGTCTCAACCAGCTGATGTTTTCGGTCGAATCGTTCGTCGATCGCTTTGCCCAGGCCCTGGGGTCGATGGCGGAAGGCGATCTCTCGAAGCCGATCTGCGAGCGCTATGCGGGGAGGCTCGAGGAGCTGCGCACCGATACGAACCGAACGGCCGAGCAACTCGCCCAGATCGTGGGCGATATCCGGCAGACGACCCAGGCCATCGGTAGTGCGGCACGCGGGATTCTCCAGGGACACGCAGAGCTCGATAGACGCATTGAGCAGCAGAGGCTCGCCCTTGATGAGAACGCTGCAATCGACCGAGCAGCTTGCCGCGGCCGTCAAAAGCAATGCCGAAAGCGCGGCTCAGGCCGATCGGCTTTCGGTCGAGGCGTCCCAGTCTGCCGGACGCGGTCTGGACGTGGTGTCCCAGGCCGTGACGACCATGAATGACATCCGCAGGCTACTCGGGCCGAATCGCGGACATCACCGGCGTGATCGAGGGGATCGCGTTTCAAACCAACCTGCTGGCGCTGAACGCAGCCGTCGAGGCGGCGCGTGCCGGGGAGCAAGGCCGCGGCTTTGCCGTCGTCGCGGCAGAGGTGCGCAGTCTCGCTCAGCGCGCCGCCCAGGCCGCGCGACGAGATCAGTCAACTCATCTCAGAGAGCGTCACGCGCGTCGATTCGGGAGGCAAGCTGGTCGATCAAGCCGGTGCGACGATGGATGATATCGTCGACGCGTATCCAGCGGGTGACCACCATCGTCAAGGCAATTGCCGTGGCGAGCCATGTCCAGTCGACCGACGTGGAAGCCGTGAACCGCGCTGTAGGCACAGATCGACGATTTGAGCCGGCAAAATGCGCAGGCGGCACGGCAAGCGGCTCAGTCCGCCCGAAACATGGCGGAAAATGCAGAAATCCTGCGCCGTAGCATTCTCGTATTCAAGCTCGCGGACTCAAGCCAGACTCACCAGATCGTTGCGCAGAGCGCGTCAGCGTCCTGATGGGAAAGCGAGCTCCGACGGCACTAGTACGTGCCTGTGCTACCACGCTTGAGTAAGGAAGGCCAGCTTCATTCGATGCGGGAGTCGGACCGCAGTAACTGACCCAACAGAGCGGAAAAGCAACGTTCGGCTGCCGAAAGCGCTCAGGCCGAAGCCGATGCCATCCGACAGCAATTGACCGAGTTTAAAGGCAGACCGGTCGAGGCGAGCGCTTTCCGGTCGCTACGAATGCCACGGCAGCCGGCCGACAACAAAATTGTCGTGTCGAAATCGTCTTTTCAGATGCGCAAGATAAGTTTGCGCAGCGAGTGTGGCCCTGATCGCGCCTCCGACCACCCGTCGAGATCGAAGACGCGTCCCGATCAAGTCACGAAGTTGCGATGCGTAAGCGTTGAGCGACTCGCGACATCTATCGCTCGAAGGGCGCGCTCGCAGGCCTGAACAACAATCGATTGATCCTGCGCAAGTGCAATCTGCGTTCGCGCGACCAACAAAACCCGCTCAGCGTGCGTTTTCAGTAACGCGAGCCGGTCCGCCGATCGGGCCGCGGACGCAATAGTCTCGAGCGCGCGAAGCATCCGCGCGAGTACAACGACGTTATTCGACCCGAACCGCCGAATCTCCTCGAACGCTTCGTCGAGGAAGCTCTCGAACGTCGGTCGTGGTGCGATCAAACGCAATTGGCCCTCTGCGGCCCGACACCGACTCGGGATGCTGCGGCTGGCGAGTCGTGCGAGAAGCGCACCGAGGTGATCGACGCAGGTCACCGCCGTGGTGGAGTCGTTGATCCCCGGCGATAAAGCCTTGAGCGCCATGTCAACGAGCTGTCGGATCCCGAATGCGGCGTCCTGGTAGATCGTCCGATGCGTGTCGATGACGAAGCAGCCGCGAACCCTTTCGCTCAGGCGCTCATCGGGATTTGTGTCCGCTACCGAGAGGAGCGCCGCACCTTCGGCCACAAAATCACCGACGCAGCATTCGATCCGCAGGAGCAGTTCCTTCTGACACGCTACCTTGAGCAGGACTTCCGAATCTACGCGTTGCAGATAACCGGTCTTCTTCGACACGATGCTCTTCCACATCCGTGAGTGCTGCCCGGCATTCGATGCCGGCCCCTCCTCCGCCTCGGTGCCCAACTCAGCCGGAAACAGCCGATCTACCGCCTCCGCTGTTTCCTGGCGTATCCGCGCGATGATTGTCCCAGCCTCGAGCGAGCTTGCAATATGGTGAAGAAAATAGACCAGGAAGCCGACGGCAATTACCCCGGTCACGATACCCAGCAGAACCGCAAGCGACGGCACGATGTCCGGCTCGGCCCTGATCGTCCTCATTACCATCAGGCAGTAAACGTAGGCGCCGACCAACACGCCGAGAACCACCTGGCTCGGGCGATCGCGAAGAAAGTTACGGAGAATCCTCGGCGTGTACTGGCTCGAGACCTGCGAAATCACCAGGACAGTGATGGAAAAAGTCACGCCCGCCACCGTGATAATAGAGCTCGCGATCGCTGCGAGCATCGCCCTTGAGCTCTCGGCATCTGCGCCAAAAAGTCTCGGGAAATGCGCTAACACCTCATCCGATACCACACCCGAAATTTCGACCATCGCTACCGCGAGCGCCGCGAATCCCAGAACGATGAGGGCCGGAAGGAACCATAAGGCATTCCAGAGGTCCTGAAGTTTCGCCTTCGCGCGATTCATCAGACCAATTGTTGCCGCGAGCGGCGTGGGACCCGACGAGCTTGCCTGGCGTTAGGGTTACGCAGAAGAAAGTGAAAGCCGCCATCAGCCAGACTTTTCACAAGCAAGCGCTCCAGTACCGAATGCTCATGAGGGATTTCTGGGCTTTCGGCATCAAGTCTAAATTCATCACGTCGACACTGCGCCGCAAACGTTCATTGACGGTGCCCGAATAAGAGGCTACCAGAGACGTCCGCGGTAGATCGCGTCGCGTTCAATGGGCGGTGTCATGCGCGTGTCCTCTCAGCAGGGGACACGAATCCTAAGTAATTCCTTTAATGCACCAGAACCACTTGTTGTTCCATTTGGCTCCTACCAAATGTCCCGAATATTTTACCGTCCATGTTGACGTCAGAAGTTCTGCTTGGTGGCGATAGTGGGCGATAAACGGGGGATCGCGGGTATTCTTGCGACTCAGAAGCGGGCGGCACTTCCGGACCAAGCCAAGTTACATCAGCACCATGGCGTGACATCCCTGCACCGCATTCATCGCGTGCCCGCCCCCACTTCAATTCGCCGGCGGAGCAGACTTGTCCAACACGTACATGTCACCTTTGCACCACCACTCACCATTGATGCGCTCCCACAGGAAGAGAATCTTGAACGTGAACGGTTCGGTCTTTCCATCGCCGGGCGTTACGTGGAAATCGGCCCAATCCCACCCGGCGTTGCCGTTGACATGGGTGTTGAATGAGACGATTCGCACCTTGCTGTTGATGACTTCAGGCATCTGATAGAGCTTACGAAGCTCCGCGCGTCCCTGATGCAGCGGAGAGCCCTCGCCAGCTGAAACGACGTCCTCAGCGTAGAACTTCGTGACGATGGTCTCTCCATCACGTTCGCTGAACGCCTTCTCCTTCATATCGTACTTGGCGCGAATGGCTTGCTTGAAAGCCGCAAGCTCCGCGTTGTCTGCGGCCCCCACGGGGACGCCGACCGAAATGGCCAACAAGCCCATCGCCAGCACGAACTGTAGCCGCCCAACCTCCACTGGATTTCTCATGGCTGACTACCTCGACGGATGATTCTGAAAGACTTTGGATGTAATGGAGACGCGAGCGGCGGACTTACCAGCGGTACTGCGCAGTAACGCCATATGTTCGCGGCGGCGCAAACACCTGCTCGATGAAGCCGAGCAGACCGAGATCCAGATTGTAGAGACGATACTGCTCATTCGTGACGTTCTTCACGTAGACCGACAGCCCAAGCCCCTGATCGCCGGCGCGGTAGACCAGGGAGGCGTTCCACACCGCATAGGACGGTTCGAGCGACACTTGCGAGTTGGTGCCTTCGAGATACTGATCGTCATTCCATCGGCCATCCACGGTGGCGGCGATCCTGCCCTGAAGCGGCCGACCACTCGTATCGCCCCAGGAAGTTCAGGCTCGTCGACGGCGCCGTAGGAAACTCGGTTGTCACCGTTCCGCCGAAGACATCGGGCACAGCATCGACTTCAGAATCGATGAACGAGGCGCCGAACATGAAATCCAGTCCGTCGGTGGGCGATAGCGTCAGCTCGATCTCCCCGCCATGCGCCTTGGCAGCGGAGTTAGTGACCTGCGGCGTCAGGCCAACGAGCGAGAAAGCCTGGTAGTCGGAGTAATCGTAGTAGAACGCCGCCGTATTGAGGCGAAGCATGCCGTCCAGCAGATCGGTCTTGAGTCCGAGTTCGTAGGCGTCCAGTTTCTCCGGACGATGCTTGAGATTCTCGTTGGCGACTGCACCCAGCGGATCGAGCGACCAGTTTCCACCCTTGATTCCGCGGTTCCACGCTGCGTACAACAACGTGCGCTTGGCTGCCTGCCAGTTGATCTGCGCGCGCGCGGCATAGTCGCCGAAGTCGATCCTGTCGATGCCCGTCGATCGCAACGTCGTCGATATTGAAAATTTCGGTGGGCGGTACACCCTGCGGCACATCTTCGTAGACTCGAGTCATGTCCAGGTGCTTGTCGTCCTGTGACCAGCGAATTCCCGTGATCAGAGTCCATTGCGGAGCAAGATCGAATTCCGTCTGCGCGAAACACCGACCAGTTCTTCGAGTCCACGATGCCGAAGGTCGACAATTTCTGGGTGTCACTCGTGCCGCCCAGAATCAGCGCCCCTTCGACTGACTGAAAGGTGTCCCATTCCATGTCCAAATAGTACCCTCCAACCTGCCAGCGGAAGCGGTCACGATCGCCGGAGAGACGCAATTCCTGCGACCACTGGTCATAGGACGTGACCGGTGTTGTAGCGAAAGAAGCCAAAGCCGCCACCGGCGTCCTCCTCGTAGAACTTATGCAGCTTCATCCCGTTCGTGATGGACACGAACTCCATTCCGCCGCCGAGCTTCGCGGTGATCTGTGCGGTCACTGACTTGACCGAGCGATCCATGTACGGATTCTCGTCGGACCAGTGTCGCCAGCCGCTGCCGGTGATTGGCGTGCGGTCGAAATCGACTGGGCCGCCGGCAGGATTGGCGGGGTCGATGGCATCGGTGAAAGCGCCGAGCCCCGTGGCCGGATCGAACCCCGCAAGAGAAACGACGTACTCGCCTGTGGGCACGTCGTGATCTCTCGAGTAAGAAGCAGTGAGATCGACCACGACGTCGTCGGTCGCATCCATCTGCAATGTTCCGCGCAAAGCGAGGCCGTTCGCACCACCTGATGTACGTCCGGTCGCATCTCTGCCGAATGCCGAGCCGGCCTTGACGTAGCCGTCGGATTTTTCCCAGCGGCCTGCGATGCGTCCGCGCACCCTGTCCGAGAAGCCGCCGCCCAGCGCGCCTTCGAAGCTGTAGGTGCCAAAGCTTCCGGCACCCGCTTCCACATATCCGTTGGCTTCCTGCTCCTCGGCCTTGCGAGTCAGAAAGTGAATCAGCCCTCCCGTGGCGTTGCGGCCGAACAGTGTCCCCTGCGGTCCGCGCAAAACTTCGATCCTGTCGACATCGAATAGCTGCGTGTTGATGGCATTCATGCTCGCGACATAGGCCCCGTCCATGTAGACAGCCACGGGCGCTTCGAGGTTATCCTGGAAGTTGTTCTGCGACACGCCGCGCAGGCTGAAAACAGTGAAAGCCGGCGAATAGGTGAATAGCTGCAGCGCGGGTACTTGCTGGGTGATCTGAGTCGTATTCGTAACGCCGCTTTCCTCGCAGCTGTTCGCCGGAGAACGCCGTCACCGAGATGCCGACATCCTGCATGCTCTGAGTTCGCTTCTGCGCCGTAACCACGATCTCTTCGACCTGTTGCGCACGCGAAGGAGAAGTTGCTGCCGAGAGGAGCACGAACCCTCCTCCGCAGAGAATCGATTTGAACGGGATGGATTTCATCGAAGTACCTCAAGCGTTACGTCAACCCGTGCGTTATCAAGCGACCTCGAGAATCTGTTGCGCGGCGCGCTCGCCCTCGCCTGCCGCCGTCTCCCACATCTGTGCGCCGCTCAGCTCGGAATGCCCAAAGGACAGGCGGTTGAACCGCTTGTTGATGACGTCCTTCGCGCCGGCTTGCCGTCCTTTCCGAAGAAGAACCCCGGCGGATCGACGACATAGGCATGGCCCCAGCGGTTGGTGATGATGCCGGCGATGTCCCGTTTCGCATCGAAGCCGTAATCAGCCAAACATCCTGGTGAACTGCTCGCGCACGGCGGATTCGATCTGCGAGTAGCTCATGTTGAACATCTGCATGCGGGCCAGTGTGCACTGCTGCGGGAACGGAACGCCCGGCAGGCAGAAAGGGTTGTACATCGTCAGCACCGTTGGCTTTGACGGATCGAGCGGCTGGGTAACCTGACCGGGAATTTCGAGATTGCGCCGCAGACTCACCCACCAGCCGAAGCCTTCGAACCAGCGTGCGGAAGCTATGCCGAGCTTCTCCATGAACTTCCAGTTGCGCACCGCAACGTTCACCGTGAGCATCGGCGCATGATGAAAGGTGTTCATCGCCTCGCGGTACTCCGCAGTGACATCGCGGCAAATGTGACGGTTGGCATGCTGCTGGCCGCAAAGGATCGCGGCTTTCGCCCGCACCTTGTATAGCTTTCCGCCTTTGAGGTACGTGACGACGACACCTTTGGCCGACTCGGGCGAGCCGTCATGCACGACGGATACGACGGTCGAGGAGAGCCGCATGCGGACGGGCTCGTTTGGCTTGTCGAGCTGGTCCCATTGCACTGGACTGTTGATGATGTCGGCAGTCTTGTATTCCCCCTGGAGCGCAGCCGGCATGATCTTTTTGAGAAAGTGCCTTGCGGTGCCGGCGTGACCGCCGGGGAAGCTCGCGAGATAGATAGCATCGGTCGGATCCACCCCGCCACTCAAGTAGCGGTGATAGCCGATGACACCGGGCTGAACGAAATTCCAGGCGCTGTAGGCGGAGATGACATCGGCACCCAGCCCGCAACCCATCGCTGCCGTCACAGGATTCAGATACTTGACCACCTCCGGGAGCACTGTCGGGCATCGATACCGACGACATTCGGTGAGGAACTGCTGGTAAGTCATGGAATCGAGCCATCGGTCCCAGTCTTCCCGGCGCGGAGGCGTGCGGAACATTTCCGTCTGTATCAGGGCACGCTTGGCCTCTTCGGAGATCGGCGCGTCGCGGAAGCCGTTTTGCCAGGCGTTCTTCACCCAGCCTTTCCCTTCGTAGTAATACCCTATGTCGGCTCGCTCCCAGCCTACGTGCATCGGAGTCCAGGCATCCTCCGGGATGAGGATCTCCTGTTTGAGGCCGGTTGGCTTCTGATAGACGAACTCATCGGGAAAACCCAGATCTTCGCTGAAGTGCGAGGAAAACCCGGCCTCCTTCGCCCGGTTGAACGGGACCACGATGCCGGTCGCACCTTGGGGTGCGGTAAGGTGGTAACCGTCCACCTCGAATTCGTTCTGCTTGGCTTCCCCGCCGAAGATCGGATGCTGGTCCAGCATCAGGACCGTGCCATCAGTGCGCCCCTTGCGATAGGTCCAGCACGCGGACAGTCCTGCGATTCCGCAGCCGACGATGATCACATCGGGATGCTCGCCGGTATCGACGGCCGCCCGCACGCGATTGTCGAACTCCTGGTTACGAATCGCGGAGTGCGCTGCGTTGACAACCTCATGAGTGTTGCCGTTCGATCTGGCGTAGTCGCCGAGGCCTCCCGGCCCGGTCCAGTCGGGACCCAGACCAGTCAAGGACGCAGGAGTGGTCTGCGCCGAGGCCGTTCGAAGTGCTGCCGGAGATCCCATGCCCAATAATCCGACGCCGGCCCCGAGCAGCGTTCCGCCCACAAAATCGCGGCGGGTAATCGGGGCGTCCACCGCGGCGGTGTCCGCAGCAGCGCTTATCGGTTCGTCGGACTCTTCCAAGCAACCCCCAGTCGACTTACTTTCGATCACCAGTCACTTGACTTGGCGGAATATAGGAGGGTACCCGACACGCGTCAAGAACCGGCGCACTTGGACTATATTGTGTGGCAGCTCCCCAACAGGACTTCCCCGTGAAATTTCAATTCCTCGCCAAACCCCACGTCGAGTACGACGAGTCGATGGCCTCAGTACGGGTTCTGAAGGCCGCAAAGCGGGTGTTCATCCGCGATGGCGGGGCGCTGTTCAGCGCACGCCGTGTGGCAAAGGAAGCCAAGGTCAGCCTGGGAGCCGTGCAGCATTTCTTTCCGACCAAGCACGATCTCATGGCCGCCATGCTGGAGTTCGTCGTCAACCAGTACGAAGGCCGTTATCAAAAGCTTTTTGCAAAATTGCCGATGAATGGACGAGCGAGACTTCTTGGTGTCATCGATCTCCTCGTCGAAGACATCTGGAATCTCGAAACCCGGCAATTCTTCATCGGCTTCTGGGCACTTTCGTGCCACAACGCATCTGCCGCGGAACTCGTATCCGAGATGTATGCCCATCATATTTCGCGGCTTGGGCAGTTCATTGGTGCAGGGAGCCTGCGTATCACGGAGGCGCGTGCGCAGGAGCTGGCAATCCAGCTGGCGGCGCTCATCGAAGGATTGATGCTGTTCAGCGCACCGCGCGGAAAGAAGATCTGCTCGCAGCAAGCGATGGCTCGCATGGTCAAAAAGACTATCCTGGAGCTGCTGTCGCCGCCCGATGTCACGGTGCAGTCTGCGTAGTCCCGGCTGTGAACACAGCGATCCCGTCAGATGCCGCCGTACCCGTCCAGCGGACTATATTGAGTGAGTTCTAGGAGTTCTGGCGACGAAATGCGCTGGGTGCCGTACGATAGCGTTCCCGGAATCGTCTGGCGAAATGCGACGGATCGTCGAATCCGCATCGCAGTGCGATTTCCACGACCGACAAATTCGTATGGAGCAGCAGCTGGCGCGCGCGCGCGAGACGTTGCCTCACTACATAACGATGCGGGGTTTCTCCCATCGACAGGCGGAACTGTCTGAGAAAATGGAAAGGACTTTGGCCGGCTATTGCCGCAAGGCTTTCCACCGTGATCGTGTCCTCCAGATGGGCATCGATATACGCGAGAACGCGGCGTCGGAGATTGGCGGCCAAGCCTCGCTCCCTCCGTAAATGCGAGACCAGGGATTGATCGAGCGCGAGCAACGAGGCTACCAAGTGATGGGTTGCAACCTCGTACAGCAGAGCCCGGTTTCGCCTCGGGCTCTGCGCAATGCAATACAGCGACTTCATTAAGTACAGCAGCCCTGGATCGTCAAAGTGCAGTCGCGCCGCAAGATTGAGCTCAGTTGGATCACCCGCAAAGTGTTCGCTCCAGGCAGCTTGGAGCATCTCGTGGGGGATGTACACGTCGAGGACCTCGAAAGAGTTCCCGCTCCATTGCCATTCGCACGCGGCAAAGGCGGGAGTGAGCGTCAACGTGTCGTTCACGAGATTGGCGATGTCCCGCCGCCCTTCGACGCATCGCTCGACGGTGCCGACTGCGCCTAGCTCGAGGCTCACTACCGGATCACGAGACAGATCTACCAGGCGATCGGTGCGCGCAGGCAACCGATGCAGGTACCAGCTGACTGAACGGCGCGTGGGATCGGTCCAGGAATTGAGGTATTCGACGCCCTGAGGCAGAGCGCTATACCAAGTGAAACCTGGCGCCGCCGCTTGCATGGGCCAACTCTACGAGTAGTCGATTGCTGCTGAGGCTACCTCCGGGACACGGCACCGGCAAGCGAATTAGCGCAATTTCCCCGCCGCAGGCGCAATTTTATCCGCGCCCACCGGCCGCCCTTTGCCTATCGTCGCCGTTTTCCGAGCCGAAGCCTTCGATGAACGTACCTAGAGTATCTCTGCGACCCGATTATTCCTGTCCGCGCATCATCAAGGGCAGCTGGCAGATCGCCGACGATCACAGCTCTTCGGTGCGGGATGACGATTCGATGTATCAGCATATGGCTGCTTTCGTCGACGCAGGCATCACCGCCTTTGACTGCGGCGACATCTACTACGGCGTCGAGGAGCGTATTGGCCGGTTCATCGAGCGTTTCCGTCGCGATCGCGGAGCCCAGGAGGCCCGCAAGATTCAGGTGCACACCAAGTTCATCCCGGCATTCCTCCAACCGGAGGAACTGCGCACGCAGACTCGTGCCAAGGTCGAGGCCGTGATCGACCGTTCGCTGCAACGCCTGCAGCTGGAGCGGCTCGATCTCGTCCAGTTCCACTGGTGGGAATACAGTATCGCGGGGAATGTCGAGACGGCCCTGATCCTCAAAGAGCTGCAGAAGGCGGGGAAGATCCACCACATCGCCGGCACGAACTACAACGTGGCGGAGCTGCGAAAGATGGTCGATGCCGGAGTGGATATCGTGGCGAACCAGGTCCAGTTCTCGGTGACGGACCGGCGACCGCAGCACGGCATGATCGAGTACTGCCGCGCTAACAATGTGCACCTCCTGTGTTACGGCGCGATCGGCGGCGGACTGTTCAGCCGCAAGTGGCTCAGGGTTGCCGATCCAGGCAAGCCGACGTTCGAGAACGTGTCGCTCGACAAGTATTACCGCATCATCGTCGACTTCGGCGGCTGGAAGCTCTTTCAGCAGCTGCTGGAGGTCATGGACCGGATCGCAACCAAGCACGGCGTGAGCATTCCGACGGTCGCGAGCCGCTATGTCCTCGAGCAGCCGACGGTTGCCGCGGTCATTCAGGGCGCACGCCACGCTCGACATCTGCAGGAGAATCTCAGGGCTTTTTCCTTCGAACTGGACAACGAGGACTACCAGGCCCTGAACGCCATTCTCACCGGTTCGACAGGACCGAAAGGCGACGTCTACGACCTCGACCGCGAGGAGAATCGCGATGCGATCGAAAACGTTGCCACTGAATACTTCGATGTCGAGGACGGCGCACTGGTCGTTCGCCGCAGACCGCCGATAACGGTGGCGGAACCCTACGGACATCACTTGAAGAGTTGACTCGCTGCGGCGGCGCGCGCGCAAATTCGGGGGAAATTCAATGCATATCACTCGGCTCTTCGGCGCCATCCTCGGCCTCTCGGCCGTTGCGACGCAGGCACAGAATGCGGACGCGGTAACAGACAATGAAGGCATCATCGAGGAAGTCATGGTTACTGCCGAGCGACGCTCGCAGAACATCCAGGACGTTCCGGTGTCGATCACAGCCCTGTCGGGGGGTGCCATCGAGCAGCTCGGCTTGAGAACCAGCGTGGATGTTGCCGCCCAGGTTCCCAACCTGACCATCAAGCAGTCATTCGCCGCCAGCGTGCCGCAAATCTTTCTGCGCGGTGTCGGTATCAATGATCCCAACGCCAATGCCAACGGCGCAATCGGGATTTATGTTGATGAGGTCAATCTGGTCTCGCCGATGGCTCTGACATTCCAGTTGTTCGATACCGAACGCGTGGAGGTGCTGCGCGGACCGCAGGGAACGCTGTATGGGCGCAATACCACCGGCGGAGCGATGAACTTCATCTCGCGCAAGCCGAAGAGCGAATTCGAAGGTTATGGGTCAATTGCGTACGGTCGCTTTCAAAGCGCACGCCTCGAGGGCGCGGTATCCGGACCCATCAGCGAGAAGGCGGCATGGCGACTGTCCGGAATCTACGAGGACAACGACGGAGTTCATCACAATCGCGTCACCGGACATGGCGATCTCGGCGACCTCGGCCGATGGTCGGCCCGCGGCTTGCTGCTGCTAAATCCCAGCGACACCGTCGAAGTACTGCTGAACTTCCATGGCGGCCGCGTCCGCAATAACAGCACGCCCTTCGAGTTTGCCGGCACGGTAGATCCGCTCACGGGCGGACCCTGTGACTTCCGGGTCATGGAGTGCACGGACTTCCTCGGATACACGGATCCGGACCACGATCCTTACGATCACGACATCGACTTCGAAGGGCGGACGCGCTTCGAGAATGTCGGCACCTCGGCGCGGGTCAACGTCGATCTAGGCACTCTTACCCTCACTTCGATCACGGCTTATGAGGACACGGAGCGGCACCATCGCGAGGACGCAGACGCTTCGCCGAACAATGTGCTGAACACGTATTTCGTCGACGACAACGAGCAATTGTCGCAGGAGCTACGCTTGACATCCAACGGCGACCGCTCCCTCAGCTGGATCGCCGGACTGTTCTATTCGCGCGAAACCACCGACATTCACAACCGCTATGATTTCTTTCGCGGCTATCGCGACCTAGTCGAGAGCTTCGGCTTTCCAGGCGGCTTCGATCCTGACGGCGTGAATCCCACCGGGCTCACGCCCTTCCTCGTTGACCAGCTGTTCGATCAGAAAGCACGCAGCTATGCGGCTTTCGTACACACCGAGACGGAGCTCTCGCAGCGAGTGAGCATGACCGCTGGCCTGCGCTATACGTCCGAAAAGCGTGAGATCGAGCAGAACACGGCGTTCGATGAGCCCACCTTCGACATTCCGCTCGTCGACCAGTATGCGGACGATACGAGCTTCAGCGACATCTCCGGGAAGCTCGGCCTCGATTTCAAGCTGGCGGACCATGTCCTGCTGTACGCGAGCGCGAGCCGGGGCTTCAAGAGCGGCGGCTATAACGGCGCGCTCGTCTTCTCGCCTGACGAATTGCAGCCCTTCGACAAGGAAACCATCACGGCGTGGGAGATCGGCGCGAAGACCGATTTCTTGGATCGGCGCCTGGTGGTGAATGGCGCAGCGTTTTTCTACGACTACGACGATTTGCAGCTCTTCACCTTCACGAATATAGGTGGCGTACCCATTCAGCTGCTCACGAACGCGAGCTCCGCGGAGATCTACGGAGCGGAACTGGAGGTGGCGGCGCGTCCAGCCGAGTCGTTGACGCTGAGTCTGGGTGCCGGGGTGTTGCATTCGGAGCTCAAGGATTTTCGCAGCGAAGGCGGAGTGGATCTGTCTGGAAACAGGCTCGTGCTCGCACCGAATCTCACACTCAACGGACTCGGGCGCTACGAGCTTCCGCTGGGCTCGCTGCCGGCCAATCTTGCGCTGCAAACTGACTTTCGATACCAGGACAAGGTGTATTTCAGCACGTCAAACAGCGCACTGCTCGCGCAACCAGGTTACTGGCTGTGGAATGCGCGCGTTTCTCTGGTGCAGCACGACGATCGCTGGGAAGTCGCTGCTCAGGTGCACAACATCGCCGACAAGAAGTACCGCACCGAGGCGTTCGATTTCTCCTCGGCGGGCTGGAATCTGTATATCTTTGGCATGCCGAGGACCTACGAGCTGACGGCTACGGTGCGATTCTGACCATTGGCGCGGGGGGCCAGCATGTACGACGACGAATACCAGCTTTACGAGCTCAAGGTCGAAGTTTTCCAGAGCGAGGACGGCAAGCCGATGGTTTGCCGCCATCCGGTCGGCGACTACTTCATGTTGATCGACGAGGATCGCCTAAGCTTTCCGCCGGGCGTCATGTTTCCGATCTATCCGCTAGCCGCGATTCTTCCGCTGCTGCCTGCCAAACAGCGTCCGCTGAGCCGGAACGACTGGATGGCGACCGATGCGGTGATCGCATGCCCCGATCCCAACTGCGGCGGCCGCTTTCGCATCACGCGCGGCGAACTCAAGACATATCGTCATAGCGAGCAGACAGCCACTACTCTTGCGAAGCCCTGATGCGGGAGCCGCCGCAGTCGAGGGCAATTGCCGCGGCGATGGCGTTCGTCGTGATCGGGATGCAGGTCTTCATCATACAGCCCGGGATCGTGCAAGGCTTCGTCAGCCGGCTGGGACTGAGCGAGGCCCGCGCGGGTTACCTTGCTTCTGCGGAGATGTTCGGAATCGCCGCGGCGACCGTGCTGTGCGCAATTTTCACTGCCAGGCTGAACTGGAGGTGGGTTTGTGCCATTGCGCTTTCGATACTGGGCATTGCGGATCTGCTCTCTGCATTCGCTCATGACTACCTCCACCTGATCGTAACGCGCTCGGTTGCGGGCGTTGCGTCGGGGGCGCTGATCTCGCTGGGTTACGCAGTCGCCGGCACCGCCATCAACCCGAACCGCAGCTTCGGATTTCTGATCATGCTCGTGCTCACCTATGGAGCATTGGGGCTCCTAGCCATTCCGATTGCACTGGATAATGGCGGAGTTCAGGGGATCATGATTGCGCTCGCCGTGATGGCGCTCGCCGGCTTCATATTCCTTCCGGCGTTTCCCAAGAGCGTGCCCCAATCAACCCTTCAGGACAGCACTGCTGCATCTCAAGCTGCATCTCAGAGTCACGCGGCGCCAATTGCGTATGCCCCGGCCAGAAGCAGATCCGCTACGCTGATGCTTGCATCGCTACTGTGCTTCTTTCTGGGCCAAGGCGTCATCTGGGCGTACCTGTTCCTCATAGGCATACACATGGGCATCGGAGAGCAGGCGGTCGCAAATGCGCTGACGATCTCACAGTTCGCCGGCATCGCGGGGGCATTCGCAGCAGCTGCTCTGGCAGCGCGGGTCACATCCCTCGCGTTGTTCGTGATCGGGATCGCCTTGTCCATCGCTCCGCTTTTCTTTTTCTCGTTGCGTCTGACCGGTGTGTCGTTTGGCGCTGCGGTCGTCGTGTTCAACTGGGCAGCGAACCTGCTGACTCCGCTGCTGGTTGCAATCGTCGCTCGGATCGAACCTCGTTGGGTGCAACCCGGTGCGGCACTTCAGATGCTGGGTCTCGCGGTCGGCCCGGCGATCGCCGCGACACTGATTGGGTCCCGAGGCTTCACCCCCGTGCTTGCGCTGTGCGCCGCGCTTTTCGCTCTGTCGTTGATTCTTGGGTTTCGCCCTTCAAGGGTTACCAACGGGTAGTCGCCGTCGTGCCGTCCGCAGGACGTGCGATCACTTCCGCCGTAGCTCAGTGCGCATGCGCGGCAGTGTGCGCATGAATCAGAAAGCCCTGAACGAAGGGCAGCGTCATCACGCCGAACAGGATGAGTGCAGCACCGGTCACACGGCGAGTCTGCTGCAGGATGACCTTGAGCCGGCGCGCTGCCAGACCCGTTACGATCATCAGGGGCAGCGTGCCTGCCCCGAACGCAAGCATCGTTGTTACAGCGTGAGTCATACCGCCGCTCGCTACTGCCCAAAGCATCGTGGTGTAAACCAGCGAGCAGGGCATCGCTCCCCACAGAAGCCCGCTGACGAGCGAAACGTTCCAGCCGGATCGGCTCGCTTTTCGCAAGCTCGGTACCTGCCGACCGGCGACGAGCTTGCGCAGCGCCTGCTCTATCCTGACAACGGCTTGAGACCATCCGCCAATCCGTAGCCCGATGAGAACCAAGACGACGGCGCCCGCGGTGCGCACGAGGTTCGCGACTTCAGGCTGCAGAATCAATGATCCGAGCGCGGCTGTCGCGCCCGCGAGCAGCGCGTACGTCACGACTCGGCCTAGATTGAGCAGCGCGAGGCGCCTCACCGCCCGCGGCGGTGAGGCCTGGTTTGGAGCCATCGCATGCGCGGCAACCAGACCACCGCACATGGCAACACAGTGCATGCTGCCAACAAGGCCGATGGAGAATGCCGCAGCAGCTTGCGGCCAGAGCGTGGCGGACATCATCGAAGGCCTAGCTACTCTTCATAGAGCTTACGGATCAGCCGCGCCTTCATCTCAAAGCGCGGCAAAGTCCCCACGGGAACAACCTCCACGTGGCTGGTGAAGATGAGCCGGTCGCGTAGCAAGGCCTCGGCATCCTCGCGCAGTTTCTCCAGCGTCGCAGGCTCTCCGTCCGCCTCGATGCGCAACTTCAGCGGAGGTTCGACTGCGGGCCCAGGCCTATCGAGCAGAATCTGTACTTCTCCGTTGGTGCGCGGCCTCATGGACATGACGACATCCTTGATCGCCGACGGCCAGACGTTCGTGCCACGAAGAATCAGCATGTCATCGGTTCTTCCCACGCAGCGGATTCGCGGGCCGGTGCGCCCACACGGACAGGGGCGTGTGTCCACTTCAACCTGGTCGTAGGTGCGGAATCTCAACAAGGGCACGCATTCACGGTCGATGTGCGTGAACACCATCTCACCGCTCAATGTTTCGGAGTCGAGTGGTCGCACGGCGCCGGTCGCCGAATCGATGATCTCGAGGATGGCGTAGTCGGGAACCAGAAAATGATTTCCTTGGCGATATTCGCATTCGGCACTGTGAATCGGTATGACGTCGGCATTGCCAACGCTTTCGCTGACTTTTGCGTTCCACAGCGTCGCCAGGTTGTCGCGTACGGCGGGAATTCCGCCGCCTGGCTCGGCTCCCATGAATAGGTGTTTGAACCCCATGGTGGCGACGTCGAGATCCATCTTGGAGCGCGCGTACTCCGCAAGGTAGGCGGCGTATGAAGGCGTGCACGTCAGGCAATCCGCCTTCATCGCCATGCTCGAGGTCAGCAGCCTCTCTGATGCGCCGGTACCGACCGGAACGAACGTGCACCCGATCAGCGTTGCCGCGTCCGAAATGGGCAATCCGCCGACGAAAAACCCGATGCCAAATCCCATTGTGAACACACTGTTCGGCCGAAGGCCTTGAGACCAGTAGGCGCGCGCGACGGCTTCCCGCCAGCTGCGGCGATCGTGCTCCGTCACCCCGACGTAGCTGGGCGTGCCTGTCGTTCCGGAGGACGCATGAACCCGCACGACGTTTGCCGAAGCTGCCTTGTGACGACCCAGTGGCGGAGCCGCGGCTTGGCTCGCACGCAGTTCTTCCTTGGTCGTGAAGGGCAGAAGCGCAAGATCGTCCAGCGTACGCACGTCTTCGGGCCGTGCGTGGGCCAGCTCGAGCTTCTCCCGCATCAGCGGCGAGTGCTCGTGAAGATAGCGGACCTGGGTCCGCAGCTTCTGCTCCTGCATCGAGCGCAGCTCTTCGGGCGCCGCTGTCTCGATTGCGGGATTGAAATGCGGCCTCATTTCATTGCGCCGGCGTCTTTTCCTGCGCTTCCTTGAGTTTGCGTGCCTCATCCTCGAGCCGGCGACGCCGGATCTGCGTCTTGCTGATACGGCTGATCTTGTTGGTGCTGAAGCCGCGCTCGTCCGCCATGCTGCAGCCCTTCTTCGCAGGCGAAGGCGGCACGTCCATGCATGCGGCGATGTCGAAGAAGTTGTTCGGCTTGAGCATGAATCCGAATTTCGAGACCGGCATCAGCGGCCAGTCCTCGAGGCGCGGGATGTGATGATGGCCGAAGTTGTACCAGACCACGATCTCGGTGTTGTGGATGTTGCGGTTTTTTTGAGTCCACACCGGCAATCCATCCGGGCCCGGATTCTGATTGGGGTATTGCCCAGCCGGATAATTCTCCTGCGGATCGTACGGGGTCACCCACAAATGGTGGTCGAGGTAGCCGGCGCGGCGCGCCACCGCGGACTCGGGCTGCCAGTAGGGCACGGTCATCTCCATGGGCGACAACTTGTAGCCCACGTTCGACCCAACACGATTCTTGGAGTTGGGATTCTGAACGACCCACGTGCGGGCTGTCTCGTACTTGTGGCTGCGCCGGGCTTCGAGCTCATTCTTGAATACCGTGGTTTGCGTATAGAACGCGTTTCCACGGGGATTCTCCGGGCCCATGGGGTCGGTCACCGTGTTGGCTTCGACCACCTGGTTATTCGGGCCATCGAGGTTCATGTCCAGCCGCGCGCAGAAGAAGTGCTGATGGTTGGGGGCGTAGCATCCCTCCTCCATCAGCGCGCCGAACCTGCTGGTCTCGCCGGCGGGAACGGCCGCAGTCTGTACCAACCCGATGGCCTTTACCTCCAGCTCGATCGAGCCGTCCTGGCGGAGGTGCCAGTAGAACCCGTACTCATAGTTCCCAACCGTCGCGATGAAGGAGATGACCAGCTTGCGCGAACGGCGTACTTCGACCTTGTTGGTGCGCAGCTCCGTGTGCTTCCACAGGAGCGAGTCGTCTTCCTCGTGCATACACACCGCATTGGGAATGGATTCGATCTCGCCAGCCGTATTGACGAAATCGAAGTCGAAATAGTGGATCTCGCCCAGGCAATCGCAGCCAAGCGTGAGCGAGTTCGTGTTCATGCCGACGCCGTACTCACCGATGTCGAAGGCGTTCTTGCGGGCTTGAGTCTGGGCGGTGTCGCCGTACGGCACGGTCATTTCCACCACCGCGGCGCGATAGATGATGGGCCGCTCAAGGCCTCTTTCCACGTCGTTGTAGCGGATGTCGTTGAGCACGAGCCCTTCCCGCGCCGTAAAGCCGATGCGGAAACGCCAGCGCTGCCAGCACACTTCCCAGCCCTTGACGGTGAAGCTCGGCCCTTCGGGTTGTTTGATCTCGAGCGGCTTCAGATCGTCGCGGAATCGCTTGATGAAGCGGCGATCGTAGTTGCGCTGCGTCGGCGGCACGGGAGTAACTCCCGCATCTTCGATCTTGATGACCTCCTTGCGGTACAGGTCGACGAGTGCGTTCAATCCTTCGATCGGATGCGCGTACTGCATATCGTCCGCTTCCTTGCGCAAATAGAAGGTGGCGCGCGCAACGCGGTTCTTCGGGTCTTCATCTTCGCCGAAATAGCCAACCGACCAGGGATCGACGCAGACCAGGTTACGGTCGCTGAGGTCGAGTCCCCGCTTGCGAAGCGCATCCGCCACAAGGGTGCTCATCTTGGCGGCGATCTCCACTTCGACGAATTCATCCGGCGTGATGGCGGCCTGGCCCTGATGGCGCGTGGGCGCGAACTCGAGCACGCACCTTCGCGACAGCGAGACTGCTGCTTCGATCGTCTTGCGGGAGCGTCCGTCGGAGATGACGACATCAACCACGCGCTCGTAAGGGGCACCGGGAACATAGGCGCGCATGAAGTCGCGCGGTGGATCGCGCGCGACCATGGAAACGAAGCGCATGTCCGAGCTGAAATGCCCGCTCTCGTGAATAATGCTCACGGCATCTGCGAGCTCCGCGTGCGTGAGTGGATCGAAGGGGTGAGCGTCCCGATTGATCGGGTACTTCACGGCGTGCGAGGTGAGGTCAATGCTTGCGGGCTTCGGCACGATCGTGCTCCATCTAAATGAGGTTCAATAGGCGATGCAAACTGACTTGTTCTCCGTGAAGAGGTCGAGCGCCGCGCGACCATGCTCCTTGCCGAGGCCCGATAGCTTGACGCCGCCGAACGGCAGGTTGGGATCGAACACACTGTGGCAGTTGACCCAGACGGTGCCGGCGCGAATGCGCGGTACGAGATCCAGCACCTTCGAAATATTGTTCGACCAGATGCTTGCGGCGAGGCCGTATTTCGAGTCATTGGCCTTGGCCACGAGCTCGTCGATGGTGTCGTAGGGCATGACGGTCAGTACCGGGCCAAAGACCTCTTCCTTGACGATGTCCATCTCATGGTGGACATCCGCAAAGATAGTGGGTTTGACGAAGTAACCCCGCGTTCCCTCGAGTGGCTCGCCGCCGATCAAGAGGCTGGCGCCCTGCTTGCGCGCTTCGGCGATCATCCCCAGCACGCGCTCGTGATGCGTGCGCGAGACGAGCGGTCCCATGTGCACGTTGGTATCGAAGCCGGAGCCCAGCTTGAAGAAATCCGTCATGTCGACCAGACGCTCGACCATTTCGTGATAGCGGGAGCGCGGGAAATACACTCTCGACCCGGCGACGCAGGCCTCACCCTGGTTGAAGAAGATAGCCATGGCGGCGTTGGGCGCGATGAACTCCGGGTCGACGTCGTCGAGCACGATGACGGGCGACTTGCCGCCGAGCTCGAGTGAAGTGCGGGTCATGTTATCGACCGCCGCGTGCGCAATGAGCTTGCCGACTTCGGTGGAGCCGGTGAACGCGATCTTATTGACGCCCGGGTGACGCGTCAGCGGCGCGCCGCAGGTCTCGCCGAACCCCGTCACGACGTTGACTGCGCCGGGGGGAAAGCCAGCCTCCATGATGAGCTCCGCCAGGTGCAGGCTGGTGAGCGGTGTCTCCTCGGCGGGCTTCAGTACCGTGGTGCAACCGCAGGCGAGCGCCGGAATGATCTTCCAGAGGGCCATGAGATGCGGGTAGTTCCATGGCGTGATTCCCGCTACGACGCCAATGGGCTGGCGCAGTGTATACGCGTGGAAACGCATGCCCTCAGGCTCGCGCAATGAGAGGTCCAGTGTGGATCCTTCGAGCTTTGTGGCCCAGCCGGCCATGTAGCGCACGAAGTCGACCGCCATATTGACTTCGACTATGCGCGCGATGTCGATCAACTTGCCCTGATTCAGGGTTTCGAGCTGGGCTATTTCGCGCCCGTTTTTCTCGATGAGGTCGGCGAGCTTGAGCAGGATGTTCTGGCGATGCACCGGCAGCATGCGCGGCCAGGGGCCCGTGTCGAAGGCGAGCCGCGCAGCTCGCACCGCCAGGTCGACGTCGACCTCCCCGGCTTCCGGAATCACGGCAATCACATCACCAGTCGCGGGATTGTAGATCGGGAACGTGCGCCCGGAAGCTGCGTCGACGAACTTGCCGTCGATCAGCATTTTCTTGTTGGTCGTGCATTTGACGTACTGCAAGGCCCGTTCCGTCAGCACCCGCTCGAAAGGCTCGATGTACACCTGCTTCCCCTCACGCTCGGGCGGGCTACGATACAGCTCCGTTAATCCTTGTCAACTGACAACAATTTTGTCACTCTAGTTTCCGGGGGGACTACCAATTATGGCTAGGACTTCGAACGCCAGACCGCCGCACGGCAAGGCCAGGACTGGCGCGGCCGCAGCCATTCCGGGCAAGCGCTACGAAGCGGGCAAGCTTCGGGTCGCAGCCATCCTCGAGGCCGCCAAACACATCCTGGTGGATGGCGGGTACTCTCAGCTCACGCTGCGGCGCGTATCCCTCAAGGCGGGGATTCCGCTGCGGCATCTGCAGTATTACTTTCGCACCAAGAACGCACTGCTCAAGGCGCTGTGCGAGAACATCTGCGCAGACTACATCGCCAGGTGCAATGCGCTCGCCTCGCGTGAGCATGCAAGCCCCCGCGAGCGCTTCCGCGCCTGCGTCGACTTCCTCATCGACGACAATCGCGATCCGTTCAGCAACACGCTGTTCTTCGAGCTTTGGGCGCTCGCCTGTCACGATGAGTATGCCAATCGACAGCTCGACCAGTTGTACCGGCACTACCGCGCGTACATCGGAGGCCTGATCGTCAGAATGCGCCCCAAGGCTTCTGCGCACGTAGTGGAGTCGCGCGCGCTGCAGATCGTTGCGTTGATCGAGGGCCTGACACTCTTCATCGGGCGCAACAAACCGCAACGCGCGGTGCTGCGCGGCGTGATTGAAGATGCAACGGAGAACGTTTTCAGGTTGGCGACAGCGAGGTAGTCCGATGGAAGACGTGGCGCACAGTCTCAAACGCGGCTCGCTGACGTGGAGCCGGGCAGCAGCCCTGGGGATCTCGATCTCGATCGCCGGAAGCTTCGCGGGCTGGAATTACGGGCTCGGCCCGGGGGGCTGGGGCGGCATGGCCATAGCCGTCCTCGCCACGGGCCTGCTGTTTTTCTGCCTGACGCAGGCCGTAGCCGAACTCTCCGCGGCGATGCCTTCAAGTGCGGGATTCGACTCGTACGTCGGAGCCGTGCTCGGGCCCACGGCCGGATTTCTCAGCGGAGTGAGTGTGGCATTGGGCCTGGCCGTCGGCACGGGCCTCGCAGTGTCATTTACTGCCGCTTACACCGAGGGAATGCTCGGTATCGGCGGGTGGCCCGTGAAAGCAAGCTTACTGGGCGTCGTTTTCCTTCTGCACATGCGCGGCGCGAAGGAAGCCGTCGGATTGACCATGGCGGTGGGCGCGATCGCCCTCTTTGTGCTGGTGTGCTTTTGTCTGTTCATGGCTCCGCACTTCGCAACGGAGCATCTCTACACACCGGCCGCCCGAGGCCGAACCCTGTTCCCGGGCGGGCTGCTTGGTGTCATTCAGTGCGTTCCATTCGCGCTGTTCATGTTTCTCGGCGTCGAGCAGGCCGCGCAGGCCGCCGCAGAAGTGCAGGATCCTGCCCGCTCGATGCCGCGTGCACTGTTCACAGCTGTGCTCGTGACGTTCATCGTCAGTCTCGCGGTGCTCCTGATTGCAACCGCCGCCAGCAGCGCACTCGGGTTGGCCGGTGCCGACGATCCCCTGCTGTTCGTCATCCACGCGCAGGCGGCCGGCCCGCTACAGGCTGCGCTGGGTCACATCATCGGAGCGGGTGCGTTGATTTCCTTCATGGCCGCCTTCTTTTCGCTGGCGTTTGGCTCCTCGCGACAGTTCTATCACCTGGCCTCCTCCGGCGCCCTGCCCTCCTGGATCAGTCGCACGAATCGTCGGGGTGCGCCGGTGGCGGCTCTCGGAATCGTCGCCCTGGTTGGAGCCGTCACTGCTGCGTTCCCACCCGAAAACGCCATGGTGGTGTTCGTGTTTCTGCTGCTGATCACGTATGAGTTGATTCTGATCGCGTTCCTGCGCTTCCAGAGTGCCGCCCCGGATGTGGCCCGCCCATACCGCGCCGCAGGTGGCGGCGTATTGGGATGGGTGGGGGCCATCCTCGGGCTCGCAGCCGCAATGTGCTGCTACCAGCTGGAAATGATTGCGCTGAGCTACGCGCTTGGCGCGTTGGGCGTGTTGCTCGTCTACTTCCTGCTGCGCAAGCGCTCGTCGGTAAACCTGAAGCCCGTTTAGCCGATTCCGGCGGAACCTGTGCGAACCGGCGGCCCAGCGGGACCCGCGCCGCCGATTCTTGGACGAGTGAAAAAGAACCAGCGCTGACATCACTGTTGTCATCCAATACGCTTTTGTGGTCGCGTGACAAAGAACTGCTTTTTCGGGGCGGGTTCAATGAGAAGAGAGTCATGTGTCCTGCGTGGCGCCAGCCGACCGAGCGGAACCTTGGTTGCGGAGGCGGTTGCAGCAGCCCTGGCGGCAGCGGTTGCCACGTCAGTCGCGCTGGCCGAGGAGGCGGTGCTCGAAGAGGTTACGGTGACCGCCACAAGCGCACCGAGTCCAATCATGACCGTGCCGCTGTCGATCACGGCGCTGTCCGGTGATTTCATTCGTGATTCCCGCCTGAGCGATGTGACCGACGTAAGCTCTTCGCCGACGCCTACCCGCATTCCAGCTGCGCGCGGGGCCAGCGTGCGAGCGCTTTCCACAGCGGTACGCGAGATCGAATCAGGTGAGGCAAGTTGCGCATTAACGATCGCCTGCGACCGCACTTCAAAGGTCCGCACATTTACTATCCGAATCCGCTCGAAGCGGGCGGGACTGGCGAGTCGGAGGATTTCATCCTCGCGAACATGGCCTGCGATCCGCTCGGCTCGCATGCAATGGTGCAGACCGCCGAAGACGTGGCGGCCAAACATGGAATCGACAGGGAGGAACAGCACGACTTGGTCCTGTTGCGCGAGGAACAATACAAACGGGCTTGCACAAACGATCATGCCTTCCACAAGCGGTACATCCTGCTGCCGTTCCTGTGCCGGACGCGCGCTTTCGTGCGGGTCACGCGACGGTGACTGGCAATGAGGCGTGCAATTTTCAACGAGAGAAGGCCTGGCGGGCCTCAAGCCCGTGCTCGATCGCGGCACGGTGACGTTTGGCACCCAGACGCATCCGGCTGACGGCAATGCCGCCGTAATTGTGGCCGACCCGGATCGCGCCGCCGCGCTTTCTACAGATCCTGGCATCTGTATTCGAATCCTGGGCTTCGGAAGCGCACGCGCACCACTCGCATACATGCCGGAGGCACCCATCGAGGCCGCGCACTGAGCGCTGAGCGCCGCAAATGTTGACCTCGCGATCTGCATGCGGTGAACACTCACAATCCCTGCGCGGTGAACGATTTGGTCCTTGCGCGAGCCACCGGCTGGCTGATCTCCGCGATGAACAACTTCGGGTGCTCGCTGGTCTTCGGTCATCCCCACGCACCAACGGGGCTGCGCTCCATAAGTGGAGTTTTGAGCGACCGCCTTTCTCGATACCGTCAGAAAGTCCGTCAGACCGAAAGCGAAATTCATTACCCCAACCTATCGCATACATTCAATAGGCATCCTGTTCCCGGAGCCGGTCGATCTGCTCATTGGCTACAAGCCCAGGGCGGCGATGCGGCCGGTTTCGCTCACGAGTGCAGCGGCTCGATAGCCTGGATCAAATCCCGGATCGCAACGGCTTGAACCTCCCCTGCCATCGGGAAAGTCGCATCGCCTGCGTGCACGACAGTCAGGGACTTCAGCTTTAAATCGTGCTTCGCCGAGCGCATCGACGGCGTCAGCGCCGGCGCAACCGTGCGCTTTACCTCGAAGCCGAGCCGCAGCCGGCCGCGCACGACGAGCAGATCGAGTTCCGCCCCTTGGTGGGTCCGCCAGTGGTGTATCTCATCAGAGTGCACACCCAGGTGCTGCACAATCTGATCGATGACAAACCCTTCCCAGGACGCACCCAGCTTGGGATGGCCTTCGATATCCCGACGGCTCGTCAGATTCAACAGCGTGTGCAGTAGGCCGGAATCGCGAATGTAAATCTTGGGAGATTTCACCTGGCGCTTGCCAAGATTCTCGTGCCAGGGCTTCAATTGCCTCACAACGAGCGCGTCAGTGAGCTTGTCGAGATAACTTCGAACGGTGGTATCCGCGACACCGAACGACCGTCCTATCTCCGACGCATTCCAGAGCTGTCCGTGGTGATGCGCAAGCATCGACCAGAAACGGCGCATAGTATCCGCGGCGATGTTTACTCCAAGCGCCGGCAAGTCGCGTTCGATAAAAGTCCGGATAAACGATTGGCGCCACTCGACGCTTTCACGCTCAGTACGAGCGAGGAGTGATTTTGGGAAACCTCCGCACACCCAGAGGCGGTCCGCCTGCTCAACACCCACTTCCCTCAACGCCAGGCCGGGCAACTCGTAATAAGCAATTCGTCCTGCAAGAGATTCGGAACTCTGCCTGAGTAAATCCGGCGCCGCACTCCCCAGCACCAGAAATCGTGTTCTCACCGGCTTGCGATCCGCCAGCACGCGCAATATGGGAAACAATTCCGGACGACGCTGTACCTCATCGAGCACCACTACTCCAGTCAGTCCCTGCAGCGCAAGCATGGGATCGGCAAGGCGCGCGAGATCGGAAGGATTCTCCAGATCAAACCGGGTGGTGCGAGCGCTGGCCGGGGGCGCGATCAGATTGGCCAATGTCGTTTTCCCCACTTGCCGCGCGCCAAGAATCGCGACGACGGGGAAACGCCGCAAGAGGCGTTTGATCTGCTGCAAATGTAGTTCCCGATCGATCATGGCCGGGCAGCTTACCATGAAGATTCGGTGCATGAGACCGAATTTACATGGTACTTATTTAAGGAAGTCATTTCAAATCAACAACTTATCGTCACTCCCACTCTATCGTCGCCGGCGGCTTCCCGCTCACGTCGTAGACGACCCTCGAGACGCCACTGATCTCGTTCACGATCCGTCGTGACGCGACATCAAGCAGCTCATAAGGCAGATGCGCCCACTGCGCAGTCATGAAATCTATGGTTTGCACGGCGCGAAGCGCGATCACAGGTTCGTAGCGTCGCCCATCGCCTGTGACTCCAACACTCTTCACCGGCAGATACACCGCAAACGCCTGGCTCGTCTTCTCGTACCAGTCGGCCCTACGCAGCTCCTCGATAAAGATGTGGTCCGCCAGCCGCAATGTATCCGCAGCCTGCTTCGTAACCTCTCCCAGAATGCGCACACCCAGGCCCGGCCCTGGAAACGGATGCCGCTGAATCATCTCCGCCGGCAGTCCCAGCTCCAGCCCAATCGCCCGCACCTCATCCTTGAACAGCTCGCGCAGCGGTTCCACCAGCTTGAGCTTCATTCGCTCCGGCAGGCCGCCGACATTGTGATGGCTCTTGATCACGTGCGCCGCCTTTGCCGTGCGCGCGCCCGCGGACTCGATGACGTCAGGATAGATCGTGCCCTGCGCCAGAAAATCGATTCCCGTGATCTTGTGCGACTCCTCATCGAACACGTCGATAAAGGTCTTGCCGATGATCTTCCGCTTGGCTTCCGGGTCGCCCACGCCTGCGAGCGCTGAAAGAAACCGCTCCTCGGCGTCAACGCGAATCACGCGGACGCCCAAGTGCGCCGCAAATGTCTTCATCACCTGGTCGCCTTCACCAAGGCGCAGCAGCCCATGGTCGACGAACACGCAGGTGAGCTGATCGCCGATCGCCTTATGCAACAGCGCCGCGACCACTGATGAGTCCACACCGCCAGAGAGTCCCAGGAGAACCTTGCCGTTCCCTACTTGCGCACGCACGCGCGCCACGGCGTCGTCGATGATGCTGGCCGAACGCCAAGCGTTGCCGCACCCGCAAATGTCATGCACGAAGCGCGAATAAATCCACTTGCCCTGCTTCGTGTGCGTCACTTCCGGGTGGAATTGCACACCGTAGTACTGGCGCGTCTCATCGGCCATTCCAGCCAACGGCAGATCGGGCGTCGATGCGATGAGTTTGAAATCCGGCGGCAGCTGGGTGACGCGATCGCCGTGCGACATCCAGACGTCGAGCAAACCGTGGCCCTCTGCATTCTTGCGGTCTTCGATGTTCTCGAGCAGCTTCGAATGGCCGCGTGCGCGGATTTCCGCGTAGCCGAATTCCTTGTTGTCGTGCGGCTCGACGGCGCCGCCGAATTTCTGCGCCATCGCCTGCATGCCGTAGCAGATGCCGAGCACTGGGACGCCGAGCTCCCAGACAGCTTCGGGCACGGAAGGCGCACCTGGCCTGGTCACTGACTCGGGGCCACCGGAAAGAATCACGCCTTTGGGCTTGAATTCGCGAACCAGCGCATCCGTGATGTCCCAGGGATGCAGCTCGCTGTACACCCCGAGCTCCCGAACACGCCGCGCGATCAGCTGCGTGAACTGCGAGCCGAAGTCGAGAATGAGAATTCGGTCGGCGTGGATGTCGGAGCGCTGCGCGCTCATCGGCTCACGCGGTAATTTGGAGCTTCCTTGGTGATCGACACGTCGTGGACGTGGCTTTCGCGGATGCCAGCGTTCGTAATGCGGACGAACTTGGGTCGCGTGCGCATCTCAGGGATGCTCTTGCTGCCCGTGTAACCCATCGCGGCGCGAAGGCCCCCGGCGAGCTGCTGCAGGATGTTTACGACACTGCCTTTGTAAGGCACGCGGCCCTCAACGCCTTCCGGCACGAGCTTCTCCAGCTCCGAGGCAGCGTCTTGGAAGTACCGATCCGCCGAGCCGTGACGCTCTGACATCGCGCCAAGCGAACCCATGCCGCGATAGCTCTTGTACGAAGCGCCTTGGTACAGCTCCACTTCGCCCGGCGATTCCTCGGTGCCCGCAAACAGACTCCCGATCATCACCGCATGTGCGCCCGCGACAATCGCCTTGGCGATGTCGCCGGAATACCGGATGCCGCCATCCGAAATCACAGGGATATCCGCTTTCAACGCATCGGCAATATTCGCAACCGCGGAAATCTGCGGGACACCGACACCCGCCACGATACGAGTCGTGCAGATCGACCCCGGTCCAATGCCTACCTTCACGGCATCGACGCCCGCTTCGACCAGCGCCTTCGCCGCTTCGAGCGTCGCGATGTTGCCGCCGATGACCTGCTGATCGCCCCACTTCGCCTTGATGCGCGCGACGGTTTCCAACACTCCCTTGGAATGCCCATGTGCCGTATCGACGACGACGACATCCACACCGGCATCGCGTAAGGCCGCAATCCGGTCCAGCGTGTCCGGCGTCGTGCCCACAGCCGCGCCAACGCGCAGTCGCCCACGCTCATCCTTGGACGCTCGCGGAAACTCCGTCGCCTTCTGGAAATCCTTCACCGTGATCATGCCGGCGAGCTCGTGGTCACCCGTGACCACCAGGACTTTTTCAATGCGGTGCTTATGAAGGAGCCCCAGCACTTCTTCCTTGGGCGCGTTCTCGCGCACGGTGATCAAACGCTCTTTCGGCGTCATCACCGTAGACACGGGCGCATCCAGCTTCTCTTCAAAGCGCAGGTCGCGATGCGTGACGATGCCGACGACCTTCTTCCCCATCACGACCGGCATGCCTGAGATCCCTCGCGAGCGCGTCAGCTCCAGCACCTGGCGAATCGTCATGTCCGGCGACACCGTGATCGGATCCTTGATCACGCCGCTCTCGAACTTCTTCACCCGAGCTACTTCGAGCGCCTGTGCCTCGATCGACATGTTCTTGTGGATGATGCCGAGCCCGCCTTCCTGCGCCATGGTGATGGCGAGCCGGGCTTCGGTGACGGTGTCCATGGCGGCCGACAGCAGCGGCAGGCTCAGGCGGATGCGCTTGGTCAGCTGGGTCGAGAGGTCCACCTCGCGCGGGAGGATTTCCGAGTAGGCGGGGACCAGGAGGACGTCGTCGAACGTCAGCGCTTCTTCGAGAATTCGCATGGTTTCGAGGCAGCGATGCGGCCCCGGCCTCCTTTGATTAAGGTGGCGCGCAATTCTACACGCAAACCTCCGCCCGTAGGGAGCCGGGGCGCGGCTTCGTGCTACCTTTCCGGCCCGATGGCCGCCGCCCCTCCTCCGGATCGCGATGTCTACACCATCTCGCGCCTCAACCGGGAGGCGCGGGTGCTGCTCGAGCGCGGTCTGGGGCAGCTGTGGGTAGAGGGCGAGCTGTCGAATTTCTCCCAGCCCGCCTCCGGGCACTGGTATTTCACGCTCAAGGACCGCGATGCCCAGCTGCGATGCGCCATGTTCCGGCAGCGGAACATGGGCCTTCGCTTCACGCCGGCATCCGGCCAGCACGTGCTCGCCCGCGGGCGAATCAGCCTTTACGAGCCGCGCGGCGACTACCAGCTGCTGGTCGACCACATGGAGGAAGCCGGCCTCGGCGCGCTGAACCGCGAGTTCGAGCGCCTGAAGACAAAGCTCGCCGCCGAGGGGCTGTTTGCAACGGCGCGCAAGCGCGCCCTGCCCCGGTTTCCGCAGACCATCGGCGTCGTTACCTCACCCAGCGGGGCCGCGATCCGCGACATCCTGCAGTGCCTCAAGCGTCGGTTTCCGGCCGCGTACGTGGTGATTTACCCCACGTCCGTGCAAGGCGCCGCAGCGGTGCCCGAGATACTCGATGCGCTGGCGCTCGCGGCCGCGCGAGACGAGTGCGACGTGTTGATTGTGGCGCGTGGCGGCGGCTCGATCGAGGATCTTTGGGCGTTCAACGATGAGCGCGTGGCGCGAGCGATTTGCGCGAGCCCCATCCCCGTCGTCTCGGGCATCGGGCACGAGATCGACTTCACCATCGCGGATTTCGTCGCCGATGCGCGGGCCCCAACGCCTTCGGCAGCAGCAGAAATGGTCGCGCCGGATCGGCGGGCCGTGCTGGAGGCTTTCATCCAAACGGCCGGCCGCCTGGGAATGGCGATGCGGCGCGAGCTGCGCGCTATCGTTGCTCTGTTCGATGGAATGGGGATGCGATTGCAGCAGGCACATCCCGGCGCCCGACTCGCCCAGCAGGAACAGCGGCTCGACGATCTGGAGTTGCGACTTGCGAATGCCGTGCGCGGCGACCTGATGAATTTTCAGTCGCGACATGACGCGCTGGCCGTTCGCCTGCGTCACATAGTGACGGACCGGATGACCGCCGCCACGCACAGGCTCGGCCTCGCCCAGCGCGCACTCAACACGGTGAGTCCACTGGCCACGCTGGATCGCGGATTCGCAATCGTCACGCGTGCGAGCGATGGAGCGCTGATCACGAACGCAGATTCCACGGCAATAGATGAAGAAATCGAGACGCGCCTCGCACATGGGACGCTTCGGGCGCGTGTCATCGGCCGCAAATGACGGCAGAATGCGCAGGCCGGCTCGGATAGCCAAAGGATTCTCGATGCAGGGTCTGATGAATGTCTTCGTGCTCTCGCTGATGCTCTGCCCGATGGCCGAGGCCTCAGCGCCGACGCTGCCGAAACAGAGCCTGGTTCCCGGCGGCATTCTCATATTCCCCATTGAAGCCCCCGCGGAGCTCAAGCCCACCGTGCTGTACGAAGGCAATCGCGCCATGGTCGTCCGCACCGGCGATGGATGGAAAGCGATCGTCGGCATCCCGCTCTCCGCCACGCTCGGCCGCAATGAGCTTCTGGTCCAGGCCGGCACCGCGCCGGGCAAGCGAGTGGAATTCGAGATCAGCTCCAAGGAGTACCAGACCCAAAGCCTCACCGTGAAGCCCGGCCAGGTGGATCTTTCGAAGAAGGATCTCGCGCGCGTGGAAAGCGAAAAGCTGCGCCTGCAAGCCGCGACCAATACGTTCTCGAGCAAGCCGCCGGCAACGCTCATTCTCGAGCAGCCTGTCCCCGGCCCCCGCTCCAGCTCATACGGGCTGCGCCGTCTGTTCAACGGCCAGTCGCGTAATCCGCACAGCGGCATGGATATCGCCGCGCCCACCGGCACGCCGATCAAGGCGCCGGCCGACGGACGCGTAGTCGAGGCAGGGAATTTCTTCTTCAACGGCAATTCGATCTACATCGATCACGGCCAGGGCCTGATCACCATGTACTGCCACATGAGCGCCATCGACGTAAAAGTAGGCGATGAAGTGAAAACGGGCGACGTGGTGGGCAAAGTCGGCTCGACGGGCCGAGCGACTGGGCCGCATCTTCACTGGGGCGTCGCGCTCAACCACACTTACGTGGACCCGGCGCTGTTTCTGGAGACGAAGGACTAGAGGTCGAGCCCCAGCGCCTTTTCCTGACGGACATACCAGCCGTCTTCCACGGGCGTGAACACGCCGCAGTGGTTCATCTCGCCGCCGTAGATATGCACTGACACCGCAGGCTTGCTGCTGGCGTTGCGGATCGAGTGATATTCGTGCGGGGGAATCAAACAACCGGCGCTGCCGATGCCGGCCTGGAACGAGCCTCGCGGCTCGAAGCGGAAGCGCGTGGCTTCGTGCCCGGTCATCTCGTACTGCTGCACTTCGATGCTGCCCTTGAACACGCCTTCGACGCACCACAGGCCGCCGTGATCGTGCACCGGCGTGCCCTGCTTCGGGCCCCACGTCATGGCGACTATCGAATAGCCCTTCTCATCGTCACGATGGATCAGGCGGCGGGCGTAGTGATCTTCACAGCACTCGAGGACGTGCGCGGGCAGGTCCACGTCGCCGCTGCTGATCAGCTCGCAAAGGCCCTCGCGCAGCCTGTTCACGATCCTTTCGGGATCGCCGAACGAGACGGCTTCGTCGGCAAGTGCAATCAGCGCATCGTTTCCGCTCATGGCGCGTACTTTATCACTACGAGCGGCGCTTGGCGGTCTTGCGCGGCCGGCCGCCGAGCCGGCGCAGACGCTCGGGCTGCTTGCGTGCGCTGTAGGGATTTTTGTCCGTGCGGAATTCGAGCGCCACCGGCGAGGCAAACAGGTCGAAGGTCTTGCGGAACACATTGGCCAGATAGCGGCTGTAGGCCGCCGGAACGGACGCGGTCTGGTTGCCGTGCACCACGATTCGCGGCGGATTCTTGCCGCCCTGATGGGCATAACGCAGTTTGATCCGCCGGCCATGGACCACCGGAGGCTGGTGCACCGTGATCGCCTGTTCCATCGCGCGCGTCAGCGCGGGCGTGGGCAAATCCCGCATCGCAGCTTCGTACGCCCGCACCGTGGAGACCACCAACTCACCGACGCCCGTGCCGTGCCGGGCAGAGATGAAATGCAGCGGCGCGAACGGCACGAAATCCAGCTTCAACGCGAGCTGCCGCCTGACTTCTTCGCGCTGCTCCATGGGAATGCCATCCCACTTGTTCACTGCGATCAAAAGCGCGCGACCGCGCTCGAGCGCGAGGCCGAGCACACTCGCATCCTGCTCGCCTATTCCCTCGTGAGCGTCCACAACGTGGATGACTACGTGCGCTTCGTCCATGGCCTGCAGAGTCTTCGCGACGCTGACGCGTTCGATGACGTCTTCGACCTTGGAGCGCCGCCGCACGCCGGCGGTATCGATGAGCACGAAATCACGCTCATCGCGCCGGAAGGGCACGAAGATCCGGTCACGCGTGGTGCCCGGCATTTCGCTGGCAATCACGCGTTCCTCGCCGATCAGCCGGTTGACCAGCGTCGACTTGCCGACATTGGGCCGCCCGATGATCGCGATGCGGATCTCGCCTTCGACTCCGCCCCGCTCCTCGGGTGACAGCTCGTCGTCCGCCTTGATGCCCTCGAGCACGCGCTCGATCAGTTTGCGGCAGCCGTCGCCATGGCTTGCCGAGATCGCGATGGGCTCGCCAAGCGACAGCGAATGAAAATCCGCCGAGACGATGTCCGAGTCGAGGCCTTCCGCCTTGTTCACCGCGAGAAAAACCGGCTTGCCGGCCCGGCGCAATTCCTGCGCCACGAAGCGATCCTGCGAGGTCAGGCCGATGCGAGCGTCGACGAGGAGTACCAGCAGGTCCGCCTCTTCGACCGCCCGTTCAGTCTGGACACGCATCGGCGCTTCGATCCCCGTTGGGTGCTCGACGAGGCCGCCGGTGTCGATGGCGATGTAGGGTATCGGGCCGAGTCGCCCGAATCCGTACTGGCGGTCGCGCGTGACGCCGGGCACGTCCGCGACGATCGCATCGCGGGTGTTGGTGAGTGCGTTGAAGAGCGTCGACTTGCCGACGTTGGGACGGCCTACGAGCGCGATGATGGGCAGCACGACGTTCTCATTGGCCGGCCGCGCGCTACTGCGGCGGTGGCGGAGTTTCAGGCTCCACTGGCGCGGCAGGCGCTGCCGGAGGTGCCTCAGCCGGGGCGGGCTCCGCTGGCGGAGGCGTTGCTGTGACGGCGGGTTCAGCGGGAGCCGCCGCAGCTGGAGCCGCTGCAGCAGGTGCAGTTTCCGCGGCGGGCGTTGCAACGGCCGGTGTCTCTTTACCCGTGCCTTCCACCTGGCGGAACGCCGTGATGTGGCCGACGTCGTTGATCACGAGCAGCAGGCCGCTGGCTTCCACAGGCGGATTGCTTACTCGCTTGCCACCGCTCGAGGTACGCGCAACCAGGGTGCCCGTGGCTTTATCGAGCCAATGCACGTATCCCTCGTAATCCGCAACCGCGACGGAATTGCCTTGAGTCGTAGGAGCCGAGAGCGTGCGATTCTTCAACACTTCCTGCCGCCAGAGCTCGACGCCGGTGCGCTTGCGGAGCGCGACCACTTCGCCCGCTGCCGTTGAGTAATACAACGACTCGTCGTCCATGCCGAGGCCGCGATAGCTCGACGCCTCGTGTGACCACCAGACCTGGCCGCTGTCCAGCGCCAGCATGGCGACGCGACCCTGGAAGCCGACCACGTAAACGTTTGCGCCCTCGACCACCACGGCCGAATCGATGTCGACGAGCTTTTCGAGCTCGGTGCGGCCATGTGACGGAGCGACCGTGGCTTCCCAAACCAGGCTGCCGTCCGTGGCGTTGACGGCCACGACCTTGCCGTTGTCGAACCCGCAGAGCACGACGTCACCGACGATGATGGGCCGCGAAGTTCCACGCAAAGACAGCGGCGGCACGGGCGTCTGCTCGTAAAACCACAGCTCATGCCCGTCCTCGGGAGAGAGGCCGCGCAACCGGCCGTCCACCGTGCGGACGACCACGATGTTTGCGCCGACCGCCGGCGCATTCAGCACTTCACCGCCGACCGTGACAGTCCAGCGCACAGCGCCGTCGCTGGCATTGAAGCCGATGGCCTGCCCGTCGCTCGTCCCCACTGCAACCAGTGAATCACCGGCACCAGGGCCACCTGCAAGGCGCGCTTTCACGTGCGAGCGCCAAAGCGGCTTGCCCGTGGCGACTTCGAATGCCGCAACGTCGCCGTCGCGACCCGCGGCGTACACCCGCTCTCCGACTACTGTCAGGGCAAGACCCAGCCGCAACGGGCTTTTCTCGCCGCCCACGCCCGCGTCCCACGCGCGCTGGACTTTGAGCGACGCCGAGAACTCCGTGAGCTCGGCCGGCGGCTCGATCTCCTTGTCCTTGGAGCAGGCGCCCAGGGCCAGGAGTGCAATCATGATCAGAGGCAAACGCATGAATTATTTCTCCGGCTGGGCGCCATCCGTGAGGTCGTTGATCTTGAGGTCGAGCAGCTCGGTGTCCACCGCGCTGCTGTTCTTGTTCTCGCGCGCCGCTCGATATTCCTTGAGGGCCGCGGCCCGATCGCCCTTCGCCAGCTGGATGTCGCCGCGCGCCTCCTGGTAGCGGGGCTCGAACGCACCCGTCTCCTTTGCGCCGTTCAACGTGGCGAGCGCCTCGTCGGGCTTGTTGAGCGCGAGCTGCACGCGTGCGAGACGCAGGCGGGCGACCAGCGCCAGCTGCGGATCATGCGACCCACCCATCACGCTGTTGAGCCCGGCGGCGGCCTTGTCGAGCTGGCCGTTCTGCACCGAGATGCGCGCCTCCGCCAGGTGTGCCTGATCGACATAGGGCGAGGATGAGTAATCGCGCTCGAGCTCGCCGATCAGGGTGATGGCCTGAGTGCGGTCGCCCTTGTCGAAGGCGGCGAGGATCTGCTCGTACTTCACGCTCGCCTCGAGGCGGTGGCTTTCACGCCTCGCCTCCCACCAGCGCCAGCCGGTGAGCAGGGCCGCGCCCAGCACCAGGCCGCCGATGATCCAAGCAAGATTGGTGCGCATCCATAACTTGAGCTGATCCCATTGTTCGCGTTCAGACAGGTAATCGTCCACGGGGTCTCCTCAGCGCTGCGCGAGCTCGGCGAGCCTTGTTTCGATTTGTGGGGCCAGGTCGGCCAGCGAGCACTCGCTCTGACCGGCGTCCTGACGTAAAGGTTTCAGCGCGGCTACGCCGCGGGCGAGCTCATCGTCGCCCAGGATCACGGCCAGGGCCGCGCCGCTGCGATCGGCGCGCCGGAACTGCGCCTTGAAGTTGCCGCCGCCCAGGTTGAGGGAAACGGAGCGGCTCGGCAGCGCGTCCCGCAGCTGCTCGGCAATCTTCAGCGCCTGGGATGCGGCCTGGGCGCCATTCACGACGATGTACACGTCTGATGCGGCCGGCGCGGGAGCGCCATGTGCCAGCTGGATCAACTCGACCACTCGCTCCATACCCATGGCGAACCCTACCGCGGGAGTCGCCTCGCCGCCGAGCTGGGAAATGAGCCCGTCGTAACGGCCGCCGGAGCAAACGGCATCCTGGGAGCCGAGTGCGTCGGTGACCCACTCGAAAACGGTGCGCGTGTAGTAATCGAGACCGCGCACCAGTCGCGGATTCACCTGGTAGCTGATGCCGAGCTCGCGCAATGAGTTGCAGACTGCATCGAAATGCTCGCGCGATTCGGTGTCGAGATGCTCGGTGAGGGTGGGTGCGCCGGCGACCAGTTCCTGCATCTCGGGGTTCTTGCTGTCGAGAATGCGCAGCGGATTGCCTTCGAGCCGGCGCTTGCTGTCGGCATCGAGCTTGCCTTCGTGCGCGCGGAAATATGCCACCAGCTTTTCACGGTACACACGGCGCGATTCGGGCGTGCCGAGCGAGTTGACCTGCAACTGCACCCGGCCGATCCCGAGGCGGCGCCACAACCTGGCGGCGAGTGCGATGACCTCGACGTCGACGTCCGGCCCGGCATAGCCGATGGCCTCGACGTTGAGCTGGTGAAACTGGCGATAGCGTCCCTTCTGCGGGCGCTCGTGCCGGAACATGGGCCCCGTGCACCAGAGCTTCCAGCGCTGGCCGCGCAGCATGTTGTTCGAGATCACAGCGCGGACCACGCCGGCAGTTGCTTCAGGGCGCAACGTGAGGCTGTCTCCGCCGAGATCCTGGAACGTGTACATCTCTTTCGAGACGACGTCGGTGTGCTCGCCGATGGCACGCTTGAAGAGCTCGGTGTTCTCGACGACGGGCACGCGCATTTCCTCGAAACCGTATGCGCCCAGGAGCTCGCGGATCACGCGTTCGAGCAGCTGCCACGTGGCCATGTCCGCAGGCAGGATGTCGTTCATGCCGCGGACGGGCTGGATGGTCCCGGTCATGGCGCTGCGATACCGCAGCGCGCTTCGCTGCCTGTTTGGGGTGTCATGGCACGATCAGCCGGGATTGCGACTGAGCTCGGGAATAGCGTGCGTCTGCTGCGCGTCGGGAAACTCGACGCGCAGCCGCCGTGCGTATCTCTCCGCCGCGAGTCGGTCGCCTTGCGAGTGGGCCACGCGCACGCCGAGCAGGAGCAGTTCCGGCGTCGCTTCGAACGAGGCGAGGTAGCGGTCGATCTGCGCGCGGGCGTCGACGGGCTTGCCCTGGTCGAATTTCAGATCGCTCAGCTGATAAGCCGCCTCGGCGAAATCGGGCCGAATGCGCAAGGCGCGCGTGAAATTCTCTTCCGCTTCGTCGTAACGCTTGGCGGCGCGCAGGCAGACCCCGGCATTCGTATAAGCCGCTTCGGGCGTTTCATACAGCCGGTTGTTGGCGGCCTGATGAAACCGGCTCACGCCCTCTTCCGTGCGGCCGTTGCGGCAGAGGAAGACGGCGTAGTTGTTGAGGATGCTCGGGTTGTCCGGCGCAAGGCGCACCGCCGTGCGAAAGTGCGAGTCCACGAGCTTCGGCTCGTTGAGGCGTTCGTAAAGCATCGCGAGGGCATCGTGCACCTGCGGATCGCGCGGGTTCTGCTTCTCCGCTCGCTCCAGCTTCTCCTTCGCGACGGGGAGGTTGCCCTTCTGCAGATACGCAAGGCCCAGCTGCACGTTGTAGTTCGCGGCGCTGTCGCGCGGGCTTCGTTCCTTGTTGCTCGGAGCGGCCGAGCAGGCGGCAAGCAGCAGGATGACGGCGACTGCGATCACGCTTCTCATGCCTGAATCTCCAAGCCGATGACTTTGCTGCCGAGCCGCACCGTGGTTCGGTCGATCACGCGTCCGGCGAGCTGGCCGCAGGCCGCATCGATATCGTCGCCGCGCGTGCGCCGGACCGTGGCGAGCACTCCGTTCTGGATCAGTTCGTCCCGGAAGCGCTGGATGACGGGCGCGGGGCGAACGGCGGTACTGCGTGCCCGGGAAAGGATTGAAAGGAATCAGGTTCAGCTTGGCCGGATGACCCTTGAGCAGCCGTGCCAGCGCGCGCGCCTGCTGCGGCGAATCGTTCACACCATCGAGCATCACGTATTCGAAAGTGACGCTGCGCCCGTTCTGCTCGTCGTTATAGTGCCAGCACGCCTCGAGCAGCTCGGCGATCGGGTGCTTGCGGTTGATGGGCACGAGCTCGCTGCGCAAAGCGTCATCCGGTGCGTGCAGGGACACGGCGAGAGCGATGTTCACTTCCTCCGCGAGCTTGTACATCTGGGGCACCAGCCCCGAGGTCGACAACGTCACGCGGCGGCGGGACAGATCGAAGCCGAAATCGTCCGTAAGGATGCGCAGGGCCGGCACCACGTTGCGGAAATTGGCGAGCGGCTCCCCCATTCCCATGAACACCACGTTGGTGACCGAGCGCTCGGTGGCCTGGTATTCGCCCAGCTCGCGCTTGGCCAGCCAAACCTGACCGACGATCTCCGCGGTGGTGAGATTGCGATTGAAGCCCTGCTGCGCCGTCGAGCAGAACGAACAATCGAGCACGCAGCCCACCTGCGAGGAGATGCACAGGGTGCCGCGGTCGTCCTCCGGAATGAACACCATCTCGAAGGCCTGGCTGGCATCTGCCCTGAGCAGCCACTTGCGGGTGCCATCGGCAGAGCGCTGCTCGCTGACGATCTCGGGCGTGGCGATCAGGGCCCGCTCATCGAGCTGGGCCCGAAAGCTCTTCGCAAGGTCGGTCATCGCCTCGAACCGACCCTCGCCTCGCTTGTACATCCAGCTCATGAGCTGGCGGGCGCGGAACGGCTTGTTGCCCAGCTCCTGCACGAACGTATCCAGCGCCGGCCGTTCGAGGCCGAGCAGGTTGACGCGTTCTGGGGCAAGCGGGGTGGACATACGATGATCTTGGGATGCTTGGCAAGGGCGCGCACGCCCCGGCGAGGCCGCGCAGTCTACCCCGCCCATCCCTGCAACGCCAACGCCGGATGCGCCGGAAGTGTCGGTTTCCTAAGCGTTTTTACCGTGCGTGCAGCGACGTGCCGGCGAAGAAGAAGGCGATCTCGCGGGCCGCCGTCTCGGGGGCATCCGAGCCGTGGGCCACATTGCGCTCGATACTCTCTGCCAGGTCGCCACGGATGGTGCCCTTGGCTGCCTTCTTGGGGTCGGTGGCGCCCATGATGTCGCGGTTCTTGGCGATGGCGTTCTCGCCTTCCAGCACCTGGATCATCACCGGGCCGGAGGTCATGTAGCGCACCAGATCGCCGTAAAAAGGGCGCTCTTTGTGCACGGCGTAAAACGCTTCGGCCTCACGCTGCGAAAGATGGGCCATGCGGGCCGCGACGATGCGTTAGTCCCGCCTGCTCGAAGCGGCGATAGACCTCACCGATGAGATTGCGGGCCACGCCGTCGGGCTTGACGATGGACAGGGTGCGCTCTTGCGCCATGCTGCGACTCCAGGGGGAAAAGGGCGCGGGAGTCTACCCTGAGGCCGCTAGACGTTGAAGCTTTCGCCGCAGCCGCACTCGCCCTTGACGTTGGGATTGCGGAAACGGAAGGCCTCGTTGAGGCCCTGTTTGACGAAATCGACCACCGTGCCGTCGATGAGCGAAAGGCTCGAGGGGTCGACGAAGACCTTGACGCCGCGATCCTCGAAGATCACGTCATCGGGGTTGGCGGCATCGGCGTAGTTGATGACATAGGCGAAGCCCGAGCAGCCGGTCTTGCGTACACCCAGACGGAGCCCGATGCCCTGCCCTCGCGTGGCCAGAAATGACCTGACACGATCGGCGGCGGATTCGGTGAGGGATATGGACATTGATGGGACAGGAATTCTACGGCTTATCGGGCCAGTGCTGAAGACAGTTTCGCAGCGCATCCTCGACTATGAGGGCCCTTCCCAGCTTCTCAACCGGTATCGCGAGCGTCTCCACCCACGCAAGGGGCCCCTCCGGGATGCCATCGCCTCGCTGACGCCCCGGCAACTGCCGGGCGACCCATTCGGCGACCTCCAGAGTATGAGGGCAGCCGTAGGCCTGAAACCGTGCGGCCTTCACAGCGCCACCGTCCACCTCGAGATGAAACCGCACCCAGGCCGCCTGTGCCGGGCTTCCCGCCTCGCCCTTGATCACGGTGCCCATTGCCCAGGGGAAGATTTCTGCGATCGAAGCCGGCGACAGAGCCCGCAGGCGGGTGACTTCGCGACGGACGGCTGCGCCTGCCCGGTCGATGTCCTGTTGGGTGGTGCCGTGCCCGAAGCTGAATCTCAAGGAGCTTTGCGCCAGCTGCTCGTCTCTGCCCAGCGCGCGCAGCACGTAAGACGGCTCGCCCGTGGCCGAGCTGCATGCGGAGCCGGTTGAGATGGCCAGCTCGGGCAGACCGGCCACGAGACTCTCACCCTCGACGCCCTCGACCGAGACATTGAGCATGTTGGCCACGCGCGGCGCCGCCTGTGCGTTCAAGTGGATTCCGGGCAGATCGGCAAGCGATTCCCAAAGGTTATCGCGCAGCGCGGTCAAACGCCCCTGCTCGCTCTCGCGCCTTTGCGCGGCGAGCACACATGCTTCACCGAACCCGACGATCTGGTGCGTCGGCAGCGTGCCCGGTCTCAGACCCTGCTCCTGCCCTCCGCCGAAATACAATGCTTGGAGTTGAGGCCGCGCCGAGCGCCTGACGTACAGCGCACCGATACCTTTGGGGCCGTAGATCTTGTGCGCCGTGAAGGACATCAAATCCACCGACGACTCGCGAACATCAAGCAATACTTTTCCGGCAGCCTGCGCCGCGTCGGTGTGGAACAGGACACCGCGCTCGCGACAGGCGGCGCCCATCGCGGCGATATTCTGAATCACGCCGAGTTCATTGTTCACGTGCATGACGGAGACGAGCACCGTGTCTTTGCGCAGCGCGGCGATGACGGCGCCTGGCTCGAGATATCCGGAGCGGTCGGGCACGAGGTAGGTGACGGTGAAGCCTTCTTTTTCGAGGCGCTTGCAGGGATCGAGCACGGCCTTGTGCTCGGTGCGCACGGTGACGACATGCCTGCCGCGATGCGAATTGGCGCGCGCACCGCCGAGAATCGCGAGGTTGTTCGACTCCGTGGCGCCTGAAGTGAAGATGATTTCGTCCATCTCGGCGCCGATGAGCGCTGCCACTTTCGCCCGCGCCTCCTCGATGCGCGCAGCGGCGCGGCGGCCGAATTCGTGCGTGATCGAAGATGCGTTGCCGAATGCGCCATCATCGCAGAGGCATTCGCTCATGGCGCGCGCAACGGCCAGGTCCACCGGAGTAGTGGCGGCGTAATCGAGGTAAACCGGCAGGTCCGCCCTCATGTGCCCGCCTTGCGTCGCCGGCTCTGCACGCAGGTGAGAAAGCCGCGCAGTATGTTCGCCTCGTTCTGATCGAGCTCGGCCCTTTGGATGAACCTGCGGATGCGGTCCGAGAGATTGGTGCCGCTGCGGGTGCGGTCGCGGAAGTCCACCTCTTCCATCACCTGCCAGAGGTGCTCGTAGAGCCGTTGCATCTGTTCGGGTGTCGCCAGCGGAACCACTGGCTCCGGCTGCACGCGAGCGCCGATGCCGCGCGCCTGGAAGATTTCGTACGCCACGATCTGCGCAGCCATGGCGACATTCAGCGAGAGATACTCGGGATTGCCTGCGATGCGGATCAACAGGTGCGCGGTGTCGAGCTCTTCATTGGTGAGCCCGGTCCGCTCGGCGCCGAACAGGACGGCGACAGGCGCCCTCGCCGCTTCAGCGACCACGCGCTGCGCTGCATCGCGCACCGTCGCGATGCGATAGTTCTGGTCGCGCTCGCGCGATGTGGTGGCCGCGATGAAGCCGCACCCGGCAATCGCGTCCGCGATGGTTTCCACGACTCGCGCGTTTGCGAGCACATCGTCCGCGCCGGAGGCGCGGACGGTTGCTTCATCGCTGGGAAAGCTCCGCGGCCGCACCAGCACGAGCTCGCTCAACGCCATGTTCTTCATGGCGCGCGCGGCCGCCCCGATGTTGCCCGGATGCGAGGGCTCGACCAGAACGAAACGGATGTTCACCGGACCCATCTGCTACGCTCACTACCGTGCAACAACCACTTCTCAACATAGCCGTCAAAGCCGCCCGGCGGGCCGGCGAAGTCATTATCCGCAGTCTCAACCGCCTGGAAAGCCTCGAGGTCACATCCAAAGGGCGCAATGATTTCGTCTCCGAGGTGGACCGCGCCGCCGAGCGTGAGATCATCGAGACGATTCGCCATTCGCACCCCTCCCACGCCTTCCTCGCCGAAGAGAGCGGCAGCTCGGGCGAAGGCGACACGATCTGGATCGTCGACCCTCTGGATGGCACCACCAATTTTCTGCACGGCTTCCCCACTTTTGCGGTTTCGATCGCCTGCCAGATCAAGGGACGGCTCGAGCAGGCAGTGATCTACGACCCCATGCGCGGCGAGTTGTTCACGGCTTCTCGCGGCCAGGGTGCACATCTCGATAACCGGCGCATGCGCGTGAGCAAGCAGCGCACGCTCGATGGGCGCGTTGATTGCGACCGGGTTCCCGTTCAAAGACAACGTCAGGCACGCCGATTCCTATCTCGCGATGCTGAAGGTGATCATGGGCCAGGCGGCGGGAATTCGCCGGCCGGGCTCCGCCGCGCTGGATCTTGCGTATGTGGCCGCGGGGCGCACCGATGGATTTTGGGAGATTGGCCTCTCACCCTGGGACACCGCCGCGGGAACACTGCTCATTCATGAAGCTGGCGGCAGGGTCGGCACGCTGAACGGCGACGAATACAAACAGGGCGGCAACCTCGTGGCCGGCACGCCTAAGGTCTACACGGCCCTGCTCGCGGCGCTCGCGCCGCACGTTCCCGAAGAGTTGCGCGACCTTTAGGGATCGGTCGTTTCAGTCGCCCGCTTCGCGAACGGGCTCTTGCGGAACCCGTACAACGCGTAGATCACCAGCCCAATCAGGCCCCACACCACGAATACGGTCTTCGCCTTGACGGTGAGGTTGAAGAACAGGAACACGCAACCGAAAGCTGCGAGCGGGCACACCAGCCATACCAGCGGAGTGCGGAAGGGCCGAGCCCGGCTCGCCTGCGTGCGCCGCAGGATCAGCACGCCCAGCGACACCATGAGGAACGCAAACAGGGTGCCGGAGTTGGAGATGTCCGCGAGCAGGCCCACCGGAAAGCATGCCGCAAACAACGCGACGACCACGCCCGTGATGATGGTGACGATGTACGGGGTATGAAAGCGCGGATGGATGCGCGAAAACGCTTCCGGCAGCAGCCCGTCCCGTGACATCGTGAAGAAGATGCGCGTCTGGCCGTAAAGCATCATGAGCACCACGGAGGGCAGCGCGATGGCGGCCGCCGTGCCGATCCACCAGGCGAGAGTCGGCATACCGAGCTGACGAATGACGTGCGCCAGCGGCTCGTTGCTGCAGACCAGCTGGTTCAGTCCCTGGCAGGCGGCGGTGAGCGCGGCGCTGCCGGCTTCGAGCGCATTGCCATCTGCCCCGAAGATCGGCTGCGCTCCACCGGCACCGACGGCCGCGTAGCCCACCAACAGATAAAATATGGTGCAGATTCCCAGCGAGCCGATGAGGCCGATGGGGATGTTGCGATTGGGATTGCGCGTTTCTTCGGCGGCGGTCGAGACCGCATCGAACCCGACGTAGGCAAAGAAGATCGACGCCGCGGCGCCGACCACGCCGATGCCGGAGGTTCCGCTGAACCAGCCGGTGGGCATGAAGGGATGGAAGTTCTGCTCCTGCGCGGCGGGAAAGGCCATGATGATGAACGCCGTCAGCGCGATGATCTTGACGGTGACCAGCACCGCATTGAATTTCGCGCTCTTCGAGGTGCCCAGCACCAGCAGGATGGTGATCGTGATCACCAGCAGAAAGGCCAGGACGTTGAAAGTGCCGCCCGTGTACGGGCCGGTGCGCAGCGCTTCAGGCAGCCCCATCCCGAAGTAATCGAGCCATTTGTTCATATAGCCGGACCAGCCGACGGCCACGGCGCCAGCTGCTACCGCGTACTCCAGCACCAGTGCCCAGCCGACGATCCAGGCGAGCGCCTCGCCAAGCACGTTGTACGTGTAGGTGTAGGCCGAGCCGGCCACTGGGACCATCGCCGCGAGCTCGGCGTAAGCGAGCGCAGCCAATCCGCAGACGATGCCTGCGATCACGAAGGAGATCATCATGCCGGGGCCGGCCTTCTGGGCAGCCTCGGCGGTCAGCACGAAAATACCGGTTCCGATGATGGCGCCGATGCCGAGCATGGTGAGCTGGAATGCGCCCAGGGAGCGGTGCAATTTCCGCTTTTCAGCGAGTTCCAGGCATTGTTCGACGGTCTTGGTGCGCCAGTTCATCGGGACCCCCGGAATCTCAAAGTTGCCGGATTGTACGTGAAAGGCTCGAAAGGTCGCCTGTTTCAGCGCCGGCGGGCATCCAGCAGCTTGCGCAGCTTTATGTTGATCATCTCGACGGCCACCGAGAAGGCCATCGCGAAGTAGAGATAGCCCTTGGGGATCTCGAGGTGGAAGCTCTCGGCGATGAGCGCCATGCCGATCAGGATGAGGAAGGCCAGCGCCAGAACCTTGACCGTGGGATGCCGGTCCACGAAGGCGCCGATCGAGCCGGACACCCACATCATCACGCCGATCGCGATGACGATGGCGGCGACCATGATGGGCAGATCGTTGGCCAGGCCCACTGCGGTAAACACCGAGTCCAGCGAGAAGACGATGTCGATGACGCCGATCTGGATGACCGTGAGGACAAAGCTAGCGAACGCGCGAGCGCTGCGCTCCGAGGCGGCGCCTTCCAGCGTGTGATGGATCTCGAGCACGCTCTTCGCCAGCAGGAAGAGCCCGCCGAGGAAGAGGATCAGATCGCGGCCGGAAACGGCGATCGAGCCGATGTGAAACCACGGGTGCGTGAGCCGAGTCAGCCACACGATGGAGAACAACAGTGCGATGCGCGTGAGCATTGCGAACGCGAGGCCCGAGATGCGCGCCAGCTCCCGCTTCTCCTTGGGCAGCCGGCTCACGAGAATCGAGATGAAGATGATGTTGTCGATGCCGAGAACGATCTCGAGCGCCGTCAGCGTGGCGAAGGCAATCCAGGCTTGCGGATCGGTCAACAGCTCCATCATGGCAGGCTGTCGACCTCGCCCTTCTTCACGGTCGGGAACACGTCTTCAGCGGTCAGGCCGCAGTCGAGTGCAACCGAGCTCGAAATGTAGATCGACGAATATGTGCCCGCGATGATGCCGATGAGCAGCGCCTCCGAGAACCCCTGCAGCACCGGACCGCCGAGCAACAGCAGCGCCACCACGACGATGGCGGTCACGACTTTTGTCATGATGGTTCGCGACAGGGTCTGGTTGATCGCCTGATCGAGCACGACGCGCGGATCGAGCCTGCGATTCGTCTCGAAGCGCTCGCGGATGCGGTCGAACACGACGACGGTGTCGTTGAGCGAATAGCCGATTACCGCGAGGATCGCCGCAACCACGGCGAGATCGAACGGCGTCTGCGTGATCGAGAACACGCCCAGCACCAGGATCGGGTCGTGCATGACGGCGAGGATTGCGCCGAAGGACAGCTTCCAGGTGTGAAAGCGCAAGGCGATGTAGATGAAGATTCCGAGCAGGGTGAAACCGAGAGCCCACATGGCGCTCTCTTTCAACTCGTCGCCCACCTGCGGCCCCACCAGTTCGAGACGCTGAATCTGCGAGCCCGGATCGATTGATTTCAGCGCGGTGTCGATGCGCGCCCGGACCACATCGCCCGTTTCCTTCTGGGGAGCGAGTCGGATAGCCACGTCGCGGGCCGAGCCGAACGTCTGCACCTGCGGCTCCGCGAACCCGGCGGCTTCGAGCTTGCTGCGCACTGCATCGACGTCTGTGTTGCCCGTGAAGGTGGCTTCTACGCTGACGCCGCCCGTGAAGTCGATGGCGAGGTTGAGCCCCTTGGTGAAGAACGACAGGAATGATCCGAGCACCAGCACGACGGACAGCGCGTACCAGATCTTGCGCGTCCCCATGAAGGGGAAGTTCGTCGCCTTATGAAAGAACTCCACCAGCGTTCTCCTAACCGATGGACGGCCGCGCCACTTTGCGCTTGCCGCCGTACATGAGTGAAAGCAGCGCGCGGCTGCCCATGAGCGCCGTGAACATCGAAGTGAAGATGCCCAGCGTGAGAACCACGGCGAAGCCGCGAATCGGGCCGGTACCGAACACCCACAGCACCACGCCCGCGATGATTGTGGTGACGTTCGAATCCAGAATGGCCGAGAGCGCCTTGTCGAAGCCCGCGCGGATCGCGGCCTGTGTCGAGACTCCGTTGCGTAACTCTTCCCTGATGCGCTCGTAGATCAGCACGTTCGCATCGACAGCCATGCCGACGGTAAGAATGATGCCGGCGATGCCTGGCAAAGAAAGGGCGGCACCCATCATCGAGAGCAATGCAGCGAGCAGCACGACGTTGGCGAGCAGCACGAGATCGGCAACCAGGCCAAAGACGCGGTAATAAAACGCCATGAACAGGAATACGCCGAGCATGCCGATCTCGAGCGCCTGCACGCCCATCCTGATGTTTTCCTTGCCGAGCGCGGGGCCCACGGCCCGCTCCTCGATGGCATAGATCGGCGTGACGAGCGAGCCTGCGCGCAGCAACAGCGCCAGCTCATGCGCGCCGCCCGATGTCATACCCGTGATCTCGAAGCTGTTGCTGAACACGCCACGGATGGTGGCGAGATTGATGACTTTTTCTTCCGTCACGTCGCGGGTGCCGCCGGTGGCCAGATGCTCGCGGCGCTTTTCGATGAACACCACCCCCATGCGCTTGTTGAGATTGGCCTGCGTGGTCTTGAGCATCTTGTCGCCGGCGCGCGAATTGAGGCGCACTGACACGCCCGGACCATCCTGCGTGTTCGTCGACGTTGCATTGGTCAGCTGATCGCCGGAAGCGATGACGTCTCGCTTCAGCAGCGTGGGGCGCCCCTCGTACTCGAAGAGCTTGGTTCCAAAAGGCACGCGGCCCTGTTGCTGGGCCTCGAACGCATTGCGAGTGGTGTCTTCGAGGTGGAACTCGAGAGTGGCTACCTTGCCCAGGATGTCCTTCACCTCAGCGGAATTTTGTACGCCCGGCAGCTGGACGCTGATGCGATCCAGCCCCTGCCGCTGCACGATGGGCTCGGACACGCCGAGCTCATTGACGCGATTGCGCAAGGTGGTGATGTTCTGCTGAATCGAATAATCCTGCCGTTCGCGGATCTGCTTCGGAGTAAGCACCGCTCTGTACTGCCGCGCCACTGGAGACAGTGGTTACGTCGAACCTGCACGTCGGGCAGCGCCTTGGTCAGAGCCGCACGGGCGGCATCTGCGTCAGCGCCGGCACCCAGCGCGATACGCACTGCGTTCGCCCGTTCGCTGTCATCCACGGCGAGCGTGGTTACTTCACCAAACGGGATCTTTGCCGTAGTCAGCGTGCGACGCATGTCCGCCGCGTAGCTGTCCAGCAGCTGCGAGAGCGCGCTCCCCATATCGACTTGGTAAAGCAGGTAAAGGCCGCCACGAAGGTCGAGGCCCAACGGCATCGGACGCAAGCCGAGCGCGCGCAGCCATGCTGGAGTACGCGGAGCGAACGACAGCGCCGTCACGAACTGCTTGTCGAAGTGCTGGTGCAATGGCGTCGCGGGCCTGAAGCTGCTGCGGTACTGCCTGGAATCGCACCATCAGGCGACCCTTGTCGAGGTACGCGCTGCCGTACGCGATTTTCTGATCCTTCAGGAAGCTTTCGATGGTGGTCTGCGCCGTTACATCTATGGGCGCGCGGTCCGAGCGCGCCACCTGCACCGCCGCGTCGTCACCGAACAGGTTCGGCAGCGCGAACAGGAATGCGAGGACCAGGACTACCGAGACGAGGACATATTTCCAGCGGGCGTACTCGAGCATTTTTATGAGCTTTTGAGAGTGCCCTTGGGCATGAGCGAAGTGACCTGGAACTTCTGCACCTTGATGCGGACGCCTTCGGCAATCTCAAGCGTCAGGAACACATCTCCGACTTCGACCACCTTGCCGAGGATGCCCCCCGCGGTGACCACTTCATCGCCCGCGGCGACCTTGGCGATCAGTGCCTGGTGCTCCTTGGCCTTGCGCTGCTGCGGCCGGATCAGCAGGAAATAGAAGATGACGATGAAGACGACCATCATCAGCAGGGGTGCGAGCCCACCGCCCGCGGACGGGGCCGCGCCTTGCGCGAAGGCTTCCGGGATCAAGGCATTCATGGGGTTACGGCTTTCGGGTTAAAAAGGGGCGGCATTATGCCACAGCGTCTGCCGGCTTCCGCCGCTGCTCGAGATACCCCATTGCAAAAGCTTCCAGTCGCCCAGCGGCGATGGCTTCCCGCAGGGTGCGCATCAGATTCAGATAGAAATGCAGGTTGTGCAGGGTATTGAGCCGCGAGCCCAGGATCTCATTGCAGCGGTCGAGGTGGCGCAGGTACGACCTCGTGTAGTTGCGACAGGTGTAACAGGCGCAGTCGGGGTCCAACGGGCCGAGATCCTCCTGGTGGGAGGCATTTCGAATGTTGACGACGCCCGTCGAGGTGAACAGATGGCCGTTGCGCGCGTGGCGGGTGGGCATGACGCAATCGAACATGTCGATGCCCCGGAGCACGGCCTGGACGATGTCTTCCGGACGCCCTACCCCCATCAAGTAACGGGGACGGTCGGCCGGCACGTGCGGCAACACCGATTCGAGCACGCGCAGGCGTTCTTCTTCTGGCTCGCCAACCGCGAGGCCGCCGATGGCGAAGCCGGGCCAATCGAGTGTGGAAAGGGTCTCGAGTGAAGCCAGGCGAAGATTCGTGTACATGCCGCCCTGCAGGATGCCAAACAGGCCGCCGGCAGGCTCGGCCTTGCAATAATGAGCGTGACTGCGCACCGCCCAGCGCATCGAGCGTTCCATCGAGGCGCGCGCTTCCGATTCCGTCGCCGGATAAGGCGTGCAGTCATCGAATGCCATCGCGATGTCGGAGCGGAGCGCGAGTTGCACGTCCATCGAATCTTCCGGCGTGAGGCGCACTTCCGAGCCGTCGATGGGCGAACGAAACAGCACCCCCTCCTCCGTGATCTTGCAGAGCTTGCGCAGGCTGAAGACCTGGAACCCGCCGGAATCGGTGAGGATGGGCCGGTGCCAATGCATGAAGCGATGCAAGCCACCGTGCGCGGCCACGATCTTCGCGCCGGGGCGAAGCATCAGATGAAACGTGTTCCCCAGCACGATCTGCGCGCCGAGGCCCTCGAGCTCCTCCGGCGTCATCGCCTTTACGGTTCCGTAAGTGCCCACCGGCATGAATGCAGGCGTCTCGACGACGCCATGGGCCAGCGTGAGCCTACCGATGCGCGCCGCTCCGTCCCATGCGACAACATCAAATTTCATCGCCGGCCCGTCACGAACATCGCGTCCCCATAGCTGAAGAAGCGGTACTTTCCCTTGACCGCATGCGCGTACGCGGCGAGCACGTTTTGTGTTCCGGCAAACGCGCACACCAGCATGAGTAGCGTGGATTCAGGCAGATGAAAATTAGTGAGCAGCGCATCGATGGACCTGAACTGGAACCCCGGCCGGATGAACAGCTGCGTGTCTCCGGAATACGGCATGCATACCTCATCCGACTGCAGCGCGCTGGTTTCGAGCGCGCGTGCCACGGTCGTGCCGACAGCTATGACGCGCTTTCCCGCAGCGCGCGTTCGAGCTATGGCATCGCAGGTTTCGGCGCTGACGGTGACGCGCTCCGCATGCATCTCGTGTGAGTCGAGATTGTCCACACGCACCGACTGGAAAGTGCCCGCCCCGACATGCAGAGTCACGAATGCGCTTGCCACATCTTTCTTCTCGAGCGCCGCCATCAGATCCGCATCGAAATGCAGGCTGGCGGTGGGTGCCGCCACCGCGCCAGGTTCGCGGGCAAAGATGCTCTGGTAGCGCTCGCGGTCGGCTCTCACCGGCGCTCTCCTTATATAGGGTGGTAACGGCACATCGCCGTGCTGCTCGAAGAATTCGAGCGCCGGCGCGGGAAACTGCAGGCGCCACAAATCACCGCATCTGCCGACCACACGCACCAGCCCGCCGGCCGTGGCGATTTCCAGCTCCTCGCGAATGGCCTTGCTGGCTTTGAGCTGCACCAGGGCCTGGTTGCCTTCGAGGGGCCGCTCGAGAAATACCTCGACGCGACCGCCCGAGGCCTTCATTCCCATGAGACGGGCCGCGACCACGCGGGTGTCGTTGAAGACCAGAAGATCGCCGGCTGTGATGAGATCAGGCAGGTCCCTGACCATTCGATCGCTCGTGGCGCCGGCCTTCGCGTCGAGCACGAGCATCCGGCTCGCCGAGCGTTCCGCGAGCGGCGTCTGGGCGATCAGTTCTTCAGGAAGCCGGTATCCAAAGTCAGTCCGCAGCACCCGCGCATAGTACTGGAGCGCCGGGAAATACCGTAGGTTGGGCTACTCTCGTACTTATTCGTCGGGTTCTTCGGTGCGAAAGGCACGGGAAATATCGTTGTTGCGCTTCGGGAGCGTCACGTTCAGGTCCACGGCCTTCTTCTGGCGCATCACCCGCATGACCACTTTCTCGCCGGGCTGGTAGGAACGCAGGATGCGCGTGGCGTGCGATCCGCTCGTGGGCTTGCGCCCATCGATGGACAGGATCACGTCGCCATCCTGAAGCTTCAGGTCATCCTCTTCCGGAGCACGCACCACCAGCACGCCTTCGTTGGTGCCGAAATAGCTGCCCAGCTGCGGAGTCAAAGACGCTAGCTCCATATCCGCGAAGTTGCCGCCAAACGGCCGGGTGAACAAAACGTTCCGGTCGAATGACATGACCGGATGGTCCGGCGAAGGCGGCATTGGCGGCACTGCGACGTCGAACATCGGAAACACCACCGGCCTCGCGGTGACGATGAAATCCTTCGGCTGGCCCGCGCGCAGCACCCGAACGTTTACCTTCTGCTCAGGATCGACGTCCCTCATGATGCGCGCGACTTCGCGGGCGGAATCGCCCTTCACGTCAGTATCGTTCACTCTGACGATCACGTCGTCAGGCTGGATTCCCACTTGCGCTGCAGGCCCGCCGGGACTCACATCTCTTACTCGCGCGCCGTCCTTGCCGCTTTCCGGATCGAGCTGCACGCCGATGACGGCGTGACGCGGTCCTTCGCCAAACTCCCGGAACCGCTGGATGACCGGCCCGCCGATTTCCGCAGACAGCTCCGCGACTTCGTGAGCGGCAGCCTCCAGCCTCTCACGCGCCGCGTCGAGCTTCGCTTCCAGGTTGTTCTCGATGTTCTCGGCCGTTTTGTCATCGTCGTCGGCCGCGTATGCGCCCGTGCCGGCAAGCGTGCCCGCGATGATCAGGGGGAAAATGGCTTTCTTCATGGTGTCCTCTTCTACCTTACTGCGCGGCGGCCACGAGGGTTTCCGCATAGCGCACCTGCGCCAGCGAAGTCACGAGCCGCGCGCGCTCATATCGAAGCGCAACGACGTGCGATTGATCCGTGCCGGACTGCTTTGCGCTCAGCACGTCGTCCATCCAGGCGATGCGGTCTTCCAGCTCTGCCACGGCCGAGCGCGTGCCGACGCGCATGATCGCAGGCTCTGCCGGCAACGCCGCCAGCCACCGCTCGGACGCCCGGGCTTGATCCAGCGAACGCTGATCCGGCAGCGCGAGCATGGGCAGCTCGGCATCATTCGAGGTCATCGTGTTGTCATTGATGGGGTGCTCGAGCCGCGTCCAGATCGCAAGGCCTGCAATAAGGCCGGCGACACCCGCGGCCAGCGCCGCTCGACGCCACGGCCACGCGTTGCGATTTGCCGGCACCGCGGCGGCCCGGCGCTGGAACTCGTCCCAGCTCATGGGCGGCGCCACCTCGGGCGGCAACTCCCGAAGGCTTCGCGCGATGGCGGCGGAATCTACAGGCTGGGGATGCATGACATTTTTCCCGGCTGAACGTCGAACCACGCGCGCAGACGAATGTGCGCGCGGGCAACTTGTGACTTCGAGAAGCTGACGCTGCGGCCGAACACCTGCGCGATCTCTTCGTGCGAATAACCTTCGACTTCATACAGCCAGACCACCGTGCGGGCAGTGGGCGACAGGCATTCCAGCGCGCGCTCGATGTCGAGGCTCTCGGGCGATGGATTCAGCGATTCACGGGTGTCCATGCCCTGGTCCATGCTGAGCCGCGCGCGATGCCAGGGGGAACGCAGATACATCAGGCAGCGGGACACGGCGATCTGGCGGAGCCAGGCGCCGAGCGGGGCCTCGCCCCGGTAAGTCTGAAGTCTCTCGAAGAAGGCGATCATGGTGTCCTGGAACAGGTCTTCGGCCTGGGCATGGTTGCCTATCAGGCGGCGGATGAGGCCGAAAGCGGCCGGGGCCAGGCTGGCGTACAGCTCGCCGCGTGCGCGGTCGTCCCCCTGGCAGGCCTGGGCCACGAGCTCCGGCGGGGCGGCAATTTCGACCAGTCTGGGCACGGTACCTTAGATGCGCGAGGGGCTGAAAAGGTCGCGGCTTACTTTATACTCCGCGCCCCGTACTCGGCCCGAGTGGCGGAATTGGTAGACGCAGTGGACTCAAAATCCACCGCCCTTAAAAGCGTGTCGGTTCGAGTCCGACCTCGGGCACCATCGGATGGTTTCAGGAAGTTTCAGCGCGCTTTATCCGATAACAAAAGCGCCTTATTCAGGCAGATTTGTATTCGCGCCGTTTCAGGTCATTCCGTGACAGCCGCACTCTGCAGAACCCCAGCGCATCATAACTCCTCGGTCCCGCGATCGTGCAGGCGGGTCGTCGGCACGTAGCGCGGAGGCGCGACATTGAAATGCGCGGCGAACTTTCACCCCGCCGGCCTCTATGTTCCAACACGCGGGCGCGCAGCCGATCACTGTGGCGCGAGCTTCCGCTTCCGCCGCGTCTGCATTAGCAGCAGATAAAAAAGAAGCGACGCAACGGAGCACAATGCCGAAAACGTGAGCATCGTGCCATAGCCGATAGTCTCGATCAGCCGGCCCGCAATCGACGGGCCGACGATTGCGCCGACAGAGAGACAGGCCGCCGAGAGGACGACGAGTTTACCGCTCTCGTCCACATGCGCCGTCAACCCGAACGTATAGGCCAGCGTGAAATTGACGCTGAAGAGAAACAGGCAGGCCCCCGTCGCATATCCGGCGATCGTCTGGAAGTCTCCCAACAACGCGAGACCGGCGATATTGATGGCGATGATGCCAAGCATCGGCGGCAGCTGTCCGAACCTGTCTCCGATCGCGGCGGCGGCGAATCCTCCAAGGCCGCAGATGATGAAGGCGACGCCAAGCGCCGTGCCAACCTCATCGGCGCCGAGACCGTTCGTCTGCGCGAGAAGCTCGAGAAAAGCCCAGCTTGCCGAGATGCCGGTGAAGAAGAGCAGGCTCGACAGCAACCCGATCACGGGCAACCACGCGAAGCTGCCTGAAAGCGGCTTCGCTGCAGAGGCTCCCGGAGCGAATCCCGCGGAGGATCCCGCGCAGACTTCCTCGGAGGCTTCGAAAGCCGCGCCTTTCACCCCAGATCGCGGGAGAAGCCACGAAAAGATGCCCAGGCCCACGACAACTGCGGTCATGCCAATGGCAACTCCAGCGAATCCGTAAATTGGGAAGATGAGGGTGGGCAAGAGAAAGAGCAACGCGGCTCCCGGCAGGGTCTCGAGGCCGAGTTTGATGCCGAAGGCTCTGTTCGGATTGTTGCTGTCGCCCAGAACGGCAAGGATCAGGGCGTAGAGCGCGCCCATTCCCACTCCAGTGCTACCCATAAGCACCGCAAGGCCGACCGGATCCGCGATCAGCGCCATGGCGCCGAGACTGAGAGCCGCGAGCAGGACGCCAGACAAAGAAAGAGCCCGCCAGTCGAAAGCTCTCACCCAGGAGAAGGCGCTGAGTGCCGCTACGGTGAAGCCGACATTGAAAACAGCGACCATGTCGCCAAGCCGTGCCTCGCCGTAGCCAAGCGACTTGGCCATGGCGCCTACGAAGACGGGCATGACGTTGAACATGAGAGCGCCGCAACCGGACACCAGGCCCGCCGCGAAATAAACGGAAGCCCGATCAATCGGGTTGCGCGAAACGCCCTCTACCGGGTTGCCCGAAACCGGCATGAAGATCTCACCCCGTTGTTATCGCCAGATGGCCCTTGTGCAATTTACTCATGGCGCTGCTGCAAATGATGGCCATAGGCTGCATCGCCCTGCAGAATGACCGGCGGGCGCTGCTTCTTCACCAGCTTGCCGCCCTCGACATCGAAGTATTCGGTCTTCACTTCTTCCAGGGCGTCGCGATTTTCGTCGCGGTCGATGCCATAGACGCCCCCCCTCGGCCCGACTTTCTTCGCCAGAACCGTATTGATTCGCTGCAGATCTTCGGTGTCGAGTGAGATGTCAAACGTGCGCAGGTTGTCGCGCAGATGGTTTGCGTCTCGCGCCCCGATGTTGATGGTGCCCACCCGTTTCTGGTCGAGCATGAACCGGCTCGCGATGTTCGCGATGCGCACCCCGTGCTTCCTGGCAATCGTGTGCAGAACCTGCAAAAGCTCCTGGAAGAGCGCCCAGCCACCCATGTCCTGAATGATGCGGTAGTACTTGTCCAGCGAGACATTCTCGAGACACGGGCCGCCCGGATCTGGAACCCCGAGCCACTTCTCACTGATGAGTCCGCCGCCGACAACGCCATAACAAAGAAGGTAGCAATTATGCTTCGCGCACAGCTCCACCATGCCATCGAGCGGGCGGCCGTCGAGCAAAGAATACTGCACGGTGTGCGCGGCAACGTCGATGCCGGCATCAAAGAACCCTTTCATGTGCGCGACGTCGAAATTGGTCGCGCCGATGTGGTGGATCTTGCCTTCCTGCTGAAGCTCCTGCAGCCAGAGGCCCATCTGCGTGCAGCCGGGGATCTCATAGTTCCACCAATGCATCTGCACCAGATCGAGCCGCTCCTGCCTCAACCGTTTCCGAGATCGGTCGATCACCCGGACCACATCCGCCTTGCTGTGCTTTCGCAGGGCTTGTTCTTCGAGGAAAAAAGGAACATAGGTCGTCAGCACCTTGATCTTCGCAGCGGCCTCCTGGCCCCGAGTCTGGCGATAAGATTCGCGAAATTGGCCGATGCGCTCCTCCACCCCGGCATAGATATCGCCGCATACGAACGTGGTGACACCGGCTTCCGCGAACAGCGCCATGTGATCGTTGATCTCGCGCTGATCGAACTTGCGCCCGCTGTGATCGTCGGCAATTTGCCAATTGCCCTTGGCCATCCGGGATAGCTCGAAATCGGGCCGAACTTTGATCGTCTCGACGGAAGTCTTCTCAACGGTCATATCGATTCTTCACTCGCTCTCAGTTAGCGGAACTGCCGAATTGGCGCCATGCGAATACCATCGCTTCTCTCCCCGCTTGATGAGGAACCGGCCTCCGCAATGAGGATCAGGGCATGCGATGATGGCATCGGTATTCATCCAGTCATTGGGATGAAGCTCCCGTTGCTTGGCTGACAAAAGAGGCAGGATGGCAGCCAGCGAATACATTGGAAAGCGCACCCCAGGAGCAAACTCGATCAGGTCATCGTCCGTGATCGTAAAATAGTCTCCGACCTTGTGGCGGCAGACCATCCGCTTGCCTTCAGCCGCCTCGAGCACTTCCACGCGCAGATCGTGGAGAGGATAATTGTCTTCCGACTTCCCCTCGTCGTCTGACCTGACCTTCTCGTGCGACATGACGTTGTCCTCGCAACCGATCTAATCGAACTGGACTCTCACCCGCGCGTACCATTCCCGCGGGCGCGACACGAAGGCGCGGCTGTATTCCGAGCTCGTTTCGCCGCTGATGATATAGGCCTCGTCGGTCAGGTTCGTGCCTCCCAATGCGAGTTCCCACTTCTCGTTGGGCGCAACATAGGTGAGGCTGGCGCCGAGGATTCCGTAGCTCTTCTGGAACAGCGCCGGGTCGTTCGAGAATTCCTTGAATTGGCTGCCCCGGTAGCTGTAGTCCGCGCGACCGAAAAGCCGACCGCTCTGATTGTCGAGGAAGGTGACCGTGCCCCCAATGTTGGCGGTTCGTTTGGGGGTGTTCTGCAGCCGCAGATCGATCGCATTGGGGAAATTGGCCAGCGCGTCTTCGGAGAATCGTTTGTAGTCGGCATCGATATAGCCCAGGCTTCCGTCCAGCCGAAGCCATTTCGTCGGCGCGGCGGTCAGTTCCAGCTCGATGCCGTGCATGTGCGCCGTCCCGGCGTTCGCGAGAACCGGCACGAACTCGCCGATGGGGCCAGGCCCGTCCGGGTCAATCACGTAAGTGACCTGAATGTCTTCGTATTCCGTGCGGAACCCTGCGAGGTTGAACCGCAGCCGTCGGTCGAGCCACTCCGACTTGATGCCGAGCTCGTAGGACAGCGCCTCTTCAGGCCCCGCATACGAGATGATGTCGTCAGGATCCGTGCCAAGATCCGGCACCACGGGCGGGAAATAGCGCATGGTAAAGCCGCCGCCTTTGAAGCCTTTGGACACGTTCACATAGCCCATGACGTCCGGCGTAAAGCCATAGCTGACAGTTGCCATGGGCGTAAATGACTTACTCGTGCGCTCGTACCACCCGGCCGGGAAGAGGGGAGTTCCGGGCGGGCCGAAAGCACCATCAATGATGTTGACGAAGCCGGGTATCTCGAGAGTGGGGCTGGGCTCGTAGCTCACGATCTGCTGCAGGCCCGGATTGAACCGCCGCTCATCACGGGTAAATCGGGCGCCCACCGTCGCAGACAATTGGTCGGTGATGTCATAGGTGAGTTGCCCGAATGCGGCATAACTGTCGTTCTTGACTTTCCCGCCGGACAAGAAATTGACCAGCATGAGGTTTACCGGAAACAGCTGCGTGGCCGATTCATGGCCGAAATAGAGACCTCCCACATAGTGAAGACGATCGTTGACCGCATCGCCCGTGAGCTGGAACTCCTGGCTGAACTGCCACCAGTCGATGTCCTGCCCGATGTTTCCGTAAAAATAAGGCGAGCTGTAAAGATCCTGCGCAATGTTCACCTGCACGTCGCGATAGGCTGATATCGAGGTGATCTCCATGTCCTCCAGCCCTGACCACTGAAGGCGCAGGCTTGCTCCGAGAACATCGGCGTCAGACTGGTTGAAGCCCGAGGCCGTGGTTCTATAGGAATCGAGCGGCCTCACATACTGCTCGTTGTAGCAGAAAGGGTTGGTGAAGCGCGACGGCCCGGCCTCGGGGAGACAAACGCCGCCCGGAACGCCGGCATTGAACAGACCAGGCAGGCCGCCTTCCCCGTTTGCCTTCAGCAGGATCGAGCCGGGAGTCTCTTCACGTATGCGCGTGCCATCGAGGGCAACGGTTGCCAGTAAGTGCTCCGTCATGTCAGCTTCGAGCACGAGACGGCCACTCAGTCGATCGACATCCCCTTGCCGCTCGCCCGTACCGATTCCGGTTGGCGTGACACGCCTCACGTGGCCGTCGCGGCTTTGATAGGCACCGGAAAAGCGCACGCGCACCGCATCGCTGATGGGCCCGGAGATTGCGCCTTTCACGTCCAAACGATCGTAGAGCCCCGTGGTGAGCTCCGTATACGCTTCGAATTCCCGAGTGGGCCGCTTCGAGAAGAGCTGAATCGCGCCGCCGATGGTGTTCTTGCCGAACAGCGTTCCCTGCGGCCCGCGTAGTATCTCCATCCGCTCGATGTCGACCGTGTCCAGCAGCGAGCCCATCGACTTACCGACGTAGACGCCATCGAGATAGACGCCGACGCCAGGCTCGACGGTGATCACGTAGTCAGTTTGGCCGATGCCTCGAATCGCAATTTGGCTGGATGCGCCGCCGCCGGACTCGCTTGCCGCGGCATCGAACTGCACGTTCGGAACGAAATTGGCAGCCTCTGCAGACGATTGAATATTTCGCAGCGCCAGCTCGGCACTCCCGAACGCCGAGACGGCAACGGGCGCGGATTGAATGGATTCTTCGCGTCGGCGCGCGCTGACGACGATCTCTTCGAGGCCCTGGCTACTGCTTTCGGCCGAGCTGGTCGCGCCGCCTGTCGGCTGATCTGCCGACTGCCCGTGAAGGGGCGCCACGACAGACATCACCAGGATTAGCGCCAGCGATTGGCTGAGCGTGCATTTCACACCGTAGCGCATTTCGATACTCCTCTTGTTGTCGTTCTGGCAGGACTTCATTGCTTTGCTTTGAGCTCGCGCAGACGTCTCAGGCAGTGTTCCCACCCTTCCTGATAGTGCTTCCGTTCCGTCTCGTCGCGAAGTCCATAATGTTTGATCGTCACCTGCGTGGTAGCGCTGGAAGCGGCAACGTTGTCGGTCGCGACGAGTGAACCGCCGGCAGTTCTGTTGCCTCCGCTCGCGGCGCCGCTCGAGCCGCTGGCTCCCTCGACCAAATCGACCTGCACAAAGGTCGCTTCGGGTCTCGGCGCCGGGTTTGGGCCGCTGTAAATCCAGCTTTTCAGGATACGTCGCCCCGGTTCGGCCTCCAGATACTTTCCGGTTACTACGTGGTGATCTCCCTGCGGGCCTTTGACATCATGACGATATTGGCCGCCGACCCGTGCATCCACGTCCGCCGCGATCATGTCGTAGGGTGGCGGCGCGAGCCACAGCGGAAGAATCCGCGGATCGATCCACGCGTGATAGATCTCCGACGCCGAAACTTTGACGAGCGCCGATATGTTGGCGGCCAGAGATTCACTCATCGAATGTCCTCGTCATTTGTGATTGCCGCAAGCGTTTCACTCATCGCGATTCCTCGTCACTCAGAAAGCGTCGGATGACACTCTCAGTGATGGTTGCAACGGAATTCTTGCCGCCATTCGCGGCGAGGCAGGAGGTCCAGGACACGGAGGGCGCGGAAAATACCTGGCCCCCGGAGCGCAGCCGACGGTAAGCCATATGGCTTACGGCTTCGGCGCGCGGTCCTGTGCCGATGACGTCTTCGAGGGCGAGAAACGACATCGCGCCGAAGTCTCTGGCTTCCGCAAGTTTGATCGTATCGGCGGGCGTGCCCAGATCGAACCGCAGCGAATCCACTTCGAACCCCGAAGCGCCGCCGAACAGAACACCGTCCGCATCGATTTCGTCACCGTCGACGCCCTCGAAAATCCAGCTCAGCTCGGGCCGATCGCGTGCGTCCTTCGCGATGATGTAGGGCTTCGCCTTGCCGAAGGACACAACCGCCGTACCCGTGGACAATAGTGCATGCGCGGATCGGCCTCGCCAGCGCCACAGTCCCCCGAGCTCGCCTGTGGCAGCATGACGCGCCTCGCCGGGCTCGGCCTGCCAGGGAATGGTGCCGCCCACGCCGCGTCGGGTCTCCATCACATGAGGCTCGTCCGCGTAAAGGGAGACGACGAAGTAAAAGCTGTTGCCGCCCAGATGCAGGACATTGCCGCCGCGGCCGAGGAAAGTCTCGAACGCGTCGAAAATCGGCTCGCTGACGTATTCGGGATGGCTCCCCGTGATGACGCACCGGTAGCCGTCCAACGCCGCCTCGCCCCGCCGGTGCAAACAAAAGTCGGTGACGATGTCCACCGGCTGACCGATCTTCCGCAGCCATTCCAGCGTCAGAATATCGCTGCTCAACTGGTGCGGCCCGCGCAGCAGCGGATGCATGTAGTCGGGCCGTAGATTGACCAGCGGACGTCGCAACGAGACATGCGCATTGCCCGTGCCATCGCTGTGCGTGTCATAGGCGCTGAGCAGCCGGTTCGCTTCCGCCCATCGCTCCAGCGGTCCAATGATCTGATCGAGCGGCGCGCCGGCAATCTGCTCGACCGCAGGATTGTTCCACCAGTGACGCTCATTGGCGTAAGCGAGATAGCTGAAAATCGGGACGACGAACGCGATTGGCGCAGCGGGCTGGCCCGGGCGAGGCGTAACGAAGAAAGGTAGAACATCGCGCTCATCGCCGCTGCGAAGCTCGAATCCGTAAGCCCCACTCGGCAGATCCTGCGGCACGGCAAAACTAAAGGTGGCAGGCCATCGGGCGTCGGACAGATCGTCACTGTGAAAGGCGATGGCGGTGTATTCGTCGGGCGCGTCTCGCCATCCGCTGCTATCGCCCTTCCAGTGCGGACCGGTCATTCCTTTCTGCGGCCGGTTGAGCAGCGTGCCGTGGCGTTCGTGTCCGCTGGTGTCCGTGACCTCTACGCTCTCCGGCTTGTCTCCGAGCGCCCAGGCCGCGATCTTCGCGCCTCTTTCGTGAACGACCGGGTCGGCGACTTTGCCGTCGAAGAATCCCTCACGGCGGTCACCAGCATCGATCGCGGCGAGACAGAAATTCCCGGCCTCGGTCGCCGTTCTCTGTGGGGCGACGTCGGCGGAAGGCGCCTCCAACGGAACGGCATTGGCGAGCGCCAGAGCAAATTTCTCCCCGCCATCCCGAGTCGTCACATCGAGAAGGAGCTCAGCGCCGTCGAAGCGGAGCGTGATCTCGCTCCAGCGCCGCGCGAGCACGAGGTCCCGCGTTGCCATTCGCCTGCCACTCCAGCGCGCTTCGATGCGCCCGTCCGGGGTCAGGTAAAGCCCATGTCCGCTTCCCCACGACACGATTCCTTGCTCCTGGTCGCCCGCCGGATGGGTTGGCCAGATCCAGAGTGAGATCTGCGGATGCTTCGGAGCAGGAACGCCCGCACAGACCGTCATGCAGCTGCCGAGGGGAAGCTCGGGCGTGCCCGGGCTGTATTTGCCGTCGATTGCTGAGGGAATGGGTCGCAGTCCGGAAGAAGCCGAAGCCAACGCTACGAGTCGCACATCTATCGCGCTCGCCGCATGAAGATGAGCCCGTAGAGCCTCGCCCGGCGCTACATGCAGCGCATTCGTGTAGCCCAGAACGTTTGCAACGCGCGTGTTCACATGGCCTCGCCGTTTCCGAGCTCTACCCCTACTGCACCGACAAATGTGTCACATGACGCCTTTTTATTCCCCCCGCGATTCGATGTCAATGGATCGAAGGAAATCCAGCCTGCGGGCGCTGACGAGGTATCATTCGTGTGGAGGCAGGTAGGGATGTTACGTGACTGAAGAACCGGAAGAATTGGACGTATCTGCGATCGCCGCGCTCTCCCCCGGCACCGCCGTGCATTCCAAAGGGAAGCAGCGGGTGCGTAACATCATTTCCACGGCCACGTCGGTGCTTGCGTTCGAAGGGTACAGCGCCTTCACGATGCGCACCGTCGCAGCACGACTCGGGATCTCCCTGCGAAACGTGCAGTATTATTTCCCGACGAAAAACGATCTTTTTCGGGCCGTCGTGGAAGAGATGCTACGGAAAGAGATCGGCAGCGCTCATTTGGTAGTACTGCGCGCAGATCTGACTCATGTCGAGCGTTTCAAGGAGTTCGTCGACTACAGTATGCGGGACAATCAGGATCCCCTAATCCGGGGATTTCAGTTCGAGCTCTGGGCGCTCGCAACACGCGATAGCTTCGCGGCCGAGTGCCGCGACAGGATGACGAAGGCCTACTGCCGTTTCATCCTGAGTCTGGTGCAGCCATTGACTCCCGGCCTCACCCAGGCTGAGCAACGCAAGAAGGCCGCCATGATTCTTGCACTGCTGCAAGGGTTACCCCTGATCATCGGCAAGGGCGTTAGGATCAATTTCCCGATCGGCGATCTTCAAAAATCGCTGCGAGACGAAATCCTGGCAATAGTCCGAGCCTAGCTAACCTATGGCTAGCGCCCCGAGATAGATCTACCCGATGACGATTGAGGGGCGTCCATCCTTCGTGCGTCTCCTGCTACAACTCGATGGAGATTGGCTCATCCGGGCCGACGGGGGAGCCGCGAGTGGTAGCCCTACGTCTGTCCTGGCGTGCCCGCTTGGTCTGCCGAGAGGATTCAAATGATCCTCTCGAGGAAGTCCGCCATCTAACTCGTTCAGCGCTTGTAGGTCGGGGGTACGAGGTGGATCTGGTGCAGCAAGGGGTAACCAGCCAATACTTAAGATTAAACCGGCGAAAAGCCCGGCAACTTGAGCGCATTAGCGTCGAAGGACACTGTACCGCGACATCCGCAAGCGCGATGCCGGGCGCCAATGAGGCAGTCAGCAAACTGAGCCGGCGAGTCCTTCCACACATACAGCGCCTGTTCGATCGAGGACTCGTCCTCAAAGCTTATTTCTATGGAGCTGAGTAGACCGGAGAACGCATTCAGGATCTCTCCTTTGGAAAGCTTATAGCGACTGCGCAACACCCACTCCATTTCGAGCAGCACCAAAAGGCTGATGAATACCGGATCATCCGCGGCCGCTTCGCGCCGAATGAGCTTCTGAGCGCGTTCGAACTGTGCCGTGTCGTCTCGAACGAGGAAGCGGACCAAGACGTTGGTGTCGATACCAATCATTAGAGTGAGAGTTCATCGACGGCCAAGGGCTTCCGACCCTTTTTGTACAACCGGCCGGCCAAACTCATGACGCTCTTATTCTTCACCCGCAGCAGTACGGTGCCGTCCGGCAATAACGTAAAGGTCATCCGGTCGCCGGTCTTCATACCGAGGCCTTGCCGAATCTTCTTCGGTATCGTGGTCTGCCCTTTGCTGGTCAAGGTTGCATCTGTATTAATATCGTACTCCTTACTTTAATGATAATAGTAAGGAATTAAAGCGGAAGCAAGCTGCCGTTCGGCGCGTTTTGGGGAACGCGACCTGCTTCGCGGCCGGGGTGGAGGATAGGCAAGAACAGCATTCCGAAAGCCTCCGGAATCCAACCCACTCAAGCCTTGCGGGTCGGGGGTACGGGATGGGGTGCCGGGTTTTTCGAGTTACTAAATGTTCTGCCTGCTCAAGGTGTTACGCAACGAATGGGATGCCGACCTCGGGCACCATCCAACGTAAGCCGCGAAACAGGCCACACGTATTGGAATGGGTCTTTGCCAAGGACGCTATTGTTACGCGGCAATGGCTCGGATCTGGGCAGCTGAACGCGCCGAGCCCATGGAACGTGTTGGCACATTCACGCCCGCATTTCCTTGCAAGCCGATTGCGATATCAGCCTTGCTTGGTGATTGAGGCGCTTTTTTTCAAGATCACACGCACTTATTCGAGGAGGCTTTAATGACCATGACAGCAATTGTTATTTTCCACGCGCGACCCGGCATGGGTCAGCGCCTTCACTCACTGCTTCTGGACAATTTCGTCAATTTGAAGGATTCGACGGGATTTATAGACAACACAGTGTATTGGGATACCAACGACCCGCGGGTCTTCGTCGAAGTTGAGAGCTGGACCAGCACGGATACCTACCGTGCATAACTGGCGAATCTGGACACGAGCGGGGTCCTCGCCAAGTTCGTGGAGCTCCTTACCGAGGCACCCGCCATTCAGTATCTCGAGCCGCTGCCTGGTGGGGCTTTACGGGCCTGATGATGCGCGACCGTTGCTCAACCGGCATTAACGAGTCATCTATTCACTGCGAACGGACTTCATGATTACTCCCCGCCTCTTCTTCATTATTGGGGCGCTATCGCAGTTCACGATGGCGGTCTCAAATGCGACGAGAGTTGGATCCGCCGGCGACATACGGCGAGAAATTTTTGATCGAATGGATTCTGCACACTCAACGTCCTTGCTCGGCCACGTCCTCGGCGCCCCATTCTTGGGGATGTCGATTGGTTTGGTAATGGTGAGCCCGCTACTCGATGCGGTAGGCTTCAAGCGCTTTTACCTGCTGTACGGCACACTACTGTCGGCCAGCTGTATCGGCTTCGTATCCGCGCCGATGTATTTGGAAGGCAGAATCCTATTCTTGAGCCTATGGTTTTGTTCGCTGCTTCTTGGTTTTTCATGGGCGTTGGCGGAGTCGGCGAGCAATCTCGGTGTCTCTATGACGTTTCGCAATGAAGGGGTACGCCGAATGAACCTGTTGCATGCATGGTTCCCGGTCGGCACGATCATCGGGGCGTGCGTCGCCGTCGGCGGGACGGCGCTTAGTGTCGGCTGGCGCTGGGTAGTTCTGGCTCCCATAGTGCCCGCAACGCTGCTGATCGTTGCCGCTGCAAGCAAGAGTTTTCCGGCTACCGACCGTATCGCCAAAAAGATAGCGCTGTCCACCATGCTTCTGGAGGCTGTGCGACGCCCGAGCTTTCTTTTTTGGGGTCTAGTGATGTTTGCGACAGCCGGCACGGAGATGTCTTATCTATCGTATCTGGATTTACTTCTGACTGACGTCGTCGGCATGCGCGGAATTTTGCTCGTTGGATACGGTGCCGGGGTGGCATTCATCGCTAGACAGTTTGCGGGGATACTGGCGTCGAAACTCGGCGGGTCGGGACTGCTAGGCACCGCTTCGCTAATTGCAGCAATCGGTATTTTCTTGCTGAGTCAATCGGAGACTCCGTTCGGTGCCATGGTTGCGGCAACCATCGCGTCCAGCGGTATTGCTTACCTTTGGCCGACGAGCATTGCCAACTGCTACCAGCGGTATCCAACGGGCGGCGCTTGGACTGCAGGCTTGCTCGGTACAATTGGCTGCATGGCCGGGTACATTGTGACCCCGGCTTTGGGGGCAATGTACGATGGCGCACGCTTCGCTGCCTCATCCCTTGGTCTCGAGAAAGCCGCTGTACACGCCGCTCGTGAAGCATTCGAAGTTCTGTCGGCGCTGCCATTGGCAGCGGCAGTCTTGTTGGCAGTGTACGTATTCGTATTGAAATCGCGCAGCAAGCAGCGGCGGACCCCGGCTATGGGGAACGACGCGTGACAATCAAATATGTCGATCGGCACGCCTATTCCGAACCCGTTTGACGGTGAGGCGCCGACGGGCTTGGACTCAGGATATTCCCGCTGGCGCAGATAGATCGGTTCTGGTGCATTCGCTGAGCGGGGAACCAGAGAGTCCGATCGTCCTGATCCGTAATTTCAGGCTGCGCCGAGCGCCCTTTCCCAAAGCCGCTTGAGGGAGGCGCGCCCCTGACGGGCCAAACGAGAACTGGCGCTTGCGAATTCGATGGGTGAGCTCAATGCCGGCGATGGTTATTGCGGCATTTGCGAATGATTTGAACCCGAGCATCGAGGCGTATCGGCGTTTGATCGCCCAATGATCCTGCTCCACGATATTGTGCGGACTAGGGCCGCTCCGCACCAAATTATACTTCCACCGTGGATTCTCCCGGCGCAGCAGCCGAAGTGCGGTGACTAGGCGCATGCCCATCGAGGGGCCTCTCTCGCTTAACACGTGCCACCCTCACATCAATCTGGCATGTCTTGCACGCTGCGCGACATAGAGAACAAGCAGTGCAAGGATCGGAAAGGCCGTCGACATGCTATACAGATCGGCGAAAGCCACCTTCTGCCGAAGTGCGCCTATCGCATAGGAACCGATGCCAACACCCAGCATCATTGCGGCCGTGAGCATTGATGCCACCCATGAAATGTGTTGAGGAAACCTGCCGGCTGTAAAGCCGACCAGCATCGGAAAGAATGCAGAACACGCCAGCCCGGCGAATGCAAAAGCGCCTATTGCACCGACCTCGGATCGCACATGAGGCAGGTAAAGGAAGGCGGCAACCATAAGAACCGGTAACGTCACCAAGAACACGAAAGGTTTCAGGTGCAACGCCAAGAACGACGCGAGCAGGCGCCCCATCGTAAGGGCAGCCCAAAAGCTCGTAAGTGACAGTGCTGCTTTCGAGGCCGAGAAGCCGCGATATTCCTGGACATAGATCAAGGCCCAATTCGAGAACGTTCCTTCGGAAATAGAGTAGAGCACCGCGATGAACGCCGCCGCCCAGAAGAAGAAAGATCGCCCCGGAGCGGGCCAAAACGAACCTGAAGACGTGGTATCTGGCGGGGACTGCGGCCACTGCGAAGAAATTGCTACGATCAGAAGGAATGCTGTGGTCGCTAGAAGGGTGAGTGGACCAGCGACCCAGTTGCCACGGCCAGCCAACCAGGCGAAGGCAAAGGGAGCGGCAGTGAGACCCACTCCTGCCATCATGTGAAGGGCAGTAATGGCGGTGTTAGCTGTCCGTGGAAAGAGCAAAGCCACGGCTCCGTTGAGCGGCCCACCCCCGAAGCCGAAACCAAAGCCGAAGGCTGCTGTCGCGCACATGACGGCTGCGAGGGCGACATCGGAGGATAACTCGGCACTCAAGCCCAACAAGCCTTGCGCAAAAGCAAAGCAGCACAACGCTACTACGTACATCACTCGCAAGGTCATGCGGGCCGCCGCGACGCCGCCAAGAATGGCCCCTGCGATCGCAGCGATCAGCTGAGGCAAGTAAATCGCACCGTACTGTGCATCCGTAAATCCGTGAGTCGCCCGCAGATAAGTGCTGCTCGCTGGAAAACTTACGAGGGTCAACCCGATGATCAGCGCTCCTCCATAAACGCTGATAGCGGCGAGAAATGTCCCCCGAAAACGGGACCCTCTCGGTGCCGCCAGTTCATAAGACGACTTGATCGCGTGCTTGGACACGCGCGTCACCCTAATTCTGCTGCCGAGCTCAGAAGGTCTTTCGCACCGAGAAAGACCACTCGCGGGGGCGTGCGTACACCGCCTCGGCATAACCAAACGAGTCGAGTTCGTCGTTACCCGTCACGATGTACTCCTCGTCGGTGAGATTCTTACCGGCTAGAACGAAATCCCAGCCGCTGTCAGGCATGAACCACGCCGCACTTGCGTTGAGCAACCCGAAGGAGTCCTGCGCAATCAGGTCGTCGTTGGCCCAGTTATTGAAAACTTTCGACTTCCAGGACCAGTCGAGTCGGGTGGTGAGCTCGCTCGAGCCCGAAACGTTCGCCGTATAGGCGGCACCGACGTTGCAGGACCACTTAGGAGAGTTAATGAACCTGTTGCCGACACTGATTCGGTCCGCGGTGGGATCAATATTGAGGCCCAATTTGGTAATTTCTGTATCAAGGTAGCCCACGCCAACTTCGAACTTCAGAGCGCGTATCGGACGAGCGGTCAGTTCAAGCTCGGCACCTTTCACCTCGCCCTCGCCCGCGTTTCCAACGCCCGGCGCTAAATCGTCCTTCACACGCACCTGCATGTCGTCGTATTGACTGAAGAACACCGCTCCATGGAGGCGTACTGTGTCTGCGCCGTTCTGCCATTTCCATCCCAACTCATACTGAGTCAGCGTTTCGGGCTTAAAAGTTGCGGGCATACCATCCGGGCCGCGTGGTGGGAACACCCGCTGATCGAAACCACCGCCTTTGAAGCCCTCCGCATACGATACGTAGGTCATCAGATTGGCCGTCCACTTGTAGTTGATCGAGCCGGAGAAGCTCGTGTCGTTATCAGACCGCGAAAATTCCCGAACCGGCAAAATACGCTGACCGTCGGTAAAGAAATTAGCAGGGCCGCCAAATATGGGTATGAAGACCGGCTCGGTAAACTCGTTGAAGAGAACCTGCTGATCCGGCGTAAACCTCTTCGTCTCGTCGGTGTATCGTCCGCCCAAAGTGAGCGACAGTGGCTCGGTTATCTTGTAGGTCCCCTGTGCGAAGGCCGCCCACCCGTCATTATCGATCGACCCGCCGCTCTTGATCGTAATGGGTGTGATCAACACGTCGTTGCGATTGGAGCCGCCCTCCGTCAGATAGAAAAGGCCGGTCAACCAGGACAACCGGTCGTTCAGCGCCGTACCAAAGAGCTGCAGCTCTTGGCTGAACTGGTGGTGATCCATTAGGTCGATCGTATTGACAATGTTGAACGGTGAGTTATCGCTGTCGCGGCCGAATTCGGTGTCGAACTCCCTGTAGCCCGTGATGGACTTGAGGGTCAAGTTCCCGACCTCATACGCGAGGGTGAGCGACGTTCCCCACAAATCGAGATCCGACCGCACCGTGGGATTCGGTCCTTGGAAAGTGGTGAGTTTCCCGCCTCCCAAATATCTCTCGTCATAGGCCACACCGAGAATCGGAGCCAATATGCCGATAAATGGACCGAAGGCTGGCACCCCCGCGCCGGGGTTGAAGGCAAGAAGTTTCTGCGCTCGGCCGTTCTCTCGGCGACGTGTGCCGTCGAAGAAGAGCGATGCCATAAACGCGTCGTTCGGCGTCCACTCGAGAGCTAACCGACCAACCGTGGCGTCGGTGTCGCTCAGATTGTCCCCGCCGCCGAGATTTTCAATGTAGCCGTCCTGAGTCAGGCGCGCCGCGGTGACTCTCAGACCTAATTTGTCGGTAATCGGACCACTAAACGAGCCCTTCGCATCGAAGCGATCGTCGGTACCGGTCTTGAGCTCGAGGTAACCCTCGAGTTCTTTTGAAGGTCGCTTTGAGGTCACATTTATGGCGCCACCGATAGTATTCTTCCCGAACAGGGTTCCCTGCGGCCCTCGCAGAACCTCAATCCGCTCGACGTCGATGTTGTCGAGAACCGATCCCACTGATCGCGCGACGTATACGCCATCGAGATACACGCCGACTCCGGGCTCGCTCACCAACGTGAAGTCGAATTGCCCAACGCCGCGGATGTAGACCGAGGATGAGGCGGAACTGCCGGAGATTGGAGTCGTTGACTCGAATGTGAAATTCGGTGTGGCGTCAGACAACTGAGCGATATTATCCAGTTGACGCGCTTCGAGATCAGCAGCCGTAAAAGCGCTTACCGATAGTGGCAGGTCCCGCAGTTTCTCTTCCCTTTTGCGTGCGGTGACGACAATCTCCTCGAGTGTTGCCTGCGAGTTCTCATCATTACCCCCTGTATTGTCCTGTGCGTAAGTTGTCGGGCTGGCCATTGCCAGAGCGGCAGCGGTGATACAGAGCGCATGTCGCAGGTTCATTTTTTGGTCCTCGCCGGGATTTTGCAGCGGCACGATGCCGCAGCCCCCGCGGGGATCATGGATTGGGCGCCTGAAGGCGAAAATCAGGCGGCTGCCGGCGTAGTCCCGGCACCGCAACATTCCATTGCGGACACCTAGGCGGAGCTGACTGACTAACCGCGTCGGCGTAGCGTTGCCGACGGTTTCTCCCCAAACCGAGCCGCGTAATCCCTGGAAAAGTGACCCAGATGGTAAAAGCCCCAGCGGCAGGCGATCGACGCAATGGTTTCGCCGGTGTTTGCTCTGAGCAGGTCTTCCCGAGCGGCCTTGAGGCGCAAATTGCGATGGTGTGCCATGGGCGAGATTCCGCGGTACTTCTTGTATGCCGCGAACATTGTGCGCTCGGGTACTCCGGCAGCCGCGACCATGTCTCGCATGGTGATCGTGGCTCCAAGGCTTGAACGAATGTACGCTTCGGTGCGCTTCACGCACTTGGGCGTGATAATGCTGGCGCGTGCCTCCAAGGCGTCCGAATAGGTGTGCCGTTGCGTCGTTAACAGTCCACCGACGATCGCCCGCTCGAGCTGGCGGCTCCAGATCGGCGTATGGCGAATGGCATCGAATTCATCGAGCTCTTTGACGAGATACTGTACGAGCGCGAGAAAGCTCGCGCCTGGGCCGCGCGAGCAATCGAACATCGGCTCGAACTGGATGGGCTTCGATATGGAGCATTCGAGCAGGTCGGCGAGCACCCGCTCCACCGCCCGTCGATCGATTTTGAGCGTGACGAGCTCGCAGTCTCCCGACCACTCAGAGCGCAGCGAGCTGCCCGGGCAGATGATGGACCCCTGCCCGATTCCGCAGGAGAACTCGCGGGTGGCGACTCGATAGTTCGCCTGACCGGCGATCGGAAAGTCGACGAGGAAAAAGTCAGGAATCTCGGGCACGGCCACGGTGAGCTGCACCCCGTAGGTCAGATAGTTGAGCGAGAGCGCTCCCAGCGACACCTGATTGTGGCGGGCGGCAAGCTGGGGATGGTGGCGATCCGATACCCATACGCCGTGCTTGCAGTAGGCGCTAGTCATGGCCCCGCGGACATAATCGAGGCTATCGGTTGCGAAGCGCTCGAATTTTGCAAGTGGCGCGGCGTTCATCGTTGTAGCGCTCCAGCGGATTTCAATTGAGTCCCGAAACCGTGCTGCGGATGAGCCCGATCGTACCCACGGTTCTCCTTGCAGCACAAGCCGTGCATCTTGGACCCCTCCCAATCAGGGCGCTACGTCCATTGCATTCGCTTGACTTCCAAGATGTCGCGCGAACTGCGTGGCATCCCGGAATAGACGCCACCGCGCTTCTACCCAGGATGCTCGGGATGCCCGCGGTTGAATTTCATTCAGGGCGTATGCCCAGTGCGGCGCCGTGCGCAGCTGGCGTGCGGCCAGGTGCAAGGCACCGAAGGCGGTAGCTGCGGTCCCACTTGCACTGACGAGCAGGGATCTGCCGGTGACGTCGGCAATGAGTTGCGGCCACAGCGTGCTGTTCGCGCCACCGCCGATCAGCCGCACCTGATCGGAGCCCACCCCGAGTGCGTCAATATTCGCCCGCAAGGCGAACGCCACGCCTTCGAGGACCGCATAGAACATTTGTCCCGGGCTGGCGCTGCGATCCAAGGCGAGAAACGCTCCGCGCACCTGCGGGTCGACGAACGGACAGTGCTCTCCTTTCAAATAGGGCAGAAATAGAGTGTCGGGCGGATGTCGGTCGATCGCCGGCAGCTGGGCATCGAGCTGGGTCAGGGATGCGCCGCTCAGCTCGCTCCACCAGGCTGCGCTGTCGCCCCCAGAGAGCATTGCACCGACTCGGATGGTCAGCTTCTTCGTGGGATGCGCCAGCGTGAAAAGGTCCTGCGGCAGCTCAAGGCTGTCAAGCGCGCTGACGACAGCGATCCACGCCGTCGTCCCCAAATAGATATACGCATTGCCCGGTTCGAACGCACCTGCGCCGAGCGTCGAGGCGCCGGCATCTCCACTGCCGTTGATTACCAGCGTCGTTTGCGGCACGCCCAATGCCCGCGCCGCCGCTTCATTGACGGGACCTACACATGCATCGGCATCCAGGATCTCGGGTAACTTTTCAGGATCCAGCAAAACAGCCGTGGACAGCTCCGGGCTCCATTGCCGGCTCGCCAGGTCCATGAGCCCGACCGTGCTGGCTGCGGTCGGATCGGTGACGTGGCGGCCGGTGAGGCGGTAGGCCACGTAGTCCTTCGCGCCGCCATGGATCACGTCAGTCTTCGCGAACTGTGCCGGCTCCTGCCGTCGAAGCCAGAGCATCTTGAACACCGACATGAATTCGTTGAGATGGTTACCGATCCGCCGCTTGGCGCCGGCTTCGGCAAGCGCCGGGGCCCAATCACGAAAATCATCGGCTGCGCGACTGTCGCTGTAGAGGATCGCGGGACGAACGACTTCCCCGGCATGATCGAGGGCAATCACGTTCTGCATTGTGCCGGCGAGCGAGATGGCCGCCACGCTGCGAAGATCACCGAGCTCGCGAACGGCAGTAATGGCGCTGCGCCACCAATCCTCAGGATCCTGCTCGTGCCAGCCATTTCCTGCCATCGAGGTCCGATAAGGCACGTTACTTTCCCGGAGGACGCTGCCGTCTTCTTCAAACAGGATTGCCTTGGTGGCCGACGTGCCGATGTCGATGACAATCACCCGTAGCCTGGTGCGTTCAACCGGCATTCGCTAGCGCACCGAAGCCTGATCGCCACCGGTGAGCTTTGCGATGGCATGGCCTGCCTGCTCGGGGCCCATCGCCAAATAGCCACCGTCCACCCGAAGCTCGCCACCGGTTGAAAAACTAGCGTGGTCGGAGCAAAGGAACAACACGCCATCGGCGACCTCCTCCGCGCGACCTAGCCGCCTGAGGAGATGAAACTCTGCGGCGATTCGATTGGCTTTCCCCCAGTCGTTGCCGGATAGACTGGAGATCGGGTCGCTTACCGTCCAGCCTGCAATGACTGCGTTGACCCGAATGCCCTCCGCTGCGTAATCCATGGCCTGGAGGCGTGTGAGATGCACGATCGCAGCCTTGGAGACGGGGTACGTCCAACGACCCGACTGGGCCGCGTAGGCACTTATGCTGGACACGTTCACGACTGCGCCACGAGAGGACGCCAGATGCGAGCGCGCCCTTTCCGTCAGTAGCGCGCCACTCACCAGGTTCACATTCAGGGTTTCGAGCCATTGTGCTCGCGAGGAGCGCTGTCCTTCATCGACGTACGAACAGGCGTTGTTGATGACAAAGTCGAGTCGACCAAATCGCTGCACCGTGGTGGCCACCAGCTGATCAAGCTCTGCGTCCACGGTGATGTCGGTCTTTTGAAAGACGACGCCGTTGCCGAGGGATGCCGCAAGCTCGTTGCCCTTATCGATCGATCGGGCGGCGATGGCGACGCGTACGCCTGCAGCATTGAGGCCAGTTACGATCGCCCTGCCGATGCTGGCCGCACCTCCCGTAACGATGGCTACTTTGCCATTCAATCCCCGCATGGCCATCTCCCGCGCATCTTAGGATCTCCTACACCAGCTGCATGGCAGTGAGGTAGCCCGACATACCCCCCAGGCCGGGGCCTGGGTGGGTCGAGGCTCCGATGTGGAACAAGCGTTTGATACCGGTGCGATGGCTCGAGCCTGCCCGCGAAGGTCGCCACCATAGAAACTGATCGAGCGAGCAGTCGCCCGAGTACGGGTCGCCACCTGTCAAGTTGATGTTCAATGACTCGAGATCGGCCGGGCTCAGCACCGCGCGTCCTGCAATGTGGGTCGTCAGATCGGGAATGAACTCGCCGAGGCGAGCGACGATGCGCTCCGCATAACGCTCGCGCAGCGCCGGAGTCCATTGCCCATCCGTGGGAGTGTTGAGGATTCCCGCGGCATCACCGCGCACGACTGAGGGAAGCTCCTGCAGCTGTATCCACAGGATCGCCTTTCCCGGTGGGGCGCGACTCGGGTCCAAGGCCGTCGGCTGAGCGACGACGATCGTGCCGTCGGCAGGTAGAAGGCCGCGCTCGGCTTCATTCACCGAGCGTGATACCGCGTTCAGTCCGGAGGTGACGTGTAGCATCGCCACATTGCTCAGACGTGGATCGCGCCACACGGGCGGATGGTCGAGCGCCAAATGGATCTGCATTTCTCCGCGACCGAAACGATAGCGGGTGGACATCGTCCGGAGCTTTTCGTCGACCCTCGCGGTCCGTAGCAGGCGCCCGTACAACTGCTGCGGTGTGGCATTGCACACAACCGCCCTGCGTGCGTGGAATTGACGACCGTCCTGAAGCATCACCCCGCGCGCCACGCCATTGGTGACCAGGATTTGATCGACGTCGGCGGAGTGATGGACCTGACCGCCGTGCATTTCGATCAGCCGGACAAATGCATTGACCAATGCGGAGCTGCCACCGCGCACCATCGGGCTGCCGGACGCCTCCAGCGTGAGCAGAGTGACTCGAGCCATCAGCGCCGACGCCGCCGACTCCGGTCCGAGCCCGACATGCAAAACCCAAGGTGCAATGAGCGCTCGAGTGATCTCCGAGCGAAACGTAGTCGCAAGCCACGCACGGCACGACATCAATCCGCTACGTGCATACTCAACCAGCTCCACCATACCGTGACACCACAGATAACGCAGCAGCGCTCGCGTTATCGTGCCCGTGCGAAGTTCAGAGCCCAAGAGTGTGAAGGTGAGCGCTGCGCTGCGCTCCAGATCCGCCAACGCCTGAGCGTATGACTGGCCATCTCCTGGAGCCAGCTTATCGAGCTCCTCGACGTTGCGTTCGCGGTTGCGACTCAGAACCGCGGTGTGATCTCCTGGCATCACTACCCCAGTAGGCCATTGCGTGTTGACGAATTCGACGCCTTGCTGGGCGAGTGGCTCTGCCAGCCATGGGTAGTGCGGTGCCGAGACAAAGAGCGGATAGAGAGTCGACAGCGTGTCGTGTCGGTATCCGGGCTGAGTGAGTTCCTCCGTCCGTATGCAACCCCCTAGGGTATCGCTGCGCTCCAGCACGCAGACCTTATAGCCGTGCTCAGCCTGCAATGCCGCGCAAACAAGCGAGTTGATCCCGCTGCCTACGATGATGGTGTCAAATTCGGGCATCTGGCCTTACGACGGTCAACCGCTTGCGAACCCTCTCCGGACATGACGACCCGCGCGTGCTTGCGCGGGCCGAAGCGGTGACGATTCTTCGCAGAGGCGGGGGATCGGGCTAGACGATTTCTGCTGGACCTGTCCACTCACTGCAGGGAGCTTCGGGAGGAATGGCTCCCCGGAGCGTCAACGTCCGGGACGGCTAGACCTCCAGGTCGAACTCGATATCTACGCCTGCAGTGAACTGAAGTTGCAGGCTTGGCATCTTTCTGCGGTGCCCGCTTCAGGCCTGCAGTGCTTGTATACCCGACTCCGGTAGCTCCGACTATCGTCTTAAAGCCAAGACGCCTCGCGTAGCGCACCGCGTTAGGGATACGAGTTCGCGGCGGGATGCACGGACATTATCTCCCGCAGCTCGGCACAACTTGCCGGGCCTTGGCGTGGAGATGATCCCACGGATACGCGAGGCGTCTTGCTCAATTTCGACTGAAAGGAAACCGAATGAGGCGGATCGCGATCGTAGGCGCTGGTCAATCAGGTTTACAGCTCGCGATTGGCCTGCGCAAGGCCGGCCACGAAGTTCTAGTGGTCTCCGCCCAAAGCGCCGAGCAGATTGCCGCTGGCCGCGTAACTTCAAGTCAATGCATGTTCGAAACAGCCCTCAATCATGAGAGAGATCTGGGGATTAACTTCTGGGATAGCCTCTGCCCTCCTGTGCAGGGGATTGAGCTGACAATTGCGGGCCCAGACAATTCACCATTGATTCAATGGTCCGCGCTCCTTCATCAGCCAGCCATGTCCATTGATCAGCGCGTAAAGATGCCGCGATTTATTGAGGCTTTTACTTCGATGGGCGGAGCATTTCAGATTAAAGAAGTTCATTTGGAGGATCTTGAGCGGCTGGCAAGAGAGTTTGAGCTGGTGATAGTTGCCGCTGGCAAAGGCGCGATCACAAACATTTTCGAGCGCGACGCAGCCCGCTCTCAGTTCGATCGACCCATGCGAGCATTGGGCCTAACTTACGTGCATGGGCTGAAACCTCGAGCGGATTTTTCGGCTGTTTGCTTCAATGTGGTGCCCGGCGTTGGGGAGTACTTTGTGTTTCCCGCGCTCACCCTCTCCGGCCCTTGCGAGATAATGGTATTTGAAGGAGTGCCTGATGGGCCAATGGACTGCTGGCGCGACGTCAAATCTCCGTCGCAGCATCTCCAAGCCAGCCTTGATGTTTTAAAGCAGTTTTTACCTTGGGAACACGAACGCGCACGATCGGCTAGCCTGACGGACTCGAACGGAATCCTGAGTGGCCGTTTTCCTCCGACCGTTCGTCACCCCATCGCTCGATTGCCATCCGGTCGCATGGTGCTGGGCATGGCAGACGTCGTGTGCCTAAACGACCCCATTACGGGTCAAGGCTCGAACAATGCGAGCAAGTGCGCCGCCACATACCTGAAACGAATCTTGGAACACGATGGGTCGCCTTTTGACATGCATTGGATGCAGCGCACCTTCGACACCTATTGGAGCGACGCTCGGTGGGTGACCGATTGGACCAACGGCATGTTGCTCCCACCCCCGCCGCACGTGCTGGGTCTGCTCTCGGCTGCAGCATCGAAACCAAAGGTCGCTGAGTGGTTCGTGAACTCGTTTGACGAACCTAAACGGTTTTTCCCCTACATCGTCGATCCGACGGCTGCTCAATTATTTATCGAGACCGCCTAATCGACAGGCCGGGATCAGAAGTTGCCTGACCTTCCCCCTGCAGAGTTGCGGCGCTCCCTCGGTTCCTTTGTTACTGGGGTAATCGTGGTCACCGCAACGTATGAGGGTCGTGAGCACGGCATGACAGCTAACTCATTCGTTTCAGTCTCCCTTACCCCTCCGCTAATCCTCGTTTGCACTGCCAACAACGCACGCATGACGCATGTATTGGAGCCCGGCATGGACTTTGGATTGAGCATTCTAGCGAGTCATCAGGCAGGCATTTCCAGGCACTTTGCTGGGCGTCACAACCACGATTTAACGATCGAATTTGGGTGGAAGCGAGGCGTGCCGCTCATCTCAGAAGCTTGCGCGCATTTTGTTTGTCGGTTGACCGACTCGCGCGTCGCGGGAGATCACACCGTTCACATAGCAGCGGTCGAGTATGCGGAGCGATTTGCTCGTCCCCCACTCGTGTTCTCGTCAGGCACCTATCTCCAACTCCCAGAAGCACTTGGCCTCTCACCATGAACCGATTAGACGCTCTATGGAATCGCTCACGCCCACTTCTGGCGTGCTATCTGCCTGTGGGCGATCCGCTCACGACGGAGACGTTAGTTGAGGCCTATGTCGGGTGCGGGGTTGACATAGTGGAACTCGGGCTTCCAACTCGGAAGCCGTGGATGGATGGACCCGATGTGGCAGGTGCCATGTTACGGGCGCTGAACTCCGGGAATGATCTGCTCCGTTCTATGGAGGAGCTCAGTGGCGCTTTTAGGCGCAGGGTTCCCTCCCTCGCATTGGTCTGCATGACCTATGCTCAATCAGAAGTTCTGAAAGGCGCCCCGCAGCACGCCTTCAATCAGATCGATGGACTGCTACTGCTCGGAGAAAGCTCGAACACCGAGGTGACAAACCTTCTCGGCAATCTTCGTACGCGAGGCCTCAGGGGAATTTCATTTGTTCCAGCGAATTTCGATGCAGTCGATATTAGAAGAGCGCGCGTTTGCGACGGCTATGTCATGCTACAAACAGCTGAAGGGGGTAACTGGACCAAGACCTTCGCTGGATCCAGAAACTCAGAACAAGGCCTGCAAACTACGCACGGCTGGCGTATCTGCGCCGATTCTTCTTGGATTTGGCATCAGCACGGCCCATCAATGCAAACTTGCAATCGAGTTTGGGGCAAACGGCGTAGTGATAGGCTCTGAATGCCTTCGCATGGCCATGCAAGGCCTACAGCCGTTGCGGGAATTCTTACTTTCGGTGAGAGCAAGTCTAGACGGCTAACACATCCCTGGGTGATGGAAGCCCGGCGTAGGGCCACCACCGAGCTTCATCAGTGGGGTCTGCCAGACTTCGGCGTACAGCTCTTCGCGCTGAACTCCACGGAGATACGCACCCTCCCCGTTTTGCTGGGCGCGGATTGTAGGCGGAGCGGCTTGAGTCCTCGCCCCTGCGGCGAAGTTCAAGGGACGGAAATGCTATTCTGAAGGCGGTCCGGAATCTAACCCGTACAGCGCTTCAAGCGCAGGGGTACGGGCTGGAGTACCGGGGTTTTTCGAATTGAACTTTCACTCGCGGCGTCAAGAAGTTACGGCATTCGGTTGGATGCCGACCTCGCACCATTAGACCCTTTCACAAGGGCTCGCAGTTGGTGATTCCGGGCAAGTACCTGGTCGTCTGGAAGAAGCAGAACGGCGCCTGGAAAGTCGAGTACGACATCTTCAACACAGACAAGTGACTCCCGGGCGGAGCTTGATCAAGGCGCGGCGAGCTGGCCGCTCTTGATCAGGGTCACTCCGCCGGCATCGACCGTCGCGCCGGGCAGGAACATCAGCTGCTCGCCGTTGGACGATCGGTTGGTGCCACCCGATTCCCAGTTGTCGCCGATGGCGAGGCGAATCACGCCCGCGCCGTAGCCGTAATACGGCATGTATCCCGAGGGCAGAACAGCCGCGAGCTCCGGGTTCGTGCCGACCACGAACTCACCTGGCAGATCCTTCGCCCCGGACGCGGCGGTCCAGGTTTCAACGATTTCATCGCCACCGCGCACGGATTCAAGGCGAGTCAGTTTGCCGTTGGCGAAAGTCGCCTTGAGCAGCGGCCCGTGGGTATCGAAACTCGCGTACCCGACGAACGTACCCGTGGCTCCCGAGATGGCCGTCGTCCTGAAGACGCTTGCCGGCAATTCTTCTTCGCGGTCGCGAACCGATCGCGCGTCTGCAGTCTTCTGCCTGCTGGCATCGCCGGTGTTGCGATGAACCCATGCGTCGGCGGGAATGCTGAAATACAGGTCCGTGCCGTTCTCGGAAGTAACGTGCAACGTCTTGCCGCGAACCGCCTGTTCGACTTTCGCGATGCGCTGTGCGATCACGTCGGGCGAAACACGGATCGCGGCGTCATACATCGCTTCGACGACCGGTGCATCGGCTGCGTCGGGAGGCACGAACCAATGGAAATGAATGCTGCGGACTTTGGACGACTCGACGAGCCGCTCGAAGGGATGATCGTCGACTGCGTTCAAATCGCTGGGCAGCCAGATCGCGGCCGTGGATCGTGCGAATACCGCTTTCCATTTTTCGTCACGAGCGGCGCGGTCCGCCGCGCTCATGCCCTTCACTGACGCAGACGTCGGCGCGGCAATCTCTTCTACAACCCCGCCCGCTTTGCGGATGGCGGCGCGCAGCGGCTCGCCCATGCCACGGTCGAAGGCGGGATCTGAAAACACTATGACGTGTTCGCCCGGTGCAAGCGTCCATGCGCGATTCACCACGATATCCGCGAGTCGCGCGTAGTCGATCGGCGCTGAAGCACCATTCGCATACGCAAAGGCCGGAGCCAGCAGGGCCGCAGCGCAACCGGCCAGAATCCCCCGCCGGGTCACCATACAGGCGCCATCGCCGAGCCAAACTCCTGGTAGTCGGGCTCGGTGTTGTGATCGATGCGCAGGCTGGTGCGATCGAGCACCACGCCGTCCTTCATCACCATCTGAATGTTGCGCGTGTCGCTGATGTGCTCGTCGGGTTTGCCGGTGACGAGGATCAGGTTCGCCGTCTTGTCGGCCGCGAGAGTTCCCCACTCATCGGTGGCCTTCATGATTGTCGCGGCATTCTTTGTGGCCGTCGTGATGGCCTCGAGCGGAGTAAGCCCCGACTCCACCAGCAGCTCGAGCTCCCGATGCAGCCCCTCTCCCTGGAAGTCGCCCGGGTAAACCGCATCGGTACCGGCCGCGAAGAGAATTCCCGCATCTTTCAAGCGGCGTACATTTTTCTCCGCGCCCTGGAAATCCACCGCCGACACGAAGCCGCTCTTGGCCGCGAGCTGCTCCGCCGTCAGGTTGCCGTATTCCTTGCGCAGCTTGTCCAGCACCGATTTCGGAGTCGTATCGGCGATCAGGGGACTGTCGAGGAAGGACATGTCGAGCCAGCGGCGGCCCGCGGAGGATTCCTGCACCACCAGCGTGCTGATGAAGAACACGTTGTTCTTCTTGATTGTCGCGATGGTCGCATCGTCGATCTCGTGGAAAGGAAAGTGCGCGAAGCCGGCGATGCCGGTCTGCGCGAGGTCCGCGGACCCATTGCGCATCCATTGGTCGATGATGGTCCGCAGGCCCTTCTTCTTCGCTTCCGCAGAGATGAAGCGCACCAGCGGGTCCGAGAGACCCACGTACAGCTTGATGAAGTCCGCATGATCCTCGGCCAGTGAAGCGACGATGCGCGGTACCTGGTCCTTCGACGCCAAGGGAATCGAGATGGCCGGCCAAACCGGGTCGGCGCCATCGAGTATGGGCCCGACGCAGTAGATGCGCGGGCCCGGCACGTGACCCAGCGCATTCTCCGACCGCAATTGAAAGACGAACGGCGGCAGGTTTCCCGTGTCGAGCACAGTGGTGACGCCGGCGTAGAGCAATGCGTTCAGGTACCGGCGATAACCCAGAACATCAAGCCCAAGACCGTTGGAGCCACCCAACAGATGTACGTGCATGTCCGCGAGGCCTGGCAGCGCAGTCTTTCCCATGGAGTCGATCCGTCGGCTGCCACTGGGAATGGACACCTGTGCGGCATCACCAACGGCCGTGATTTTTGCTCCGGATATGACGATAGTTCCATTCTCGATGGGCGCACCGCCGTTGCCGTCGATGATCCGCACGTTCGTGATCGCGATCGACCCCGCGGCCTGCGCCGCGGTGACGCATGCAAGCAGCGTTGCGACAACGCAGCCGGCTAGCGCGGCTCCACTTCCGAAGTGCGCGATTGTGCGGAGCATTCTGGCCATTGTTCTTATCCTTCCTGCAAGCGTCGCCTCAGAAACTAGCGCGAGCCTCAATGCCGATCATCCTCGGGCGATTGACCACCAGCCGCGGCCGGCCCGGATACTCGGCGCCGATGGAAATGTTGTCCGCCAGATTGGCGTGCTCGTTGGTGAGGTTCTTCCCGAACAGCGCCACTTCGTAACCGCCCTTGCGCACACCGAATCGCGCATCCAGCAAACGGTAAGACGGCCGCTCGCGCCCCTGCAGCGGGTCGTTGTTGGCCGACAGGCTCGAGCCGGTGTAGCTGAAGTCCGTGCGGGCAAATCCTTCGTAGTCGCCCGACATCGGTGCCGCGTACTCGATATTGACCGAGCCCGTCCACTGCGGAACCTGGTACACCCTGCTGCCCACTTCCTGAGGGCTGCCTGGGCCACGCTGGGTGATCGTCGCATCCGTGTAACCCGCATTGATGCCGAAAGTTAGCTGCTCCACGGGACGCGCGCTCAACGCCAGCTCAAATCCCTTGCTGCGCGCCTTGCCGGAATTACCCGTAAAGCCGTAGCCGCAATTGGGCAGCGCGATGTTCTGCTGGATGTCCTTCCAGTCGATCTGGAAGGCGGAAATGTTCAGCGTCATGCGCCGATCGGCGAACATGCTCTTGAGGCCCACGTCGTAATCCCATAGCGTGTCCGACCTGAAGATCCTGATGTCGTCGTTCGTCAGGCCTATGGCCGCGAGATCCGCATCGCAGCCACCCGGACCGGTGGGCAGCGTGATGTTGTTGCCGCCGATGCGGAACCCCTTCGACGCGCTCGTGTACAGCATCACATCCGGGGTGGCCTGGTATTCGAGCAGATACTTCGGAGTGACACCATCTTCCGAGGTCTTGGGCTCGACCGCCGATTGAGCACCACCATAGAAGAAGCCATCGGTGTTCTGAGAAAACGTCGTCTCGTTCTGGAAGTAGCGCAGGCCGAGCGTCGCCTTCAGTTTCGGCAGCACCTGGTAGGAGGCTTCGCCGAAGACCGCAAGCTCGGTGGTCTTGCGCTCATCGATGAATGACAAAGCCAGATCGCTGGTCGCCCCCACTCCGACGCCGGTAAGGCCGATGCCCGTCCACTCGTAATCGCGAGGCACCTTGCCATCCGAGTAGAACACGCCGGTCACGATCTGGAAGGGGCCGGTGAAGGCGGAAGCGAAGCGCGCCTCCTGCGCGAACCGGGTTAGCCCGCGCATGAGCGTGATGGGCCCGGGAATCAGGTCCGGATAACCCAGGTAGAGCTGCAGCACATCGGATGAATCCTCGTGCTCGAATGTCGTGCGGTCGAAGTAGGAGGTGGACGATGTGAATGTTCCGATGCCCGCCTGATAGTTGACCGTGAGGCTGCTCAACGTCCACTTGTCCTTGCCGCCCTCTTCCAGGTCGAACACCTGGCGCTGCACGAAGTTGTTCACGCGCTGATCCGCGTACGGGAAGCCATCGATCTCGGTGTGCTCGTACATCACCCGCGGCGTGATGGAAAGCCCGTCCATCGGCTCCCACCGAAGCGCTATCTGGCCGCCGTAGATGTCCGAGCTGTCGACGTTCTTGCGCACCGACGTGGGCGGAGCCGATCTGGGCCCGAAGGCGCGCTCGAAGATGCCATCGTCACTCTGCTTGAACGCGCTGACGCGCAGGCCCGCCCTGTCGTTAGCCAGAGGAATGTTGATACCACCATCGGCGAGATAGTTGGTTCCGCCCTCCTTCGTTGACGAGACGGACCCATGCGCCTCCCCGGACATCGTCTTCAGGTCGGGCTGCTTGGTGATCAGGCGGATCGTGCCGCCCATTGAGCGTGCGCCGTACAGCGTGCCCTGCGGGCCGCGCAGGATTTCCACGCGATCGATATCAAGCACCCGCGGGTCCAGCGAGTCGATGATCGGCGTGTCGTCTATATACATGCCGGTGGTGCCACGCCCCTGGATTCCGCGCAGCGCCACAGAGCGGGCAGCGAGTGCGCCATCGCCCGAAGCGCTGAATGACAGGTTGGGCACAGCGCTCGCGTAGTCCACGAAGCTGACAACGCCCTTGGATTCGAGAGCCTTGGAGTCGAACGCCGTGATGCTGAGACCGACCGTTTGAATGGATTCGCTGCGCTTGGTCGCAGTGACGACGATCTCGTTCAGCTCGGAGCCAGTGTCCGCAGCCTGGGCAAGCGCCTCAGGGCCCGCAGCCATCATCGCCGCCAACAGCATCGAGGTGGCGCCGACACTTCGGGTCACGATCTGCCGAGTGGCGGACGGCTCCCGAGCCAAGCCAGTGGGTTCAAGCATGACCATCCCCTTAGTGCGTTGTATTCGGGCAGTCTCACACTGCGGATACGCTGGAATTTACATCCCTCATTACGCACGTGTGTTGCCAACGGTTCAATTACTACTGCGATCCGACGGGACGCCAGATTGTAACCGGCTACATACCGACGCCAGCCCGCTCTGCCATGCGCACCAGCGGCCTTCGAACAAGCAGCGCACCCACGGTTGCCACCGCCATCGCCACTCCCACCCCGCCAAAAGTCGGAGCAAACCCCTGAGAGTCTATCCAGATTCCGGCGAAGCCCGAGAGGTACCCTCCAAGGCCTAGAGTCAGGAGATACCAGCCCCCCATGGTCATGGATGCCAGCCCGACAGGCGCCGCGCGCGTGACGAAACCGTAGGTCGCAGTCCACGCGACAATCTCTCCAATGCCGAGAGCCGTTACGGCTAGAAGCGGAGCCCACAGGCCCGCTTGCGCGCCGTGGGCCGCAGTGCTCGCGCTCCAGCACATGAGTAGATTTGCGAGCGCTGCCATGGAGAGCGCAAACGTGTATTTGCGCACGATGTCGACCGACCGCCCGCGCGCGGCGAGCCGCACCCAAAGCGCTGCGACGAACGGCGCCGCCGCGATGACGACTGCCGCGTTGATCGATGAGAACCACGGAACCGGAATCACGAATGAGCCGATCGAACGGTTCACCGAGCGCTCGATGAAGAGCGACCAGCTGCCGAAGATCTGAAACCACCCAACGCTGAAGATGCAAAGCAGGATGGCGACGAAAAACACCAGCGTCAGGCGCAAGGCGATTCGCCTGGACCCGCTGGAGGGTTTCTGCTTCGTGTCGTCAGCATCCGCGGGAATGGCAGTGGTTTCATTGGGCTTCAGCTGCCCGACGTTTTTCAGCCAGCGTGGCGCGAGCAGCAGATAAAGGCCAACGGCCACGGACATGCCCACCGCCGCAGCGGCGAATCCGTATTGCCAGCCGTACGTTTCGGCAGCGAAACCGACGATCCCGCCGGACAGCATCGCGCCGACGGAGATGCCCAGGTAGTAATAGGCGTACGCGCCTTCGCGTCGCGGATCGCCTGGCGTGAAGGTCTCGCCGCAAAGCACGACGAGCGTGGATTTCATCAGCGCGTTGCCCGCGATCAAACAGGCGAGCGCCGCATAGAATCCAAAAGACCCGGCCGTGTAGGCGACGGTCGGCACAACGGCCGCATGAGCGCCAGGCGCTGCGCCGATGGCGGCAATGACGATGAGCATCTGACCCACGAGCATGATGCTGGCGCCGAAGGCGACGGCTCGTCGCCGGCCGATTACGCGGTCGGCCAGGTAGCCGCCCACTGCGGGCAGTGCATACATCGCGCCCGAATAGATTCCCAGAAGTCCGAGCGCTTCGGAGGCCGGCCACCCGAATCCACCGTGCGCGGGAGCCGCGGTCAGAAACAACGCCAGAATCGCAAGCATTCCGTAGAAGCTGAAGCGCTCCCAGAATTCCACACCGATGATGAGCCATGCGCCTCGCGGGTACCCCAGCCAGCCGCTGGCCGACGCGGAATGCCTTGTCGCGCTCATAAGGACACCAGGCCGCGCGGCGTTTCGAGCTCGATACGGAAAACGGCGGCGGGCGACTCGAACGTATCGACGCTCGCTCCGCACTCCGCCAGCGCCTGTGTCAACTAGTGACGCATGCGGATGACCGACGGAGAAACGACGCAACCTGATTTCATCGACCGGTTGCGTGGGCGCCGCGAATTCGGCCGGATGCGGGGAACCGAGCCAGTCGATGAACAACGGGAACAATCGGCCGAACGGCTCGACGACCGGCCCCAGCCATTCCCATTTCAGGCTGACGCCATCCGGCCGGATCCGTCCATTGGTTGCGACTACGGCATTCTTCCAGCCTCGCGCGGCGCCCGCCTTCGCAAGGTCGGCGAGCGGTCGTCGACTGCGCAGGCAATAGGTAAGGACTTGCCCATCCTTCGCCGCACGTGCCGCGCGCGTCCAGTCGTCATCGTGCGGCCGTGGTCCGTGCACCGGCGCGAGTATCTCGAGGTAACAGCGGCTTCCAATGGCGACCAGGGCGTTTTGCGTCAGGCCGCTGGCATGAACTCCGCCAAAACGCGGAACGACGCCGGTCAGTTCGGTGAACCGCGCGCAACCCCGCTCGAGGTGGTCGCAGGCCCAGAGCACGTGATCCAAATCGTCGTTCATGTGCGCGAGCTCCAGGAAGCGCTGGATCTGCCCGCAGTGCGAGACAGTTGCGCAGCTTCGGCCGACAGCGCCGTCCGGTCGATCTTGTGCGTGCCGGACAGCGGCAGGTGATCGCGAAAAACGACGAAGCGAGGATGCGCGTACGCGGGGCCGTTCGCCAGCGCGTGCTGCTTGATCTCGTCGGCGCTCGGATGCATGTCCGCGCGCGGCACGACGAATGCGACCGGGATCTGGCCCTTGATGTCGTCGGGTGCACTGACCACCACGGCCTGGGCGACCGCCGCGTGTCGCTCGAGCAGCTTCTCCACCTCGCCCGGATATATGTTCTCGCCACCGCAGATGAACATGTCGTCCGAACGGCCTACGAAGAAGAAGAAACCGGCCGCATCGCGCCGCATGACGTCACCGGTCAGATATAGGCCGTCGCGCATCTTTTGCGACGTCACCTGGGGCAAGTTCAGGTATCCGTGCATCAGCGCTGGCGTTCGCAGTGCAAGCACACCCTCATCCGGCGTCGGACCGTCGACGAGTTGCCAGTCGATGCTCGCGCGCGGGTAGCCGAGCGCCAGGGGCGGTGTCGGCGTACCTTGCGGATGTGGACCAAACACCGCCGGGCCTGCTTCGGTGGTTCCGAAGCCGTTATGCACGTCGGCGCGAGGGAAAAGCCTCTGGACCTGCTCCAGAAGTGCGTCGGTCAGCGGCGCGGAACCGATGGAGATGTCGCGCACGGATTCGAAATCGAGCCCAGCGGTGAGCTCACGCTCTCGAACCATCATGGCAAACATGGTCGGAATTCCGGAAAGCGTCGTACAGCGGAAGCGTGCGACCGCCGCCAGATAAGCGCGCGGCTCGAAGCGCGGCTGGGAAATCACCGTCATCCGGTTCGCCAGCGCCACCGTACCGAAAAAGAGTCCATTCATGTGATAGAGCGGCGCCACGACCAGGGTGCTCTGGGCGGGCTTGGCACCGTTCAGCGGCTCGAAGTAGTTTTCCACCGCCCACAGCTGGCCCGCATGCGTGAGAGGCACGCCTTTCGGCAACCCCGTCGACCCGGACGTATAGAGGATCTCCGCAAGATCGCGCTCCTGAGGAACGAAACTATCGATCGGACCCGGATCCAGCAGCGCCTGAAAGCCGGACTTGCCGGGTGCGTCGAAATCAATGGCCGGAACGCCGGCAGGCACCAGTGCGCCGCGTGGCGCATCGACCAGCGCAAGCTTGATCTGGCTGTCGCGAAAGATGTGCGCGACCGTGGCGGTGGGAAGTTTGAAATTCACAGGCACCGCGACGGCACCCATGCGCATCGCACCGAAATAGGCAGCGATGAACTCGAGGCGGTTCTCGGCAATGATGCCGACCCGCTCGCCCGCGCGAATACCCTGGCGCACGAGCCCTCGCGCGACGGCGACGATGAGCTGGTCGAGCTCTAGGGCCGTAAGCTCGCGGGGCCGCTCCGGAAGGCGCAGATCGATGTATGCCGGCCGGCCGCCGAGCGCCGGCAGGCGCAGGATATCCCCGAGATTTCGCGGCTGGGTCATCGGGCTGCGCTCTTCAGATCCTGATGACGACCTTGCCGCACACTTCCCGATCCTCGAGGAGGCGCTCCGCTTCGGCCGTCTCCTCGAGCGGCAGAACGCGATCGATGGCCGGTGAGAGCTTGCCGCCGGCAACCAGCGCAAGGATGGTGCCGAGATCCTCTGTCAGCCACCCGTCGGAGCCGATAAGCGTCTGCTCGAAGGTCCACCAGTAGCGCGCATCGAGCTGCAGATTGAAGCCGGCCGTCGCGCCACAACACAGGATCCGCCCTCCCACCTTGACGCATTTCTGTGTTGGCACGAACGTATCCCCGCCCGTGAAATTGACGGCGACGTCCACTCCGCCCGCGCCGGTCACCCGTGGCTTGCCATAGATCTCCTTGATCGCATCGACGAACGGCGTCTGCACGTAGTTGACGACATGGTCTGCGCCGATCTCACGCAGCCGCTGCAGCTTTTCAGCGCTGCTGGCGCATGCGACCACTTCGGCGCCGGCCATCTTGGCGATTTGAACGCAAGCGACGCCCACACCGCCGCTCGCTCCCAGCACGAGCACGCGTTCCCCTTTCTTCACGGCGCCGCGCGTGACCATCATGCGGTACGCGGTACCGTAAGCCAGAGGTAACGCGGCAGCCTGCTCGAAGCTGACGCCCGCCGGAATCTCGACAAGCATCGACTGCGCAACCGCGATCAGTTCTGCGCGCCCGCCGTGAAATGTCTCGCCGAGCATGCCAATGCGCGGACCGGTGCGAATTACCGGATCGAGCAGCACTCGCTTGCCGAGCCAGCCGCTATCGGCGGCGGGCCCCAAAGCAATCACCGTTCCGGCGATGTCGGAGCCGACGATGACGGGGAGCTCGATCTTCACGCCCGGCATGCCGCGACGAGTAAAAATATCGTGAAAATTGACGGACGTGGCCGCCACCCGGACCAGCACCTGGTCCTCGACGGCCACCGGATCCGGAAAATCCTCCCGCAGCTGAAGATTCTCGCGACCGCCGTGCGCGACAGTAAGAAGCGCCTTCATCGTTTACATCTCCCTTTCGCCACTCGCCTAGCCGGGCTGGGTTCCGTAACAGCCGCGGCCCACCGCGACCAGTCTCCCACCCGAGTCGGTCACTGCAATGTCCACCACCCCGACGGTGCGGCCCGCTTTCAGCACATGAGCACGCGCGAGCAGATCACCGTTAGCCGCTGGTCGCAGGTAATCCACGCGGAAGTTGATGGTCGGCACGCCATGACCGAGGGTGGCAATCAGCGCGAAATCACCGGCGATGTCGATGAGGCTCGCGATCACACCGCCGTGGTACTGGCCAGTGCCAGGAGCGCGCTCGACATTCGGTCCGAATACGCAGCGCAGTTCGACAGTCTTGCCGGCTGGGTCGACGGACTCGAGCTGCAGGCCCAGCAGCTTGTGGAAAGGGCTTTCGCCAAGCCATGCGACCAGTTCCGCAAAACCGGGTGCGGTCGAGCTCATTTGCTGCTCCCTGAAACGGCCTGCGGAAAAGTCGCGGCCTGCGCGGCCAGCATGCGAAGTATTTCTGCCCTGGCCAGCCAACGGCCGTTCAGCAGCACACCGCTCTGCCGCCACAGGTTACCGATGTCTACGAGCGGATTGGCATCCACCAGCAGCAGGTCGGCGCGCTTGCCGACCGCGATGGTGCCGGAATCCGAATCAATGCCGAGGAATTGAGCCGGTACGCTGGTCGCGGCACGCAGGGCCTGGTACGGCGTCAGTCCGGCGTCGACGAACCAGCGCATCTCGTCGATGGGTGTAAAACCAGGAACGAGGTACGGAACTACCGTGTCAGTGCCTACAAGAAGGCCGGCGCCTGCATCGCTCAACATCTTCAGTAATTTCTCCTTCTGCGAAAAGCTGGCGCGGATGGCCGCGCTCGCATCCGGCGGGAACATCTGGTCAAGCTCGTTGCTGAGGATGGTCGCGCGCGTGTCCGGATGGACGTAGCGAATGAGATCGCTTCGCGCCACGTCGGCTCGCTTGTCCGCATTCGACAGCATGTCGTCAACGACGAACGTCGGACAATTCCACGTTCCGGCGGCGACCGTCTTGCGAACCAGGTCGCGCATCCTGTCGTCACTCATATGCTGCCAGGAGCTGAACCGCTCTGCGTTGCGGCCACCGTTGATCAACAGCGCCTGCGGACGCACACCGTCATAGTCGTAGCCACGTTGGTGCTCGATGGAGTACTGACCGGCCGCTAGCGCACCGTCGATGCCGATGGAGAACGGCACGTGGCCTACGACTTTAAGACCCCGCTTCGCGGCGGCGTCCATGAGCGCCGCGTAGGCGGCTCGTGGCAATTCGTTGTACACCTTGATCTGGTCGTAGACGTCAGCCACGAATCCTTCCACCAGGGCGTCGGCGTCGGCTGTGTCGGTCATCTTGATCGAAAAAGGCCAGACAGGATTCGGCCCATCCACAACAGGAGTCGCCGTGAATATCCTCGGGCCAAGCATCTCACCCGCCGCGACACGCCGGCGGTATTCGAGGTGATCGGGACTGCCCGCCATGTTTCGAACCAGCGTGACGCCTGTCGCTACATACAGCAGCATCTCCGCGCGAGCTATACCGAATTTGTCGGCATTGGGAGCCGTGACGTAGCCCGACAAGTGGGCGTGCATGTCGGCGAGCCCAGGCAGGAGATACCGACCCCGCCCGTCGATACGCGTCGCGCCGCGAGGTATCGCTACGGCTGAGGCTGGCCCGATCTGCGAGATGCGCCCATCCTTGATCAGCACCGTCTGGCCTGGCAGCACTCGTTCATCATCCATCGGGATCACGTTGACGCCGATCAGCGCAACGGGTGCGGCAAGCGGCGGTCCGGACGCCCCGGCCGAGGCCACAGTGCCGCTTATGGCAATTGCAGCCGCCACGAGGACGGCCAAAGGACGACCTACCAGAGCCTTCCGGATTCCTGCGGCGGTTGAAAGACGAGTGCGCCTGGACATGGCCGCAGTTTTACAACAGCTTGCGGCCCCGGATGCATGCCTGCCGACGTCCGACTACTGCGATCCGACGTCCCGGCGACCCGTCGGCTATGATTGTCCAGCCCCCAGCCGCGAGACCTGCATGATCACCGTCGGCCCTCCTCAATCGTCGCTACTTTCGCCGCAGGGCGCAGCTGCACTGCGCAGGTCGCGACGTGACGCCGAAGGTGCGGACGACGTCATGGTTGCCCGCGAGCCCATCGTCGGGATGCTATTGCAGGACGTCGAAAGACTGCTCGGTGAGATGACCAGTGCGGACGCCGGCGCGACGGCGCCCCTCAACCTGTCCGCGTCCGGCAATCGGCGTCGCTGGGGCGGGCGCGGAGTCCGGCAGTTCCTGCGTGAGCCAGAGGGGGACGGGTACTGGGACCTGTTCAAGCCTTCCGATGCTTTCATCGTCTCGGTCACCGATGCCACTTATAACAAGGCCGCATGGGTAAGGGTCGAGGGCACGAGCTTCTTCAAGTTGCGCATACTGCTGTCCGGCACCCTGCTTGCCGCGTCCGGCGAAGTGGTGGCCCACGCGCCCCAGGCCATGCTGTCCGTCTCTCCGGGGCCGAGTCGCGACGGTTATTACATCGTTGCGGGTGAGCGGTTGCGCATGGTGGTGCTGCATTGCCGCCCGGAACTGATCACACACGTCCTCGGTCTGGAGCAGGGCGAGGTACCACCACCCCTCGATACGCTTTTCATTCCCGGCCACCCGCCTTCGCGTCACCGGATCGCACCCGGACCCGAAGCCATGAGCGCGGCTCAGCGGGTCGTGCAATCGCGCCATCAATTGTCTCGTTCCTTGCGAGGCCCGTATCTCGAAGCCGTGAGCATGGAGATTCTGCTGCACGTGATTGGCGAGCTTGCGAACATGGAGATGGCGCGGCGCACGTCCTCTGCGCTGAGCGCGCGCGACGTGAATTGCATATTCGAGGCGCGCGACTATCTGGCGCAGCATTTTACGAAACCGCCCACGATCCCGGAGCTGGGGCGGCTGGTGGGCGTGAACCAGACGAAGCTCAAGGCCGGCTTCCGCGAAGCCGTGGGCATGACACTCTATGACTATATCCTCAAGTGCCGCATGGAGCGGGCGGCCGAGCTGCTGCTCACGGGCGATTATTGTGTTGCCGAAGTCGCCTACGAAGTCGGCTATCACTACCCGGCGAACTTCACGCACGCTTTCAGGAAATTTCACGGCAAGCTGCCCGGCACGGTCAAGCGCGGCAGCGAGCGACGAGGTTAGCGCTCTGTCGTTCACGCTCAATCGCGCGAACACCGCGCCGAGAATCCCTGGTATCTGCGGATGAACTGGCTCAACGCACTGGCCGGGTTCTGCGTATCATGGTCGGAGTTCCGGTGTCGGTGGCGTCTCGCTGATGACTCCAATTCTCGTGCTGCTCTTCGGGGTCGCGCCGGTTTCGGCGGTGGGCAGGGATTTGTGGTTTGCCGGGCTCAACAAGATGGTGGTGGCACTCTGCATCACCACAAGGGCAGCGTGGACTGGGAGGTGCTGCGGCGCCTCTGGACCGGCAGTTTGCCGGCATCTCTGGCGACGCTGATCTGGATGCACCAGACCGGCATCGGCCAGACAAAGCCGCGCGTCCTTCTGATCGCCCTGGGATGCGTGATGCTGCCGACCTCGGTATCAACGGTGTTCATGACGAAGACCCATTCGTTCGCGAAAGTGCTTCGCACCAAGGCGCCGCACGGATTCGCGCGCTGCAGCCCGCCGCGACGATGGTCGCAGGGGCCCTGCTCGGTGTGATGGTCACTCTCACGTCGGTAAGCGCCGGAGCGAACACGCCCCACCCAACACCGTCCTCGAAAGCCGCCCGCAAAGCTTCTTTTTTGATACTCGAATGCCACCACTATCGGACGGCCGCTCAGCGCATTTGAATTTTTCTTCACCGATCCCTGCGCCCTCTGTCGGGGCCTTCAAACTATAAATTCATACTCGCGCAGGACAAGCGAGCTCAAAGCCGCTCGCTCCTCCTGCCTTCGACTCCGAGCATGCAGCGCTCAGAACAGCGCTGCACACTCGGGTATACGACACTACCGAAACCACGATGATTGCCCCCGGAAAAGGCATTCATCCGCCTTATCCCCCCTCGTTGCTCGTTTTGCGCTCAGGCCCGGGCCGTTTGGACAGCTTTCGCTGCAAGGAACGCCGATGAGTTCCGAGCAGCCGGGCGGCAGCAGAGATGTTGCCGTCGGTCTCCTGGAGCGCTTGCTGGATGTGCTCCCACTCCAGTCTATTGAGTGGGGTCATCGTGACGCTGGACTCAAGCGGCAGCGCAGGCTCCTCCGCGAGCGCACGCAAGATCATGTCCACGGTGGCCGGTTTTGCGAGGTAGTTGTCCGCGCCGCGCTTGATGGCTTCCACAGCGGTCGCGACGCTCGCATAGCCGGTGAGCAGCAGAATGCGCATGTCCTCGCGTAGCGCTTTCAACGGCGGGATCAAATCTAGTCCCGAATCGCCACTCAGTCTCAGATCTAGAACGGCGAAGTCCGGGCGATGCCGCTGAGCGAGCTCCAATGCTTCAGCCGCACTCAGAGCGACTTCGGCGGACACCCCACGCCGCGCGAGCGAGCGTTGCAGGGTGCGCACGTAGACCGCATCGTCATCGACCAGCAGACCTTTCACGAGGTCCTCGAGGCCGGCAACCGAAAGGAGACGCGCACGCCTTGCTGTTTCATCTCTTGCATCGAGAGCTGGCCGCCGAGGCGTTCCACCGTCGCGTGCGACAACGCAAGCCCAATCCCCATGCCGCCCGCCTTGTTGCTGCGAAAAAGCGTGGAGGGCAACGGGGGCTCGCCACGCTCGAAGCCCCTTCCATAATCACGAATCTCACCGTGCAGCACATTGCCTTCCGCGTGTAGCGCCAAATCGACCCGGGAATGTCCGGCCTGTTGACTCGCATCGGCAGCGTTATTGAGCAAGGCTTGCAGCAGATGTCCCACGGCGGAATCGACTGTTCCGAAATCTGAAGTGCAACCCGAGCGCTGCAAATCAATGGTGGGTCGGATGAGTTGCCAGCGCTCGACGACTTGTTCAAGGTCCACTTGCGCGACGGGCCGCGAGGAGTCGCCGGCCTCGGCGGGAGCGGCGAGCTCGCGCACCTTGGTGCTGCACACTTCGAGCAGCGACTTGATGGTCCGCAACTCTTCACGCTGGGGCTCGGACTGCGCGTCGCTCAATAGATCGTCCACCATCAAGGTCAGCGAGCCGAGTGGCGTGTTCAACTCGTGCGCCACCGATGCGGCATGGGTCGCAAGCGCCAGGATGCCTTCGTTGCGCGTGAACCGCTCACGCAGCTCGCTGACTTCGCCTTCACTGCGGCGGCGTGAGGCCAAAATGCGGGTGCAGAAGGCGAGCACGACGAGAGCAGATACGGCGAAGTTGACGAGCATGCCCACCTTGTGAAGCTCGAAGTTTCCGCCCAGACCGTCGTGCAGGTGCGGCAAGGGGTTCCCGAGCAGCGCCGACACGACGTACCCCGTGACACTGGCCACGGCCGTCGCCCAAATCCAGCGCGGCGGCAACGCGACGACGGAGACTGCGATTGGCAGCAGGAACAAGGAAGAAAACGGATTTTCGATGCCGCCGCTTCGAGCGATCAGCCAGGCGAGTACGCCGATATCGACGAGCAGATGCCCGAACGCTTCGGGAGGCAATGGGTCGTCCGCTTGCCGGACACGCCATTCGGCATAGACATTGAAGGCCGCCAGCACCGCGATGCCCACCCAGAGCGGAGTCGTGGAGAGCGGGACGTGCATCGGTCCGCTGACGAGCAAAACCGTGAGCGCCTGCCCGACCACTGCCACCCATCGCAGGGTACACGACAGGCGCAGGAACGAGCGCAGGGGCTGATTGAACATCGGGTGATTCTAGCCGCTGGACGCTCAGCCCTGGGCCCCTGCGACAGGTTGTCGCACCCTGGCGTGCCGCGGCGCTCGACCCCTTAGACTGCGCCCTTTCCAGCGGTAACAGCAGAGGCGCCTGAAAGTGCAGGAATTTCGATGAACGCGCCTGCTATTTCGCCACCGCGGCTCTATGGCCGTGTGTGGCGCTGGCATTTTTTCGCCGCCCTGCTCGTCATCCCGTTCGTACTCTGGCAAGCCACGACCGGCGTGCTCTACCTGTGGCACAAGGAGCTGACGGGCGTCCTATTTCCCGCCCTGACGCAGGTCACTCCGGCAGGTCCGGTCCGCAGCCTCGACGATCAGCTGGCCGCGGTGACACCCCACCATCCGCGCGACCCGCTCCAGGCGATCGAGGTCTACGAGGATCCCTCCCGCTCGACCGCCTTCTTCTTCCGTGATCCGAATGGTCTGCCGTATCCGGCCTTCGTCGATCCGCACACCGCGCGGTATCTGGGCAGTGTGCCTTCCACCCATTGGCTTCGCGGGTTGACGCGCGGCCTGCACGGCGGCTGGCCCATCCAGCCCTATGGAAGTTATCTGCTGGAACTCGGCGCGAGTTGGGCCATCGTCATGATCCTGACGGGCCTTTATCTCTGGTGGCCGCGCAATGCCCGGGGTCTTGGCGGCGTGCTGTATCCCCGACTGCGCGCCGGCTCGCGTATTTTCTGGCGCGATCTGCACGCGACCATCGCAATCTATTTGTCCCTTGTCGTGCTCGCGTTCCTGATGACGGCCCTGCCCTGGACGACATTCTGGGGAAATCAGGTCCTGGGCCGGCTTGAGCGGGTGGTGGAACAATCTTCACCGACGGCGTTCTTCTTCCTGGGAGGCGCCGATCATCATCATGCGACCTCGGCAGGCTCGAGCGGCCATGCCGTACCCCTGCACCCCCATGCTGCAAATCAGTCCATGAGCCTGGCTCAGATCGTCCGAAAAGCGCGCGCGGCCGGCGTGCGCGGCGACATTGAAATTCACCCTGGCGTCGCCGGTGGCCCCGTCAATGTGCGCGACGTTCATCCCAGAAACTCGCAAATCGTCTGGCTCCAGCTCGATGGGCATTCGGGTGCCGTGCGCACGCGAGTGACATGGAATGATTTCCCGCTCCTTCCCAAGCTCGTCGCGCTGGGGGTCGATCTGCATCAGGGCACCTACTTCGGCCGCGTCAATCAGGTCTTCAACACGCTCGTGGCGACATCGCTGGTGTGGCTGTCCATTACCGGGTTCATCGGCTGGTATCGGCGCCGTCCTACGGCCGGCGGCCTTGCCCCACCACCAAGGCGCGAGTTGCACTTGCCCAAGTTCGTGCGTGCTGGCGCAGCCCTTCTCTGCGTCGCACTCCCGATGCTCGGACTCTCCGTTTTATCGCTCTGGCTAGCCGACCTGGTGCTCGGTCACTTTGCCCGCGAGCAGACCTGATCGGGGCCGGAAGTTCCCGCTGCGACAATCGGTCACAGGCTCGATTGCCCTCCGATCCCTAAACTCTGCGGCCGGTCCGCCCGCGACCGGATTTCTGTAATGACGACCCATCATGAAGCGAACCAAGGCAGCGCCGGTGAGACCGGCATGGATGATCGGACTTCTCGCATCGGCGGCGACAGTCGGCCCCGCTAACGCCGACCAGCCCGCAGCGCAGTCGTCGCTCGAAACGGTTCTCGTCACCGCCGAAGGCATCAAACAGCAGCTCGAGATTCAGCAGGCCCTGACGGCGGGCCATGTCACCGTGCTCGATAGTGAGGAACTCTTTCAACGCAACATGACCAACATGGCCGATATGCTCCGGTACGTGCCGGGAACATGGGCCGAAAGCGCTGCCGGACAAGACGACCTTTTCATCTCCAGCCGCGGCTCCAACCTCGATTCCACCGACTACGACAAGAACGGAGTGAAGCTGCTTCAGGACGGGCTGCCTGTTACGACGGCCGACGGCAACAATCACAACCGCGTGATCGATCCCCTGAGTGCGCGCTATGCGGTCATCGCGCACGGCGCCAACGCCCTGACCTATGGCGCGAGCACGCTCGGCGGCGCGATCGACTTCATTTCGCCGACTGCGCGCACGAGTGCGCCCCTGGACCTGCTTGTCAACGGCGGCAGCTTCGGGCAACTGAACGCTCGGGTCTCCGCCGGGCGCGCCACCGAGACGTTTGACGGCCTGGTCACTCTCGAGACCAAGAATTGGGACGGCTATCGCGACCACAGCTCCCAGGAGCGCAAGGGCATCTACTTGAACGCAGGCTGGCGGCTCTCCGACGCCGTGACAACGCGCTTCTACGGCACCTACCTCGACAACCACGTGCAACTGCCCGGTACGCTGACCCGTGCCCAGATGGATGCTGACCCGGACCAGGCGAGCGCGCCCGCGCTGGGTGGTGACTACGGCAAGGATGTCGAAGCGTGGCGCCTGGCCAGCAAGACGACGTGGCAGATCAACGCCAACTCCTCGCTCGACTTCGGGGTCTCGTATGAATGGCAATCCCTCTTTCATCCCATCGTGGACCGCATTCTCGTCGACTTCGATGGGCCGGGGCCGCTCGAGCCGGTCGAAGTGTTCAGCCTCATCGTCGACACGGATCACACGGACTTGGGCGCGATGGCGCGCTACAACCTGAAGGCCGGTGATCACGACCTCGTCGCCGGTTTCAACTTCGGTGATGGCACGGTCAAGGGCGGCAACTTTCGCAATGACAGCGGTGAGAAGAACGGGGTGACCGAGTACGTTCACAACGTGTCGAGCAGTCTCGAAGCGTTCATCGTCGATCGCTGGCGCCTCGCGCCCGCTTGGACGCTCGTCTACGGGAGCCAGTTCGTCGAGGCCGATCGCGATGTGAAAACGACAAATGCCGCCTCCGGCGACATGCGCAATCCGAAGGGCAGCTACTCCGCGTTCAATCCAAGGCTGGGGATCATTCATTCCCTCGGCAGCGAAACCGAGATTTTTGGCAGCCTCAGCCGCACCTACGAAGCGCCGACGACATTCGAGCTTGAGGATGACGTTCGCGGCAACGACTCCCTACTCCATGCGATGCATGGAACCGTGGCTGAAGTCGGCATCCGCGGCAAGCACTCCACCGAGGCCGCACATTGGCATTGGGACGTCGCCGCGTATTACGCCCGGCTGCGCGATGAGATCCTCTCGGTCGACGACCCCGCGGCTCCACGGAACAGCCTGACTACGAATGTCGACAAGACAACCCATGCGGGCATTGAAGCACTCGTCGGTGCAAGCTTCGGGTTGGGCGACTCGCGCGTTCATCGCATCGAGCCCATCTTGAGCCTCACGGTGAACGATTTCTCGTTCGACTCCGACGCGACATATGGAAACAACACGCTGCCGGCCGCGCCGAAAAATAGCTTGAGGGGCGAGCTGCTCTACCGGAATATGAGCGGCTTTTTCGGCGGGCCCACCTTCGACTTGATCGGCAAGCGCTACGCCGACTTCGCCAACACCTACACCGTAGGCTCCTACAACCTGGTTGGGTTTCGCGCCGGTTTCAACGGCGCAAAGTGGGCAGTCTTCGGAGAGCTGAGGAACATCCTCGATAAGAAGTATGTCGCCACGCTGTCCGTGCTGAATGAAGCCGTGCCCGACGCGGCCATCCTCAATCCTGGCATGCCGAGGTCGGCCTTCGTTGGGGTGCGAGTCCAGTTGTGACCCGCGCGGTTGGCTCTGCTATGCAGATACGTGCCAAGTATCGTGGAGGACAACACCGAAAATTAGCCCAGCGCGGCCCATAGCGGCCTGGACAAAAACTTACGTGGTCTCGTTTCTCGTCTTATGTGCCGTTTCACCCCGTACCCAGCCCGGCTTTCGCGGTTCTGGAGCCCCATCCGGCGTCAGAACGGTCTTGGCGCTGCTGCCGTTCGATAGTTGGACTTACCAGTCAGATCCCCGATCAGACCGCCGGAGTCCAGCGCAGTCTTGAGATCCCGGCCCTCAAGCAGCTCAACACACAGAAAAATCAGACAGTCCCGCGATGGCGCGCAGTCGTCGTTCGCACCTGCCGCTATTTGAACAACATCGTCGAGCAAGACCATCGTGCCATTAAGCGCCGCTGCGCTTCGATGCTGAGTCTCAAGTCGTTTCGAACCCGCAGCCGTCACTCTCAGCGGCACAGAGCTCGCGCATGGAAGATTCCCATCTTTGAAGGGGCTCTTGGCCCAGGCTTTGGCGGACTCGCATGGTAAACAAGCCAATATCCAGCATTCCGAGATCGCACCAGAACTGCCGTCATAAGCGCTCACCCTCTATCAGTCGGTGACCCCGAATTCACCAACGCAAACCTGCGTTTACGACCGCTAGTCCTCACCAGCCTTGCAATCAGCTTCCGTTGCGCTCATTATTCGACAATCCTCGAATTATCGGATGATTGTATGAAGCCGAAGGAAGCCGTCGATGCACTTGCCGCCTTGGCGCACGAGCACCGGCTAGGCGTGTATCGCTTATTGGTTGAGGCAGGCCCTGAGGGCCTCAGTGCAGGGACAATCGCCCAGAAGCTGAAACTACCGCCCTCCTCGCTGACCTTTCACCTTCAGCACCTGCACAGGGCGGAACTCATCGCCCAGCAGCGGAATAGTCGGCAACTCATATATGCGACCGACTTTTCGGTGATGAACGACCTCGTCAGTTATCTCACCGAGAATTGCTGCGCGGACTCGAAGTCGTGCGAAGTGGAGTGCGCTCCCGTGAAAGCGCCGAAGAAGTCGCTGAAGAAATCGGCGCGTGCGACATAGAGGCCGCCGTGAGTGACATGAATTTCAGACAAGGACCTTCACTGAGCGTCGTCGTAAGGTTGCTGGAATCGGTGGACTTGCCGGCTTCCGATCTGACGGGCGCGCATCTGGCCCACTTTTTCTATACCGGGACAGAGACCCAGCCGACCGGGCTCGTCGGCCTCGAGTTCTGCGGAAAGCATGCACTGCTGCGCTCGCTCGTCGTCACACCCGGCGGTCGCGCGAAGGGTCTGGGAAGTGCGCTGGTCGCGCACGCCGAGATGCACGCGCGGCAGCAACGCGCTCGATCGATTTATGTGCTGACCACGACCGCGGAAGCCTTCTTCAAGCGACGGGGCTATCTCCCGGCATCGCGCGAAAGCGCGCCCCTCCAAATCAAAGCCACGCGCGAGTTCTCGGACATCTGTCCGGCGAGTTCCGCGTTCCTCACCAAATCCCTTTAGGAGACATTTCATGAAACGCCTTCACGTTCATGTGAGCGTCGATGATCTCAGCGCTTCGATCCGGTTCTACAACACTCTCTTTGCCGCTGAGCCGACCGTCACCAAGAGCGACTATGCCAAGTGGATGCTCGAGGACCCTCGCGTCAACTTCGCCATTAGCCAGCACAACGGCACAGCGAGAGTTCAGCACCTCGGCATCCAGGTTGAGGACCGCGCCGAACTCGCTGATGTATATTCACGGCTGAAGCGGGCGGAAGCGCCGGTTCTGGAAGAAGGCGCGACGACGTGCTGCTATGCCAAGAGCGAAAAGAGCTGGATCGAGGATCCGCAAGGCGTGCAGTGGGAAACCTTTCTCACCACGGGCGAGAGCACGACTTACGGGACTGATCCGGTCGACGAGTCCAAGAAACCCTGCTGCATTCCGCTTCCTCATGAGGCGCAGCCCGCATGAGCGATCGTCCACTGAATGTGCTTTTCCTGTGCACAGGCAACTCGGCGCGCAGCATCCTGGCGGAGGCCTTGATCAATCACTGGGGGCGCGGTCGCTTTCGGGGCTTGAGTGCGGGCAGCCACCCTAAAGGCAAAGTGCACCCGATCGCGATAAAGCTCTTGAGCACTCTCAAGTTCCCGACCGAAGGTCTGCGGAGCAAGAGCTGGAATGAGTTTGCGGCGCCGGGTTCACCGCCGCTCGATTTCGTTTTCACGGTCTGTGACAACGCGGCGGGAGAGGCCTGTCCCTACTGGCCCGGGCAGCCCATGACGGCGCACTGGGGCGTACCCGATCCGGCCGCTATTAAGGGCTCGGAGCTCGACCAGCTGAGCGCCTTCCGCGAGACGTTCCGCACGCTCGAGAACCGCATCAAGATTTTCACCAGCCTTCCGATTGCTTCCCTCGAGCGGATCAAGCTCAAGGAGCGGCTGGACGAGATCGGAAAGACACTGCCAGGCGAAGGTTAATGCTGTACAGGCGACTGCTGGCCGAGGGCTCTGGGCTCGATGCTGCTCGCCGCGACCGTCATCGGTTCGGGGATCATGGCGGAACGACTGGCGGACGGAAACGACGCCATTGCGCTCCTCGCGAACACCGGCGCAACGGTTGCGGTTCTGGGCGTGCTCATCACGCTCTTCGCGCCGGTGAGCGGCGCGCACTTCAACCCGGCCGTCACATTGGTCACGGCATTGCAACGCAAGTTGCAGGTGAGTGAGGCACTCGCCTATGTCGGGGTCCAGGTCGCCGGGTGCTGTGCCGGGGCCATTCTGGCCCACGCCATGTTCGCCCTGCCGCTCATCCAGGCGTCTACCCATGCCCGAACAGGAGCTCCGCAGTGGATCGGGGAGCTCGTTGCGACGTTCGGACTACTGCTCGTCATTCTCGGGGCGCGCCCGAGAACCGTTGCATGGATGGTGGCGGCGTGGATCGGCGCGGCCTACTGGTTCACGTCCTCCACGTCGTTCGCGAATCCCGCCATTACCATCGCACGTTCTCTGTCTGATTCGTTTTCGGGGATCCGCCAGAGCGATGTTGCGCCCTTCATCGCCGCACAACTCGTCGGCGCTTTGTTGGCATTGCTGCTTTCGTCCCACCTCTTCGTCGCGCACGCCAAGTCGAAGGGCTGCAAGACAACCGAATAGTCTCTAGGCTGCCAGAGAGATAGGCGCTGCCTTCTCAGCTCGAAGCTTGTTCAGATTGTCTGCCCAGGCCTGCATCATCTGCCGCCGCTGAGGTTGATTGTAGGCCGCGCGAACTCTGCTGCTTTCCGCATGCGCGAGCTGTACTTCGATCCAATTTGGATTCCACCCCTGCTCGTTCAGGCAGGTGCATGCTAGTGAACGAAAGCCATGAACCGTCATGCCGTTAGTGGCGTATCAGGGCATTTGCGGCGGGAACACTGGAGTCTACCCATTTACAAGTTCTAAATTGCAAACAATACTTTAGGGTATTGACTGCAGCGCCGACCTCGCACCATCACGGCCAATGACCACTATGATCCGCAGCCTGCTCCTCTACATGGCTGGAATCTCGATCGTGCAGGCCAGTGCCGCCACCGAGCGCGTCACCCTGCTGCTGGACGGACAGTGGCGGATCGGCGAGAGCGTGTCGCCAACTGCGATCCCGACGGACTTCGCGCGCACCGTGCCAGTGCCTGGGCTCGCAGACATGGCTGAGCCCGGCTTCAAGGACGTAAACCAATTCGACAGCCGGGAGCTCGTCTCCAACCGCATCCGGACTCCCGGCTCCAATGTTCCAGAGTCTGCACGCGTGCTCAGCGCCGGCGTCCCGCGGCAGGAACGGAATTTTTTTTGGTATCGAAGAACCGTTCGAGCTCCGAATGCGCGCGGCCTTGCGACTCTCAAAGTGGCCAAGGCGCAATTCGGTACCTTCGTCTGGCTCAACGGCAAGCCTCTTGGTGAGCACCTGGGTTGTTTCACCGCCGGCTACTTCGATCTCACCGACGCGATCCGTTGGGATGCCGATAACGACTTGCTGATTCGAATCGGTGCGCATCCAGCGGTGTTGCCCGACACGTATCCCGCGGGAACGGACTTCGAGAAACTGGAATGGACGCCTGGAATCTACGACAGCGTCTCCGTCGAGTTCGCTGACAATCCCAGGATAGAGTCAGTGCAGGTCGCGCCGCGCATCGCGACGTCGGAAATCCTGGTACAGACGAAGCTGACCAATCGGGGAGCGGCGGGCGCGTTTCAGCTTCAACATTCCGTCAGACCGCTCAAAGGCAACCAGTCCCTGGCTACGGGCAAGCCCACGCGGGTTGAGCTCGGGGCCGGCGAGGAAAGGACACTGACGGAAACGATACGAATTCCCAATGCCAGCCTGTGGTCGCCGGAGCACCCCGCCCTTTACCAGCTGGACAGCCGCACCGACGGCGATTCCACGCGAACGCGCTTTGGGATGCGCGAGTTTCGCAGCGACTCCAAGACGAAGCGGTTCTACCTCAACGGACAAATGCGCTACCTGCGTGGCACGAACATCACGCTGCATCGTTTCTTCGAGGATCCTGATCGCGGCGCGCTGCCCTGGGACGAAGCCTGGGTGCGGCGGCTTCTGGTGGACATTCCGCGCCAGATGCACTGGGACAGCATGCGGTTCTGTATCGGGCCGGTGCCGGACAAGTGGCTCGAGATCGCGGATGAAGCGGGCCTTCTCATCCAGAACGAATTCTTCGTATGGACGGGGGAACCGAGCTGGGACAAGGGATACTCCCGCAAGTACGACGTGCCGGAGACGATCCGCCAGTACTCGGAATGGATGCGCGACAACTGGAACCATCCAAGCGTCGTGATCTGGGACGCGAACAACGAGAGCCTCGAACCACTGTTCGGGGAGAAGATCATTCCCGCCGTGCGCGGTCTCGACCTCTCCGGGCGGCCATGGGAGAACAGCTACAACCCGCCCGCCGCGCGTGATGATCCGCGCGAGCAGCATCCGTATTTCTTCATCAATGATTATTTCGGCGCGGGCAAGTTCTTCGATATGGCGTCTCTGGAAACGAAAGACGGATCAGGCGTCGAAAACGGCACGAAGTCCGATCACACGCGGCTGATCAACGAGTACGGATGGATGTGGCTGAATCGTGATGGAACACCGACGCCGCTGACGGAGCGACTGTACACACGGCTGCTGGGCTCGGGAGCAACATCAGAACAACGTCTTGCGCTCAACGCTGACATGCTCGCGGCAGAAACTGAATTCTGGCGCGCTCATCGACAATTTGCGGGTCTGCTCCACTTCGTCTATCTGACCGGCGCCGCGCCGGGCGCCTACACCGCCGATCATTTTCGCGACGTCAAAACGCTCGAGCTCGAGCCGCACTTCGCGGACTATCTCGGCGAAGCCTTCAAGCCGCTCGGCGTATACCTCAAGTTCCATCAACCGACGCTCGAAGCGGGCGAGACGCGGGCATTTACGATCATGATGGTCAACGATCGCGATGTCCCCGCGCAGGGGACGCTGGCGTTGACGCTGGAGACCGAGGCGGGCGAAGTCAAAGCGCGGGCGCAGGCACCGTTCTCAGTTAAATCGCTAGGTGACTCGGCGTTGAGTCTATCGCTTGAGACGCCGCGCGCTGCGGGCCCATATTTATTGAAAGCTACGGCGAGGGCTGAAGGCACGAGGTGGACGGAGCCGACCGTAAGCCGCCGACGGATCACAATCGTCGGCCCCTAGTGATGGAGAACCGACCCCGCCAACGGCTGCAATTCGCCCCCTGAGCCTCCCCAACTGACGTGCAGCGTCGCGCCGCCTTCGGCCTGGAAGTAGCGGAATTTTATTTTGTGGAGGCCCTGCCGCAGGGGAATGCGGCCCTTGACCACACGGCTCGCGTGGTCGCCGTCATTGTCAACGACGACCTCGCCGTCGATTTCCAGGACCGCTCCGTCGTCGGACTCGACGGCGAACTGGTAGTAGTCGTCCGATTCGACCTTGAGGTAACCATCGAAGCTGAGTCCGTAGTTGACCTGCCGTGCGAATTGCTGCAGGTCAAAGGAGGAGGATTTCCCCGTCATTGACGGCGTACCTCGCTCGATGTCCTGCACGGTGGTGAACTTCCGATCGAACAACGCGTATTCGAGCCCTGGCTGCGCGTCGAGCTACTGCTCTCGCCTCCTTATAGGAGCTGCGCGCAAGAGTCGCCCCGTACACCACGCTGCGGCGCCCAGTTGCCGTGACCACGACGAGATTGAGCTGCTTTTTCTCATTTGACTGAAGCGGAACCTGGAATGGCGCGCCGTAGCGCGGCGAGGCGTCGGTGGGGTCGCTGCCATCGAGCGTGTAGAAGATCTGGCTGCCGGGAACGACTGAGCTCAGATCGACTACCGCGTGATCCTCGGTGGTCGTGTAGAAGTCCTCCAGCCCATCGGGCTCGGGAATTCGGAAGCGCACATCCTGCTTGTCGAGATGACCGAATTGATAGCGCAGGCGACGACGGAAGTCTTCGTATGACTTGCCGGCAACGGGCGACCAGACAGCTTCCGACAATGCCAGCAATCTTGGGAAAACCATGTATTCCAGGTATTCCGGCGTGCTGATGTACTCCGTCCACACACTGGCCTGCGCGCCTAGAATTCTCGCCATCTCTTCGCCTTGCAGCGCCTTGGGCATCGGGTCGTAGCTGTACGCTTTCTCGAGCGGGATGAAGCCGCCGATATTCGTCGGCTCGCGCCTGGCATCGCCCTGGTTGTAATCGAAGTAGCAGTAGTCAGTGGGAGTCATGATGGCTTGATGCCCCTGCCTCACCGCCTCGATGCCGCCGCCCTCCCCGCGCCATGACATCACGATCGCATTCGGAGCCAGCCCACCTTCCAGGATCTCATCCCAACCGATCGTCCGCTTCCCCTTGGAGCCGAGGAATCGCTCGATGCGCCGCACGAAGTAACTCTGCAGCTCATTCTCGTCCTTCAAACCCTCTCGCTTCATGATGGCTTGTGCTTCGGGGCTGCGCTGCCATCCGCTCTTATCCACCTCGTCGCTGCCAATGTGAATGGAAGGACCGGGGAATAGCGCCGCAACTTCCGCGAGCACGTCTTGCACGAACGCGAAGGTCGTCTCGCTGGGGCAGAGCACGTTGTTATCCGCGCCACTCTGTGCGCACGCGAGCTCCGGGTATGCCGCGACCGCCGCTCCCGAGTGGCCCGGCATTTCGATCTCGGGAATCACCGTGATGAAGCGTGCCTGCGCGTAGGCCAGGATGTCTCTGATCTGCTCCTGCGTGTAATACCGTCCGCCAGGCGAAGTGGGATCTACATAGGACCCGACTTCAGTGAGCTTCGGGTATTTCTTGATCTCGATGCGCCAGCCTTGATCATCGGTCAGGTGCCAGTGAAACCGGTTGATCTTGTACTGCGCAGCGAGGTCCAGGACTTTTTTGATCGTGGTGGGCGAGAAATAGTGACGCCCGACGTCCAGCAGCAGGCCGCGATAGCCGAAGCGGGGATAGTCCGTGACTTCCATCGCGGGCAAGGCGATCGTGGGCTTGATCTCCAAAGGGAGGAGTTGCATCAGAGTCTGCATGCCGTAGAACAAACCGGCCGGCTGACCGGACACGAGGATGCTCCCTGATTCGATCACCAGGTGGTAACCCTCTTCAGCCAGGGAATCGCCTTCTTTGCGGTCGAATGAAATGTAGTTCTGAGTGCTGGGCCGAGTGGCCGTGATCTGCAGACGCAGGCCATGCTGAGTCAGCAGGAAGTCGTTGAACAACCCGGCGATGGCGCGGGATTCCTTGTCGACAGCGAGGATCCGGGTTTCGGAGGTGAGCAAGAAGGCGCCGGCTCCGGACTTCACGGCAACCGTTCGCGGCACGACGTTTAACGCAGGCTCCGGCGGTCGCGCGTGAGGTTCTTGGGCCAGGGTTTCGAACGCGATTTTCTGAAGCGCGACGGCCTCGGCCGGCGCAATGGCCAACTGGGCGGCGGCCGATTCATTCGCGCCGAGAGTTCGGGGATCGCGACCCGTGACGCTGCCGAAAATCACCAGCGCCTCGAGGTAGTAACCGTGCGCGCTGGCGTGATAGTTGTCGGGCGCCCAAAGATTGATCTGGCCACCCGGCACGCCCTGATACGGATTGCGTGCCGCCACAGCCGACTCAATCGCCCTGCTCCATGCCTGCCCAACGGGTATCACCGCATTGATGTGCGGAGATTTCTTCGCCGCGCGGTCGTAACCCGCGCGGACGTCGTTCGCCATGGCGTCGATGGGCTTTCCGAACCAATGGCCCGAGCGCAGATATGTCTGGTCGGCCCGCGACCAGGTCGCCACAAGACGAACGTCGACGCGCGGATTTTTAGCCTGGAACAGGTTCGCGAGCCGCGCCGAGTAGTCGATGACTTTCGACGCATCCCCAGGCGCGTCGGCATCGAGCGTGCTGTAGCCCTGTAGCACCACATGGTCCCACGGGCGTGAAATGACCGCGGCCTTCTGCTCGTAGTGGAAGTCAAGGTTCATGCCGCCCGCCGTTTCCAGGCTGACTTCATATTGAAGGCCCGCCTGGCGTGTGAAGGACTTGAACAGGGCCGGCACGCCGCCACCCCCATCGCCATTCAGGTCGGTCACGGTCTGCGGCTGGAAGTTCTGAACGGCCGATTCAGCGCCGTAAGTGAAGCTGTTGCCGACGAACAGAATTGATTCGGCGCGCGCCGGCGCGTGCGCGCAGCCGATGCAAGTCACCACCGCCAGGATTCGAATCAAATGCAGCATGTGTCTCGCCATCGAGAGTCCGCTAGCGGTCGGCCAAGGCCGGCGTTGCCACGATGTTTCGGAACGCGACACGACCTGGCTCGGCCCCCTGAAGATAAATCGGACCGGGAAGCGCCTCGTGGCTCTCCAGCGCACCGCCGGTGATTCCCGGTATCTCCTGATTGTCGATGATAGTCTGCCCATCGAGCACCACGGTCACATACCGGCCGATGAGCGTGATGTCGAAGGCATGCCACTGCGAGGACTTGCGGGTCGGTTGCTTCGACGGCGCCAGGAAACCATAGATGCCGCCCATGCTCTGATTCGGCAGGGGCGGCTGGGCATCGTCCTCGATCTGGACCTCGTAACGCCCTCGCAGATACACCCCGCTATTCGCATGCGGCGCGCAGTTGAATTCGATGTGCAGCTTGAAGTCTTCGAACTTCACGTCGGTCACCAGGTCAGTGCCATCGCCGGGGCTCACCAGCGTTCCGTCGGCGACTGTCCAGACGTTCTCTTCGTGCGGGTCGCTCGATCTCCAGCCGCGCAGGTCCTTGCCATTGAACAACACGACCGGCTCGCCCCACTGCGGCACTCTCGTCCTTTTGAGCGTCGGCGCCTTCTCTCCGCGCCACGTCCATGCGGTTCCGTCCGGTCCGCTCGTCGTCCCCACCAGCGACTCTCCCTGAAGGCGCCCTTCGAAAATCATGTCGGCGTCCGTGCGTCCTTCCTCTTCCTTGGGCGATACGAACCGAATGCCGCCATTCACGACTTGAGCACTCGGCAGCACCCGCGCGTGGCCCCAGCGGCTGACCATGCGCGCTTGCAACTGCCCGCTCTGCTCCGCAATCTCGAGCCACAAAGCGTATTCTCGATCGGGCGCTTTCAGTGTGAGGTCCCAGCGCCCAAGGTAAGCGCTCACATCGACTGGATCAGCAGTCGTGGACGCGCTGCCCGCAATTCCGACGGCCGACGCCAGGGTCGCCAGAGACTCTAGGACCAGAGGCAGTCGCCCGCGCTTCATGCGTCACACGCGACGATGCACGCCATTCTTGAAGTTATCCAGCATGTGATCGCAGGTGCGCAGCGTGAACGCCATGATGCTGATCGTCGTCGTCTTGTCAGTCGAGCTCGGAAACACGCTGGCGTCACAAACGTACAGGTTCTCCACGTCGTGAGTCTGGCCGAAGCGATTGGTGACGAAGTGCTTCGGGTCATTGCCCATCCGGCAGGTGCCGGTCTCGTGCAGGCTCCAGCCCGGCATGTTGGGATCCTTCTCGGAGCCTTCGTGTACTCCGCCCGATGCGTGCAGCAGTTCCGCGCAGGCCTGCTTCGAATGCTCGAACATCTTCAGCGCGTTGTCGTCCCACTGGAAGTGCATGCGTGCCACGGGGATGCCGTACTTGTCGCTGACCTTGGGATCGAGGTCGAGGTAGTTGCCTGGGGAGGGGAGCGAAGGCGCCTGGATCGAGAAGCTGACCGGTGTCGGGTAGCGCCGCTTGACTTCGCGTTTGTACGAGGCGCCGAACCCATCGATGTTCGCGACGCTCCACGGGTATTCGGTGCAGCCACCCCAGGGGTATATGGAATAGCCGTTGGCGAATTTTTCCTCGTGCGGATTCTTCAAGTTCTGCCAGCGTGGCATCCAGGCCACCTGGCTGTCGCTGACGTTGTCCGGAAAGCTCGGCTGTCCCAGCAGTTGCGGCAGATAACCGGTCGCTGACTCGCCGTACAGGTGATCACAGAGATTGCGTCCGAGCTCGCCGCTCGAGTTCGCGATGCCATCCGGCCAGAAGCTGGATTTCGAGTTGAGCATGATGCGGGCGGATTCGAGGCATGAGGCGGCCACGACCACCACGCGGGAGAGCACTTCGATTTCCTCGCCGGTCTTGCGATCGATGTAGGCCACGCCGCGAGCCAGCCCGTTTTCATCGACGAGCACGTTCTTCGCCAGCGCATCCGTACGCAGTTCCAGATTGCCGGTTGCCTCTGCCCTGGGGAGAAACCTGAATGGAGTCGAGAAGAACGAGCCCGTCTCGCAGCCGGTCGTGCAGGCGCCGCAGAAGTGGCACGCGGGACTGCCTTCGTGATTCTCCGTCAGCTGCGCGATGCGGTCGGGCAGGTACGGGACGCCGATCTTGCGGCCGCCTTCGTGCAGGATGTGGTCGAGGCAACGGAAATTGAACGCGCGCAGATATTCGCCGTCCGGATTGCTCGGGCGGTTCTGAACGGTGCTCGCGACCCCGATCATGCGTTCCACCCGGCTGTAGTACGGCGCGATTTCCCGATACTCGAGCGGCCAGTCGATGCCCGCTCCCGATAAGGACCCGGCGCGAAAGTCGATGTCGCCCATGCGCGCCGACGATCGCCCCCAGAAGTTCGTCTTGCCGCCAACGGCGAAACAGCGGGGCCACATCCATTGAGTGCCGGGCGCCGTCGTGAATGGGATCTCGTGTTCCCAAATGCCCTCGACATATTCGTTGTCCATGTAGCCCACGGACTGCGCGCGTTTCGCCGGATCGCCGAAGCCGCGGAACCTCATGTCCCACGGCTTGCGGTGCTGACGGAAGTCCTTGAGCGGATCCAGCCGGCGTCCCGCGTTGATCGCACACACCTTTAGGCCGGCTTCGCACAGCGTCTTGATCGCCATGCCGCCCCCTGCCCCGGTTCCAATCACCACCGCGTCATAGGTCTTGGCCATGTTCATCACCACTTGGGCGGCGGAAGATGCCGGTGCTCCGGATCATTCGTATGCGGACACGCCGGCGAGCCGGGGTAGATGCGCAGAGCCGGATTGTCGAGCTCGCGGAAGCCTATTTCGCTCGAGTAGAAGCCCATCGCGGTGAGCTCCTTCACTCGCCGAAAGAATTCCTGCCCGGCTTCCTCGCCATCTCGGTAATTTGCCACGTAAGCGAGCGGCTCGAGGAGCGCCACCTGCTGCGCTGCGCTGAGCTCGAGGAAGGGGTGCGCGCACCTGCGGTTGCTGTGCTCCTGAAGCCAGGCGAGCCCGGTTCGCATGGGCTGTTGCTGCTCGGTGTCGTGACCCACCATGAAATCCACGAACTCGGCGACGCCCGCTTCGCGCGCGCCCGGCGTTTCGTCGCTCGGAATGATCAGTTCCGTGAGCCGCTCGATGCAGGCAAAGTCCTCGGCCAAAAAAAACTTCGGTGTGTAGGTCGCATGCCGCGTCGCAGACGGCTCATCGCCTGCGTGATCGTGAGCACCTGCGTAGGCCCACTTCACGAAACCAGGGAAATGCGAGGCGATGGTCGCGATGCCGATGGCGCGCAGCATCTCTCTGCGCTGAAGGCCCTGTCCTGCCATGTTGGTACTTCCTATGGCGCGTAGTGGAGACCGAAACCCGCGGGAAGCCAGGCGTCTTCGAGCTCGCCCGGATTCGTGCCGGGAGGAGCAGAATCGTTGGGCCAGGCGAAGGACAGCCGACCGGTGAAGTCGTGGCGCCATTTGCCCGTCGCATCGCCGATCAGCACGTCCGCTATCCCGCCACCCTCCGTGCCCGGGAGCCAGGCTGCGACGAACGCGTTGCTGGATTCGAGCTGCGGCCGTACCCACAATGGGCGGCCTGAGAAAAACACGCTGACCGTTGGAATACCTGCCGCGCGCAGCCGCTTCAACTGCTTGAGCGGCTCGCCCTCGTTGTAGAGTGCAAACTGAATGTCCCCGAACATCTCGGCATAGGGCTTCTCGCCATAGACGACGATGGCCACCTCGGGGCGCATCCTTGCCTTCGAGGTCCCAGTCCTCGACGAGTCGTCCGCCGCCCGATTCGACTGCCCGTTTGATTGCCGTCGTGACCGACTCGGCACCGGGATAATCCGCGTTGTTCGTGTCGTTACCCTGCCAGGTCACCGACCACCCGCCACTTTGCATCGGAAGGTTGTCGGCACCCGGCCCCGTCACTAACACGCGCGCGGACGAGCGTATCGGGAGCACACCATCATTCCTCAGCAGCACCAGCGAGCGGCGCACCGCTTCGCGCGCCAGTGCGCGGGTGGGGGGCGAATTCAGGAGCTCCATGCGCCCTTCGTAAGGCCGCGCTGCCTCGAACAGGCCGAGCTTGAATTTCACGCGCAGGATGCGGCGCACGGCATCATTCAGGCGTGCAGCAGGAATCTCACCGGAGCGTGCCTGCGCGAGCGTGTTGTCGTACAGCTGCTTCCAGTTGTTGGGCGCCATGAACATGTCGACGCCGGCGTTGAAAGCCGCCGGACAACTATCGCTACGGCATCCGGGCACCTGCGCGTGGCCGTCCCAATCGCCGATGACGAAGCCCTCGAATCCCATGCGGCCCTTGAGTACATCCGTGAGCAGGCCGCGATTGCCGTGCATCTTCTGGCCGTTCCAGCTGGAGTAGGAAGCCATCACCGTCAGCACGCCGGCATCGATGGCTCTGACGTAGCCTTGCGCATGCAGCCTTATCAGCTCGCTCTCCGAGACCTGTGTGTCCCCCTGATCCACGCCACCGGCAGTGCCGCCGTCGCCCAGGAAATGCTTTGCGCTGGCGGCGACTCTGCCCGCCTGCAGCTTGTTTGAAAGCTCCGGAGGACCCTGCAGGCCCTCGACCGCGGCCTGCGCATACTGACGCACCAGCGCCGGGTCCTGCGCATAGCCCTCGTAGCTTCGGCCCCACCGGATATCCTGCGGAACGGCGATTGTCGGCGCGAAAGCCCAGTCGATGCCGGTCGCCGCGACTGCTTCAGCTGTCGCGACTCCGATGCGGCGCACGAGCTCGGGATCGTGTGCGGCGCCGAGCCCGATGTTGTGTGGGAACAGCGTGGCACCGACTATGTTGCTGTGCCCGTGCACGGCATCGATACCGAACAGCAGCGGAATGGGCGTGTGCCCTTGGCGGGATTCGAGCGAGACGGCGCGATAGTCGCGAGCCGTCTGCAACCATGACGAGGCGGGTGCGCGATCGTCGCCTTTGGGGCCCCCTCCGCCGCCGGCGAGGATGGAACCCAACGGAAAGCGCCGCAGATCTTCGGGCACGATCACGCCGATGTCGGTCTGGATGACCTGGCCGACTTTTTCCTCGAGGCTCATCCGGGCGAGCAGTTTATCGATGCGCGCCTCGGTGGATCGATCGAAGAGCCCTTTGCTGCGCGCCTGGGGCCAGCTCTGCGGATGCACCGAATCATCCACCGTCGCTGCACCAGAGACGGCGGAATTGACGATGGCCGCACACGCACAGGCCCACACCGCGCTCAGCCGCAGAGACTTGCTTGCATCGATCATGAGTGGACCTCTGGCTTGTCCCGCAGAAAGTCGCGATACCACGCGCCACTTTGCTTCAAGCGGCGTTGTTGAGTTGCGAAGTCCACGTGCACCAGACCGAATCGGCGCGTGTACCCTTCGGCCCACTCGAAGTTGTCCATGAGCGTCCACGCGAAATAGCCTTTGACCGGCACGCTGCGGGCACGCGCCTCATGCACGGCCTGAAGATGGCGCTGAAGATAGTGGCGCCGCTGCGCGTCTGCGATCGCGCCATCCGAGGCAAGCCGATCCTCATAGCTCGCGCCATTTTCCGTTATGTAGATTTCGTGCGGCCGGTATTCCAGAGCAAGGCGATCGAGCAATGCCCCCAGCCCCTGCGGCGAAACCTCCCACCCGAGGTCGGTGCGCTCCGCACCGGGAGTGGGCACTACGCGCGCAGCGAGCGGTCCGTCTCCTGGAGCATGAGCGATGGTCTCGGGGAAATAGTAATTGACCCCCAGGAAGTCCGTTGGCGTCGCGATCGTTGCCAGATCGGCGCTCTCGACGCGCGGCGCATCGTTGCCGCACAGGGCCCAGATGTCGGCCGGATATCCGCGGCCATACAGTGGATCCAGAAACCAGCGGTTGCGCAAGCCGTCGTAGCGGCGCATTGCCGCTCTATCGGCTGGGCTGTCACTTGCACTCGCGTGCGGATGCAGGCTGAGCGCGATGCCGATGCGCGCATCGCGCACGTTTGCGCGCAGAGCCGGCACCGCTCGCCCATGCGAAAGCAGGACGTGATGGCAGGACTGGAGAGCCGTCCGCCAACTTCGCAGTCCTGGCGCGTGGGTACCTTCGTAGCAACCAAGGAAGGCCGTGCACCAGGGCTCGTTGTGAGTGATCCAATTGCGAACGCGATCGCCGAACCGGCGGCTGACGACGTCCGCGAACACCGCAAACTCCTCCACGGTGTCACGACTATCCCATCCGCCGAGGTCCTGCAGGCGCTGCGGCAGATCCCAGTGATACAGCGTCGCCCAAGGCTCGAGGCCGCGCTCGAGCATGCCATCGATCAGGCGCGAGTAGAAATCCAGGCCGGAGGTATTGACCGATCCGTTGGGCAATATCCGCGGCCAGGCGATCGAGAATCGGTAAGCGTTCAGTCCAAGATCAGCGGCCAGGTCGAGGTCATCCGCCCAGCGATGGTAGTGATCGCAGGCCACCGCGCCGCTCGAGCCATCGCGAATGTGACCCGACACAGTGCAGAACCGATCCCAGATGGACTCGGCGCGTCCGTCGGCCGTCGTGGCCCCTTCGATCTGATAGGCGGATGTCGAGCAGCCCCAGCGAAAGTCAGCGGGAAACTCGGCTCGGCGCAGCGGCCATGCCGGCGGCGAAGCCGGTGCCGGTGCTTCGGGTGCGAGTGCTTTTGCCGCAGCGGGTGCAGGTCTCATGAGGGCTCTTGGCGGTCAGGAGCGGTAATCTACCGCAAACTCTGGAAAGGTTCCCACTTTCGGCTCGGCCTGCGGCGGGAGGCGGGCTCGAGCGGGTTACGGCAGTCGGCTAGACGCGCGAACTGGCCGCATTCGATTGCGGAGACTGGGCGACCGAGGCCCGCCAGACCACATTGATCGGGAATTCGCGCTGCACCGGAAGCAGGGAGTCGTAACAGCGGTTGAGCAGGAAGTTCAGGCCACTGACCGTGACCTCACGGAGCGGGATATGCACGGACGTCAGCCGAGGTGCGGAATATTCTGCGCTTTGCGTGTCGTCATAGCCCATCACGGAAATATCCTGAGGCACGGCGAGGCCCGCCTGCTGGAAGTATGAGAGCACGCCGACCGCCATCTCATCGTTGGCGCAGAAGAGCGCGGTGAAGCGATGCTTCGAAGCCAGAAGAGTCTTCGCGGAAACCCAGCCACCCTCCGGCGAAAAGTCGCTCTCGATGGTCCTTACGGTCTGCGGATCGATGCGCTGCCTGCGAAGCTCGTTCGTGAAGCCGGTCAGGCGCGCCACGTTGTCGGGGGAGCTGGCTGGACCTGCAATCACGGCAAAGCGGCGATGCTGGTGCTGAAGCAATGCCTTGGCGGCCACGACACCGCCCTGCACGTGGTCGGCGGAAAAGCACTGTTCGCGCAGGCCGCGGAAAATCCGATTGAGCACGACGATGTTCGGCTGATGTCGGCCGAGGGCCACGATGTCTTCTTCGAGCAGTGCGTTGCTCAGCACGATGAGGCCATCGCAATCACGGTTGATCAGGAACTGCACGCCTTCGATCGCCTGTCGCCGTTCATCTGCCGAGCCGTGCCCGAATGCGACCACCATGTGGCGTCCACCAGCGCGCAGCTCCGCATCGATCGCCTGCAGGATGGGGGTGTAGAAGGTACCTTTGAGAATCGGGATGTAGACTCCGATCATCTGGGTCGAGCCCGACAGCAGCGAGCGCGCCGCATGCGAGGGGCGGAAGTTGAGCTGCTTGATCGCGCGATGCACGCGCTTGGCCGTCGCCGGGGCTACGGAGCCCTTGCCGCTTATGACGCGCGAGGCAGTACCAAGACCGACGCCCGCAACGCGGGCGACATCTTTGATTGTTGGCATGGTGTGTCTGGAGTAATGATGGCGCGATCGCGAAAGACGACGGCGAAAATAGCATGTTGACGCAAAAAATCCCCGGGTGTTACAGTCGCCCGCCCTACTTGGGAACGTTTCCAATCAGCCTGCGCGCCACCCGCATCAGCACTCTTCTGGTTGCCCTGCTCGTGGGCGGCTTCGCGCATGCGGTGGCGGGGCCACGCGCGGAAGTGATCCACTGGTGGACATCCGGCGGCGAGTCTGCGGCGGTCCGCAGCCTTGCCGAGGCATACCGGCAAGCGGGCGGAGTGTGGGTCGACACGGCGATTGCCGGCAGCGAGCAGGCGCGCGCTGTTGCGATCAGCCGCGTGGCGGGTGGCGATCCGCCGACGGCGGCCTTGTTCAATACGTCGAAGCAATTCCTCGATCTGGTGGACCAGGGTCTGCTTGCCACCGTGGATGCAATCGCCATGCGGGATCATTGGGAGCGCATCCTCCCCCAGCCGATTCTGGCTTCGATTCGCATCAAGGGTCACTACTATGCCGCGCCGGTCAGCGTGCACAGTCCCACGTGGATCTGGTATTCGAAGGCGGCATTCCGTAAGGCCGGCCTCGCCAAGGAGCCCGCAAGCGTCGATGAATTGTTCACCGCGCTGGACCGCCTGAAGTCCGCGGGCCTGATCCCGCTGGCGCACGGCGGGCAACCCTGGCAGGAGAACATTCTGTTCCGCGCGATGCTCGCCAACGTGGGCGGCCGAGATCTTTATCTCAGGATATTGCGCGATCGCGAGCCGCGCGCGATCCAGTCGAATGAGTTCCGGAAAGTACTGTCGGCTTTCAAGCGTTTGAGTACATACGTCGATCCCGACGCGCCCGGGCGCAACTGGAACGACGCGACCGCGCTGCTCATCCATGGCAAATCCGGAGTCCAGATCATGGGGGACTGGGTGAAAGCCGAATTCGCGCTCGCCCGGCAGCTTCCGGACCGGGATTACGGCTGCATCGCAGGCTTCGGCACGCGCGCTGCCTACATCGTGCAGGGTGACGCATTCGTTTTTCCGAAGAGTACGGACAAGCGCACCGTCGCAGCCCAGCAGCTGCTCGCGAGCACGGTTACCGCGGCGCGCACGCAGGTGGCGTTCAGCGTGAGGAAAGGCTCGATACCGGTTCGCTCCGATGTCGATGCGGCAGCGCTGGACGTCTGCGCACGCAAGGGTTTGGCGATCATGCAGGACAAGACGCGAGTCGTCGGCAACGACGAGGCTTACCTGACTCCCGACCAGAACGGCGCGCTTTCCGACATCCTGACGGCGTACTGGAATCGCAGTACACCGATCGAGAAAGTGCAGAAAAGCATCGCTGCAGCGCTTGCCGAGTAGCCTTCCCCGTGCGAACGCAACGCCGTTTGAACCCGCCCCGGCGCATCGCATATCTCGCTTTGTTGCCGATGGCGCTGACCGCGATCGTCGGTTACCTCGGCATGACGCTCTGGTCGCTGCGCGTATCCTTCAGCAGCTCGCGCACGTTCCCGGCTGACGATTACGTCGGGTTCGCGCAATACGCGCGCCTGTTCGCCAACGAACGCTGGCTGCTGTCACTGAGCAATCTGGCCGTCTATGGCGTGCTCTTCGTCGTCGCCTGCCTTCTCATGGGCTTCGTGCTGGCCGCTCTCATAGACCGGCAGGTCCGCTGCGAATCGGCACTGCGCACTGCTTTTCTCTATCCCTATGCCATGTCTTTCGTCGCCACCGGCGTCATCTGGCAGTGGTTGCTGAATCCGGGCCTCGGCATCCAGCAGGCCGCGCGCGGCCTGGGCCTGGCGGATTTTCAGTTCGACTGGATCGTCGATCCGGACAAGGTCATTTACACCATCGTCATCGCAACCGTCTGGCAAGCCGCGGGTCTGGTGATGGTGATCATGCTGGCCGGGCTTCGCGGCATCGATCCCGACATCTGGAAGGCCGCACGCATCGACGGAATTCCGGCCTGGCGGGTCTACTCGTCGATTGCGTTGCCGATGCTCACGCACTCGCTTGCGACTGCCGCGATTCTGCTACTGAGCGGAGTCGTGAAGCTCTACGATGCGGTCGTCGCAATGACCCAGGGCGGTCCGGGAACGGCGAGCGAAGTGCCCGCAAAATTCATCATGGATCACCTCTTTGGCCGCGCCAACATCGCGCTCGCATCGGCCGGCGTCGATCGTCCTGCTCGTGACCGTCATTGCGCTGCTGGCACCGGTCATTTATCTGCGCGCCAGCACGGCACGTGCGAGCGCGCGATGAGCACGCGCCTCGGTCCAGCCCGCATAGCCGTGTATGCCTTCCTCGCAACGGCCGCCGCTGCATTCCTGCTGCCGCTGTACGTCATGATGGTCACCTCGCTCAAGCCGTTGGACGAGATCCGTCTCGGCAACATCTTTGCGCTGCCCATCGCGCCGACGCTCGAGGCGTGGCGCGCAGCCTGGAGCACGGTGTGCACGGGCGTTAGCTGTGAGGGTATTCGGGGCGGCTTCGCCAACTCCGTGTTGATCGCCGTACCGAGTACTGCAATAGCGATCATGCTGGGTGCGCTGAATGGTTACGCGCTGGCGTTCTGGCGAGCACGTGGCGCAAACGTGCTGTTCGCCCTCCTGATGCTCGGCGCGTTCGTGCCGCTCCAGGTCATGATCTATCCCCTGGTTCGCGTCACGGCAATGCTGCACGCCTTCGGTAGCCTCCCCGGCATCGTGCTCGTGCACGTGATCTTCAGCATGCCGGTGATGACGTTGCTGTTCCGGAACTTCTACGCAGCACTTCCGCTCGAGCTGTTCAACGCCGCACGAGTCGACGGCGGTCGCTTTCTCGCTACGTTTCTCCATGTGGTGCTGCCACTGTCGCCACCAATCATCGTGGTCGCATCGATCATGCAGCTGACCGGCGTGTGGAACGACTATCTGCTTGGGCTCGTGTTCGCCGGGCGCGAACACCTGCCGATGACGGTGCAGCTCAACAACGTGATCAACACGACCACCGGCGCGCGCCTTTACAACGTCAACATGGCGGCGACCATCCTCACTGCGCTCGTGCCGCTCACATTGTATTTTGCGTCGGGGCGCTGGTTCGTGCGCGGTATCGCGACCGGCGCGGTCAAGGGTTGACGCGTGGCCGCCGTCTCCATTCGCAACCTGTCGATCACGCTCGCCGGCACGTCGATCATCGAGGACCTGTCGCTCGAGGTCGCAAGCGGCGAGTTCCTGGTCCTGCTCGGCCCTTCGGGCTGCGGAAAATCGACGCTGCTAAACGGTATCGCCGGGCTGACCGATGTCGCGAGCGGCACTGTCGTCATAGGCGGTGAGGATGTAACCGCGGCGGACCCTGCGGACCGCGATATCGGCATGGTGTTTCAGTCGTACGCGCTTTACCCGACGATGACCGTTGCGGGAAACCTTTCGTTCGGACTGCGCGTGCGTGGCGTATCGCGCGATCAAATCGAAGCGCGCGTGTACGACGAATCGCCGAAATGCTGCACCTCGACACGCTGCTCGGGCGCAAGCCTGCGCACCTATCCGGTGGGCAGCGCCAGCGAGTCGCCATAGGGCGCGCATTGGTTCGCGACGCCCAGGTCTTTCTGCTCGATGAGCCTCTTTCGAACCTCGACGCGGCCCTGCGCGTGGAGCTGCGGCGCGAGCTCAACCTGCTGCACCGGCGCCTCGGTGCGACGATGATCCATGTTACGCACGACCAGGTCGAAGCAATGACGCTCGCAACGCGCATTGCGGTGATGCGTGGCGGGCGGATAGAGCAGCTTGGCACGCCCGACGAAGTGTACGCGCGACCCGCCAGCCTGTTCGTTGCCGCCTTCCTCGGCTCGCCGCCCGCCAGTTTCGTGCCGGGTGCCGTGCTTGATGAAGGACGAATCTTGCCGTCGTCACGGCTGGAGGTCGTCTCGACCTTGCGGACTACGCGACGAGGGGGCCGCGACCGCGCAAGTGGACAGAGCGTCATGCTGGGCATCCGCCCGGAACACGTCCGCATCAGCGACGAGGGATCCTATCGGGGCGTGTAACCTGGTCGAGTCGATGGGCCACCAGAAGATGGCATGGCTAGACTGGGGCGGCAACATCGCTCTCGTGTTTGAGTCATGGGGAGCGTGGCATGCAGGTGGATGCAGCCCCACGCTTCGAGATTGACGTCAGCAAAGTCTCGCTGTTCGATCCAGTCAGCGAGCGACGCCTTTAAAGAGGAGACTGGTATGCCACGCAATCGTATCGAGAGCACTTTCCGATGGTGGCGGCACGGCCGGCTGGAGAACGGCGGCGCTCTTCTCCGGGCTCCCCCGGCAGGACGATTCACCCTTCTGGAACTTCTGGCGCGCGGTGCCGCATGGCGCTCGCGCGCCTCACCCGGCGGCGTGCACGCTTTTGCTTGCTATGGGCCGTCGCCCCGCCCGGCGTCACTTGGGTAACGACGGCGAATCGGCAGCGCCTGCTGTCGCGCGAAGCGGATCTCAAGTTCGGTTCACAGGACTTCGCTTGAGACGGTGATCGACGTGGACCCGACACGCCGCTACCAGGCGATGGTCGGATTTGGCGCCGCCGTCACGGACTCCAGCGCCTGGGTGATCTCGACCCGGCTGAATACGAAGCAACGCACCGCTCTCATGCAGGAGCTGTTCGGTCGTCACCAGGGCGGAATCGGGCTGAACTTCACCCGTATCTCGATCGGTGCATCGGATTTCTCGCGCAGACATTACAGTCTCGACGATCCGCCCGGCGGCCGGCCCGGACCCCGAGCTCACTCATTTCTCCATCGATCCGCACCGGCCTCATCTGCTGCCGGTGCTGCACCAGGCCCTTAGGATCAATCCGGACCTGCGCATCGTCGCCTCACCCTGGAGTCCTCCCGGCTGGATGAAAACCTCGGGGAGCATGGTGGGCGGCCGGCTCATTCCAGAATACCAGCCGGCGTTCGCGGCCTATCTATCGCGCTTCGTGGATGCCTACGCTGCGGAAGGTGTACCCCTATTCGCGTTGACGATTCAAAATGAGCCCAACTTCGAGCCGCCCGACTATCCCGGGATGATGCTGAGCTCGAACGAGCGTGCACGTATCGTCGGCAAGTTTCTCGGGCCCATGCTCGCGAAACGTCCCGATGCACCGCTGATTCTCGATTGGGACCACAACTGGGACGTGCCCGGCTCGCCCCTCGACGTGCTGGCCGACCCCGTGGCTTCACGATACATCGCCGGCGTTGCCTGGCACTGCTACGACGGAGAAGTTTCGGCGCAGACTCCCGTCCATGATGCGCATCCTGAAAAGGATGCGTACATGACCGAATGCTCGGGTGGGGACTGGGATCCGAGCTGGGAGGGGTCGATGCGCTGGTTCGTCGGGTCGCTCATCATCGGCTCAACGCGCGGCTGGTCGCGCGGCGTCGAATTCTGGAACCTGGCGCTCGACGAGCATCACGGCCCGCATGCGGGAGGCTGTTCGGATTGTCGTGGCGTCGTGACGATCAACTCGAAGACCGGCGCGGTCACGCGCAACGTGGAGTACTACGTGCTCGCGCACGCGAGTCGTTTCGTCCGGCCGGGCGCGCATCGAATCAAGTCCGCCACCGACGTCCGGGGCCTGGAAACGGTGGCATTCCAGAACACCGACGACAAATCCATAGCGCTGATCGTCCTGAACGCTGCAAATGCGTCGCGTGATTTCTCGGTGCGCTCTGGCGGCCAGGGCATCAACTACACGTTACCGCGTGGTGCGGTCGCTACCTTCGTCTGGAAGCCGCAGCCTCAGTCGTAGATCCCGCGAGGAAGCGCCAACGTACAGGGTCCGCGCACCGGTCACGGTATGCCACACGGAATCGGCGACGGACCAGTAACGAAGCCGCTCGGGCAAAACGTGGAGCTGCACCTGTTTTGTCCCCCCCGGGTTCAGCGTGATTCGATCGAAGTCAGCGAGCGCGCGCACCGCAAAGGCGACTCCGGCGGGTGGCGATTCGGGGGAGCCCAGGTAAACCTGCACCACTTCGTCGGACGTGCGCTTGCCGCTGTTTCGGATCGTGCAACTGACATCCAGCCCGCCATCCGCCGCGCGCCGTACCGTAAGGTCAGAGTATTCGAAGCGGGAATAGGAGAGCCCAAAGCCGAACGGAAACAGCGGGTCGATGCCCTTGTGGTCGACCCAGCGATAGCCGATGAAGATGCCTTCAGCGTACTGGGTCTTGCCATCGACACCACTCCCCGATCGTTCGGGATGGGCCGGATCAGTCGCGGGCATGTCTTCGATGCGCCGCGGCCAGGTGAAAGGCAGGCGGCCCGCCGGGCTCGCCTTGCCAGTGAGCAGATTTGCAGCGGCCCAGCCGCCTTCATCGCCCGTGTACCACATCTCGAGCACGGCTCTCACGTTCTTGAGCCATGGCAACTCAACGGCCTGCCCCGTGTTGAGCACGACGATGGTGTTTGGATTGACCGCCGCCACTTCGGCGATCAGGCGGTTCTGCTCTCCGGGTAGAGAAAAAGTCGGGCGGTTCCGGCTCCACGCAAATACTACGGCGATCTTCGAGGACCGTGCGGCAGCGACTGCATCAGCGAAAGCGCGCTCTTTCATTTCGGGAGTGACCCATGCGAGGCGTGCCTGCACGGGCTCACCGCTCCCATCTGCTTTCACTTCGACTGCAATGGGATGGCTGCCGGCGCTCAATTTCACGAGGCGACGCAGGTTGTCGAGTCCGTCGGTGGTGGGAATGACGTTGTCGCGGTTTGGAAAAACGACGTCTCCGTGACCGCCCCACCACCCCATTCGCCCGATGGTGTGGCCGTCGATGCCGAACGTGCCAGTCGCTCCCAGGATCTGCAGATCGATGTCGTAATCACCTGAGACGGGCACTATCAGCTTGCCTTCCCAACGGACAATCGCGCCGGCCGGCAATGAACGACCGGAACGTCGCGTGAAATCGATATCGGCGTTGGTGACGGAAGTTTTGGAGGCGCCGTCCGTCCGCGTCAAGTTGGAGAGCGCGCTGGCGGGAATCGGCACACCGGTCATGTCGTTACCGACCGCGACCTTGAGACCCGCACCGGGATACATCGCTCTCAGTGCGTGCCCGACGCCGACCTGGCGCTCGGCGCGGCCGTAGGATTGCTCCGACCCCGTGACGATCGCAAAGGTCTGCAACGCCCCCGGCCCGATCAAAGCGACCGAATCAAGATCCGAGCGTCGAAGCGGCAGGACACCGTCATTCTTGAGCAGAACTGCAGCCTGCTCGGTGGTGCGCTGAATGATGCGCGCATTCGCTTCCACGGATTGCGGCACAGTTGCGTGGCGCGGTCCGCGATCGAGCCATCCGAACCGCTCCATCTGGCCGAGCACGCGCGCAGTCGCGCGATCGATGTCCGCCTCCGTCACGCTGCCTCGCGCGAGTGCTTCGCCGAGATTTTTCGAAACCCCCGGGACGGGCGGTGGCTCACCCGAATCACGCTCCGCGAGCGGGTAGCTCTGCTCCTCCGGAGCGCCGACGGTCATGATCTCGACCAGATCGTCGACTTCGGCCGTCGTCATCTTGGGCTCCTCGGGCTCGTTGCCGAGGGATAAATGCGCCCACGGACCGACGCCCGGCTGCTCCATGTCCATTCCCCACTTGATGAACTCTGCACCGTGGGTGGCGCCCCAATCCGAAGTCACGAATCCCTTGAATCCATACTCGTCACGCAGCGTCCGCTCGAGCATTTCCTCGTGACCGCACGAATAGATGCCATTGATCCGGTTGTACGAGCACATGATCGAGGCGACACCGGCGTCGACTACCGCCTTGAACGGTGCGAGATAGATTTCGCGCATCGCCTGCCCATCGACGATGGCATCGCCGGCACCCTCGTAAACGGCCATGTGCTTCGCCATTGCCATGACGCCCTCCGCTTGCGCGGCTGTCACGAAATGCGCGGCCAGAGTGCCCGTGAGCACAGGGTCTTCACCGAGTGTGTTGTAAGCACGCTCGAACGTTGAATCGCGGTACATGTTGATATAGGGCTCGAGAATCACATCGACGCCGAGCGCACGCGCGTCGCGCCCGATGACGGCACCGTTCGCTGCGGCCTCCGCGCGACTGAAGGTTGCGGCCATCGAAAGCGTAGATGGCATTCCGGTCGAGGCGTGGCGCACGAGCACCCCCGGGGGGCCGTCGGCGAAACGCAGATCGGGAATACCAAGCCGGGGCACGCCGCGTATCCAGCCAGCCTGGCCCAGGAAAGTTGCGTCCGGCTCCTTTGCGCCACGAATGACTGCGAGCTTCTCCTCCCGCGTCATCTGCGCAAGTAGCCCGCGCACGCGCGCAGAGACATCGTCAGGTGGCGCCTGCCCCGCCGCGGCCGTCGCGAACAGAATGATCGCGAGTGCGAAGCAGCGGTAGCCTTGGCGGTTCACTCGAAGGCGCAGTGCTGCGCAATGAAATCGGCATGGGTGGGCATTGCCTCGACACATGCCGAGATGACGCGCTGCGTGTCGCCCAGGAAGGCGCGAACCTCATCAACAGGGCGCAGGTCGGCAAAGGGGTGGTAGCCGCTCGCGTGAACGCGCTGCCCCTCCATCACCTGTATCCAGCTCAACTCGCCAAACAGCTCATTGTCCTCGCGGAAGAAGCGGCCGTTACTGCGGTACAGGTCGATCTTGTGTTGCAGTGTGGGCGGTATTTCCATCGCGCGGCAGTGCCGCCAGAACGGTGTGTCGTCGCGCTCCGTGGCCTTGTAGTGCAGGACGATGAAGTCACGCACGCGCTCGTACTCGATGCGCGTCTGCGTATTGACCTCGTCGATGTCGGCCTGGTCGAAGCCACCGCGCGGGAACAGCGTCATCAGCCGCGCGATCGAAGTCTGGATCAGGTGAATGTTGGTGGACTCGATCGGCTCGAAAAATCCGGCCGCCAGACCCATGGCGATGCAGTTGCGGTTCCATACGCGCTTGCGGCGGCCCGGCTTGAAGGGGATGTGCCGCGGTTCGGCCAGGGGCTCGCCGTCCAGGTTTCCCATGAGGATCGAAGTGGCGTCCTCCTGGCTCATGAAGCGGCTGGAGTAGACGTGGCCGTTGCCGATGCGATGCTGCAGCGGGATGCGCCACTGCCAGCCGGCGCCGTGAGCTGTGGCGCGCGTCAGGGGGATTAAAGGCTCGACGGACTGGCAGGGGACCGCGACCGCGCGATCACACGGCAACCAATGCGACCAGTCTTCGTAGCCGGTCTGCAAGGTCTTCTCGATGAGCACGCCATGCATGCCCGAGCAGTCGATGAACAAACCACCTTCTACGCGGCGGCCATCGCTCAGCACCACGGCGGTGATGAATCCATCCGGGTCGCGCTGCTGCACGCTGACGATCTTGCCTTCAATGCGCTCGACGCCGTTTCGCTCGGACAGCTGGCGCAGGAATCGGGCGTACAGTCCGGCGTCGAAGTGGTAGGCGTACGTGATCTCGCTGCAGCGGCGAGCCCGTCCATGTCCGGCCGCGGCCGCATGAACTTGGCGCGTCGCGGGGCAGCGGTGTTGATGGAGTAGTCGCCGAGACTAGCGGCCACGCCTGCATGCTTGCCGCGCAGCCAGAAGTGGTGGAACGGCAGTCCATCCAGGTCGGGGCCGAGCTTGCCGAAACCGTGGGTGTAGCGGTCGCCGATCGCGCTCCAGTTCACGAACTCGATGCCGAGCTTGAACGTGCCGCGCGTGGCACGCAGGAACTCGTCCTCATCGATGCCCAGGATGCGATTGAAGGCGACGATGTGCGGGATCGTCGCCTCGCCGACACCGATGATGCCGATCTCGTCGGATTCCACGAGACGGATCGAGCACGCGCGCCCGAAGTGGTTCGAAAGCGCGGCGGCCGTCATCCAGCCGGCGGTGCCACCGCCGACGATGACGATGTCACGGATCAGCGGACCCGGCATGCCTTAGGCCTGTTAACAATGCTGTTTCCCGGTAGACGGGCAAAGTCTCGCCTTTGCCCGCCGGCAACGAAGCCGATGTCCGCATAAAGCGCCGCCAGGCGACTTTTTGCCAATGAACTAGTAGAACTTGTACGACGCGCCCAACATGATCACACGCCCATAGTTGTCGTCTTCCCAGGGCAGCAGTCCCGTGGACGATCCGCCAATTTCTGACGACTGCCGTGTGATTGCAGGCTCATTGGTGAGGTTGTTCCCCTGCAGCAGCAGCGTGAGACCCTGAAGCGAGGAGCCGGGGTTGAACTCGTACCCGATCTGCGCGTCGATCTGGCTCTCCGCATCGATTCTCGTGCTTCTCTGCGTGTTCAGCAACACGCTGCGCGTGGTGGCCGTAAACGCCGAGCGATAGCGGCGGCTGATCCGGGCCGAGAAACCGCTCCTCTCGAAGTAAGCCTCGATGCTGTTGACGGTGCCCGAGAAGCCGTCGAGCTCGATCTCGTCGCCATTTTCGTCATCCGGCAGGCTGTTGTACGTTTTCGATTCACTCAGGACCACGCCGAAGCCCTCCAGCGCGGGCAAGAACAGGCCGGCGTCCAGAGAGATCGCCAACTCGACGCCGTAGACCTTGCCGCCGCTGCCATTATCTTGCGTGGTGATCGTGCCGATGTTCGGATTGCAGTCCGGCTCGGTCGGAAAGCAGCCGGGCGTGAGGTCCGGGTTGTAGTTGGGGAAACCGGTGAAGTCGCGCTCGGTGCTGCGCTCGTAAATGAAAGTGTCCAGTTTCTTGTAGAAACCGGCGAGTGCGACGTAGCTGCGCTTCTGGAAGTACTTTTCCAGCGAAAGGTCGACCGCCTTTGCGCGCCAGGGTTTGAGGTCGGGCTTGCCGCCGCCACCTGCCGCCCACGTGCCGATGGTCTCGTCGCTCGCCGGCGAAATCGGTTCGAGCGCGGGCTGGTCCGCGCCAGCGCGCATGTCGTCCATGCGCGGCCGCGCCATGGTCTTTCCCAGGCCGAAGCGCAGAAGGAGGTCCTCTTGCAGATCGAACACCAGATTGAGACTCGGCAGCAGATCAGAGTATAGTGGCACCCCCGTCCACGGGAATCACGGCACCGCCGGCCGGCGTGCCTGCACCATCGTTCCACGCGAAGCCATCGGAGTTCTGCTTCGAACGGACGTACTGAACGCCCAGATTGCCTCGAACCGGCACCTTGCCCAGATCCGAGCCGATGACGAAATCTCAGGAAACCGGTAGAGATCTTCTCATGCACCTTGAATTTATTCGTCTGGGCCAGCCACGGGTCCTTCGCGGTCTGGGTGTACAGGCCCATGATGTCCGGCACACTCCAGGTCACCACGCTCTGCTGGATACCGCCGATGTCGATCGTCACCGGATCCCGCAACGCGCCCGCCGGGATCGCTTGCAGAGGAAGTCCCGATACGGGGTCCACTGACGCCCCGGTCACCGTCAAGCCGGAAGGCGTCGGACGATACGTCTCTTGTCGCGCTGGTTGTAGGCGACTGCCCACATCCAGACCGCTGAACCAGCCCCAGCCCACGTTGCGATTGACCGCGAGCTGCGCCGACTTGATCTCGTCCTTGAACTTCGGTGTGCGCATCTCGGCCCAGTTCGGATCATTCGTCAGCTGCACGACGGTCGGGTCGGTCAGGTCCTGCGGGGTGGACCAGTTCAACTGGCTGTCGCTGGTGGTGAAACGAACGAGCTGAATCGGCATTCGCCCGCGCGACGGACTGGATGTAGAGCTCGTCGCGGTCGGCGCGCGAATAGCCGACGTCCATCGTCCCTTTCCACTGATCGTTGAAATTCAACTCGTTTCGCCAGCCGATCGAGCGGATCTTGTCGGTACGGTCCCAGTTCTTGTCGTACACCAGGCTGTGAGCACCGTCGATCGTGGCACTCGGTGATGACGGTATTGCCGTTGAGGTCGGCGGTCTGGACATTGGTGAAGTTGGCCCCTTCCTCCGTTCCACAGGCCGATGTCACCGGTCCAGTGGTGACCCTGTGCGGTCCTGCTTGAACTTCGAGTAGTAGAGATCCACAGCGCTGCTGAAGCTGTCGTTCGGCTTGAACTGCACGATGCCCATCGCGCCGTCGCGCACCTGCTTGCTGGAGGTGACGCTGGACTCGAAGCCCTGCGGGAACATCGCGCAGTTACTGCCGAAAAAGCAGTCTCCGCTGCTGCCGTCCGCGTACGGTACGCCGGTGGCCGAGGAGCCCCATTGGCCGTTGTAATCGCCGATACCCCAGGAGCCGAACTTTTTGGCCTGGCCGGGCGAATCGAGGTGCGCGAAGCCCAGCGCCAGCCCGATCGTGTCGTTGGCAAACTGATCCACGTAACGAGGCACTGAAGCGGTTGCCGTATTGCGCCCTTGCCCGTGGACGACAAACCACCGTTGGTATTTTTCTCGGCGCGGGCACTAAGGGCCTATCTTGCGGCGATTGAGGCTGAGCGGCATCAGCGGCCGGATGTCGATCGTGCCCGACAGGCCCTGGCCGACCACCCCGGCGTCCACGGTCTTGTACACGAGTGACCTGTTGCACCAGCTCCGACGGGAACTGGTCGTATTCGGCGGAGCGCCCTTCACTGGAGCTCACCACCTGGCGGCCGTTGAGCAGCGCGCCGGCGTAGTCTTCACCCAGACCGCGGATGGAGATCGCGGCCGGGCGGCCTTCGATGCGCTGCGCCGCGAGACCCGGCAACCGCGCGATGGAGTCCGCGATGCTGGTGTCGGGCAGCTTGCCGATGTCTTCGGCGCTGACGACCTCGACGATGGAAGTCGCTTCTCTTTTGGCGGCAATCGACGTCTCGATCGAGTGGCGGATGCCGCTGACGACCACCTCCTGGATTTCGCCCTCAGGCTCCTCAGCAGTGGCTTCCTGCGCGAACGCATCTGGTCCTGCGCCGGAGAGGATTGACGGCGACGGCCGCCGCGACGGTGTTTACGGCTAACAGACGGCGGGATCGAGCCGGCCGCCGGCCACATGCACGTACGGACTCTCATCGCGTTCCCCCTGAGATCGGATCAGAATGGAAACCTTCCCACTCTGACTGGCCGAATTTACTGTCGCCACCTGACGGTGTCAATCGTTAACCCTTCCGGCACCGCGCAGCCGTGGCGTCAGAGCAACGAATGCGTGTGGACTCGAACGCTCATGCAGCCTAGTTTGAATTTCGCTAACGGCTGCCGTCGTCCAGAAAAACTTCGAGATCTTGGTGCAGCCAGAGGAATGTGGCGGGCACCTCCGTGGTCACGGCGCCCTCGAGAAATCTCTCAATGGCCCTTTCTTTGTCTTTTCCCGTGATCAACAGGAATATTTTTCGGGCCGCGAGGATGTCCGCGATGCCCAGCGTCATTCCGTGAGTCGGCCCGGCCTTAGCAGAGCTGAGCATCTGGTGTCGGAGCGTCTGCTCTGACAACTTCGTTACGTGGCAATGCGGCTTTAACCGGGGCGCAGGCTCGATCAGGCCGATGTGGCCATTCAGTCCCAGCCCGAGAACGCAAAGGTCGATCGGGCCGTGGCGTTCCAACTCCCCGCTTATCCTCGCGCATTCCTGGGTCGGGTCGGTCGTCTGCGGGTTGAACGAGATGTAGCGATCCGCCGTGATATTCAGTGGGTCGAGAAGCCGGCTCGTGAGAAAATGTTCGCACGCGGCGGTATCACTCGCCGCCAGCCCTAGCCATTCGTCGAGCTTCACCACGCGCAGGGTTTGGAACAGATTGGGTTTCCTCCCTGCTTCCTCGATCAGCTCCTGATACAGCCCCGCGGGGGACGCGCCTGTTGCAGCGCACAGCAACGTTTCACCGCGCAACGCGACCGCCCCGATGACACTCGCCGCAGCTTGCCGGCTCATGTCCTGATAGTTCCTGCAGTGGTGGATCTTGGACATCTAGCCCGATCGTCGCTCAACGCTTCTTCCACAAATCGAAGGGCTTGTCCGCGCGCGTTATGGAAGGCAATGTGATCTTCCGGCCTGCACCCGCAGACTCGTACGCCGCGAACAGAATTTCCAGCACCGCCTTGCCGTCTCGTCCGGTTACCAGCGGCTCGCGGTCGTAGCGGATGCAGTCCACGAAATGCTGGAACTCCTGCGGAAATCCGTAGTTCCAGATCTCCTCGTACATCACGAAGCTCCAGCCGACGGTGTTGCCGGCCTTCTCCACTGCGTAGCCGACACCCTTCGTGCTGTATGTCGGAATGGAATTGCCGTGCAGCAAGTCAGCGTAGGCCACTCCCTCGGAGCCGAGAATCTCGGCGCGGTCGTCCATGCCGCCTGGTTTGGTCCAGCTCTCTTCGGCAACGGCCACTACGCCGTTGTCGAACTCGAGGATGATGATGGCGTTGTCTTCGCCGCGGGTCTTGGCAGCGTGCACGCTCGTGTTCATGTGTGCATAGACGCTCTTCACCGGATTGTTGGCGTTCAGCCAGCGGAAGAACTGGATGGCGTGGCAGCCCATGTCCATCGTGACACCGCCGCCGGAGCGGTCGACGTCCCAGAAGTGTGCCGCATGCGGGCCATCGTGCTTCTCGGATTGCTTGAACATCACGGGATCGCCCAGCACGCCATCGTCCAGCAGCTTCTTCAGCCTCACGTACTTGGGCGTGAAGCACAGCTCCTCCGCGTACATCAGCTTGACGCCGGCCTGGTCGCACGCCGCGATCATGCGGTCCGCTTCCGCCAGGTTCAGGCACAGCGGCTTTTCGACGACGACGTGCTTGCCCGCCTTCGCCGCCTTCACCGTGACATCGCAGTGAGCAAAGTTGGGCGCGCCGACCACCACCATGTCGATCTCATCCATGGCGAGCATCGCGTCCAGGTCCGTGAAGTGGTGCGCGATGCCGTGCTTCGAGGCGAAATTGCGCGCATTGCCTGCGGTGGGTGACATCACGGCGACTACTTCGGCTTGCGGCACCATTTGCAAGGCTTCCGCGTGAATCGTAGTAATGAATTGAGAACCGATCAGTCCGACTCGAACCGTGTCGCGACTCGCCATGTCAGTACCTCCGTGGCAAGCCTAACACGCGAAGCCGAAATCGCAGTCGCGCATCGCCTGCGGGTCTCGTCTCTCCTTTCTCGCCGCTTTGCAGTAGCCTCTCGGCATGACCCGATCCATTCGCAAGTTCCGCCGCTGGATCAACTGGTATCCGCCTCTGCTCGGCGCGGGCATTCGCGTCACGCATGCGAGCGACGATCTGCGCGAGGTCGACGTCGAGATGAAGCTGCGCTGGTGGAACCGGAATTACGTCGGCACGCACTACGGCGGCTCGCTCTACTCGATGACCGACGCGTTCTACATGCTCATGCTGATGGAGATCCTCGGGAGCGGCTACATCGTGTGGGACAAGGCGGCCACGATCCGCTTCCGCAAGCCCGGGCGCAGCACCGTGCGCGCGCAGTTTCGATTGACGCAAGAGACTCTGGACGACATGCGGGCGCAACTGTCAAAAGCAGCCAAAATCGAGCCGGTGCTCACCGTCAACATACTCAGCGATCAAGGCGAAGTGATCGCGGAAGTCGAGAAGCTCCTGTACATCCGGCGCAAGGATGCGTGATGCCGCGGCGTCAAGGCAGCTCGGAAAAGTCATAGACAACTATAACGAAGCGTGCCGCTCCAGATGTAGATGAGCTCCGTGCCGGGATGCCGAAAGCCCCGAACCCTCTCACCCCGTAACCACCCGAGACTCGCGAGGAACTGCCGGGCCGTTACAGCGTTTCACTTGCGTATGAAAGCCACCGAACAGCTTCACAAGCTCGGGCAGAGCCTGTGGCTCGACAGCATCAGTCGAGACCTGTTGGACCTTGGCGACTGGCAACGCTACGTCGACGAGTTTTCGATCACCGGACTGACCTCCAACCCCACCATTTTCGATGAAGCCCTCCGCGACTCGAACGCTTATGACGCGGGCATCGGCGAAAAGGTGCGGGCGGGCCAATCGGGTGAAGCGCTTTTTCTCGAGCTCGCCCTTGAAGATCTGCGGCGTGCGGCGGACAGTCTTCGTCCAGTCTTCGAGGCCACCGAAGGCACGGACGGTTGGGTTTCCATGGAAGTGTCGCCGCTGCTGGCTAACGATACGGCGGCCACCATCGAGGCCGCCGCAAGCATATTCGCGCAGGCCGATCGGCCTAACCTCTTCGTGAAGATCCCCGGTACTCCGGCCGGCGTGCCGGCGATCGAGGAATCCATTTTCGATGGCGTGCCCATCAACGTCACTCTGTTGTTCTCTCCCGAGCAGTACCTCGCCTGTGCGGAAGCCTATCTGCGCGGAATCGCGCGACGCATCGCTGCCGGGCGCGATCCGAAGGTCGCATCAGTGGCGTCGCTGTTCGTCAGCCGGTGGGATAAAGCCGTACGCGACAAGGTCCCGCCGGAGCTGCACAACCGGCTCGGTATCGCCGTCAGTTGTCTGGTGTACCGGGCCTATCGCGAGCTTCTGCTCTCGGCGCGTTGGAAAGAGATGTCTGCCACAGGCGCACGTCCGCAACGTCTGTTGTGGGCCAGCACCGGAACAAAGGATCCGAAGGCGCCGGACACTCTGTATGTCGAGGCGCTGATCGCACCCGACACTATCAACACGATTCCGGAGAGGACCTTGCGGGCGTTTGCAGACCATGGCCGAGTTGGCGAGCTGATATGCGCCGACAGCCAGGTTGCAGAAGCGATCCTGCTCCGGTTCAAGGAGGCCGGCATCGACCTGCAGGCGCTCGCGAAGCAGTTGCAAGACGACGGCGCCGCGTCATTCGTCAAATCGTGGCAGAAGCTGCTGCAGCAAGTCGCAGCCAAGAGCGGTCAACCGCCCAGAGCGCCACGAACCGGCGCCGACTCCACTGGCCGACCGGCGTAGTAGGTCACCTACGATCTCATCGCGTCGTTGACTCCATCGCCGTACAGGGATGTCAGTCGCCTGCGGCAGGCGTCCAGCGCATTTCGTAGCTGGGCTGGAATCCGAGCGACGTGTAGAGTGCGCGACCCGCATCCGATGCGTGCAGGACCACGCGGTCGAACGACGGTGCGCGCCGAACACGATCATCAATGGGAAACGACATGCTGCTCACACTGGCCGAGCGATCGAATTTCGTGCAAACGGGCCGCGCGGACGAAGTGGAAGCGCTCTGCGCGGCATTCGCCGCGACCTGGCCCGACGCGGTGCGCTCTTTCGAATACGGTCGTTCGGCCGAAGGCCGTCCGATGCGGGCGTTGGTCGTCACGCGCTCGGGCACCTTGTCCGCAGACGAGCTCAAGCGGCGCAAGACTCCTGTGCTGATGATGCAGGGTGGCATCCATCCGGGCGAGAGCGACGGCAAGGATGCGGGATTCATCACGCTGCGCGAATGGCTGGAGCAGAAATCCGCAATCCTCGACCGCATCGCCGTTCTCTTCGTGCCTGCCTTCAACACGGACGGCCATGAGCGCTTCGGCCGCTGGAATCGCCCGAACCAGGTCGGGCCGGAGGAAACCGGCTGGCGGACCACTGCGCAGAATCTCAACCTCAATCGCGACTACACCAAGGCGGACGCGATCGAGATGCAGGCCATGTTGCGCCTGATTGACACGTGGGATCCGCTCGTCTGCGCGGACCTGCACGTCACGGACGGCGCCGATTTCGAGCCAGACATCTCCCTGCAGGTCGAGCCGATCAACCAGGGAGAGCCCGCTTTGCGTTCAATCGGCGTGCGGATGCGCGATGAGCTGATCGCGCACCTCGAGACGCAAGGCTCCATGCCCCTGCCCTTCTATCCCGATTTCGCCAGGACCGACGATCCGACATCGGGCTTCGTGCTCACTGTTTATTCACCCCGGTTTTCCACCGGCTACTTTCCCCAACGCAATCGCTTTACGGTGCTGGTGGAGACTCATTCATGGAAGCCCTACGAACAAAGGGTTCGCGTGACGCGCAACACGCTCGTCGGGCTAGGCCAGCTCCTCGCGACGCATGGGCGCGAATGGCTTGCGCAGGCGCACGCCGCCGATGCCACGGCGTCGCGTCTCGGCGGGACGGCGGCGATACTGGACTATGCGTCCGATTGGCGTGAACCCGGCCAGGCTGGCCGCGATGCGCGCGAACCCGAAGCGAAAGATGCGCGGATGATCGATTTCCGAGGGTATGCGTACACGCGCACTCTCTCACCCGTGTCCGGCGCGCTCGTCACCGCGTACGACTCGAAGACCCCTCAGATCTGGAAGGTGCCGCTTCGCGACGACGTGACGCCCTCTTTGACAGTTACGGCCCCACGCGGCGGATACGTCGTGCCCGCTGGTTACTCCACAGAGATCGGCGCGAAGCTCGCACTGCATGGAATTCAATTCGGGATTCTCGACAAGACGATAAAGGATTTCGATGCGCAGGCGTTTCGCGCGTCGCGCGTCGCCTTCGGGACGGCGCCGTTTGAAGGGCGCATGCGCACGACGCTCGAAGGTGACTGGCGCTCCGAACGATGCGAAATCCCGGCGGGCTCTTTGTTCGTGCCGATCTCTCAGCCGCTCTCCCGATTGATCCTGGCGCTGCTCGAGCCGCGCGCGCCGGACTCCTTCGCGGCGTGGGGCTTCTTCAATGGCTGCTTCGAGCAAAAGGAGCAGCTCGAGCCGTACGTCGCTGAGACGATCGCGGCCACGATCCTGGCAGGCGATGCGAAGCTCAAGAAGCAGTTCGAACAAAGGGTGGCAAGCGATCCGGCGTTTGCCGGCGACCCGGCCGCGCGACTCGAATTTTTCTGGCAACGGCATGATTCCTGGGACCAGCGCTACAATCTTTATCCCGTGCTGAGAAGCGAACAACCGCAGCCTTAGCCGCAGGAAGATCCTTTCACGCATAGCTTGGTTTTGAACTTTGCGGCAGCCTTAAGCGGCTATTCATATACGCATCCCTAGTCTCGCACGATGCGTATTCGACCCTGGCTGCTGATGTTGACGCTTGCTTCTTGCGAGGCGGCCCTGAGCAACGCTGGAGACCCGCCCGAAAGAGTGGGTCGCATCGGCTATGTCGACGGTGAGACCTCATTGCAGACGGGCGCTGGACCGCTACCCCGCGCCGCGCTATTGAACTGGCCCCTGACCACCGCTGATCGCATCGCCACCTCACATGGCGCGCATGCTGAATTGAGCTTCGCCGGTGCCCGAGTCTGGCTCGACGCGGATACCGAAGTCACGATCCTGAGCCTCGACGAGGACCGCGCCCGGATCGAAATCGGAGCGGGAGCCGTGGCGATGGAGGTGAGCAGCCTCGAACCGGACGTGCGCTTCAGTGTGCAGGTGCGCGAGGTGGAGACGCAGATTCTGAAGCCTGGCAACTATCGCTTCACCGTGAGCGATACAAACGTCATCACTACCGTGCGCGTCGGAGAGTCCCATGTCGATGCAGGCACGGTGAGCTTCCAGCAACTCGAGGGAGAGACCGCGCGGGTCGAGTCCGACGGCACGGTGTCCATTGCGCACGCGATCGAACCGGATTCCCTGGATCGCTGGAGCGAGCAGCGGCAAAGCAAATCGAGCGGCGAGAGCGCCGCGCTGCATGTGTCCCGCTCGCTCGTGGGGTATGAAGATCTCGATGCCTACGGCGCATGGCGGTCGCACGAAGACTACGGAATGGTGTGGGAGCCCCAAAGGGTGGCCGCCGACTGGGCGCCTTACCGCTTCGGCGACTGGATCTGGATCGAGCCCTGGGGCTGGACGTGGGTCGACGATGCGCCGTGGGGCTTCGCTCCATCGCACTATGGCCGATGGTTGCACGAGGAATCGCGGTGGCTCTGGGTTCCGGGTCCGCGGGAAATCCCGCCGGTCTTCGCGCCCGGCGTCGTCGGGTGGACCGAGGACTTCGCGCGCCGCAGCGCCGTAGGCTGGTTTCCGCTGGCGCCGCGCGAGCGTTACGCGCCTCTTTATGCCGCGAGCGAGCAGTACCTCCAGCGCTTGAACAGCTTTGCGACGACCCAAACAGCCGCCGCACGCGAACCGGCCGGAAGGGTGGTGCTCGCGGACTCGATCACCTGGGGCCCGCGTTCCATGTTCGCGGGACATCCGCCGATTGAACGCCGGGTCGCGAGGCGATTGAGCGGCAGATGAGCTGCTCGATCGCCTTCCGTCAGGTCGAGGCCTCGTCGTACATCGGCTCGCTCGTGAACTCGTACTCCCCGAATCATGGTTGCAGCACACTGCCATCGACGGCAGCGACGCTTGACTTGCCCGTCAGCGCGAGACTCACTCGCAGTTCTTCGCGAATGATCTCGAGCGCCTGCGTCACGCCTTGCTCACCGCGCGCGGCCAGCCCATACAGAAAAGCCTTTCCTATGAGGCAGGCGCGGGCACCGAGCGCCAGAGCCTTCAACACGTCCTGGCCGGACTGAACACCGCCATCCAGATAGACTTCGCAGCGATTCCCCACGGCTCGCGCCACACGAGGCAGGGCGGAAATCGTCGAAGGCGCGCCATCGAGCTGGCGACCGCCGTGATTGGAGACCACGATCGCATCGGCTGCGCACTCGCAGGCCAGCCGTGCATCTTCGGCGTCGAGAATCCCCTTGACGATGAGCTTGCCCGGCCAGCGCTGCCGCACCCATTCGATGTCCTTCCACGTCACCGAGGGATCGAACTGGGTCGCGATCCACTGGGACAGCGTCGTGAGTGCTGCGGCGGCCGGCAACCGCCCCGCGAAATTGCCGAATGTACGCCGCTTGCCGAGCAGAACCCTGGTCGCCCATGCGGGCTTGGTCGCGATATCGAGCGCATTCGCAAGTGTCAGGCGTGGCGGAATGCTCAGTCCGTTCTTGGGATCGCGGCGGCGGAGCCCCATGGTCGGCAGGTCCACCGTCAGCATGAGCGCAGAGCAGCCGGCTGCCTTCGCGCGATCGATCAGCTCCGCGTTGAAACCACGATCGCGCATCAGGTAGAGCTGGAACCAGAACGGCTGCCTGGTCGCCGCGCGCACGTCCTCAATGGAACAGATCGACATGGTGCTCAGGCAGAAGGGAATCCCAAAGGCCTGCGCGGCGCGAGCGCCGAGAATCTCGCCGTTCGCGCAGAACAAACCGGCAAGGCCCGTCGGCGCGATGGCCAGCGGGATCGCCGCAGCCTCGCCGACAAGGGTGGTGGCCAGTTCCTGCTTCGAAACGTCGATCATCACGCGCTGACGAAAGCTCAGCGCCTTGAGGTCGCTACGATTGCGTTCGAAGGTGATCTCATCGTAAGAGCCGCGATCCGCGTACTCGAAGATCGCACGTGGAATGCGGCGCTTGGCGAGCGAGCGGAGATCGTCAATGCAGTTCGCTACGGCCATGAATGCGCTAGACGATTCCGCTGCGCGAAGCGGCAGCGGCCGGGCGCCTCGCGGCGCAGGCGGCCCGGTACCCGCTCGCCCGATAAGTGGCGACTGGATCGATCGCCGCGCCCTTGTCCAGTCGCGCGCGCGCAAGAATCGGCTGCACGTCGGTGGTGAAGGCGCGCTTGAGAGTCTGCGCCGCCATCAGGGCATCGTTCTGCTGCTGATGACTGCCGAGCGCGTCTCTCTCGACGATGAGGGCCTGCGCATAGGCCCGCTGCAACTCGATCGCACTGCACATCAGGCTCTCGATCGGATCGGTGACGTTGTGCGACTGGTCCAGCATGTGCGCAGGCCTGAAGCACGGCGCATTGCGTCGGGCCGCATCCACGAGCTCGTTGAAGATCAGGAACAGGCGAAACGGCTCGATCGACCCGGCATCGAGATCGTCGTCGCCGTACTTGGAATCGTTGAAATGAAACCCGCCGAGCCGCTGCGCGTGCACCAGGCGCGCGACGATCATCTCGATGTTCACATTGGCAGCGTGGTGCCCGAGATCGACCAGGCAGAAGGCCTTTGGGCCGAGCGTTTGCGCCGCCATCAGCGAGGTGCCCCAATCCTGGATCACCGTGGCATAGAACGCCGGCTCGTACATCTTGTGCTCGATGAGCAGTCGCCAGTCCTGCGGCAGCGCCTTGTAGATCTCGCCGGCCGAGATGAGGTAGCGCTCGAAGGCCAGCGTCAGGTGTTGTTGGCCGGGAAAATTGGCACCGTCGCCTATCCACAGCGTCAGCGCCTGCGACCCCAGGATGCGACCGATGCGTATGCAATCGATGTTGTGTTCGATCGCCTGCGCGCGCACGGCGGGGTCGGTATGCGTAAGGCTCCCGAACTTGTAGGAATGAGCCTGGCCCGGCTGGTCCTGAAAAGTATTGGAGTTCACCGCATCGAAGCCGAGACCGAGCTTCACGGCTTGCTCGCGCAACGCGGCGAAGTCGCCGGTGCGATCCCAGGGGAGGTGTAGCGAGATCGTCGGAGTCGCGCCGGTCAGGCTGTGGACCACCGCGCAATCCTCCATCTTCTCGAATACGTTGCGCGGCTCGCCAATACCCGCGAACCGCGCAAAACGCGTGCCGCCGGTGCCCACGCCCCAGGAGGGCAGGGCCACGCCCAATCCGGAGACCTCTCGAGTCACCTGATCGATGTCCACTCCGCGTCTCTGCAGAATTTCCCCGAGCGCGGCGTACTCGGAAAGAAGCGCGGCCTTGCGCGAAGCGTTTGATTCCGCGATGAAGCCGTGGTTTCGAGGATCGGCTGTGACTTCGGGTGCCATGTTGCCGTCCCCCTCCAGCCTAGCGGGTAAACGCCGTCGCGTTGCCGGCATCCACGTTGATGATGTTGCCCGTCGACTTCGACGAGCGCTCCGAGGCGAAGAATGCCACGGCTTCGGCAACATCCTCCGGATAGACACTGCGTTTGAGCAGGCTGCGCTCGCGGTAGACGGACTCGAGCTCCTCGGGGCTCGTCTTATGCTGTTCGGCGCGTTGACGCGCCCACTCGCCCTGCCAGATGCGCGAGCCGCGCAGGACGGCGTCCGGATTGACGACGTTGACGCGAATTCCCGATGGCGCTCCCTCCAGGGCCAGGCAGCGCGCCAGGTGCAGCTCGGAAGCCTTCGCCGTGCAGTAGGCCGCCGCGCCCGGCGATGCGGCGAGGGCATTCTTCGAGCCCACGAAGATGATCGAGCCGCCCATGCCCTGCGCCTTGAGGAGCCGGAACGCGCTGCGCGCGATAAGAAAGTATCCGGTCGAGAGAATGCTCATGTTGCGCTCCCAGAGCGCCAGGCTCGTGTCTTCGATGGAGGCGGCGGAGGCGATCCCGGCATTAGAGATGCAGATGTCGAGCCCGCCGAAGCGCCAGGCAGCTTCAAGAAAAGCCTTCGCGACTGCATCTTCTTTCGTCACGTCCACCCATACGGCGACTGCCGCGTCCTGGCCGGACACCTCCCGCAGCGCGCTTTCCGCTTCGCGCAGCGCTTCGCGATCGATGTCACAAAGCACGACACAGGCACCCTCTTCCGTGAGACGCCGCGCCGTCGCGAACCCGATGCCGCCAGCTCCTCCCGTCACCAGCGCCACTCGCCCAGCGAGCGCTTTCGGCTTCGGCATGCGAGCGAGCTTGGCTTCCTCGAGCAACCAGTACTCGATGTCGAATGCTTCCTGCTCGGGCAGCCCTCGATAGGTAGAGATCGCGGACGACTCCCGCATCACATTGACGGCGTTGACGTAGAACTCCGCGGCGATGCGCGCGGCTGCCTTGTCAGCCGCGAAGGTCATCATCCCGACTCCCGGCACGAGATAAACGACTGCATTCGGGTCGCGCATCGCCGGTGAGTTCTTGCGCTTGCAGCGCGCGTAATAAGCCTCGTATGCAGTGCGATACTCGCGGATCGCCTCAGGCAGCCGTTCCAGCAGGCTGGCCTGGGTCTCGTGCGCCGGATCGAAAGACAAGGCAAGCGGGCGGATCTTGGTGCGCAAAAAGTGGTCCGGGCACGAGGTGCCGAGCGCCGCGAGCTTCTCGAACGCCGCGCTATTGACGAACTGCAACACTTCCTCACTGTCGTCGAAATGACCGACCTTGGGCGCATCGCGCGCGATGAGGCCGCGGATCGCCGGCATCAGCGCAGCGGCGATCTCCCTCCGGCGTTGCGGATCCAGCGAATCAAAACTGGCACCGCCCAACGGAGGGGCACGGTGGCTCTTTTCCTCGAGCGCACGCGCGGCGCGATTGATGATGTCGACCGTGTTCTCGTAACACTGCTTCGAAGTCGCTCCCCAGGTGAAGAGGCCGTGCGCTTCGAGGATCACTCCCTTCGCGTCCCGGTGCTCCGCGGCGAAACGCTGCAGGCGCAGGCCGAGCTCGAAGCCGGGGCGAATCCAGGGCAACCAGCCGATGTCCTCGCCGAAGATCTGCCTCGTCAGCGCCTGGCTGTCACTCGATGCGGCGATCGCGATCACGGCATCGGGATGCATGTGATCGACGTGCGCCTGATCGATATACGCGTGCAGCGGCGTGTCGATGCTGGGCGCGCGAGGATTCAGATTGAATGTGCAATGAGGATAGAGGGCGACCATCGCGTCCTCATCCTGGGGGCCCCGGTACAGCGCCTGCAGAGCCTGGAGCTTTTCCAGATACAGCGTCGCGAATCCGTCGAGCTTCATCGTGCCCAGGTCACCGCCGGAGCCTTTGACCCAAAGGACCGTGACGGCCTGGCGCGTCAGTGGGTCGGCCGCTTCGAGCTTGGCCGAGGTGTTGCCGCCGCCGAAGTTCGTGATGCGACGGTCGGTGCCCAGGAGGCGCGATCGATAAAGAAGGAGTTCCTCGGGCGAGAGCCGCGCGGCGGCAGCGTCATCCCACCGGTTTTCCACGAGTGAGCTCATTGGCTTGGATTTGAAAGATCGCGGTCGGCAGATCTTGCCAGCCGATATGATCAAATGCAATCATCAGCAAGCATATTCAGTCATGAAAGGGCATCCATGCTCGAGCGGGAACGCCACCGACTGATCCTGAAGCTTATCAACGAGCGCTCGATCGTCAGCGTCGGCGAGCTGGTGGAGCTGCTCGTCGCCTCCGAAGCCACCATCCGCCGCGACATCAATTCGATGGCCGAGCGCGGCGAAGTCAACCGCATCCGGGGCGGCGCCGAGGCCGTGCGCCCGCGCCTCGAAGCGCATCTCGTGGGCATGCCCTTCTCATTGAGTCGCGATATCGGCGTCGCGCAGAAACGCGCGATCGCGCGCGCCGCCGCCGATCTCATCGCTCCCGGCGACAGCCTCATCATCAGCGGCGGAACCACGACGTTTGCGCTCGCTGAATTCCTCGTCGATCACGAGCTCGACATTCTCACGAACTCATTTCCGCTGGCGGCGCAGCTGCTCGCGGCCAGCCGCAACCGGATCACGCTGCCCGGCGGCCAGATCTTCCGCGAGCAGAACATCGTGCTGAGCCCGTTCCCCAACGACGGCGTCAGCCATTTCTGGGGCCGGAAATTCCTCACCGGCTGCTTCGGTGTCAATCGCTTCGGAGTGATGGAGGCGGATCCGCTCATCGTGCAGGCGCAGGCGCGTCTCATCGAGCGGGCCGAGGAGATCATCGTTCTCGCCGACGCCAGCAAGCTGCGGCAACAGTCATCGATGATCGTCACGAGCCTGGATCGCGTCAGCACCCTGGTGACGGACGATGGAGCACGGCCGCAGGAGCTCGAGCCTTTCGAGGCGGCAGGCGTCAAGGTGATCGTCGCCCGCGTTGCCGCGGAGCACGGCGTCCGAAGTGCGACCGCGTAACGAGGTGAAATCAGAATGAACACGGGTATTCGCGCATTGCTCACGGCCGCCTGCCTCGCGGTACTGTGCCTGGGAGCAGCGGGCTGCGCACCGAAGCCGCCGGCGCAAAGTCAGGCAGCCGGGACGCTGCGCATCGGCATCGTCGCCAAGTCCCTCGGCAATGGCTTCTTCGACGCGGTACACAAGGGCGCCGAAGAAGCCGGCGGCGAGCTCGGCGTCAAGATCATATTCACCGGCCCCACTACTCCCACCGCCGAGGGACAGGTCGATGTCATCAACGCGCTCATCGCCCAGCACGTCGATGCCATCGCAATTTCGGCAAACGATCCGGACGCGCTGGTGCCCGCCTTGAAACGCGCGATGCAGCGCGGGATCAAAGTGATTTCCTATGATTCCGCGGTGGATCCCGCCGGCCGCTCGTTGCATTTGTCGCCCTCCTCCGATGCGCTGATCGGGGAAACCTGCGCTGAGCTCGCCACGCAGGCCGTGCCGAATGGCCGCGGCAAGATCGCGGTCGTTTCGGCGACGCCCACCTCGACGAACCAGAACGCGTGGCTGGCGCAGATGAAGCAGGCTCTGGCGCGCCACCCGGGACTGACGCTGGTCGAAACAGTGTATGGCGACGATGTCTCCGACAAGTCTTATCGCGAGACAGTGGCGCTGATCAAACGCTATCCAGATCTCGGCGCAATCGTCTCGCTGAGCTCGGTGGGCATCGTCGCCGCGGCAAAAGCCGTCGAGGACCAGGCGCAGGCGGACAAAATCAAGGTCACAGGGCTCGGCCTGCCTTCTGAGCTGGCGGGCTACGTCAGAAGCGGGGTCGTGGAAAAATTCGCCATCTGGAACCCGATCGACCTGGGTTACGCGACCGCGCAAGTCGCGACGGCGCTTGCGCGCGCCGGGAGCGCGCCCCCGCCGAAATCGGTGGCCGCCGGGCGCATGGGGGCCGTGACCTTCGGCGACGATGGAGTCGGCGCGATGGCGAAGCCTTTCATCTACGACAGGAATAACATCGAGCAATTCGCGAACATGTTCTGAACGCGCGGGGACGCTGCGATCCCAAGATGCCGAATCCAGTCCTCAGCCTCGCCCACATCCAGAAATCCTTCGGCGCCTCACGCGCGCTCGCGGATGCGAACCTGCAGCTGTTTACCGGAGAAGTCACCGCGCTCATCGGTGAGAACGGCGCGGGCAAGTCGACACTGGTCAAGATCCTGGGCGGGCTGCATCGCGCCGATGCGGGCGAGATCCGGATCGGCGGCGAACCGACGTGCATCGATTCACCGGCCACGGCGCGCAGACTGGGAATCAGCATCGTCCACCAGGAAAATGTGGTCTTCGACAATCTTTCGGTCGCCGAGAACATCCTGATCGATTCGCGGCCGATGAGCCGCGGAATGATCGACTGGCGCCAGCAGCGGCGTCTTGCAGCGGAGGTACTCACGCAGCTCGAGGCGCCATTCGATCCTGACACCTTGTGTGGTGAGCTGGGCGTGGCGCAGAAACACCTGGTGCAGATCGCGCGGGGCCTCAGCCGCGAAGCCCGCATCGTGATCCTGGATGAGCCGACCGCCGCGCTCTCGCACCGCGAAGTGGCGGATCTGTATCGCATCATCGAACGGCTGAAGCAGCGTGGTTGCGCCGTGCTCCTCATCAGCCACAAGTTCGAGGATGTATTCGCCGTCGCCAACCGCTATGTCGTGTTTCGCGATGGAGCATCGGTGGGCGAGGGAGAAACGGCCGGGGCGACCACCGACGGGCTGATCCGCTTGATGGTGGGACGACCTCTCGAGCAGGTCTTCCCCAAGGTCGAGGTCCCAAGCGGCGAGGAGGCGCTGCGTGTCGAGGGCGTCTCGCGCGCCGGAGAATTCGCCGACGTATCTTTTTCAGTCCGGCGAGGCGAGATTCTCGGCGTCTATGGCCTGGTCGGCGCCGGCCGCAGCGAATTGATGGAGTGTTTGTTTGGCCTCGCGCCGCTCGACGCCGGGCGGATCATCATCGACGGGCGCGAGGTGCGGATCGACAGCCCGCACGCAGCCATCCGCGCAGGACTGGGATACGTCCCGGAGGATCGCCAGCACCTGGGCGCCATCCTTCCTTTCACGATCGAGGCGAACATCGCGCTCACGAATCTCGAGCACCTGTCCGCTTGGGGGTTCAGCCGCCGCGCACGCGAACGGGCGCTGGCGGAAAGCTGGATTCGCGACCTGCAGATCAAGGCGAGCGGGCCCGAGCAGTGGGTCGGCGATCTCTCGGGCGGAAATCAGCAGAAAGTCGTGCTTGCCAAGTGGCTGGCTACCGCTCCGAAGGTGCTCATCCTCGATGAGCCCACCAAGGGCATCGACGTCGGCGCGAAGGCGGCGGTGCACGCAGTCATGTGCGACTACGCGCGGCGCGGCCTGGCGGTCGTAATGGTCTCTTCCGAACTGCCTGAAGTGCTCGGCATGTCGGACCGCATCCTCGTCATGCGCCGTGGGCGCGTGCGTGCGCTTTTCGATCGGAACCTCGCCACGGCGCAAATAATCGCCGAAGCTGCCACTGATGCGTAGCGCCGCCAGCGTCCGGGACGCAGCCTTAGCACTGCTGACGGTCGTGCTGATCGCGCTGGTCAGCCTGCAATTTCCACGCTTTGCCTCGCCCTCGAGCCTGGCTGAACTTCTCGACGACACTTCGATCCTGATACTGCTCGCCATCGGCCAGGCGCTGGTGATCCTGACGCGCGCCATCGACCTGTCAGCTGCCTCGAATCTCGCGCTCTCCGGAATGATCGCGGCCTTGTTCAATGCCCGCTTCCCCGAGTGGGGCGTTGCGGCGCCCGTCCTGGTTGCCCTGTGCAGCGGCGCCTTGCTGGGCGCATTCAATGGCCTGCTCGTGTGGAAGCTGCGGCTGCCGGCCATCGTCGTGACGCTCGGCACGCTGTCGATCTATCGCGGCCTGGTGTACGTCATCTCGCAGGGCACCTGGGTCAACAGCAACGAAATGTCGAGCGAATTTCTGCTGCTGGTGCGCGGCAGATTTCTTGGATTGTCCGCCGTCACCTGGCTTGCGCTCGCGGCGACGGCCTGCGCCTGGTTCACGCTGAGACGCACCGTCTTCGGCCGCAACCTCTACGCCGTGGGCGGGAATCCACATGCGGCACAGCACGTTGGAATCGATGCGGGGCAAGTGCAGTTCACCGCGTTCACCATCGGGGGCGCCCTCGCCGGCCTGTGCGGATACCTTTGGGTATCCCGCTTTGCAGTGGCCTATACCGATGTCGCCCTCGGCTTCGAGCTGCAGGTCATCGCGGCATGTCTAATCGGCGGGGTTTCGATTGCCGGCGGCGTCGGCACGGCGGCCGGCATCGCGCTGGGATGCCTGTTCCTGGGTGTGATCAAGAATGCGCTGCCGCTCGTGGGCATCTCGCCCTTCTGGCAACTCGGCATCAACGGCCTCGTCATCACGGTCGCCGCCGTTCTCAACGCGCGTCGTGAACGGACCATGACGCGCGCCATTCTAGAACCGCGACCGTCATGACTGCGCACCGCGGAATACTCAGCCGCCTGTTGCGCTGGGAAGCCGTGCTGGCGATGGCGCTTCTATTGGTACTCGCCTTAAATGCGCTGCTGTCGCCGTATTTTCTCGATGCCTGGACACTCTCGGATGCCAGCTACAACTTCACCGAGAAGGCGGTCGTCGCTCTCGCGCTCGCACTGCTGATGATTGCAGGAGAAATCGACATCTCGATCGCGGGCATCATTGCGCTTGCCTCGGTGGCGATGGGTCTCGCCGCTGCCCATGGCGTCGGCACTCCGGGGCTCATCGCAATTGGCCTTGCAACCGGGCTCGCCGCCGGCGCGCTCAACGGCCTGCTGGTGACTTGGCTCGGTGTCTCATCGATCGTCGCCACCATCGGCACGATGAGCCTGTTTCGCGGGATTGCCTACGCCGTTCTCGGCGACAGGGTGCTCAAGGACTATCCCGCATCATTCGCCGTGCCGGGGCAGGGCTACGTGATCGGGCCCGTGACGGTTGAGTTGATGGTTTTCCTGTCGTTGGCGCTTGCAACCGGCATCGCCTTGCATCGCACGCGCTGGGGCCGGGCCATTTATGCGATCGGCGCGAATCAGGCGACGGCCCGCTACTCGGGCATTCCCATCAACCGCTACCGCTTCGCCCTGTTTGCAATTACAGGAGCATCGAGCGGTCTTGCGGCAATTCTGCTCACTTCGCGCCTCGGCTCTACCCGCCCGTCCATCGCGCAGGGCTGGGAACTCGAGATCATCAGCATGGTGATTCTTGGCGGCATTGCCGTGAGCGGCGGCAAGGGCACGGTGACCGGTGTGGTGCTCGCCGCGATGCTGCTGGGCTTCATGCAATTCGGACTGGGCCTTTTCAACGTGCCCGGCATCGTCATGTCGATCGTGATCGGGGCATTGCTGATTGCCGTCGTCGCCATTCCGGCACTCGCCTCGCGCCGCTCTGCGGGGCATGCGGTGCAATGAGCGAGCTCGTTGCCTCGCTGAACGTCGGCAAAACCCACTCGCGGCTCGCGTTGATCGACTCCCGTGATGCAACGGTCGTGTGGAGCACGCGTCGATCCAATGCGAGTGTCGACACGCCAATCGGGCGTCAGCTCGACATCGCGGGCATTGAGCACTGGCTGATCGACACCCTGCGGGGCAGCCCTCACCGGGATCATATCGTCGCAATCGTGCCAATCGCCCACGGCGCGACGGCGATGCTGCTCGATTCCCGGGGCCAACTCCTGGCCACGCCGGACTACGAAGACGCGCGATTCGAAACAGTGAGCGAGGAATACGCGGCGGAGCGTGACTCCTTCGATCAGTCCTGCTCCCCGCCCCTGCCGCTGGGGCTCAATCTGGGACGGCAGCTGTTTTACCTGGAGCGCCATGAGCCGCGCCTGTTCGGTGAGGCCAGGCATTTCTTGCTGCATCCCCAGTTCTGGGCGTGGCGGCTCACAGGCATCATGGCGAGCGAGGTCACCTCGCTCGGGTGCCATTCCGATTTGTGGTTGCCACATCCGCAGAAATTTTCTGCCCTTGCGCGCCGCCACGGGTGGGACGCGCGCTTTCCCCCGGTGAGATTTGCCGGCGACACTCTCGGCTTCGCGCGCGGCGCTTTTGCAGAAGCAGCCGGCTTGCCCGCCGGCTGTCGTGTGTCGTGCGGCATCCATGACTCGAACGCCTCGTACCTCCGCTACCTTCTGGGGCGTCGTGAAGAGCGCTTCGCCGTGATCTCGAGCGGCACTTGGACCGTCATCATGGCGAACAAGGCGCCGCTCGAGCGGCTGCGTAGGGACTGCGACATGCTCGCCAATACCGACGCATTTGGCTCGCCGGTGGCCACCGCCCGGTTCATGGGCGGGCGCGAGTATCAGGCGATCGCTCGCACCGATGAAATCCCCACTCTCGATGCGCTGAGAAGCGTCATCGAGAAAGGCGCAATCGCAGTGCCGGCGTTCGCCCCGGGTGGGCCCTTCGCGACGTCGCCCGGGCGATTGATCGATATTGAGATGCTGGATGGGGCGGAACGCGCGGCGCTGGCGTCGTTGTACGTAGCACTCATGAGCGACCTCGCGCTCGATCTGCTCGCCGCGGACGGCGATGTCATCGTCGACGGGCCGTTGGCAGCCAACCCGTTGTTCGCGCCAGTGCTCGCCGGCCTGCGTCCGCGAAACCGGATATTGGTGGACGACGGGCGAAGCGATTCGATCGCGAGCTGCCACCTGGCTGGATTTGCGCAGGGTTCGCCGAAACCGTCCCCCGTCAGCCAGCCGGTCGAATCTGAATTGCTGGCTGGATACGCGGAGCTGTGGCACCAGCACGCGGCAGCGATGCGGAGGGACTAATCCCGGCGGCGCGCTCCCTCGAGAACTATTCGAACACCCTCGGGTGCATCGATGTCGGAAATCACCTCGCCATCCGCCGATTTGACGTGCTTCACCTTGATCACTCCCTGAGGCGTGGGAAAGGTTCCTTCGGCGAACTCGAGATCGCCCAGGTGCGGCGCAATCTTCACGGCTCGCGCCCCGGGCTCGATGACGTTGATGCCGAGCACGTATTGCGTGAGCCAGGAAGTCGGCCCGGACGCCCAGCCATGCGCCAGGCTCATGCGCAGTTTCTTGAAGGCATGACTGCCGTAGCTCGCGTGCACATCCTTCTTGCCGGGCGGGACGAGCTCGTCGATCCGTCCCGCATTTTCCATCCAGCCGATGTCGAAGTCCTCCCAGAAGGTGGTCGCGCCCAGGTCGAGCATTCCACCCCAATACTCGCGGATATCGCGCATCGCGCCTGAGTAATCACCCGCCAGCGCCTTCGCGCGCAGAATGTAATAGCCATAGAACGTGCTGAATCCCTGCACGCCACCGGCGGACAACACTTCTGCTGCGCGCCTGGCGGGAAGCATCCCCGCCAGCGCCTGCAGGGCGGTGGCCTGCTTGTTTCCCTTTGCATCCGGTACCTGCCGCTTGAGGCTCGCGACCAATTTGCGGCAAGCCTGCGCCGTCGCGCGATCTTCCAGAATATCGCTGAGGTCGGCGCCGGCATCGAGCGCGAGCACCATCATTGCCTGCAACCCGGCCTCGACCGCTCCTTCCTTTCCCTCGGTCGACCAGTCGAGGAACCGCCACCCATCCAGGCGTTCCCGCCCGCCACTCGTCTTGCCCATCAGCAGCGCGAGCAGGCTCTTGAGGTACGGGGCCTGTGCGCGCAGATATTCGAGATCACCCTGGTACAGGTACCAGTCCCGCTGGATCAATATCCACCACATCGAATACGAGCTGATGCCATTCATGTAGGCGGGCAGCGGCGTGGCATCCCGGATGAGATCGAGGCTCGCGGGCACGATGGACTGCGCGCCGAAGACGCTGTTGATCGTCATGATCTCGGGATGCAGATCGCCTACCCACACCAGCCGGTCCCGCTTGATCCCGTCCCAAAGGTATTGCTGCATGTTGAGGTGCACGGTGTATGCACCGGTCATCCAGATGCGATCCAGCCGCTCATCGCTGCTGTGGAAAGACCCGGCGTAGGTCAGGTCGCGAAAAACGGAAACCGCCCGCATTTCCTTGAGGAGCAGCTCAGCGCCGGCATCGAGCAGATCGATGCGTACGAAGCGAAACCCGGTGAGGCCGATGTCGATCTGGCCGAGCCACGGAAGCGCGACGGAGTAGTCCCTGATGGCGTGGTCGTTGGTTGCCCCGGTGAGGCCGTCCAGCTCCGACATCGCCTCGCTCGCCGACTCGCCGAAGCGGACTCGCACGCGGACCGGCTTCTTGCTCTCCCACATGCCGGTCACGAGGCTCACGCCGCCGTGAATCTCCCTTCCGAAATCGAGTAGCACGGCGGCGGTGTGCTGCGAGTCGCTCTTCAACGCCGTGACGTTCTTGGCGAACAGCTCCGCCTGCCCGGTCCCCGGCTTCAGCAAATGGTCCGCATTGTTGACGTAGGCACCGCTGGCGTCGGATTTCCAGACGATGCGCTTGGCTGAGACGTACTCACGCACACGCAGGTCGCGCTGCGCATGTGCTGCTGCAACCGCCGTCTGCTCGGTGGGCTGCGCCAGTACGCCAGCCGACAGCAGCAGCATCAAGGGAAGGGCGCGCAGCGCAGCGGTGGTCATGGAGCTTTCCTCGGAAGAATCGTTCGCAGCCGCGGTGGCCGTCGTTTGATAACGATATCATCCGTGCCGGATCAAGACCATCGCGGAGCCGGGCGGCTATCGATTGCGCGCTTTTCCTTGCGGCTCCAGCTTGTAGAGCACCGCAAGAACGATCCACGTCAGCACGCCTCCGGCGACGCCGACCACGATCTGGCCCATCCCTATGGCAATGCTCACCGCCGCAGTCATCCAGATGCCGGCCGCGGTCGTGATGCCATGGATCTCCAACTCGTCTGTTCGCTTCATGATCGCGCCCGCGCCCAGGAACCCGATGCCGGTGACGAGCCCCTGCACCACGCGCGACAGTGCATCGTAAGCCATTCCGTACTCGATCGCGGAAATCACGAAGAGCGTGGTTCCCATGGCGACCAGCATGTGCGTACGCAGGCCCGCAGCCTTGCCGGCGCGCTCCCGCTGGTGCCCTATCAATGCTCCAACCAGGAGGGCGACGAGCAGACGCCAGCCGACACGCACCAGATGGCGCAGGTCCGGGAGCGTGCCGACGATTTCCTCCAGGATGATGTCCATCTACGGGCCCTCACAGAATCTCGTTGAAGCTGTAAAGCACGTTGTCCATGGCGCGATGCATGAGGCCGCGCGCGCGCCACGTTTCCAGTTTGAGCTCGACGCAGTCGCTTGCAGTCGCTCTCGAAGATTTCCTCGAAACGCCTGGCGAGGGCGGCATCGCGGATTCCGAGCGTGATCTCGTCGTTGGTCTCGAACGAGCGGTCGTCGAAGTTGCTCGAGCCGATGGCGCACCAGATGCCGTCGACCGTCATCACCTTCTGATGCAGCAGGCACGTGTCGTACTCGAAGATGCGCACGCCGTTCGTCCAGCAGCTCCTGGAAGTTGCGGTGCGCGGCGTGCTGCACGATCGGCATGTCCGACGCGTCGGCCGACGGCACCATCACGCGCACGTCGACGCCGCGCTGCTACCGCCTGCACCGAGCGCATCGATCGCCTCGCTGCTCCGGCAGGAAGTACGGATTCTGGATGCGGATGCGCTCGCGCGCGACGCACACCACCAGGTGATGCAGGATCTTCACCGCCGGCGCGGAGCCTTCGGGCTTCAGGCTCGCCACGTGCACGTCGACGTCGCCCACATGTTCGAGCTCGCGGGAAAGCGTCCTCGCCGACGAACAGCTCGCCGGTGTCCTCGACCCAGTTCTCGCTGAATGCCGCCTGCACCGCATGCACGATCGGGGCCGCGCAGCCGCACGCCGAGATCGCGCACGTGCTTGCGGTCCTCGGCGTTGCCGAGCCAGCTGTCGACGATGCAGTGGCCGCCGACCAGGGCGACCCGGCCGTCGAGCACCACGAGCTTGCGATGATCGCGGTCGTTGAACACGCCGATGTTGCGCAGCTGCCGCGGGTGGTGCAACGCGAACTTGCAGCCGGCCTCGCGCAGGCGGCGCTTGGCGTCGTTGCCCATCTTCTTGCCGCCGCTGCGCGTCGACCAGCACGCGCACCTTGCACGCCGGCGCGACGGCGCTCGACCAGCGCGTCGACCAGGCGTCGTGCCGAGCACGCCCTCCTTCCAGAGAAAGGTCTCGAAGTGCACGGTGCGCGTGGCCGCCGCGATCTCCTCGAACATGGCGTCGAAGAAGGCGCCGTTCTCGAAGAGCTCGACGGAGTTGCCCAGGTAGACGGCGCCCTGCGTCAGGCCCGACAGCGACGGCAGCAGCTCGCGACAGCGGATCGTCGCAATCGATCTCGAGCGACGGGATCGCGATGGCGCCGGATCGACCAGATCACCAGCACCAGGACGACGACGGCCAGCACCAGCCCGGCGGCCAGAGCGGCGGGAACGGTCACATTCGAGGTGAGGAATTCGAGCATGGAACCGCCTGGCGTATGCCAGAAAGCAACGCACGACGGGCGGCCCGGTTCCAGGCTTCAGCCCGATCGGGGCCGGTATGAAATATGCTGAGTCACGAAGTCCTTAAGGGAGAAACACAATGAAGATCACCCTGCCCGGCGCGCTGCGCTTTCCGGCAACCCTGGCATACATCACCCTTTGCGCGCTTGCCAGCGGCTGCGCAACCAATCCGGTCACCGGAAAGCACGAGCTGTCGCTGGTCTCGGAATCTCAGGAAATTGCCATGGGCAAGCAGGCCGCGGAGGAAACGCGGCAAGGGATAGGCGTCGTGAAGGACGATGCCCTGCAAGCCTACGTGCAAAGCGTGGGGTCGAAGCTCGCCGCGAGGGGCGAACGGCCGAATCTCCCCTGGAGCTTCCAGGTTGTCGACGACCCCACACCCAACGCCTTTGCATTGCCCGGGGGGTTCATCTTCGTCACCCGGGGGCTGATTGGGTACATGGATTCCGAGGCCGAGCTCGCCGCGGTGCTTGGGCACGAGATCGGCCACGTGACCGCGAAGCACTCCGTGGAGCAGATCAGCCGTGCGCAGATCGCGCAGATCGGACTCGGCCTGGGGATGATCCTCGCGCCGGACCTCCAGCAATTCGGCGGCCTCCTGAGCTCGGGAATGCAGCTGCTCTTCCTCAAATTCGGACGCGATGCAGAGCGCCAAGCGGATGAGCTCGGCTTTGGCTACGCGCTCGAGGAGAAGTACGACGTGCGCGAGATGGACGACGTCTTCAGATCGCTGCGCAGACTGTCGAAACAGCAGAAAGACGCCAGCCCGTTGCCGGCATGGGCCTCCACGCATCCGGACGAAGGCGAGCGCATTGCGGAGGTGCGCAAGCGGGTCGCGGCGCTGCCGCCAGGTGCGCTCAAGGGGTCGCGCACCGGCAAGGAGGAATTTCTCACGCGCATCGAAGGCCTGTCTTTCGGCGAGAATCCGCGTCAGGGCTACTTCGAGCAGAATCGTTTCATGCATCCCGACCTTGCGTTTCAATTCGCGTTTCCAGCCGGGTGGAAGACGCAGAATCTTCCCCAGGCCGTCGTGGGCATATCCCCGCAGCAGGATGCCGCCATCGAGTTAACCATGGTCCGCGACGAGCCGGCGCGCGCCGCGCAGCAGTTCCTCTCGCAGCAAGGCCTCCAGGCCGGCGCATCGGGGCGCCGGACGGTGAATGGCTTGCCGGCCGTCGTCGCAAAGTTCGGCGCGCAGACTCAGCAGGGGGTCGTGCAGGGAATGGTGGGCTTCATCAGCTATCGGAACGCGACCTACCAGCTGACCGGCTATTCGCCCGCGCAGCGCTACGAGACGAGGGAGCGCTCGTTTCTCAATGCCATCGACAGCTTTGGGCCGCTCACCGACCGTACCGCACTCAGCGTACAGCCCAACCATATCGAGATCGTCAAGCTGACGCGTGCGATGACGCTCGAGGAATTTTCGCGAGCCTATCCTTCGAACGTGGACATCAGGACGCTCGCTGTCATCAATCAGGTACCCAACGCAGCAGCCGTGCTGCCCGCGGGCAAGTGGGCGAAGCAGGTCGTGAAGAAATAGGCGGGCGCTCGCGCGCTTTAGCCACCTTCTTTTCGAAACTGCTCGAACCAGGCGAGGATGGCGCTCGCCTTGGCTGCGGACTGTGACGGCCTTGCGGCGAGCCCGCCGTGCGATGCGCCGGGCACTTTCACGAGTGCCGTTGGCACGCCGCGCAGCTGCAATGCCTGGTAGTACTGCTCCGCATCGGACACCGGCGTGCGCAAGTCCTGATCGCCAACGACCACCAGCGTGGGCGTCTTCACTGCGCCCACCAGCGACAGCGGCGAACGCTTCCAGTAGCCCTGCGGATCTTCCCACGGCGGCTTGGCGAACCAATACTTCGGTATGAACGTGTAGATGTCGGTGGTCAGCGCCGTGCTCGTCCAGTTGATGACCGGCTTCTGGGTCGCTGCCGCGCGGAACCGATCGGTGCTGCCGACGATCCACGCCGTGAGAACGCCGCCGCCGGAGCCGCCGGTGACGAACAGGTTGTCCGGATCCACGAATCCCTTGGCGATGGCCGCATCGACGGCGCTCATGAGATCGTCGTAATCATGGCCCGGATAGGCGTGATGGATGAAGTTGGCGAACTTGTCGCCATAGGAAGTCGAGCCGCGCGGATTGACGTACAGCACCACGTAGCCGGCCGCGGCGTAAAGCTGGTTGTCCGTCGAAAAGTAAGGGCCGTAGCTTGCGAACGGGCCGCCGTGGATTTCCAGGATCATCGGATATTTTTTCGATCCGTCGAAGTTCGGCGGCATCACGAGCCACGCATCGATGGGTATCTGGTCGAACGACGACGTGACGGCCAGGTGCGTCACCTCGCCGAGGGCCTTGTCACGAAACAGGCCGTCGTTGAGATGAGTGAGCCGTTGCGTGCGGCCGTTGCGTGCGACGGAGACATCTGACGGCGAGGCCGGCGTGCCACTCGTGAAGGCAACAGTCGCATTGCGTGCCACTGAGAACGCGCCACCCGAGTAAGGGCGGTCGAGCGCAGGCGCGCTCAGGCCTTCCGCGATCGGATCGACGCGGCCGTTGAGCGAGACGCGTGCAAGTCGTGTCACCCCCTTGTCGGCGTACTGAATGAAAACTCCGCGGCCGTCGTCGCGCCCAGACCGCGCTGTCGATGGTCCGGTCGAGGGTACTGGTGAGTGAGCGGGTGCCGGTGCCGTTGCGGTCCATCACGTAAAGCTCGGTATTCTGATAGCCGACCACCCGATCATCGAATCCTAGGAACGCGATCTTCGACCCGTCTGGAGAAACTACAGGTGCGTTGTCCGGGCCGACGCGCGAGGTGAGCGGCGTGATCGAGCCATCACCCATCGACACCTGATAGATCTCGCTGTTGATTGGATCGCGACGCCAGCCTTCCAGCCGGTTGCCGCTGATGTAAACGAACTTCCCGTCGGGCGACCACGACAAGGGGCCTTGCTCGTTGAACGCGCCGAATGTCAGCTGCCGGGGCGCGCCGCCATCGGCAGCGACAACGAAGGCGTGCGTATAGCCCGGCTTCAATTGCCCCACGCCATCGGCCCTATAGGTGACATCCGTGATGACCACCAGCGGCGGTGCCCAGGTTGCCCCTTCCGGCTTTGCGGGCGCCTTGCCGAGCTGCGCGGCCTCATCGGGAGTGAACATCGTGAACGCGATCGACTTGCCGTCCCGGGACCATTCCAACTCGTCCGGCGAACTGGTGAGATCGGCGATTCGCGATGACGCGCCCGTCGCCAGCCAGCGGACGAAGAGCTGCGCGCGCCCTTCCTCACCCGTGGAAACGTAGGCCAGGCGCGCACCGTCTGGCGACCAGCGCGGTGAGAAATGCGAGCCGCTGCCGCTGACCAGCGCCGACTGCGCGCCCGTTTCGACATCCACGATCCAGATCGCGCGCCGCGCCTGATCGGTCATTACTTCGTTGGAATTACGCACGTAGGCCACAGAGCGCCCGTCCGGGCGAATCTGCGGATCGCTTGCCCACTGCAGGCCGAAAAGATCGCGCCCCTCGAACAGCTTCGAGGCGGCATCCGGGGGAGCTGCAGCGAGTGTCGCGGCCGCCGCGCTCAGTGCAATGAACGCAAGCCATTGAATGCGCATTCGACTCTCCCCGAAAAGCGATCGATTAGGTGACTGCGGCGCGAACCGCAAAGCGCGGGTCACGCCATTTTTCCTGCCTGAGAATGTCTCGAAGCGCATGCGCGGCCATCCACACGTCTTCAAAGCTCGTATAGAGCGGCGCAAAGCCGAAGCGCATCACATCCGGCGCGCGGAAATCCCCGATCACGGATTCATGGATCAGCGCCTGCATGATCTCGTAGCCATGCGGCAGGCTGAAGGCGACATGACTGCCGCGGTCCTCGGCCCGGCGCGGGCTCACCAGGGTGAGTCCGTGGCCGGCGCACTCCGACTCGACCAGCTCGACGAAAAGCTCGCTCAGCAGCCGGGATTTTTGCGTGAGGCGCTCGATGCCGGCTTCCAGGATCAGCTCGACACCCGCCTCGAGAATGCTGTTCGCGATGATGGAGGGCGTGCCCGAGAGGAAACGGCGGATTCCCGGTGCGGCGACGTGCTCGTCGCCGAAATCGAACGGATGCGCGTGTCCCATCCATGCGGAGATCGAATTGACCGCCTCGGCGTGATGGCGCTGCGCCACGTAAAGGAAGGCAGGCGCGCCGGGACCGCCGTTCAGATATTTGTAACCGCAGCCCACGGCGAAATCGGCATTGGCGGCACCGAGATCCACGGGGAGCGCGCCAACGCTGTGGCTCAAATCCCAGATGACCAGCGCGCCGCGTTGATGAGCATGGCGCGTAACCGCGGCCAGGTCGTATACCTCGCTGGTCTTGTAATGGACGTGAGTCAGCACGACGAGCGCCGTTGAATCGGTGATCGATTCCAGAATGCGCTCGCGCGGCACCAGCCGCAGCTGCCGGTCGCGTCCGTAAGTCGCCGTCGCACCGGCGCAGACGTACACGTCGGTGGGAAAGTTTCCCGTTTCGGAGAGCACCTCGGTGCGGTGCGGCCGCAGCGCAAGCGCCGTCAGGACCAGCCGGAAAAGATTGACCGACGTGGAATCGGCAACGACGACTTCGTCAGCCTGCGCGCCAATCAGCCGCGAGATCTTGGCGCCGACGGTGAGAGGCGAGTCGATCCAGCCGTGCAGGTTCCAGCTGCGCACCAGCCCTTCGCCCCACTCACGCTGCGTCACTCTCGTCACGCGGTCGATGGTGTGACGAGGCAGCGCGCCGAGCGAGATGCCGTCCAGATACACGACGCCGGTCGGCAAGGCGAATCGGTCGCGAAAGGCGCGGAGCGCGTCCGCTCTATCGAGCTCACGGATGCCTGCAAGCGTATGGCCCGCCATCACCTCGTCAACGCCCAGTTCGCAACGAGCTTCGCGCGCGATGGCCCCGCTAACCGGTAGCGAATCGTTACGCACAGGCATCGGCCTTCAATCGGTGCAGGGGTCATGGTACTAATACTTTACAGGATCATATCGAAGGGTGGCCGCATGAAGAGTGGCTCGAAAAGAACACCAGCGGCCTCGGCCTGGCACAGGGCCTGGGCCGCCGGCAGCCTCGCAAGATTCATCGGCAAGGCACTGCTCGTCACGGGTGTGGCGGTGCCCCTGCTGGGTTGCGACCGCCGCGCGTTGCCCGCCACCGTTGGCGATCACTCCCTGGTTTTTCAACGGATGGAGGCGGAAGACGGCAAGCCCACTCTCTTGACGAAGCCGCTGGCAACGAAGGCAGGCAGCATCCTGATTGCCAGCGTTGGCCGCGGGGACATCACCGCATTCGCACCGCCCGTCGACAATAAAGGCAATGCGCCTTTCACCCAGCTTGGGTCCACGCATTCCTATACGAATTGGGCGCGTTCCGGTACGGCGTTGTACGCGCTACAAGCCGGTCAGCGCGGCACGGATCACGTCATTTCCACATCGACACCTCCGGCGGACGAACTCACGCTCGCCGCGGTCGAAGTCATGGGCTCGAGGATCCAGGACTTCGCGTGGAACGAGGTTGCCGCGGGCAAGCCATTGACCAGCTCCAGGGTCATCACCACCGGTCCTGCTACGCTGGTTGCGTTCTGGTGGGGCGACGCCGGAGTGAAGCACGACAAGAAGGCGTACCCCGGGGAGGAGTTCAGGTTGATCGATGCCGTGCTCGAATCCGGGGCGCTCGTGCAGTGCGCAGTGGCCGTGAAGCACGTCCCCAAGGCCGGGTCGTATCAGGTCAGCTGGTCGGCATGGCCCGAACAGGGCGCGCAGCTATGGCTCGTTGCGGTTCAATAACCGCGCCTCAGGCGGGCGCATGAGAGACGCCGTTATCCCGAATGCCGCGGCCTAGCAGCCGCCGGATAGCCGACTGGGTGTTGAAGACGCTGCTGAGCAGCGCGTATTGCAAGTCGTCGCGCAGCCGCGATTCTCCGATCTGCCTCGGCGCGATCCCGAAGCGTCGCAGTCTCGCGTTGCCGCGGTAGAGCAATTCGCGCCGGCGGGTGGAGTCGGTGTAGTACGTGAAGCTGATCGTGATCGACGGCTCCGGGCCGTTCTCGACCATGTGCGCGGTCGTGGACGGCATGTAGCCGCCCAGGCCCGGCTCGAGATCGAACACGCGCGCGCGCGCGCGAAAGCCCTCGTCCCACTTCACGAGCTCGCGCGAATGCTGGTCGTGGAACAGCTCCTGCGCCCGCTCCGAGATCACCACCTTGTCGAACGGGTCCCAGGTGTAGAGCCTCTTGATACCGCGAATCTGCAGGATGAAATTGTGCTCGTGATCCATGTGGAAAGGCGTCACCGTGCCGGGCGAGGAGACGAAGATCCAGCCCGCCCGGTAGCACATGCCGGGATCGTGCCGTTCGAGCTGCGGACGAAGCTCATCGAGCACTTCGTCGATCAGGCGGCGATACACCGGGTCGGCCTGCACGTTGAGCAGCGACATCCATGCGTTCGCCTTGCCGATGCCCGCGAGAGTTTCGGCCGCGCCCTTGCGGTTCGGATGCTCATTGGGCGCGTCGGCGAACGAGGTCGCGGCCGTGGCGGCGTTGCTGTGCGTGCGCACCAGCTTGCGCGCCTCCATGCGGCGGCCGAGCTCGACGAGCGCATCGATCTGCAGCAGCGGGTGGTCGACGAGATGATGCGTGACGGCCTGGATTTTCCAGGGGTCGAACATTGCGGTGTCGATCACAACGCGCGGATTCACATTGCTCTCCAAGCATCGCTCGTTGGTATCATGCGGGCGTGAGCATCATCGAATTCGGCCGGCGCGCTGCGCGCCATGCCTGGCGCGTGCCGTTGCTCGGCCATGCGCTCGCCTACGACTACGCGCGCTATTTCGCCACCCGCCCGCCCAACCGCTTTCGCGGCGTTCACTCCAGCTTCGCCGATGCGGAGCGCTCGATTCCGCGCGGCCAGCGCATCGGCTACGACTCCGAGGCGCTCGCCGGCATGTATCGGGATCGCATGGACAAGGCCTGCCAGAGCGACTACGCCGTGCTCTTCTGGATGCGCAACCTCGTCGATGAGCACACCTCGGTGTTCGATTTCGGCGGCCATGTCGGCGTCAGCTACTATGGGTGGAAAAACTACCTCGGCTACCCGCCGGGCATGCGCTGGACGGTGTACGAAGTTCCGGCCATCGTGCGCGCAGGCGCGGAACTGGCGAAGGAGCGAGGCGCGACCGGTCTTTCTTTCACGAGCGACTTCGCCGCCGGCAAGGATTGCACGGTGTTCCTCGCCGCAGGCTCGCTGCAGTACGTCGACCTCACGCTGCCTGAGATTCTTGCGCGCGTCGGGTCCCTGCCGCGGCATCTTTTCGTCAACAAGATGCCGCTCTACGACGGCGAGACTTTCGTAACCGTGCAGTCCACGGGACGCGCGTTTCACGCCTATAGAATCTACAACCGCAAGCAGTTCGTCGACGCCATCGTGGCGCTCGGATATCGCATCGTCGACGACTGGGGCAACCGCGAGCAGCACTGCGAGATCCCCTTCACGCGCGGTCGCGACATCGACGCCTACAGCGGCTTCTACTTCCAGCGCGTTTGATTCCCGCGCGCGCATTCAAGGCCTCTGCCTGGGGCTGAGGAAAGTCATCACCCGCCGCAACACCCGCCGGCCGAAGGGCGCGGATATCTCGCTGGCTTCGGCGTCGGCGCCAGAAGCTGCCGCGGGCCGCTTCGCCTGGTCGTACTCAGCCGCAATCTGGCCCAATGTCTGGAATACGAAGGCGCGGGGACTGACATGCACGCCAGCGCGAGACTCGAGCAGCGCAACCGCGCGCATGATCAGGAGCGAATGGCCACCGAGATCGAGGAAGCTGTCCTGCGCGCTCACGGCGTCGATTTTGAGAAGGTCGCACCACACCTGGGCAACGATCCGTTCGGTGGGACTAAGCGCTGCCTGCGATGTAATGGGCCCGCGCTTCGCCTCGAGCACGCCCGGCGCGGGCAGCGCACGCCGATCGATCTTGCCATTGGGCGTGAGCGGAAACCTGGGCAGCGGCACGAATGCCGAGGGAATCATGTAGTCCGGCAATTCAGCGCGTAGCTTGTCGCGCAACACGGAAGCCGAAGGGTCCACACCTGAGCGCGCAACCAGATACGCGATCAGGCGCGGGTCGCCACTCTCCGCGCCCGTTGCAACGACGACGGCCTGTTCGACCTCGGCGCAGCGAGCCAGCGCGACCTCGATTTCTCCCAGTTCGATACGGTAGCCGCGCACTTTGACCTGCGAGTCGGTGCGGCCCAGGTGCTGCAGCTGCCCGTCACTGCGCCAGCGGCCCAGGTCCCCCGTGCGGTACAGCCGCGCACCGGCCCGCCCCGAGAACCGGTCCGCCACAAAACGCTCCGCGGTCAGCTGCTCACGGCCGTGATAGCCCAGCGCCACCCCCTCCCCCCCAATGTAGATCTCTCCAGCCACCCCCACCGGCGCCACATCCCCCGCCTCATCGAGCACCCAGATCTGCGTGTTCGCGATCGGCGTGCCGATCGAGATCTCTCCCTGCCCCGCCTCGATGCGCGCACAGCTCGACCACACCGTCGTCTCGGTGGGCCCAAACATGTTCCACAGCTCTCCCACCCGGCCCAGCAGCGCATCGGCCACATCCACCGGCAACGCCTCGCCCCCGCACAGCGCTTTCCAGTGCCGACCCCCGCTCCAGCCCGCCTCGATCAGCAACCGCCACGTCGAGGGCGTCGCCTGCATCACATCCACACCGTGCCGCTCCAAAAGCTGCCGCAGCGCATGCCCGTCGCTCGCCTGCTCGCGGCTCGCCAAAACCACCTGCGCTCCTACCGCCAACGGCAACAGCAGCTCCAGCACCGCAATGTCGAACGAAATCGTCGTCACCGCCGCCAGCTTCGATGAACCCTCAAGCCCAGGACGCCTGCGCATCCCCTCCAGAAAATTCACCACCGAACCGTGCGATACCCTCACTCCCTTCGGCTTGCCCGTCGAACCCGAGGTGTAAATGAGATAGGCGGCCGAACCGCGCAAATCGTTACTCGGCAATTGCGCATCTGCGAATGCAGCCTGCGCCAGCGCAGACTCTTGGAGGCGCAGCACCCGGCCGCCATCCCAACGCAAGAGCGAAACGTCATGATCGCTGATCAGCAGTTTCGCGCCCGAGTCCGCGAGCATGAATGCCAGCCGCTCCGGTGGGAACTGAGGATCGAGCGGCAAGTAGGTTGCGCCCGCTTCCAAAACGCCGAGCAGCGCGGCAACCATTCGCGGCGAGCGGTCGAGGTGCAACGCCACCACGTCACCGGGCCCGACTTCACGTTCGCGCAATGTCGCCGCAATCCTGCGAGCCCCCGCGGCGAGCTCGCCGTAGCTGACCGCGTCATCACCGCAAGTGATCGCGGTCCGGTCCGGATTCTTCGCCGCGAGCGCAACGTAGTCGGAGATATTCTGCGCCGCAGGCAAAGGCACGGTCGTGTCATTCCATCGGCGCAGCGAAGCGATCTCTTGCGCGCTCAACGCAAGCAATTCGCGAATCGATTGGCGAGGCTGGCGCACCAGCGCCTCGAGTATCGCCGAGAAGCGCGAACCCAGCTGCTCCGCGGTGCCCGCGTCGAAGATATCGGTGTTGTAGTTCAGGCCGCCGACCAGGCCGTCGGCGCCGTCGAGGAACCACAACGCCAGGTCCTGCGCCGCGGCCGGCTGGAATACCGGCACGTTCTCGTGCCGCAGGTTCCCCCAGCTCGAAGGACGCTGCCGGGCATCCTGATACGAAAAGAATGCCTGGTAGATCGGGAACCGGCTCTGGTCCCGGGCCGCTCCGAGCACGCGCACGAGATGTTCGAACGGCACGTCCTGAAAGTTGAAGGCCTCGACCACTTCCGCGCGGATCGCACGCAGCAACTCGGGGAAATCGCGTTGACCATCGACCCTGAGGCGCAGAGGAACCGCGTTGACGAAGAATCCCATCACGGACTCGAGCTCGGGGAGATTACGCCCGCGGACGGGGGTGCCCACCATCACTTCGCTCTGGCCGCTCAGACGGTGCAGCAGCAGTGCCCACGCGGCGAGCAGCGTCATGAAGAGTGTCGCGCCTTCATGCACGCCGAGCTCCCGCAATGCTTCCGTGGTGGAGCTCGGCAATTTCAACCAGGCGGTGCCGCCATCGCCGCTCTGAGTGGCAGGGCGCGGCCTGTCGCCGGGCAGCTCGAGCGACGGCGGGGCGCCCGCAAGCTTGGATCGCCAGTGGGCGAGCTGCTGCTCCAGGGTCGCGCCCTTCATCCATTCGCGCTGCCAGGCAGAGAAATCGGCGTAATCGACAGCGAGCGCGGCGAGTCCCGGCGCGCGAGATTGGCGATACGCGTCGTACAGCGCCGCCATCTCTTCGTAAAACAGGTCGAACGACCAGCCATCCCAGATCACGTGATGCGCCATGAAGAACAGCACGTGATCGTCAGCCGCGAGGCGAAACAGGCGCGCCCGGAAAAGTGGAGCGTGCGAGATGTCGAACGGCAGCGCGCATTCACGCTCGAGCCGCCTCATCAGCAGCGTCTCCCGCGCCTCGGGCGGCTGGCTCGCGAGATCCTCGAGCGGTATGGCTGTATCGACCATGTCGAGAATTCTCTGCGAAGGCTCGCCCTCAACAGTCGAGATCACCGTGCGCAGCACGGCTTGTCGATTGATCAATTCGGCGAACGCCTTGCCAAGGGCCGCTGCATCCAGCTCGCCGCGCAGGCGATGCGCAGATGGGACATTGAATACGGTTCGTCGCGGGTGCAGTTGTTCCAGGTACCAGATCCGTTGCTGCATGAGGGACAGTGGAGCCGGTCCCGCGCCGCTCCTGCGCGGAATGGCAGGCGGCAGAACTTTCTTCGCCGGCTGCCCATCGATCCACGCGGCAAGCCGGGCCACCGTCGGATGCTCGAAGATCACGCCCATGGGCACGATGTGCCCGATTTGCCGCCCGAGCCGCATCGCCATCTGCGCTGCAAGCAGCGAGTGACCACCCAGCGCGAAGAAGTCGTCACCGATACCGGCATTCGCGATCGATAGTGTCTGGCGGAAATGTGCGGCAACCAGTTCTTCGCGCTCATTGCGGGGCGCCTGACCGGCTCCCGGCGCGGCCGCTGTGACGTCGAACGCCGGAGCCGGCAGTGCGCGTCGATCCACTTTGTTGTTCGCAGTCAATGGCAACGATGACAGCGAGACGAAGTGCTGAGGCAGCATATAGTCGGGAAGAGTCTTCGCGAGATGCGCGCGCAGGCATTGCGCATCAGGAAAGCCGCCGGACGCATTGGCGCCGTTGCTGGCATTGCGCGCAACTGTGTATGCCACCAGTCGAAGATCTCCTGGCGTGACCTCGCGCACTGCAACCGCGGCCTGAGTAACGGCAGGATGACTCGCGAGCGCGGCTTCGATTTCTCCCAGTTCGATACGGTAGCCGCGCACTTTGACCTGCGAGTCGGTGCGGCCCAGGTGCTGCAGCTGCCCGTCACTGCGCCAGCGGCCCAGGTCCCCCGTGCGGTACAGCCGCGCACCGGCCCGCCCCGAGAACCGGTCCGCCACAAAACGCTCCGCGGTCAGCTGCTCACGGCCGTGATAGCCCAGCGCCACCCCCTCCCCCCCAATGTAGATCTCTCCAGCCACCCCCACCGGCGCCACATCCCCCGCCTCATCGAGCACCCAGATCTGCGTGTTCGCGATCGGCGTGCCGATCGAGATCTCTCCCTGCCCCGCCTCGATGCGCGCACAGCTCGACCACACCGTCGTCTCGGTGGGCCCAAACATGTTCCACAGCTCTCCCACCCGGCCCAGCAGCGCATCGGCCACATCCACCGGCAACGCCTCGCCCCCGCACAGCGCTTTCCAGTGCCGACCCCCGCTCCAGCCCGCCTCGATCAGCAACCGCCACGTCGAGGGCGTCGCCTGCATCACATCCACACCGTGCCGCTCCAAAAGCTGCCGCAGCGCATGCCCGTCGCTCGCCTGCTCGCGGCTCGCCAAAACCACCTGCGCTCCTACCGCCAACGGCAACAGCAGCTCCAGCACCGCAATGTCGAACGAAATCGTCGTCACCGCCGCCAGCTTCGATGAACCCTCAAGCCCAGGACGCCTGCGCATCCCCTCCAGAAAATTCACCACCGAACCGTGCGATACCCTCACTCCCTTCGGCTTGCCCGTCGAACCCGAGGTGTAAATGAGATAGGCCTCGTCATCTGCGCCGCCTGCCACGGAGACATTCGCGGCGGCCGCGCTTGCGGCCGATTCAGCTTGATCGAGACATACGACGCGAACATCGGCGAGCACACTGGCAAACGACTGCGCAAGCCTGGACGTCGTGGCCACGGCCTTCAGGCCCGCATCCGCGATCATGTATGCGAGCCGCTCGAGCGGAAATGCAGGATCCAGCGGCACATACGCCGCGCCGGACTGCAATGTGCCGATGAGAGCCGGGAGCAGCATCGCATCGCGCTCGACCAGCAACCCGACGCGATCGGCTTTCGAGACGCCCGCAGCGTGCAATTTCGCAGCAACCTGGGCGCTGCGATCGCGGATCTCGGCATATGTCAGCGACTGGTCGGCAGCATGCACCGCGAGCGCATCGGGCGTCCGGGCAACTTGGGCCACGATCAACGATTCGATGCGCGCGCCGCGCGAATATTCAGTCGCGGTCTGATTCCAGCCGCCGATTGCCGCGCGGTCCGCTGCGGTTGCCAGTGAAAGGTCGCCGAGCCTTGCGGCGGGCGCGGCGACAGCGCCTGCGAGCAGGTGCTCGAAAGCGGACATCCAGCGCGCGATAGTCGACTCTTCGAACAAGTCGCTGTTGTACTGGCATTCGAGGCGCATTCCCGCGGCGCCGCCATCCACCGCGTTCACGAAGAGCTCGAACGTCTCGGCCACGCGCGGATTTGAAGTGAGCTCCAGGTGCAGGCCCGGCATCGCCATGGCTTCGCTGGCGAGCGCCTGGTCGATATTGAACAGCACGCTGATCAGCGGCAGGCGGCCCGGATCACGCGCGATCGGCAGCGCCTGCAGCACGCGGCTGAAAGTTACGTCCTGGTGATCGTAGGCATCGAGCAGCACCACGCGGCTCTTCTCGATTAGGTCGGCAAACGGGGCTTCGCGATCCACGGCGAGCCGCAGCGGCAGCGTGCTCACGCAATGACCAATCAGGCCCTCGAGGCCGGCCGAGGCCTGCCCCGCGGCCGCGATGCCGACCACCAGATCGCCCTGGCCGGTCAGGCGATTCAGCAATCCGCCGAAGCCGGCAAGCAAGGTCGCGAACAGGCTGGCTCGATGGGTCGCTCCAAGCTTTCTCACCTGTGCGATGAGTTGCGGGGGCAATGTGCAGTCGTAGCGGCCCGAAGCCTGCGTGCGCAAACGGGGCCTCGGACGATCCGTAGGCAGTGCAAGCGTCGGCCCGCCATCGGCGAAGCGCTCTTTCCACCACTTCACGTTCCGTGCAACGTCGGGCGAATCTGCCCGGCCTGCAAGATCGGCCGCGTAGTCGGCAAACGAGGGAGCCGGCTCGAGTCCCGTGGTACGCGCTCCCATGGCACGACCGTAGAGCGCAGCGAGGTCCTTGACCAAGACCCAGAAGGACCAGCCATCGAGCACGATATGGTGGCCGGTGATGACCAGCGCATGATGATCTGGTGCCAGGCGAGCCAGCTCGACACGAATCAGCGGCCCGCGTTCCAGATCGAACGGCTCGCGAACGTGTCGCTTCCCGAGCGCAGCGAGTTTGGAGCTCGCGGCCTTTGGATCGCCGGACAAATCGATCAGCGGAATCTCCAGCGGAATTACTTCAGCGGATACCCGCAGGCTCATGCCGTCTTCGGTGAACGTTGCGCGCAGCGCATCGTGGCGCGTGATCAGGTCACGAACGGCATGGCGCAGAGCGCCTGTATCCAGCTCGCCACGCAAATGCAGCGACACCGATTCGTTGTACGCAAGCGAAGCCTGTGTGCCGAGCCTCGCGGCGAGCCACACCTCGCGCTGTGGCTCGGTGGTTTCCACTTCACGCGCCGCAGAGGACGCGGCAGCTGCCGCTGGAGCGGGCTCGCCCGCGGAGCGCACTGGGAAGAACCCGCTTGCCAGCATTTCCGCCGCCGCCTCGCGATAGGCACGCACGATCGCCTTGATGTCTTCGTCGCTGTGCGAAGTGGTAAGGAAGCACGGGAAGTTGTCGAGAATGTGGATGCCGCGGTCACGCAACATCGCGTACATGACAGTCCGCCGTAAGGCAGGTCTTCAGTGAAGACGTTGCGCCACAGGGAGGCGAACGTGTTCAGCTTGAACGGCGCGCCGAGCTCGACCATCGCCGCATTGATTTGCGCCACCATCGCCGCGGTGCGTGCGGTCAAGTCCCGCTGAAGCGCCGGGCCTGCGGTGCGCAGATGCTCGAGGCTGGCCTTCGCGGCCGCCAGCGCCAGCGGATGGCGCACGAACGTGCCGGCGAAATAAGTGACGCCCACGGTGGGAATGGAAGTCGTCGCCGTATTGCCACTGGCCGCCGTCCAGCGCATCCATGAAACGACTCTTGCCGGCGATCACGCCGATCGGCAGGCCGCCGCCGACGACTTTGCCGTACGTGCCAAGGTCGGCCTCGATGCCGAACAGGCCCTGGGCTGCCGCGCGGATGCGAGCGGAAACCGGTGACGACTTCGTCGAACACCAGCACGATGCCGGCACGTTCGGTCAGCTCGCGCAGCTGCCGCAGGAATTCGACCGGCTGGAAATCCGGCCGCCGGCTCTGCACCGGCTCGACGACGATGGCGGCCAGCGTGTCGGCGCGCTGCCTGCAGGATCTCGAGCGATTCCGGAGTGCCGTAGTCGAGCACCAGCATGTTCTGCGACGACTCGGGCAGTGATTCCCGGCGCCGCGGGCATGGTGCTTCAGCTTGCGCGTGCCGCGCACGATCACTTCATCGAAGATGCCGTGATACGCGCCAGTGAAGATTGCGATCGTGCTGCGCCCGGTGACCGTTCGGCGATGCGCATCGCGCCCATCACGGCCTCGGAGCCCGTATTGCAGAACGCGGCGCGCTCGCGTGCCCGTCACTTCGCAGAAGAGTCGCGCAGTCTCGCCTGCCAGCACGTGTTGCGGGCCGATCTCGTAGCCCGCGTCGATCTGCCGATGCAGCGCTTCGCGCAGGAAATCCGGCTGCCAGCCGAACAGGCTCATGCCGAAGCCCGACAAGACGTCGACGTACTCGTTGCCGTCGATGTCCCACATGACGACTGCCGCGCGAGCGCTCGATCACGAGCGGATAGGTCAACTCCTTGGTCAGCGGACGAAAGCCGTTGACGACTCGCGGATCGGCCATGTGTCGGCCGATGCTCCGCCGTATAGGCCTTCGACCGTGCGGTGCGCTGCGTGTAGCGCGCGACCAGCGCATCGAGGCTCGCCGCTGTTGCGGCGTCAGCGCATCGGCGCGCGTGTGAATGCGGGCGATGGCGCCGAACGCCTTCTTGACGTCGTAGACGACAGTGGCCCGCTGCGGGCTCGTCTTCGTTGGTCGATAGTGCGAGTGGCGCGGCGCGCGCGGCAGCGCGGAGTTGCGAGTGCAGCGGGGGTAGCGCTCGCCTCCAGCATCGCGATCAGGCTCGCCACGGATGCGATACTCCTCCATCACCTGGCGAAACGGTGACCTTGACGCCGAAGCTGCGCTGCAGCTGCAAGGCGAGCTGAGTGAGAGTCAGCGAATCCAGGCCGAGCTCGAGCCAGGGCGTCGCGGGTTCGAGGTCGCTCACGTCGATGCCGGAGACCTCTTCGACCAGTTGGCGAAGCTGCCGAGCAACTGGCGCGCGGGGCGCGCCGCCTCAGCGGATGGCGAAGCGGGAACCGGCAAGTCGATCTTTTCCCCGACAACGCTGGCGAGCGCAGCCAACCGGCGCGCGCGTCAGTGGCGCCTGCTGCCGGCGCGTCGACCCAGTATCGCTGACGCTGGAATGGATAACCGGGCAGAGCGCAGCGCCGGCGCTGTTCATGAGATGCGTAACGCGCTCCAATCGACGGCAACGCCGAGAGTCCATACCTTGCCGACGGACGCTGCGAGGGCCTCGCATTCGCGATCCGCTGCATCGCCGAGACATGGCAGCGCCACGGGACCGATCTGCGCTTCGCTCCACCGGCCGTCGCCTGTTGTGCCAGCGTCGACAACGTGGCGCGCGGGCCGATCTCGATCAGCAGACGCCGGGGATCGGCGAGCAGCGCGGCAACCGCCGGCCCGAATCGCACCGGCTGACGCAGATGCTCGCGCCCAGTAACGAGGGTTGCGCGCTTCGGACTCGGTCAGCCACGCGCCGGTGACGGTGGACAGGATGGGAATCTTCGGCGCCCGCAGCTCGATTCCGGCGAGCCTCTGCGCCATCGGCTCGACCACCGGGTCCATCATGGACGAATGGAAAGCGTGCGAGGTGACCAGCCTTGCGTGCTGCCACGCCCGCTGCAACCAGCTCGCTTTCGAGGCGCGTCACCGCATCGGGCGGGCCCGAGGCGACGCAAAGGCCGGGGGCCATTCTCGGCTGCGATCACCACGCCGTCGGGCAGATCGCGGCGTGAGCTCGCTCGGCAGACAGCCGCACGGACAACATGTTGCCCGGCGGAAGAGCCTGCATGCGCCGCCCGCGCTCCAGCACCAGAGCCAGTGCGTCTTCGAGGCGCATTACGCCGGCAAGCGCCGCGCAGACGAACTCGCCGACGCTGTGGCCGATTAGGGTCGTCGGCTCGACGCCCCAGCTCATCCACAGGCGCGCCAGTGAATACTCCAGCGCAGAAGATTGCGGGCTGCGTGACGCCAGTCGGCAGCAGCACAGCAGCATCGTCTGAGAAGAACGTAGCGCGCGGATTCTCGCCCGTGAGTCGCTGAATGATTGCGCAGCACTCGTCGTAAGCAGTGCGGAATGCGGGCTCGGTCTCGTACAGGCCGTGGCCCATGGCAGCGTACTGCGAGCCCTGGCCGGGGCACAGGAAGCCAACCTCCGGCAGATCGGCACCAGAGCTCGACGCGAACCGGCTCGAACCGTATCCGGAGATTTGAGCAACTCAGCCGCCTGAGCATGCGATGACGCCACCACGTAGCGACGATGGCTGAAAGCGCGGCGGCCGATTCGCAGCGTATGCGCCACGTCCGCAAGGTCGGCATCGGAGGCGCCGCCCTGCGCCGCGCCCGCCAGAAATTGCGCGAGCATCTCGCCCGCTTGCTTCAGCGCCTCGGCCGTGCGTGCCGAAAGCACGAGCAGCTGCGCTCGAGCGCGTCGATGGCGCAGCAGCGGCGCCTGCGAGGCGCCTCTTCGAGCACGACATGCGCATTGGTACCGCCGAAACCGAACGAGCTGACCGCCGCGCGCCGTGGAGATGCAGCCGCGCTGCCAGCGCGTCAGCTTGGATTGCACGTACGAACGGCGTGCTGGCGAAGTCGATCTGCGGATTGGGCTTCTCGAAGCCGATCGACGGCGGCAGGGCCTCGCGATGCAACGACAGCGAAGTCTTGATCAGGCTCGCCGCGCCTGCGGCGATGACGAGGTGTCCGACGTTGCTCTTCAGCGAGCCGATTGCGCAGAAGCCGCGTGTCATCCGTATGCCGGCGGAACGCGCGCGTGAGGCCTTCGATTTCGATCGGATCACCCAGCGGCGTCGCGGTGCCATGAGCCTCGACATAGGAAACCGAGCGCGCGATCGATCCCTGCGGCGGTCGTGCGCCGCACTGATCACTGCGGCCTGGCCCTCAGGGCTTGGTGCCGTGAAGCTGGCGCGATCGCTACCGTCATTGTTGACTGCGGCACCCAGTAGAACTGCATAGACCGTATCGCCGGCGGCGATCGCATCGGTCAAGCGTCGCAACACGACGATCGCAACGCCATCGGAGAATACTGTGCCCATTGCGCTCGCATCGAACGGACGCGTGTGCCCGTCGACGGAGGCCATCGCGCCTTCCTGGTAGAGATGTCCGCTGTCGGGCGGGCAGGTGATCGCGACGCCGCCCGCGAGCGCGATATCGCAATCGCCGTGCGCGCAGGCTCTGCCATCGCCATCGCAGTTGCGACCAGCGAAGTCGAGCAGGCGGTATTCACGCTGACAGCAGGCCCCGACAGCCCGAGCTTGTGGGCTACGCGGCTGGTCACGTAGTCCTTCTCGTTGCCGAGCATCAACTGCAGGTCGCCGATGCGGCCCGACACATCGGGCCTGCGGCAGCAGGTGCCGCTGGAAATACGTGGCGTTGTACATGCCGCCGAAAATTCCGATGGGACCTGGAGCATGTTCGGGCACATAGCCCGCATGCTCGAGGGCATGCCAGGACACTTCGAGGAAGTGTCGGTGCTGCGGGTCGATCAGCTGCGCTTCCAGCGGCGAGATGCCGAAGAACGCGGCATCGAAGAGAGCAACGTCGTCCAGCACGCCGCGCGCGGCGACGTACGCCGGATCGTTGCGGAGCGCTGGCGGAATCGAAAGGTCGAGCTCCTGCGGCTTGAACACGCGGATCGATTCGCGCCCATCGCAGAGATTTTTCCAGAACGCCTCGATATCGGCCGCGCCGGGAAAGCGGCCAGCCATTCCGATGATCGCGATCGGCTCGTCGACGCCCAGGCAGCAGCATCGCGCGCGGCACGCGGCGCTGAAGCAGTTGCTTGTTTCGACGGAGCCTCGAGTGCTCGCGCCAGTGCCCCGGGTGTCGGCGCGGCAAACAGAGTAGTAGGCGCGATGTCGCCGAGCCCTGCAGCATGCAGGCGCCGCAACAATCGCAGGGCGGACAGCGAATTGCCGCCCAGGTCGAAGAAACCGTCCAGCGTGCCCACGCGATCGAGCCCGAGCACATCGGCGAATGCGCCGCAGATGGCCATCTTCGTGGTCGCCGCGTGGCGCGCGGTAAGGCTGCGGCCAGTTCCGGGCGCGTGGCGGCCGGCACCGGCAGCGCGGCACGATCGAGCTTGCCGTTCACCGTGACGGGAAGCGACGGCAGGAACACGAAGGCAGCCGGCACCATGAATTCCGGCAGCACCTGGCTGAGCGCGCTGGCGGAGCGTGGAAACCGAAAGGTCGATGCGTGAGGCGACGACGTAAGCCACGAGTCGCTTGTCGACACCACCATCCTCGCGTGCGACGACCGCGCATGATTTGACGCCGGGCACTTCGGTCAGTCGCGATTCGATCTCGCCCAGCTCGATGCGAAATCCGCGCATCTTCACCTGCTGATCGGCGCGACCGACGAACTCGAGTACGCCCTCCGGCACCAGCGCACCAGATCGCCGGTGCGGTACAGGCGCTCGCCGGACACGAAGGATCGGTCGACGAAACGCTCGGCATCGAGATCGGGCCGGCCGAGGTAGCCGCGCGCCAAGCCCGCGCGCCGCCGACGTAGAGCTCACCTTCGGTGCCCAGCGGCACGCGACTACGCTCATCATCCAGGACGAAGACCTGCGTATCCGCGATGGGGCGGCCGATCGGGACCGAAGTCGCCCCGGTCGGGTATCGTGCGGGTATCGAATAGGTCGTGGTGAAGGTGGTGCATTCGGTGGGGCCGTAGCCGTTGATCAGCTCGGTTTGCGTCAGAGCCTGCCAGCGCCCGCCGCATGTGCGGAATGGATAGCGCCTCGCCCGCCGATCGAGCAGCTGTCGCAGACCGCGCAGCTGCGTCGGATCGTCATCGACGATCGCGTTGAACAGCGCAGCGGTGAGCCAGGCCGTGGTCACGCCGTGCGCCGCGATCAATGCGGAGACGACGCGTCCGCTAGGGATCGGCTCCAGGCAGATCGCGATCCGCCCGCCGTTCAGCAGTGGGCCCCAAAGCTCGAGCGTCGAGGCGTCGAAGCCGAGCGGCGCCGCATGCAGGAAACACGTGGACTGCATCGAGGCGAACGTAGTCCACGCGACCGACCAGGCGAACGATCGAGCGATGCTCGATCTGCACGCCCTTGGGCACGCCGGTGGAGCCTGAGGTGTACATCACGTAGGCGCGCCCTGAAGGCCCGGTGCGTTCTCCAGCCGGAGCAACCTCCTGCGCTGGCGCATTCATGTCTACCAGAATGGTTTTGGCTGCAAGTCCGTTAAGCGCGTCGAAACGATCGGCACCCGTCAGCAGTACGCCCGCGCCGGCATCCTTGACGACGAATTCGAGCCGCGATCGGGGATAGTCGGGATCGAGCGGCAGGTAGGCACCGCCCGCCTTGAAGACACCCAGCGCCGCAATGATGGCTTCCGCCGAGCGCGGAATGCATAAGGCCACCGGGGCGTCGACTGCGACGCCGGCGGCAATCAACCGCCCCGCGAGCTCATCGGAGCGACGATCCAGTTCGCCGTAGGTGAGCGCTCCACCATCCCACACGAGCGCGATGCGCTGCGGATGCGCGGTCGCGACTTCACGAAACAGGGCGTGCACGGTGGCTTCGGGACGAAACCGCACGGTGGTGCGATTCCATTCTTCCAGTCGATCCCAATCCGCGGACCCTGATGAAGACTGCGCCGTCACGGGCTCAATTCCTCGACCCGGGCAACTATCGCGTGGACGATGTCGATCGGCACTATGGCGTTGTTGAGCGCGGCATCCGAGTTCCAGATGACGGTCGCGGGCATGTCGAGCCAGCTCACCGCGGTCGCCTCCGACCACCGCTCGCGCAATTTCGTCGTTGCAGCCGACTCGCAGGTGCAGATGACGCTGATGTGCTCAGCTCGCGGAAGGGCACGAGTCAGATCGATCGACGTCAGGCCCGAGGCGAGCGATGGCGTGATGGGGGTACCCAGGGCTTCTTCCGGCACCCCGTTCGCATCGACTCGCAGACGGTCGCCCCATGCGATCTCGCCCAGCTCAGCCTTCATGTACGTGCGATGTGCGCCGGCAAGCTCGCGCAGGTAGGCCGCGCCGTCGACTACTGGATCCCAGAGCACGAGGTGCCGCGGGCACAGCCGTTCCGAAGCCAGCGCCGCAAGAGTGGCGCCCAGCCGCAGCCCGACCAGTACCAGGCGGTTCACACCTGACCGGCGGACTAGTTCCGCGGCGGCGAGCTCGATGTCTGCCTGACAGGCGGCGATGTCGAAGTCGCTGCTTTCACCGCCGGAGTCGCCCGTGCCGAAGAAATCGAAGCGCTGTGCTGCGTAACCCGCGCGTTCGAGCTGAGTGGCGAGCACGCGGTACAACCTGTGGGCGCGCGCGGCCTCTTCCCCCATGGGATTGCACAACAGCACCGCCGCACTTCGCCGCCGCAGGCGCGGAGTGTGGTGGAGCGTGCCCAAGAGGTACCGATCCTCAGATCCGAAGTGGAAAACTGCCGTGGAGGTCGATTTCATCTTAGAGTAGCTGCCAGCGTTAACTAGACCTGCAGAACGACGGACGATGGCGACTCCCTTACGACCATTCCGCGAGCGCATCCTGCAGCTGGGGGCCGAATCCAACATTATCGGGATCGTCACCGAGCCCGCCCCGGACACTGGCGCTTCCCGCAAGCCTTCGCCAGCCCTGCCGATGGTGATTTTCCTGAACGCCGGCGTGCTTCACCGGGTTGGACCTCACAGACTTCACGTATTCCTTGCCCGCCAGCTCGCGCAATCGGGGTTTCCGGGCCTGCGTCTCGATCTGTCGGGCATCGGGGATAGCCGGGGAGTGCCGGGCGAAGTGAGCTTCCGGGCCAGTGCCGTCGCCGACGCGCGCGCGGCCATGGACCGGGTCTCCGCCGACACGGGTGTCGCGCGCTTCGTCCTTTTCGGCTTGTGCTCCGGGGCCGACAATGCACTGGCCACCGCACAGGTGGACCCGCGCGTCGTGGGCCTGGTCCTCATCGATGCGCCCGCATTTGCGACCTGGTACTCATTCTTACGCGGCCTGCGACGACGCCTCGCCGCACGGATTCGGCATCCGGTATGGTCGACGCTTCGCAGCCTGCGGTCCGTGCGGATGCACCTGCATCAACACTCCGCGCAATTGGGAGTCGGCTCGAAGTCCGCGGATGACTCGCCCGACGACCCGGAGTCCGCCGGTCGTCAGTCTCCTCCCCAGGCAGAGTATGGCGCCCTGCTCAAAGGGCTGCTCGACCGAGGCACCCGCATTCTCAGCGTGTATTCCGGCGGCCTTGGCCAGCGGTACAACCACCGCGACCAGCTGTTCGAAGTGTTCCCCGCCTTGCGCGGCCGCCTGGAGGTGGCGTTCTTTCCGGCCGCCAATCATGTGTTCACCGAGCTGGCGCAGCGGAACGAACTCATCGTGACCGTCACGCGCTGGTGCGGCGACCACTTCGCCTGAGATGTCCATCACCCGCACCGCCGCTCGCGGCGTGGCCTGGAACATGCTGTTCGGTGTGGGATCCCGCGTATTGCAGCTGGTGGGCACGCTGGTGCTCACTCGATTCATTGCCCCCGATGCCTATGGCGCAGTGCTCGCCGCATCGATCGCCATCCTGACGGCCGGAACCTTCACCAGCTTTGCCTTCGGGCAGTACCTCATCGCGAACAAGTCCGCCGCCGACGTCTCGTTCCAGGCGATGGTGCTGCACGTGGCGCTGGGAATTGCGGCGATGGCGGTAGTGGTGGCCTTGCGGCACCCCGTGTCAGGCTGGCTCGGCACGCCATCCATGGCAGTTTTCATTCCGGGCTTCGCGCTCGCGCACGTGATCGAGCGGCTCCGCTACGTGCCCGAGCGCCTGCTGATGCGTGATTTGCGATTCCGGGCGATCGCGACCATCAATGGGAGCTGCGATGTGCTGTTCACGGTCGCGGCCCTTGCTTTGGTCTCGCGACACGGCGCGTCTGCCATTCTCTACGCCACCGTGATTCGCGCCGCCGTGGCGACAGGGCTGTTTCTTTTCATATCGCCTTCCGCAGCAGTGGTTGAAGATCTCACCGCTGCGTTGGCCCACGGCGCGTGCGCTCTTCGCGTACGGGCTGCCAATCATGATCACCGCACTTGCCGATCGCGCGGCCACCCGCTGGGACAGCCTGCTGATGTCGAAGCTGTTCGGCCCGGCCGTCATGGCGCGATACAACCTTTCCTACAGCCTCGCTGAGATGCCGATCACCAACGTCGCCGAACACATCGGTGATGTGCTGATGCCGACGTACTCGCTAATGGAAGAATCCAAGCGGCGCCCCGCGGTCGTGCGCGCTGCGGCGTTGATGTCCTTGATGATCTCGCCGCTCGGAGTGGGCCTGGGAGCAATCGCTCCCATGCTCGTGCCGGCATTCTTCGACGCGCGCTGGGCATCCATGGCGCCGATGCTGATGATTCTCAGTGTCATGACGGTGTTCCGCCCGATGACCTGGCCTGCGGTGGCCTATCTGCAAGCCGTCAGCAGGACGCGATTGATCATGATCCTGGCGGTGATTCGCGGAATCATCGTCCTGACGCTGGTCGGCACGATGGGGTTGATCGGCGGTCCGGTGTGGGCCTGTGCCGGCGCATGCGCAGGATATGTTCTGCACACGCTCGTCACGGTGATTGCGGCGGGGCGCGCGACTGGTCTACCGGTGATCAGCTATCTGGTCGGAGTCGCACGCCCGCTGCTCGCCTGCGCCCTGATGTTCCTGGCGGTCGTTGCGGTCGGAAGAGAGTCGGCGTCGCTGGACCTTGCTCCGGTCGTTGTGATCGTGCTCCAGATCGTCATCGGCGCGGCTGCGTACGTGCTTGGTGCGTTCTCGCTTGCGGGATCGACCACGCGTGAGTTCGTGCGCGTGGCGCGCGAGACGATCAGTCGCAGGTAGGGCTCATCGACTGGATCCACTCGGAGATGAGCGCGGTGCCGTCCGCATCGACCACGTTGCTTGCGATAGGTGGCATCTGGTTGGCGCCGCGACGGTTCATCCGGAGATAAAGCACGGAGTGAGCCGGGTCGCCGGGCACGATGCGCTTGGCTCCGGCGACGCCGAGATCGCCGGCGGAGGGCGCTATGTTGCACGTGTTCGATGAGCTCACGGCCACCGCGTAACGCAGATCCAAGTTCACCGTGGTGCCGCCATTGGGCCTGTGGCATTGCGCGCAGTTCGAATGCAGGTACGCGCGCGCGCGCTGAGCGAGCGTACCGCCTGCGGACCCATCCGGCTTCCGGTATCTGGGCAATTGCGCTACATCCTGGGTTGGCGCCGGATTCAGCATGCCGAGCGCATTGAGGGTGACGATCTGGTTGGCATTGCGGCCGGTCTGCGGATATTTCAGTGAGCCGTTGAGCTGCGCGATCTCGAGCCCGAGGCTGTTCCCGGCGGCGCTCGTGTGGCATTGCAGGCACTGGCCTGGGCTCGGATACACCCAGGTCTGGCCGGAATGCACCCCGGTGCCACCGCCAGGCACCAGGGTGGCTTGTGTCTGCGCGCCGTTCCACTGATAGGTGTATCCGGCCCACACGCCGTCTGGATGCTTCATGAAAAGACGCGACTCGATCAGCTGGTTGCCGAGGCGAAAGTTCTTCATCAGCACGGTTCGGCTCGGAAAGTCGAAGTCGCCGTCGGACCCTACCGTGATGCTCGTGTTGTTGGGCAACGCCATCCAGCGTTCCTTCGCAGCCCCATCGGACCATAGCGGAGCATTCGGCGCATATGGAATCAGCCCCGAAGCGGGCTGAGTGGGATTGCCCGCCGTCACACACCCCGTATCGGTGAGATTGACGGGAACGGGCGAACCACCGCCGCCCCCGCCGCCGTTGATGCGGTAGAAACGCCCGCCCGCGTAGTCGACGAGGTAAAGCTCACCGGAATTGTCCTGCGCGAAAGCTGACGCAGTGACTCCCGTGTTGGCCAGAAGCGCCGTGTACCCGTTCTGCGCGCTTGCATCGTAGAGATACAGGCCGCGCGAATAGAAATCGGTGAACAGGTATCGGCCGACCAGAGAAGGAATGGCGCTGCCCCGGTAGACGAAGCCGCCGATGATGGACGCCAAGCCACTATCGCGTGGCGCCGCGACGACAGGCGCCGTGAGGCCGGCGCTGGTGCAGCCCGAAGAGGGCTCGTGGCAGCCGGGTCCTTCCCTGATGTCCCAGCCATAGTTGTTGCCGGCCGCTTGCACGCGATTGATTTCCTCGTAAGCCCCCTGGCCCACATCGCCCGCCCAAAGATCGGGAGTGGCCGAGCCACGGTCGAAAGAGAACCGCCAGGGGTTACGCAGGCCGTATGCATATATCTCAGGACAACGCGCCGGCGCACGCGTGGTGTCGCTCATGTCGAACCCGGATGCGACCGTGGAGCAGCGCGGATTGGCTGCGTCGGGATTGCCAGGTGGAATGCCATACGGCGATCCGTTGTCGACATCGATGCGGATGATCTTGCCGAAGAGCGTGTTGCGGCTCTGCGCATTGGCGAACGGATCATCGCCGGCGCCGCCGTCACCCAGGCTCGCATAGAGGAAGTTGTCTGGCCCGAAGGCGAGCTGTCCGCCGTTGTGATTCGACTCGGCCTTGTTGGCGCGGATCAGGATGCGCTCCGTCGCCTTGTTCACCGTCGTGCGATCCGCGCTAGTGAACTCCGAGATGCGCGACTGAATACGGTAACCGGTGGAAGGCGGGCCCGAGTAAAAGATGTAGAACTTGCCGTTTGCGGCGAAATTCGGGTGGAAGGCCAGGCCCAGCAGGCCAGCCTCTTCCTCTCCCGCCGTCGTGACCACGTTGCTGATATCGAGGAAGGTGGTGGCTGTAGCCGGATTGCTCACGGAGAAAGTCTTGATGCGACCGAGGCGCTCGAGCACGAACCACCTGTTGCTGTCGCCAGGCGGCTGCACCGCGGCCACGGGACTCGCAAATGTCAGGCTCGTGAACACCCGATCGATGGTCACGGACCCCGAGCCAACGGTTCGCGCCGGAGCGAGGCAAGTCGTGTTTGAAGGTCGTACATCCAGGCCGACGACTCGCGCCCGGGGCGTGGTGACGCTGACGGGCGTCGATTTCGCGGAAAGGTTGCCCGCCCAGTCACGCGCGCGCACCGAGTAGGAGTAGGTGCGGCCAGCCTTCACCGTGTTGTCGGTGTAGCTGGTGGGCGTGATCTTCGCCAACAATTTGGTCTCGCGATACAGGGCATAGTCGCGCAGCCCTCTGCCACCGGTGTCGGTCGACGCGTTCCACGTGAGCTCGACCCGTGTTTCAGCAGTCGCCATGGCGGCCAGCCCGGTGGGCACGCTCGGCGCCGCGGTATCTGGCACCGCCGCAGGTGCCGCCGAGTGTGAATCGCCACTGGATCCGGACTCATCGCTGCCCCCGCAAGCACCTAGGGTCAGCGTTGCGAATGCCGCAAGAACGCGAAAGAAAGTATTGGGCTTCAAGAGGGCCTCGCCTGCTCGTGAGTGCAAAGTGTCGTTAATGGCGGGCCGTTTCCAATCATGGTCTCGGGCACGCGGTCGTTACTTTACACTCGGGCGATGATTCTTCCAGCCCAGCACGCGCCGTGCCTGACAGCGACTCTGGGGAAGCTTGCGCCCTTGCGCTTCAAGACAGCCCCTGCCGGACTGCCATCTTATGTAAGAAGCGCGTCCGCCCTGCGCCGCTGGAATTCGGGGCTCGTCATCGTGCAGGACGATGTCCATGCGCTCGGTTTTCTCAACTCCTCAGGAGAACTGACGTCCATGGCGCTGCCGCGAATCGACGACGGCGCGCTGCTGTTCGATGACTCGCACGGCAACAAGCTCGCCAAGCTGGATCTCGAATCCGCGCTATCGCTGCCCGACGGGCGCCTCATGGCATTCGGCTCCGGCGCCACGCCAAGACGCGAGCGCATCGTCGTGATGAATCCAGCGGGCGCAGCACGTGTCGTGGACGCTGCGCCGTTGTATGCCATGTTTCGCGCCGAGCGAGCATTCTCCGGCTACGAGCTCAATATCGAAGGAGCCGTGCTCGTCGCAGGCACAGTGCGTTTCTTCCAGCGGGGCAATGGCGCCCGCAACGCGACGCAGCTTGCAGTCAACGCAATCGGCGACATCTCGCTGGGCAATTTCTTGGAATGGCTCGACCGGAATGGCCCCCTTCCCGAATTCCTGCGCATCACCCAAGTGGATCTCGGGGAGATTCGCGGCGTTCGCTTTGGATTCACCGATGCAACCCCGACCGTAGACGGCGGTATCGCATTTCTCGCCTGCGCGGAGGATTCCGATGACGCCGTCAGTGACGGGCCGGTGCTCGGTTGCCGGTTCGGCCTGCTCCGCGGCGACGAAATTACATTGACCGACGTAGTGGACGGAAACGGCCAGCCGGTCGCCGTCAAACTCGAGGGTATCGAAAACAGGCCGGACGGCACCTGCTACGACGTCGTGGCGGATCAGGACCTGCCTGGAGAGCCAGCTCTACTGGGCATGATTACCGTCAGCACCTCGTAGACGGATCACCTCGCAAGCCGAGTCATCAGCAGCGCGGCGCGCTTGATCTGACGGTCGAAGCTCGTCAGGTCCACAGTCTCGCCCGGCGCGTGGCTGCCCTCACCGGCCGCGCCGAACCCCACCAGCGCATCCACCTTGTCTGCGACGAAAGAGATGTCGCCGGCACCCCGCTGCAGCGGATCGAGCTCGCCCATCTCGGGAAGCCCGAGATCACGGTTCACTCCATTCAACGCCGCCAGCACGGATCGATTGCCTGCCGTGGGAGCCATCGCCGGATACTCGTCTTCGAAGCTGATCTGCGCCTGGGTGCCCTTGAGATGCTGAGCCACGACTTCAGTCATCTTTTTTTCGATTCGCGCCGTCTGCTCGTTGCTGAGCGTGCGCAGGTCTCCGCTCGCCACCGCGGTGGCGGCGATGATGTTCGTCTTGCCGCTCGCCGAAGCGGCGTCACCGCCCTCTTCCATATTCGCGGTGGCGCCGCCGGCGAACATTCCAACGTTGAACGTCGCATTGGGCTCGCGCACTTCGCGGCGGAATGTATCGATGATCCTGGCCATCTCATAGGCCGCGCCGAATCCGGAGTCGTCCGAGAAGATTCCCGATGAATGCCCGGAAGGGGCGCTCGTGGTCAGGCGCCAGCCGGTGAAACCGCGTCGCGCGATGGTGCCCATGTCCTTGCCGTCCACCTGCGCGAGCGCTTCGAACTCCAGCGCCACATCGCTCTTCTCAGCTGCCGCGATCATGTCTCGCCGGGACACCGATACGGGCCGGCCCGGCCATTCCTCATCGCCACTCAGGACGATGGTGATTCGAGCGCGCGACAAAGTGCCCGCGGCTTTCATGGCCCGCAACGCGGAAACCATGATGGCGAGGCCGTCTTTCATGTCGTTCACTCCCGGGCCTTCGGCAGTGTCTCCCTTGCGAACGAACTTCTGGAACGGGCTGTCCTTCTCGAACACCGTGTCCATGTGACCGATCAAGAGCATTCGCTTGCCGCCACTGCCGGCATGCTCCGCGACGAGGTTGCCGGCACGCGAGAGCTCGGTAGTCGGCGTCCAGCGGACTTCGAAGCCCAGCGGCTCGAGCTGCGCGCGCATCAACTCGGCGACCTGCTTGACTCCCTCCGTATTGAGCGTGCCGCTGTTGATGTTCACCAGCTTTTCGAGGAGCTCGATGGCGCGCGGCGTTTCGGCCTGTGCGGCCTTCGCGACCTTGCGCTCGGCGTCTGAAAGGCCGGCGGCACCCGCTACGGCGACCCAGCCTGTGAGGCTCCACGCAATGAGCGATGACGGCAGCAGACGATGCGGCATTTGTCTTCTTCCCGGCATGGAAAGCGGGAAGGTTAGCGTAATTCCGGCTCTCGCAATCAGTTGTCGTCGAAGAACGCCTTCACCGACAGCAGGCAGAACGGCGCCACGAGGCCCGCGTGATATGCCCCGAATACCGCCGCGTCGCCACCGTCGCTCGCGCCGCCCAACACGGCCGCGGCCCGCACCACATCCTTCGCCGCGGAAAATCCGTCCTTGAAATCCTCGTAAGGATCGCTGGTGCCCACCGCAGAATCGATGTCGAGGACCGTCACGGGCGCATCCGGAGCCACCGAGGCCCAATAGCCCGCCATCAATTGCGTGTTGAGATAGAACACGTTGGGGTCGAGATCCCCCGCGCACAGGAGCACCGGGCTGGTCGGCGTCCAGTCGCGCAGATCGTTGGTCTTGAGCGCAATTCTGAACGGGTTCATCGGATCGGCCGGCGGCAAGCCATCGGTCAAGGTGGGAAATCCGCCGTCGGGCTCGGCGTCGGCATCCCGAAGATAATTCAGACGAAACGGATTGGTGAGCAGGTAGTTCGAGGGCCCGAAGCCGATTGCAAACACGGGGGCAAGCTCAGCGGGCGTGGTCGCAGGCGTGAGCCCCGCATACTCAGGAGCGGGTGCCGTGCTGCTGAACACGCGGTCATCCGGCAGCTTGCGGTCCGCCACGAGCTCGCTTATCGATGACGTGCTCGGCAGCAGCGATTCGACGTCCGCCGCGTAGGGATTCCTGAAAGCGTCCGTGGGGCGGCCGTAAATGTCGCCATACGCGTGTTCATAGCTCGTGAGCAGCAGTGTCACATTGACCGGCCCGCCTCCGGCTACCTGCCCGCGGAAAATCGCATCGCCAAATGCGGAGAGCGCGTACGGGCCCGACATCGGCGCCGAAGCTGTGACGGTTTCGCCGGCTTCCTGCAAGGCGCGATGAGTAGCCATGGCGACGAATCCGCCCTGCGAGTAACCGGTAATGTAGAGCCTGCTGCTGGCTGTCGTATCCGGTGATGACGCGGCGGGCAGCACGCTGCGCGCCGCGGTGAGCGCGTCGATCATGTCCTTGGATTGCTGATCGGCGTTCAGATACGGGTGATAGTCGAGCGTCGAGGTGTCGTAGCCGACGTAGTTCGGCGCGATCACGATGTACCCTTGCGCCGCGAACGTGGCGGCGATCAGCAGCCCTTCACCGTTCTCGTCGTTTTCGAGGTCCGCAATGTTGTAAGTGCTGTCGGCGCTCGTGCCGTGCGCGTACATGACGATGGGCCGCGCGCCGTTGCATTCCGCGTCGCTGTCGGCGTTCGGAACCATCAGTGCTGCCGAGGCTGGTGTAAGCTCGCCGTCCGGATCGACCGTGCGATATTCAACCTTGTATATATCGATGGCGCACTTGAGGTCGATGGGCAGGGCCGGCAGATCTTCATTCAGCGAGGCTGCAAGCCGACCTGACAACTCATCAGGCGTATACGAGGCCGTGCGCGCTGGCGCCCCGCCTATCACGCCGCCGCGTTGCGGCTCCGGCGTTATGGGCGGAGTACCGTCGTCATCGTCACCACCCCCGCAAGCGCCGAGGGTCAATGCGGCAAAAAGCACGAACGGCAGGTATTTCATCGCGAACGCATCGGCAATTCCGGTTGGCTCCCAGAGAAACTCCCCAGTCGCGACAAAGTTCGCGTGATTTCTTACTTGACGACAGCGCCCCTGGGCCCCAGCACGTGCACGATCACGCCCAGAACCGCCATCGCCCAGACGATCATCGCGCTCGAGGGCAGATCGAAGAATGCGGACAGCGCCAGCCCGATCGCGTAACTGCCGATTGCCACCGCATAGCCCACCATCAGCTGACGCTTGGCCGCGTAGCGATAGGTGGCGAGCGCCGGCACGATCAGGCTGGTGAAGACCAGGTAAACGCCAACCATCTGGACCGATGCCGTGACTGCGAGCGCGAAGAGCACGTAGAAGCCCACCCGGCCTACCCGTTCTCGCCACAGGAACCACACGACGAGGAACAATGCCGTAAGGATACCTGCGTGCACGAGCTGGGCAGGCGATACCCAGAGAATCTGGCCCGCGAGCAGGTCTTTGAGGTCCTCGCCGCCGTGCGGATTGTTCGCCAGTAACAGGATCTGCGCCGTGGATGCGAGAACGAACAGCACACCGATCAGTGCTTCCTGAACTTCAGGCCTCTTGCGTTCAGTCCAGGTGAGAAGCAGCGAGCCGAGCAGCGCTGCGGTCACTGCCGCAGCCTGCGTGCTCCAGTTCGATTCGGAGCCGATGCCGAAGCTGTGCGCTGCGATCACGCCGAGCCCCGCAACCTGGGCGATCGCCAGGTCGATGAACACGATCCCGCGTGCGAGCACTTGTTGCCCGAGCGGCACGTGCGAGAGCACGACAAGGCACCCGGCGATCATTGCCGGCCACAGGATGCTGAGATTCGCCGATAGCTCGCTCAATTGCCGGCCGCCAGAAGTTTGTCGAGGGTGTCGTCGAACAGGCTGAAGAGATCTTTCGCCTGCGGTGTGCCGCCGACCGAGTACGGCAGCGTCACCACCGGCGCATGAATGCGCTCGGAGAGCCATGTGACCGCCTTGGAGTCGTTGTAGGCATTGCGCAGGATCATCTTCGGTGGCGCGGCCGATAGCTTAGTGACCAGCTGGGCCAGGTAACCCGCGCTCGGAGGAACGCCGGGCTTGGGCTCTATCGCCGCGAGCTCCTGCAAACCAAGCCAGTGGCACAGGTACGCCTGGTCGCGGTGAATGACGACCACCGGCACGCCTTTGAGCGGCGCGGCCTGCGCCTGCCAGCGCGCCTCGGCCTGCTTCCAGCGCTCCTGAAAAGAGGCGTCGCGCTGTTGGTAGACCTGCGCGCCGCCGGGGTCGAGCGCCGCGAGTCGCGCGCTCAACGCCTTCGCGACGATCCCGATGTTGTGTGGATCGAGATGCACGTGCGGATTTCCGAGCGGGTGGATATCGCCGAGCGAGCGATCCAGCCGCGTCGGTATCTCCAGCAGGCTCAGCTGCGATGCCGCTTCGAAGTAGCCGGAACTGCCCGGCTGAATCCGCCCGTTTGCGGATTCCTGCAGCAGCACTGGCAACCAGCCGACCTCGAGGTCCGCACCGGTCGCAACGACGAGGTCTGCACTGCGGGCCCGCGCAACGAGGCTCGGCTTTGCATCGACGCGATGCACGTCCTGCAAAGCGGAAGTCGCCGTATACACGTTCACGCGATCGCCGCCGAGCTCGGTGACGAGCGCGCCCCAATCCGGCGTGGTCGCCAGGACTTTGAGCGCCGCCGCCGCAGGAAGTGAGACCCCCAGTAACAGCAACGCGAGCACACTGCGGAAAATTGAAGCGATCATGGTGACTCCTAAAACTTGTGCGCGCCGTGCGCGCCTATGCTGTAGATGTATTGCAGGAAGAGCTGACGATCGCGCTGGTCAGCGCGTGACTCGTCCCACGCGTACTGGGCTCGCAGCCGCGAGAATTCGCTCGGGCTGAAGTCGAGCATCAGCGAGACGCGGCTCGGCGAATCGGGCAGCAGCAGCGGAAGCGCTGCGCGCGTCAGCAGGCCGCTTTGCACCAGCCCGATGCGCGGGGTGCCCGAATCCAGCGAATCGAAGCGCAGCCCGGCCCGCCAGCGCGGCCTGAACTTATAAACGCTCTGCACGTACCAGCCGGACTGTTCGCTGCGGTACCCATCGGCGAGCGCCGCGCCGCCGCTGTCGAAGGCGAGCTCTCCGTTTTCAGTTCGGTGCAGGTATTCGCCTTGCACTTTCAGCTGGTGGATCGTCGGGTCGCCGTGGGGGGCCCATTTGAGCGTGCCGTCCACGATCCAGGTTCGGGATTTTCCCGTGAATGCGTTCTCAACCGGCAGCCCGGCAGCGTCGAAGTCGTCGTAGACGCGATCCTCTGCGCGGGCATCGAGCCATGACAATCCCGTGCGCCAGCTGATCGAATCGCCGACGTCGCCGCCGAGGTGCGCGAACACCACACGCGTGTTGAGTTCGTTGCGATTGCGGCGCGAGCCGGGAAAGTTTGCGCCGTTGCCGGCCTCCACGCCCACCTCGAAGAACAGGTCCGTGGGCGCGACCCACCTGAGCTGGGCCCCGTCCTGCACGAACTGCGAGCCGAACAGCGCCTGGTAGGCAAGCGGCTGGTCGATGAAATCCCATGCGTGCGCGTGAATCTCGTTGAGATAGCCGAGCGCCGAGAAGAACCGTCCACCCTTGAGCAGCAGCCCGTCCGGGAGGGCCAGAGTCTTGAAGTAAGCCTCCTCGATGCCGATCTCATCGTCGCTGCCGATCGCAGCGGTCACGTTGGCGAAAAAATACGGGTCGACGTTGGCGGAGACGGTGAGCTCGGATTCGCCCAGGTTGAAGCCCCGCTCCCCAGGGCCGACTTCACCGCCGCTCGGCATGAACCCCGCGATCTGATAGTCATTTGGATCGCGCGCGAGATCGGCGTAATTGCCGGCGATGATCATCGACATCGCTGGATTCAGCGCGGCCGCGTTGCTGCGGCCGGAAGCGGCGGCCACGGGAGCAGCCGGCGATTCGGGCGCCGCGACTGCGGCAGTGGCGCTTGCAGCCGCTTCCAGTTGCCCGATGCGGCCTTCCAGCGCAGAGACTCGCGTGGAGTATTCGGATTTGAGCGCGTCGAGCTCTGCTTTGAGCGCAGCGAGATCGTCAGCCGCCTGGCTCGTGGCTGGCAGCAGCGCGCATGCCAGCAGTAACGCCCCGCCGGGGGGCCAGAATCTTTTCATGGGAATGCATCCTCTCCAGAAAACGAATGAGAGCCGTCGCGCGCGCAGGCGCAGCCGGCGAAGTCATCGATCTAGAGAAGATGTGGAGGAGCGCGGGACTGGAATGAGTGGCGTGGGCCCGCCTCGATCAGCGAGACGGCAGTCGATCGTGCTGCTGCGGCTCCATCCGCGGCGCAGAGCGCGAAATCAAAGCTCGCGCAGTCCGCAGCCGCGAACAGCAGCGCGCCCGACTGGCACTGGCTGCAAAGCTGTGCCTGCTCCGCCGGCACTCCGGCCTGGCCGGGCGAATATCGCGAATGCGTGTAGGCATGGGCGATGGCGCCGAACTGCGCGAACAGCAGCGCCATGCACAGGAAGACACGCAAACTGATTTTTCGACGCGACATCAGGGCCGCAGGGTTCTTGGTTCAGGAAGCCGAGTATCGGCGACGCAGGGGTCACACTGCAAGATTCCGGGACATTCGGCCTTACGAGCTACGCCTCGCCCAGCCCGTCGAGCGCCTGCGCCACTTCGTCCGCGGTGGTCGGGCGCACCACACGGGCGATTTCATGGCCATCCTTCACGAGTATCAGTGTAGGCCAGAGCTTTACGCGGAACGACCGGCCGAGCCTTCGACCCTTGCCATCCTCGATCTTCAAGCGCCGCACCTGCTGGTGGTTGACGAACGCTGCCTCGATCAGCGGTCGCGCGGCGAGACAGTAACCACACCACGGTGCGCCGAACTCGATCACCAGCGACCCCGTTGAGGCGTCGATTGCATCACGATTCGGCTCGGCATCCGGGTAATCGTTACTCAGGGCCATTGTCAATCTTTCACGCGCGGCAAGAATTACTCTCGACTTTCACTGCAGCCGTCGCAGCGAACCGGCAAACCTTGAGACTTATGTCCGCTGTTTCCGGTAAAAGTAATCACTGCGTCGCAGTTTCGGTTCCGCACTGCTTTGCACTCAACTGCCACGCTTTTGACGGCATACGCCGTGCATTGGTCTGCTCGTTAAGGGAGCTGGCAGGACGCTGGATTCGGTAGGACGCCGGGTAACGGGGCGACGTCTCATGGACGTCGCCCCGTTCTTTCATAGATCAGCGTGCGATTGTTGGCGGGCATCGCCACATCCGCGGCGAGGCCGAGACCGATCGACTCCGCGAGAGCGTTGACCGCCTCGAAATCCCGAATCCCCATGTGCGCCGCGCGCAGTTTGAGCGATGCATCGAACACCGCGTTGCTGTCGCTGGTGAATCGGCCGCCATAATTGAACGGGCCGTAGACGGCGAGCTTGAAATCGGCGGCGGCCGCTTCGCTCACCCGACTGAAGAACATCTGCACTTCGCGCCAGCTCATGATGTGCAGCGTGTTGGCGGAGAAAACCGCGTCGAGCGGGGTGTCCGGCCAGTTGGCGTCGTCGTTGACGTCGAGGACCAGCGGATGCGGCGTGTTCGGCAAGGCCGCCTCGTTGAGCCAGGCCGCGATGCCCGGAATGTTTTCCTGCACGTCCGCGGCCTGCCACAGCAGGTGCGGCATCGCCGCGGCAAAATAAACCGCGTGTTGGCCGGTGCCGCTGCCCACTTCGAGCACCCTGCGCCGATCGGCAAAATGCTCGCGCAGCACCGCGAGAATTGGATCGCGGTTGCGCTCGCACGCGACGGAGGAAGGTTTCGTCACACCGGATGCGCAGTTTTTTGTTTCATGAAGGGGTCCCGCCTGGTTCGACCAGGGATGTTATCGCACCTTGCCGCAATACGCCGCCGCACTCTCAATCAACTCGAGCTCGTGTGTCGCCGTTTGCGGCCACTCATCGTCGTGATGCGTCGTCATGACGACCGCAATGCCGGCGCGCACCGCGCGCTCGATACGCTTGCGCAAAGCGACTCGCGTTGCGGGGTCGACTCCCGCAAAAGGTTCATCCAGCAGGAGAAGCCGCGGCCTCGTAACCCATGCGCGTGCGAACAAAACGCGCCGCATCTGGCCGTATGACAACTCGCGCAATGCTCGATCCCCCAACTTCGCGAGGCTGAAGTGCGCCAGCGACCTGCGCGCGGCGGTGCGGTCCGCGGCCGCCGGAGCGTCGTTAAGCCCAATGCTCGCGTAGCGGCCGGACTGCACCACTTCGAAGACGGTCATCTGCTGCGGGTGATCGGATTGCAGGTTGGGCGCGACCCAGCCGACACGTCGTTTGAATCGCTCCAGTGGCACGCCAGGCTCCATGCCAAATCGCTTGATGGATTCGATCGCGACTCCATGGTCGCCATAGATCATGCGCAGCAGCGTCGTTTTGCCCGAGCCGTTCGGGCCATGAACGACCCAGCAATCCCCGGCGCGCACCTCCATGGATACATCCCGCAGGACTGCGGAAGGGCCGAGATAGACGTCTGCATGGCAAAGCCTTACCAGGAGTGCTCCGCGACGCGCAGGTGTTGCTGCTTTTCGCCCGCCCCGAAGCGCATTCTTGGCCCGGCCCGGGGCAGCCAGTCGGGGCGCCCGCGCACGCGGCCCCTGGTACTTGAAACGACCCGCATCGAGAATTGCGACATGCGTGGCGGCCGCAGGCATGTCTTTGGCGCGATGCGTGGCGAGAACCCAGGGCACTCCGCTGCGGCCCGTCTCGTCGAGCCACGCAGAGACCAGCGCGTGTTTGTTGCGATCCAGCCCTTCGAACAGTTCGTCCAGCAGCAGCAAGGATGGTCGAGAAGCAAGCGCGCGCGCCAGCAATACGAGCCGGCGTTGCCCATACGACAGTGAGAAAAACCTGCGAGTCGCAAGCGAGGCAAGCCCAAAGTGACTGAGCAAGGCAGCGATGCGCCTACGGTCTCGCGCAGTAAGCGGATCGAGCGGAATGTCCGTGCGATAGATGCCGGTACCGACAACGTCCGACACACGGAAGTCCCAACCGTAGCGGTCGTACTTGTCCTGCCGCTCTGCGCCGACGTAGGCGATCTCGTCCTTTACGCCGTCGGGCTCTGGGAAAGTCTGCCCTTGCCAGCGGTAGATTCGTGATTCGAGCCCGGTCGGAGTCGGCCACACATCGCCGGCAATCAGCTTGAGCAGCTGCGTCTTTCCCGCACCGTTGGCGCCCATGAGCAGCCAGCGTTCGCCCGGGCGGATCCGCCAGGAAAGTTCGTTGAGAACGGGGCGATCGTTGCGCGCGAGCGAAACCGCCCGCAGTTCGATTTCCACGTATTTTCGCGAGCGGGATGCCGCAGCCGCGCGCCGCGCCTCAGGTCGCACCGTCGAAGAACTCCACCGCCCCCGTGTCAAGCGAGTATTCGGCTCCGACCACAAGCAGGCCTTCCTTCTCCGTCAGGCGCTCGAGGATGTCCGAGCCGTGGCGCAGTTGGTTCACCGACATGCGGATATTCGCACGCACCGCGTGATGCACGAGAACGTCGTGATCCTGCGCCAGGGAAGTGCCGAGCAACGGCTCTACCGACGGGCGCACCCGGTCCACGATCGAGTGCAGGTTCCAGGACTGTTCCTTCTGAGGCCGCGCCAGCTGCTCGAGCGTCGCCAGGATCGCCCCGCAATTGGAATGTCCCAGCACCACCACCAGGCGCGTGCTGAAGCGCGCCGCCGCGAATTCGACGCTGCCCACCTGCGAAGGCGCGACGATGTTGCCGGCCACGCGGATCACGAACAGGTCGCCCAGCCCCTGGTCGAAGACGATCTCGGCGGGCACGCGCGAATCCGAACAGCCGAGAATGATCGCGAAGGGCTCCTGCCCGGTGGTCAATGCCCGGCGGCGCATCGTCTGACTGGCGGGCGCATCCCTGTCCCGGACGTCAGAGATGAACCGCAGGTTTCCTTCGCGCAACCGCTCGAGCGCTTCGTGTGCTGGAATCATGGCGCCGCATCTTACGACATCGGGTTTGGCGGCGGCATGGGATCGGGCGGCAGCGGAATGAATTCGCCGTTGTCGAGGTCAGGCAGCTTCATGCGGCCGGCGCGCCAGTCGGCCTTGGCCTGCTCGATGCGCTCTTTCGATGAGGACACGAAATTCCACTCGATGAATCGCTCGCCGAGCGGCTCACCGCCGAGCAGCATCACGATTGCAGGTTCTATTGCAGTAAACAGCACCGGCTGCCCCGGCGTGAATACCAGCATGTCTCCGTGCGAATACCGCTGGCCTGCGACCTCGACGGTCCCCGTCGCGACATAGGCAGCTCGCTCGGGATATTCGGCCGGTAGTTGCGCCTTCGCGCCCGCTGCGAGACGCCAGTGGACGTAGAAGATCGGCGAAAATGTTTTCACACTGGTCTTCGCGCCGAAGGCTTCACCGACGATCAGTCGCGCCCACAGACCGTCGCTCTCATACGTGGGCAAGTCCGCGGCGGGGTGATGTGCGAAGGCGGGATCGGTCTCCTCGAATTCCTTCGGCAATGCGACCCACGCCTGTATGCCGTGCAGCCTGCCGCCCTCAGAGCGGGCGCGTTCGAATCGCTCGGAGTGGGTGATGCCGCGGCCCGCGGTCATCCAGTTGACCTCACCGGGGCGAATGGGCTGCTCAAACCCGAGGCTGTCGCGATGAGTGATCTCGCCGTCGAACAGATAGGTCACCGTCGACAGGCCGATGTGCGGATGCGGGCGCACATCGACACTGCGCGGGATGCCGGCCGGAAAATCCACAGGCCCCATGTGATCGAAAAAAACGAACGGTCCGACCATGCGCCGCTGCGCGAACGGCAGCACGCGCCCCACTTCGAAGCCGCCGAGATCCTTACGCCGCTGCTTGATCACCATCTCCAGCATGACTCGCCCCTTTGCTCGCACAGATGACTTCCCGGAACACACACCATACGCGCGACTGCGGCTAACATGAAGGACGATGCCGCGCCGAAATTCATCATCCGCGTCGCGCCAGCGCCGTAGACGCCGCCCGCTCGGAAGCGGCCGGGGCGGCACACGCAAGGCGCACCCGCGCATCGAAAAGCTGTGGCCAGACGCGCGTACTCGCAAGCGGTGGCTCGCGAATTTCCGCCGGGCGCCGCCCGGCCTGCAGGTCGCGGCCGCAGTGGCCACGCTGGCGCTCGCCGGAATCGCGATCAACTGGATCTATCAGGTGGTGCGAAAGCCTTCGGAGCTGTTCTTTCCGGTCAGCGGCACGCTATACAAGACCCCGGCGCAAACCTGGGCCACTTATGCGCCGATCTTCAAGCGGCAAGCCACCGCCACCATCACCCCGGAATTCCTCGCCGCACTCGCCCAGATCGAGGGATCGGGGAACCCCGTGGTGCGCACGTACTGGCGCATGTCCCTTTCCAGCCGGCCGTTCGAAATCTATCGCCCGGCATCGAGCGCGGTAGGCATGTACCAGATCACGAACAGCACGTTCGCGGAGGCGCGGCGGTTCTGCATCCACGATCACGCCGTCGTCGAAGACGGCCCGTGGAACGATTTCAAATCGTGCTGGTTTACCGCGCTCTACACGCGCACGGTGCCCACGAACGCAGTCGAGCTCACCTCTGCGTACCTGGACCATCACGTGTCGATTGCGCTCAAAGGCCGCAGCACGACCCTGCAGCAGAAACAGCGGCTCGCCGCCGTCATTCACCTATGCGGCGCTGGCGCAGGCCGCCGCTACGCGGCGCGCGGATTGAGCTTGCTTCCCGGCCAGCGCTGCGGAGATCATCAGGTCGCGCGATACCTTGCGAAAGTGAGCGCGATGAAAGCCACGTTCGCCAGGATGGATTGAATAGCAACGTGCCGTTCCTGCAACTCAACTTCGATTCACCACCGGAACCCGAGGCGCTGGAATCGGCCTGCTTCGCGGCAGGCGCGCTATCGGTGACGCTGACGGATGCCGCCGATGCGCCGATCTTCGAGCCGCCTCTCGATACGACTCCGCTGTGGCCACGAGTGCGTCTGGGCGCATTGTTCGATGCGCGGGCCGATCGCCACCGCATCGTCGGGTCGATAACGGAGATTCTCGGCGCCATGCCGCCCGAGCATGCCTTTGTCGAGATCGCGGACAAGGCGTGGGAGCGCGAATGGCTCGTGGATTTCAAGCCCATGCGCTTCGGCAGCCGGCTATGGGTATGCCCTCACGACCAGCAAGCGCCAGCGCATGACGCCATAGTCGTGCGGCTGGATCCGGGCCTCGCCTTCGGCACCGGCACTCACCAGACGACCGCGCTGTGTCTCGAATGGCTGGATGGTGCCGCGCCGCTCACCGGCAAGACCGTCATCGATTTCGGTTGCGGCTCCGGCATTCTCGCCATTGCAGCAGTGAAACTGGGCGCGAGCCGCGCACTCGCGGTCGATCACGATCCGCAGGCACTGCTGGCCACGCAGGAGAACGCCGAGCGAAACGCGGTAAGTGCAAAAATTCACACGCTGGCGGCGCCCGCCGCCCTGCCGCAAGCCGATGTGCTGCTCGCCAATATCCTGGCGCGGCCTCTCATCGAGCTCGCGGGAGAAATTCAATCCTGGGTGAAGCCGAACGGCGATGCGCTGTTGTCAGGCATCCTGGCGGAACAGGCGGACGCCGTTGCCGCAGCGTACACCCCCTGGTTCAAAGTCGTCGCGCCGGTGAGGCGCGACGACTGGATCCGCCTGCACGGCGTGCGGCGATGAGTGCTGCTCAGGTGCGCAGCGTGCCCTTCGCTTTGGCCGCGTGGGTCGCGAGCAGGTCCATGATCGGCGGCGACAGGCAGTCATAGGGCTCGAGACCGAGCTCCTTCAATTGCGCGCGCACGGCGCCCATGTCGCCGGGCTTGGTGCCGGACTCGATGATCGAGGAGACGAACGCGGCGAACTCCGGGGCTGCCCAGCCCGTGTCCTTCGATAGCTCGACGTGCACGAAGTCGAAGCCGTGCAGGGGATGCCCCTTGTTCTCGATCCGCCCGTACAGGTGCACGCCGCAACCGGTGCAGGCATAGCGCTGAATCGCCGCTGAAGGGTCCACGATCTTCAACTTGTTGGCGTTGGCGGTGACGTTCAGCTTGTCGCGCCCGACGACGGCAACGATCGAGAACAGCGCGCCGTCGGGCTTCCAGCACTTGGTGCAGCCGCAGGCATGGTTGAAGGCGACGTTGCTGTCGAGCTTCACGGTGACCGGCGACTGCGCGCAGCGGCAGGTGAGCGTGCCGCCGGCGAAATTCGCCGAGCCGGGCTGGACCCCACCGTCGACGGAGGGGTGAATGGATACCTTGGCCATGATGGCTCCTCTTTCTGGTTGGAATAAGCGGGTGCCGCGCGAGTGTAAGAGCCCCCGCCCCGCCAATCAATCCGCGCCGGGCCCTGACGCTTGCGGCACCGGGAAGCCGCGTTTGCGCATAAGGGCCGCGGTATCCACATCGCGCCCGCGGAAGCGGCGGAAGGCTTCGGCCGGCTCCATCGTGTCGCCGACCGCGAAGATTTCGTCCCGCAGCTTCCGCCCGAGGTCCTCATCGTAGTAACCGCCCGGCGCCTGTTCGAAGGCTTCGGCGGCATCCGCCGTGAGCGTATCGGACCAGAGGTAGCTGTAATAGCCTGCGGAGTATCCATCTCCCGAAAAGATGTGGCCGAATTGCGGCGTGCGATGGCGCATGACGACCTCGCGCGGCATGTGCATCGCGGCGAGCGTGTCGCGCTCGAACCTGTCGGGATCGATATCGCGGTCGCCCGCCAGATGCAGCTTCATGTCGATGAGCGCGCCCGCGAGATACTCCGTGGTGATGAAGCCCTCGTTGAATTTCGCGGAGGCCTTGATTCGCTCGACCAGGGATGCGGGCATGGGCTCGCCGGTCTTCACATGCCGTGCGAACCGACTCAAAACTTCCGGCGTGAGCAGCCAGTGCTCGAGTAGCTGGCTCGGGAACTCGACGAAATCGCGCGCCACGCTCGTGCCCGACATCGACGGGTAGGTCACGTTGGAGCAAAGCCCATGCACCGCGTGACCGAATTCGTGGAACAGCGTCGTCGCATCGTCCCAGGAGATGAGCAGCGGCGTCCCGGGAGCGCCCTTGATGAAATTGGCGTTGTTCGACACGATCGGCAGCACTTCGCCATCGAGCTTCTGCTGATCGCGGTAGTTGTTCATCCACGCGCCGGACTGCTTGCCCGGGCGCGCGTAAGGATCGAAGTACCACAGTCCGACCACCTGGCCGCTGGACTTGCGCGTGACCTTGTAGACGGACATGTCCGGCTGATACACGGGCACGCCCGTGATGGGCGTGAAGGCCAGGTCGAACAGCTCCCCGGCCACCCAGAACATGCCGTCGCGCAACTTGTCGAGCTGCAGGTACTGGCGCACTTCGTCTGCATCCAGCCTGTAGCGTGCAGTGCGCACTTTCTCGGCGTAGTAGCGGTAGTCCCACGGCTCGATGACGATCTTTCCGCCGCCGGCGGCAGCTTCCTGATCCGCGATGGCCTGCATGTCCGCCACTTCTTCCTTCACGCGCGCGATCGCCGCGGGCCACACGGCATCCATCAACTTCATGGCATTCTCTGGCGTGCGCGCCATTGCGACTTCGAGGCGCCAATGAGCGTGCGTGGAATAACCCAGCATCGTGGCGCGTTCCGCGCGCAGCTTCAGGATCTCTTTGATGATGGCGTTATTGTCGTGAGCGTCGCCGTTGTCGCCGCGGTTGTAATACGTGCGCCACACCTGCTCGCGCAATTTGCGATTCGAGGAGTATGTGAGGAAAGGGTCCATGGACGAGCGCGTGTTGGTGATGGCATACGCGCTCTTGCCGCCGCGCTCCTTCGCCGCACCGGCAGCCGCCTCGACGACGGCAGGCGGCAAGCCGCCGATCTGGCTCGCATCGAGCCAGGTGACGTGGCCCTCTTCGTCCGCGAGCAGATTATTCGAAAAAGTCGGTGAACAACGTGGCGAGGCGCTGGTTGATCTCGGACATCCGCCTCTTTTGCGCATCATCGAGCCGCGCACCCGAGCGCACGAAGTTGTTCCAGGTCTCCCACGTGAGTCGCTGCTGCTCGGGCGGGAGTGCCTTGGACTGCGAGCTCTTGTAAACTGATTCGATACGCGCGAACAGCGCCGGATTCTGCGTGACGCGGTCGTCGAACGCGGCGAGCTTCGGCGCCATGACGCGCTCGATCCTCTGGTATTCCGGCGTGCTCATGCTCGACGACCAAATGTGAATACACCGTGCCCGCGCGCTCGAGCGCGGCTCCACTGCGCTCCATGGCGGCGATGGTGTTCTCGAAAGTCGGCGGCTGTGCGCTGTTCGCAATGGCATCGAGCTCGGCGAGCTTGGCCGCCATTGCAGCGTCCAGCACGGGCTCGAAATCAGCCGAGCTGCACCTTGTCGAAAGCTGGCACCCCGCCGTAGGGACCCGTCCAAGACGCCGAGAGGGGATTGATGCGAAGGTCCACCGCGGCTTCAACGCCCGATGAAAAGGCGCTCAAGGCAAATCCGACGAGAAGTAGTCGACGCATGGAAAACGATCCCTGGCGAAAGGAAAGGCTGAGACCGTCGAAGCCCGCATCGGGTTCATTCAAGCTTCAGCACGGCATCCCAGTGCCTGCGCTCGACCGGCATGACCGAGAGGCGGCTGCCCGGCTGCAGCAATTTCATCTCCCGCAGCGCACTGCGTGCTTTCAGATCCGACAGCTCGATGATGCGTTTGAGCTTGCGCTCGAGTTTTACCTCCACGCCGTACCAGGACGGCTTGTCGCGCTTGCTCTTCGGATCGTAGTGATCGCTCTTGGAGTCGAAGGCGGTCTCATCGGCGTAGGCATCGCTCACGATCTTGACGATGCCCGCAACCCCGGTGGGCTCGGCGCTCGAGTGATAGAAAAACGCGAGGTCGCCCTTCTTCATCTCGCACAGGAAATTTCGCGCCTGGTAGTTGCGCACGCCATCCCAGAAGGCGCGCTTGCCGGCGCGCTTCGCCAGATCGTCGATGCCGAACGTGCTCGGCTCGGATTTCATCAGCCAGTAGTTCATGGTCACTCCAGTCTCTGCACCTGCACTGCCCGCAATGCGCCGTTGTCCTCGAGCTCCAGCGACAGCTGCATCGGGTTGCAGCAGACCTGGCAGTCCTCGACATAGGTTTGCTCGCCGGCCGTGAGGTCCACATGCGTTTCGAGCCGCTCGCCGCACCACGGGCACTGGATGGCGACGAACTCATCGGGTAACAAGCCCTTGATGCCCTTACCTGGCTCATAGACCGGCTCCAGCCCGTACAGGCGGTCGATGGCCCCCGGCTCGAGACTCTCGAGGTCTCGCGTGAGCGATTCGAGTTCTTTGGACTTGCGAGTGTTCACTCGGGGATTCTACGATCCCCGCCGCTCATGCGCATCGGCCCCCATACCATCGACCCCCCCGTGATCCTCGCGCCCATGGCAGGCGTGACGGACAGGCCCTTTCGTTCGCTTTGCCGTCGGCTGGGGGCCGGGCTTGTGATCTCGGAGATGACCACGTCCGATCCCACTTTGCTGCACAGCGAGAAGTCGCGACTGCGACGCGATCATCAAGGCGAGCAGGAGCCCATTTCAGTACAGATCGCGGGCAGCGATCCTGAGAACATGGCCGATTGCGCGCGCTTCAACGTGGAACAAGGCGCGCAGATCATCGACATCAACATGGGTTGTCCCGCGAAGAAAGTCTGTCGCGCGGATGCCGGCTCGGCCTTGCTGCGCGACCCGCAGCTGGTGCGCGCGATTTGCGGCGCTGTGGTCGCTGCGGTTTCGGTGCCCGTAACGCTGAAGATCCGCACTGGGTACACGCGTGCAGCGCGCAATGGGATCGAGATCGCGCGCATCGCCGAGGATTGCGGCATCGCCGCGCTGAGCGTGCACGGCCGCACGCGTGAGGATCGCTATGAGGGCGAAGCCGAATACGAAACCGTCGCCGCGATCAAGCAAACAGTGAAGATTCCGGTGATCGTCAACGGCGACATCCGCACTCCGCACCAGGCGCTCGACATCCTCGCCGCGCACGCGCGGCGACGCGATCATGATCGGGCGTGCGGCGCAGGGGCGCCCGTGGATATTTCGCGAGGTGGCCCATTTTCTGAAGACTGGCGAAACGCTGCCCGAAGCCTTCGCGCGCACAGATTGGCGCATGGCTGCTCGGCCATCTGGACGATGCTCCACGCGTTCTACGGCGAAGGCAAGAGCGTTCGCATCGCGCGCAAGCACATTCAGTGGTACTGCCAGGATCACGCCGAGAGCGAGGCCTTCTGGAAATCCGTCAATCAGCTCACGGACGCCGGCGCGCAGCGGACGCTGGTCGCCGATTTCTTCGGCGCCGCGATCAGCGGAACACGAGGCGATATAGCAGCGTGACCCAGATTGCGCCGCACATCAGCAACGCGAGCATCACTGCCGCGCTGCCGTAGTCCTTCGCCCGCTTGGACAGGCCATGGTGTTCGAACGAAATGCGATCGATCGCCGCCTCCACGCTCGAATTGAGCAACTCGACGATCAGGACCAGCACGACCGAGCCGATCAGCAGCAGGCGTTCCAGCAGCGTGAATCGCAGGATCAGTGCGAGAGGCACCAGCAACGCCGCAAGCGTCAGCTCCTGCCGGAACGCGCTCTCCTCCCGGATGGCGAAGGCAAACCCACTCAACGAATTCTTCGTTGCCTGCCAGGCGCGGAACAGCCCGCGCCTGCCCTTGTGCGGATTGTCGTCCGTGCGGTAATCCGAGCGCGAATCGGCCACTTTGCTCTGCTTGGCGGCGCGGTGCCGCGATGGACGGCCCGAAAACTCAGCTGGCGGGCAAAGGCGCCTTGGTGTACGACTGCCACAGCTGCGCAACCGTGGCCAGCGGCGATGTCGTATCCACGCTTGCAAACGCCGCCTGTGAATCCGCCGTGCGGTTGAGCTTGTAGCAGCGAGTAACCGAGCACGATCTGCGCCTGGTCCAGGCGCTTCACGCCACCCTTGGTCACGGCGCTCTGCAGGAGCTGCGCCGCCTTGTCGTACTGGCCGTAGCTGGCAAGCGCGACACCAAGCTGCGCATCGTACTCGCCGGACTTGCCGGCACTCGCTTCGAGCGTCGTGAGCGTCTTGCGGTCGTTCACGGCAACGGTCTTTGCCGAGGCGAGCATCTTTTTGTATTGCACCTGCTCGACTTCATCCGCGAATTTCTTGTCCGCGTTGCCTTTCTCGAGCACGGTGATCGCCTCTCCAGGGAAGCCCATGTCCATGGCGAGTTGCCGCCATCCTCAGGTAGTCCTCCGAGAACTCGAGCAGATTCATCTCGAAGAGCAGGCGATAGAGATTGAGCATCACCCGGTCGTCCTTCTCCGAGCGCTTCCACTGGCCGAAGAGGTCGGTCAGATAATTCTTCTTCGGATAGGCGACCGCGAGCTCCTTGAGCGTCGCGAGCACGCCCGGCTCGTCCTTGAGCTGTACGTAGCCGCTGAGCTCGATCTGCATCCAGTTCTCGTCCACCGGCTTGCCGGCCTTGCGCGCCGCCTCGATGGCCTTCCTCATGGTGGCGACCGAGCCTGCGTAATCGGGGAGGAGGTACTGCGCCTGCCCCACCAGCGCCAGCACGTCGGCCGGCGGCTCGGGCAGTCGCGGCGACATAGCGGTTGCCGAACTCGATCGCCTTCGCGTATTCCTTGAGCTGCAGGTGCAGCTGGGCGACGAGCTTCAACCTGTCGTTGGTCTCGGAGGCCGGAAGCAGGCCCGAGGCCAGGCTCTGCTCGAACGCGGCCGCCGACTCGGCGTACTTCTCGCGCTTCAGCTGCACGTAGCCGAGCATCTCGGCGATCTGGAAATCGTCATAAGGGCGTGCGTTCGGGCACCGCCTGCGCGGCCTGCAGATGGGTGATGGCGGTTTCCCAGTCCTGCTTCTGCATGGCTTCCTGCGCGGGCCGCAGCTCCTTCACGACTTTCTCGCGAAAGCTTCTGCTGCAGGGTTCTGTTCTCTCTTTCTTGTCTTTCTCGGCCGCCTGCGCGGTCGCGAACGCTCCGCTCATCGCCAGCGCACCGAGAGCCAGGCTCATCCCCACCAGCCGCATTCGTCGAGTCATGATCTTTTCCTCTGACAAAGAGGCCGATATCCTAACTGCTTGCGGCAGGCTCTGCCCATCAGCGGCGCGGACGTCACTCGCCATACTGTGTTGCCCACGTCGTCGGCGACCAGCAGCGCGCCATGTGCCGTCGATCGCCACGCCCACCGGGCGGCCCGCGCGCCTCCCCCTTTTCGTTCAGAAATCCGGTCAGGACGTCCCCGGAGGGTCCGGACGGCCTGCCGGCCGAGAACGGCACGAAGATCACCTTGTAGCCGCTTCGCGGCTCGCGATTCCAGGAGCCGTGCTGGCCGATGAACATGCCCTCGCTGAAAGTCCTGGGGCAGTCTGTTGGCAGTCGGAGTACGCCAGCCCCAGCGAAGCAGTGTGCGGCCCGAGGGCATAGTCCGGCAGGAACGGCCTTGGCGACCAGGTCCGGCCGGCGGTGGCGTCACGCGGCTGTCGATGTGCTGGCCGTAGTAGCTGTACGGCCAGCCATAGAACGCTCCGTCGTGCACCGAAGTGAGATAGTCCGGCACAAGATCGCTGCCGAGCTCATCACGCTCGTTCACGACCGTCCAAAGCGTGCCGGTGTGCGGCTCCCATGCCAGACCATTGGGATTGCGCAGTCCGGAGGCGAAGATTCGATGCTTGCCGGATTGCCGGTCGATCTCCCAGATCGCGGCGCGCCCTTCCTCCTTCTCCATGCCGTTCTCGGCGACGTTGCTGTTCGAGCCGACAGTGGCATACAGGTGCGTCCCATCGCCGCTGGCGATGATGTTCTTGGTCCAATGGTGATTGAGCGGCCCGGCCGGCAAGTTCAACGACTGCGGCCGGCGCGCGCCGCGATCTGCGTCGCGCCGCTCCTGGTAGGGCACTCGGACCACGCCATCGGAATTGGCGACGTAGAAATCCTCGCCCACCAGCGCCATGCCGAACGGCGAATGCAGGCCGGAGAGAAACGCGGTATGAATCTCGGCAACACCATCGCCGTCGGCATCCCTCAGGAGCGTGATCCGATTGGCGCTCGGCGTGCTGGCGCCGGCCTTGTTCATCGCCTTCTTCATGAACCAACCCTTGATGCCCTTGCCATCCTCCGGTTTGGGCGGCGCATTGGTTTCCGCAACGAGCACATCACCATTGGGTAGCACGTAGAGCCAGCGAGGGTGATCGAGGCCCACGGCGAATGCGGTGACCGACAGATTCGCCGCGGCTGTTGGAGCGGTGCCCTGTGGCCAGGGCTTCGCGGCGGCCACATTCACGGTGGGGATTATCGATTTGCTCGGCGCGGGCAGCTTCGGCGTGGGGCCCATGCCCTCCTCAACCGTCAGCCGCGCCTTGCGCGCCGCAACTGGCCAGCGCGAGAGCCATCAGCACAGGCACGCCGATCCGGTGCAGGGGAAAATGCGAAGCTTTCATTCCAAGATTGAACGCGTCCGCATCCCGCCGCACCGTCGTCCGCCGCCTCGTGGCGGCGTCAGACTTGTCCTAAGTTGCCCGGCTCCGGTCGAATCGATAGCCTGCGCGCCCCCGACACCAATCGACCGCCGATGCTGAATTTCTCGGAAGTCGCCATTCGCCGCGGCCCACGGCTGCTCTTTTCCGGAGCGACCTTCGGACTGTTTCGCGGCGAGAAGATCGGCATCACCGGCGAGAACGGCAGCGGCAAGTCGAGCCTGCTGGCGCTGGTGCGCGGCGAGCTGCAACCGGATGCCGGCATGTTCGACATGCCCTCAAGGCCTCGAGATCGCGCACGTCTCGCAGGAGCTCGAGGCCACGGACCAGCTGGCGATCGAGTTCGTGCTCGACGGCGATGCCCAATTGCGCGCCCTCGAAGGGGCCATCGCGCGGCGCCGAAGCGAAGGACGACGGCGTGCGTCTCGGTGAGCTCTACGCGCAGTACGCGGCGGCAGGCGGCTACGACGCGCGCAGCCGGGCGGGCCGCCTGATGCACGGTCTCGGCTTCGCCGCTGCGGACGAAATGCGCGCGGTGCGGGAATTTTCCGGCGGCTGGCGAGTGCGGCTCAACGTCGCGCAGGCGCTGATGTGCCGCTCCGGACCTGCTGCTGCTCGATGAGCCGACCAATCACCTCGATCTCGATGCGATCCTGTGGCTCGAGAGCTGGCTGCGCGAGTATCCGGGCACGCTGCTGCTGATCGCGCACGATCGTGAATTCCTCGACCGCGTCATCGACCGGGTCGTCAACATCGAGCACGGCAAGGCGCGCGCGTATCGCGGCAACTATTCGCCAATTCGAGGAGCAGCGCGCCGCCGAGCTCGCCGAGCAGTCGCGCGCTCTACACGCGGCAGCAGCGCGAGATCAAGCACATGGAATCGTTCGTCGAGCGCTTTCGCGCCAAGGCGAGCAAGGCGCGCCAGGCCCAGAGCCGCCTGAAGGCGCTCGAGCGCATGCAGCGCATCGCCCCGGCGCACGTCGACTCGCCCTTCGAGTTCTCGTTTGCCGAGCCGGAGAAGCTGCCGCGGCCCCTGCTGGCGCTCGAAGATCAATCAGCGGGCTACGGCGCGCGCCTGGTACTGTCTGGCATCAAACTGACCATTGCACCCGGCGACCGCCTCGCCCTGCTCGGCCGCAACGGCGCGGGCAAGTCGACCTGCATGAAACTCCTGGCGGGCGAGATTGCAGCCGTTGCCGGCACGCGCACCGAGGCGCGCGATCTGCGCATCGGATATTTCGCGCAACACCAGCTCGAGCAACTTGAAGGTTGCCGATTCGCCGCTCGACAATCTGCGGCAGGTAGGTGGCGAGCGGGCGGCGCGCGCCACCGAACAGGAACTGCGCGACTTCCTCGCCGGTTTCGGCTTCGCAGGCAATCGAGTCTTCGAACCGGTGGCGCCCTTCTCCGGGGGCGAGAAGGCGCGACTGGTACTGGCGCTGATCGTCTATCTGCGTCCCAACCTGCTGCTGCTCGATGAGCCGACCAATCATCTCGACCTGGAGATGCGCCAGGCGCTGGCCGTCGCGCTGCAGGAGTACGCAGGCGCGATGGTGATGGTCTCGCACGATCGTCACCTGCTGCGTACGGTCTCCGACGAGTTTTACATCGTGCACGATGGCCGGGCCCAGCCCTTCGATGGCGACCTCGAGGATTACGCGAAATGGCTCGCGGACGCGCAGTCGGCAAGCGAAACGCCGGCTGTCACGGACACGGCCGACTCGCGCAAACAGCGCAAACGCGAAGAAGCCGAGCGCCGCAACCGCCTGACGCCCCTGCGTGAAGCGATTGCACGCTGCGAGCGCGAGCTCGAACGGCTGGCTCGCGAGCTCGCAGCGGTCCGGGCGCAGCTCGCCGAGCCGGATACCTATGCGACGGCTGCGAAAGAACGCCTGCGCAATCTGCTGGAAGATCAGGCGAGGCTCTCGCGCGACACTGAAGACATCGAAGCTCAGTGGCTGCAAGCCACCGAAGAGCTGGAGGTTATGATGCGGCCATGAACTTCTGCAGTCAGTGTGGAGAGCGAGTGAGTCGCGAGACGCCGCCGGGCGATCACGTTCCGCGCGACGTCTGCAAGGCGTGCGGCACGATCCACTACGAGAATCCGAAGATCGTCGTCGGACTGCGTGCCCGAGCACGAGGGCCGGATCCTCATCTGCCGGCGCGCCATCGAGCCGCGGCTCGGCTATTGGACGGTACCGGCCGGATTCATGGAAAACGGCGAGACGCTGCAGGATGGCGCGGCGCGCGAATGCCAGGAAGAGGCGCTCGCGCAGGTGAACATCGGCTCGCTGCTCGTCGTCGCCAATGTATTGAGCGCACGACAGGTTCACGTGTTTTTCAGGGCCGTGCTGGCTGAGCCAACCTTCGGCGTCGGGCCGGAAAGCCTGGAGACCAAGCTGGTCGACCCTGGCGCGCTTCCGTGGCCGGACATCGCCTTCCCCAGCACGGAATTCGCCCTGCAAACGCTACCTGGAGGACCGCGAAGCGGGCGTCGAGCACCACCACTTCGCGACCCTCGAGCGTCGCCTATAACTGCAGCTGATGGGCTGATACCCGGGCCGTTTCACGCGGCCGGCGGGCGCGTGGCACAATCCGTGCCCATGCCTCCCGAGGATCCCGCATGACCTTCGTCGTTACCGAGACCTGCATCAAGTGCAAGTACATGGACTGCGTCGAGGTGTGCCCGGTCGACTGCTTCCACGAGGGCCCGAACTTCCTGGTGATCGACCCGGACGAATGCATCGACTGCACGCTGTGCGAGCCGGAATGCCCGGTCGAGGCGATCTTCTCCGAAGAAGAGCTGCCCGCGGGCCAGGAGCAGTTCAAGCCGCTGAACGCCGAGCTCTCCCGGAAATGGCCGGTCATCACCGAGAAGAAGCCGCCGCCGCCGGACGCCAAGGAATGGGAAGGCAAGCCCGACAAGCTCGCCCTGCTGGAAAAGTAATTTCTCCGGGCTACTCGCCGCGAAGATGCTGCGCGAGCATCACGGGCGGCAGATAGCCTGAGAGCAGCTCTCCGTCCTCGAGCAGCAGGGCTGGCGTGCCGCCGATATCCAGTTTCTGCCCCAGCGCATAATCCTGCGCCACCGGCGAACTCTTGCACTGCTTCGGCCCGGATACGTTCTCGCCACGCTTCATGCGGGTGAAGGTGTCTTTGCGATCGCTCGAACACCACACCTGCTCGGCCTTGGCCCATGAGTCGGTGTCAGGGCCGGTGCGCGGATAAAAGAGATAGCGCACGCGAATGCCGAGCCGGTTGTAGTCCGCGATCTGGCTGTGGAGCTTGCGGCAATAGCTGCAGTCGATGTCGGTGAATACCGTGACGGTGTACTTCGGGGACGGCGGCGAGAACACCAGCATCTGCGATTCGGGAACGGCGGCGAGCAGCTTCAGACGCGCGTCGCGCCGCTTGTTCTCGGTCAGGTTGGCGTTCGATCTGATGTCGTACAGATCGCCGACGATGGCGAACTTGCCGTCCGAGGAGACATACGCAATGTCGGCGCCGCGGGTCATTTCGTATACGCCCGGGATGGGCGAGGCGCGCAGATTTTCCGGCTTCGCTCCCGGGATCTTGCCTGCCAGCTCGATGCGCGGATCCCCTTTGGCGACCGGCTCGGCAGCCTGGAGCGTGAATGGAGCCAGGGCCACGGCAAGGCCAAAGGCAAGCAGGTAATCGCGAAGCTTCATTGAGTCTCCAGCCGCAGTGTCAAGCGCGTGGATTGGACCGGGGCGTACGCCCTGGGTTCAGCACGAGTCTAACAGAGCGGCAGATCCGGCCAGCGCGGTCGGCGCCGGGGGAGTGAGGTCAGCCGCGCGGGTGGTGCGTCGAGTGCAGGTCTTTCAAGCGCTCGCGGGCCACGTGGGTGTAGATCTGGGTAGTCGATAGATCGCTATGACCGAGGAGCATCTGCACCACGCGCAAATCCGCGCCGTGGTTGAGCAGGTGGGTGGCGAAGGCGTGGCGCAGCGTGTGCGGCGAGAGCCCATTGCCGACGCCCGCCTTGCGCGCGTAGCGCTTGATGATGTGCCAGAAAGCCTGGCGGGTCATGCGGTCGCCGCGGCGCGTGGGAAACAGGTAGTCCGTCTGCCGCTCGAGCAGGATCTCGGCGCGCGGGCCGCGCGCGAACTCGGTAATCCAGCGCACCGCTTCTTCGCCGATCGGAATGAGCCGCTCGCGATTACCCTTGCCGAGGATGCGGATGACGCCCTGATTGAGGTTCACCTGCACGGTGCGCAGGTTGACCAGCTCCGACACGCGCAGGCCCGTGGCGTAGAGCAGCTCGAGCATGGTCCGGTCGCGGTTGCCCAGCGGGTCGTTGACAGTCGGGCGCGCTCAGCAGCGACTCGACTTCCTCTTCGGTCAGCGATTTGGGCAGTGAGCGGCCGATCTTGGGCATCGCGATCTGCGCCGTCGGATCTTCCTTGATCAGGCCTTCGCGCACCATGTACCGAAAGAAGCGGCGGAAACTGGAGAGCTGCCGCGCCGTCGAGCGCGGCCGTGCGCCGGCATGCACGCGGTAGGCGATAAAATCCTGCAGGTCGGCGCGAGTGGTGTTCACCATCTGCGTGCCGCGCTCTGCGAGCCAGCGGGCGAGCGCCGTCAGGTCCGCGCGATAGGCGGCAAGAGTATTGGCCGACAGTCCGCGTTCCATCCACACTGCGTCCAGAAAGCGGGACACGAGCGGATCGGTCGTGTCAGTGGACGTGGTGTGGACAGCGACGGCGGCGGGCTTGGACAAGTTGGTCTCGCGGCGAGGTGTGGGCCGGCAGAGTATGGTGAGTGGGCTCCCGCACCCGGCGTGACGATCATCACATCTGTGTGCAAGCATTAACATAAAGAGAACCAGTTCACACCCCCTCGCGAGCTCATTTGTCCAGATACGCCTCATGAACGAAACGACACGATCGCGCCCTGTCATGCAAGCTGCGGCAGCGGCTGTGCGCGTGTTCTACGGGGTCTACGTCTGGCTGGTGTTTTTCGTTGTCGCGCTGTGCACGACCATCATCGCGTTGTTTCTTCCCGGGCTGGAGCGTCGTCGCCGCGTGGCGCGGGCTACTGCGCGCACCGTGCTGCGGTTGGCGGGCATGCCCATTGAAGTCAAATCCCAGGAGAACATTCCGTCGGGTCAATGCGTCGTCGTCGCCAATCACGCGAGCTACCTTGATGGGATCGTGATGACGGCAGCGCTGCCGCCGCGTTTCGGGTTCGTGATCAAGCGCGAGATGTCGCGCGTGCCGCTCGCGGGCTTTCTTCTGCGGCGCCTCGGCTCGCAGTTCGTGGATCGCTTCAACCGGCATCGCAGCGCCGCCGATGCACGGCGGATGATGCGCAAGGCCACGAGCGGCCATTCTCTGGTGTTCTTCCCGGAAGGCACTTTTTCCCACGAGCCGGGGCTGTTGAAATTCCACACGGGGGCGTTCGTCGCGGCAGCCAAGGCGGGGTGCCCGATCGTGCCGGCGGTGGTTCGGGGGACGCGGCGCGCATTGTCGCCGAAGTCGGCATGGCCGCGGCCTTCGCATATCGAAGTTGAGTTCTTGACGGCGCTGGAGCCAACGGTTGTGCCGCCGGCGAATGCGACGATGGAGCTCAGGGATCGGGCGCGGCAGGCAATTCTTTTGGAGTTGCGGGAACCGGATTTGAGCGCCGCGTAGGGAGGTTGATGCGGCCATAGGCTTTTGGGGGGATGCCGTGAATCCGTCCATGGAGGCTCATGAAAAACATCCCTGTTTTTCATACCCCTCAAAAGCCTATGGCCGCATCAGCCTCCTTTTAGGCTTCGGCGCAATCCCTTCGCTACATGTTGCGGCGGTACTGGCCGCCTACTTCGTAGAGGGCGTGGGAGATCTGGCCGAGGGAGCAGACTTTCACGGCTTCCATGAGCTCGGTGAAGACGTTGCCGCCGGTGGCGGCGACTTCCTGCAGGCGCTTGAGCGCCGCGGGCGCTTCCTGCGCATTGCGAGCCTGGAATGCACGCACCGCCGCCACCTGGTCCTGCTTCTCCTCTTCGGTGGAGCGGATCAGCTGCGCGCCCTTGTGCTCATCGGAGGAGTCGTTCTTCGACAGGAAAGTGTTGATGCCGATCAGCGGCAGGCTGCCGTCGTGCTTCTTGGTCTCGTAGTAGAGCGACTCTTCCTGGATCTTGGCCGCGCTGGTACATCGTCTCCATCGCGCCGAGCACGCCGCCGCGCTCGGAGATGCGCCTCGAATTCCTTGTAGACCGCCTCCTCGACCAGGTCGGTGAGGTAGTCGAGCACGAATGATGCCGGACCATGGATTCTGGTTCTTGTTGAGCCCGAGCTCGCGATTGATGATGAGCTGGATCGCGACCGCGCGACGCACGCTCTCTTCGGTCGGCGTGGTCAGCGCCTCGTCGTAGGCGTTCGTGTGCAGGCTGTTGCAGTTGTCGAACAGCGCGTACAGCGCCTGCAGCGTGGTGCGGATGTCGTTGAAGTCGATCTCGCGCGCGTGCAGGCTGCGGCCCGAAGTCTGGATGTGATACTTCAGCATCTGGCTGCGCGGGCCGGCGCGGTACAGCTCGCGCATTGCGCGCGCCCAGATGCGGCGCGCGACGCGGCCGATCACCGCATATTCGGGGTCCATGCCGTTCGAGAAGAAGAAGCTCAGGTTGGGCGCGAAGTCGTCGATGCTTCATGCCGCGCGCGAGGTAGTACTCGACGATCGTGAAGCCGTTCGCCAGCGTGAAGGCGAGCTGAGAGATCGGGTTCGCGCCCGGCTTCGGCGATGTGATAGCCGGAGATCGACACCGAATAGAAATTGCGCACGCGCGTGGTCGATGAAGTACTGCTGCATGTCGCCCATCATGCGCAGCGCGAACTCGGTCGAGAAAATGCAGGTGTTCTGCGCCTGGTCCTCCTTGAGGATGTCGGCCTGCACGGTGCCGCGCACGGATTCGAGCGCCTCGGCCTTGATGCCGCGCATACACGTCGGGCGTCCACCAGCTTGTCGCCGGTAATGCCGAGCAGGCCGAGACCGGTGCCATCGTGGCCCTTGGGCAGCTCGCCCTTGTAGCTGCGGACGCGCCGGCGCCTGCGATCCTGGCGCGAGCCTCGTCCCAGCGGCCTTCGCTCTTGCAGGTACCGCTCGACGCGCTGGTCGATCGCGGTGTTCATGAACATGGCGAGGATCATCGGCGCCGGGCCGTTGATGGTCATCGACACGGACGTGGTCGGCGCGCACAGGTCGAAGCCCGAATACAGCTTCTTCATGTCGTCGAGCGTTGCGATCGACACGCCGGAATTGCCGGTGCGGCCGTAGATGTCGGGCCGCGTGTCCGGGTCTTCGCCGTACAAGGTGGTGGAATCGAACGCGGTGGACAGCCGCGCCGCCGAGTGATCGCCGGCGAGATAGTGGAAGCGCCGATTGGTGCGCTCCGGAGCGCCCTCGCCCGCGAACATGCGCGTCGGATCCTCCGCCTCACGCCGATATGGATAGACGCCGCCCGTGTACGGATAAGCGCCAGGGAGATTCTCCGTCGACAGGAATCGCAGTATTTCGCCCCAGTCGCGAAATTTCGGCACGGCGATCTTCGGCAGCGGCAGCCTGCTCAGGCTCTCCGTGTAGTTGTCACCGGTGACGTTGCGATCCCGCACCTTGTAGGAATAGGTGGGCTCGCTCGCCGCGCGCACGCGCGCCGGCCATGATCTTCAGCTCGCCGATGCCTTCAGCACCAATCTCATCGAGCGCCTGATTGTAGGCGGCACGCAGCTCGCGCCGCGTCGCATCCAACGCCGTGTCCGTCAAGTGCATTGCCGGCGAACCGCTCGAGCGGTGTGGGCAGCGCCGCGTCACGCAGGGCCTTCAGCGACTCGTAGAAGCCCTGGGCGCGACTTGCCGCCTGCGCCTGGGCATCGCCGCGCGAATTTGCCGCGCGGCCCGACTGCGCAATCTCCGCCAGGTAGCGGATACGTGAGCCGGGTATCAACGGATCGCGCGCGGCAAGCTCCGTCGGCCCGACATCGCCGGTCTGCCACGGGCCGTGCCGAACCTTTTTGCGCGAGTGCCGCGCAGATCGCGGCGAACAGTCGATTGACGCCGGGATCATTGAAGCGGCTCGCGATCGTCGGAAACACCGGCACCTGGTCATCGCGCGCCTGCATGCGATCCGGATGATTTCGCCGCCATTGCTTGCGCACGTCGCGCAGCGAATCGGCGGCGCCACGCTTCTCGGCCTTGTTGAGCACGATCAGGTCGGCGAAATCGAGCATGTCGATCTTCTCGAGCTGGCTCGCCGCGCCGTATTCGGCTGGTCATGACGTAGAGCGACAGATCGCACAGGTCGACGATCTCGGTATCGGACTGCCCGATGCCGGCCGTCTCGACGATGATGAGATCGAAGCCCGCCAGCTTGTAGAGATCGATGACATCCTTCAGCACGGCGCTGGTCGCCAGATGCTGGCGACGCGTGGCGAGCGAGCGCATGAAGATCTGCTCATTCGCGAGCGAGTTCATGCGAATGCGATCGCCGAGCAGCGCGCCGCCCGAGCGGCGCCGCGTCGGATCCATCGCCACTACAGCGATCTGACGTTCCGGAAACTGGCGCACGAAACGCGACAGCAGCTCATCCGTCAGGCTGGACTTGCCGGCGCCGCCGGTGCCGGTGATTCCGATGACGGGCACCCTGGCCCGGGCACGCGACAGCGCCCTGCGAATCTGCTCGGCTTGCGACTCCGCGCCGGAAGCGCCCTCGAGCACCGAGATCGTCCGCGCCACGTGGGCGGGATTGCGGGCGCTCACCGGACCGAATTCGTAGACGCGGCTTGTGCACCGCGCGGACGCGATTGATGACATCCGTGATCATCCCGACGAGCCCCATGCGCCGGCCATCCTCCGGCGTGTAGATCTTCTCGACGCCGTGGCGCTCGAGATCCTCGATTTCCTGCGGGGCGATGGTCCCGCCGCCGCCCACCACCACGCGGATGTGCTCACAGCCCTTCTCGCGGAGCATGTCGACCATGTAGGCGAAATATTCGTTGTGGCCACCCTGATAAGAGCTGACCGCAATTCCGTCGGCATCTTCCTGGATCGCCGCGCGGACGATGTCCGCCACGCTGCGGTTGTGCCCGAGGTGCACGACTTCGGCGCCCCTGGGCCTGCAGAAGCCGGCGGATCATGTTGATCGCGGCATCGTGGCCGTCGAACAGCGAGGCAGCGGAGACGAAGCGCAGGGGTGACTGCGAGGCGTCGGCCTCGGACCCCGGACGGACGGCCGCGCTGCCCTCGGTTGCCCTGCTCATGGATCGCACTCCCCGTTGCCTATAAAACCTACTGTCGGGTAGAATTCTAAGCCACCGCCGCCCCTGGCGTCGAGTTTACGCCGACCGCCCTGCCATGACCCGCCGTCCCACTCCTTCCCGCTCCACCGTCGTTACCGACGGCACGGACTCCGCTTCCGCCTGGCGCGAGGGGCGCAAGCGCCTGCGCGATCATGGCATCAAGCGTGATGCCGTCATCCGCACGGCAGCGCACGCCTTCAAGGAGAACGGCTTCCACAATACCTCCCTCGAGTCGATCGCCGCCGCGCTCGAGGTGACCAAGCCCACCATCTACTACTACGTCGAGAACAAGGAACAGCTGCTCTTCGAGTGCTTCGTAGCGGGCCTGGAGCCGATACGTGCGGCGCTGAGTGAGGCGAAGGCTTCGCCGGCCCCGGTGCGCGAGCGTTTGAACATGGTGCTGCGGGAATATGCGCGCGCAGTCGCTTCGGAGTTCGGCTGGTGCATGGTGCGCGCCGAGCATCAGGATCTGAGCCCGTCGATGAGCGGCAAGGTGCGTGCGCTCAAGGCGGAGATCGACCAGGGCATCAGGCGCCTGTTGCGCGAAGGTGTGCGCGACGGCTCGATCGGCCGCTGCGACGTGAAGATGACGGCCTTCGCCCTCGCCGGAGCCCTGAACTGGATCGCGCACTGGTATCGCGAGCAGCGCTCGATGAGCGCCACCCAGATCGCCGATGCTTTCGTCAATCTTTTCGAGCAGGGGCTGCGGCCGCGCGACGCGCTCCCCGAGCCCGCCACGCGAGCTGCCGCGCGCAGCGCAGCCCGCTGAACCCGATTCCGAGGAGTTCACCATGTCAGAACAAAACGCCGTCATCGTTTCCGCCCGACGCACTCCCATTGGAGCATTCCAGGGCGTGTTTCTGCCTGCAACGGCGCCGCAGCTCGGAGCGGCGGCGGCCAGGGCAGCCATCGAATCCGCGCGCATCAAGCCGTCCGACATCCAGGAAGTGATCTTCGGCTGCGTGCTGCCCGCAGGCGTAGGGCAGGCGCCCGCGCGCCAGGCCGCGATCGCCGCCGGCGTGCCCAACAACGTTCCGGCGACCACCATCAACAAGATGTGCGGCTCCGGGCTCAAGGCCGTCATGATGGCGGCGGATCAAATTCGAGCCGGTGATGCAGACGTCGTGCTCGCTGGCGGGCTCGAATCCATGAGCAACGCCCCGTATCTGCTACCGAAGGCGCGCGGCGGCTACCGCATGGGCCATGGCGAGGTGCTGGACCACATGTTCTACGACGGCCTGCAGAGTCCGTTCGACGGCAAGCTCATGGGCTGCTTCGCGGATGCCACGGCGAGCAAATACAGCTTCTCGCGCGCGGACCAGGATGCGTTCGCCACTGAGTCCGTGAAGCGCGCGCTGCGCGCCGTCGAGTCCGGCGAGTTCGAAGCGGAGATCGCGCCGGTCACCGTGAAAACGCGCAAGGGCGAGGTCGTCGTTGCCAAGGATGAAACGCCCTTCACCTGCGACGTCAGCAAGATCTCCGGCCTGAAGCCGGCCTTCGGCAAAGACGGCACCGTGACTGCCGCCAGTTCCTCCTCCATCTCGGATGGTGCTGCCGCGCTGATCGTCATGAGCGAGAGCACTGCGAAGGCGCGGGGCCTCAAGCCGCATCGCGCGCATCCTCGGCTACACCAGCCACGCCCACGAGCCGGAATGGTTCACGACCGCCCCGGTTGGCGCGATCAAGTCGCTGCTCGCCAGGCTCAGCTGGAAGTCCGGCGATGCGGATCTGTACGAAGTCAACGAGGCCTTCGCGGCGGTGACCATGGCGGCGATGCGCGATGTGGACATCGACCATGCGCGCATCAACGTGAACGGCGGCGCGTGCGCGCTCGGGCATCCCGTTGGAGCCACTGGTGCACGAATTCTCACCACGCTCATCCATGCGCTGGCGCGACGAGACATGAAGAGGGGGATCGCGTCGCTTTGCATCGGCGGCGGGGAGGCTGTTGCCATGGCGGTGGAACGAGTTTGAAGGTTGCCGAGGGGCGACGCGCATCACCGCCTCGGGAACAGAGTTGCCGCGCCTCCTGTAAACTCCCGGGTCCTATGCCACGCCTGAAATCGCAGATCGACCCATCGAGTGAGCGCTTCCAGGCCAACCACTCGCGCATGTCCTCGCTGGCCGCCGACTTGCGCGCCCAGATGGAAAAAGCGGCGCTCGGCGGCGGCGATGACGCCCGAAAGAAGCACACGGATCGGGGCAAACTTCTCCCCCGCGATCGGGTGCAGACCCTGCTGGATCCCGGGGCGCCCTTCCTCGAGATATCTCCGCTCGCCGCGCATGGCATGTACGGAGGCGATGCCCCCGCGGCAGGCCTCATTGCCGGGATAGGCCGCATCCACGGGCGCGAAGCGGTGATCGTCGCCAACGACGCTACGGTCAAGGGAGGTACTTACTTCCCGATGACGATCAAGAAGCACCTGCGAGCCCAGGAGATTGCCCTGGAGCATGCCCTGCCCTGTGTGTATCTCGTGGATTCTGGCGGCGCCTTCCTGCCGATGCAGGACGACGTCTTCCCGGATCGCGAGCATTTCGGGCGAATCTTCTACAACCAGGCGAACCTGTCGGCCCGCGCGATTCCGCAGATCGCGGTGGTTATGGGCAGCTGCACGGCCGGCGGCGCCTATGTGCCGGCCATGTCAGATGAGACCGTGATCGTGCGCAACCAGGGCACGATTTTTCTTGGCGGCCCGCCGCTGGTGAAGGCCGCCACCGGCGAAGTGGTGGATGCCGAGACGCTGGGCGGCGGCGACGTGCACGCGCGAATCTCCGGCGTGGTCGATCATCTCGCTGAGAACGACGCGCACGCCCTGGCGATCGCGCGCTCGGTCTTCGCGAACCTCGCGACGCCGCGCGAGCCGTGGCTCAAGCTGCATGAGCCCCAAGAGCCCGAGCTCGATGCGAAGGAGCTCTACGGCATCGTGCCCGAGGACACGCGCCAGCCGTACGACGTGCGCGAGATCATCGGCCGCATCGTGGATGGATCCGACTTCCACGAGTTCAAGACGAATTTCGGATCGACGCTGGTGTGCGGTTTCGCGCGCATCTGGGGTTGCCCGGTCGGCATCGTGGCGAACAACGGCGTGCTCTTCTCCGAATCGGCGTTGAAGGGCGCGCACTTCGTGCAGCTCAGCAACCGGCGGCGCATTCCGCTGCTGTTCCTGCAGAACATCACAGGCTTCATGGTCGGGCCAGAAATACGAGAACGCCGGCATCGCCAAAGACGGCGCGAAGATGGTGACCGCCGTGGCGTGCGCCACCGTGCCCAAGCTCACCGTGATCATCGGCGGCTCGTTCGGCGCTGGAAACTATGCCATGTGCGGGCGCGCCTACGGCGGACGGTTTCTGTGGATGTGGCCGAACTCGAGAATTTCGGTAATGGGCGGCGAGCAGGCCGCGCAGGTGCTGGCCGCCGTGCGGCGCGAAAAATCTTCGGACGAAGAGAGAAAGAAATTCATGGATGAGATTCGCGGCCATTACGACAGGCAGGGCCATCCCTATTACGCCACGGCGCGCCTCTGGGATGACGGCGTCATCGATCCTCTCGATACCCGCCGCATATTGGGGCTTGCGTTGCACGTCGCCGCTCTCGGGCCCGAACCGGAGCCCGAGCGCTACGGCATATTCAGAATGTAGGAGCCGGAATGAAGATCAAAGACGCACGCGCCGTCATCACGGGTGGCGCTTCGGGTCTGGGAAATGCAGTGGCACAGCCACGTCGTGGCGGGCGGCGGCAGGGCCGTCATGCTGGATGTGCAGGAAGACCCGGGTCAGGCCGCGGCGAAAGCTCTAGGCGCCAATGCCAGCTTCGTCAAATGCGACGTCACCTCCGAGTCAGAGGTGAATGCCGCAATGGCCGCGGCGCGAGATCGCATGGGCGGGATCAACCTGCTTGGTCAACTGCGCCGGCGTCGTCGGTGCGGGCCGCATGCTCGGCAAGAGCGGGCCGATGGCGGGCGATTTCTTCACCAAGGTGATCCACATCAATCTCATCGGCACTTTCCTGTGCGACAAGGCCGCTGCGGCCATCATGCAGACCAATCCACGCCGGCGAGGATGGCGAGCGCGGGCTGCTGGTGCACACCTCATCAGTTGCCGCATTCGAAGGGCAGATCGGGCAAGTCGCCTACTCCGCGACCAAGGCTGCGGTGGCCGGCATGGCGTTGCCGATTGCGCGGGAGCTCGCAATGTTCGGCATTCGCTGCGTCGCCATCGCGCCCGGCATATTCCGCACGCCGATGGTTGCCGGCATGAGTGCGGAGCTGCAGGAATCGCTCGGCAAGCAGATCCCATTCCCCTCGCGCCTCGGCAAGCCCGAGGAATTCGCACAACTGGTCGCCTCGATCTTCGAGCAGCCATTCATCAACGGCGAGACCATCCGCCTCGACGGCGCGATCAGGATGCAGCCCAAATGACGGTTGAGCGCGACCGCATGGACTACGACGTGGCCGTCGTTGGCGCTGGTCCAGCGGGGCTCGCGTGCGCGATCCGCTTGAAACAGCTGAAGCCAGAAACCAATGTCTGCGTTCTGGAGAAGGGCTCAGCCGTCGGCGCGCACTCGTTCTCGGGCGCCGTCATGGAGCCCGCCCCGCTCGATGCGCTGCTGCCTCGAATGGCGTGAGGCGTCGCTGAACGTCTGCGTGCCGGCAAAGCGCGACGAATTCCGCCTGCTCACCCGCACCGGAAGTCTGCGCCTGCCCCTGCCGCCGCAACTCAACAACCACGGCAACTTCATCATATCGCTCGGGCTGCTCACACCGTGGCTCGCGCAGCAGGCCGAAGCGCTCGGCGTCGATGTGTTCGCGGGCTTTGCCGCCGCCGAGCCGGTGCTCGATGACAGGGGATCAGTCGTCGGAGTGCAGTTGGGCGACATGGGTCTGGACAAGAACGGCGAGCCGGGCCCGAGCTACACGCCGGGAGCCGAAGTACACGCGAGCACCACGGTCATAGCAGAGGGCGCGCGCGGCAGTCTCGCCAAGCAATTGATCCGTCGATACGGCCTCGATGCGCGCTCCGGCCCGCAGACCTACGCGTTGGGCATGAAGGAGCTGTGGCAATTGCCGGCGGGTCGCGGCGAGGCTGGATTGATCCAGCATACTTTCGGCTGGCCGCTCGACTCGCGCACCTACGGCGGCAGCTTCATCTACCACCTCGACAAGGACCGCGCCTACGTCGGCTACGTCGTGGGACTCGACTACCAGGACCCGCGGTTGTTTCCGTTCGAGGCCTTCCAGCAATTCAAGCAGCATCCGACGGTGAAGCCGCTGCTCGAAGGCGGGGAAATTCTCGCGGCCGGGGCGCGCACCATCGCGGCTGGCGGCTGGCAGTCGATCCCGCGCCTCGAGATGCCGGGCGCCATGCTCATCGGCGATAGCGGCGGCGGCGTCAACCTGCCCAAGATCAAGGGCATTCATCAGGCCATTCGCTCGGGCACGCTCGCCGGGGAGCACCTTGCCGAGACGGGCGCGCCCGAGGGATTCGACGCGCGCTGGCGCGCCTCGCCCGGCGGGCAGGAATTGAAGCGCGTGCGCAACTTCAAGCCGGCATTCAAGCGCGGGCTGTGGACCGGCATGGCCAATGCGGCCCTCGAAGTCGGCGACCGGCGGACGCACGCCCTGGACGCTGAAGCACAAGACCGCCGACTACGCGAGGCTGGAGAAGCTGGACGAGTACGCATCACCCGACCGCCAGTGGGGCGAGCGCACGCTGCCGCCGCGCGACCGGCTGGCATCGGTGTTCTTCGCGGCGACCACGCACGATGAAAGCCAGCCCGTGCATCTCAAGGTGCTCGACCCCAGCATCTGCGTCGATCGCTGCACCAAGGAGTTCGGCAACCCTTGCGAGAAATTCTGCCCGGCCAACGTCTACGAGATGGTGGACGACGGCGCCGGGCGGCCGGCGCCTGCAGATCAACGCGGCGAACTGCGTGCACTGCAAGGCCTGCGACATCAAGGATCCGTACGAAATCATCAACTGGACCACGCCCGAAGGCGGCTCCGGACCCAACTATCAGTCGCTATGAGCATTCTCTGGAAGCCCTCTGCCGAACGGGTAGCGGACTCCAACATCAGCCGCTTCATCCGCTGCGTGAACGCGCGGCGCTCGGTCGGGCTCACGGACTACGATTCGCTGTACGCCTGGTCGATCGAGCGGCCGGAAGAATTCTGGCTCGAGATTGCCCGCTTTGCCGACGTGCGCGCCGTAGTGGGGCGACGGGCCGGTCATCGAGAACCCGACCAGCATGCCCGGAGCACGGTTCTTCCCGCGGGCGCGTCTCAACTTCGCCGAAAACCTGCTGCGCTTCCGCGACGAGCAGACTGCGCTCGTGTTTTGCAACGAGCGCGGCACGCGACGCGAGATCTCTTACCAGCAATTGCACCGTGAGGTCGCGCGCATCGCCGCCGGCTTGAAGGAAGCAGGCGTGCGCAGCGGCGATCGCGTGGCGGCTTTCATGCCGAACCTGCCCGAAACCGTCGATCGCGATGCTCGCCACTGCAAGCCTGGGAGCCATCTGGTCGTCGTGCTCGCCGGACTTCGGCGTCAAGGGCGTGCTCGATCGCTTCGGGCAGATCGGCCCCAAGGTCCTGCTCACGGCCGATGGCTACTTCTACGCGGGCAAGACGCTCGATTCGCTGGCGCCGATGAGCGAGGTGCTGGCGAAACTACCGGCCATCGAGCGCGTCATCGTGGTGCCCTATGTAAGCGAAAATCCGCAGCTCGAACGCCTCGGAGCCGCGGCCTCGATCGCGACGACGTGGTCCGCCTTTGGCAATCCATGGCGCGCCGCTCGAGTTCCTGCCGACCAGTTTCGATCACCCGCTCTACATTCTCTATTCCTCGGGCACGACGGGCACGCCGAAATGCATCGTGCACGGGGCGGGCGGCACGCTGCTGCAGCATCAGAAGGAGCATCTGCTGCATACGGACGTGCGCCGCTGCGATCGCCTTTTCTACTTCACGACCTGCGGCTGGATGATGTGGAACTGGCTCATGAGCGCGCTCGCAACCGGCGCGACGCTGTTGCTCTACGAAGGCTCGCCGTTCCACCCGGACCCCGGCGCCCTCTGGCGCGTGGTCGAGCAGGAGCGCCTGACGATCTTCGGCACCGGTGCAAAGTTCATCGCCGCCACTGAGAAGGGCTCATTCACGCCCATGGGCTCGGTGGACCTGTCGGCGTTGCGGGCAATCCTCTCCACGGGCTCGCCGCTGCTGCCTGAAAACTTCGATTACGTGTACCGCAGCGTGAAGAGCGACGTGCAGCTCGCATCGATCTCCGGCGGCACCGACATCGTCTCGTGTTTCGTGCTGGGCTGCCCGACACGGCCGGTGCATCGCGGCGAGATACAGTGCCGTGGGCTCGGCATGCGCGTCGAAGTGTTCGACGACGCCGGCAAGCCGGTGCGGGGGCAGCGGGGCGAGTTGGTGTGCACGGCGCCCTTCCCTTCCATGCCGGTCGGGTTCTGGAACGATCCCGATGGCAGCAAGTATCGCGCTGCCTATTTCGAGCGCTTTGCGGGCGTGTGGCATCACGGGGACTACGCCGAGCTCACTGAAAATGACGGCATCGTCATCCATGGTCGCTCCGATGCCGTGCTCAACCCGGGCGGGGTGCGCATCGGCACGGCGGAAATCTACTCCGCCGTCGAAGGCCTCGACGAGATCGTAGAAGCGCTCGCCGTGGGGCAGGATTGGCGCGGCGACGTCCGCGTGGTTCTGTTCGTACGGCTGAAGCCCGGCACCGTGCTCGACGAGCCTTTGCGCAAGAAGATTCGCGAGACGATCCGCTCGCGCACGACGCCCCGCCACGTGCCGGGCCGGATCGTCGCGGTAGCGGACATTCCGCGCACGCTGTCCGGCAAGATCACCGAGCTTGCAGTGCGCAACGTGATACACGGCCTGCCCGTCAAGAACGTGGATGCCCTTGCCAATCCACAGGCCCTCGAGCTGTTCCGGAACCTGCCAGAGCTCGCCACGTGAGTGGCTTGCGAGCCGCCTACCGGCAGCAGCTCGTACAGCGCGGATTTCAGGAAGATCCGGCGCAACTCGCGGTCGTCGCGCAACTCGATGACCTCAGGACGAGGTTGGTCGGCGCCAGGCGCGCGCGCACCGGCGCGCGCGGCTGGATCGCCAGCCTCACCAATCGCGTGACACCGCCGACTCGCGGGCTTTATCTGTGGGGTGGCGTCGGGCGCGGCAAGACGTGGCTCATGGACATGTTCTTCCACAGCCTGCCCTTTCCCGAGCGGCGGCGGCGGCATTTCCATAGGTTCATGCACGACGTGCACGCCGAGCTCAAGGCGCTGGGCACCATCGAATCGCCGCTGGAGCAGGTTGCGGAACGCATTGCGAAAGAGGCGCGAGTGCTGTGCTTCGATGAGCTCTACGTCACGGATATAGCCGATGCGATGATCCTGGCAGGGCTGTTCGACGCGCTGTTCAGGCGTGCGTGACGCTGGTGGTGACCTCGAATATCCCGCCGCGCGAGTTGTACAAGGACGGCTTGCAGCGCCAGCGGTTCATCCCCGCCATCGAGCTCATCGAAAAACATACGCGGGTCGTCAACGTCGACGGAGCGATCGACTATCGCCTGCGGCAACTGACGCAGGCCGGCACATATCTGCCCGCCGGTGCGCCCGATACCCCTCAGCGCCTCGAAGCGCTGTTTCGCGAGCTTGCAGATGGAGCCGGTGAAAGCGGCGCCAGCATCGAGATCGAAGGCCGCGCAATCCCCATCATCCGCGCCAGCGACAGCGTCGCCTGGTTCGACTTCGCGTCACTGTGCGAAGGCCCGCGCAGCGCGGCCGACTACATCGAGATCGCGCGCGACTTTCAGTCGGTACTGCTCAGCGACGTGCCGGTTCTCGATGAGACTCGCGAAAATCCCGCGCGTCGCTTCATCGCACTGGTGGATGAGCTCTACGATCGAAACGTGAACCTAATCGTCTCGGCGGGCGCGCCTGCGGGCGAGTTGTATCGCGGTCAACGGCTGCGCCAGGAATTCCAGCGCACGGTAAGCCGCCTCACGGAAATGCAGAGCAACGAATACCTGGCGCGCGAGCATCGCGCGTAATCACGGCCTCGCGGCCTGCAGGAATCGCAGCAACGCGCTCTCCTCCGCGCTGATTCCGTTGCGGTCTTCGCCGGGCTTGTGCCGCTCCTGCCAGAGGGCGAACGTTTCCTCGTCCTGGAACGCCTGGAGCACCAGCGGATGGATGTAACTCTTGCGGCAGATCGCGGCGGTGTTGCCCAGGCGCTCGGCAACCGAGGCGACGGCGCTCACACAAGCGCTCTTCGCAGCGGCCGAGCTCTCGAAGCTCTCGCGCTGCGCGAGGCAGCGTGCCGCGAGCAGCGTGCCCGCCCACGTGCGGAAATCCTTCGCCGTGAATTCCTCCCCCGAGATCTCGCGCAGATAATCGTTCACGTCCCCGGAGTCGATGGCGCGCGGCTCGTCCTCCTCGTCGAGATACTTGAAGAGATCCTGGCCGGGAAGATCGCGGCAGTGCGCGACGAGCCGCGCCAGCCGGCGATTGGTGAGCGTGATGCGGTGGTTCTTGCCGCTCTTGCCGCGGAAACGGAACAGAAGCTTGCCACCATCGATCGTCACGTGGCGGTCCTGCATCGTCGTCAGGCCGAACGACTTGTTGGCTCGCGCGTACTCCTCGTTCCCGACGCGGATGAACGTGGACTCGAGCAGCTTCACGACTATTGCCAGCACCTTCTCGCGATTGTGGCTGGCCTGGGAAAGATCCTTTTCGATCCGCTCGCGGATGCGCGGCAGCGCGGCTCCGAACAGCTCCATGCGACCGTACTTGGTCTCATCGCGCACCTTGCGCCAACGCGGGTGATAGCGATATTGCTTCCGGCCCTTGGCGTCGCGCCCGCTCGCCTGCAGGTGCCCGTAGGGAATCGAGCAGATCCAGACATCCGTCCATGCAGGGGGGATAGCTAGCGCCTTGATCCGAGCGAGGGTGATTTCGTACTCGACTGGATCGCCATCGGCGGTGGAGTACCCAAAGCCGTTGCCATTGACATGGCGGCGAATACCCCCGCGGTCATCGCGCACATAGCGCAGCTGCGCCGCCTTGGCCGCCTCCTGTGGATCGGCAAACGCGTCGAGTGCCACATCGCCGTTCTTGCGCTTTTGTCTGGTGGCCATGGCAATCGGGTGCAAGCAGTCCGTGTGCCCGGCTATCCGCCGGCGCGCTTGGCCGTGTAGCCGAGTGCAGTGAGCTCTCGCACCAGCGTGTCGCGATGATCCCCTTGTATCTCGATACGGTCGCCGTCGACCGTGCCACCCGATCCACAGCGCTTCTTGAAGCGCGTAGCGAGCTCTTCGAGCTGAGCAGGCGCCAGTGGCAGGCCGGCGATCACCGTCACGCCTTTGCCCTTGCGGCCCTGAGTCTCGCGCAGAACGCGGACGTTGCCGTCACCGATCTTGCCCGGCGTTCCCTTCTTACAGATGCATTCAGCCGCCGCCCGCAGGCAGTTGGGACAACGGCGGCCCATTCCTGTTGAGTAGACGATGCGGGCGCCGGAATCTTTCATAAGACTAGCGTGCCACGGTCGCGCGAGATCCTGCATGACAATTCGCAAGGTGTTGAGATGTGCGTCACCATGGCAGGCGTGGCTGAGTCACGTTTTTGCCGCCGTGGCAGGATCAGAGGATCTCAGGGAGCAGCAATGAACACCCCCGTGCAGCAACCGCCATCGCATCGCGATTGTGGCAGCAGCCGGTGCTCGAGAAGGTGCAGCGCGCCGTCTCGCCCTCGAACTGCAGGTGCTCGCGGTGAACTGGAAGGAATCGCGGGCCGTGTTCCGCAAGATCAACGAGGCACTGCCCGATTACCAGTTGACGCTACTTTCGGATCCGACGGGTCGCGTGGGCTACACCTATGGGGTCAATGGCATTCCGCACATGCTGCTCATCGGCAAGGACGGCAGGATCAACTTCATCAACGTAGGGTACGGCGAATCGGTGCTCGACAAGGTGATCGACGAGATCAACAAGGCACTGAGGTGAATTTCACTCCGGCGACCGATGCGAAGGCAACTGAAGGCGCCGTCGCTCAGGTGAGAGTTGCGACCCCGGGGCGGTAGCTCATGCCACCGCCCCGAAGCCGGATCCAGTCTCAGAACTTGACCACCGCCTTGGCGTTCCAGAAGCGCCCTTTCGGGTTGTGCTGGCTCTGCACGTAGCCGTACACGTCCGTGTCGCCATCGCCGATGGCGAACGGCACGTCTTCGTCGAGCACGTTCTCGATGCCGAACAGCAGCTTCACGTTCTCGATCGCCGTGTAGCGGAACTGCAGGTTGATCGTGGTGAACGGCTTGACGTTGCGCGTCTTGTGGCTGTCGTAGTCCAGCACGCCGTCGAGATCGAAGTCCGGCTGGTCTTCGAACTTGCCGGTGTAGTTGAGCTGGGCGAAGGCGCCCCAGCGATCGTTGCCGAAGTCCACCGAAGCGGTCGCGCGATTGTGCGGGTACTCATACTCGCCCGTGAGATCGCGGGTGACGAAGTTCACGCCGGCCGAATCGAGCTCGACACGCTCGAACTTGAGCAGCCGCGAGAAGCTCAGGCCGAAAGTCATCTGACTGCCGGCGAGGTCCAGCGACTGATACCCGCCCAGGTCGATGCCCTTGGCCTTCTGCTGTCCGATATTGAAGAACGTCGATGCGATGGTCTGCAGGGCCCCCAGCGAATCTCCAGGCAACGGAGCGCTGCGCCGGCAGATGGTGCTGTTCTGGTCATTGCAGAACTCGTTGTAGATGAAGCCGAACGGGGCCTCGTCGATCTTGTTCTTCTGCTCGATGTCCCAGTAATCGACCGTCAGCTCGGTGCCGCCGGACTTGTAGGCGACGCCGAAATTGAAGGTCTCGGATTTCTCGGCATCGAGGTCAGGGTTGCCCGAGAAGATGATGTTGTAGTCCAGCGCCGGGCAGTAAGCCGGGTTCACCGCGCAACCGTAATTGTCGACGAAGAACTGCGACTCCTGCGATGGCCCGAGGCCGACCTGCGCAAGCGAAGGCGCGCGGAAGCCCTTGCCCCACGAACCGCGGAACGCCAGCGTGTCGATCGGCGCCCAGCGCAGCGCGACCTTCGGATTGGTCGTGTTGCCGAAGTCGCTGTAGTCGTCGTAGCGCCCGGCGAGCGAGAGCTCCAGGTTCTTGAGCAGCGGAACCGACAATTCGACGAACAGCGCCTTGCTGTCGCGCGAGCCATTGGCCGAAACGGCCTCGGTGCCGAAGATCAGGCCACGCTGGAACTGGTCATCCGGAATGTCGGAAACGCTCTCCTCGCGGTATTCCACGCCAGCCGCCATGCGCACGGGGGCCGCCGGCATCTGGAACAGATCGCCCGAGATCGAGGCTTCATACATGGTCAGCTGCGACTTGCCACGGCGCACCAGGCTCGTCGTGATGTTGTTGATCACGTTCTGCGGGTTCTGCACGCCGCCGAACGGGTTGTAGTTGCCGAGATTGATCTGCTGCTGCAGGAAATCCGTGCGTACCCAGCCGTCGGAGCGATCGCCCGTCTGGTCGGTTTCGCTGCGCCCGCGCTGAGCGGTGACTTCCCAGTCCCAATCGTTGAATCCGCCGCGCAGACCGACGACCGCGCGCAGGTTGTCGTTCTGGATGTGCCAGGTGCGCCCGCCGGCATCGACCGTGCGATAGCGGCTGATGGCAAGCGTGCTGGCGCCGGTAAACGGGCTGTCCGGATGATCGACCGGAATCGTGAGGTTTGCGCTCTCATCCAGCGGCGTCGGCGCGCCTTGCGCCAGCGAGCTGTTGTGCTGCGCGCCGAATTCGGCGAACAGCGTCAGGTTTTCGTTGAAATCGTGATGCGCCATCACCATCAGCCCGGAGCGCTCGGCTTCGGGAATGATGAGGTTCCACGGGCCGTAATCGTAAACGCAGGTTGGGTCGGCAATGCTGCCAGCCGGACAGTCCGGATCGATCGTCAGCACACCATCGACTGCGAAGCGCCCGGGATAGCCGCGTGACGAACGCAGGTCAAAGCCGCCGCGCGAGCTCTGATTGGCGGAGCCGAGCCGGCCGCGATCCGAGTTGGCAAGGGTGGTGTTCTTGAAGTAGTCGAAGATCATGGTGACGTTCGAATCGCCGTCACCCATGCCCCAGATCAGCGAGGCCGTCTTCTCGTCGTACGGGCCATCCGAGACCTTGCCATAGCCCACGCTGGTCTCGAACCCCTGGAAGTTGTCCCGCAGGATGATGTTGACCACGCCCGCAACCGCATCCGAGCCGTATATCGCGGAGGAGCCGTCCTTCAGGATTTCGACGCGCTCGATGGCCGCGACGGGAATCGAGTCGATGTCGACGAAGTTGGTCGTGATGCCTTCAGCGAAGGAGTTGATGGCGACCCGGCGTCCATTGACGAGCACGAGCGTCGCATCCGCGCCCAGGCCTCGAAGGCTGATGGAAGATGAGCCGTTTGCCGTGGAGTCCTGGTTGTTGCCACGGGTGGAGAAGGCGCCGTTGCCGTTGGAAGGCATTTTCTCCATGAGCTGCTGGAGGTTCGCGTATCCTGATTTCTGGATGGCATCGCGGTCGACGGTGACCACGGGCGAGGGGCTGTCAAAGTCGGAGCCTCGCGCGATGCGCGAGCCGGTAATCACCACTTCTTCAGTGGCCTCGTCGGCAGCGGGCTGGGACTCCTGCGCAACCGCCATTGAGAGTGGTACTAATGCAACAGTAAGGCTGAGCGCGAGCCGTATGGCATTGGCCATTGAATGTGCCGTCTTCATCGACAAACCTCCCATGCGCGAAACGATTGTTGCCTGTTTGCAACAGACTTGCCGACCATAATCGGCTTCCGCGCAAGGACTGTCAAATTCGCGGCTGCGGCCTCACAACACCCCGCGGCGCATCTGGTCGAGTTCGATGGATTCGAACAGCGCGCGAAAATTGCCTTCGCCGAAGCCCTCGTTGCCCTTGCGCTGGATGATCTCGAAGAAGATCGGGCCGATGACGTTCTGGGTGAAGATCTGCAACAGCACCCCGTCGCCGTTCTGGGCATTGCCGTCGATGAGTATCCGCCGCTTTGCCAGCTCTTCCAGGCTCTCTCGGTGGCCTGGAACCCGCGCCGCAACGCCCTCGTAGTAGGTGTCGGGAGAGTCCTGGAAGGCGACGCCATTGGCGCGCAGCACATCCACCGTGGCGTAGATGTCCGTAGTGCCGAGCGCAATGTGCTGGATGCCCTCGCCGTGATATTCGCGCAGGTACTCCTCGATCTGACTCTTGTCGTCCTGCGACTCATTGATGGGGATGCGGATCTTGCCGCAGGGGCTGGTCATCGCACGCGAGAACAGCCCGGTCTTTTTCCCCTCGATGTCGAAGTAGCGAATCTCGCGGAAACTGAACAGCTTTTCATAGAAGCCGGCCCACTTGTCCATGTTGCCGCGCATGACGTTGTGGGTCAGGTGATCGATGTAGGCAAGGCCGGCCTTGTGCGCGCCTGCTGAGTGCGCCACCGGCTTGAAGTCAACGTCATAGATCGTGCCGTTGCTGCCGTAGCGATCCACCAGATAGATGAGAGAACCGCCGATGCCCTCGATCGAGGGGATGTTGAGCTCCATGGGGCCTGCGGTAGCCGGGCCCGGCTTCGCGCCGAGCTCGAGCGCACGCCGATACGCGGCAGCAGCGTCCTTCACCCGAAACGCCATCGCGCAGGCGGATGGCCCATGCGTGCGCGCAAAGCCCTGCGCGAACGAGTCGACTTCGGCGTTGATCAGGAAATTGATGTCGCCCTGCGCATGCCGGGTAACGTTCTTGGAGCGATGACGCGCCACCACGGGAAAGCCGAGGCGGTCGAACAGCGTGCGCAGCAGCTCCGGGTCCGGCGCCGTGTATTCGACGAACTCGAACCCGTCGGTACCCATCGGATTGTCATATGCCTTGCTCATGATTCAGCTCACTGCGCACTTGGCGGCGCGTGTTTTCAGTGTCGGCATGATACCTCCGTCACAGCTCCGGAGCGGGCCTCGAAACACGCCTGTGTATAATCCGCGCGCCCAAATGGCAGCGCCCGTCCAGGATGCCGAACGAGGTAGTTGATGATGCACGCGCAGGTCTCGGATCAGGGCAGTGAAGAGCTCCACGGTATTCCTGAAGCTCGCCTCGCGCTGATCGAGCGAATCGCCGCCGCCGCGCCGCGCCGCATCGGGGGGCTTCCGGCCGCGCTTCGCAAGCGATTCTTGCGCGATTACTACCGCGGAGTGGGCGAGGAAGATCTCTCGCAACGCACCCCCGAAGTCATGGCCGCGATGGCGATCCGCCACCTGGAGATTGGCAGCGGCGCCCGAGCCCGGGGCGAGGCACGCGTTCAGGTCATGAATCCTGATCCCGCACGCGACGGTTTCGATTCCTCGCATACCGTGGTGATGGTCGTCACCGACGACATGCCATTCCTGCTGGACTCGCTCAACGTCGTGTTCCACCAGGCGGAAGTTGCCGTGCATCTGATCGTGCATCCGGTGCTCACCGCGAAGCGCGACGGACGCGACCGTCTCGTTTCCATCGATGGCGGCAGCTCGAAGAAAGGCGCGCGATCGGAGTCATGGCAGTTGTTTCTGATCGACATGCAGGCAGACCCGGCACAGCTGGAGCGTTTGCAGGCGAACATCGAAGCCGCGCTCGGCGACGTGCGCGTCACGGTGGAAGACTGGATGCCGATGCGCAAGCGCATGCGCAGCCTCATCGCCCAGCTGAAGAGCGATCCGCCGCCGTTGCCGGCCGAAGAAGTCATCGAGGCGGGCCATCTGCTCGACTGGATGGAAGCGCGCCATTTCGTGTTCCTGGGCTACCGGCATTATCGCCTGGAGCGCGGCGCGACCGAAGACCGGCTGATGCCCGAACCCCGCACCGGGCTCGGCATCCTTCGCAACAGCCGCAGTGGCTCGGCACGCGCGACCATACTGCGTGGCGATCTGCGCGCGCGGGCCAGAGAGCGGCAACTGCTGATCCTCACCAAGGCCAATTCGATGGCGACGGTGCATCGCGCGACTTACCTCGATTACGTCGCAGTCAAGACGTTTGGATCGCGCGGCGAAGTATCAGGTGAACACCGGTTCCTCGGATTGTGGACTTCCACCGCCTACCACGGCAGCCCGCGCGACATTCCGGTGCTGCGCAAGAAGATCGAGCGGGTGATCGACCACTTTGGCCTCGATCCGCAGAGTCACGACGGCAAGGCCGTGCTCAACGTCCTCGACACCTATCCGCGCGATGAGTTGTTCCAGGCGCCGGTCGACGACCTGATCCGGATCGCGCGCAGCGTCGTCAATCTTTACGAGCGGCGCACCGTGCGCCTGTTGGTGCGCCGCGACCCGTACAACCGTTTCTATTCCTGCATGATCTACGTGCCGCGCGACCGGTACAGCACCGAGGTACGCTGGCGCATCGAGCAGATCGTGCGCGAGAGCTTCGGCGGCACGAACCTCGAGACGCAGGTGCAGCTGTCGGATTCGAGTCACGCGCGCGTGCACGTCGTCGTGCGCACGGATCGCGAAGAACGCCGCAAGATCGACACCGCCGCGATCGAGCAGCGCATCTCCGAGGCGACGACGACCTGGACGGACCGGCTTCGCACGGTGCTCGCACAGGGACGCGACCCCGAATCGGCCGCGGCGATCGAGAGCCGCTATCACCGCACCTTCCCGGCCGACTACCAGGCCGTGACAGAGCCTGCGCAGGCGCTCGATGACCTCGCCAACCTCGAAGCGTTGCGCGTGGCGCCGCAGGAACTGCGCCTCGATCTCTATCGCCCCGCGAGCCAGCAGGCGGCGCGGGTGCATCTGAAAGTCGTGAAGCTGGGCGATCCCGTGCCGATTTCCGACATCCTGCCCATGCTGGAGAATTTCGGCCTGCGGGTGATCGCTGAACGGCCCTACAAGCTCACCTGGCCCGATGGCGGCGACGCCTGGATCCAGGACTTCGAGCTGGAGCATCGCGACCGGATGCCCATCGACATCGAGCGTTACGAGGCTCCTTTCAAGGATGCCTTCGCGGCTGCCTGGCACGGCGAGATCGAGAACGACGGTTTCAACCGGCTGCTGCTCGCGGCAGGCCTCACGGCGCGCGAGATCGTGATACTCCGCGCGTATTGCCGCTATCTCATGCAGACCGGCGTGCCGTTCAGCCAGGCTTACATGGAGCGCACCCTGGCCTCCAACGCGGAGGTGGCGAAGGGCCTGGTGCGCCTGTTCGAAGCGCAGTTCGATCCGGATCTCAAGGGCCGCTCCGAGGCTCGCGCCGAGAAGCTGATCGCGGCGATCCGCAGCGGCCTCGATGCCGTGACCAGCCTCGACGAGGACCGCATCCTGCGCGCTTACCTCACCGTGGTTCGCGCAACCCTGCGCACCAATTTCTATCAGCCCGACGCCGGCGGCGGGACCGAAGAACTACGTTTCGTTCAAGCTCGACCCGCAGAAGATTCCCGACCTGCCGCTGCCGCGCCCGAAGTTCGAGATCTTCGTCTACGGCCCGCGAGTCGAAGGCGTGCACCTGCGCATGGGCTATGTGGCTCGCGGTGGCATCCGCTGGTCCGATCGTCGCGAAGACTTCCGCACCGAAGTGCTCGGCCTGATGAAGGCGCAGAACGTCAAGAACACCGTGATCGTGCCGGTCGGCGCCAAGGGCGGCTTCGTGCCGAAGCGTCCGCCAGCCGGCGGCTCGCGCGAAGAGATCGCGGCCGACGGCGTCGCCTGCTATCAGACTTTCATCCGCGGCCTGCTCGATGTCACCGACAACATCGTCAACGGACGCATCGTTGCCGCCACCGCGCGTCGTGCGACGCGACGGCGACGATGCCTATCTCGTGGTCGCCGCCGACAAGGGCACGGCGACGTTCTCCGACATCGCCAACACGATCTCAGGCGAATACGGCTTCTGGCTCGGCGACGCGTTCGCATCCGGCGGCTCCGCCGGCTATGACCACAAGAAGATGGGCATCACCGCGCGCGGCGCATGGGAGTGCGTGAAGCGCCACTTCCGCGAGATGGGAGTGGACACTCAGACGCAGGACTTCACCTGCGCGGGCATCGGCGACATGTCGGGCGACGTGTTCGGCAACGGCATGCTGCTCTCGCGGCACACGCGCTGCAGGCGGCCTTCAATCACCAGCACATCTTTCTCGACCCGGCGCCGGACGCCGGCATCGAGCTTCAGGGAGCGCGAGCGCCTGTTCAGCCTGCCGCGCTCCACGCTGGGACGACTACGACCGCAAGCTCATCTCGCGACGGCGGCGGCATTTTCCTGCGCTCCGCCAAGTCGATCACCCTGTCGCCGGCAGCTCAGGCCATGCTCGGCCTCGACGCAGCGACGCTGCCGCCCAACGACGTGATCCGCGCAATCCTGCGCATGCCGGTCGACCTGCTGTGGAACGGCGGCATCGGCACCTACGTCAAGGCAAGCGACGAGTCCAACGCGCAGGTGGGCGACCGGACCAACGATGCAGTGCGCCTGAACGGGCAGGAGCTGCGCGCAAAGGTGGTCGGTGAAGGCGGCAATCTCGGCTTTTCACAGCGCGGACGCATCGAGTACGCGCTCGGCGGCGGCCGCGTCAACACGGATTTCATCGACAACTCCGGCGGCGTCAACACCTCGGACCTCGAAGTCAACATCAAGATCCTGTTGAACACGTTGCTACAGGCGGGCAAGCTGACTCGTGCCGAGCGCAACAAGCTGCTGGCGCGCATGACCAAGGAAGTGGCTGCGCTGGTGCTGCGCAACAACTACCTGCAGAGCCAGGCCATCAGCACGCTGGAGCTGCAGTCGGCGGCCCGCCTTTCGGAATTCCAGCATCTCATCCGTTCGCTCGAGCGCACCGGTGTCCTCAATCGCACGCTGGAGTTCCTGCCGCTGGATGACGAGTTTGCCGAGCGGCGCAAGGCCGGCCTCGGCCTGACGCGGCCGGAGCTCGCGATCATGCTCGCGTACAGCAAGATCTGGCTGAGCAATCTGCTGCTGGCTTCGGACGTGCCGGAGGATCCCTACCTTTCCTCCGAGCTGCAGCGCTACTTTCCCGGCCCAGTTTCGCAGCGCTTTCCGCGTGCGATTCCAAAGCACCGGCTGCGTCGCGAGATCATCGCCACGGCCACGACCAACAGCCTGGTCAACCGCATGGGGCCGACCTTCGTGGCTCGCGCGCAGGAGGAGACGGGTTGCGGCCCTGCGGAAATCGCCAGAGCCTACACGGCGGCGCGCGAGATATTCGACATGCGCAAGGTGTGGGCGCAGATCGAAGCGCTCGACAACCGCGTCACCGCGAAACTGCAGTACGAGATGATGTACCAGACCAGCCGCCTCCTGCGGCATGTGACGTACTGGCTGCTGGCGCGCTACAAGGGCGGCCTGCATGTGAACGAGGCCGTCGCGCAATTCAGGCGCGGCGTGCAGGAGCTCGAGGAGAACATCGCCAAACTGCTGGTGGGCGCCGAGAAGGAACGCTTCGAAGCGGGCCTCAGGAAGCAGGTCGAGAGCGGCGTGCCTGCGGCGCTGGCGGCACGGGTTGCGAGCGTGGAAGCACACAACGCGTCTCTCGATATCGTCGAGCTTGCCATCGAAAACAAGCAAAGCGTGGCCGACGTGGCCCGTATTTATTTCGAGGTGGGCACCCGCATCGGACTCGACTGGCTGCGCGAGCACGTGGAACGCCTGCAAGTCGACGGCCCGTGGCAAGCCATCGCGCGCAGCGGCCTGCGCGACGGCGCGCTGCGAATCCATCGCCGCCTCACGGAGCGGGTGCTGGCAAGGCACGAACGGGGCTCGGCCGACGCACGCGTCACCGCGTGGGTGAGCTCGGCGGGAGACGACCTTGCGCAGTGGCAGCGCACGCTCAACGACATGCGTACCGCCGGGGCGAGCGACTTCGCAACTCTTTCGGTCGGCGTCGAAGCCGTCCGCAAACTCTCGGATTGAGCATGGCAGGAAAACTCATCCTCGTCCGTCACGGGCAGAGCACATGGAATGTCGACAACCGCTTCACGGGCTGGCATGACGTCGACCTGTCGGATCAGGGGCGGGTCGAAGCCCGCAACGCCGGCCGCGAGCTTCAGAAGGAAAAGCTGGAGATCGACATCGTCTTCACCTCGGTGCTGAAGCGGGCGATCCGCACGCTGTGGCTGATGCTCGATGAAATGGACCGCATGTGGGTGCCGGTTGAGAAATCGTGGCGGCTCAACGAACGTCACTATGGCGCGCTGCAAGGCCTCAACAAGGCGGAGACCGTGGCGAAGCACGGCGAGGCGCAGGTGAAGATCTGGCGGCGCAGCTACGATATCCCGCCCCCGCCGCTCTCGAACGACGACGAACGCCATCCGCGCTTCGACCTCCGTTATGCGAACGTTGACCCGGCCCTACTGCCCGCCACCGAGTCGCTCAAGACCACTCTCGATCGGGTGCTTCCATTCTGGGAAGGCCGCATCGCTCCGCTGCTCGCGGCGGGCCGGAACGTGATGATCGTCGCGCACGGCAACAGCCTGCGCGCGCTGGTGAAGATGCTGGACGGCCTCACCGAAGCACAGATCATAGAGCTCAACATTCCCACGGGTGTGCCCTTGCTCTATGAGCTGACGCCCGAGCTCAGGCGACATTCCAGCCGCTATCTCGGCGACCCCGCGGCAATAGCGGCAGCGGCCGAGGCCGTGCGCAGACAGACTGAAAAGAAGTAGAAGAGCCCGCGCTCAGGCGCGCAACTCGAGAATGCCTTCCATCACCGGGACGCAACGCCCGCCGACGTGAGTGGACCCGAGCTTTCCGCCCTTCTTGAATACCCGCGCATTGAGCATGCTGGGTCGACCCATGTCGACTCCCTGCAGGAAACGCAGCTTCACTTCAGCGTCGGGCTCCGGTGCAAGCGCCGCCAGCAATGCGGCAGCGGCTGCCGTCGCACTTCCGGTCGCGGCATCTTCGACGATGCCGTCGAAAGGCGCGAACATCCGCGCTGCGATATCGCAATCCGGCTCGTTTCCAGCGGCATCCGCCGAATAGATGTAGATGGCATCTGCGCCATCGAGCGGAAGGAGCCTCGACATGGCCGGCAGGTTGGGCTGGGCCCGGCGCAAGGCATCGCGCGAAGCAAGCTCTGCGACCAGGAATGGCAATCCCACCGAAATCACCTGGGGCGCGTGACGCGCGCCCAGAACCGCCGAGGGATCCAGATTGAGGCAGGCCGCTACCGATTCGGCCTGCGCGGTAGAGCGTCGCGAAAGCGGCTCCGGCGCCGTGAGTTCCGCCCCCGTGACCTGCCCGCTCTCCATGAAAAGCTCCACGGGCACGATTCCAGCACCTTCCTCGAAGGTCATTCGCCCATAGTGGCCCAGTTCGGGCTTGCGCCGGGCCAGCGCGAACGCAGTGCCGACGTTTGGATGACCCGCAAAAGGCATTTCCGCGCGCGGCGTGAAGATGCGCACATGCGCGGTATGCCCAGGCTTTTCAGCCGGAAGCACGAACGTGGTCTCGGAATAGTTGAATTCGGCGGCGATCGCCTGCATCTGCCGCGTGGTCAGCTCCCCGGCGTCAAACACCACCGCGAGCGGATTGCCACCAAACTGATGCTCGGTGAACACATCCACGGTCGCGTAGCCGACTTTCACCGTTTTCATTTCGTCTCCATCTTGTAGACACTGAATCCACGTGCCTGGTAGTTGACCAGTGCGCTCGGATGGTCGAGATCGCAGGTGTGCACCCAGACGCGGCGCGGCTGCATTTTCCAGGCTTCGGATATCGCCGCGCTCAGCAGCGGACCGCCGAGGCCGCGCCCGATGAAGGCGGGCGAAAGGCCGAAATGGGTGAGCTCCACGTCGTCGCCGGGTTGGCGCTGCGCCTCGAAGTATCCGGCCGGCGTCCCATCGTAGTAGCCGACGCATGTGCGCAACGCCTCGTCATGCGCGTACTCCTCCCACTGCGCATCGGTCCATGACAGCTTGTCCCGCCATTCCCACGCCGAGCCGACGAGTGAATACAGGAACTTGCTGTATTGCCATTGCTTGAATCTCGCCTCGCGGATCTCGAAGCGCGGATCGGTCGACTGCCTGGGCCGCAGCTCCTGCGGGGAGAGCATCTGCAGATAGGTCGTCGTCACCGCCTTCATGCCAACCTCACAACGGGTCGGTTGCCTTCACGACATCCGAGGCCCATCCGTCGTAGCGTCCGCCATGCGCCGCGGCCAGCTCCTTGAACCGGCGACTCAATGCCTGCATGTCGGGGACCGACAGACGCATCGACTTGCGCGCATGCAGGCTGAAGGCGAGCTCGGGGCTCTCCGGCGCGGCCTTGATGTCGATGGCATAGCCATCGCGCTCGAGGTGCGCGTTGACGGCACGGCACGAGTCATCGTTCGGCAGCGCGAAAAAGAAATCGACCTCATGCTCCTTGAAGGGGTCCGAGCCCTGCTTGCGCAACCTGTCGATGACCCGCGAGTCCCAGTCGTCCTGCTTCTGGCCACGAAGATCGCGCAGCTTGACGAAGATGCGCACCACGATGACCACCGCGGCCACCAGGAACAGGAGTGTCAGCCAGTTCAAGCGCGCTGCTCCGTCAGGCCGGAAAGCTCGGCTTGCGCTTCTCGAGGAAAGCCATCACGCCTTCCTGGCCTTCGGCGCCACTCGACTGCGCGACGATGGTTTCCGCCTCGAGCACCATCTGGCGCTCGAGCGGCCCGAGCGATTCGGCGACGAGCCGCTTGGTGCGCCCGAATGCGCGCATTGCTCCCGCGGCAAGACGCTCGGCGATTGCGAGAGCGCGCGCGACTACCTCACCGTCGCTCACGACTTCGTTGACCAGTCCCCAGGAGTGCGCTTCCTGCGCGTTGAGCACACGATTCGTCAGCATGAGCTCCATGGCGCGCTTGGCGCCCACACAGCGCGGCAGCATGAAAGACGTTCCCGCATCCGGGGTCAGTCCCACTCCCGTGTAGGCCGAGGTGAATTTCGAGCCCGTGCCGCACACGGCGAGATCCGACGTCAGCACGAGCCCGAGGCCGGCGCCGGCCGCAGTGCCGTTGACTGCTGCGATCACGGGCGCATCAATCCGCACGAACTGCGTGATGGCGGTGTGCAGGTAAGCGGTCAATTCGCGCAGGTAGGCGTCGGCGCCCGTGCCCTTGCTCATGGCCGCGCGCAGATCGCCGCCGAAGCAGAAATTCTTGCCCGCGCCCGTGAGAACCACTGCCCTCACGGTGGAATTGCGCGCGCAGGTGAGGCCGGCGGCAAGCAGGTCCATGGCCACCTGCAGGCTGAGCGCATTGCCGTTGTCTGGACGATTGAGCGTGATGAGCGCCACCGCGCCCCGTGTTTCAACTTCTACCGTGGACGTGGACATGTGATCTCTTTCATTCGTCGGGCGCGATGGTCACGCGCAGGCCGGCGAGAGCCGGTGTGAATTCGAGCTGGCAGGACAGGCGCGAGCGTTCCGCCTCGTAGTGCGACAGCTCAGCCAGCAGCTCGCGCTCGTCTGACATTGCAGCGGGCAGCTTCGAACCCCATTCGGGATCGACATATACATGGCAGGTGGCGCACGAGCACATGCCGCCGCAGATTGCCGCGACGCCATAGTCCAGCTCACGCAGATTCTCCATGACCTTCAGGCCGGTACGGGCTTCCACCTCGTGCTCGACGCCATCCCGATCCACGACTCGCATCAGGGCCATGCACCTCTCCAACCGGCTTTTTCAGGGCCGGTTAGTCTGCCGGGGTTGGCACTCGGACGCCAGCGTCGCAGCTGCCTTTGCACTAGCGCAGCCGGTCGCGCATGGAGCGTTCAACAGCCAGCTCGGCGTCGGTGCCGCATACCTCGAGCCGGCGGGCCCGGTACCACAGATACCCGAGCAGCGAATAGAGCCAGACTTCGTGCTCGAGCATTGCGGATGTCGCCTGCTCGGCGAGCCCCGCCGCCTGCAATAACCGCAAAGCATGAGGCGCTGCCACCGGGTAATAAGCCAGCACGCAGGCGACATCAAACAGCGGGTCGCCGACGGCGGCGTATTCCCAGTCGATCAGCAGCAGCCTGCCGTCGTCGAGCTCGATCAGGTTGGAATGATGCGGATCGCTGTGGAAAAGTGTCGAGGGGCGGGTTTCACTGCCGGCCGCGGCGAGACTGCGGCGGGCCCGTTCCATCAACTGGACGATGGAGCTCCGCTCATCGGCTGCGGCATTGCTGACCTTTTCCGCGAATCCCCGCAGCAGGGCCGGCAGATCGAATGGCGCGGCGATCGGCGGCATGACCTCGTGTACACGGCGCAGTGTCGCGCCAAGCTTGTCGATCTGGCCTGGCTCGGCGAAATCCGCAGGACTCCACACTCGCCCGGCGAGAAACTCGCTGATGGCGAATCGATGCCGCGGATCGGCATACACAAGGCGGGGCGCGAGGCCCGCCGCGGCGGCCGCTTCCTGCAGATGAGCCTCCCGCTCGTGATCGGCGCCGAGAGCGAGCCCCGCCGTTGCATGCAATCGCAGAAGAAAGCGGCCCGCATGGGTCTCGATCCTGAAGCTTCGATTGACCGTGCCGCCCGTGAGCGTTCGGACGCGGGCAGCCGGCGAGAAGCCCGGCACTCGCGCCAGCGCCTCGGGCGGGATCAGGCCGCCGGCGCCGGCGCCGCTCGTTTGCGGGTCCACGAGAAGAATCCGAACAGGGATGTGAAGAGATAGGCCCCGTAGAGCACGGTGAAGAACGTGAGGCCCTGCTTGGCCGTGAGGAACACGAGCACGGAATCGATGGCCATCCAATAGAGCCAGTTCTCGATGCGCATGCGTGCCACCAGCCATGTGGCGAGCAGGCTTGCCCAGGTCGTCGCGGAATCGAGGAATGGCCAGGCGGCGCCCGTCTCCTCGGCGAGCCACTTCGCGGAGAGCAGGCTCGCCACGAGTATCGCCAGCCACGCAATCAGATGTGAACGCATCGGCCACCAGCCGATGACCAGCGCGGGGCCTCCGTGTGCAGCCGACCAGCGCCAGAAGCCGTAGAAGGACATTGCGACGTAGTAGGCGTTCAGCGTCGCCTGCATGGGAAGGTGGGCGCGCGCGAACAGAAGAACCGCGATTGCCGAGCTGATTCCGCCCGCGACCCAGCACCAGCGACTGCGCAGCGCCGCGAGCAGCGCGTATGCGAGCCCGAACGCTACGGAGATCCTCTCGGCGGGCGACGCACTGCCAAGGCCGTCGAGAAACCCGTCGATCAAGCGCCTGCGCCAGCCAGCGGCCCGAGCACCTTCATGACGAACACAGCCTTGTCGTTCTGCGTAAACGTCTCACGGATTTCGCGCGTAAGGGCGCCGAAGACGTCCTCGTACCGACCGAAGACCTGGGTGCTCATGCTGTTGGTGACCACCTTGAGCCGCCCGTCGGCATTGAGGCGGTCGATGAAATCCTGGATGGGCGGGATGAAGTTCGCATTCAGCGGGTAAAGGCTGATCTCGACACCGATTTCCATGATGCTCACCGGAAGGAATAGTTGAAGGTGACGCCCACCTGGCGCGGATCGCCCGGCTGCACATACCGCCTGGGCGTCGCGAAGTCGGGCGGCTCGTTGCTGAAGAAGAATCCACGCACGGCATAATTCTCGTCGAACAGGTTACGCGCCCACAGGTAGGCCGCCCAGCGCTCGCGCTCGAACCCCAGCTTGAGATTCACCACCGTACGCGCAGGTGCGCGCTCATCGTGGCTCGTATCGAAATAGAAATCGTCGACCCTCTGGGTATCGAGCCGCGCGAGCAGCCCGGCGGGATGGCGATACTGCGCCGAGAGGGCCAGCTGGTACTGCGGCGCATGGGCCTGCTCACGCCCGTCGAGATCGCGATTTTCGTCGAAGCGGTAGCCGATATAGCGTGTCTCGAGCACGCCCAGATTGCCGCCGAGCTCCAGCCCCGGCGAGGGCTGCCAGCTGACGGATGATTCAAGGCCGTAGTTCTCGCCGCGCGCCGCGTTGTCCGTGATGAAGACAAAGCTCAGCGGATCACCGGGCCTGAGCTGGAACGAAGTGCTCACCTGCTCGATCGGCGCGCCGCATGTAGAACAAGGCGGTTTCCGTGGACACGCGCCCATCGGCGAACGAAGTCTTCACGCCCGTTTCCAGGTTCCACAGGTATTCCGCGCCATATGTGCGCCGTGCCTCGGGCAATGCGGTTCCAATGTTGAATCCCCCCGCCTTGTAGCCGCGCGCCAGCGTTGCGTACCACACGCCACCCTGATGCAGGGCGCGTTGCAACGAGACATGCCCGCCGACCATCGTCTCTGCGGGGTTGAAAGCGACGTCGTTCGAATCCGCATAGTCGGCCGCGCGATGCTCGATGCGCCCGCCGACGCGAAAGCTTCGAGCGATCCGTCAACTCGATGTCGACCTCGGCGTATGCAGCGAGATTGGTCGACTCATAACGGCTGGACAACTGCGCTGCAGCAGCGCCGTTGTATAGATCCAGCTGATCGTTCGTCTCCGTGGCATGCAGTGCGTAAAGCCCTGCAACCCACGCGGCGCGCCCGCCGATCTCTTCACCCGGGATCGACACGGCGCGCAGATCCTCGCTCCAGGTCTTGCGGTTGCGCGCAAAGCTCGACGTGTAGTCATACGGCCCGAAGACTCCCCACTCCGCGTCATTCCCCCAATCGCCGTCGAAGGAGTAGTCGATATCGGAGTTCGCAAACGTGGTCGTGCTACGTACGACATATCGGCTGAAGCCTGTGTACTGCGCGCGTGTCGCAAGACCGAGGGAGCGCTGCGCGTCGCGACCCGGCTTATCGGAATGCGTAGTGCAGCGAATTGTCGAGCGCGAATGCGTCGTAGCCGTTGTCCAGGTTCACGTACAGCGTGGTGAAATCGAGCTTCAGATCATCGGAGGGCTGCCACGCGATCCGGCCGCGCAGGCTCAACTCGTCGTAGCCCATGGTGTCGTCGCGGCGGAGAAATTCATTGTGGCGGAATCCGTCGCTGGAATACTGCTGCGCGACCAGCCGATAGGCCGCCGTCTGCGAGTTTCCCAGCGCGCCGCCGACGACTGCGCCGACACCGCGTGTATCGTAATCTCCCGCCGTTGCCTCGATGCGCAGCTCGGGATCGCGAGTTGGCTCGCGAGTGTGCACGCTGATCAACCCGGCCAGCGCGTTGGCGCCATATGAGGTGCCTTGCGGACCCCGCAACACTTCGACCTGCGACACATCGAACAGCGTCGCCGGCATCCCGATGCCGGAGAAGTCGATGTCGTCGATCAAGAATCCCACCGAGGAATTCGGCGCGCCCTGGAATTGCTCGAGCTCGCCAATGCCGCGCAGCTGAAAGTAACGCGGGCGCGAGGTGCCTGCGGACCAGTTGAGGTTGGGCACGAGCCCGAGCACGTCGCCGAAGTGCTGCAGGCCCGCCATTTCGAGCTCGCGACCGCTCAGTACGGTGGCGCTCATGGGCAGTTCGTCCATTGCCTCGCCTCTCAGGCTGGCCTGCACGACCACCTCTTCTGGTTCTTCCTCCGACCCACGGGCGAGCGACGCCGCGCAAAGCGGCACGAAACAGACGCAAAAGCGGAATATCGAGCGCATGTACCTGCTCCCTACGCCGGTATTAACCGGATCAGGTTCAACGGGTTCGCCGGCATCACCGGCATCTCAGGTCTTTGTCTTAACGGCCGCGAGGGCGCTAACCAGACCACCCCAAGGTTTTCGGAGGGCGTATGTTAGGCGGGGACGCCGCAATTGCAAGATGCGATTAGAATCGCCCCCGTGACACGCCGAATCCAGATTCACCAGGTCGACGCCTTCACCCGCACGCCCTTTACGGGCAACCCCGCGGGAGTCGTTCTCAATGCAGATGGCCTATCCGACGCCGAGATGCTCGCCATCGCACGCGAGCTCAACAACGCCGACACGGCCTTCATCCTGGAGCGTGATGGCGACGACCACGACATGCGCGTCAGGTTCTTCACGCCGCGCATGGAAGCAGGCTTCGTCGGGCACGCAACCGTCGCGGCGCATTTCGTGCTGTCACGCCGGCGCGGCGCGCTGGAGAGGCTGCGGCAGAAATCCAAGGCCGGCATCGTAGACGTCGAGATGCGCGGGTCTGGCGAAGAGCGGCGCATCGCCGTTCGGCAGAAGCGTCCGCCGGTAGGGCGCGAATTGAACGCCCGTGAGCACCTCGCCGTGCTCGACGCTCTCGCGCTGGCCACTGACGACGTCGACCCGCGATGCCCAATGCGCATCGTAGGCTCGGGGAGTGCGCGATTGATCGTGGGCGTGCGCAGTGCCGAGCAGCTCAAACAACTGAAGCCGGATCCGACGCGGCTCACCACGCTGTCTGCGCAGCTTGGAGCGCCCGGCTACTTCGTGTTCACGCGCGGGGCGCAGGCGGACGACTTCCTGACGGAGTCACGGATGTTCTGCCCTGCTCTCGGCATTCCGGAAGACCCGGTGAGCGGTAACGCGCACGGGCTCCTCGGTGTCTATCTCGCGGAACACGGGCTCATCAAGCTCGACAAGCCGCGCGTCACTTTCAGCGGCAACCAGGGGCATTTCCTGCATCGCCCCGGCCGCGTCGAGGTGGAGCTCGAAGTGAAGGACGGCGTCATCGACGGCGTGTGGATCATTGGCCAGGCCGTCGCAATATTCGAGACCGAGATCTCCCTCTGACCGCTCAGTGGTGCGGCACGAGCTTCGAGAGGTCCGTTTCGGTTGATTGCGCGGGCGCCGGCCGATCCTCGATTCCCGCCACGATCAGCCCGGGGATTCGCCCTTCATCCCAGTCCATGGGCTCAGCGCCAAGGCGCAGGATTGCGACGTTGAGCGAAGGAATCAGCCACAGGCGATTCTTCCCCTCGCCCGCCAGATAGAACCCATCTCGCGGGATGCCGAGCTGCAATTGGAATCCGGCCGCGGGGTCGCGGCGCGAAGGCGCGGCCATCTGCTCAGCCCAGCCACGCGGAAGAATTCGCGAGCCCTGGTACACGCCATCGTTGAGGAGCAGCTGCGCGATGCGCATCCAGTCACCCTGGCGCGCGAAGAAACAACAATCAAGGCGCGCCACGCCCGCTGGCTTGTCGAGCACGACCCATGCGTCACCCGCAGACAGGCGCCTCCAGATCTTTCGCGACACGAACGCTGCGTAACGACGGCCGGTTGCCTGCTCGATGAGTTGCGCGAGCGGTTGCACATCGTCGCTTTCGAGCACCTGACGAATCGTCGCTGTCCCCGCGCCGCCGACCGGGGCTGCCGCGTGCGAGGGAACGACGTCGTCAATGGAGGCAATGCGACCGTCGTCGATAGCCGCTCCCACCGCCATCGCGGCCACCGTACGCGCGAACGCGCCGGCGTCCACGACGGTGTCGGATGCGCTTCCCTTCCAGTATTGCTCGAATACCAGGTGGCCATGACGCGTGACGATGAGGGCGTGCGATTCGTGCGACGCTGCGTAGTCAGCGGCCGATTTCAGCGCGATGGCATTGATACGCTCTTGCTCAGGCGTGGCGCGGGGCTGCTGAATTCCCTTCACGCCAGCCACCAGCTCGCGCGGGCGCGCATCCCCTGCATGCGGCAGGCGCTTCAGCAGCGCATCGCGCCCGAGGATCACGATTGCCGCGACCGCCAGGGCCGCGAGTGCGATCAGCAGCGAGCGTCGAGGGTGCTTGCTCATGTGCGCAACGTTGGCCGGTTTTTCCGCACATGGCAAGATGCGCGCCGTGGAACCCGACGTGCCTGCGCACCGTGAGAACTATGACCTGCTGGTCGTGGGCGGTGGCGTCAACGGTACAGGCATAGCACGTGATGCTGCGGGGCGTGGATTCTCCGTCCTGCTTTGCGAGCAGCACGATCTCGCTTCACATACGTCGTCCGCCAGCACCAAGCTGATTCACGGCGGCCTTCGCTACCTCGAAGGCTTTCATTTCGCCCTTGTGCGCAAGGCGCTGGAGGAGCGCGAAGTCCTGCTCGCCGCTGCGCCCCATATCATGTGGCCACTGCGCTTCGTGATGCCGCATGACGCGCACCTGCGGCCGATGTGGATGATCCGCGCGGGCCTCTTCCTCTACGATCATCTCGCCAAGCGGCGCCGCCTTGCCGCCTCCGCTCCATTGAATCTGCGCTCTCATCCGGCGGGCGCTCCGCTGCAATCGCAGTTCAAACGCGGCTTCATCTATTCGGACGGTTGGACGGACGATGCGCGGCTGGTCGTGCTGAACGCAAGGGACGCAGCGGACCGCGGCGCGGTCATCCTCACCCGTACTCGCTGTGACCAGGTGACGGCGCGCGACGGCATCTGGCAAGTGTTGCTCAGCGAGGGCGCAAAACGCAGGGAAGTCACCGCGCGGGCGATAGTGAACGCCACTGGCCCGTGGGCGAGCGAGTTCCTGCGCGATTCGACCCCCGTCTAGGCTTCGCACGCGGTGCGTCTGGTGAAGGGCAGTCACATCGTGGTGCCGCAGCTTTTTGCGCATCGGTTCGCCTACATCTTTCAGAACATCGACCGCCGCATCGTCTTCGCCATCCCCTACGAGGAAGCGTTCACGCTCATCGGCACAACCGACGTCGACTTTCACGACGACCCCGCACAGGTGCGGATCGAGTCCGCGGAAATCGAGTACCTGTGCGCGACGGTGAATCGCTACTTCGAGCGGCAGATCTCGCCAGCCAACATCGTGTGGACCTACAGCGGAGTGCGGCCGCTCCTCGACGACCACAGCGGCAAGGCCTCGAATGTCACACGTGACTATTCTCTCGAGCTGGACGAGCATCCATTGCCTTTGCTCTCCGTCTTCGGCGGCAAGATCACCACGTATCGCAAGCTGGCCGAAACTGCCGTCGACAAGCTCGAAGCGCGCCTCGGCGCGCGCGGCAAGCCGTGGACCAAAAGCGCCTTCCTCCCCGGCGGAGACCTGTCGCACGGAGGCCTGCGCAGCGGCGCACAGCCTGCGGGATTCGCGGCATTCCTGCGCACGCTCGAGCGTCGCTACCCTTGGCTTCCGGCTTCGCTGCGCACGCGGTATGCCCGTGCGTACGGAACGCGCATCGAGCGATTGATCGGCAGCGCGCAGGACCTGGGCGAAGAAGTGTTGCCCGGGCTCTTCTCGCGCGAGATCGATTACCTTCGGGCGGAAGAATGGGCGCGCACCGCGCAGGACATCCTCTGGCGACGGAGCAAGCTCGGCCTGCACATGCCAGCCAATGCCGAAGCTCGGCTCGACGCCTGGCTCGCACGGAGACCATGACATGTCGCGATTCATCCTGGCACTCGATCAAGGCACCACCAGTTCGCGATCCATACTCTTCGACCACGCCGGCAACGCCGTCGCGATGGCGCAGCGCGAGTTTCCACAATATTTCCCGCAATCCGGTTGGGTCGAGCACGATGCGCGCGAGATCTGGGCCAGCCAGTCGGAGACCATTGCGGGTGTGCTTGCCAAGGCGCGCGCCGCCCCTACCGACATCGCCGCCGTCGGTATTTCAAATCAGCGGGAAACCGTCGCTGCTCTGGGATCGCCGCACGGGCGAGCCTCTCGCTCGCGCGATAGTGTGGCAGGACAGGCGCACCGCGCCCGATTGCGCGCGCCTGCAAGCCGCGGGGCTAGAGCCCGAGATCTCCAGGCGTACCGGGCTGCTCATCGACCCGTACTTCTCCGGCACGAAAGTCGCGTGGCTGCTGGATAGCCACTGCCGGCGCGCGAAGTCGCGCGGAGCGCGGCGAACTGTGCTTCGGCACGATCGACAGCTGGCTCGCGTGGCAGTTGTCCGGCGGAAAATCGCACGTCACCGATGCGACCAATGCCAGCCGCACTCTGCTGTTCAACATTCATACGGGCGAGTGGGACGATGAATTGCTCGAGATGCTGCGAGTGCCCCGCGCGTGCCTGCCGGAGGTGGTGGCGTCAAGCGGCGCGGCGTTGTCGGCAAACATCCACGGCCGCGATGTTCCGCTGACGGGAATTGCCGGCGACCAGCAGGCGGCGCTCTTCGGCCAGACCTGCTTCACGCCCGGCATGGCCAAGAACACGTACGGAACCGGCTGCTTCCTGCTCATGAACACAGGCAGAACTGCGCTCGCATCGAAGCACCGGCTGCTGACGACAGTCGCCTGGAAGCGCGATGCCCTTCACTACGCGCTGGAGGGCAGCGTGTTCGTAGGAGGCGCCGTCGTGCAGTGGCTGCGCGATGGTCTGGGCATCATCGAACGCTCCAGCGACGTCGAAGCCCTCGCCGCGAGCGTGCCGGACACTGACGGAGTCTGCTTCGTTCCCGCGTTCACCGGCCTCGGCAGTCCGCATTGGGATCCGCACGTGCGGGGCACAATTGTTGGTTTGTCACGCGGCAGCACACGCGCGCACATCGCGCGGGCAGCGCTCGAAGCCATCGCATTCCAGAGCGCCGAGCTGTTGATTGCGATGCAGAGCGATGCGGCGCAGCCCCTGCTCGAATTGAGAGTGGACGGGGGCGCGACGACGAACAATCTGCTGATGCAGTTCCAGGCCGACCTGCTCGGCGTGCCGGTGGTGCGGCCAAAGATCACGGAAACCACAGCACTCGGCGCCGCCTACCTCGCGGGCCTGGCAACGGGTTTCTGGAAATCCACCGACGAGCTCACGCAGAAATGGCAGGAGGATCGCCGCTTCGAGCCGCGCGATAAGTCGCGAAACGGCGAGCCAGCGGCTCGGCGAATGGTCACGCGCCGTGGCCATGAGTCGAAGCGGCACGTAGCGCGAAACTCAGGGCGCCGGGGAATCCACCAGCCTCCGCGACAGGTACGTGAATTCGAGCGCCTGGCGCTTGGCACGCTCACGCAGGTTGGCAGCAGCCGAATGCCCGCCCTCGATGTTCTCGTAATATAGGAAAGGCATACCGAGGCTTTCCATCTTCGCCGCGTACTTGCGCGCGTGGCCGGGGTGAACCCGGTCGTCCTTGGTCGAAGTCAGTATGAAGGGCACCGGGAAGTCGTCGCGCTTCCTGAGATTCTGATAAGGCGAGAACTTCTCGAGCCATGCGCGCTCGTCCGGAACATCCGGCGAGCCGTACTCGTCCACCCACGAAGCGCCGGCGAGCAGCTTGTGATAGCGGAGCATGTCCAGCAGCGGGACTTGCACCACCACCGCGTTGAATAGCTCCGGCCGCTGCGTGAGCATCACGCCCATCAGCAGTCCACCGTTCGAGCCTCCCTGGATACCGAGCCGGCGCGGCGAGGTGACCTTGCGCTCGATCAGATCTTCGGCCACCGCGATGAAATCGTCGTAGACCACCTGGCGATGGGTCTTCGAGACCCGCCTCGTGCCACGCGGGGCCGAACTCACCGCCGCCGCGGATGTTGGCGAGCACGTAGACGCCACCGCGATCGAGCCAGAGCTGCCCGATGACCGCCGAATAGAACGGCAGCTCGGAAACCTGGAAGCCGCCGTAGGCATAGAGCAGCGTGGGTGCCGTGCCATCGGCGGTGAACGATTTCGAGCGCACCACGAAATACGGTACCTTGGTGCCGTCACGCGAGGTCGCCTCGAGCTGCTCGGTTACGTAGCGGCTCGCATCGAACTTCGCCGGCAGGCTCTTGCTGGCCGCGGCGGCGTTGGCAGCGACATCTACGGCATAAAGCGTCGTGGGTTGCAGGAAGTCCTGATAACCGACGAAGGCCGCATCCGCAGCCGCGTCGGTGCTGACGATGTCGATGGCACCGTTGTCGGGCAGCGGCACGGGCGTGAACGTCCAGCGGCCGTGGGAGAGGCTGAATCTCAACAAGCGGCCACGCACGTTCGAATAGCTGGCGACCAGTATTCCCGAGCGCGTTCCCGCGACCGCATCGATGGAGTCCCTCGGCCCTGGCGTGAACAGCAAATTGAGCGCGGGCGCTTCGCTCGCTACGTCCGAAACGGGCATGGACATCAGCGTGCCGCTCGGCCACGACTTGCCGCCTGACGACCAGTCCTGCTTGATGTCGAATACGAACTGGCCTCTGTACAGCGCGTGCGGCTGTACTTTCGGCGGCAGCGTGATTCGGGCGAGCCCGCCATCCACGCCGAATGTCCAGTAGCTGGCGGTGAAGAAGGTTTCCGCCTGCACGACACCCACGAGCCTCTCGCCGCTCGCCCCCTCGATCGCAAACGGCGCGACCGCGACGTCGGTAGGCTTACCCCTGTACACCTCTTTGGCCTCGGCCAGCGGTGTGCCGCGAGCCCATTGCTTGACGATGAAGGGGTAGCCGGATTCAGTCACCGTGCCCAGGCCCCAGTTCGTGCCAAGCAGCAGGGTGTTCGCATCCTTCCACTCGACGTCGGACTTTGCTTCAGGCAGCGAAAAGCCGTTCTCGACGAAAGCGCGCGACTCGACGTTGAATTCACGACGCACCGATGCGTCCTTGCCGCCGTCGGAAAGCTCCACCAGGCACAGCCGGCCTTGCGGTGGGAGGCAGGTGACGCCCTTGAACACCCAGTTGCGGCCTTCGCTCTTGGCCAGGGCGTCCACATCGAGCAGCGTCTGCCACTCAGGGGTCGGTGTCTTGTACGAATCCAGAGTGGCACGCCGCCAGAGGCCGCGCACGTTCGTCTCGTCCTGCCAGAAGTTGTAGAGCCAGCCGTCGCGCAGCGTTCCCATGGGAATGCGGCTCTTGTCTTCCGCGATGGCCACCGCCGCATCGTAGAAGCCCTGGTAGCGCTCGTCCTTGGTCAATTCCCCGAGCGAGCGGTCGTTCTGCGCGCGCACCCACTCGAGCGCCTTGTCACCCTCGATGTCCTCCAGCCACAGGAACGGGTCGTCGTCAGCGGCCATGGCGGCGACACTCACGAGCAGCGCAAGGGCCAGGGGAAATCGGGACGCAGGCATGTGGGCTCCTCATGATGAGGAGCCCATTCTGCCATGCCGGCCCCTAAAGCGAATCGAGGAAGGCCAGGAGCTTGCGCTGATCGTCAACCGACAGTGCATCGAAGCGCTGCGTGGTCGGCTCCGCCTGCGCGGTGTGCCGCCTGATCGCTTCCTGCTTGGTGAACGACAGCCCGTCATGCATGAGACGGTTGCGCGTTCTCAGCGCCCACAACGGTGCGGTACGGATCTGCTTGCTGGTGGCCGCATATTCGGGGCCAGGCAGGACCGGAATCCCGTCGCCCGTTCCCACATCGTGCAGCAGATAGTCGCTGTACGGGTGGATCACCTTGTTGCCGAGAGCGACCGGCACGACGAACGCGCCACCATTGATGCGAGTGCCGGGGCGCGCGGTCGTGATGCTGGGTGTGTGGCAAGCCGCACAGCCAATCGTGCTGAAGATCGTCGCGCCAGACTTGACGTCCTCGGTGATGGCCCCTCGCGGCGGAGCCTTGGTGGCGCGCATGAAATTCGCGAAGGCCTTGAGATCCACGCCATCGTCCTCGGGCTCCGCCACCTTGTCGTAAGGCGTGCCGAAGCCGACGAAGCGGCCGCTCGATGTGTTCTCGTCCTCGAACAACGGGCTGGTGACGCCCATCTCGTTGAGATACGCATCCGCGGCGAACGACTCCAGGCTTGCGTGCTGGTTCTTCCACCCGAACCGGCCGAGCCGCGCACTGCCGTCACCTTCGAGTACCGGCACCATGAGCGCGGTACCGCGAATCTCCGCCGGCTGCGCGTCGCGAAGCGCGAGCAGCGTTTCGTTCGCAACGCATTCCACGTAGCCATTGCCCAGGGTATTGGTCGAGATGCGGAACGTGCGCACGTCATCCTCGAACGCCACGCGCTCCATGACATCTGGATGCGTGCCGCGCGACTGGATAAGCGAGCCGCCCAGAGACTCGAAGAATCCGCTGACATCCGCCCTGCCCGTGCGGTGCTCGGCGACCTGGCTCGCGCCTCCGGTCACCACGTTCTGGTGGCACTCGCGACAGGATTGCGCATTGTAGGTGGGGCCCAGGCCGTCGTCGGCAGTCTCCACTTCCTCGAAGACGAAGCGGTTGTCGTTGTACGAGCGCAGCGGCACGACGTTGTCTTCGTTCAGGAATTCGAATGGCGGGCCCTGCCAGCTGAACCCGTTGGTGCGGTTGTCGAACCCGGTGAGCGCTTCGGTCAGGACGGGACGCGTGGACCGCTGCAAGGCATCATCCTGCGTCCGCTCGACCTGCATTCTCCCGCTGTGGTTGAAGCGCGGCCTGCCCGCATCGGCGGCAGTCACGAAGCACAGGCTGGAAAAGACCAGAGAACTGATCGCCGCGATACGCAACGATCGCACGGATGTCGTCGTGATCATGAGAAACCCCCTTCGAGCACGCGCAAGCTTCGCGTGTGTGCGGGGTCATCTGTAGCACCGGAAAAAATACATCTCAACGTGACGCAGGATGGCAACGTCTCCAAACGCAAACAGTTTTCAACTCAAACAGCGCTGTTTGCAGCGATTGCGAGCACCGCGCTCACCTGCGCGAGGTGCGTGAGTCCCTGCGGAAAATTCCCGAGCAGCTCGCGAGTGTGCGGCAGAAACTTTTCCGAGAACAAACCGAGGTCGTTGGCGCAGCCATTCGGCTACGGGTTGCGTGCCGTGGACGCGGCGCTGCAGCTTCCATTTCGCGATCGCGGTCTCGACGAGCACGATGCCGCGTCAGCAAGAATCGTGCGGCTTCCGGCCTCATTGACAATGCGCGCCGGGTCGCCAGATATTTCGCCGTCACAAGGAGCATGCCATGGCCAGCCGAAGACATCCGCAAGTGGTGAACATCGATGAAGTCGAGCCCATGGAGCGAATCAAAGGCCGCTTCGGCGCGCGCAGCAAGCGCCTCGGTTCGCCGGCCGGCGCGCGTGAAATCGGCTTCAACTGGATGGAGCTGCAGCCCGGGAAGACGTCGTTCCCTTACCACTGGCACACGGGCATCGAGGAAGGGCTGTACATCCTTTCGGGCAGCGGCGAGTTGCGTCTGGGAAAGGACAAGGTGGCCGTGCGTCAGGGCGACTACTGCGCATTTCCCGCCGGGCCGGATCACGCGCACACGCTGACGAATACCGGCAATCAGCCGCTGCAATATCTGTCGTTCTCGAATCAGAGCACCACGGACATCATCGGCTATCCGGACTCGAAAAAATTCGCGTTCGGCGCCATGCCGGATCCCACGACGTGGCCCAATGGCATGTGGGTCAGGAAGCTGATCAAGGACCAGGAGTCGGTCGATTATTTCGAGGGCGAGGATGCGGGCAAGAGCTGATCGCGATTTGCGCCCGTCGTGACCTGCTAGAATCCGCCCCGCCGCGCCCGTAGCTCAGTTGGATAGAGTACTCGGCTTCGAACCGAGTGGTCGGGAGTTCGAATCTCTCCGGGCGCGCCAAATTCAACCGACCCCTTCCGGAATTTTTCAACACAATACGCCCAATATCAGTCGTTGAGCCAAGCTTTCTAGCAAACTGAAAGCAGTCGAACGCCTGTCGCCAATGCGCTGGGGAGATGGACCTTTTTCAATCCCGATACCGCACGGCTGCGATGAAGGCTGCCAGCGCCGGGGACTGCTGCCGACGACTTGGATAGTAGAGGTGATAGCCAGGGAACGGCGGGCACCAATCTTCTAGCACCTGCACGAGCTCTCCAGCGTCCAACCCACTTTGTAGGTAGTCCTTCGGCAGGTAACACAAACCTAGGCCATCAATGGCCGCCTGCCGGACCAGGGCGATGTCGTTGACCACAAACTGCCCCTCGACCCGCACATTCACGGCCCGACCGTCCTTCTCAAGATCCCAGACCGATATTCCGCCCTTGGCCTGATGGCGAAGATTGATGCAGTTGTGGCTGGCAAGTTCATCCGGCGTGCGCGGCGATCCGGTTGCCGCGAAATATGCTGGCGAGGCAGCGACCGCCATCTGCATCTCGGGCCCAATCCTCAAAGCCACCATGTCTTGGGCCAGTGTCTCACCCAGGCGAACGCCAGCATCGAAACGCTCGGCAACGATATCCACGAAGCCATTATCGACGGTCAACTCGACCGTTAAGTCCGGATAGAGCGGCAAGAGTTTGGCCAAGGCTGGCAGCAAAATGGACTCGGCGGGCTGATCGCCGGTGGTGATGCGCAGGGTCCCTGCTGGCTTGTCGCGTAGCTCGATCAGACCATCGAGTTCCGCCGACACCTGATCGAAGTGCGGACCTACCCGCTTCAACAGGCGCTCGCCCGGCTCCGTGGTCGAAAGGCTTCGGCTCGTCCGCGTGAGCAGACGCACGCCGAGGCGCTCCTCCAGCTTGCGGATAGTATGGCTCAGCGCAGACGGGGAAACACCGAGCTTTGCGGCCGCCCGTGTAAAGCTGCCTTCCCTCGCTACTGCAAGGAACGCGACCAGATCTGCCATGTTTTCGCGATTCATCTTTGAATTTAGCTCACAGCTGCATGCGGATCGTAAGGTCTAATCAGCACGATGAGAAAGCCCTAATGTCGGGTCATGGATAAGGCCCAGACTTACATCGAAGCAGATGGACCCGTAGTCGTGCGCTCCACGGCGGGCGGAGGTGGCAGTGATCCAACTCGCGATCACGCTCGGCGCCGCCCTGGGCGGGATGCTGTTCGACGGCTGGGGCTATCAGACCACGTTCCTCGCAGCGCCGCGCTGCTGATTTCGTCCGCGCTGATCGCGGTGTTCGCCTCATCCAAATCTTATCCGCTGGTCAATGGTTTCGCGCGTCGCACCGCCGGCACGGCGGCTAACTGAACTCGGAGAAAATCATGCAACACTCTTTCACCACCCGCAGGGCAGTGAGCCGGCGGAACCTCATTCTCAGAGGCGTGCTCGCCACCGCAGCGATTGCCTTTGCCGGCGCGCAGCCAGCCTTCGCGCAGACCACGAACAAAAGGAACAACCATGCAATTGACGCAGGGCTGGGACAAAACCTTCCCGAAGAGCGACAAGGTCGACCATCAGAAGGTGACCTTCACGAACCGCTACGGCATCACGATCGCCGCCGACCTCTATCTGCCCAAGAACCGCGGCGACCGCCTGCAGCCCGCGATTGCGATCGGCGGGCCATTCGGTGCGGTGAAGGAGCAGTCGTCGGGCCTGTATGCCCAGACGATGGCCGAGCGAGGCTTCGTGACCCTTGCCTTCGATCCCTCGTACACCGGCGAAAGCGGCGGCACGCCGCGCAATGTGGCCTCGCCCGACATCAACACCGAGGATTTCAGCGCCGCCGTCGATTACCTCGGCCTCCACGCGTCGGTGGACCGCGAGCGGATCGGCATCCTCGGCATATGCGGCTGGGGTGGCATGGCGCTCAACGCTGTCGCCGTCGACAAGCGCGTGAAGGCCGTCGCGGTCAGCACGATGTACGACATGACCCGAGTCATGTCGAAGGGCTACAACGACAGCGTCACGCTCGAGCAGCGTTCGCGGACCCTCGAGCAGCTCAGCCGACAGCGCTGGAAGGACGCGGCCAAGGGCGCACCCGCCTACGGACCGGCCATGAACGAGCTCAAGGGCGGCGAGGCGCAGTTCCTGGTCGACTATCACGATTATTATAAGACGCCGCGCGGCTTCCATCCGAGGGCAGTCAACTCGAACGGGTCGTGGACGGTCACCAACCCGCTGTCGTTCATGAACATGCCGATCCTGAGCTACATCAAGGAAATCTCGCCTCGGCCCGTCCTGTTCGTCCACGGCGAAAACGCCCACTCGCGGTACTTCAGCGAGACGGCATATGCTGCAGCCGCCCAGCCGAGGGAACTAGTCATCGTCCCCGGGGCCAACCATACGGACCTGTACGACCGCGTGGACGTAATACCTTTCGACAAGTTCACCAGCTTCTTCCGCCAGCACCTCGCGGGAGGCAAGTGACGAAACTTCTCGCCAGATTGCCCACTCGCACTCGCAGCGCTCGTGACTGCGACAGGCGCTTCAGCCCAGGAAGGAAGAACCAAGGACTGATCTCATGCCGCACGTCATCGTGAAGCTCTGGCCCGGGAAGACGCAGGCGCAGAAGCAGGCTCTTTCCGACGCCATCGTGCGCGATGTCGCCCACCCTCGGCTACGACGACGAATCTGTCTCTGTGGGGTTCGAGGAGGTGTCGTCGGCCGAGTGGTCCGCCAAGGTATACGGCCCGGACATTCAGGACCGGTGGGCGACGCTCACAAAGCAGCCCGGCTACGGGCCGGGGCCGAAGCGATAAATCGAAAGGTTTACATCATGATTTTGAACGACACCTTCACCCTATCCAATGGGGTGCACATTCCGAAGCTCGGCTTCGGCACCTGGATGATCCAGGACGACGACGCCGCCCGTGTGGTGCGCGAGGCCATCAAGGTCGGCTACCGCCACATCGACACGGCTCAGGCCTATGCCAACGAACGCGGCGTCGGCGAAGGCTTGAGGAGTAGCGGGGTTCCGCATGACCAGGTCTTCGTCACGACCAAGCTGTTGGCCGAGAGCAAGAGCTACACCGACGCCAAGGAGCGCATCGACGGATCGCTGCAGGCGCTCGGGCTGGATCGCATCGACCTCATGCTGATCCACAGCCCGCAGCCCTGGGCGGAGTTCCGGGAGAGCGAGCGCTATTTCGAGGGCAATGCCGAGGCCTGGCGTGCGCTTGAAGACGCGCACCGTGCCGGCAAGCTCCGCGCCATCGGTGTCTCTAACTTCGAGAAGGCCGACATCGATAACCTGCTCGCGAACGGCAGCGTCGCACCGATGGTGAACCAGGTGCTGGCGCATGTCGGCAACACCCCGTTCGACTTGATCGACTATTCGCGCTCCAAGGGCATTCTCGTCGAGGCCTACTCGCCGGTTGCACACGGGGCGGTGCTGAAGGATGCGAGCTTGCGGGCAATGGCGGAGCGTTACGGCGTGAGCGTCGCGCAGCTCTGCATCCGCTATTGTCTCCAGCTGGGTCTCCTGCCGCTGCCCAAAACTCTGAACCCGGCGCACATGCGCGATAACGCCGCCGTCGACTTCGTGATCTCCGATGCGGACATGGACGCGCTGGCGAGCGCCCGGGACGGTACCGATTATGGCGAGGCTAGGATTTTCCCCGTGTTCGGCAAGAAGCGTCAGGCCGAATCGGCGCGCAAGGAGGGCTGAGCCATGAACCCGACCTATGATTTCTCTGGTCAGCTCGCCTTCGTGACCGGCGGCGCCTCAGGCGTTTGCGACCGCTGGCGCGGCCGTGGCGCTGGTGGACGCGAACGGAGCGGCACTGGCCGAGGCGGACGCGGCGTTGAAGGCATTGGGCGCGCGAACGAGTGTGACGTGGCGGACGAAGCTCAAGTGCGCGACGCCGTCAATGCGACGATCCCAACGCTCTACCACGCCGCGAAGCACGGCATTCACGGGATCACCAAGTCGGCCGGTCTGGAATATGCCGCGCGGCATCCGCGTGAACGCGGTCGCACCCGGGATCATGGACACGCCGATGGTGGCGAGCATGAAGCAGGCCGAAGCCGGCGTCATCGAGGAGATGATGCGGGATGTGCCGATCAAGCGCCTCGGTCAGGCCAGTCCATCAGCTTATCCAGGACTGAAACGGCAGCGGCGAATTAAGCCCCTCAGCTTCGGTGCCCGCGGGCGATCCGTGGCTAGGGTGATGGGACGCCCTTGATCGGCTCGCCCGACCGAATTCGTCGGCCGTGCGGCAATTCAGAGAAGAGATAGAAGAAACAAAGGAACGCCGCCGCGACGGTTTTTTGACCCCGGTCCCGTCTAAGGAGTGTGGCGGAATACCCTGACGATCTTATCTTGGCGCGCTCGCTTGATGCGGGCGACGAACGGGCGTTTGCGCGCTTTTTTGACGCGTACTTTCCGCGACTGTACCGGTTTGCACTGAGCCGGTTTCACGGCGATGAAGACGCGGCCGAAGAAGCCGCCCAGCGCGTCTTGTGCCGCGCGGTGCGCAAATTTGGTCTTTACCGGGGGGAAGCCTCCTTGCTTACCTGGCTCTGTCAAATCTGTCGACATGAGATCGCCGACATGGTGAGCCAATCTGCGTCTCGCAGGATCGTGGACGAGGAGGATGAGGAACTGCGCGCTCGGCTGGAATCGCTACCGGCCGATGAGTCGGGAGGACCCCTGTGGCAGGCCTGCCAGCACGATCGAATCCGCCTCATACAACTCACGCTTGACCATTTGCCCGCGCGATATGGCGACGTGCTCGAGTGGAAGTACGTCGAGGGACTGCGTGTCGAGGAGATCGCGGATCGCCTCGCGGTCACGCCGCTGGCGGCCGAGTCGCTTCTTGCCCGCGCGCGCCGGGCGTTTCGCAGCGCCTGGCAGAGTATTGCGGGCGAACCGCCCGGCGCAGCCGATCTGGCGCCCGGAGTGTCCGCGTGAGCGAACCGATCGATTCGATGGCTGAACTCTTGCGCGAGGCAGGCAGTCGGCCCGCGCCGTCGGAGGCAGTGACGCAGCGGGTGCGCGAGGTGGTGTTCCGCGAGTTCGCAGCGCAATCGGCGCGCCGCCGTCGGCATCGGCAACGCCTCCTCGCCGTGGCAGCCGCGTTCGGCGTACTTACCATTGGTCTTTTCTTCACCGAGCGCCTGCGCTCGCAATCGGTGGTGGTTGCACAGGTGAGTCGGGTCACCGGAACTTCCCCGACCTTCAGACGGCGATGCGCGCCGGTCAATCTTTTCGCACCGGATTCACGCTGCGCGCGCCCACCGGCGTGCGGGTGGTCCTCGCACACAAGAGTGGCTTTCAGATTCGCTTGGATGAGGACTCGACCCTCGCCTTTGTCGATGTGGGCGTGGTGCGCCTTGATCGCGGCGCGATGTATGTCGAGACTCCCCAGACCGGCCAAAGTAGGGGCGCCGCCTTGGCGGTCGTAACGCCTTGGGGACGCGTCACGCACGTGGGCACCCGCTTTGAGGTGCGCGTGAGCGGCGAGGGTCTGCGCATCCGGGTGCGCGATGGGGCCGCCCGCTTCACGCCCGACCACGGAAGGTTCGCCACGGTGAGCGCCGGCGAGCAGCTCAACTATCGAGCCGGCCGCATTCAGGTCTCGCACGGCCTCTCGCCCGTCGGGGACGCTTGGAACTGGGTGGATCGGACGTGTCCGGTGTTTTCGATCGAAAAGCGCACTCTTCTGGACGCCCTGCTGTGGTTCAGCCACGAGGGAGGCTATCGGCTCGAATTGGCAAGCCCATCCGCCCGAGCGCGGGCGGCCGAGGTGGTCCTGCACGGCGATGTGAGCGGACTCACCCCACGGGAGGCCATCGAGGTCGTGCTAAGCGGGACCCCGCTGCGATACGAGGTCGTCGCCGATCAGGTTCGGGTGAGTTTGCCTTAGCCTGCCTTAAGCCTAATGCCTCCCCAGCGCGGTGGTGTCGTCCGGACCCGCCGATCCGTACCATGGGCGCATGAGGGTTTGGCGCGTCTGGGTTTACCTCGTGGCTATGGGCGCGTTCTCAGGCGCGAGTGCGCTCGCACAGACCTTAGCGACTGCGACTACGTCTACGGCTACGGATGCCTGGGTCGGCCGCCCGATCGCGCAAATGCTCGACGCATCGATTCGGGCCGGCGTGAAACTTGTATATTCGAGCGCGACGGTGCCGGCAGATTTGCGGGTAATCTCCGAGCCTCGCGCCATGCGACCCCTCGAGCGGATCCGGGAGGTCCTGAAGCCGCACGGGCTCGAGCTGCGCGCCATGCCCGCCGGCACGTGGGTGGTCGCGCCGATCGGTACCACACCCAAAACCGCGCCTGACACCGATCGCGAGACGCTACCCCATCTGCGCTCGGGTGAAGCCCTCGCCGAAGTGACGGTTCTGGGGAGCCGCTACACCTTGCGCGCCAACGCCCTCAGTTCCCCGTTAGGTCTTTCAGGTCAGGATCTCGCGCTACAGCCGGCGCTCTTCGAAGACCCCTTGCGGGCCATTCGGCGATTTCCCGGCACGGCCGGCACGACCTATTCCTCGCGAACACACGTGCGCGGGGGTAAGGACAACGAGAACCTGATTCTGCTCGATGGCGTGCCGCTCATCGATCCATTTCGACGCTTGGGGCAGCCCGCCGATTTGAGTCTTGTCGATGCCGCGCTGCTGGATCGGGTGGAGTTCTTCCCCGGCGTGTTTCCAGTCGAGTATGGCGGGCGGATGTCTTCGGTCGTGCGATTGGAGTCTCATCGCGCGACGCGTCCGTTCGGTGGGCGCCTGGCGCTCGGGTTCGTAAACGCCTCGGCGCTGCTCGAAGGTCAACTGCCCGATCGTGAAGGCGACTGGCTCGTCGCCGCTCGTCGCAGCACGCTCGATCTCCTCGCCCACGCGGTGGAGCCCGATATCGGCCGCCCGAAACTGTTCGATGTGTTTGCCAGTGCCCATCAACAGGTGCGACCCGGTTGGATTGGGTCGGCTGGCCTCCTCAAGGCCTTTGATGAGGCCGAAACCCTCGAGCGCGACGGCTCGGAGTCTTCGGAACTCAACGCCGATCGATTGATTGGGTGGCTGGGTCTCGACGGGACGATCGGTGCCAGCTCTGTGGAAACGCGCCTCGCCTTTAACCGCAACACGATCCGCCGCAGTGGCATCATCGCCGAAGAAGACGGCGCCGACGGCGACCTTGTGGATCGTCGCCATATACGGTCGCTGCTGCTGCGCCAGGATGGCGCAACGCCCTGGGGACGCACTCTGTGGCGCTGGGGCTGGCAGGTTGGTGCGGCCGAGGTGGCGTACGACTACCGCAAGGCCGTCCACTTCACCGAGGACGCGGTAGCGCTATACGGGGTGCCGGCGCAAGAGAGCTTCGCGCTCAAAGCAGATTCCGGCGCACGCGACCAGGCGGCGTATCTTTCTGTGCAGTGGACGGTGGCCGCGCGGCTTTTCGCCGAAGTCGGCTGGCGTGGGGAACGTCATCACTACGAAACCGGCCAGACCGACGCACGCGGCGATCCGCGACTCTCGCTCCTGTGGAAGCAGGGGCGGTCGCAGTGGCGACTCGGGTGGGGGCAGTTCTCGCAGTTCGCGGAAGCCTCTGAACTCCCGGTCGATCGCCTGCGCACTACTTTTGACCCACCTTCGCACAGTGCGCTGTGGGTGCTCGGTTGGGACTACACGTTCGATTCGGATCGACTCGTGCGCCTCGAAATCTATGATCGACGCGTCCGCAATCCGTGGCCACATCTCGAAAGCCTCATCAATCCGCTCGTCGTGGTGCCGGAGCTGCATCCCGACCAGGTTCTGATCGCCCCGATGCGAGCGCACTCCCAGGGCCTCGATCTGTATGTCGCGGGACGACTGAGTGCGCGTTCGCAAGGGTGGCTGAGCTACAGCTACTCACGCAGCCGGGACCGTTTCGGGGCCTCACGCGCACCGCGCACGTGGGATCAGCCTCACGCTCTTATGGTGGGATTCTCCACCGATCAATGGGGGTGGCTCTGGAGCGCGACGTTGACCGCGCACTCGGGGTGGCCCACGACGCGCGTTGCGGTCACGGCGGAAGATGACATCGTCTTGGGGTCGCGTAACGCGAGCCGATTGGGATGGTACGGGACGCTCGATCTTAAAGCGCAGCATGCGTTTGCGATGCCGCGCGGTCAGTTGCGGTTTACGGCCGAGCTCACCAATGCCACCGATCGCCGCAACGAGTGCTGCTCGTCGCTCGAATTTGCGACTGACGAGGAGCCTCCCAAGGTCGATCGAGATCATTGGCTACCGCGACTGCCGCTGCTGAGCGTGGCGTGGGAATTTTGACTCGGCAATCGCCTCGGTAAGCGGCCCCACACGCCGCTGTCTCGTCGCAAGATGTTTCAATGAGCAGTTGTTAGTCACAAGGCCCTGGCAACACTTCGTTGCCAGGGCCTGCGGTGCAAAAGCTCAGCGAGGCAACTGAGCGCAGCGCGGGTCGACATTGCACTTGACGAGGCGCACGACTTCGCCGGACTCGGTGTCGGTCTCCAAGAACACTCCAATGCCACGAGCATAGTACTTGCGTTCGACCGAGTCGGGCGAGAGCAGCGCGACATTCTTCGTGACCACGCAATCGCCCGCCGAGCAGAGTAATCGCGCGAGTGCCGAAGGCACCAGTTCGTCGAGATCCGGATTCCTGCCGTACGAGTAATTCACGCTAAGGACCTCCGCGATATCCTCTGCGTTCCCGAGCGACGCCTCCTCGCGGTAGACCCGACCTACGGTCGGGTTGGCGAGGAAAATGATGCCGGGCCGGTCCTCGTTGCGATCCGCCTTGAAGGAGCCATCGATACTGACAAGTTCGGGCTTCATGGGACGGTCCCCGCGGAAGGTCTCGAACTCGCCAGTCTCTTCGCCACAGTACCAAACGTCACCATTCTTCGCTTGCGCGAACCAGTCATTGGTGCCCTCGATAAGCTTGCCATCCTCCTTGGCCTCGTCGCGCACCACGATGCAGCGCACATCATCGATAAGCTTGGTCGCGTTCTGCACCTCAACGTGAATCGTTTCGTCCGCGCTGCGAAAATCCCACTGATTGCCGATACCCAGCGGGTAGTACGGATTAGGGTTGCTGAGCATTGTGAAATCGCTATCGAATGCGCCGGGCTCGAACTCCGGGTCGTATCGCCCTTGCCCGACGGCATCGCAGAGGCCATTCCGCGCCACGCGCTGTTCGCGACACAATGCATTGTCCTCCACCCGCGTGTCGTCAGCGTCCTTCAAGCACACCGTGCGGTCGTCTCCTTCCTTCTCGTTGGTGCAAATGCCCACCGCGATCCAGTAGTCATCGAGTGTCTGGTTGCCACACGCGCGGAACGCCGCTTGGGCCGTAGCGGAACAGAATTTTCCTTGGGCAATCAGTTCATCAAAGGCGGGATCGGTGGGCGCGGCTTGCGTAGCAGACGCGAGTAGCGCAAGGGCAGCGAGGCAGCTCGCTTGAGGTAGGGCACGCATGACGGAATCTCCCCTGTTGGAATTGCTTCTGAGACGGTTCGCTGCTCATAAATCCGTCGGGGGTTGCGTCTAATAATTTGCGGTCCAGCCGTTTCGTCTAGACAAAGTGGTCACAGCGGACATAATTCACCGTGCGATGCTCGGCAGCGCCTTCTCCGCTCCGCCGGTCAATTACGCCGTCACGATCCCTGGGATGCGCGGTGCGGCGATCGCATTTGGAGCCGAGGCCGCCATCTCCGCGGGGAACTCACGCGCTCAGGGCAACCAGCCATTGCAGTGAACAGCGGCGCTCAGACAGATTCGTCAAATGTGCGCGCGCTAGGCTGCAGCGCTTAGGGAATGCGGCACCCTCGAGGTGGGTCGGCGAGCGGACCTCATCGGCGTTTTGGGCGATCCGCTCACGGACGCGCACGCACTACTCACTGTGAATCTCGTAATCGCGGCTGGTAGAGTCGCGAAACAAGCGCCTGTGCCCTAACGCGAAGCAGTCGCGAAGAATCACGCCTCAGCTCGCTTCACGCAACGTTGAACAGCGCCACGCGGCCGTAACGGTACCCCGCGTCGTTGCTCCCCATGAGTCGATACTGCGCGGAAGCGAACAGCGCCGAGCGCGGATTGAGCTGATACGAAGCCGCGAGCCCACCGAACCAGTCGGTCGATCCTGCCGGCAGCAGCAACGCTACCGCGATCCATTGATACTTGTGATGCGTGGAGGTGACCCGAGAGCATAGAATAATCCGCCCCGCGCGCCAGCACCGGAAAAGATGTAGGGAGTAACGGGAAAATGCCGGAAGAGAAGAAACGCTGCGGCTGGGCGCGAGGCATCGATGCCGATTACCTGCGCTATCACGACGAAGAGTGGGGCCGGCCCGTTCACGACGACAGGCACCTGTTCGAGATGCTGATACTCGAGGGTGCCCAGGCGGGGTTGTCGTGGTCGACGATTCTTCGCAAGCGCGAAGGCTACCGCCGCGCATTTGCCCGCTTCGATCCTAAAAAGGTTGCCCGCTTCGATGCGCGAAAGAAAAAGGCGCTGATGGCCGACGCAAGCATCGTGCGCAACCGCCTGAAGATTGAATCGACCGTGAGCAATGCGCGGGCCTTCCTCGAAGTGCAGAAGGAATTCGGCTCGTTCGACCGTTATCTGTGGTCGTTCGTGAACGGCAAGCCGCTGGTGAATCGGCCGCGCGGCATGAAGGATGTGCCCGCGAGCACAGACCTCAGCGATCGCCTCTCGAAAGACCTGAAGCGCAGGGGCTTTCGCTTCGTCGGTAGCACCATCATCTACGCCTTCCTGCAGGCGGTCGGGGTGGTCAACGACCATGCCCGGGACTGCTTTCTGGCGCCCCGGCAAGGCCGCGGCACAGCTCTTGCTACCTGAATCTGCAGTTCACCCCGAACTTACAGGCAAGATCAAATGAATACCAAACTGTTGTGGATAGCCACCGCCGCTGCGCTCTTCTCGCTGGCCGGCTGCAAGAAGGCGGAGTCTCCGAGCGAAGTGCAGCAAGACGTTGCCGAGGCCTCCCAGGAAGCGTCGAGTGACACGACCGAAGCCCTTCAGGACCAGTCGGAGAATGTCGCAGACGCCAATGCTGCGGTCGCCGACGAGACGCGGGATGCCAATGAAGAGAAGGCCGAAAGTGCCGAAGATGTCGCCGTCACGCGTGCCGAAGGCGACCACAAGGTTGCCATCGAAAAGTGCGAGGCGATGGCTGGTGACCTGCAGAAGGCCTGCAAGGACAAGGCCGATGCGGTGCTTGACGCTGCCAAGGCCGATGCCAAAGCAACGGCCGCAGCTGCTCGGTAGTCTTATAGACCCGCTGGGGATGGGGGCTCGCCTCGCGGCGGGCCCCTTTTCTTTATTGGCGTATATTTCGTCGCGTGTTGACACCCGCCGAAGCCGAGAAACTGATCGCCCAGCACCTGCCCGGCATGCCGGTCGAATCGCTACCCCTGGCGCAGTGCGCTGGCGCGGTGCTTCGCGAGAATATTTACGCGGAGCGTGATCAGCCGCCATTCGATCGCGTCGCGATGGACGGAATCGCAGTGGATAGCGGCACCGTGCGCGGCGGCACACGGCGCCTGCGAATTCAGGCGATGCAGGCGGCCGGCGATCCGCCGTTGTCGCTCGGTGCGCGCGATGCATGCATCGAAGTGATGACGGGCGCGGTGTTACCGGCAAATTGCGACGCGGTGGTCAAGATCGAAGAGATCGAAGCGCTGGACGGCTTGGCGACGCTGGCTGGCGGAGTCGGCGTCGAGCCCTGGCAGAACGTCCATCGGCGTGCGAGCGACACCGCGCAAGGCGCATTTCTCTTGAGCGCGGGCACGAAGCTCAGTGCGCCGGAAGTCGCGATCGTAGCCTCCGCCGGCATGGCTCGCGTGCGCGTCAGCGCACAACCCGCCATTGCCGTCATCTCGACCGGAAATGAACTGATCGAGCCAGGCGAGCCGATTCTGCCTCACCAGATTCGCCGCTCGAATGCTTACGGCATAGCCGCCGCGCTGCGCCGGCATGGATTCCAGCGAGTCGCGGACGACCACGTGCCGGATGAGGCGGCGAGGCTGCGCGAACGGCTCAAATTCCACCTCGACACGCATGACGTCCTGGTATTGAGCGGCGGCGTCTCCATGGGAAAGCTCGACCTGGTGCCGGCCGCGCTGCAGGAGCTCGGCGTGCGAATGGTGTTTCATCACGTCCAGCAGCGGCCCGGGAAACCACTCTGGTTCGGCGTGTCTGCGACTGGATCGATGGTATTCGCGTTGCCCGGCAATCCGGTCTCCACGCTGGTGTGTCTTGCGCGTTACGTGGTGCCGGCGCTGTTCGATTCGATGGCGCAGGCCTCGAGACCCCAGGAGAAGATCGCACTCGGTGAGCCCGTCACCGTCAAATCGGCGCTCGCCAATTTCATGCCCGTGCGCGTCGAAGTCGACGAATGGGCAAGGCCGTGGGCACTGCCCCGACCCACCAACGGCTCCGGCGACTTTACCGCGCTCGCCGGCACCGACGGTTTCGTCGAGCTTCCGCCCGGGCCCGACACCTTTCCCAAAGGATTTGTCACCCGGCTTTACCGGTGGTAAGAACTCGGGGACCATGGCTCCATCCGAAACGGTAGTTCCCCTGAGCGCCCTGAACGCGCCGCGCGACACGCGTCGCCGGCCCCTGCACGACCTGCGCATCTCCGTAATGGATCGCTGCAATTTCCGCTGCCCGTACTGCATGCCCAGGGACACTTTCCACGACAAGTATCGGTTCCTGGGCTCGAGCGAACGGCTGAGCTTCGAGGAAATCGTGCGACTGGTGCGCCTGTTCGCGAGGCTCGGCGTGCGCAAGCTGCGACTCACGGGTGGCGAGCCGCTGCTGCGAGCCAATCTGTCCGACCTGGTGGGCGATCTGACCAGCATCGCCGGCATCGACGATGTCGCCCTGACCACCAACGGCATCCTGCTCGCCCAGCATGCGGTGGAACTGAAGGCCGCCGGACTCAAGCGCATCACCGTGAGCCTGGACAGCCTCGAGCCGCAGATATTCAAAAGCATGAGCGGCAACCTCGGCGACGTCGCGGACGTGCTGAACGGCATCGAGCACGCGCGCCGCGCGGGCCTCGAGCCAATCAAGATCAATGCGGTGATTCAGCGCGGCGTGAACGATCACACCGCGATCGACCTGGTGGACCGATTCCGCGGCAACGGGCGTGATCGTGAGATTCATCGAATACATGGACGTGGGCAACCGCAACGACTGGCATCCCGAGCTCGTCGTGCCATCGAGCGAGCTGCTGACGCGGATCGGCGAGCGTTGGCCGCTCCAGCCCATGCAGCCTCAGTATCGCGGAGAAGTGGCGGAACGGTACGCATTCGCCGATGGACAGGGCGAGCTGGGATTCATCAGCGCGGTGTCGCAGCCTTTCTGCGGCGACTGCTCGCGTGCGCGCCTATCGTCAGACGGAGTCATGTACACCTGCCTGTTCGCCACGCAGGGAACGAGTCTCCGAGCGGTATTGCGTGGCGGTGTGAGCGACGATGCGCTGCTCGATTCCATACGCGATATCTGGCTGGGCCGCGCGGATCGCTACAGCGAGCAGCGCGCCGAGCTGCGCGCGGCGCAGGACGACCGGCAGAAGATTGAGATGTACTACATTGGCGGATAGCAAGCTGAAGGCGCCGCTGCGTCGACTGTTGACCCATCTGGACAGGCGTAACCGGCCGACGATGGTCGACGTGGGCGCCAAGAAGGCCACCCGCCGCACTGCTACCGCCGAGGCGGTCGTGGTGCTGCCTCCCGAAGCTGCGGCTGCCCTGCGCGAAAGCGGACATCGCACGAAGAAGGGCCCGGTGTTCGATACTGCGATCGTCGCTGGAGTGATGGCGGCAAAGCGAACCTACGAGATGATCCCGTTCTGCCATCCACTGCCGCTCGATAACTGCAACGTAGAGATCGAGGCCCGGCGCGATCACAGCATCATCATTCGCTGCACCGTCTCGGTTCATCACCGCACCGGCGTCGAGATGGAAGCGCTCACGGGAGCGAGCGTCGCGGCGCTGACGATTTACGACATGTGCAAGGCGCTGTCGCACGATATCCAGATCGCGAGCATCCGCCTCGTCGAGAAGACGGGCGGCAAGCGGGACTTCAAACGTGCGGGCCGCGGGAGCACATGAACGCGCCGCTCTACGGCCTCGTGCTCGCAGGCGGACGCAGTACGCGCATGGGTCAGGACAAGGCCGCTCTCGCCTATCACGGCAAATCGCAGCTCGACTGGGCGATGGATCTGATCCGCCCCTATGTCGCCAGGGCGTTCGTTTCGGTCCGCGCGGATCAGACTGCGGATGTAACACGGGCGCGCCACGAGCAGATCGTCGATATCCGTAACGATATCGGCCCGGTTGCCGGAATATTGTCCGCTCAGGCGCGGTATCCGGACGTCGCCTGGCTGGTGCTGGCCTGCGACCTGCCGTTTCTCGACGACACGACACTCGAGCATCTGATCGCGGCGCGGCAAGGCGACAGGCCCGCAACCGCCTATCGCTCGAGTCATGATGGTCTGCCCGAACCGCTTTGCGCGATTTACGAGCCGGGCAGTCGCGACGCGCTGGCCGCGTACGTGGCGAGCGGCAGGCAATGCCCGAGGAAATTTCTTCTTCAATCCAACGCGCAACTTCTTGATGAGCCGAATCCGCATGCGCTCGACAACGTCAACACGCCCGCCGAGCGGGGCGCCGTCGCGGGCGCGCGCGGGCACGAGGCGCCGCGCCTCAGCAAGAATCTCAAGGTGCAGTATTACGCGCTGCTGCGCGAGCAAGCCGGCCGTCGCGAGGAGTCCGTGCAGACCCAGGCACGCAATCCGGCAGAGCTCTATGACGAGCTCAAATCGCGCTATCCATTTACATTGGGCGCAGACATGCTTCGCGTCGCTGTCAATGCCGACTTCGCGGACTGGGCCGCCCCGCTCACGAACGGAGACGTCGTCGTATTCATTCCACCCGTGGCAGGAGGCTGAGCGTGCGCGTGTTCCGCTTCAGCCACGAGCCCATCGATGCGCAGGCGCTGCGCAACCTGCTGCACGATCCCGCCTGCGGCGGATATGCCTCATTTGAAGGGTGGGTGCGCAATTTCAACGAGGGCCGTGCCGTCGAACGCCTCGAGTACGAAGCCTTCGAGCTCCTCGCCGTCAAGGAGGGCGAACGTATTCTGACGGTTGCCATGCAGCGCTTTGGTGTGCAGCGCGCCGCGTGCGTGCATCGCATAGGCGATCTATTGCTGGGTGAAGTTGCCGTCTGGGTCGGTGTGAGCTCCCGCCACCGTCACGAGGCGTTCCTGGCGTGCCGTTTCATCATCGATGAAGTGAAGCACCGCGTGCCCATCTGGAAGAAGGAGCACTACAGCGACGGAGACTCGGGATGGGTGAATTGCGAGCGCTGCGCAGCGCCCACCGGGCATGAGCACGATCATGATCATGCGTAGTGCGACGCTGGCGATGGCGCTGCTGCTGTTTTTCGGGCTCGCGGCGGCCGCAGAGAACGCCACGCCCTTGCTCGAATATGCCATCGCACAGACTTTCGAGCCGCCCGAAAGCAGCTTTGCGCAAATCGAGCGCCTTAAGAATGTGCGCTACGATCTCGAGCGTCATCCGCCACCGGCGCAGAATTGCGCACAGACCCTGGGAGCCCAGCGGTTTGCCACCATGTATTCCAGGCTCGGCGAAGCGCATTCCGCACTGAGCGAGTACGCCGCGGCGCTGGATGCCTACCGCAACGCAATTGCCTGCACGCCCCGCCACGCCTACCTGTACGACCGGGCGGCCTGGGAGCTCATGCATCTCCATCGGTATGCGGAGGCGCGTGCGACTGCGGAACAGGGAGTGGCGCTCGATGAAGACGTCACGCTGAACCGCATCCTCGTGCAGCTCGATTACATCGACGAGCACTGGAGCGATGCGATAGCGCGGCTGCGCAAGGAAATCGACGCCGCGGATGAAGACGACGAATCGGTCGGCTACTGGCAATGCTTCCTGTGGCTTGCGCAGCGCCGCGCCGGCGTCGAGCATCCGAGCCTCGTGGTCCGCGAAAAATCGGATGACTGGCCGCAGCCCATCCTGGCGACGCTCGCGGGCAGCATGAGCGAGAGCGAGCTCGTCGAACAGATTGAAGACGAAAAGGACGATGACCGCCGGCGCCAGATTCTCGTCGAAGCGCTCTACTACGTGGGCCAGGACTATCTCGCGGCCGGCCGCAGCGAAGAGGCGCGCCAGTACATGGCCAGCGTCGTCAATCTGAAGGTGCCCGACTTTCTCGAGCACGACATGGCGCTCGCCGAGCTCGCCAAATTCCGCGCGCAGGCCACCACCCGGAAATAACTTAGCCCGGGCGAACCTGCCCGGTGCCGCGCACCACGTACTTGTAGCTGGTGAGCTGCTCCACGCCAACCGGCCCGCGCGCGTGAAAGCGGTCCGTGGAGATGCCGATCTCGGCCCCCATCCCGAACTCGCCGCCATCCGCAAATTGCGTCGAGGCGTTGTGGAGCACGATGGCGCTATCCACGCGAGCGAGGAAACGGTCGGCTGCCGCCTGGTTCTCCGTGACGATCGATTCTGTGTGCGCCGAGCCGTATGTGGCGATGTGCTGGATCGCCGCCTCTACCCCGTCGACGACGCGCGCAGCGATCACTGCATCGAGAAATTCGGTGTGCCAGTCGTCTTCGGCGGCTGCGATGACGCGCTGATCCGCCAAACGGACCTGCTCATCGCCACGCACTTCGCACCCCGCGTCGAGCAGGGACTTTACGATGGGCGCCAGGTGCGTTGCCGCGCAGGCGCGATCGACCAGTAGCGTCTCTGCCGCACCGCAGACTCCGGTGCGGCGCAGCTTCGCATTCATGACGATCTCCGTCGCCATGCGCAGGTCCGCATCGCGGTCGACGTACACGTGGCAATTGCCTTCGAGGTGCCCGATGACGGGGGTCCGCGCCTCGCGCTGAACCCGCTCAACCAGGCTACGTCCGCCGCGCGGCACGATCACATCCAGGTACTCAGTCATCCCCGCGAGCATGTAACCCACAGCGGCACGATCCGTCGTCGGCACCAACTGAATGCACGCATCGGGGAGTCCGGCTTCGCGCAGGCCCGCGAGCAGGCATTCATGGATCGCGCGATTTGAAAGCTGACTCTCCGAGCCGCCGCGAAGAATCACCACATTGCCGGATTTCAGGCAAAGCGCGCCGGCATCGGCCGTGACGTTGGGACGGCTCTCGTAGATGATTCCGATCACACCAAGCGGGACGCGCACGCGAGCAATATGCAGGCCATTGGGCCGATCCCATTCCGTGATGATGGTGCCTATCGGATCCGCCAGCTTCACGATCTCCTCGATGCCGCGCGCCATGGCTTCCAGGCGCGACGCATCCAGTTTCAGGCGATCGAGCAGAGCACCCGACAGCTGCGCAGCGCGCGCGGCCTCCATGTCTTTGCCGTTGGCCCCGATGATTTCTGCGCTACGGGCGCGGATGGCGTCTGCCGCCGCTGTGAGCGCGGCATTCTTCTGAGTCGTGGTTGCCTCGGCAAGTTGCGGGGAAGCATCGAGCGCGGCACGCCCCATGCGCTCCATGGCCTCTTCGATCACTTCACGGCCTCCCTGGCTTCGGTGATCACGGCGGCCTTGCCAATGCGCATCACGACGAGGTCATCGCGGTGGATCATTTCGTCGCGCCCGCAAAACCCGAGCACCGCCTCGATCTCAGAAGACTTCCGGCCCATGATTCGCCCGGCGTCGACGTCCGAGTACGCAACGAGGCCGCGCGCAACTTCTGCGCCGTCGGGGCCAACGACACTCACCGTGTCGCCTCGCTCGAATCTCCCTCGTGCCGCCACGACGCCGGCGGGCAGCAGACTTTTCCCGCTGAGCAATGCGCGAAGTGCGCCGGCATCAATGATGAGCGCACCCGATGGACGCAGCGATCCTGCGATCCATTGCTTGCGTGACGCCGCAGGCGTGGCGCTCGGTACGAACCAGGTGCAACGCCCACCGCGCTCAAGCCGCCGCAAGGGGTGCTTGTACTTCCCGGCCGAAATGCACATGTGGCATCCGGCGGAGACGGCGATCTCGGGCGGCCATGATCTTGGTGGCCATTCCGCCGGTTCCCATATCGGACACGGACCGCCCGGCCATGGCTTCGATCTCAGGCGTGATCTCGGTGACGCGATCGAGGAAGCGCGCGTCAGGATCGGAATTTGGATCCGCCGTGTAGAGGCCGTCCACATCCGAGAGGAGCACGAGGCAATCAGCGCCTACCATTTGGGCCACGCGTGCTGCAAGACGGTCGTTGTCGCCGTAGCGGATCTCGGCCGTCGCCACCGTGTCGTTCTCGTTGATGACTGGCAACGCGCCCAGCCCAAGCAAGGTCTCTAGGGTTGCGCGCGCATTCAGGTAGCGGCGGCGGCGCTCGCTGTCCTCGAGGGTGAGCAGCACCTGCGCAACCGTAACGTCCCGCTCCTCCATCAATTCCTTGTAGGCATGCGCCAGGCGGATCTGCCCCACTGCAGCGGCGGCCTGGCTTTCCTCCAGCTTGAGCGTGCCGCGCGCGAGGCGCAGCTGGCGCCTGCCGAGGCCGATTGCACCCGAGGAAACGAGCACCACCTGTTGCCCCCTCTTGCGCAGGCGCAGCAGGTCATCCACCAGCGTAACGAGCCACGCACGGTTGATCCGGTTCGATTCGGAATCCACGAGCAGGGCGGACCCCACCTTGACGACGATGCGGCGGGCCGCAAGCAGAGGCGAAGTCGATGTGGCGCGGCGGGCAGGCATGGAGCGAAAACTATACTTCATTCGGCTGGGCAATCGTCCGGCGAGTGTCCTAAACTTGCAGCCCCATGTCGCAGTCAGTGTCGAGGGTTTCTCGGTGAGCAGAGATTACGAGCCGGTTCCCGGTCAGTGGTACGAGAACCTGGAAGAAGAAGAACAGTTCCGCGTGTTGACGGTCAACGAGGACTCCGAGCTCATCGAGATCGAATATCTCGACGGGGATATCGAAGAGCTGGACGTCGAGAGCTGGCACGAGATGGACCTCGAGAAGATCGAGGAGCCCGAAGGCTGGTCCGAGTCCGAAGAAGACGACGATGACGAGGACGACGACTGGGACGATGACGACGACGACGATGATGACGACGACGATTTCGAAGATGACGAAGAGGAAGCCTGACGTTTCCATCGTGTCTTCATGAGCGGCGGCCTCGATAGCTGGCTCCACGAGAAAGAGTCCGCCTGGCTCTATGGAGTGGTGGCCGCAGCCGAGCCCGATTCCGCGAAGCGTCGCCTCTTCCTCCAGCTCGGAGCCGCCGCCGAGGAGCAGGCAGCCCATTGGAATAAGGGCGCACCGCGCCGCTTCGAGCCTTCCATGCGGGCGCGTATCGTCGCTCGCCTCGTCCGCCGCTTCGGCCCGAAGTCCATGCGCAGCATCCTGGCGGCGATGAAGCTGCGGGGGCTGTCGATCTACAACGCGATGCCGGTCGCTCCCGGCCATCCCATGCCGACCTCTCTCGACGACGTCGGCGCGCGCCATCGCAGCAGCCTGGGCGGCAACAACCTCCGCGCCGCCGTATTCGGCGTGAATGACGGCATCGTCTCGAATACGAGCCTGCTCATGGGAGTCGCGGGCGCAGGCATCGGCAGCGGCTACGTGCTGATGACGGGGATTGCCGGCCTGCTCGCCGGCGCCCTGTCCATGGCTGCTGGTGAGTACGTTTCCGTGCGCTCGCAACGGGAGATGTACGAGTACCAGATAGCCCTCGAGCGCGCCGAGCTCGATGAATATCCTGAAGAGGAAGCCGAAGAGCTGGCCCTGATCTACCAGGCCCGCGGCATGGATCTCGCGCAGGCGCGCGAGCTGGCGCATTCGCTGTTACAGCAGCCCGAGGAAGCGCTGAACGTGCTGGCGCGCGAAGAGCTGGGGCTGAACCCGGAGTCACTCGGCGAGCCCTTTCAGGCCGCGGCGTATTCATTCGCAGCTTTCGCCATCGGCGCCGCCATGCCGCTGGTTCCATTTCTGGCCGGCGTCATCGGGCACAACGCGGTGATCACCTCCGCGGTTCTGGCCCTCACCAGCCTCGGCGGAGTGGGAATGGTCCTGAGCCTGTTTACCGGGCGAAGCGCCCTTTACGGCGCCCTGCGGATGATCGTCATCGGCGGCGGTGCCGGTCTCCTGAGCTACTTCGTTGGAGCGGCCCTGGGCGTCTCACTCGGCTAGAGCCCGGCAAAGCCCTAGCTTGAGAGGGATACAACTGCGGTGTGCACGCGTTGTATTCAGATGCATGAACAGGAAGAACAATCCCTCGAGACCCTGGCCGTCGACCCCTCGGCGTGTGGCAACCGGCTGCTGGACGTGTTTCTCCGAGGAGAACCGGCAGTTCAGGTCCGCTCTGCAGCTGGTGAGCTTTCGAGCCGGGCAACTGGTGTACCGGCAGGATCGCCCCGTTTCCTACGCCTATTTCCCGCTTGCCGGGGCGATCGCGCTGACGATCAACATGCGCGACGGCAGCGGCTGCGGCGCGATCGCTGTGGGACGGGAGGGCCTGATCGGCCTTCCCCTGTATCTGGGCCAGACCTTCAGCCCGTACACGGTCGTCCAGCAGACCGAGGGACGCTCCTTTCGCGTGGCCGCCGCCACCTTCGTGGGCGCCGTCCACCGAAGCGCCCGCCTGCAGAACATCATGCAGCGCTTCTGTGACTACAGCCTGCGATTTGCCCATCAGACTGCCGCGTGCAATACGTTACATACGATCCGGCAACGCGCCTGCCGGTGGCTGCTGCTCGTGCATGATCGTGCCGGCAGCGAGCAGTTCCAGCTGCCGCAGGCCATCCTTGCCGAGATGCTCGGCGTGCGGCGGCAGTCGGTCAGCGAAGTGGCGGGGTTCATGCGCCGGCAGGGCCTCATCGAGTACAGCCGCGGCCTCATTACGATCGTCGACCGCAGCCGGCTCGAGGCGGCCGCCTGCTGCGAGTGCTACGACGTCATGAATGCCTATTACCAGCGCCTTCTGGGCGCGATTTAGCCCGCCCTTCCCATTGAAAAAGCGCCGCGCGGCGCAACCATAGCCCGAGATTCCATGGCCGGGTAAAGTGCCGGCCTAGTTCCCATCCCGACAGGAGTTTCACCCGCATCATGAAGCGCATCGTGCTGTTCCTGGCCACCAACATCGCCATCCTGATGGTGCTGTCGGTGATCGTGCATATTTTCAACCTCGACCAGGCGCTCGCCCGGCAGGGGTTCAGTGTCACGGGCCTGCTGGCCTTCGCGGCGGTCATGGGGTTCGGAGGCGCCTTCATCTCACTGGCCATCTCGAAGTGGATGGCCAAGCGCTCCATGGGCGTGCGGGTGATCGGTGAGCCGCGCAATGAGTCGGAGCGCTGGCTGCGTCTCGGTGGTGCGAAATCAGGCGCAGGTCAAGGGCATCGGCATGCCGGAAGTGGGCATCTTCGACTCGCCGGAACCGAACGCCTTCGCCACGGGCGCCCGCCGCGATTCTCGCTCGTGGCGGTGAGCAGCGGCCTCTGCAGCGCATGAGCCCGAAGGAAGTCGAAGCCGTGCTCGCTCACGAGATGAGCCACGTCGCCAACGGCGACATGGTCACGCTCACTCTCATTCAGGGCGTGGTGAACACCTTCGTGTTCTTCCTGGCACGCGTGATAGGCACCCTCGTCGATCGCAGCACGCGCGGCTCCGACGACAGGTCAGGACAGCTACGGCACCTGCGTATTTCATCACGGTGATGTTCGCGCAGCTGGTGCTCGGCGTGTTCGCCAGCATGATCGTCATGTGGTTCTCGCGTCAGCGCGAGTTCCGGGCGGACTACGGCAGTGCCACGGTCGTCGGCAAGCAACCGATGATCGCCGCGCTCGAAAGCCTCAAGGCCGCGCATCATCCGCTGCCGTCGCAATTCAAGGCCTTCGGCATCGCATCAGGGCAAAAACCTGGCGGATTCGCGCGACTGTTCATGAGCCATCCGCCGCTCGAAGAACGGATAGCGGCCCTGCAGGCCGCGCAGCTAGCCTGACGAGATGTCGGCCGACATCCGGAAGTCGCTGCGGGCGCTCATGGGCGAGGGATCGCTGCTCACCGAGGCGGCCGATGTCGAACCCTTTCTCACGGACCAGCGTCAGCTGTTCCACGGGAAGGCGCTTGGCGTCGCGGCGCCCCGCAGCGTCGATGAAGTCTCGCGCCTGCTCGCCTTTTGCAACGAGCAACGCATCGGCGTGGTGCCCCAGGGCGGCAACACCGGTTACTGCGGCGGAGCGACTCCGGATGAATCCGGCAATCAGCTCGTCGTCTCGCTGAAGAAGCTCGACCGCATCCGCGAGATCGACGCGCTCGAGTATTCGCTCACCGCAGAGGCGGGTTGCGTGCTGGCGAACGTGCAGGCGGCCGCGGACGAAGTCGAGCGATTCTTTCCGCTCAGCCTGGGGTCCGAGGGCAGCTGTCAGCTCGGCGGCAATCTATCGACGAATGCCGGTGGCACGAATGTCCTGCGCTACGGCATGACGCGCGAGCTGGTGCTGGGTCTCGAGGCGGTGCTGGCCGACGGGCGCGTGCTCTCGAGTCTGGCGCCCCTGCGCAAGGACAACACCGGCTACGATGTAAAGTCATTGTTCCTGGGCGCCGAGGGCACGCTTGGCATCATCACGGCGGCGAGCCTCAAGCTCTTCCCGAAGGTGCGTGCCAGCGCCACGGCATTCGCGGCGGTTCCCGACGTGCAGACTGCCGTGACGCTGCTCAGCGATCTGCGGGAAGTGAGCGGTGATCGGGTCAGCTCTTTTGAATTGATCCCGAGAATCGCCGTCGAGCTAACCACGCGGCACATTCCTGGCGTGAGCGACCCGCTCGACAAGCCTTATCCCTGGTACGTGCTCTGCGAGCTGACCTCTTCCCGCAGCGGTGACTCGCTCAACGAAGTTCTGGAGAGCGTTCTCGGCGACGCCCTGTCGCGAGGCGAGTTGCTCGCCGCCGCCGTGGCACAGGGCGAGCGCGAGCGCGAGGCGCTGTGGAAGCTGCGGGAAACCATTCCCGAAGCGCAGAAGCTCGACGGCGCGAGCTTGAAGCACGACATCTCGCTGCCTGTCGCCTCGCTTCCGGAGTTCGTGGACCGCGCCGGCGCGTGGGTGCACGCGCACGTCCCGCAAGCGCGCCTCGTCGCGTACGGCCACGTGGGCGACGGCAATCTGCACTTCAATTTGAATCAGGTGCCGGGCTCGGATCGCGCAGCGTTCATGGCTCACGAAGAGCTGACGCGCCGTGCCATACATGACCTGGTGCGCGATTTCGGCGGCAGCTTCAGCGCCGAGCACGGCATCGGGCGATTGAAGGTGAGCGAGCTCGAGCGCTACGCGCAACCCCTGGAGCTCGAGCTCATGCGCGCCGTCAAGCGGGCATTCGATCCCAACGGCATTCTCAATCCAGGCAAGGTGGTACGCACATGATTCATTCGCGAGCCGGCACGGCTGTCCTTGCGCTGCTCCTGGCATTGAGCGTCGCCGCGTGCGGCAGCCGCAACGAAGCTACAACCGGGTCGGCTGCGGAAACCTCGGCACCCGCTCCACCGGCCAATGGGGCGCCGCAGATCGTCAGCGCCGCTGACGGAGTGCACATCCAGTTCCGCGAGTACGGGAAGGGGGAGCCCGCGATAATCCTGATCCACTGCTGGTCTTGCGATTCGAGCTACTGGAGCGCGCAGATCGAGCCGCTCCGGGCCCACTACACCACGGTCACTTTGGATCTCGCCGGGCACGGCGGGTCTGGAGCGAATCGCACGGAATGGTCAATGGGTAATTTCGGCGAGGATGTCGCAGCCGTCGCTCGGCAGTTGACCAACTCCCGCATCGTGCTCGTTGGCCACTCGATGGGCGCGCCCGTGGCGCTCGAAGCAGCGCGGCGCATCGGCGACCGCGTGATCGGCATCATCGCCGTCGACTCCCTCAAGACCATAGGCCAGCCGCCGATCTCCGCGCGCGAGATCACCATGCGCCTCAAGCCGTTCCGCGAGAACTTCATTGGCCAGACGCGCGAGTTCGTCAGCGCCAGTTTCTTCACGAAGGATGCTGACCCGCTGTTCATCCGCAAGGTCGCCGAAGACATGTCGCTCGCGCCGCCGGAGGTGGCGATCGCCTCGATGGAGGCGCTGGTGAAAATGGATTACGCCAAGGTGCTGCCGGACATCCACGTGCCCGTGATCGCCATCAATTCGGACCACGGCGGCGAAACGGACGAAGCCCGCATCCGCAAGTCGCTGCCGACATTCTCGTCGGTGCTGATTCCCAACACCGGCCATTTCCTGACGATGGAAGCGCCCGGGCGCTTCAACCCGGTTTTGCTGGAGCAGATCCGGAATCTTGCAGCACGCGAATGAGGCCTTCCTGCGCCGTGGTCGCCACCAGCCGGCCGTCACGGGCGAATACGCTCGCCCTGGCGAAGCCCCGCGCGCCTGAAGCGCTGGGGCTCTCGAGCACGTAGAGGAGCCACTCGTCCACGCGCAGTGGGCGATGAAACCACATGGCGTGGTCGATGCTGGCCATGATCACGTTGTTGCTGAGCGCCGAAGCGCCGTGCGGCAGCGTGGAAGTGTCGAGCAGGTAGAAGTCCGAAACGTAGGCGAGCAGGCAGCGATGCAGCGTCTCGTCATCGGGCAGGCCGCTCACCGCCTTCAGCCACACCTGGCGCGACGGCGCCGTTTTCTGCGGCTTCAGGTAGTCCATCGACTGCACCATGCGGAACTCGAACGGTCGCGGCCGCTCGGCGATCCGGCGAACCCGCTCCGGCAGGCCATCCAGGATGGCGCGCATCTGCTCCGTATCGTTTGGCAGCTCTTCGGGCGTGGGCACCTGCGGCATCTCGATCTGGTGGTCGAACCCGTCTTCCACGATCTGGAACGAGGCGGCCATATTGAAGATCTGCTCGCCGTGCTGGATCGCCACCACACGCCGGCTCGAGAAGCTCTGGCCATCGCGGCTGCGATCCACGTCGTAGACGATCGGCGCGTTGAAATCGCCGCGACGCAGGAAATAGGCGTGCAGCGAGTGCGCCACCCTGCCCTCCACCGTCCTTGAAGCCGCGCTCAACGCCTGACCGAGCACCTGACCGCCGAACACTTGCGCGCTGCCGATGTCGCGGCTCTCGCCGCGAAACAGGTTGACCTCGAGCTGCTCGAGGTCGAGCAGCTTGACGAGATCCGCCAGACGCGGGTCCATGCTCATTCGAGCGTGAGCGTGCCCTTCATGAGCGCACTGTGGCCGGGAAATGTGCAGACGAATGCGTACGCCTCGCCCTTCTTGAGCGCGGACACGGGGAACTTGACGCTGGTGGACTCGCCGCCGCCCACGACCTTCGTGTGCGCGATCACGCGCTTGTCCGTCGCATCGACGTAGCTCCTGTCAGGCCCCGCCTTCATGCCGGAGCTGACGATGCCGCTCATGTCGGCGGACGTGGAAAGCACCCAGTTGTGGCCCATGGCCTGCGCGGGTAGCTTGCCAACGTGCTTCAGGGTGAGCTCGACCTCGGTGCATCCCGCAGCCACCTTCAGCTCTTTCTTGTCGAACTGCATGAGATCGTTGCCGGTGATCTCCAGCTTGCAGGTCTGGTCGGCCGCCTGTGCCGGCAGCATGAAGCCGCCGAGCGCGGCGAATGCGGCGAGGGCCTTGATGAGGTGTTTCATGTCGGGGTCACTCCTAGACGTTTCTGCATGAGGGGACTGGTGGTGGTGTATTGCAGGAACTGTTTTTTCTGCGGGTAAAGATGATGCTGGATCGCGAAGGCGGCCAGCGCCGCCTCGTGGAATCCGGAAAGGATCAGCTTCTTCTTGCCGGGATACGCGTTGATGTCGCCGACGGCGAAGATGCCCGGCACGCTGGTCTCGAACTTCTCGGTGTCGACCTTGAGTGCTTTCTTTTCCAGCTCGATGCCCCACTCGGCGATCGGACCGAGCTTGGGATGCAGCCCGAAAAACACCAGCAGGCGGTCTGCCTCCAGAGTCACCGACGAGCCGCGCGTCTCGTGCACGGTCACTCCGCAGAGGCGCTCGCGATCGATGAGCAGTGATTGGGCCATGCCCTCGTACACCCGCATTCGTCCGGCAGCGACCAGAGCTTTCATCTTCGCGACGGATGCCGGGGCGGCGCGAAACTCCGCTCGGCGGTGAACCAGCGACAGGCTGGCCGCCTTCGCCGCCAGCTCGAGCGCCCAGTCGAGCGCTGAATCGCCGCCACCAAAGATAACAAGGCGCTTGCCGTGTAGTTCCGCCGCGTCGCGCACGCGGTAGCGGATCGACTCGCCCTCGAACGCATCGGCGCCATCGACACCGAGGCGGCGCGGCTGGAAGGAGCCGACCCCGCCGGCTATGACGACGGCACCGGCATCGAAGGTGGTTCCCGTTGCCGTGCGCACGTGGAAGCGGCCGTCCTCGCGCTTGTGCAGCTCGGTCACTTCCTGGCCCAGGTGCAGCTGGGCATGGAATGGCTTGATCTGCTCGAGCAGGCGGTCGACCAGTTCCTGGGCGCCGCAGACCGGAAGCGCGGGAATGTCGTAAATGGGCTTGTCGGGGTAGAGCTCGGTGCACTGGCCACCGGGGGCGCCGAGCGAGTCGACGATGTGTGCGCTCATGCCCAGCAGGCCCAGCTCGAAAACCTGGAAAAGGCCGCAGGGGCCGGCGCCGATGATGACCACCTCCGTGGTGATTGGGGTACTCAAGGACGCCTTCGGCTCGCTCATGAAAACGGGGGCCGCATTGTAACGTCGCGGCCGGCGGCGGGGTGGCTTTGAGCGCGGGGCCGCCAGGATTTATAGTAGCGCCCCATTTCGCGCCCCCGCACGCCTTACGGCGGCCACCCCGGGAGAGATTCTTGACTACCAATGCCGATCTTCATAAGCGCCGACAGGCGGCAGTGCCGCGCGGAGTGTCCAATTCGCTGGCCGTGTACGCGGACCGTGCCGCGAATGCGGAAGTTTGGGACGTCGAGGGCAGGCGCTACATCGACTTTGCCGCGGGCATCGCAGTGCTCAACACGGGGCACGTGCATCCCAAGGTCAAGGCGGCGATCTCGCAGCAGCTCGACAAGTTCACTCACACCTGCTTCCAGGTCTCGCCTTACGAGAGCTACGTCGCGCTCGCCGAGGCGCTGAACGCGATCGCGCCGGGCAAGGGGCCCAAGAAGACGATTTTCTTCAGCACCGGGGCCGAGGCCGTAGAGAACGCCGTCAAGATCGCGCGCTATCACACGAAGCGCACCGCAGTGATCGCGTTCGTGGGCGCGTTTCACGGCCGCACGATCGCCTGCGTAACGCTCAACGGCAAGGTCTCTCCTTACAAGACCGGGTTCGGCCCCATGCTCCCGGATGTGTATCACGTGCCCTACCCCACTCCTTTCCACGGCGTGACAGTCGAAGATGCGTTGTCAGGCCTCGAGTATCTCTTCAAAGCAGATGTGGACCCGGCGCGCGTCGCGGCCATCATCATCGAGCCCGTGCAGGGCGAAGGCGGGTTTTACGCGGCCCCGGCCGAGCTGCTGCGCAAGCTGCGCGCGCTGTGCGATCAGCATGGAATCCTGCTGATCGCAGACGAAGTGCAGTCCGGCTTCGGGCGCACGGGAAAGATGTTCGCGATCGAGCATTCAGGCGTGGAGCCAGACCTCATGACGGTGGCGAAGAGCGTTGCCGGTGGAGTGCCCCTGTCTGCGGTCATCGGCAAGGCGGAGATCATGGATGCGCCGCCAGCCGGCGGGCTGGGCGGAACGTATGCGGGCTCGCCACTCGGCTGCGCCGCAGGTCTCGCGGTGCTGGAAGTCATCCGCGAAGAAAAGCTGGTCGAGCGCGCAAACCATATCGGACATTTCATGACGTCGCGGCTGAAGGGCTTGCAGGCGCGCTTCCCGTGCATCGGCGACGTGCGGGGAATCGGCGCGATGGTGGCCATCGAGCTCGTGAAGAATCGTCGAGCAGACCTGCCGGACGCCGATCTGGCGAAAGCATTGGTGCAGGCGGCCGGGCGTCACGGACTCATGATTCTGAGCTGCGGCCTCTATGGAAATGTCGTGCGCTTCCTCGCGCCGCTCACCATATCGGACGCGCACATGAAGGAAGGCTTTAACTTATTCGAAAAGGCGCTGGCCGAAGTGGCGCCGGTCGCGGCGGTTGCCGTCGGCAGTTAGACGCAACGCTCAGGCGCGGCCGGCATTCGCATCCGTGGGCGTGTGGAAATACTCGCTCTCGGATGCCAGCTGCTCCATCAGTTTCTTGAGCTCAGCCATCCGGCCCTCGGCCGTGCTGATGGGCATGCAATCGTTGCAGCGGGGATCGCCGCAGGGCTGACGCGAATAGAGCCAGTACTGCAGGGCCCCCGCGAGCAGGCCGTCGGCAATGTCCCAAAGGTCGGCATCCTTGTCGCGATCGGCAAGCTTGTTGCCGAGGTCCACAGCCTTGGTGAACGCTCCGTCGAAAGTATCGGCCAGCTCAGTCATGCCATTAGTATAAGGTGCCCCGCGCGCCATTTGAACTTGGAGAATCGCTTCCATGACGCATAGTCGATGCTTGCGCGCCGCCAGCGCGCTGTTCGCCTTGCTCGGATCGCTGTCTGCAACGGCCGAGTCCGTGGCCGATCTCGCGCAGCTCAAGACCATGACGGCGCGACTCGCGCCAGTGGAAATCCGCGTGGATGTGGCCGCTTTGCCAGACAGTGAGCGGGCCACGCTCATTCGCCTTATCGAAGCTGCGCGCTACGTCGACGCGCTGTATCTCCACCAGGTCGCGCCGGTTGCTGCTCCCACGTTGCTGGCACTGCTCGCCGATGACTCGCCGCTCGGTCAGGCGCGGCTTCATTACTTCGTCGTCAACAAGGGGCCGTGGTCTGAGCTGGACGAAGACAAGCCCTTCGTTCCCGGCATCGGTGAGCGTCCGCCGCAGGCAAACTTCTATCCGCCTGATGCCACCCGCGAGGAAGTGGACGGCTGGCTGAAATCGCTTTCGGACTCGGAGCGCGCCGCAGCAAGCGGTTTCTTCACCGCCATCCGGCGCACGGCGCAAGGAAAGCTCACCGCCGTGCCCTATTCGGTCGAATACCAGAGCGAGCTGATCGAGCTCGCGCGCCTGCTGCATGAAGCGGCGCATCTGACGACGCAGCCGACGCTGCGGAGCTTTCTCGAGAAGCGGGCCGCCGCCTTCGTGAGCAATGACTACTACGAGAGCGATCTCGCATGGATGGACCTGGACGCCTCGATCGAGCCGACGATCGGACCGTACGAGGTGTACGAAGACGAGTGGTTCAACTTCAAGGCGGCCTTCGAGGCCTTCATCACGCTGACCGATGCGACGGAGAGCCAGAAGCTCGCGCGCTTCAGCGCGCGAGCTGCAGGGGCTCGAGAACCAGCTGCCCATCGATCCGAAATACCGGCGCGCGAAGCTCGGCGGCTATGCGCCGATCCGCGTGGTCAACGTCGTGATATCGGCCGGCGATGGCAATCATGGCGTGCAGAGCGCCGCCTACAACCTGCCGAACGATGAGCGCGTGGTCGCCGAGAAAGGCTCGAAGCGCATCATGCTGAAGAACATGCAGGAAGCGAAGTTCGAGAAAGTGCTCGCGCCGATTGCGGGCGTGGCGCTCGCGCCCGGGGATCGGGAGCTGGTGGCCTTCGAGCCGTTCTTCACGCATATCCTCATGCACGAGCTGATGCACGGGCTGGGGCCGCAGACCATCACCGTCAACGGCCGCGCGACCACGGTGCGGCAGGAGCTCAAAGAGCTCAATGGACCGCTCGAAGAGGCTAAGGCAGACATCTCGGGCCTCTGGGCACTGCAGCGGCTTATGGACAAGGGCGTCATCGACCGCAAGCAGGAACGCTCGATGTACATCACTTTCCTGGCCTCCACTTTCCGGACGCTGCGTTTCGGCCTGAAAGAATCGCATGCGAAGGGCATGGCCCTGCAGTTGAACTACCTGATGGACAAGGGCGGCGTCGTGGTGAACACCGACGGAACGTTCGCGCTGAACCTGCCGCGCATGAAGAAGGCGGTGACGGGGCTGACTCACGACATCATGACTTTGCAGGCGCATGGCGATTACGCGGGAGTGCAACAGATGTTGAAGAAGATGGTGGCGATCCGCCCCGCGGTGCAAAGTCGTCATCGACCGCCTGGTCGATGTGCCCGTGGATATCGCGCCGCGTTACGTTACGGCCGAGGAGCTCGTCGGCTCATGAACATTCAGCTGGAACCCCTCGAGGCGCGTGTCATCGGCTGCCTCATCGAAAAGCAGATCACGACGCCGGACCAGTATCCGCTGTCGCTCAACTCGCTGACGCTGGCCTGCAACCAGAAAAGTAACCGCGACCCGCTGATGAGCGTCAGCGATGCGGAGGTTCAGGCCACTCTGGATACATTGTCGAAGAAGCATCTGGTGATGGAGAAATCGGGCTTCGGCAGCCGCGTGCCGAAATTCCAGCACCGGTTCTGCAACACCGAGTACGGCACGTTGAAATTCACTCCGCAAGAGCTTGCCGTGCTTTGCGAGCTGATGCTGCGGGGGCCGCAGACGCCGGGCGAGCTGCGCAGCCGCGCGAGCCGTATGGCGCCGTTCGCGGATGTTGCGGAGATCGAGAACGCGCTGACTCAGCTGGTGCATCGCTCGGACGGCCCTTTTGCGATGCGCCTGGCGCGCGAGCCGGGGCGGCGTGACTCTCGTTACGCGCAGTTGTTCACGGGTGAGGTGCATGAAGCGGCAACAGAAGCAGACGACCGTGCCGCAGAATCGCAGGCCGCGAGCGCATCGTCCGGCGGCGGTTCTCGCCTGGACAAGCTGGAAGCCGAAGTGCGGCAAATGCGCCAGGAGCTGGACGCGCTCAAAACGCAGCTAGGTGGTCCGTGAAGAAGCCGTCCATGCCGGCTCGAAGATAAGTCCGGACTTCGTCTGCCATGTTGCCGAGCGCTGTCGGTGCACCCGTGCGCATCTCGCGCGGCAGGAAATGATTTTCGGCACGGAACGTCCAGCCGTGCACTTTCAAACCGGCGGCGTGTGCATCGGCGACGAGGGCGGTGGGCTCGCCTAGAATGTCGTCGGCAGTGCGCGGAATGATGAGCGTCTTGTTGACGCCGACCACATCCGCGTAGCGCGCGATGCCCTTGAGACCTTCAGCGCTTAGCAGCTCCGCGTACGTTCTCGCATCGCCCTTGGCGGCGAAGTCGTAAGGCTGTCCCTTCGCCTCGATCAGCTGCACCAGCGGAAGGTGAGTCATTTCGCGCAGCGCAACCAGATTCCCCACTTCAAAGGACTGTATGAATACGGGAGCATCAGGACCGGCGAAATCCCAGCGCTCGAGTGCATCGAGGAGCGGCATCTCCATTGCCAGGCCCAGCGCGGCAAAATAGCTGGGGTGCTTGGTCTCCGGGTAGACGCCGAGACGCGTGAATCTCGGCGGTGCCTGCTGCCCGATGAGCACGGAGGCCTGCCGCACAGCCTCCATCCTCTGACTATTGAAGGATTGGGCGAGCGCCAGGATCTCCTCGAACGTCGGGATCTCGAGCTGGCCGTCAAAGCGCGCATTCGCAGGACGCAGCTCGGGAATTCTCTCGCGTGCGCGAAGCGTCTTGATCTCGGCGAGCGTGAAGTGTTCGGTGAACCACCCTTCGACTTCGGCGCCGTCGATGATCCTAATCGTGCGCCGATCCGCGAATTCGGGGTGCCAGGCCACGTCCGTGGTGCCGCCGATCTCGTTCTCGTGGCGCGCGATCAGCACGCCGTCCAGCGTCATCACGAGGTCGGGCTCGAGATAATCCGCGCCCTGCTGCGCGGCCAGGAAGTACGACAACAGCGTGTGCTCAGGCACATACCCGCATGCGCCGCGGTGCCCGATGACGGTTGCGGTGCAATCGCGGGTAGTGGTGCCAGATGCTGAGTCCATCTACGGCGATCTTTTCAGTTTCGCCGCGGCATGTCGAATTATGCCTTCATGAGGTGGGGGTGGGCCTCGCTGCGTTGTGCCACGCGTTGTTCCACCATGATCGACTCCAATACTTTCGAAACGGTAGCCACGGCAAGCATCCAGAATTCCGATCCTTTCGAAAGTCTAGCGGAAGCAGGTGCAGGCCCTGTATTGCCAAATCTGCTGCGTTTGACGAGATTCGCGAATCACTTGCGCCGCCCAGGCGCACGCGCTTCATGCGCGCGAGATCGCGTGCTTGCCATCGGGCAGATCGCCCAGTAGATATCCGAGGGGGCGCACCGCCAGGAGGTACAGCGTGGAGGGTTGGCCAGGGCGCTCGCCTATTCCGCCCATTTGCCCCAAGATCGCAAGTCGGCATCATTATTGCTTGGTACGACACCGTGCTCACCGACCAGGACATCTACCTCTTCCGCGAAGGAACGCATTTTCGCGCCTACGAGAAGCTCGGTGCGCACCTGGTGGAAGCGCAGGCGGGGCAGTCGGCGGGTACGCATTTCTCGGTCTGGGCGCCAAATGCCGCATCCGTCTCGGTGGTGGGCAGCTTCAACCACTGGCGCCCCGACAGCCATCCGCTGACCGCTCGCGAGGATTCTTCAGGAATCTGGTCGGCCTTCGTGCCGGGCGTGCGCCATGGCGCGCTGTACAAGTTTCACATCGTCTCCAAGCACAAAGGATATAGAGTCCAGAAATCCGACCCGTTCGCTTTCCACTGCGAGACCCCGCCCCGCACGGCGTCGGTCGTCTGGGACATCTCTTATGAATGGGGCGACGGCGACTGGATGCGCGATCGCGCCAAGGTCAACGCGCAAGACAAGCCCTGGTCGGTGTACGAAGTGCACCTCGGATCGTGGCGTCGAATTCCGGAAGAAGCGAACCGCTCCCTGAGCTATCGCGAGCTTGCCCGCTCGCTCGCCGACTACGCCGTCGACATGGGGTACACGCACGTCGAGATCATGCCGGTGATGGAACATCCGTTCTACGGCTCCTGGGGCTACCAGGTGACGGGGTTACTTCGCGCCGACCAGTCGCTACGGCACGCCGCAGGATTTCATGTATCTGATCGACCACCTGCACCGCCGCGGCATCGGCGTGATACTCGACTGGGTGCCGTCGCATTTTCCGTCGGACGAGCACGGCCTCGCCTTCTTCGATGGCACGCATCTGTTACGAGCATGCGGACCCGAGCAAGGGCTTCCATCCCGAATGGCACAGCTCGATCTTCAATTACGGCCGCGCCGAAGTGCGCAATTTCTTCGATCAGCAGTGCCCTCTTCTGGCTCGAGAAATATCACGCCGACGCGCTTACGCGTGGACGGCGTCGCCTCGATGCTCTATCTCGACTACGCTCGCAAAGCAGGGCGAGTGGATTCCGAACGAGCATGGCGGCCGGGAGAATCTGGCGGCAGTCGGCTTTCTGAAGAGCCTGAATGAAGCGGTGTATCGCGATCACCCCGATACGCAGACGATCGCAGAGGAATCCACGGCGTGGCCCATGGTGTCGCGGCCCACATATCTCGGCGGCCTGGGCTTCGGCTTCAAATGGAACATGGGCTGGATGCACGACACGCTCAAGTATTTCCAGACCGACCCGATCCACCGCCGCTTCCACCACAACCAGCTGACGTTCAGCATCTGGTACGCCTTCACAGAGAACTTCATGCTGCCGATGTCCCACGACGAAGTCGTGCACGGCAAGGGCTCGCTGATCGGCAAGATGCACGGCGACGAATGGCAGCAGTTCGCCAACCTGCGCCTGCTGTACGGCTACATGTGGTCGCACCCGGGCAAGCAGATGCTGTTCATGGGCGGTGACATCGGGCAGCGTCGCGAATGGCAGCACGACGAGAGCCTGGAATGGCACGTGCTGCAATATGCGCCGCATGCAGGCGTGCAGCGCTGGGTGCGGGATCTGAATCGCTTCTACAGGCGACACCTGCGCTTGTACGAGCGTGACTTCGCGGCCGAAGGTTTCGAATGGGTCGATTGCAACGACACCGAGACCAGCGTGCTGTCGTTCCTGCGCAGCGGCAACAAGCCCGAGGACGTGGCGCTGATCGTCTGCAATTTCACTCCAGTGCCGCGCGATAACTATCGAGTAGGCGTGCCTCGCGGCGGACGCTGGCGCGAGCGCTTGAACAGCGATGCGAACGACTACGGTGGCAGCGGTGTCGGGAACTTCGGTAGCGTCGAGTCATCGCCGTTGGCATCACACGGCCGCTACCATTCGCTCACGCTGCGACTGCCGCCGCTCTCCGTTCTCCTTCTGACGCCAGAATAGGAGAAGCAATAATGAGCAGGCTGCGCGTCGTAATCGAAAACATCACGCCGCAGATCGATGGCGGGCGTTTCGCCGCCAAGGGCATCGTGGGGCAGACGGTCGTCGTCGAGGCGGATGTCTTCACCGACGGCCACGACAAGGTCAAATGCTCGCTACTCCATCGCAGTGAGAGCGAAAAGGGGTGGCACGAGTCGCCGATGCAGCCGCTCGGCAACGATCGCTGGCAGTCGAGTTTTGTCCCGAAGGAGCTGGGGCCTCACCTGTATACGGTGAAAGCGTGGCTGGAACCCGTGCTGGCCTGGCAACGCGAGGCGAACACAAAGCCCGATCCGCAGCTCACGCTGCTCCATGATCCGCCGCTCACATTGTTTGCAGACCGTGAACGCGCGGCATTCTCTTCGTGGTACGAATTCTTTCCGCGTTCCACTGCTACCCGCCCCGGGAAACACGGCACGTTCGCGGACTGCGAAGCGCGGCTTCCCTACGTCGCCGAGATGGGCTTCGACGTGCTGTATCTGCCGCCGATACATCCCATCGGCGACGCGTTCCGCAAAGGCGCGAACAACTCGCTGACGCCCAAGGCAGGCGAGCCCGGCAGCCCCTGGGCCATCGGTGCAGAGGCCGGCGGCCACAAGTCCATCCATCCTGAGCTCGGCACGCTCGAAGATTTCCGTCGCCTGGTGGCGAAAGCCGCACGAGCTCGGAATCGAGATCGCGCTCGACATCGCCTTTCAGGCGAGCCCGGATCACCCGTACGTGCGCGAGCACCCGGAGTGGTTTCTGCATCGGCCGGACGGCACCATTCAGTACGCCGAGAATCCGCCGAAGAAATACCAGGACATCTACCCGTTCCACTTCGAAGGCGAAGCGTGGCGCGAGCTGTGGGCGGAGCTGAAGAGCGTGGTCGACTACTGGATCGCACAAGGCGTGCGCATCTTCCGTGTGGACAATCCGCACACCAAGCCGTTCGCGATGTGGGAATGGCTGATCGCCGAAGTGCGGCGCGCGCATCCGGACGTACTGTTCCTCGCCGAGGCGTTCACGCGGCCCGAAGGTGATGTACCGGCTCGCCAAGGCTCGGCTTCACGCAGTCGTACACCTATTTTTCGTGGCGCAACGGCAAGCACGAGCTGATCGAGTACTTCACCGAGCTCACCGAGCCGCCGGTCGCGGATTTCTTCCGCCCGAACCTCTGGCCCAACACGCCGGACATCCTGCACGGAATACCTGCAGTTCGGCGGGCGCCCGGCCTTCATGGTGCGGCTCATGCTCGCCGCGACGCTCGGCGCCAACTACGGCATCTATGGCCCCGCGTTCGAGCTGATGGAGCACGAGCCGCGCGAGCCCGGCAGCGAGGAATATCTCGATTCGGAGAAGTACCAGCTGCGCGCACTGGGATCTCGAGCGCGCCGATTCGCTGCGCGAGCTCATCTCACGAGTCAACCGCATCCGGCGCGACAACCCGGCGCTGCAGCAGCGATCGCAACCTGCGCTTCCACGACGATCGACAACGAGTCGCTGATTGCGTACAGCAAGACCACCGAGGACGGCACCGATTCGGTGCTCGTGATCGTCAATCTCGATCCGCACCACCCGCACGCCGGCTGGCTGAACCTCGATCTCGCGGCCCTCGGGCTGCCCGCGCGATCAGCCCTTCCAGGCGCACGACCTGCTCTCCGGCGCGCGCTTCCTGTGGAAGGGCGCGCGCAACTACGTCTCGCTCGACCCCGCGCAGTCGCCCGCCCATATGTTCCGCATCCGGCGTAAGGTGCGCACCGAGCGCGACTTCGACTATTTCCTATGAGCAGCGAGGCCGACGACCCACTGGTACAAGGACGCGGTCATCTACGAAGCTGCACGTCCGCGCGTTCTTCGACAGCAACGACGACGGCATCGGCGACTTCCGCGGCATCATCGCAGAAGCTCGACTACATCCAGGAGCTCGGTGTCAATACGATCTGGCTGCTGCCGTTCTATCCCTCGCCGGGCAAGGACGACGGCTACGACATCGCCGACTACCGCAAGATCAATCCCGCACTACGGCACGCGTCGAGGACTTCACGGCAGTTCGTCCACGAAGCGCATCGGCGCGAGCTGCGGGTGATCACCGAGCTCGTCATCAACCACACCTCGGACCAGCATCCGTGGTTCCAGGCGGCGCGCCGCGCGCCGCCCGGCTCGCGCAAGCGCGACTACTACGTGTGGAGCGACGACCCGACGAAGTACGCCGGCACGCGCATCATCTTCACGGACACCGAGACGTCCAACTGGGCGCTGGATCCGGTCGCGCAAGTCAGTACTACTGGCACCGCTTCTTCAGCCATCAGCCCGACCTCAACTTCGACAATCCGCACGTCGAGCGCGCGGTCACCAAGGTGATGCGCTTCTGGCTCGACCAGGGGGTCGATGGCCTGCGGCTCGACGCCATTCCCTACCTCGTGGAGCGCGAGGGCACGAGCAACGAGAACCTGCGCGAGACGCACGACGTGGTGAAGCGCATCCGCCGCGTGATCGACGAGCACTACGCCGGACCGCATGCTGCTCGGCGAAGCGAACATGTGGCCCGAGGACGTGCGCGACTACTTCGGCGATGCGCGACGAGTGCCACATGGCGTATCACTTCCCGCTGATGCCGCGCATGTACATGGCCATCGCGCAGGAAGACCGCCACCCCATCGTCGAGATCATGGAGCAGACGCCGGATATTCCGGACGACTGCCAGTGGGCCATCTTCCTGCGCAACCACGATGAGCTGACGCTCGAGATGGTGACCAGCCGCGAGCGCGACTACATGTACCAGATGTACGCGGCCGATCCGCGCGCGCGCCTGAACCTCGGCATCCGGCGCCGCCTGGCGCCGCTGATGGAGAACGACCCCGAGCGCATCAAGCTGATGAACAGCCTGCTGCTGTCGATGCCGGGCTCGCCGATCATCTATTACGGCGACGAGATCGGCATGGGCGACAACGTCTATCTCGGCGATCGCAACGGCGTGCGCACGCCGATGCAGTGGAGTCCGGATCGCAACGCCGGGTTCTCGCGCGCCGATCCGCAGCAGCTCTACCTGCCGCCGATCATGGATCCGATCTACGGCTACGAGGCCGTCAACGTCGAGGCGCAGCGGCGCGACCGCTCCTCGCTCCTCAACTGGATGAAGCGCATGCTGCAGGTTCGCAAGACCTCGCAGGCCTTCGGCCGCGGCACGCTGCAAGTTCATCAAGCCGGGCAATCGCAAGGTGCTGGTGTACCTGCGCGAGCACGGCGACGATACGATCCTGTGCGTCGCCAACCTGTCGCGCTCGGCGCAGCCGGTCGAGCTCGATCTGTCGCCATACAAGGGCGCGGTGCCGATCGAACTGCTCGGCCGCACGCCGTTTCCGCCGATCGGCGATCTGCCGTATTTCCTGACGTTGCCGAGCTACGGTTTCTACTGGTTCAAGCTGAGTCGCGACGTCCAGCCGCCCGCATGGCACGAAGAGCACCTGCCGCGCGAAGACCTGCCTGTGCTCGTGCTCATCGACGGCTGGAAGAGCCTGTTTCCGGAGCGGGTCGCCAGCCTGGCGCTCGGGTGCGGCATCGAAGCTTCGCGCTGCAGCTCGAGGAGCGCGTGCTGCCCCGATTCATCGCGGCACAACGCTGGTATCGCCGGCAAAGGCGCCGCCGATCGCCGCGCGTCGAGCTCGTCGAACAGGGCGAGATGGCCGGCTCGGCAGGAACGTGGTTCATGGCGCTGTTCGACGTCGAGACCGCAGCGGCGGCGACGCCCTACTTCCTGCCGCTATCCATCGTCTACGAAGGCGCCGAGGAAGCGCGCTGGTCGAAAGCTGCAGGCCGCCGCCATCGCGCGAGTGCGGCAGCAGGCCACGGTCGGCGTGCTCGCGGAAGCCTCCGCCGACGAGAAGTTCTGCCGTGCGCTGATCGAGGCAATGGCGCAGGCGGCGAGCTGGCCGCTGGAGCACGGGCACGCTGCATTTCTGGTCGACGCCAGGCCTACGCGGAACTGCGCGGCGATCCTGCGGACAGCCTGGCAACCAGCCCGCCGCGCAACCAGGGCAGCAACACCACGCTGCGCGTCGGCGAGCGGCTGTTCCTGAAGATCTACCGTCGTCTGCAGAACGGCGTGAATCCGGAAGTGGAAATCGGCCGCCTGCTGACCGAGATCGCGCACTTCCCGCAACATCGTGCCGCTGGCCGGCGCAGTCGAATACCGCGGCAACGACGGCAGCGACCTACACGCTGGCGCTGCTGCAGGCGTTCGTGACGAACCAGGGCGACGGCTGGGATTACACGATCAACTATCTCGATGCGATTCCTCGAGGATCGGCGCACCGGCGGGCCGACTGCCGGAAGATGCGCACGGTGCCTATGTCGCGCTGATTCGCGTGCTCGGCCGCGCGCACCGCGGAACTGCATGCGGCGCTTGCCTTCGCGACCGACGGATCCGGCCTTTGCACCGGAGCCGATCACCGCGCAGGACCTGCAAGCGTGGACGGGAGCGTCGCAGCAGAGCTGCGACGAGACGCTGGCGCTGCTCGCGCGCTGCCACGGATGCTCTGCCGGAGAATCGTGCGCGCAGATGCCGCAGCTGCTCGCACGGCGCAGCGCGACCTGCTGCAACGGCGCATCGATCGCGGCGACGAGCGAGCCGGATTGCCGGCGCTCAAGACGCGCTACCACGGTGACTATCATCTCGGCCAGGTGCTGCTGAAGCGCAACGATTTCATCATCGTGGACTTCGAGGGCGAGCCGGCCCGGCCGCTCGAGGAGCGACGCGCGAAGCATTCGCCGCTGCGTGACGTGGCCGGCATGTTCCGTTCGTTCGCGCTACGCGCGCGACGTCGCGCAGCAGCGTTGCGCCATCGAGTCCGCCGAGGACTGCGCGCAAATGGGCGCCTTTGCTCGATTCGCTGGGAGACGGAAGCGCGACGCGCTTTCCTCGAGGTGTACGACGACATCGCGCGCGCGCACGGTCTCTATCCAGCCACTGAAGCAGGCAGCGCCGCTGATCGAGCTGTTCGAGATCGAGAAGGCGCTGTACGAGCTGCGCTACGAGCTGCGCAATCGTCCGCAATGGGCCGGCATTCCGCTGCGCGCATTACTGTCACGCGATGGATAAGGCCGCGCGACCGAGCCGCGCGATCACCGCAGTCTGGCCTGGTCAGCCCTATCCCCGCGGCGCCACCTGGGATGGCGAAGGCGTCAACTTCGCCCTGTTCTCCGCGAATGCGACCAAGGTCGAGCTGTGCCTGTTCGATCCGAGCGGGCGACGCGAGCTGCAGCGCATCGAGCTGCCGGAGCGCACCGATGAGGTCTGGCACGCCTATCTGCCCGAGGTGCGGCCCGGCCTGCTGTACGGCTATCGCGTGCACGGTCCGTACGATCCGCAGGCCGGGCATCGCTTCAATCCCAACAAGCTGCTGATCGATCCCTACGCCAAGCACATCCAGGGCGAGCTGCAATGGAGCGATGCGCACTTCGGCTACCGGGTCGGCCACGCGAAGGCGGACCTGTCCTTCGACGAGCGCGACAACGCGGCCGGCATGCCGAAGTCGCGCGTGATCGATCCGGCCTTCACCTGGGGCGACGATCGCCCGCCGCGCATGCCGTGGCACGACACGGTCATCTACGAGCTGCACGTGAAGGCTTCACCATGCAGCATCCCGAGGTGCCGCCGGAGCTGCGCGGCACCTACGCGGGCCTCTGCCACCGCGCCCGTCATCGAGCACCTGCTGCGCCTGGGCGTGACCGCGGTCGAGCTGATGCCGGTGCACGCCTTCGTGGACGACCGCCACCTGCTCGACAAGGGCCTGACGCAACTACTGGGGCTACAACACGCATCGGCTTCTTCGCGCCGGACATGCGCTATTCGGCCACCGGGCCGCATCAGCGAATTCAAGACGATGGTGAAGACGCTGCACTCCGCCGGCATCGAGGTGATTCTCGACGTGGTCTACAACCACACGGCCGAAGGCAATCAGCTGGGACCGACGCTGTCCTTCCGCGGCATCGACAACGCCTCCTACTACCGGCTGATCCCCGAAGACCCGCGCTACTACATGGACTTCACCGGCTGCGGCAACACCCTCAACATGCAGCACCCGCGCGTGCTGCAGCTGATCATGGACTGGCTGCGCTACTGGGTGCAGGAGATGCACGTCGACGGCTTCCGCTTCGACCTCGCCTCCGCGCTCGCGCGCGAGCTGTACGACGTCGACCGGCTGGGCTCGTTCTTCGACACCATCGGCCAGGATCCGGTGCTCTCGCAGGTGAAGCTGATCGCCGAGCCGTGGGACGTGGGCGCCGGCGGCTACCAGGTCGGCAATTTCCCGCCCGGGCTGGACCGAGTGGAACGACAAGTACCGCGACACCATGCGCGCCTACTGGAAAGGCGACGGCGGGCTGATCGGCGAGTTCGCGCGCCGCTTCACGGGCTCGAGCGATCTCTACGAGGCGAGCGGCCGCAAGCCGCACGCCAGCATCAACTTCATCACCGCGCACGACGGCTTCACGCTGCAGGACCTGGTGAGCTACAACAGCAAGCACAACGAGGCGAACGGCGAGGACAACCGCGACGGCAACGACAACAACCTGCTCATGGAACTGCGGCGTCGAAGGGCCCGACCGACGATGCGGCAGATCAACGCGCTGCGCGCGCGGCAGAAGCGCAACCTGATCGCCACGCTGCTGCTCTCGCAGGGCGTGCCGATGCTGCTCGCCGGCGACGAGCTCGGCCACACGCAGCGCGGCAACAACAACGCCTACTGCCAGGACAACGAGATCTCCTGGCTCGACTGGAACCTGCACCGAGAGCGACCAGGCGTTCCTGGAGTTCGTGGCGCAGCATGATCGCGCTGCGCCGCAGCCATCCGGTATTCAGCCGGCGTCGTTTCCTCCAGGAGCGAGCGCCCCGGCGAACGGTCCGGGAAGTCGCCTGGCTCACGCCCTCCGGGCGCGAGATGACCGAGGCGGACTGGCACAAGGAGTTCGCGCGCTGTCTCGGCGTCTATCTCGCCGGCGCGGCCATCGAGCGTATCGATCGGCGCGGTCGCGCGGTGCGGGACGACGAACTTCCTGGTGCTGTTCAATGCGCATCACGAGGCCATTCCGTTTCACGCTGCCGCAGTTCCTGCCCGACAGCTCGCACGGCTGGACGCTCGATGACTGGATACCGCGCCGGAGAGGATCTCGCAATCGCGCGGGCATGCTGCCGGCGACGCAATACATCCGTTGCAGGGCCGCTCGCTGCGTCGCTGCTGATCCAGCGCCGCGGGCGCGGCATGCCGCATGACCCGGCGCTTCCATCACATGCCGTTCGGCGCCGAACTCGACGGCCGACGGACGCGTCGATTCCGGCTGTGGGCGCCGGCGCCGCGCAGCCGTCGACCTGGTGCTGGCCGACGCCGGCGACCGCTCGCTGCCGATGGACGAGCGCCGAGAGCGGCTGGTTCGAGCTCGTGACGCGCATGGCGCCGCGCGGGCACCCGCTACCGCTTCCGCATCGACGGCGGGCTCGAAGTGCCCGACCCGGCCTCGCGGTCCAATCCCGGACGATGTGCCACGGCCCGAGCGTCGTCGTCGATCCCGCCGTCATTCGACTGGCGCGACGACGCTGGCGCGGCCGCCCCTGGCACGAGGCGGTCATCTACGAGCTGCATGTCGGCACGTTCACGCCCGAGGGCACCTTCGCCGGCGTCGCAGCGCCGGCTCGACCACCTCGCGCGAGCTCGGCGTCACGTGATCGAGCTGATGCCGCTGGCGGATTTTCCCGGCAAGCGCGGCTGGGGCTATGACGGCGTGCTGCCGTTTGCGCCCGGATGCGCGCCTACGGCACGCCCGAGGATCTGAAGTCGCTCGATCGATGCCGCGCATGCGCGCGGCATCGGCGTGCTGCTCGACGTCGTCTACAACCACTTCGGGCCCGAAGGCAATTACCTGCACGCCTATGCGCCGCAGTTCTTCACCGACCGGCACCAGACGCCCTGGGGCGCGGCGATCAATTTCGACGGCGCCGCACAGCGCGCAGCGTGCGCGACTTCTTCATCCACAACGCGCTCTACTGGCTCGAGGAGTTTCAGCTTCGACGGGCTGCGCTTCGATGCCGTGCACGCGATCGTCGACGACAGCACAGCCGCACGTCCTGACCGAGCTTGCGCGCGCCGTGCGCGCGGGCCGGGCGGCGACGCGCCAGTCCATCTGGTGCTCGAGAACGACGCCAACCAGGCGCAGCTGCCTCGGCGCGCCCGGCCGGCGCGCGACACGTTCGATGCGCAGTGGAACGACGATGTCCATCACTGCCTGCATACGATCCTCACCGGCGAGACGGACGGCTACTACGCCGACTACGCCGACGGCCCGCATGCGCTGCTCTGTCGCTCGCTCGCGGAAGGGCTTTGCCTATCAGGGCGAGCCTTCGCCGCATGAACGGCACGCGCGCGGCGAGCCGAGCGCCCATCTGCCGCCGACGGCCTTCGTCTCCTTCCTGCAGAACCACGACCAGATCGGCAACCGCGCCTTCGGCGAGCGGCTCGCCCATCTGGTCGCCGGATGAAGCTGCGCTGCTCGCCGCAACTGCCGATCGTGCTGCTCGCTCCCGGCACCGCCGATGCTGTTCATGGGCGAGGAATGGGCGGCGCCGGAGCCCTTTCTCTATTTCTGCGACTTCGAGCCCGAGCTCGCCGGAGAAAGTGCGCGAGGGCCGCAGCCGCGAGTTCGCGCGCTTCGCGAAATTCCAGTCCCCCGACATGGCGGCCTCGCATCCCGGATGCCGTGGCAGCCGAGACCTTCGAGGCGTGCCGCCTCAACTGGGCGACGGCTCGGCGAAGCCGCGCCACGCGGTTGGCTCGAGCACTACCGGCGCCTGCTTGCGATCCGCCGGCGCGACGTCGTGCCGCGCATTCCCGAAATCCGCGCGCGCAGCTGCGCGAAGCTGCAGGACAATGGGGCCTTCTAGCGTCGACTGGCTGCTCGAAGACCGCTCGACAGCTGCACCTGATCGCCAATCTTTCCCGCGACACCGCAGCGACGGTGCGCCAGCCGGCCGGCCGGATTCTCTTCGCGACCCATCCCAATATCCGCGATGCCGTCACGCGCAACGAGCTGGCGCCGTGGAGCGTGACCTGGCTCTACGAGCGCGCCCCCGAGCGACGCGCGGTCGATCGCGCGCACCGCAAGCCGCAATGATCCAGGTTCCGCGCGCCACCTATCGCCTCCAGCTCAACGCGGAGTTCACTTTCCGCGATGCCACGGCGCTGGTGCCCTATCTCGCGCGCCTCGGCGTCAGCCACGTCTACTGCTCGCCGTATTTCAAGGCACGCCCGGGCAGCATGCATGGCTACGATGTCGTCGATCACAACAGCTTCAACCCCGAGATCGGCACGGCGGAGGATTTCGAGGGCTTCGTGGCGACGCTGCGGGCGCACCAGATGGGCCACATCGTCGACTTCGTGCCCAACCACGTCGGCATCGGATCCGACAACGCCTGGTGGATGGACGTGCTCGAGAACGGCGCGACCTCCCCGCTATGCCCGCTTCTTCGATATCGACTGGTCGGTCACGGGCAAGCTGCTCATCCCCGTGCTCGGCGAGAGCTATGGGGCGGTGCTGGAGAGCGGCGAGCTGCAGCTGCGGCATGATCCGCAGAGCGACACGTACTCGGTGTTCTATCACGAGCACCGGTTTCCGATCTGGCGCAAGGACTACGACCGCGCGCGATCGCTACTTGCCGGCGGCCGGCAGCCCTCGGCCGCGGAGCTGCACGATCTACTCGAAGGCCAGGTGTACGGCTCGCGTACTGGCGAGTCGCGGCCGACGAGATCAACTACCGGCGATTCTTCGACGTCAACGACCTTGCGGCGCTGCGCATGGAGAATGACGAAGTCTTCGAAACGACCCATAAGCTGCTCCTGGAGCTGATCCACGCGGGAAAGATCGACGGTCTGCGCATCGATCATCCGGACGGGCTGTACGACCCGGCACGCTACTTCGAGAAGCTGCAGCAGCGCGCTGGATCGATCTATCTGCTGGTCGAGAAGATTCTCGCGAGCTTCGAGCGGCTGCCCCAGACCTGGCCGGTCAGCGGCACCACCGGGTACAACTTCACCAATACCGTGAACGGCCTGCTGGTCGATGGCTCCGCCCAGGCCCGCATGGATCGCACGTATCGCGCATTCATCGGTGAATCGCCGAACTGGCGGGATGCCGCATACGAGGCGAAGCAACTGGTTCTCGAGACATCGCTCGCCGCCGAGCTCAGCGTGCTCACGCATGCGCTGACTCGTATCGCACGGGCTGATCCTCACACTCGGGACTTCACCGCCAACAGCCTGCGCGAGGCGCTGTCCGAGACCATCGCCTGCTTTCCGGTCTACCGCACTTACGTTTCGGACACTGCTTCCGCCGAAGATGTCCGCTTCATCGATTGGGCCATCGCAGTGGCCAAGCGCCGCAGCTCGCGCGTCGATACGCTGCTCTTCGATTTCCTTCGCAAGGCGCTGCTCGTCGAGATGCCGGATGCAGACGAAGATTTGCGCCGACGTGTGCACGCATTCGCGATGCGCTTCCAGCAAGTCACCGCGCCCGTCACCGCAAAAGGAGTCGAAGACACGGCGCTCTACCGCTTTCATCGCCTGGCCTCGCTGAACGAGGTTGGCGGCGATCCCGACGTGTTCGGCGTCAGCGTGCGGGCTTTCCACTCGGACGCGCGTAATCGCGCGCGCCATTGGCCCAACGAGATGCTCGCAACTTCTACGCATGACACCAAGCGATCTGAAGACGTGCGCGCACGCATCAACGTGCTCTCGGAGATGCCCGCAACCTGGCGCAAGTGGCTTGCGCGCTGGAGCCGGATGAATCGCGCGCGCAAGCACGAAATCGACGGCCTTCCTGCGCCGGGGCCCAATCAGGAGTATCTGCTCTATCAAACGCTGCTCGGCACGTGGCCTGTCGAGCCGATGAATGAGACTGCCCTGACGGAGTATCGCGAACGCATCGAAGCCTACATGCTCAAAGCCTCACGCGAAGCCAAGACCCGCACCAGCTGGTCCGATGTCAGCGCCGGCTATGAGGAGGCTCTGACGCAGTTCATCCGCTCAATACTCGAGCCCCGCGAGAGCAATCTTTTCTTCGCCGAGCTGCAGGATGCGCAACGCCTCGTTAGCCGCTTCGGACTGCTACAACAGCCTTTCGCAGACGTTGATCAAGCTCACCGTCCCTGGAGTGCCCGACATCTACCAGGGAAACGAGCTGTGGGACCTGTCGTTGGTCGATCCGGACAATCGGCGGCCGGTCGATTACGAGCTCAGGAGAGGCATGCTCGTCGAGCTGGAGACTGCCCCGATCGATGGCATCGGCATGGATCGCGCGAAGCTGTATCTCACCTGGAAGACGCTCCAGTTCCGACGCGCGAACGAGACTCTGTTTCGCGGCGCCTATCTACCGGCGCGGGTCACTGGCGAGCATGCTTCGCATATCTGCGCGTTCGCCCGACGGGACGATTCACAATTCGCTCTGACGATCGCGCCACGGTTGTATTCGCGACTGCTGGGAAGTCGCGACATGGCTCCGTTTGGCGTCGAGGTCTGGGAAAACACGCTGATCGAGCTCCCGCGCCAGTGCGCGGCCACAACCCTGCAAGGCGTACTTGATGGAGCCGAGCTTCGACCCCTGGAACGTGAAGGCCGGCAATTCGTTCGAGCAAGCGAGGCCCTCGCCCGCTTCCCAGTCGCGCTACTATCCGCAACGTCCACCAATTGATGCGAGGTAATTCCCATGCGACCGCGAAACGTGCTGTTCATCGTCCTCGCACTCCTGCTGCTCGTGATAGTGCTCATCAACTGGTCAGTGGTTAGCCAGAGTACGGAGCTCAATCTCATCGTCGCCAAGGTGAACGCGCCGCTAGGAGTGCTGCTGGTGCTGATCGCCGCCGCAATCCTGGCGGTCGACTTTACAGTTCACTCGCTGAATCGCCTGAGCTGGGCGCGCGAACGGCGCGAACTGACGGCGCAGATCGAGCGCCAGCGTGTGCTCGCCGACCAAGCTGAGGAATCCCGCATCCGAGCGCTCACGGAGAAGTTGGAGCAAGAAACTGCTGGAATCCATGCCAAGCTCGATCGCCTCCTCGCTCAGCGATGACTCCATAGGCCGGCGCCAACCGCAAGCGGTCCGATTTCCTTGCTGCACCCCACGGTTGCATGGTCGATGGACCAAGTGCAGAAATTCGCCCCACCTCGTTCCGACCTGTGGATGTCACGGTGATTTCCACTTTCATTCGGCAGGTTGCAGCGCTTGACGGCATTGCCGGGATGCGCCTGCATCGCATCTACTATTACGACTCCAGGCCCCTGGAGGGAAAATCCCGAATGCCTCCAAGTGGCGAAGTCATCGATTTCGGAAGCAGTTCCACTGCAGCCAGAAACAAGCGCATGCAGTCCGCACTACTACGAGAGCCGTTCCTTGCGTCGAGATTCGGCGAGCTCGCTCATGAGTCAGCGTGAGGCTGGCAATGTCCAACCCGATGCGAACTGAGTACCTCAGGGCGTTTATCGATAGCCGCGCGCCTGTAAGGTGAACAAGTGAGCGTAGCGGCCATTGAGTTGCATCAGTTCCTCATGGCTGCCGTGCTCGACGATTCTGCCGCGATCGAGCACGGCGATCTGGTCGGCCATGCGCACCGTCGAGAAGCGGTGTGAGATCAGGATCGTGATGCGATCCTGGGCCAGCTGCCGGAAATGTTCGAATACTTCGGCCTCGGCCTGCGCATCCATGGCGGCGGTCGGCTCGTCCAGCACGAGGATGTCGGCCCGCGTGCGCATGAACGCCCGTGACAGCGCAATCTTCTGCCACTGGCCGCCTGAGAGCTCGCGGCCGTCCCTGAACCACTTCCCAAGCTGAGTGTTGTAGCCTGCCGGCAGCGTCTCGATGAACTCGCTGGCCTGTCCCTTCACTGCGGCCTGCCGCCAGCGCTCCTCGTCTTCGAAGTAGCGCTCGTCACCGGCGCCGACGTTCTCGCCGACCAGCATCTGGTAGCGCGTGAAATCCTGGAAGATCACACCGATGCGCTCGCGTAGCGTGCGCTCCTCCCATTCCTGCAAATCGAGCCCTTCGAGCAGGATGCGTCCGGCGGTCGGACGATAGAGGCGGGTGAGCAGCTTGATGAGCGTGGTCTTGCCCGAGCCGTTCTCGCCCACGAGCGCGAGGCTGCAGCCGGGCTTCAAATGAAGGGTCACGCCTTCGAGGGCGGGCTCATTTGCGCCCGGATACGAGAACCCGACGTTCTCGAAACGCACGCCATCTTCAGGGCTCGGCCCGCGCGCCGCCGTGCCGCCCGGCGGCTCTACCTCTGTCTCGAGGTATTCGTAGAGCGTGGAAAGGTAAAGATTGTCCTCATACATGCCGCCGATTGCCGCGAGGCTCGCGCTCACCGCAGCCTGCCCCTGCCGGAACAGCATGAGATACATCGTCATCTGCCCCAACGTGATGCTGCCATGAACCGCGCTCACGGCGATCCAAGCGTAGGCACCGTAGAGCGCCACTGTTGCGATCAGCCCGAGGCCGAAGCCCCAGGCGTCACGCCGTATCGTGAGAGCTCGATCCTCGCGATAGAGGCGGCGAAAGATGTCGCGGTAGCGATCGAGGAAGCGTGCGCCGAGTCCGTACAGCTTCACTTCCTTCGCGTGGTCTTCGCGCGCCAGCACCGTCTCAAGATAGGTTTGCATGCGCGTCTCGGGCGAACGCCAGCGGAACAGCCGGAAAGCATCACCTGAGAATTTCGCTTCGGCTACGAACGCAGGCAATCCAGCGAGCAGCAGCACGACGACGGCCCAGGGCGAGAAGTGAATGAGCAGCGTGCCGTAGCTTGCGAGCGAGATGCCGTTCTGCACGAGGCCGAACGTGCGCATCACCAGGGCCAGCGGACGGCTCGAAGCCTCGCGGCGCGCGCGCGTGAGCTGATCATAAAATTCGGAGTCTTCGAAATGGCGCAGTTCGAGCGTCAGGGCCTTCTCGAGGATCATCACATTGACGCGCTGGCCGAGCTGCGCCCGCAGCAGCGACTGGCAGAACGACAGCCCTCGCTGAGCCGCGGCTATCGCGGCGATCAGCACCCCTTCGAGCATTACGAGCTCGATGACGCGCGCGGCGTCGGTACCTCCCGCACGTGCGGCGGCGACCACGGCATCCACGATCAGCGCGCCGACATAGGCAACGCCCGCCGGCAATACGCCCGCGACGACCGTCAACAGCGCCAGCGATATCGTCAACCCTTTATTGGTGCTCCACACCAGATCCAGAGCACGGCGGCTGTAGCGGAATACCCCGAAAAACTCGCGCATCGTCTTAGGCTGCGCGCCCGCAACGGGTGGAACCGTCGCATGGGGTGGCGGACGTCTGACGCTGGCCATCAGGGCGATTGCGGAAGGTTCGAGGAATGCGTGATCAGGCGCGACCCGCGCCGGAAGAACACATAGCTGTAAACCCAGGAGGACAGCACCGCGAGGCGATTGCGGAAACCGATCAGAACCGTGACGTGCAGGCCCATCCAGGCGAACCACGCCAGCAGCCCGCCGAAACGCAGGCGGCCGATCTCCACCACGGCGCGCGACTTGCCCACGGTCGCCATGGAGCCGAAATCCACGTAATGAAAACCGAGCTGGCGAAGCGGGCTTGGCGCGCGACTGCGAAGCTCTTCCAGGATCACCTTCGCCGCGTAACGGCCCATTTGCAGCGCGCCCTGCGATACGCCCGGCACCGGCTTTCCCGATTTCGAATCCGTCAACCAGGCCGCATCGCCGATGACGAAAGCCTCGGGATGGCCGGGGACCGAGCAATCGGGAAGCACCTTGAGTCTCCCACCAGGACCATGCTCCCCAGGGAGTGCCTGAGTCAGTGGCGACGCGCGCACGCCGGCGGCCCATATCACGTTGAAACTGCGAAGCTGCTGCCCGCCGATTTCCACCCCCCCATCGAACACATCGGTGACGGGTGAGCCCAGGCGCACCTCGACTCCCAGCGCCCGCAGTTGCTCCAGAGCGCGCCGCGATGACGCGGCGTGAAACGCAGGCAACAGGCGCTCGCCCGCCTCGATCAGTACAACGCTCGCCCGGCGCGTATCCGCCACACGGAAGTCGCGCGGAATCACATCCACGGCCAGTTCCTTGATGGCCCCAGCCAATTCCACGCCGGTTGGCCCGCCGCCGATAATGACGAACGACAAGTGCGCGGCGCGCTTCTGTGGATCGGGCTCCAGCTCCGCTCGCTCGAAGGATCGCAGCAGCCGCGAGCGGATGAAGGTGGCATCGTCGACCTCCTTCATGCCCGGCGCATACCGGCTCCAGTCGGCGTGCCCGAAATAGTTGTCCACCGCCCCGGGAGCGAGGATCAGGTAATCGTACGGAACGGGATTCTCCCCCATCCATACCTGCCGGCCCGGGAGGTCGACGCGATTCACCTCGCCAAACATCACGAGTGCGTTGCGCTGCCCGCGCAGGATGGTTCGGATCGGTTGCGCGATATCCGCCGGCGCCAAGGCGGCCGACGCCACCTGGTACAGGAGAGGCTGAAACAGGTGGTAGTTATTGCGATCGATGACGGTAAGCTCGACCGGCGCCCGCTTCAAGGCACGGGCCGCGAACAGACCACCGAACCCGCAGCCGACGATTACCACCTTGGGAAGCGGTCGGCTTGCAGCTGGAGCGGCGCGCGTATCAGACACGCCGCATTATTGCTTATCGGGCAAGGCCGATCGAACCCGCCCGTTCAGTTACGTGCCGCTGCCCGCCGGTATAGCGGAGTCACCTTGGGCACGAGCTTTTGCAGTCCCGCGATGCGTGACTCGGGCGAGGGGTGCGTGCTCAGGAACTCAGGAGGGCCGCCATCGTTGGCCGCCATCATTTTCTTCCAAACCGACACGGCGGCATTCGGGTCATAGCCGGCCCGGGCCATGAGCTCTATCCCGATTTCGTCGGCTTCGGCTTCCTGCTCACGGCTGTGCGGAAGCTGGAAAGTCACCGACGCCACCGTGTTGGCGATGTTCAGCGCTCCCTCCCCTGCGCCCGTCACGGCCGCCACTCCGGCAAGGGCCAGTTGCTGGCCATAGGCCCGTGAAATCCGCTCGCGGCTATGCTCGCGCAGCGCATGCGCAATTTCGTGCCCGATGACGGCTGCGAGCTCCGCGTCTGAGAGTTTCAGCTGATTGGCCAGCCCGGAATACACCATGATCTTGCCGCCAGGCATGGCATACGCGTTGAGCTCCTTGGTTTCCAGCGTGTTCACTTCCCATTTCCAGCCGGGCGCATCCGGGCGGAAGGTACGGGTGGCCGGAATGAGGCGGTGCGTGATGGCCCTGACGCGCGTGGTCAGCTCACGATCCGAATTGAGCTTGCCGGCATCTCGTGCTTTCTTGAGCTCCTGGTCGTAGGCCTGCTCGGACCCCTTTTCCACCTCTTCTTCGGAAATCATCATGCGCTGCTTGCGATCCACCCCGACCCGGCCAGGCTTGGTGGTCTCCACCGTTTCGCAGCCCGCGCTGAAGAGGACGGATGCCGCGAGAGCGGCGAACAAAGCTTTGAAGTTCATGAAAGTGTCTCCAGCTTGGGCACAGCAAGTTTTATACCCCACACGGCCTTCGCCGGGTAAGATGCGCCGCCATGCTTCGCGTCGCGCTAGCCGCCCTGCATCTCATCGCCCTGGGGCTGGGGCTGGGCGCCGTGCTGACGCGGGGGAACGCCCTGCGCGAGCCGGTGAGCTCGGGTTCCCTCCACCGCGCGCTGCGCGCGGACACCGTTTGGGGGATAGCCGCGGCGGTCTGGCTGGTCACCGGCCTCTGGCGGCTGTTCGGCGCCACCGAAAAGCCGCTCGACTACTACCTGCACGACCGCTACTTCCATGTGAAGATGCTGATGTTCGTGATCATCGTCGCGCTCGAAGTGTGGCCGATGATGATGCTCATCAAGTGGCGGCGCGCGCTGCAGCGAAGTGCTTTGACCAAGGACATCGTCGTACCGACCATCGGGCGGCGCATCGCGATGATCAGCCACATCGAAGCACTGCTGGTCATGCTGATGGTGATCGCCGCGACCGCCATGGCCCGCGGCTACGGAATTTCCTAAAGTTTTTCGTTATTTGTATTCCTGCGGGCTTCGTCCCAGAAGCCCGTAAGTCCTGCACACGGTGCATGCCAGCCAAAACGCCTGCTGCGGCACAGCACGAAGCTGGCCGCAGCAGACGCCTCACTACAGTCACCTTCTCGACCCTGACAAGGAGCCGACCGTGGCTACCGTTGACTTGTTCGGTAGACGGTCGCCGCGGTTTTTTCCGTTAGGGGATTGCGAATGATTTCGCGCTGGCGCGTAATAGCCGTGACACTGAGGTTGTGCGCGTGGCAAAGGTCGAGGCTCGCTTTCTTCTGCACGCGCTCGAGTTCGAAAGCGTATTGCGTGCCTGTTTGTGGCGCTATGCGCGCAATAATTCCGACGTCGACGAGCTGCTTCAGGAAACCTATGCGCGGCTGCTCGTCGTTGGCGCGGCGCATCCCCCGGCACAGTTCCGCTCGATGCGCGCGTTCTGTCTCACGGTTGCGCGCAACGTAGCGCTCGATTGGCTGAGGCGCCGGCGAGTGGTGCCGCTGGATCTCGTGGCCGACATGGCATCCTTGGGCGTCCTGGATGAACGCGCGCAAATCGAGGAGATCGTCAATGCGCACCAGGAGCTCGCCCTACTCGCCGCGGCCGTCGCTTCCATGCCGCGTCGCTGCAGGCAGGCGTTCACACTCCGCAAAGTCTACGGATTCTCGCAGAAGGAAATTGCCGCCCAGCTCAGTATCGCGGAGAACACGGTCGAACAGCATTTGACGAAGGCTGCGCGACGCTGCGCCGAGGCGCTCTTCGATTCACCCCTCTCGCAACGACAGCAGCAAAAGTGGCTTCCACGGCTGCGGCCAAAGCGAGCGCCAAAAAAAAGGCAGCGCCGGGCCATCTCCCGATAAAGGAGTTTCGCGCCCGGTGGACGGCTCGGTGAACGCCGACCTGCTAATGGAAATCATCCCGCCGTAACGGACCCGCCGCTCAGGGCATGCGCGGCCAGCAGGTAGCCGGCAGCATTCCACGATTGCCCTGCCATTCCTCGCGGCGCGAGCGTTCGGCCATGGAGCCACTCGGTGAACGCCCAGCCGCCGAGCTCGCACGCTCGCGCCATCTTCACGAGCTCGGCACGCGCCTGTCGCTTTCGGCCACACCGTGCCAGCGCCGCGATCCAGAATCCGCCCACCATCGGCCAGATGCCGCCATTGTGGTATTGCCACTCGAAGTTCTGCCTGTGCCTGCCCATGTAGAGACGCCACATGGCGCTGCTCTGCCGGATCGGTCGCACGACGGCGCGCACCGGGTAAGGTTCATGGACTTGAGCGCGCTGCAGTGCGCGCAGCGTCCTGCGACAGGCAGCGGCGGGCGCGACTCCAAGCAGCAGCGCCAGCACGTTACCGAACACGTCGCCCTCTTCCCCGAAGAACGAGAAGTTGACGAAGCTCAGGTACAGATCGCGATTGCGCGCACGACGCAACGCATAGTCGTTCAGCAGGCGCGCACGCCGATACTCGGCCAGGCTCGCCGAGAACGGATGGAAGAGACCGTTGAAGTTCGCTCGTGTTTCGCGCGCGTGCCCGAGCCCATACAGTTTTTTCACGTGATACCAGAGGGCATTGGTATAGAGCACGAATCCGGAGCGCGGCATGATATCAGCCCAATCGCTCGCCTCATTCTGCTGCAGCAGGCGAAAGTGCTGATGCTCCTGCGCCAGCAGCCACTGGATCGCGAGCCGGATTCGCTGCGCGTAGCGCCGGCGCAGGCCGCGCGGCAAGGCATGCTCATCGAGGAAAGCGATGGCGATCAGCCACCACAAAGTGGAATCGATGCAGCCGAGATACCAGAAGTCGGCCTCGCGCCGGCCCGGATCCACGAATTTCGGGATCTGGCCATTGGCGGCCTGGTGCCGGGCGAGCGTATGAAGGCCCGTCGCGGCCGCGCGCTCGAGCTTCGGATCGCCGGACACGGCCATCCCCATGGCGCAGATTGCCGCGTCCCGCCCGAAAATCGCGGTATAGCCGCGTTTCTCGGCGCGCTCGCCGGGCGTGGCAGCCAGAATTCCGGCGGGCGAAAGGTTGCGCTTGAGCAGCGCTATGGCTTTCGAGTGGCAGGTCGCGAGAAGTTGCGCATGGGCATCGAGGCGGGCCATGCAGAGCCGTTCAATTTCCGAGAGTGACTTTCACTCTACACCCGAGCGCCACTGCCACGCGACTGATGGTCGCCAGCGTGACGGAGGGATCGTCGCCCTTGAGCAGGCGGTGCACGACGGCTCGGCTGGTGCGCATGCGGCGCGCCAGCTCCGATTGTGAAAGCCGCGACTGTTCGAGCATCCGCGCAAGGTCTGCGGCCAGATCGCGTTTGATGCGCAGTGCGATGGCGGCTTCGCGCGCCGAGCGCTGCGCCGGAGATCGTGAAGCGCTGCGTTCCTTGCGGTGAGCGGACTTCTTCCGAGCCATGTCTTCGAGCCTCTGCCATCTCAGGGTGATGGCCCTTTTTTAGCGGGCGCACTCTAACATACGGCTGCACGAGGCGCGCCACCGGCTCCGACAGTTCGCAACCGTACACACTTGTATCGGTGACAGAACATCTTGCACGTCGGCGCTGGTGCAGCACGAACGAATGCGAGACCCACCGCCGCCTCGTAGCCCGTGACCCGGCGTCGCTGATCCCTGATCGGGCCGGACCCCTGTCACGAGGGCCACGGCGCCCATCCGCCGGAAAACGTCAAAAAGCGCAGTAACCCCGCGAATCTGTTACCCTTCGCACCCTTTTTTCGGCCCCCTCCCATGCACCGCCCGATCCGCAATATCGCGATCATCGCCCACGTCGACCACGGCAAGACCACGCTGGTCGACTGCCTCTTGAAGCAGTCGGGGACCTTCGCCGCCCACGAGAAGATCGCGGAACGGGTGATGGACTCCAACGACATCGAGCGCGAACGCGGCATCACCATTCTCGCCAAGAACTGCGCGATCGAGTACGGCGACACGCGCATCAACATCGTGGACACCCCCGGCCACGCGGACTTCGGCGGCGAAGTCGAGCGCGTGCTCTCCATGGTGGACGGCGTGCTGCTGCTGGTGGATGCAGTCGAAGGCCCCATGCCCCAGACGCGCTTCGTCACTCGCAAGGCTCTGGCGCTGGGGCTCAAGGCCATCGTCGTCGTCAACAAGATCGACCGTCCCGGGGCGCGGCCGGGCTGGGTCGTGGACCACACGTTCGAGCTCTTCGACAAGCTCGGAGCGACCGATGCGCAGCTCGACTTTCCCGTCATCTATGCATCCGCCCTGCAGGGCTGGGCCGGTCTGGATTTCACCGAGCGCCAGCCGGACATGACGGCGCTGTTCGAAGCCGTCCTCAAGTACGTTCCGCCGCCGGCCACCGACGCGGATGCGCCCCTGCAGTTGCAGATCTCCACGCTCGACTACAACTCCTACGTCGGGCCGCATCGGCATAGGTCGCATCCGCCACGGCTCCGTCGCTTCAGGCCAGTCCGTCGTGCTCCGCTATGGCGATGAGGATCGCGGCACGGCCAAGATCGCCCAGGTGCTCACCTTCAAAGGCCTGCAGCGCAGCCCCGTGGAGGAAGCACATGCCGGCGACATCGTCGCGGTCACCGGCATCGAGGGGGTCAACATCGGCCTTACGGTGTGCGACCCCGAAGCGCCGGTTGGCCTTGCCGCCCATCAGCGTGGATGAGCCCACGCTGCAGATGAATTTCCAGGTGAACACCTCGCCCGTTCGTGGGGCGCGAGGGCAAGTACGTCACCAGCCGGCAGATCCGCGAGCGCCTGCATCGCGAGCTGCAGAGCAACGTGGCGCTGCGCGTCGAGGACACGGACGAGCCCGATGTGTTCCGGGTCTCTGGGCGCGGCGAACTGCACCTCACGATCCTCATCGAGAACATGCGCCGCGAAGGGCTACGAGCTGGCCGTCTCGCGTCCGCAGGTGCTGACCCGGGAGGTCGATGGCGCCACCCATGAGCCTTATGAGGCGCTGACCGTCGACATCGAGGACTCCAACCAGGGCGGGGTCATGGAAGCGCTCGGCAGCCGCCGCGCAGACCTCACCGACATGTCGAACGACGGCAAGGGCCGCGTCCGCCTCGAATACCGCGTGCCCGCGCGCGGCCTGATCGGCTTCCAGGGCGAGTTCATGACGCTCACGCGCGGCACCGGCCTCATCAGCCACATCTTCGACGGTTACTCGCCGATGAAAGGCGAGATTCCGGACCGCCACAACGGCGTGCTCATCAGCAACGAGCAGGGCGAGGCCGTCGCCTATTCACTCTTCAGCCTGCAGGAGCGCGGCCGCCTGTTCGTGAGCCACGGCGAGAAGGTGTACGAAGGGCATGATCATCGGCATCCACAGCCGCGAGAACGATCTCGTGGTGAATCCGATCAAGACCAAGAAGCTCACCAACGTCCGCGCCGCCGGCAAGGACGACGCACTGCTGCTGACTCCGCCGATCCCGCTGACTCTGGAGTACGCCGTGGAGTTCATTGCCGACGACGAGCTGGTCGAGGTCACGCCGGTGTCCATCCGCATCCGCAAGCGCAAGCTCAAGGAAACGGATCGCAAGCGGGCATCGCGCAGCGACGCCGCGTAATTCGGGGGTGGCTGTTGGGCTTCGCGGACTCAGCCCAACCTTCGCCGTCAAACTGCGCGGGCGCCGCGGATGTCGATGAACTGAAGGAATTCCGAGCGGGTGCGCGCGTCGGTCCTGAACGTGCCGGCCATCCGGCTGGTCACCATCGACACGCCGCGCTTGTGCACTCCGCGCGTCGTCATGCACTGATGCACGGCATCGACGACCACCCCGACACCTCTGGGCTTGAGCACATCATTGATGCAACCGGCGATCTGCGCCGTCAGCTTCTCCTGAACCTGGAACCGCCTTGCGTAGCCTTCGACGACGCGCGCCAGCTTGCTGATCCCGACGACCTTGTTCGTGGGCAGATACCCGACGTGGACGCGCCCGATGATGGGCGCCATGTGATGCTCGCAGTGCGACTCGAAGGAGATGTCACGCAAAACGATCAACTCGTCGTATCCGCCGACCTCCTCGAAGGTGCGGCGCAGGTAGTCGGCGGGATCGATGCGTGTAGCCCGAAACCAGTCCGAGTAGGCGTTGACGACGCGCTTCGGCGTGTCGCGCAAGCCCTCGCGTGTGGGATCCTCCCCCGCCCACGGCAAGCAAGGTGCGGACCGCGTCCTCCGCTGACGCGGCGCGAAACTTTCTTGCGCAATTTACCGGCCATGGCCGAAGTGTACGCGACTGAACCCGACCGGCGGTTACCGCAGCTACTTCTCGGTGCGTGACACGAGGGTGGAGGGCTGCACCTCGAGCGCCTTCGCGAGCTTGAATAGCGTCGTGAGCGACGGCTGGCGGATGCCACGCTCCATCTGGCTCACGAACGTGCGATCCACGTCGGCATTCAGCGCGAGCTGTTCCTGCGAAACACCGGCAGCGGCGCGCTGTTCGCGCAGTATTCGACCGAATGCTGCTGAGACCTGATCTGATCGCATGGCGGAGCATCATTCGGTCGGGCTTGGCTTTTGGTCCACGGCATATAGCCTACAGCCGCACGGTGCGGCGCCGCGAAGTCCACGCCCCACTCTCACCTGATCACAGCCGAGCCGCGCATGCGCGCGCATTGTTCGAGGGGGCCGCTTTCAGTCGCCGTCTCGCGGTAGAATTCGCCGGCTTCGCCCTCCGGGCGAGGGGTTTTCCGATGGCTTCAGTCAATCGTTGGCGCGGCGCTGTCGTCGCGGCCCTGTGTCGTTATTGATCGCAGGCTGCGGCAAGCAGGCGCCCGCAGGGCGGCCCGCCGCCGCGTCGAAGTCGGGTCGTCACGGTCGACCAGCGGCCCGTGCCGGTCGAGCTGAGCTACATGGCGCGCACCGCCGGCGTGCGTGAGGTGGAAGTGCGCGCGCGCGTCTCCGGGCATTCTGCAACGTCGCCTTTACACGGAGGGCTCAGCGCGTCAAGGAAGGCGATCTGCTGTTTCGCATCGATCCGGCCCTTACGCGGCCGAGGTCGAGCGCGCCCGTGCCCAGGTTGGCGTCGAGCAGGCCCGTGCCTCTGAGGCGGCTCCAGCAGAAAAAACGCGCCGACCCGCTCGTCGCGCAAGGCGTCGTCAGTAAGCGCGAGTACGACGAAGCGGTGGCCGATGCGGCCGAGACCGCCGCCACGCTCGGTGCGGCGAAGGCCGCGCTGCGCAAGGCGCAGCTCGATCTCGGCTACACCGAAGTGCGCGCGCCGATCACTGGGCTGACGAGCCGCGAAGCCCGCTCTGAGGGCAGCCTCGTCAATGCGGGCGACGACTCGGCATTGCTGACGCGCATCTCGCAGACCGACCAGCTCTACGTCGAGTTTGCGATGCCCGTGAACGAGGCAGCGATGGTGCGCGAAGCCATTCAACAGCCCCAGATCGCCGAGTGAGTGTGATCGTGCAGAGCGCAGAGGGACGCGACCTCAAGCAGACCGCGAGTGCTGAAGTTCGTCGATACCCTGGTCGATCAGACGAGCGGCACCGTGCAGGCGCGAGCGACGCTGCGCAACCCGGCCGGCTCGAATCTACTGCCCGGTCAATTCCTGCGCGCGCGCATTCATCGGTATGACGCTGCCACAGGCGACGGTCGTGCCGACGCGCGCCGTGCTGCGCAGCCCGATGGGCGCGATGGTCTGGGTCGTCAACGCGCAAGAACAAGGTCGAGCCCCGGCCGGTCGCGCCGGGCCAGACGATCGGCAACGATGTCGTCATCAACACCGGGCTGAAAGCCGGTGAGCGCGTCATCGTCGATGGCGTGATAAAGGTTCAGCCGGGCGCGCCGGTGAAGCCGGTTGCGACTACCGTTGCGGCGGGCCCGCGCCGGCAGGCGCCTCGCAGCAGCGCCCGAGAAAGCGCCGGCCGCCTCCGAGCACTGAGCCATGGCGCCGCAGCTTTTTCATCGACCGGCCGATCTTCGCCTGCGTCATCTCGGCGTTCATCGTGATCGCGGGGCTTGGTCGCGTTCACCGTGCTGCCGGTCTCGCTGTTTCCGGACATCCTTCCCCCGGACGGTGCAGGTCACCGCGTTCTATCCCGGCGCGAGCGCCGAAGTCGCTGGCCGAAACCGTCGCCGCGCCGCTCGAGCAGAGCATCAACGGCGTGGAAGACATGCTGTACGTGCGCTCGAGCAGCAGCTCGAGCGGGCAGCTGACCATCGCCGGCCACCTTCGATGTCGGCACCGATCCGGACCTCGCCGTCGATCAACGTCAACAACCGCGTGCAGGCCGCGCTGCCGCTGCTGCCGGAAGAAGTGCGCCGCCAGGGCGTCAAGGTCGAGCAAGTGCTCGCCGACGATCCTGCTCGTGATCGGCATGCAATCGCCCGACCAGCAGCCGCGACTGCGCTGTTCGTCAGCAACTACACGCTGGTCAACGTGGTGGATGAGATTCGCCGCATTCCGGGTGTCGGCGTCGCGCAAATCTTCGGCGCCAAGGACTACGCCATCCGCATCTGGCTGCAGCCGGACAAGCTCGCGCAGCTGGGCCTGACGCCGTCGGACGTGGCAGCGGCGGTTCGCGAGCAGAACACGCAGTTCGCCGGCGGACGCGTCGGCGACACGCCGGTGATCGGACCGGGTCGATCTGACGCTCACGGTGACCGCGCACGGGCCGCCTGAAGGAACCCGAGGAATTCGGCAACATCGTGCTGCGCGCGGAGCCCGATGGCCGTGTGATCCGGCTGCGTGATGTGGCGCGCGTCGAGCTCGGCGCTCAGGATTACAACTTCAACGCCACCAACGATGGCTTGCCGGTCGTCGGTATCGGCGTGTTCCTGGCGCCCGATGCCAACGCTCTGCAGGTGGCGAACCGATATCAAGGCGCGGATGGCCGAGCTCGGCAAGAACTTTCCCGTCGGGCGTGGCCTGGAAGATCCCCTACGACACCACCGAGTACGTGAAGGTGTCGATGAAGCGAAGTGGTCTACACGCTCATCGAGGCGATGTTGCTCGTATTCGTCGTCGTGTACGTGTTCCTGCAGAACTGGCGGGCGACGTTGATTCCGGCGCTCGCGGTGCCGATCTCGCTCATCGGCACGCTCGCGGCGATGTACGTGTTCGGATTCTCCATCAACACGCTCACGCTGTTCGGCATGGTGCTGGCGATCGGCATCGTCGTGGACGATGCCATAGTCGTGCTGGAAAACGTCGAGCGACACATGCGCACCGAGCACGTCGATGCGAAGGAGGCAACGCGGCGCGCGCTCGAGGAAGTAGCCGGCCCGGTCATCGCCATCGTGCTGGTGCTGACGGCCGTGTTCGTGCCCGTCGCCTTCCTCGGTGGCCTGGTCGGCGAGATGTACCGGCAGTTCGCAATGACCATCGCGGTGTCAGTGATCATCTCGGGTTTCGTCGCGCTCACGCTGACTCCGGCGCTGTGCGCAATGATCCTGCGCCCGGCTGACTGCATCCATGAGGGTGTGCTCGGGCGCTTCGACCGCGTGGTTCCAGCGCGTGACGCAGCGCTACACCAATGGCGTGCGTTTCGTCATGCGGCACACGGCGCTTGCCGTCGCGCTCATCGCTGTGATGCTCGTCGCCACGTGGGGGCTTTCGCGCACGATCCCTTCGGCACTCGCGCCCGAGGAAGACCAGGGCTGGGTGCTGGTTCTCACGCATCCTGCCCCCTGCCGCTTCACTGCAACGCACCGACGCGGTGGTCAAGCAGCTCACCGACGGCATGCGGCCGAACCCGGCAATCGCTCCAGGGAAAACCATGTCGCTGGCCGGGCTCGATCCGCTCACGTTCGGACTTCGCACCAACACGGCCGTCACCTTCTTTCCGCTCAAGGACTGGGGCGAGCGCAAGAGCAAAGAGCTCACCGCCCAGGGCGTGGTCGGCGCAATCTTTGACGTGGGCAGCGGAATCAAGGATGGCATGGTCATAGGCATCAACCCACCGGCAATTTCCGGCATCAGCCTCACGGGCGGCTTCGAGGCTTCATTCAGTCGCGCACCGGCAGCGACTACGCGGCGCTCGAAGGGGCGACTCAACAGTTCCTGCAGGCGGCGGGCAAGCGCAAGGAGCTAGCCGGCCTGCAGACGCACCTTCAGCGCACAGGTGCCGCGCGTTCGAATCGATCTGGACCGCGACCGGGCCAAGGCGCTGGGCATCCCGATCAGCGCGGTGTTCGAGACGCTGCAGAGCACGTTCGGCGCGCTGTACGTGAACGACTTCAACCGGCTCGGGCGCGTATTCAAGGTGCAGCTGCAATCGGAAAGCTCGCTACCGCAAATACGCTGAGGACATCCGCCAGGTCTTCGTTCGCAACGAGCGCCGGTCGAGCTGGTGCCGCTCACCGCGCTCGCCACGATCCGCACCGACACCGGTCCCGACATGGTCGAGCGCTTCAACGTCTTTCCCGCCGCGCGCGTGATCGGTCAGCCTGCTGCCGGCTACAGCTCCGGCGAGGCACTGAAGATCGATGGAGCAGGTGGCCGCGGAGTCGTTGCCCGAGGGCTACACGCTGGCGTGGTCTGGTCAGTCGTACCAGGAAAAAGTCAGCGGCGAATCGAAGGGTCTCGTGTTCATGCTCGCGATCTTCATGGTGTTCCTGATCCTCGCGGCGCTCTACGAGCGCCTGACGCTGCCGCTCGCCATCATCATGGCGGTGCCGTTCGGAGTCTTCGGCGCACTCCTGGCCGTATGGCTGCGGGGCCTCTCGAACGACCTCTACCTGCAGATCGGTCTGGTCACGCTGGTGGGCCTGGCCGCGAAGAACGCCATCCTGATCGTCGAGTTCGCCGCGCAGAATCACAAGCATGGCATGCCACTGAAGGACGCGGCGATCGAGGCCGCGCGGCTGCGCTTCCGGCCCATCGTCATGACCTCGCTCGCTTTCATCTTCGGCGTGCTGCCGCTGGCAATCAGCATCAGGTGCAGGCGCGGCCAGCCGGCACTCCATCGGCACGGGAGTCATAGGCGGCATGTTGATGGCCACCTTCCTGGCAGTCCTGTTCGTGCCGCTGTTCTTCCTCTGGACGGCGGGCCTGTCACGGCGTAGTTTGCGCAAGTGACTGAAATTACAGCCCCCTTCCGGGTGCTCTCCGTAGGAGACTGCACGGTCGCACTGGACTTGCTCGCCCGCTCGCCGGGAGCGCACATGCCGGTGCGTTCCGTCACCTCCGCTGAAGAGGTCATCGATCAGCTGGATGAATTTGAGCCGGACATCGTCCTGGTCGACGGCGATGCCGCCGATGCGTCGGGCATTGAAATATGCCGCGTCCTCAAGGAGCACCCCGCGACGATGCTCCTGCCCGTCGTCGTGCTCTCCCGCTCGTCACGCAGGCGCGTCGCCGCGCTCGGCGCGGGGGCAGACGACTTCATCACGCGCCAAACCCGCCAGGAAGTGTTCCATGAACGTGTCGCTGCAGTCGTGCGCACGGGCGCGACGCGGCGGCAGCTGGCCGCGGCTCGTCACAGCAAGGAGATAACCCGCCACGAAGACATGCGGCAGATGTTCCGGCGCTACCTGTCGCCACGGCTCGCGGACAAGATCCTCGGCGATGCGCACCTGCAGCGGAGCATGCTCGGCACGGCGGATCTGCGCACGCATGCCGTGGTGATGTTCGCCGATCTGCGCGGCTTCACGACCCTCACTGAGCGGCTTGCGCCGCAGGAAGTCGTGCCGCTGCTCAACGAATATTTCTCGCTGCTCACGGCGATCACGTTTCAGCACGATGGCACGGTGTTTCACATGGCGGGCGATTGCCTGATGGTGGGATTCGGCGTGCCGCTCGTGCAGGACGACAGCCCGGAGCGCGCGGTCATGACTGCGCGCGAGATGCTTGAACGATTTGCGGACCTGGCCGACAGCTGGCGCGAGCGCCATCAAATCGAAACGGGCCTCGGGATCGGCATCAACGAAGGCGACGTGGTCGCCGGCAACGTCGGCTCGGATGCCTACATGAACTACACGATCATCGGCGACACGGTGAATATCGCCTCCCGCCTCTGCCAGCGCGCGCGCGCCGGCGAGATGCTCTTCTCGCACACCTTGAAGCGTTCGCTCGAAGAGCGCGGCTTCGACATCGAAGCCATGGCGCTGCCGCCGATGACCCTGCGCGGCCGCTCGAGCCCGATCGATATCTACTGCGTGCCGCTGGAAACGCGCCTCGATCTGCACCAGGGCGCCAACGGGCGCTGAAGCGCGCCGGCTTCACAATCCCGGGAAGTAGTGCCACATCGCCAGCGTCATCGCGAGGCTGCAAGCTCCCACGCACAGCGCAAGCACCATCCCGGCGACCAGCGGACGCCAGCCGACCGTCCACATCTGGGGAAGTGAGACGCTGAGCCCCACCGCGGCCATGCCGCAGATCAGGCATAGCTCCGAAAGTTTCTGCCCGAGCTGATTGAAGTCGTTCCATCCCGCGACCCCGCGCAGGAAAGCATCGCCAACGGTGCGCAGCACGATGAAGCCGATGAACGCGATCACGAAGAACGGTAGCGCATGCGAGCGCGGCGCCACCTCCGCCAGCGGCTCATCACCGCCCGCGGGCTCCGCCTGGGCCGGGCGGCGCGACCACCATAGCCCCGCCGGAATCAGCACGGCGATCGAAAGATTGCGCAGCAGCTTGGTGACGCTGGCCGCGGCAAGCACGTCGGGATCGCCGATCTGCTGCGAATAGATGAGCGCCGAACCGATCACCTGCGAAGTGTCATGGATGGCACTGCCCAGGAAGACGCCGGCGTGCAATGCCGATCCGGGAAACGCCAACGCCGCGACGAGCGGATAGCACAGCATTGCGGCGCACCCGAACAGCACTACGCAGGTCACCGCAAAGGCCGTTTCTACATTGCGTGCGCGGATCACCGGCGACAGGGCGATCACCGCCGTGCATCCGCAAACGGCAGTTCCCACCGCAAGGAGTATCCCAAGGCGAGGAGTCACGCCCATCGCCCTCGCGAGGAGTTGACCCAGGCCCAGGGCAACGCAGATGCAGATGATGACCACCGGAAGCGCCGTGGCCGCAATGGCCTGTGCACCTGCAAGAGTGAGTTTCAGGCCGACCAGCGCAATACCCACCCGCAGCACCGTGGTCATTGCGAAACTGAGGCCCTCGCCCGCCCACCGGGGGACATCCAGGACATTTCGCCAGATCATCCCCAGGACAACCGCGCACAGAACCGGGCTGATGGGCAACGGCGGCAGGCCCCCGAGCCCTTCGGAAAGGGCTTCGGCCATGGTCTTGGCCAGGAAGGCGAGCACCGCCGCCAGGGTGAAACCGGGGGCGGCCAGGCGCAGCGCCCCTGCTCGGGTCATCGTCATCCGCGCATGCTAACGGACGGGTACGCGGGTTGCTCAGGCATAGCTCATCGTTCACCCAAGGTGTGCCATTCCATGAAATCGTTCAAAAGTATCGGAGCGGCCCAGGCAGGCAAGGTCGGCTGGCTTTTACTATGGCTTTTGGGGATCCCCATCCCCATTCTCCTGATCCTGTTCCTGATTCGCGGCTGCACCTGAGCGGGCGGGAACATTAGACTCTCCCTGCCCATCCAAGAGCCACAGGCTTGAGGCCTGGATTTTTGAGGGCACAGCCCCGGAGAGCGTCATGAACATTCGGACCTGGATATTGCCCGTCACGCTGCTGGCGCTGGCCGGCTGCGCGAGCATGAAGAATCGCGAAAGCGACGAGCAGGTGCTGGCACGATACATGGATAACGCCGGCGAGCCCGTCGACCAGTTCAGCTACCTCGGCCGCTTCGACGGCTGGCGCGCGCTGGGCCGGGACAAGGTAGTCGTGTGGACCGGCGTGAACGACGCCTATCTGCTCACCGTGCAGACTCCATGTAACGATCTGCAGTTCGCCAACCAGATCGCACTGACGAGCAACACCGGCACGGTGAATCGCGGTTTCGACTCGGTGCAGGTGGGCCCGCGGGAAAAGTGCCGCATCAACGAGATTCGCCCGGTGGACTACAAGAAGGTGCGCGAGATCGAGCGGGCCGGCGGCTGAGCGCGGCGCCATCCTTGCGCGCCGTCAACCGGAGGCGCCGAAGGGCGGCTCGTTGAAGCGCAGCCAGTAGGTGCCCATTGCCTTGATGAGCTCCTGCAACTCGCCCGGGGCGATGGGCTTTACGAGGTAGGAATTCGCGCCGAGCTGGTACGCCTCGGCCACATCCCGGGCCTCGCGCGAGCTCGTCAGCATCACCACGATCAGGTTGCGCCAGGCCGGGACACTGCGCAGCCATTTCAGCACCTCGAGCCCCGATCGCTTGGGTAGCTTGATATCCAGCAGGACGAGCGTGGGCACGGGATGGCGCGCCCGGTCCGAATAGACTCCGGCGCCTTCCAGGTAGTCGCAAGCGGCCTGGCCATCGTCCACGCGATGCAGCGCGGTGCTGAAATTGGCCTTGCGCAGTGCCCTCTCGATCAACAGCGCATCGTCCGCATTGTCTTCGACCAGGAGAATGCAATGGTCGCGCACCATCATGTTTGAGTCTCCGCGCGAGCCAGGTCGATCCAGAACCGGCTGCCCGCCGGGGTGGGTTCCACTCCCGCGGCGCCACCCATGCGCTCCGCGGCACGCCGGACGATGGCGAGCCCTATGCCGGTGCCGGGATACGCATCGTCACTGTGCAGCCGTTCGAAGACGTTGAAGATCCGATCGTGGAATTCTTCGGGGATACCGATGCCATTGTCGTCCACGATCATCCGCACCTGGGCCCCGCGCTCCTGCGCTTGCACCCGCACCTGTGGCGTCGCGCCTTCGGGCGTGAACTTCAACGCATTGCCCAGCAGGTGCTGCAGCGCCTGCAGCAACAGGGCGCGGTGCGCCATCACGGCAGGAAACTCACCCTGCTTGAGGACGCTGGCGCTGCGCTGTCCGATCTGCACCGCCATCGAGTCGATCGCACGCTCGACGAGCGAGCCGAGATCAAGCGGTTTCAGATGAACTTCGGCGCGCGACATGCGGCTGTACGCCAGCAGGTCTTCGACCAGTTGCTCCATGCGCTGGGCGGCGCTCACGATGCGCACACAATAACGTTGCGCACCCTCGGGCAGTGCCGAGGCGAAATCCTCCTGCAATGCGGTTGCGAAGCCCTGCATCGCGCGCAACGGCGCGCGCAAATCATGTGAGACGGTGTAAGAGAACCTCTCCAGCTCCGCATTGACCTCTTTCAGCTGCCGGCTCGTCTCCGCGACCGCGCGCGCGCGCTGGTAGATCTCGGCCTCGATCTTGCCCGTGAGCTCTTGCAACTCCTCGGTGAGACGTTGCTGGTCGGCTCCCTGCTGCTTGAGGCGCACGAAATCGGTGACGTCCTCCACTCTATGGATGAGGCACACGAGCGTACCCGCTGAATCCAGAACCGGAGTATTCACGGGACTCCAGTATCGCTCTTCGAATCCACCGCCTTCGCTGTCGGGCCGGCGAATGTCGTACTTCTGCACCGGCATCGTATCGGGACGCGCCGTCGTCAGCGCCATCTCGAGGGACGCTCGCAGGTTGCGCGCGCCCTCGGTAGCCGGATCGTCCGGATTGTCGGGAAACACTTCGAACAGCGGCCTTCCGACGATGCAGTCCCGTTGGGTCTTCGTGGCGCGCAGGTAGGCGTCGTTGACGGCGATGATGGTCAGGTCCGGCGTGAGCACGAGGTAGGAGTCCGGTGCTGCCTCAAAAAGAAGCCTGAAGGGTGCGGCCATGGCGGGGCCGAACTATGCCGCAATTCCGGCGGCTGTGCCCGGGTGGTTTACGGGGGCGGGCAAGCCGTGTATATCCGCTACCGGCAGAACAACAAAAAAGCGGGGAGCCTTCATGAGATTCCTGATCGACAGCCTGATCCTCTGGCCGCAGCGCACCGCACGCCATCTGGAATGGCTCGCACCGTTGTTCGCGCGCATCGTGACGGGCTGGGTATTCATGTGGTCGGGCTGGGGAAAATTGCAGAACCTGCCGCAAATCACCGAGAATTTTGCGAGCTGGGGCATCCCCTACCCCGAGATCCTCACGCCATTCGTCTCAGGAGTGGAATTCATCGGCGGCATTCTGCTGCTGGTTGGCCTCATGACGCGGATATCGGCCGGCGCGCTGGGCGTGGTCATGATCGTGGCAATTCGCTCCGCCAAGTGGGACGCGGTGGACTCGCTGGAAACGCTGCTGGGGTTCGAGGAAACGATGTACCTCGCCCTCTTCCTCTGGCTCGCCATCGCCGGAGCGGGCACTGTCTCACTCGACCGGCGGCTCGAACGGCGGCGCAGCTAAGACCAGCCCCATGGGCAAGAACCGGCTCGAGGCGTTCAGCGATGGCGTGATCGCCATCATCATCACCATCATGGTGCTGGAGCTGAAGGTGCCGCACGACGCGAGCCTCGCCGCGCTCGCGCCGCTCACGCCGGTATTCCTGAGCTACGTCCTGAGCTTCGTCTACGTCGGCATCTACTGGAACAACCATCACCACATGTTGCACGCGATGCATCGCGTGACGGGGCCGATCCTGTGGGCAAACCTGCATCTGCTCTTCTGGCTGTCGCTGTTTCCATTCACGACTGCATGGATGGGCGAGAACCACTTTGGTGCCGTTCCCACCGCGGTGTACGGAGCGGTGCTGCTCATGGCGGCGATCGCGTACTGGGTGTTGCAGCAGATCATCATCAGATCGCAGGGGAGCGAGTCGCTCCTGAAGAAGGCAGTCGGTGGCGACTGGAAGGGCAAGCTGTCGCCGGTCTGCTATCTCCTCGCGATCGTTGCGGCGTTCCATGCGCAGTGGATCTCGCAGGCTCTCTACGTGCTCGTGGCGCTGATCTGGCTGGTTCCCGACCGGCGGATCGAAAGGGTCGTGGCGGCAACCGAGCGACCGTGAACAAGGGTTTCCTGACACGATTCCTCGACTGGGTACGCGGCGACTCTGCGTCGCAAGCACGGGCCGATACGCCCTCCTTCGCCGCCGTGACGGTGACCAGCACGGGTGAGCTCTGCGAAGCTGCTCGCACAACCGCCGCAAGACCATTGTTGTTGAGCACGGAGCCCAAGCTGCCCCTGACTCAGTGCTCGATGCCAGATCAATGTGTCTGCAGGTTCCGGCACTGGCCCGACAGGCGCATTGGCGAGCGCAGGCTTCCCGTCAATGCGGACGCGGCATCCCCAAACACGGGAGATGCGAAACCGCGCAGCGGCCGCGAGCGGCGCCGCAAGTAAACACGCTCGGGCAGCTCAGGTATCGGCGCGCCAGCCGACGATCACGAGATTGCGTTCGACGCCATCCAGCACCGCCACGCGCGGCAAAGAGCCCCAGCGCGTGAAGCCGAATCGTTCGAAAAGCCGCAGGCTCGGCGCATTGTGTTCGAAGAGCAGGCCCACGAGGCTGCGGATTTCCAGGGAAGCTGCCTGTCGCATGGCGCTCTCGAGCAGATAGGCGCCGATGCCGCGGCCTCGTGCGCTATCGCGAACATAAATGCTGATCTCCGCGGTGTGGCGATAGGCCGGGCGCGAATGGAAGTCAGACAGCGTCAGCCAGGCATCAATGTGGCCTGGAGCTCCCACGACCCAGATCGGACGTGAGGCTGAGCCGTGTTCGCGGAGCCAGCCGAGCCTGCTTGCCACGGTCACTGGCTCGATGTCGGCCGTCACCTGCCGCGAGGCAATGGTGGAATTGTAGATCTCGACGATCTGCGGCAGGTCCGCTTCGACGGCCGGGCGATGCGAGAAGGTCATGGAAGCGTTGAGCGGTGATGGCTACTGGCTGACCGCTGCCATTCCATCGGCCTGGCGCCGATCCTGGCCTCCCTCGAGTACATCCGTTGCCGCATCGAGCACGATGATCTCGGCGACGCCCTGGCGGGATCGCTCGCGCAGTGCGTGTCCCTTCGCTTTCAGCAGCGCAAGCGTGTCGGGCGAGAACGCGTTCTTTTCATAACCGAGCCTGTCGGGCAGCCATTCATGGTTGATGCGTCCCGCATCAACCGCCTCCTGCGCGTTCATTCCGAAATCCACTACGTTGACTATGGTCTGCAGCACGGTATTGATGATGGTGCGCCCGCCGGGACTGCCGGTGACCATGAAGAGCCTGCCGTCCCTGGCGAGAATCGTGGGAGTCATGCTGGAGAGCATCCGCTTGCCCGGCTGCGCCAGGTTCGGCTCCGTCCCAATCAGCCCGTCGTCGTCCGTCAGGGCGGGGCCGGCGTTGAAATCCCCCATCTCGTTGTTGAGGATGAATCCGGTGCCAGGCACCACGATTCCGGATCCGTAGCCCCACTCCAGCGTGTAGGTGAGCGCGACCGCATTGCGTTTCGCGTCGACCACGGAGAGATGCGTAGTCTCGTGGCTTTCGGCGGGCCACGCGAAACTCAGCGGCGATGAGACGGACGCGCGAGCGGAATCGATGCCCTGCCTGAGCGCGCTCCCGTGTTCCTTCGAGATGAGCCGCGTTACCGGCATCGTGGGATTGAAATCCGGGTCGCCGAGATTCTGCGCCCGATCGGCAAAAGCGCGCCGCATGGATTCGGCAATCAGATGCAGGCTCTGCGCAGAGCCAAATCCCATCGATTTCAGGTCGTACCCTTCGAGAATGTTCAGCATCTCGATGATTCCGACGCCACCGGAGCTCGGCGGCGGCATGGAGATGATTTCGTAGCCGCGATAACTGCCGCGCAGCGGCGTGCGCTGCTTTGCCTGGTACGCCTTGAGATCATCGCGCGTGATCAGGCCGCCGTGCGAACGCATGTGTTCCGCGATCAGCTGCGCCGTCTCGCCTTCGTAGAATCCGGCGGGCCCGTGCCGCGCGATGCGTTTGAGCGTGCGGGCCAGATCCGGCTGCTTGAGAGTCTCGCCGGCCTTGTAAGGAACCCCATTACGGGAAAACTGCGCCACTGATGCCGGATAAGGCTGCATCGATTCCAGCTCCTCGCCCAGCGAGCGCGCCAGATCGACGGAAACCGGGAATCCCTTGCGCGCCAGGTCGATGGCGGGCGCCACCAGACGGGCCCACTTCAATGAGCCGTGCTGCTGCCACGCCAGATACAGTCCAGCCACGGTTCCTGGCACGCCAACTGCGTTGTAACCCTCGTGATGCTTCACACGGTCATACTTGCCGTCGGTGAGAAACATCTCCGCTGTGGCTGCTGCCGGCGCGGCCTCGCGAAAATCGTAAGAGGTTGCCTCGCCTTGAGCGGACCGATACACCAGGAAGCCGCCGCCGCCGATGTTGCCGGCCGTCGGATGCGTCACGGCGAGTGCAAAGGCCGTGGCCACGGCTGAATCCACCGCGTTGCCGCCGTCCGCGAGCACCGCCGCGCCGACGTGCGATGCGAATCCGCTTGCGGAAATCACCATGCCCTGCGAGGCGCGAATGGGCTGCGAGCCGGCCCAGGCCCGGGGCGCGGCAAGCAGGGCGATCGTGACGATCGCAGTGACAAGAAGGGTACGCATTGATTTATCCGCTGTGTCCGGTCGGCGACGAATCATACCTAGCGAAGCGGGGCGGCGGGCGCACTTCTTGCGGCCTTTTTCCCCACTTCACAGGAGTCACTATGAGCAATGACACGGTCAATGTGCTGAACGATCTGATCGAGACCTCCAGGGACGGCGAGAAGGGCTTTACGCGCGCCGCCGAGGAAATCGAGGACGGGCAGCTGAAGCAAATTCTGTCGCAGGGTGCGGCGCGCTGCAGGTCCGCTGCGCACCAGCTCCAGGCCCGAGTGGGAGCGCTGGGTGGCAAGCCCGAGCGCAGCGGAAGCGTGCTGGGCGCTGCGCATCGCGGCTGGATGGATGTAAAGGCCGCGGCGACCCGGCGGGACCCAAAGGCCATTCTCGAAGAATGCGAGCGCGGCGAAGATTACGCGAAGGCGCGCTACGCCGCAGCGCTGAAGAAAGACCTGCCGGAAGATGTGCGCTCGCTGGTCGAGGAGCAGTACCAGGGCGTGCGTGAGAATCACGACCGCGTCAAGGCACTTCGCGATCAATATCGCGCCAGTTGAGCGATGCTATTGCGTCAGCGCCGCACGGACCGCGGCGCGCGCCAGCAGTCGAGTTGAATCCAACGTGGGCAGCGGGCAATCGTCGTCGCGCACCAGCAGCGGTATCTCGGTGCAGCCAAGGATCGCGCAATCGCAGCCCGTGGCCTTCATGCGCGCGATCACTTCGTTGTAGATCAGGCGCGAACTTTCAGGGAACACGCCTTTCACCAGTTCTTTGAAGATGATGTCATCGATCAGTTGCTGATCACCTGTCGACGGTGAGCTGATCATCACACCATGCCTGGCGAACATCTCGGGATACACGGGCCCGCTCATGGTGAAGCGTGTGCCGAGCAAAGCGGCGTGCCTGTAGCCGGCGCGAACCGCCGCTTTGGCGACTTCTTCGGCGATATGAAGCCAGGGAATCGGCGAGCTCGCAATGACATGCGGGAAGGCCAGGTGCGAGGAGTTGTCCGGGCAGATTGCAAGCTGCGCGCCGGCCTTGGCGACGATCTCGGTTTCGCGCAGCATGAATCGAGCCACTTCGCGAAAGTCGCCGCGGTCGAATGCCGGCATCCACTCGCCCATGGCAATGCAGCTCAGCGTCACTTGCGGATGCATGTGCTCGCCCATGAGCTCATTCGCGTACGAGGCAATCTCGCGAAAGCACAGCGCGGCACCTTCAGCGCTGCAGGCGACGATGCCGATATGTTTGGCGGTGGCGGCCATGATGCGGTGGCTGGTAGAGTACCGCACACGATGCCAAACGACACTCCGACGAACGAGCTGCACAGCCACGACCTCGAGCCTGGCGAGGGCGCTGCGATCGCCAAAGGTGCCACCGCGGTGGTGCACTACACAGGCTGGCTCCATGATTCGAGCAAGCCCGACAACAAGGGAACGAAGTTCGACAGCTCGCGCGATCGCGATGACCCATTCGAGTTCTCATTGGGCGCCGGCCAGGTGATCCGCGGTTGGGACGAAGGCGTCGTCGGCATGAAGGTAGGCGGGCAGCGCCGGCTCACCATTCCCCCGGGAATGGGCTACGGCGCGCGGGGCGCCGGCGGAGTGATACCGCCGAACGCCACGCTGGTGTTCGACGTGGAACTGGTCGAGATCAAATAGCGTCAGCGCGAGATCGCGGGGTCCAGCATGCGCAACGCTTCAAGCGTAGTCATCGCGCCTGTTCGTTTGAGTTCCTCGCCGGAATAGGCGCGGCCAGGCTGCATCGCGCACTCGCCCTCCCCGAGGGGTATTCGGGTCCCGGTGGTCAGACAATCTGCCCGGGGCGGGGCAACGGGTGCAGCCGCCAGATCGCTCGTTGCTGGAGGAGTGTGGGCGCAGGCGGCCAGCACAAACGCGGTGCACGCCCCGATCAGAATTCGCTTGCGCATGTCGCCATCCTCCTGTCGCCCGAGGGCCGCAATTATCCGCCTCAGGCCGGCCCTTTGAAAGCCGACGCGCGCCGTACTCCCACCATGCAGCACATAGCACCGATCAACGCCGCTGCAGCGAGACCGTTGGCAGGTGCATAAGAGGTGCCGTTCAAGAGGGAAGCCGCTACTGCGGGCCCGAGACCCGCGCCGATCGCCTGTGCCGCAGGCGCAAGGACGATAAGACGCCCACTCCTGTCCTGGCTCGCAACGATGATATACAGATAGGGAACGGCAAAAGCCCACGCAAAACTATAGAGAATCGCGCCGAGCGAAAACGCGCTGATCCCTGCGCTTTCGGTCAGCAGGAGAAGCGCTCCAAGCTGTGCGGCTGCCGCCAGCAGGAATGGGCGCCGACTCCCGGCCCCCTCACCGAGCCATGAAGCGCCCAGCGCGCCAAGCACGCTGAGAGCAAGCGCCGCCGCCAGCACAGTGCCGGTTTGGGCCGAAGAAAGACCCGAGGCCACACCAATGCGCTCGACGTACGTCCATAGCGCGCCAAGATTCACGCTGAACAGAGCCATTGCCGCGAGTGCGAGCCAACCTGACATCCCCCGGCCTTTGTCAGGTGAAGCGTCGCGCGACGTGTGCGCTGCAACCTTGACCGTCAGAACTCCGAACAGCGCCAGACACGCGGTTGCTGCGAGCGTCAGGAATATCGAATCGGGTCCCCTGACCGAAACCAGCCGCGGCAACGAATACAGCGCGATGACCTGGAATGCGATCTGCGCCGCGACCATGATTCCGAAATCACGGTCTGCAGTTTTCGAGCCGGCGAGCCAGTGCATGGCGACGGAGTAAGCAGTTCCTGCCCCGACGCCAGCCAGCAATCGCGCGGCCACGAGAACAGTGAAATCCGGCGAGTGAAGCGACAGCAAGTTGCCGGCGAGGACTGCCAGCAGCCCGACGAAGGCGGCGCGCCGCGCATCTAGCCGACCCACCCATGCGACCGCCGCGAGCGAGGCGAGCGCAAAGCCACAAAGGTCGGCCGCCGCAACGTAGCCTGCCTGGCTGCCGTCGAGGCCCTGCGCGTCGGCAACGGCGCCTATCATGACCGGCAAAATCGAGAACGCGGCGATACCCGCAATGCTCAACCCGATCGCCGCAGCGATCATCAGTCCCACCGGTACGTGAACGTGACTCCATAGGTGCGCGGCTCGCCATACAGACGAATGCCATTGCCCACGCCGTTGTCGAATGCATCGACGACAAAAGCCTCATCTGCGAGGTTGTGGCCCCACACCGCTATCTCCCAATGCATATCCGCAGCCGCAAGCGCGATTCGAGCGTTCGTCAGCCAGTAGGCCGGTGCGGCAAGATAGCCGAAGTTCAGCGCTTCCTTGAATACCTCGTCGGTGTAGCTCGCATCCACGGCGAGGCTCGCCGTGTAGGCATCTCCTACCGGCCATTCGTAGCTCGCCATGCCAGCGAAGGTCATCTTGGGAGCGTTGGGCAACTCCTTGCCGGCAGGTTGCGGACCGATGTCGGAGTTGAAAGCACCCAGCTTCGTATCCACGTAACCCACGGCGGCGTGCAGGTCGAGACCGCGCGCTGCGCGCCAGGTGAGGTCGAGATCGACGCCCTGCACTTTCGCCTTGTCGACGTTGCCGAGCTTGAGAACACTCAGGCCTCCGGTGGAAACCTGGATGAAGGTCTGAATGTCCTGGTAATCGTAGTAGAACGCCGCGCCGCTCAACTGCACCGTGTTCGCAGCGAGCCTGCCCTTGAAACCGGCTTCATAGGCGATCAGCTTCTCGGCCTCGAATGGCGCGAGCTCCGCAGTGCTGAAGGTGATCCCCCCGAAGAACCCGCCGCTCTTGAATCCCTTGCCGACGCTGCCGTAGAAGAGCCAGTCGTCCACTGGCTTGTAGTTGAGACCGATCGTACCGGAGACATCCGTATCGTCGATGCTGTCATCGGCCGCGGTGAGTGCGAAAGGGCCGACGAATCCCGGGGCGCAGCCGGGGTCGAGAATGCAGCTGGAGCCGTACGGATTGAGGTCCGTCGTGCCGCCGGCGAATTCCTTCTCTTCCCAGGTGAACCTGACTCCTGAGACGAGGCTCAACTGCTGGGAGAGCGGCCACTCGAGGTGGCCGAAGGCGGCGGCCGATTGAGTTCTCTGGCGCCAGTCCGTGGACAGAACGGTGGCTAACAAATCGGTGCTGTCGAAGCGATTGCCGTCACCGGTATCCACCTGATCGTAGGAATAGAACACGCCGGCGAGCCAGTTCATGGCGCCGTCAGCCGAGGCGAGGCGCAGCTCCTGCGAGTACTGATCGATGTTCGCATCCCAGGTGGAGTCCACCGAGCGGAACGCCGAGCCGTCGAAGTCCTCGGCCTGGTCGCGCTTGAGAGATTCATAGCCAGTCACCGAAGTGAGCCGCACCGCACCGAGCTCCCGGTCGAACCGCAGCGATGCGCCCAGCGATTCGACTTCGACCGTCGAAATCAGATCGTAGTCGCCCTCGTAAGGGTCGCCGTCCGTATCGCTGTAGCCGAAAAAATCGACGCAGGAGGCGGGGTCGAGCCGCCCACCCAGGATCGCCGGGCATACATCGAACGTGGCGGGATCCTGGGTTCCAAAATGCTCGATTCCGTAGCTGTTGGAACGGTCGCGCCCACCATGGAGGCTCAGGGTCGCGGAGCTCTCTTCGCTCCCATCCCATGCAAGCTGCGCCCGCCAGGCGAAGCGGTCGGCGGAGCCGAAGTCGTCGCCGCTGACGCGGTCCCTGGAAAATCCCTTCCCCTGATCCTCAAATTTCCCCGCAACACGAAATGACAATGCCTCGTTGAGCGGGCCTCCCATCGCCCCCTCCGTCTCCAGCGAGCGGTAATCGCCATAGCCTGCGCTGGCGTAGGCTTCGAATTGCCGGCTGGGCCTGCGGGTGACGAAACTCACGGCGCCGGCGGTGGTGTTACGGCCGTACAGCGTGCCTTGCGGGCCTTTCAGGACTTCGACCCGCTCCATGTCGAAAAGCTGGAATCCCATCATCGCGGTGGAGGTCAAGAAGACCTCGTCCACGTACACCCCTGCGGTGGGATTGCTGTTGGCATTGAAATCATTCAAGCCGACACCGCGGATCGTGACCACCGGGTTGGTCACGCCGAGCGTGTTCTTCACGTTCATGTTCGAGACGTGGCGCGAGATATCGTCGATCTCGTCGACCCGCATCCTTTCGAGCGCGTCACCCGAAATCACGCTGATGTCGATGCCGATATCGAGCAGGTTCTGCTGGCGCTTCTGCGCCGTCACGACCACATCCTCGATTGCAGTGTCCTCGGTCTGGGCCCACGCGGACTGCCACAGCGCGGCCAGCAGCAGGAACGTCACGACAGTACGGGTCTTCATGCGGTTCTCCTATTTCTTCTTCTCGCAAAAATCGCGGATGGCGCGCAGTGATTCGGTGATTGTCTGCAGGGCGAGACTGCGCCCGACGCGCCGATCGAATGCATCGCGGAACATCGGCAGTGCGTTGCCGATGTCCAGGCGCACGGACAGGTGGGTGCTGCCGGGAGCGTTCGCAGGCGATGCAAGCGTGTAAGTCTCATCGAGACGCAGGAACGCCAGCGCGATCAAAGTTCGCAGGCGCTCGAGCGGCACCACTTCCTGCGGCCTGTCGATGAGCGTCAGCGGGATACCGAGCAGGCGATATCGCCACCGAACCGTCTGACCGGGACGCGGATAGTCCGGTGGTGCATCTATCGGCGCGACGATGCCCATGTCCCAGACCACTACCGCCGCAGGATCCGTCAGAGCGTGCCATACGCGCCCGCGGTCGGCGGCGATGTCGACTGAATGCTCGACCGTCGCACCGAACCGGGTCATGCGCGCAGCCCCTCGATCGATCGCGCGACGACCTGGCGCCCACGCAGCAAGACGAGCTCGCGCCAGTCGGCATCATCAGGATAGAAGGCCCGGCGCATGCTCTGTTTGATAGGGTCATTGAGATCTGGGCGCGGCACCGTGCGATGCAGCCAGTTGTCCGCACGCAGGGCCTGCAGTACCTCGAGAGCCGGCAGCGTACCGAATTCCACCGTGACCGCAGTCAGCTCTGCATCACCCAGAACGGCTTCGCTGCCGGAATCGATCGCGCCCGCAAGCCGCTCGAATCCCGACGCCGGCCCAAAGAACAGCGCGCCCTCGCCAAGCCAGGCGCGAACGCGCGCAGCGCGTGGGCTCGCTTCATCGATGCCGCAGATGAGCTGGCAGCCGCCATAGGAGCCGAGGCCCGTGTGGATATCGAGTAGCGTCACACACTCGGCGCTCGGCGACAGAGAAGTCAACACGGAGCGTAACAACCGGTTCGACCAGCTGGGCGCCATGCCGCCGAAGAAGAGCCCGTCCTGGTGGCGATGCTGGCCGCGCGCGAGCACGTTCTCGAGAGCGGCACGGCCTTGGCGCGCCTGATATTCGCTGAGCGCCTCCGCGCCGCGCTGGCGCGTCTCAGCGTTCCAGTCCTCGGGACACAGCAGGGCGTGCAGAAGATCGTAGTCGGGATTCGCGCCATCGCCCGGCGGATGATCGATCAGATTGCGATTGACGTCGACATTGTGCTCGTCGACGCGCCGGTACCAGGAGAAACCGTATGGATTCAATGCATGGATGAGAATGACCGCGGTGTCGGGCGGCAGCCCCGCGCCGCGCAGCTGTTCGAGAGAGGCAATCTGGATGGCCGAACCGGCGAAGCCCTCGATCCCATGCGTACCGCTGATGACGAGCAGAATGCGGCGCGCGCCCGCAGGCCCCACCCGCACCACATCGCTGAAGAGCGGCTGGTCGTCGGCTGATGGACCGGGATGTCGGTGGCTGACGATAGTTGAGCCGGACGCATCAGCTGCACGCAGCAAACGCTCGCGCGCGCGACGATAGGTCGGGGCGAACAAATCATCTGGCCGTGGCGTCACGAGTCTGAATATAGGACACCGCGTCCATTCCAAATTGTCATTTGCGGCCAGACACTGGTTAAAATCGGCCATGCCAAGCACCGCCGGATTTCCGGTCGCCCTGACCCAGACTCTCCTCGAGCTACTGGATGACTGGGGCGTGGATACGGACGTGGTGGTGGCGCGCGCCGGGCTCAAACGCAGCGTGCTCGCGAAGCCGGGCGCCACCATCGATCGCGAAGCGCATCTGGCCGTCATCCGTCATGCGCTCTCGCTGTGCGGGCGTCGCGATCTCGGCCTGCATTTGGGTAAGCGAATCAGCCTGCGGCACTACGGGGTGATCGGTCATGCGCTGCTAAGCAGCGGCAGCATCCGCCAGGTGTTCGAGCTCTTCCTGCGCTATCAGCGCATGACGGGCCCACTACTGGGGATCTCCATGCATACCGAGGGGAAGCTCGCAATTGTGAGGCGCCACAACCTGCTCGCACTCGGCGGGTTGCTCGAGTTCGCGGTGGAGGAATTCCTCAGCAGTTGGGTTGCAGTCATAGGCTCGCTGCTCGAGGCGCCGTTCAACCCGGCGCAGGCGCGCGTGAGCTATCCCCGTCCACCGCACGCGAAGCAATATGCAGCCGTTCTCAAATGCCCGGTGATCTTCGATGCCGGGGTAGTGGAGCTTCGTTTCGACGCCAGCTACCTCGACAGGCCGTTGAGCTTTGCGGACCCGGCGACCGCCGAGCTGTGCAAGGAACGCTGCGAGTTGCTGCTTGCGCAGCTCGACAGCCAGGGCGCGCTGGTCGAGGAGGTGCGCCGGGTATTGATCGCATCGCCGGGTGAATTTCCGGGCGTTGAGCAGGTTGCGCACCGCCTGCACTTGAGCGTCCGCACGTTGCGTCGCAAGCTGGCCGCCGAGCGCACCTCGTTTCGCGCAATAGACCGCGAGATTCGCCACACGCTGGCGCTGCAATATCTGCGCGCCACGGAATTGCCGATCAAGCAGATCGCGTATCTCGTCGGGTACGAGGAACCGGCCAATTTCACCCGTGCATTTCAGTCATGGGCGCGTTGCAGCCCCCGCAAGTCGCGCCGCGAGTGAAACCCGCGAAGGCTACTTGTCGCAGAGATTGACGTCGCCGTTCATCGACTTGACGCGAACCCGTGCGCTGCCCTCGCCCACCCGCCCGGTCAGACGGCTTTCCGGTCCATAGGGCTCGGAACGTTCCACCTTCTGGCCGAAACAGTTCTCGATCTCGCCGCTGAAATTCATGACCTCGTATTCGTAACCCTTGCGGCCGCCCGCATTGATGGCGACTGAGCCACTGAGCGTCTCCGCTTCCAGCGAGCCATTCTCGCCAAGCTGGCCTTTGAACCCGAGGTCCCCCGCAGTCGAATGCAACCGCACGCGTTGCGCCGGATTCACTTCGAGCGTCACGTCACCGCTCATCGAGGTCGCTTCGACATCGCCGGCGCCGCGCTCGAGCTGCACGTTGCCGCTCACCGTGCTCAGCCGCAGATCCGCGGGCCGCTGCGCTCCACGAAGCAGGATATCGCCACTCACGCTCTTGATCTGGACGTCGGCGCCGCCGATTTCCGCCTCGACGTTGCCACTCACCGTGGTGAGCCGCAGCGCGCCCAGAACCGCTTTCGAGCTGATGTCGGAGCTAATTGCCGTGCCCGTCACCTCGCTCCCGCGAGGCACGCTGATCCGCAGATCGGCCTCACCGTCGTCGGTGTTCCGGCTCGTGACCACCTTGATCAACGTGCGCTTCCCTTCCCTCGAGACATCCACACGTTCGATGCCTTCACCGAGAACGCCCTTGACCTCCACTTCCGCGCGGTCCCATCCCACGATGACGACCGTGCCCGCGACGTTCGATATCTCCACGGCGCCGTTCGCATCCGCGAGAACCTTGCGCTCGAACTGCTGCTCGTCCGCCTGCGCTGCGGTTGCCGCAGCCGCAATGAGGCTGGCGAGGATCGTAGATTTGAAATTCATGGCTCAGATCTCCTTCCGGACGTTGCCGGCTTCGTGCACGGCCGTCAGCACGCGCATCTCGTCTTGGTAGGTATCCACCAGCAGCTCCTGCAGCAACGCGTTGCCGGGCTCCTGGCCCAACGCATCCTGGATGTCCTGCATCGACTTGCGGATCGATGCGAGGCTCGCGATCACTTTCTCCCGCGTTTGCGGCGGCAGCGTCTGCAGTTGCACTTCGTAAGATGCGACCATGGCCGCCCGCCCCTTCAGGTAATTGGGCGTCGTCACGTAAGCGGCCTGCAGTACGTTCGACTGGGGCGGGGCGACGTCGCGCCTCCTGCCATCCAATGCGTTGCGACCCACCCATACCCCTACCGCCAGCGCGCTAACCACGGCAGCTAGCGCCAGCCATCGAGACGGCACCGCGCGAAGGCGCAGCGGGATCGCTCGCACGCCGGCTTTTTGCTCCGCTTCGATCTGTGCTTCGATCGCGGACCACAGATCGCTCGGCGGGGCGATATCCATGTCCAAGTCCCGCAGCGACTTCACTCGCGAGACGCCGGGGCCGTTACTTCGTGTTTCAGTCATGTCAGCACACCTCGACCTGCAGGCTTTGCCTCATCAGCTTGCGCGCCCTGTGCAGCTGCGCGCGGCATGTTCCTTCGGCGATATCCAGCATCTCCGCGGTCTCTTCGGATGAATAACCGTAGATTCCGCTCAGCACCAGCGCGTCACGCGCGCCGTCCGGAAGCGCTGCGATCGCAGCCTCGATCTCACTGAGCTCCACCGGCGTATCGAACTGCCACTGGCTCTCCAGCAACTGCTCGGCATCCGGCACTATCTGTTCGTGACCCGAGCGCTTGCGTCGCTTCTTCATCACTACGTTCACGGCAATGCGATAGAGCCAGGTGCCGAAACCGCTGCGCGACTCGAACTTAGGCAACGCGCGCCAGGCGTTGATGAACGCCTCCTGGGTGCAGTCTTCGGCGCCTGCGCGGTCACCGGTAAGGCGAACGCACAGGCCGTAGACACGTCCCGAATGGCGGCGATACAGCGCCTCGAAGGCACGCGAGTCTCCCCGGCCCGCCCTCCGGACGAGGTCCGGATCCGGATCGATCTGATCTTCCGCCGGAAGTGTGGCCAGGGAGGGCATTACGGGGCTTAGAGTTACATACCCCGGGAAGCGTTTAAATGCGATCGACCCTCGCGGCGAAACAGCCTGTTGGCATTGTGGACGCGCAGATAGGTCACCGCCGGGTCGCTGAACACCCCCGCAATGGCCGACTCCAGCACGCTTCCGGGCACCACATCGGCTGCGAGCATCATTCCCGCCTGGTCGTATGCGCGCACCGAGAGCAGGCGCCGCGACAGAACGGCCGGAACTTCATTGACGGCCGGTCGCGCTTTTTCATGCGCTCAGCCCTCCTGTTTCAGTGAACGCGAGGTCTGTGCCGTTGCGTGCCGGACCGCGATCCGTATGTTGCGATCGAATCCTCCGGCCCTATCATCGGGGCGTGAGCGACGAACCCATAGAAATTCCCCACACCGAGCTTTCTGCCGAAGCGCTGCGCGGCGTCGTCGAGTCGTTCGTACTGCGCGAAGGCACGGACTACGGGCCGCGGGAGTTTTCACTCGATCAAAAAGTGGCCCGGGTGATCGCCCAGCTCGAACGGAAGGAAGCGCGCGTGATGTTCGACCCGGAATCCGAATCGGTGGATATCGTTCTGGTCACGGGCTTGCGCAAATGATGAATTCCGGAGGACGATAGTTGAATGAGAACGATACGGCTTGCACTCGCCATTTCTTGCCTGTTCGTCCCTGACGTCATCCTGGCTTCCAACGGCGCCCCCGTGGAGCGCATCGCCGATTTCATCGAGAACAACTATTTCGACCCGGCGAAAGCCCGTGAGGTGGCCACAGACCTGCGCGAGTCAGCCAAGGCGGGCGCGTTCGACTCGATAGACAGCTCTCGCGAGCTCGCTGCGAATTTGACTGGGCGGCTTCGCAAAGTGGACCGGCATTTCAGCGTGACCTGGTCCGGATCACCGGCGGCGAACAGCGTATCCCCCGCCGCGCCGGCGAATGCCGCGATGTCACCCGAGCTGGTCGAACGACGCGGCGCATATGGCTTTCGTCGCGTCGAGATGCTGCCGGGCGCTCTGGGATACATCGACATGCGCTCGTTCGCGGATTTCGACGGCAGCAAGCCGGAGGAGCCGGCGCGCAAGGCGGCGGACGCAGCGCTCGACCTCATTGCAACTTCCGACGCCGTCATTCTGGACCTTCGCGAGAACGGCGGTGGCTCTCCGGCGATGGTCGGCTATCTCGTCAGTGCGTTCACGCCGGCCGACGCGAACATCTACAACGTATTCCATAGTCGTGAAGGCACGGAGAGTGAAAGTCCAAGGCAGCCGTACGCCAGGCCGCGACTATCAGAGCCACTGTTTGTCCTGATCAGCGGGCGCACCGGCTCTGCCGCGGAGGCGGCCGCGTACACGTTGCAAGCTGCGAAACGCGCGGTGATCGTTGGCGAGACGAGCGCCGGTGCGGCGAACCCGGGCGGCTTCTTCCCTGTCGGCGATGGTTTCAACGTATTCGTGTCCACCGGCTCGCCCGTCAATGCGGTTACGGGAAAGAACTGGGAAGGCATCGGTGTCGTGCCGGACGTTGCGGTGTCGAGCGAGGGTGCATTGAAGCGCGCCGAAATCCTGGCGCTTGAAGCCGTGCTGGCGCGACGCCCGGCCGACCCGGCCAACATCGACACGAGTTGGACTCTGGAAGCATGGCGCGCGCAGGCAGCGCCTACCGCCCAATCGCTGCTCGCGGACTATGTCGGGACGTTCGGGGAGATCGCGATCAAGGCGATCGACGGAGCGCTGACGATGCAACAGGGGAAGCGCCCAGCCTGGAAACTGATTCAGTTGAAGGACGATTCATTCTTTGCCGCGAGCGACCCCGCCAGGCGCGTGATCTTCGAGCGCGACAGCGCTGGAAAGGTTACAGGCTTCGAAATTCGCCTCGCAAGCGGCCGTTCGGCGTGGTTCGCGCGGCAGGGCTGAAGGCTAGCCCACCCGCTGCACGCCGATGGGTTCGATCAGGGATTGATCGTTGAACTGGAGCGAATTCACGCGCGGGCTCACCGGGTGTGCCTGCATCCATTGCTCGGGATAGGTCGCGAGGACCGCTTTCGCCTGGACGGGCGTGCCGGACAGCCACGTTCCGTAATCTTTGCGACGCAGGATCGCAGGCATGCGCGTGCCGGGACTCTTGATTGCCGCAATGAGCGGATTGGCAGCCACCATGATCATGGCGCAACTCTCGATGACTTCGTCATCCTCGGTCGTCGACCCATCCCAGGTTGCCGCAACGCCGAAGACGGCCCTATCTATCAGGCGTGCGTAGTGCGGTTGCAGGAATCCTTGCGTGGTTCGCTGCCAGACGTAAAAGCCGGCCATCGGCAATATGCACCGCTGGCTCTCGAGCCATGAGGCGCGATAGAGCTGCGAGCGTTCGATCTTTTCGAGCGCGACATGCGAGGTCGGCTCGCCGGTAGGCTTGCCTTCGGCCCACGCCGGTATGAAACCCCAGCGCATCATCGCGCCCTCGGTCTGCTTGGCGTGGACTCGCAGCGCCGGCACGTATTGCTCCGGCGCAACGTTGAAATGCGGCGCAAATTTCCACCAGGAGTTCGCCGGAACGAACTCGCGCTCTGCTTCTGTGTAGTTGGGCAGGACGTAGCGCTGAGGCATGGCAGTTACGGGGTCGGCGTAGCCTGCTGGTTCGCGGCCTTGACCTCGACGAGCAGGATTGCGACCGGTGTCTTTGCGATGTTCTCGGCGTGGTGTTTACCCAGCGTGCTCATCCATGACGCCGCGCCCGCCGTCTCTTTCACGTCGAACGTCTCGCCGCCGTCGAGCACGATGCGCAGGTCGCCGCCCGTCAGCACATACGAAACCTTGGGCGGATGCGTGTGAGTCTGGTCCTTCTCGCCCGGTTGAAGCTCATAGCGAATCACGCGGACGTGCTCGTTCTCGAGCAAAACGGTGTGCTGACTCGGATTGGCGGCGACCGCGTCGATTTCAATGCCGCCCTGCGCCACCTTAGGCCGCTGCGAAGGCGCTGTGCACGCCGTCAGAGGGACGGCCGATATCGCCAGAAGCCCGCATACCGTCGCTGTGCGCATGATCACTCCTCCAACCGCATGAGCGTGCATTGTGCACGAAGGAGGTGAGCTTGCGAATCGAGCAATCGCTGCATCCGTTGCGCTAAGCTTTGCCGATGACTGCCGAATCCACGCTTTCGCTTTACGCTCATCCGTTTTCTTCGTATTGCCAGAAAGTGCTGATCGCGCTTTACGAAAACGAGATCGCCTTCACTTACCGCACAATGGGGCCGGACGATCCGGCGGCGATGACCGAGCTCGAGGCGCTGTGGCCGTTCAAGCGGTTCCCGGTCGTGGTGGATCGCGGGCGCTCCGTGGCGGAGTCATCCATCATCATCGAATATCTGGGCCTGCATTATCCGGGATCCGTGGAACTGATTCCCGCTGATGCCCGCGCCGCGCTGGATGTGCGCATGATGGACCGCGTCTTTGACAACTTCGTGATGACGCCGATGCAGAAGATCGTGTTCGATTTCATCCGCCCGGCAGAGAGCCGTGATGCGCACGGCGTGAGCGACGCCCGTGCCCTGCTCGGCACGGCGTATCGCTGGCTGAACGACAGGTTGAGCGGTCGCGAATGGGCAGCCGGAAGCGCGTTCAGCATGGCGGACTGCGCAGCAGCCCCCTCCTTGTTCTATGCGGACTGGGTCGAGCCCATCGATCCGCTACTGGCGAATCTGCGGGGGTATCGGCAGCGTTTGCTGGCAAGGCCGTCCTTCGCTCGCGCGGTCGACGAGGCGAGACCCTACCGGCGCTTCTTTCCGCCTGGCGCACCCGACCGCGACTGATCCTAAAGCTCGCCGCTGGCGAGAAACGAATGCAATTGCGCGACGACTGCGGCGCCCTCACCCACCGCCGAGGCGACGCGCTTCACTGAGCCGGCGCGCACATCGCCGATGGCAAATACGCCCGGGATGTTGGTTTCGAGCGCCATCGGTGCGCGATCCGGCCCGCCCCCATTGTGCTTGCGCATCGCGGTTCGCGGCGCATCCGCGCCGGTCAGCACGAACCCTTTCGAATCGACTGCCAGCTCGCAATTCTTCAGCCAGTCGGCATTCGGATCGGCGCCGATGAAGACGAACACATGACGGCTCGGGCAGTCCACCTCGGTTCCCGTGTTGGCATCACGCCAGGTGACGGACTGCAGGCCATTTTGGCGCGTGCCTTGCAGGGCGACGACTTCGGTATGCGCGTGAACCTTGATGTTCGGTGACGCCTCGATGCGATCGACCAGGTAGCGCGACATCGTCTCGGCAAGCCCCGAGCGCCGTACGATCACATGCACCTTGCTGGCGTGACTTGCGAGGAACACCGCGGCCTGGCCTGCGGAGTTGCCACCGCCAATCAGCGCGATCTCCTGTTGCATGCACAGCTTCGCCTCGATAGGTGAGGCCCAGTAGTAGACGCCGTGCCCTTCGAACATCTCGAGGTTGGGGACGTTCAGGCGCCGATAGCGCGCGCCGCTCGCCACGACGATGGCGGAAGCCCGCACACGCTGGGCGTCATCCAGGGATATTTCGAAGCGGCGGGGCACCCGTTTGCCCAATCCGCCCGGAGTGTTGAGCGTGCAATTGCTGTTACAAACCAGGCCGCACTGGAGCGTCATCGCCTCGGTTGGTATCGCGACGACCGCACCGAACTTGCGCGCCTGGGTCAACGCGCGGCCTGCAAGCGCAGTCCCCGAGATGCCCGTCGGGAAGCCGAGATAGTTTTCGATACGCGACGAGGCGCCCGCCTGGCCGCCGTGCGAACGGGAATCCAGCACTATCGCGCTCAGCCCCTCCGATGCGGCATATACCGCCGCCGCCAGACCCGCGGGCCCGGCGCCAACGATGGCCACGTCATAGCCGCTTGCTTCGGACAAAGTGGGCAGCAGCCCGATGCATTGAGCAAGTTGCTTCTCGGTGGGATTGCGCAGAACGGTGCCGTCCGGGCAAATGGCGATGGGCAACTCGGTGCGCTCGATGGCCGGCAACCGCTCGATCAGCGCCACTGCATCGGGGGCCTCGACGGCATCGAGGAACGTGTAAGGCACGCCGTTGCGGCGAAGGAAATTCTGCAGCCGGATCGTATCGAAAGATTCCGCATGGCCGAGCAGCGAGGTACCGGCACCGGTTTCGAGCAGCGCCACACGACGCAGGATGAATGCCCGCATCAACAACTCCCCGACCTCCGCATGCCCGATGAGAAGCGAGCGCAGGTGCGGCGGGTCGAAAGGAACGGCCTCGCAGCCTTGCGGCCCGGCGACCGTCTGCACATACGACGGGCCGCCCATCAGCTGGCTGATCTCTCCCGCCATCTGCCGCGGCTCGTGCCGGGTGATGGAATCGGTGCCGTCCACCGATTCGCGCCGCGAGACTTCCAGGTCGCCGTTCAGCACCAGAAGAGCGGGAGCTCCCACCTGGCCGAACTTGACGATCACCTCGTTGGGCTCGTAGCGAATCGGGGCTCCGCCAAAGCGCAGCACGGCTTCGACCTGCGCCGCCGTCAGCGTCGGAAAAATCTGCTCGCGGCGCTGCGCGATGATCGTGGTCGTGCCTGCAGCCATGCTCGATGCCTCGGGAATGCAATCAATATCACCGATGTGCCGGCCGGCGCGCAAGGGGCCGGAGCGGCGCTCCTGCGGAGGTTGGCGCGGCGCTGTCGAGCGAATTGCACGAGCTGCTCGATCAGGCCGGTATTCTGGTGGAGGACGCCAAGCTAACCCACCTGGCCTACGCGCCTGAAATCGCCCGCGTGATGTTGCGGCGTCAGCAGGCGGGCCATCATTTGCGCCCGCCAGAAGATCGTCACCGCCGCCGTCACGATGGTCGACATGGCGCTGCGGGCGTTGTCCGAGCACACGTCGTCGAGCTCGATGACGAGCGCAAGGCGTCCATGGTCAGCAACCTCATGGTGGTGCTGTGCGCCGAGAATTCGGTGCAGCCCATGCACAACGCAGGCACGCTCATCCCTAGATCGTGGCGAGTCCCGGCAAAGAAGCCTTCATGCTGCGGATCGATCCCGCGCTGTGGGCGGAGCTCGAGCGGCTGGCGGCTGCCGAATCGCGCAGCGTGAATGGGCAGATCGAATACCTGCTGCGCGAGTCCCTGACGCAGCGTAACGGCAAGTCGGGCGCGCGCAGGGCGCAGGAGCGATCACGGCAGCGGAAGTAGCGCTCTACAGCGCAACCTCCAACACTGAACTTTGCTGCGGACAGGTATCGGAGAAAATCGCTCATGGCTGGCGCTCCCGCGCCGCGAGCAGCACCAAAGCGGTGACTAGCAATGCTATGACCAGGTACCCGCTCAATGGCAGTGTCGTCCCGTACGCCTTCAACAATGTCGCGAACATCACCGGCGCGATGCCGCCGCCCACGATTCCGGCAAGTGTGTAGGCCAGCGATGAGCCTGTGTAGCGCACCCGCGTAGGAAACCGTTCGGCGATGAACGCAGCCTGCGGGCCGTACATCATGGCGTGGATCGTCAGCGCCCCCGTTATGGTCGCCACGATTGCCAGCGGAGATTTCGTATTCAGCAGTGGAAAGAACACGAATGCGAGCAGCAGCGCGCACGACACGCCAATTCCATAGATGCGCCGCCGGCCGAACCTGTCGGACAACGCTCCGAACAGCGGGATCGTCAGGGCATTGCACGCACCACCAATCGACAAGGCGACTAGCGCGAGGGTGCGTGATACTTCGAGCGTCGTCGTGAGATACGCCAGCGAAAATGCCACAGCCAGCGAATAGAGCACGTCCGGCCCGATGCGCACACCGATGCCGAGTAGGAGCTGGCGCCAATGCTGCCGCACCACTTCGCGCACTGGTGCAATGGCCTGGGCTCGCTCCTGCGCGAGCTCGCGAAACTGCGGGGTCTCCTGCACGCCGACTCGAATCCACAAGCCAAAGCCGACCAGCGCCACGCTCGCGAAGAACGGTACCCGCCAGCCCCACGCGATGAACTCTTCTGCCGGCAGCTGGGCGGCGATCAGCGCGATCGACCCGGTGGCAAGCAATGTGCCGAGCGACGGGCCCATCTGCGCCCACGATGCATTGCGGCCGCGCCGACGCGGGTCGCCATGCTCCATGGAAAGAAGAACCGCGCCCGCCCATTCCCCTCCAAGCGCCGCTCCCTGGATGAAACGCAATGCGACCAGCAGAATCGGGGCAAGCACGCCCGCGGTTGCGTAGGTCGGCAACGATCCGATAAGAGTGGTGGTCACGCCCATCAGAATCAGCGTCGCCATCAACACGAAGCGTCGTCCGTAGCGATCTCCCAGATGGCCGAAAATCACGCCGCCGAGCGGTCGCGAGAGATAGCCGACCGCGAATGTGGAGAACGCGAGAATCGTGCCGGATAGGGGATCGAACGAAGGAAAGAACAACCGGTTGAATACGAGCGCCGCAAGCGTGTTGTACACGGCGAAGTCGTAGTACTCGAGCATCGTGCCGACGATGCTGGCCGTTGCCAGGCGAACCGCGCGGCGTTTTTCAGTCAACGCCGCGGCAACCGGATTTAGGGCTGTCCCATCGGAACATACAGCGCGCTGGGATGATTGCGGTCGTGATAGAGCGTGACGGTCACGGGCCGCGCGTCCTCGATCGACTCGGCCGCCACTTCACTGCCGGAGTTGTAGTTCTTCTGCAGGTTGATGGAATCCAGCGGCCCGATCTGCAGGCGCAGCCGGCTGCCCTTCTTGACCTCCTGCGACACGAACGTGAAGCGCTTGAAGTCGTAGCGCAGAGGCGCCTTGGTGGACACTGGCTTCGGCTCACGCAGGCTCTCACGGTAACGGGCGCGCATCACGTCGAACGTCAACGGAATGCTCGTGCCGTCCTGGCGAATCTCGTAGACATTGACCCCGAAATCGGTATCGGGGGTGTCGATCGCAATCCAGGCCGCAAGCCTGAAGAAACCGCTGATCTCCGTATCCTTCTCGAAGGGCGCGCTGTGATAGATGAGCTGCCTGCCGCTTCGGGCGTGTATCAGGCGCTGATCGGTGAGGGATTGCGTATCGACGGCGGCTTCGAGTGCGGCACCGCTGACGTCGCGCGGGTCGTAAACGTAGTGATCCGGCCCGCCTTCGGCGGAACCGGGCCCGATGGAGCCCGATGCAAAAACATCCGTGGGGTTGCTCGTCGAGCCCAGATTGTAGGCGCGCGATTCGGCGGTGACCGCCTCCAGCGTATCCGCGTAGCGCCACCTGTCGGCGAACATCACGTAATAGGCGACGGCCTTCTGCAGGAATTCCGGCTTCGTTCCGCCTTGCATCGTCCAGGCGTACCAATCCAGATGCAGCTTGGGGAGGTCCACCAGGCTTGCAGGCCCGAATGTGAGCCCGCCAAATTCCGCTTCCGGTGTGCGCGTGCCGGCATGGTCCCATGGGCCGATGATCAGATAGTGCCGCGCCTTGCCCTCGGCAGTCGCGTTCTTCATGTATTCGCGGTAGTGAGCGAGCGCTCCAGGCTGATCGCCATCGTGACTGCCGGTGATCGACAGGATGGGGATCGCAAGCTTGGCGTACTCCTCGGCCGTGGGGTTGTAGCTGTCCCAGTAGGCGTCGACCTCGGGATGCGCCACCCATTCCTGGAATATCGTCGAAGGATTGCCGACCAGCGTGTCCAATTCCTTGAACGGCCGGCCCGACTCGAACGACTGGCGATTCCGCGCCGTCCAGAATTCGCCGTCGCCGAAGAGGCGGTCCTGCGAGGCTCGCCCGCTCGTGAAAGTGAGCCACTGCATGTCGTAAGGAAAGAACACGTTGTTGAACATCGGAAAATCGACTCCCGCGTTGGGAGATGCGACCGGCACGATGGTCGCCAGGTGAGGCGGGAATTCCTTCGCCACGCAAGGCGCAGGCGCCTTCTGTTCACGAGGGAGATAGACGGTGGCATTGAGCCGCACGCCGTCGCTCATGGGAATCTTCTCGCCCCAGCGGAATTCCACCTTCGCGGCATCCGGCGGCGACTCCTTGCCCGGGTCGGCCGCGCCTGCGCTCAGCGCAGCCATCGCAGCCGCCATCAGACCCGCAACCTTCTTCTGCGCGCTCATTGCAATGCCTCCGCGATGTCCTGCATCACGCCGCTGTCCTCGGGCTTGGTCTCAGGCGCATATCGCTTGAGCACGCGCCCATCCCGGCCGATGAGAAATTTTTGGAAATTCCAGGTGATGTCGCCGGCGATGCCAGTCTCCGGCGCCGTAAGAAATGCGTAGAGCGGGTGACGGTTCGCGCCATTCACGTCGAGCTTGGCGCTCATCGGGAAACTCACACCGAAATTCGTCTGGCAGAACTGGACGATCTCGGCCTCGCTGCCGGGCTCCTGCGCGCCGAACTGGTTGCAGGGAAATCCGACTACCGTGAAATCATGCTCGCTCAGGTCGCGCTGCAAGACTTCTAGGCCGGTGTACTGCGGCGTCAGGCCGCACTCACTCGCAACGTTCACCGCGAGCACTACCTTACCCCGAAGCCTGCCGAGCAGGTCCGCCGAACCGTCGATGCTTCGAACCGGCATGTCGAAAAAACTCTTCATGGGCAGGCCTGTCACCAGGTGAGGTCGTCGGGTACGGCGAAATCCTTGTAAGGGTCGTCGGCCGCAACGACGGGCTCCGCAATGTTGCGGGCGATGACTGACCGCTCGTTGCGCTCGCGGATGCGGTTCGCCGTTTCGGCAGGCACCACCTCGTAACGGCCCACGCAACGAACGATCGCGAGCTCGCCGCTGTTGAGACGGGCGCGTCGCGCGGCGTCGACGGGTATCGAGCGGATCTTCTGGTCATCGACGAAGCTGTAGTGCTCATCGCTCTCGATCCGGGGCAGCTGATGCTGCTCGATCAACTGACGAATCTCGGCCAGCCGCGCCTTCTTCTCGGCCTTGAGCTGCTGCTTCTGATTCAACTCCTGGTCGCGCGCGGCCTTGGAGGCATGTGCCTCCCGCGCAGCCCGTTTCTGCTCGTCGGAAACCGCAGGCTGGCCCTGGCTGCGGCCCCGCTGGCGGTGCTGGTGACTGACCTGTTTGCCCTGCTTTTCGCTGGCGAGGCCCGCCGCAATCAATTGGTCGCGCAATGAGGAGCTCACGCAGGGAATGATACGTGACCGGCGGCGCGCCCAGGGGGCATACGGCCGTCCGGGCAGCGGCAAATTGGCCTTTTTTTGACGCACGGCCTGCGCCTTGCGCCCCGCCTGGAATACAATCCGCCCCCCGAATTTCACCATTGAGGACCCCAAGTGCCCCAGGCGGACCATGAGCTTCAGTTAGAGGTGTGGAAAGAGCTTGCCGTCAGCAAGCAGATTTTGATGCGGACCACGGCCAGCGCCCTCAAGCTGGATCCGGATTGCAGCGACGACGAGCTTCGCGAGGCGGTCGAAACGCTCATCAAGCGCACGGCGGATGCCGAGGCCGCCGCGGTAACGGCCCGCGACCAGGCCCGCAGCACGGTCACGGCCCTGGAACATAAGATGGCTGCCAGCGCGCAGGCCCAGGCCGCCGCGGAAGCCGCGCTTGCGCAGATGCGCGCCTTCAAGGAAAAGGAAGGCCCGCAGCTTGCCGCCGAACGCGCCGCCGCCGCCCGGGATCTCAAGAAGGTCAAGGATCAGCTGGCCGAGAAAGACAAGGCGCTGAAGGCGATCACCACGGCGCTCGCGGATTCACCCGAGAACGTCCTCAAGAAGCTCAAGGAAGCCCGCAAGCAGAAGCAGGAGGAAGCCGACTCCCGCAAGGTGCTCGAGGCCTCGCTGAATGCGGCCCGCCATGCCAAGCGGGAAGGCGAGCAGAAGACCAAGACCGCGCTCGCCAATGCCAAGAAGCTGGCAGCGTCCTACAAGGACCTGCACGCGCTCTCGGCGAAGATTCACGAGCTGTTGAAGCCCGCCGAGGCCAAGGCGCACGTCATTCCGGAGCTGGATGAAAAACTGCTCGAGGAAATCGACGAGGCCAATACGCCCAAGGACGAGTAACGGCTCCGCGCTATCGAGCCGCGCCGGGGACGATTCCGGTGAGCTCGATGGGCTGAGGCACGACGGGGTCGCCGAAGCCATCCAGCAAAAGGGCAACGCCCTCGGTGCCCTCCCGTACTCCGTCGGCCCGGGTCGGGACCTCCACCGTCTTGACCTGTTCGCCGGGCGCAAATTCCACATTCAGGAATATTCCCAGCTGCGAGAGCGAGACGGCGGGGTCGGGCGGCGTGATTCCGTATTGTTCGAGGAATGAAGGCGGCACGTCGTCGGTGTCGAGCTCGGGGAACTGGCCGCCCGGAGGCATGAATACGATCGACCAGAACCCGCCATTGGCCATCGGCGAGGACAGGCGGAAGATCCAGACGAGCGACGCGCCTTCCGCGGCGGTCACGCGCTTCGCATCCACCGTCAACGACGGAGCGGGCTCGTCTTCCTCGACCAGGACGGAGCCCTCGTAATCGCCCGTGACCGCTTCATTCAGCGCAACGAGCGTGATCTGCGTCAGCTGTGGATACGGGTTGAAGACATCGTCCGCACGATACGTGAACGGCACTGTGGCGGACGTCGCTCCCGGCTCGAGCACGAGCGGGAATCCGCGGATTGGATTTTCGAAGTTGGCGTAGTCGGTCAGTTGCACCCACAGCCGCGCGCGCCGCGTCACGGCACCCTCGACGGTTATCGGCAGGTTCAAGGTAAATCGCCCGCTGTCGCCTTCCGGAATGGTCAGGTCGCCGACGCTGACCTTGGGCAGATGAACCTGGTCGCTCGCCGCGAGACTGTCTTGCCAGCTCGAGACGTCGAGCAGCCAGAAGCGGCCACGCGGTGTGCGCGGAATCAGCTCGATCGCAGTGATGCCGCGCCGGTCGATGTTCACGCCGCGGAGGTTTGCGCGCAGCTGCCGGGCGACCACCTTGCCCAACGGGCTCGGCCCAAAATATGAGCGCAAGGTGAGCGGACGAGCGCCGAGATTGGTCCAGGCTCCCGAGGCATAGCGAACCCTTACGTCGAATTCCACAGGCGGCGCGTCCGGCTCGCCTGCAATGCGAAAATCGAGAGCGTCGGCGCCTGCCAGGCTGCGCGCAACGGGAATGCGCACGCTGCCGCCGGCGCTGGTCCATTTCACCTGCAATGCCTGCGGCGCCGGCGCCGTCTCTTCGAAGGACATCGGCGACCAGTGAGGAGTCAGCTCGAAATACAGATTGGGCGTGCATCCCGGGCGCAGGTCAAACGGGCCCGCCGTGAAATAGCCGCGGCACTCCTTGGCTGTGAGAGATTGCGCCGTAACAGGCGCGCCGGCTCCGGCGGCATATAGCAAGCGCTTGTCGCCGCCAATTGCGTGCACAAAGGCGCGCGCACGACCGATCGAACGAGGCTTCACTCTGGTGCCATCGAGCAACGGCAGAGACTTCGCATTGCCAGCGACGGCAAGATCGACCAGGGCCGAGGTATAGGCGAGCCCCACTGACTGCTGCTCTTTTGGCGTGAGGCGCCGGGTGCGGGTCTCCCCGCACTGCTGATCGCTGGCGTCGAACCAGTCATCCCACGCCGGGGCTTTCGCCAAGCCCGGCGTCCACTCGGTGTTGTAGAAATTGTGGTTTGTGCCCATGGCCATGACCGATGACCGCAACGCCCGATCGCGCGTGAGGTCTCGCCCGATGTCGACGTATTGCTGACCCTGAAGGTCCGACACGTCGCCGTCACAGAACGGCAGAATCACAGTCGTGTGGATTCCTGCCGCGACCTGATGCCCAAAGGCCGTGGGGCCGATCAGGACCAGGCCCCGTATTTTCCAGCGATCGTCCGCGCGAGTGTCGATCGCAGCGCGCTCGACGCCCTCGCCTCCGCGGCTGTGGCCCACCAACACGACCTCGTCCAAATTCACCCGGCCCTGGAACTTCCCGCCCCAGGGATCGCCTCCGTCGGCCGACCAGTCTGCCCACAGGGAAAGATGGTGGCGAATGAGCTCGGAGCGCGCGCCGGCGCCACCATCGAGGCCAAAGCTGTCCTGCCCGTTGATGCCGTTCGCGGATATCGACACCGTCAAGTAACCCTGTGATGCGAGCACGTCGGCGATGTAGCGGTATCCGCTGTGACTCGGAATGGGCCGCCACCCATCCGCACACGGCCAGTCCCCTGACGATTCGCCGCCTGGACCCCCGCGGTAGCACGTGCTGTGTCGGCCATGCAGGATCAGCACCAACGGTGCGGGAACGGACGTGCCGACCGGCGCAGTAACTTCCGCAACCACTTCCACGGGCGCGGCGTAGTCCGCCAACGGAATAGCGGGCAGCGCGTATCGAAGGCGTTGCCTTTGATAAGGGCCGGGCGTCGCAGGATCGGTCGCCGCCTCCGCAATCGACGGTTCCGCGGGCAGCGTCGTAGGTTGAATGCGCAATTGCGCAGCTGCGCCGTCGAGACGCCGCCCTGCCGCCCACACGGAAAGATTGGTCAGCTCGTCCTTGGGCGACAATCGCAATCGCAAAGTATCGCCGCGCTGTGCCGGATACCCGAGCAGCCGCTCGCCCGCCCGAAATTCGTAGCGGGCGCCTCCCATGCGCAAGGCAGCGTCGCTGGCCCACACCAGCTCACTTCCCTCGATCTGCCATCCGGCCGGGAGCGCGGCTGTCGTCGCAACGCTCCAGAGACTCAGACAGCAAGCCAGGACGGCTGCAATGCATTTCGACCAACGCATGGTTACGTCCGAATTGATGAGGCGCGAAACTGCTTGAAAACCGCGGACGCGCAAAAACACGAGAGAGCTACCAGGAAAATGCCCGGCGCGAGTGAGATGACGATCTGCTGGCCGGAAAAGGCTCGGTAGTACCCCGCAGCCGCGGCGGCATACACCGAATACGCCCAGCCTCCAATGAATGCCGCTGCCAGGAGCCATACCAGAAATCGCGACCACGCCAGGAGCCTGGCTGCCGCCACGCACGCCACAATCGCCACGACACCCACAAGCGCAAACGCAAAAGAGTGATTCGCAATCGCCTGCCACACGGCGTAGGCACCGTACAGGGCGAGCAACGCCACCGTGATGAGGACTCCGAAGGGCGTTGGCTTTGCCGACATGGAAAAGAGTCTAGCCGAATCGGTTACGCGACGGCTGGCCCCCTGCGTGCGCTATGCTCCCAGCTAACATAAAACGTCGCTGGCCCGCCACAGAGGAAGACTTCGATGGACGAAGACACCTTCAATCTCAGTATCCGCAAGTTCCTGAAGACGGTCGGCATCAGCTCGCAGCGGGAGATCGAGCACGCGGTCGCGGCCGCGATCGGGTCCGCCGCGATTTCGGGGTCCGAATCCCTACCCGCCCGCATGACGCTGGAAGTCGACGGCGTGAAACTCAAGGTGGTCTTCAAAGGAACCATCGACCTGGCCTGAGCGACTGCAACTTCCGGGCTCGGTCGGTGATCTGGGGGGACCAGCGGGCATACCGCCCGCGCAAGGAGCTCTCATGATCACTTCCCTGTTCCTGGTCGTCCTGGTTGCCACGATTTCGCTGCTGCTGGCGGTTGCCGCCGACGAAGGCTTCGCTTCGGCCGGCGCGCGCAGGGTCTGATGAGATGAAATTTCTCCTGTGGCTTCTGCTTCTGGTGATCTGCTGGCCGATTGCGCTCCTGGCGCTGGTTCTCTGGCCGATCGTCTGGTTGCTGTCGCTACCGTTCCGTCTCGTTGGAATCGCGGTTGGCGGCGTGTTCGAATTTCTGCGGGCAGTGCTGACGCTGCCCGCGAGATTGCTTGGCGCCGGCAGTCACCGCTGATCGTGCAGCCGACACGAGCCCTACCTTGCCGTGTCGCAGCAACCAATGGGCAACGCTGGGTGGCATACTTTTCGCCGCTTGTGCACGGTCTGACTGTCCATGGAAACGAAGCACATTTCAAAGATGCACACGCCAACTGGCGTGGCCAACAAAATTCTTCAGCTTGCAGTTCAACGCAGCGATACCTTGAGCCCGTTGCAACTCATAAAGCTTGTCTACCTGAGCCATGGCTTCATGCTCGGGCTTTACGGGCGTCCGCTTCTGGAGGATTACTTCTCTCGAATAACCGCTAGTTGAGAGGGGCGCGTGGCGATCTCCGCGAGAAGGAAGTTCCGTGATTACAGGCCTCTGAAGACACTCCGGATAAATTGGCTCTCGCAGAATCGCAAGCGTTTGCCAATGCCGATGACCTGGAAAAGGTCGAAAAGCGAAGGGCTCATTCCAGGCGCGAGCTGTTTCGTGACCACTACCATCGCGGCCTGATCATCCTGTTCTGGGGTTTCATCACGATACTTGTGGCCGCTGGCCTCAGGTGGGCGTGGCACCTGTTGACGCCGCCCGCCTGTCACTATCTGGCGGCTGCTGCACTGGACAGGATTCACTCCACGTTTTTCACGGGTGTCTTGTCTTCGGAACTGACAATCGCGATCAAGGCGCGATATCTGGACTAGATCGACGACGAAGTCCGCATATACTCCGACTTGGGTGGGGCGCTGAGGCGGATCTCGATTCGGGGTTAGTTTCGAGTTTCACTGCGCCCCACCCTCTTCCGCGACCCAGCTTAGCCGCCGCACTGCCTGCGGCCGAGTGCGGCTGAAGAATCTCGGAGTCAGCGGCAATTTCGATGTGGTCGCCTTGGCATCAACATCTCCCGGTCAACCACTCGTCTAGATTGGCACGCTCGGCGGCCAGTATTCGTTGGCGCGCAGCCTCAACGATCTGGGCGAAGTCGTGGGAGTCGCGCGAACCGCCTTCGACCGGGATCACGCGTTCCACTGTCAGCAACATCGCCGTCCAGTGCCAGATCGGCCGAAATGGGAATGACGCGATGAGAGAGCATGCGGTCGTGATCGCCGGGGCCGGCCCGACGGGGCTGATGTTGGCAGCCGAGCTGGCGTTGGCGGACGTCGATGTCGCAATTGTCGAGCGACGAGCCGACCAGGAGCTCGAGGGCACGCGCGCTGGCGGACTGTCTTCACGCACGATCGAAGTATTCGATCAACGCGGCATCGCTGATCGATTCCTCGCTGAAGGACAGGTCGCACAGGTCACCGGATTCGCCGTGACGCGCCTCGACATCAGCGACTTCCCCACTCGGCACAACTACGGGCTTGCGCTGCGGCAAAGGCACATCGAGCGCATCATGGCCGACTGGGTCGGCGAGCTGGCGGTCACGTTCTATCGCGGACATGAGGTGTCGGGCTTTGCGCTAGACGACGCCGGCGTCGACGTGCAGCTGTCAGATGGGCAACGCATAACGACACAGTATCTCGTTGGCTGCGATGGTGGACGCAGTCTCGTGCGCAAGGCAGCCGGCATCGAGTTCCCCGGCTGGGATCCCACTACGAGCAGCATTCTTGCCGAAGTCGAGATGACGGAGAAGCCGCCACTCGGCATTCATCGTACGGCCTCAGGCACTCATGCCTTCGGCAGAAGGGAATACTAGATCAAGGATGGCGAGATCATCTACAAGGATACTGGGCCGATTGGAGTCATGGTGACCGAGAAGGACGCTGGAAGAACGGATGAACCCACGCTTCAAGATCTGAGCGAGGCATTGATGGCCACCTGCGGGACCGATTACGGAGTCCACAGTCCAACCTGGATCTCCAGATTCACCGACATGAGTCGGCTGGCCGCGACCTATCGTAGGGGGCGCGTGCTTTTGGCCGGCGACGCCGCGCACGTGCATTCCCCCGTCGGCGGACAGGGGCTCAATACCGGAGTGCAGGATGCCGTGAATCTTGGATGGAAGCTGGCCCAGGTGGTGAAGCGCACGTCACCGGACAGTTTGCTGAATACCTACCACGCGGAACGTCATCCGGTCGGCGCCCGAGTGCTACAGACCACGATGGCGCAGGTCGCGCTTCATCGACCGGACGCACGGACGAACGCCGCGCGCGAAGTCATCGCCGAACTGCTCCAGATGGACGAGCCGCGCACACGAATTGCTGCAGAGATGTCCGGTTTAGGTATCCACTACGACTTCGGCGAAGGGCACCCTTTACTTGGGCGTCGCATGCCCGATCTGGACCTCATCACCGCAAGCGGACCGCGGCGGGTTTTCACATTGCTGCACCACTCTCGTCCGGTGCTGATCAACTTTGGTGAAGCGGGCCGCTTTGACATCACGCCGTGGGCGGATCGCGTTCAGCTGATCGATGCCCAGTACGCTGGAGGCTGGGAGCTTCCGGCACTCGGCGCGGTGCCTGCACCTGCGGCCGTGCTGGTTCGGCCTGATGGATACGTTGCGTGGGTGGGTGAAAGGACACAGCTTGGACTTACAAATGCGTTGACAACCTGGTTTGGACAACCTGGTGCGGTATAGCGCATAGGGTGTGCTTAGGCAGTAATCATACCAACGCCATAGTCTCGGGCACTCCGCTTGCTGCTTCCGTCTCATCCATCGGACATTTTGACCGACCGATTCACCGATGCATCTTTGTCGGTGACTAGGCAGTTCTGAAGAGGGTTCACGTATGAAGTTCACAAGCATCCAGCTCGCATGTCTTGCCGCCACATTGGCAAGCGGAATGGCGCATGCCGACAGCAACATTCAGGACGTACAACAGCGCAATGTGAATCAGGAACAGCGCATTCTGGACGGCTTGAAATCGGGTGCCCTCGCGACCGGCGAAGCAGCGAAGCTCGAGCGCGAACAGCAGCAGATCTCGCTGATGCAGGCGAATTCGCTCAAGCACGGCGGCATGACGGCTGACGAAAAGGCGCGCGTGATGGCTCAACAGGATCGAGTGAGTCAGCTCATCAGGGAAGCCGAGCAGAACAACTGGAAAGGTGACCCCAACTCGGGGAGTTCGCGCGCGATGCAGGAAGCCGTGCAGCGCAATCTCTTTCAGCAGACCCGAATCCAGCAGGGTATTGCCAATGGCACGCTGACGAACAATGAGCTGCTCGAGCTCCAGCAAGGACAAGCTCGCATCGCAGCTCTGGAGGCCAGCTCTGGAAAGGGCGGGCTAAGTCAGCCGGAACAGGCTCGCATTGATAAGGCCCGCGATGCGGAAAGTGCTCGCATCAACGCCCAAGTGCGCGACGAGCAGAGTAGTGGTGGGAGTCCGGGAGGCACCCGAATTCAAGATGTGCAGCAGCGCAACGTGTTTCAGGAACAACGCATTTTGGACGGCCTGAAATCGGGTGCCTTATCGCCCGCTGAGGCAGCGCGGCTCGAGGGTGAACAACAACAGATCTCGCTGATACAGGCGAATGCGCTCAAGCACGGCGGCATGACGGCTGACGAAAAGGCGCGTGTGGCGGCGCAACAGGATCGAGTAGGTCTGCTCATCCGGGACGCTGAGCAGAACGACATTAAAGGTGATCCCAAGTCAGCAGGCTCCCGGGCAATGCAGGACGCCGTGCAGCGGAACGTCAATCAGCAGCGGCGTATCCAGGAGGGCATTGCCAACGGCACGCTGACGAACAGTGAGGTGCTTACGCTCCAGCAAGGACAGGCGCGCGTTGCAGCCTTGGAGGCCAGCTCTGCAAAGGGTGGCTTGAGTGCGCAGGAACAGGCTCGCATCGATAACGCCCGCGACGCGGAAAGTGCCCGCATCAAAGACCAGCGGCAGGATGAGCAGGAGCGGGGGGAAGCCTCGCCGAAGTAGCGGAAGTCATCGAATGTTGTTCGCATGGACAGATGCGAATTGGCGCGCCCGGAGAGATTCGAACTCCCGACCTCCTGGTTCGTAGCCAGGCACTCTATCCAACTGAGCTACGGGCGCGCCGCAAACCGGGGCGGTGCGAATGGGCCGGGAAGCGCGCCTCGGATGTCAGTAAGTTACTGAAAAATCAAGCGCTTGGCTCTGCCGGCCGCGCACTTGCCGTGACGCGGGCGGCGATCCTACCATAACGGTCGCCCGTCCGACCGGACCCAACGGAAGGCCACGGGGATCGCTCCGTGCATAGATAGAGTGTCCCGTGCGCCCAGACGGTCATCACCAGTCTCACCGCCATGCCAACTTCGTGCGCATGCCCTTATCGATGTCGGGATGCGCCGCCAAGAGCTGATCCAATCGTGCGTAGCGGTGTACGTCAGGTAATAGCTGCCGCTGCATGCGAGCGCGTAGTCGATGAGGCGGCGGAAAGCAGCGTACGCGCGAGCTACAGCGCGCGGTTAATGGTCCACAGCAGATTGAAGATGACGCAAGCAAAGCGCTCGCGCGCCCAGGGCAATGCGGACTCTGTGTCGCGCTCGATGAGCCGTGTGGTGCCGTAGATGCAATCCACCTGATCGTCCCGGAAGTCGCGGCGAACATCATCCATAGGCACGTAAAGCTCGGTGATCATCTCACCGCCGTGCACCGGGTTGCCGAGGCGTGTATCCAAAGCGGCGTGGTAGCTCTCGAGATATAGATTGACCTGGCGCGTATCCCCCCAGTAGGAACCCCGTGAACTCTTCGAACGCGCGCCGCTTGTTGCGATGCGCTAGATCCAGCAACCGGTTCCAATCCGCCTGCGAGAGGCGGCACTGGCACTCCGCGATCGGGGACACGTGACCAGTCGGCCGACAACATGAAAGAACGCCGGTGCGCAGAAAGCGCGCATCGCGCGGGTCCGTCGCAAACTGGAAATCACTGTAGGGATACCCTTTCGGCGATACGAGACTCCAGCGCAGCGATGAGGCACTCCACTTCCATCAACGTCACGATCCGTTCGACCTGGACGCGAGGCGCGAGCGACCGCGGGGATTGCGACGCGCGCGGCGAAAGAGGCAATATGCCCACGAAAGGTGTCCGCGCAACCGCGCGTCGACAACAAGGGGAACAACAGATGTCGACCGACCTTCAAGCCATCCGTGCTGGCGTTCTTGTAGCGCTTTGCTCAGCGTTTATGGTGATCCCGCCGCTCCAGGCCGCAGAGCCCAATGCGGAGAAGCAGACGGCCGAGCAATCCATCGACAAGCACACCCCCGAGCTCATAAAGCTCTCCGACCAAATCTGGGCGTACGCCGAAATCGCCTTACGCGAGCACAAGTCATCGAAGCTGCTGGCGGACTACGCGCAGAAGCAGGGATTCAAAGTCGAGCGCGGTGTCGCGGGCATGCCCACGGCATTCGTCGCTTCGTACGGTTCCGGCAAGCCGGTGATCGGCATCATGGGCGAGTACGACGCCCTCCCCGGCATCTCCCAGACCGCGACTCCAGACAAGAAGCCGCTGGTGGCAGGCGCGGCCGGACACGGCTGTGGGCACAATCTGTTCGGCGCGGGCAGCCTCGGCGCGGCGCTCGCCATCAAGGAACAGATTCAAAGCGGCAAGCTGAAAGGAACGATCCGCTTCTACGGTACGCCGGCTGAAGAGGACATCGGCGGCAAGACCTTCATGGCCCGCGAAGGCATGTTCAACGATGTCGACGTCATGCTCGCGTGGCACCCGGGCGACGAGACGCAAGCGGACACCGAATCGAGCCAGGCCATCATCGATATCGGCGTGGAATTTCACGGCAAGGCTGCGCACGCCGCAAGCGACCCGTGGAATGGCCGCAGCGCGGTCGATGCGCTCGAGCTTTTCACGCACGGCGTCAACATGATGCGCGAGCACATCCTGCCCTCCTCGCGCATGCACTACGTCATCGTCAAGGGCGGCGACGTGCCGAACGTCATCCCCGAGTACGCGAAAGTGTGGCTCTGGATGCGCGACGCGAAGCGCTCCGAAGTCGAAGCGCTGCTGGTGCGCGTGCGCAAGATTGCGGAAGGCGCGGCGACGATGACTGAAACGACCAGCACAGTGACCGTCCAGGGCGGCAGTTGGGAAGTGCTGGTCAACGAGGCCGGCGAGAAAATGCTGGATGCAAACATGCGCCGCATCGGCCCCATCACCTATACAGACGATGAGCAGGCGTTCGCGCGTGCGATTCAGAAGGCGTCGGGCACGCCTCAGGTCGGCATGAACTCCACGATCAAACCGCTCGAGGGCCAGAGTGCCCAGGGCGGGTCGACGGATTTGGGCGACGTCAGCTGGATCGTGCCGACGATGCACGTCACCGTCACAACCGCGCCGAAGGATGCGCCGTGGCACGCATGGCCGGTGGTTGCGACCGCTGGGATGTCCATCGGTCACAAGGGCATGGTGCTGGCCGCGAAGACGCTCGCGACCACGATGGTGGACCTCTACCAGAACCCGGACGACATCAAGGAAATCCGCGACGAGTTCGTGAAGGCAAAGGGCGACGTGCAGTACAAGGCATACGTTCCGGAGGGCCCGCCGATACTGCCCAAGGATTAGTGTCATGAGAAAGATAGCGTGGGCGTTCGATTTCATCTCGCCCTTCTCGTATTTCAGCCTCAAGCAGCTGCCGGGGCTGCCGCAGGATATCGAGATCGAGTTCGTGCCGATCCTGTTCGCCGGCCTGCTGAATCACTACGGCCAGATCGGCAACGCGGAGATCGCCCCGAAGCGGCGCTTCACTTATCGCTTCGCGTTGTGGCGCGCCCGTAAGATGGGCATACCCGTTGAGATGCCGCCGACGCATCCGTTCAATCCGCTTTCAGCCTTGCGGCTGGCCATTGCCGCAGGGTCGACACGTGAGGCGGTGGAAACGATCTTCGACGCCGTATTCAAGGAGGGTCGGGACGTTTCAGACGCGGGCGTGATTGCGGACCTCGCACAGAAACTCGGCATCCCGGATGTGCGCCAGGTGCTTGGCGATCCGGCGGTGAAGCGGAAGCTGCACGACAACACCGCCTGGGCGATCGCTCACGGGATATTCGGCGTCCCGACGTTCGTGATCGGCGAGGAGATCTTCTGGGGCCATGACGCGTTCGACATGGTGCTCGATTACCTGCGCGATCCCTCGCTCTTCGACGACGCTCAGATGCGGCGGGTCGACACGCTCCCAATCGGCGTCACACGGGCTCGGAAGGCGTGACAGGCGGGCTTTTCTTCTCGGCCTTGCGCTGCAGCTTCTCTTCCTTTTTCTTCCTCTGCTGCTGCTCGCGCTGCTTGCGCTGCTGTGAATAATTGGGTTTGGCCATGGCACTTCTGGGGTTGTGATGAGTTACGCAAGGATGCCACAGACGAGGCCTGATTGATGAAATCATTGGGGAAGAAACCGGCCGGGGAACGGCTCGAGCGCATCAAGGCGTCACCGCTTTGGGCCGGCGAGCAGTTCCGCAATGTTCACCCGATCTTGGCAGGGCTGCGCGATCCAGGCGTACCGATGCCTTCGCTTGCGGATTTTGTCTGCGGTGGCGAGCGGCGTGTGCCGCGCGGGCCGCTCCCTTCTATGAGCCCTCTCGAACCCTGGAGAAAACCTCCGGGCAGCGGGCTTCGTGCCACCTGGCTTGGCCACTCCACCGTCCTGATCGAGATCGACGGGCTGCGTGTGCTCACCGATCCAGTCTGGGGACCGCGCGCATCGCCCTCACGCCTCATCGGCCCGAAGCGGTTCCAGCCGGTGCCCGTGCCGCTTCGCGCGCTGCCGCCCCTGGATCTCGTGATCGTCTCGCACGATCATTACGATCATCTCGACTATCCGACCATCCGCGCGCTGGCGAAACGCAATGTTCCGTTCGTGACGTCACTCGGTGTCGGCGCGCATCTCGAAGCGTGGGGAATTGCGCCCGAAAGGATCACCGAGCTCGATTGGTGGGAGACGCACACGCTCGCGAACACAGGGCTCACCGTCACCGCCGCGCCGTCGCAGCACTTTTCCGGCCGCGGCCTGAAGGACCGGAACACGACCCTATGGTCCTCATTCGTCATTCGCTCGCCTCGGCACGCGGTCTTTTTCAGCGGCGACACCGGATTGACGATGCAATATCAAGCGATCCGAGAGCGCCTCGGCCCGTTTGATCTGGTCATGCTCGAAGTCGGCGCATTCCATCCAGCCTGGGGCGACATCCACCTCGGGCCCCAGAACGCGCTCAAGGCGCTGGAGCTACTAGGCGGCGGCCCGTTTTTGCCCGTGCATTGGGGCACGTTCAGCCTGGCGATGCACGCCTGGGATCAGCCTGCCGAATCGCTCCTGGAATCCGGTGCCCGACTTTTGATGCCCCAGCTCGGCGAGCCCGTCGAGCCGTCGCATGACGAACGCGCAACTCCATGGTGGCGCGTCGTCGATGTGAGCGCGAGCAAGCCCGATATCCCCGTCGATACCGCGATGCCTAAGTCGATGCCATGGCCAATCGACTAGGCCGCCCACTGCGCCGATCGTGGATGTTGAAGTCGATGATCAGGAACCCGCACACCCAGATCAACTCGTCCCATAGATACAGATACTGCTGCTTCCAGCCCCAGTAGAAGGCGATGCCGAGGATCAGCATGTAGAGCGCGCCCTTCAAGCCCTCCAGCAAAGTCAACGCGACGGCGCTGCGATTGAGCCGCACGGCGAGCTCCGTGACCATAACGACCATTAGCCAGGCGATGCTCTCGAGCAGGTCGGTCCATGCCAGAACGAGACCTTCGCGCACGCCGGCGCGATCGGTGATCACGGCATCGTCACCGAGGGCAAAGTATTCAGCCCCCTGCCCAAGGTCCGCGCAGTTGCCGGAATCGACCTCGATGTATTCGCGATTCCGCAGGAACGACCAGTCGCCCTTCGCGTAGGCGCAGGCATCGCCGGCGAGCGGCAAGGGACGCGGATTCTGCAACTCGCGCAATGTTATGTCGTAGGAAAAGCTGGTGTGCAGAATGGCCGCGCAGCACACGAGCCTGACGCCGCGCACCGTCCACTTCATGCCGCCTTGCCAGGCGCGGCCGGCCAGAACGTAAGTCTCGAGCTCGAAGAGCAGGATCAGCGCAAACCAGGCCGCCAGGTCGATGGACGTCACGTAGGCGCCCGCGAATTCGAGCAGGCTCGATCGCGCATCGAGAACGTAGTGCGCGGACTCGACGTCCTGGGCGAGATAGATGAAGAAATCCAGCAGCAGGACTGCGTACACGGCCCACTTGAAGCGTTGTCGCCAGGGGCTCACGTGAAGACTGCTAGCTACTCAGTATCGGAACGACGATGGCTGCGGCCACGACCAGCAAGATGATTCCCAGTACGATCCAGACGACCGGCGAAGTGCGGTATTTGACGCCTGGGGTTGCCGCCATGATCGCAGCATAGTCTTCCTTGAAGATGCGCTTGCCCTTCTCGGCGTGAAGCAGATAGAGGATGTAGGCATTGATCATCGTTCCGACCGGGAAAGCCAGCAGGCCGATGACGGCCAGCACGATGCAGATCGTTCGCGCCCACGGCTGCAGTGTCCTGATGCCTCGCCCCACGACGATCGACAGCACGCCCATGCCAAGGCAGAGCGCGATCAGGACGAAAGCCTGCCACCTGCCTTCGCTGAGCGTGGGCACCAGTATCGCCACCGCACTGAGCACCAGAAACGCGCCGCTCACGTAGTAGAGGAGGCCCATCGAGCGAACGGATGTCTCATGCTTGATGTGCTCGAAGCGAACCGCTTCGGCTTCCGAGCTCGCCGGAAGGATGTCCGCGACATGCGCGGTCGGCGGGGCGTTGGGTTGCTCGAAACGCTTAACCCGTGGCCCGTGTCTGGTTCTTCACCACGCTCGTCGCGAGCGCGATCATCGAGGAGATGTCCGACAGATTTGCCGGAACGATCAGCGTGCTCGACGCCTCATCGGCCAGCCGCCCGAACTGCTTGATGTATTCCTCGGCGACGCGCAGCTGCATCGCCTCGGTGCCGCCACGGCCGGCGAGCGCTTCGCCGACCCGCCTCAAGCCTTCGGCCGTCGCGGTCGCGACGGACGAGGATCGCTTCCGCCTGGCCCTGCGCCTGGTTGATCTGCAGCTGCTTGTTGGCTTCCGATTCCTTGATGACGCGCTGCTTCTCGCCTTCGGCCTGGTTGATCTTGGCGTCGCGCTCGCCTTCGGAGGTGAGCACCACCGCGCGCTTCTCACGCTCGGCACGCATCTGCTTTTCCATCGCCTGCAGCACATCGCGCGGCGGGTTGATGTTCTTGATCTCGTAGCGCAGCACCTTCACGCCCCAGGGCGCCGAGGCCTTGTCGAGCTCGCTCACCACGTTGGAGTTGATCGTGGCGCGCTCCTCGAAGGTGCGATCGAGCTCGATCTTGCCGATCTCGCTGCGCAGCGTCGTCTGCGCCAGCTGGATGATGGCGAAGCGATAGTTGGTGATGCCGTAGGAGGCCTTGCTGGCATCCAGCACCTGCAGGTAGAGCACGCCGTCCACGCCGACCTGCACGTTGTCGCGCGTGATGCAGATCTGCTCGGGAATATCCATCGCCTCTTCCTTGAGGTTGTGGCGGTAGGCGATGCGCTCGATGAACGGCATCAGGATGTGAAACCCGGCCTGGATCGTGCGGCTGTAGCGGCCGAGATTTTCCATGACATAGGCGCTCTGCTGCGGCACCACGGTCGCCGTCTTCGCGAGGACGATGACGACCAGAACAGTGATGACCGCGACGACGTACAAGGTCCCCATGATTGCTCCGTTCGTTATGCCGCCGCAGCGGTCGATTTGAGATGCAGGGTCAGCTCATCGACGCGGCTGATCGCCGCCTCACTGCCGGCCTCGATTGCCTTGCCGTCCACGTTGCGCGCCGTCCAGGTGGAGCCCCGATAATCAACACGGCAACTCTGGCCGGGCTCGAGGCGGATCGGCACGAGCACCCGGTCACCGGCGTCACGCGCTCCTGTACCGGTTCTGCGTGGCCGCGAACCAGTGCATACACGCGCCTGCGGAAAGCGAGCATCGTCGCGACAGAGAGAACTGCGAACACCAGCCACTGCAGCCATACGGGCAGTGCGACGCCGGCAAGGCCGAGCAGGCCGACGAGAGTCGAGGAAATTCCGAGAAATACGAGGTAGAACTGCGCGTCGACGACGAACATCTCGACGCCCAACAGCGCAACGCCCAATACGAGCCAACCCCACCATGGCATGGACGCACTCCCCCTGCGTGTAGCGCAGCTGGGGCGATTGTATCAGGGCTTCAATTCGGCCAGCAGGCTGTTGACCATCGACTCGGCCTGGCGCAGATAACCGTCGCCGAACAGGTTGAGATGATTGAGCACGTGGTACAGGTTGTAGAGGCTGGTACGCGCCCGCGCGCTAGGGTCCATCGGCCAGGCCGCCTCGTAGGCCCTATAGAAGGAGTCGCCGAATCCGCCGAACAGCCGCGTCATGGCGATATCGGTTTCACGGTCGCCGAAATAGGTCGCCGGGTCGAAGATCACCGGAGCGCCGCCCGTGTCGGCAGCCCAATTTCCACCCCAGAGGTCACCATGGAGCAACGATGGCTGGGGATGGTAGGTGCTGAAGAAAGCGCCCAATCGTTCGAGCAGCTCGACGCCCTGCGCCTGCAATTTCCCACCGAAGCCATTCTCGCTCGCCAGGTCGAACTGATATCGCAGCCGCCGCTCGCGAAAAAAATCCACCCAGTCCGTACACAGGCTGTTGAGTTGGGGCGTGCTGCCGATCGCGTTGTCGCGATGCCAGCCAAAGTGCGTGGACGTCACGCGGTGCTGTTTCGCCAGCTGATCGCCAAGGCGAGCTTCGGTCGCCACCCCTGAGCCGGTTGAATCGATCCATTCGAGCGCGAGAAACGCGCTGCCTTCGACCGCGCCGACTGTCAGCACACGCGGCACACGCACCGCGCGCGCAGCGCTCAACTCTTCCAGCGCAGCCGCTTCAGCTTCAAACATCGCCAGCCGGTCCGCCGTGGCGAGCTTGACGAACACCGGACCGCCATCGCTTTCCCAGCGATAGCATTCGTTGATACACCCGCCATGAACCCGTGTTCGTGCGGCGGGCGCCATTGTCCAGCGAAGCGCTTTTGCCAGCGCTGCAGCGATGATCGAATGGTCGTGCGTGGCTCTCATCGGAGAGAGCGATTCTCCATCCTCAACGCGTCAGCGGGAATAGGACGACCTGCGGCCACCCGAGGATTGCCGGCGGCCACCGCCGAAGGAGCGGGAAGCGAAAGAGCGCGGCGCCGAAGGACGACCGCCGGCCGGGGCATTCGATTGCGGTGCCCGCGTCGAAGGTGCTGACTGGAGGATCTCGAAGGCAGGCAACGCCGTGACCGGGAGGGTCTTGCGGAGCAACCGCTCGATGTCCTTGAGCAGAGGCGACTCGTCCGGAGACACGAGCGACACAGCGCTGCCCGTGTTGCCGGCGCGCGCAGTGCGGCCGATGCGGTGAACGTAGTCTTCGGGCACATTGGGCAGCTCGTAGTTGACTACGTGCGGCAGCTCCTTGATGTCGAGCCCGCGCGCGGCAACTTCCGTTGCCACCAGAGCGGTGACCTTGTTTGCCTTGAAGTCTGCCAGCGCACGGACGCGTGCACCCTGGCTCTTGTTGCCATGAATGGCGGCCGTCGTGATGCCCGCCGAGTCTAGCTGTTGAGCCAACCGGTTGGCGCCGTGCTTGGTCCGCGTGAACACCAGCACTTGGTGCCAGTTGCCGTCGTTGATGAGATGCGCGAGCAGGTGGCGCTTGTGATCCTTCGGCAGGCGATACACCTGCTGATCGACCTTCTCCACCGTGGCGTTGCGCGCGGCGACTTCGATGGACTCGGGATTTCGCAGGATCTGGCTCGCGAGCTCGCGGATCTCCTCGGCGTACGTAGCCGAGAACATTAGGTTCTGACGCTGCGCGGGCAGCATCTTCATGATGCGCCGGATCGGGCGAATGAATCCCATGTCGAGCATGCGATCCGCTTCGTCCAGCACGAAGCACTGCACCTGGCGCAGATCGAGGCAGTTTTGCTCGGCCAGGTCGATCAGGCGGCCGGGAGTTGCAACCAGCAGGTCGCAACCGCGGTGCAGAGCATCCTTCTGTGGATTGATGCTCACGCCACCGAACACGACGACGGTACGCAGGTGCAGGAACTTGCCGTAAGAGCGCGCGCTCTCCGCAACCTGTGCGGCGAGCTCGCGGGTTGGAGTGAGCACCAGCGCGCGTGGCGGGCGGCCGGGCGTGCCGGCAGCTAGCTTTTGCAGAATGGGCAGTACGAAGGCGGCTGTCTTGCCGGTACCCGTTTGGGCACCGCCGAGCACGTCGCGACCCGCGAGCACCGCGGGAATCGCCTTGGACTGGATGGGAGTCATGGCCGTATAGCCCTTTTCGGCCACGGCACGGAGCAGCTCGGGCAAAAGCCCGAGATCGGTAAATGACATTATTTGAGAAACCTTCTGGTTGACTCGCACAGCGGGCGTAAGCGCCGCAGCGGTCAGAAGCGAGGGATATTGAAAGATTCGAAGTGCGTCGGAAAGGACAGACTGCGAGCAGATGGGGCGCTGACCGCGAACCCCTGATTCAGCGGGGCGGACTCTACAGGGTTTGAATCGCGGCGTCCAACCCGCACAATTCCAGGCATGTCGCTCGTCACAGTTCTCAATGCCCATCTCGCCTACGGCGATCAGCCGCTGCTCGATGGCGCCCAGCTCACGGTCCAAGCGGGCGAACGCATCGGGCTGATCGGCCGCAACGGCACCGGCAAATCCTCGCTGCTTGAAAGTGATCGCCGGGCTGCGCTGCGCTCGATGATGGCGAGCTGCAGCGGCGCGACGGCCTTCGCGTCTCCTTCGTCGAGCAGGAGCCGCAGCTGGCCGCGCGCGGCCACGCTGCGTGAAAGCCTGCTCGCCAACCAGAGCCACGCGGACGAACGCGAGCACTGGCGAATGCAATCCCGCCTGGATGAATTCCTGCACCGCTTCGATCTCGACGGCGAGCGCGTCGCCCGACAACAGTTCCGGCGGCGAGCGCAAGCGTGCGGCGCTCGCCCTCGCCTTCGCGCTGCAACCCGAGCTCCTGCTGCTCGATGAGCCGACCAATCATCTCGACATCGACGGCATCGAGCGCCTCGAGGAACTGCTGACGAAGCTGCCTGCCAGCATCGTCATCACCCACGACCGCGCCTTTCTCGATCGCGTCGCCACGCGCATCGTGGAGCTGGACCGCGGCGTGCTGCGCTCCTACCCCGGCAACTTCGCGGCGTACGAGGCGCGCAAGAGCGACGAGCTCGCCGCCGAGCAAGTCGCCAACCGCGCGCTTCGACAAGTTCTGGGCGCAGGAGGAAGTGTGGATCCGCAAGGGCGTCGAAGCGCGCCGCACGCGCAACGAAGGTCGCGTGCGGCGCCTCGAGCACCTGCGCGTCGAACGCGCGGAGCGGCGCGATCGCCTGGGCAACATCAAGCTCGAGCCTGGATTCAGGAGAGCGCTCTGGCAAGCTGGTAGCCGAGCTCGAAAGCGTCACCAAGCGCTTCGGCGAGCGCACCGTCGTCGCGCCGCTTTCGATGCGCATCATGCGCGGCGATCGCATTGGGCTGATCGGAGCCAACGGCGCCGGCAAATCGACGCTGATCCGCCTGCTGCTCGGCGAGCTGCGCGCCGGACAGCGGCAAGCTGCGGCTCGGCACCAACCTCGAGATCGCCTACTTCGATCAGCTGCGCGAGCAGCTCGACGAGGAGCGCACCGTCGCCGACACCATCAGCCCGGGCTCCGACTGGGTCGAGATCGCGGCGAGCGACAAGCACGTGATCACCTATCTCGACGACTTCCTGTTTCCCGTCGCAGCGCGCGAAGTCGCCGGTCAAGATGCTTTCCGGCGGCGAGCGCAACCGCCTGCTGCTCGCGCGCCTGTTCGCGCGGCCCGCGAACTTCATCGTGCTGGACGAGCCGACCAACGATCTCGACATCGAATCGCTCGAGCTGCTCGAGCAGAAGCTGCAGGACTATCCGGGCACGCTGCTGCTCGTGAGCCACGACCGGCGATTCCTGGACAACGTGGTCACGCAGACGCTGGCGGCGGAAGGCGATGGGGTCTGGCGCGAATACGTCGGCGGCTACACCGACTGGCTGGAGCAGCGGCCGAAACCCGGTGGAGAGTCACGAGCGAAAAAATCGGACGCGGCCGCGCAGCCACCAGCGCCGAAGCCGCGAGCCAAGCTCAGTTTCAAGGAACAACGCGAGCTCGCAACGCTGCCGGGCGAGATCGAGAAACTGGAGCGCGAGCAATCGGAGCTCAATGCGCGCATGGTGACGCCCGATTATCATCGCCAGGGCGCGCAGCAGATTCGCAACGACCGCCTGCGCATCGAGCAGATCGATGCGCAGCTCATCGAAAAATTCGAGCGCTGGCAGGCGCTCGAAGCCAACCCGGGAGCCTCACGATGAAATTCAGAATCGCCAGTGTGCTTCTGTTCGCGATCGTTGCAGCCGCGTGCAGTCAACAAGAAGCGCCGCCCGCCGCCGTCGCGGAAACATCATCGCAACCTACGCCAGGGCCGACGTTCATCAACAGAGTCTGGCAGGTCAGTGAATCGTCAGCGGTCGCAGCAGGCTCTCTTTACGTGTTTCTCTCCGAAGGCACTCTGGTGATGGCCTCGACCACCGGAACGCCATCGCTTGGAAAATGGACGCAGGAAAACGGCAAGCTCACCATGATCGAAGAAGGCATCGCCTATCCCACAGACGTGCTCGAGCTCAGCACCGACACTTTCAGGATCCGCAGCAACAGTCCCGGCGAGCCTGTCGAGATCGCGATGACGCTTGCGCGCTGAAAAAACGTCGCCGATTCACTACACATCGCGCGCGACACCGTTTCGATTGCAGCGAAACGGCGCGATGAATCGCGTCTCTCTCTGGAGTCAGTTTGCATTGAGATAGCGGGTGCCGCATATCTCGCCCCCTGTTTTTTTCGAACGCCATCGATCGGGGGGCATCATGCAAACGGAATTTCGGTTTAACTGGACGTCGGTCGTCGCCGCTGCGCTGCTGCTCCTGCCTTTGACGGCGCAATCCACCGATCGCACTCCGCCTCGTGATGTGCGCGACATCTACGGCCCGCTATTTCAGAAGCACGCGCGCCCCGGCGCGCAGCGAGAGCGCATCTGGCGGCGTTCTTCCGCTTCTGCCGATGCGTTTCGATATTGGAATGCGGTCTCAGTCGATGCCAGCGGGCTCGATCACACACCGCCGGGGCCCGGCGAAACGCGCCAATTCGCCGAGCAACTCGGCCCCGGCCGCGCGAGCCGGGCAATCGCGATTGTCCACATTGCGATGTTCGATGCGGTGAACGCGATCGCGGGCGGTTACGAAAGCTACACGCGCATCTGGCCGGCGCCTCGCGGCTCATCCATCGAAGCAGCCATCGCGCAGGCTGCTCACGACACGCTGGTGAAGGTCTTTCCGGCGCAGACAACCGCTTTCGATGAGTTGTTGAGACTGGACCTCGAGCAAGTCTCTGCGCGCGATCCGCGCGCGACGCAGAGTGGGATCGAAGTCGGGCGACGCGCGGCGGCGGCCATCCTCGCAATGAGGGCGAGCGATCTGAGCGCGCCGGATCCGAAAGTGGGCATCGATTTTTTCACGAACGATGCTCCGGGCCACTGGCGACAGGACCCGATCGGCAAGGCGCCGATCGCCATGGGCGCCGAGTGGAGCAAGATGAAGCCGTTCGTGATCCAGTCGGCGACGCAATTTCGTGCGCCGCCACCGCCGGCCATGAGCTCTCTGGAGTATGCGGCTGCGTTCGAAGAAGCGAAGGCGCTCGGCGGTGACGGCGTGCATACGCCGACTCAACGCACCGCAGACCAGACCGAGACGGGAATCTTCTGGGCCTATGACGGCACGCCCAGCCTGTGCGCTCCGCCGCGCCTCTACAACCAGATCCTGCTCGAGATCACCAAGCGCAGCAGCAACGTCGTCTCGCTCGCGCGGCTGTTCGCATTGGCCAACATCGCCATGGCCGATGCGAGCATCGCGATCTGGGAATCGAAGTTCTACTACGACGTCTGGCGCCCGGTCACCGGCATTCGCGAAGCGGATGAAGGCACGGGGCCGAGCGGCGCCGGCGACGGCAACCCCCAGACCGTGGGTATGGAGTTCTGGCCGCTGGGTGCCCCAGCGAGCAACCTGGCCGGCCCGAATTTCACGCCGCCCTTTCCGACCTATCCGTCCGGACATGCGGGCTTTGGAGGCGCGCTCTTCCAGACCATCCGTGAGTACTACGGTACCGATCGCATTCCGTTCACTTTCGTGTCCGACGAATTCAACGGAGAAACGGTGGGCAACGACGGGCGGGTGCGCCCCTTCGCATCGCGAACCTACAACTCGCTATCCCAGGCCGAAGAAGAGAACGGCCAGAGCCGCATCTATCTCGGCATCCACTGGTCGTTCGACAAGACCGCCGGCATCGAGCAGGGCCGGCGCGTCGCCCACTTTGTCTTCCAGAATGCCTTGCGGCCCAAACGTCGCTGAGCAGCGGCCCGCGGCCGGCATCGTCGAGGGAAAGGCGGATCAAGTACAATCGCCGCTCGCGCCGTTGGCGCCCAGCCAAGAGGGTTTTCCCATGAAGAGACTCGCGCCCGCCACACTGCTGCTCACCACTGGCCTGGTCGTATCGCTGGCCGCCTCAGCCGCCGAGCCTCTCAAGGTCAAAACGGGCGAGTGGGAAATCACCACGGCCACCGCGACTCAAGGCATGCCGCAGATGCCCGCCGAGGTGCTGTCCAAAATGACGCCGGAACAGCAGGCAAAGATGGCGGCGATGTTCGGCCAGCGTGAGGCGGGCGGACCGAAGGAGCACAAGAGCAAGGAATGCGTGACGCAGGAGGACCTCGAAAAGCCGTTCCATCCCGACAAGAAAGACAAATGTGAGACGACCATCCTGAAGAGCACGGGCACGACGCAGGACATTGCCTTGAACTGCAAAGGCGAGCACCCCAGCACCGGCAAGATGCACGTGGAGGCGACGTCTCCCGAGAGCATGAAGGGCTCGCTCGAGCTGGCCTTCGCCGGCGGCGACAATCCGCTCAAGATCAACACCACGCTCAGCGGGCGATGGCTGGGCCCAACCTGCAAGGATGACGGCGACGACGAGTAGCGACCCGCTCAGCCCTCCCACGCCCGTTCGCCGTGAGTCGTGATGTCCAGGCCTTCGCGCTCGTCCTCTTCGCTGACCCGCAGGCCGATCACCAGCTTCACGATGCTGAAGGCGGCGAGAGAGACGAGCGCGGTCCATCCGATGACGAGGGCTACGGCCTTCGTCTGGATCCACAACTGCGCGGCGATCCCAGGATAGCCCACCGAGCCGGTAACCCAATCCGTCACCAGGCCCGGCCCGCCGAGGCTGGGCGAGTTGAAGATGCCGGTGAGCAATGCTCCGAGCACGCCGCCCAAGGCATGAACGCCGAACACATCGAGTGAATCATCCGCCTTGATGATTCGCTTGAGCCCGGTCACGCCCCAGAAGCACACCACGCCGGCGAGAATGCCGATGACGAAGGCGCCGGGAATTCCGACATTGCCGGCCGCCGGGGTGATTGCCACGAGCCCGGCCACTGCACCGGAAGCAGCGCCCAGCATCGAGGGCTTACCCTTGAACAACCACTCCGCAAACATCCACGAGAGCACTGCGCAGGCAGTGGCGAGGTAGGTGTTCATGAACGCCAGCGCCGCCGCGCCGTTGGCCTCGAGCGCCGAGCCTGCATTGAATCCGAACCAGCCGAACCACAGCAGCGATGCGCCGATCATGGTCATGGTGAGGTTGTGAGGCGCCATCGATTCCCTGCCGAGGCCGATGCGCTTGCCGAGCACGATAGCGCCGATCAGGCCCGCGACGCCGGCGTTGATGTGCACCACCGTGCCGCCTGCAAAATCGAGCGCGCCCCACTGCCAGAGCAGGCCCGCATTGGCATTGTTCGACGCCACCACATCAGCGGCGGTATACGCATCCGGCCCGGCCCAGAACCACACCATGTGTGCGATCGGGCAGTAGCTGAACGTGAACCACAGCACCAGGAACAGCAGCACCGCGGAGAATTTCGCGCGCTCCACGATCGAGCCGAGAATCAGGCAGCCGGTGATGGAGGCGAAGGTCGCCTGGAATGCGACGAACACCAGTTCGTACATAGGCGTGCCCTTGCTGAACGTGGCGCCGAGCGCGAACTTGCCGCTTGCCGCGTCGAAAGTCCCGTCGAGGAACAGCCGGTCGAGGCCGCCGATAAAGGCATTGCCCTGCGTGAAGGCGAGCGAATACCCGTACACGCACCAGAGGACCGAGATGAGCGCAAAGCCGACGAACACCTGCATCAGCACCGAAAGCATGTTCTTGCCGCGCACCAGGCCGCCGTAGAAGAGCGCGAGCCCGGGTACGGACATCAGCAACACCAGTGCCGTGGATGTCATCATCCACGCGGTGTCGCCCTTGTCGGGCATCGCATCGGCTCCCCACGCGGGGCCCGTCATCAGCAGCGGAAGAGCCAGCGCGAGCCAGCGGATCGGATTTCTCATCGGTTAACCCCTCGAAAACTAGATGGCGCTGACGTCCTGCTCGCCGGTGCGGATACGGACCACCTGCGCGAGATCGAAAACGAAAATTTTTCCGTCACCCATTTTCCCGGTGCGCGCCGCCTGGATGATGGCTTCCACGACCCGCTCGGCGAGCGTATCGGGCACGGCGATCTCGAGCTTCGTCTTCGGGACGAACTCGACGGCGTACTCGGCGCCACGATAAATCTCGGTGTGCCCACGCTGTCGCCCGAAGCCTTTGACTTCGCTGACGGTCATGCCCTGCACGCCGATCTCGGCGACTGCCTGGCGGACATCGTCGAGCTTGAAAGGCTTGATGATGGCGGTGATGAATTTCATTTGATCGTGACTCCCAATCGAACGGAGTCCGACAAAGCACAGCGCGTGCCAGAAATTGCAACTCCCACAAGGTCATGGAGTTACGGCGTGCAGCTCGCGCGAGAGTTCGATCCGGCGGGCGTCCATGGTGCGGCGATATTCCTGCGCGCACCAAATCGATGCACGCGGCGTGCGTTCGTGCAAACATCTGCCGCGCATGGCTCTACACGCGTTCTTCCCCACTCTCGTCTATTCCACGGCGCTGCAAAGAACTGGAGCGCGTCAGTTCAACGCGCGCCTGCTGCGCGAATGCCTGCAACTCAGGCAGGACGATGCCGCGGGCCGCGCGTGGTCAGCGCAGAACTACCCTGGTGGGTACACCTCGTACGACTCGGCGAATCGCATGCACGCAGTCTCGCCGACTTTCGCTGCGCTGGAATCGAAGCTCGAGAAGCATGTGCTGGTGCTCGCCCGCGAGCTCAATTTCGATCTCACCGGGCGCAAGCTCGCGATGACCGACTGCTGGGTGAACATCATGGGCCGGCAGGTGACCCATGGGTTGCACCTGCACCCTCTGTCCACGTTGAGCGGCACGTACTACGTGCGCACGCCGAAGGGGTCATCCGGGCTGAAGCTCGAGGATCCCCGCCTCGACCGGTTCATGGCCGCTCCGCCCCGCCGGCGGCGCAGCCGGCAAAGCAACCGGCCGTGGGTCGTGATGCCCGCCGAGGCGGGGCAGGTATTGATTTTCGAGAGCTGGCTGCGCCACGAAGTGGCGCCGAACCCGGCTGACGCCGAACGGGTCAGCGTCAGTTTCAACTACAGCTGGTTCTAGCAGCCAGCCCGCCCAGCGCTTATTGCGCGGGCGGAGCGCTCTTCGCCTTGTACGCCTTCACCTGCTCGTTGAAGCGCGCGGCAAGCGCCTCGTCGGCGCTGATGGCGGCGTCGTATTTGCTGGCCATCACCCGCTCCATCTCTTTCTTCTGATCGTCCGAGCCTTCCGGCATCTTGGCGACTGCCGCTTCGTGCTCGCTCTTGAGACACGAGGTGTAGGTGATGATCGCCGCGTCGAAATCCTTCACGCTCTTCTGGGCAGCGATCATTTCCTCCTTGGTCGCCTTGCTGCCGTCGGGAATGGCCGCAGGCTCGGCCGGATACGTGCAGGCAGCATGCGCCTGGGCGGCGGTGAACAAAGCTGCGGCGGCGGCGGCCAGGAAAAGCGATTTCATAGACGGGACCTCATGAATCCGGGTTTTGCGGGACATTATCATACGGGCGGGATTTGGCGGAACGGGTGCGCGGGGTCACCAGGGAAACAGGGGGCCGCCCAGCCATATGGACTGCGCCAGCCACGCGCTGATCAGGCTGATCAGGACGGTGAGCGGCACGCCCACGCGCAGGAAATCGCCAAATGTGTAGCGGCCCGGGTTCAGAATCAGCAGGTTGCCGTGATGCCCGATGGGGGTGAGGAATGCGGCCACCGCGCCGAGCGCCGTGCAGACCACGAAGGGCTCCGGGGGCAGCCCCAGGGCAAGCGCAAGCGCAAGCGAGATCGGCGCGAGAAGCACTACCGTGGCCGCATCGGAAAGGACCTGCGTCAGAAGCGCGCCCGACCAGAAAAGAGACAGCAGAACCACGAAGGAACTCCATCCCGACATGACCTGCTGCAAGTGCTGCGCAAGAAAGGCTGCAGTTCCGCTCTTCTCCATCGCGACGCCTAACGGAACCACGCCTGCGATCATTACGTAAATGCGAACGTCGATCTCGCGGTACGCCTGCTCTACACGGACACATCCCGTCACGATCAACGCGACCGCACCGGCGAGGAACGCGAGCTGAGTCGGCACGATGCTGGATGCAGCGGACGCCACGACCAGAGCGACGATGCCCATAGCGAGTGCCGCGCGATGACGATGGCGGGGCTTGGCGGCGAACGGAACCATCATGAGGAATCCGCGGTGTTCCGCCAGCTCGGCGAAGCGTCGCGGCGCACCCCATAACACCAGAAGATCGCCTTCGCGGAGCCTGACCTGCGAGACCTCCTCGCGCAGCCAGCTTTCCTTGCGCCACAGGCCCACGACCACCACGCCCAGCGTCTTCAGAAAGTCGATGTTGCCAATAGTACGGCCGACGAAGCGCGATTGCGGCGCGACCACCACCTGCACCAGCTGATTCTCCTGGCCGCGCTCCCCCGTCTCGCGCGCCGACTCGCCGTACTTGGCGATCGCATGCAGGTCCAGGCCGGGCTCATTGGCGATGGAGGCGATCTCATCCGGCGAGGCATGCACGATGAATACATCTGCCGGCGCCAGTTTGGCATCGGGAGCAATGCCGGGATGGCGCACGCCGCCGCGCAACCAGTCGACTATGCTCAACCGGCCCTCGATGTGCGCCTCGAACTCCTTCAAAGGCTTTCCGATCCAGGGTGATTCGGCTTCCACGATCAACTCGGTGTAATAACGATCGAGCCGCAGGTAATCCGTCTCGTCGGTCTGCGCTCCACGGCGCGGGAGCAGCCACCGCCCGAGAGACATATAAAGAATGCCGAGCGCCACCAGCGCCGCGCCGATCGGGGTGATGGCGAATACGCCGAGCTCTGCGTTGCCCTGCTTTTCGAGCAGGTTGCTCGCGAGCAGGAAAGCCGGCGCGCTGAAGAGCGTCAGCGTCGTGCCGAGCGAAGCAGCGAGCGACATCGGCATCAGAAGACGCGACGCAGGCAGCTTCTGCTCGCGCGAAAGCCGCATCAGGATCGGCAACATCATCGCCGTGACCATCAGATGGTGCGAGAGCGCCGCGAGCACTGCGACGGCCGGCATGATGACGACGATGGCGCGCCACTCGCTGGCGCCGGCGGCGCGCGCGATGAGGGTGCCGATCCGATCGGTGAATCCCGTTGCGCTGAGCGCCGCCGATATCACGAACACCGAGGCCACGATGATCGCAGGCTCGCTCGCGAATCCCGAAAGCGCCTCGGCCGGCGTGAGGATGCCCGTGAAGGCGAGCGCGAGCAGCGTCATCATGGCGGCGATGTCGATTCGCACCCGTTCGCTCACGAACAAGGCGAGCGTGCCGGCGAGGATCAACAGGAAGACAATCTGCTGGGTGGCCATTCAGGGGACGATGCGCAAGATTTATGCCGTGATGTGGATGTCGGCGCGGCGGTGAGTCATTCGTCCTCGGGGTACTGTACGCTCACCGACCAAGGAGACCCGAGATGAAACCGATCCTGACCGCCTGCGCTGCGCTTCTGGCGCTCACCGCGCTGTCGTATGGCAATGCCGCAGCCGATCCTTCCGCGCTCCCGGTTCCGGCCGGAGCCTACACGCTGGACAAGGCACACGCGAGCCTGACCCTCCGGGTGGACCACGTGGGCTTCTCGAAATACACCGCACAGTTCGCACGCTTCGATTCGCAGCTCCAGTTCGACCCGCAGCGCCCGGAAGCCGCGAGCGTGAAGGTGACCATCGACCCCGCATCGCTCGAATTGACTAATCCGCCCGACGGGTTTCTCGATCAGCTCCGCGGGCCTCAGTGGCTGGCCACCGCGAAATTCCCGACGATCACGTTCCAATCCGTGAAAGTGGCGCGCACCGGTGCGAATACCCTGCGCATCGATGGGAATCTAGACCTGCATGGCGTCAAGCAGCCCATCACGCTGGATGCGACATACAACGGAGGATATGCCGGCCATCCCATGGACCCGCACGCACGAATCGGCTTCTCCGCGCACGGCACATTCAAGCGTTCGCTTTTCGGCATCGCCTACGGCATACCGGCGCCGGGCACGACCATGGGCGTCAGTGATGCGGTGGAAGTCATCGTCGAAGCCGAGTTCAGCGGTCCGCCGCTGCAGAATGCGGCCCCGGCGAATCATTGATGCGCCTTCCGATACTCCTCTGCCTGGCTGCGCAATCGCTCGTCGCTGCGGCGAGCATGGCCGGCCCGGTGGACGAGGCGGAGTCGATCTACGCCGATGTGAACGATGCCGGCAGCGTCGTGGGCGCGATCGACTCCGGTCTCTTCTCCAGCTACCGCGGCAGGGACCGCGCTGAATGGCAGCAGGAATTCCAGGACAAGCGGGCAAAGCTGGCCGCGAAACTGGCGGCCATCGACGATCGCGGGCTCTCGAAAGATGACAGCCGTGTCCTGGCCATACTCCACACCAAGCTCGACTCGTTCGCCGAGGAGTCGTCCGACGCGGGAGGTAACGGACACTGCGCGGATGCCGGGCGGAAAGAACTGGCGTTCGCCGCCCTCGGCACCGCGCTGGATGCCTGCTTCACCGAGATTGCCAATTCTCTCGAGTTCGAGGGGCAGAAGATCGACCGCGCTTCAGCGCTGGCGAAGTTGCACGAGATAGATGATCCGGTGCGGCGCATGTCACTGTTTTACGCCTTCGCTCCATTGTGGCAGGCCATCAACGGCGGCAACGAGGTCGACAGCCCTTATCGCCGTTTGATGTCGATGGCCGCGACTGAAGCGAAAAAGAATGGCTCGGCGGTAGACGCCGCGGCCCGCACGGTGGGCGTGACGAGTGCGGAGCTGGAGCAATGGCTGGTTCGCATCCTCGAGACCTGGAGCAAGGCGACCGCCGGCAGAAGCGATCGAGCCGTGGGATTATCGCTTCTCCTCGGGCGCCGCGGACCGCGCGCTCGCAACGAATATTCCGCACACCTCGCTGCTCGAGATCGATCATCGCTACTATCGCGATCTCGGCGCCGATCTCGACAAGCTGGGAGTTCTCTACGATCTCGAGCCGCGCCCGGACAAATCCTCCGTCGCCTACACGGATTTTCTCATTCACGGCCGGTGGTTCGGCGGCCAGTGGCAGCCCACTGTCGCGCGCGTTCTGGCAAGTTATGGCGACGGCAATCTCGGCTCGCTCAACGAGCTGGTGCACGAGAACGGCCACGCGGTGCACATCAGTGCGATCCGCAATCGCCCGGCATACGTCGACTGGAACGACGACCTGTTCGTCGAGGCGTTCGCCGACGTTTCGTCGTGGAGCGTGTACGAGGGCGCGTGGCAGCGCCGCTACCTGGGTGCGGAGGCGTCCACGCGCGCGTCACTTCGCGCACTCTATGGCAGCGTGATGCTCGATGTGGCATGGGCCTTGTTCGAGGCGCGCATGCTGCGCAACCCTGAACAGGATCCAAACGTAGTGTGGACGGCGATCACCCAACGCTACCTGCACATCGCGCCGCATCCGGAAATCTCATGGTGGGCAGTGCGCGTGCAGCTCGTCGAGCTCCCCGGGTACATGGTGAACTATGGATTGGGAGCCGTATTGACTGCACAGTTGCGCGAGCGAGTTCGGGAAAAGATCGGCGCGTTCGATGCGGGCAACCCGCGCTGGTACCCGTGGCTGTCGGAAAATCTGCTGCGCTTCGGATCCGAACGCGACACGCCTGCGTTGCTGAAGGAATTCCTGGGGCGGCCAGTCTCGCCGGACGCGCTGCTCGCGCAGCTCGCCCGGCTGAAACCCTGACGCCTTACGCCAAGGCGGTCTTGAACAGCGCGAGCATGCGCGACCACGCCTTCTCCGCCTGGTCGTGGTCATAGACCTTGGCATCGGGCGGACACCAGCCGTGCAGCGTGCCGGCGTACACCTCGATCTCGGCGGGCAGCTTCTCCTTCTCGAATCCTTTTCGGAGCACGTCTTTCGCCTCCGGCTGCCGCTCGTCGTCATTGGCCGCGATCGCGATCAGATAGTGCGCTTTCATCTTCGGCACCAGCAGATGCGGGCTGTCGGGCTGGTCGGTCACCAGGCCCCCGCCATGAAACGAAGCGCCGGCCCCGATGCGATCGGGAAATGCGGCGGCCGTGCGCATGGTGAGCGGGCCGCCCATGCAATAACCGATGGTGGCCATCTGGCGCTTCTTGTCCACCGAACCCTGGCCGTCGAGCCAGGCGATGAATGCCTTCGCATCGGTCACCGCGGTTTGTGCAGTCAGCGAATCCTTGAACGTCATGAGCGCCGTACGCGTCGCCGGGTCATCGAAATCCGCGTGCTCGGCAACCACGGGCGCTTTCTTCTTGCGGTAGAACGGATTGACTACCAGCACGGAATAACCCGACTCGGCCAGCCTCCTGCCCATCTGCCTGAAGGCGGCGCGCAGGCCAAAAATGTCAGGCCAGAGCAGCACCGCGGGATGTGAGCCCGAAGCCGGATGCACAAAATAAGCGTCAGCGGTGCCATCCGCCGTCTTGATCTCGACCTCGGATTCCTTCACTTCGGCGGCATTCGCCGCGGGCGGCAGCATAGAGATGAGCCCCGCGCCGAGGGTTAGCGCGCCAAAGCGTCGCCTCGACAGTGCAGCGGACTTCAGCTGATATCCGAGCATGTCATCCAGAGAGTTGTCGTCGCACATGGCGGACTCCTGCGTAGCGGCGTCGGGCGGGTATATTCGATAATGCGCTTCGATCGCGCAATGTGAGACCACTCCTACACGGAGAAGCGATGGGTGACACTGGCGCGCCGCGCCGTCCCTGCGCATTCTCCGCGCCACGAACCATTGGAGGAGCCGCAAATGGCCCAGCAAACTACCGACCCCCGCGCGCCGCGTCGCGACGGGCTGAGCGCATCGGAGCCGCCGGCCCGCCCGGCTGACGCCGCCGGCAACGCCATCGATTCCAGCAAGCTCCAACCCGCTGCACCTGCCGCGACGGCACCTTCACGGACTGCGCCATCAGGCGAAGAAGATCGCGCCGCGCGAATCGCGAAGGCAGCTTATGAAAAGGCGCAGCAGCGCGGATTCGAGCCCGGCTACGAGTGGGATGATTGGTTCAGCGCCGAGCGTGAGATCGACGCGGAAATCCAGGCGCTGATGAGTCGCTCGAGCCTGCCAGGCTCGTAACGATCACTTCACGATGTCGATCAGCTCCACGTCGAACACCAGCGTGGCGCCTGGCTTGATGGTCGGCGGTGAACCGCGCTCGCCGTAGGCGATATTCGACGGGCATACCAGCCGGCTCTTGCCGCCGACTTTCATCAGCTGCAGACCTTCCGTCCAGCAAGGGATCACTCCATCGAGCGGGAAGGTGATCGGCTCGCCACGCTGTATCGAACTGTCGAACACCGTGCCGTCGGTCAGCGTGCCCTGGTAATGCACCTTCACCTGGTCTGTGGCCTTAGGCGAAGCGCCGCTGCCGGCCTTGAGCTCCTTGATGACGAGACCCGATCCGGTCTTGCTGGCACCCGGCTCGGCGGCGGCCTTGGCCAGGAACGCCAGCCCGCCCTCGGCTTCCTTCTTGCCCGCGGCGGCGAGGCGGCTCTGGTGCAGCTCATCGAGCTTGGGGCCGTATTCTTCCGGCTTGACCTTCAAGGCGGCCTTGGTGACTCCGTCCGCGAGGCCGCTCTTCACTTGCTCGAGCTCCTCGGCGGTGAGCTGGAAGCTTTCCAGGTTCTTGCTGATCAGCGCGCCGAGTGCATAGAAGGCCTTGTCGTTCTCGGTCATGACTTTCTCGGCCTCCGCGGCAGGCGCTTCGGTCTGTGGCTTGCAGCCTGAAAGCACCAGAAGGATGGGCAGAAGCAAAGCCGGGACGGTAGCCAAGCGCATACGGTACTCCGAGATCCAAGGGCAGGCCGGCAGGACGGAACCGTCGCGGCTGGCAGTTAAGGGGCGCGTACTTTAATTGAATCGGCCGACTTCCGCAGCGGTCGTGGTTGGGGGTAGATTTGAGTCGCCAAGCGACGACAGGAGAGTGAAATGGCAACGGGTTGGGCCAAAGAAGGCGCGGTTCAGGATCAGATCGATGCCACGGTGAAGGATGCGATCGACCGTGCGAAGGAGCGGTTGCCGCAAGGGCCCGGCCTGACGCATTGCGCGGACTGTGGCACCGCCATTCCCGAGGCGCGTCGCAATGCGATCCCCGGAGTGCGGCTTTGCGTGGCCTGCCAGGAAAGCCACGACCGGGATGCCGCGCAGTTCAGCGGCTACAACCGCCGGGGGAGCAAGGACAGCCAGCTGCGCTGACGCGCTTGCCTACTTCGGCCGAATCGCGTCCGCCGTGCCCTGGATGAACGCCTTGATCTTCGCCACGTCGTCCGCGGTCAACTTGCCGGTGAAGTCGGGCATGCCCCGCGAGACGAACGGGCCGTTGAACACGTAGCTGTCGAGGTTCGAAATCACCGACGCATTCGAATACCCGAGATTGGGAATGTTGCCGCCCCGGTCCACACCCGGCACGCCGTGACAGAAAACGCAGTTGCTCACGTACAGCATCGTAACTTCCTGCACGTGCGCCGGGTCGTACTTCACGCCCGAGCAGCTCGTGCCCAACGCGGACCGGCACGGTCCGGCGAAGGGATTTACGCATGAGGTCGGTGATATCGTCAGGATCTCCTCGCCCCGGCTCGGGACCCTGGTGAACCGGGTCGAGGTCTGCGATCGCGCTCCCCGATGGACGTTCGGCGTGCGCGCGCTGATGACGTCACTGACTGCGAGGGGGCTACTGAAATGAGCACGAATTCGAGCTATGCGCGGGGCGACACCGCGCCGAAGCTGATGGAAGAGACGATCGGCGCGGTACTCGAGCGCGCCGCCGAGCGCTGGCCTGAGACCGAGGCGCTGGTCTCCGTCGAACAGGGCGTGCGCTTCACCTATGCCGATTTCAACGAGCGCGTCGACTCCGTTGCGGCAGGTCTACTCGCCTTGGGGCTCGAGCACGGCGACCGCGTCGGAATCTGGGCGCCGAACTGCGCGGAATGGGTGCTCACGCAGTTCGCAACCGCCAAGGCGGGGCTTGATCCAGGTCAACATCAATCCTGCCTACCGGCTCTCCGAGCTGGAATACACGCTCACGAAAGTGGGCGTGAAGGCGCTCATCATCGCCGACTCCTTCAAGACCAGCGACTACATCGCCATGGTCGAGACGCTGGCGCCGGAGATCGCCACGTCGTAAACCGGGCGAGCTAAGCGCGGCGCGCATGCCGCAACTGCGGGTCGTGGCGAAGATTGGCGATGCGAAGCGCCCGGGCTGGCTCAATTTCGCCGACATCGCCTCGACGGATCGCGCGGCCCTGAAAGCCGCCGCCGCCAGAACCGACCGCCTGCAAGCCATCAACATTCAATTCACCAGCGGCACGACCGGGCTGCCCAAGGGCGCCACGCTTTCACACCGCAACATCGTCAACAACGCGCGCTTCGTCGGCGAGAGCATGGGCCTGCGCGCGGGCGACCGGCTGTGCATCCCGGTGCCGCTGTATCACTGCTTCGGCATGGTGATGTCCAATCTCGCCTGCGTGGTGCACGGCGCGACCATGGTCTACCCCGCCGCCGCCTTCGAACCGCTGGCCGTCTTCAAGGCGATTCAGTCGGAGCGCTGCACGTTGGTGCACGGCGTTCCGACCATGTTCATCCAGGAGCTCGAGCATCCGCAATTTGCCGAGTTCGATCTCTCCACGCTGCGCGCCGGGCATCATGGCCGGCTCTCCCTGCCCCATCGAAGTCATGCGGCGCGTGGTCGAACGCATGCACATGAGCGAAGTGACGATCGCCTACGGCATGACGGAGACCAGCCCCGTCAGCTTCCAGAGCTCGCCGAGCGATTCACTGGAGCGCCGTGTCACCACGGTGGGGCGCATCCAGCCGCACATGGAATGCAAAGTGATCGATGCGGACGGCAACACCTTGCCGCGCGGCGAGGCCGGCGAGCTTTGCACGCGAGGCTATTCCGTGATGATCGGCTACTGGGACGACCCGGCAAAGACCGCAGAAGCCATCGACTCCGAAGGCTGGATGCACACCGGCGACCTGGCCGTCATCGACGAAGAGGGCTATTGCAACATCGTCGGGCGCAGCAAGGACATGATCATTCGCGGCGGCGAGAACGTGTATCCGCGGGAGATCGAGGAATACCTGTTCCGCCATCCGCAGATAGCAGACGTGGCCGTTGTTGGCATACCGAGCGAGAAATACGGCGAAGAGGTGTGCGCGTGGGTGAAGGTGCGCGCCGGCGCGACCTGCACGCCGGACGACATCCGCGAGTTCTGCGTAGGGCAGATCGCGCACTACAAGATTCCGCGTCACGTGATCTTCGTCGACTCCTTCCCCACCACCGTGACGGGCAAGGTGCAGAAATATCTCATCCGCGAGGAAATGGCGACGCGGCTGGGCCTGACGGAGCAGAAAACCGCTTGAGCAGAATCGCGCCCGTCTCCGATCGCCCTGCGGAGACGCCCACCGATGCGCGCGGCACGGTTTCGTGGGCGCTGGTCGAGTTCGCGCGCAATCCGTACGTCAGCCTGGTCAACGGCTGCATGGGACGACGGGTGCCCTCGGCCGTGGCCAGCGGGTCGTGCGTGGCACGACCGCGGCCGATCTCGAAGCGACCATCAGAGAGTATTTCGACGGCTGCAACTAGGCCAGCGTCGCGAAGATGACGGGGTGCATGGAGCATCTGGTGCGCGCCATCACCAATAGCTGGTATCTTGAAGTCATTCCGCTTTGGGAAGTCGGTCCGTTCAAGAACCAGATTCGGCTCGAGGATGGCCTGTGCCTTGCTCCGCAGGAGCCCGGTGCATCGACGGACTTTACGCCCCAGGCATTCGAAAGATTCAGCGTCCGGTGAGGGGCATTGCATGGGCATTTTTGCCAAAGACATGGGATTTTCTGAAGCGCCGTTGCAGTTGCCGGATGGCAGCCTGCTGTTCGTCGAGATGGCACCCGACAAAGGACACATCACGCGCTTCAGCAAGGACGGCAAGAGCCGCTCCGTTCTAGCCAGGACCGGCCGGCCGAATGGCCTGGCCCTCGACCGCCACGGCGTCATATGGGTGGCCGAGACGGCGCAGCGCGCGGTTCTTCGAATGACGCTCGACGGCAAGTACGAAGTGTTCGCGACCGAAAGCGACGGCGATCAGTTTCTCTTTCTGAATGATCTGGCGTTCGCGCCGAACGGCGATCTCTATGTCATCGACTCGGGAATCCTGATGGAAGAGATCGCGCCCGGCGGTGAGCTCAATCCGAAGTGGCGCAACCTCGCCTACGACGGGCGCATCTATCGCATCGACATACGGACCAGGGACGTGGAGATCGTCGACCGCGGTTTCAATTTCTCGAACGGTCTCGCGTTCGGTCCGGATGATGCGCTCTACATCAACGAGACGCTCAGCGGGAACATCTATCGCTACGAATGCCGGAACGGCCGCGTCACCGGCCCGCGTGAAGTGTTCGGCAACGTGATCGAGAATTTCGACCCCGCGCAGCTCAAAGGCCCGGATGGAATGAAGTTCGGCGCCGACGGCAATTTATATGTGGCGGTCTTCGGCCAGGGCGACATCACCGTGCTCGGTCAGCGTGGCGAGGTGGTGAAGCGCATCAAGGTCGAAGGGTCGATGCCCACCAACCTCGCGTTCTTCGGCAACAAGCAGATCTACGTGACCGAAGTGGAAACCAGCACCGTGCAGAGTTTCGACGTGGGCACCGACGGGTTTCCGCTGTACGGCTAGCGGGCTGCGATGTTAAGGGTTTACGGCCAACGCGCCTCCATCAACGTGCGCAAGGTGCTGTGGTGTTGCGAGGAGCTCGCGATTCCCTACCAGCGAGAAGAGCGGCCCGCCGACTTCCTGGCGCTGAATCCCAACGGACTGGTGCCGGCGATAGACGATCAGGGATTCGTGCTGTGGCAATCGAACTCGATCATCCGCTATCTTGCCACGGCATACGGCGGTGGCTCTTTGTATCCTCCCGATCCTCATCAACGCGGCCGGATCGATCAGTGGATCGATTGGCAGGCGACGGAATTCAACGAGTCCTGGCGAGGCGCGTTCACGGGCCTCGTCCGCAAGTCACCCGCCCACCAGGACCGCCGCATCATCGATGACTCCGCTGCCCAATGGTCAAGGATGATGGCAATTCTCGAGAACCAGCTTCACCGGACGGGTGCATTCGTCGCCGGAAGCGCGTTCACCCTGGCTGATATCCCAATCGCCCTCTCGGTGCACCGCTGGTTCTCTACCCCCCTGCAGCACACGGACTTGCCGGTCGTCGCCTCCTACTACGCGCGACTCAAGCAACGCCCGGCATTCGTCGCGCAGGCGAATGAACCTTAACCGGCGGCTTTCCCGTAGGTGGGGCTGGGTCTTCGCAGCCAGCATCCCATCGACACTCTGTTGGGCTCGAAGCTCAGCCCAACCCACAGAATCTGGCCTAGCGCTGCAGAAAATTCAGGATCGCAGCCGTTCCCGTCGATAGCGCCACGTTCCCCAGCATCACAAGGAATACCCAGCGTACGAGGTCGGCGCGCAGCGAGTTCATCTTGGCCTCCATGGCCGCAAAGCGTGCATCGAGAATCGGAACGGTGACCAGTTGTGCGCTGTTTATGGACATGTCGATCGCTTCGGCAACCGCAAGCGCGATTTGCGGTTCGAACTTCCCCTTTTGCACCAAAACTTCAACTGCAGCGGCTTGCATGACCCGAACCCTTCCGTGGGTATGGATAGATGGACGAGCGTACGGGCGATGCCGAATGGATGATAGCCGCGCAAGTGATGCGTTCAAGCAGATTCTCACGCTTGGAGCGTGAATTTCACCTCATAGGGAACGAACAGTTGCCGCTGAGGCGGCGCGACCTCAGCGAAAGCAGCGTGGGAAATTTCACCCCGGATATGCGCGGGCTGCTCGCCCACACCTCACACACGTGCATCTAGCCTCTACTTGCGCCACGGCACATCGCCATCCTACGAAGCACGCCGTGGCATGCGGGTCCGCGAGCGCAGTCGTCGCTACACCGGTGACCTCCACCGATCAGTCCGGCGTGCGAGCCTGTCTGGTCTTCTTTTTGGTCAAGTCCAACTGGATCTCGGCGATGTTGCGCTCGATTGCCTGCGCGACCATCGTGAGATGCACGCGCATCGCGGCACCGGCGAATTCCGGATCCCGCGTGCGGATGGCATCGACGATGCGCCGATGCTCTGCCACCGTATTCTTGGGCCTGCCCTCTTCCGGCAACGTGTGGAATCGCGACCGATCGAGAATGGCGCGGGTCCTGTCGATGAGCCGCGCCGCGCCGGGTGACTTGATTGCACTCACCAGCAGCGTGTGAAACGCCGCGTCCAGATCATCGAGTCGCGCGAGCTCGTTGCGCTTCACGGCATTGACTTGCGCATCCAGGTTTTCATCCAGGCGTTCGAGTAATTCAGTATCAGCCATCACCGCTGCGCGGCGTGCCACTTCGATCTCGAGGCCCGTGCGGATCAGCAAGCTCTCCCGCACGTCTTCGAGACGAATCGCAGCCACGAAGCTGCCGCTCTGAGGGAACACGTCGATGAGCCCTTCTGCCGCGAGCCGCGCAATTGCCTCGCTGACGGGCGCCCGCGACACTCCGTATTCAATGCCGATCTCGTTCTTGTCCAGCTGCAGACCCGGAGCCAGCTCCAGCTCGCGGATGCGCCGGCGTAAATCGCTGTACACACGGTCCGTCTTCGATTGATCGTCGCGCGACTCGACCGCGCGGGATTTCTTTGCGCCGGCACGTGCGCGCTCCGCCTTGGTACGCAGGTTCACGATATTCGACTTGCTCATGTATTCAGTCTCCCGGCATCTTGCCGTGTGCGCGTACTCTAGCGCTGGACTAACATTTCAGTTAGGGTCTTTGCTCGGGAATCCGCTCCCAAATGCCCGCTTTGCGGTGCAGTCGCGGGCTGGTAGGCTCACTAACCCGTGAAGCTTCGCTACAAGATCTCCCTCGGTGTGCTGCTGTTTGTGGCGGTGGCAGTGGTGTCACTCGCCTTCGCTCTGAGTCACGACTCCTCCTGCGGGACGCCACCTCAGCTGGCTCCTAATGCGCGTCTCATGAAGGGCATCGTGTATCGCTGCTATGGCTCGCCGGAGGTGCTCAAGCTCGAAGACATCGAAAAGCCCCTTCCCGGGCCGAATGAAGTGCTCGTCAAGGTGCGCGTGGCTGGCGTCAATCCGCTCGACTGGCACTACATGCGCGGCATCCCGTACATCATGCGCATGGAATCCGGTCTGGGGAGACCGACGAACCCGCGCCTTGGCGTCGACTTCTCGGGCGTCGTTGAGGCGGTCGGTAAAGACGTCGCGCGCTTCAAGGCCGGCGACGAAGTGTTCGGCGGGAAATTTGGCGCTTTCGCAGAGTACGTGCGCGTCGACGAAGATCGGGCGCTGGTGCTGAAGCCTCCGAACATCACGTTCGAGGAAGCGGCTTCAGTTCCGGTCGCGGCGATCACCGCGTTGCAGGCGCTTCGCGACAAGGGGCGCGTGCGGGCGGGGCAGAAAGTACTGATCAACGGCGCCTCGGGCGGTGTGGGCACGTTCGCCGTGCAGATCGCGAAGCATCTTGGCGCCGAAGTCACTGGTGTATGCAGCACGAGAAATGTTTCGATGGTCCAATCGCTGGGCGCGGATCACGTCATTGATTACACCCGTGAGGACTTCACGAAAAGTGAGCAGAAATATGACGTGATCGTGGACATGGTCGGCAACCATCCGTTGCTGGAATATCGGCGCGCGCTGACTCCGATGGGTGTGTTCGTCATCGTCGGCGGCCCGAACGAAGGGCATTGGCTCGGGCCGATGGTTGGTCCGATCAAGGCGGCAGTGATTTCACCGTTCGTGGACCAGGAATTTGCGATGATCCTGTCGGAGCTCAATCAGAAGGACCTGGCTTACCTCAATAACCTTCTGCAGATCGAGAAGCTGACGCCGGTGATCGACCGGCGCTATCGCTTGAGCGAAGTGCCGGCGGCGATCGAGTACCTGGAGAAGGGACGAGCTCGGGGGAAGGTGCTGATCAGCCTGGAATAAGTCCCATCGACGAATCGTGAGACTCGTCCTACACCATTCCCCGGGCGGCACCGACAGCGCCAGAGCTTGCCTCCGAGCACGATGGCTCCCGCCAGATAGGCATGGGGAGATTAAAATGCTTCATTACGCTGTCGTGTTTTTCGTCATTGCGCTGGTTGCGGCGCTGTTCGGCTTCGGCGGCATTGCCGCGGGCGCCGTGGGCATCGCCAAGATTCTGTTCTTCGTGTTCCTCGCGCTGGCCATCATCAGCTTCATCGCGAACGGACGGCGGCGAGTCTGACGACCGGTGACGGCAGATGCTACCCGTCGTGTTTGCGGATCACCGCATCGATGTCGGTTAGCTCAGTCACCTCGCGCCATCATGACGTCCGGCGGGCCCGGTGTGTAATTCGGAAAGTCCGCCGACAACAGCCGTGCCGCTTCCTCGAAGCTGAACAGCTCGAAAACTTCTCCGCGTCCGCGCGCGTCTCGAAGAACACGCTGCTGATCGCAATGTAGGGCAGCAGAGCCGCCGGATTGCCCACGTTCCAGGTGGGCGAGTACACCACCAGCTTTTCAGGCTTGAGTCTGCAGATGCTTGAGCGTCTGGCTGAGGCCCGAGCGGCAGATGCACGTTGACGAAGTGGTCGAAATTGAACTTGCCGCCCGGCTTGTTCGGATAACAGAAAGCGACCATGTACATGATGTACTCCCGGTGCGTTCAGCGCCCAACCGCTCTATTCTCGAGCAGAGTGCGATTGATGCGCCGCGCGCGCTGCTGCAGCAGATCGCCGCCGAACGACACCGGATCCTGCGCGAACAGATCCACGTCTCCCGACGCGACGCTGCTGCGCCTCGAGCAGCGGCTTGTCCTGATCGAAGATCGCCCGCACGCCATTGACGAAGATCTTCGCGAGCTCGCTGTCGCCGTAGTTCTTCACAGAGCGATAGAAGTAATGCGAGGAAGACGCTGTCTCGGGCGTGATCGCGTGCATGTTGCACACCTCGACGCCTTCTTCCCGCGGCTTGCCAGCGGGCCGCGAGTTCAGGAGAAAACTCGTGTAACGACGGCGCGCCCCAGCTCACTTCCATGTCGAGATCGATCGGATCCGGGTAGCTGTCGCGCCCGAGCGAAGCTCGCGACCATCCACCGATAGAACGGGCCGCCGCTCGCCATGTTGAGCGAGCGCATGCGAAAGACGATGCCCCGATCCGTCGAGCACCAGGTCATCTGGCCGTCCACGTAGTCCTCGCCCGGCTTCGAGTTGCGGTAGAGCCGCATCTCTTCGCCGCCGAAGGACTCCGGGATGCACGTACTCCGCGTGCGTGATGTCGAACAGGTTGTCGTTGATCAGGTTGTAGTTGGCCTGGATCGACTCGAAGTGCCCGTAGCCGCCGTCCCAGTCCGCGATCGCCGCTGCGGTAAAGAAAATCCGGAATCGTGGAGGTATCCGCCTGCCCAGCAGCGGATCGCCCGGCCAGATCCAGATGTAGCCGTGCTTCTCGAGCAGTCGGAAAGCTCGTCACTCTTCGCCTTCGGCGGCACGATGCTCTGCCCCGGCACCAGTGCGCAGGCGCCAGTCACGTCGAACTGCGCGCCGTGATATCCGCACTGAATGCGCTCACCGACCACCTTGCCAAGCGACAAGCGGCGCAAAACGATGCGGGCAACGATCGTCCAGCGCGACGACCTTGCCGGACTCCGTCCGAAACAGCACGACCGGCTTTCTCGAGAATCGTGCGAGCAAACGGACGGCGCGTGACTTCCTGAGGCTCGGCGGCGATGTACCACGTATTCCGTATGTACATGATCGCTCGTCACTTGAAGTTGTAGCGCACGCTCACGCCGTACCAGCGCGGCCGGCCGGGCACGAGCGAGTTCGAGCCGGTGGCGTTCGAAAGGTCGTAGCCGATCGTGTAGTAGCGCTTGTCGGTCAGATTGTTGACGAACACATCCGCCTGCCAGCGCGAATCGTCGCTCTGCCAGCCGAGCCGCGCGTTGGCGAGCACGTAGGAAGGGCAGGAGCGAGGCGTCGAAGTTACGGATGTTGTCGTAGAAATCGAAGAGGCGTAGTTGCCGCTCACCTGCGCCGAGACCTTCCCGCCCATCACCGTCTGCGGAAACGATAGCGCGCCAGCGCCGAGATCTGCGTCTCCGGCGCGAAGCTGGGCCGCGAATCCTTGAAAACGCCAGGCCCGAGCTGGATGTCGTACAGCTTCGCATCGAGCAGCGCGACGTGAGCATCAGGTCCAGTCCCTCGATCGGCGCGCTCGCGAGCTCAAGCTCCATGCCCTTGTACTTGCCGTCGAGGTTGCGGACGAACCCCGTCACCTGCGTGAAGAAGAAGCCCTGGTAGTCCTTGTAGTCGTAGTAGTAGAACGAGCCGTTGAGACGGGTGGTGCCGTTGAAGAGGTGGTCCCACTTGAATCCGGTCTCGTACGAAGTCAGCACTTCTTCGCCGTACGGGATGTCGGACGCGGGGAAGCCCGCGCCGAAGGTCGCCGGCGCATTGAAGCCGCCCGCCTTCACGCCGCGATTCACGCCGGCGTAGAGCAGCAGGTCGTTCGCCGGTCGCCAATCGAGCTGCAGCTTGCCGCTCCAGAGCTTATCCGACTGCTTGTGACTCGGTGCGCGGCTGCACGTTGAACAGCACGGTCTGCGGTGTCGAGCGTGAGCGGCGCTGGTGTTGAGGAAGAAGGTCTCCTCGCCGGTGAAATCCTTCTTCTCGCGGATGGCACGGGCACCGCCGATCAGCGTCACGGTCTCGGACAGGTCTATTTCCAGCTGCCCGAACAGCGAAGTCGATTTCGTCTTGCAGCTTGGTGAGCGCGACGTCTTCCCAAGGCACGCCCGCCAGCGGCTCGAACAGACTGTTCGGCTCGGCGGGCAGCGAGAAGTTGGAGGCGAGATCCACGTAGAGGTAGTACGCACCCGCTACCCAACGCGTGCGACCCGCCTTGCCGTTGAAGCGCAGCTCCTGCGTCCAGGTCTGTGGCGCCAGCGTCGAACAACGCCTCGACCGTCGAGGCCGGTCCGCCATCCGCGGTGATGGCCTGGAATTTGTCGAAGTCCTTGAAATCGGTCACCGAGGTCAGCGTGACATCGCCGAGCTGCCAGGTGAGCTTGCCGTTCACGCCGTAGGTATCGGTGGTGTTCACGTCGTCGAACGCGAAATCCATGCTGCATGTCAGATGCCGGCGATCGCGCTCGCGTGCAGCTCGGACCGTAGAGATTGCCGCCAGCCGGTCGCGTGAGATCGGCGTCGAAGGACAACGGGTGATTGATCGGCGTGCCGTCGGGCGAGATGGCTTCGCGTGTCTCGCCAGGACCGGCGCGAATCGTGCCGACGTGATTGCCGTGCCGCATCGAAGACCGGCACCGTCGGCAGCTCGAGGAAAGGCGCGGAGTTCTGCTCGGTGCGCATGTAGCTGCCGATCAGCAGGAACGAGCGGTCGCTGTCCGCCCCGAACTGCAGCTGTCCGCGAAAACCCAGCGTGTCCTCATCGAACGTGCCGGCGTTGTCGGAAGGATTGGGCTGGCCATTCAGCGTCACGGCGCGGTTCGGGTAGTCGTTGTCGATGATCGGATCGAAGCTTTGAGTAGATCACCGCGAGACGCCCCGAGACCGCAGTCGCTCAACGGCCCGCTGATCGCAGACTGAACGCGGATCTCATCGTACGAGCCGTACGTGGTGTCGACGTACGCCTCGAACTCGCGCGTCGGCCGCTTCGAGACGTAGTGAACCAGACCGCCGGTCGCGTTGCGCCCGAACAGCGTGCCCTGCGGACCCTTCAGCACTTCGACGCGATCGAGGTCGAAAGTGCCGAAGAGCTGACCCTGGCCGAACGCCACATAGCCGTCGTCCACGTAGACGGCGACCGGCGCCTCGGTGTGATCGTTGAAATCGTTCTGCGTGACGCCCCGGATGGTGAACAGCGTCTTCTGGCCGCCGTTGTTGCCGCTCACGTGCACGCCGGGCGTCATCGCCGCGATGTCGATGCTGTCCTCGACCCCCATTTCCTTCAGCTGCGCGCCCGAGTAGGCGGAGATGGCGATGCCGACGTCCTGGACGTTCTGCTCGCGCTTCTGCGCCGTGACGGTGACCTCCTCCAGACGCCCTGGGCGTGGCGTCAGGGCGAGAGTGCCGCATCGCCGCGGTCGCCTGCGATCCGCCCCGCATCGTCTCTAAGGAGGAAGCCATTCGGGTCATCCACCGTGTTTTCTTAGGATGGACGCAGTGTATTTTTGAAAATGGGCGCCAGAAATGGTACGACAGGCACCAGTTTGTTGACCGGGAGCGAACAATGAGAATGACGGGCCGGTGGGATCTGATGGAATCCTTCGTGCAAGTGGTGGGCGCGGGCAGCTTTTCCGCCGCCGCCGAGCGGATGAACGTGTCCAAATCACTGCTCAGCAAGAAAGTGTCGCAGCTCGAGCGGCATCTGGGAACCCAGCTGCTGGTGCGCACCACCCGCCGGCTCAATCCCACCGATGCCGGGCAGGCGCTGTTCCTCAAGTGCGAGCGGCTGTTCAGCGACCTCGAGGAGGCCGAGCAGTCGGTGCTCAGCCTGGATGTGATGCCGCGCGGGCACTCTGCGCGTGGTCTGCACTGACGTGCTCGGCGAGCAGTACGTGGCGCGGGCTGCGGCCGAGATCTGCGGTGCGCATTCGCAGCTGAAGGTAGACGTACACGTCACGATGCGCACGGTGGACCTGGTGGCGGAGGGATACGACCTCGCCATCCGCTACGGCGCAACTCAACGACTCATCACTCAAGGCGCGCAAGGTGTATCGAGCTGCCGCACGTGGTGTGCGCATCACCGCAGTTATTTCGCGAAGCACGGCACGCCCGCCATGCATCGAAGACCTGCGCCGCCACAACTGCCTCGTCGCAACCTTCGATCCGTGCGCGACCTGGCACTTCAAGATCGACGGCAAGGACGTGCCGATCGACCTGACAGGGCAACTGGCGCAGCAACAGCGGCTCTGCGCTGGTAACTGCGGCCATGGAGGGCGTTGGCATCTGTCGCCTGCCCGAGCTGTACGTGCGCGACTTCATCGAGAGCGGGCAGCTCGTGCCCATCCTGGAGGAATTCCGCTCGGACCCTTTGCCCGTGTGGATGGTGTATCCGAATGCGCGCTATACGCCGGCGAAGGTGCGGCTGTTCATCGACTACTTCTGCGAGAACATCGAACGGCTGGCGCAATATCACCCCGGCGCGATGTCGCGCCAGCGCGTTACGCCGCGATTCGATCCCAGTTCCCGAGCAGATGCGTCGGCGGAGCGCGCGGTAACGGCGTGAATGGTGAAAGTCGGATTTACGCCACCGCTGGTCGGAAACAGGCCCGGTCCGGCAATGATCAGATTCCCGATGCCGTGAACCTGGCCGAAGCTATTCGTTACCGAGCTTTCGCGGAAGCGTGCCCATGATAGTGCCGCCCATGATGTGCATGCCGCCCGGGCTGCCGGTCCAGGCCTCAGCGGCACCCGCGGCCTCGAACACGGCCTTTCCTTCCGCGATCGACGCCTTCCATAGCGCCACCGAATCCGGATGCGTCGTGTGCGTGACCCGCGCCTGTGGCACGCCGAACCTGTCCCTGGTGTCCGCAAGCGTCACGCGATTGGCCGCGACCGGTAACCCTTCACAGACCGCGGTCATGCAAGCAAAGCCGCGGGCCGCGCGTTTCATGAAATCATGCAATTCCGCGCCGAACAGGTCCGCGCGCGAAGTGGAGATTCCGAACAGATCGTTCGGCTTCACGGCCTGCGCGATGATCCACTGATAGCTGCCGAAGGCGCCGCTCCTCGCGTGCGTCTGCTTCGGGTAGCTGTCCTGATTGACGAGTTGCCCGCCGAAGGCGCCGGAGTAGAACTGCGTCTCCTCGTCGAAGATGCCGAAGACCAGCCCCGCCGCGTGCGACATGATGTAGCGGCCGACGAGATCTGCGCCGTTGCCCGAGCCCCTGGGATGCTTTTCCGTCGCCGACGCCAGCAGCAGGCGCGGATTCTCGATCGCGAATGCGGCCAGCACCACGCTCGATGCGCGAACGGTCGCGCGCTCACCGCCCTTCATGACGACTTCGACGCCGGTCGCCCTCGAGCCGTCAGCGCTGGTCAGTATCTTGGTGACCGTGGCGTCCGCGATGAGCGTGGCGCCCTTGGCCGCCGCGCGCGGCAGATGCACTGTCGCCGGATTGGCGAGCGCTCCGATCGGGCAGCCTGAATCGCACCAACCGTCCCAGATGCACGGTGCGCGACCGTTGTAGGTGATGGAATTGATCGCCAGCGGCAGCGGCGCCACGGTTTTGCCCAACTTGGCGAAGCCGCGTGCAATCGCCCTACCTTGCGCGGAAACCGGCACAGGCGGCATCGGATAAGGCGCGCCTTTCGGGCGCCAGATCTCCTGCGCGGCATCGCCGGAGACGCCGGCTTCCTTTTGCACTTTGTCGTAGTAAGGCGCGAGGTCTGCGTAGCGCAGTGGCCAATCCATGCCACGCCGGTATCGAGACTTCATCTCGAAGTCTTCTTCGTGCATGCGCGGCCATACCGCGTAGTGGTGCATGGCGCTGCCGCCAACACCATAGCCAGCGTTGAAGACATGGCTGATGGGCGATGCCCCTTCCTCGATTACGGGCGTGCCATTCCATTTCAGGCGCCGCGCATAGAGTGTGGAGCTGACGAGCTTACCGTTCGGCAACTCCGGACCAGCCTCGAGAATCAGCACGCTTTTGCCGCCCTCCGCCAAATATGCGGCCATCGCGCTGCCGGCTGCGCCAGAGCCGACCACGACGACATCCACTGAATCGGGCGGCAAAGTCGCGGCGCTCATTCGCCCCACCGATCGGCCGGTGGAATGTGGGCCATATACGGAACGCCGAGATGCGCGAAGCCTTCCTGCGTGCCATACAGGACGTCGATCGCATCACTGCGCAACGTGAAATAGAAAAGCCCCGCAGGCGGACCGGACCAACCGGGCAAATCGCCGCGAGACAGGGCGGTGACCAGCGCTGTGCCCTGCTGGGAATCGAGCTCGGCCAGTGATTTGCCGTGCGCCGCACGCGCGGCAGCATCGGCGCCTGCGAGCCCGCTTTTGTAGAAGGATGCGAACGGTGGGCTGACGCCCAGGTATTTGAGGATCAGCATGCTCTCCGCCGATGGCGCCGAGAGCTGGTGATCGATGTAGTGCGCGAGCCCTGATGCTGCACTTCGCGGCAGCAGGATTTCACCCAGCGCCTCGAGTGTGCGCGATTCTGATTCCGTCAGCGCCCGTAGCGCAATGTTTGTGGCTTTTGCTTCCGCGGGAGTGAGCTTTTTTTCACATCCTGCGACCCAGAACGTCAGCAGGCCAACGCCGCCCACGAAAGCACGCCGTGAATATTGTGAAGCAGAGTTCCCCACGATGGATTCCTCGCAGGCCGGTTTTGAGCGACCGCGATCTTATCGGGAACGATTTAGATGTCAAACAAATTGCGCAGTGCTTGCCCATTTCAATCGCGTGCCTTCAACGCAGCCTGCAACCCCGGGATGTGCTCCAAGCACGCTGGACCCCTTCAATTCCTGAGTTAGTGCGGAATAACGCCCGCCCAGGCACTCGCCGAAAAAGACCTCGGTGATCGCCAGTAACGAGCGGTTGTTCTCCGTCCTGATGATCCCGTGCCCCTTATCCGGGTACAGCAGGTAAGTCACCGGCGTTCCAGCCTTACGCACAGCCTCGTGTAGCCAAAGTAGAAGAGCGTGAACCAGTACGACAGGTAGACGATTCCGGCGTCCGCGGGGATGCGATACAGAAACCAAACGCTGACCGTGACGATCAACGCACCCACGATCACCCAGGGCTTTCGGTACCGTCACGAGTGCCCCGATGTTCAATCCAGGTGTCTGAAGGTTGAAATTAGGCGATAGCGGCCCGCGAATGCAAGCCAAAAGAGCTGCGAGCCCCTGCAGGACTAATCGGCGGCGGCGGGCCCCTGGGCTTTCTTGAAGTCCAGGTCCTGGTAGTCGAAGCTGAAGTCGGTGGCGGGCGAGATCGCCCGCATGGTCATGCCCTCGACCTTGCCGTCGTAGCCCTGCGTGAAGCGCACGTAGGCGTCGGCCTCGAGGCTGCGGTCGTTCCAGCGCACGATGAAGATGTTGCCGCTGTAAGGCGTCAGCGGGCCTTCGAGCTGCGTCGGTCCGGCTGAATTTCAGTACCAGCCGGTCACCGTCGTTGCGTACCGTGGCATCGCCGCGCCACGGCATCGGTGTATGTCCCCGCGTAGGCATCGAGCGGCAATGTCGGCTGGCCTGGCTGCAGCCGCCGCCTTCGCCGCCGCCTGTTCGACCGAGTCCGCTTCCGACCTGCGGCTTCTTGGTAGCGCGACACCGCGATCTCCACCCAGTCGCGCTTCGGCGCGCCCGAGATAGGCGTCGAGGATCTGGTTGCCGACGGATCTCCATCGCCGCGCCGCTCTGCTGGTTGGTGAACACCAGCAATCCCGAGGTTGAGCTCGGGAATCATCGTGCACCCACGTGACCGTGCCGGGCACGCCGCCGGTATGCGACACGCGCTTGCGACCGAATGATGTCCTCGCAGACCCCAGCCCAGCCCGTATCCGTTGAAATGAGTGCCCGTCAGTCGCGCGCTTCCTCGGGATCGACCGGCAGGATCGTGTTCATCGTCCACATCTCGTCGCTGCGTTCGGCGCTGAAGAATCTGCTGGCCGTCGGGCGACTTGCCGGCCGCGAGCTGCGTCATCAGCCATTTCGACATGCCGTTGATGCTGCAGTTGATGGTGCCGGCCGGCGCCAACTACGCTCGATGTTCGCCACCGGGATCGCCGTCAGCTTGCCCTCGACGACGACGTGCGGGGCGGCCACGTCACCGCGATCCGGGATGCGACCGTAGGTCGCCGCGCAAGGGCGCATCTTCAGGGGGTCCATGATCCGCTTTTCGACGAAGTCTTCCCAGGATTGCCCCGTCACCGCCGGGATGATCTCGCCCGCGACCATGTAGAGCAGGTTGTCGTAGTCGAACTGCGAGCGGAAGCTGGATACGGGCTTGAGGAAGCGCAGGCCATGCATGACGTCGGCGCGCGTGAAATCCGTCGGGGGAAAGAACATCAGGTCCCCGGCGCCCAGGCCCAGGCCGCTGCGATGAGTCAGCAGATCACGAATGGTGAATTCGCGCGTGACGTACGGATCGTACATTCGAAACTGCGGCAGGTGGTCGAGGACCTTGTCGTCCCAGCGGATCTTGCCTTCGTCGACGAGAATGGCCAGCGCCGCGGCCGTGAACGCCTTGGTGTTGGAGCCGATCTGGAACAGCGTATCCGCGTCGACCTGCCCGGGCTTGCCGTGCTCGCGCACGCCGTAGCCCTTGGCAAACACCAGCTTGCCGTCCTTGACGATGCCCACCGCGATGCCCGGCACCTCGAATTCCTTCATGGCGCGCGCCACCGTGCGGTCTATCTGCGCGGCCGAAATGGGCAAGGTCGTTGCCGCTTCGGCCGATGCGGCCAAGAGACTGAAAGTCAGCGCGAGAATCGACGCGGTGCGAATAGTCCAGCGGCGGACGCCTGCGGCACTATGGCCATTGGATTCAATCCCAGTGTGCGGGTCGGCGTGCGTAGATTCCATAGCCCAGTATACCGGCGTAACACAGGGCAGGTACCACGAGCGCGAATTTCAAACCGGTGAGGTCTGCGACTCCTCCGGTGATCAGCGGCACTATCGCCCCGCCGACGATGGCGACGCAGATGATTCCCGACCCTTCGGCCGCACGCACGCCCAACCCCTCGCACGCCAGCGAGAAGATCGTCGGGAACATGATGGAGTTGAATAATCCGATGGCCAGCAGCGACCATCCCGAGACCAAACCGGTGCTGTTCGCGGAAACGATCAGCAGGGCGATCACCATGCTGGCGGCTCCGGCCAGAACCTTGCCGGGTGAAAACACACGCAACAGGTACGAGCCGATGAAGCGGCCCACCATGGCCCCACCCCAGTAGTAGGTGACGTGTTTGCCGGCATCCTCCGCGCCCATGGCGAGCACGTTTGTCTGCATGAGGTAGTTGACGATGATCGAACCGATGGCCACTTCCGCGCCCACATACAGGAAAATACACATTGCACCCATGCCGAAGCGTCGCCGCTTGAGCAGATTGAACATGTGCGCGATGGGGGTTCGCTCGACTGGCGCTTCCACCAGTCGGTTGCGGTGCAGCCAGACGAGCACGGCCACCACGCACAAGGCCGCCGCCAGGCCGAGATAGGTATTCACGATGACCCGCGATTCCTGCGACCTGAACTGATCGAGCGCCGCGCCCGAGAGCGTCTGCGGGTCGACGGTCGCCAGGCCGCCGAGGATCAAGATCGATCCCACGTAGGGAAATACAGTCGTGCCCAGCGAGTTGAAAGCCTGCGCGAACGTCAGGCGGCTGTGCGCCGTCGCGGGGTTGCCCAGCATCGATATGAGGGGATTGGCGACCACCTGCACTATGGTGATCCCCGAGGCGAGCACGAACAGCGCGAGCAGGAAGATTCCAAACTGGCTCGATGAAGCTGCGGGCACGAACAGCAGGCAGCCCGCCGTCATGGTGAGCAGCCCGATGATCGCCGTGCGCATGTAGCCCACGCGGCGCACGATCTCGGCGCCCGGGATGGAAATCAGAAAATACGCCCCAAAGAACGCCGACTGCACCAGCATCGCCTGCGCATACGAAAGCGTGAACAGGTCTTTGAGCTTGGGAATGATGACGTCGTTGAGGCTGGTGATGCCGCCGAAAATAAAGAACAGCGCGAACACGAAGATGCGCAGCTCCGTCACATTCGCGCGCGAATCCCCAAATCCGGTGCCTGTCACCGGATTTGACCTGATGCGACCAGGCGAATGGCCTGTCCGCCGCCGGGCGCGCTGTTCGGCATGAACTACAAGTTCTGACGGCCGGCGGATCAATAGAGCCGGCGCGGGAAGGCCATGAAGAAGACATCCTGCATGCGTTGCCACGTGCCGCGTGCAGGTTGTCGGGTCAGCACTTCCGTGCCGGCCGTCCAGCGCAGCCGGCCTTTGGGACTCGTCGTCACCCGCCACGCATTCTCGGGCTGAGTATCGCGCTCCATGATGCCGGCGAGCTGCTGCGCCAGCGGCACGCTCTCGATGACTACTCCCATCTCGCTGTTCAGCTCTTCGGAACGCGGGTCCAGGTTCATCGAGCCGATGAATACGCGCGCGCGGTCTACGGCAATCGCCTTCACGTGCAGACCCATGGACTTCGCCTTCACCGGCGGAGTGTCGGCAACCAGCGCCTGGATCGCCGCATCTGGCCGCGTCTCGTACAACTCCACGCCAGCCGCGATGAGCGGCTTGCGCCACGATTTGTAATGACTGTTCACCGCGGGCACGTCCTGCGAGGCGAGCGAGTTCGTCAGGAAGCGCACCTTCACGCCCCGCCCCGTCAGTGACTTCAGGAAATCGATTTCTTCCTGATCCGGAATGACATATGAATTGATGATCAGCAGCTCCTTGCGGGCGCTCTCCATCAGCCTGCGCATTGCCGCGGGCATGCGGTGATGGACCTCGCCGCTCGCGGGCACGTCCGTGAGCACGCGGCTCGGCCCGGCGTGCATGCCTGCAGCGAGCTTCGTCAATGGCTGCTTCCAATCCGCGCGATTCAGCGGCAGGCGCTCGAGCACCGGCGAGCCCTCGATCTTCGCAAGCACCCCCGGCTTCGCATCGTCCAGATCCTGCGTCGTGGCTTTCATGTTCAGCGCGGACACCTGCACCACCCACTCGCTGTTCCAGAACCGGTCGAACCCGATCGAGGTCTGGCGCGCGATGGGCCCGACGCCCAGCACGTCGATATCGCGGAAATTGAATTCTTCGGCGAAACCGAAGTACTCGTTGCCCACGTTGCGCCCACCGAGGATCGCCGCGCGGTTGTCGGCTACCAGCAGCTTGTTGTGCATCCGCTGGTTCAAGAGCTCCATGCGCCGCATGAACTCGAACGCGCGGCCGAGCAGCGAGCGCACACGGAAGGCATTGAACAGGCGCAGCTCGATGTTCTTGTGCGCGTTCAGCACCGAGGTCTGCCAGTCGCGCATCTTCAGGTGCCGGTGGTCTTTGAGCACGGTGGTGATGTCGTCGAGGATGATCCGCACGCGAACTCCACGATCCGCCGCATCGACCACGTGCTTCATGAGCAGGTCGCCGGTTTCGTCCTCCCACCAGAAGTAGGACTGGATATCCAGCGAGTGCTCCGCGGCATCGACGACCGCGATGCGCCAGCGCAGCGCCTCTTCGTTGGAGTCCAGAAGATGCCAACCGGACTCGGCCACTTCCAGCTTCGCTCCTAGGCCGGATTCGACATCCGCCAGCGCGCCGCCGGGCTGCGGTGGTATTGCATGGCTGGGCGGGGGCAGTGGCGGGTGCTCGGGCAGCGTCGCGCAGCCCGATACACCGGCCAGGAGCAGCAGTGCAAGGGTGGCTAGGCGCGCATTCAAAGCCGGCATGGGCCACAGCCTAACGCGGGAACCGGCCATCGGTTGCGCAATGTCGCGGCCGGGACGAGAATCCCGGCTCCCACGACTTGCCCTTTCCGCCGGAGAACCACCATGAGAATCCGCAATCCGCGCATCACCGGAGTCCTCTCGCTCGTAGCGTGCCTGTTCGCCGGTCTCGCCGCGCACGCCGATGAGACCTGCAATTCGCCCTACATCAGCAATCTGATCAAGGGCCAGGAGGACTTCATCCACGTCTGGACGCTCGGCGACCCGGGCCTCGGCGATGAGTCCGACAAGATGGTCACCATCGACGTCAACCCGGCCTCGAAGACCTACGGAAAAGTCGTCGCCTCGGTGTCGGTCGGCGGGCGCGGCGAAGCCCATCACATGGGGTTCACCGACGATCGCAAATATCTCTGGGCTGGCGGTCTCGACGACAGCAGGATCTATCGTGTTCGATGTGGGCTCCGACCCTGGCAAGCCGAAGCTCGTGAGCACCATCGCCGACCTGCCCGCGGATTCCGGCTACATCGGGCCGCACACCTTCTTCGCGCTTCCCGGCAGGATGCTCATCGGGAATCTGTCCAACAGCACCGACAAGGGCGGCGTGACCGGGCTGGCGCTCTACAACAACAAGGGCACGTTCATTCAGAAGTACGACATGCCGACGGACACCGTCGGCGGCATCAAGGGCGACGGCTACGGGTACGACGTCGCGCTGAATCCGGCCAAGAACGTCTTCCTCACATCGAGCTTCGCCGGGTGGAAGAACTACATGCGCAATCTCGGCGAGGTCGTCGCCGATCCCGAGGCCATGAAGCAGTTCGGCGCGACCATGGCCGTGTGGGATCTCAAGACGATGAAGCCCACGCAGGTACTGAGCGTTCCCGGCGCGCCGCTCGAGATTCGCTGGGCGCTGGCGCCGGGGCAGAACTGGGCGATCACCGCAGCCGCACTGACTTCGAAACTCTGGCTCGTCAAACAGGATGCCAAGGGAACGTGGGCGGCCAAGGAAGTGGGCACCATCGGCGATCCGTCGAAGATTCCCCTGCCGGTGGATATTTCGATCACCGCCGACGCCAAGGGCCTGTGGGTCAACACGTTCATGGACGGGATCACTCATTACTTCGATCTCACCGACCCCGAGCATCCGAAGGAGACCTACCAGAAGAACACCGGCAAGCAAATCAACATGATTTCGCAGAGCTGGGACGGCAAGCGCGTGTACATCACCTCCAGCCTGCTCTCGAAATGGGACAAGGGCGGCGCGGACAACGAGCAGATGCTGAAGGGCTACCGCTGGGACGGTCATGAGCTGACGCAGGCCTTCGAAGTGGACTTCACCAAGGAGAAGCTCGGGCGTCCGCATCACATGAAGTTCACGGCGAAGGCGCCATTGCAGGTCGCGTCGTTTAATAAAGGGAGCTGATGTTTTGAGTTGGCGGTCCGTTGCGCTGATTGCAGGGATGGGGCTTGCGAGCGCTGCCGCACAAGGCGCCGTGGACCCCGGTGCGGCCGCGGCGCCGCGCATGGAGTTCACGCCGCCGCGCGCCGGCACCTACGCGCTGGAGAAGATTCAGCCGGTTGCCGAGGCCAGCCTTCTTGACCCTTCGGGAAACCGACGCGGCTATCCTTCCTCACGACCTCCAAGATCACGCTGCTCACTTTTTTCTACACCTATTGCGCGGATCCGCTCGGATGCCCGTTTGCGTATCACACGCTGAAGGACATTCGCAGCCGGCTGACCCAGGATCTGCAACTGGCGGCGCAGGTACGATTCGTCGGAGTCAGCCTCGACCCTACCCACGACACGCCGAAGGCGATCGGGGAGTATCGCGATGCCATCGCCGGCGATTCACCGCTCGAGTGGCAAGTGCTCGACCGCCGGTTCAGTGCGCGAGCTGCTGCCGGTGCTCGACGATCTCGGGCAGGACGTGAGCGTCGAGCTGGATGCCGACGGCAAGGAGACCCGCACCATGCATCACATGCTGAAGGTATTCCTGATCGACCCGCACGGCACGGTTCGCGAAATCTACTCGCTCGCCTTCCTGCATCCGGATGTCATCGTCAATGACATCAAGACGCTGTCTCTGGAGATCAACGCGCTCGCACGGCGATGATGCCCCACGGCCTCGAGCCGGCAGGCAGCGTCGCGATCACCTTCCTGCTGCGGGCATCGACGATGCTCACATCGTTCGACGGCCCGTTTGCGGAGTAGATGCGCGAGCCGTCGGGGCTGACTGCCACGCCCCATGGCCGCTCACCCGACGGTGACTTCCCAACTCACCTTCAGGCTGGTGGCATCAAGGGCGAGAATCTTGCGCCCGCGCCCGGTCGCCACGTAAACCCAGCGCCCCGTCGGGTGAAACCATGACCCCCATGGGGCGCACGCCTTCTCCCGGCAGAACGATCTTTTGCAGAACTTCGTGCCTGGCCGCGTCGATGACGGCGACGGAAGCATCGTTTTCCCCGGTCACGTAGGCCCGCGAGCTGTCGGGTGAGAAGGCGGCGGCACGTGGCCGCTGGCCCACTTTCAGTTCCTTGAGCACTTTGTTGGTCTTGGTGTCGATCAAAGATACGACGCCACCCTCCTCCGAGGTGACGTACACCACGCGCCCGTCGGGGCTGAGCGTGACCCCTTCCGGTTCGCCACCGACGGTCACATTCGCCAGGACCTTGCCGGTCTGCGCATCGAGCACGACCGCGGTCCCGGTATCTTCGCTTGCAACGTAAAGGCGGCGGCCGTCATGGCTGACGTCGAGCTGTTCGGGATCCGATATACCCCTCAGTACGCGAATGACCTTGCGCTGGGCAACGTCCACCACGCCAATACCATCCGCACCCTTGTCCGCGGGGGGCAGCTTGCTCTCATCGACGCCGGGGCCCGCGATCGGCGAGCCGCTCAGTGCGACATAGAGCAGCTTGCCGTCCGGCGATTCGCGAATGCCGCGCGGCCTCTTGCCGAGGGGAATGGTGGCGACCACGGTCTGTTTGGCGCCGTCGATTACCGTGAGGTCTCCCGACATCTCGTTGGTGACGTAGACCATTTCGGCCTGGCAGCAGGCGCTGGCGATCAGCGCCGCCGCGATCATCAAGCCCCGGCTCATCGGGTCAGCCCGCAGCTGCTCTGCGCCTCGCTCTCGAGCTTACGATAAAGTTTTGCCAGCTCCTTGGCCTTGGAGGAATCCCTGAAAATGCCCCCGCCCTCCCCCGGCAGCGCCGCGTACTTGGCAAAAGTGCCGGCTTCCACGAACTCGTCGTAACTCATCTGCGCCGCAATCCGGTCGATGGTGCACGAGCACTGGTAGAGGGCGGCGAGCGTGCCGCCGTTGGCGCCGATGCACTCGTTCACGTACTCGACCCGGGCCACCGTCGGGTATTCGTTGGCGGGATTCCCGGAGCGGGCTTGTCCGGTACTGGCGAGCGCAACGAGGCAGAGCATTCCTGCGGCGGTGCGTGCACTAAAAAAGGATGGTATCGTCATCAGTGACCCTCATAACAGCAATCGGGGACGCGCCATGATCTATCCACGCCATTGGATTCTAGTCGGTCTCACCTCTGCACTGGCCACCGCTTCGGTGGATGCCCTCGCCACGGATCTCGAAGATGCCATGAGCAAGTCCTCCAACTGGGCGACCCAGGCCGGCGACTATGCCAACCACCGTTACAGCGATCTCAAGCAGATCAACGCCGAACAACGTCGGGCAGCTGCAGGTGGCCTGGACCATGTCCACCGGCGTGCTGCGCGGCCACGAAGGCTCGCCGCTGGTCATCGGCGACACCATGTACGTGCACACGCCGTTCCCGAACAACGTGTTCGCGGTGAACCTGAAGGACCAGTCCTTCAAGTGGAAGTACGAGCCCAAGCAGGAAGCGCGATGTCGTGCCGGTCATGTGCTGCGATACCGTCAACCGCGGCCTGGCCTACGGTGACGGCAAGATCCTCCTGCAGCAGGCCGATACCACGCTGGTCGCGCTCGACGCCAACAGTCGGGCAAGGTAGTGTGGACCGCCAAGAACGGCGACCCGAAGATCGGCGAGACCAACACCAACGCGCCGCACGTCTTCAAGGACAAGGTGATCACCGGCATCTCCGGCGGTGAGTTCGGCGTGCGCGGCCGCTTGATCGCGTACGACCTCAAGACCGGCAAGAAGATCTGGACGGCCTGGAGCACCGGGCCCGACAACGAGCTGCTGGTCGACCCCGCCAAGACCATGACCTGGACCAACGGCAAGATGGCGCCGATCGGCAAGGACTCCTCGCTCAAGACGTGGGAAGGCGAGCAATGGAAACTCGGCGGCGGCACCACCTGGGGCTGGTTCGCCTACGATCCGAAGCTCAACCTTGTCTACTACGGCACCGGCAACCCCGGCACGTGGAATCCCGCGCAGCGGCCCGGCGACAACAAGTGGTCCATGACGCTCTTCGCGCGCGACCTGAACACGGGCATGGCGAAGTGGGCCTACCAGATGACGCCGCATGACGAATGGGACTTCGACGGCGTCAACGAGAACCTGCTGGTCGACATCGACATCGAAGGGCAAGAAGGTGCCGGCCGCTGGTGCACTTCGATCGTAACGGCTTCGGCTACACGCTGAACCGCGAGACCGGCGAGCTGCTCGTGGCGGAGAAATACGATCCGACCGTCAACTGGGCGAGCAAGGTCGACATGAAGACCGGCCGGCCGATCGTCGACAAGAAATACTCCCCGCAGACCACCGGCCCGGACGTCAACGTGAAGGACATCTGCCCGGCGGCGCTGGGCTCCAAGGATCAGCAGCCGGCGACCTACGATCGCAAGTCCGGCCTGATCATCGTGCCGACCAACCATGTCTGCATGACGTACGAGCCGTTCCAGGTCGAGTACACCGCGGGTCAGCCGTATGTCGGCGCGACTCTGACGATGTACCCGACGCCGGGCAGCCATGGCGGCATGGGTAACTTCATCGCGTGGGATCCGGCGAAGGGCAAGATCGTCTGGTCCAAGCCGGAGCGCTTCTCCGTTTGGTCCGGTGCGCTCACCACAGCAGGCGACATCGTGTTCTACGGCACGCTCGAGGGCTACCTCAAGGCGGTGAACACCAGCGACGGCAAGGAGCTGTGGAAGTTCAAGACGCCGTCCGGAATCATCGGCAACGTGTTCACGTACGAGTACGAAGGCAAGCAGTACGTCGGCACGTATTCCGGCATCGGCGGATGGGCCGGCATCGGCATGGCCGCCGGATTGAAAGAATCCACCGAAGGCCTGGGCGCCGTCGGCGGCTACAAGGAACTTGCCAAGTACACCACCCTGGGTGGCTCGCTGTTCGTGTTCGCGCTCCCCGGCAATGACGCGGCCAAAGTTGCGAAACAATAGCGGCTCGCGTCGATTTGCCACGCTGCTCGTCACGGTCGCCGTGACGAGCAGCGTGGGCGCCGACGAAACTACGCCCGCCGCGCAGCCGGCGGCACCCGCGGCGGACGCGCCCTACAAAGTAGTCGATGGCACCAAGGTCGATCCGGGCACGTTGAACGGATGGAAGACCTGGCGCGCGCTCGCGTGTGAACGCTGCCACGGGGCGGAGCAGGAAGGGCTGGTCGGGCCGCCCCTGGTCGACTCATTGAAGAAACTGACCAAAGAACAGTTTCACGAGACCCTCATGAATGGCCGCCCCGAGAAGGGCATGCCGCCATTCAGCGCCAGCGACATGGTGAACAAGAACTGGGAAGGCATGTACGCCTATCTCAAAGGCCGCTCCGACGGGCAGATCAAGCCCGGCCATCTGTATCCCATCGAGGGGCAGTGATCTTTCGGCGGCGCGCGCTGCTGCTGCCTTTGGCGCTGTTCGCGTTGCCGTTGCTGGCGCAGCAGCCCGACTTCGTGCTGCGCGTCTGCGCGGACCCGGACAACATGCCGTTCTCGAATCGCAACGGCGAAGGGTTCGAGAATCGAATCGCGGCCGAGCTTGCGGGGGATCTGGGCAGGAAGGTCGAGTACACCTGGTTTCCGCAGCGCATGGGCTTCGTGCGCAACACGCTCAAGAAAAAAGACGACCAGGGGCGATTCGCCTGCGACGTCATCATCGGCGTGCCTGCGGGTTATGAGCTCACTGCGACGACGAAGCCGTACATGCGTTCCACTTATGCGCTCGTGCATGCGGAACGCCAAGATTTCAATGCGCTCAAGAGCGCGGACGAGCTGCTGAAGCTCACGCCGGCGCAGTTGAAGGCGTTGCGCATCGGGGTGTTCGCGCAGTCGCCGGGAGCGGACTGGCTGCTGCGCAATCAGATGCTCGACCATGCCGCCATGTATGCGCAGCAGAGCGGCGACCCCGATCTGACTCCCGCGATGATCATCGAGCGCGACCTGGCTGCCGGCAGGATCGACCTGGGGATCGTCTGGGGCCCGATTGCCGGGTACCTGGTCCGCCAGCACGCCGCCCCGTCGTGGGGCGCCATTCCGTTCGCGCGCGATCCGCAGATCCGCTTCGACTACCCCATCGCGATGGGCGTGCGCTTCGGCGAACGCGAGTGGCAGGAGACGCTGAACCAATGGATTGCGAAGAATCCGGACAAGATCCAGCGGATCCTGCAGGAATTCCGCGTGCCGCTGCTGGGCGAGGACGGCCGGTTGCTTTAAAGACCGGGCAACCTGCGCCTATACTGGCGCGGCTCAAAGAACAATAACTAGGGAGCAGCCATGAGCGACAAGCAAACGGTCGGCGGCGTTACCTACACCCAGGTCGGGCAGGACTACTTCGAGAAGCGTGGATTGCGGCGCTACGCGCGGGTCTGGTCGCTTTGGGCTCTGGGCGTCGGCGCGGTCATCTCGGGGCACTACTCGGGGTGGAACTTCGGGCTGGCGAATGGATTCGGCGCCATGGTAATCGCGCTGTTCATCATCGCGGCCATGTACTGGGGGCTCATCTTCAGCCTCGCGGAAATGTCGCCCGCCCTGCCCCACACAGGCGCTGCCTACTCCTTCGCGCGCAGCGCGATGGGGCCGTGGGGCGGAATGGTGACGGGGCTCGCGGAAAGCATCGAGTACATTCTCACGCCTGCCGTCATCGTTTTCTTCATCGGCTCGTACCTCAGCGAGATTTTTGAGACGCCTGATCAATACCAACCATTGTGGTGGGCGGCATCCTACGTCGTGTTCCTCCTCCTCAACCTACGTGGCGTGGAGCTCTCGTTTCGCGTGTCGGTCATCGTGACCCTGGGTGCGCTCGCGGTGCTGGCCATTTACTGGGTCAGCGCGCTGCCGCACTTCGATCTGCAGCGCTGGGCGCTCAACATCGTGGCTGGCCCGGATGGCAAGGCCGCAGAGGTTCCGGATGGACATGGCTCGTGGCTACCCTTCGGCTGGGGCGGCGTGCTGGCCACCCTGCCCTTCGCGGTCTGGCTGTTCCTCGCGGTGGAACAGTTGCCTCTGGCCGCGGAGGAATCCGCGGATCCCAAGAAAGACATGCCGAAGGGCCTGATCTACGCGATGGCCACGCTGATGGCTTCCGCCTTGCTGATCACGTTCCTGAATTCCGGCATCGGCTCTACCGAAGAAGGCAAGATGCATGGGGCCTTCAGTCTTGCCACTTCCGCCGAGCCACTGCTCGATGGGTTTCGCGTGATCTTCGGCGCCACCACGGCGAAGCTGCTCGCCTTCCTGGGTGTGATCGGGCTCATCGCGAGCTTCCACACCATCATCTATGCCTATGGGCGGCAGATCTACTCGCTCTCGCGTGCGGGCTACTACATGCACTTCATGTCGCTCACGCACGGCAAGCACAAGGTGCCGCACATGGCGCTCTACACGGGGACCGTGATGGGGTTCGTCACCATGCTGGTGGTGTGGTTCACGGTGGGAGCGGAAAAAGGCGGAGCCATCATCGGTGGAACATTGCTCAACATGGCGGTGTTCGGCGCGATGATTTCGTATGCCTTGCAGGGGGTGTCGTTCATTCTTCTCCGCAAGAATCTGCCGAACATCCATCGGCCCTATCGCAGTCCGCTTGGGGTGCCCGGCGCAGCCGTCACGGTGATAGTCGCCGCGGTCACGCTCTACTTTCAGCTCAAGGACCCGGTGTATCGCACCGGTGTGTACGCCGTCGCGGCGTTTTACGCGCTGGGGCTGCTGTATTTCGCGTTCTTTGGGCGCCACCATTTGATTCTTTCGCCGGAGGAGGAGTTCGCGCTCTCCAAAGGCGAGAAGGGTCATGCATGAGTTGCGGCTAGAATCGGCGGCATGGAACCGAGAAAGGTCAAGACCGCGGCGGATGCGCGCTCCATCGTTGCCGAGCGCGAGCTGAGTCACGTCAAGGTCGGCGCGTTCGACATCGACGGCATCCTGCGCGGCAAGTACATGTCGCGAGCGAAATTCGAATCTTCGCTGGAGAGCGGCTTCGGATTCTGCGATGTCGTGCTGGGGTGGGATAGCAAAGACCAGCTCTACGACAACGTGCGCTACACCGGGTGGCACACCGGGTATCCGGATGCGAACGTGCGCGTGCTTCCTGAATCGTGCCGGCCGTTGCCGTGGGAAGACCGCGGACTGTTTTTCCTTGGTGAGTTTTCCGGCGAGGCGGAGAAGATCTGCCCGCGGGGGCTGTTGCGCAAGGTGTTGGAACGCGGGCGGAGGATGGGCTACGAGGCGTACTGTGGCTTCGAGTACGAGTTCTTCGTCTTCAACGAGACGCCTGATTCGATCCGCGAGAAGCACTACCGTAACCTCAAGCCCATCGCGCCGGATTCCTTCGGCTACAGCGTGATCCGCAACAGTGTGTGGAGTGATTTTTACCGCACTCTTCTCGATACCTGCGAGCTCATGGATTTTCCGATCGAAGGGCTGCACGAGGAGACCGGGCCTGGGGTAATCGAAGCAGCGATCGGCGTGGACGGCGCGCTTTCGGCGGCGGACAAGGCGGCACTTTTCAAGACCTTCGCTAAAGTGATCGCGCAGCGCAATGGGCTGATGGCCACGTTCATGGCGAAGTGGTCGAAGGACTGGCCGGGGCAGAGTGGGCACATCCACATGTCGCTCAAGGATGCCAAGGGTGGATCGGTCTTCCACGATGCCAAGGCCGAAGACGGCATGAGCCAGGCGATGCGCTGGTACGTCGGCGGGCTGCAGAAGCTGATGCCGGAATTTCTCGCAATGGTGGCGCCGACGGTGAATTCCTACACGCGCCTGATTCCCGGATTCTGGGCGCCGACGGATGCAACCTGGAGCACGGACAACCGCACGTGTGCGTTGCGCGTGATCCCCGGGAGTGCGAAATCGCAGCGCGTCGAATACCGCATCGCGGCTGCGGACGCTAATCCGCACGTGATTCTTTCGGCCGCGCTGGCGTCGGGATTCTGGGGCATCGAGAACAAGATCGAGCCCGAGGCCAAGATCGTTGGCAATGCTTACGACAGGAAGCAGCCCGATCACCTTTCACTGCCGCGCACGCTATGGGATGCGGCGCAGCGGCTCAAAGCGTCGCAGCCGGCGCGCGACTGGTTCGGCGATGAATTCGTCGATCACTTCGCCGCGACGCGCGAGTGGGAAGAGCGCGAGTACCGTCGCCATATCAGCGACTGGGAGATGGCCCGCTACTTCGAGATCATCTGATGGCTGTGCAACGGACCATCAGCCCGGTGGACGGCTCCGTGTATTGCGAGCGGGAGCTCGCGACTCCTGCGCAGATTGAACCGGCTCTCGAGCGCGCGGTGGCCGCGCAGAAGGCGTGGCGCAAGGTGTCTGTGGCGGGGCGCGCCGCGATCTGCAGCCGCTTTTGCACGGAATTCGAAGCGAGGCGCGATGCCATCGCACTCGAGCTCACCTGGCAGATCGGCCGGCCGATTCGCTACACCCCCAACGAGGTCAACGGCACGCTGCAGCGTGCTCGTTACATGATCGAGATTGCGCCGCAGGCGCTGGCCGATATCGACGCCGGGCCGAAGGCCGGGTTCACGCGATTCGTAAGGCGCGAACCGCTGGGAGTCGTTTTCACCGTGGCGGCCTGGAACTATCCATATCTCATCGCCGTGAATAGCGTGATTCCGGCGATCATGGCCGGTAACTCCGTGGTGTTGAAGCACTCGGCCCAGACTCCGCTTTGCGCGGAACGGTTCGCGGAGTGCTTCAAGGCCGCGGATCTGCCTGAGGGTGTATTCCAGGTACTGCACCTGTCGCATTTCGACACCGAGCGCGTCGTCCAGGATCCGCGGGTTGGGTTCGTGGCGTTCACGGGATCGGTGATGGGTGGGCACGCGATAGAGAATGCCGCCGTGAGCCGCTTCGTTGGCGCAGGCCTCGAACTTGGAGGCTGCGACCCGGCGTACGTGCGGCACGATGCGAATCTGCCGCACGCCGTGGAAAATCTCGTCGATGGTGCGTTCTTCAACAGCGGGCAGTCGTGCTGTGGAATACAGCGCATTTACGTGCATGAGCGCTTGCATGACGACTTCGTCGCCGGCGCGATTGAGCTAACCCGTAAGTACGTGCTCGGGAATCCGACTGACCCTGCGACCACACTCGGGCCGGTGGTTAGAACCGCGGCCGCGGAGCAGATTCGCAAGCAGATCGCGGCGAGTGTTTCCTCCGGAGCCCGCGCCGCGATCGACGAACGGGCGTTCGCAGCCAGTCGTGGCGGCACTCCTTATATCGCTCCTCAACTGCTGCTCGAGACCACTCATACCATGCCCGTGATGCGGGATGAGATCTTCGGCCCCGTAGCCGGGGTCATGAAGGTTCGCGGCGACGATGAAGCAGTGAAGCTCATGAACGACAGTAAATTCGGCTTGACGGCGGCGATCTGGACGGCCGACGAACAGGCCGCGCTGGCGCTCGGCGACCGGATCGAAACCGGCACCTGGTTCATGAACCGCTGCGATTATCTCGACCCGGCGCTCGCCTGGGTGGGGGTGAAGGATTCCGGTCGCGGATGTACTCTCTCACGCGTGGGCTATGAGCATTTGACCCGCCCGAAATCATTCCATCTGCGCACGCGCATTTGAGCTTTTCTATGGACCTCAAAGGCAACTGGAACTATCCGACCGCCATTCGCTTCGGTGCGGGCCGCATCCGTGAGCTGCCCGATGCATGCCAGACACTCGGCATGCGCCGTCCGCTGCTGGTCACCGACCCATCGCTCGCCAGGTTGGCGATGGTGACGGACGCGGTGCGCTCGTGCGTGCAAGCGGGGCTGGGGTGCGCGGTGTTCAGCGATATCCAGGCAAATCCTGTTGCGGAAAATGTAACGCGCGGCGTTGCCGCCTTTCGCAGCGGCAAGCACGACGGCGTCATCGCTTTCGGCGGCGGCAGCGCGCTGGATGTCGGCAAGGCCGTCGCGTTGATGGTGGGCCAGTCGCGTCCCCTCTTCGACTTCGAAGATCGCGAGGACTGGTACACGCGGGTTAACGTTGATGGCATGGCGCCTGTCGTAGCCGTGCCTACGACCGCGGGGACGGGCTCGGAGGTCGGGCGCGCATCCGTGATCACCGATACGGCGGATCACACCAAGAAGATCATCTTTCATCCGCGAATGCTGCCGGCAATCGTGATCGAGGATCCGAAGCTCACGTGTGGCTTGCCGCCGCACGTCACAGCGGCAACGGGCATGGACGCGTTGTCGCACTCGCTCGAAGCCTATTGCGCGCATTCGTTTCACCCACTCGCTGACGGCATCGCCGTCGAAGGATTGCGGCTCGTTAAAGAATGGCTGCCCATCGCTGTGCGTGACGGTTCGAATATCGAAGCGCGCTCGCACATGCTGATTGCTTCGACGATGGGAGCGACTGCGTTTCAGAAGGGGCTGGGGGCCATGCACAGCTTGAGTCACCCGTGCGGCGCAAACCTGAATACGCACCATGGGCTCACCAATGCGGTGGTGATGCCTTACGTGCTCACCTGGAATCGGGCTGCGATTGAAGAAAAGATGGCGCGGCTGGGGTGCTACCTGGGCCTGGCAAATGCCAGTTTCACGGGCGTACTTGAGTGGGTGCTCGACTTGCGCCGCACGATCGGCATACCGAACACGCTCGCCGATCTTGGTGTCAAGGCGGAACACGCCAAGGCTTTTGCTCCGCAGGCCTTCGCCGATCCATCGACGGGAGGGAATCCGCTGCCCATTGATGCACCGGGCTTCGAGCGTCTCTATTCGAACTGCATCCGCGGCGAGCTTGGACAATGCCCATGAGGCGCTTCCATATTGCTCTTGCCGTCAAGGAGCTCGATGCCTCGATCGAAGATTACAGCCGCAGGCTCGGCAAGCCCGCGACGGTTGTGGTTCGCGGTATATACGCGATGTGGCGAACTGACTCCTTGAATTCTTCGATCAATCAGTTGCCGGAGCGCGCCGGGCAGCTCAGGCATCTTGGGTTCGAAGATGACTCTGCTGAAGGGTTTTCGAGCTCGGAGGATGTGAACGGCATTGAATGGGAAATCTTTTCGCCGGAAGCTCAAGACGACAAGATCGTCGAGATGTTTGGCTCATCGTCAAAGTGACAGGTCTCGGAAGCGCACATCTACAGCGCCTTGTACATCACCAGCGCGTCAACGTATCCAAGCGTCGGATGCTTGAATGCTCCAGGCAACGTACCTGCGATGTCAAAGCCGTATTGTTGCCACAGCCGAACCGCCCGTGAGTTCGTGCTGACCACGAAGTTGATCTGCATCGCCCGGCACTATCGCTCCCTCGCCTGTTCGAGTGAGTGTTCGAGCATCTGTCGTGCAACTCCCTTGCCTTGCGCTTTTTCGGCCGTCACATATCCGCAGTTAGCGACGTGACTGCCCCCGCCCAGCTGATTCGCGCGTAAAAAATACGTGCCGGCAACCTGACCCTCATGCTCTGCTACGAAGACGTAATTAGCTGGAGCACACCAAAACCCCAGTGCGTGCTTGCGATTCATCTCCCGCGGCAGTGCATAGGTTTCCCCGGCGCGGATGACCGGATCGAGAATCGCCCAGATCGCATCTTGATCCGCAGATTCTGCAGGCCGGATTAGCACAGCCCCGGGTTCCTCACATCCAATGGAACGCACGGCCAATGACGGCCAACAGGCCTGCCGCCATGAGCAGAAACCACACTTTGAGCGAAGCGATACTATCCTTCACGCCATCCACCTTGAGGTGAAGGCCGCGAAGATCGGTTTTCATCTCACTGACGTCGGCTTGAACGTGCTCGACGTGACTCTCCAAGCGGGCCAGTCGTTCTTCAACCATCGGGTGCTCCTTGAAATGAGGTAGGGCAGCCATCCTGGGCTCGCTCTCTGAAGTGGGTCTGACAGCAGTCTAGGGAAAGCGTTTGGCGAGTGGAAGTCGAGTATCCGCTGCAATGTGGCCATTTCTGCCATTGCGCAGCGCAACACCTTGAGTGTTTCCCGCGCGGGTTCGCGTGGTGAAAGCGCGAGGGGCAGCAGCGTGCGAATTGGGCATCAAAGTATGCCGGGCTACGCGGCGCGCAGTTCCTCACGAAGGATTTTGCGCAGCATCTTTGCCGTGATGGGGCGTTCTTCAGGGTTGAGAAAGTGCCGCAGCACATCGTTGATCAGGGTCTGGTAGCCCCGCCCGGCCTGCTCGGCCCTCATGCGGAAAGCTTGGATGATGTCGTCATCCAGCATGATGGTGATGCGGGTTTTGCCGGGAGAAGCGATTACTGCCCCCCGCTTGCCCTTGCTGAAGTCATGTTCCTTGCGCATAGGATTCCATTTGTCGTGGCGGCCCGGCGAAAGGAATTATGCATATCGCGTATGCATTTCTCAAGATTGAGGTTTACGCTAACGGATCAACGCCTGCTCGATTGCGGAGCTGGCCGGCGGCTCCATCGCCGCAAAACCAAGAGCATTCGGATGCACACCGTCTGGAGAAAACTCGCGCTTCATCGCGCCGTCCGGAGTCGCGAGCGTGGCCCAGTAGTCCACGTAAATGGCCCCACTCCGGGCCGCGTACTCGCGGATCCAGGCATTGAGCCGCTGGATTCTCGGATTGGGATTGAGCCCCGGATGCCACGGAATATCGGCCGCAGGCGGGATGGACGCCAGGATGACCCTGATGCCCTTTGCAAGGGCGAGATCGGCCATCTTTTCGATATTGCCTTCGATCTGCTCGTCCGTTTGCGGGCCCATGTTCTCGGCGACATCATTGGTGCCGCCCATGATGTGCACGACGGCGGGCTTAAGAGCGATGACGTCGGCCTCAAAGCGCGCCAGCATCTGCGCAGTCGTCTGTCCGCCGATTCCCCGCCCCACGAATTGCGGACGGGACTTGATGAAAGGCTGCTCCGCCCAGCCGTGGGTGATGGAGTCGCCCATGAATACGACCAGGTTAGTCATGCCGTCTCCACGCGCAATGGTGGCACACGCCAAGAGCAACAGGATCACGGTGGATATTCGGCGCAATTTCAGATGCTCCCAACCATCGGCTATATTAACCTGGAAAATCGAACGACTTGCGAAACAACTTCGAGCGATACAGGACGCGTGATGCAACGAGCTAATCGAAAGATCGCAAGTACCCTGTGCGTGTTACTGAGCATCGGCGCGCTGGGCGCTGCCGAACCGACGGCCTTTGATCCCGGATTCGACTTCTCGGCCACTGAGAACCCATACGGCGTCTGGCAATACGGCTATTCAGAGACGGCGTCGCTGGCGCCAGATCAGTTCCGGCTGGACAAGCACACCAGTGCATACAATGACATCACATTCTGGGAACCGGCTGGAGAAGACGGCGCGGGACACTACCCCTACATCGCCTTCAACAAGCGCCAGCATTTGCAGTCTTATGTGCCTGGCTCCTGGGCCGTTCGCGCGGGTGAGATTGCAATGGAAGCAAGCAACACCGGCCAATACAGCCTGTTGCGCTTTGTGGCTCCCGAGGCAGGCGCTTACCGGGTGAGCGCGAAGTTTGCAGGTCTTCACACCGGCGGCGACATGTCATCGACGGATGTGCATGTCCTGCAGGATGCCAAGGTGTTGTTCAGCGCTTTCATCGAAGGGTATGGCGGCGATGAGACCTTTCACGAAGTGCAGGGGCGTCATCCCAATGCGACGTTCGCCGGCGAGATCCGCCTGGAGAAAGGCGCTGCGATCACGTTCGCCGTGGGCTACGGACGAAACAAGACGCACAGCTGTGATACGACGGGGCTGATAGCGAACATTGCGTTGGTGTCGCGCCCCCAGATCAACTAGGTCAGCCGCGAAAATACGGAATCACTTCCCGCCCAAGCAGCTCGATCGCTGCCTCGGGGTCCGGCCCGAGCGGGCCGCCAAAGCCCACTTCATCGATGCCCGCCGCGGCTAGGTCTTCTATCTGGCGAATCACATCGCGTGGCGTTCCGACGATGCCCAGCCGCAGCATGTCGTCCGTGACCAGAGCCTGCGCGCCAGCGTAATCCCCAGCGTCGATGCGTTGCTTGATCGGATCAAAATCCGCGCGACACAGGCCAACCGTCGCCAACGCCCGCTCCTCGAGATACGGCCCGAAGTACGAAACCATGTGGCGCATTTTCGCCGCCGCAGCACTACGCTCCGCCGAAAGCGATAGCCACGCGCAGCCGGACATCACGAAAGACGATCGATCGCGCCCCACGCGGGCAATGCCGCGCTCGATGTCGCTTGCCATGAACACCGCCGACGCCGGCGGAGTGATCATTGGTTGCGCGCCGTCGCCGATTTCCCCAGCAAGCTCGCCAAATGGTGAGCCGAACGAGCTCACGTAAATGGGAATCTGTGCGCGCACAGGCTTGAAGCGCAGATAGCATTGCTCCGTCCAGCGGAAATTCGGGCCCTGCGCCACGGCCACTTCCCCACGTAGCAGCATGCGAACAAGCTCCACGGCCTCGCGCGTAACGCCAAGGTAGTCGGAAGTATCGCGCCCAGTCCATCCAATCATGTCGAGCGTGTGCATCCCGAGCCCGATGATGCAGCGTCCGCCGGAAAGCTCATCGAGTGTCGCCGCGTAAGTGGCAATCTCGCACGGGTCCATGGTGTAGGGGTTGATTGCCACTCCGCCGAGCTGAACCCTGCTGGTCATGGTCGCTGCGGCCGTGGTCAGAACCCACGTGTTGCGCATGAAAGTGTCATGCGGGAACCACACGGAATTCGCCCCGGCCTGCTCTGCCTTGACGACGAGCCGCAGCAGCTCGGGCGTCGACCCGAGGTATTCGATGAACCGGACGCCGAATTTCATAGGTTGCTTCCCGCGCAAATGAGACGATTGTTACACTGGGCGCCGCTGAGAGGAACCCGAATGCGCACCCTACCTGCTTTCATGACCCTGGTATTCACTATCGCGCTGGCCACTACTGCCGGCGCGGCTGAAGCACCTCAGCGGACCACGTGACGCTCGACGACGACGTGCTTTACGCAGCGGCGTATCTGCACGACCTCGCCGCCTTCGATCCCTGGGAAGATGCAAAGCTGGATCACGCCGATGTCGCCGCCTGCCTGGTCGATACGATCCTGAAAGATACGGGCTTCCCAATGGCGAAGATCGATGCGGTCCGCGGCGCCATCCGCACGCATATGTTCGATCGCGACCCGGTTGGCCCAGAGGCGATCTACCTGCACGACGCGGATGCGCTGGATTGGCTTGGCGCCATAGGGGTTGCAAGAATCATGGCGCTCGTGGAATCCAACGGCAGCAGCCCGACAGGGCCTGAAGCCGCGAAGATGCTCGAGGAAAATCTGGCTAACGTGCCGGCGCGGGTGATGTCGGCAGCGGGCAAGTCTCGCGTGCCGCAGATGAAGCTGGAATTGCAGCAGTTCCTGGAGAACCTGAAGCGCGAATCAGCCGGCTTGCGAGATCTCTAAGTCTTCCGTCGCCGCCCACTTCTCGATCATGTCGGCCAGCGCCGAGCGGTTGACGGGCTTGGCGAGGAAGTCGTTCATGCCCACCGCCAGGCAGCGCTCGCGATCTTCGGCGAAGGCATTGGCCGTCATGGCGATTATGGGAATCGCATGGTCGCGGACCGAAGAGGTCGGGTCGCGAATGCAGACCGTGGCTTCCAGGCCATCCATCTCCGGCATCTGGCAATCCATCAGCACCAGGTCGTAGCGGTTGACGCTCAGGTGTTCGAGCGCATCGCGACCGTTCTGCGCAACGTCAACCGTGTGCCCGAGCTTCAACAGCATATGCTGCGCGACCCGCTGATTGACGGGGTTGTCTTCGACCACCAGCAGCCGGCGGCCAGGCGTGTGCGGACGAGGCTCGAGTCGCTGCGCGGGAGGCTCCGGCAGCACTGGCAGGCTCGCCCTTGCCGATTGCGACTGGGTCGGCGCACGCAACAACGGGACGACGACCGAAAACGTGGAACCGTGCCCGGGAGTGCTCGAGACGCTGATTTCCCCGCCCATGAGCTCCACGAGACGCTTGCTGATCGCCAACCCCAGGCCGGTGCCGCCATAGCGGCGCGTCGTCGACGAGTCGGCCTGCGTGAACCGCTCGAAGAGCTTCGATTGCTGCGCGGGCGATATGCCGATGCCGGTATCCACCACGCTGATCTTGATGCGCGAAACCTCGGACCTCGACACTTCGATGCGCACGCTGCCGCGCTCGGTGAACTTGATCGCATTGCCGGTGAGATTGAGCAGGATCTGGCGGATGCGCACCGGGTCGCCCGTGATGACTTTCGGCACCTCCGGCGAATAAACGAGCTGCAGGTTGAGGCCTCGCTGCGCCGCGGGCTGCTGCAACAGCCGCAGCACGTCTTCGCAGGTTGCGCGAAGATCAAAGACTGTTTCTTCGATGCTCATCCGCCCCGCCTCGATCTTCGAGTAATCGAGCACGTCGTTCAGGATGGTGAGCAGGCTGTCCGCCGAGACACGGATCGTATCGGTGAACTCACGCTGCTCCGAGCGCAACGGCGTGTCGAGGAGCAGCGAGACGCAGCCGAGTATGCCGTTCATCGGCGTGCGAATCTCGTGGCTCATCATCGCCAGGAATTCGGTCTTCGCGCGTGAGGCCGCTTCGGCGCGCGCCGCCTGCATTTCAGCCTGCGCCTTTGACGCCGCGAGCCGCCCGACCATTCCGTCGAACTCCCTCGCCAGGTCGCCCAGTTCGTCCGGCCGGGTCAGATCGAGCGTGGAGGTGAGATCCCCGGACGAACCAATCTTGCGCGCGTGGCGCGTGATAAGCGTCAACGGATCGAGCACCGCTCGCCCGAGCAACACGATCAGCAGCACGAGCACCGCAGCGCCTGCGATGAGCAGGAACAGAGATGCGTACGCCACTGTGCCGCGGCCGCGAGCGCTAATCGTGCGCGGTACATCCACTCGCATCGTCAGCAGTGGCAGGCCGCTGGCATCGTTGAAATCCCTGAACAGCACCGTATTGTTGACCTGTTCCACCAGCCGCGTGTCTCGCGCGAGCTGCACTGGGCGGCCCGCCCCCACACTCACAGGTTGCGCGGCGCCTGGAATTGTCATCGTCAGAGCCACGTGCGCCTGCGTGCCGATCTGCGTGACCATTTCCGGAGTCAGCAACCGGCCCATCAACACCATTCCGCGATGCGGCCCCGTATTGCTGCCATCGAGAATGGGCTGCATGGCCGCGAGCAGCGGGCCCTGGCTGGTGCGCAACAATCCGCTGATCGGCCGGCCATCCCGCAATGCCTGACGCCACGGATGGCCCGCCGCCAACTCCCCGCGTGAAATGAAATCCATCTCGATCGGCTGTGCCGTCGTGAGATCGTTGGAAGTGGCCCAGACAAAGCGGCCGTTCAGGTCGATGAAGGCGAAGGCATTCAGCCGGTTCGACGTGATGGACTCGCGCTTCAGGTTCGACGCGATGAACGCCGGGTTCACGTCCCGCACGAAGTTGTAGGCCTCGATCCAATTGGCCCAGTCGTGCGCGGTGATGGACAACTGCTCGGTGTCGCGCTCGAGAGCATAGGTGACGCGCTGAAGATCGGTGGTGGCGGCCTGCCTCTCGAGCTCCGCGAAACTGGGCAACAGAATCCACCGCTGCACCAGCCACTGCGCCATGCCCAGCACGACGGACAGGCACAGGATCAGTGCAATGACTTTGGATCGTAGCTTCATTTAGCGACGGCTTTCGATGCGGCTCCGAGAAACCTGGGGCGCGGCCGGCGCGGCCGCAGCTTCGGGGGATTATCTGTAAAACCGAACGCGCGCAAGGCATTGGGCGTCACATGACGGGCTAAAACTCTGGTGCATCACGGAAAAAGCGCACTGCAGCCAGCGTAAACGTGAGCCTGTGGAGCGCCGGGCAGGCCGCTTTTTGAGACACCTGTCACACTGTCTGCAGGGCTTCGAGCACCTCGGGCAGGCACAGGTAGCGCTCGAGAAATTCCTTGGGCCATCGAACCGGGCGGCCGCTCGAAAGCTCGATGCACGCGTATTCGATCTCGGCGCGCGCCAGAGTCTCGCCGCCGGTGGCGCGACGGATCTGAAATCGCCGCCCGACGCGCAACCGGCTCTGGCCACCGATGAGCCATGTGGCGATGAGAATCGAATCGCCCGGCAGGGCCGGGCGCAGGTAGTCGATGATGGTGCGAACCACGGCCATGCCGCGATCCAGCTCGACGCAACGATCGATGGGCAAGCCGAGTGCGGCAGAATGATCCCACGCGACCCGGTCGCACCAGGTCACGTAGACCGCGTTGTTGACGTGGCTGTACGCGTCGATGTCCCCCGCTTCGACCTGCAAAGGCAGGACGTGAGGCGAGGGAAGATCCCATTCGGGGTGCTTGCTCATGAGCAATTGATTATGCTCGATCCCGTGCTGCCGCCTTCCGGTCATTTTGTTCTCGATGGCGGGCTCGCCACGGAGCTCGAGCATCGAGGTTTCGATATCTCGGGGCCGCTCTGGTCGGCGAAGGTGCTGCAGGAAGCCCCCGAGGCCATCGAGCAGGTTCACTACGATTATTTCGCAGCCGGTGCGGAGTGCGCGATCTCGGCCAGCTATCAAGCGAGCTACACGGGGTTCGCGGCCATTGGGCTGAGCGCCACTGAAACCACTGCCCTGCTCCGACGCTCCGTCTCGCTGGCGCAATCAGCGCGTTCCAGGTTCCGGAAGGATTCCGGGAGATCGAGCAATCGCCTTTGTGTCGCAGCCTCGATCGGGCCATACGGAGCGACGCTTCACGACGGCTCCGAGTACCGCGGCGACTATGGGCTGTCCGTGCAGGATCTCGTCGACTTTCATGCCGTGAGGTTTGGAGTGCTTGCCGATTCAGGCGCCGACCTGCTGGCGTGCGAGACGATCCCATCGCTCGATGAGGCGCGCGCATATGCACACCTGCTTCAAAGGCATCCCGATCGCCCGGCGTGGATGAGCTTCACGTCTCGCGATGGTGAGCTGACTTCACACGGCGAGCCGCTGGAAGAATGCGCGCGGTTTCTCGACGGCATCGACAATGTCATTGCGGTGGGTGTGAATTGCGTCGAACCCGGCATCGTCACTCACGCCATTCAGGAAATCCGCAAGGGCACCTCTAAACCGATCGTCGTGTATCCGAACTCGGGAGAACATTGGGATGCCGGAACGCGCGAGTGGGCGGGCGCGCCGCACCGAAGTCAGCTGTCTGCTTGGACTTCAGACTGGCTCAGCGCTGGAGCCCAGTGGATCGGAGGCTGCTGCCGCACCCGCCCCGCGGATATCGCAGAGATGGCGCGGGAAGTTCAGCGCGGCGGGTAGGTTTTCCATTTCCCCGTGCGTCCATTGAGCACGCGGAACGCTCCATCCTCGCTCGCACTGAGCTTGATCCAGTGGGCCGCGCTTTCATCCAGGTTGGCGATCCGCTCCGCGGCGAAGTTCCGTTCGCCGGCGGCCTCGGAATGATGCAATTGCCACACATCGTCCAGGTTCTGCACCCGGCGCAGCGTGTCGAACATCGCTCCCGCACCACCCTTTCTCGGGCCGTTGTTGAGAATGGCGATCCGCGGCTTGAAAGCAGCGAAGGTTGCGGGGCTGGCGGCGTCGTCTCCGCCATGATGAGCCACCAGGTACGCATCGACCGGCCCGACCATGCTCTTAGGGCACACCAGATCGAACAGCGGCTGCCCGCTCAGGTCTCCCAGGTCGAGAAAGCGAAATTTGCCGAAGGTGACGACTATTCCGGTCGATCGCGGGTTTTCGAACGGGTCCGCGGGAGGAGGAGCCAAGGGCTCGCAAGCAGAGTTCGGTTCGCCCGCGCCGACCATTGGCGCGGCTAGAGTCGATCCTCCCGAGCTGACGACGACGGCATCCACCCCGGCGAGCGGCAAACGGTCGCCGGGCTTCGGCTCGATGTGCTGACCCCGATTGCGGGTCGCAACATAAGCGTTGAACGGCTCCATCAAATCCGGCCCGAACTGAGGCGGCGCGCTGCCGTGATCGACGAACGTGCGAATGGGTATCAGCTGAGCCAGCTCCGCCGCGCCGCCCTCGTGATCGTGATGGAAATGCGTGACCAGTAGGTAATCGATCTGGCGTATACCGGCATCGCGCGCCGCGGCGACGATCCGGTTCGCATCGCGTGCCTGGGCCGGATTTCCCGGCTTGGACCCCGGCGTGCCATTGCCAGCGTAACCGCTATCGACGAGCAAGGATTGTCCGCTCGGGGTCACCAGCAGTGTGGACTGGCCTCCCTCGACGTCTATGAAATAGATGTCCAGACGCTTGGCGATCGCATCTTGAGAGAGCCCAAGTGCGAGCAGCAGGACGAATCGAAATGATGCCAATCCGGATTGCATAAGCCTTGCTCCTCAACCGCCGACGAAAAATTCGCGCGCCGGCGGCCGTGCGCAGTGGAACGACGCCATCGCAGCCCCGTAGCCCCCGGCGCTGATGAAGGCGAGCAAATCGCCCTCAAGGATCTCCGGGAGTTGACGTTCTTCGGCGAACAGGTCGCCAGCCTCGTTGATGTGCCCGGCCACCGTGCAGGTCATCGTCGGCGGGGCATCGGCGGCGCGACACAATACGATCTCCTGGTGGTAGTGATAGACGGCCGGCAGGTTGAAGGCGTTGAACCCGCAATTGACTCCCACGAATCGGGTACCGCCCTTGTCCTCGACGGTGACGACCTCGACCAGCAGGATCGCGGAGTCCTTGACCGCGTAGTCGCCGGGCTCGGTGAACACGGTGACGCCGAGCGGGCCGAAGTGTTGAGCGATCCCCTGTGCGTAGGCGTCGAGATCGACGGCCTGGTCTGATGCCTGCAATGGGATACCCAGACCGCCACCCACATTGAAGTAGCGCAATCCTGGAACGCGGCGCGCGAGCTGCGCTCCACGTTGCACGGCTTCAAGAAATGTCTCCAGTCCGGATCTCAGCCAGCCTGAGCCGATATGGAAATGCAGCCCCTGCACTTCCAGCTTGCACTCACGCGCGACCGCCAGCGCCTCATCGAAGCGGTCCGCATAAATGCCGAACTTGGTGGGCTTTTCGCCTGCGTAGGTCAGCTGAGCGGAATAGCCCGTGCCGATCTGCGGGTTTATTCTCAGCCCAATGGCTCGCCCCGGAGCCCGCCGCCCGACTCGACGGATGGCACTCAGCGAGTCGAGATTCAGGATGATCGGTTGGGCCAGGATCACATCGAGGTCACGCTCGCTCAAATTCGTGCCCGTGTAGGAAATTTCTTCCGGCTTCCATCCGGCATGGAGCGCGAGCGTGACTTCCTCTGGAGAGCAGACGTCGATACCGACGTTGCCCATCGCCCGCAGACGGGCGAGATACTCCGGCGACCGGTTCGCCTTGAGCGCGTAATGCACGCGGTGCGGCAGTTCGGCGCGACTCAAGGCGGCCTGCATCCGGCCGATGTTCGCCGCCAGCCGTTCCGGATCGTAAACGTAGAGCGGCGTGCCGAGCTCGCGCCCGATGGCTTCGGCATCACGGCCGCAAAAGCGAAGGCGTCCGTCGAGGACGTCGAGCCCTTCGCGCTGCCACCAGGGGTTGGCTCGTCTTGCGGTGTTGTTCACCTCGCGAGTCTAAAGGGGCCCCCCGGCATTTAAAACCGCATTTCGGCCGCGAGCAGGTAGCTGCGGCCGAGAACGCCCGAGAAATACTGCGACGTCGCGTTCGCGAAATTGCCGCCCGTGCCCGCCAGCGCCGCGAATGGCGGCTCCTTGTCGAACAGGTTGTTCACGATCAGGCGCGTGGTGAAGTCCTTCGAGAAGTCATACGAGAAGGTGCTATTGAACAGCCACCACCGCTTGACCCGCAGGACGTCTTTGGAATCCTCCTGGTCGTTGTTGTCGAACTTGGTCGACCCGGTGAACTGGCCCTGCAGATACCAGGAGAACGGGCCCTTGCGATAATCGGTGCTGAACGAGCCCTTGCTCACGATATTGGAGTTCAACGTCAGCTCACCCGCCAGGTTGTTCGGGCTGGCCAGGCCCACCTTGGAGACCAGCTTCATGGTCGCGAGGTGATTGGCCCGCAGCTCGAGGGAACCCCATGCCCCGCCGAACGTGTAGTCCACCGCCGAAGCGATGCCCTGGAACTGGCGGAAGCCGGCGTTCACGTACCCCGTGCGGATGAACGTGACCTGGTGATTCCCGTCACGGTCGATTCGCCCGCAGGACTCGTTGTTCGGGTAGTCCGTCGCGTCGTAGCAGGCATCCATGATGTCCGTCGCGGTGAGCGACTCGATCGCATTGTCCAGCTGGATGTCGATGTAGTCGGCCGTGACGTTCAGCCGGGGAATCCAGCGCGGGCGGATGATCACCCCGAACGTTTCGGCATCGGCGGCCTCGCTCTTGAGGGCCGCGTTGCCCGACTGGCTGGCCAGTGAGCTGGCATTCACGATGTTGGACGTGAATCCTGGTGGGATGCCTTCCGCCTCGCAATTCGCCGCGCGCGTCGCCGGCGCCGTGCCCTGATCGATGAACGTCTGATCGCACGGGTCGTTGGCGAACGTGAAGAACTGCGAGGTCGGCAGAAAGAGCTCGGTGATCGCCGGCGTGCGGATCGACTTCGTGTGGTTGGCGCGGAACTGCAGGTCATCGACCGGGGCCCAGCGGAAGCCCGCCGTCCACGTGGTTGCAGCACCGGCCACGGAGTTGTCCACCCTGCGGACGGCGCCTTCGAGCTGGAAGGAACGCACGAGCGGTATGCCCTGCTCTGCGGCCACGACCGGCACGAGCAGTTCGCCGTAGATTTCCTTCGTATTGAAGTCTCCCTTGATTCCCGTTATTGGCGCGCCGCTTCCGAACCCCTGCTCGTAGAACTCGTCAGGATTGAACGCGGCCGTTTCCTTGCGATATTCCACGCCGAGCGCAGCCTTCACTTCGCCTCCGGGAAGGGCGAACAGGCCGCCGCTCAGATTTGCGGTCACATCGCGTTGCGTGAGCGTCGAGGTGGCCTCGGCGATGTGGGTGACGTAATCGCGCGCCGCCTGGCTCGGGGATCCCAGCCCGAAGAGATTGAGCGGCGCGCACTGGCTCGACTCGGTCGAGATCGGAGCGGACTGCACACCTCCCGTCGTCAGCGAGGCGGCGCAGACGATTTCACCGCTGCCCGGATCGACGGCGGCATCAATCGCATTGAAGAAATTCTGGACCACCAGCGATGGTGCCCTCTGCGTGCCGCGCGAGCGCCCGTAGTTGGCCGCGACTTCCCAGTTGTACGAGCGACCGCCGAGGTCCATCTCACCACTGAAGCCCACCACGCCCCTGGCGACGCGCTGGTTTGCGGTCGCACGCCCGGATTGCAGATCGATGTTGGCGCGGGCGAGGTAGAACTGGTCCGGTGACCAGTTCGGATCGAGGATGACGCCGAACGGCGGCGCCAGCGCATATGCCGCGAGCGCATCCGCGATAAGCGCACGCGATGCAGCGGGCAGAAAGGGGTTTGATAGCTTGATAACCAGGTTGCCGGCGGGATCGCCCGCGGCACCAAAGAAGCCACTGTTGTAAGCCGGTTGCGCCACCAGGTTCGTAGCATCGGTCTCCGAGAACCAGGCTTCGGCGAAGAACCGGGTGGAATCCGTGATGTCCACGTGGCTCAGCATGTCCAGATTCTTGCGCTCGAGCGGTGACAGGAGATTGCTCACCGCGGCGAGGCTCAACCCGTCGCCCCCTTCCCGGAATACCGGGTTGCCGGTCTCCAATCCCGGCTGAAAAGTCACGAGGTTGCTATTGCCGGGCGAGAAAGCCAGCAACTCGCCGTCCGGCCCCGTCACTCCGAATGCTCCGGGTGGCGCGCCGGGGAAGGGATTGAAGATATCGTCGACCAGCGGAACGCCGGAAGTATTGATCGAGGCGACGCGGTTGTCAGGGGTCAGCACCGTGGTGAATTGCCCCGGTATGAACGGAGCGAGGAAGCCGAGGTCCTCCGCGTAGACCCTGCGATCCAGCCCGGTGAGGCCGTGAGCCTTGGAATATTCAGCGACCAGAGTGACGTTGGCCCGATCGTTCATGAAGTTCGTTCCGCCGAGGGCGCGGAACCGCAGGGATTCGACGTCGCTGCGCTCGGTGATTCCGCCCTGCGCGTCCACGATGAGACCTTCGAAGTCCTGCTTCAGAATGATGTTGACCGTGCCCGCGATCGCGTCCGACCCGTAGATCGGTGCGCCACCCACCGAAATGGTCTCGATGCGGTCGATGAGCTTGGTGGGAATCACGTTGAGATCGACCTGCTGCCCAGGAGCAGCCGGCCCGAAGAGGCTCGGCGTATTCGCCGAGACGAACCGGCGGCCGTTGACGAGCGTCAACGTGCGCTGCGAGCCCAGAGCGTAGAAATCCACGAAGCTCTGCGCGATGCCGAAGGACGCCTGGGTGTTGGCCGCGCTGACCGGCTGGATGCCGAACGACGGCAGCTCACTCAGCGCCTGGCCGGCGTCGTTGTAGCCTCGCTCGTCGAACGTCTTCGATGAGATGACCTGCGTGGGCTGCAGCCTCTCGAGATCGGGACGCGCGATGCGCGAGCCGGTGACCACCACCTCGCTCTGCGCCGGCGGCAGCTTCTGTTCGGCCGGCTCCGTACCGGCCGGAGTCGAACTTTCCTGTGCGGCCGCGCTCGCCGGGGTAGCGGCGGGTTGCGCCGGGTCCGCCTGGGCCAGCCTCAGATACGAGCCACCCCCCGTGGACATCCGCGCATCGGCGGTACCCGACGCCTTGGCAGCCTGCTGCGGGGGAGCGACCAACATCGAGTTGGTTGCGGTCTGTTCGACCACGAGGTTCGTGCCCGACAGAACTCGCTTGATGGCTTCTTCGGGCGACAGGAGACCCTGCAGCGGCGGAGCCGTAAGGTTCTCCACCGTCTGCGGCTCGAAGAGAATGTTCATGGTGGTCTGCCGGCCTATGGCCCGCAGCGAATCGGCAAGCGATTGCTGCGGCAGGTCGAACTGGTAGGTCGGCTGGCCAATAGGTGCGGCCATGGCGATTGTTCCCAGAAAGCAGAGCGTGGCTGCGGCGAGCAGCCCGTTACGCAGAACAGTCATCTTGTTCTCCCCTGGTCACTGTGTCGCGCCGGCACTACAGCGGCGCTGCTAGCCGAAGCACGGCTCATCAAGGAGTAGACTGTTTTCGTCCCCCCGCACCGCACGTCCTTCCGAAGATTTTTTATCTGGCGGCGGTTTGCGCCGGTGCTTCGAGGCTGATCAGCCCGTTCCGGCGCACGACTTCCAGGCCGTAGAGGTGGGCGATCATGGTCGCGAAGGTCTCGCTGTTGCCTGTGTGGTAGATGCCACTGACCTTCAGTTGCGCCACCTTGGGGTCATCGATGATGAGGGTCGTCTGGTCGTAGCGGTTCATCTCGACGACGGCATCGGCCAGGGGCGTCCGGTCGAGCACGATCTCGCTGCGGCGCCAGGCCGTGACGGCCTCGAGCCGGGGCTCATCAAGCCTGGCCCTCGTGTGGCCTTCGAAGGTCAGCCGCTCGCCGGGAGTGAGGATGATTTCCTTCACCGCCGATCCAGCGGATTCGGCGCGTACCTGGGCTGCTTCAGGGATGCTCGCGGCCTCCCCGCCTTCGAGGCAAACGGCAATCTTTCCCTCGACCAGCGTGACTGCGGTGTGTTCAGCGTCGTGCCGCACGATGAAGGCCGTTCCCAGCGCCTGCACCCGGTGCACGCCGGCGTGAACGAGGAACGGGCGCATCGCCTCCTTCGCCACTTCGAAGTAGGCCTCGCCGCGATCGACGCGCACTGCCCGTTCACGCTCGCGATAGGACACAGAGATGCGCGTATTGGAATTCAGCGTGACACGGGTGCCGTCGGCCAACCGCACGATCCGCTGTTCGCCGAGCCCCGTGGCATACGACGGATTCAGCCACAATGCATCGAACACCCAGGCGGCAGGGCCTACGACCATAGCCGCCATGGCCGCAGCGATCATCCATGCCCTCGCGGCCGATTGGGGGCGCCAGTAGCGAACGCGCGGTACGCCCGGCACCGGAGTCGACCCAGCGTCCCAGGCTTCGGTCACTCGTTCGAATTCACGGGCGTTTTCCGGGCTCTCGGCCAGCCATTGGCGAAACCCAGCCTCGACTGTCGCGGACCGGTTTGGCCCGTGCAACTGGACTATCCAGGCCGAAGCCTCGGCGCGCGCCGCGCGCGCCCTGTCTTTCAAGCCGGCCTTGTCTATGTCGCCCACCCTAATCCTCTTCGTTCATCCAGTCCGCGAGAAACAGGACGGCCTTGGCTGCATGCTTCTCGACCATGCTGAGCGTGACGCCCAGCCGCTCGGCAATCTGCGGAAAGCTGTAGCCCTCGAGCCGATTGAGCAGGAACACCTCACGCTGCCGCGGGCTGAGCGCGAGCAGCCCCTGCTTCCAGTGATGTAGACGTTTCTGACCGGCGTATACCGCATCCGGGGTCGGGCTCGGATCGATGAGCGGCAATGTCTCGAGCAGCCCCTGCTGAAACGACACCCGGTGCTCCTGCCTGGCCTGGTCGGCAGAGAGATTTAGCGCGGTGCGCACGAGGAAGGCTTCCGCCTTGTCGACCTTGTGCTCCCGGCAATAGAGCTGCAGGCGCAAGAACGCTTCCTGGATGAGGTCTTCCGTGTCGTCCACCGTGCGTCCGCGGCTGCGGAGCAGCTTGCGAAGCTTTACGAGCAGCGCACCGGTGGTATCCACGCGCATACAATGGCGCGGAATCACGAATCGCACAAGCGAGCTCACGCCCGCGGTATCGAACGCTCAGGAAGCCGCAACCGCCGCGATGCATTCCACTTCGAGACGGGCATTGAGCGCGAGACCATTGGCGCCGAGCGCGCTGCGCGCGGGCAGATTCTTGGTGAAGTAGCTACGATAGATGCCGTTGAAGGCCGGCCAGTCCTTCATGTCGGCGAGAAACACCGTGCACTTGACGACGTGGTCGAGCGAAGACCCGTGCCGCTCGACGATGGCCTTGATGTTGTCGAGCGCCTGGCGTGCCTCGGCCTCCAACCCTCCCTCAACCAGCTTCATCGATCCTGGAACGTTGCCGATCTGCCCGGACACGTACAGCGTATTGCCGACGCGCACCGCTTCGGAGAACGGCAGTGACTGGCCGCCGAGCGTGGCCATGGGATAGTACTCCGGAAAGGCCCGAGAACCGGGCTCATCCTCGGCGACGGCCAGCATCGGCAGGGCCGTGAGGACCATCAACATGGCAACGCTTCTCGAGGATTTCATGGAGGCGATCCGGGCAGAAGAAGATGCCGCATCATATGCGCTCGAGCACCAAGAGCGTCAGGTTCCGCAGAAAGTCCGGTAAGACTCATCGGGCGACTCGGGTGGTTGCGCGTAGGAAACGGCCTCGGGTTGCTCATCGTAAGGGCGCTGCAGGATTGCGCGCAGTTCCTGGAAGGGTTGCAGATCGTCGCGCTCCGAAGCCGCGCTCAGCGCGGCTTCGATGCGGTGGTTGCGCGGAATGAAGGCCGGGTTGACGGCGCGCATGCCTGCTGCGCGTTGCGCGGCGCTTTGTGGATCGCGCTCAAGGCGCGATAGCCATTCCTGCATCCAGGCATCCATGAGAGCGCTGTCTGCCACCAGTTCGAGCAAGCGTCGCTGCTCAGTCGTGTTCCCTGCAATGCTCGAAAGCGCGCGAAAGGTCAGGGTGAAATCCGCACCAGCTGTCTGCATTGCTGCGAGCAGGCGCTTGATGAGCTCGGTGTCCCCTTCCTGCTTCGATGCGAGCCCGATCTTGCGGCGCATCCATTCGAGGAAGTGCGCATCGAAGCGCTCCATGAAAGTCTCGAGCACCTTCACGGCCACGTCGGCCGCTTTCTCGGAGTCGGCATCGATGAGCGGCAAAAGCGTTTCCGCCAGACGCGCCAGATTCCATTGCGCGATAGCGGGCTGATTCGCGTACGCATACCGGCCACGATGATCGATCGAGCTGAACACGGTGTCGGGATCGTATTTGTCCATGAATGCGCACGGACCGTAATCGATGGTCTCGCCCGAGATCGCCATGTTGTCGGTGTTCATGACGCCATGGATGAAACCGACGCGCATCCAGTTTGCAATGAGAGCGGCTTGCCGCTCCGACACGGCCTTGAGCACGGCGAGCGCAGGCACGTCAGCGTTGCACGCATCCGGGTAGTGCCGCGCAATGACGTAGTCCAGCAGCTGTTGCAGGGCCTCCTGGTCACCTCGCGCAGCAAAGAATTGAAATGTGCCGACGCGCACGTGACTAGCTGCGACGCGCGTCAGCACCGCGCCGGGCAATGCGGTTTCACGAAAAACATGCTCACCTGTGGTGACGACCGCGAGAGATCGTGTGGTTGGAATGCCTAGCGAATGCATCGCCTCGCTGATGAGGTACTCGCGCAGCATCGGTCCAAACACCGCGCGACCATCACCACCCCTGGAAAATGGCGTGAGGCCGGAGCCCTTCAACTGGATGTCACGGAGAACGCCGTCGCGCCCCTTGATCTCGCCAAGAAGAATTGCGCGCCCGTCGCCGAGCTGCGGAACGAAATGCGCGAACTGATGCCCCGCGTAGGCCATGGCGAGTGGGCTCGCGTCCTCGGCCAGCTGGTTTCCGGAAAAGAGCGCCGCCGCTTCAGGCTCGAGGGCGTCCGGGTCGAGCCCAAGCTCCGTAGCGAGGGGCCGGTTGAAGACCACCAGGCGTGGATCGGCGACGGGGGTCGGACTCACCCGCGCGTAGAACCTGGGCGGCAGGGCGAGGTAGCTATGTTCGAAGCCTAGGCGCATGGGTGGATCGTACCAGCCTGCGAGGCGTGATCTCCTGCAGCCTGTGAGCGCCATGCCGCCCTGAGGCGCGGACTCATTGCCATACCGAGACCCACTACCATTTTCCGGTGATTTTACTTCGCTAGGATTACGCGCCTCATATCGCGTCGCGGGTGCATCGATGGCTGGATTGACTGAAGAACAGGCCAGAAGTCACATCATCAAGCTGCTGACGGCCATGACCAAGGCACGGCGGCTCGGACCTGTTCATCTCCAAGGACTTTCCGCCCAGCATGAAGGCTGCAGGGGCACCATGCAGCCCCTGACCGAGCCAGAAGCTCACCGGCGATGTGTCGCGGGAACTGGCCAACGCGCTGATGAACCTGCGGCAGCGCGAGGAATTCGCGAAGGAGCTCGAGTGCAACTTCGCCATCTCGGTGCCCGGCGTCTCGCGCTTCCGCGTCAACGTGTTCATGCAGCAGCAGAACGTCGGCATGGTGATCCGCACCATCGCCAACGAAATTCCCGCATCTCGACAAGCTCGGCCTGCCGGAGAGCCTCAAGGAAATCATCATGACCAAGCGCGGCCTGGTGCTGGTGGTCGGCGCCACGGGCTCGGGCAAATCGACCTCGCTCGCCGCGATGATCGATCACCGCAATCGTTACTTCGGCCGGGCACATCGTCACCGTCGAGGATCCGGTGGAGTTCGTGCACCAGTCGCATCAGTCGCTGATCACGCATCGCGAAGTCGGCATCGACACGCACTCCTGGCACAACGCGCTCAAGAACACGCTGCGTCAGGCGCCCGGACGTCATTCTGATCGGTGAAATCCGCGATACCGAGACGATGGAGCACGCGATCACTTTCGCCGAGACCGGCCACCTGTGCCTGGGCACGCTGCACTCGAACAGCGCCAACCAGACGCTCGACCGCATCATCAATTTCTTCCCGGAGGAGCGCCGCAAGCAGCTGCTGATGGACCTGTCGAGCAACCTGCGCGCGATCATCTCGCAGCGGCTGGTGAAGACCGTCGACGGCAAGGGCCGCAAGGCCGCCATCGAGATCCTGCTCAACACGCCCATCGTCACCGACAAGCTGCTCAAGGGCGAGTTTCACGAGATCAAGGCCATCATGGCCAAGTCGCAGGAGCTGGGCATGCGCACCTTCGACTGGTCGCTGTTCGAGCTCTACAACGAGGGCGCCATCGCTTACGACGAGGCGATCCGCAACGCCGACTCCGCCAACGAGCTGCGCCTGAACATCAAGCTCAAGGGCAAGCCGCAGCAGGCCGCTGCGAGCTCGCTAGCCCTGGAAGCCACGCAGAAGACCGAAGCGATCGACGATGAGAGCGTCGCCGCTTAGGGCATGCCCGGGATCTAGTGCGTCTGGGCCAGCGCCCAGATGTACGCCGCCATCGCGTTCGCCTGCTCCGCGGTCAATTGCGAGCCGCCCATGGGCGGCATTGGATTACGGAAATTCTTCGGCTGCGCCACTCCGTCAACGATCGACTTGGCGATGCCTGCGAGGCTGCCATCACTCCACTGCCATAGATCGTCCGTGAGATCCGGCCCGAGCGTGCTGCCATTTGCCGCGCTGCCATGGCACGCGGTGCACATGGTGGGTCCGTCACCCAAAGATCGGTATAGATCGGCGCCGAGCGCAACGATCTCTTGGGTCGAGCCGGGCGGCACGGGAAGATCGGATGCCATCGCATTCGCGGCTTGCGGAACGGCCTCCGGCGGCGCCGACGCACTGGGGCAAGCCGCGCCGGGCGCAGAATTCGCCGGGTCACCGCGATACACGACCCGATAGATGCGACCCTTCACGTCATCTGAAATGTAGAACGCTCCGCCGGGGCCATACGCCAGGCCGGAAGGGCGATACGCCGCGCCTTCGGGAGATTTGTTCGCACCGGCGAATCCGTCGGCGAAAATTTCGCAGCCGGGCGCTGTCTTGCCGTCCTTGAACGGCTGAAACACCACGTTGTACCCCGCCTGCTGGAACGGCGCGCGGTTCCACGATCCATGGAAAGCGATGAATGCGCCTTCGAGGTAGCGCGCAGGGAATTGCGCGCCCTGATAGAACATTAGCGCGTTCGGGCCCCAGTGCGCCGGGAAGGCCGCGACCGGCGCGTTTCGCTTCGCGCACAGACCGACGGCCTTGCCGCCATCACCGCCGTACTCCGGCGCGAGCACCAGTTTGCCCTGGCGGGGGTCGAAATAGCAGTGCGGCCAGCCGTAGGTTGCACCTTTTTCGATACGGAGCATCTCTTCCGCAGGCAGCGTGGCGCCCTGCTCTCGCGTGTAGAGCTTCGGCCAGTTCTCCGCAAGCTGGTCGCGGCCATGCTGCGTCGAGTAGACCTGGCCGGACGAATCGATTGCGATGCCCTCGCCATTGCGGATGCCGGCGACGTATCGCTCAGCGGGTGAGAATTTCTGGCCGAGCTTGTTGGCGTCGTAGCGCCAGATGCCGCCTCGCGTCTCGAGCTGTTGGCAGGGAGTGAGCCCCGGCGAATTGAGCTCGCGGTTGTCTTTCTGGCAGGAATTGGTCGCAGAAGCGACGACCACATACATCATGCCGGCGGCATCGATGGCGAATGAATGCATGGGATGCTCGCCGTCGAGGGGAAGGCCCGAAACGACGACTTCCGGCTGGCCCTTGGGTACGAGATCGCCCGCGGACACGGAGTAGCGCACGATGCGGTCGTTGATCTCCGCGTAGAGATACTCTCTATATAGGGCGATGCCGGTTCCGCCCGTACCGCCGCTCTCGACGGTTTCGCCGAAGCGGCGAATCGTGTCCGCCTTGCCGAATCCCTGGCTGTCTTGCAGCGCGACCAGGAAACCTCCCGCGGGAAGCGGCCCGTTGCCGTAGTACTCGCCGCTCCAGGTGTTCACATACACCACACCACTGGGCGATACGGCCATGTGCCGCGCATGCCCGATGCCGTCCGCAAACACATTCGCACAAAAGCCGGGCGGGAGGCTCAGGCCGCTGTCGTCGCCGGTGCACGCGGTTGAAGTGCTTGCCGCGAGCTTCACAGCCTTGGCCTTGAAGGGCTTCGTTCCTTCTTCTTGTCTGCCGCCGCAAACTGCGCCTCGATCACATATGCCGTGTCTCCGGCGACCGTGACCGAAGCAGGCCCGTCCGGGAAGCCCGCCTGCAATGTCGTGACCTTGCCCGAGCCGAAATTCTCACCACCCAGCGCAATTCTGACCACACGACCGCCTTCTTCTTCGTCCACTGCGATGATGGCGTCTTCGCCCAGGCTTCGTTGCCCGTCGGGAGATTTCAGCGGACGGTCGAGCTTCACTTCGACGGCGGTGCCCGCTTTGCCGTCGGCACCGATCGGGACGCTGAACAGCTTGCTGGTCCCTATGGTGTTGACCACCACGCGCTCCTTCACTACGGCGATGCCATCGGCGCCGCTGTCTTTTGGACCTAGTGGGCCGGTGCCCACCCAGACCTCGAGTGCCTTCGCGCCCGGCGCGAGCTTCACGACCTGGTTGTTCCGATAATCGGAAACATATGCCGTGCCGTCCGCGCCCACGGCGATGTCATTGCAAATCGCCCCGGCGGTGGGCAGTGGCCACTTGCCCTTCGGCGCGCCTGTGCCGAGGTCAAAGGCGTGCAAGGTCGATGGAGGCTTCCGGGTGCCCTCAGGACCATCCGTGAATGAGCAGACCCAGAGCGTGTTCGCCTTGTCGTCCGCAAGGACACCCAGCACGCTCGCCATGCCGCCGGTCCCCGGCTTGATCCAGACTTCGGCTGTGCCCGCTCCCGGCTTCGCGCGATAGATCGCACCGGGGCCCATGGTCCCGACGATGATGGAACCGTCAGCTGCGGACGTGATGCTCTCTGTGTACAGGTTTGCACCGGGAATCAGGATCTCGGCCGGAGCTGCCGCAAAGGCCAGCGTGCCCGCGGCCACGGCAAACGCGCCACAAAGCGCAGCGATTTTCATACGGAGTCTCCCCAGTTCAGAAATTATTGGTCAGCTGACGGGCGTCAGCTTCAGCAGGCGTCCTTGCGAGCCGTCGTCTTCATCTTCCAGCAGCCACAGCGCGCCATCCGGCCCCTGCTCCACCTCGCGGATGCGCTCGCCCATGTCGAAGCGCTCGGCTTCGCGCGCCTTCGCGCCGTCGAACTCGATGCGCACCAGCGACTGCGACGACAGGCCGCCGATGAAGGCATCGCCCTGCCATTGCGGAAAGACGTTGCCGCCATAGATGATGAGGCCCGCCGGCGAGATCACCGGATTCCAGCTGACGCTTGCGGCGCGTCGAACTCCGGCCGCGTGTCGTGATCGGGAATCGTCCTGCCATCGTAGTGATCGCCGTTGGAGACGATCGGATAGCCGTAGTTGGCGCCGCGCTCGATCAGGTTGAGCTCGTCGCCGCCCTTGGGCCCCATCTCGTGCTCCCACAGCCGCCCCTGCGCATCGAAGGCGATGCCGAGCAGGTTGCGATGGCCGAGCGACCAGACCTGCGCGGTGACGCCGCCTTGCTTCGCGAACGGATTGTCCTCGGCGCGCCGGCCGTCGTCGTTGAGGCGCATGATCTTGCCCGAGGTTCGATTTCATGTCCTGCGCGGGGTCGAACTTCTGGCGTTCGCCGGAGGTGATCCACAGCATGTCCCGTCCGGACCCGAAGGCGATGCGATGGCCGTAGTGGCCGTGGCCGCTCGACCTTCGGCACCTGGCGCCAGATCACCTGCAGGTCTGACAGCGCGCCGCCGCCCTTCTCGTCCAGGTCGAGCTGTGGCGCGCGCGACCGCCGCGCCGCGCGTGTCGCCCTCGCCCGCCTCCGCATAGCTCAGGTAGACCAGTCGTTGGTCGGCGAACTGCGGATGCAGCACCACGTCGCCGAATCCGCCCTGGCCGCCGTAGTCGACCTTCGGCACGCCGCTGATCGTTCCGGTGCTGCTCCCGCCAATCGCAAACACCTTCAGCGCGCCCTTTCTTCTCGGTGACGAGCAGCCGGCCATCCGGCAGGAAGGTCATGGCCCAGGGCTCGTCGAACTTCGTCACGGCGGTCACGACGAAGGCCTTGCCGATCGTTCTCGATGTCGATGCGTCCCCTGCGCCGCAAGCGGAGCCGAACGCGGCGAACAGCAGTGCGGCCGAGGCGAGTGATAGGAGGTGACGGCTCATGTATTGCTCCAATTGCCAGCGTTCCAGTAGTCGAGGATTTGCTTGCGCTGCGCCGCCGTTGGCATCGGGCCGGTGCCCGCCGCGATGTTGTCCAGCGCATGCCGGGGATCGCCCGTCCCCGGAATGATACAGGTGACGGCATCGTTCGCGAGGATGAACTTGAGGAACAGCTGCGCCCAGCTCGCCGCACCCATCTCCTTCGCAAAGGCCGGCAACTCCTTGCCCTTCACGGCGCTGAAGAGACGGTTGCGCCCGAAGGGCACGTTGATGAGCACGGCCACGCCATTGTGTTTCGCGACCGGCAGCAGGCGCTTTTCGGCATCGCGCGCATCGAGCGAATAGTTGATCTGCAGAAAGTCCGGCTTCTCGCGCTCGATCACGTCGGCGAGCACGTCGTGGGAGGAATCCATCCAGTGGGTGATGCCGATGTAGCGAGCTTTCCCCGCCTTCTGGAACTCGCGCAGGAAATCGAGGCGGGTGTCCGACGTACGCACGTTATGCAATTGCATGAGGTCGACCCTAGCCGTCTCGAGAGTCTCCAGGGAACCGGCCATCTCCGTTCGCTGCTGAGGCACTTCCTTCACTCCCACTTTGGTGGCGACGAAGAACTTGTCCCGCAGCTTGCGCTCGGCCAGAAGCTGGCCCACGACGCCTTCGGAGCGGCCGTAGGATGGCGCCGTGTCGATCAGCGTCGCACCGCCGGCAATCATTGCATCCAGCACCTTGCGTCGCGGATCCAGCTCTGCCGCATCCGTGCCGATGTCGAATACGCGCGAAGTACCGATGCCGATTACCGGCAGCATCTCTCCTGTGCGCGGAATGGCGCGCTTCGCGATTCCCGACCCCGTGGCCGCGCGCGCGTCGCGGGCAAAGGCAAACAAACCACCGGCGGCAATTCCGGCAACCGCCGTCTGGATCACTCCGCGTCGGGTGTACTGGTCGTGCATGCTCGGTTTCCTTCAAGGTCTGGTTCGTCTTTTGGCGATAATGTATGCCGATGACGAAAGAGATTGCCACTGAATCCCTGACGATCGCCGTAAGCCCGACCGTTCACGTGTCCGGCCTGTGGCACGCCCCGCCCGATGCACGGGCATGCTTCGTAATGGCACACGGAGCGGGCGCGGGCATGCGCCATGCTTTCCTGGAGTCGATGGCATCCGAGCTGGCGGGCCTCGCCGTCGCGACCCTGCGGTATCAATTTCCCTACATGGAGCGCGGGTCTAAGCGCCCGGACCCACCGAAACTCTGCCATGCAACGGTTCGGGCAGCCGTTGCGGAGGCTTCGCGCCGCACTTCCCTTCCATTGATCGCAGGGGGTCGCTCGTTCGGAGGCCGCATGAGCTCACAGGCCCAGGCCGAGCTGCCGTTGGCCGGTGTGCTTGGTCTCGCTTTTTTGGGCTTTCCCTTGCATCCCGCCAAGCAGCCATCGGAGCAGCGCGCCGAGCATCTTTTCAAGGTGGGTATCCCGATGCTTTTCCTGCAGGGCACTCGCGATGAGCTTGCCGAGCTCGAGGTGCTCGAGCCCCTCATCGGTCGATTGGGGAAGCGCGCCACGCTGAAGCTTTTCCCCGAGGCCAACCATTCATTTCATGTGCCGGCGCGCAGCGGGCGCAGCGATGCGCAGGTGCTCAGGGAAGTTGCCGGGACCATCGGCGCGTGGTCGGGGTCGGCATGGTGACGGCGAGTCAGACCGGCTTGAGGCTGGCTTCCATCCACTTGCGGACGCGACGGGCATCGGCCGTGCGCGTGTATTTCCCGACCGAATTCAACAGCACGATCACGACGGTCCGCCCTTCGATCACGGCCTGCATCACGAGACAGCGGCCGGCTTCGGATATATAACCCGTTTTCTGCACCACGATGTTCCACGCGGAGCTGCCGACCAGCGAGTTGGTCGTCCGGAAGGCGACGGACTGGGCGCCAAGCCGCACCGAGTAGTCTTTGCCCGTGGAATATTCACGGATCGTGGCATTGTTCGCGGCGGCGTTGACGAGCTTGGCCAGATCGTTCGCGCTTGCCACGTTCTTGCATGAGAGCCCCGTCGGCTCGACGAAGTGCGCGCTCTTCATGCCGAGCGCCTTCGCCTTCTTGTTCATGGCGGTGACGCATGCAGCCAGACCGCCCGGATAACTGCGACAAAGCGCATGGGCCGCCCGATTCTCGGAAGACATCAGCGCCAGGTGCATCAGGTCGCCGCGCGTGAGCTTCGTGCCGACGGCCAGCCGCGAGGCGGTGCCTTTGGCGAGGCTGCGATCTTCCTCGGTAATCTTGATGGTCTCATCGAGCGACTGCTCAGCTTCGAGCACCACGAGTGCAGTCATCAGCTTGGTGATCGAAGCGATGGGCATGGCTACGTTGGCGCGCCTGGAATACAGCACCGAGGACTGGTTGGTATCGAGCACCAGCACCGCGCTGGAGCGCAGGCCCGGATCCTTGGATTTTGCGGCGGGCGTTGCAGCCCAGGAAGGCGAGACCACGGCCAGGAGAACCTGAACCGACAGCAACGCCAACAATCCCTGTCGACGAATCATCTTGTAAGAAACTCCTGGCTGACCGACGCGCGCGGAGTGTACCGAAAATCCTCATGCAGGCAACCTCGCGGCTGAGCCCGCGGTCTCATTTGCGGGAAGTACGGACTGGCGCGAGTATTGTCCCGCATCGGTCATACGCTCGAAAGGCTGCCCCGGATTGAGCCCGCCGCTGAGAAAGAGGAGCTCGCCCGCCACATCCGGCGGCACCTGCCGCTGCATCTCGTCGACGCTTCGGGGCTTGCCGCACAGGGCTGCGCGATCTATTCCCTTTCGGACCCGCGCGACGTTCGCGACATCCGCTACATCGGGCAGACGAGCTCACCGAAGCGGCGATACCTGCAGCACTTGAGCACGGCGCGTTTGTGGCTACCGGATGAATTGCCGTGGTGGGTGAAGTCGCCCAGGTTGCGCCCGCTGTACGACTGGATTCGGGAAATTCATCGCGATGAACACCGCTTGCCGGTGATGGTAATCTCCGCTTGGGTGGAAACGGGCACGGCGGCTCGCATGGCCGAGCGGGAACGCATCGTCGAATGCCTCGAGCGAAGATTGCGCCTTTTGAACGTGGAGACGGAATCTCTGGGACGACAGCTGGTGTTGCTCTAGCGCCCGCGCGCTCAGGCCAGCGGCAGGTGGTGCGGGCGCACCAGCAGATTCCAGTCTTGATGTTCCTCGAGTATCAGTTCGATGGCCGCTTCGACTGAGGCCTTGAGCGCAACGATGCCTTCGGCGGGAACGGCCGCTGCCCTGTTGGCCTGGATCTCTTCGATCACGATGCCCAGCTCGCGGGAGAGGCGTTCGGACGTCGAGCCGAGACGATAGGCTTCGGATTGCGCCAATGCGCCGTGCAGCGAAGCGCCGAGCGCAGGGAAGAACGTCGTGACCAGCGACAGCAACAACGAGTGAACGACCAGGTGCAGGATCGCTGCGAGCGCGGTCAGCCCAAACAGCGCGGCATTGATCGAATGAACGCGGTGACGCAAGGCGTGCTGCTTTGCCGCCACGCGACGATGATACGAACGCTGCTGCTCGAGTATGCCCAGCGTCCAGTTGATGTAGCCGTTTACGAACGCCGGGTCGGACCATGCATTCGATAGCCGCTTGCGCGCCAGCGGCTCCACCCGGGCGCACAGTGCGGAGAAATCATCGGCCGCGCGCAAATGCTGGCCGGGATCGAGCGCCCGCACATACCAGTTGACTTCCGTATGCGGCAGATTGAAATCGAGCAGCGGCGCCAGCATCGGCAAATACCAGGCGAGCTCAGCGGTGGTACGGGCGCGCAGCCATTGCCCTTGCCAGTCTCTCTTGTGGCCCACCCAATAGATGGTGCTCACCGCGCCGATGAGAATCACCTCGACGATGACCCAAACAGGCGCGAAAGGATGAAACTCGTTTCGCGTGTTGTCCCAGCCCAGCGCGAGCGGCATCACGGCGCACAGCACGGCGACCGCGCTCAGCAGATATATGGCCCAGAAACCGCTTCTGTAGCGGTGCCCGTAATGAACGGCCAGCTCGTCGAACTTGCGGTGCTCGGGCTCGATGGCTTCGATCAGCGGGGCCAGGCGCTCCGGCGGTCGCACGGGCGCCGCAGGCGCGCTCGATTCCAGGCGCACTCCGAGCAGCAATAGACGCTGAATGGCCTGATGCAACGCCATGGCTATTCCAATATCTCGTAAGTCGTGGCGAAGATCGCCCTGGACACGATGCCGAGGCTTCCGTCTCCATAGTCGACGAGCCAGTCGCCCGGCTTGCCGCTCAGGCGGGAGATGCCGTCGGCCAGCACCACCTCGAAGCTCTCCGACATGGGCAGCGCCATGATCACATTGCTGAGACTGACGTATTGGCCGGATTCGCCGGCAGCAGTGGGCGGGACCGGACGATATCTTTCGGCGAAGTGTGCGCTCGAGACCCGCCAGTGCTCTCCCGCGGTTCCCGTCATGATCGCATCACCCGGCCTTGCGTGAACCAGCCCTTCGTCGGTCTGCACCGTGCACGCTTCGGTTGCGAAGCGCACGCCGATTTCCCTAGGCAGCTTGCGAGCGAGCACGCGCGCCGGATGAGCGCTCACCTCACTCGAATATCCCGGCTGACTGCTCGAACGAAACGACATTACCGACGAGTTACTCAACCGCAAGGCTCCTGTCACGGCCGGATGACGGCAGTACCTTCAGCATAGCTGACCTTCAATTGCGGCAGGCCGAATTGCCGGGTCTGCTCGACGATCTGCCTGAAAATGGCGGAGGCCGCGGCGGCATCGGTGACCGCGCGCGGAATTCCGCTTTCGGGGAGCCGCGCTCCATATCCCTCTTCCACGGCATGCAGCTCGATCCGGGACAACTGATTGCCGTCGAAGCGGCAGCTGGCGATGACGCTCTGAAAGGTGAATGCATTGGCGAAGGACGCCTCGTTGAGCGGCGCCGTCAGATCGTATTCGGTCGCCCTGGCCGGATCTTTCCAGGCTTTGGCGAGCAGTGCGCGGTTGCCCCGGAAAAGATCGTGAGGCAGCAGCTCCTGCACGTCGCTCCAGAAAAAATTTCCCAGCCCGTAGAAGATCGGCCGGTGGCCCCGCGCAGGGGAGTCGTAAACCTCGATGGGGCCGAGGTTGTGATTCCCGGTGACGACGAAAAGGTCCGCGCCGGAATCGATGGCGTCGCGTGCGAGCTGTTTCAGGAAATGGGCCGCGCCGCGCGGAGCGTTCTCGTCATCGCAACCCGTCGAGCATTCGTGCGCATGAATCGAGACGATGACGAAATCCGCGTTCTGCTGTGCGGAGCGGATGCTCCGGTAGATTTCGATGAGATCGTCGGCGTCCATTTCATGTTCGTACGAAAAGCCGGCGGCTTGTCTGTATTCGGTGCCGAAAAGGCGCAGCGTGGCCGGCGTTTCGCCGCAGTGCTTGCCGTACGTCTTGCATTGGGCTTCCGCGAGGGACCTGATTGCCGCGGCAGGCAGATTGACCACCGAGGTCAAATGCAGCGCGCTGATGCCTGCGCGGCCGGGGGCGGCGCCCGATACCGGTAGAGATTCAGACGTGGGCCTGAAGGTTGACGCGAGCGAGACCAGCGCGATGCGCCCCGAGGCGCTCTCCAGATACCGCGGCGCCCGCGCGAGTCCGTGAGTTTCACCGGCCCCCGCATGAATGATGCCGGCTTCGTCGAGCCACTTCCCGGTCTCCAGCATGCCCTCGATGCCCCAGTCCATGGCATGGTTGTTCGCACGGGAGACGATTCCGATGCCCATGTCACGCAGATCCTGCGCAACCGCAGGGAGCGATGCATTGGTCCAGTCGCCGTCCCATGAATACGGCGAGCCCTTGAACGAGCGCGGATCGAAGAGGGTCGTCTCCAGGTTGCCGAAGGCGACATCGGTTTTCTTCAGGCGCTCGACCACGGCGCGGAAGGCCGGCATGCGCGCCGCGTACTGTGACAGCGGGCGCGAGATGATCATGTCTCCGACGGATGCGATTACGAAACCGTCGGGAACGCTCGCCTGCATTTCCCTCGCGACCGGGCGCATCGAATCGAATTGCGTCTCATCCTTGACGACCGGATCGCCTGGGCCGGCGGCCTGATCGCGCGCGTGCGCCATCGAGCCGATGGCGGCCAGCATCACTGCGCCGGCAGTCAGAAATATTCGCACCCTCACAATAATTTTGCCTCGTAGGGATACAGGGACAGCACCGCCGCGCCGTCGGCAGTCACCCGGATTTCATCTTCCAGCTTGACTCCATCCTGCGCTCCAACCTTGCCGGCATAACACTCCACGGCGAGCACCATGTTTTCCTTGAATTCCCCTTCATACATGTCCGTGTAAGGGTCTCCGGGAAACGGGATGTTCGGCGGCTCATCGTCAGTGCCGATACCGTGCACGATCACGCCATAGCGCTGCGCCTTGTAGGCATCGGGGATGTCGGGGCATCGCGCTACGAAATCGGCATAACTCAAGCCGGGCCTGATCAACTCGATGCAGCCCTGAATGAAATCATGCGCCACCTTGTACGCCTCCTTCTGCTGGGCGCTGGCAATGCCACCACAAAGGAAGGTGCGCGAGATGTCGCAGGCGTAACCTTCCGGGCCGATCATGTCGGTGTCGATTGCGACGAGGTCGCCGGGGCGCACGAGCTTGCTGCCGGCTTCCTGGAACCAGGGATTGGTCTTGCAACCCGAGACGATCAACCGGCTGAAGCAATACTCTCCGCCGAGCGCGAGCATGCGGTGCCAGTAGATCGCGAGCAGCTCGTTCTCCGAGATGCCGGGGCGGATGGCCCGCTCCATGTCGAAGAGCGCCGCTTCCGCCACGGCGCAGGATTGGCGCATCAGCTCGATCTCATCGAAGGTCTTGATGGTCCGCGCCGCTTCGATCGCATCATCCGCATCGGTGAGATTCAGGCCCAGCTGTTGCAGGGCGGTGAAACCGAAGTAATCCAGCGCGTCGATGCCGATCTGCGCATCGGACACCCCCCACTGGTCGAGAACATCTTTTATCTCAGCCGCCCAGAGCGCGGCCTTCTTCGACGACGCGCCGTCCGTGAACCGCGCCTGCCAGAAAATGGACGGGCGCACATCCGGCCAGAAAGGCTTCGCGCGGAATTCCGCTCCGCCGTATTCGAAGATGACGGGATCGCCCTGGGCCGGCACCACGATGTAGTGCCCAAGATTCACAGCCATCCACAGCGGCATGAAGCTCACACCCGTGCAGTACCGGATGTTCATGATGTCCGTGAGCACGAGCGCACCGATTTGACGTGCCGTCATCTCGTGCTGGACTTTGGTGAGACGGTCGCGGCGCAACTGGGAAAAGTCCACGACCCGCTCCATCAGCGTGTTCGTGTGACCCAGCAGGCGTCTGTCGCGTGTCACCATCGTGTGAGCTACGGCGCAGCCGGTGCGGGCAGAGTTCCAGCAAGTGTTGCTTGCTGCCCCGGCCGCTTCAACAACTTGCCATTGAGCATGACCAGCGACACTTTCTCGAGCGCCTTGATATCGGCGAGGGGGTTTCCCGGCACGGCGATGATGTCCGCCAGCTTGCCTTTTTCCAGCGTGCCGAGCCTGTCATCCCAGCGCAGCAGCTCCGCAGCGACGCGGGTGCCGGACTGAATTGCCGCCATCGGCGGCATTCCCGCTTCGACGAACACGGCAAACTCGCGCGCATAAAACGTTGGGTCGACGAGGTATCCGCCCAGATCCAGCCCCACGACGACTTTCACTCCCGACTTGTGCGCACGTGCGATGAGCGCCAGGAACTGCGCGCGGCCGTGCTGGATGTAGTCGTCGTTCTTGTCCTGCGCACGCAGCTTGTCGCCTTCCGCATAGTAGTCGCCAAGGTAGACGGTCGGAACGAGAAAGGTGCCCTGCTTCACCATCATGCGGATAGCTTCATCGTCCATGTACGTGCCGTGCTCGATCGAGCGCACGCCTGCGGCGACGGCCATCTTGATACCCGCGGCGGCATGCGCGTGAGCGGCCACCGGCACGCCGAGGCGGTTCGCCTCATCGACAGCTGCGCGCAGCTCTTCGGGAGAGAACGCGACATTGCGAGGGTTGTCACCGACGGATGAGAACGCGCCCGTCACCAGGAGCTTGATCCAGTCGGATCCGTATTTCACCTCCTGGCGGATCGCCTTGCGGATTTCCTCGGGCCCGTCGACGACCAGGCCATCCGCGATGACGTGCTGCTCGGGCGACAGGTAGTTCACGTCGCCCCCTCCTCCGGTAATCGAAATGTAGTGCGCGGCGCCGGTGATGCGCGGGCCGATGAATACTCCGGAGTCGATCACGCGGCGCAGGTCCTGGTTCGCGTAGTACACATCCGCATCGCCGACCACGCGCACGCTGGTCCAGCCTGCGAGCAGAAGCCGTTGCAGTCCGGCGAGACCCATCAACGCTTTGTATGCCGACGAGCTCGCCAGATGAGCGTTCTGGTAGTCATCCGAAAACATCAACGGATGCTCGTGGGCATTGATCATGCCGGGCAGCAGCGTGGCGTCACCGAGCTCCACAAGGCTGGCGCCGGCCGGAATGATGGAGCGGTCGCCGACGCCGACGATCCGATCACCCTCCACCAGCACGACGCCATTCGACCTGGGGGTATCGCTGCGCCCGTCGATGACCCGGTCCGCAACCAGCGCGGTGATGGGGACGGCTGCATGAGCGAGCGGCGCCAGCGCCAACGCTGCGCAGGCGAGCAAGCCAGATCGGCGGATCTCACGGACGAGTCGCATTGTTGTCGTTCTTGCGCAGCCCCTCGGTGCGCGCATCTTCGCACAGGTCCCAGCCACATTGCGCCGCATGGGCACGGCGTATAGCCTCACACGCGCTGCAAACCGGAGAGCGAGCGCAATGAAAAGGTTATGGATCGTCGGCGCGCTTCTGGCTGCGCCAATGGGGGCATTTTCACAGGCTCCCACATTGTCGACGTGCGGTGACCCCACCACCAACCCGCCCGCCTGCATTGCCGTAAGGGGCGAGCGCGCGGAGGGCTGGCTGCACCAGACGCGGTCCGAAATCATGGCCCGCAACGGAATGGTCGCGACCAGCCAGCCCCTCGCCGCGCAGGCCGGCCTTCGAATCCTCATGCAGGGAGGCAATGCAATCGATGCCGCGGTGGCGACGGCCGCCACGCTCAATGTCGTCGAACCGATGAACGTCGGCCTGGCGGGAGACCTTTTCGCCATCATCTACATCGCCAGGGACCAGAGCATCCATGTGCTGGACGCCAGCGGTGTCGCGCCCGCTAGCCAGACCATCGCCGCCCTCAATGCCCTGGGTTACAAGGCCAACCCTGACAATTTCGGCCCCGGCTCGGGCATGCCCCAGGGCGGCATTCTGCCGGTGACCGTTCCCGGAGCCGCGTGGGGTTGGGCGGAAGTTCTCGCACGGCACGGCACGATGACCTTCAAAGAGGTGCTCGAGCCAGCGGTCGAGTACGCGGAAAACGGCTTTCCGGTATCCGAACGGGTTGCGCACGATTGGGAGCTGCCGCCCGCCCTCCCGCTGCGCGCCTGCTGCACTGAGCTCGACCCGGACTCGGTTGCAACCTGGTACGTGAACGGCAAGCAACCGGTGGCGGGACAGATTCTTCGCAACCGCGATCTCGCGAAAACCCTCAGGCTGTTGCAGAAGGAAGGGCTCACCGTTTTCTACACGGGCGAGATTGCGCGGGCGATCGTCGCCAAGTCGCACGCGCTCGGCGGCAGCATGACGCTCGACGATCTCGCGTCGTACCGAGGGAAATGGACCGAGCCGGCCTCGTCGCAGTATCACGGTCACCAGATTCTCGAGCTGCCGGCCCCATCGCAAGCCTGGGCGGCTAACGAGGCACTGAATATTCTCGCGGCGTGCGTGCCGAAGCTGACTGGAAAATCCCTCGCACAGATCGGTCCGGTCGATCCGCTTTACTGGCACCTGCTGATCGAAGCCAAGAAACTGGCTTATGCCGATCTGTTTGCCTACAACGGCGATCCTGATTTCGTGGACGTGCCTCTCAAGCGCCTGCTCTCGCAGGAATACGCGGCCTCGCTCTGCTCGAAGATCGACCTGCGCCGTTCTTCTGGGACTCAGCCCCGAATCGATTCGGGCGCCACCGGGGACACCATCGTGCTGTCGACGGCGGATCGCTGGGGAAACATGGTGTCGTGGGTCAACAGCAACTTCGACTCGTTCGGCTCGGGCATCACGATTCCCGGCTACGGCTTCGTGCTCCACAACCGCGGAGCATTGTTCTCACTCGACCCGAAAAGCCCGAACGCGCTCGCACCCCGCAAGCGGCCTTACAACACGCTCTCTGCAGCCTTCGTGATGCGCGATCGCCAGCCGGTGATGGCATTGCAACTGATGGGCGGCGACATGCAGGCGCAAGGCCATATGCAGGTGCTCGTCGATATTTTCGACCTGGGCGCGAATATCCAGGCAGCAGGCGACATTGCGAGATTTCGTCATTCCCAGGTGAGCAACAGGCTGGTGATGGAATCGCCGCTGTACAAGCTCGTAGGCTCGCAGCTTCATGCGATGGGCCACGCCATCGCGTCTTCGGATCGGCGACCGATGGGAGGCTATCAGGCCATTCTGTTCACGCCTGATGCAGCGGAAAAAACGACGGATGGCCGATCGCCCGTCAATGGGTACTACCGTGCAGGCTCGGACTTCGGCAAAGACGGCCAGGCGGTGGGCTGGTAGCTCGCCACAGAAACAAAGGGCTGCGTGAGCAGCCCTTCAGTTTCAGTTCTTGATGTCCTCGTGAACGTCTTCCGCGGTGTTCTCGATAGCCTTGCCCGCGCCCTGGACGTCCTTGCCTGCGCCTTCGATGGTGTTGCAACCTGCAGTGCCAAAGGAAAGGCCGATCGCGATCGCCAGTGCAAGCAGTTTTTCTTTACTCATAACGCCTCCTAAGCTCATTCCTGTGTGAACAACGCTTCGTGAGCCTCGCAGGTCCGCTGCCGCCGGAGCTTTGCCCGCTCCCGACGGCGCGTCATGGTGTCAGAATTCGCTGACGCCGGCCGTCAGCCGGGAATCTCGGGCTCGACCAGCTTCTTCAGATAATCGAGAGAATCCTGCCAGCCGAGGTAGCACATTTCCGGCGGGATCTGCTCGGGCACGCCTTCCTGCACGACGTTGAGCTCGGTTCCGCACGATACGACCTTCAGGGTGATGGTCGTGTTCATCTCTCCGGGGAGGTTCGCGTCCTCGAACTTGTCGGTGTAGCGGATGCGCTGGCCCGGCACGAGCTCCTGGTAGGTCCCGCCGAAAGCATGGGCGTTGCCCGTGCTGAAATTCCTGAATGACATTCTGTAGGTGCCGCCGACCCGCGCATCCTGATGATGGACCGTGCACGTGAAGCCATCGGGGGGGAGCCACCTTGCGAGGGCGTCGGCCTCCATGAAGGCGCGATAAACCTTCTCGGGCTTGGCACGAAGGACGCGGTGCAGACGAATGGTATTGCCGGGCATGTCGACTCTCCTCTTGGATTGCTGCCAGTACTCTAAAGTCGAACGGCGGCCCCGCAATCCGACAACCGGCTACTAGCCGCTGCGAAGATACTTCGCGTGGTGGCGCAAGTGGTCTTCCATGAACGTCGACATGAAGTAGTAACCGTGGTCGTAGCCGGGCTGTCTGCGCACCGTAAGCGGATAGCCGACCTTCTTCGCCGCGGCCTCGAGCAGGTGCGGGTGCAGCTGCGACTCCAGGAAATGGTCGGCGGTGCCCTGGTCCACGAGGATCGGAGGGCGCTGGGCGGCATCCGTCAGCTTCGACATGATCTCGGTCGAATCGTATTGATCCCATTGGCCGCTATCGGGACCGAGGTAACGCGGTAACGCCTTCTGCCCCCACGGGCACTGCTTCGGCGCAGAGATCGGGGCGAAAGCGGAAATCGACCTGTAGCGCTGTGGATTCTTCAGACCAATGCTCAGCGCGCCATGACCACCCATGGAGTGACCGAAGATGCCCTGTCGCTGCTCGTCCGCGGGGAAATTCGCTTCGATGATCGCGGGCAGCTCCTGCGTGACGTACGAATACATCCGGTAGTGTTTCGACCAGGGCTCTGCGGTTGCATCGAGATAGAAGCCCGCCCCGACACCGAAATCGTAGCTCTCGCTATCCCCCGGCAACGGCACGCCACGCGGGCTCGTATCCGGAGCAATGAGCATGATGCCGAGCTCGGCCGCGATACGCTGCGCGCCGGCCTTGATCATGAACGTCTCTTCGGTGCACGTGAGGCCGGCAAGGTAGTACAGGACGGGCACTTTTGCCTTTGCCGCCTGCGGCGGAACGAACACCGCGAACTTCATGGGACAGTTGTTGGCCGTCGATTGGTGTTTATAAAACCCGACGGTGCCCTCGAACGCGCGATGGGTGGAGAGAGTTTCCGGTGAAGCTTGTGTTGTCATTGCCGCGATGACCGAGTGAGTAAGTAGACAGTGGCGGTAAGGATCGCAACGAGTGCGGTCGCGCGCAATGCCGCTCCCGGACTTTCGTAGAGAAACGCTCCCAGCAGCGTGACATTGAGCAGCAATGCAAGAAGTGCCGGCAATGGGAACAGCGGCATCCGGTAAGGGCGCTCCAGATTGGGCTGGCGGCGGCGTGAGACCAGCGCTGCCAGGTTGACGCACGCACCGACTGATGTAGTCAGCCAGATGCCGAATGCCAGCAGCGGCTCGTAGACCCCGACTGTGGCCATCAGCGCGCTGGCTATCACCATCAGCGCCAGTGCCATCTGCGGACTGCCGTTTGCGGCAACACGCGACAACCCCGGAATACCCGCATCGCGCGAGATGGCGTAGATCAGCCGGGAGAAGGTCATTACGTGCAGGTTGAGGATCGTGACCAGCGACCATAGCGAAATTGCCGTCACGATCGTGTTTGCCGATGGGCCGAAGACTCGGGCCGCCGCATCCGCTGCGACCAGCGGCGATCCGGCCATTTCCACCGGAGTGAGCACGCTTAGAAGGGCCACGTTGACGAGGACGTAGATCACCGTGACCAGAGCGATGCCCGAGAAAGTCGCGCGCGCTATCGACCGCGCGGGATCCTTGACCTCTTCGCAATAGTAGGCCGCCGCTCCCCAACCTGCGTACGTTCCCACGATCGCCCGGATCGCGACGATCAAGCCTATCAGCGTAATCGCGGGCGCAACTCCGGTCGTCGCCACAGGCGCCGCGCGCGGTGCACAGAGCAACGCGATGATCAGGACTATGAAGATGACTGCCTTGACCGCGCTACCGATTTCCTGCGAGACGCCGCCGATGCGTGTTCCCAGCGCCTGCACTCCCCCGACGGCAAGGATCGCCAGCAGCGCCAGAACGCTGATCGGCACGGTCGTTCCTATACCGAGTCGATGAAGATATTCCGCAAGCACGACAGAAACGAATGCCGCGACGCCGACGTAGCCTAGCCAGTCCGCAATACCCGTCGCGAGGCCGGCAAACCGCCCAAAGGTATGAGTCGCGAACGAATACGGGCCGCCGGTGCGACGGATCGCCGATGCCAACTCGACGGTGGACATGGCGTCGATCAATGCCGCCACGCCGCCAATCACCCACAGAAGAATGATGACTTTAGCGTCGGGAACACCCTTTGCCACCAGCCCGGGCGAGCGAAGAATCCCCTGCCCGATCGTGCCGCCGATGACGGCTGCAATGCCGAACGCGACACCCAGCACGCGCAGCAGCTGGCTGCGATCTACGCGTCCGACTTCATTCATGCCAGAACTACCGCGGCCGGTCGACTGCGGTGCAACTGGCGCCGCAACAGAAGGAGCAGAGCGGCGAGCACGAGCGTCATCGCAAAAAGGCCCATCAATCCGGCCTGAAACCCGCCCGTTGCATCCTTGGACACGCCCCACGCGATGGGCGTGACGAAGGCTCCGATCAGAAAAAGATTCGACGGGACTTCGAACAACGCGTAGCCGAGGAAGAACAAGCAGCCGCCGAGGCCATAGATGGTGGCGCTGAAATTGAGATCGACGTTCATCTGCGAGGCCGCGAAACTGATGTTCACGCGGTCCATATAGGCGCAGAGATAAGCCAGCGCGATCAGCGGCACGATGTGCCACAACGCCTTGCGCATGGCCGAGCGCGCGATGGCAGCATTCGGCAGAAGCACGTCCGCCATTCGTATCCCCCCGAGATCGCGGGAAGGTAACACGCGGCGCGGCGGTTAACTAACGCAAAGCAGCCTGCGCGTGCGCGATTCCGTCGATTCGGGCCTCACTGCTGGTGGCAGGCCATGCACGCGAATTCGGAGTCGATCATGATCCGCACCGCTGTAGTGCCCTCCTTCGCATTGAGCAGCGCTACGTTGGCTTGCGCCCGGGCGATGCGGTCTTCGACGACACCGTGGTATCTCCAGGTCGGATAAGTCTTCAAGAGTCGCGCGTTCGCGTAAATTTTTCGACCCGTCTGCCAGTCTCCCGCCTTGACGAGCATGTCGCCCATGTTCAGGAAGAATCCCTCGAGATTGTGGGGAGCGATCCATGAGTTCCAGCAGGCCCGCTTCGGGCCCCGGGTCGTTTCGAGAGACAGATACTGCGCGAAGTCCGGATTCGCGCGATCGAGCTTTTCCCCGATGCACTTGTCGAGCACTTCCCACTGCCACTCGAGGCCTTCGCGGAACTGAGGAGAGTCCGCCGGGAGGCGGCTCATGACGTAACCGCCGGTGAACAGGTTGAACTCCGGCCACGCGTTTATCGCGTCGAGCATCATGAAATACCCCTTGCGGGTCAGCCGCTCGTCTTTATGCAGGCTCCCCTCGGCCATGGTGTGGCCGGCGAGGAAGCCGAGATAGCGCGCATCGGAGGGGTCGAGCTTGACGGCCTCCTCGAAGTAACGGCGCGCGACAAACGTGTTGTCGGTGATGGTGGCCGCTGGTGAAGCTATGCGCGCGCGTTCCGCGACTCGCCAGTTGTGCAGCCAGGCAATGTGAGCCGCGGTCTTCGCGTCGTTGGGATCTTTTAAATACGCGGCGGTGAGCACCGCAAGCGTGCTCTGGATCTTGTCGTATTCCCCACCGTGAAAGGTCTTCCAGAACAACTCATCGGCTTTGAAGGCGGCATCGCTTCGGGATATCGCCGCCTCTTTACTCGGCGCGGCGATTATTGCGATCTCATGCCGCAGGCTCCACACCCCTGCAGCAGCGGCCAGCAACGCCAGGACGATGACAAAGCTATTTCTGCGTGGCACCGACTTCCTCGATGTAGATGATATCGCTCGTGAACTTGCGGGGCAGCTCCAGCGTGATGCCGTCCTTCATCAGCACTTCGCCCGAGAGCACCGCCGGCTCGATCGATCCATCTTCGCCTCTAACTTGATAAGACCGCGCGCGGTCGAGCCCCGCCAGGTAGACGATCTGCCGGGCACGCTCGGAGTTCGGACGGAACGCATATACCGTTCCCTTCTTGAGCGTGGCGTTCCAATAAAACATCCCGTCCCAGTGCAGCCCGTTCGGGCGCGGGAAAATGCGATGCACCTGGGCATCGAGCATCACCGGCCGCAGCCAACTCTTATAGATATCCGTGGAGCGGCGGATCTGCGCCTTCTGCTGCGGCGTCATCTTTGCGCTTTCGGTCAGCGCGATCATCCACATGCCCATCATCGCCGAGCGCCACAGGTAGGGCTCGGGCGCATCCGCGACCGGAGAGTAGAGCTTCTCATAGGTATAGAGCTCGATCGTCGCGGGAGGGAACATGAAGCTCGTGTCGTAAACCGATTGCCTGTCCGCCATCGCGGAAAGCGTATCGGTGCCCACGAAGTAATGGACGTGTGCGCTGTTGCCAAAGTCCTTGATCTTGCCGCCGCTCGAGCAGCCTTCGAGCACCAGGTGCGGAAACTTCGCGAGCAGCGCCTCCTGCACCTTGTAGTAACCCAGCGTCGACCAGTAACTCACATCCGTCTGGTGCGCGCCGCGGTTGCGCTGGGCGGTCGAGTGAATCGCGATCGGGCTGAAGTCGGTCTTGAGGTAGTCGACCTCGAACTCGCGCACGACGCGCTGCGTCTCGCGCTCTACCCATTGCCGCGCGTCGTCGTTTCCGACGTCGATCTGGGCCGCCCAGTTGATATCCCCTTCCTTGGCAAATTCCGGAGGATGGGTAAACCAACCTTCACGGCCTTGGTACTTCAGCGCACCCGGCGCATCGGAATTGCTGGCATGAGTCCAGGCCATCCACAGTCCGAATTTCATGCCGTTCGCATGCAGGAAATCCGCGATGGGTTTCGCGCCACGCGGGAAGCGCTTCGCATCCCAGCGCCAGTCGCCGGTTTGTGGAAACCACATGGCATCAGCGAGGTAGGTCTCGAAGCCGAGCTCATGCGCGAGAGCGGCACTGGCGAGAACATCGGCCTCGGACTGCGTACCGGGCACGTTGCCATCGAAGTAGTAGGCATAGCCAAGTGTCGGGAAGGTCTGCCCGGCCGGAAGCCGCGGCAGCAAAGAATCCAGGATGTAACGGTGCAGCGAGTACGAGCCCGCCGACTGCTCCCCACGGTAAGTGCCGATGATTGCGGGCGGCACGAGGAATTCCTCGCCAGCGAAGATGTCGGTACGGAAATCCGGCATCAGCCCGGCGGACAAGGCAATCGAGTTGGTGCTGGCCTCGGCCACCATCGTGCCGTTGGCCGCAGCCACGATCTGCCCCACTCCCGAAAACTTCCAGCCGACGTAAAGCCCGTGCGCGTCTGCGACTTGGAGATTGAGAAACGGAATCTGGGTCGTCAGATCCTCCTCGAGGAAGTCCACCTTGCCACCATCCGAGGGGCGGCTCGGCACCTTGGTGTTCCAGATCCTGCCGACAGGCTGCGTGATCGTGCCGCCCGAGATCGGAGCTGCGCTGCCGCCACGCAGAACCTGCGTCGACTCGACGTACTGGTCCAGCGGCACAGCGAGCGCGTCGAGGCTCAAGCTGAGTTGCGACTCGATGGTCAAGCGCTCTGCGCTCGTGTTCTTCAGCAACTGCCAGTGCTCGATCGGGCCTCGCCCGCGCGACGCTTTCCAGACCGACTTCAACTCGAGGGCCGGCGTCGCATTGTGGAACACAAGCGCAAGGACGCCGGTCGCCGCGTCGTATTCGTGCCGTACGTAACTCCATTGCAACGTGTGCATCTTGCCGGCTTGTGTCACCGACTTCGGCAACGCTTCCCGATTGGGAGTAGGAGTCCAGTTCCACGCGACTCCCGGTGCATGCAGGGCAAGCACAGCGGGCGCGTTGTCCTGCACGCCGATTTCGATTTCGGTGTCGTCGGTAGCGAGCCTCCAGCGCATTTCCGCGGCCAAACTGGGCACGCAAGCCAAGGCCAGAACGGCAGCGACGACGAGCATCTTCATGGTGCTTCTCATAGCATTCATTCCCTGCCTTGATCCTGATGTGAACGTTACCATCATCCGCCGGCCGGGAGCCAATGCGGTGGAGTTTCGATTAGGATGATGCGGCCATGAAGAAAATAGACATTTCCGCCGTGCCCTCGGAGTCAGGAGGTACGTATCCCCGGCCCTTCGATGAGCCGTGCATCGCTCAAGCGTGCCAGCGGCTGGCACGATCTGCGGGGCTGACTGCATTTGGCGTGAACCTAACGGTGATCGCGCCCGGGGCCTGGTCCAGCCAGCGCCATTGGCACAGCCATGAGGAGGAATTCGTCTGGGTACTCGATGGCGAGCTGACGCTGGTCACCGACGCCGGTGAAGAAATTTTGCGCGCCGGCGACTGCGCGGCGTTCAGGAGCGGCGATCCCGATGGCCACCATCTGATCAACAAATCCGGGCGGCCCGCGAGAGTGCTCGAAATCGGCACAACCGACCCACAAGACCGCTGCACTTACCCTGACATCGACATGATCGCCGACCACAGGGGATACACGCACCGCAATGGAACGCCGTATCCGTCGGAGAAATAGCCGTGCGCCGGGGTCAGGATGAGCCCCGGTTCCGCCAGGCGCAGAACCTATACAGCGGATAGCTGATTGCGAGCGGAATGAGCGCCCGCAGGCAGCTCGATGGATTGGCAAAGGCGAATGCGCACAGGAAACACAGCGATGCAGCCAGCGCGAGTCCGGGAAACCAGGGGTACGCGATCGCACGGTAAGGGCGAACTGCTTCCGGCGCGTCGCGTCTCAACTTGAAGAGCGATGCGTGCACGCTCATGTCGATGACGAAGCTCAGCACCGCCACGGTCGCGAACAGTTCCTCAAATGTGCCGGTAGTCGCCAGCAGCAGCGCAACGATCATCGTGACGGCCATCGCCGCGTCCGGCGTGCCGCCCTTGTTCACGCGCGCCACGCTCCGGGGCAAGAGCCCATCGCGGCTGAGCGCGAAGAGAGTTCTCGGCACGAACATCATCTTGCAGTTGAGAATACCGAGGAGCGACAGCAGCCCTACTCCCGTGACCACCTGCCCTGCCGCCTCGCCGAATGCCACATGCGCCGCCGCCGCGATAGGCAACTTCGACGATGCGAGCGTGCCGACTGGAAGCTGAAGGAGCAGCACGAGATTGAGCAGGACGTAGATCACGGTTACCGCGAGGATTCCGCCGAACAAAGCGCGGGGAAGGTTGCGGCCTGGGTTGGTGTCTTCCTCGGAAAAGAACACCGCGGCGTACCAGCCGTCGTAGGTTTCGAAGATGAGTTGAAACGCGCGCACCATAACCACGCCCAGCGCGAATGCCCCGACGGGCGACTGCGGCAGCGTCGAGTTGAATGAATTCTCCGGCGCAGGCCCTGCCGCCAGACACGCGCCGATCACGAGCAGGAAAGCCCCTGCCTTGACGATGCTCAACAGCTGTTGCGCGACATTGCCGCTGCGCAGGCCGGTCCAGTGAATCAAAGCGAGAGCCGCCAGCAGCGCGAACCCGATCATCCCTCCGAGCGGCGCCAGCGGCGGCACCAGGAGCACGGCAAATTCGCTGAAGGCAATCGACAGGAAAGCCATCGCGGCGACATTGATGAACCAGTCGATCCCGCCGACGAGGAAGCCGGCGTAGTCACCGAACGCCTCGCGCGCATACACGTATGGCCCGCCTGCTCGCGGCAGCATCGTGCCCATTTCCGCGTAGCTGTTCGCGACCAGCATTGCGAACACGCCACCGAACGCCCACATCCCCAGAATCAACCACGGATTGCCGAGTTCAGCCGCGACCGCCCCTGGCACGCGCAGAATTCCGCCGCCTATGGCCGCGTTGAACACGGCGGCAAGCGCGAACCCGAGGCCGAGGATGCGCAGCAGCGGGCGCTGCGATCGAGAAGTAACGCCCGGTGGATTCATCCGGCGAGTGTAGCCGCGAGGGTTAGAAAAAGCCGACGAGGAACCCGGCAGCCTCATCCGTAATGCCGATGATCTTGTTCGTGGCCTGGCGATAAAACTTGAAATTGAGCTCGGTCTCGGGCCGGCCGTCTTTCCAATCCGTAAATCGCTTGAGCTCACGCCTCCCCAGCGGCCGATTCCCCAGCGCGGTGCGCCTCACGATGATGGTTACTCGCGGCGTCTGCCGGGCAATGCCGCGCCTCTTGGCGATCGCTTCGGCGGAGGTCACGACCCCATGGGCGACCAAACCCTGCCCGCGCTCGTTCTCGCTCGCGAACACGAAAATCGTGTCGCCTGTGGTGATGAGCTTGCCGCCATACATCGTCTTCTGGGCGTTGAATGCGAACGTCCTGGCCCGGGGATTCTGAACTTCGGCTTTGATCGCGTAGGTGCTCACCAGGGGCGAGGCTGGCGGAAACCGCCGTAGACGGCAAGGGAGCAACGATCAAGCTAATCTCCGGCAAATCTCAATCGATTCTTCCGCCTTTCCTCATGCAGGGCCCACTCCGGGCGCCCAGGGTAGCGATGGACGGCGCGGCACTCCCGCCGGTCAGCCGCCCAACGAAAACTGAGGAGAATCCATGAACACCCTGCCGAAAATCTATCTGGCCCTTGCGGGCCTGTGCACCGTTCTTACCCCCGTGTCCGTCCTGTCGGCAGAGCTCGATCCGGGCAACCGCACGGTGCCTGTATCCCTGGCCGGCATGGACCTGACCGACCCGAAAGGGGTCGAGAAGGTATATACCCGCGTCAGGAATGCCGCCCAGTCCGTGTGCAAGAACCTGCATACGCTGGAGCTGGGCAAACGGCGCGCGAAGTGGCAGCGATGCGTCGATGACGCGCTGGCGCGCGCCATTGCCGACATCAACTCCCCCGCGCTGACCGCATACTCTGCGACCAAGAGCGGCAAGAAGCCGGCTCTGCTCGCCCAGGATCGCTAAGCGCCGGCAGCCATGTTGCCTCGGTCGCCAGGACTACTGGCGGTCGAGGCCCTCCTGCGGCGTCACTCCGGCAATTTCATCTTGCGCAAAAGCGCTTTGTAGCGCGGGTCGCTCTCCAGGGGTGCGAGCAGCACTTCCTGCTTGATGGAATAGAGAGCGGGGTCTCGTTGTGCGTACGCGCGCTCGAGCCAATCCAATGCACGATCCTTTTGACCCCGGAACGCGTACGCCTCAGCGACGTAGAGGGCCAGAAAATCGGAGTATTCCGTTTCGAGACGCGACAGGGCCGCGTCCGCTTCGCGGCTTCGCCCCAGCGCGTGATAAACCAGTGCGAACCCCATTGTCTGCGCGCCAGAATCCGCCTCCTTCCGGACCTCAGCCAGCGCTTCCTCCGCCTTGCCCTCGCTCAGCAGAACCAGAGCAAAGAAATAGCGGCCAAAGGAGTATGTTGGACTGATCGCCAGCGCGCGGCGGGCCGACGCCTCCGCTTCGGCCAGGCGGCCCAGGCGCAGGTACACCCAGGTCACGCCAAAATGCAGATGCGGGTCCAGCGGGTCGACTGTCAGCGCGGCGTCGAGCAATTGCAGGGCCTCGCTGCGCCGGCCCATCAAGATGCACTCCTGAGCCTTTACATCCAGCACCGACGGGTCGTGCGGAGCGAGCGCAAAAGCAGCGTCGATTTCTCGGCGGGCGGCGGGCCAGTCCCAGGTGTGCTCGATGTGCATGTACGCGAGAGTGGCGCGTGCGCGCACCGAATTGGGGTCGATCTTGAGTGCCGCTTCCGCCGCTTCGCGCGCGCGCTGCCACCCGATGTCCGCAGTTACGTAGCCCCACGAAGCCTGGTTGGAAAGATCTTCGGCCAACGCTTCAGCGGCATGAACCAGGTTCGGATCGAGCTCCAGCGCGCGCCGGAAGTGCGCTATGGCTTCCTCGAAGCCCTGCTGGTCGAACCGATCCGAAGCGTGCATGCCGCGAAGGTACATGTCGTACGCTTCGGTGTTGGGAGTGGTCGAGCGCGCCGAGACGAGCACCACTTCCAGCTGCAGGGCGCGCACCACGGCCGTCGCGATCTCGTGCTGAATGGCGAAAATGTCGCTGACGTCGCGATCGTAGGTCTTGGACCAGCGTTGCGCGCCATTGCGCGTGTCGATCAGTTCGGCGGTCACCCGGACCTGGTCCGTAGACCGGCGCACACTACCTTCGACGATGTATCCGGCGCCGAGCGCGGTGCCAACCCTGCGCACATCCTCCGCCTTGCCTCTGAACTGAAACGAGGACGTGCGCCCTATCACCTTGAGGTCCGGAATCGTCACCAGCAGATTCCTGATCTCCTCTGCCATGCCATCTGCGAAATACGCCTGGTCCTGCTTCTCGCTGAGGTCGAGGAAAGGCAGAACGGCGATCGATTTCTCGATCGGGGTTGCAGGCGCCGGCTGCGCGCGTTGCGCAAGGCTCAACCAGATGCCGATTCCAATGGCGCCAACCAGCACCAGCGCAGCGATTATTGCGAGGAGATATCGACGACGCGGCGCTGGAGGCGCAAGCATTGGTTGTGCCGGCGAGGCAGGCGCATCGAGCTCCTGCAGCGCCTCGACCGCCGCGATGATCTGGTAACCGCGGCCGCGCAACCCGGCGATGTACCGCGGCGCCTTCGGATCGTCGCTCAACGCATCGCGCAATACCTTAACCCGGTGGATCACGGTCTCCGGGCTCACGACGAGCCCGGGCCACACCTGATTCATGAGGTCATCGATGGACAGGAGGTTGGGCGCAGCGCGGGCCATGGCGAGAAGCAGGTCGAACGACAGCTTGGGAAGGGCGATTTCCTCCCCGCCGCGCATCAGGCGGCCACGACCCACATCGACGACAAGATCGCCAATGCGATAGCCCACCTTCCCGTTCATGCGACTCCCGCAAAGCTCACCAATGCGAAGACGATACTCTAACGATGGTATGCCTTCCTAAATCCGGCCAGAGGCTCCTGCTTGCTGCCCAGCCGGAAGCCCCGGATACGCTGCCGCGAATCGCGCTCGAAAACCACGTTCCCGCGCGACGACACGGATATCATGGCCGGCATGCGCATGAGGCAGGAGCGATCGCGTTCGGCCTGGGACCAGGCCCGGTCCGAGCTGGTGAAGATCAAGCTGGAGGCCATCCTGCAGGAGGCGGATATCCTCTTCGCCCGCAAGGGCCACAACTCGACTTCGCTGGATGACATCGCGAGCCGCCTGCACATCACGCATCGATGGCAGCAGCGGGGTGATGTCCATGACGCCTCTGACTGAGCTCGATGCCATACGCGACGCCAAACTGCGTCAACAGCTGCGCCGGCGCATGAACGCCTGTGAAGCACGCTTTCGCGGATTCATCGAGGAAGGCATCCGCGACGGGAGCGTCGCAGACTGCGATCCGCACCTGATTTCACTGTTCATCCTCGGCGGGTCGCGGCACATGATGCAGTGGTATGACCCGGATGGCGACCATGACCTGCAGGCGATCGTCGAGCGATTCATCCAGTTTTGCGGCGGCGGGCTCGAGCCGAGTACCGCGCCCGGGTGAATTCGACCGCGGGCGCTGCCGACGGCATGCGCCATCCCACGGGCCTTTACTACCTCGCGTTCACGGAAGCCTGGGAGCGTTTCTCCTTCTACGGCATGCAGGCGCTCCTGGTCCTGTACATGGTGAACCAGCTGCTGCTGCCGGGGCATGTTGAGAGCATCGCCGGATTTGCGGGGTTGCGGGCCGCGCTGGAATCACTCACCGGGCCGCTCTCCACACAGGCGCTCGCGTCGTACATCGCCGGGCTCTACTCCGGGTTCGTTTACTTCACACCTGTGCTGGGCGGCATCGTTGCAGACCGCTGGATCGGTCAGCGCAACGCGGTGGTGATCGGCGCCCTGTCGATGAGCGCGGGTCACCTCGCCATGACCCTGGATCAGGCATTTCTACTGGCGCTTCTGCTGCTCGTCGTGGGTTCCGGCCTGTTGAAGGGCAATATCTCGGCCCAGGTGGGCGCACTTTATCCGCGCGAAGACGAAGCTCGGCGCACACGAGGCTTCGTCATCTTCAGCACGGGCATCAATGCGGGCGCCGTCATCGGGCCGCTGGTCTGCGGTCTGCTCGCGCAAGTCTACGGCTGGCATTACGGCTTCGGCGTGGCCGCGATATTCATGCTCCTCGGCCTCGCAACCTACCTCTACGGATACAAACATCTGCCTCCTAGAGTGGAGCGACTGCGGCACGAGGGCACGCGTCTCACCCCTGCGGATCGCCGCATCGTCTACGCACTCATTGCCGTGATGATCATTACGATCTTCCAGTCGATTTCCTACTACCAGATCTTCAACGTGCTGCCGGTGTGGATCCAGGGGCATGTCTCGCTCGAGGTCTCCGGCTATCGCATTCCGATCCCGTGGTACCAGTCGATCGATTCTTTTTTCAGCATCCTGGGAGTGCCGCTGCTGTTGTGGAGATGGCGGAGCCTGGCCTCGCGCGGCCGCGAGCCTGCCGACCTCGCCAAGATCGGCATCGGCGCCTGGATGGCCGCGGCCAGCAGCCTGATCCTGGTGGTGGCGATCTTTGCCGCACGCGGCGCGCCAATTCATCCCATCTGGCCGTTCCTGTATTGCGCCTCCATGGGCATCGCCTTCCTCTACTACTGGCCTACGCTCCTTGCGCTCGTATCGCGCGCGGCGCCAGCCAAGGTGAACGCCACTCTGATGGGCGTCGCGTTTTTGACCCTGTTCGTTGCGAATAACTTGATCGGCTGGCTCGGTGCTCTATACGAAAAGATGCGCCCTGCTGATTTCTGGGCCATGCACGCGGCGATTGCCGCCGCCGGGGGACTTCTCGTGGCGGTGTTTGGGCGCCGGATCACCCGGGCCTTGCGGCCGGAGTGACCGCGTCATCAATCCCGATTCGTCCGCAGCCACCCGGATTCGATTTCCTCGAGAGTGCGGCCCTTCGTTTCCGGCACCCAGCGCCAGGTGAACAGCAGTCCGATCAGGCTCACGGCCGCGAACAGCGCGAAGGTATTCGCGGGTCCCACCGCCGGGCTGTCGTGAAGCACCGGAAAGGCCTGTGCGACCACGAGGCAACTCACCCATACCGTGAAAGCCGCCACCGACATCGCACGGCCACGAACGGCGAGCGGGAAAATCTCGGAGCTCAGTAGCCACGGGATCGGTCCTAGCGCGAGCGCAAAGGCGGCGATGAACACGAGGATGGCGCTCAGCAGCGCGACGCCGGCGGACTGTTGAGTCAGCAGCCAAGCGACCGCAGACAATGCGACTACCTGAGTTGCGAGCCCTATCAGAAGCAGCGGTCGTCTGCCCGCCCTGTCGATCGAAGCCACTGCTACCAGCGTGAAGAGAAGGTTTACCAGGCCCACGAGCGCCGTCGCGGCGAACGCGTTCCCTATGCCGACGCCCGCGCCGGTAAGTATGCGGGTGGAGTAGTACATGATCGCGTTGATGCCGCTGAATTGAGCTACGGCGGATAGGGCCACGGCGATCACCAGGGGCCGCCGCAGCCTACGATCCAGCAGTTGCACGACGCGGACAGGTTCCGACTGCGCGCGGCCGACCCAGCGCGGGCTTTCGGGAGCCCGGGGGATCAACAGCATGAACAGGAGCGCGGGAACCGCTTCGGAGCCGAACATCCAGCGCCAACCCTGGGCAGTGTTCCAAGCCTCGTCACCGAACCCGTGTATGTACGAATTCAGGAACAGGGTAACGAATATTCCGACGACGATTCCGAGTTGAAAGAGCGTGCCTAACCGCCCGCGTCGCGCCGCAGGTGCGCACTCGCTGATATAGACGGGGCAGACGATCGAGCAGATGCCTATGGCGACTCCCGCGAAAATGCGCGCGACGAGAAAGCCGGAGAATGTGCTGGGGAGCGCTGACCCGATGCCGGAGAGCAGGAACAGCAGCGCGCACAGGTACAACGTGCGCTTTCGGCCAAGCCGGTCGCTGAGAAGGCCGCCGATCATGGCGCCGGGAATACAGCCGACGATGGCACTCGCCGCCGCGAATCCCTCCTGAGCCGGACTCAAATCGAACCGGGCGGCGAGATACTGGTTTGCGCCGTTGATCACGGCCGTGTCGTAGCCGAATAGAAATCCACCCATCGCCGCCACCAGCGAGACGTGGACCAGTGAATAGCCACCGCCCGTTTGCGTCACGGAATCATTCCCCAACTGCGGGTCGCTCATAGTCGTCCTCGTAACGGGTGATGTCGCTCTGCTGCCAGTTGCCGAAGGCGATTTCGAGTACGCGCACCGGGCCCGATCCGGCGCAGGAGAGCCGATGTCGCGCGTTTGCGGGAATCCAGACTTCGTCGCCGGCCTTGTAGGTCTTCACCTGATCGTCGATCTGCACCACGGCGTCGTCATCGAGCACGATCCAAAGCTCGGCGCGCGCCGTGTGCGATTGCAGGCTCAGACGCCGACCCGGCGTCACTGTCATGAGCGATACGGTGCTGTCCTCGTTGGTGACGTACTGTGAAAAATTCCCCCACGGCCGTTCCTTGAACAGGACCGAGGGCTTCTCCGAGGGAACTGGCTTGGTGATGTAGCTCATTTGTAATCTCTCGGCATCATGCTGGGTTGTCCGTCGCGTTTGACGACGACGGAGCTGAAGTTGCGCTTGGCGATGACGCCATAGTCGTGACCGGCCCGGGCTGGATAAACGCCGAGGTACACGAGAGGCTCGTCGCCAGTGTTGATGGTTCTGTGCGCCGTATGGCCCGGCACGTAGACGACTGCGTTCGGTTGCAGTAGCACCATGCGGCTTCCGCCCCCGGCCTCATCTTCCAGGAGCATGGCCCCCGCGCCGGCGAGCCCAATGTAAACCTCGGCGGCGTCCCGCCAGGTGTGCATGTGACCCTTGGTTAGGAAATACTCGTCGCCGACCAATCCGGGCTGCAGGACGCCGAGGCCATAATGAAGATCGCCTTGCCCGCTGGCGGGCGCGACCGAGGCGATGGAATAGACGAGCGGATTGCCGCGCTCCAGCGCTCGATCGTAAGCGCGCGCGTCGCGGAAGCAGCCGCGGAGGTCGATGAGGCGCCGCTCGACGCACGGTTCGTCGTCGATGGCGCCGGTGCGCGGGTCGAACTTTGAAAGCAGCTGGGAAACTTCGTGCAGGGAGCTCATGACATTCTCACGCCTGGCTGCGGACGAAAGCTTTTATCGTGGCGCATTCGGCCGTTCCGGCGGGGCCGGCACGGCGGATGCGATAGGCACCCACCGCCGCCGGAACGATGAACGTTTCGGCGTAGTGAACGACGAAGGGCTCGAATGAATTCTCCGGGCTCTCGATGACGGCCTCATCGCCTTCCACGAGGTTGAGAACGTGCACGCTGCCGTTGCGCTCGCCGCCGGTGTGGTGGGGCGCGCTGTCCGTGAACCAGTGGCGCCGCGTCTCAATGAATTGCGTCTCGTGCAGCCCGGTTCGCTCTTCCCGCCAGCCTTCGCCCCGGGCGACCTCGCTGATGCGGTTGACGAGCCGTGATGCGGCGTATTCCTCGTCGCGGTCCCAGCATATGTTGGCCTTGCCATGCTCGATGTTTATGGGCCGGGGCTTGCCGTCGAGGCCCATCCGCGTCCAGTCCCAGAGCTTGAAGGTGAAGATGTAGGGTGTCGCGCTGATCTCGAGCACCATGCTGTCCGCGCCCGAACCGTGCAGCGTGCCGGCGGGAATCAGGAAGTGATCGTGCTTGTGCGCGGGAAAGCGCGCGATGAACCGGTCGTCGTCGAAGGGCGGGCCGCCTGAGTGCGCCGCCTCGAGCGCGGCGATCATTTCCTCGAATCGCGCATCCCGCTTGCGCCCGAGGTGGACGACGGCGCCGGGCCTGGCATCGAGCAGGTAATAGCTCTCATCCTGGGTGTAGCGCATCCCGAAGCGATCCTGGATGTACTCCGTCAACGGATGAACCTGCAGCGAGAGATTGCCGCCGCTCATGGTGTCCAGCAAATCGAAGCGGATCGGGAACTCCGGACCGAAGCGCCCGTAGACCGGTTCGCCCAGCAGGGCGCTAGGCTCCGCCAGCACGAGGTCGAGGGCGGGCACTTCCACCCGAACTTCGCCAAAACCGAGCAGCAGGCTGTTCTCTTCCGGCACGCAATCGAAGCACCAGGCGAAGTTGGCCTGCTCGCGATCGAGATCGCACACCTCTTTCATCCATTGCCCGCCCCAGGGGCCGGGATCAAAAAAGGGCACGACGCGCAATGGCCGCGTGGCACAGTGTTTGAGGGCGGCGCGGAAGGCTTCACCGGTGACGAGCTTGGGGTCGCCTTTCGTGCACGTGTCGAGCAGGAAATGCCAGCGGGTCATGGTGGCCTGCTTGAGGCGATCGCAGACGCGCCAGTCGATGAAGAACGATCGCTTGTACTGCAGCGACGGCTTCAGGCCCTGGTTCTCCACTCCCAGGTTTGAGATCTCGCCGCGACGCTGACGACCCTGCGCTTCCCACCGGGGCAAATCCGCATAGACCAGCAGCGCGGATGGCGGAGCAACCAGGGATGCGCCGGGGCCGATGACCACCACAGGGCCGCTTGAGCCCGCAATGAGCGAGCGAAACGAAGCCAGTTTCTCCGTCGACAGGAACTGATCGAGCGTGAGCCGGCTCAAGTAGCCGAACACGGGATCGTCTCCGCCCAGGTCCGGAGCCACCAGCTGGTCGATTTCGGCCGGCGATAGGAACGCGTCGCGGGTATCGATCCAGACGGCCGGGCCGAGCGCTTCACGCAGCGCCGAACGGATCTCTGCATCGAAGACGCCGCTGTAGCACTCGATTGCGACGACGCGTTCGCCCTGGCCCTGCAATTTCGCCGTGGCTTCACGAAGCCGCGAGCCTATGGCTGCCCAACCTCGCCAAGCGCATCCCGCCGCGCCAGGCACGTCGACGCAGGGGCGCTTGTCGTAGTTGGAAGCTCTCATGAGCTTCTCAGACGACTGAGATAATCGCCGCCGAACAGCGCGGCAGCGTCGCCCAACTCGCTGCGCACGATCGCAACCCGTCCCCATGGCGTGTGCGCCCGAGCCAGCACGCGGCGCGCGAGCTCTGGAAAGAACTCTGCTTCGCCGGCCATGATCCCGCCGCCCACGATGACGCGCTCCGGATCGTAGGCGTGAATGAGATTGACGATCAGGCTCGACCAGATCTCGATGGCGCGCGCCTTGAGGCTCACGGCGCAGGCGTCGCCGGCACGGGCGAGGCGAAACACGCTCGAAAAGTCGACGCCCGGTGAGCGGCGCAACTCGCTTTCGGAATTTTCGCGAGACTCCGCAACCAGGGCAGGCAATACCGAGGTCGACGCCTCCGCTTCCGGGCAACCCCAGTTGCCGCAAGTGCACTGCCTGCCATTTTGCTGCACGGTCAAATGACCACCCAGAACCCCCGCCTGGCCGTGCCTGCCGCGAACGACGATGCCTTCCATGAGCGCGGCGGTGCCGACTCCGGTGCCCAAGGTCACCATGACCAGATCGTCACTGCCGCGCCCCGCCCCGGCTTGCCATTCGCCGAGCAGCGCCATACGCGCATCGTTCTCGATGAGAAGCGGAAGGCCCAGGGTTTCACGGGACCAGCGAGGCAGATCGAGCTGCGGAGCGTCGGCATATTTTCCGTATGCCACGAGCACTCGGCCGGTTTCGGCCTCGATGAGGCTCGGAAAGGCCATCGCGAGCGCAGCACATTCGCCGCGGTCGATGCCGGCTGCACGGCAAAGCGAGTCGAGCCCTTGCGCGATTCGCGGCAGCTGCGGCGCAAGACCTTCATTCGAGCGCGCGGGGAAGGACTCCTGCCCGAGGATGCTCCGATCGCGCATGAGAGCAAGCTTGATGCGAGTGCCCCCGGTGTCCGCGACGAAGGTGATCACAGCTCGCTCCCGCTCACTCTCGTCTGAGATCCAGGGTCAGCGTGAAGCGCTCGCTCACGTAGTGCACCTCGGCGAATTCGAGCGGGCTGGATTGCGCATCGAACACCGTGTGACGTCGCAGGAGGACGGGGGAATTCTTGCGTACGTTCAAGTCTTTCGCGAGAACCGCCGTGGCGGAAACGGCAGTCAGCGATTCGCTCGCACGCTCGGCGCTGCGTCCCGAGACCTCGGCGACCAGATCGTACAGCGGGCGCGTGAACCGCTCGCCCTTCTGAAAGCGAATCCGGGGATGGAACCACGATCTCGAACGCAGGGCAGGCAGCTCTCCCCATCCGCGCACACGATCCAGCCTCTGGATGGGAGTGCCGGACGGAATGCGCAACGCCTCGGCGACAGCTGCGGGAGCGGGCAACTCGCGCAGCTCGCAGCGGAACATGCGCACCTCGACGCCTCGGCGTGCCATTTCGCGCGACAGGCTGCGCCAGGCGCTGATCGCAGATTCTGCGGAGCGGCGGACGACGCGTGTGCCTACGCCCGCCCGACGCTCCAGATGACCTTCACCGACCAGCCGAAGGAGAGCGGCGCGCACCGTGCCGCGGCTCACGCCCAGTCTGCTGGCGATGGAGAGCTCGTCGGGAAGCAGCCCGCCTCTGGCGTATTCGGGCTCGCTCAGCAGCCTGCGCAGCGATTCTTCAGCCTTGCGATGCAGCGGCAGGCCGCCGGATCGCAGCGGCGCCAGGGGAGCAGCCATGGTAGCCATTTGTTTAAATGTATAGACAATAGGCGTCGCGGGCAACTAGAGTCGCTGCCTGAATGGCCCGTCGAGTCGTTAAAGGGAGAATCGGCGCATCGCGAGCCGCGTGGCTGGCGGCGGGGCTCGTTGCGCTCTGCTGGCGGCATGTGGCGGCGGCGCCCTGCGTCGAGCCGGCAAGTGACCGAGGCGTGTACTTCCCGAAGAAATCCTACGTCGCTGCGCCTCTGCCGCGGTTCGAAGCGCTCAAGTCCCAGCTGCCCGCGCCGATCGTCGACGACAATCCGCTCTGGGTGGCGACCTACTGGAAGGCGTGGGAGCTGGCATTCCGCAACTTCCACGAGCCGCCGCCCGGGAGTGGCTTCGTTTCCCAGTTCATCGATGCCGCCTTCAACGACAACATTTTCCTCTGGGACAGCGCCTTCATGACGCTGTTCACGAACTACGGCGCGCCACTCGTTCCCGGCATCCAGACGCTCGACAACTTTTACGCCAGGCAGCACGCGGATGGCGAGATCTGTCGCGAGATCGTTCGCAGTACCGGGCAATGCCTGGCCTGGTGGGTGAACGACGAATGCAAGCCGCTGTCGAGCCGTTTTGGCTGGTCGGCGCGAGAGTACCTGGCTCAGACCCAGGAATGGGTGGCTGGGCATCCCGACAGCAAGCTGGCGCCGCAGGATCCCCTGGTGGCGACGATCGGCTTCGATCATCCGCTGGTCGCGTGGAGCGAATTGCAGAGGCATCTCGCTTCAGAAGGCAAGCAAGCACGGGCGCCGGATGCGACGCCCGTTTCATACCGCAATCGCGACGCTCCCCGGCCGAATCCGCTGTTCACGCTGGAAGCGCTCGGGCATCCGATATTGGGATGGGCCGAGTGGGAGAGCTACCGCGTGACGGGCGACAGGAGCCGTCTGGCGAGCGCATGGGAGCCCCTCGTGCGCTACTACCGCAGCCTGCAGAAGTATCTGCAGCAGGGAAACGGCTTGTACATGACCGACTGGGCGAGCATGGACAACTCGCCTCGCAATCGTCACCTGACGAACGGCGGCACCGCCGTCGATACATCATCGGAGATGGTGCTGTTTGCGCGTAATCTCGCGCAGATCGCAACGGCACTGGGGAAGGTGCAGGAGGCATCGCTATATTCAGGCGAGGCGGACGCTCTCGCAGAGCGCATCGAGCGGCTCATGTGGGATCCATCACGCCGCTTTTATTTCGATTTGACCGTGGAGGGCGAGCGCACGCCAGTGAAAACTATCGGCGCGTACTGGGCGCTGATCGCGCGCGTGGCGTCTACGGAGCACGCGAAACGACTCGTCGAAGAGCTCGAAGATCCCAAGGCATTCGGGCGGCCCAACAGGGTGCCCACGCTCGCGGGGGACGAGCCTCTGTACGATCCTAAAGGCGGCTACTGGCGAGGCGCCGTGTGGGCTCCGACCACGACAATGGTGATTCGCGGGCTCGAGGCTTACGGATACGACGAGCTCGCCCGACGCCTGGCAATCCAGCACCTGGGCCTGGTTGCGGAGGTGTATCGCACCACCGGCACGATCTGGGAGAACTACTCCCCTGAAAAAAACGAGCCGGGAAAGCCTGCGCTGCGGGACTTCGTCGGCTGGAGCGGTATCGGTCCGATCCTGTATCTACTGGAATACGGCATCGGTCTCAAGCCCGATGCCGCGCGCAACGAGCTCCTCTGGAACCTGCAACTCGCAGGGCCGGTTGACGCGCGACGGGGCTGTGAGCGCTTTCGCTTCAATGGACACGTGGTCTCTCTGATAGCGGAGCGCGATCCCGCCGATGAGCGGCTTGTCCGCATCAGCGTGGAATCCGATGGCGACTTCACCTTGAAGGTGGCCCGGGGGCCGGCGATTCAGACGTTCGCAGTGCGCCAGGGGCGGCAGGCCTTGATACTGGGTCAGCCCGATACACCCTGATGCCCGCGACGGCCGCGCGGTTCTTCAACCCGCCGTCGTCTCCGGGTTGTCGTTGCGGAAGGTGGCTTCTCCAGCGTCGGACACCGCGACCCACTTCGGGTCAGGCGAGGCTTCGGCATCATAGTTGTCGTGCCAGTTCCACCACTTGTATGGCGGCGTCTGCGGGTAGCCCTTCGGCGAATCCTCCCATGCCTCCTGACGGCCGAGCGGCGTGATGTCGAGGTAGCTCCAGACGGTTCCCAGCGCTTCGTCGCCGCGCGCGTTGATGAAATACGTACGGAACACGCGCTCGCCTTCGCGGATGAACACGTTGTGGCCGTGCCATTCGTCAACGCCGAAATCTGCGTCGAAGTTGTCGGTGATGGTGTACCAGGGCATGTTCCATTCCATTCGAGTCTTCAGACGCGCGATGTCCGCCTGCGAAGCGCGTGAGGCGAAGGCTAGCGTGGTGTCGCGGGCGTTGAGATGCGCGAGATGGGAAACCTGATCGGCGACCATCGAGCAGCCGCGGCAGGCGTGCTCGGGCCAGCCGAAAACTCCGGGCTCGAAGAAGGCCCGGTAGACGATCAGTTGACGGCGCCCCTCGAAAAGATCGAGCAGGCTGACCTTGCCCCTGGGTCCGTCGAACTCGTAATTCTTTGTCACAGCCAGCCAGGGCATCCGCCGGCGCTGGGCGGCAAGCGCATCGCGGGAGTGGGCGAAGGCCTTCTCCTTCACGAGGAACTGCTGGTGCGCAGCCTCCCACTCCTGCTGCGACACGATCGGGCGGCGTGCTCATCGCAACATTTCCATTTCCGTTTTCCTTTTCTCTCTCTTCGCTGGTTGCCATATCGGTTCTCCTTCAAGTCTTCTGGAACGGACCGTGGCGATTCGCTCTGAAAAATCTTTTGAACCTGCCGAGGCACACCGCCAGAATTCCTCCCGCGGATCCGACTCCGGCGGCCAGGGCTGCTGTGCTTGCGATGCATGCTGGGCACATATGCCCTCCTTTCAACTTGCAGCAAGTTTGAGGCAGGGAGCGCGGGGTCAGTGAGTAACAACCGTGGCGGGATTCATTGGGATCCGCTCATGGTCAAGCCCCAACGCGTCGCATACTGAGGAACTTCAGCAAGCGGCGACCCGTTTCAGGGTGGGCCGTCGAAGTCTCGGCGGCCAAGACCAAGGAGAAGAGATATGAAGTATGTCGATGGATTTTGATACCGGTGCCGGCTGGCAAGCGTGAAGCCTATCGGGCGATGGCCGAAAAGGGCTGGGAACTGTTCAAGGAGTTCGGGGCGACGCGTCAGGTCGAGTGCTGGGGTGATGATGTGCCGGACGGCAAGACCACCGACTTCAAGCGTGCGGTCAAAGCTGAAGGTAATGAGACGATCGTCTTTTCATGGATCGAATATCCCTCGAAGCAGGTGCGCGACGCGGCCAATGAAAAGATGCGAACCGATCCCCGCATGAAAGAAATGGAGGAGAACATGCCATTCGATGGCAAGCGCATGGTCTTCGGTGGGTTCGTGCCGATCATCGACGCGAACGCCTGATCGCGTCACCTCGCAGCGGCGCCGGGCGGAACCACCCGGCGCCTTGAGCGACCGGCCGATCTTCATCAGTGCGCGGGGATCTGCTTCGCGCTTTCAGCCCCTGTCTTGCTGCTCTCAAACAGCAGCCATACGAACAGCAGCAGAAACAACAGTTTCAGGCTCTCCGCGGGAACCTCGCCGAGGTAGAACAACCGGTACTTGTAGCCCTCGAAGCATGCAACGGCGCAGACCGCGACCGCGCCAATAATTCTGGTCTTGCCCCGGCTGTCAACGAGCAGCATCGCAATACACCAGAGCACGAAAACGTTGACCAGCGCGGCTTCCACATGTTGCCCCAATACCTGATAGGCAACACGGGTGAGCGCATCGTTGCGTACCAGGTGGCTCACGCCTTGTAAAAGGAAAATGACGGCTTCGGCACCGATCAACAGGCAGGCCGTCCAGTTCATCCATTTCGGTACCCTGCTGAAGTCGAAAACAGCCGCGGCGACCAGCAGCGAGCCGACGGCGAGTACCACGTGAATGAATGTATCGAAACCTGTTGTGAACAGCGCCTGGTACAGCGCCGCCAGCGGCAGCATCAACAGGAAAACGACGGCAGCGGAGAACCCTCTGGGTGACCTCAAACAGTTCTCCCCGACGTGTCCCAAGCGCGAGGTCAGCCTACGCCGTCTAATTCGGATTGGATATGGGCGCCACTTCAGTTTTTCTGATAGGTCGTTCACGACTTGGAAACACGCGGAACGCTTCGACTGGCAATCTCTCCACCTCGCAAAACCGCATGGCGGAGACGCAAATGAACATTCGGCTGTTCCTGGACAAGAGACAGAGACTGGTACGTGAAGATCCTTGGCGGCCACGAAGCCCTCGACTGCTTCTTCGCTGAGACTCAGCGATCCAAATGGAACGGATATATCCTGACGACCCTATCGAAGGGCTTGTTCAGGGGCTGACATCTGGCGGAGCACGCGAGCGGAACCCCGAACTCTTCGGTAGTGCCGCGGACTTTTCAGTCGAACGGTCGGACGCGGTACGATGCCGGTTTCACTCTTCACGACGAACCAAGGAGTCTCCGAACATGACGCCGAAGAACACGATTTGCCTGTGGTTCGACAAAGACGCGCAGGAGGCCGCGCGTTTCTACGCCGCTACCTTCCCCGACAGCAAGGTGACTGCGGTTCACAAGGCGCCGGGGGACTTCCCTTCCGGCAAGAAGGACGATGTGCTCACGGTGGAGTTCACCGTCCTTGGCATTCCCTGCCTCGGTCTCAACGGCGGCCCGCAGTTCAAGCAGAGCGAGGCTTTTTCCTTTCAGATCGCGACGGATGATCAGAAAGAAACGGACCGTTACTGGAACGCGATCGTCGGCAATGGCGGCCAGGAAAGCGCGTGCGGATGGTGCAAGGACCGCTGGGGTCTGTCCTGGCAGATCACTCCGCGCACGCTGACCGATGCGCTCGCGGCAGGCGGAGATGAGGCAAAGCGCGCCTTCGAGGCAATGATGACGATGCGGAAGATTGACGTCGCCACCATCGATGCAGCACGGCGAGGCTGACGCGGAATAGCTGATCGGCTAGCGCGCCTGGCGGGGCGCCAGGATCGACGCCGTCTCTTCCCTGACATGCTCGATCAGCGTGTCGATCTGCTCGCGCCGCGTGCGGAAGCTGAGCACACAGACGCGCCCGACAAATCTCGGGCCCGCCTGGCATCCGGTGAGCATGATCCTTCCGCGCCGAGTGACGCGTTCGAGTAGTTCGCGAGTGTCAGCGTCCTGCTGCTCGAGCGTTGAGCCAGGGCGCTCGAGATGAAAAATGAACAAGGAAACCTGCGGCGGCGTATCGATGACGATGTACGGTACGTCGGCCATCCGGCGGCAGGCTTCGAGAGCGAGCGCCCTCTTCTCGGCAAGTGCCGCACGATAACGCGCAGCGCCCAGCAGCTTCAGACTGAGCCAGACTCGAAGGCCTGGGAAACCGCGCGACAGCTCCGGGCCGAACTGGTGCGGATCGTAAAGATCGGGCGCATCCTGGCTCTTGGGCATGTAGCTCGCGGTGGTTTCGGCATGCGCACGCCTTAGCGCCGAGCCGTCCGCGACCAGGAGCGCGCCGGTGCCATAGGGCAGGAACAAACATTTGTGAGGGTCGATCGTCACCGAATCCACATTGGGCAGGCCCGCGAGCAACGGACGCAGTTCGGGAACCATGTGAAACGCTCCACCGTACGCGCCGTCAACGTGATGCCACATTCCATTGGCACGGCAGATGCGGGAGATGGCGGGGAGCGGATCGACTGCGCCCGTATTCGTGGTGCCCGCCGAGGAGACGACGAGGAACGGTTTGAGTCCGGCGGCCCGATCAGCGCAGATAGCCGCCTCGAGCTCATCAACCCTCATGCGGAAAACCTCATCGACCGCAATTACACGCACGCGGTCGGGGTGAACACCGGCAAGCCGCGCCGACTTGATCGCCGAGTGATGAACCTGGCTGGACGCGTACATCACGCCGCGCCGGATATCGGCGCCAAGATGCTCCTCTCGCGCGCAAACGATGGCGGTGAAATTCGCCATCGACCCGCCAGTGGTGAAAAGGCCGCGCGTCGTCTCCGGAAACTGCATCCAGTCGCGCAGCCAATCGAGGACGTTGGCTTCGAGTTGGACGAGCGCAGGCGCCGCCAGCCACACGCCCGTATAACGATTGACGGCTCCGGAGATCAGGTCCGCCAGCGCGCTCGGAAATACGCCGCCCCCGGGAACGAACGCCAGGTACCCCGGGCTTGCGGTGTTGAAGCTGCGCGGGATCCACTCGTTGAACAGCGGATCCAGCAGTGCCTCGAAATCCGATCCGTGCTCAGGAGCCGGCTCACGTAGAGACCTGCAGTATTCGACCGCATCGACATCGCCGCAGACCGGCTGCGTATCGATCGTCGCCAGATGCTCGACGATGCGACGCAAAGCGCTGTCGCCCATGACCTGCATCTGCGCGGGTGTGAATTCGAGGTTGGCGAGGTCAGCGTTGTTCACGTTCAGCACTCTTACCTCTTGTACGTTGCGCCCGGCATCATTCGAACACCCGCAGGATGCTCTGGTACTTTTCGATGTACCAGCGATTTTCGTTGTTGTATCTCGGGATCGACACGGGCAGGATCAGCGCGTTTTCCGCCTTCCATAGACAGGGACAGATCACCTTGCTTTTCGCAGATTGCTCTCCTGGAAGTCGCAGATCCTCGAGCTGCACGCGCATTCTCTTGATTACCTTGTAGAGCTTCCCGACATTCCTCGGCCCGCCGTTGTAGGCGGCGACGGGAAAAATGCCGAGCACCTTCGCGTTGTCATGATATGCAAGGCGGATGTCCGCACGCATTTGCGCCAGCTCGACGTCAAAGAGGCAGATCGCCGCTTTCATGGCGTTCAGCAGGTCCGTCGCACCGCGCTCGAAATTCGGGTCGAGATTTGCCTCGGGGCACCGCCTGACCACGAGTGCATACGTCCCGTTGCCCCTTCTGTTCGTAAATTGCATGGGGCCCAGGGCCGATGCGCTCGAGACGCTGTACCGATACGCCTCCTCCCGCTTCAGGCCGTAGTGGCTCAACACCTCATTGAACGCAGCGGTCTTCTTTTCGACGAAATCCCTGTCGTCCGTCTGTTCGATGACCGCAAGGGTCGTGAGAACTTCAGCGGGCACGACGTCGGCAAGCAGCTCAGTGGGAAATGCCGCGCTAGGCGCTTTCGCGAGACGCAACTCATCGATTGCCTTGCGCGCCGTGGCGAGAAGGAAGTCCCTTCCGCCACTGATGAAGAGCGGGTCCAGCGTATCCTCGGTGAAGGGCAGATAGATGATGGGCTTCGCCGTCGTGGCAACCGCTCTCCACTTCTTTTTCGCCATCAGCGCGCTGTCGAACACCGGGAACTTCCTCCCGTAGACCCTCAAGGGCTCGCCGTCTCTTGAAAAAGCGAACATCAAGCGCTCGGCGCCCGTGCCCTTCACATGTCGCGCCTGAATGCCAGGGGTCCGAACGATGAAAGACAGGAGCTTGCCTCCGGGCTTCCATTTGATCGGGGGACGCGGAATCTCGATGTGCACGACCAGCCATTCACGCTTGATATCGCTCCAAAGCGCGAATGCGACCGGGCGCCCGCGAAGCGTTTCCCTCTTACCCTTCCTGGTGAAGAAATACTGGAGCTCCACATCACGAAGGAGATCCCCCGCATCGGAGACCTGGTCGCGAATGACTTCGTAACGCTGACGGACTGGGGCTGCGACCACCACTTCCGCGGTTTCCTCAGACGACACATCAGTGGGCGGCTCTGACTCGGCAACGGCGAGGGGAACTTCCCCTTCCACCTCCTTCGGGACGTCCTGCTCCATTTCAGCCTGCTCCTGCTGCAGGACTTTCTGTTCTTCCTTCTCGATGACCACGGGCTCGCCTTCCTCGTAGGCGCCATCCGTCGTCGCGCATCCCGCGCAGGCCAGGGCCAGAAGGATGAGAAGGTGTTTGCGAACTTGAATCATGAGATCGACCAACAGGCGTCTTGTATTCCTTTAGTCTAGCTTGCTCGGCGAAGACATGCTGAAGGCTCGCTGATCAATCTTCTCCGCCGCATTGCGCGAAATGGCTCGTTCCAGCATGCTTCCCCGCGCAGGACCGACTCCACCAACGCTGTCGTTCTGAGCTACGCATCCGAGGACGCCGAGCCCTTCCTATTCCTGTCGTCGTTGATGCAACCTCGGATCGGGACGCCCAGGTGCCAGAAGCGTTTCGGGCCGTGCAGTGGACGCGCTTGCCAGGCGGTCAAACCACGCCCGCTTTCGCTCAACATGCGGCGCGCCTGCTCACGCCGGGCTGAAGTAACGCCGCGCAGGCGTATTGCACGTCCGATCACCCGCGCGATTTCGCACGCGCGTGTTGCGGTGCTAAGCCACTATTTCTCGTGCTCCGCTGCGAGAAATCATTCAAACGCACCACCTGTGCGGGTATCCTTTGCACCGACTGCTCTGTATTTTATGGCGTCATGCAAGCCGCCACGGTCGAAGTCCTCGTGCAGAAAAGAAAGTTCGATCCGCAGATCGCGGTGGCATACTCCGCTCATGAAAACCCTGCTCACCAGTCTCATTTTCTCGCTGTCATTCGCACCTTTGTCACACGCCGCTGCCGCGGTGGACGCTCAGGGGCGCGAAGCGTTCCGCGCGATCTATAAGGAACTCGTCGAAACCGATTCGTCGGAGGCAACGGGCTCGTGTACGGAGGCGGTACACGCCATGGAGGCGCGGCTGAAAACAGCCGGGTTCGGCGGCGACGACCTTCAGCTCGTCATCCCCGAAGGCAAGCCGGACGACGGCAATCTCGTTGCAAGCATCCGCGCCAAAAACGGCACGCGTAAGGGTGTCCTGCTGCTCGCGCACATCGATGTGGTGAACGCTAAGCGCGCGGACTGGGAACGCGATCCGTTCACACTCGTCGAAGAGAACGGTTTCTTCTACGGTCGCGGAGCCGAGGACGACAAGGCCATGGCCGCCGTTTTCGTCGATCTGATGATTCGGTTGAAGCAGGAGCGGGCCTTCAAACCGCAGCGCGACCTCATCATGGCGCTGACGTGCGGTGAGGAAACGTCCAGCCGGGTCAACGGCGCCGAATACCTCGTGAAGAACCGGCGGGAGCTCATCGATGCGGCCTTCGCCATCAACGAAGGCGCTGGTGGCCTGCTCGCAGAAGACGGTCAACCGCTGATGCTGGAACTGCAGGCCGGCGAAAAGATTCACCAGGTGCTGGCTCTGGAAGTCACCAACCCGGGTGGGCATTCCTCGCGCCCAGTGCCGGACAACGCTATCTATCGTCTGGCCGTCGCGACTCAGAAGGTCGCAGCATTGCAGTTTCGGATTCAGATCAATCCGGTCGTGCGTGAATACTTCCGCGTCACGGGTCCCGTTCTCGGCGGTGAGGTCGGGGCCGCGATGATCGCCGCAGCGAAGAACCCGGGCGACGAGGGGGCGCTGGCCGTTCTCACTCAAGATCCCGAATACAACGCCCTGGTCCACACCACGTGCGTCGCAACGCAGATCGAGGGTGGGCATGCGATCAACGCTTTGCCGCAGCGAGCCACGGTAACGCTCTCCTGTCGCGTGATGCAGGACATGAAAGTCGAGGAAGTCCGGGACACTCTCAAAAAGGCCGTCGACGATCCGCTGGTGAAGGTGAACATCGTTCGGCGTCGGGACGGCTCCTCTCCTCCGCCGATGACGGATGAGATCATGGGGCCGGTGAAGGCGCAGGCGGCGAAGATGTGGCCCGGTGTGTCCATCGCGCCATTGATGTCCGCCGGTGCGACTGACGGCCGATTCCTGATGAATGCGGGAATACCGACTTACGGTATGAGCGGCATGTTCGCGCTACCCGGCGAATCCAACGCGCACGGGCTCAACGAGAAACTGAGAGTGAAATCTTTGTACGAGGGGCGCGTGTTTCTGGAAGGCGTCGTTCGGGCGTACGTGAAGTAGTCTTCAGCGTACCTGCCAGCGACAGTGTCGAGACTAATGCTGCTGTGACTCGAACCCCTGTAAATCTCGCCCAACTGGTCGGCATTTTTGGCTACGGTCCAGAGGTGGTCTGTGCCTATGCAGGTCTCGGTACGCTGCCGGACAGACATCGCTAGCCATAGCGTTGAGTGTGCCAGGTCCGATCAGCCAGCAAGGAGCATTTCAGCGGCCTCCTTGAGTAAGCCAAGGTTGCCGGCGCGGGCGAGCAGTAACTCTAGGGAGTTGCCAGCTGCGCCGCGCTTGCCGCGCTTCTATCTTGTACTCGTGATCATCAAGGACGCCGCGTGCCGTTGGCAGGTGTCCAAATCTTTACGCGAGGACGGGTTCGCTGTTACTAACGCCGAAAGCTTCCAGGAAGCCTTGGGCATGACCAGCGTTCTGCAGCCGGATTTGGTGCTGGCGGAGATCGAGCCCACTCAGAGCGAGCAACGAGTGTTGTGTGCAGGAACCCCGATGTTGGTGTATCCGTTGTCAGAACTACTGACACAGACCGTAGGAGATTCGATAAAACCTGCGTTGCGAGCACGCATTGATCGCGCGATACGCGCTCAATATCCTCATCAGTGCGGTGAGGCTGATATCGACGGTCCGCTTGTCGCGCATGAGACGGCGAATTCTGAGCCGAAAAGGTCATCGTACACGCGGGCAACAAAGGCGTAGCACGTGCAAGCGGCCTTCTCTAAGCCCTTTCGATCAATCACGGTGATGACGCCGCGGTGGTAACGAATCAGCCGCTGCTCTTGGAGTTTCTCAGCTACTTCACTGACCGAAGCTCGGCGCACCCCGAGCATGATGCCGAGGAATTCATGCGTGAGGGAAAACTCATCAGCCCTGACTCGGTCATGGCTTTGCAGAAGCCACCGTGCGCAACGTTGCTCGACCGGGTGCACCCGGTTGCAAGCGGACGACTGGGCGATCTGGGCGATCAGCGCCTGTGTATAGATGTGTAGGATGCGGGTGAATGGTGGCTCCGCCGCGTGACGCTTAAATTTGGTAGCGGGAACCCGCAGGGTCTGGCCAGGCACCTGCATGAAGGTCTCAAGCGCTGCATGTTCACCACCGAGGAAGAGCGACAGACCCGTCATTCCCTCATATCCGATCGTCGCCACCTCGATCGAATTCCCGCCTTCGCCTTCCGAGATCATGGAGGCGACTCCGGTAATCGGGAAATGAGCAGATTCGGCCAGCTCGCCTCGAGGCTGAAAGATCGTGCGAATTGGGTTTTCCCGAAGCTCTAAGTTAGGCAAGAGATCGGCGAGATTTTCCGCGGGCAAGAGCGCCAACAGTCGATTGCGGCGGGCAACTGCGATTGAAAGCATGGCGGGACCTCATGATTGAGAATCCGCCCAGAGTCGAAATACTTACCACGGATGCAGAGGGGTCATGGGTAACAGGCTGTGCTTCATCGAGCATTTTATCGGTGCGGTAGCGCACATTGAAAACCATGAGTACATTCCCACTCCGGGGCCCTGGCCCACTGCCTAAATTCGTCGTTCGTCATGTGGGGCCTGAGTGTGAGTTCGCAGGGTAATCCAAGAACGCCTTCCTGCATGCGCGAGCCAACGCCCCCCTCGACACTTAGAATCGCGAGCGTAATGCTGGACTCCTCCCGACCGATACCTCCGGTGCAAAGGCGAGATGGCCCTCATCGGTACGCTGCCGGACAGAGTATATCTAGCGTCCCGCATATCTTCTTGGTCGCGGATTTGTGGGGCCGCGGAGAGGGGGTTGCATGACACCAGAACAAATGCGGCGTTTGGCGCGCGAAAAGATCCGCGATGGGCTCTTGCCCTGTAGCGAGCATCCGCAAACGTGGGGAGGCCCCGGAAGTGGCTCGCATTGCTCGCTGTGCGACACCATGGTACAGCCTGAGCATACGGAGCTCGAGGTGGATGTCTCGGATCGACGCAAGTTAGTCGTTACGACTCTCCGGTTTCATGTGCCGTGCCATCGAGCTTGGGTCGAAGAGTGCGACGCAGTGCCGACAGCACGGCGAGCTGGATGACATGTTGATTCTAACGAGGAGAGTCGGCGAAATTATTATGGTCGGCGAAGTCATCCGGATTACCGTCCTCGCAGTGAAAGGGACCCACGTCAGCCTCGGTATTGAAGCGCCCAGGGATGTCCCGGTGCATCGCCAGGAGATCTACGATCGAATCAAGGCTGAAGCTCAGCAAGTTCCGTCGCCTTAACGGGATCAAGCGGCCTTCTGTTCCGGCAGGGCGTCTTCTGCCTCTGTGTTTTCCACCTCCTCTTCTTGCTCTGATTTGTCTTTCTGAGCCCGGCAAGTATCCAAGTGGTCGGCCCAGGCCTGCATCATCACTGCGCGCGGCTTGAGGTAAAGAGCGTGGTTGTAGGCGGCGCTGACGGCGTTGCGCTTCTGGTGAGCGAGCTGTAGCTCGATGTGCTCGTGCGGCCAGCCTTCCTCGTGGAGGATGGTGGAAGCTACGCCTCGAAATCCATGGCCAGTCATTCGGCCTCGGTAACCCATCCGATTCAGGCGTAGAGGAGCGTGTTATTGCTCATGGATTTGTGGGATCGATGTCACAGCGCTCATGGCTACATCGGCGCGCGACTGATTTAGGCCCATCCGGCCGTCCAATGTAAGTCAGCGCGCCACATCAGGAGACTGGTTATGAAACATCTCGCCCCAATGCATTCGTTGGCATCATTACTCGGCAGCCTTTCGCTAGCGTTTGTTACCCCCACGGTTTTGGCCGAGGAGGAAGAGCCTGAGCTTCCCTTCGAGGAAGCGCATTTGTTTTTCGAGCTTAATCACACCGACGGGGATCTGGGAATTCACGGCCTGATCGACGGTGATGAATGGAAGCGCCTTGAAATTGAGGACCCGAATGAAGTGCAGATACTCGACATAAATGTGCTCGGGCGTCTGCGGCGCCAAGGTTTGACGGAGATATTTTTTGAGAGCGCCGAGCCCTCATTTGACGAGCTGAGGCCAGCGCAGTTTTTTGCGCGCTTCCCCGAAGGCGTGTACGAAATCGAAGCCGTCACGCTCGAGGGAAAGGAGCTTGAGGGAAAAGCAAAGCTCTCGCATGTCATGCCCGCGCCGCCGCGGAACATCACCATATCCGGAGTCCCCGCGGCCAAGAACTGCGACGCTGATCCGCTGCCCTCCATCAGCGGACCCGTCGTCATCAATTGGGCACCGGTCGCCACATCCCACCCGACGGTCGGCACACCTGGTGTTTCCGTGGCGGTGGACACGTACCAGCTGGTCGTCGAACGGGAGGAACCGAAGCTCCTGGTCTTCAATGTCGACCTGCCGCCCGACGTCACTTCGTTCCGGGTGCCCGCGGGTTTCATCGCTTTGGGCGATGAGTTCAAATTCGAGATCGTGGTGAAGGCCAAGGGCAGCGGCAATCAAACCGCTGTCGAAAGTTGTTTCGAAGTCGAATGATGCCGTTCCATCGCAAGCCAGCGGTTATGAGCGCACGCGCAGGGTATCGTTGTCCCGTCATCCTTAGGGGCGCGCTGCTGGCTTGCTTCCTATCGGCCCCGCTGCTCCTACTCGGCTGCCTCGACAGAGACGGAGCCGATGGCATTCTATCGGTGCAGGGGCCGGATGGGGCGGAGTGGGCGCCAGCCCTATCGCCGCGCGGGGGGATCAAAGTTGCCGTCACGGGCGAACTGGTGAGCGTGAAGGCACAGGAGGCCAGCGTCGAAGCGGTAGTGCACGAGATCGCACGGCAATGCGGGTTCGAAATCATCACTTTCGGGCCTCTCGAAGGACGTGTGACTTTGGAATTCGACCGCCTGCCTTTGTCCGAAGCCCTCAGGCGTATTCTGCATGATGCCAGCTTCGCTCTCGATCATTCCCAGGGCTTGATCGGAACAGGCGCGCGAGGTCTCTCGAGCAAATGTGCCCGCAAGCTTTGGGTGTTATCGCAGCCTAGCGCGCCCGGACAGCCTGTTCAGATAGCCGTGCAGGGCGGGAATAACTTCGATTTGGGTGGACTTGCGGAGACCGTGTCGATGGATACTTTGGGCAGCGCCCTGGCGCAAGGCAACGTCAACGAGCGCGTCGATGCGTTGGCGACACTCGCAACCATGGAAGACGATGCGACCGCTGCTTCGATGGCGGGCGCGGCTCTCAGTGATCAGGATGCTGCGGTCCGGGAGGGAGCGGTGTACGCACTTGGCCGAATTGGTGACGAGTACAGTCGGCCGCTGATCACAGAAGCCCTCGGTGACCCTGATGTGGAGGTACGCGAAGCCGCCATCCAGGCTCTAGAGAATATTGGCGGAGATGAATCAGCAAAAGCGATCGGGCAAGTTCTTGCCGATGCCAATTGCGCGGTGCGCTCTGCAGCGGTTGATTCAATCGCGGAGATCGGCGGGACAACTGCGATCCAATTGTTGCGACAGGTCTCAGTGAATGAAAAAGGAGTTATCGCAGAGCTCGCCGCAGAGCACCTCGCCCGGCTGTCAACCAGCGCCTGGGTAACTCCAAGTTCTTGACCGTCCTGGGACCTGTTTCCAGGCTGAGGCGGCCTGTTTTCTTTGCCGGCATTCGTTCGAGTTTTGGGGCCGTGGAATCGAGGACTAGGATAGCTTCAGAAATTAGCCGGCGGGAAGTGGCAATCAATAATTGTGATGTCCGGAAACATCAGTGTTTAGTCACAAATGCAAGGGTGGCCGCTCGACACTCTTCAGGAAATTCGCTCCACATCTCATGCGTTGCTACCGGCAGAATGATTCGTTCACTATTCGGCAGCAGGCGACGCAGCTGCTCATCGAGCAGGCCGTGCAAGACTAGACTGCGTTGCCCACTAAGGAGCAACACCGGCGCCTTGATCCCACGAACGGCAGCCATCGAAAGGGCTGGGAAAGCATCCTTTGAAGCAGTGAGTGCCCGCCATTCCGGCGCATTCTGCAGGAGAGAGTCTTGGTAGTGTGGCGGGAGGCTGTCATAGGTCAGCTTCACCTCGGAACCTGAGTAGCCGAGATTACCGAAACCGTCGATGGCCGCTCTTACGCCAGCTTTGTCGCTTTTGCGAAATGCCCGTGTTGTGGGCTCCCACACTTTGCTCATGAAATCGGAGAGCACGGGCCGGCCACCTGGCAATTCTGGCAACCAACTTAAAACTGGCGCCTCGGACAATACCAACGAGCGCACCAGCGAAGGTTCCCGCGCAGCAAGCAGCAAGGCCGTATAAGCGCCGTACGAGACTCCAACGATGTGCGCGGGCGCCAGCTCGAGCTTGCGGATCAGCGAGGCCAAGTCTTCTGCATCCATGGCTGCGGAGTACTCTGCAGCGGGGGCGTTGCTGTTTGGGTAATTGTATCGCCGACTGTAGGAGATGGTGCGATGGTGCTCCGTGAGTGCTTTCATCTGGGGCAGCCATGTGCGGTAGTCCTCCAGGCCCCCATGGACTAATACAATCGAGACCCCTTTTCCCTGGTCTAAGTAATGCAGGAGCGCTCCGTTCACTCGAACCGCCTTCAGCGGCGTGGTCTCAGACACCACCTGCGCTAATGAAACTTCCGAATGACCGCCAAAAAGAGCGACCAGACTCATCATGAGCGATCCGTACCGGGGGGCGCGCGGACGCGGACTCGAAGTGGAGACACCCAAGGCGGCTCTCCTTCATAGATCTAGTTATGGAGCGTGATCTTCGGCAGGACGGGCGTCAAGGGACAGCACGGCTTCCGCCCGGGCACCTCTGAGTACGCTCGATGTCGTGCCAACCACCGATGGCTTCTGACGGGATCGACGATTCAATGTCTGATCCCTATGCGCCAGTGGGAGGCGTTTCGGTTTCAGTCGTTGGGACGTGGCGTATTACGGTTTCATCGTTGGATCACTAGAAAGCGACTAGTTGCTTCTTCGATCAGTACCAGCTCTGAGCGACTAATGAATGGACGCCCTCGTTTCCAGGTTGGCACGATCCCGCCACGGAGAGGATCGTCTACAGCACGGTGCGGGATTATTGCGAGGGACGGTTTCGCCTGTTCGGGAGCTGTCCCAAATGTCAGAAGCACTACAGAGTGAGCCCGGTGCGCCGAGTGATGAAACGGCAATCGATATTGCGACTCAAGCCTACTCCCCGGAAAACTACAGCATCCAGAGAGACACTTATATTTATGACGATGGCTCTCAAATGAGCAACCGCGAAAGAGTCATGATGGACTTGGCTCGTATCAATACGAAAACGCTCAACGCGTTACGGCAGATGCCGCAGCAAAGCTATTCCAATTGATGCAAGAAGCAGCAGCCCGACGTTCGCAAAAGAAGGTGGGACGGCGCTAGGCGCGAGGGGTCACAGGACGAATCAATTACTTTGAAATTCCAGCGTCTCAGGGCTTAGACAAGGGCAGGGGTTCGAGTCCCTCCCTTTGGTCTTTACCGCACAACCGAAAAATGCAGCCACTTTTGATGCTGTTATCCCCGCATGCGAGCGGCAGTAAGTGTTCGTTCTTATGAGAATTTTGGCAGAGAGAGAGAGAGAGAGAGAGAGAGAGAGAGAGAGAGAGAGAGAGAGAGATTCGAGATCGATCGGCGCCCAGACGTGATCAATAAGTTAGTGACAAAATAACAATCCCTGTCCCCGGTCTTTTCCCAGCACCCCCGACTACGCCACCATATTGCCACCAGAACGTGGCAGGTTGACCTCTCCCTTAAAAAAAGACATCTAAAAATCTCAAAGGGCTTTCTGGACCTTGGCCTTTCTCTTTGACTGAATCTTCTCGTACTTGTCTTTGACGATCGGTCCGGCGTTCGGCCAGTGTTGACCGTCCCTCCGCTAACGCACTGGAACCGTTCGAAGAATCTATGGATTAAGACACGAGAGGAATCGAACTTTCACCGACCCGATGCGTCGGTCGGGATTCACTCATCTCGCAACAACCTTCGTCGCCGCGAAACACTGCTCCATACACCCCAGGGGATCGGGATGCCTGTACTGGTCACGGCCGAGCGTTGAATACGAAGCTGCTCTCGATACGCAGCGGCAAGATCTGCGCCTTGCCAGTCTCGATCTTGCGATACAGGTCGATGTCCTGGTTGGTACCGTCAAAGATGACGTCGATGCGCCACAGGCCGGCTTGCGGAATCCGGAACTCGCCCTCGCCATACTTCAGTTCGGAGCGCATTCCCCAGCGATCGCCGAAGCTCATGTTGGATGCAGTGATTTGCGTGTCGTGTCCCTTGGGAATGAAAGCATTGCCATTCAGCAGCACCTTGAAGCGCACGACATCGCCGCCGTGAACTTCGCTCAGGTCGCTAAGGGGCATGATCTCGAGCGGATGGCCCACAGGGGCGGGCTCGCTCCATCCTCCAACGCTGAAAGCCGCCTTCATGAAGTTGATTTCCAGCTCCGTACCGTGGACTTCGGCAACGTTCTTGAGTTCGCTTAGGGGCTTTTCTGAAGTCTGTTCCTTGCCATTCTCGTCGCGGTAATTGATGAGGCGGACGAGTGGTGTCTGCCCGGCCAGCTGATAGGTTCCCTTGATGGTAGTGGCGCCGAATGCAAGCTTGCGCACGCCGATGTCGGAATCCGCCTGCACGGACATTCCGAATGGCAGCTGGCGCTTTTCCTGGGTGACGAGCTTGGGAACCCCAAGCGAGCCTCGCGTGCCATCGGGTGCCACCACTTCGTAGGTCTCCAGAGTCATCGGGCCCCAGTCGGGCGTCAGGATCTCACTGGCCGGCATCAGGTCCCCGTAGCCAATTGAGGCGATGACGTGCTTCTCGTACTCGGGGACCACGTTGATCCAGAGAGTATGCGTAGGGGCGGCGACGCTCGCGGCAACGAGCGTCCCGGCGAGGGCGAGGATATTGAACTTCACGGTAGGGCCTTTCGTTCGCTGCGGGTTGAATCATCTTTGCTGAAGCGGGCCAGCCTGAATCCTGCGATGTCGGTCGCCGTACGGCCATCCAGGATCAGCTCGGCGGCGGTGATTCCGGTCCCCGGGCCGAGCTGGAAGCCGTGACCGGAGAATCCGAAAGCGTGCAACAGCCCAGGCATGCGCATGCTCCAGTCGATGACAGGCAGGGAGTCGGGAAATTTTCCCTCGACGCCGGACCAGGTGCGGATGATGTGGTAGGGCTTGAGGAAAGGCACGAGCTCGAGCGCAATGCTCGATGAGTTGAAATAGTTCTGCGGGATCACGAAGGCCCGATCGGCTTCGAGATCGACGCGCCCGGGGCCGCGGCCGAACAGCACATTGCCGCGTGGAATCTGCCGGATGTACAGATAGCGCCCTCCGACGTCGCAATCGACGATGCCCTTGATGCGATAGGGGATGGGCTCGCTCACGACCATCTGTGGTGCGAGCGTCAGCCAGGGGACCACATCGCCGAGATCCTCAGCGATCTTGCCGGCCCAGGCGCCGGCCGCGTTGATCAGGAATGGGGACCTGAATTCCTCTCCGGTATCGGTGGTAACGCGAAACTCGTGACCGTCGTGCTCCACGTGCGCTGCGCGGGTGTGCTCGCGAATCACTGCGCCGAGCTGCTGCGCAGCGCGTGCGATGAAAGGCGCGGCAAGCCGTGGGTTGCCACTGCCATCCTCGCGCACGAGGCAGCCGCCGATCAGCTTTTCACTGAGCCATGGGCAGCGCTGCCTGAGCTCAGCGGCCGAAAGCAGTTCGGGCTCGATCCCCCAGTCGCGCGCCATGCGCGCCCACTTCTCGATGACGGCCATCTTGCTCTCATCGCTGGTCGATTCGAGGTGGCCGCTGAACTCTACGTCGCAATCGTGGCCGACATGCTCGCGGATGCGGCCCCAGAATTGCCGCGCGCGCAAGCTCAGTGACAGTTCCGCCGCCTCGCGACCATTGACGCGCAAACCACCGAAGTTGACGCCGCTTGCCTTGCTGCCGACGGTGTCCTTTTCCAGAACGACGGCCGCGGCAGCGCGCTGCGCCAGGTGGAACGCGGCCGACACTCCGACGATTCCGCCACCGAGAATGACAACCTGGGCTCGCTGGACTGCGCTCATGGCGTTACGGTAGTGGCCGGCACAGCCGGCCCGCGCAATGTGAGGCCGGCTTCGGCACGCGCTGCGGCCTTGGCAAAGGCCAGTGGCTTGACCGGCGCCTGGCTTCGAAGTCTTCCGACCGTCGCGATGTCGATTCCGTCGCGGGCAGCTATGTACTCCGCGACGGCGGGGCCGCAGACGCGACCCTGACAGCGCCCCATGCCGGTCCGGCTGAAAGCCTTGACGCGATTGAGGTCATCCGGATGCAGCTCTGCGGTCATCTCGTCGACGAGTTGCGCGGTGATGGTTTCGCAGCGGCACAGGATGGTGTGTCGTGGCATGTCGCGAACTAGATGTGCGGGAAATGGAAAGGCTTGCTCGAGCGCACGGCGAAAGCGCGCGAGCCGGGCGAGCTTTGCCGCTATGGCACGCAGGCGTTGTGTCGACGGCGAAGAGCCGCTGTCGCCGAGCAGTGTTAGCGCCGCTAGTTCGCCTTGCAGCTCGGAAGCATCGGCACCGCCAATGGCAGCGCAATCACCTGCAACATACACGCCGCGGCGCACGCGCCCCGTGCCGTCATGCGTCACGGTCCACAGTCGTTGAGTGGTATCGAAATGAAACTCGCAACCGGCCAGCTCCGCGAGCTGACTCTCCGGTTTCAGGCCATAGCCCAAACCCACCGCGTCGCAGTCGACCTGATGCTCGCCTCCTCCCGCATCGAAATAGCGCAGGCCGGTGACGCAATTCTCGCCGAGTATCTCGAGAGGGCGAGCTCCCTGCACGACCGGCACGCCATGCAGGCGCAGCCACGCAAGATAATATGCACCCTGATAGGCAATCCTCGGACTTGCGAGCATGCCCGGAAGAGCGGCGAGCTTCTCACCCGAGCGCGAGGTGTCGACTACCCGAACGACCCTCGCGCCGGCTCGCGCGTATTGATAAGCCACGAGGTAGAGCAACGGACCCGTGCCGGCGAACGCCACACGTTCTCCTATGGCGCAGGCCTGAAACTTCAGAGCGATTTGTGCTCCGCCGAGCGTGAATACTCCCGGCTTCGTCCAGCCCGGCATCGGAATGAGGCGGTCCATGGCGCCGGTGGCGATGATGATCGAATCGAAGGGCAGCGTTTCGATGCCGGACGGCGAATCGACGAACACCGACTGATCGACGATGTTCCAGACGGTGGTATTGGCGCGAAAATCGACGGTGGACGCTATCTCGTCGAACACGGCATGAATGGCCTGCGCCTTGCGGGCTTGCGAGCCATAGAGTTTTTGCGCAGAACGTTTGAACCCGTGAGGCTGGCGGCGATAAATCTGGCCGCCATTGTGCGGCGCCTCGGTGATGACCGTGGGCCGCAGGCCGTGGCGGACCAGGCACTCGGCAGCGCGCGTGCCGGCTGGGCCGGCACCAACGACGATCACCCTATGAGCCGTCATGGCTGGGCCGGCACCAGGACGATGCGCATCCCTTCAGCGACGAACGACGTGCAGGCCCGCATCCGCGTGCCATCTTCGAACGCAATCCAGCAGTCCTGGCAGGCCCCCATGTTGCAGAAGCCGGCGCGCGGACCATCTCCGAACTCCGAGTCCCTCACGTGGCCGCCATTCAATAACAGCGCCGTCAGCAGCGTGTCGCCCAGAAGGGCGCGCACCGCGCGGCCGTCGACAAAGAATTCAACGTCCGGCCGGTGCGCCTCGTCGAGGCGTTTGAATAGCGGTGCCTGCAAGCGATCGACGGCCACTGGCGCTATCCGGCCCGCCGCTCGGGCTTGCGCAGCGTGAACGATCGCTCGCGCAGAAAGTCGCTGATGCGGTCGAGGCCCGTCTGCAAATGATGTGCGGGTGAGCCGATGCCGATGCGCAGGTAGTGGTCCATGCCAAAAGCATCGCCGGGGACGGGAAACACACTCTTCTCTCTGCGCAGCTGTTCCACAAGCTTGGTCGAGTTGATGTCCATCTCGTAGTGCACGAATGCCATGCCGCCGGCGTGCGGGGGTATGAATGAAAGCTCATGCGGCCGCGCTTCGACCCAGCGCTTCAACGTATCCAGATTGGCGCGCAGGATGCGCTTGCTGCGATCGAGCACTTTCGCACGCCGCTGCGGCTCGAGCACGCGGCAAGCGACGAATTCACTCAGCGAGCCGGTAGTGATGCTGGTGTAGTCCTTGCAGTGCCAGGCTGCGGCGATATCGTTCGCGAGCCCCAGGAGCCAGCCGAGCCGCAGGCCGGGCATCGCCATCGCTTTCGACAGGCCATTGGAGACGAGCGCCTTCTCGTACAGCTCGCCGATGCTCGGGCCCTCTTCGTCGAAAAGCTCGGATCCCTTGTAGATCTCGTCGGCATGCAGGTAGAGACCATGCTTCCTCGCGAGATCGACCAGCGCCAGCATCTGCTCGCGTGGCAGCACACAGCCCGTCGGGTTATTCGGGTTGCAGATGGTGATCATCCTGGTGCGAGGCGTAATCGCCCGCGCGATCTCGGACGGATCCGCTATCCATGCATTCTCCTGTCGCAGTGGCACGAGCCGGGTCGAGACACCGGCGGCCTGCGCCCAACCGAGAATCTGCAGGTAGTTGGGTACCACGACGATGAGCTCGTCGCCCGGCTGCAGCAGGGCCATGACCACCAGGAAATTGGCCTCGGCCGAACCGTTGGTGACTACGACATTATCGCGCGTGCGACCGGGATACAGATTTGCGATGGCATCACGAAGCGCCTCGCTGCCGTTTGTCCACCCGTAGCCCAGCTCCGTAGCGCACATTTGCTCGATCTCTTCAGGCGAGAGCAGCTCGCGCAATTCATATGGATGAACGCCGCTGTCCGAAAGGTTGATCTCCACGACATTCTCGTAGAGAGACTGCATGCGCTCGAGCAGGAACTCGCCGATCCTCATGTTCGTGATCTCCGTCCGCTCAATACGCTTCACGGTGACGATTGACGAAAACGCGCTGCCTGCCGTCGGCCGACGAGACCTGCATCAGATCGTCTTCGGTGTAGATGGACTCGTTGCCCGTGTCGAGCACATTGGAGACTTCGAGCAGTCGCACCAGCGACTTCGAGCGGTTCACGAAGTGATGCCCGACCGCGCGCCCCGCGGGAAATCCTACGCTCTGCCCGGGTTTCATGACCACTTCGCCAATGTCGGTGAGCAGCGTGGGCTCGCCCTCGAGTACATACGCGAATTCGTCTTCGTGCGTCTGGTACATGCGCAGCGAAGTCGCGACGCCTACGGGCAGCTCGACCACAAGCACCGAAAGGCCGGTGAGGCCGGCGCGCTTGCCAAGCCGGCGCTTCGTGCGCCCGCGGACCGCGCCCTGAAATTGCTGCGGATAGGCCGACTCGGTGCTCGCCTCGACCTCGGAGAGATTCATGATCCATTTTCGAACGTCGTCGCTCATGCGTCACCTGAATAAAAATTCTGCGTGCTCCGGCGACATCAGACTAGCCGGCGCGGTGCGATAAATCCAGCGGAAAACGCGGTGTTTCTACTGTATGACATTGCCGACTGAAGAACGCTGATTTAGGAATTGGCTGCGGCACTGATTCGTGGCGTACGCTTCCAATGCGGTCATTCGGACCAAGGCATGCGGCGGGATAGATGTCGTCACTAGTGAGTCAGCGATTGGCGGAGGCGATGGCCCCGGAAGTGCAGGAGTTCATCTTCGGGCCGCGCCTCATCCAGGAGATCGCCAGCAGTTTCGCGCACGTCGTCGATGTCAATCAGGCGCATGCGATCATGCTCGCGGAGCAGCAGATCATCGCGCCGCAGATAGCGCGCTCGCTGGCTGCCGCTCTACTCGAGATCGAGCGGCAAGGCGCTTCGTGCATCAATGCGGACCCGGCACGCGAAGACGTGCACTTCAACTTCGAGGCCACGCTGATTGCGCGAACCAGTGCCGAAGTCGGCGGGCGCCTGCACATCGGCCGCAGCCGCAACGACATGGGAGCCACCATCGATCGCATGCGCGCCCGGGAGGCGTGCCTCGAGATCGAGTCTCGTTCGCACACGCTGCGTGCGGCCCTCTTGCACAAGGCCGCCGTCTATGCGGACGTCGTGATGTCCGGGTATACGCATCTGCGTCCGGCGCAGCCTGTGACCTTTGGCTTTTATCTGCTCGGCATCGCCAGTGCGTTGCAAAGGGATTGTCGGCGCGTGCGCGCAGCCTACGACACGTTGAACGAAAGCCCGATGGGCGCAGCTGCGTTCGCCGGCACCTCGTTCCCCATCGATCGCGAGCGCGTAGCCCAGCTGCTGGGCTTCGATCGCCTGGTCGAGCATGCGCAGGACGCGGTGGCCTCGCGTGATTTCCTGCTCGAGCTCGGTGCGGCGTGCACGACCCTCGGCATCACCTGGAGCCGCTTCGCACAGGACTTCTACGTCTGGAGCAGCGACGAATTCGAGCTCATCTCGTTCTCCGACCACGTCGCCGGCACGTCGAGCATCATGCCGCAGAAGAAGAATCCCGTCGTCATGGAATATCTCAAGGCGACGAGTGGCGAGAATATTGGCTCGCTGGTCGCCATGCTGAGCACGATGCGCGCTACTCACTTCACGCACAGCATCGATGCTGTGCGGGCATCCACCGCGGGTGCCTGGCAGATGCTCGATACGACATTGCGCAGCCTCGCCATCGCGCGGCTGCTGGTCGACTCCTGCACACCGAACCGCGAAAGCATGTTGCGCAAGGTGGAACGGAACTTTTCTACGCTCACGGACGTCGCGGACCTGCTGGTTCGCGAATGCAAGATTTCCTTCCGCGAGGCACATCACGTGGCGGGCGCGGCGGTGCGCATCGCTCTCGATAGAGGCATCGATGCGTGCGACATCGATCGCGACGTGCTCGAAAGCGCGGCGCTGTCCATATTGGGCCGCAAGCTGGGTATCTCGGCACAGCTCGCATTGACCTGCGGCGATCCCACCAAATCCATCCAGGAGCGCCGGTCCCGCGGCGGAGCATCTCCAGGCGAAATCGCGCGCATTCATGAGCGCGCCTCGCAACAACTCGCCGGCGATCAGGCGAGCCTCGCTGGACGCATCGAAGCCCTGCAGCGCGCCCGGCAGACGCTCAAGAGTACTGTCGCGACGCTGGCGCGCGCCTAGGGACTGCTGTGGCGAGCGCCAGCTGCCTTGCCGAGAAATTCCGCAAGGCGGCGACTGCGTGGCGCGGCCAGCAATTCGCTGGAACGCCCCTCTTCCTCAATGCGTCCTTCGTGCAGGAAGACTACTCGACTGGATACGTCACGCGCGAAGGCCATCTCGTGCGTCACGACGATCATCGTGCGCCCTTCCGCTGCGAGCGCACGCATCACCTGCAACACTTCGCCCACGAGCTCTGGATCCAGTGCCGATGTAGGCTCGATCGAACAGCAGGATGTCGGGATTGACGGCGAGCGCACGCGCGATGGCGACCCGCTGCTGCTGGCCGCCGGACAACTGCGAAGGATAGGCGGCACGCTTGTCTGCCATGCCAACCTTCTCGAGGCACTGCAGGGCACGCTCGCGCGCCTCGTTAGGTGCTAGTCCATGGACGTGCTGCGGAACCTTGCAGACATTGTCCAGTGTCGTCCAGTGCGCCCAGAGGTTGAACTGCTGAAAGACCATGGCCATGGATCGTCGCAGCCGCTCCACCTGCCTGTGATCCGCCGGTACCGGCCCTCCGCGGGTCTGGCGAAAGAGGATCTCCTCGCCTTTCAGCAGGAACTGGCTCACCTGCGGCACCTCGAGCAGGTTGAGACAGCGCAGCAGCGTGCTCTTGCCCGAGCCGCTGCGACCCACAATGGAGATGCATTCGTGCTCGCAGGCGGAGAAGTCAATGCCACGAAGAATCTCCGTGGAGCCGAATTTCTTGTGCAGGCCTTGCACACGAATGGTCTCGCGGGCGCTCGCCGTAGAACCGTTGGTCGCCGATACAGGAGTCGTAGCTTCCAAGTCGTTCCCTCAGCTCGTCGTATAAACGGTGATGGTGGTCGAGTAGAACTCGCGCGCGGAGCTGCCGAGCTCCTTCGGCCCGTGGAGGAGGAGCGCGCTCCCCCGAATGGCACATGGTAGTCCGTTCCGACAGTCGGCAGGTTGATCATCGCCATGCCGGTCTCGATCCGCTGGCGAAACTGACGCGCGTCCGAGAGCGAGCCGGTGAAAATGCCCGCGCACAGACCGAAGTCGGTATCGTTGGCCACGGCAATGGCCTCGTCTATGTCGCCGACCTCTATCACCGAAGCGATGGGCCCGGTAATCCTCCTCGCGATTGATGCGCTGCGCGGAAGTGCTGTTCACGAACAAAGCCGGCCGCATGTAGAAACCCTGCGTGCGCGCTTCGACGAGCTCGCCTCCGCAGCCAGGTGAGCACCTTCCGCCCTCCCCACATCGAGATAGGCGCGCACGCGCCGCAGCTGTGGCTCGCTCGACCAATGGACCGATGTCACTGCTCTCATCGAGGGCATGCCCACGCGCAGCGATTTCATGGCGGCCGAGATCGCAGCGACGAACTGCTCGCAGACCGCCCGATGCACTATGAGGCGGCTCGAGGCGGTGCAGCGCTGGCCGGTCGAGTAGAACGCGCCCTTGACCGCCGCATCGACGGCTTTGCCGAGATCGGCATCCGGCATGATGAGCAGCGGATTCTTGCCGCCCATCTCGAGCTGCAGCCGCGCCGCGGGCCGCACCGTCGCCGAAATTCTCTGACCTGTCTCCACCGAGCCCGTGAAGCTGACGGCGGCGATGCCAGCGTGGCTCACCAGCTGCTTGCCGACGCTGGCATCACCCATCACGAGCTGAAACACGCCGCGCGGCAGGTGCCGGTTGACGATTTCGGCGAGCGACCAGGCGCTTGCGTTGGTGAGCTCGGAAGGCTTGAGGATGACGGAGTTTGCGAAAGCGAGCGCCGGAGCCGCCTTCCACGCCGGAATCGAAAAGGGAAAGTTCCAGGGCGTCACGAGCGCCACGACGCCGACCGGCCTGCGCTCCACATCGACGTCGATCTGCGGCCTGATCGAGTTGACATGCTCGCCCCACATGCGCACCGCTTCGCCTGCAAAGAACTTGAAGAGGTGCGCCGCCTTGGTGATCTCCGCCTGCGATTCCCGTACCGTCTTGCCTTCCTCGCGCGACAGTTGGCGTGCAAGCTCGGGGCCGCGCGCTGCGATCTCAGTGCCGATCGCATCGAGACGATCGGCACGCTCCTGCGAGGTGAGCGCGGACCACGCACGCTGTGCCGCCTCGGCGACGCTGACCGCCTCGTCGACGTCATCCGCAGTCGCGACGGCATAGTGACCGATTACGTCCGAGGTATCCGAGGGATTGATGTTCGCGATCGCATTGGCCGACTCGCGCCACGCGCCCGCGATCAGGTTTCCATAACAGCTCTGCATCGCATGCCTCGAGATTTTGCTCTTGCGCGAAGCGCGCGCACGACCGATAGTCCAGATACGCATTCTACGTGCACTCGCACGCAAATTGCGCTGAAAAACAAGCTCATTCATGAATCGCGCATCTGTATTCCATGAGGTTATCGTCATGCCGAAGATCCAGCGTTTGAAACTTGCAGCCATCGTGCTGTCCATCGCCGTGCTCGGCGCGCCGCTCGCTCACGCAGAGAACCGGCCGTTGCGCATCGGCACCGACGGCGCCTATCCGCCATACGGCTCGACCACGGCCGCCGGCAAGCTGGTCGGTTTCGAGATCGACCTGATGAACGATCTGTGCAGGCGCATGAAGCAGTCGTGCCAGTTCGTGGTGGTCGACTGGAACGGCATGATCCCCAAGCTGCAGGAAGGCTCCGTCGACATCATCATGTCAGGCCTCTCGATCAGACCCGAGCGTCGCAAGGCGATCGACTTCAGCCTGCCATATTTCGCGGCGCCTACCTACTTCGTCGCTCCCAAAGGTTCCGCTCTCCTCTACCGGAGTGATGCGCGCGTCATCGACCTCAACCACATCGACGCCGCTGAGCAGAAGGCGCTGGCTGAGCTCGCGCGCCACTTGAAGAACGGGGTGGTCGGTGTCGAAGGCTCCACGACCCATGAAGAATACGTGCACCGCCAGTTTCCCGCCGCGGGCAAGGTGCGGATCTATCCCAAACAGGAAAGCCTGTTCCTCGATCTCGCCATCGGCCGAGTCGACACTGCCGTGGCAGGCTATTCGGTGATCAACCGCTTCATCCAGGAGCAACGCAAGAAGGGTCGCGAGTTCGTAATGTTCGGCCCGGGGGTGCGCGGCGGCGTCCTCGGCGATGGCGTCGCCTTCGGAATCCGCAAGGGCAACAGTGCGCTCGAGCGCAACGTCAACGAGGCATTGCGCGCCGCGGCCCGCGAAGGCATCGTCGCGAAACTCAGCAAACAATGGTTCGGCATCGACGGCTCGATCCGCTACGACGGCGCGGTTGCCGCCAAGTGAGCTGAGTCGTGTCGGAGCTGCTTGCCTTCGGCGACAGTGGGTGGGGCGACGAGCTCCTTCGCGGGGCATTGATGACTCTGGCACTCGCCATCCCATCGTTCATCGTCGGCTGCATCATCGGCACGCTTGCCGGCGCCGTGCGCGAGCGCGGACGGCCAATCCCCTCGGCGCTCATATTTGCCTACACGACGTTCGTGCGCGGCATCCCTGAGCTTGTCGTTATCTACCTCATCTTCTTCGGCGGCGGCCAGCTGATGCGCAGCGTGCTCGCAATAACCGGCTATAGCGGGGAGTTCGATCCGAGTGCCTTCGGTTCGGGCCTCGTCGCACTCGGGCTGATCTGCGGAGCGTACGTCACCGAAGTCATGCGCGGCGCATTCAAAGCGATCGACAAAGGGCAGGTGGAGGCGGCACGCGCGTACGGCTGGTCGAATGGTGGCACGTTTGCCCGGATCGTTTGCCCGCAACTGATTCGCATCGCTCTGCCCGGCCTCGGCAACGTGTGGCTGCTGACGCTCAAGGACACCGCCCTGATCTCGGTCACGGGTTTGATAGAACTTATGCGCGCGGCGGGCATTGCCACCGGCTCGACCGGAATGCCGCTCTTCTTCTACTGCGCAGCCCTGATCCTCTATCTCGTCATGTCCGCGGGTACGAACCTGGTGTTCGACCGGCTGGAGAGCCATTCGCAGCGCGGCATGCGCCGGATCGTTCCGACATGAACGGCTCACTCATCATCTCGCACCTGCTCGCGCTCCTGAAGGGCGTGCCGGTCACACTGGCGCTGGTCGGTCTCGGGCTCGCTTTCGGGTTCCTCATCGGCAGCCTCACGGCGTTCCTGCGAATGTCGCGTATTCCGGTGTTGTCGCAGGCCGCCTACCTGTACGTGTACATCATCCGCGGCACACCGCTCCTGGTGCAGATCTTTCTCGTCTATTTCGGCCTGGGACAGATCGAGGCCATTCGCGACTCGTTCGCCTGGCCGGTGCTGCGCGAGGAATACTGGTGCGCCGTCATCGCCCTCGCGATGAGCTCGGGGGCCTACAGCAGCGAAGTGATCCGCGGTGGCATCCAGTCGATACATCACGGGCAAATCGAGGCTGCTCTGGCTTACGGCATGTCGCGCCGGACACGGTTGCTCCGGGTGATCCTGCCGCAGGCGCTACGGCAGCTGCTGCCGGCCTACGGCAACGAATGCATCAGCCTGGTGAAGGCGAGCGCCCTGGCCAGCACCATCACCGTCATGGAAATTACCGGTATCGCGCGCCACCTAGCCTCGAATACCTATACTCCGATCGAGACCTTCCTTGCCGCCGGCCTGATCTACCTTGCGCTCAACTTCGGCATCGCAAGACTGATCGGCACCGCCGAGGGCAGAATCAGCTATCCCCGCTGAGGAGTTGGGTAAGATGGGTCGCGTGGAAGCTACGCTCAAAATCCGCCAGATCGAGGCCTTCAAGGCTGTGGTCGAGACGGGCTCGGTGACGGCCGCCTCGCAGAAGCTGTCGCTGACCCAGCCGGCGGTCAGCAAGCTGATCGCTCATCTCGAACGCTCGGTCGGCATGAAGCTCTTCGAGCGAACGCGCGGACGCCTCAAGGCCACCCCCGAGGCGGATATCTTCTACCAGCATGTCTCCCAGTCCTTCTCGATACTCGAGAACCTGTTGTTCGTCGCCCGCGAGATCAAGTCCCTGAAGCGCGGCAACATCACGATTGTCGGCTTGCCGCTGCTGTGTAATGCCTGGCTGCCGCAGCAGAGCTACAAGTTCGCGCGCGACAAGGAGGATGTCAGCATCTCCATCCAGACACAGAGCTCGACCCGCATCCTTGATTGGGTCGGCAGCGGCCAGGTGGAAATCGGGCTCGGCATGGTCAGCGAAGACGCGAGAGTGCGGGCCGAGCTGCTCGCTTCCGTGGAAGCCGTATGCGTGCTGCCGCGAGGCCACGAGCTCGCCAGGAAGCAGGTCATCCATCCGCAGGACTTCGACGGGCATAGCTTCGTGCAGACCGGTGGCCTCGACGGAACGCGTGACAAGATCGCCGCGCTGTTCAAGACGTTCGACATCCAGGCCAGAATGCGCTTCGACACCATCGTCGGGTCCGCCACCTGCAATTTCGTAGCGGCGGGCGCCGGCGTCTCGCTCGTCAACGCCGTCAGCGCCTGGGAGTTCCAGCACATGGGCTACGAGATCCGCCGCTTCCGTCCGGAGCTTCGATTCCGGATCTACCTGCTGACCGCCAAGCACAAACCGCTGTCTTCACTCACCGCAGCCTTCTGCGAGCAGATGAAGCACGATGCCAAACTCGAGCTCGAAGGCCTTTCCGAGAAGCTCCTCGGCACCGAAAGCTGACGCCGCCTCATGACATCGGGGCATGCGACAGCCCGATAAATGAATTGGACAGGCTCCTGACGATGCGGCGGAATTCCACCGGTTCACGAATCCGTGCACACGAGGAATCCGTCATGACGAAGAGCAGATTTGCCTCCCTGCGTGTCGTCGCCTTTGCCTGGCTGGGAGCCGTCATCGCCACGAGTGCGGCAGCATCGGACACCGGCACGAAGGATGGGCATGTGTGGGACGTCTGGTATGCCCACGTGGATGAAGCGCGGTTCGACGAATATCTGACCTATCTCAGCCAGATCTACCGTCACGATGTGGACGCCTGGAAGAAGGCGTGCCTGATCGGCAGCTACAAGATAATAACTTCGCCGGCGCGCGCGCCCGATGACTGGAATCTAGCGATTCTGCTGGAGCTCGAGAACTACGCGGCCCTCGATATTCCCAACGAGAAATGGGACGCGCTCGAGCACAAGGCCGTCGAGAACATCGAGGGCGTCGCCAAGACGAAGGAAGGTCGCCTCGCCATGCGGCGAGTGATCGGCAAGCGCTACGTGCGCGAGGTGGTCTGGGTAGATACGAAGTAGTCAGAACGCGAGCCCCACCGATGCGTCAATCCGCGCCCCGCACAGATTCTCGCAATCGGTCATGCCCGCGGTATCGAAGAACCGGACCGCGGCGTTGACCCGCTGCCGTCGCCACTCGAGCCCGAGCGCCCAGTCGCTGTAATCAGGCCCGCCGATCTCTTCGCGCTCGATCCATTGGCGCCCGACGTGAGCACCGACTGAGAGCGTCGTCGTCAGCTGGCGGGTCACACCGAACTTCATGTACAAGGCCTTGCCCGCATTGCCGGCCTCCTGCGGGGAAAAGATCGCGTCGTAGCGCAGATCGAGCGGTCCAGCGGGCCACGCAAAGTAGGTAGCGAATTCGACCAGGTCGTACTTCAGGCGGGAAGGGGCGCCCGGAAAGTCGACGTAGGCGGCGGTGAGCCCCAAACGGCCTTGGCTCAATTCCTGCTCGATGCCGATGAGGTAGCTGATCTCGGCGAATGCCTGGTGCCCATCATCGAAATCAACCGAAGATGCTGCGACTCCTGCATGCAGCCCCCCGGCGTGCTGCCACAGCACACCGCCGTGCACGGCCATGTGCCCATCCGATTGCGACACGCCACGATCGACGTAGTCGGTCACCACACCCACAGAGCCTGAAAAATCCCAAGCGGGAGACTGGCCCGCTTGCGCGGACCCGGTCTGGGTAAAGACCGCAGCGCATGCCAGCACCGCGCAGGGGATCCGCCGCGATGGATGTGGGCTAATCATGGCACTCGAGCGACCGGACCGAGGGGAACTCGCTTCCGTGTCGGTTTCGCGCGCCAAAGGAGGAATCCAAGCACGGGCATGCACAGCAGTGCGAACGCCGTCGCCAGTGCGATCACTGCGCCAGGGGTCCCGAGTGCCTTGCCCGTGTGCAGCGGGTACATCCATGCAAGCAGCCGGCGGCGTGTGGACGCGCCGGCCGCCGTCTGAACCGGCAAAACTGCACCTGTGACCAGGTCCACCTGGATGCGATCCAGGGCCAGGGGTCGGACGTTATCGCGCGCGTAGACCACAATTGTTGCCGTCCTACGATCCTCGGGAATGCGGATGTCCTCGATTGCCTGTCCGGGATAGTCGCGGACGATGCGTGCGAGATGCGGCATCAGGAATGCCCAGTTCGCCGCGGCGCGGTTCACGAGAGGCCGCGGAGTCTCTGCGGCAAGAAAATCGGCCTGCATGATGGCACCCGTGGTTGCGCTGAAGGCCAGCAACACTGCGAACGACAACCCGAGCGTGCGGTGCAGATCCAGCCGCCGGGTGAGCCTGCTGCCGTGCCATCTAAGACGCAGGCGCCCGTGAATGCGCGGTCTGCCGAGAAGACAACCCGCAACTACCAGGTACAAGAGCCCTACTCCCTCGATGAGAAGCAGCAGGTGGCCTGCATTGCCGAGCAGCAGCTCATCGTGCAACCGGAAAAGAACGAACGGGGTCAGGCCGACTCCGCTGATTTCTCCGATCACGGCGCCGCTCACCGGATCGCTTGCTATCACGCGCCGTCCGGCCAGGCCATCGTCATGCAAGTACACCATTGCCGCGGTGCGCTTTCCGCGGGGAAAAACCAGCCGCTCGATCGCTGGCCGATCGAAGCGCCGGTCGACTTCCGCGAGGACACGGTCCGCCGCAGTGGGACCCTCCGGCGCCGGCGCCGCGAGCAGTGGCCGATTCAGTGCGAGCAGCATCCCTTCACGGAACACCAGCACGGCTCCACTGCCAGCCTGCAGCATCAGGAGCGAGCCCAGGGCGAGGCCGAGTGCTCTATGACTCCACAGCAGCGTTTCCCTTGACCACATCCCGCTCAGAATTCGCCCTGCACGGAGAAATAGTACGTCCGCGACTCACCCGGATATAGACTCGCGAACTCGGCTGCCGACCAGTAGAACTTGTCGGTAACATTTTTCACATCGGCGCGAAATGTGACCGGTGTGTTGCCGAAACGCGCACGGTACATCGCGCCGAGGTCGACCCGCGTGTACGAATCGATGAACGCCGTGTTCAAGGCGCTCACGGCGCGCTTGCCTACATAGTAGATACCGCCGCTCAGGTGCAGATTCTGCAGGGCTGGCAGGGCATAGTCCGCGTAGACGCTTGCCTGAAGCTTCGGAACATTCTCGGTGCGGTTGCCCTCGGTCGCCGGATTCCCGGTGCGACGCAGCTCGGTATCGAGATACGTGCTGCCCGCGGCCAAGAACAGATTGCGCGTGAACGCGCCCTGCGCCTGCACTTCGATTCCGCGGTGACGCTGGCGCCCATCCTGCACGTAGACATTCGCGGCGTTGACGAATTCGAGGCCTTTCTCGACCTCGAAAGCTGCTGCTGTGAGCGTGACCGACTCGGTGAGCGCAGTTTTCACGCCGACCTCGAACTGCTCGCTCTTGAGCGGATTCTGATACTCACCCGAATTGACGGTGTTGAATGGCGCGACGCCGCCCTGCTCCAAGCCTCGCGCATAGCTCGTATAGGTTGTGACGGTCGACGACGGCTTGAAGACGAGCCCGAAGCTCGGCACCACGGAGTTCTGCTCGTAGGGTATGGCGGCGGGCTGATTCGGGCGCTGCAGTTTGTTGTAGTAACGAACGTAGCGGATGCCAGCCAGGACCTGCCACTGATCGTTGAAGGAGATCAGGTCGCTCAGGAACACCGAGTTCTGGTGGTTGCTCACCTTGTTCTTCGGCGGCGCCGACGGCATCACCGGTTCCGGGGTGTAAACCGGGTTCAGGATGTTACCCACCGTGGTCGGGAAGAAGATGTACCCGCTTTCCAGCGCATCGTAGTATCGAGTCGAGAGGCCGGTGACGACCTCATGCCCGATCGCGCCCGTCTCGACCTTGCCCGACAGGAAAACCTGTCCCGACTTGGTCTCGTACTTCTGCCCTGGAGAGATCACGATGTCGCCATCGAGGATGTCGCCGTTGGCGGCGACCGACAGGATGTCGACGAACGCCGCCACGCGCTCGTTGCGCGCGTAGGCGCCCTGAGCGACCAGGAACCAGTTGTCGGTCAATGAATGGTCGAAACGTGCGCCGGCGTTGTATACGTCCGCCTCGTACTGGACCCAGGGCTGTCCCAGCAGCGTGCGCGGATCGACTTCCGGTGGCAGCGCGCCATTGGGCTGAAGGCCGATGAGCGGCTGCGCGGCGGTCTTCTTCTTCTGATGGTCGAGATTGACCTGCAGTACGCCCCGTTCGCCGATCTTCCAGTCCGTGTTGAGGCTTGCGAAGAAGCGCTCGATATCGAAATTGTGCGTGAAGTCTCCCACGTCCTCGTAGGCCACGTTGACGCGATAACCGATGCGATCGCTGCCCCCCAGCGTGTTGCTGGCATCCGCGTGAACGTAGTAGCCCTCGGGGCTGCGTACTTCGCCGGTGAGAGAGGCGAACGGCTCTGCCGTCGGACGCTTCACCAGGTAATTTACGGTGCCGCCCGGGGAGTTGTAGCCGTAGAGGAAGCCCGACGGACCCTTGAGCACATCGACACGATCGATGTTTTCGAGCGGCACGTCCTGGTACGGCGCGAGCGAAAGTCCATCGACGCGCATCGTGTTGGTCCAGTCCACGGGGAATCCGCGGATGCGTACGTGATCGTACGCGCCGCCCACCGCGGCATTCTGGACCGACGAGTCGTTGCGCAGAATGTCGTTGATCGTGCGCGCGCGCAGGTTTTCGATGAGCGCCGACGAGTACGACTGGATGCTGATCGGAATATCGAGGATGTCCTTGCTGCCGAACGCACCCACGTTCACGGTGTGCGTGTCGTTGAGCGGCTTGCGGCCGTGAACCAGCACTTCGGCGATCGACTGATCCTCTGATTCGGCAACGGCGTCCGTGGCCTCCTGGGCAAGAGCCATGCCCGCGAAGAGCACGGCGGACAAGAACACGGGTAATCGGCCGGACTTATTCATTGTTCCCCCAGCAAAGAGTTTGTGGCATCGACGCAAGTGAACGCACGCTCAGGTTCAGATGACGCGAACGAGCCTAGCGCAAGGAATCTTCGCTGAATAATTCCAATTCGAAGGCGGTCGATTACAGGAAGCTATTGGCGCAAACGCCACAGGGAAAAACCGGCTGAGAGCGGTCAGCGCCCCGAAAAGTTCGCGGCCAGGTAGGCGCCGGTGTCGCTCAGGAAGACATACAGGGTGCGCTGCTGCGCGTCGCTCGCGCGGGCATTGGAGAAGGTCAGCGCCCACTCCTGGCTGTCGCCATTGGTGTGTATCCGGACGGTTTCGAGTTTCGCCTCGAGCTTCCAGGACTTCTCGAGCTTGCTCACGGAAACCAGCCGGCCGATCTCGGAGGTCGCACGCTGCACGGCCTCATCCTGGGAAATGGCCGCACCGTGGCCGGGGTGCGCGCTCGCACCGGCAGCGAACGCCACGAGCACGAGGAAACGCAATGCAGCTCTGATCATTTCCATCTCCGAAAGACTAATGAACGGATGCCGGGAAGTCCACGGCAATTGCAGCACTCTGGCGTGGTATGACTTTTCCGAATGAAGTATGGCGATTCTGGAATTCAATCGAGGGAATCCGCATGGCTCGCGCGCTGCGCCGCCGTGGCCATGTCTTCGTGCGCATGCGCGTGAAGGTCCGCGCTGAAGCCGAAATCGTCCGGATGATTCGTGTGCGAATAGCCGTGCATCTGCATAAGGAACAGCAGCAGCCCGGCCGCAATGAGCGTCTTGTTCGCGACCATGCTGAAACTGCCGAAAGATGCACGCCGGCGCCACGCCGCCAACAAGGCGATCATGATGCCCAGGGCCGCGATCTGTCCGAGCTCGACGCCAAGATTGAAAGACAGTATGCGAAGGATGAGCCCGTCCTCGGGCAGCGTCACCTGTTGCAGGCGCGTAGCGAGACCTAGGCCGTGCACCAGCCCGAACACGAACACCGCCGCGATCAGGCTCGGTGTCGGAACCCCGAAGTAGCGGCGGAACCCGTCGATGTTCTCAAGCCCCTTGTAGCAGACGGTCAATGCAATGAAGGCATCGATGAGGAAATAGTTGACGGTGATGCCGAGCAGCGTGCCGAGCGTCAATGTGATGCTGTGGCCAATCGTGAATGCGGTGATGAATTTCACCACGTCGCGAAAGCGGGTCAGAAAGAAGATGACGCCGAAGATGAATAACAGGTGATCGTATCCGGTCACCATGTGCTTCGCTCCGAGCCACACGTAGGCGAGGTTGCCTCCCTGTTCCAGCGCCTGCAAATCCTGCTGAGGCACCCCATGAGCGCTCGCGACGCTGCATGTCAGCGTCAGGGCCGCCATGGTGACGATTAGGGTTAGCACGCGCGATGCCGTCATGGGTGGGGCCTTTCTATTCCGATGCCCGGCGAGCTTAGCGCATGCGCGTTGCGCGCAGCATTCCAAAAAAGAGGCAGACAATGACGTAAAGCTATCGAGGGCGACGCGGTAGCCGCCCGATCCGGAATCGATCTACTATGACTTCCATGAACTTACGATACGTTGCGCACCGGGCGCACTCTTCATCGCGATAGCCGCCACTTTTCTCGTGCTCGTACTCGGTGGCTGGCTGTTCGCCGTCTCTGGACCCTATGACGTCGGCGCGGATCGACCGCACACAGCCTGGATGAACGCCGCGCTGAGCACGCTGCGATCTCGTTCGATGGCAACGCACGCTCGCAATATCGTAGTTCATCGCTCGATGATCCCGCACGAATTGCCGAGGGCACGGAGCATTACGCAGCCATGTGCACCGGCTGTCACTTTTGGCGCTGGGTTTGCCCGAAACGGAGATCCGTCAGGGGCTGTTGCCGAAGCCTCCCAACCTTTCGCTGTCCAGGGTCGATGCCGCTCAAGCGTTCTGGGTCATCAAACATTGGATCAAGGCGAGCGCGATGCCCGCATGGGGCAAGACCCACAGTGACGAACTGGTATGGAACATGGTCGCCTTCATGCAGCGCTTGCCTGACATGAGCCCGGAGCAATATCGCGCGGCGTCAGGAGACTCAGAAGCTGGCCATACACACGACCATTCCGAGGGTGACGATCGCAAAGAGGCTCAACCTCATCACGAGCACGAAAGCATCTAAGAGCCTACGATCGCCTGGGATGCCCCAGCTAGGAGGTGTGTCCGCAGTGTGGGTATGCTATGTATTGAAACGGATACAGCGGAAACTAGTTTAGCATGCTCATTTTGGACAGCCTTGTCGGCCCGCCCGGGGCCTGTCAGTCTCACGGCCCACCTAACGGAGCGCACGCGATGAAACTGGACCTGGAAAAACTTCACCGAAGATGCGCGGTATAGTCGCAGCGAACGATTCGCTGCTTGCCGCCGCCTTGAAGGGCCCAGGGCACGGCGCCTAATGATTCTCGACTTGGCTGGTTCCGCGATCTGGTACGTCAGAAGGAGCTGTGCGAGTCACGCTACCTCGAACTGGATGCGCAAAACCTTCTCGTCACGCTCAAGCATGCCGCGAGCGGAATGCTGGCCGGTCCCTATGGGGGACAAGCCCTTACTCTGGGACGGCACGCACCTGCACGTGATGACGCCAGGCGCGAGAGCTGTGATTGACCTTCTCGAATCGCTCGGGATGTTGCCTTCAGTAAAGGCTGGTCGCGGAGAAGCGGTGCGCTTGTCGTAAGGGGAACATGTTTCCTGACCAGATTTATTGGTTCCATTTTATGCGCGGCAATCCGACTGATATGGAAACTACCTCTCCCTTTTCGAGCGAGAATCGGATCTGTTGCCTAGGGGTTCCGTAATCAAGAAACTTTACTCCTTGACCCGTAACTTCGGTACGAAACGGGGAGCCAAACACGCGCAATACTTCGCTTTCCTCGCTGCCGCCGCCTACTCCAGCTATTGCAGGGCAGTCCTCGCCGTCGCCTTGTTGAATGCAGACGATGCCGAATACCTTGTTCTGCGCGTCCAAGAGTACGACGGTAAAAGTTGAGGCGGCGTCACCGTAAAGCCATTGTTCTGGAGTTGACGCTTCCCAGTCAGGGGCGCCCTTGACATACATAACCTCGTTTTGTGACATCCCTAGCTTTAGGTCCCAATACTCCTCATGCAATCCTTGGCGCACCAAATGTGCCTCTAATCGAAGTGAGCGAGCATCCCCCTGTTTCTGCAACCAACCCTATGCCCAGATTCCGGCTCCAACGACGATGGCGGCAACAGCTATCCACAGGAAGACTTTTCCGATCTTATTCCATGCACCGCGCCGCTCTACTTGCCACGCAAGTATGAGCAGAATGACGGAGAGAACGATTGCCGTACCGAGCGCCATGTTACTGACCTTCTCGAACTAGACTAGAAACTAGGGGCTTTGGTATCCGATATCGAAAGCGCTTTCCAGAACCTGTCAATGCGGCGAAGTACAGCGTTCGATTGAAAAATACGCGAGAACGGGAAAGCTTGTAGAGTTTTTCGGGCAGATAGCTCGGCGAGTATTGAGTGGGAAATTGAAGGAAAAATCTGCTGAAGGGAGAAGCTTTTCAGAAACTCGCTCCCCGATGTATGCCGCAACAGCGTTCTCAGCAATGGGCCGAAACCAACCAACCTCGAAACCGGCGGATCGCAAAACTATAGGTCTAGGGCTACTGTTGAAGATCGCGATGTGCAGACGCGAAGCGCGCACATAAATTGAAAAGTCGACCTTTTCCGGTGCTCGTCGGAATGCGAGTTAGGATTGCACAGCGTCACCAGCTCTTGTCTGTTTGGCCTTTCGTATCGAGCGGCTTCATGAATGAGGTGCAATACATCACGGCTTGGGTAGACGATCCACTTTTCTCGTCGTCCGCAAGATACTTCTTTACACAGTCTTCCAATGCTGGCTGCGGATAACGAGAGGGCATTCCATACTCAGGTTGATCGATTTCGCGACGCTTCGCCTCAAAGAGAACTAGCCCGTACGGCGTTTGTGGGAAACGGCTCAAATGAAAGTCCTTCTACACCGCGCCTTGGCGCTGCTTTAGGCAGCGGCTTCTCTATTAAATCTGTCTTCACTTCGCTTGGGAATTTGATTGTTGCGTACTCATTGAGCGTATTTACAGCCCCCCTGCGAAGTGCAAGGGAATTTGTATCTTTCGCTTCGGGTAACGAGCGAAGTATGTCTATCGACAAAGCTACGTATTCGCGATTGATCTGCTGCCTGTCTACGGCTACCGCAGCTCAATCACGGGCGATCTGCTGCTGAGCGATGACGTATTGGCTCCAGATGGTGAAGCTTGGAATAACCATGATCGCGAGAATGCCGGCCCAATCCTTCCACCACTGGGTCACAGCTTCGCTGCGCTTAGACACTTGGCTACCCCCACTTCCATTGGATTTTCACGCGTTATTTTTATTCGCCGATTTCCAAGAGTAACGCAGTCGCAGCACGTCGCGCACCAGGGTTAGTTTCACGCGCGCGTTTGTGGTGCCACAATTATCGCCCCGCGTCACCCACGCGGTGTTCGAGGGACGCTCCTTGCGTCGCGGGCGAAATGCGCCCAATAGCAAGATATTTTTTTGCTTACCGCACGCTTACCGCACGGCCGAAAAATGCAGCCTTTGAACGCCGCTCGCGCGGCATGTGTAAAGGCTGGTTTTGTCGGGTATTTGGCGGAGAGAGAGGGATTCGAACCCTCGAAGGGCTTTTGACCCTTACACCCTTAGCAGGGGTGCGCCTTCGACCACTCGGCCATCTCTCCGTCGCAATTTATCTCGTGGGATCAGCCGGTTACATGCTGAGTAGCCGGCCCCGCGCCGCGGGGCGGTCATCATACTGACGGGGTTCGGAGAGGTAAAGGCGTAAGCGAGCCCGGCGGGCACAGCAAGATAACCCCGCCTGATTATGCCTATGGCGTCCCGGCACCCAATGATCCCGTGACCCACCCAGGAACGGCTATGAAAACCCGCACCAGATGGCGAGCGCCCCTGCTCTCTTTTCTATTCCTTGTTCTCGTCTCCGCGCATTCACTATCACGCGCGGCCGAGAGCCGGATCGATCGCATCGAGAAGCTCAATCCGAAATACCGCGCCTTTGTGGAGGTATACCGCGAAGAAACACTCGCGAAAGCCTCCGCGCTGGACGAAGCCGCGAAGCGCGGCGAGAAGCGAAGAGTCTTGTGGGGAGTTCCGGTAGTCATCAAAGGGAACACCGCCATTGCCGGCAAGGTCGTCGGCAACGGCTGGCAAGGCTACACGCGATCGCCGACCGCCCTTGTCGCAACTCGCAGCGCCACGGTCGTGCAGAAATTCGAGCAGGCGGACGCGGTGATTCTCGGCCAAAGCAACATCCCGGACTTTGCCGCGTCATCGTTCGCAGGCCGCACAGGTAACGCTTACAACGTGTGGCCTTCACCGGGTGGTCGTCCGGTGGCGCCGCAGTTGCAGTAGCGCTGAACATGGCCGTCATCGCAACTGACCGAAGATTTTCCTCGTGTCGTCAAGGCATTCCAGACGGCGACCTACAGAGCCGAAGACGTCGCACAGTTCATGAAGGTGTATGCACCGCCAGAGCTCAACTCACCCACGCGCTTCCGTTCGCAAGCAGCGTTCGCGATTCCGCTGAATCTGAATCAGAACGCGCTGCGCAGGCACCGCCTCGACGGCTTCGTTTATCCCGCGCTACAGATTCCCGCGAATGACGAGCGCGAGGAGTTGCCCAAGGATTTCCCCAGCGATCGTCCGTACAGCCGTACCGACTGGGTGAATTGCCTGGGTGCACCAGCCGTGGTGGTGCCGGGCGGCTTCTATGCGAACGGGTTACCGTTCGGCGTAGAGATGTCGGCGGACTACGGGAAAGACGGCGAACTTCTCGGCATTGCGTACGCGTTCGAGCAGGCTACGCATCTGCGGCGCGCACCGACGGAGTGAACCCACTCAGTTCGTAGTGATGTAGTCGTCTGAAGAATGTGCCTTGAGGTCGGCACCAGGCTCACCGCCCTGCCCCTGCTGCTCGCGCTGAATGCGCTCGTAAATTTCCTCACGATGCACTGCAACACTCTTGGGCGCATTGATCCCGATGCGAACCTGGTTGCCCTTCACCCCGAGTACCGTGACGGTCACGTCGTTGCCGATCATGACGGTTTCACCCACCCGTCTCGTCAAAATAAGCATGAGTCTCCTCCTTGCTGTTGTATCGGCCCATCAGGGTGCCGGCCGCAAGTTTCCCGTAGGAAACATAAGGTGTGGCCCCCGAAAGACACATCAGAGAAACCCTGAAACTACCCCGCGGGCTTTTCCAGCCCGAAACATCGATGCGCCTGCGCCACACAGGCGTCCAGCCGGTCCTCCGGCACGAGCACGGAGATCTTGATTTCAGAGGTGGACACTAGCAGAAGAGGCACGCCCGCAGTCGCGAGCGTCTCGAACAGCTGTGTGGCCACGCCGGCGTGCGAGCGCATGCCGACGCCCACTACGGACAGCTTCGCCACGCGGTCGTTCCCGGCCACAGCCGCGCCAGCGAATGCCTCGACGGCCTTGTTCACCACGCGCATCGTCTGCGCGTAATCGTCGCGATGCACCGTGAAGGACAGATCGGTGTGACCTGAGCGCCCCGACGCCATCACGATCATGTCGATCTCGATGCTGGCATCGGACACGGGCTTCAATAGCCGATAGGCGATGTCCGGCCCATCAGGAAGCTGGCTCACGGTGATCTGGGCTTCATCGCGGTTGAAGGCGATGCCGGCGACGACGGGTGCTTCCACGCGTTGATCCTCTTTGCAAATGAGCGTGCCGGGGCCCGGAGCCGAAGCTCGACATCGACCCGCAGCGGCACATTGTATTTGGCTGCGAATTCCACGCATCGCAGATGAAGGACGCGAGAGCCCTGGCCGGCCAGCTCGAGCATTTCCTCGAACGACAGCCGGTCGAGACGACGCGCGGTGGGAACCATGCGAGGGTCGGTGGTGTAGACGCCGTCGACGTCCGTGAGGATCTGGCACTCGTCGCGCCTTGAGCGCAACGGCAAGCGCCACGGCCGTCGTGTCCGAGCCGCCGCGCCCGATCGTCGTGATGTCGCCTTCAACGTCCACGCCCTGGAAACCGGCGACGACGGGGACGACGCCGTCTGTGAGCGCAGCCTTGAGCCGCTGGCGTCTCGACATCCTCGATGCGCGCGCGGGTGTGCACGCTCGAAGTGAGCACGCGAACCTGCGCGCCCGTGAACGAGCGTGCTGGAACACCCCGTGCGTTGAGCGCCATTGCCAGCAGCGCGATCGAAACCTGCTCGCCGGTCGAAAGCAGCGCGTCCAGTTCGCGAGGAGCGGGCTCTGCACAGATGCCGCGAGCCATGTCCACGAGGCGATCCGTGTGATCGCCCATGGCGGAGACGACGACGACGACCTGATCGCCGCGCTCACGCACAGCCGCCACCTTCTCGGCGACGCGCTGGATCAACTCCAGCGAGCCGACGGAAGTGCCGCCGTACTTCTGGACGATCAGCGGCATCTGGATTTCGCTGGATTCGTACGTTGGGCTGAGTCTGCGAAGCCCAACTTTCCTGACGCATACGCGTTGGGCTTCGCAGACTCAGCCCAACCTACGGGAAGGCGAAGGAGCATCAGACCAGCTTCGAGCGCACGAACGCCTCGACGCTCGCGAGGGCCTCATCGAGCGCCGCGGGTTGCGTGCCGCCGGCCTGCGCGAAATCGGGACGGCCGCCGCCCTTGCCGCCGATCTTGGCCGCGATGGCGCCGACGAGCTCGCCGGCCTTGATGCGCGCAGTCTGGTCCTGCGTGACGCCCGCGACGAGCAGGACCTTCGATGGACTCTCGACGGAGGCGAGCACGATGACGGCCGACTTGAATTTGCCCTTGAGCTGATCCACCGCATTGCGCAGCGCGCCGGCATCGGCGCCGTCCACTTTCGTGGCGACGACCTTGACGCCCTGCACATCGACGGCGCTCGCGGAGAGATCGCTGCCCTGCCCGGAGGCGAGCTTGTCCTTGAGCGCCGCGGATTTCTTTTTCCATCTGCCGGATGCGATCCAGCGCCTCGCGCACCTTGACGGCCGCATCGCCTCGCGCGAGCCGCGCACGAGGCCGCCAATATCCTTGAGCGCGGATTCGTTCTCCTCCACGTAATCGAGCGCGCCGGTTCCGGTGAGCGCCTCGATGCGGCGCACGCCCGCGGCCACGCCGCTTTCGCTGACGATCTTGAACAGACCGATATCGCCCGCACGCTCGACATGCGTGCCGCCGCACAGCTCCATCGAAAACTGCGCCGACGCGCAGCACGCGCACGTCGCTCTCGTACTTCTCGCCGAACAGCGCCATGGCGCCGGACTCGACGGCCTTGTCGTAGGCCATCACCTGCGTTTCGGCGGGCGCGTTGGCGCGGATCTCCGCATTCACCAGGCGCTCGATCTCGCGCAGCTCCTCCGGCGTGACCGGCCTGGAAATGCGAGAAGTCGAAGCGCAGGCGATCCGGCGCGACCAGCGAGCCCTTCTGCGTCACGTGCGTGCCCAACACCTTGCGCAGCGCCGCGTGCAGAAGATGCGTCGCCGTGTGATTGAGCGCAGTCGCGCGGCGCAGCTCGCCGTTCACCTCTGCGCGCAGCGTATCGCCGACGGCAATTGCGCCCTTCGGTCACGAGCCCGACGTGCGCGTGCGCGTTGCCGGCCTTCTGCGTGTCGCGCACGATGAACTCGCGCGCCCGCTGCCGGTCAGCACGCCGGTGTCACCCACCTGGCCGCCGGACTCCGCATAGAACGGCGTGCGATCGAGAATGACCTGCCCCTCCTCGCCTTCGCCCAGGCGCTCGCACCGTGGCGCCGTCCCTGATCAGCTGCACGACGCGACCCTCGTCCGGTCGACGCCTTCGTAGCCCGAGGAAGTGGGTGTCGCCCCTCGCAGCGCTGCACGCCACCGCGCAGTCTCCACGCCGAACTTGCTTGCGGCGCGCGCACGTCTCGCGCTGCGCCTGCATCGCGGACTCGAATCCGCGCTCGTCGATGCTCGAGGCCGCGCTCGCGCGCGATGTCCGCGGTGAGATCCGCCGGGAAAGCCGTACGTGTCGTAGAGCTTGAACACCGTCTCGCCGTCGATGACCTTGCCCTGCAAGTTGCGGATCGCTGTCTCCAGCAGCGCCATGCCGTTCGCCAGCGTTTCCGCGAAGCGCTCTTCTTCCTGCTTCAGCACCCGCTCGACCTGCGCGCGGCTGCGCGTGAGCTCGGGATACGCCTCGCCCATCTCCTTTTCGAGCACCGCGACCAGCTTGTAGAAGAACGGCTCCTCGATGCCGAGCTTGTAGCCGTGACGGATCGCGCGCCGGATGATTCGGCGCAGCACGTAGCCGCGCCCTTCGTTCGAAGGCACGACGCCATCGACGATCAGGAACGTGCAGGCGCGAATGTGATCCGCGATCACGCGCAGCGAGCCGGAAGATAAGATCCTTGGTGCCCGCGAGCTCCGCCGCGGCGCGGATCAGATTCTCGAACAGGTCGATCTCGTAGTTCGAGTGCACGCCCTGCATGACCGCGGCGACGCGCTCGAGACCCATGCCGGTGTCCACCGAGGGCTTCGGCAACGGCGTGAGCTGGCCGTCCGCCGAGCGGTCGAACTGCATGAACACCAGATTCCAGATCTCGATCCAGCGATCGCCGTCCTCGTCGGGCGAGCCCGGCGGGCCGCCGGGGATGTCGCGCGCCGTGGTCGTAGAAGATCTCGGTGCACGGGCCGCAGGGGCCGGTCTCGCCCATCTGCCAGAAGTTGTCGGAGCCGCCGCCGGGCTTGTCGCCGATGCGCACGATGCGATCCGGCCGGCAGGCCGACGTCCTTGTGCCAGACCTCGTAGGCCTCATCGTCGGTGTGATAGACGGTGACCATCAGGCGCTGCGGGTCGATGCCCAGCCATTGCTTGGCGGTGACGAACTCCCAGGCGAAGCGGATCGCGTCGCGCTTGAAGTAATCGCCGAAGGAGAAGTTGCCCAGCATCTCGAAGAAGGTGTGATGGCGGGCGGTGTAGCCGACGTTCTCGAGGTCGTTGTGCTTGCCGCCGGCGCGCACGCAGCGCTGGCTGGAGGTGGCGCGCACGTAGTCGCGCTTCTCCTTGCCCAGGAACACGTCCTTGAACTGCACCATGCCGGCGTTGGTGAAGAGCAGCGTCGGGTCGTTGCCGGGCACGAGCGAGCTCGAGGGCACGACGGTATGGCCGTGCTCGCGGAAGAATTCGAGGAAGGCGCGGCGGACATCCGCCGCGCTCTTGATCTGCGGTGTGCTCAATTTAGTCTCGTCCGGGTCGAAATCGCCGCCGAGGGCGGCGCGGATATGATCCGATGAAAAGCCCCGGTACTGCAAAAAGCGCGCTTGCCGGCCCTTCTCTGCCCAGGTCGCGGGGCGGCTCGTGCCCGAACTTGCGGATGCGCACCTCCCGGGCGCAGCGCCGGCCAGTCTCGGACCGGAGGCGAGTGCCGTCTGCGATGAGCTCGGCCGTGGAGCCCGAAGGCTCTTGAGGTCCCGCGGCCATGCGGACCGGGCCCTGGCCCCGGTTGGCGCGGTAGGTGACGTAGTGCTCGGCGTAGCGGGCGTCGTCGAGGACCTTGCCCTCGACCAGCTCCGCCACCGCGGCGGCCGCGACGTCGGCCTCGTAGCCCTTGAGCCTCGAGCTTTTCGTGGAGCTCGCCGCTTGCGAAATCCCGGCCGGCGAGCAGCGCGACGGCCGCCATCCGCACCGCCTGGGGTCACCGCCTTCTCGGGGTCCGCCTGGCTCTTGATCCGCGCATGCGGCATTATTCCGGATCGGGCTTCGGCTGAAAAAACCGGCACCCGCATCGCCCTCCAGGCGCTGTTCGACGGCCTGGACGAGCCGGGTCACCGCGCTTGTAGGCGGGCACCAGCTTGGCGCGCACCTGGTCCTCGATGTCCTTCGCGACTCTCCTTGTTCTGCTGCAGGTAGGTGCGGACGTTGTCCTTGCCCTGGCCGATGCGCTCGCCCTTGTAGCTGTACCAGGCGCCGGACTTCTCGATGATGCCCTGGCGTGCTGGCCAGCTCGATGATCTCGCCTTCGCGGGAGATGCCCTGCCCGTACATGATCTCGAACTCGGCCTCGCGGAACGGCGGCGCCACCTTGTTCTTGACCACCTTGACGCGCGTCATGTTGCCGACCACCTCGTCGCCGTTCTTGATGGCGCCGATGCGGCGGATGTCCAGGCGCACCGAGGCGTAGAACTTGAGCGCGTTGCCGCCGGTGGTGGTCTCGGGGTTGCCGAACATCACGCCGATCTTCATGCGGATCTGGTTGATGAAGATCACCATGGTGTTCGAGCGCTTGATGTTGCCGGTGAGCTTGCGCAGCGCCTGCGACATGAGCCGCGCATGCAGGCCGACCTGCAGCTCGCCCATCTCGCCTTCGATTTCCGCCTTGGGCGTGAGCGCCGCCACGGAGTCGATGACCACCACGTCCACCGCGCTCGAGCGCACCAGCATGTCGGTGATCTCGAGCGCCTGCTCGCCGGTGTCCGGCTGCGAGACGAGCAGATCCTGGATGTTCACGCCGAGCTTTTCGGCGTAGGCCGGATCGAGCGCGTGCTCGGCATCGACGAAGGCGGCGGTGCCGCCGGCGCGCTGCACCTCGGCGATGACCTGCAGCGTCAGCGTGGTTTTACCGGAGGCTTCCGGCCCGTAGATCTCGACGACCCGTCCGCGCGGCAGACCGCCGACGCCGAGCGCGATATCCAGTCCCAGCGAGCCGGTGGAGACGGACTCGACATCCCAGATGGCGGGCGCATCGCCGAGGCGCATGACCGAGCCTTTGCCGAACTGCTTTTCGATCTGGCCGAGCGCGGCGGCGAGCGCCTTCTTGCGGTTGTCTTCCATCTGTGTGATTCCCAGCGAGAAATTTGATGCGTCAGTATCGCAATAACCGTCGCGCGATCCAAGGCTCAAAGCGGGTGTGTTTGCATTATTTTTCAGTGTTCGCGCATGAATTTCTGTGCGCGCGCCACGCTATACAGTAGTCGTGTTTGGCGACACCCTGTATATCGAGAAGCCACTCGAGCGCGTACGCACGGAGTCTCGCCGAATGGACTCGCGGTCGCCGGTGAAATGCTGCACGGAAGCCTGCGGATCGGAGGCGTCGCGCAAAGCGAAGGCGAACCACACGGTGCCGACCGGCTTGTCGGACGTGCCGCCGTCGGGGCCGGCGACGCCGGTGATGGCGATCGCGACGTCCGCGCCCGTGCGATCGCAGCGCGCCTTGCGCCATCTCGCAGCGCCGTCGCCTCGCTCACTGCACCGTGTTTCTCGAGCGTGTGCGGCGAAACGCCCAGATCGCGCACCTTCGCGGCGTTCGAGTAGGTGACGAAGCCGCACTCGAACCACTGCGAGCTGCCGGGAAGGTCCGTGATCGTCTTGGCGAGCCAGCCGCCGGTGCAGGATTCGGCGGTTGTCAGGCGTTTGCGGTGGGAAAGCAGGCGCCTGGCGGATTCTTCTGCGAGATGGCGAAGGTGGGGGTCGGGAATCATGGGAAGGAGGCTAACCGAAAACGGGGCTGCCTCGCGCGCGGGCATTCTTGAGCCTTTGGCACCCATGAATGATGCCTCCATCACCCTGCATACGCCGATTGGATCCTTGTTTCTTATTTACAAACAAGCGCTTGCTTGAACGAGAAGCCACGCGCTCAAACTCAAAACCACTCCTCTTTCATGTCACGGCAGATGGGATTGCATGCGCTCACCACGTTCAGCCACACGCCGATTTTCGGCAGCTCGTACTCGAAGAAGTATTTGGCTGCCTGTCGCTTACCGTGAACAAAGTCAGCTTCGCTGACCGTTACGTTCGTGGTGAGCTTGCGGACGGCGACCAGCGACAATTCAAGCCACAACCACGCAATCACCACATGTCCAAAGGCCTGCATGAAGGGAGTGGCATTGCACAGCGCCTGCTCCGGCTCATCGTTTTTCCACGCGGCCGCGATCGACTCGGCAAGCATGCCTGAATGCCTGCTCCAGGTCTGCGGCGTAACGGGATAATTCAACGTGCGCCTTGGCATCACGGGCAGTATTCAGAGCGATTTCCTGCAAGACTTTGAACGCAAGCCCGCCTTGCGAGCGGACCTTGCGCCCGAGTAAGTCCAACGCCTGGATACCATGAGTGCCTTCATGGATCATGTTCAGACGATTGTCGCGCCAGAGTCGCTCGACCGGGAAATCCCGCGTGTATCCGTATCCACCATGCACCTGGATGGCCAGGTTGTTGGCTTCCAGACACCATTCGCTGGGCCAGCTCTTGGCGATCGGAGTCAGCAGTTCCAATAGAGCTGACGTTCTCTGAAGCTGGGCGCCCTCCGCTATGCTCAACTCATCCACGAGGCTTGCACAGTACAACTGCAGCGCCAGGGAAGATTCCACGTATGATTTTTGCGCCAGCAGCATTCGCTTGACGTCAGCGTGCTCGACGATGCGCACGGGGAGAGAGGTTGGATCTCTACCTTTGGAAGTGATCCGCCCCTGGATGCGCCCTCGCGCATATTCAACGCTGGCCTCGTAACCGGCGTATCCGATCGCGGTCGCCGCAAGCCCAATCGCAATTCGGGCCTCGTTCATCATGTCGAACATGCAGCGAAGCCCGGCTCCCGGTTCGCCAACCAGAAAGCCTGCAGCTCCGGGGCAGATCAGCGACGGGATACCTGCCGTCGCCGAAGTTGAGGAGCGTATTGGGAATTCCCCGCCAGCCCAGCTTGTGGTTCAAGCCTGCAACCGCGACGTCGTTACGCTCGCCGGTCAGCTCGCCATCATGGTCGACCATCACCTTTGGCACGACGAACAATGAAATCCCCTGCGTGCCTTGCGGCAACCGGCCGTCCTCCGATGGAATCTTTGCCAGCACCAGGTGGACGATGTTCTCCGTCAGATCGTGGTCGCCGTTGCTGACCCACATCTTGTTGCCATACAAGCGATAACGCTTTCCCAACGGGCTCGACCCGCCTTCGCCAGGACTGGTCGGGTATCGCGCGGGTGGCAATGTCGGCAAGGCTGGACCCCGCCTGCGGTTCAGAGAGACACATGGTGCCGCTCCATCTGCCGGAATACTGGTTACGGGCGAATGTCTGCCTTTGATTTGAGCGTCCCGTGCTTCATGAGCAGGTTGGCATTGGCAAGCGTCAACAGGTAGGCGCCTCCCAGAGAAATGCCCGCCTTCGCAAAGAAAGCGTGCCCCGCCATTTGCACAACGGTAGGTAGCTGCATTCCGCCGAGCTCGTAGTCCTGCGCGGACGCAAGCATCCCGGACTCCCTGTACGCACGCGCGGCCTCGTGGGCGCAACGCGGCAGAGTCACATTGCCATCCTGTGAGCGTCGGCTCTTCGACATCGACACTACGGCTGTGTGGCGCAAACCGCTCGGCTGCAATGCGCTCACAGGTATCGAGTGCAAGACTGAAGGTCTCGATCGAGTGCTCCGAGAATCGGGGAATCGAGCACAACCTCTGGATATCCAGCCAGTCATGCAGAATGAAATCGATCGTTTGTCGCATGTTACGAAGGCAGGACGAGCCTCTCGGCGCGCTCCCTGACTTCGTCCGGAATCACCCGCGACACACGCGCTTCGAAGATCGAAGCACACGGTGACCGATCGCGCATTCGAAGCCACACGCCCATTCGTCTCATCGTGAAGGGCGTGCTCGAGAGTTATCGATTTCGCCCCGACGCGACGCAACCTGGTCTTCACCGCGACGACGGTGTCTACGAGCAGCTCGTGGCGGAAATCTATCTCCAGACGCGCTTCCACCCAACCGATACCCGCTGCGACGCCTTCCCTCAATATGAATCCCAGCTGGCGAATCGCGACAGCATTCGCGTCGTCGAAAATCCGGCCATAGAACCCTGCATTCATGTGCCCCATCGAATCGCACTGCCATGCGTGCACGATTCCGCAGTATGTCGCCATCGGCTCATCGGGCATCAGAAGATCTCCAGCAGACCCGCCGCCCCCATCCCGCCGCCGATACACATGGTGACAACGGCTTTTTTGGCGCCTCGTTTCTTACCGGCCAGCAACGCGTGGCCCACCAGGCGTTGACCGCTCATCCCATACGGATGGCCCAAAGCAATCGCGCCGCCGTCGACATTGAGACGGTCCGCAGGAATGTGCAGCGTGTCGCGGCAATAGATCACCTGCACTGCGAATGCCTCGTTCAGCTCCCACAGATCGATATCGGACAACCGAGAGTCCCGCGCGTCGCAGCAGCTTTGGCACGGCGTGAATCGGACCTGTGCCCATGATGGCGGAGGAACAGCCCGCGACGGCGAAATTGCGAAACGCGCCGAGCGGTTCGAGTCCCCTCTGTTCAGCGAGCCGGGAATCCATGACGACGACGGCTCCGGCACCGTCCGAAAACTGACTGGCATTGCCAGCAGTGATGAGGCCATCCGCAACCGCCGGGCGCAGCTCCTGCAATGCCTCGACGGTTGTGTTGGGTCTAAGGCCTTCGTCAGTCGCGATAGTGACTTCCTTGGAGTAGAGACGCTTTGTCTCCCTGTCGGTCATCGCCATGGTGACGGTAATGGGCGCGATCTCATCCGCAAAACCCCGTGCTTCCTGCGCGGCACACGCCCGCTGCTGGCTGTAAGCGCCGTAGATGTCCATTTCACGGCGCGAGATATTGAAGCGCCGGGCGACCTCCTCCGCCGTCTGCAGCATGTTCCAGTAGATGTCGGGCTTGTGCTCAGTCAGCCATGACTCATTGGCCATGTGCGTGTTCGCCTGGTTCTGGACGACGGAAATGGCTTCCACGCCTCCAGCGACGAAGATGTCCCCTTCACCGGCAATGATTCGTCTGCGCGGCCAGGGCGATGGTCTGGAGCCCGGACGAACAGAACCGGTTGACCGTCATGCCGGGAACGCTATCAGGGCAACCTGCTCGCAACGCGATCTGCCGGGCAATGTTGTTCCCGGTGGCGCCTTCGGGCAAGGCGCAACCCATCAGCACATCTTCGACTTCCCCGGCATCCAGACGGGCGCGTTCGATTGCCTCTTTGACCACGTGACCGCCCAATGTGGCGCCGTGGGTCATGTTGAATGCACCTCTCCAGGATTTTGCCAGGGGCGTTCGGGCCGTGGAAACGATCACTGCTTCGCGGATCATTGGCGTGCGTCCTGACCGTTGAATGACCGACCCTCGTCGGCAAGTTGCTGCAGAAGAGGCGCAGGTTTCCAGAATGCGGGATCGCCGGCTTCCCGAAGCGCAAATTCGCGCATCCTGCGGAGCACCCCGAACAGGCCGACCTCATCCGCGTACCACAATGGTCCGCCTCGCCAGGCGGAAATCCGTAGCCCTTCACATAGACGACGTCGATGTCCGAGGCGCGAATCGCAATGCCTTCCTGCAGGATCCTGGCCGCTTCATTCACCAATGCGTACAGGAGACGATCCACGATTTCCTCATCACTCAGCGGGCGAACACTGACGCCCAACGCCGCCCGGTGCCGATCGATCAGGTCATGCACGACGGGGACGCAATCGCTGCCCGATGGCCGGGCCGGTAGTCGTACCACCCGACACTGCTTTTCTGACCGAATCGCTTCATTTCGACGAGCTTGTCGGGAAGGCTCGAGTAGATGATGCGAGGGTGATTGAGGAGGCAATGCTGGCGAATGTGGTATCCGAGGTCATTGCCGGCGATGTCGCTGACCTTGAAAGGCCCCATTGAAAAGCCAAATTTCTCGATTGCCGCGTCCACCTGTTGCGGACTCGCCCCTCCTCCACCATGAAGTAAGCCTGCCGCAGGTACTCTTCGATCATCCGGTTGCCTATGAATCCCTCGCACACCCCTGACACGACGGGCGTCTTGCGCAGGGTTTTGGCAAGCTTCAAGGTTGTTGCCAGCACCTCCGCCGACGTCGCTCCCCCGCGCACTATTTCCAGGAGCGGCATGACGTTCGCTGGAACGAAAAAATGCGTCCCCACGACTTGCTGCGGCCGGTTCGTGCAGGCCGCGATCTCATTGACGTCGAGCATCGACGTGTTGGTGGCCAATATCGCTTCCGCGTGCAGGGCCTTGTCCAGGTCGCGGAACACGCTCTGCTTCAGGGCCATGTCTTCGAATACCGCCTCGATCACGATGTCGCAATCCGCGAGGTCGGCAAACGAGAGCGTTGGAGAAAGGAGCGCTGTGCGGTCGGTCACCTGCTGCGATGACAGGCGCTTCTTTTTCATCTGGGAAAGATAGGTCTCGTGAATTCGGGCGATGCCGCGGTCCAGCGCCACCTGGGTCACATCAAGCAGCCGCACGGGTATGCCGGCATTCAACAAAGTGATGCTGATTCCCGCTCCCATGGTCCCGGCACCGACCACCGCCGCGGACCGGATCTGCCGCGCGACTGTAGTAGGCTGTACATCAGGAATCTTGCTTGACAAGCGCTCGGCAAAAAATTGATGCCGAAGTCCGCGTGACACCGGTGAATGGAGCAGTTCGACGAACGAACTTTTTTCCAGCGCCAGGCCACCCTCGAAGTCATCGCGGGTCGATGCAGCGATGCAGTCGATGATCCTCAACGGCGCCAGGGACACTGCGTTCAATTGCCGCATCTGGTCGCGGACGAAACCGAGCAGCCCCTCGCAATCGAGCTTGTCTATTTTCCGGTCGCGTATTCGCGGCGGTGCTTCGCCGCGAGAATGAGCTTCCGCCCTTCCGTTGGCGAGTTTCGTAGCTGCCTCCACTACGGCGTCGAGGACGAGTTCATCGAACAGCGGCGTATCCTTGAATTCGCCCGCTGCGTAGACACCCCCGCTCAAAGCCATGTTGAGAGCCCTCTCCATCCCTACGATTCGGGGCAAGCGTTGGGTCCCGCCCGCGCCTGGGAGGAGACCGAGTTTGACTTCTGGCAATCCGATCGAGGCATTGACGCCCGCTACGCGATAGTGGCATCCGAGTGCCAACTCGAAGCCCCCGCCAAGGCACGTACCCTCTATGGCCGCGACAACAGGTTTCGGGCTTGCTTCAACGGTGGTGATCAAATCACGAAGCGTGGGGCCACGCAGCAATTCGGGTGTATTGAATTCACGGATGTCCGCGCCGCCGGAAAACATTCCGCCGCCCCCGCCAAGCACAATCGCGCCAATGCCAGCGTCATCTACAGCCGCGTCAATCGCCTTGACGAGGGCGGCACGAGTGTCGTACCCGAGGCTGTTTACGGGCGGCTCGTGGAATGTCACGACGGCAACGGCGCCTTTCTTCTCAACGACGACAGGCATCAATTCAACTCCCATGAATTCCCATTAACCGACGACGGCGGATGCTCCGCCATCGATGGCCAGAATGTGGCCGGTGATGTGTTTTCCTGCATCCGATGCCAGGAGCACCGCAGCGCCCTTGAGATCGTCCTCATCCCCGAATCTGCGCAGCGGCGTCCGCGCGACCAGATTGTCGGCGCCGAGACGCTCGATCAATCCATTACTCATCCTGCTCGGGAAGAAACCGGGGGCCAATGCATTGACCGTGATGCCGTACTTTCCCCATTCACCTGCCAGCGCGCGAGTCAGGCTCACGACCGCTCCCTTGGATGCGTTGTAGGCCGCGCAGAGGTGATCCGAAGAGTTGCCGCGAATGCCCGCGATGGAGGCCATCATCAGAATGCGGCCTTTGCCGCGAGGAATCATGCTGTGTTTTGCGATGCATTGGCTGAACAGGAAAACTCCGCGCACATTGAGCGCCATGACTTTGTCCCAGGCGTGCAACGGATGCTCCTCGGCAGGAGCGCCCCACGAGCTACCGGCGTTGTTGACCAGGATGTCTACGTGACCGAGAAGCCTCAATGCTTCGGCGCAAACACGCTCCACCTCGACCGGCTCTCTGGCATCGGCAGCGACCCAGTTCACCGAGCAGCCGCGGCTGCCAATCCGGGTGGCGGCGTTCTCGAGCTCCTCTGCATTGCGAGCCGTAAGGCACAGTCGTGCCCCCGCATCTCCCAATGCCTCCGCTACCTGGAAGCCTAAACCACGCGATCCACCGGTCACGAGCGCGGTACGGCCGGTAAGATCGAATAGCTTCTGTACGGGTGTACCCATGCTTTCTTCCTCACCTGTCGCGCGACCCCGGCTTTCTGCAGCGGCAGGGTCAGGACGCCGCCTAGAGATGCGGCGGCGACTGCAGCGATGAATGCGATTTGATAGCTTCCGGAACCGTCATAGATTGCGCCGGAGATCACGGGCCCCAGCATCAGGCCAGCAAGACTTGCAAAGTACCAGGCGCCGAATATGTGGGCGTACTGACGGCCGCCAAAGGTCTCGCGCAGAAAGGAAATGGCCACCACGTCAATGGCGCCAATCGCAAGCCCGAACAGGGCGACGAATGGATACCGCAGAGATACCGTGTGCCTGACGGAGATGATCAGCAACATGGCGAGCGCGCAAAACAGGGTGACGAACATAGCCAGCAGCAGGCGAGAGGTCGAGTAGTACCTGACGAGCACGCCACTGAGCAGGACGCCCACCACCGCAGCGCCGGCGGTCAGTCCCACAGTGCGGGCCGCCTCTTGTGCCGAGAGGCCAGCCTCGCCAAAGAAGGCGGCCGCATGAGCAAGTACGGATGAGTATGAAAAGTAGAAGAGCAGCGTGCCGCCCATCAGCAGCCAGAAGCCCGAGGTGGATGCAGCCTCGGCGAGCGTGAACTCGCGGGCGACCGCGCCGGCGTCCGCATCAGGCAATGCCGATGGCTGATCCGCGTCAGCTCCAGGTTTTGCCCCATCGCGGCACAGGCCGAGCGCAGCAGGCGTTTTTATGCGCAATGCCCAGAGCGCAACCGGAAGCGTCAGGAGGATCATGCTCGCCCGAGAACAACCGCCGTGATGCGCCATCCGAGATGATCGATGAGTGATTGAGTGGCGGGCGCCATTACAAAGCCACCCAGGTGAAAGCCCGTGAGAGCTATCGCCAGCGCCATTCCATAGCGGACGGCAAACCACTGCGACAGGAGCACGGGTATGCACGCAGCCACCAGTACTTTGCCGGCGCCCATGAGGATTCGCAGCAAATAGAGTGGCCAGATTGAATGCAGCAGACTCAGGAATGCGAGGGCCACTCCTTCCATGATCACGCCGGTGATGACCAGCGCCTTGACTCCGAAGCGATCGGCCAGAGGGCCTATGAATAGCGTCAGCGGAGCCGAGATCCAGAATGCGGAGATCGCCCCGCCGAGCTGGGCCCTGTCCCAGGAAAATTCGAACGCCAGCGGCTGAATGAACAGCGTGAACGAATAGAGGCCGACTCCATAAACCATGAACCCGGCCAGGACCGAGAATGCGACGACGCGCCACCCGTGGAAGATCCGACTCATGCAGTCGATGCTGCCAGTCGGCCATCGCCGCGAGCCCGGCAGTCCGGGTCATCGGCCAAATGAATAACCCAGCTGCAGACCGATGGTACGAGGGCGATTCGTTGCGTAGCGTGGGCGGCCCGGCATCTCAGCCGCCAAGGAGGTGACATCGGAGTAGTTGATGTGCTCATTCGTGATGTTATTGGCAAAGATCGCGGCATGCCACGAGTCCTTCTCGAAGCCCAGCCGCAGGTTGGCAACTGAAAACGGGGCCCGCACTCGCGCCGGATCACTCGAGAATGTCGTGAAGGAATCACTCTGATGCTGGTAGTCAGCGCGTACAAATGCGGAAACGCCGTCAGCGAGGCTCCAGTTGTATTGAGCCGAAGCGCTTATGGTCACGCGAGGCACCTGCTGCACGCGATCGCCGTTTGCGGCGCCCGTGCCAAGCCCCGGGTCGGTAATGGCAGCGTCGGTGTAGCCGAATCCGGCACTCAGCTCCAGCGACTCGACGGGTAAAACCGTCAGCTCGAGTTCTCCACCGCGACTGCGCGCCGCGCCGACGTTCGCGGAGAACGGGTATCCGCAGCTCAGGTGAATGACCTGCTGAATGTCCTGCCAGTCGATCCAGAAGGCGGCCGCATTGAGGACCAGCTTGTGATCGCGCCATGCAGTCTTGGCTCCCAGCTCATAGCTCCACAGGGAATCGGAGTTGTAGGTCTTGGGGGCGGAGGCAAGCCCGAGTGCAGCGAGATCCCCAGCGCATTGACTGTCTGGCACTGCGTAATTCACGCCACCGGCACGATATCCCTTGGCAGCCGTGACGTAGGTCATTGCATCGGCGGTGACCTGCAATGCGAGTGACGCTTTCGGATTGAAGCCCGACTCCTTCTGCGTGCCAGGCGTCGAGGTGGGGCCGCCGTTGATGATGCCGTCCTGCTGGCGGGTCACGTCGATGCGGCGAATCGAACCAGCGTCCGCCAATTAGGCCTGTCAATCTATCGGTAAACAGATACTTCAATTCCCCGAACACGGCGTACTCGCGCTTCTTCAGAGCAGTCGCCTCGCTGTAGACCAGATCGGTACCGGCGCCAATCGCGTCACCCAGCCCGGCGGTCGACAGCTGATAGTCCCGATCCTGTGTGTCGCGAATGTAGTAGTGGCCGCCCTGGTAGGAAAAGGCGCCGGACTGTTGGAAAGCAAACGCAGCTCGTGCTGAAATATCTCATGGCCCTCGGATCGCGATATCGGGGAAGGCAGAGCGGATGGCAGACCGAAAGCAAGCAGGATGAAGTCGCTACTGTCTTCCTTCCTCGAAAACGTCCCACTTCGTGTATGACGTCGCGGAAGCCAGTGAAAGCGCCTCGCGCATCGTAACTGATGTTCAGCGTGGCCTGCTTGATCCGGTCGTCATACGGCTCAGAGAGTCCCACTGCCCGGTATTGGGTGAAGTTGTCAGGCGAGTTGTCGGCATAATGGGCCCCATCCGCAACCGTCTTCTGATAAATGAGGCGCGGCGTAATTTTCAATACATCGTTTATCACCCACTTGCCTTTGAGCTGAACGCCACTGGTTCGCTCGTCGTCGATATTCCTTTCAACGGTGTATGAGTAGCAGATGTTCCCACGTTGCGATCGAACACGCCACTCTCACGATCGATGTACGCCGCCACGCGCACCCCCGCCTGGCCTGCGACGATCGGCGCGTTCAAAACGCCATCGACGCGATAGTTGCCCTGTACCCCTCGCTGGTATCGCTGCCGGTTGCAGTCACCTCACCGAAGCTTCCGGTAAGGTCGGGCTCCCGGGTAGCGATCTTGAGCGCTCCGCCCATGGAGCTGGCGCCATAGAGCGTGCCCTGCGGGCCGCGGAGCACCTCGATGCTCGCGACGTCCACTGTCTTGAGATCCATGCCGGGTGGTACGGCCGCTTCGTCTACATAGCGAGCCGTTGTATTGAGCCCTGACACTCCCCGTAACACCAGATCCTGCGCATTGCCGCGTCCGCTGTCGCCGGCCTTTTCATTGAACGACATGTTCGGCAGCCGGATTGGCGTAGTCCATCGTGTCGAAGATGCCGGCATCCTGGATCTCCTGCGCGCTGATCACGGCGACGCTCAGCGGAACGGTCTGCAGATTCTCCGCACGTTTCTGAGCAGTCACCACCACCTCTGTCAGGTCGCTGCCCGGCGAAGGTGCCTCAGCCGGCCAGGCCGCGCTCACGAACCAGGATCGCAGGTGCGATCAACAAAGCGTGCCATCGGGAGTTACGAAACGTCTGACGATGCCTGTTCATTCTTGGACCCCTCTTACTTGCTTCTCGTGACGACGCTCGACCGTTCGGCGCGTCGGATGGTATGACTTCAATCAGCCGGTGAACGACGGGCTCACGCTTTTCAACCCAGGCATTTGCGCCCTCAATGTGATCTTTAGAGAACGCCGTCGTGAGAATGGCTTCCGTTTCGTAGCTCAGCGTTGTTTCGAGGCTGGACTCGAGCGCGACGTCCAACAGGCGCTTGTGCAATGTCACCGCCGCCGGCGCACGGCTGGCAATGCGTTTGGCCAGACGTTCGGCTGCCACTCGCACCTGGCCGGATTCCGCGATCCTGCTTACGAAGCCGAGCCGATGCGCTTCGTCGGCGTCGATCAATTCGCCGGTGTAAGCCATCTCCCTCGCCTTTGCGAGGCCCAGTATTCGTGGCGCGAAGAAGCACCCGCCGTTCGTGATGGTCTACGCCCACGTTCACTTCGGGAAACCCCATGAGCGTCTTGCGCTCCGCGACAATCAGGTCGCAGGCCATGCACAATTCGAAGCCTGCGCCTACGGCAAATCCATGTATTGCGGCGATGTAGGGAAGGCGCGACCTGCGGATCCTGCGCGTCGACTCCTGCAGTCCGTTTTGCAGCGCACGCAACTGGTTCAGCGATTGCTGGCGTTCGCTGAAGATGCCGATGTCCTGGTTCATCGATTTGACGTCTGCCCCGGCGCAGAAGGCGCGGCCTTCTCCGGCGATGACGACCACGCGCATCTCAGGGTCGCTCTCGATGGAATCGATGGTCGCGTTCAATGCTGCCCATTGCTCGTTGAGCATCGCGTTGAGTGCCTCGGGCCGGTTGTGGATCAGCCAGGCGACATGGCCTTCTTTCTTGATCAGGAACCGGTCACTCATGCTGTCATCCTCTTCTGAAACGACTACCGACCGGTTGGTATTGTGCCCGACCATATGGTCGGTCGCAAGGCCGAATGCGGCGCGCGCCCGCTTGGGCGGCGCGTATGCCTTGATTTAGCGGGCTATTGCCTTGGTTCGCTGCTCGAGTCGCCCCATCGAATGGGTCGCGAGCCCATAGAGGGGTACCCACCAGTCCGCGGCTGCGTACCAGGGCCTGTCGGCAAAGGAAAGGCCTTCGAAAGCTGTCGCTACATCGGCGGTACCGAGGATGCGCGCTGCAATTCTGTCGCCGAGATAGGCCCCCATGACCAATCCTGTACCGCACATTGCGAGCGCGTAGTGCACACCCTGGCACTCTCCGAGATGAGGCATGGAATCAAGCGAAAACCCCATTACCCCACTCCAGTAGTGGGAAATGGCGGTGTCGGCGAGTTGCGGGTAGATCTCGCTCATTTCGCCGTGGAGCGAACGGCAGAATGCGCCCGGGTTCGATGGCGGAAGCGACCCGGTCTTGCCCAGGAAGAGCAGGCGATTTTCCGTTGGCGAAAGACGCCAGGAATGGAAACAGCCGCGCAGGTCGAGAAGAGTTCGGCGTGTCGGAAACAGTTCCTGCGCCAGCTGATCGCCAAGGGGTTCCGTTGCAATGATGTGCGCGTGTACCGGTATGACTTTTCTTCGCAATGCCGGGAGTTCCGATCCCGTGTAGCCGTTTGTTGCGACCAGCACGTGCTTCGCTTTCGTCGAACCTGCATTCGACCTGACAGTGAAGCAACCGCGTCCGGCACTGATTGCCTGCATGCGGGTATTGACGACGATTCGAGCCCCGGCACGCGATGCTGCCCGGAGCAGCCCCGCATGGTAGAGCACGGGATGGCAGGCGGCAGTGCCCGGATAGACGACGGCTCCCACATATTGGCCGGACCCGATTTCCTGCCGCACCCGCTTGCTGTCGAGCACATACCCGGTGCGCGCCACGTGCAGCCGAAGCTGCTCGAGCTCCCGTCCCTTCGCATCCAGTTGTTTCCTGCGTGAATGCAACATAGGCCCGGCCGGATTGCTCAGTTGACGAGACGAAGCTTGATCCGCTCGGTCCGCTCGATGAGTCCCAACGTGCACCGCAGCCGCGCCTCACCTCGGCGTAGATGGCGATCGCCTGCTCGATGCCGAATCTCCTGAGCGTGGGCTCCCATCCGCCAAAGGGCGTAAAGCCCAGAAAGCCGTGATTTCGGGTGCTCGCGCCATAGCCGTGGGCGGCGGCTTCCATGACGAGGACTTCGCGTCCTGCCTTGGCCAGCGTCAGGGCAGCCGACAGGCCCGTGACTCCGCCACCGACGACGAGGCAGTCGACCGATTCGGGGACATTGCCGGCCAGCGACTCGTCGGTCGCCGGGGTTGCATCCCACCAGTAGGGCCGACGCACGAAAGTCGAACTCAAGAGTTGTTTGCGCATATGGGCAGAATGTATTCGCGTCAGCCGCCCTTGGGAGTACGGCACTGGCGAATCAACTCCTGAATCAGGTTTTCTTTCGTGATTTTCTCGCCGCGGGACCTGGCATCGGAGCTTTCTCGCGACGCGGTCATCGCATACGGAGCCAATCCGTCCTGGAGTTGCAGGCAGGCCTGCTCGAGGTCGCCACTCAACCTCTCGACATCAGCCTTGAGCACGGCAACCGTGGACGAAACCTGACTCATCGCGTCTTTGATTGAATGCGGTCGCGGCAGAGCTCGACTGCTTGGATCAGCCTCAGACAACCAGCCACGCTCGAAGAGAGAGGCGAACCTGCTCGCGATTTCCTCCGGAGTGAAGCCTGCGTAGCTGTACCACGTACCGCACCATACACACATGCCCAGAAATCCCAGCACCATCAGTCGCGGCGGCATCTCTCGAAACAGTCCCGCTTTCTGACCGTCCACGATAACGGCTTCAAATCGCCGCTCTTCATTGCGAAACATCCGCAAGACGCGGGTCTTGTGTGGCTCCGGCATGTCCACTGCGCCGCGCAGCGAAACGGCCCGGAAGAACACGTTGGTGCAGGACAATTCCGCGTATTTGTGAATGACCCGCCGCATCTTTTCGTCCGGGCGCAGAGCGGAGTCGACGATGGGCCAGATGTCCTGCTCCATCAGCCGGAATCCGTGTATGAAAATCTCCAGGATCAGCTCTTCCTTGGTGGCGACGTAATGGTAGAGCGTCGCTTTCTTTTTCTGCAGGCGGACCGCCAGCTCATCCATCGTCACGCCGGCGTAGCCGCGTTCGGCGAAGAGGTGCGCAGCCGCTTCCAGAAGCGCGAGGCGCTGAGGGCTGTTCTCTGCGTTGTTGACCCCGGACGCGCCGGCAGGTGCCTGCGGAGCCCTGCGTGCGGGCGCAGCTTTTCCAGGCAATTTTTCTTTACCCAAGTGTTTCTCCGATTGATCCGAGAGAGATCTCTTGCCCATCACCGGGCAGCCGCAATTCTGGCCTGTCTCAAATCCCATGTCTTCGCGGATATTCCGCGTTCGCGCAACAGCACTTTGCGCACCTTCCCCGTTTCAGTCTTCGGCAATTCCACGACGAGCTCGACGAATCTCGGGATCATGAAGTGCGCCACGCGCTTCTCGAGAAAGCCGACGAGCTGCTCGCCGCTCAGGGCCAGGCCTTGCTTCGTTACGATGAATGCCAGAATTTCCTGCTCCGTGTCCGCGGAGCCCGCCGGCACCACGGCACATTCCAGCACGGCGGGGTGATCCAGGATCTCGTTCTCCAGCTCGACCGATGATATGTTTTCGCCGCGACGGCGAATTGCATCCTTGATGCGATCGACGAAGTAATAGTTACCATTGTCGTCGCACCGTCCGAGGTCTCCCGTATGGAACCACAGGTTGGTCCAAGCCTCCAGCGTGCTCGCGGGCTGGTGCCAATACCCTTGCATCATCGTCCACGGCTCCTTTGGGCGAAAGACCATTTCACCGGCGGCTCCGACGGGTACGCGCTCGTCATTGTGATCGACGATCTTCACTTCGCATCGCGCGTCAATGGGTTTGCCGCACGAAAATGCATCGGGCAGATCCAGCACGTGGAACAGGCCGCAACCACCAAGCTCCGTCGATCCATAAGCGGTCGACACCTGCACGTCGAAACGTCTTGCGAAGCTATCCACTTCCGGTATCAACGGGCACATCAGGACCTTTTTCAGCGGCGTGGCGGAATCCGCGGCGGCTGCGGGCTGCCGGTAGAGGAAGTTCGCCATCGCCCCCAGCAGAAAGGTCGTGGTCGCGCGATGCCGTGATACTTCCGACCAGAATGACTGAGTGTGAAAGCGATCGCTCAATACGACGGTGCCCCCTTTCAGCGCCGCAGCGTATACACACGCCCACTGGCCGGCGACATGGAACAGGGGCAAGGTTGCATAGTGGATGTCGCTTCTCAGCATGTTCAGCACGGTTGCATTCGCACTGGCGTATTCAAACGCGTGGGCGTGCGGTGCCATGACTCCTTTCGGCATCCCTGTGGTACCCGACGTGTAGATGATCGCAATGAGATCGCGATAGCTCGGCTGCCGCGGCTGAGCGCCGACGAGATCGGTAAACAGTTCTTCGAGCGCGATCATCGAGCAGCGCTTCGCCAGGGAGGGAGCCCGTTCGCGGATGGTCTCCATTGAATCACTGCCACACTGCACGATGCACTGGGCCAGTGCCGGCAATTCCTCGCAGATCGATTGGAGGCGCTCGACCAGATCGTTGGCGACCACGATCGTCCTGGCTTTCGAATCGTTGATCTGATGCCGCAACGGATTTCCGCGCCCGGCCGTGTTCAGAGGCACCTCTATTGCCCCGAGTTTCGCAATTGCGCACCAGCAGTAGACGTACTCGAGAGAGTTGTGGAGCAGGATCAGCACGGTGTCGCCGAAGGAGACTCCCACATTGCGCAGACCGTGAGCCAGCCGGTTCGAGCTCATGTCGGCCTCTGCGTAAGTCGCGCTTCTATCGCCGGCAACGATCCATTTGCTGTCGCCGGTGACCTCGGCGCGCGTGCGTAGAACCTGCACGAGATTCCGGCGATCACCGGTCTCCAGGGTCAGTTCACTCATTTCGTGGTTCCTGTTGGCCGGGGCCGGCTGAAGTATACTCTACCGTATGGTCGGTCGAACAACCATACGGTCGTGTGGCTGGCTCGCAGTCGTTCAGCTCTCGGAGGGTGCGGATCGCGCGCACGGTAATGCATTCACAAGACACAGACCTGATACGCACTCTACGCTCGGCCCTCGGTGCCGACAGGATTTTCGTTGGCTCCGATATAGGGCATCGCTACCACTGCGACTGGTCCCAAAAGAATCCGCGTGAACCGCGCGCTTTGCTGAAGCCCCGATCAACCGAAGAAGTGGCGGAATGCCTGGCGCAATGCAGCCGTGCCGGTCAGCCGATTGTAGTTCAAGGCGGGCTAACCGGGCTCGTCGGGGGCGCAACGCCGCGACCGGGAGAAGTATCACTTTCGCTCGAGCGCTTGAGCGGTATCGAGAATCTGGACCCGCATGACTGCACTGTGGACGTGCGTGCCGGCACGTCACTGCAGGTTGTCCAGGAACGTGCAGCATCGCGGAATCTGCAGTTTTCACTGGACCTTGGGGCACGCGGAACCTGCACGATTGGCGGCAATATTGCGACCAATGCGGGTGGCAACCGGGTTCTGCGCTACGGCATGATGCGCGGACTGGTGCTGGGCCTGGAGGTGGTGCTCGCGGACGGGACCATCCTGAGCTCGTTGAATTCCATGTTGAAGAACAACACCGGATACGACCTGAAGCAATTGTTCATCGGCAGCGAGGGGACGCTCGGAATTGTGACGCGAGCCGTGCTGCGAGTACACGCCGCCCCGATTGATCGTGCAACCGCTCTCGTCGCCGCGCCCTCTTTTGCCGCCGTGAAAGACGCGCTTCGCGAGGCTCGCAGGGAACTCGGCCCCCTCCTGTCGGCCTTTGAAGTCATGTGGGCTGACTATTTTCTGCTTGCGAGCTCGCGCGTTTCAAAAGGCAGGCAACCTTTCGATGCCGCTCACCCCTTCTATTTTCTGATCGAAGTGGAAATCTTCGATCCGGGCGCTGATTGCGAGCGCCTGGAGCGTTTACTTCATCGCCTGGCCGGTGACGGCATTGCGAGTGACGCGGTAATCGCGCGCTCGCTCGATGAGAGCGCTCGACTGTGGGCCATACGCGAGTCCGCGGGAGAACTGTTGCAACATATGGCGCCCGCCGTTGCCTACGACATTTCCCTGCCCATTGAGCGTATGGAAGACTACGTCAACACCGTTACACAGCAGGCTTGCGCACTCCTCGGATCTCATCCGTTCTATTTTTTCGGTCACCTGGGCGATGGCAATCTACATATCCTCGCAGCGCTCAAGGACGCAGACGATGCAGGACGTGTGGATGAGGTCATCTATGGCGAATTGCAGAATTTTGGCTCCATCTCGGCGGAGCACGGAATCGGCGTGCGGAAAGCCGAGCACCTCGGGAAATCGCGGTGCCCGGAAGAGATCGCTCTCATGAAAGCGCTCAAGCGAATGCTCGATCCGCAGAGCATCTTGAATCCGGGCCGAATCTTCTGAGACTGATAGGGGTGATGCCGGTAACCCGTAATGCTATTAATCTCCGCCAAACAGGTAGCTGAGCGCGCCGGCATGTCACCGATGACCCTGCGCAGTCTGGAACGCGGGGATCGGGCGTGACGGGTGGGCATTATTGGGCGACTGAGTTGTCCCAGGCCTCGTGTCCCCGCACCGCTTCTGTCTCATTTGAGGCGAACGCGAGCAGTGGGCCAAAGCCGTGCGGGCGCGATCGCAATGCATTTCGCCATCACGGCAACCGAGTTCCAACCACACATCACGCTACTGCGCCGCGGACAAGGTACGACGCGAGCCACTCCCATTTAGGTATTGACGACATCGAGGTGTGTGCCACAGTACTCAAAGAATAGTTAATAATTACTTGGGCTTACGTGCACTCCCGAATTGTCCCAAAATTGTCCCAACCCAAAATTAACAGTCGCACAAGTCACTGATTTCTATGGCGAATCTAGATACTGCGACACACACGCCGATGATGCAGCAGTACCTGCGCATCAAGGGCCAGCATCCGGATACGCTGCTTTTCTACAGGATGGGTGACTTCTACGAGCTCTTCTTCGAAGACGCGCGCCGCGCCGCCGGGCTGCTCGACATCACGCTCACCGCTCGAGGCCAGTCCGCGGGCGCGCCGATTCCTATGGCCGGCGTGCCTGTGCACGCCGTCGATGGTTACCTCGCGAAGCTGGTTCGGAAGGGCGAGTGCGTCGCGGTTTGCGAGCAGATGGGCGACCCGGCGAAGTCGAAGGGACCCGTAGAACGCCAGGTAATTCGCATAGTCACGCCGGGAACGGTCACCGAAGATGCGCTGCTCGATTCACGCAGGGACACACTTCTCGCGGCTGTGGCGCGCGACGGCGCTCGGTTTGGACTCGCCTGGCTGGATCTCGCAGCCGGCAGATTTACGGTGCTGCAGTCCGAAGGCGATGGCGCGTTGGCGGCGGAGCTCGAGCGGCTGAGACCCGCCGAGGTGCTGGTCAGTGAGGATCAGAGAGATCGGGTAGTGTCCGCCACGGTTCGCACGCGCCCGCCCTGGTACTTCGAGCTCTCCAGCGCTTCGAGATTGCTCACCGATCAGTTGGGCACGCTCGATCTCAAAGGCTTCGGCGCAGATGATCTGCCGCTGGCGATCTGCGCCGCCGGCGCGTTGCTCCAGTACGTGCGCGACACGCAGAAGGCGGCTGTACCTCACATCCGAAGCATGAGTGTGGAGGAGCGGACGGAAGCATTGACGCTGGATGCTGCTACGCGACGCAATCTCGAACTGGATGTCAGCATGTCCGGGAGCGCCGATGCGACGCTGTTCTCGCTGCTCGACCAATGCGCGACCTCGATGGGGTCGCGGCAGGTGCGTCGCTGGCTCAATCGTCCAGTCACGGATCATGCGGTTCTGCGGCTGCGGTATCAGTCAGTGGCGGCGTTGAGTGATGGCCGGCGCTTCGAAGGATTGCGTGAGCATCTGCGCGGCATTGGTGACGTCGAAAGGATTCTCACCCGGGTTGCGCTGCGTTCGGCGCGCCCGCGCGACCTCACCGGACTGCGAGCTTCGCTTGGGGCTTTGCCCGGGCTGCGCGAAACGCTGGCCGCGATCGACTCGCCACTGCTGCAGCGGCTCAATGAGCGCATAGGCGAGCATTCGGACGTGACTCGGCTGCTGACGTCCGCCATCGCGGCTGAACCTTCCACCATGCTGCGCGAAGGCGATGTCATCGCTGCAGGCTACGACGCAGAGCTCGACGAGCTACGTCGCATCGCCACCACACCGATGAATTCCTGCTCGAGTTCGAGCAACGCGAACGGGAGCGGTCCGGCATCCCGGGCCTGAAGCTCAGCTTCAATCGCGTCTCCGGATTCTTCATTGAGATCAGTCGTCGCGATGCCGAGCGGGTGCCCAAGGACTACATCCGGCGCCAGACGGTCAAATCCGCGGAGCGTTTCATCACGCCGGAGCTCAAGAGCTTCGAGGAGAAAGTCCTGGGCGCTCGCGACCGCTGCCTCGCGCGCGAACGCGAGCTCTACGAGGAAGTCCTGACTCTGCTCATCAGCGGCGCTCGGTCCCATGCAGCAGACCGCCGGGGCGCTGGCAGAGCTCGACTCCCTCGCCTGCCTCGCCGAGCGCGCCTGCAATCTCAACTGGACACAGCCTGAGCTGGTGTCCGAGCCGTTGCTGTCACATCGAAGGCGGGCGACATCCCGTGGTCGAACGCTTCTCGACGGATCCGTTCGTGCCGAACGATCTCGCCCTCGATGCCCGGCGGCGCATGCTGATCATCACCGGACCGAACATGGGCGGTAAGTCCACCTACATGCGCCAGGCCGCGCTGATTGCGATCCTCGCGCACATCGGCAGTTTCGTGCCGGCAACTCGCGTGCGCATCGGTCCTCTGGATCGCATCTTCACGCGCATCGGCGCTGGCGATGATCTCGCCGGCGGGCGCTCGACGTTCATGGTGGAGATGACCGAAGCCGCCAACATCCTGCACAACGCCACGCCGCGCAGCCTGATCCTGATGGACGAGATCGGGCGCGGCACGAGCACCTTCGATGGTCTGTCCCTGGCCTGGGCCATCGCGCGGCACATCGCAACGAAGGTGCAGGCATTCACGCTTGTTCGCAACGCATTACTTTGAACTGACCACGCTCGCGCGCGAGGTCGAAGGCTGCATCAACGTGCATCTCGATGCGACCGAGCACGGCGAAGGCATCGTGTTCCTGCACGCCGTCAAGGAAGGCCCCGCGAGCCGCAGCTACGGACTACAGGTGGCGCAGCTTGCCGGCGTGCCGCGCGAAGTGATCCAACGTGCGCGCAACTATCTTACCGCGCTGGAATCGGAACGCGACAGACGCAAGGGCGCGAGCGCCCAGGGAGAGCTGGAGCTGTTCGCGGCGCAGCCCGCAGCCGAGCCCGATCCTGTGGCAGAGGCGCTCGCGGCATTGAACCCGGACACCCTTACTCCGAAAGCTGCGCTCGAAGCCCTCTATCGTTTGAAAGAGCTGCTCGACAAGCCGTCGTGAGCTGACGCGAATCGAGTTGAAAATTCCGCTGAATGTATCCAACGGCTTTTCCCACCGCTGAACTTTCGCGTCACAAAAGTACGCGCAAATTATTTTGCTTGTACAGCTATTGACGACTCGAGCCGGTGTTTATACTGGACGCATCCACAGTTCGATACGAGTCGATCAACTCAAACACGCGCGTCATGTGCTTGAGTGAAAGCGGCCCCCGTCGGTGCGGCAACACCGACGGGGGCCTTACCAAGGCCCAACCTGAACAGGAGGTTCGACGATGGTCAAGGGAAAGTCTACCGGGATTCGCATCCGGAAATCCGCTTTCAAAGGCGGCGCCGTCCCGTCGTGCATACAGTCGCAACTTCGCTTGGTAACTGTGGAGCTGCGTTGCGCGCTATCGGCGATCGCCGTGGCGACGCACGCTCTTCGCGAGCAGAACTCGGATCTCGATTCGGACATCGCGCAGGTGCTCCAGAGAGCGGCGGGTGCGCCTCTGCATGCCGGTGTCGAGAAGATAGACGCGCTGCTCCTGGAGCTCGAGGGCAAAGCCGAAGCGGGCGGCAACCCCGCGAACAAGTGCGTCCATTGATAAGCGCTAGGCAATCGAGAACCGCCCGTGCTCGAGGAATGCTCCCACCTCCCCCGCCACCCGGGCGGAAAGGAGCATCCCCATGTGGCTCACCGGCAGCGTAATGTGGTCCGTGGCGCCCGGCAGGCGCGTCTCACTCACGGCCACGGTTCCATCGCAGTCCTCGTTGAATCGAGCCACGATCTGGCCCAGGCCGACCCGCCTCGTTCCGGCCACGATGCCCAGATCTCGCGCGCCTCCCCATTGCCGCTCACTCTGAGACAGCTCTCCCGTCAGGCATCGCCCCATGAGAGGTGCGGCCCAACGCAGTTTCGTCGCTCCCAGCGCCGCCCTGCTCGTGACCGATGGTGTGCCCAGGAACACGACACGCCCAGGCGCCTGATCGGGATATCGCTCGAGAAACCGGTAGATAACCAGCCCTCCCAGGCTGTGCCCAACGAAATGCAGGCGCTTGGCGCCGAGCCCGCCGACGAACGCTGAAAGCTTCGCCGTCACATCTTCCATGCGTGCGGATACGGTGGGATAGCGGAAGGCGTGGACGCGGCAGCCGATGTCGCGCTCCAGGCGCCGGCGCAATACGATCGATTCGTGGCCACTCAGCCATAATCCATGGACATAAACGACGTCAGCTGTGGTCATAGGGGAACCCGTGCGGCGTCGAGACCATTGAGAAAACCATCAACTGAATGATATCCATGGATTTTCCCATGCATAGCCTGCGATGGGCCGCGATCGCCGCAACTCTGCTCGCCTCCGCCGTGACTGCGGATGCGGCCGAGCTTCGCGTGAAGATCGAGGGGCTGCGCGACGACATGAAAGAAGCCGCCCGGGCGAGCCTCAGCCTCGAGGAGTTTGCAGAGCGTGACCTTACACCGGCGCAGCTCAAACGGCATTTCGGCACCGGTCGTGAGGAAATACGCAAGTCTCTGGAGCCATTCGGCTACTACAACGCGAAAGTAGCCGGCGAGTTGCGGGACACGGGCAAGGGTGGCCACGAGGCCTTCTACCGGGTTGAGCTCGGTGAGCCCGTCAGGGTGAGCAAGAGCAGCGTGAAGGCGCTGGGTGAAGGCGCTTCGATTGCCGGCGTGCGCCGCACAGTGCGCACATTCCATCCTGCAGTAGGGGACATATTCGATCACGCCCAGTACGAGCGGTTCAAGACGCGCGTGGAAAACGAGTTGTTCGATGCCGGCTTCATGCGCGCCAAGACCACGACGCGCCGGGTCGAGGTTTCACGCAAGGCGAACACGGCCAGCATCGACCTGGTATGGGAGACCGGGCCGCGCATGCGCTTCGGCCCGGTCGAGTTTTCCGAATCGCAGTTTCCGCAGGAGTTCCTCCAGCGCTACATCCCCTGGAAGAACGGTGATTTCTATTCGCCTGAGCTGTTGCTCACTTTCCAGCAGCGCCTGATCGATGCGGATTATTTCTCCGCCGTCATCGTCGAGCCCGATTTTTCCGACCAGGCTTCGGTCGATGCGCCGATCAACGTCTCGCTCGCCCCCGCGAAGCGCACGGCATATACGGCGACGGCCTACTTCAGCACGGATACGGGGCCTGGCATCCGCCTCGGCGTCGATCGGCGATGGGTGAACACTCGCGGCCACAAACTCGGTGCCACGGTGGACTTCGCCGAGCGCCTTGCCGCCGTCGGCGCCGGTTACACCATCCCGCTACCCGGGACCCACGATCGCAGCCTCAACTTCGGCGCCACGTATCGCGATGAGCATACCGTGACGACGGACTCGCGTCTGCAGCGTGCCACCGCGAATGAAACCCGGCAGTGGCACGGCTACACGCGCACGTTGGGTATGCAGTACGTGTCAGGCAACTTCGAAGTGGCGGATGAAAAGCGCTTTTCGAGCCTGCTGTATGCCGAAGCCACGCTCAGCAAGAAAAAGGCAAATGATTTTTTCGCGCCGCGCAACGGCTATTCGCGGACCTTCGGCGCGCGATTCGCTCCCAAGGGCCTGCTGAGCGACACCACCTTTTCGCAGCTCACGGCGGACGGAAAATGGATTCGCACGGTGGGCCGCCGACAGCGAATCCTGATGCGCGGATCGCTGGGCGCCATGGCCGTGGGCGATTTCGACCAGCTGCCTCCCGAGTTGCGCTTCTTCGCCGGCGGGGACCGCTCCGTGCGCGGCTTCGACTACCAGGAGCTCGGCGCGACCAACGCTGCGGGCAAAGTGATCGGCGGCGAGTTCCTGGCCGTGGGCAGCGTTGAATACGAGAAGTTCTTTACACCCAAGTGGGGCGGCGCCGTGTTCGTGGACGCCGGCGACGCTTTCCGCACTTCGGAGTTCGATCTGAACGTGGGCGCCGGCTTCGGAGTGCGCTGGCGCTCGCCTGTGGGAATGGTGCGCTTCGATATTGCCAAGCCTGTCGTCAGCGACCTCGCAGATTCCATCCGCTTCCACATCACGATCGGGCCGGACCTGTGACGCCGCGCAGATGGGTTCTGGCTGGTCTTGCCGCACTCCTGCTCGCGATCGGTGTTGGGCTCTCGTGGCTGCTCAATTCGAATTCTGGCGCGCGATGGGCCGCGGACGTGGCCGCGAACCTGCTTGGCGGCAAGCTCGCCGTCGGCGATGTCAGCGGCACGATAGCGGGCCCGCTTGAAATCACCGGCCTGCGTTATCACGATCGGGAAACGGGGCTGGATGTTCGGGTCGAGCACGCGAGCGTGGATGTGGCGCTGCGCGAGTTCTTTGCCTGGCGTGCGCACATCGAGAACGCCACCGCGCGCAATGTAATCGTCGCGCTGGGCAAGCCCACGAAAGACGAGCCCGATCGTCCCTTCTCGCTCACACCGCCCATCGATGTGCTCCTCGATGCATTTACGCTGGAGGGTGCGCAAGTCCTTCGCGACGGCAAGATGCTGGTGCTCGTCACGCGCGCCTCGGCGTCCGGCGCCTGGACCGATGCAGGCATTGCGTTGAGCTGGCTCGAGGCCACCTCGCCGCAGGGCTACGTGAAGCTCAAGGGCGACGTCAATGGCGAAGGGACTTACGCAGGGCGCGTTTCAGGCGAAGGGAGCTGGCGCATCGGCGACCTCATTTACGCAGGCTCGCTATCCGCCGTCGGCGAACGAAAACTCGTCACGCTGCAAGCGCGGCTCGAAACGCCGTTCGTGGCGGGGCTCGCCGGCACTTTCGAGCAGCGCGCGACGTTTCCCTGGAAGCTCGAGCTGCGAGTGCCGCAGTTCGATCCGCGCGAAGGCTTGATGCCGGACAGCTCGATTGAAAGCCTCGCGACTTCGCTCGATGGCTCCGGCGATAACTCACACGTCGATCTCGCAGGCTCCGTGACGGTGAATGGCCAGCGCCTGCGCATCGCACCTCTACGCGCGCACCTCCAGGAAAGCGTAGTGAAGATCGACGCACTCACGTTGATCGATCCCAGCGGACGCGGCCGCATGCAGGTAAATGGTGACGTACGCCTCGACCGCGCGCCATTCTACGCGGATCTCGATGTGATCTGGCGCGATGTTTCCCTGCCCAGGGAGTGGGTCGCACAGGAGCTCGCGACTCACGGCGAGCTGCACGTGAAAGGCGACCCGTCGACCTTCGCGGCATCGGGAGACCTGGCATTGGGTCCGCCCCGGCAGCTCGCGAATATCACGCTGGCTCTGACGGGAACGCCAGAGCGCATCGAGCTCGAAAAGCTCGTGATCGAGCAGCGCGCGGGGCGGGCCAATGCGACCGGGCGAATTCAACTGAAGCCCGAGATCGGCTGGGAGATCAAGGCGCAGGCGTCGCGCTTCGATCCGGGCGAGTTCTTCGCAGGCTGGCCGGGGCGCATGGATTTCGATATCGACTCGCAGGGCCGGCGCACGCCACATGGGCCTGCTGCGGAATTCGAAATGCGTGGCCTGCGTGGCACGCTGCGGGGTCGCCCGATCTCCGGCGCGGCCGCGCTTGCCCTCGCGCCCAACAAAGTGGTCTCAGGCAATCTGAATGTACGCAGTGGCGGCAGCTCGGTGCGCGTGACAGGTGTGCGCGGGCAGGCTCTGAATGTCACGGCGGAATTCGACATCGAGACGCTCGACGACTGGATGCCGGGCGCGGGAGGACGAGCCAAAGGAAAATTCCACGTCACCGGCAAATGGCCCGCGATCGATATCAAGGGCGACGTCGACGGTCGTCGGCTGGCGATGCTCGAATATTCCGCACAGTCCGCGACCGTACGAGTGGACATGAAGAATCCCCTGCATCCGCAGGGCGCGCTCACCGTGAGCGCAACCAGCGTCCGCGCGCCCCGCTTCGAATTCGAGACCGTTGCGTTCGAGGCGTCCGGCAACGAGCGCGCGCACACGGCAGACCTGGCCGCGGTGGGCGAGCAATTGAACGTCGAGATGAAGGTAAAAGGCGCACGCCAGGGCAAGGGCTGGTCCGGCAGCATCGACGAGTTGCGCCTGTCTGCTCCCCAAGTGACGAAGCTGTCGTTGCGCGAGCCGGCGCAGGTTACGTGGAGTCCCGGCGCCTTCTCGATCTCGCAGAGCTGTCTCGTTGGGGAAGGGGTCGGCCTGTGCGTGACCGCGGAACAGGACGCGGCCAGCGGTCTGAAAGCGAGCTATCGCCTGGACCATCTGCCTATTGCACTGATCGCCGCCGTTGCGAAGCCGGATCTCGGACTCGAATTGAAAGGCGCGCTCCAAGGCACTGGCGAGATACGCCGCGCCGTCGACGGCGCGCTCTTCGGTGAAGCGCACATTACTTCAGCATCGGGCAGTGCTCAACCGGCGGAAGATGCGGGCGAAGCCTTGCTGAGTTATGAGAATTTCAAAATGGATGTGGCGCTCGAGGGCGAATCCGCGACAGCCTCGACCAGCATGTCGCTCGAGGCAACGTCATCCTCGGGCGGCGGCGCCGCGACCGGCAAAGGCCAGATCTCCGGTCAGGCGAAACTCGCGGCGCTGCGCAGCCCGGCACCGACTCTCGAAGGGCACGCCGAGCTTGCCATTGGCAATCTTGCGCCCCTTGCACTCTTCACGACGCAGGTTGCGGATGTTTCCGGGCGGGCGTCGGCAAAGCTCGACTTCGGTGGCACGGTTGTCGAACCGAAGATTTCAGGCAGCGCCAGCGTCGAGGGATTTTCGGCCGAGCTCCCCATTCTGGGTGTGAAGTTGCGCGAAGGCCGGCTGCAGGCCTCCATGCGCCCGGAGGGCGGCATATCCGTTGACGGCGAAATCGCCTCAGGCGAGGGTCGGCTGACCTTCAATGGCGACGCAGGTGAAGACGGTGCCTTGAAGGTGAAGATCGCGGGGCAGGATTTCCTCGCAGCCGATATCCCTGCCGCCCACATCATCATGGCGCCCGAGCTCGAGCTTTCCCGCTCGAAGGAGCGCATGCATCTCGGTGGCACGGTGGTCGTGCCGCAGGCGAAGATCGATCTCACGAAGCTGCCGCAGAACAAGGCGCGCGCGGTCTCGGCAGACGTGGTCGTGATCGACGACGAAGCCGTCGTACGTTCACGCAGCACTCCCCTCTACGCCGACATCACGGTGATGCTGGGAAAAAAAGTCCAGCTCGTCGGGTTTGGGCTCGACGCCACGTTGACGGGGCAGCTGGCGGTCAAGGAAGTGCCGCTAGAACCCGCCACCGGAGCGGGCGAGATTCGCGTCGCCGGGACATACAAGGCTTATGGCCAGGATTTGACGATTCAAACGGGGCGGCTGTTTTTCGCCAACTCGCCGCTCGACAATCCCCAGGTGGGCCTGGTTGCCACCCGCACGCTGCCCGAAGCGACGATCAAATTGGCCGTGTCCGGCTCGGCGCGCGCCCCATTGCTCTCGGTTTCATCGGATCCACCCCTCGCTCCGACGCAGGCGCTGTCCTATCTCGTCACAGGAAAGCCGATCAGCGAGCTGGGCAGCGGCGAAGGCGACATGGTGCAGTCGGCGGCTCGCTCACTGGGCGGTGCCGCGGGAAATCTGCTGGCCAAGGGGCTCGGCAAACGGATCGGAGTGGATGAGATCGGCGTGGAGAACAGCGCCGAGCTCGGCGGCAGCTCCGCCTTCACGATCGGCCAGTATCTCTCGCCGCGCCTGTATCTGAGCTACGGCGTGGGGCTCTTCGAGCCGGGCCAGGTGATCACCCTGCGCTATCGCATTTCCAAGAAGATATCGCTCGAAGCCATCCAGGGCCCGCTGAACCAGCAGGCCGGCGTCACCTACAAGATAGAGAAATGACGGCGCGCGCTTAGGCCGGCGGCGGCGTGCGAACCCGGATGTGCAACTCACGCAGCTGCGCCTCGCTCACTTCCGTCGGCGCATCGGTCAACGGGTCCGCCGCTGTTTGAGTCTTCGGGAACGCGATGACGTCGCGGATGCTGTCCGCGCCGGCCATCAGCATGGCGAGCCGATCGATGCCGAACGCGATGCCGCCGTGCGGCGGTGCGCCGAACTTGAGCGCATCGAGCAGGAAGCCGAACTTGCGCTGCGCCTCCTCTGCGCCGATGCCGAGCAGCTCGAACACCGTCGACTGCATCTCCTGACGGTGGATACGCACCGAGCCGCCGCCGATCTCCGAGCCGTTCAGCACCATGTCGTAGGCATTGGCGAGCGCGCTCGCCGCGGATCGGCACGCAGCGCCGCCGCATCGGGATTGCGAGGCGAAGTGAACGGGTGATGCATCGCCGCCCAGCGCTTGCCGTCCGGATCCCATTCGAACATCGGGAAGTCGGTGACCCAGAGCGGGCTGCCAGCCGGGCTCGATGAGCTTCAGGTCGTGCCCGACCTTCGACGCGCAGCGCGCCCAGCGCATCGTTGACGACTTTCGCCGCTGTCGGCGCCGAAGAAAATGAGGTCGCCGTCGCCTGCGCGCCGTGCGCTCGAGGATGCCCGCAATCGCCGCATCGCTCAGGAATTTGAGAATCGGCGACTGCAGTCCATCGCGTCCCTTGGCGCGCTCGTTCACCTTCACGTAGGCGAGGCCCTTGGCGCCGTAGCGGCCGACGAACGCGGTGTAGTCGTCGATCTGCGAGCGCGGCAGCGCGCCGCCGCCCGGCACGCGCAAGCGCGGCGACGCGGCCCTTGGGATCTTTCGCCGGCCCCGCGAACACCTTGAACTCGCAGTCCTTCACGAGATCGGCAACGTCGACGAGCTCGAGCGGGATGCGCAGGTCCGGCTTGTCGCTCGCGAAGCGCCGCATCGCCTCGGCGTACGTCAGGCGCGGAAACGGCTTCGGCAGCGTCAGCGCCGAGCACTTCCTTGAACATCTGCGCGCATCAGCTCTTCCATCAGCTGCAGGATGTCCTCCTGCGTCATGAAGGACGTCTCGACGTCGAGCTGCGTGAACTCCGGCTGCCGGTCGGCGCGCAGGTCCTCGTCGCGGAAGCAGCGCACGATCTGGTAGTAGCGGTCGAAGCCCGACATCATCAGCAGCTGCTTGAAGATCTGCGGCGACTGCGGCAGCGCGAAGAACTTGCCCGGATGCGTGCGGCTCGGCACGAGATAGTCGCGCGCGCCCTCGGGCGTCGCCTTGGTGAGCATCGGCGTCTCGAGATCGATGAAGCCGTTGTCGTCCATGTAGCGGCGCATGGCGCGCGTGATCCGGTGGCGCAGGCGCAGCCGGCCGTTCATCACCTCGCGGCGCAGATCGAGATAGCGGTAGCGCAACCGGATCTCTTCGCCGACCGAGTCGTCATCGAGCTGGAACGGCAGCGGCTCGGAGCGATTGAGCAGCTCCACCTCCTGCGCCACGCAGCTCGACCTTGCCGGTGGCGAGGTTGGCGTTGGCCGTGGCGCCGGGACGCGCGCGCACCTCGCCCGTCGACGCGCACGACGAACTCGTTGCGCAGCCGCTCGGCTTCCGTGAACACTTCGGCGGCGTCGGGATCGAACACCACCTGCAGCAAGCCCTTCGCGGTCGCGCAGATCGACGAAGATGACGCCGCCATGGTCGCGCCGCCGGTGCACCCAGCCGGCCACGGTGACCTCCTGGTCCGATCAGCCGCTCATCGACGTGTCCGCAATAGTGAGTGCGCATGCCGTGAAATAGCCCAGCCGGGAAGGCCGCGGATATTACGCAATCTCCGCCGTCGGCGCCGCCCTCAGTTCTGCGGTACCACCACGCCGCAGGTGATGATCATCTTCATGGCCGCATCCACGCTCATGCTGAGCTCCATCACCTCCTCCGTGCGGCACGATCACGATGAATCCCGAGGTGGGATTGGGCGTGGTCGGCACGTAGACGCAGACCTGCTGCTGGCCGGTCTTCGCGCTGATCTCGCGCATGTTGTCCGAGGTGACGAAGCCGATGGTCCAGATGCCGAGGCGCGGGTACTGGATCATCACCACCTTGCGGAAGGTGTTGTCCTGCGAGAACACGCTTTCGGTGAAGCCCTTGACGCCGCCGTAGACGGAGCGCACCAGAGGAATGCGCTGCAGCACGCCTTCCCAATAGGCCGACCAGCCGCCGGCCGAGGAAGTTGGTGACCAGCACGCCCGTGACGAACAGCACGACGAACGCAAACATCGCGCCGAGGCCGGGCAGCGGAAAGCCGAGCAGCGCCTCCGGCCGGTAGCTCTCCGGCAGCAGCAGCAGCGTGCGGTCCATGAGGTCGACGCAGGAAACGCACCACCCAGAGCGTGGCGAGGATCGGCAGCCAGACCAGCACGCCCGCGACCAGGTAGCGGCGCAGGCCCCATCTACGCTTGGGCTGCGGTCATCGGCGCGAACGCCGCGCCGGCTTCGATTTGGATCTGGCTGGGCCTTGCGTGCGGCGCTCGGCGCGGATCTTCCCGAACGGGCGCGCGAGCTGGACGCCTTGGGTTCGGCTGTGCTGGATGCAACCGGCGTCGACTCGGCCGGCTTCGCTCGGCGGGCTTCGCCTCAGCAGGCTTGGATTCGCTGGCCTTGGCGTCCGCCGCCTTGGCGGCCTCAGGCTTGGCGGCCTCAGGCTTGGCGCTCGCGTCCTTCGGCCTCCGCTTCCTTCTCGACGCGAGATTGCGCTTGTTTTCCTTGTCGGACTTGAAGTCGGTCTCGTACCAGCCGCCGCCCTTCAGGCGGAAGTTGGGTGCGGACATCAGCTTCTTCATGGTGCTGCGCCCGCAGGAAGGGCACTTGCGCAGCGACGGGTCGGACACCTTCTGCAGCAGCTCCGTGTAGAACTTGCAGCTCGAGCATTCGTATTCGTAGAACGGCATAGGCGCGGGATTATAACGGCCTTAAGCCTTCACGAACGTAAGCTGGCCCTCCCGGACGCCGATCCGCACCCGGTCTGCCCGGCCCGAACTCGCCCTTGAGAATATGCTGCGCCAGCGGATTCTCCGATCTGCTGCTGGATCGCGCGCTTCAGCGGCCGGGCGCCGTACACCGGATCGTAGCCGGCCTCGCCGAGCAGGTCGCGCGCCTCGTCGGTCGAGCGTAAGCTCGATATCGCGCTCGAGCAGCCGCTTGCGCAGGTACCCGAGCTGGATGTCCACGATCGCGCGGATCTGCTGCGCGCCCGAGCGGATGGAACACGACGATGTCGTCGATGCGATTGATGAACTCCGGGCGGAAGTGCTGCTGCACGATCTCCATCACCGCGCTCTTCATGCGCGCGTAATTCGCCTCGCCCGCGAGCTCCTGGATGACCTGCGAGCCGAGATTCGAAGTCATGATGATCACGGTGTTGCGGAAGTCGACGGTGCGGCCCTGCCCGTCCGTCAGGCGGCCGTCGTCGAGCACCTGCAGCAGCACGTTGAACACATCCGGATGCGCCTTCTCGACCTCGTCGAGCAGGATCACGGCATAAGGCCGTCGGCGGACGGTCTCGGTGAGATGCCCGCCCTCTTCGTAGCCGACGTAGCCCGGCGGTGCGCCGATCAGTCGAGCCACGGAGTGCTTCTCCATGAACTCGGACATGTCGATGCGCACCAGCGCCTCTTCGGTATCGAACAGAAATTCCGCCAGCGCCTTGGACAGCTCCGTCTTGCCGACGCCCGTCGGCCCCAGGAACAGGAACGAGCCGTTCGGCCGCTGCGGATCGGCAAGTCCCGCGCGCGAGCGGCGGATCGCGTTCGAAACGATCTGCAAGGCTTCTTCCTGGCCGACGACGCGCCGCGCGAGCGCCGCTTCGAGCTGGAGCAGTTTCTCTTTCTCGCCTTCGAGCATCTTGGAGACCGGAATGCCGGTCCACTTAGAGACGACCTCGGCGATTTCCTCTTCCGTCACCTTGTTGCGCACCAGTTGCGGCTGCTTGTTCTCGGCATCCATAGCCTGCGCAAGTCGCTTCTCGAGCTCGGGAATGCGCCCGTACTGCAATTCCGCCATGCGGTGCAGATCGCCCGCGCGGCGCGCCGTTTCGAGCTCCAGCTTCACGCGCTCGAGCTCCTCCTTGATGTGCGCGGCGCCCTGCAGGGAGGCCTTCTCGGCTTTCCACACTTCCTCGAGATCGGCGAACTCCTTTTCGAGCGTGCCGAGCTGCTCCTCGAGATCCTTGAGGCGACGGCGCGACGCGTCGTCGGATTCCTTCTTCAGCGCCTCACGCTCGATCTTCAGCTGGATGATCCGCCGCTCGAGCCGGTCGAGCGACTCGGGCTTGGAATCGATCTCCATGCGGATGCGGGCGCCCGCCTCGTCGATCAGATCGATGGCCTTGTCGGGCAGCTGGCGGTCCGTGATGTAGCGATGCGACAGTGTCGCCGCCGCGACGATGGCCGGATCGGTGATCTCGACCTTGTGATGAATCTCGTAGCGCTCCTTGAGACCGCGCAGGATCGCGATGGTGTCCTCGACCGAGGGCTCATCCACCAGCACCTTCTGGAAGCGCCGCTCGAGCGCCGCATCCTTCTCGATGTACTTGCGGTACTCATCGAGCGTCGTGGCGCCGACGCAATGCAGCTCGCCGCGAGCGAGCGCAGGCTTCAGCATGTTGCCGGCATCCATGGAGCCTTCGGCCTTGCCCGCGCCGACCATGGTGTGCAACTCATCGATGAACAGGATCGATCTGGCCTTCGTTCTTCGACAGATCCTTGAGCACTGCCTTGAGGCGCTCTTCGAACTCGCCGCGGAACTTCGCGCCGGCGATCAGCGCGCCCATGTCGAGCGCGAGGATGCGCTTGTTCTTCAGCCCTTCGGGCACCTCGCCATTGATGATTCGCTGCGCGAGGCCTTCGACGATCGCGGTCTTGCCGACGCCAGGCTCGCCGATCAGCACGGGGTTGTTCTTGGTGCGCCGTTGCAGCACCTGCACGGTGCGGCGAATCTCGTCGTCGCGGCCGATGACCGGATCGAGCTTGCCGCTGGCGGCGCGCTCGGTGAGATCGACGGTGTATTTGTCCAGCGCGCCGCGGTTTTCCTCGGCGTTGGCATCGGCCACCTTCTCGCCGCCGCGCACCTGCTCGATGGCCTTCTCGACCGCACCCTTGACGGCGCCGGCATCCTTGAGGATGCGCGCCAGCGGCCCCTTGTCCTCGAGCGCGGCCAGCACGAACAGCTCGCTCGAGATGAACTGGTCGCCGCGCTGCTGCGCGAGCTTGTCGGTGAGATTGAGCAGCGCGGTTGAGATCGTTGGAGATGTGGATCTCGCCCGCGGCACCTTCCACCTTGGGCAGCTTGTCGAGCGCGGCCTCGAGATCCGAGCGCAGCTTGTTGAGGTTGACGCCCGCCTTGACGAGTAGCGGGCGCACGGTGCCGCCTTCCTGCTGCACTAGCGAGAGCATCACGTGCGCAGGCTCGACGATCTGGTGATCGCGCCCGAGCGCCAGCGACTGGGCATCGGCCAGCGCCGCCTGGAATTTACTCGTGAGCTTGTCCATTCGCATGGGGTGAACCTGTCGGGAACCCAGGCCGAAATGTTAGGGCCGCCGGGGCCGGATTCAAGTGGCTTCGCGGACTCAGCCCAACCTACGACGGTCCGCCAACCCGGCGCAATCAGTAGGTTGGGCTGAGTCCGCGAAGCCCAACTAATGGGCGCCGGCCTCCAGCCAGGCGATGACGCCTATGCCGGCGGCGATGAGGAGAACCTGCATGACGCTCGTGCGCATGTCCACCCGGCGATGCAGGCCGGGAATCAGGTCGGCCACGGCCACGTACAGGAAGCTGGCGGCAGCGACGGCCAGCGCGTAGGGCAACATATGCTCGCACATGTTTCAGGCCGAAATAGGCGACGACGCCGCCGATGACCGAAGTCAGGCTGGTCACGATATTGAGGAAAAGGGCCCGCCCCCGCGACATGCCGCTGTTCAGGAGCACCGCGAAATCGCCGATTTCCTGGGGAATCTCGTGAGTCACCGCGGCGATGGCGGTGACGATGCCGAGTTGGACGTCCGTAAGGAATGCTGCGGCGATGAGCACGCCATCGAGAGCGTTGTGCATACTGTCGCCGATCAGCACGAGCACGGCGGACGCCTCCTCCCGATGCTGATGGTGGTGATGATGCGCGCCGTGATCCGCGTACTCGCCCGAATGCGAGTGCCTCCAAAGCACGGCCTTTTCGAGGATGAAGAAAATGCCGATGCCGGCGACCAGCGCCAGCCCGATGCCATACACGCCGTCCTTTCCGGCCTCGTTGATGGCACTGGGGCAGGAGCGCCAGCAGTGCAGCCCCGAGCAGCGCACCGGTGGCGAAGCTCACGAGATGCGGTAACGCAAGCGCGCGCATCCGCTCGGGCAGCACGAGAAAAAGGCCCGCGATCGCCACGCTGAGCGCGCCTGCGATGGCGGTGGAGAGCAGGATCCAGCCGAGCGTGGTCAAGGCTCTTAAATCTTCTTCAGCCGGGGGCTCCGGGAAAGCGGCGCGATCCTAGCATGCGGCTTGCCACCTCCCTGAATACTCCTTAGCCTCTCGGCCCTCTATGAGCCTTCGAATCGCGCTCGCGCAGCTGGATTTCCTGGTCGGCGACGTCCCTGGAAACGCCACCCGGATGGTGGCCGCTGCCAGGCAGGCATGCGCCAGCCTCAGTCCCGACATCGTGGTGTTCCCGGAACTGGCGCTTTCGGGCTATCCGCCTGAGGATCTGCTGTTCCATCGCGGCTTTCGCCGCAAGGTCGACGCAGGCCTGGAAAGCCTGCGCAGCGAGGTGACCGGTGTCGCGGTCATCGCCGGCTATCCCGAATACGGCGGGGCGGAGATCTACAACGCCGCCGCGTACATCGCGGACGGAACGCTGCTCGCCAATTACCGCAAGATGGAGCTGCCCAACTACCGGGTATTCGACGAGAAGCGCTATTTCACCGGCGGCTCGCAGGCCACGGTCGTGGAATGCAAAGGATTTCGCGTCGGCCTGCTCATCTGCGAAGACATCTGGGAAGGCGCTGCCGCGCGCTGCGCGCGCGATGCCGGCGCCGAGCTGCTCGTCGTGATCAACGCCTCGCCCTATGAGCTGCACAAGCAGCGGGAGCGGGAAAAAATTGCGCGCGATCGCGTGCTGGATGTGCGCCTGCCCCTGCTGTATCTGCACATGGTCGGCGGGCAGGACGAGCTGATCTTCGACGGCAACTCGTTCGTGATGGATGCAGCCGCAAACGTCGTGCAGCGTGCGCCGGCCTTCGAGGAATGCACGCTGCTGGTTGAATTCAACCGGGACGCGCAGAGCGTCGCCGTACCCGTGGCAGGCCTCGATCGCGCCCGAGCTCAGCGATGACGAGAGCGTCTATCGCGCGCTCACGCTGGGCGTGCGCGACTATGTGAACAAGCACGACTTCCCCGGGGTCGTAATGGGCCTGTCCGGTGGAATCGACTCGGCACTGACGCTGGCGATTGCCGTCGATGCGCTCGGCGCCGATCGCGTCCATGCGGTGATGATGCCCTCGCGCTACACCTCGAAGATGAGCCTGGATGATGCGGCAGAGCAGGCCCGCATGCTGGGCGTGCAATACAGCGTGATCTCCATCGAGAACATGTTCGAAGCGACGCTCGCCGCGCTCAAAGCGGAGTTCGCGGGACGGTCGGCGGATGCTGCCGAAGAAAACATCCAGTCCCGGTGTCGCATGCTGCTGCTGATGGGCATTTCGAACAAGACGGGCAAGATGCTGCTGACCACGGGCAACAAGAGCGAGATGGCGGTGGGCTACGCCACTCTCTATGGCGACATGGCCGGCGGCTTCGCTCCCATCAAGGACTGCAGCAAGCTGCTGGTCTACCGTCTGGCCGCCTACCGGAATTCACTCGGCCGGGCGATTCCCCAGCGCGTCATCGAGCGGCCTCCCTCGGCCGAGCTGCGCGCCGAGCAGAAGGATTCCGACTCACTCCCGCCGTATGAAATCCTTGACGCGATACTCGAGGCCTTCATCGAAGAGGACCTGTCCGTGGACGAGATCGTCGCGCGCGGCTTCGAGAAAGCCACGGTCGGGCGGGTTCTGGACCTGGTGAGACGCAACGAATACAAGCGCCGGCAGGCACCGCCCGGCGTGCGCGTCAGCCGCCGCGCCTTCGGTCGGGACTGGCGCTATCCCATCACCAACGGATACCGGCGCTGAGCAGCGCCTACCAGATTTTCCACCACGGCTTGGTCGCGGGTCTCAGCCTTCCGACCTGGCTGCCGTAGTTGGCTTCGTAGACCTGGCGTGCCTGCGCGGCTAGATCCTTCAGGTCAAGCCTGTCGTAGGCGGCAATCAGTATCTCCAGCGACTCACGAGTCGTGGGCGCGCCGTCGAACTGTTCGAGGGCCCCTTTCGCCCGCTGCGATGCGGCAACGAACGCGCCGCGTTTCAGGTAGTAACGCGCCACGTGCGCTTCGTAGCTCGCGAGACGGTCGCGCAGATAGATCATGCGACGGCGCGCATCGTGGGCGTAATCGCTCTTCGGGTACTTCTCGACCACCGTGCGGAACGCGGCGAACGACTTGCGCGCGCTCGACGGCGGGCGCTCAGCGAGATCGACGCGGAACAATCGCTCCAGGGCGTTCGCCGAACGCTCGAAATCAACGAGCCCCATGACATACCAGGCATAGTCGATCCTTGGATGCGTGGGATTCTCGCGAATGAACGTCTCGGCGGCATCGATCGCGGATTCCTTCTCGCCGCTGCGGTAATACGCGTAGATGAGATCGAGCCTCGCCTGGCGCGCCTGGTCGGTGAAGGGAAATCGCGCGGTCAGCGCCTCGTAAGCCTTCACGGCGTTGTCGTAGTCCTGCGAGTTCAGGGACTGACGCGCCTTCTTGTAGATGAGCTCCGGGTTGGAGCTGAGCAGGTCGCGATTCGAGCGGCAAGCGGGCACGGCAAGCAGGGCTAGGCAGAGCGCGAGTACGACACCGCGCAGGAAGCCGGACGCAAACATCGTGGCAGGGCCTTTCGTTGAATTTCTGGCCGTTGAGCGGGCGCGCAGTATAACCAATCCGGGGTACGGGCTTCGGACCGCGCCGCGCGCCGTGGAGTTCCGCCTCCACATCGGTGGGCTGTGGCCTTAGAGTTGCTCCATGGAGCTTAGAACCCACGCTTTCGAGCTGTCCGCGGACTTTACCGGCATGCGACTCGACCAGGCCCTTGCCAGGGCACTTCCCCAGTATTCGCGGGCGCGGTTGCAGGGCTGGATCGAAGCCGGCGCGGTTCGGGTCGACGGCAAGCTACCCCGGCCGCGTGATGCCGTTCGTGGCGGCGAGAAGGTAGACATCCAGGCGACGATCGAACCCGACTCGCAGGTCCTGGCCGAAAAGATGCCGTTGAAAGTCGTGCACCAGGACCGGTCGCTGTTCGTCATCGACAAGCCCGCAGGACTGGTCGTGCATCCGGGAGCGGGAAATTCGAGCCATACGCTGCAGAACGCCCTGCTCGCGCTCGATCCGAAGCTTGCAGTGGTGCCGAGGGCCGGGATCGTGCACCGGCTCGATAAGGATACGAGTGGCCTGCTCATCATCGCACGCACGCTCGAAGCCCACACCGCACTGGTTTCGGCGCTCGCGGAACGCGAGGTCAGAAGAGAATACGTCGCGATCTGCGGCGGCGTGATGACGGCTGGTGGCACCATCGATCAACCGATCGGCCGTCATCGCAGCCTGCGGACACGCATGGCCGTGCGGGCGGATGGGCGAGATGCGGTCACACACTATCGAGTCGGCAAACGCTTCCGCGCGCACACACTGGTGCAGGTGAAACTCGAGACGGGCCGAACGCATCAGATTCGCGTGCACCTGGCGCATATCGGCCATCCTGTCGTGGGTGACCCGGCATATGGCGGGCGGCGCAGATTGCCGCGCGGAGCGACTGAGGAGCTTGTCGCTGCGCTCGAGGCGTTCAGGCGCCAGGCGCTGCACGCCGCGCGCCTCGAGCTGGAGCATCCGTCGACGGGGCGGTCGGTCAGCTGGGAATCGCCCTTGCCCGCCGACCTGAGCAGCTGATCGCCGCGCTCGAGGCCGATCGACGCAGCGCTTCATCTTGAACGCCTTCGAAATACTGACGCCGGACTGGGATGCGCCCCGCAACGTGCACGCAGCCTTCTGACGCTGCGCCAGGAGAGTGGCGATGAGCACGTCGATCTGCGCAAGGAATTGTCGTTGCCTGCAGACCCTGCCTGGCTCGAGCAGGTGCACGGCATCGAAGTCGTCGATCTCGATCGACCTTGCGAACACTGCAAAGCCGCGCGCAGATGCATCCGTCACGCGCCGGCCGGGCCGCGTTTGCGTCGGCGCGGGCCGCCGACTGCATGCCTGTGCTGTTCGCAGACGCGCGATGGCACAGGCGTTGGGGCGGCACATGCCGGGTGGCGCGGGCTTGCAGCCGGAGTGCTCGAAGCAACGGTGGCTGCAATGCGAGTCGACGCCGAGGACTCTCGTAGCGTGGATGGGGCCGTGCATCGGACCCGGCCGATTTCGAGGTCGGAGATGAAGTGCGCGCCGCTTTCCTCGCTCATGCACGCCAAGGCAGACGCGGCGTTCTCGCGAAACGCGCGCGGGCGCTGGCAATGCGATCTGTATGCGCTGGCGCGGCAGCGGATCGACTGCTGTCGGTATTCAGTCGATTTCGGGCGGCGGATGGTGCTACCTATTGCCGATCCGGAGCGTTTCTATTCCTACCGCCGCGATGGGCAGCACCGGGCGCATGGCTGCGCTCATCTGGCTGGCCTGAGCCGGCAGGCTCTAGCGGTGCTTGCGGGCCTGTCGCCTTCTTCTTCGCGGACGCTTCTTCGCGGCGCTTCTTCGGCTTGCGGCTTCACCGGCCGTGCGGCTTCGCCGCCGGGCGGCTTCTTCGCTGGTGGCTTCGCGCCTTTTTGGCTTGGCCGGCCGCTTCGCCGGCTTGTTGAGCGCCATCGACTTCGGCCGCGGCGCGATCTTTTCGGCTCGCGCTGCGCGACCGGCTGCGCGCGGCGCTTCTTCAGCTGCTCGCGCGATGGCCGAGCCGAGCTCGGCGGGTGATTTGACCGTGCGCACGCCGGCGCGATCGAGCGCGCGATACTTGTCCGCCGCGGTGCCTTTGCCGCCCGCGACGATGGCGCCGGCGTGGCCCATGCGCTTGCCGGCGGCGCAGTGACGCCTGCGATGTAGGCCACGACCGGCTTGGAGACGTAGTGACGGATGAACTCCGCGGCGGCCTCTTCATCGCTGCCGCCGATCTCGCCGACCAGCACGATGCCCTCGGTCTGCGGATCGCGCTCGAAGAGCTCGAGCACGTCCACGAAGTTCATGCCGCGCACCGGATCGCCGCCGATGCCGACGCAGGTGCTCTGCCCGAGGCCCGCGTTGGTGGTCTGGAAGACCGCTTCATAGGTGAGCGTGCCCGGAGCGCGACACGATGCCGACGCTGCCCTTCTTGTGAATGAAGCCCGGCATGATGCCGATCTTGCATTCCTCGGGCGTGATGATGCCGGGGCAGTTCGGTCCGATGAGACGCGTGCCGGTGCTCGCGAGCGCCGCCTTGACGCGCACCATGTCGTTGACCGGCACGCCTTCGGTGATGCACACGACGAGCTCGATGCCGGCATCGGCCGCCTCGAGAATTGCATCCGCCGCGAATGCGGCGGGCACGTAGATCATGCTCGCCGTCGCACCGGTCTCGCGCACCGCCGCCTGCACGGTATCGAACACCGGCAGGCCGATATGCTTCTCACCACCACGTCCGGGCGTGACGCCGCCGACGAGCTTCGTGCCGTACGCGAGGCACTGCTCGGAGTGATAGGTGCCCTGCTTGCCCGTGAAGCCCTGGCAGATGACCTTGGTATTGCGATTGACCAGAATGCTCACGAGCGGCCTGCCTTCTTCGACTTCGAACCGGGGCTTCCCGCCGCCAGCGCGACGACCTTCTGCGCAGCATCCGTCAGATCCTGCGCCGCGGTGATGGCAAGGCCGCTCTGCAGCAGCACCTCGCGCGCCTTCGGCGCATTGGTGCCCTCGAGCCGCACGACCACCGGAACCTTCACGCCGACGTTCTTGACCGCCTGGATGATGCCCTCGGCAATGATGTCGCAGCGCACGATGCCGCCGAAGATGTTGACCAGAATGGCGCGCACCCGCGGGTTCGAGAGAATCAGCTCGAACGCCGCCGTGACGCGCTCGGCGGTCGCGCCGCCGCCCACGTCGAGGAAATTCGCCGGATCGCCGCCGTGCAGCTTGATCAGGTCCATGGTCGCCATCGCGAGGCCTGCGCCGTTGACCATGCAGGCGATGTTGCCATCGAGCGAGACGTAATTGAGATCGTGCTCGCTGGCGCGCAGCTCCATCGGATCTTCCTGCGCTCGTATCGCGCAGCTTCGCGAGATCGCGGTGCCGGAACAGCGCGTTGGCATCGATGTTGATCTTGGCGTCGAGCGCCATGAGCTGCCGGCCTTCGTCACGATCAGCGGGTTGACCTCGAGCAGGCTTGCGTCTTCTTCCAGATACAGGCGGTACAGCGCCGAGCAGGATCGGCCTGCAGCTCGCCGATCTGCTTGCCCTGCGAGGCCGAGTCCGAACGCGAGCTTGCGGCACTGGTAAGGCTGCAGGCCCGCTGCCGGATCCACGTTCACCGTCAGAATTTTCTCCGGCGTGTGCTCGGCGACCTCTTCGATATCCATGCCACCTGCGGCGGAGGCGATCACCGCGATGCGTCCGCGCTCGCGATTGAGAGTCAGCGAGAGGTAGATCTCGCGCGCGATCTGCGAGCCCGATTCGACGTACACCGCCCGACTGGCAGCCCTTCGGCGTCGGTCTGCTTCGTGACGAGCCGCGTGCCGAGCATCGCTCTTGGCGCGGAGCGCACGGTGTCCAGATCTTTCGCAACCTTCACGCCGCCGGCCTTGCCGCGACCGCCGGCGTGCACCTGCGCCTTGACGACCCACACGCTCGCCACCGAGCGACTGCGCTGCGGCGACGGCTTCATCGGCGCTCGCGGCCACTCGGCCCGTCGGGAACCGGGATGCCGTAGCGTCCTGAATAGTTCTTTGGCCTGGTACTCGTGCAGATTCATCGTGAGGCGTCGCCGATTTGCGAAGGGCGCGTATTCTCGCGAAAAGCGCCGTGGGTGGCCAGCGGCACGCCGCAAAAATGCTAGAGTCGCCGCACCGCCCGAGTCGCACCGGGATGCATAATCCGTCCATGCCGTCGAGCGTCGCCTCAGCCGCACCCGCTCCCAGAGACCTCGCCTGGCGCGTTGTCGGCCTCGTCAATCTCTATCGGCTGCTCGTGCCGCCGATGCTGCTCGCCATTTTCTGGGCCGCCGAGCCGCAATCGGCGCTGCTGCCGCCGCACCCGACGCTGTTCCTGTCGATCTGCATCGCGTACTTCTCGGCAGCCGTGCTGCTAGTCGCTGGCGCGCCGCCTGTCCTGGCCGACGCTGCGGCGTATTGCGCTCCTGAATACAGCCATCGACTCAGCGGCGATCTCGCTCATCCTGTATGCCTGCGGAGGCGTCTCCAGCGGCGCTCGGCATCCTGCTCGTGCTTCCGGTAGGCGCCATGGCCGTACTCGCGGACAACCGCGATGCATTCCTGATCGCAGCGCTCGCTACGCTCGGCGTGCTCGCTGCAGCAGATCTTCGTTTACGCGACGGGATATCGCGACTGGGCACCGACTTCACCGACGGCTGGCGTTCTCGGCGTCGTGCTGTTCACGATCGTGCTGGCGGTCTGGCCTGTGGCCAACCGTTTGCGCGAGAGCGAGGCACTGGTGCGCCGCCAGGAGATCGACCTGGCGAACCTCGCGCAGCTGTCTCAGTACATCGTGCAGCACCTGCGCGAGAGCATCCTGGTGGTCGACACTGAAGACCGTGTCAGGTCTGATAAACGAATCGGCAGCGCTGATTCTCGGGGACAGCAATGCCTACCCCGGCGCACTGCTGGGCGAGGCATCACCGCGCCTGTTATATCTGCTGGAGACCTGGCGCCAGAACACGAACGCGCCTACCGATGCCACTCACACCTTCGTTGCGGAAGACGGCGCGCGCATCATCCGGCCACATTTTGCCGCTCTGGGCGGCAGGGACCCGGCGCCGATACTGGTGTTCCTCGAGGACACGAGCCTCGATCGCCGAGCAGGTACAGCAATCCAAACTCGCGGCGCTCGGCCGGTTGAGCGCGAGCATCGCGCATGAGATCCGTAATCCGGTCGGTGCGATGAGCCACGCCGCGCCAACTGCTCGCCGAATCGGCGCAGCTCTCGCGGCGAGGACAAGCGCCTCACGGAAATCATCCGCGGCAACGCGGATCGCGTCAGCGCGATCATCGACAATGTGCTGCAGTTGTCGAAGCGCTCGGAAACGCGGCTCGAGCGCCTCTCCCTCTCGCTCTGGCTCGGCGAATTCTGCGAGGAGTTCTGTGAAACCATGCAGCTGGACGGAGTCGCCTGAGTGTCGAGGAGCAGCCCGCGGAAATTGAGGTACGCGCCGATCCGACGCAGCTGCACCAGGTGATGTGGAATCTGTGCGACAACGCTTTGCGACACGGGCTCAAGGAAAACGCGGCCCCCAGTATCGAGATCCGCTATGGCCGCCTGAATCCCGGCGCGCGACCCTTTCTCGAAGTGGGCGATCGCGGCCCGGGCGTGAGGCTCGAGCACGTCGAGCGGATATTTGAACCGTTCTTCAGCGGCGGCGAAGACGGCACGGGCCTGGGTCTATTCCTCGCGCGCGAGCTCGCGCAGACCAATGGAGCCACCCTTCTGTATGAGCCCCGTACTGGCGGCGGCAGCGTGTTTCGCCTGGTGTTCGCCGATCCACGACGGTGGGAATTCGCGTGAGGACAGCCCGGCATGAATAAGCCCGTGGTACTGATCGTCGATGACGAACCGGATCTGCTCGAGCTCGTGAGTCTGACGCTCAGCCGCATGAACCTCGCGACGCAGACCGCGGCCGACATGAAGACCGCGCAGCGCTTGCTGAAAACCACTCACTTTGACCTGTGCCTGACCGACATGCGACTGCCGGACGGCGACGGACTTGATCTTGTGGCCTGGGTGCAGGAACACCAGCCTGGGGTGCCGGTGGCCGTCATTACAGCGCACGGTAACGTCGAGTCCGCGGTTCGAGCGCTCAAACTCGGCGCATTCGACTTCGTCTCCAAGCCGCTCGACCTTGGCGTGCTGCGCAAGCTCGTGGGCAGCGCCATCAAGCTCGTCATGCGGCCCGAAGATGCTGCGACGACGATGGTGCGCGGGCCGCGGCTCATCGGCCGCTCAGCCGTCATGCAACAGTTGCGCGAGATGATCGTTCGCGTAGCGCGAAGCCAGGCGCCCGTGCACATCTGCGGAGAATCAGGTACGGGCAAGGAATTGGTGGCCCGCCTTATTCACGAAAGTGGCGCGCGCAGCGAAGGGCCGTTCATTGCCGTCAACTGCGGCGCCATCCCCACCGAGCTCATGGAGAGCGAACTTTTTGGGCACAAGCGCGGAAGCTTCACGGGCGCAGTCGCTGATAAGAAAGGCCTCGTGCAAACTGCGGAGGGCGGCACGTTGTTCCTCGACGAAGTGGCAGATCTCCCGCTACACATGCAGGTGAAGCTTCTCCGCGTCGTACAGGAGAAAACCGTGCGCCCCATCGGTGAGGCGCGCGAAGAAACCGTCGACGTGCGCATTCTCTCCGCCACGCACAAGAACCTGTCGCAGCTGGTAGCCGAGGGGCGCTTCAGAGAAGACCTCTTCTACCGCATCGACGTCATCGAGACTGCGCGTTCCGAGCCTGCGCGAGCGCAGCGAAGATATTCCTGAACTCGCCGAAACCATTCTCGGCCGGGTCGCGCGTCGCATGGACATGGAGGCTTCGCGTCTGACCGCCGAGGCGCTGCAGACTCTCGAGCAGTACGCGTTTCCAGGAAACGTGCGCGAGCTCGAAAATGTTCTCGAGCGGGCGCTGACGCTGAGCGTCGGCGGGATGATCACTCCGGAGAACATTAAACTCAGGGCGGCGGCGCGCCCGGCTGATACCACCGAGCCGACCACGACACCTTCCGATCACGCTGCCCTCGGCGATCAGCTCGAAGGGATCGAGCGCGAGGCGATCATGAAAGCGCTCGAGAAGACGCGCTACAACAAGACCGCGGCAGCAAAACTGCTGGGCATGAGTTTCAGGGCGCTGCGTTACCGCATCAAAAAGCTCGGAATTGAGTAGAGCGCCTTCAGCTGACACTTCACGTCACTTTGTGACGCGAGCTGCCCAAGAGCGTCGTGGGAGCGTGCACGCGACTAAGTTAAACCGCACGCCGCGTAGCGTAAAATCCCTATCAATTTCATTTGCTTACGGTCGCGCGAGCGAATGGCATGGCCTTTGCTTTGTCTCTATCGCGGGCGCAGTGGGCGCCGCTGTGTCCAACTAACGTTTCAGGAGTCTCTTTAAATGAAATCTCTCCAAAAGGGTTTTACCCTCATCGAGTTGATGATCGTCGTCGCGATCATCGGCATCTTGGCGGCCATCGCCATTCCCGCTTACCAGGACTACACCATCCGCGCCCAGGTGACGGAAGGCCTGAGCCTGGCGAGCTCGGCGAAGGCTGCCATTGCTGAGTCGTTCCAGAGCAGACGGCGCGTGGCCCGGTACAAACGCCGCGGCTGGCCTTGACGTCGCGGGCAACATCCGCGGTAAGTACGTCACGTCGGTGACGGTGGGTCGGCGGTGGTCAGATCACGATTGCTTATGGCAACGATGCCAACCCCAACATCACCCCGCTGAACTTGCTGCTCACGCCTTACACCAGCCCGAACGGCGACGTGTCCTGGCGTTGTGGCAACCGCGCCATCACTGGCCAGGTTGTGCAGTCGGTCGGCTCGGCCGCAGTCGGCACCGGTGGTAACCTTACCGCCAAGTACCGCCCGGCGAACTGCCGTGCCTAATTTCGCGCTCCAAGGCGAAATGGAAGCCCCTCCCCTCGGAGGGGCTTCTTCTTTTGGGAAGGCAATCACGCAGGGCGCCTTCGCGGTGTGCGAGCATTCGGCACATTTGACAATTGCTCCCCCCGGACTGTCGGGTAGACTAAGGCCGATCGCACAGACACGCTTGTTTGACCTAACCTCATGAATGACAACGCTTCTTTGGCCCTTGGAGGCTCGCGCTCCGGCCTTGGCGGCCTTCCGCAGCGACTCGTCCAGGACGGCGTCGTCGAGGAAGCGGCCATGGTCGAGGCCGTCAATGCCGCCAAGGAGCGCAAGACCAGCGTCGTCACGCAGCTCGTCACCAGTGGCGCAGCCAATGCCCGCGACATCGCGATCGCGGCGTCGACTGAATTCGGCGTCCCGCTGTTCGATCTTGATTCCGTCAATGTCGATGCGGAGACCACGCGTCTCGTCTCGTGACAAGCTGCTGGCCAAACACCGGGTCCTGCCGCTGTTCAGGCGCGGCAAACGCCTGTTCCTTGCGGTCGCCGATCCGACCAACCTGCACGCCATCGATGAGATCAAATTCCAGACGGGCCTCGGCGTGGAAGCCGTGGTGGTCGAAGACGACAAGCTGCAGAAGGCCGTCGACAAGGCCATCGAGCAGGTCGACACCCAGATGCCGCACCTCTCGGACGAAGAGAGGCGTCGATCTCGAAAGCCTCGAGGTCAGTGGCGGCGACGACGACGACGCGGACAAGATCAGCCGCGACGACGTCGAGGACGCGCCGATCGTGCGCTTCGTCAACAAGCTGATGCTCGATGCGATCCGGCGCGGCGCTTCGGACATCCATTTCGAACCGTACGAAAAGACTTACCGGGTGCGCTTCCGCATGGACGGCATTCTGAAGGAAGTCGCGCAGCCGCCCGTGCAGCTCGCCGGCAAGCTCTCCGCGCGCCTCAAGGTGATGTCGCGCCTCGACATCGCCGAACGGCGCGTCCCGCAGGACGGGCGTATCAAGATGCGCCTGTCCAAGAACCGCGCCATCGATTTCCGCATGAGCACCTGCCCGACCTTGTTCGGCGAAAAGATCGTGCTGCGCATCCTCGATGCCTCGCAGGCGATGATGGGCATCGACTCTCTCGGCTATGAGCCTTTTCAGCGCGAGCTCTACCTGCAAACCCTTGCGAAACCCCAGGGCATGATCCTGGTGACGGGCCCCACCGGCAGCGGCAAGACCGTCTCGCTCTATACCGGGCTCAATATTCTCAATCGCGAAGACACCAATATTTCGACGGCCGAAGACCCCGCGGAAATCAACCTTCCGGGCGTCAACCAGGTCAACGTGAACAACAAGGTGGGGCTCACCTTCGCGGCCGCCATGCGCGCGTTCCTGCGGCAGGATCCTGACGTGATCATGGTCGGTGAGATTCGTGACCTCGAGACGGCGGAGATCGCGATCAAGGCGGCGCAAACCGGACACCTCGTGCTGTCCACGCTGCATACGAACGATGCGCCGCAGACGCTGACGCGTCTCGTGGACATGGGCGTAAAGCCTTATGCGATCGCGACGTCGGTCAGCCTCATCATCGCGCAACGCCTGGCCCGCAGGCTGTGCTCGCACTGCAAGCAGCCGCGGGACGTTCCCAAGGAAGCGCTGCTCAAGGAAGGGTTTTCGGAAGCCGACATCGCGGCCGGCCTCAGAATCTACGCACCCAAGGGCTGCAACAACTGCACGGACGGCTACAAGGGCCGCGTGGGCGTCTACCAGGTGCTGCCGGTCACGGACGCCATCGCGAAAATCATCCTCGAAGGGGGCAGTGCCGTCGACATCGGCGACCAGGCGGCCGTCGAAGGTGTATGGGACCTGCGCCGAGCCGGCATCGAAAAAGTCAAGGCAGGCATGACCAGCATCGAAGAAATCAACAGCGTCACGATCGACTAACCCAGGAATTTCCCTATGGCTCCTGCTGCAACCGCAACCGTCAAGGCGCTGAAGCGCGACATTCCCTTCTCCTGGGAGGGAATGGACAAGAAGGGCAACAAGATCAAGGGCAAGAGCCTCGCCCCGGATGAACTTGCCCTGCGGGCCGATCTGCGGCGCCAGGGCATCGCGCCTTCACGCATCCGCAAGCAGAACTCGGCATTCAAGCGCGGCGGCAAGGTCAAGCCCGAAGACATCGCAGTGTTCAGCCGCCAGCTCGCCACGATGCTGGCCGCAGGCATTCCGCTGGTGCAGTCATTCGAGATCGTGGGCAATGGCCACGACAAGCCGGCCATGCAGAAGCTGATTCTCGACATCAAATCGGACGTCGAGGGCGGCACGTCGCTGCACGAAGCGCTCAGCAAGCATCCCCTGTATTTCGACGACCTCTTCGTGAACCTGGTCGAGGCGGGCGAACAGGCGGGTGCACTCGAAAACCTTCTCGACAAGATCGCGACCTACAAGGAAAAAACCGAGGCGCTGAAAAAGAAGGTGAAGAAGGCGCTTTTCTATCCAACTGCGGTGCTCGTGGTGGCGCTGATCGTCACCTGCATCCTGCTCATTTTCGTCATTCCGCAGTTCGAGTCGCTGTTCAAGGGCTTCGGCGCCGACCTGCCCGCGTTCACGCAGATGGTCATCAACCTGTCGAGATTCGTGCAGGCCAAGGGCGTCTACATCGCAATCGTCATTGCCGGTGCCTTTTACGCGTTCGCGTATTTTCACAAGCGGTCGCGGCGCATGCGGGAGATGATGGACAGGCTCATTCTGAAGCTGCCGATCATCGGGCCGATCCTCAACAAGGCAGCAATCGCCCGTTACGCGCGAACGCTCTCGACCATGTTCGCGGCTGGTGTGCCGCTGGTCGAGGCGCTGGAATCCGTAGCCGGCGCCACGGGCAATATCGTTTTTGAAAACGCCGTGTTGGCAATGAAAGATGAGGTGGCCACGGGCCAGCGTCTGCAGCGTGCCATGGAGAACGTCGGCCTGTTCCCCAATATGGTGATCCAGATGATCGCAGTGGGCGAAGAATCCGGATCGCTGGACGAAATGTCGGGCAAGGTCGCCTCGTTCTACGAGGCTGAAGTGGACAACGCGGTGGATGCCATGTCGAGCCTGCTCGAGCCGCTGATCATGGCGATCCTCGGCGTGCTGGTCGGCGGCCTGGTCATCGCGATGTACCTGCCGATCTTCAAGCTCGGAGCCGTGGTCTGAGGGCGGCCCCAACCACCATCCACCGCTGGAAACGCCGCGCGACGCGCGGCGTTTTCTTTGGAGTTGACCATGACGATCTTCGATACGTTCGCCGCCTCGCCCGCACTCTTCATTGCGCCATGCGCGCTGTTCGGCCTCATGGTGGGAAGCTTTCTCAACGTGGTCATCTACCGCATACCGGTCATGATGGACCGGCAGTGGCGCGCCCAGTGCGCGGAGCTGGGCGGCAAGGCGGCCGAAGAGCAGGCGAAGTTCAACCTGGTCGTGCCGCGCTCCAGCTGTCCGTCGTGCAAGAACCCGATCAGGAGCTGGCACAACGTGCCGGTGGTGAGCTGGCTGTTGCTGAAGGGGCGGTGCGCCTCCTGCAACGCGCGGATCAGCGGCCGCTACCCGCTCGTCGAGGCGTTCACCGCCCTGCTCTCCGCCGTGGTCGCCTGGAAATTCGGCTACGGTTGGGCGGCTCTCGCGGGACTGGTTCTGACCTGGTTCTTGATTGCGCTCACTTTCATCGACATCGATCACCAGCTTCTGCCGGACAACATGACGCTGCCACTCGTGTGGATCGGCATACTGGTCAGCCTGCTCGGCACCGCGACGGATGGCAGCGGATTTCCGGTGGACCTGCGATCCAGCGTCATCGGCGCGATCTCGGGCTATATAAGCCTCTGGAGTGTCTATCACCTGTTCCGGCTTGCCACGGGCAAGGAAGGCATGGGCTACGGCGATTTCAAACTTTTCGCTGCGCTGGGCGCATGGCTTGGATGGCAGATGCTGCTACCAGTCATCCTGATCGCCGCCGTCGTGGGCGCGGTCGTGGGAATCGCCGTGCTCTCGCTTCAGCGACAGAGCAAGGCGACTCCAATCGCCTTCGGACCCTTCCTGGCCACCGCCGGTTGGCTCATGCTGATCTTCGGGCCGCCGCTGGTTGAGCGTTACCTCGGCTTGTTCGGCCACACGCCGTGAACGCGCGCGGCTTGCGGGTCGGCCTCACCGGCGGCATTGCGAGCGGCAAATCCACGGTAGCCAGCCTATTTGCCGCATTGGGCGTCCCCATCGTGGATGCCGACGTCATCGCCCGCGAGATCGTGGCGCTGGGCCAGCCCCTGCTCGGCCGAATCGGCAAACAGTTCGGGGAAGGCGTGCTCGCAGTGGACGGAAGCCTCGACCGCGCCGCACTGCGTGAGCTTGTTTTCAGGGATTCGAAAGCACGAAGGGAGCTCGAAGCGCTGACCCATCCGCAGATCCTTCTGGAGATGGAGCGCCGAGCCACTGCGGCTGTCGGCCCGTACGTCATCCTCGCGATCCCTTTACTGGTCGAAAAGGATGCCGCACGGATGGTGGACCGGGTCCTGGTGGTCGACAGCGACGAGGAATCGCAGATTCGCCGGCTGCAGGCGCGCGACGGCGCGACCCGTGCGCAGGCCGAGGCAATTCTGGCCGCCCAGGCGCTCCGGGCCGTGCGCCTGCAGGCCGCCGACGACGTCATTCTGAATGCGGGCGACCTGCATGCCCTGCGCGACCAGGTGTCGGCGGTGCATGCCCGTTACCTTGAGCTTGCGCCGACCGTTTACGGAGGGCGCGCGCCTCAAGCAGAATAGCCGGATGGCAGTCGAACAAGCGGGGGCACCGTCCGCCGCGCCGGGGAAAGAGACCAGGATATTCGAGCAGCCGCTGAACGAGCGGCTGCGGACCTTCCTGCGCGTGGATTTCCTCTACGGTCAGGCGCTCTATCACAACGAAATGGCCAGCCAGTGGGGCAGCCGGGCCGCGATGGGCTGCCTGCTCGACGTGCTCGCCATCGCCACTCGCGGCGACCTGCGCTCCGATGTGCTGAAGGAGCTGGAGCGGCAACTCATCTCGCTCAACGAGTTTCAGGCGAAGCCGGGCGTGGATGGCGGGCGGCTGCGAACGGTGATGTCGAACCTGATGCGGCTGCGCTCGGAGCTTCTACAGGCGGGCTCCACATTCCTGCAGCCGCTGCGTGAGTCGGAGTTCCTGAGCGCCATCAAGCATCGCAGCGCGATTCCAGGGGGAACCTGCGAATTCGACCTGCCCGACTATTACTACTGGTTGAGCCAGCCGGCCGAGGTGCGCATGCGCGCATTCAACGAATGGCTCGGCATGCTGCGGCCATTGTGCGATGGCATCGCCGAGCTCCTGTGGCTCACGCGGCAGAATGGCAAGACGCGCCAGGAAGTGGCGCCCGGCGGCCTGTTCAACATCACCTTCGATCGCGACACACCGTATCAACTGCTGCGTATTTCGCTGCCCGCGCGTTCCGAGCTCTATCCGGAGATCAGCGGCAGCCACTACCGCTGCAACATCCGCTTCCTCACCTGGAACGGCCTCACTTCGCGACCTACGCCGGCGGAGGGCGACGTTCCATTCACGTTGAGCTGCTGCAGCTGAGCGGCAGCGCTCGGTGAGCCCGCCACTCGTCAAGTGCCCCACCTGCAAGCGGGAAATTGCCTGGACGGCGCAGTCGCCGTTCCGGCCGTTCTGCAGCGAACGGTGCCGTTTGATCGACCTCGGCGCGTGGCTGTCGGAAAAGCACGCAATCCCCGGCGATGTCCAGGCAGGCGAGACGGACGACGAACCGGTGTCTTGATCATTGCCAGATCGATCGTCGCAATGCTGGCCTGCATCGCCCTGTCAGGCGCTGCGCACGCCGAAAAGCTCACCATCGACCGCTTCTTCGCCGCACCGGATCTGTCCGGGCCCAGCCTCAAGTCGGTGAAGATTTCACCCGACGGGCAGCGGGTCGCCTACCTGCGCGGCAAGGACGACGACAAGGATCGGCTCGATCTGTGGTCCTATGGAATCGCGAGCGGCAAGCACGCCCTGCTCGTCGATTCGGCGAGCCTCGAGCCCGAACCGCGCGCCTTGTCGGCAGAGGAGACCCAACGTCGCGAACGGCAGCGGACCTCCTCGCTCTCGGGCATTGTGGAATATGAGTTCTCAGCCGATTCGCACTTCCTGCTCGTGCCGGTGGGCGGCGATTGGGTGGATCTCAACGACGAACTGACATTCCTCGAGCGCTCACCCCGGTTCCTTTGAGCATCGAGCCGATCGGGTCTCAACTCGCGAGTTGACCATTCGAGGTGATGCCCTACCCGGGCAGCAAGCACGGCCTGCTGCAGCACGCCGGGACTGGCCCGCACGCGTACCACGAGATCAGCCGCTTTTTTGACGAGCATCTGTCAGTGGCGCCGTGGGAGGCAGCGTCGCGGGCGCGGTTTCCAAGCCCACCAGCATGGGACCGTTGTGGAACACCATCCTGGGCGCGGTGGGTGGCATCGGCGGCGGCCAGCTTGCCGGCGCCATCAGCGGCCTCGAAGGGCTGGGCCAGGCCGGCAATATCGGCAGCTCGGCGATCATCGGCGCCCTACTTCCGATCGTGGTCGGGCTCATCAAAAAAGAAAATGGCCTGAAGCCCTGCGGGGTCTTCGTTTGACTCGCGCCCGCGCGGGCGGCGCTCGCGCGGGTGGGCTCGCGGCATCGTCGAAATGAGGCTCAGATGAATATGCCCAAGCGCCTGACGGCTGAGTTCATTGGAACCCTTTGGCTCGTGCTCGGGGCAATGCGCCGAAAGGCTTCGCGCCAATCGCGATAGGCCTGTGCCAAACGCTGATTCATTTGATCAGCATTCCGGTCACCAATACGTCCGTGAATCCGGCGCGCAGCATGGGGCCGGCCGTTTTTGTCGGGGGTTGGGCACTGTCGCAACTGTGGTTGTTCTGGGTGGCGCCCATCGCGGGCGCCGCACTCGCTGGCTTCGTCTACAAATGGGTCGGGGGCGACGAGCCGCGGCCGGTGCCTGTCACCGGAGACTGACGCGCACCGCGAGCAGCACGTTCAGGGAAATTTGATCTTGCCCCCGCCCGCTCCCGGTCCGGGGCCCACTCCGGCCGCTCCGACATCCGGCACGACGATGCGCGAGCTCGCCTCGCGTCTCATCTCGCGCGCCTCATCGATCGCCTGGTCGAGCGCAACCTTCACGCCTTCGGGGAATTTTTCCAGCGCCTGCTCCAGTGAATCCGCTTCGATCTCGAAGGCCAGCGGCAGCACACCGGCTGGCGTCAGCAGCTGGGTCTGGCCGGCGTACAGGACGTGCCGCGTGCTGTCCGTCTCTCCGCCGGCGGTGATGGGTGTCAATCGCCGGATGGTGCCGGTGCGACGGTCGGTAAAAACCTCCTCCCGGTAGAGACTCGTCGGATCAAGCTTGATTTCAGGCAGGTCAGGTTGGGAGGCCATGGCGGATTCCAGTCGAGAATTGCTCGGAAAGGCATTGTAACAGCGGGCGGGCGCAGACTCAGCGAAGTCCCAACCGCTGCAGAGCTTCGATGAATGGCCGATCGGCTTCGAGCATGTCCTCGTCCAGCAGTGCTGCGGGCTCGACCCATTTCAAACGCTGACCATCCAGGCCCTGCGGCTCGCCGTCATAGCCTTCCACCACCCACATCGAAAGCTCGACGCCGTATTCCTCGTATTCGTGGCGCAGGGACATGAGCTGGCGTCCGCTGCGCAGATTCACACCCAGCTCCTCGAGCAACTCACGCGCAAGAGCTGCTTCCTCGTTCTCGCCTTCCGCGATCTTTCCGCCGGGAAACTCCCAGCGGCCGGCCATGTGCTTGCCGATCGGGCGCTCCGCAATGAGCACACGACCCGTAGCGTCGTACAACGCAGCCGCTACAACTCGAATCGAAGGCTTACTCAACGCTGAGAGCGTGCCGTGGCAATGCTTGTACTTCTTGCCCGAACCGCACGGGCAAGGCTCGTTGCGCCCGACCTTGCGTTCACCGCGCACGAATGTGCCGGGCTGGGCCTCGAGCGGGAGGCAGAGGCACGCCGGAGCCACTGGGCGCGCCACGCAGCTCCTCATCGTTCTGCGTCCCTGAAGTATCGGTTGCGAGCACGGAAGCCGCTTCCGCATGCTGCGCCTGGAGGGCGCGCATCAGGCGCTGCCGGCGCTCTTCTTCCTCGCGATCCACATCTTCCTGGGTGCGGACTTCGATCTTCGCAAGCACCGACACCGTCTCGAACTTCACCCGGTCGAGCATCGCCGCGAACAGCTCGAACGCCTCGCGCTTGTACTCGTAGCGGTAATCCTTCTGCGCGTAGCCGCGCAGGTGAATTCCCTGGCGAAGGTAGTCCATCGCGGCCAGGTGCTCGCGCCAGTGCTGATCGAGCATGCGCAGCATCATGTCCTTCTCGACATGCCGCATGACGGAGGTGCCGACACGCGCGACCTTCGCATCGTAGACGCCGGCCACCTCGGCGACGATGCGATCGCGGAACACGGCCTCGTCCAGCTCCGGCTCCTTGTCGAGCATGGCCTTGGGCTCGATGCGCGGTGTTGAAATCCTTCTGCACGGCCTCGGCAAGCCCGTCCAGGTCCCAGTCCGAGGGCATCGCGCCCTTGGGCAGATACTGATCGAGAAGCGTGCCGACAGCTTCGGCGCGAATGCCTGCGACCGCCGCCGACAAATCCTCCGTGCCCATGATCTCGGTGCGCTGCTGGTAGACCACCTTGCGCTGGTCATTGGCGACGTCGTCGAACAGCAGCAGCTGCTTGCGCACGTCGAAGTTGTGCGATTCGACCTTGCGCTGCGCCTTCTCGATCTGGCGCGTGAGCATGCCGCTCTCGATGACCTCGCCTTCCTTCATGCCGGCCATCTGCAGCAGGCGCTTGGTGCGGTTCGGATCGCCGAAGATCCGCATCAGGTTGTCTTCCATCGACAGATAGAAGCGGCTGGAGCCGGGGTCGCCCTGGCGGCCGGAACGGCCGCGCAGCTGGTTGTCGATGCGCCGCGACTCATGCCGCTCGGTGCCGACGATATGCAATCCGCCGGCGGCGAGAACCTTGTCGTGCCGCACCTGCCATTCGCTGCGCAGCGCGCGCGCGCGTGACTTCGTCTACCTCTCCCAAGGCGGTGAGCTCCGCCTCCGAGGTTGCCGCCGAGCACGATATCCGTGCCGCGGCCGGCCATGTTGGTGGCGATGGTGATGGCGCCCGGCCGCCCGGCCTGGGCGACGACGTGCGCCTCACGCTCGTGCTGCTTGGCGTTCAGCACTTCGTGGGCGACGCCTTCCTTCTTCAGCAGGCCCGAGAGGAACTCCGAAGTCTCGATCGACGTGGTGCCGACCAGCGCCGGCTGCTCGCGCTTCACGCAGTCGCGGATGTCCTCGATGATCGCCTCGAACTTGTCTTTCTGCGTCAGGTACACGAAGTCCGGATTGTCCTTGCGGACCATGGGGCGGTGAGTGGGGATCACGACCACTTCCAGGCCGTAGATCTGCATGAACTCCGGCGCCTCGGTATCGGCCGTGCCGGTCATGCCGGAAAGCTTCTTGTAGAGGCGGAAATAATTCTGGAAGGTGATGGAGGCGACCGTCTGGTTCTCTTCGCGCACACGCACGCCTTCCTTCGCCTCGACCGCCTGGTGCAGGCCGTCGGACCAGCGCCGGCCCGGCATGGTGCGGCCGGTGAACTCATCGACGATGACCACCTCGCCGTTGCGCACGATGTACTCGACGTCGCGCTTGTAGAGCGCATGGGCGCGCAGCGCCGCATTGAGGTGATGCATCAGGCGGATGTTCGCCGCGTCATAGAGGCTCTCGCCCTCGCGCAGCAGGCCGGCCTCGGCCATCAGGCTCTCGACTCGCTCGTGACCCTCCTCGGTGATGTGCACCTGCTTGGTCTTCTCGTCGACCGAGAAGTCGCCGGGCCCGGTCTCTTCTTTCTGGCGCTGAAGGCGCGGCACCAGCTGGTTGATGCGCAGGTACAGCTCGGTGCTCTCCTCGGCGGGGCCGGAAATGATGAGCGGCGTGCGCGCCTCGTCGATGAGGATGGAGTCGACTTCGTCGATGATGGCGAATGAAAGGCCGCGCTGCACGCGATCTTCGAGCTTGAACGCCAGGTTGTCGCGCAGGTAGTCGAAGCCGAACTCGTTGTTGGTGCCGTAGGTGATGTCGCAGGCGTAAGCCGCGCGCTTCTCCGCCGAGTTCTGCGCGTTCTTGATGACGCCGACCGTCAGGCCGAGGAAGCGGAACATCGGCCCCATCCAGTCGGCGTCGCGCTGGGCCAGGTACTCGTTCACGGTGACGACGTGCACGCCCTCGCCCGACAGGGCGTTGAGGTAGGCCGGCAGCGTGGCCACCAGAGTCTTGCCCTCGCCGGTGCGCATCTCGGCGATCCGGCCCTCGTGCAGGACGATGCCGCCGATCAGCTGCACGTCGAAGTGGCGCATCTTGAGCGTCCGCAGGGCGGCCTCGCGCACCACGGCGAAGGCCTCGGGCAGCAGCTCATTCAGGTCGACTGGCCGCTCCTTCAGCCGGCTGCGGAACTCGTCGGTCTTGGCCCGAAGCGCCTCATCGGACAGGGCCTGAAGCTGCGCCTCGAAGGCGCCCGCCTGGCGGACCGGCCGCCCGAAGGCACGGACCAGGCGCTCATTGCGACTGCCGAGCAGGCGCGTAAGAAATTGAAGCACTTGGGGATCCCAAAGCAGCGGCCCAAATGGCCCGCGGAAAAAGGCCGCGTATTGTACGCGATAGAGGTGGGGACGCCGAATTGGTTCGGCAAGGGCCGGGCATCGGATCGGAACGGGTCGCAGACGGCTCTAGTGACCGATGAACGAGGCGGGATTGACCTGGCGGCCGTTGCGCAGCACTTCGAAATGCACGTGCGGGCCGGTCGAGCGTCCGGTCGAGCCCATGAGGGCGACCGACTGGCCCGCGGCTCACTGTCTGACCGACCGCGACCAGCGTGCGCTGATTGTGGCCGTAGCGCGTAACGTAACCATTGCCGTGGCTGATCTCGACCATCGACCCGTAGCCGGAGCGCTCACCTGCCCAGGTGACGACGCCCGCAGCGACGGCCACGACGTCCTCACCCGTGGAGCCGGCGAAATCGATGCCCTTGTGGAAGGCTTCGTGCCCGGTGAACGGGTCCTGCCGCTCCCCGAAGTACGAGGAGATGAAGCCCGCCTGCACCGGGCGACCATCCGGGATGGATCTCGTCGTTGAGCTTGCGGGCGAGGATGACGTTTTCCAGCGCCGCGAGCTGGGCATCGCGCAGGTCAACACGCCGCTCGAGGGTGTCCAGCATGTTGGTGAGATCGGGAATCTGCGCGCTGACGCCTTCGGTCTCCGGGCCGCCGCTCGGCGGGGCGCTGTCGAAATTCGAGCTCACGGTGGTCGATGTTCGCCATCTCGGTGAGCCGCTTGCCCAGGGCATCGAGCCGGATGACATGGGCATTCACCTCGCCGAGGCGCATGGCCATGGCATCCACCCGCTCCTGCAATTGCTCGCGCAAGCTCGGCAATCTGCCGTTTTTCCTGGTCCACCGCGGCGACCCAGCGGACCGAATTCGCGTTGCCGAGGTCTGGCGCCGCTGCGCTCCCCGAGCTTCATGCCGAGCGCAAAGGCGGTCCCGAGTATGCCGAGCACCAGCGCGCCAATGACGCCCAGGGCCACGGGATGCGCGAGATTGAGCTGCCTGGCCCTGCCAGCCGCCTGTGAAAACAATATGATGTTCATGCCGTCCGCTCCGGAACCATGCGCCACCACTACACCATCAGCACGCGTGCCAGTCCGGACGATAAGAGCCTGGACCGGGCGTAAACCGCCCTGTTCTTTCTGCTAATCGGGCGGGAATATGCCGAATAAGAAGAGACGACACAAGCGCGGCCTTGCATCAACTGAACGCATGCACGTCAGCACTTCACGTAAGGGCGATTCTGTAAAAGCTTTGCTGGAGCGCCTTCCGGGGCTCGCGTTGACGCGCATTGCCGACCAGGCCGGCAGGCAGCATCACTGGCGCGCCTGGCTGACGGCACACTTGCCGGAACAGGCTTTTTCCCGTATTTCAGGGGTCGTCGAGAGGTCCGGCACACTCGTGGTTTTGACAGAATCGGCAGGGTGGTCGGCGCGCGTTCGCTTCGCGGTGGCCGAGGTGGAAACCGTGCTGAAGAAGGAGCATCCGGCGATCAGCGAAGTGCTCGTGAAAGTGATGCCGAAGAGCGGGATTTGACGGCCGGGGACGCCCGCTACTGGGTCAGTGCCGGTGTCTCGACGTAGGAAATCGGCGCATCCGCGGACTTCTCGAACACCACTTCCTCCCAGGCGGTGGCATCGGAAATCAGCGTGCGCAACAGCCTGTTGTTGAGCGCATGCCCGGACTTGTGGCCGCTGAACTCGCCGATGAGGCTGTGTCCCAGCAGGTAAAGATCGCCGATGGCATCGAGAATCTTGTGCTTCACGAACTCGTCCTGGTAGCGCAGGCCGTCCTCGTTGAGGATGCTCGAATCATCCAGGACGATGGCGTTATCGAGATTGCCGCCGAGCGCCAGGTTGTGGGCGCGCAGCTTTTCGAGGTCGCGCATGAAGCCGAAGGTGCGCGCACGGCTCACTTCCCTGAGGAACGAGGTCGTCGAGAAGTCCATCGAAGCCTGCTGGCCGCGCCGCTTGAAGACCGGGTGATTGAACTCGATCTCGAAATTGACCTTGAAGCCGTCGAAGGGATCGAACTGCGCCCACTTGTCCCCTTCCTCGACCCGCACATGCTTCTTCACGCGCACGAATCGCTTGGCCGCCCGCTGCTCCTCGATACCGGCCGACTGCAGCAGGAACACGAACGGCCCGGCGCTTCCGTCCATGATCGGCACCTCCCCCGCGCTCACTTCCACGATGGCGTTGTCGATCCCCAGGCCTGCGAACGCGGACAAGAGGTGCTCGACGGTCGACACCTTCGCATCGCCGTTGATTAGCGTGGTCCCCAGTGTGGTTTCGCCGACATTTTCGGCGCGCGCCTGGATGTCGATTGGCTCGGGGAGATCGGTGCGGCGGAAGACGATACCGCTGTCGGGGGCGCCAGGCCGCAACGTCATTAGGATCTTCTTGCCGGTGTGTAAGCCCACCCCGGTCGCGCGAATCGAGTTCTTGAGAGTCCGTTGTCCGAGCATATCGAAGGAAGCCTCGAAGCGGAGACGAGGAGTTTCCGCCCGCACACGCGACTCTTCGGCTCCCGAACGGAGCGAAAGTTCGGGAGCCGAAAAGGCGCGCTAACCTACCACAACCGCCTGTCTCCAGGCGGCCAGGCGCTCAGTCCGCCTGGCGACGCAGAAATGCCGGAATATCCAGCAGATCCTCTCCCTCGGGCTCGGCTCTCAACCCATCGCCGACGGCGCGCTGTCTTTGCACCGTAGGCTTGTCCAGCGCAGCGTAGTCGCTGTTGGACAGCGGCTGACGACGCACAACCCGCATCGGCGGCTCACCACGATGCGACAACTCTCGCATGGCGGTGGACTGCTGCGGTTGACGAACGCTGCTGGCGGGACGGCCGAGTCCGGTGGCGACCACCGTCACGCGGACCTGGTTGGTGAGCTCGGGGTCGATCACGGTACCGACGACCACGGTCGCGTCCTCCGAAGCGAATTGCTTCACGATCTGCCCGACCTCCTGGAACTCGCCGATCGAGAGGTCCATGCCCGCCGTGACGTTCACGAGGATTCCGTGCGCGCCGGCCAGGTTGATGTCCTCGAGCAGCGGTGACGACACGGCGGCCTCGGCGGCTTCACGCGCACGGCCTTCGCCGCTCGCAGCGCCGGAGCCCATCATCGCCATGCCGGTCTCCGCCATCACCGTGCGAACGTCGGCGAAGTCCACGTTGATCAGACCCGGTCGCGTGATCAGCTCGGCAATACCCTGCACTGCGCCCTGCAGCACCTGGTTCGCCGACTTGAACGCATCGAGAAGGGTCGTCTGCGGGCCGAGCACCGAGAGCAGCTTCTGGTTGGGAATGGTGATCAGCGAATCGCAGTACTTGCCGAGCTCGGCAATGCCGTGATCCGCCACCAGCGAGCGCTTCCCGCCCTCCATCTCGAACGGGCGCGTCACGACGGCGACCGTCAGGATGCCCATCTCCTTGGCGATCTGCGCCACCACCGGCGCGGCGCCGGTCCCCGTGCCTCCGCCCATGCCGGCGGTGATGAACAGCATGTCGCAGCCCTGCACGAGCTCGATGATGCGGTCGCGATCCTCCATTGCCGCTTGCCGGCCGACTTCCGGGTCCGCGCCAGCCCCGAGGCCCTTTGTAATGTTGCACCCGATCTGCAACGCGGTTTTGACCTTGGAGTGCTTGAGCGCCTGCGCATCGGTGTTGATGCACAGGAATTCGACACTGTCGATTCCGCTCGAGACCATGTGGGCGACGGCGTTGCCGCCGCCTCCGCCAACGCCCAGCACCTTGATCACGGCGCTTTGGCTGTATGCGTCCATCAGTTCAAACATTGTTCTCGCTCCTCTTCATCGAAATAAAAGTGGTTGGTTGAATCGCCTTTTTTCTTCGCTCGCCAATCGTCATCGTCTGTCAGCTCAATCGTTGCTACGACAAATCCGGTGCCTGTCACCGGATTTGCCATCAGAAATTGCCTTGGAACCATGAGCGCATGCGCTCCAGCGCGGTCTTCGCGCTGCCGAGCGCGCGCCGCTGGCGCGCCGCCTGGTGGTGGTTGTCTCGCGCGTAGAGCAAAAGCCCAACGCCGGTGGAAAAGATCGGGTTGTTGACCACGTCGGACAGGCCCTGCACGTGTTGCGGCAGACCGAGACGCACAGGGACGTGGAATACCTCTTCGGCAAGCTCGATGGCGCCTTCCATCTTGGCGCTGCCGCCGGTAAGCACGATGCCAGCCGCGATCGTTTCCTCGAAGCCGCTGCGGCGCAGTTCCTCGCGCACCAGGCCGAACAACTCCTCGTAGCGCGGCTCGACGATCTCGGCGAGAGTCTGTCGCGCGAGGCGGCGCGCTGGCCGGTCGCCCACGCTCGGCACCTCGATGCTCTCGTCCGGGTTTGCCAGCTGCGACAGCGCGCAGGCGTAGCGGATCTTGATGTCTTCGGCGTACTGCGTCGGCGTGCGCATGGAGACGGCGATGTCGTTCGTCACCTGGTCGCCGGCGATCGGGATGACTGCCGTGTGGCGGATCGCGCCGTTGGCGAACACCGCCAGATCGGTGGTGCCGCCGCCGATGTCCACCAGGCAGACGCCCAACTCTTTCTCGTCGTCGGTGAGAACCGCGAAGCTCGACGCCAGCTGCTCGAGCACCACATCGTCGACTTCGAGTCCGCAGCGCTGGATGCACTTCTCGATGTTCTGGGCAGCGCTGTCGGCGCCCGTGACGATGTGGACCTTCGCTTCGAGCCTGACGCCCGACATGCCGATGGGATCGCGTATGCCCTCCTGCCCGTCGACGAGGAACTCCTGGGGCAGTACATGCAGGATCTTCTGGTCCGCGGGGATTGCGACCGCCTTGGCCGCGTCGATCACATGCTCGACGTCACCGTGGCTCACTTCCTTGTCGCGGATTGCGACTACGCCGTGGGAGTTGAGGCTGCGCACATGGCTGCCGGCGATGCCGGCGTACACCGAATGGATCTCGCAGCCTGCCATCAGCTCAGCCTCTTCGACCGCGCGCTGTATCGACTGCACGGTCGACTCGATGTTGACCACCACGCCCTTCTTGAGGCCGCGCGACGGGTGCGAGCCCAGTCCCAGCACCTCGATGGAGCCGTCGGGCGCAACCTCGCCCACCAGTGCCACGACCTTCGACGTGCCGATGTCCAGCCCAACGATCAATCCACGGTCGGAACGCTTAGACATTTCGACGCTCGCCCTCTTTCCTGTCGCGGCGGGCGGCGGTGCCGCGCCAGCCGATTGCAAACCCGTTGCTATAGCGCATGTCCACGTACGCGATGTCGTCCGCGCGCTGCACGACGAACCTGAGCGCCGTGCGCATGAAAGTGTCGAAGCGCTCGTCGACGAGCCTGCGGCCAAGCCGCACGGTGACGCCGTTCGAAAGGTCGATCTCCCAGGCGCCGCGCGCATCGAGGCGCAACGCGGTCAGGCGCATGCCGGCTTCGACGAGGCGGCCCTGGGTCGCCAGGTAGCGCTGCGCAAGAACGTTTTCCTTGCCGTCCGGTCCCGAAAGTTGCGCGAGCTCTGGGGGCACGAAGCGCGCCTCGCTCTCGAACAGCTCGCCGCGCGTGTTGAGCAAGCCGTTTTCGCGCCAGCGCGCGGCAGCGACCTGCTCGACGACCACGACCTGCAGGTCGCGCGGCCAGGCGCGCTGCACCGTGGCGGTATCGACCCATGGCAGTTCCTCGATGGCGCTGCGCACGCTCTCGAGGTCGACGCTCACCAGACCTGCATCGCGCACTCGCTGTTTGACTGCACGCTCGACGTCGGTGGGCGCGACGCGCTGAAAGACGCCCGACACCGCCACTCTCTCGATGGGCTGATCCAGAGCCCACGCCACGATGGCGGCCACAGCGGCAATCCCCGCGAGGCTCGCCGCCGTCATGCCCCAACGCCGCCAGTTGATGACGGGCAGCGTCAACGCGCCTGCGCTCTTCCTGCTTGCGACGGTTCTTGCGGCGGTTCCAGATCATGGACGCACCTGCCGCGCGAAACTGGTTTCCAGGACGTGCCATACGAGCTGTTCGAAATCGATGCCCGCCGCGCGAGCTGCCATGGGCACGAGACTGTGGTCGGTCATGCCGGGAATGGTGTTGAGCTCGAGGAGATAAGGCCGACCCGTCGAATCCATCATGAAGTCGACTCGGCCCCATCCGAGCGCACCGACTCCTTCGAAGGCAGCGAGCGCCAGGCTTGCGAGATGCCGCTCCGCGGGGTCGGACAGGCCCGAGGGACATTGATAGCGCGTGTCGTCGCGAAAATACTTGGCCTGGTAGTCGTAGAACGTCTGCGTGGTCTCGATGCGGATCGAAGGCAGCGCCCGGCCTTGCAACACGGCAACCGTGTATTCGCCCCCCGTGATCCAGGGCTCGGCGAACACGCTTGGCTCGAATTTCACCGCCGCGGCGAATGCCGCCGGCAATTGAGCGGCGGATTCGACCTTGGTCATGCCGACACTGGAACCCTGAGTGGCCGGCTTGACGATCATCGGCAGGCGCAGCCGCTCGAGCGCCAGGTCGAAATCCTGCGCGCCGCGCAGCACGACGTAGTCGGCCGTCGCGACGCCGATCGCCTGCGCGAGCTGCTTGGTGCGCAGTTTGTCCATCGCGATCGCGGAGCCCATGACCCCGCTGCCGGTGTAAGGCACTCCGAGATAGTCGAGCGCGCCCTGCAATGTCCCGTCCTCGCCGCCTGGCCCGTGCAAGGCGATCCACACCCGGTCGAACTTCTGGGCGCGCACTTGGGACAACTCCTGGTCGCGCGGATCGAAGGCGTGCGCATCCACGCCGCGACGCTTGAGCGCTGCGAGCACAGCGTTGCCGGTCAGCAGGGAAATCTCACGCTCGCTCGAATCTCCGCCGAAAAGCACCGCGACCCGGCCGAACTCCTTCGCATCGGTCACGCGCTGCTGCGCGGAGGCGTTATAGCTCAAACGCATCAGGCCTTCTCCCCCAGGATCTTGACTTCAGGCTGAAGTCGCACGCCGTGGTGGCGCTCAACCGTGTCCTGCACATGGCCTATCAGCTGCTCGATCTCCGCCGCCCGGGCTTTCCCGTGGTTGATGATGAAGTTGGCGTGTTTGGTGGACACCGAGGCATCGCCGAGACGGAATCCCTTCAGGCCCGCGGTCTCGATCAACCGGGCGGCGTGATCGCCTGGCGGATTCGTGAATACCGACCCGCAGCTCCATTCGCCGATGGGCTGCGATGCCTTGCGACGATCGAGCAGAGCGCGAACCTCTCCGGCGTGCGCGCCGGGGCGGCGCTCGAAAGTCAGCAGCGCTCCGAGGAACCACTCATCGGGCACCGGCGGCAACACGTGGCGATAGCTGATCTGGTATTGATCGGCTAAGCGGTTCTGTTCCCTGCCCTGGCGATCGATAGTGTCGACGCTCACGACGTGCCGCCAGGTCTCGCCGCCGAAGGCGCCCGCATTCATGGCGAGCGCGCCGCCAAGCGTGCCCGGAATGCCGGCGAAGAACTCCGCCGGGCCAAGACCCCACTTGATGCATTGCTTGGCGAGGCGTGCGCACGGAACACCCGCCTCGCAATAGAGAGTCGACTCGCTGCGGCGCTCCAGCCGATCAAGCGCACCGTGCGTCGACACGACGACGCCGCGCAAGCCGCCGTCCCTGATCAGCAGATTGCTGCCAAGACCAATCCAGTGGATCGGCACATCCGGCTCGAGCACGCGCAGGAATGCGCCGACCTCGCTGCGATCACGCGGATTGAAATAAACCTCCGCCGGGCCACCCACGTGCCAGGACGTGTGCCGGCTCATGGGCTCACTGCGACGGACTCGAGGTATGAATTCGGATGAAACTGCCACTGTCACGGCGACCTCCGGCGCTTGGTGATGGGTGTTGGAGAGGATGCGGCGAGCTGCGCGGGGAGCCCGCGCGATACCGCGTTGATGTGCCCGGCACCCATCGTGATGATCACGTCGTTGGCCTTCACCACATCGCGAAGGGCGGTCGCAAGGTCCTCGACTTTCTCGACGAACACGGGCTCGATGTGGCCACGGCTTCGCACCGAGCGGCAGATGGCGCGCCCATCGGAGCCGGCAATCGGGGCTTCGCCCGCCGCGTAGACTTCGGTCACCAGCAGCACGTCGGCCGCCGAGAGTGACTTGCCGAAGTCATCGATGAGATCGCGCACGCGCGTGTACCGGTGCGGCTGGAATGCGAGCACCAGGCGGCGCTGCGCGTATCCCTGGCGCATGGCTTCGAGGGTCGCCGCGATCTCGGTGGGATGGTGACCATAGTCGTCCACGATGGTCACGGTTCCCGCGGGAGTTTCGACATCGGCGATGTGCTGCAGGCGGCGCTCGACGCCCTGGAAGCCGGATAGCGCGCGGTAGATCGCCGCGTCATCGATGCCCAGCTCGCTGGCGACGGCGATCGCCGCAAGGGAATTGAGAACATTGTGCGTGCCGGGAAGATTGACCGTGACGGCGAGCGGCGCGGTTTTGCCCGGACGCAGCACGTCGAAGCTGGTGCGCAAGCCTTCGCGGCGTATGTTGACCGCGCGCACATCAGCGCCCTCGGACAGCCCATATCTAAGGACCGGCCGCCCGATCCGCTCGACGATGCTCCTTGCGTGGACGTCATCGATGCAGACGACCGCGAGCCCATAGAACGGCAGGTTGTGCAGGAACTCGATGAAGCTCTGCTTGAGGCGCTCGAAATCACCGTCGTGAGTCGCGAGATGATCGTTGTCGATGTTGGTGACGATCGAGATGACTGGCTGCAGGTGCAGGAAGGACGCGTCGCTTTCGTCCGCCTCGGCGACCAGGTAGCGGCCCGCGCCCAGGCGCGCGTTGCTGCCCGAGCTCTTGAGGAGCCCGCCGATGACGAAGGTCGGATCCTCGCCGCCTTCGGCCAGGATGCTGGCGACGAGACTCGTCGTAGTCGTCTTGCCGTGCGTGCCGCCGACAGCGATGGAATAGCGGAAGCGCATCAGCTCGCCCAGCATCTGCGCGCGCGGAACCACGGGCACGCGTGCTTCGCGCGCTGCCGCCACTTCCGGGTTGTCCTGAGCCACGGCGCCGGAAACGACGACGACATCCGCGCCGCGAACGTTCTCGGCCTTGTGGCCGAATGAAACCTGTGCGCCAAGCTTGGTGAGCCGCTCGGTGACCGCGCTCGCTTTCAAATCCGAGCCCTGCACCTGGTAGCCGAGATTGATCAGCACCTCGGCGATGCCGCCCATGCCGCTGCCGCCAATCCCCACGAAGTGGATCGTATGGATGCGCAGCATGCGATCGCTGCGGGCAGCGTTCATGCGCGACCTCCGATGCGATCTCGCAATCGATGATAGCGTCCGTCGTTCATGCGGCGCTCCTCATCTGCTCGAGACAGGAGTCGGCCAGCTCGCGAGCGGCCCGCGGGCGCGCGAGCAAGCGTGCCCGCTCGGCCATCGCAAGCAATTTGCCGCGACCCGCGCACAGGCGCTGCAACTCCGCGGCGAGCCGTTCCGCGGTCAGCTCACGTTCGGGAATGATCACGGCCGCGCCTTCGCGCACGAGATACTGGGCATTGTGCGTTTGGTGATCGTCGACCGCAGCCGGGAACGGCACGAGGACTGCGGCGACACCAACCGCCGCGAGCTCCGACACCGTGAGCGCACCGGAGCGGCAGATGACGAGGTCGGCCCAGCCGTAGGCCTCCGCCATGTCATCGATGAACGCCTTCACCTCGGCACGCACATCGGCATCGGCGTAACTCTTCCTGGCGGATTCGAAGCCCCGCTCTCCAGCCTGGTGGCGCACCTCGAACTCGATGGAGCCCGCCAGCCGCGCGAGCGCATACGGCACGATTGCATTGAGACGCGATGCGCCCTGGCTGCCGCCGATCACCAGAATGCGAATGGCGCCACCTCGCGCCGTGAATCGTGCAACGGGTGCGGGTACGTCCAGAATGTCCTGCCGGACCGGGTTGCCGATGGCGCGAGCCTTCACTCCGGCTTCGAAGCTCCCGGGAAACGCTTCGAGCACTTCGCGCGCCAGGTGCGCAAGACAGCGGTTCGTGAAGCCCGCGACGGCATTCTGCTCATGAATCACGATGGGGCATCTAGTGAGCCAGGCTGCGACACCGCCCGGGCCAGTGACGAATCCTCCGAGCCCTACGACGATGCGCGGACTGTGTCGCCGCATCACGCGCAGCGCCTGAATGAGCGCAAGCGCGAGCCGAAATGGCGCAGCAAGCAGGGTGAACGCGCTCTTGCCACGCAATCCGCCGATCGAAAGCCATTCGATGGGAATTCGCTCCGCAGGCACGATTCTCGCTTCGAGGCCGCGCCGCGTGCCGAGCCAGACGACCTCGAACGATTGCTCGCGCAGCAGGCGCGCCAGCGCCAGCGCCGGAAACACATGCCCGCCGGTGCCGCCAGCCATGATGAGCACTTTCCCGCTCACTCTTGATCCTCCTGTTGACGGCGCGCTGTGGCCGAACCGCGGCCCTCGGCCATCGCTTCGTGATAGACGCGAAGCAGCAGGCCGAGCCAGGCGAGCGTCACGACCAGGCTGGATCGCCCATAGCTCATCAGCGGCAGCGTGAGTCCTTTGGTCGGCAGCACTCCCATGTTCACGCCGATGTTGATGAAAGCCTGGATGCCGAGCCACAGCCCGAACCCGGCGGCGAGGTAGGACTGGAATTTGAGCCCGGCGACCGATGCCAGTCGCGCAATGTGGAAACTGCGCCAGACCAGCGCCAGAAACAGCCCCAGCGTGAGGATCACGCCGGCCAGGCCCAGCTCTTCGGCCAGCACCGCGAACAGGAAATCGGTGTGCGCTTCCGGCAGATAGAAAAGCTTCTGCACGCTTTCGCCGAGGCCGACGCCGAACCACTCGCCGCGGCCGATCGCGATCAGCGACTGGGTGAGCTGGAAACCGCTGTTGTAAGGGTCGGCCCAGGGATCGAGAAATGCCGTCAGGCGACGCAGTCGATAGGGCGAGGCAATCGCGAGAATGCCGAAGAGCCCGGCCGCGGCAATGGTCATGCCGAGGACGTAGCGGAGCTTCGCGCCCGCCAGGAACAGCAGTCCGAAGCCCGTGGCAAACAACACCGTGGCGGCGCCGAAATCCGGCTCCATCAAGAGCAGAGCGCCGATGCAGCAAAGCAGTCCGAGCGGCTTTGCCAGACCCATGAACGTCTCGCGCAGCTCGCTCTCCCTGCGAACCGCATAGCTCGCCACATAGATGAGCACGAGCACGCGGGCGAGCTCGGACACCTGGAAGTTGAAGCCGAGCAGGCGCAGCCACCGTCGGCTGCCGTTGACCTCATGTCCGAGGCCGGGCACCAGCACGGCGAGCAGCAGCACGATGCCGATCACCAGCAGCGGCGTGGAGATCCGTTCGAGCACGCGGGTGGGGATGCAGAACACCAGCGCCGCCGCGCTACCACCCACCAGGGTCAGCATGAGCTGTCGCTCGAGATACAGGAATGCGTTGCCGCTTTCCTTGCTCGCAATCGAGATGGACGCGGACGTCACCATGACCAGCCCGAGCAGCACGATGCCCAGGACGATCCCCATAGTCGCGTAGTCGATGTGGATACCACCGCCACGAGTGCCGGAGCGGGCGTAAGTCATCGTCGATGCGCCGGCGGTCGCGTTCATGCCGCCAGCTCCTTGACCGCTCGCGCGAACACGGTCCCGCGATGCACGTAATCGCGGAACATGTCGAGGCTCGCGCATGCCGGCGACAACAGAACGGTGTCGCCAGGCTGCGCTGCGTTCGCAGCCGCGTGCACCGCTTCCTCGAGCGTGGGGCGGCATTCGATTTCGCAAACGCCGTCGAGCACGCGCGCGAGGAGCGGCGCATCGCGTCCGATGAGAATCGCGTGACGTACCTTGCCGCGAAAGCATTCGCGCAGCGGCGTGAAATCCTGGCTCTTGCCATCGCCGCCGGCGATCATCACGAGCGGGCCCGGCATGCCCGAAACCGCCGCAAGCGTCGCTCCGACATTGGTGCCCTTCGAGTCGTCGATGTAGGCCACGCCCTTCACATCCGCGACCCACTGCGAGCGATGCGGCAAGCCCGCGAAGCTCGACAGCGTCTTCGAGCATCGTCGGCAGGGGCAGGCGCGAGCGCCTCCCCGAGTGCGAGCGCCGCCAGTGCGTTCGCCACGTTGTGCATGCCGGCGATCTTCATCGCCGACACCGGCATCAGCGGCTGCGTCGCGCCGCATGAGCCACCATCTTCCGGCGCCGTCGCGTTCGGCGACCGAGTAATCCGCGCCAATCGAGGCACGCAGCGAGAAGCTCAGCGTGCGCTGATCCGGTCGCGGCATAGTCGCGACCAGTGGATCGTCGAGATTGATCACCGCGGTGTCGCAGCGAGCGAAGATGCGCGCCTTTGCGGCAGCGTAATCCGCCAGACGTCGCGTAGCGATCCATGTGATCCTGGCGTCACGTTGAGCACGGACGGCCGCCCTGAGGTCCAGCGAGAGCGTCGATTCGAGCTGGTAGCTCGACAGCTCCAGGACGTACAGCTCGTCGGCACCGTGTCGTTGCCGGAGGCGGTGAGCAGATCGAGCGCGGGCTCGCCGAGATTGCCGCCCACGCGCACCTTGAGGTGCGCGCGTTCTGCCATGCACCCCACCAGCGTCGTCACCGTGCTCTTGCCGTTTGTTCCAGTGATGCCGACCACGGGCGCATCAACTGCCCGGGCGAACAGCTCGATATCGCCCACGATCTCGAGGCCGCGTTGTCGCGCAACTTCAAAGAACGGCTCGGCAAGCGAGACGCCGGGCGAGGCGACCACGCAGAGCGCGTCCGCCAGCAGATCGGTGTCGAGCTCGCCCAGGCGCAAGGCAATCGAGGGATCCAGCTCGCGCAGGCGCTCGAGCTCGGGCGGCTGCGGCGCGGCTGTCGGTCACCGCGACCCGCCAGCCGTGCGCGTGTAGATAGCGCGCGCACGAAAGGCCCGTGCGGCCAAGGCCCACGATCACGGCGGAAGACGGCTTGACGGCGCCCGATTTTGCGACCGATTCACTCATCGCAGCTTCAACGTGGCCAGGCCCGTGAGAACGAGCAGCAGCGAGATGATCCAGAAGCGCACGATGACCTTCGGCTCAGCCCAGCCCTTGAGCTCGAAGTGATGATGAATGGGCGCCATGCGAAAAATGCGCTTGCCGGTGAGCTTGAAAGAGGCGACCTGCAGGATCACTGAAGCCGTCTCAAGCACGAACACGCCGCCCATGATCAGCGCGACGATCTCCTGCCGCACGATCACCGCGATCACGCCGATTGCCGCGCCGATGGCCAGCGCGCCGATGTCCCCCATGAACACTTGCGCGGGATAGGCGTTGAACCACAGGAACCCGAGGCCCGCTCCCGCCAGCGCCGCACAGAAGATGAGCACCTCGCCGGCATGCGGGATCTGCGGAATCGCCAGGTAGCTCGCGAACACGGCATTGCCGCTTGCGTAGGCGAACACGCCGAGGGCCGCTGCCACGAGCGTCGCCGGCATGATCGCCAGGCCATCGAGCCCGTCGGTGAGATTCACCGCGTTGCTCATGCCGACGATCATCAGGTACGTGAAGGCGATGTAGCCGAACGCCGTGAGCGGCGCGGCGAACTGCTTGACGAACGGCAGGAACAGCGTGGTCTCCGCCGGGGCTCTCGGCGGTGCAGTAGAGCGCTACCGCGGCGCCGAGGCCGGCGAGCGACTGCCAGAGATACTTCCAGCGCGCCGCCAGGCCCTTCGAGTTGCCGACCACCAGCTTCAGGTAGTCGTCGTAGAAACCGATCAGGCCGAAGGCGAAGGTCACCCCGAGCACGGTCCAGATGAAGCGGTTGGAGAGGTCCGCCCACAGCAGCGTCCCGACCAGGATGGCGACCAGGATCAGCGCGCCGCCCATCGTCGGCGTGCCGGCCTTGGGCAGATGCGACTTCGGGCCGTCGTCGCGCACCACCTGGCCGATCTGGTAGCGCGACAGCTCGCGCGATCATTCGCGGGCCGACGATCAGCGAGAAAAAGAGCGCCGTACCGTGGCGAGAATGGCGCGCAACGTCAGATACGAGAATACGTTGAAGCCGGTGTGCCAGCTGGTGAGATGTTGCGTCGAGCCAATAGAGCACTGCGATCTATCCTTTCTTCATCGAGCGCTTCGACGACGCGCTCGAGCCGGTTGAAGCGCGAACCTTTGATCAGCATGCGCACGTCCGCGCTCGACTCGGCTGCCAGCGCAGCGCGCCAGTGTCATCGACGTCGGCGAAGGAGCGCGCGCCGCTGCCGAAGGCTCTGGGCGGCCAGCGTCGCAAGCGGCCCGAGCGCGAACAGGCGCTCGACGCCATGCTCCGCGCATACTCGCCCGCCTCTGAGTGCGCGTCAGGCGGCGAAATCGCCGAGCTCGGCCATGTCGCCGAGCACCAGCCACTTGCGGCCCTCGAGTTGCGCGAGGGCTTCGATTCCCGCGCGCATCGAGCTCGGGATTGGCGTTGTAGGAGTCGTCGATGATCCAGGCACCGCTGCTCGCGGTCTTCAGCTGCAGACGGCCACGCACCGCCCGCATCGCTGCCAGCCCTGCGACGATATGCTCGAGTGCTGCGCCGGCGGCGACCGCTGCGGCTGCCGCCGCCAGCGCATTCGCGACGTTGTGCTGTCCGCCCAGCTGCATCTCGATCGGCGCCTCTGCCCAGCGGGCAGCTCAGCGTGAAACGCGTGATGAATCCGTCGCCGACTCCCTTCAATGTGCACTCCGTTGCGCTGAAGTCCGCGGCGTTCTGCACGCCGAAAGTCACCACGCGGCGCGCGTCATGTCGCGCCACAGCTGGCGAACGCGTCGTCGGCGTTGATGACGGCGACGCCATCGGCTTCGAGCCCCGCCACCATCTCGCCTTCGGCGCGCGCGACGCCTTCCAGGCTGCCGAAGCCTTCGAGGTGCTCCGCGCCCGCATTGGTGATGAGGCCGATCGTCGGGCCGTGCGATGTCCACGAGCGCCGCGACTTCCCCGGCGCGATTCGCGCCCATCTCGACCACCGCGAAACGATGCTCCGGCTTCGAGCGCAGCAGCGTGAGCGGCACGCCGATGTGATTGTTGAGGTTGCCGCGCGTCGCAAGGCAGGGCCCCACCTGTCCGAGGATCTGCGCAGTCATCTCCTTGGCGGTGGTCTTGCCGTTGCTGCCGGCGACGCCGACGATCGGCATCGAAAACGCGTCGCGCCAGCGTCGCGCGGCCTCGCTCAAGCGCGCTCTGCGTGTCGGCGACGACGACCTGCGACAAGGCCAGCGGCTGTTCGCGCATCGACCACGGCGCCTGCGGCGCCTGCCGCTTCGGCGGCTGCCGCGTATTCGTTGCCGTCGAAATTCGGGCCGCGCAGCGCGACGAACAGCTCGCCTGCGCTCAGGGTGCGCGTATCGGTGGAGACGCCCAGAATAGGAGCGGTCGGCTCCGACGAGCCGACCGCCGCAGGTGCGCGCGAATTGTCCAAGCGTCTTTGCCCCTAGCGTGCGCTGCATGCCTGCCTCTTCAACTGCTCGCTGACGACGGCCTGATCACTGAACGGGCGGCGTTCGCGCGCCGTGGATCTGGTAGTCCTCGTGACCTTTGCCCGCGATCAGCACCACGTCGCCCGCATCGCGCAGCCGACATGGCGCCGAGAATGGCCTTTGCGCGATCGTGCTCGACGCGGACCGCACGCGATTCGGATGATGCCCGCGCGTATCTCCGCCACGATGCGTCCGCGGATCTTCAGTGCGCGGGTTGTCGTCGGTGATGATCACTTCGTCCGCGAGCTCCGCTGCGACCCCACCCATCAAAGGGCGCTTGCCGGCATCGCGATCACCGCCGCAGCCGAACACGACGTGCAGCCGCCCGCGGCAATGCGCGCGCGCGGCGCGAAGCGCTTTGCTCAGGGCATCGGGCGTGTGCGCGTAATCAACGATCACGAGGGGCACTGAAGCGCCACCACCCAAGGCTTCCATCCGACCGCTTGGAGCGTGGCATTGGGCGAGAGCCCGTCCGGCAACTTCCAGCGGCACGTTCCAGGCCTGAAGCACGGCGAGCACCGCGAGCACGTTGTCGACGTTGAATTCGCCGAGCAGAGGGGCTTCGATCTCGATCGCGCCCCAGCTCGAATCAATGGCGATGACGAGGCCAGTTTCGCGCGCGTGCACTCGAGAGGCACGAACGAACTCGGCGCCGGCAGGCGCGCGACCGTTGCGCGTAGTCACGATCAGTCTCGCAGGGGAAGCTCGTGCTGCCAGCTCGGCGCCGAAGGGGTCGTCGATGTTGATGACGCGCGTCGAAAGCGTCGGCCAGGCGAAAAGCCGCGCCTTCGAATGCGCGTAGGCAGCCATCGTGCCGTGGTAGTCCAGATGGTCGCGGGTCAGGTTGGTGAACACCGCGGTGCGAAAACGAACGCCGTCAACGCGAGCCTGGTCGAGCGCGTGCGATGAGACTTCCATGGAGACGCAGGTCGCTCCAAGGCGGCGGAAGGCCTCGAGGTGCCGATGCACGCTCACGGCATCCGCAGTGGTGTGGGTTCCCGGCTGCAGCACGCCCGGCAATCCAGAACCAAGCGTGCCCATGTACGCCGCAGGCTGGCCGGAAAGCCCGAGTGCCTGGGCCAGGAGAAATGCACTCGTCGTCTTGCCGTTGGTGCCGGTAATACCAGCCACTGCAAGCGCCAGCGACGGCGCGCCGAAGAATCGATCCGCGATCGTTCCAACGCTCTCGCTCAGCTGCGCAATGCCGGCCACGAATATCTCGGACCCGAAATCGGGACCCGCGCCGACATCGGGCCCGCTTTCGAAAAGTATGGTGCGCGCGCCCCGGGCGATCGCCTGCTTCGCGAACTCGAGCCCGTGATGCGTGCGGCCCCGGCAGGCCAGGAACAGCCCGCCGGGCACGGACTCCCGGCTATCCAGCGTCACGTCCGTGACGACGATTTCTGCGGGCACGGAAATCATTCCGGCGGTCAGCTGAGCCAGCAATCGCGCCGTCATCGCAACGCCGCCCCGGGTGTTCTGGAATCGGCCTGCATGGGTTGATCCAGCTCGCTCTCGTCCATGACGGGCTCATCGGGCGCCACGGCGATCAGCCGCAAGGCGCCGCCGACGACTGCGGAAAACACGGGCGCGGCAACCTGCCCTCCCTGGTGCATCCCGGCCTGCGGCTCATCGATGACGACCACGGCGGCCAGCCGCGGGTTCGTGGCCGGTGCGACGCCACCGAACGCAGCCATGAAACGGTCGGGCGAATAACCGCCGCCCTCCTTGGTCTTCCAGGCGGTGCCCGTCTTGCCGGAGACGCGATATCCGGGAATGGCCGCGCGCCGTCCGGTCGCGCCCTCCGCGGTCACGACGTTTTCGAGGAGCGCGAGCACATCGCGACACACTCTGGTTTCCATGACGCGCTCGCCAGGAACCGGATCAGTCACGCGCAGAAACGAAATGGGGCGAAATACCCCGAGCGCGCCGATCGTGGCGTAACCGTGAGTCAGCTGCAGCGGCGTGACGGAGAGCCCATAGCCGCGCGCCAACGACGCGATTCCCACTGGGCGCCAGTGAGAATAGTGATTGAGCAGACCTGCCGATTCGCCGGGAAAGCCGCTCGTGGTCATCTGCCCGAAGCCGAGATGGGTGAGCGTGTTCCAGATCTGCTCGGGCTCGAGCGAGGTGGCGAGTTTCGCCATGCCGACGTTGGAGCTCCTCGCGAGGATGGTGGCGAGATCGGCGCGGCCCAGCGGACCGTGGTCGTCCCTCACGATGCGATCACCGATCTTCATGAAAGCCGGTGTGTCGATGAGGCTGTGCGAGTCGTATTTGCCGGACAACAGGCCCGCCATCACGAAGAACGGCTTGATGCTGGAGCCAGGCTCGAAGATGTCGGTGGCCGCGCGGTTGCGGTAAGTCTTGGGGGTGAGCTGCTCGCGGTCGTTGGGGTTGTAGGCCGGCTGGTTCACCATCGCCAGCACTTCGCCCGTAGCGATGTCGAGTACCACGACGGAGCCCGAGGCCGCGCGCTCCTTGCGGATCGCAGCCTTAAGCTCCCGATAAGCCAGGTACTGGATTCGCAGATCCAGCGACAGCACCAGGTCGCGGCCCGGCCGCGCCGGCTGGATGCTTTCCACATCCTGCACCACCCGCCCGAAGCGGTCCTGGATGATGCGCTTGCGGCCGTTCTCGCCGGCCAGCCAGTGGTCGAACGCCAGCTCGAGGCCTTCCTGCCCGGCATCGTCGACATTGGTGAATCCCAGCACGTGCCCCGCCACTTCGCCCGTCGGGTAGTAGCGTCGGTACTCTCGCGAGAGATACACGCCCGGTATGCCAAGCGCCTTGATCTTCTGCGCCTCCGCTGGCTGGCGGTGCCGAGCGAGAAACAGGAACTCCCGGTCGAGGTTGCTGGTGATGAGGCGCGTGAGCGAGGCGCGGTCTTTCTTCAGAGCAGCGGCGAGGCGCGGGATCTGGTCCGAAGCGCGAGCCAGCTCCGGCGGATTCACCCAGATCGAATCGACCGGCGTGCTCACGGCCAGGGGCTCGCCATAACGGTCCGTGACGGTGCCGCGATGGGCGGCGATCTGCACCTCGCGCGAAAAGCGGGCATTGCCTTCCTTGGCCAGGAAAGTGTGGTCCACCAGCTGCAGGTCGACGGCGCGCCACACCAGGCAGCACGCGGCGCAGACGAGCACGCCCAGAAGCACGTACGAGCGCCATCGGAAGGCCATCGGAGTGGATTCGCGTCCGCGCCGGCTCATTGCGCCACGATCTTGATTTCGCGCGGGGGCGGCATCGTCATGTGCAGCTTTTGGGCGGCAACACTTTCGACGAAGGCATGCGTGGACCACGCGCTCTGTTCGAGCTGCAACTGCCCCCATTCGATGTCGAGCGTGTCGCGCCGGCTGTTGAGCCGCTCGAGCTGCACGAACAGCTCACGCGCGCGGTGCTTGCAATAGACGCTGCCGGCAGCGGATGCAAGCACGCCGAGCCACAGCGCCAGCGAGACGATCACCAGGATTCTCGGGCTGAGGGTGCTCATGGACCCGCTCAACCCAGTTTCTCCGCGACGCGCAGCAGCGCACTGCGCGAGCGGGGATTGCCGGACCGTTCCGCCGTGCCGGGCCGTAACTTGCGCCCGACGATCTTCAGGCTGGGTCGCGCATCATCGGGGACCATCGGCAGTTGCGCCAAAGCGGGATCGACGCGCGCGCGCTGCTGCATGAAGCGCTTGACGATCCGGTCTTCGAGCGAGTGAAAGCTGATGACGACCAGCCGGCCGCCGACGGCGAGCACGTCGAAAGCGGCCTCGAGCCCGCGCTCGACCTGTCCCAGCTCGTCGTTGACGAACAACCGCAGCGCCTGGAAGGTGCGAGTGGCCGGATGCTTGCCGGGTTCACGGGTCCGCACTGCGCGGGCGACGAGCGCCGCCAGCTCACTGGTTCGCGTGATGGGCCGCTCGCGGCGCGCCTCCACGATCGCTTCCGCCACCCGGCGGGCGAACCGCTCTTCTCCCAGATTCGCAATCACCTCGCGAATCTCGTCGAGGCCCGCGTGAGCGAGCCAATCTGAAACCGGTGCGCCGCGTGTCGGGTCCATGCGCATGTCGAGCGGACCGTCCGCGCGGAAGCTGAAGCCGCGTTGCGGATCGTCGAGCTGGGGCGAGGAGACGCCGAGGTCGAACAGCACGCCGCGACACGTACGGCCGAGCGCGTTTGCCGGCACGAGCGTCCCAAGATCGGCAAACGCCGCGTGGAGGAGCGTAAGCCGCACTTCGCCGGCAAATCGCGCGTGGCCAGCCTGAATGGCCTGCGGATCACGGTCGATCGCGAGCAGGCGGCCTGCTCTACCCAGGGCCTCGAGTATCCGTGCCGCGTGGCCGCCGCGCCCGAACGTCGCATCGACATAAAACCCATCCGCCTCGAGAGCCAACGCCGCAAGCGCCTCCTCGACAAGCACGGCTGTGTGCAAGGACGCGCCTCCCCAACTTCAAGCCACCCGAGCTGGATTCGCTGGCGTCAGAACGTCAGCGAATCGAGCTCGGAGGGCAGGTCGGTCGTGGTTTCATCGCTCTTCAGCCACTGGTCGCGACGCGCGCTCCAGCGCGCCTCATCCCAGAGCTCGAATCGATTTCCCTGACCGACCAGCATTCCCGCCCGCCCGAGCCCCGCGAATTCGCGAAGCTCCGGCGGCACCAGGATCCTTCCGTGCCCGTCGAGGTCGAGATCGGTGGCATGGCCCACCATGAGCCGCTGCAGTCTCCGCGACTGCGCGTTCAGGTTCGGCAGGCCCATCAGCTTGCGTTCGATCTCTTCCCAGTCGGGCAGCGGATAAAGGAGGAGGCACTGGTCCCGATCGACGGTGATGACTAGCTTTCCGTTGCCACGCTCGAGGATCCGCTCTCGATAGCGGGTCGGCATGACCATCCGGCCCTTGTCGTCCAAGGAAACTTTGTTGGCACCGCGAAACATGGACCTGAGGCGAGGACTTCGCCCATCTCCCCCCACTTTCTCCCACTTGGCGCCACTATAGGAATCGCTGGCACGCTATGTCAATTGGGAAAACTGCGAAATTCGTCGCAGTGCCAACAACTTATGGTGAACAGGGAAGGTGTTTGAACAGTATCGCGCGCGCTCGCGACTTATCAATCAGCAGTTTGGCGACTGAAACTCATACAGTAGTTGAGCGTCCGCCCCACTGGACGCCCCATTTTCCCATTCCGGAAAAGCAAAAGATTCCGCCGGGCCGCCCCTAGGACTCTTTTTCATCCCCCGCGGGAAAGTTTTTGGCGCGTCTTCGCGCCAAAACTTTCCCGCGAAAAAAGGAGTCGGCCTGTAAGCCGGGTTCTGTCGTGAGCAATCATTCCTCTAGGACACACGTCGCCGTGAGCCTCGAGCGGCCTACCCGGAAGCGCGGGCGAATACCGCTGCGGCTACACATCTCGCGATGTGCGCCACTACTTCCCTATTTGGCCTTGCTCCAGGTGGGGTTTGCCGTGCCGTCGAGTGTTGCCACCGACGCGGTGCGCTCTTACCGCACCGTTTCACCCTTACCGGCGCCGTTGCCGGCGCTTAGGCGGTTTATTTTCTGTTGCACTTTCCGTGGGCTCGCGCCCCCCAGGCGTTACCTGGCACCTTATTCGCCGGAGCCCGGACTTTCCTCCCTCCCCGCTCGCGCGGAGACAGCGATTGCCCGGCCGACTCCCGCGCACACCATAGAGGCTGCCGGGGACAAGTCAAATCAAGTTATTCCTTGCGGATTGCGAGCTCGTAGGCCTCGCTTCGCGTGGCGCCGGTCAGCTGCGCGGCGAGCGACGCGGCCTTCCCGGGCGGCAATTCTTTCGCGAGCAAAGCTACGGTGCGAGCGAGTAGGCGAGCATCGACGGCGAATGCGGAAACAGGCGCTCCCTGAACGACAAGCGTGATCTCACCGCGCGCGAAATTCGCGTCTTTACCCGCCTGATCCACCAGTTCCGAGAGCGTTCCCCTATACACGGTCTCATGCAGCTTGGTGAGCTCGCGCGCGACGGCAGCGGGACGCTCGGAGCCGAACGTCGAGGCCATGTCCGCGAGGGTTTGCGCGATGCGATGCGGCGCCTCAAAAAAAACGAGGGTGCGGGACTCATCCGCGAGCGCTGCAAGCTGGGTGCGGCGCTCCCCATCGCGTGCAGGGAGAAACCCCTCAAAGCAAAACCGGTCGGTGGGCAGGCCCGCAACCGCGAGCGCAGCGGTTATCGCAGAGGCGCCGGGTATGGTCTGCACGGTAATTCCACGGGCCGCCGCCTCGCGCACCAGCTCGAAGCCGGGATCGGACATCAACGGCGTGCCGGCATCGCTCACCAGCGCAATGATTTCGCCCGATTCCAGCCGCTTCAATAGCTCGGGAATGCGGCCGGCCTCGTTGTGTTCATGGAGCGAGATGAGCGGGCGCGACACGCCGATCGCCTGCAGCAGCACGCCGGTATGGCGCGTGTCCTCCGCGGCGATGAGATCGGCCCCGGCCAGCGCATCGCGGGCACGTGGGGACAAATCGGCCAGATTGCCAATAGGGGTGGCGATGACTTCGAGCCGACCCTGGGGTTTGACCACTATACTTCCCGCCTGATGCCGCAGGATGCGGCCCGGGCATCCTGCCCCCCAACGAGAGGCTCTTCAACCGATGCGACAGGCGCGCTGGGCTTTTTTTCCGATCGTGATCGCTGCGTCAATCCTGCTGACGGGATGCCCCAGCAGCCTCGGTCCGATGTCCGGCATGCCGCCTTCGGCCGATCGCGCGCAGTCGCAGGCCCAGCAGGGCGACCACGCAGGAGCGGCGCGAACCTATGAACAGCTTGCAGCGCAGAACAGCGGAACGCAGCAGAATGCCTTCCTCCTCCTCGCGGCCCGCGAATACCTGCAGGCGCGACAGGCGGATGACGCGCAGCGACTGCTCACCAGCATCGCGCCTCCGCTGACGCCAGAACAGGCTTTCGAAAAACAGATGCTCGGCGTCGAGCTGGCCCTGGCGCGCTCGCAGACCCAGCAGGCTTGGCAACACTTCGCGGCGGTCGCCGAGCCGCGCACCAATCCGTCGGCGGGGCGATTCTTCGAATTGAAGGGGCGCGTCGCGTTTGCGGCCGGCAGGCCCGCGGATGCGGTGCGAGCCGAGATGGCCCGCGAGCGCTGGCTGGCGAACAGCCAGGAACGCAGTGCAGCGCGCCGCGATTTGCTGCGCTCGCTGCGCGATGCCAGCGAGCGCGGTATCAAAATAGAGCCGCGCACCGCCGCTGATCGCGTGGTCCGCGGCTGGCTCGAGCTGGCCTCTCTGGCAGCCTCGGCCGCCAGGAATCCCGCCGCGGCCGCGCCGGAGATCGACGCCTGGCGCGCTCGCAATCCAAGCCACCCGGCCGAGGAGGCCGTGCGTGTGGAACTGCTGGGCATGGAAGTGGGGCCAGTGGAACGCATTGCGCATATCGCTCTACTGCTCCCGCTGTCCGGGCGGGCGGGCGCCGCAGCCACCAGCGTGCGCGAGGGATTCATGACCGCCTACTACCAGGCGCCGCCGAGCGAGAGGCCGCGAATCCGGGTGTACGACACTGCCGAGCTGAGCGCCGCGGAGGCCATCGCGAGCGCGAATGCCGAAGGCGCGGAGCTCATTGTGGGCCCATTGACGCGCGATGAAGTCACTGCCGCGGCCGAACTCGAGTCGCCCCGCCCACCGGTTCTCGCGCTCAACTTCCTGCCGGCGGATCGTCCCGCACCCGAGGGCTTCTATCAGTTCGCGCTCTCGCCCGAGGATGAGGCTCGCCAGGTGGCGCGCCGCATGGTCTCTGAGGGCAGGAAGCGCGGCGTGGCCCTCGTTCCGCTGGGAGACTGGGGCACACGAGTCCTTGCAGCATTCGAGCAGGAGCTCACGGCTCGCGGCGGCGTCCTGATGGGCAGCGCTCCTTACGATGCGACGCTTACGGACTGGGCACCCGAGATCACGCAGGTGCTGCGCATCAGCGACAGCAACGCGCGTCACCGGCGGCTGGAATCCATTCTCGGCAGCAAGCTGCAGTTCGAGCCGCGCCGGCGCGGCGACGTGGACTTCATTTTCGTGCCGAGTCAGGCCGCCAGCGCGCGCCTGATGCGCCCGCAGCTGCGCTTCCACTACGCCGGCGACATTGCGACCTACGCGACCTCCGATGCCTATGAACCGGATCCCATGGCCAACGAAGACATGCAAGGCCTCATGTTTCCGGACATGCCATGGATGCTGGGCGGTGAGCCTGCCGACAGCGTTCGCGCTTCCATACGCGATGCATGGCCCACCGGCGGGCCGCGACGCAATCGTCTCTTCGCGTTCGGGTACGACGCGTACCGGCTCGCAACGAGCCTGCGCGGCGTAAAGCCAGGCGCTGTGACGCTGGACGGGCTCACCGGCAGGCTGACTCTCGATGCGGAGCGGCGCGTGCAACGCGAGCTGGCGTGGGCGCAGATGCAGGATGGCTCGGCGCGTCTCATCCCAACCCCCACGACTAACTGACGCCAAAGGAAAAGCGACATGGATCGTCGCCAGATCGGACAAGGCGCGGAGGACATAGCCGCGCGCTACCTCGAAGAGCGCGGCGCAATCGTGCTGCTGAGAAATTATCGCCGGCGACTCGGCGAGCTCGACCTCGTGGCGCGCCTGGGCGATGCGCTGCTGATCGTCGAAGTGCGCACGCGCTCGAGCGAGGAATACGGAGGAGCGGCGGCAAGCGTCGGATTGCGCAAGCAGCGCCGCATCGTTCGTGCGTCGCAACTGCTACTGCAGCAACGGCGCGATCTCGCGGCCTTGCCAGCCCGGTTCGATGTGATCGTGGTAACGGGCGTGACGGCTCAGCAGCCGCGCGTGCAATGGATTCCGCACGCCTTCGAAGCCTGAACTGCGGTCAAGCCAGCCGCATGTCCCGCTCCGCCTCCGACAGGCTGTCGCGAAACCCGGGCCGTGCAAACATCAGGCCCGCGTACTTGATGATCGGCTGCGCCTGCGGCGGCAGGTCGATCTCGTAGACCGGCAGGCGCCACAGCACCGGCGCAATGGTCGCATCGACCAGCGAGAAGTCGTCGGAAAGGAAGAAGGACTTGACCTTGAAGAGGTCGGTGCTCGCGAGCACCGTGTCACGCAGCATCTTCTTGAAGCGCAGCTGCGCCTCTTTGTCGGGCTCCGCATCGATCTGCTGCACGAGGCCGTACCAGTCGCGCTCGATGCGATACAGGGCGAGCCGGAACTGCGCCCGCGTGACCGGATCCACCGGCATCAGCGGCGGGTGCGGAAAGCGCTCATCGAGATATTCGACGATGACGCGCGAGTCGTACAGAACGAGATCGCGGTCGACCAGCGTCGGCACGCTGTGATACGGATTGAGATCGAGCAGGTCCTCCGGAAATCGGCCCGGCTCGACGCTCACGATGTCGATGCCGATGCCCTTCTCCGCCAGCACGATGCGCGTGCGATGACTCCACGGATCGTTGGGAGCCGAGAACAGCGTCATGATGGATCGTCTGCTCGACAAGATATCGCTCCCGGACACTGGCCGCCGCCCCGATTGCGACGCGCGGTCAGTGCACGTCTTTCCAGTACTCCTTCTTCAGGAGCCAGGCCAGCCAGGTGAAGAGCAGCAGGAACAGCACGACCCAGACGCCGAGCGCGCGGCGGTGCGCCTGGCTCGGCTCGCTCACGTAGTCGAGGAAATTGACGGTGTCGCGCACGAAGTCGTCGTACTCCTCCGCGCGAGAGCCGGCCGGGTGCTAGCGTCTCGAAGCGATCGAACAGCCTGCTGGCCGCCGGCGTCCTTGAACACCGCTTTCTTCAGCACCCTCGAGCTCGGACAGCACGTGAGGCATGGCCGTCGCAGCGAGCCGCAGATTGTCGACGCCGGTCGGCTTCGACGGGTCGACGTAGTAAGTCTTGAAGAACTGGTAGATGTAGTCGGGGCTGCGCGCGCGCGCCATCAGCGACAGATCCGGCGGCGCCTTGCCGAACCACGCCTCGGCATCGGCCGGCGGCAGGCTGCTCACGATGTAGTCCGTCGGCTTGGTGCCCGGCGGCAGCAGGAACTTGGAGAAGTCTTCTTCCGGAATCGACAGATCCTCGGCGGTGCGCGAGTACCGCTGGTACTTGAGCGAATGGCAGCCGAAGCAATAGCCCATGAAATTGCGTGCGCCGCGCTGCAGCGACGCGAGGTTCTTCGACATCGTTGCCGGCGTGCAGAGCCTGCCAGCTGGCGCCACCCCCGTGCTCGGCGCAACGCGATGCCGCCGCGCTCAGCAGCAGAGTGCCAACATGACGGCCCGCTGGCTAGTGCGCATCGTAGGTCACCCGCTCCGGCGGCGTCTTCACCTTGCTCGATGCGCGTATACCAGCGGCATGAGGATGAAGAACAGGAAGTAGATCACCGAGAAGATGCGCGCGAGGATCACGTACAGCCCCTCGGCCGGCTGCAGCCCGAGGTACATGAGCACCAGGAAGGAGATGGCGAAGAGCGTCAGCGCCGTCGCGGACATCCACCCGCGATAGCGCATCGACTTCACCGGCGAGCGATCGAGCCAGGGCAGGAAGAGGAAGACGGCCACCGCCAGGAACATCAGCAGCGCGCCGATCTTTTGATCCGGCACCGCGCGCAGAATCGCGTAGTAGGGCGTGAAGTACCACACTGGCGCGATGTGCTCGGGGGTGGACATGGGGTTGGCGGGCTCGAAATTCGGCGCCTCGAGGAACAGGCCGCCGAGCGTCGGCACGAAGAACACGACGATCGCGAGCAGGATGAACATCACCCCGACGCCGACCACGTCCTTGATCGTGTAGTAGGGATGGAACGGAATGCCGTCGAGTCGGCTTGCCGCTCGGCGTTGACCTTGTCCTTGATCTCGATGCCGTCCGGGTTGCTCGAGCCGCGTGCGCGCGCAGCGCGACGAGATGGAACACCACCAGCAGCAGCAGGATGAGCGGCATGGCCACCACGTGCAGCGAGAAGAAGCGGTTCAGCGTGGCATCGGCGATGCCATAGTCGCCGCGGATCCATTCGACCAGCCCCGCCGCCGATCACGGGAATGGTGCCGAAGAGGTTCACGATGACCTGCGCGCCCCAGAAGGACATGTTGCCCCAGGGCAGCACGTAGCCCATGAATGCCTCAGCCATGAGCGCCAGATACACCGCCATGCCGAAGCAGCCACAGCAGCTCGCGCGGCGCCTTGTACGACCCGTACAGCAGCGCGCGGAACATGTGCAGGTACACGACGATGAAGAAGAACGACGCGCCGCGTGGTGTGCAGGTAGCGGATCAGCCAGCCGCCCTCACCTCCCGCATGATGAACTCGACAGAGTCGAACGCCGTGGCCTCACCCACCTTGTAGAACATGGTGAGGAAAATGCCGGTGACGAGCTGCAGCACCAGCACGCGAGCGCCAGCGAGCCGAAGTAGTACCAGATGTTGAAGTTCTTCGGCGCGTAGTAGCCGGTGAGCTGGTCGGAGATGAATTCCTCGACCGGGAATGCGCTTGTAGAGCCAGCCTTTGAAGCCCGTCCTGGGCGACCCGGGCGGCGGCGCAGATGGCGGCCGGTGGCCGCAGGAATCGCCATCACGCGACTCCTTTCGCTTCATCCACGCCGACGACCAGGGTGTGCTCGTTCGCGAATGCGTAAGGCGGGACGCGCAGATTGACCGAGGCCGGCGAGCCCTCGAACACGCGGCCGGCCAGATCGAAGCGCGAACCGTGGCAGGGGCAGAAGAATCCGCCGGGCCAGTCCGCGCCGAGCTCGGCTGGCCCTGCCTCGAAGCGCGGCTTGGGCAGGCAGCCGAGGTGCGTGCAATTGCCGATGAGCACCAGGAATTCAGGCTTGCGCGAACGGATCTCGTTGCGCGCGTAGTACGGCTGGTCGGACTTCGCCGACGCGGCGTCCTTCAGCTCGCCATCGTCTTTCTTCAGGCTCGCCACCATCTCAGGAGTGCGGCGCACGACGTAGATCTGCTGCTTGCGCCAGGTGAGCGTCGCCATCTGCCCGGGCTCGAGCTTGGAAACGTCGAACTCCGCCGGAGCCCCAAGCGCACGCGCCCGCTCCGACGGCTTCCAGGAGGTGATGAAGGGAACCAGGGTGAAAGCGGCGCCTACCGCGCCGGTGGCAACCGTGGCCGTTGTCAGAAACTTGCGTCGGCTTGCGTCGACTTCCGCCTCGCCACCGACTTCATGATCCGCCATCGAGTGGACTCTCCCAGTGCGTCATCTGACCGCCCGGCCGGGCTCGGCGCGCACTCGAACGCTGGGTTGGAGTTTCCGGCTCGCGGGGGGCGGCGCATTATACACAAACGAAAAACGGCCCCGGGCCGGGAGGATTCGCGCCATGTCGGCGAAAACTTGGGGCGGTGTGCTCGCATTTCTGGCCGGCTCGGTGGTGGCAGGGCTTGCCATCGCGTTCCTGCTCGTGGTTTTGCGTCCGGACCTGCGTCAGACCGCAGGCTGTAGCTGCTACCGCCCGCCACCACACTCCCTCTGCCGGCGTCGCCGTCGGGCGCACGCGCAACGTACGCAAATGCCGTGTCAGGCAGCCGCGCCGGCCGTGGTGAACATCTATACCGCGAGGCTCGTGACCGAGCGCGTCGCGCCTTCCACGCTGGATGAGATTTTCGGCCAGATGTGGCCCCGCTATGAGCAGCGGGTCGAGCGCAGCCTGGGCTCCGGGGTCATCGTCGACGCGCAGGGCCACATCGTCACCAACCACCACGTCATCGAGAAGGCCGAATCGATCAACGTGCAGCTCGCGGACGGGCGAACCGCGGATGCCCGCATCGTCGGCCGCGACCCCGACACGGACCTGGCCGTGCTGGTCATCGATCTCACGCCCGTGCCGGTCGCTCCCTTCGGCCGCTCGGACCGGCTGAGAGTGGGTGATGTGGTGCTCGCTATCGGCAATCCGATCGGCCTGTCGCAGACGGTCACGCACGGCATTGTCAGCGCCACGGGCCGCCAGCAACTGGGACTCGCTTCGTTCGAGGATTTCATCCAGACCGATGCCGCGATCAACGTGGGAAATTCGGGCGGCGCCCTGGTCGACAGCACCGGTGCGCTCATAGGCATCAACACCGCGATCGTCGCCAAGAGCCTGGGAGTGGAAGGCATCGGATTTGCCATTCCTGTGAACATGGTTCGCGGCGTGATGGACGACATCATCGCCCGCGGCCGGGTGGTGCGCGGCTGGATTGGCATCGTGCCGCAGGACATCACCGAGGAGCAGGCAGCACAGTTCGGGCTCTCCCAGCACGGCGTGCTGTTGACGAACCTGTACGTGGGCAGCCCCGCACTCAAGGCGGGCCTGAGGCGCGGCGACATGCTGCTCGAGATGGACGGCACGCCATTGCAGAGTGCGCGCGATGCGTTCGCGCGCGTCGCCGCCCATCGCCCGGACACTTCGATCTCAGTGAAGGTACTGCGCGATGGCCGGCCCCAGACCGTGAGCATCAAGGTGATCGAACGGCCGAGGATCCAGTGAACATCCGGCGCTTCGATGACCGGGAATCGCTCGATGCAGCGCTCGTGGAGCGGCTGAAGCAGGCGCTGGAAGCGGGTGGCGGCTTGATGCTCTCGGGCGGGAACACGCCTCGCCCTGCCTACGAGGAGCTAGGCGCACGGCCGCCGAGGGCAGGCGCGTCTCTCAATGTGCTGTATTCAGACGAGCGCTACGTGCCACCCACTTCGGAAGCGAGCAACTACCGGGCTTCGCTGCCGCTGCTGCAGGGTTTGAGACTCGGCGAAGACAGAGTGCTTCGCGTGCGCACGGAGCTTGGCGTGCAGGAAGCGGCAGCTGATTACGAGCGACAGCTTGCCGGGTGTTCGGCCCCAATCCGCTTCGGCCTGCTGGGCATGGGCACCGACGGACACACGGCGTCCCTGTTCAGCGGCGATGACCTCGAACGGTCGGTCGGCCATCTCGCCGTCGACGTGCAAAGGCCCGACGGAATGCAGGCCATCTCGGTCACTCCCGAACTGCTGAACCGCGTCGAGCACGTGCTGATGGTGGTCGTGGGGCGCGAGAAGTGGGATGCGTTGGCTGCATTCATCAAGCGCGATTCCGGGTCGATCGCCTGGCGCGCCGTTTCGGGCTGCGCCGATGTCGAGGTCTGGTGCGCCACCGATGTTTGATTCGCAACAGACGACTCCGCAGCTGTCGCTTTGGTCCGCGGATGGATCGGCAGACTGGACAATTCGCGAGAGCCGGCGCGCGCGGCACCTGGCCGTGCGCGTTTTCCGAACTGGCAGGGTCGAGGTGGTGGCGCCGGTGCGGACTTTGCATCGCACGATAGCCCGCTTCGTGGAACAGCACCGGACGTGGATCGAGAGCAAACGCGCCGAGGCCCGGCGGCACGTGGTACCCGAGCAGCCATTTCCGCCGCAGCGCATCGAGCTCAGCGCCTGCGGCGAGAGCTGGCGCGTGCATCTCTCTGGTGGCGCTGGCCGCCCGCGCGTCCGGGATGGTGGGGCCGGCGTGCTGAGTATTTCGGGGAATACCGGCGATGCTAGCGCCACGCGGCAGGCATTGCGCCGATGGTTGATGACGAAAGGTTCCGAAATACTTTCGCCGATGCTAGCCGGTGCGGCGCGGGATTCGGGGTTGCGGTATTCGAAGCTGGTGGTGCGCCGCCAGCGCAGCCGCTGGGGAAGCTGCTCGGTGCGCGGCACGATCAGTCTCAACTGCTGCCTTTTATTCCAGCGCCCGGAGGTGGTGCGCTACCTGTTGATCCATGAGCTCGCGCACACGCTGCACATGAACCATTCGAAGCGGTTTTGGCAATGCGTGGCGGCGCTCTGCCCGCAGCACGCCAGCCTGGATGCCGAGCTATGCGCCGGATGGCGCCACGTGCCCACCTGGGTTTTCGATTCCTGATCCGTCCACGCAAGAGCGCGTCCAGCCCTGCGCGTCCGCGCCCGGGTCGTGCCAGCCGCAGGGCCCGTCGATCAACTCTTCCGCGCCGGCTGGCCCCCAAGTCCCCGGCTCATACTCATGAGCCGCAGCGGCCCCGCCCAGAACGGGATCGACGATCTTCCAGGCGGCTTCGACTTCGTCCTGCCGCGCGAACAGCGTCGCATCGCCGCGGAGTGCGTCGCCGATCAGTCGTTCGTACGCGTCGGCATCGTCACCCTGATCCTGCGACACGAAAAGCTCCACGTCGCGGCCGATGCATGTCGACGCCCGGCTCCTTGGCGTTTGCGCCGAGCGCGATGGCCACGTCCGGGCCGAGACGGAAGCGCAGATGATTGGGCCGCCGCCAGGGCAGGTCGTCGAAGATGCGCGCCGGCGGTGGCCGCAAGTCGACGACGACTTCCGTCGCCGTCACCGGCAGGTGCTTGCCCGCGCGGATGTAGAACGGCACGCCGCTCCAGCGCCATGAATCGATCTCGAGACGGAGGGCGGCGTAGGTTTCCACTTTCGAGTCGGCCGCGACGCCGGGCTCGCTGCGATAGCCGCGATACTGGCCGCGCACCAGATGCTGCGCGGCGCAGCGGGCGCGATGGCCTTGAAGACCTTCACCTTCTCGTCGCGCAGCGCCTCGGCCCCGCTGTTCACAGGCGGCTCCATCGCGAGCAGCGCCACGACTTCGAGCAGGTGGTTCTGCACGACGTCGCGGATCGCGCCCGCCTCCTCGTAGAAGTGGCCGCGGCCCTCGACGCCGAACTTCTCCGCCATGGTGATCTGCACGCTCGCGACGAAATTTCGGTTCCACACCGGCTCGAGAAAGGAATTGGAGAAGCGGAAGTAGAGAAGGTTCTGCACCGGCTCCTTGCCGAGGAAATGGTCGATGCGGAAGATCGAGCGTCTCAGGCAGCACGCGCATGCAGCACGCGGTTGAGCTCGCGCGCCGAGGCGAGATCGCGCCCAAAGGGCTTCTCGACGACGACGCGCGCTTCGCCCGCGCAGCCCGACTTCGCCGAGGTGCTGGACCACGACCGGGAACATGCTCGGCGGAATCGCCAGATAGTGCAGCGGGCGCTGCGCCTCGCCCAGCGCCTTGCGCAGCGCGATGAAGGTCGCGTCCTGGGCGTAGTCGCCGTCGACGTAACGCAGCAGCGAGCTGAGCTTCTCGACCAGGCTTCGCATCGTGCTTCGGCACGACGTGCGCGCACGCTGTCGCGCACGCGCTCCACGAGCTGCTCGGGCGTTCCAGCCCGCGCGCGCGACCCCGATGACCGGAATGTTGAGCCGGCCGCGCTCGCACGAGGTGATACAGAGCCGGGATAGATCTTGCGATGGCACAGATCGCCGGTGGCGCCGAACAGCACCAGGGCGTCGGATCCTGGTGCCTGCTCCATTCGGCTTCAGGACCGTGCGGCTTCTCGACGTGCCCGCCGAAGCCGAGCCGCATCGCCGACAGCAGCTTGTCGGCGAACTCCGCCTGCGTCGCGCGAGGTAAAGCGCGAGAACAGCGCAGCGCTCAGCACGTAGGCCGGCGCAGCCCTCCTCGATCGCCGCCTGCAGCGTCCAGCGGCCCTCGCCGGAATCGGAGACGCGGCCCGTGAAGCTCGCCAGCTGCGGATCCTCCGCGAGCATCGCCGCGGTCAGATCCAGCAGCTGCGACGATGATGATGCTGCCGTGCCGCCACAGCTCGGCGATCGCGCCGCAACGTCGAATCGTGTACTGGAACAGCTCCGGCTGCGCCGAGCGGCGTGGTCTCCGCATCGCCTGGCGCTGCTCGCAAGCCCGGCGTCGGCGCGCTGCAGAATGTTGAAGCCTTCAGCGTAGGCGGCCATCAGCCCGTACTCGATGCCGTTGTGGACCATCTTGACGAAGTGCCCGGCGCCATGAGCGCCCGCAATGCAGGTAGCCCTGCGGGGCGGTGCCGCGCGCGCTCGCCGCGCCGCCCGGAGCAAGAGTCGCAAACATCGGCTGCGAGGCTCGCGACGACCTCGCGCTCGCCGCCGATCATCAGGCAGAAACCGCGCTCGAGGCCCAGCACGCCGCCGCTCGTGCCGACATCCACGTAGTGAATGCCCGCCGCGCGCAGCTCTTGGGCGCGCCGGATGTCTTCGTGGTAGTGGGAGTTGCCGCCGTCGATGATCGATGTCGCCCGCGACTTCAGCAGCGGACGCAGATCGGCGATCACGCGTCGACGATGGCCGCAGGCACCATGATCCACACGGCGCGCGGTGCAGGCAGCGCCGCCACGAGACTCCGCAAGCGAGTGAGCGCCGCGCGCGCCTTCGGCTGCCAGGCCCTTGACCGCTTCCGCGTTCCCGATCGTAGCGCCACGCATTCGTGTCCGCCGCGCATGCAGCCGGCGCACCATGTTCGCGCCCATGCGGCCGAGTCCGATCATTGCCGATGCGCATACTGTTCGCTCCGTCTGACTTTCGCCCTAGTTGGGCACTCGACGAATGCTCGCTCCTAGCTGCAACAGCTTCTCCTCGATCGCCTCGTAGCCGCGGTCGATGTGATAGATGCGCTCGATGTCGGTCTGACCTTCCGCCACGAGGCCCGCGAGCACCAGGCTCGCGGAGGCGCGCAGATCAGTGGCCATCACCGGTGCGCCGTTGAGCTTCTCGACGCCGTGGATGATCGCCGTATTGCCCTCGAGCCGGATCTCGGCGCCGAGCCGCCGCATCTCGAGCATGTGCATGAAGCGATTCTCGAAGATCGTCTCGATGATGGTGCCGACGCCGTCCGCCACGGTGTTGAGCGCCGCGAACTGCGCCTGCATGTCCGTGGGAAACGCTGGATAAGGCGCGGTGCGCACATCCACCGCCTTCGGCCGCCGTCCGCGCATGTCAACCTCGACCCAGTTGTCGCCGATGCCCACCTTCGCGCCCGGCTTCGGTGAGCTTGCCGAGCACCGCATCGAGATGTTCGGGCCGCGTGTTCTTGATTCGAACCACGGCCGCGCGTGATCGCGCCCGCCAGGAGGTACGTTCCCCCTTCGATGCGGTCGGGCAGCACCTCGTATTCAGTGCCATGCAATCGCTTCACGCCCTGCACGACGATCTTGTTCGTGCCGGCGCCCGTAATCTTGGCGCCCATGGAAATGAGAAAGTTCGCGAGATCCACGACTTCAGGCTCGCGCGCCGCGTTCTCCAGCACGGTCTCGCCGTCGGCGAGCGTCGCGGCCATCATCAGGTTCTCGGTGCCGGTGACCGTCACGGTGTCCAGCAACAGTCGCGCGCCTTTCAGCCTCTGCGCGCGCGCGCGGATGTATCCGCCTTCGATGGTGATGTCCGCACCCATCGCCTGCAATCCCGCGACGTGAATGTTCACGGGCCGCGCGCCGATTGCACAGCCGCCGGGCAGCGAGACGTCCGCCTTGCCAAAACGCGCCACTAGTGGACCGAGCACGAGGATCGATGCACGCATCGTCTTCACGAGATCGTAGGGAGCCGCGAACTCCGTCAGCGACGAAGCGTCCACCTCCACGCGCATGTGCTCATCCAGGGTGACGCGCGCGCCCATGCGCCCGACCAGCTCGATAGTCGTGGTGATGTCCTGCAGGTGCGGGACGTTGCCGACGACTACCGGCTCTTCCGTCAGCAGCGCGCCGGCCAGAATGGGCAGCGCGGCGTTCTTCGCCCCGGAGATCCGCACCTCGCCCTCGAGCAGTCGCGCCACCGGCGATCCGCAACTTGTCCATCGAGCTAACCGGCCTCTTCGGGCGTCAGAGCCTCGATCGAAAGAGCATGGATCTCCCGCCCCATGCGCTCACCCGAGGTGCGATACACCAGTTGATGGCGCATCAGGCTGCGTTTGCCGGTGAACTCCAGTGCGATGACGCGAGCGGCGAAATGGGTGTTGTCGTCCGATTCGACTCGCACCTCAGCGCCCGGCAGGCCCGCACGGATCAGGTCGGCTATTTCCTGTGGATTCATGGGTGCTCGGTGCGGCGACTGGGCGCAGGAGTTTAGCAGGCGGGCACCGCGGCATGGGCTTTCGCGCTAGCATTGCCGCCATGCAGCCCGCCCACGCCTCAGCCGACGATGCTCAGCTCGTGAGCTCAGCACGCAGAGCCCTGAGCATCGAAGCGCGCGCCGTCGAAGCACTGCTTTCCCGGGTCGATGAGCGCTTCGCCGCGGCCTGTCGGATCTGCCTCGGCTGCCAGGGACGAGTAGTCGTCACCGGCATGGGCAAGTCCGGTCATATGGCCGGCAAGATTGCCGCCACGCTCGCCAGCACCGGCACGCCGGCATTCTTCATGCATCCGGCCGAGGCGGGGCACGGCGACCTTGGAATGATCACGCGCACCGACGTCGTGCTCGCCATTTCCAATTCCGGCGAGACGCCCGAGCTCGTCATGCTGGTGCCGCACCTGAAGCGTCTGGGAGTTCCCCTCATCGTCATGACTGGCACGGCGCGCTCGACGCTGGCAGGTGCCGCGAACGTCGTGATCGACGTCAGCGTTCCCGAGGAAGCATGTCCATTGAATCTCGCGCCCACGGCCAGCACGACGGCGACGCTGGCAATGGGCGACGCGCTTGCCGTGGCGCTGCTCGAGGCCCGCGGATTCACGCGCCAGGATTTCGCGCGCTCCCATCCGGGCGGCAACCTCGGCCGGCGCCTGCTTCTGCACGTGGAAGATCTGATGCGTACCGGGGATGCGGTTCCGCGAGTGGCCCCGGAGGCCCTGCTGAGCGCCGGGCTGCTCGAGATGTCGCGCAAGGGGCTGGGCATGACACTGGTCGTGGACCCGAAGGATCACATCCTCGGCGTCTTCACGGACGGCGATCTGCGTCGCGCCCTCGACGGCATGATCGACGTGCACAAGGCCACGATGCGCCAAGTGATGACGCCAAACGGCAAGAAGATCGGCCCGCGCGAGCTGGCCGCCGAAGCCGTGCATCTGATGGAGGTTCACAAGATCACTGCTCTTCCGGTGGCCGACGAGCATGGCAAGCTGCGTCGGCGCGCTGAACGTGCATGACCTTTTCCGCGCGGGCGTCGTCTGAAGCCCGCGCGACGCAAGCCTGCGCTCCCGGGCTCGATCCGCCTGCTCGTTCTCGATGTGGACGGTGTGATGACGGACGGCAGGCTTTACTACGGCCCGCGCGGCGAGACGCTGAAGGTGTTCAACGTGCGCGATGGCCTGGGAATCCGCGCCGTGGCCCGCGCCGGAATCGAGGTCGCAGTCATTTCCGGCCGCAGCTCGACGATGGTGGCGCGCCGCTGCCGCGACCTGGGCATCAGGCACGTCACGCAGGGTGAGGATGAAAAGCTGCCCGTGCTGCGCAAGCTCCTCAAACGGCTGGCGCTGAAGCCCGGCGAGTGCGCCTGCATCGGCGACGACATCGTCGATGTGCCCTTGCTGGAAATCGCGGGGCTGGCTTTCGCGGTGCCGGACGCTCACCCTTCGGCGCGGCGCGCCGCGCATGTCGTCACCCGGCTTCCGGGCGGACGCGGCGCCGTGCGCGAAGTCTGTGAGTACCTTCTCGAAGGACGAAAATGAGGATTCCCCGCGGCATTGCCACGCTCGTCATCATCGCGGCAGTGGTCGGGTCCGCGCTGCTCGGGCAACAGCGCTGGCGCACCGAAAGCGACACCGTCGCCTATGCGCAGACCGAACAGCCAGGCTATTCGGCGCGCAACGCGGAGTTGATCGAAACCGGTGCGGATGGCCGGCCTCTCTTCCGCCTCGATGCGGAGGTGATCCGCCAGCGTTCCCAGGATGACAGCGTCGACCTCGACAATGTGCACATGTCCTATCGGGGCGAAAGGAGCAGCCAGTGGGCCCTGACGGCGCAGCACGGGACCGTGCGTGAGGGTAACGAGTACATCGAGCTCGATGGGCAACGTTCGCGTGGTGGGAGTCCTGCCCGGTACCACCGACCTCGCCACGATACGTACCGAAAAACTCTCCTTCAACACGAAGACGGAGATCGCGAACACCCGCGATCCGGTTACCCTGGCGTTCGGATCGCGCGAAATTCATGCAACCGGCCTCGTCGCCAACTTGAAGGACGAGCACGTACAGCTAGAATCGGACATTCATGGCCGCTTTTCTCCCTAAGGCGCTGCTGACAGCCGCGTGCCTGTGTGGCCGCTCTCACGGCGCAGGCAGCGGAGTTCGGCGCGTGCGGCGAGGACATCGTCTTCAAGTCGGGCGGCGACCTGGAAGCCGATCTGCGCAGCGGCAAGGCGGTCATGCGCAATGTGTCCATTTCCCAATGCGGCGTGTCCATCACCGCCAATCGCGCCGAGGCCTCCGGCGGCATCGATTTCAAGGACAGCCGCTGGACCTTCTACGGCGACGTGCGGGTGACCGGCCAGCAGCGCGGCAGCATGCAATCCGATCAGGCGGTCGTCGAGTTCCGCGACAACCGCATCACCAAAGCGACGATCAAGGGCGCGCCGGCGAAGTTCGAACAGCAACGCTCGACCTCCGCGGAGATCGCCCGCGGCCACGCCGGCATCATCGTGTATGAAGTCACCGCCGGCACGGTGCAAGTTCACCAACGATGCCTGGCTCAGCAATGGGCAGTATCAGATCAGCGCGCCGCTGCTGGTGTACGACATGAAGACCGAGAAGGTCCGCGCTCCCAACCAGGCGGGCAAGCAGACGCGCATCACGGTCGCGCCCAAGTCGGGCGGCGCCAAGTCGCCGCAGCCCGAGCCCTCGACCGCTCCGCCTCCCGGCGGCGAAGGCGACCAGCCCGAATGACCGCCCTCGTCGCGACCGGTCTCGCCAAGAGCTACAAATCCCGCCAGGTCGTTCGCGACCTGTCGCTCACCGTCGAGAACGGCGAGGTGGTCGGCCTGCTCGGCCCCAACGGCGCCGGCAAGACGACCGCGTTCTACATGATCGTCGGGCTCGTGCCGTGCGATGCCGGCAAGGTCATGCTCGGCGATGACGATCTGACGCACCTCGCCATGCACAAGCGGGCGCGCATGGGACTGGGCTACCTGCCGCAGGAAGCCTCGGTGTTCCGCAAGCTGTCGGTTGAAGACAACGTGCTCGCGATCTTGGAAACACGTGACGATCTCGATCGTGCGGCGCGCGAGCAACGGCTGGAAGAGCTGCTCGAGGAGCTGCGCATCGGCCATGTGCGCCAGAGCCCAGGGCATCTCGCTTTCCGGCGGCGAGCGACGCCGCGTCGAGATCGCGCGCGCGCTCGCTGCCGAGCCGCGCTTCATGCTGCTGGATGAGCCCTTCGCCGGCGTCGATCCGCTTTCGGTCATCGACATCCAGCGCATCATCCGCGAGCTCACGACGCGCGGCATCGGCGTGCTCATCACTGACCATAATGTTCGCGAGACGCTGGGAGTCTGCGGCCGCGCCTACATCGTCAACCAGGGGACGGTGATCGCCGCCGGAACCGCGGAAGAAATCCTTGCCAACCCCCAAGTGCGTGAGGTGTACTTGGGCCAGTCATTCCGTTTGTAGCGAGTCTTTTCAAGGGAAAGGATCTGGGGCTACCAGCGCCCCGCGCACCACCATGTTGAAACCGTCCCTGCAGCTCCGAGCTGGGTCAGCAACTGACGATGACCCCGCAGCTGCAACAGGCGATCCGCCTCCTGCAGATGCCGGCCCTCGAGCTGCAGGCGCACATCCGCGAGCTGCTGGAAAGCAACGTCATGCTCGAGCCGGTGGAAGACACCGAATCCACCGGCGTACTCGAGGCCGTAGAGCCGCCGGCTCCGCCCGAGCCACCGGCGCGCAAGGCGGAAAGCACGGTCGAGGTCGTCGAGGACAGCTGGAACGAGCAGCAGCGCCGGAGCCTCCGAGACGCCCTGGAGCCAAAGCGACGACGACGACCGCCAGCAGGAATTCGCCGACGAGACCAAGCAGTCCCTGCAGGACTACCTCCTGGGGCAGCTGGTTCTCGCGCAAGCTCGAGCCCCGCCACCTGGCCATCGCCCGCGCGATCGTGGATGCCATCAGCGAAGACGGCTACCTCACCGAATCGCTCGAGGAGATCGCCAACACGCTGAAGCCCGAGGTGGTTTGCGAGCCCGCCGAGGTCGAACCGGTGCTGGCGCTCGTGCAGGCCCTCGATCCGCCCGGCGTTGGAGCGCGCTCCGTCAGCGAGTGCATCGAGCTGCAGCTGCGGCAGCTGGAGCCTGAAACGCCGGGCCTGCTGCTCGCGATCCAGATCGCCCAGCACCACCTCGAGCGGGTCGCAGACCGTGAGTTGACCCTGTTGCGGCGCGAGCTGCACGCCACCGAAGAGGAACTGGCCGCTGCGCTGGCGCTGGTGCGATCCTGCCATCCGCGGCCCGGCGCCATCATCAGCGCGGGCGCGGCGGAATACGTCATCCCGGACGTGTTCGTGCGGCGCACCGAGCATGGCTGGTCGGTGGAGATCAACTCCGCCACGTTGCCCCGCGTCAGGCTGAACCAGGGCTACGCGAGCCTGATCGGCCGCAACGCCAGCCACGCCACCATGCGCGCGCAGCTTCAGGAAGCGCGCTGGCTGCTGAAGAGCCTCGAGATCCGCAACGAGACACTGATGAAAGTGGCGCGCTCCATCGTCGAACGGCAGGCGGCGTTCCTCGAGCTGGGCGACGAGCACATGCGTCCGATGATCCTCAAGGACATCGCCGAGGCGATCGAGATGCACGAGTCCACCATCTCGCGCGTCACCTCGGGCAAATACATGCACACGCCCCGCGGCGTCTTCGAGCTGCGTTACTTTTTCTCGAGCCAGGTGGAAGGCGCGGACGGTTCCGGCACCTCCTCCACGGCCATCCGCGCCAAGATCCGCAAGCTCATCAAGGAAGAGGACGCCGAGACCCCGCTGAGTGACGGCCGCATCGCCGAGATGCTATCGGGTGAAGGAATCCCCGTGGCGCGCCGCACCGTAGCCAAATACCGCGAAGCGATGAGCATTGCGCCGTCGAACGAGCGCCGTCGCGCGGGAACCCGTTTAATGTAACGCCAAGGAGACCACTATGCAGCTCAGCCTCACCGGTCATCATGTCGAGGTCACTCCTGCCCTTCGCAGCTACGTGGAGAAGAAGCTTGAACGAATCGCGCGGCATTTCGAGCAGGTCATCGACGTGCACTGTGTGCTGACCGTGGAAAAGCTGAGACACAAGGCGGAGGCGACGCTCCACGTCAGCGGCAACGCCATCCATGCCGATGCCACCAACGGCGACATGTACGCCGCGATCGATCTCCTCACCGACAAGCTCGACCGCTGCGTGATGAAGCACAAGGAGAAGCGCAAGGATCATCACGCCGCCGAAGGGCGGCATTCCGCCCTGCCAATGTGATTGAGCGGTGCCGGGGCGCGCATCTGCGCCCCGGCACGCGGACCGACCATGCGAATCATCATCGTCAGCGGACTATCTGGATCGGGCAAGAGCGTGGCTCTGCACATGCTCGAAGACCTGGGGTTCTACTGCATCGACAATATTCCGGCGGCGCTGCTCAAGCCGTTCATCTCGCACACCGTGCGCAGCGCGGAGGCGACCTACGAGCGCACCGCCATCGGCCTCGATGCGCGCAATACCGCTGCCGAAATCGCGACCGTGCCCAGGCTGATCGACGAGCTGAAGCGCAGCGGCCTGCAGTGCGAAGTCCTGTTCCTGGTGACGGGCGACGAGGAACTGCTGCGGCGTTTCGCCGAGACCCGTCGCAAGCATCCGATGAGCCGTGCAAACGTCGACCTGCGCGAGGCCATCTCGCTCGAGCGCCAACTCCTCGAGCCCATCATCAACGCCGCCGACCTGGTCATCGACACCTCGGGCATGGGCATGCACGAGTTGCGCGAGACCATCCATCAGCGCGTCGAGCAGCACACGCAGGGCCACCTGTCGCTCACGTTCGAGTCCTTCGGATTCAAGCACGGCATTCCCGGCGATGCGGATTTCGTATTCGACGCCCGCTCGCTCCCCAATCCCTACTGGGAGCCTTCCCTGCGCAAGCTCACGGGGCGCGATGCGGAGGTGGTGCAGTTCCTCGAGGCACAGGAAGATGCCGGGCGGCTCATCGATGACATCGCGCGATTCATCGAGGCGCGTATTCCGGAGTACGAGCGAAGCAATCGCGGCTATCTCACCGTCGCCATCGGCTGCACCGGCGGCCAGCATCGCTCGGTGTTCATCGCCGAACGCCTGGCCGAACGCTTCGCAGCAACCTTCCCGCATGTGACCGCGCGACACAGCGGCCTGCCTGGTGAGAAGCCGTTCCAGCCGAGGCCGCATCTAGTCTCCAACGGCTGATTGCCTTTCCGCCCGCGCGGGCTACACTCCCGCCGCGCCCCGCGGCGCGGGACGCCCGATGAACGCAGAGATCAAACCCGAGAAGGAAAGCCGTCTGCAGGCGCTGCGTGCCGCGCTGGGCCAGGGCGCGCTGCGTCCCGCGCATCGCATGATCAATGCGCTGCATCCTTCCGAGATCGCGCTGCTGATCGAATCGCTGCCCGCCGCGCAGCGTGAGATGGTCTGGGAATTCGTCGATCACGACCTCGAGGGCGAAGTTCTGCTGGAGCTCAACGACAACGTGCGCTCCACGCTGATCGAGGGCATGGATGCTGAAGAACTGCTCGCCGCCGCCGAAGACATGGAGCTCGACGATCTGGCGGACCTGGTGGGCGACCTGCCGGAGACCGTGACCCGTCAGCTGCTCAAGTCGATGGATCAGCAGGATCGCGAGCGCCTGAGCACAGTGCTCAGCTTTCCGGAGGACAGCGCCGGCGGCCTGATGAACACCGATACGGTGAGCCTGCGGCCCGACGTCTCGGTTGAAGTGGTGCTGCGTTACCTGCGGATGCGGGGCGAGCTGCCGGAAAAAACGGACAGCCTTTTCGTGGTGGATCGTCACGACCGCTATCTCGGCACCATTGCATTGACCCGGCTCCTCACGGAGGACCCGGAGCGCCCGGTCGGCGAGATGCTCGAGGGCGAGGCGCCACGCATCGACCCTGCCTTGCCGGCGCACGAAGTCACCGCAGATCTTCCAGGATCGCGACCTGGTCTCCGCCGCGGTGGTGAGCGCCGAAGGCCGGCTTCTCGGCCGCATCACCATCGACGACGTGGTGGACGTCATCAGCGAGGAAGCGGCGCACTCCGTGCTGAGCATGGTCGGCCTTGCCGATGAGGAAGACGTGTTCGCCGGCGTGCTTGGTCTCGACACGTCGGCGCCTGGTGTGGCTCGGAATCAACCTGCTGACCGCCATTGCTCGCCGAGCTTCGTGGTGCAGCGCTTCGAAGGCACGATCGAGAAGGTGGCCGCGCTCGCCGCGCTGATGCCCATGGTGGCCAGCATGGGTGGTATCGCCGGCACTCAGACCGTGACGCTGATCATCCGCGGCCTGGCGCTGGGCCAGGTGGAGTGGGCGAACGCGCGATGGCTGCTGTTCAAGGAAATTGGCGTCGGCGGGTTGAACGGATTGATCTGGGCCGTGGTGGTCGGCGTGATCACGAGTCTGCGCTTCGGCACCTGGAAGATCGCCGTGATCATCGGTGCGGCGATGCTGATCAACCTGCTGGCCGCGGCGGCGGTGGGCGTGATCGTGCCGCTGACACTGCGGCGGCTGCGAATCGATCCCGCCCTGTCGGCCGGCGTGATCCTCACCACCTTCACCGATTGCATCGGCTTCGCGACGCTCCTTGGCCTGGGCGCCCTGTTCCTGACCTAGGCGCGCTACCGCGAGGTGAAGCCATGGCGCTCAGCGCGACCGTCCACGTCTTCGAGATCGAGCTCGCCGATTCGGACCGCAGTGTTTTTCAGATCAGCTGGAGTTGCGCGTAGCGCGACACCCGTCGGAAACCGCGGACTATATGCTCACGCGCGTGCTTGCGTTCTGCCTCGAACATGCCGAAGGCATAGCTTTCTCGAACGGACTATCCGATGTCGACGAGCCCACGATCGCAGTGCGCGATCTCACCGGCGCCCTGCGGGTGTGGATCGACGTGGGCGCTCCAGATGCCGCGCGACTTCACCGTGCGAGCAAGGCTGCGCCGCGCGTGGTCGTCTATACCCATAAGGATCCGGCGTTGGTGACCGCTCGACTCGCCGGCGAACGGATTCATCGCGTTGAAGCGCTTGAGCTGTACGCTGTGGATCGAGGGTGGCTGGCGAGTCTCGCGGGCAGGCTGGAGCGACGGATGTCGTTTGCGCTCACGGTGGCGGAGCGACATGTTTATCTGTCGCTTGGCAAGGAAACGTTTTCGATGGTCATCGAGAGGCATGCTATCGCCTAGCATGCGTCCGCCTGAGGGCGATAGATCATGATCTTTGAAGGAAAAGTCTCGGCGCCTGGACGGGGCGCGCGATTCTGGGACGTCAAAATTCCGCAGCTCGGCGTGTTGACTCAGGGTAAATCCGAGAAGAATGCCGACGCGATGGCCGCGGATGCTCTCGAAACGCTCGTGGATCGAAAGGGATTTCGGGTGGAGATCCTTCCTTCGGGCGGCGGGCGCTTTCTGATCAATGCCAATGACGCCAGACCGCTGATGGCGCGATGGCTGTACCGCATGCGCGTGGAGATCGGTTTGAGTCTGAGGGAGATGGCTGCGCGAATGGGCGCGTCATCATCGGAGGCTTGGGCTCGATATTAGAGTGGAAGGGTTTCACCTACGGTGGAAAAGCTGGAGGAACTACTGCATGCGGTGGATCCGACAGCGGGGTTCATGATCAAGAAGGTGGCGATGGCGGGGAGGGGTTGAGGGAGTGACACTCAGGTCGCCTGCGCGACCGCCGGCACGGACGCGGTGTTTTCTATCGACGCCTTCTCGCCGGCCATGAAAGCCAGCAGCGCATCACGCGCTTCCATCGCGTCCTTGTATCCGAGCTGGATCAGCTCGGACGTATAGCCCTTCTCGAACATCAGGTAGCTCGCCAGCTGGCTGCCGGAGATGTCGCGCGCACCGATCACGCGCAACAGGGCCCGCAATCCCGCAGGCATCTCGTTGATGTGCCGTGCGGCGATCTCCCGCGGATCCACGCTGGGCGCCAGCATCAGCGTGTCGACGTAGCGGAGACCGGGCGCCGCTTCCGGCGCGGCGCGCACCAGTTGATTGATTCGCTCCAGCTGCTCGAGATCGCCGAACACCTGGTCGGTGAACAGAGTGTCGAGCATGTATCCGAAGATCTGGCCGGGACTCGGCGGTGTCACCGCCAGCCGCGGCACCGCGACGCCGCCGGCGCGTCGCGCGCGGACGCCGACCACGAGAAGGCGATCCGCCCCCAGGTGCACGGCGGGGCTCAGCGGATTCAACTGGCGCATGGCGCCGTCGCCGAAATACTCGTTGTTGAGCGCAATCGGCGGGAACAGCATCGGAATCGCGGCGCTGGCCATCAGGTGATCGAGCTTGAGGCGGGTGCGGCGTCCGATGCGCTGCGCACGGGTCCAGTCTTCGATCTCATCGACGCCGTCATAGAACGCCACCGACTGCCCGGTCACGTAGCTCGTCGAGCAAAGCGCCAGCGCGCGCAGATGCCCGCGCGCGATGCTCGTGCGCACTCCCGCCCAGTCGATGCTGGTTTTCAGCAGATCCCACAGCGGACCGTTGTCGAGCAGGGCCTTCGGCGGCGCGAGGATCACGCCGCCCGAGATCAGCGAGATCAGCCAATGCAGACCGCCTCGCAACATATGCCAGCGATCGGCATGGAATACCTGTGAGACACGGAAATTCGCCCAGACGCTTTCGAGTCCTGCCACGGCGCGCCGCCAGTGATGCGCCTCGGAAGCGAGCACACCAGCAGCTACCGCTCCCGCCGAGGTTCCGCAGATGACGCCGAAGGGATTGCGGGCACGGGGCAGAAGCTCGACGAGCGCTTTGAGCACGCCGACCTGGTATGCGGAACGCGCACCGCCGCCCGTGAGCACGAGCCCGATGGTCGGTAAAGCCGTGGGCTTCCTCCGGCGTTCGCGCATTTGCCGTTCCATGCGGAAAGTCTACCGTGGACTCAACACCAATCGGTGCCGGGCAGCGCCCGGGAGGAACGGCAAAGGCTGGCCTTGCTCCCATTCCTTGAATCCCGCCCGGTAATAAGGTGAAAGCGGATGTCCGCTCTGCCCGCCGGCAATGTGCAGATAGCCCTGCTCTTCCCGGCCGGGAGTGACCGCAAAGCGTTCGGACGCGCCGAAAGCGCCTCCCTGCACGCGCGGCATGTTGTGATCGCCGGGCAGCTCAGTTGCGGGCATGTCCAGCAGTCGCGAGAGAAAAGGCAGCGCATTGGACAGGGGATGCCGCACACGCACCGGCGAACCCGCACCCCAGGTGCAGCGGGCCAGCTGAGAACAGGCTTTTTCTTCTTCCGCGAGCATCGAATCCACCTGCGCGAGCAGGAACTCACGCCAGCCGGAGTACTGGGCCGGCAGCATGTGCAATGGTTGAACCGTCACGAGGGTCCACAGCGGTTCTTCGAAACGCGCCGGAGAAGGCGCATCACCCGTCGCGAGGCCAAGAGCCTGGAGAATCGACTTCCAAACAGCGGCTTCGGTACGGTCGTGGAACGCGCGCACCAGCCTGTAGCTGACTGAATCCGGAATCGCCCGGCCTTCCCAGTGCGACAGGATCCGCGCGAACTCCTGCCGCCGCGACCTGCCCACGCTGTGCGTCCGCATCGACCAGCCGCAGCGCGAGATCGCGCCAGCGAGCGAGGAACTGCGCGCGATCGTCGAGCTGGACGGCGAGCATGTTTGCGGGCGTGGCGCCCCGTCGCAAGCGCACGCAGGTCATCGCGAATCTGCGTGGCGCGGGCACCCAGATCGTACTCGGCACCCACGATCGCCTCGTCACCGCCTATGGCTTGCTCCTGTCCGAGGTCATCCGTGGAGCGGGAATTTGCAGCCCAAAGCCGACCGTTCGCCGGATCGACGATATGCGGCTGCTCGCCAGCACCGAGCCAACCCGATGATCCGTCGTTTCGATCGGCATCCACGCCGCGCGGCACGCGGCCGGCAATCGTCCAGCCGATGTGCCCGGCGCGATCGCCCACGATGAGATTCTGGTGAGGGATGCCGATCTGCGGCGCGAGGCGCAGCGCTTCGGCGACCGAGGCGGCCGACTCGAAATCCAGCAGGCGCAGATTGGTCGCGTCGGGAATCGCCGCCAGCCACTGCGCGAATTCGCATCGGCCCTGAGGGTCAGGACCGCTGAATTTCAATCCCGGGCCCCGCCAGTCGCAGGCGCGCGTCACGAGATCCAGCCAGTCTCCATAGCTGTTGGAAAAACCCCAGGCGATGTGGCCGTTGGAGCCCGCCACCATCACCGGCGCGCCCGGCAGCGTCAGCCCGATGAGATCGAGCGCGCCGACCTTCAGGCGTGCGCGATACCAGGTGGTCGGAACACGCAGGCCCAGGTGCATGTCATTGGCCACCAGCGCGCCGCCGCCAGCCGTCAAGGAGCCTGCAATCGCCCAGTTGTTGCTGCCGACGAGCCCGGCAAAGTCCTCGCCAGCACGCATCGACCGAGCCAGAGGCGCAAGTCGCACCGCGGCCCGGACGTTCAGCTCATCCGCGCTGGGAATCGCGGCGCACTCGTCGAATGCGAAGAATCCATCAACGCCCGCCGCCTCGTTCGGCGCATCCCACGAAGATCGCGGCGAATACAGAAAGCACGTGAGCCTTTTCCAGCCGGAGGCCGTGACCCGCCCGCCCGCGCGCGCGTCTACCTCGCGCCGGAGCTGTTCGCGCCGGAAGCCGGAATATTGCAGGTCCCACCACATGGCGTGGACCACGAGAATCGTATCTTCATCGCGCCACGCGGCGGGCCGCGAGCGCAGCACCCAATACTCCCAGGGACGGCTGCGCAGGCTCGCCAGGCCTGCGTTCACACCGCTGGCGTACGCAGACACCAATGCGCGTTGCCCAGGCGTGGCCTGATCGAGAACTCGCCGCGCGACGCCGCGAAAATCAAACACCCGCGCTCTTGCATCCTGTTGCGCGGCAACGGCTCCGAAAAGCTCATTCAGCTCGCCAGCGGCGAGCCGCCGCGACAGGTCCATCTGGAAGAAGCGATCCTGCGCGTGGACGAAACCCGTGGCATACGCAAGATCAGCGCGTGTTCCGGCAGTTATGGTGGGAATACCGAGCGCATCGCGCTCGATCTGCGCGGGCTGGGTGAGTCGTGAAGATTTGTAGCCGCCATCGAGCCGCGGAAGCGAGGCTCGCAACACGACGTGTGCGAGCGCGAGCGGCACGAGAATGACGATGCCGCACGCGCAAGCAATGAGCGCGAGGCGCTTCAGTCGAGCGTGACCTTGAGGATCTGCAGTGAGTTGGTGCCGCCCTCGACGCCCGACAGCTCACCCTTGGTGAGGATTACGTGATCGCCGCGTTCGACCAGCTGCAGATCGAGGAGGCGTGCGAAGATCGAGCGATACAGTTGCTCGGTGCTCGCTCCCTTCGTCACGTCGAAGACCACAGGGTATACGCCGCGATAGAGTGTGACGCGGCGGCGCGTCGCCTCATGCCGAGTGAAGGCGTAAATGGGCAGGTCGGCGCGGATGCGGGACATGAACAGCGGGGTCGAGCCGGATTCCGTCAGCGCCACCACCGCGCGCACCTTCAGGTGGTTCGAGACGTACACGACGGCCATCGCGATTGCCTCTTCCGTCCCGGAAAACACTCCGTCGGCCCTGTGGCGCGAGCGCACGTGCGCTATCTGGTATTTCTCCGCGCCCTCGATCACTTCCGCCATCGCGCGCACCGCGCGAATGGGATAACGACCCATCGCTGTCTCGGCGGACAGCATCACCGCATCCGTACCGTCCATGACCGCGTTCGCGACATCGCTGACCTCGGCCCGGGTCGGTGTCGGATTCTGAATCATCGACTCCATCATCTGCGTGGCCGTAATCACGACGCGACTGCGTGTACGCGATTCATGGATGATGGTCTTCTGCAGGCCGGTGAGCTCCGCATAGCCCATCTCCACCCCGAGATCGCCGCGCGCGACCATCACCACATCCGCCGCTTCGATGATTCCGATCAGATTGGCGACGGCTTCCTGGCGCTCGATCTTGGCGACGATGTGCGCCTTGCCGCCCGCGTCGCGCACCAGCTTGCGAGCCTGCTCGATGTCCGCCGCATCGCGCGCGAACGAAACGGCGACGTAGTCGACGCCCACCTCCGCGGCAAACTTGATGTCCTCGCGATCCTTGTCGGAGAGCGCCGGCGCGGAGATGCCGCCGCCCTGGCGATTGAGGCCCTTGCGATCCGAAAGCTCGCCGCCCACGCGCACGATCGTATCGATGCGTGTGCCCTCGACCTTGTGCACGTCCAGCACTATTTGTCCGTCGTTCAGCAGAAGCGCATCGCCCTTGGCGACATCCTTCGGCAGACCCTTGTAGGCAACGCCGACCGCAGCGAGCGTGCCGGCCTTGGGGTCAAGCGACGTATCGAGCGCGAACGGCTTGCCCTCTTCGAGCATCACCTTGCCCTCGCGGAAGCCCTCGATGCGGATCTTGGGCCCGGAAAGATCCAACAGCACGCCGACCGTACGGTCCGCGGTGCGCGCCGCTTCGCGGATCATCGCGAGTCGCCGCTTCTGATCGTCGCGCGTGCCGTGGGAGGCATTGAGGCGCACCACATCGAGCCCTTCGCTCAGCATCTCGAGCAGCACGCCGGGATCGTCGGTTGCCGGGCCGAGTGTGGCGACGATCTTGGTGCGCCGGAGCATCATGCCGATCTGGCCCGATCTTCGAGCATGGCGACCGCGGGCAGTGTCTTGCCCTCCACGAACTCGAGAAAGGCACCTCCGCCTGTCGAGATGTAGGAGATGCCATCCTCCACGCCATATTTCTCGATAGCCGCGAGCGTGTCGCCGCCACCCGCAAGCGAGAATGCCCTGCTGCGCGCAATGGCGCCCGCGATCGCGCGAGTGCCCTCACCGAACTGGTCGAACTCGAATACGCCCACCGGCCCGTTCCAGACGATGGTGCCCGCCTTCTCGAGTATGGCGCCGAGCCGCTCGGCGGTATCGGGGCCGATATCGAGGATCATGTCGTCGGCGTGCACATCGCCGACGGGGCGCACATCCGCGTGCGCCGTGGCCGCAAATTCCTTGGCGACCACGACGTCCGTCGGCAAAGGAATCTCGGCGTCGCGCGCCCGCGCCTTTTCCAGCAGCTTGCGGGCGACATCCAGCATTTCGGACTCGTGCAGCGACTTGCCGACGTTGACGCCGGTCGCCGCCAGGAACGTGTTGGCGATTCCGCCGCCGACGATCAGTTTGTCCACTTTCGCGAGCAGTGACTCGAGCACGGTGAGCTTGGTGGAAACCTTGGAGCCCGCGACGATGGCCACCAGCGGCCGCGCAGGCTTCGCGAAGGCGCGTTCCAGCGCATCGAGCTCGCCCACGAGCAGCGGTCCCGCGCATGCGATCTTGGCAAGCTTGCCGATGCCGTGCGTGCTCGCTTCCGCGCGGTGCGCGGTGCCGAAAGCATCCATTACATACACGTCGCACAGCGCAGCCATCTGGCGGGACAGCTCGGGATCGTCCTTCTTCTCGCCCTTGTTGAAGCGCACGTTCTCGCACAGCACGGCCTGGCCGGGCTGGCATTCGACGCCATCGAGCCAGTCCCTGCGCAGGGGGACGGGCTGCCCGAGCAGCTCGGAGAGGCGGGCCGCGACCGGCGCAAGCGACAGCGACTCATCGAAGACACCTTCCTTGGGCCGCCCGAGGTGCGACAGAATGATCACGCGCGCGCCTTTGTCGAGCGCTTCGCGAATCGTGGGAAGCGCTGCACGGATGCGCGCATCGCTGGTCACTACTCCGTCCTGCACCGGTACGTTGAGGTCTTCGCGAATCATGACCCGCTGATCGCGCAGGTCGACGTCCGCCATCCGTAGAACCTTCATGCCGCCTTCGACCACGCCACGGTGGTATCGAGCATGCGGTTGGAGAAGCCCCACTCGTTGTCGTACCAGGCGCAGACCTTCACGAGCGTCCCCTCGATGACCTTGGTGAGCGTCGCATCGAAGGTGGCGGAATGCGGATCGTGGTTGAAGTCGACTGACACCAGCGGCGCATCGTTGTAAGCCATGATGGCCTGCATGGAGCCCGCGCTCGCTTCCTTCATGATCTTGTTGATCTCATCCACGCTGGTAGCGCGTTTCGCAATGAAACTCAGGTCCACGAGCGAAACGTTGATGGTCGGTACGCGCACCGAAAAGCCATCGAGCTTGCCCTTCAGCTCCGGCAGCACCAGGCCGACGGCGGCGGCGGCGCCCGTCTTCGTCGGGATCTGCGACATGGTCGCCGAACGCGCGCGGCGCAGATCCGAGTGATACACGTCGGAGAGCACCTGGTCGTTCGTGTAGGCATGCACGGTATTCATGACGCCGGCAACGATGCCGACCGTGTCGTGAAGCACCTTGGCGACGGGCGCCAGGCAATTGGTGGTGCACGAGGCGTTGGAAATGACGGTGTGCGAGCTCTTCAGCACATTGTGGTTGACGCCGAACACCACGGTGGCATCGACATCGTCACCGCCAGGCGCCGAGATCACGACGCGCTTCGCGCCGCCTTTGAGATGCGCGCTCGCCTTCGCCTTGCTGGTGAACAGACCGGTGCACTCGAGCACAGTATCCACACCGAGCTCGCCCCACGGCAGCTTGGCGGGGTCGCGCTCCGCGACGACGCGAATGCGGTCGCCGTTGACGATCAGCGAATCGCCGTCCACCTGGACCTCGCCGGGGAACTTGCCATGCGTGGTGTCGTAGCGCGTCAGGTGTGCGTTGGTCTTGGCGTCGCCCAGATCGTTGATCGCGACGATCTGGATGTCCTTCGTGCGCTTCGCTTCGTAAAGCGCGCGCAGGATGTTGCGCCCGATGCGCCCGTAACCGTTGATGCCCACCTTGATCGCCATGAATATGCCCTCTAAGCCTTGAGTAGATCGCGGATCGCGCGTCCGACATTATCGGCGGTGAAGCCGAAGCGTGGAAACAGGTCGGACGCCTTGGCCGAAGCGCCGAAGTGATCGATGCCGATGACGCGGCCCTCATATCCGACGTACCGCCACCAGCTCTGCGTGGCGGCAGCTTCCACCGCCACGCGTAGTTTGACAGCAGGCGGGAGCACGGAATCACGGTACGCAGCGTCCTGCGCGTCGAAAACATCCGTGGAAGGCATCGAAATCAGCCGAACGCGTCTGCCGGCGGAATTTGCCTCGCGCACAGCTTGCGCCGCGATGTCCACCTCGGAGCCCGTCGCGATGACCAGGCACTCCGGAGTACCGCCGCAATCGATCAGCACGTAGCCACCGCGGCGGACCGATGCCTTCTGCTCGTCGGAGCGCGCCTGCTGCGTCAACGCCTGCCGGTCAGCACCAGCGCCGTCGGACCATTGGAGCGCTCGACGGCCGCAAGCCAGGCGACGGCGGTCTCCGTGGCATCGCAGGGCCGCCACAAGCTGAGGACAGGCATCGCCCGCAGCGAGGCCAGGTGCTCGATGGGTTGATGGGTCGGGCCGTCCTCACCGAGCCCGATCGAATCGTGCGTATACACGTGGATCACGCGGATGTGCATCAGGGCCCCGAGCCGCACGGCGTTGCGCGCGTAATCGGAAAACACCAGGAACGTGCCGCCGTAGGGAATGAAGCCGCCGTGCAGCGTGATGCCGTTCATCACCGCGGTCATGCCGAACTCGCGCACGCCGTAATAGATGTATCTGCCCGAGAAATCATCGTGCGTGACGGCTTTGGAGTCCTTGACGTTGGTATTGTTCGAGCCGGTGAGGTCGGCGGAGCCGCCGACGAACTCCGGGAGGCGCGGTGCGATCGCGTTCAACATCGACTGCGAAGATTGCCGCGTTGCCTGGGGCGCGCTCTGCTGCGCAGCCGTCTGCATCGCCTGCTTGACCGCTTCATTCCAATCTTCCGGCAGGTCGCCTCTCATGCGGCGCTCGAACGCGCTTGCGAGCTCGGCATGCGCGGCCCGATAGCGAGCGAACAATTCCTGCCATTGCGATTCGGCCGCGGCGCCCTGCTGGCGGCGATCCCATTGCCCGCGCAACTCGGCAGGGATCTCGAACGGCGGGTATTGCCAGCCGAGCGACTTGCGCGCGGCGGCGATTTCATCGGCGCCAAGCGCTTCGCCGTGCGTGGCCTTCGTGCCCTGCTTGTTCGGCGCGCCCCAGCCGATGATGGTCTTGCAGCAGATCAGCGAGGGGCGGGACGTTTCAGCGCGCGCGGCGCGAATGGCAGCCGCGACCGCATCGGAATCGTGCCCGTCGACGTTGGGCAGCACGTGCCAGCCGTACGCTTCGAAGCGCTTCGGGGTGTCATCGGTGAACCAGCCCTGGACCTTGCCGTCGATAGAGATGCCGTTGTCGTCGTAAAAGCCGATGAGCTTGCCGAGTCCGAGCGTTCCGGCGAAGGAGCAGACCTCGTGGGATATGCCTTCCATGAGGCAGCCATCGCCGAGGAACACATAGGTATGGTGGTCGACCACGGCAAGCCCGGGCCGGTTGAATTCCGCGGCGAGCATTTTTTCAGCGAGCGCCATGCCGACCGCATTGGCCAGCCCCTGGCCGAGAGGACCGGTGGTGGTCTCGATGCCCAGCGCAGGCTCGTGCTCAGGGTGCCCGGCCGTGCGCGAGCCGAGCTGGCGGAAATGCTTGATCTCATCGATGCCGAGCGGATAGCCGGTGAGATGCAGCAGTGCGTAAAGCAGCATCGATGCATGGCCGTTCGACAGCACGAAACGGTCGCGATCCAGCCATAGCGGATTGCCTGGATTGTGCTTGAGAAAATCCCGCCACAGCACTTCGGCGATATCCGCCATGCCCATGGGCGCCCCGGGATGCCCGGAATTGGCGAGTTGCACGGCGTCCATCGCGAGGGCACGGACAGCGTTGGCGAGTTCTCGACGGGTGGTCATCGGCCTTATGTCTTACCGGCGCCTGTGGCGCCGCATTCGGTACGGAGTTCACGTCTGTGAACCCGTTCATCTCGGCCGCAGGCCGTGAGCTGGCTATTGTCCATGAGGGGCGCGACCGCATCAATCTTACGGGGCCACATCACATCCGGCCGGGCGTGCGCTTGACCCAGTTCACTCAGGGCTGGTGCGCCCTTTGCTAGCATCTGACCACGATGAGCGTCCTGCGCCTTCTCCAATTCACCGACACGCACCTGTACGGGAGCGCGACAGAGTCCCTGCGCGGCGTGCAGACGCTGCCCGCGCTCAAGCGCGCGCTTGCGTGCGCCCGAATGCGTGACTGGCCGGTGGATGCGATGCTGGTCACCGGCGATATCGTCCAGGACGATCCGGCCGGGTACCCCAATTTCCGACGCCTGTTTGCTGATTTCGGCGTCCCGGTGCTGTGCCTTCCCGGAAACCACGACGACCCGGCGGCAATGCGGCGCGAGCTCGGCGACAAGCCCTTCGTCCTCGGAGGCCATGTCGACATCGGCGCCTGGCGCATCATTCTTCTCGACAGCTGCGTTCCCGGTTCGGCCGGTGGGCGCATGAGTACCGCCATGCTTAGCGAGCTCGACCGCGCCCTGGCCGGCGCGGGCTCGAAGCACGCGATGGTGTGCCTGCACCATCACCCGGTTGCCATGTCCAGCCGCTGGCTGGACCAGGTCGGGCTCGAGAATTCGGAAGAATTCCTGGCCACGATAGACCGCCACCGAAACGTGCGCGCCGTAGTCTGGGGCCATGTGCACCAGGCCTTCGACGCCCTGCGCAAAGGGGTGCGACTGATCTCGACACCCTCTACGTGCGCCCAATTCCTCCCTAAGGCGGACCAGTTCGCCGTGGACGTCCGCCCGCCTGCATACCGAACTTTCGAGCTGCGTCCCGATGGCACGCTTGCGACGCGAAGTGGTGTGGATCGAGCAAGAGCGCGCTGCCGGATCGCCACCAACTTCGGCCTGCAGCGCGGCCTGAGCCCCAGATTCGCGGTTTACGCCCCAGACAACGCGCCTAGCGCATCCAATACCGTGCGTGCGCCATTGCCCAGGTCGAACCTGGCGCGGGTTTCCCGCAACGCTTCCAACCGCGCGGCGTCGCCGAGAAGATCCAGAACCTCGCGCTCGAGCATCGCGCCATTCGCCTCTCCGCGCAGCGCGATCCCCGCTGATACACAACGGTCGATGCGTCGCGCCTGGTCGCGCGCCAGCGGGACCGCGATACAAGGTTGATCGCATGCGAGCGCTTGAATGAGCGTGTATCCCCCATTGGCGACGACGAGCCGTGCATGACGCAGCAACTCCGAAAGCTCCTGAACGGGCATTCTGGACAGCCGCTGTAAGCCAGCTTCGGGAGCGCCATCGCCCATTCCGACGAGTACCGTGTCGATACCGCGTGCGGCGATCCGGCGCGCGCCCTCGGCGATGGATGACATCGCATTCGCCATTCCCGGATGCTCTGTGCCGCCACCTGGTACCACCGCAACGAACCCGCCGCGCCTCAGACCGAGTCGCCCGAGTAGTGATTCCGCTGTCTTTGCATCGACCTCGGGCAGGATGGGGTTGAGAAAACGCAGCACGGGGCGGCCCAGCAGGCGAAGCTTCGCGCGCTCCAGCGAGCCCGGCCCGCCAGCCAGAAAACGCGGGTAGGCGATCCAGTGTTCATCGATCAGTCGCATCCAGCGAAGGCGAAAGGCCTTGCGGCGCCGGGAGGGTCGCGCGCTCACGAACACCACGCGAGCACCGCTGGCGGATGCAGCGCGCAGCTGCGAAGTCCGCCCGGCGTTGTCGAAGATCACCACGCTGGGCCTGAACTCGTCCATCAGCGCGGCCACTTCACCTGAACAAAACGTGGGGGAAGCGGGCATCAATGTCGCCGGAAAAGGCACTGCGCTGGCGTACGGCGCCTCGCGGCTCACCGCGAAATGGATCGCCGCGTGTGGCCAGCGCGCCGCGGCTGCGCCGGCCATGGCGAGCGCCCGGCCATATTCGCCCATGCCTTTTGGCCCGGACACCGGCACGAACAGCAGGCGGATCGCCTTCCCACTCACGATTTGCGCGCCACGACCATCAACTGCTCGCTCGCGAGCATCGGGGGACTGAGCATCCAGCGCTTGAGATCGCGCACGCCGGCTCGCTGCCGGTCGTTCTCGAGCTCCTTGCGAAACTCTAGCCAGGTGGCGATGCCGATCAGCGGGTAGAGCGCCAGCAGCCAGGCGTGCTGCGGCTTGAAGCGCGTGAACCCAAGGGACTGTACCGACAGCTTCTCTTGATGCAGCACGGTGTGCAGTAACGGAAAATCCACTGCATTAATGTGATAGGCGTAGAGATCGTCGGGCTTGAGATCCCAGCCCACGCGGCGCCTGATGAGCTTGTGGGTACCCGTCAGGAGATAGTGCAGGCGTGAATGCAGGCGGAGCATGTTGGGCGTCGTCAGCATGAGATGCCCGCCCACGCGCAGAATGCGCGCTGCCTCACGCACCACCGTCATCCAGTTCGGCAGGTGTTCGATCACTTCACTCAGCAATACGACATCGCGCGAGGCCGATTCGTACGGCAAGGGTTGCGTGAGGTCGATGCCAGGATCGATGACGAGCCCCGCCGTGTAGAGCGGCTCGCCCTCCTCCGCCAGCTTGTAGTCGTCTGCGCGGTAGTGTGACCCGCGAACCCTGCAGCCGTCCTTTGCCAGGCGCGCAAGCAGTTCGCCACGACCGCAGCTCAAGTCCAGCACCTCGACATTCGGGTAGCCGGGCAAGGAGCGCGCGGCTCGCACGATGGCGTCGGCGATGTACGACTGCGGCAATGAACCCTGCCCTCGACTCCGGACGAGGGCGGGATTGTACAGCTCCCGCGCTTAGCTCTTGGGAGGGGGTTCGAAGCTGTTGCGCGTACTGCGCTGCGCCGCCGTGATGAGCCCAAGCTTTTCGAGGCGTGCCTCGATGGCGCGCAAGGTTCGCTCATGCGCCGCGGCAATCTCACCAAGCGCGATCCCTGCCTGAGATTCGCGGATCAGCTCGAGATCTTCCTCCTGCGTCCACGGCCTCCCCACGTTGGCGGGCAACTGCGCCCGCCGCGCGGAGCGCGAGGCGCTCTCTTCGAGCGCGGCGACTCCAGCGAGCATGGCGCGCAAGACATCGGCCCGCTGCAGCACGGTTCCCGCTGCCAGCTCGTCCCCGCTGAACGGATCCACTCCCTGGATGAGCGCCTGAAGAATCAGGCAGGCCCTTTGCTCTCGCATGATCGACTCCCCATCGTTTGTGTCGGCTGACGGTGAGATTGTCGCGTCGGCCATGCGGATCGCGCGAGCCGCAAATCTGGTGCGTTTGCACAGATTTGCGCACGGTGGCATCGCTTGAGTACCGTAGCGCGCACATTTGCAACGCGGACTCCGATGCGCGCCTTCTTCACCTTTCTCGGGCTGATCCTGGCGGGTCTTGCGGCGATGACGTTGCTGGCCTGGCCCGCCTGGCTCTTGCTGCATCCGCATTTCGACTTTCCCTTCCACCGCATCGCCAATCGCATTGGCATGCTCGCCCTGCTGGTTGGATTCGTGCTGGTGGCGCGCAGGATCGGCGTCGCGGATCGCGGCAGCCTCGGCTTTGGCCTGCCGCGGCCTGTTTTCATGCGCGAGATGGCCAAGGCTCTGGTGCTGGGTATCGCGCTGATGCTGCCAGTGATCCTGCTCATGGCGGTGATCGGGCTGCGCGACTGGCAGGCAAGTGCCGCTCCGGCGGCGGCCACGATCGGAAAGCTGGTGATTCAGGGTGTGCTCAGCGGACTCACCGTGGCGTTCATCGAAGAAACCTTCCTGCGCGGCGCGATGTTCACCGCGATCCAGCGGGAGTCGGGTGCGAAGGCCGCAGTGGTGTTGACCGCGGTGGTGTACTCCGCTTTGCATTTCTTCGCGCGGGTTCGCATCAGCGCAGACGACGTCGGCTGGCAGAGCGGCATCGAGCTGCTCGGCGGAACATTGCGCACCTTCGCGGATCCCCTGGGAATCGCCGACGCCTTCCTTTGCCTGTTCGCGGTTGGCGTCCTCCTCGGTCTCGTCCGGCAGGCCACCGGAAGCATTGCTGCGTGCATCGGCCTGCATGCGGGCTGGGTCTGCGTGATCACCGTCGTGCGCGAGACATCCGTGCCGGACCGCACCCATTCAGCCACCTTCCTGCTGAGCCAATTCGACGGGCTCGTCGGATGGCTGGTGCTCGCCTGGACAGTCGTTATCGGCCTTGCGCTGAACCGCTTCTACATGCGCCGGGGCGCCTGAAGCGCCTCGAGCAGTTTGCCGTGCAGGCCTCCGAAGCCGCCATTGCTCATGATCACAATGTGATCGCGCGGCTGCGCCGCGCTCGCCAAATCGCGGGCCAGTTCATCGACGTCATGGCTCTCGCGGCCGCGCGCCCCGAGTGAAGCCAGCACCGGTGAGATGTTCCAGCCAAGATCGATCGGCGCATGCAGCCAGACCTGGTCCGCGCCCGCGAGCGAAGCGCCAAGAGAATCGCGATGCACGCCCATCTTCATGGTGGCCGAACGCGGCTCGAGCACCGCGATGATCCGTGCATCGCCAACGTGCCTGCGCAACCCGTCGATGGTGGTTTGAATGGCCGTCGGATGATGTGCGAAGTCGTCATACACGCGCACGCCGCGCACCTCGCCACGCAGTTCCATGCGCCGCGCGATACCTTCGAATGAATGCAACGCTTCGACGGACTTCGCCACGGGGACGCCCGCGTGCCGCGCGGCCGCGATCGCCGCGAGGGCGTTCTCAACATTGTGAGCCCCGATGAGCGACCACTTCACCGTGCCGCGGGAGACGCCATCCTCCAGGATGTCGAAGCTCGAAAAGTCATCCGTGCGCGCTTTGGCGGCCCACTTTGCGCCGGCTGCGTGCCCGAAGCCCTCCCGTTGCGACCAGCAACCCATCGCAAGCGTCTCCGCGAGCCGTGCGTCGGTGGCGTTCCACACGATAAGCCCGCTACCGGGCACCGTTCGGACTAGGTGGTGGAACTGGCGCTGGATGCTGCCGACGTCCGGGTAGATGTCCGCATGATCATATTCGAGGTTATTGAGGATCAAGGTGCGCGCGCGGTAGTGCACGAACTTGGCGCGCTTGTCGAAAAAGGCGGTGTCGTACTCGTCGGCCTCGATGACGAAGAACGTCCCACCGCCGAGGCGCGCGCTCGTGCCGAAGTTCGAGGGCACTCCGCCGATCAGGAATCCAGGCGAAAGCCCGGCGTGCTCCAGTATCCAGGCGAGGATCGACGTAGTGGTCGTCTTGCCGTGCGTGCCTGCCACGCCCAGGACCCACCGGTTCCGCAGTACCTCGCGTGCCAGCCACTCGGGACCCGAGACCAGCGGCAAGCCGCGATCGAGAACCGCCTCGATGACAGGCATCCCGCGCGTCATCACATTGCCCACCACCACGACGTCCGGCGTCGGGTCGAGCTGCGAGGCTTCGAAACCCTGCACGACCTCCACGCCGAGCGCTTCGAGCTGGGTGCTCATGGGTGGATACATGTTGCGGTCCGAGCCGGTGACGCGATGACCCGCTGCCTTGGCAATGGCGGCGACACCGCCCATGAATGTGCCGCCGATGCCGAGGATGTGCACGTGCATGAATGAGGCTCAGGCTGGGGAATTGAACAGCGCGAACGCGAGAAGCTCGGTAGTCAGCATCTGCAGGATGAAGAGCGAGACGCTCGGCGCGAGCGTCCATTCGAGTGCGGACCTCACCACGTGTCCGCCAGCCGCGATCAGCCAGATCGCGAGGCCCAGCGTCACCAGCACCACCGGCAGCACCATCGGCGATTCCTTGGGAAAAGCCTGGACAAGCCAGCCGGCCGAGCGCAACAGCGGTGACAACACCAGCTGAAAGCCGAAGAGAGCCGTGGCGGTCTGCAGGAAGCGCTCCGGCCGCTTCACGGTGCGCATCAGCAACGCGTAGAAGGCAAGCGCAAACAACACCTGCACCACCAGCTGCGGCAGCCAGGGATCGGGCGATGGGGGCAGGATCCACAGAACGGCGCAATTGACCACAAAGTAGGCCAGCACGGTGACCGCCAGCACCAGCGGCGAGGCGGGGATGTCCTGCGGCCCCCGGCGCAGGAGCGCGATCTGGGTGAAGAGACGCAGCAGCTCCATCATCGGCGTCGAGTCCGGTACGCGTGTCGCATAGAATGTCGGCGCCCGATTGTACAGATCATCTCCGGAGCCCGTTGCAGCACATCGTCACCACCCCCGCCGCGCTAGCCGAGCTAGCCGCGCAGCTGGCGGCCGCCCCGGCCATAGCGCTGGACACCGAATTCCTGCGCGAGCGCACCTATCGGGCCGAGCTGTGCCTCGTCCAGACCGCGACTGCCCTTCGCGCGGACTGCATCGATCCGCTCGTCCTTTCCGGCATCGCGCCGCTCGTCGCGCCGCTCACCGCCGTCAGCCCGGTCAAGGTGATGCACGCCTCGCGGCAGGATCTCGAAGTGCTCTTCCCGCTGGTCGGGCTCGTCCGTCCCGTCTTCGATACACAGATCGCGGCCGCGCTCGCCGGCATGCCTGCGCAGATCGGTTATGGCGAACTGGTGCGGCGCGCTCTCGGCACGGAGCTCGCCAAGTCGCAGACTCGCGCCGACTGGACGCGACGACCGCTGTCGGCCGAGCAGGTGGAGTACGCGCTCGACGACGTGCGCTACCTTTTGCCGCTCAAACAACATCTCGAGGCCGAGTTGCAGCGACTGGGCCGTCTCCCATGGCTGACCGAAGAGCTCGCCGCCCTTGGCGATGCGCAGCTGTTCACGACCGATCCCGAATTGGCCTGGCAGCGCCTGAGGGGCTTGCGCGGCCTGGACGCCGGGCGTGAGCACCTGGCTCGCGGGCTGGCGGCATGGCGCGAACGGCGAGCCATCGAGCGCAATCGGCCCCGTGGCTGGATTCTGGACGACGTCGCGCTGCGTGAGATCGTGATGCGCGTGCCCCGGACCGTAGAGTCACTCGCCGACGTTCCCGAGCTGTCGCCGGGCACGATCAAGCACTCAGGCGACGAGTTGCTCTCACAGGTCCACGCAGCAGAGATTCCAGACCCGCCACCACCGCTGAACTTGCGGTCGCGGCCGGACCCTGTGCTTGCGGCTGCGGTGAAAAAGCTGGCGTTGGTAAACCAGAACGTGGCGCAAGAGCTCGCGTTAAGCCCGGAAATTCTTGCGACGCGACGGGATCTCGAGCGACTGGCTGAGGGGAAGCAGGACGTGCCTATGCTTAAAGGGTGGCGGCGCGAGGCGGTGGGTGAGCGGTTGCTTCAGGCTCTTTGAGAGATCGTAATTGTTGGGGCGTGGCGTCACTCGAACCGCCGCCTACGACAGTCTGGCGTGTTCCAGCGCAGCGGCCAGCCGCTCGTGCACTTGCGCCGGATCACCTTCGGCATTGATGCTGTAGAGCAGCTTCTGACCGCGATAGAAGTCGATCAACGGCCGGGTCTTTTCGTCGTACACCTTGAGCCGCTCGCTGACGGTGCTTTCGTTGTCATCGGGACGCTGCACCAGCCGATGCGGCTTGCCCGTCTTCTGACACAGCTCAGCCGGGTCCGCCGGTGAGGTAAAGACGTTGAACACGCGCCCGCAATCGGGGCACGAGCGGCGGCCCGAGATGCGGCGCGTCAGCTCGCTGTAGTCGACATCCATCAGCACCACCGCATCGAGCGGCTTGCCCAGCGTCTTGAGCATTTCATCCAACGCGCGCGCCTGCGCGAGGTTGCGCGGAAATCCGTCGAGGATGAACCCGCGCCCGGCATCGGGCTCAGCCAGCCGCTCACGGATCATGCCGAGCACGATGGAGTCGTCCACCAGCTTGCCGGCATCCATCGTCGCCTTGGCCTCGAGGCCGAGCGGCGTGCGGGCGGCGACGGCGGCGCGCAGCAGGTCTCCGGTGGAGATCTGCGGGATGCCGTGCTGCTCGACCAGCCGCTGGGATTGGGTGCCTTTGCCGGAGCCCGGGGCGCCCAGGAGAATGATTCGCATGTCTACAGCCGATCCGGGCCAGAAAGCGCGCCACGTTACCGGCCCCGGCTGTCGCAGGTCAACGAGACCCAATTTTCGGGAGTGGTATTCTGCGCACCCCCTGAAATTTGCCGCCGGTGACGCCGCCCATGAAGAAATCCGCCCGGAAGAACGCGTTTTATGCACAGTCCGGCGGCGTGTCGGCAGTGATCAATGCCTCGGCCTGCGGAGTCATCGAGACCGCGATGCGCAAGTCGAAGCACATCGGCAAGGTCTACGCAGGGCGGGACGGCATCGTCGGGGCGCTCACCGAGGATCTCATCGATGTGAGCCGCGAGAGTGCAGCCACGATCCGCGGGCTGAAGCACACTCCGGGCGGCGCGTTCGGCTCGGCGCGCTTCAAGCTCAAGGGCCTCGACAAGAACCGCGCCGAGTACGAGCGGCTCATCGAAGTCTTCCGGGCGCACGATATCGGCTACTTCTTCTACAACGGCGGCAACGACTCGATGGACACGGCGCTCAAGGTGTCCCAGATCGGTGAGGCCATGGGCTATCCCATCGTGTGCGTCGGCGTGCCCAAGACCGTCGACAACGACCTGCCCCACACCGACTGCTGCCCCGGGTTCGGCTCGGTCGCCAAGTACGTCGCGGTATCGACGCTGGAGGCGGGCCTCGATGTGGCCTCGATGGCGCGCACCTCGACGAAAGTGTTCGTTCTCGAGGTGATGGGCCGGCATGCGGGCTGGATCGCCGCGGCGGGCGGGCTTGCCGGGCGCAAAGCGGAAGAGCCGCCGCACATCGTGCTCTTCCCCGAGATTGCCTTCGAGCAGCAGAAATTCCTCGACAAGGTCAAGCAATGCGTCACTGACTACGGCTACTGCGTGGTGGTCGCCTCCGAGGGAGCCGCCGATGCCAGCGGCAAGTTCCTCGCAGACGCCGGCACCAAGGATGCTTTCGGGCACACACAGCTCGGCGGTGTCGCGCCGGTGATCGCCGGCATGGTCCGCCAGGCGCACGGCTACAAGTATCACTGGGCAGTGGCGGACTACCTGCAGCGTTCCGCGCGTCACGTCGCATCGAAAGTCGACGTCGAACAGGCCTACGCGGTGGGCAAGGCGGCGGTGGAGCTGGCCGTCAAGGGCGTGAACGCCGTGATGCCGACCATCGTCCGCAAGTCCTCGAAGCCGTACCGGTGGGTCATCGGCCAGGCTCCTCTCAGCGAGGTCGCCAACCAGGAGAAGAAAGTCCCGCGCGACTACATCACCGCGGACGGCTTCGGTATCACGGCGGCCTGCCGGCGCTATCTGGAACCCCTGATCGCCGGCGAAGCTCCGCCGCCTTACCGCAACGGCCTTCCCGATTATGTTCGGATCAAGGGCGTGCCCGTGAAGCGCAAGCTCGGCACTGAATTCAAGGTCTGAAACCGAGCCGGCGCGGAGCCTTGTGCTATATTTCGCCGCCGTTTAGCGGCCGAAAGAGCCGCTGACAAAACTACAACCCGTCGATTTCTGGGAGGATGTCCCTGATGCAGCCCACCACATGGCTCTGGCTCGCAATTGCGGCCGGCCTTCTCGCCGTCGTGTACGGCGTCTTCTCGATGATGTCGATCCTGCGCCTGCCCGCCGGTAACGAGCGCATGCAGGAGATTGCAGCGGCCATACAGGCAGGCGCCAAGGCCTACCTCAACCGCCAGTACTCCACGATCACCATCGTCGGCATCATCCTTCTGCTCATCATCGGCTTCGTGCCGGACCTCGGGTGGCCCACCGCGGGCGGGTTCGCAATCGGCGCGATTCTCTCGGGCCTGACCGGCTACATCGGCATGAACATCTCGGTACGCGCCAACGTGCGCACGGCGCAGGCGGCAACCAAGGGCCTCAATGCCGCGCTCAACGTCGCCTTCCGCGGCGGCGCCATCACCGGAATGCTGGTCGTGGGCCTAGCGCTGCTGGGCGTCGCGGGCTATTTCACTTTTCTCAGGACCTCGATGGATTCAGACCACGCGCTGCACGCGCTGATCGGCCTGGCCTTCGGAGGATCGCTGATCTCGATCTTCGCCAGGCTCGGCGGCGGAATATTCACGAAGGGCGCCGACGTCGGCGCCGACCTCGTCGGCAAGGTGGAAGCCGGCATCCCTGAAGATGATCCGCGCAATCCCGCGGTGATCGCCGACAATGTCGGTGATAACGTGGGTGACTGCGCCGGCATGGCCGCGGACCTCTTCGAGACGTACGCCGTCACGCTGGTGGCGACCATGCTGCTGGGCGGGTTGCTGTTCGCCACCCAAGGCGACGAGACCTTGGCGTTCAATGCCATCATCTATCCGCTGGCGCTCGGCGCAGCGTCCATCGTTGCCTCCATCATCGGCACGTTCTTCGTGTCGACGCGCGAAGGCGGCAAGATCATGAACGCGCTGTACAAGGGCGTGATTGTCTCGGGCCTGGTTTCCGCCGCGGCGTTCTACTACATCACCAACGACCTGATGCCGGCGCAGGCTTCGGCGATGTTCGGTTGCACGCTCATCGGGCTCGGCCTCACGGCCGCGATGATCATGATCACCGAGTACTACACGGCTACGGAGTACAGCCCTGTCCAGAAATTGGCGGCTGCCTCGCAGACCGGCCACGCCACCAATATCATCGCGGGCCTGGGCATCTCGATGAAATCAACGGCGCTGCCGGTTATCGCGGTGTGCCTCGCGATCTGGGGCTCATACACGCTCGGTAATCAGCACGGCATCGGCCTCTACGGCATCGCGATTGCGGCCACCGCCATGCTCTCCATGACAGGCATGATCGTCGCGCTCGATGCCTATGGGCCAATCACCGACAACGCCGGCGGCATTGCGGAAATGGCCGGCCTGCCCAAGGAAGTCCGCGCCATCACCGATCCTCTGGATGCGGTGGGCAACACCACGAAGGCGGTAACCAAGGGATACGCCATCGGCTCGGCCGGTCTTGCGGCACTGGTGCTGTTCGCTGACTACACGCACGCGCTCGAGACCGCTGGCCATCTCGCAGAGTTCTCGCTGTCCGATCCCGCCGTGATCATCGGCCTCTTCATCGGCGGACTGGTGCCCTACCTCTTCGGCGCAATGGCGATGGAAGCGGTGGGTCGCGCAGCCGGCGCGGTGGTGAACGAAGTTCGCCGCCAGTTCCGCGAGATCAAGGGGATCATGGAGGGCACTTCGAAGCCGGATTACTCGAAGGCCGTGGACCTGCTCACGCGCGCCGCCATCCGCGAGATGATCCTGCCCTCGCTGCTGCCGATCCTCGTGCCGGTGATCCTCGTCTTCACGATGAACCACTTGATGGGCAACGGTGCCGGCATCCGCGCGCTCGGCGGCCTGCTGATCGGCACGATCGTGACCGGCCTGTTCGTAGCCATCTCGATGACCACGGGCGGCGGCGCCTGGGACAACGCGAAGAAGTACATCGAGGAAGGCAACTTCGGCGGCAAGGGCTCCGATGCGCACAAGGCCGCGGTGACCGGTGATACGGTCGGCGACCCCTACAAGGACACCGCGGGACCTGCGATCAATCCGTTGATCAAGATCATCAACATCGTCGCGTTGATGCTGGTACCGCTTCTGTGAGTTGATTGGCAAAAGTCGCCTGCGGCGCTTTTGCGGACATTGGCTCGTTTCCGGCCGCCAAAGGCGTGACTCTGGCGGCCTGAGCGCTACGCTCTACCTGCTCGCGTTTCAGTGAGCACGGAGCTCACCAGCTGATTGAGCCGGTGGCAGTATTCCGCCACCGGCGCCTCGGCCTGCGTTTCCTTGTTTGAAAGCGCGGAGCTGATGTCGGCGAGGCGGCGCTCCATCCGCCCATCGACCCTGAGGCGGCGCGTGAGCACGGCGCTCACGCAAGATGTGATCTCGGCATCGAGCGCCCTCGCATCGGTTCCGGCGATTTCCACGCCGTTCAATTCGTTGGGGCAACCTGCGGCCAGGTGCTCTCGCCAAAGTTGGGCTAGCTGCATATTTATTTGCTTTTCGCTGCAAGCTCGCGGCTTTTCGGGAGCCTTTCTTAGCACAGCTCTGCGGGGACTGCACCACCGCAATCGGGTCTCAAACTCCCGGCAACGCCGCCCAAATGGTGGGCAATTTGTGACGCCGGCGCGCAACCCCAAGCCAAGTGGTTGACGGTTATGGGGGTCCCCTCCCCATGCTGGGTGTTGTTTTTTCGAACCGCCGGCGGCGCCGCGCCGCCTACTTGGTAGCGCAGATGACGACCGATGGCTCGCTGTGGGCTTTCCTTTACGACCGTCACCGCACGGAAACAATGATGACCCGGGGGCGCCCGGACCTGCGCCGAAGTGGTGGTCCCGGTCCACACTACTTTCCATCCCTGGCTCTTCTCGTCGTCCGCCATCTGCAACTCGTACGTCGGCGGCTCCTTGATGCTCGTCTTGTCTTCATTCGTCGTGGCCGGCGCCCATGTGATCTTCCAGTCGACCAGCCCGTCCGCGGCTGGAGTTGTCGCCGGTGCTGACGTCGGGGTCGCCGCCACACTTTCCTGAGCAGCCAGCTTCGCTTCGCCGTTCTTGTCGGGATCGTCGGCCGCTCCGCAGGCGAGCAGCATCACGGCAATGCCGGCTACGCAAAGAAGACTCGATCTGGACTGCATGTGCATGGGCGGTAGGCCTCCGGCTTACAGTTCCCGAACTCTGGTCATTTGATAGGTCAAGTGCGAGCGCACGGTGGGCCATTCACTTGCAATGATGCTGTACACGACTGTATCTCGCAGTGTGCCATCCCGCGCGCGCATGTGGCTGCGCAGAATCCCATCGAGCTTGGCGCCGAGCCGCTCGATCCCCGCGCGGCTCTGCCGATTGAAGAAATGGGTGCGGAACTCGACCGCTATACAGTCGAGAACGTCGAAGGCGTGCGTCAATAGCAGGAGCTTGCATTGGGTATTCAGCCCCGTGCGCTGCGAGTTCATGCGATACCAGGTGGAGCCAATCTCGACCCGCCTGGTCGCGGCATCGACGTTCATGAAAGTCGTCATGCCGACGGCCTTGCCACTTCCGGGTTGAATCACCGCGAAGGGCAGCATCGAGCCCTGCTCTTGCAACCTGAGCCTTCGATCGATCTCGGCCGTCATCTCCTGCGGACTCGGGATGTTGGTGTACCACAACTCCCAAAGATTGCCGTCCTTCACCGACTCGACCAGATCGCTGCCGTGCGCATGTGCCAGCGGCTCTAGGAAGGCGTGCTCGCCGCGAAGCGTGATGGGTTGCAACCAGGACATGTCAGCTCCATGTTGGAGACTTAGATTGTCCACTTCGACGCAACGCATTGCACGCGTCGCGGGGACCTCCGCCGGGGCGATTGACGCAACCGCAAGCCGCGTGGGAAGTTGATGGCCTGAATGCCAGAGGAGTGAGCATGAAATCCCCAGAGCACTTTCCGGTGGAAAAATCCGACGAGGACTGGAAGCGCGAGCTGAGTCCCGATCAGTACCGGGTACTGCGCGAGCACGGCACCGAACGCGCCGGCACCAGCCCGCTCAACGCGGAGAAGCGCCAGGGCACATTCCTGTGCGCGGCCTGCGGTGAGCCGCTGTTCGATTCGCAAACGAAATACGAGAGCGGCAGCGGGTGGCCAAGCTTCTACAAACCACTCGAGGGCGCCGTCGGCACGAGCGATGATGGGAGCCATCTCATGAGGCGGACTGAAGTTCATTGCGCGAAGTGCGGCGGCCACCTGGGCCACGTGTTCCCCGACGGCCCGCGGCCGACTGGCGAGCGCTATTGCATGAACGGGGTTTCGCTGAAGTTCGATCCGGCGGAAAAGCAATAGCGGCGCCCCGCGACGCCGGCGCAGCCCTCAGGTGAAATCGGCGCGCCGGTCCGTGCGCTTGCGCTTGTTGACGTCCTTCAGCGACCACTGGTTCTGACCGCCCGCGCCGAAGAATCTGCGTTCCCCCGAGCGCCTGTCGTTGCGTTTGCGGAACCGGCACCTGCATTCCGACGGCATGCTGCAGCCGGGAAGCGGCAGACGCGGCGCGCTGCGTGACAGGATGGGGTGTTCGGCAGTCGCGCGCGCCGCCGCACAACATTCGAGTGTCGGGGCGACCGTGACCGCGTGATACGGCGGAAGCGCGACGGCTTTGGCACCATCGCCGCGAGACAGGAGCTTTTGCAGTAGCTGACCGAAGCCCATGGCCTATGAGAACTCGCCGCGCGCTTGCGGACTGCGATGGCGGTCACGCTTGCGGATTCCGGTTGCAGGCCGGGTCACTAGAATCCGGCCTGCAGTGACAGATACCAGCCGCTTTGGCCTGAATGCGTAGCGATGTTGCCGAGGTCCACGTGCGCGGCGGTCACCGAGAAATACTTCGTAGGAAACCAGGCAAGGAAGCCATCCCAGGCGTCCTCCTCGCGGAATGCGCTCAACTTGTCGGGCTTTTGCCGGTACTCGCCGCCGAGCACCAGCCAGTCGTTCAGGAACACGGCCACGGACGCCTCGCCTTCGAGGCTGCGGCTGTCGCTGCGATCGCCGCCGAAGCCGAGAATTCCAAGCTGATTGGCCCGTGTGGCACGCAGAGTGGCGTTCACGAGCCAGGTGCGCGCGAACGGGCCGGCGAGATAGACCTTGGTCGCCGCGAGATAGCCTTCGACATCGGACGCATGCCGCGCGCCGATGAGCTGCGGCACGAAGTCGAAGTCGGCGTTTTTCTTGTATTGCAGGCCCAGCGACACTTGCGGCCACCAGCGATCCTGGTCGTACACGGCATCGCCGAGCAGTTTCCATTTGAGCCCGATCGTGGTCTGGCGGATCGACTCCCCGGGAACGACGTCTCCAAGATCGAAGCTGAGGCGCGCAACGGATAGCTCCACACGGTCGCGAATGCCGATCGCAAGTCCGCAGGTGTCCAGCTGGAAATCCTCCGGGTCAACGCGCGTGCAGCTCGCCGTTCCGCCATTCTGCCTGTCGGTGCCGAGGCCCGCGATCAGCGCCCATGGAACGAGCCCGCCTCCTGCGCTGCCCTCAACCTGAGTCACGCCTCCTGTAGCCAGCAGCCGGCTGCCCGCATGCACTGGCGCAATGGCCAAGGCCAGGCAAGCGCATAGCGGCAACGTGTGCGCTCCATGCAAGCGCCGCCGCCGCGCCCCGTGCTGTTTGCGATCCAAGTCACACTCCATCGGGGCCGCTGGGCCCACCTCGTTTCGAGGGTCGGGATTGTCCGCATAAATTCCTCTGAAAACCGTGAATTGTGAGTCGCTTAACAGGGTGCAAAGTGATGCGCGGATACCTTGCGCCACACTTCTCGCGACACCTGCACCCAGTCATGGCAAATCAGCTGTTCCGCATCGGGCCGATCGTGCTCGCCGTACTGGCGACCGCGCCGTTTTTGCGGGCGAACGCAGCCGAGGCGGCCGGTACGCAAAGCTCCCTTTACGCGCGGATGGGTGGTAGCGAGACCGTGACGGCAGTGGTCGCCGAATTGATCGACCATTCCGTAGCGGACCCGAAGCTCAAACGGTCCTTCGAAGGGGTCGACGTGGCACGCGTCAAGCGCCTGCTGGTCGAGCAGATCTGCTCGCTCGCCGGGGGCGGCTGCACCTACAGCGGCGACTCGATGCGCGACGTCCATGCAGGCTTGAAGATCGAGCAGTCCGAGTTCTACGGCCTTGTCGAGGTGCTGCGCGAAGCCCTGCGCAGCCATGGCGTCGGCCTGCGCGAGCGCAACGAACTGCTCGCGATACTGGCTCCCATGAAGCGTGACGTCGTCGAGCGGTGATGCACATCCGACCCATACGTTTCGCGATCGCCGCCTGTGCCTTCATTTGCGGCCTGGCGCGGGCAGGCGAAATTGGCGTCGAAGTGCGCGATCTTCAGGGCAACACGCTCAGTGACGCAGTGGTGTTCGCACAGCCTGTTGCCGGGCTGCAGGCCGCAGTCGGGCCGGCGCTGCATGCCACGGTCGACCAGGTGAGCAAGCAGTTCGTGCCGCGCGTGACCGTGCTGCGCGCAGGAACCGAAGTCACCTTTCCCAACAGCGACAACATCCGCCACTCGGTCTATTCGTTCTCGCCCGCGAAGGTGTTCACGACCAAGCTCTACGCGGGCCGGCAGGCGGAGCCGGTTACATTCGACAAGTCCGGAGTGGTCGTGCTCGGCTGCAACATTCACGACCAGATGCTGGCGTGGGTCGTGATCGTCGACACGCCCTACTTCGCCAAGACTGGGGTCGACGGCGTGGCGTCTCTCAAGAAATTGCCGGCGGGTGAGTATCGGCTGAACACCTGGTACCCGGGCATTTCGCAGCCGATCGTCGAATCCATGACCATTGCCGGGGCTGCGAGCGAACGCCGGCAGGTGCGCATCGATGCCGCCGCCTCGCCGCTGCCGCGGACGCCATCATGATCCGCATTCACCATCTGCGCACCCGCATCATCGTGCTGTTCGTCGCACTGCTGACGCTGGTGCAGATCGCCGGATTCTTTCTCGTCAACGCGGCGAATTCCCGCAACGCACTCACCAAGGTCGAGGAAGAGCTGGCCGTCGGCCAGCGAGTGTTCGAGCGCCTGCTGGCGCAGAATGCCGAGAAGCTCAGTCAGACCGCGCGCGTGCTTGCCGCAGACTTTCCTTTCCGTGAGGCCGTCGCCACCCACGACGTGGGCACGCTGGGTTCGGTGCTCGCCAATCACGGCGCCCGGATCAACGCCGATGTCATGCTGTATGTCGACCTCGACGGTCGCGTCGTCGCCGATACCTGCGGCCGGATGCGGCATCACGCGGCTTCGAGTATCCCGAGCTGCTCAAGACCAGCGGCATAGCCAATGCCGGCCTGCAGATCCTCGACGGACGCGCGTTCCAGATGGTGGCCGTGCCGGTGCTCGCGCCGCTGCCCATCGGGTGGGTTGTCGTCGGATATGCCGTCGACGACGACCTCGCCCGTGATCTGCGTGGCCTCACCAACCTGGAAGTCTCGTTCTACCGCCATGACGATGCTCGCGGCTGGCAGGTGCTCGCTTCAACTCTGGAGCCGGCAGCGCAGCTTTCGCTGAGCAGCGGCATGCCGCACTGGTCGAGGTCCACAGCCACGCACATCGTTGCGATCTCCGGCGACGAGCACCAGGCACGCGTGATCCCGCTCGGCACGAATGACGACGTGCGCATGGTCGCGGTGCTGCATCGTTCGCTCGCCGGTGCTCTCGCCGCGTTCGATCGCCTGCGGAACACTCTCTTCGGGCTCGCATTCGTCAGCTTGCTGATCTCAATCGTCGCCAGCGTGACGATCGCGCTCAACATCACTCGTCCGCTGAGCTCGCTCGCGCAGCAGGCAAAGCGAATCGAACAGGGCGACTACGCCGACACGGTGGTCATCGAGCGCGCGGACGAGATCGGCGTGCTCGCCTCGAGCCTCAACCACATGCGCGCGGGGATCAAGGACCGCGAGCACCGCATACTGAAGCTCGCGTACCAGGATCCGCTCACCGACCTGGCCAATCGCTCCAAGTTCTCCGAGCGCCTCGAGCAGGCCATCGGCCTGGCGGCGGCCACCAGGCGCCGCGTCTCCATCCTGATGATGGATCTCGATCGCTTCAAATACGTGAACGATACGCTGGGGCACAGCGTCGGCGACCACGTGCTGCGCCAGGTTGGCGAGCGCCTGCTGGCCATCGTCAGCGCGTCGGAGTGCGTGGCGCGGCTGGGCGGCGATGAGTTCGCCATTCTGCTGCAATCGCAGGACCGGCAGGCGCCCGAGCTTGCGCGCGACATCATCCAGGCGCTCGAAGAGCCCATCCTCTACAACGGCCAGCCGCTGGACGTGGGCACCAGCATCGGCATTGCCTACTATCCCGACCACGGCAACGATGCGCAGACCCTGGTGCGCAACGCCGACATCGCGATGTACGTCGCGAAGCGCAACAAGACAGGATGCGCAGTCTACGACCCGCACTACGACACGAACCAGCAGGAGCACTTGTCGCTGCTCGGCGAGCTGCGGCGCGCGGTCGAGCACAACGAGCTGCGGCTGTTCTATCAACCCAAGGTGTCGCTGACTTCATCCAACGTCAGTGCCGTTGAAGCGTTGCTTCGCTGGCAGCATCCGCAGCGGGGAGTCGTGAGCCCCGTCCTATTCATTCCCTTCGCCGAGCACACTGGCTACATCAAAGTGCTGACTCGCTGGGTGCTGCGCGAGGCCATCCGTCAATGCGGCGAGTGGTTGCGCCAGGGACTGCGCCTGCAGGTGTCGGTGAACATCTCCGCGCGCGACCTGATGAACCGCGAGCTGCCGGACATGATCTCGGGCCTGCTCAGCGAGCACGGGGTGCCGGCTGCGCTGCTGTGCCTGGAGATCACCGAGAGCGGATTCATGGAAGACCCCACCTACGCGCAGAAAGTGCTCGACCGCCTCTCCGCGCTCGGCCTCAAGCTGTCCATCGACGATTACGGCACCGGCTACTCGTCGCTGTCCTACATCATGAAGCTGCCGGTGCAGGAACTGAAGATCGACCGGTCGTTCATCTCGAGCATGGTGGGAAATGAGGACCTCTCGACCATCGTGCGTTCGACGATCGAGCTGGGCCACAACCTGGGATTGAAAGTGGTGGCCGAAGGCGTGGAGGATGCGGCTGGCTGGGCGATGCTCAAATCGCTCGGCTGTGATGACGCGCAGGGCTTCTACATGAGCCCGCCGCTGGCCGCGGATGCGCTGGTGAAATGGGTTTCCGCGAGCCGCGCCTCGCAGCAGCGCGAGAGTCAGGCCGCCAGCGCGAGCGGCTGAGGCTTCGAGACAGCGTAGCCCTGCACGTAGTCGACGCCCATACGCCGCGCCGCATCGAGCGCCGCGCCATCTTCCACCTGTTCGGCGATCACCTTGAAGTTGAGCGTGCGCGCGAGCTTGATCATCGCGGTCACCATGGCCTGGTTCACCGAATCGCGCCCGAGGTTGCGGGTGAACGAGCCGTCGATCTTGAGGTAGTCGATCGGCAGAGTCTTGAGGTTCGAGAATGAGCCCACTCCGGAACCGAAATCGTCGAGCGCGAAGTGGCAGCCCATGCCGTGCAGCACGCCGACGAAGCGCCGCGTGTGGTCCATGTTCGCCATCACCGAATTCTCCGAGATTTCGAAGCACACCTGAGCGGGATTGGCGCCGGTGCTGTCCAGGCATTCCACCACGAACTCGGGGAACTGCGCATCGGCAAGCGTCTGGCCGGAAATATTGATCGCGACGCTGCGCTTGGCCGAGACATCGATCGCGCCGCGGCCGAGTGCGGCGAGGGTCGTTTGCACCACCCAGCGGTCAACCAGCCCCATCAGTCGATAGCGCTCGGCCGCGCGGATGAAATCCACGGGCGGCATCTCGTTGCCCGCCTCGTCACGCATGCGCACCAGCACTTCCATCGCCGGTCCGCCGTCGTCCTCGCCGAACGCCGGCTCGATCATCTGGCAGTAGAGCTGAAAACGATTCTCCTTGAGCGCGCCCTGCAGCTTCTGCAGCCACTGGATCTCACCCGAATGCCGCGCCTGCGCCTCGTCCTTCGCCGAGTAGACGATCACATGACCACTGCCCTGCTTCTTGGCCACGTAGCAGGCTGAATCGGCGGAAGTGAGCAGCTCCTCGAGCGAGCCGCTCTCGCGCGAGATCTCGACGAGACCCACCGACACCCCGATATTGAAGATGCGGTCCTTCCAGACGAAGCGGTATTCGCCGACCGCGCGGCACACGTCGTCGGCGATCTGGCGTGCCTTCTCGAGCGGGCACCCGATCAGCAGCAGGCCGAACTCGTCGCCACCCAGGCGTGCGACGGTATCGCTGTCGCGCACCGCATCGCGCAGCAGCTTGGCTACTTCGCGCAGCATGTTGTCGCCGGCCAGATGGCCGCTGGTGTCGTTCACCGTCTTGAAATGGTCGAGATCCAGATAGCACAGCACATGATGGCCATCGCCGCGCTGGCCGCTGGTCACTGATTCCTCCAGGCGACGCTCGAATTCACGGCGGTTGACCAGACCCGTGAGCGCATCATGCGCAGCCTGGTACGACATCTGGCGCGCCAGACCGCGCAGCTCCGTCACGTCGTGCAGCAATACGACTGCTCCAGTGACTTCGTTGTTGGCGTCGCGGATCGGCGATGCGGATAGCTCGATGGAGCGCTCGCTCTCATCGGCTCGCGACACCAGCAGCGCGCGCCGGCTGAGATTGACCGCCGCTCCGCTGCTCAGCGCCTGTCGTACCGGATCGTTGAGCACACGACGTTCGGTTTCATCCACCAGGCTGACGATGTCCTCGAGAGTCTTGCCGATGGCATTGGTCGCGCTGGTGCCCGTGAGCCGCTCGGTCGCGGCATTCAAATAAGTGATGCGCCCATCGAGGTCGGTGGCGATGATGGATTCGGCAAGAGAATCGAGCGCGAACAGATGCGCCGGTGAGGCCGCCGCCGCTGCTGCGGCGTCCGCCGGCAGCTGCTTCAGCGCCGGCACGGTCTGCGTGGGAATAATCTCGACGCCCGTCACCAGCAGGGCCGGCTCGCCTTCGTAGTCGATGACGGCAGAAGTAATCTCGAGGCGGCTCAGCTGGCCCTGCAGCCCGACCATCTCGATTTCGTAGCGTTCGGCAGCGGATTCACCTGCGAGGCGGCGGCGGATGTTCTCGATCACGAGCTCCGCGTATTCAGGTGGCACGAGGTCCGCGAGATGGCGGCCGACGAGTTCGACCCGGTCGACGCCGACCAGAGTCGCGAACTGCCGGTTGGCGTGCAGGATACTTTCGCGATGCACCAGCACCGCTTCATGGATTCGATCCGCCAGCTCGCCGAACAGCTTCGGCGTCGCAGGCGCCGCGGCGCGCTCCGTCACTCCCGAAGCCCGCGTGAGCAGATGATTGATCGCCGTGCCGATCGCCGATATCTCGGGATGATCGCTCTCGAGCTCGATGCGTCCGCCCAGCCGCCCGCCGATCGCGATGCGACGCAATTGCTGCGAGAGCTCCTCGACGCCTCTCAGCTCACGCCGCTGCAATCCGTATAGAACCAGGAGAAGCAGCGCCACTAAGCCGAGCAGGAGGCACAATAGCCCGAGGATGGACATGAAACTTTAAAAGGCCCCGTTGTAGAGCGCGCTTATCCGGACGGTCTAGTTTGGACGTTTTCGCGCCCGGAACGCTGTGGGTCGAAGGATATCCCAGGTCACGTTTCGTCCCGCCCGCATTTGACCATATGCTGTCCGGAAATGGCTTGGCAGATGCGTTGAAAAACCGTAACTTCACAGCCCTTTTGCACAGGCAGAATAAGTCGAATGATGGACGCGCGCGACCAGATGATCGAGCAGCAGGTGCGTGCCTGGCACGTCCTCGACGAAAGTGTGCTCAGGCTGCTGCGCGAAGTGCCGCGGGAGCGGTTTGTCCCGGTCGAACAGCGCTTTCTCGCCTTCGCGGATGCGGAAGTGCCATTGCCCTGCGGACAGCACATGTTGCGTCCGAGCGTGGTCGGGCGGCTGCTGCAGGCCCTGGCGCTCAAGCGCGGTGACCGCGCGCTCGAAGTGGGGGCCGGCTCGGGCTTCGTCACCGCCTGCCTCGCGACGAGCTGCAACCATGTGCGCTCTGTGGAGATATTCCCTGAGCTGGCGGAGATAGCCCGCGCGAATCTGGCTTCGGTCGGTCTCCGCAACGTGGACGTCGCGGCCGCTGACGTGCGAGAGCTGGATCCGGCGGAACGCTACGACGTCATAGCGGTCACGGCATCCTTGCCGACCTACGACGTTCGCTTTCAGGAGCAGCTCGAAGTCGGCGGACGCCTGTTCGTGGTGGTGGGCGAGGGGCATGTAATGGACGCGCGGCGGGTCGTGCGCGAATCCGAGGACACCTGGGTCCAGGAGAGTCTGTTCGAAACAGTGGTGGATCCCCTGATCCATGCCCGGCGGTCGGAAGAGTTCGTTTTCTGAAGCTCAAGTACTTGAATCTAAAGGTTTAATTATGAAATCAGCGCTGGCCGCACTGCTCGTTTCAGTGACGATTTCCGCATCCGCGGCGGCCGAAGACCTGCAGAGCGTGTACCAGGACGCCGTCAGCAACGATCCTCTGTTGCGCGAAGCGGAGGCCACGCGCAAGGCGGCACGCGAAGCGCGGCCCCAGGCCTTGTCGGCGCTGTTGCCGCAGATCGACGGGTCCTACCAGGCGACGCGTGTCGAGTCTGACGAAACGTCACCCACGGCGGTCACCCTCCCCGGCTCCGACACCGTGACGATCATTCCGGTACCCAGGAAAGGCACCACCGAGTCGACCGGGTACGTCATCGAGGCACGCCAGAACCTGTTTTCATGGCAGAACTGGATGCTGCTGAGGCGCGCGGGCAAGGAAGTGGCACAGGCGGAAGCGGACTACCAGGTCGCGCAACAGGACCTGGTGCTGCGAGTCGCGCAACGCTACTTCGACGTGCTTGCCGCGCAAAATCTCGTCGAGGCACAGCAGGCGGCGTTGGACGCGATCTCGCGCCAGTTCGACCAGGCGAACAAGCGCTTCGAAGTGGGTCTCATCGCGGTGACCGACGTGCAGGAGGCGAAAGCTGCGCGCGACAGCGCGGCAGCCGCGGTGATCGATGCCAAGCGCCAGATGGCCACTGCGCAACAGTTCCTGCGGGAGATCACCAGTCGCGAATACGCGGTGCTCGCAAAGCCCATCGAGAACATGCCGCTCGCCACGCCGGACCCGGCCGATATGGAGAAGTGGGTGGAAGTCTCAATGAACCAGAATCTCGCGTTGATCTCCAGTCGGCTGGCGGCAGATATCGCGCGCTCTGACGTGAGCGTCGCGCGCGGCGGTCATTTGCCCACGATTGACGCGGTTGCCTCCCGTCAAGACTTCGACACGGACATCGACACGACGGTGAACACGCCTGGCGTGCCACCGGAACGTAGCGTGTTTTCTACCGACGGCACGACAGAAACCTATGGGCTGCAATTCACCCTGCCTATTTTCAGCGGCGGATACACGCAATCCGTGGTGCGGCAGACGCAGTATCGCTGGATCGCGGCGAAAGAGCGCATGACGCGTGTTTCACGCGAGACCGAACGGCTGGCGCGCGACGCCTACCTCGGTGTGATCAGCGAAATGGCACGGGTCAATGCGCTGAAGCAGGCTCTCGAGTCGAGTCAGACGGCGCTGAAAGCCACCGAAGCGGGCTACGAGGTCGGGACTCGCACGGCGGTCGACGTGCTGGCTTCGCGGCGGACCCTCGTGCAGGCACAAACGGATTACGCGCGTAGCCGTTACGACTACATCCTCAATGTCATTCAGCTGCGGCTGGCCGCGGGAAACCTCGATCCGAAAACGGTGGCCGAGGTGAATCAATGGCTGGATGAGTCGGCGCCGTCGGTGCCAGCGGTGGAGCCGGCGCCGGCAACTGCGGTACCCGAAGCGACGCCGAATCCGACGCCTTGAGCCTGACACGCGCCGACCGCGCGTCGCAACTGAATCGCCGTCTCGACCGGCGTTTTCGCTGTCCGTAGCCGCGAATATGGATGATTTCGTCGCCCCTTGCTCCTAGCATCGTGATCTCGCCAGAATCTCGATGAAGGAGAACGAGACTTGAGCAGCGCGCCCCTCGAATTGCGCAAACCCTATTTGATGTTCCTCGGCGATGCGGACAGCGGCGTGTTCGCCAAGACGGCGTACGGCGTGCGCGACTGGGCGCCGGAGGCCTGTCTCGCGCAGACCCGCCTGCCGGGCTGTCCCGTCGATCTGGGTCTCCCCGAAATGTCCCCCGAGCAGGCCGTGGCCGCAGGTGCGCGCTCGATGCTGCTGGGAGTCGCGCCGATGGGCGGGCTGATTCCTGCGGAATGGCAACCGGTCCTGCATAGAGCCGTCACGGCAGGCCTCGACATCGTGAGCGGAATGCACACACCGCTTGCCGATATTCCCGGGCTTGAAGAGACAGCCCGTCGGCGCGAGGTGCGCCTGATCGATGTGCGCCGCCCCCGGCAGAGTTTTTCCGTAGGCAGCGGCCGGCGGCGCACGGGCAAACGACTGCTCACCGTCGGCACCGACTGCGCGCTCGGAAAAAAATACACCGCCCTCGCGCTCACCAAAGCGCTTCAGCAACGCGGAGTCGATGCGACGTTTCGGGCGACTGGGCAGACGGGTGTCATGATCGCCGGCTCCGGCATCGCGATCGACGCCATCGTTTCCGATTTTGTCGCCGGAGCGGCGGAGTGGCTGTCGCCGGACGCCGCGCCCGATCATTGGGACGTAATCGAAGGGCAAGGATCGTTGTTCCATCCCGCTTATGCAGGCGTGACGCTGGGGCTGCTGCATGGCTCGCAGCCGGATGTGCTCGTGCTATGCCACGACCCGACGCGCGTACACGTCAAACAGCTGCCGGGCTTTCCGCTTCCATCACTTAGCACCGCCGCGGCGCGGTACATCGAGGCGGGCAGGCTCACTAATCCGAAAGTGCGCCTGGCAGGCATTGCGCTCAATACCGCGAGGCTGGACGCTGCGGAGCGTGCGCGCGCCATCGAGGCCGCTGCGGCGGAGCTCGACGTGCCCGCCTTCGATCCCATGAAGACTTCGGCCGAGTCAGTGGTCAACCTAGTGCTGCGCGAATGAGCCGCAAGGTCACTGCGAGCCACAAGAGCTGGCCCTTGCGCGAGCCATTCGTGATCTCGCGCGGCACCGTCCTGGCTGCCAACGTTGTGGTGGTCCAGATTGAAGAGGGTCATCACCGCGGACGTGGGGAAGCTGGAGGCGTCAAATATCACGGCGAGTCGCCTGCGAGCGTGCTCGTGCAGATCGAGGACGTGCGAACCGAGATCGAAGCCGGCGCGACACGCCAGGATCTGCTGCGCCTGCTCCCGGCCGGCGGCGCTCGAAATGCGCTCGATATCGCGCTCTGGGATCTGGAAGCCAAGCGCTCCGGCATTCCGGTCTGGAGCAGCGCAGGCGTGGCGCCCGCAAAACCGGTGATCTCCAGCATCACAATCGGAATCCGCTCGGCCGAAGCATACGAGCAGCGCGCGCGCGAGCTGGCGCGATATCCGTGGCTGAAGATAAAGGTCGGCGCGGAGGGAGCGCTTGAGGCCGTCCAGGCCGTGCGCCGTGGATCGCCGCACGCCCACCTCGTCGTTGATGCCAACCAGGCGTGGAGCTTGGCGACCTTGCAGGAGCTCGCCCCGCAACTCGCCGCCCTCAACGTGGATCTGCTCGAACAGCCGATCGCCGCTGCCGACGACGCGCAGTTGCTCGGGCTGCATCTGCCCGTGCCAGTGTGCGCCGATGAGCCTGCCGGCACTGTCGCCGATCTGCCGCGGCTGGTCGATCGCTACGATTTCATCAACATCAAGCTCGACAAGGCGGGCGGCCTCACCTCCGCACTCGAGCTTGCGCATGCGGCGCGAGCTGCCGGAATGCGGCTCATGGTCGGATGCATGACGGGCAGCTCGCTGTCGATGGCGCCGGCGATGGTTGTGGCGCAGCTGTGCGAAGTATCGGATCTCGACGGTCCGTTGCTGCAGGCGGAGGATGTCCCGCACGGCATCCGCTACGAAAACGGCACGATGAGCCTGCCATCCCCCGAACTATGGGGTTGAGCGCTCAAGCAATGGCGCGATGAGGCCCAGCACTCGCTCGAGCGCGCCTCGATTTTCTTCCACCGCCGCACGTGCCAGCGCACCGATGCGTGCGCGATCGTCCGCGTTCGCGAGCAGTCCCCCGACCTTCTCGCCGAGTTCGACGGCGTCGCTTGCAATCTGCACCGCGCCGCGCTCGATGAGCAGGCGGGTGATTTCGGTACCGTTGAAATTGTGCGGGCCTGAAAGAACCGGCAGCCCAAGCGCGGCGGGCTCGAGCAGATTGTGACCGCCTATCGGCACCAGACTGCCGCCGACGAACGCCACATCGCCGGCGGCATAAAAATCCAGCAGCTCCCCGAGAGTATCCACGAGCAGGACTTCGGTATCCGGCTCGCAGGTGTTGCCTTGGGAGCGTTTGATGAAGCGCACTCTCTCGCGCACCAGCCAGTCGATCACTTCGGCGAACCTGCCGGGATGGCGGGGGACGAGAACCAGCAGCCCGTTTGAGTGCGCCATCCGGACTCGACGATGAGCATCGAGCACGATCTGCTCTTCCCCCCGATGGGTGCTTCCAGCGACCCAGACTGGGCGCTCGCGCGCATGCTGCGCCCGCAGCTCCCGCCCGCGAGCGACGACTTCGGATGGCACGTGAATATCAAATTTGACGTTGCCCGTCACATGCGTGCGCTGCGGATTGGCGCCGATCGAAACGAAGCGATCGGCATCCCCTTGCGTCTGCGCCGCGATCACGATTCGGTGCGAAAGGGTCTGACGCAACAGCCGGGGCACGCGCGCAAAGCGGCGGACGGACCGCGGTGAAAGGCGAGCGCTGGCCAGCACGAGCGGCACATTTCGGCGCCCGCACTCGTGATAGAGATTCGGCCACACCTCCGTTTCCAGAATCACGCCAACACCCGGACGCACGCGATCAAAAAAGCGGCGCACCGACCCTGGCAAATCGAGGGGTGCATAGCGCACCGATGTTCCCGCTTGAGCGCCTGGCGCGCCGCCGAACAGCGCGAGCGCTCTCTCTCTCCCGGCGGGCGTGATGGTGCTGATGACCAGCGGGAATTGCGGGTGTCGGTCCCGCAGGCTGCGGATCAGCGCGGACGCGGCCTGGACTTCGCCCATCGACACCGCATGGACCCAGATGCTGGTGACGCGGGATGACCGGCCGAATCCAAACCGCTCGCTGAAGTGGCTCCAGTAGCCTCGCTCGCGCAGGCCGCGCCACAACAGCACCCCGCAATACACGGGAGCCAGCAGGTACCCGAGAACGATGTACGCGGCGCGCATTACACCTGCTGGTAGCCGTCGAGCAGGCCGTGCCAGTCTGCTTCGCTGAAATGCTCCGGCGGCAGGCCGTATGCAATTTTCTCGAGCGAGCGGCGCAGCCGCACCAGATTTTCGTCGCACCACAGCCCCGGCCTGCGCAGGCTCCCCCGATCGAAATCGATGAGATGGACGACGCCGTCCTCTCCCACCATTACGTTGGTGGCATTCAGGTCCGCATGGCAGACGCCGAGGTTGTGGAAGGCGCGAATGCAGCGCCCGACGGCGATCCAGTTGAGGATGGGCAGTGCCCGGCTGCGCAGCCAGCCCGCAAGCGATTCGACGTTCATCAGCCGCTCCGTGATCAGATCGCCTGAATAGCCGATGCCGTTGCGCACGTAGCGGGCGCCTACTGGCGCGGGCACGGGCAGGCCCGCGTGGTGCAGGTGATAGGTCAGCTGCCATTCGGCGAATGGCCGCGTGCTCGCTTCGGTGCGCCACAAATAGTGATCGTGCATCACGCGCGCGGCGAGTCCGCCGCGGCGATAATGGCGCAGAACGTAACGCTTGTCCGCGGAGCGGAAAAACTGCACGGTGCCGCGGCCTTGCGCTTCGCCTTCGAGCTCACCGCGAGCGCGCCAATATTCAGGATCGAACCACAGGTCCGCCAAATTGCTGGCACGGGAGGCGTCATATAGGATGGCGCCGCCCGTCACGGGCTTGCGCTTCACTTCCGAGCCAAGCGGCCAGGGTTTGTTCGTCACGCCATGCTTCCCCTTGCCCACCCGCCGCGCAACGTCTGCATCCTCAGAGTCTCGGCGCTCGGCGATACCTGCCATGTAGTGCCCGTGCTGCGCACGCTGCAGCAGGCTTGGCCGACTACGCAGTTCACGTGGGTCATCGGTAAGGCGGAAGCGCGACTCATGAGTCTGATCGAGGGCGTGGAGTTTATCACCGTCGACAAGAAGGCCGGGCTGTTCGGCGCCCGCCGGCAGTTGCGCGCGAAGCTGGCCGGGCGCCGGTTCGATGTGCTGCTGCACATGCAGCTGGCAATGCGCTCGAGCCTGCTCGCGCAGGCAATCGATGCGGACATCAAGCTCGGATTCGACCGCGCCCGGGCTCGAGAGATGCAATGGCTATTCACCAACGCGCAGATCGGGGCGCGGACGCGCGAGCATGTGATGGATACATTCTTCGCGTTTGCCGAGGCACTCGGCGTGAGGGAACGGTTGCTGCGATGGGACCTTCCCCTGCCGGATGACGCGCGCCAGTATGCGTTACGACTCATTCCGGATCAGCACCGCGCGCTGATCATCAGCCCCTGTTCCAGTCATCCCCTGCGCAACTGGAGCGTTGCGAGCAATGCGGAGGTGGCACGATACGCGATGCAGCAGCACGGCATGCGAGTGATCCTGGCCGGTGGTCCGAGCGCTGTCGAGAAGGAGACGGCCGCTGCGATCGAAAGCGCGGCAGATGGCGTCATCAACCAGGTCGGTCAGGACACGCTGCCGCAACTGCTGGCTCTGCTCGGTCGCGCCACCGCCCTCTTGAGCCCCGACTCAGGGCCGGCGCATATGGCAACGATGACAGGCACCCCGGTCATTGGCCTGTATGCCGCTACGCGCTCGGCGCGCAGCGGCCCGTATCTATCGCGCCGCTGTTGTGTGGATGAATACGCGGCAGCCGCGCGACGCTTCCGGGGTCGCGAGCCGGATGAACTGCCCTGGACGGAGAAAATCGAAGAGCCGGGAGCCATGGAGCTGATCTCCCCCGCCGCCGTCAACGCGAAGCTCGATGAATTGCTAGGATGACGCGCCTGAGGACCGAAGGAGCCGCGATGCAGGACATTCTCGTGCCGATCTCGCCCGGCGAGCTGCTCGACAAGATCACGATATTGCGCATCAAGAGCGAGCGCATCGAGGATGTGGCGAAGCTGTCGAACGTGCGCCTGGAGCTGGGGCTGCTCGAGAAGACCTGGACTGATTCAGGCTGCGCGATCCCGGAGGTTGCCGCCGACGCCCGCGCCCTGCAGAACGTGAACGAGCGGCTGTGGGACATCGAAGACCGCATCCGCGACAAGGAAGCGGTGCAGACCTTCGACCGGGATTTCATCGAGCTCGCGCGGGCGGTGTACATCGCGAACGATGAGCGCGCGGCGCTCAAGAAGAAGGTCAACTTGAAGCTGGGCTCGCGAATCGTCGAGGAGAAATCTTACCGGCCTTATTCTGCGGCCAAGCCGGCCTGACGCCTGCTTGCCTGAGCATTTTTCAGGTCTTCGTACAGGCCGCGCAATCGCAAAGTAAGCGGGCCTGGCAGCACATTCTGCATGCGGCGCCCGTCGATCTCCCGCACTGGCGTCAGGCCACCGAAAGTGCCTGTCACGAACGCTTCCTGCGCGCCTTCCAGTTGCGCAGGCGTGAAATCTCCCAGCCTGATGGGCACTCCGTGGACCCCGCAGAGCCGGATCACATTGCCGCGCGTGATGCCGTTGAAGCAATACTCGCCCTTCGACGTCATCACGACACCGTCCCGCACGAAAAAGAAATTGGTGGCGTTGCAGCTCGAAACGAAGCCGTGCGGGTCCAGCATGAGCGCCTCATCGGCTCCCGCATCGATCGCCTGAAGGAGTGCCGTGATCAGGTTCAGGCGACTGTGGGAGTTGAGCCGCATGTCGAACATCTCGGCCGGCGTGCAGCGGACGCTCGATGTGAACAGGCTCAGCCCGACCGACGCCAGCTGAGGATTGGGCAACTTTTGCTCGGCGACGATGGCCACGGTTGCGCTGCCGAGGGCGTTGCGCGGATCCTGATTCGGTGCTGCTTTCTCACCCCGCGTGACCATCAGGCGAATATGCACTCCGTCGCGCATGCGGTTGGCTTCCAGCAACTGCCACAAGACCGCCGTGAGAGCTGCCCGGTCGAGCCCGATCTCCAGCCGGATCTGTCCCGCTCCCCAGTAGAGCCTGTCGAGATGTTCTTCGAGGAACAGCAACGCGCCGCGATGCAGCCGCAATCCCTCCCAGACACCGTCACCGACGACGAAGCCGCCGTCGAAGATCGACACACGGGCTTCATCGCGCGAAACGAGCTGCCCGTTGAGATAGATGAGTGCGGCGGCGTTGCGGGGGTCGGCGGAAAAGTCCTGGCTGCCAGCCATCGGCGGGGCGCTCCTCGGAAAGATCCGGGAGCATCATACCCGCCGCCGGTGAAGGCCGGTCAGCAGCGTCCCGCTGTCAGACGGTGCGCATACCAGCCTGTTTGAAGAACTGCACGGCTCTTGCCGCGCCCGCCCCAAGCACCACGAGGGCGCCCAGCAGGTACGGGGACGTCATCGCCGCAACCCAGGTGATGGCACCGCCCAGCGCGAGCAGGACACCGGCGTCCACCAGCACGCAGCCGAAAGCGATCAGGCCGATGACCAGGTGGCTTCTCTTCGGGCGTCGTTCGCTCATCACATTCTCCTCCACCAGTGTGGGGAGAAGGTTAGAGAGAGGCGGGTAACGCGGTCAGTCGGACAGCGGTGATAATTGGGTTATCGCCGGACTGGCGCCGGGAGGGCCGGCCCGGCTTCATCGCTGCAGGGTGTATTCAGCCCCGCAATACGGGCACTTCGCCCACCCATTCTGCTGTTCGATGGGCAGGTAGACCCGCGGATGGGAATTCCAAAGCAGCATCTGCGGCATCGGGCAGGAGAGCGGCAGGTCTTCCGCCGTGACCTGGTATTCGTTCTGGGCGTTGGGCTGAAGCAGCGGTTGGGACGCAGTCGGCATGGGCGGATTGTACTAGAAGACTCCACTCCAGATGCGGGCCACCGCCGCGCGCTCGTCGCCGAACTCGCCGGATGACACCCGCGGCTCGCGGCCTTCCAGAAAAAGATGGTGCGTGCGAGCGCGATACGCACGATACGCGGCCGTGAGGATGTCCACCGACTCCTGCGGCACCAGGTTCGCGGAAGCCACGGATTCGAGCTGGCGAATGGTGTCCGAAAACATGGCCACAGGTGGATGATCATGGGCCCACAGCAACGCCCAGTACTGCGCGAGGAACTCGATATCGGCCACGCCCCCCTCGCCCTGCTTGATGTCGAACTCCCCCGCGCCGGTTTTGACCAGCTCACGCCGCATGCGCTCACGCATGGCGCGCACTTCCTCGCGTAACGTGTCGCGTCGCACGTGCTGCTGAAGAGTGTCGAGACGCACGCGCTCGAACTCCGCGCGCAACTGCGGAGCACCGGCAACCGATCGGGCATGCAGAAGCGCCTGGTGCTCCCAGGTCCAGGCCTCACCGCGCTGGTACTCGGCAAATGCACGGATGCTGGTCACGAGCATCCCCCCCTTGCCGCTGGGCCTCAGGCGCACGTCCACCTCGTAGAGCCGGCCGGCGGACGAATGCATGGTGAGCAGATGAACGATGCGCTGGGCGAGGCGCACGAAGAAAACCTGGTTGTCGATGGGGCGCGGTGCATCGGTCTCCTGCCGTTCGCCGGCGGAATCGTGCACGAAGACGATGTCCAGATCGGAGCTGTAGCCGAGCTCCATGCCCCCGAGCTTGCCGTAGCCGATGGCCGCGATGCGCACTGCGCGACGCTCCACGCCTTCGCGGCACATCGGGTTGCCGAACTGCGCGCCCATCTGCGCCTGCGCAAGCTCGATTGCGCGCTCGACGATGAGCTCTGCAACGTCCGTGAGCCGATCGCTGACTTTCATCAAGGAAAGACGCCCCGTGAGATCGGCAACCGCGATGCGGAAGAAGGCGACGCGCTGGAAATGGCGCAGCGCCTCGACCTGCCGCTCGGGGTCGTCATCCACCTGTTGCATGTTGACGTCGAGGTCACGCGCCAGGCTGCCCCGCGTCGGCAATTGCGAAAACAGCTGCTCGTCGAGTAATTCGTCGAGCAGCAGCGGGTGCGTGGCTATCTGATCCGCAAGGAAGTCACCGCGCGCGCACAATTCCACAAGTCGTCGGCGTGCGCCCCCGCTTTCCTGAAGGAGTGAGAAATAAACGGAGCGCTGGCCGATCGCCTCGACCACCTTGAGGATGCGCCGCAGGGCATCGAGCGGCGCCTTACCTGCGGCGACGTCGGCTACCAGCGCCGGAACCAGCGCCTGCAGGCGCTTGCGGCCGGGTTCATCGAGCTTGCGCACGAACGCCGATCCACGCAGCTCGAGGAGCATGCGGGCCGCCGCGGCGGATTCAGTGAAGCCGGCCCGCGCGAGCGATTCCGCGAGCGCCGCCTCCTCGGCCTGCGTATCCCAGAATCGCCCAAGGTCGACCTTGACCGCGGCGCCGTCCGAATCCTCGCCGCCACTCAACACGACCGCCTTGAAATGCCGGCTGACGGCCGCGCGGTGCGCGTTCAATTGCGCCAGCATCGCAGGCCAGTCAGCCGCTCCCATCGCGCCAGCGATTCGCACCCGGGTGGCATCGTCCTTGGGAAGCCGATGGGCCTGGGCGTCATCGAGCATCTGCAGCCGGTTTTCCAGCCGACGCAGGTAGGCATACGCAGCCATCAGGTCGGCCACTACCTCGCGCGGCAGCAGCTTGTCGCCGGCGAGCTTCGGTAGAACGGCGAGCAGCGAAGGCGCCTGCAGCTCCTTCAGCCGGCCGCCCCGTATGAGCTGGAACGCCTGCACGATGAACTCGACCTCGCGAATGCCTCCGGGGCCGAGCTTCACGTGATCTTCGAGCTCGCGCCGCTCGACTTCGCGCTCGATCAGCGCCTTCATCTCGCGCAGGCTCTCGAACACGCCGTAGTCGATGTATCGGCGGTAGACGAACGGCCTCACCGCCGCAGTGTGAATTTCCGCGTATCGGTCCGTCGCGGTGAGCGCCCGCGCCTTGACGTACGCGTAGCGCTCCCAGTCCCGCCCGTGACGCAAAAGGTAATCCTCGAAGAAGGCGAAGCTCGCGACCAGCGGCCCGCTGTCGCCGAAGGGTCGAAGCCGCATGTCGACGCGAAACACGAAGCCGTCGGAAGTGCGCGCATCCAGTAACCGGATCACGGCCTGGCCGACGCGCGTGAAAAACTCTTCGTTCGCAACTGAGCGAGCACCATCGGTCTCGCCGTGCTCCGGAAAGAGAAAAATCAGATCGACATCGGAGGAGAAATTGAGCTCGCCACCGCCGAGCTTGCCCATACCGAGGATGAGCAGGTGCTGTATCTCCCCGCTTGCGGATCGCGCCTCGCCGTAGCGCAGCGAAAGCATGGCGCGAGCATGCCGATACGCGGTGCCGATTGCTGCATCGGCAAAGGCGGACAGATCTCTCAGCGTCTCTTCGAGGCTGGCCCACCCCGCTAGGTCGCGCCAGGCGATACGCACCATTTCGCGTCGCCGCCATTGGCGCAAGTCCGCCATGGCGAGCGCTTCGAGCGCCGAGGTGTCTGCGTTTAGGCCCGGGGCGCGGGAAGCAAACTCGGAACCTTCGAACGTGCGGAGCAGGTCTCCGCTGTCGATGAGCTCTCTGAGAAGAGAAGGATGGCGAGTGCAGGCCTGAGCCACGAAATCGCTCGCCGCAAACACCGTTTGCAGCGAATCGCGGACCTGCGGCCCGCCCGTCTCGAGCAGGGCGACGATTTCCGCAGGATATGTGAAGGGTGATGGGGAAGACACGAGCGGCAATGCTAGCATTCGCCCGTCAGCGCCTGTCCCGATAAGAACAAATGACTCTGCGGCAACTGGATCCCGGGCTGCGGTGCCGGGCTTCCGAACACGCCTCGCCCGAGCGCATTGGCGTTTTCCGGGTAACGGGTCTGCTCGGCGAAGGTCGCCGGGGCGCCGTCTACCGCGGCGAGCGCGACGATGGCATGTTCTCGCAGACCGTGGCCATCAAGCTCATGCCTGCGGGCCTCGCGGCAGAATCAGCCGTGGCGCTGTTCGCGAGTGAAAGGCGCATCCGCGCCAAGCTGCATCATCCCAATATCGCGGAGCTTCTCGACGGGGGCGTCGACCAGCGCGGCGCGGCTTATATCGTGATGGAATTCATCGACGGCGTGCCGATCACCCAATTCGCCGCAACTCACTCGCTGGAGCCGACACAGAAGCTGGCGTTGTTCCGAAGTGCCTGCATGGCCGTGCAACACGCGCACCAGCATCTGGTACCACACGGGGACCTCAAGCCTTCCAATATCCGGGTCAGCCGGGCGGGAATGGTGAAGCTGCTGGATTTTGGTCTCTCGAGCCTTCTCGAAGGTGATGCCGCGACCACTTCGAGCGATGTGTGCTCACTGGGCGAAGTTCTACGGGAACTGCTGGGCCAACGCACCCTGCGCGATGCCGATCTGCGCGCAATAGTCGGCAAGGCGACGAGTGCCCGGCCGGACGAGCGCTATTCCACTGTTCCGGCGTTGATCGACGACATCGACCGTTACCTGGATTCGCGACCGGTTGGCGCCCGACCGGCCACCTGGCGCTATGTGGCGGCAAGAATGATCGCGCGGTATCGCTGGACGGTGGCCGGGCTTGCAACGGCCCTCCTGGCGATGGTGATCGGCGGGATCGTGGCGACTGTCCTCTACTTCCGTGCCGAACACCTTCGATCGCAGGCCAATACCCGCTTCGACGACGTGCGCCAACTCGCGAATTTCATGCTGTTCGATCTGTACGACCAGATGGGGCGCGTGCCCGGCTCCGTCGATGTGCGCCGCGAGCTTGCGGACCGGGGGAAGACCTATCTCGAGACACTCGCTGCAATTCCGGGGGCGCCTCCCGATGTCACTCTCGAGGCCGCCGAAGGGTACGCGAGGCTGGCAGAGGTGCTCGGCGCGCCGGGCAGCTTTCACCTGGGCCAGCCGCAGGAAGCCAAGCAAAACCTGGCGGTTGCCGAAAGCATGTTGCGGCAGATGCGCGCCAGGCAGCCGGAACGCGACGACATCGCGGTCGCTCTCGCTCACGTGCTGCTGCTGCGCGCTTCCATCGTCTCGTCCGTCGACTTCGATGCCGCGGGAGCCATGAGCCTTGCGGAAGCGGCGCGCAAACTGTGTGAAGGTGCGCTTGCACGCGACCCTGCGAACGTCGAGGCGATGCTGTGGCGCTGGACCAGTCAGAACACGCTCGCCAATGCGCTTGGATGGCAGAATCGCATGGCTGAGGTGATCAAGTTGCAGCGCGGGGAGCTCGCTCGCGCATCCAGCGTGCCATCCACGCCAGGTTACAGGGTGCACCGGGTGATGCTCGAAGCAGCCAGTCACAACACGCTGGGCGACGCGCTGTACTACACGGATGACCTGCCCGGCTCACTCGAGGAGTACCGTCGGGCGGTGGCCGTCATCGAAGGCGCGCGGCGGGAGGAAAGCGCGTCGATGCGCGGTGACGATCCGCGATTTCTCGAGCAGCTGGGCCTTGTCTACTGGAACATGGGCGGCGCCCTGTCAGACCTGGGCCGCGGCGTCGAAGCCGACGAGGCGCTTTCACATTCGACGCAAGTGCTGGAGCGGTCGATCGACTACGGTAGCAACGACCGTACTGACCGCCTCTTGCAGAGCGTGCGCCTGCAACACGCGATGGTGCTTTCCGGGCTCGGCCAGTCTGCAAAGGCGATCGCGCTGGCCCGTGCCAGCATCGCAAATAGGGAAAAGCGCCTGTTCGCACAACCAGCGGATCGCGAGCGGCATCGCGATCTCGCGGTGGGCCTAAGGCCCTTGGGCGACGTCTATCTGGCGGCAAAGGCACCGGATGCGGCGTGCGCAACGTACGCACGCGCGCGCACTGCATGGCAATCCATTGAGCACGGTTGGGGTCTCGCCCAGTTCGATCGCGATGTGGAATTGCGGCTGCTGAGCGAACGGCTCTCGACGAACTGCACGCGCCAGCCAAAAAAAAGCCCCGCACTAGGCGGGGCTTCAGGCTAGCCGCGGCTCGAGGGGGGCCCGAGCCGCGGCCGTTTGCTTCGATTACATGTCCATTCCGCCCATGCCGCCCGGCGGCATGCCACCACCATGGCTGTGCTCCTCGTCCTTCGGAGCCTCGGCGATCATCACTTCCGTCGTGAGCAGCAGGCCAGCGACCGAAGCCGCGTTCTGCAACGCGAGGCGCGTGACCTTCGTCGGGTCGAGGATGCCCTCTTCCAGCATGTCGCCGAACTCGCCGGTGGCGGCGTTGTAGCCATAAGCGGCTTTTCCGGCCTTCACCTGGTTCAGGATCACGGCGGCATCTTCACCGGCGTTCTCCACGATCTGGCGCAGCGGCTCTTCGATCGAGCGGGCCAGGATGCGAATGCCCACCGTCTGGTCCTCATTCTTGCCTTCCAGCTTATCGAGCGACTTGAGCACGCGGATCAGCGCTACACCGCCGCCCGGCACTACGCCCTCTTCGACAGCGGCACGAGTGGCGTGCAACGCATCTTCGACGCGGGCCTTCTTCTCTTTCATCTCGATCTCGGTGGCAGCGCCCACCTTAATGACCGCGACGCCGCCGGAAAGCTTGGCAACACGCTCCTGCAGCTTCTCTTTGTCGTAGTCCGAAGTGGCTTCTTCAGCCTGCTGGCGGATCGACTCGATGCGGGCCTTGATGTCGGACGCCTTGCCGGCGCCGTCGATCACGGTGGTGTTCTCTTTCTCCACCACGATCTTCTTGGCTTCGCCGAGGTCGTTGAGCGTTGCCTTCTCGAGCGACAGGCCCACTTCGTCGGAGATCACCGTGCCACCCGTGAGAGTGGCGATGTCCTGCAGCATGGCCTTGCGACGGTCGCCGAAGCCCGGGGCCTTGACGGCGGCCACCTTGAGAATGCCGCGGATGTTGTTCACGACGAGCGTGGCCAGGGCCTCACCCTCGACGTCTTCCGCGATGACCAGCAAAGGCCGGCCGGCCTTGGCGATACCTTCGAGCAGCGGCAGCATCTCGCGGATGTTCGAGATCTTCTTGTCCGCCAGGAGAATGTAAGGCTTCTCGAGCTCGGTGGACTGGCTGGCTTGGGAATTGATGAAGTACGGCGAGAGGTAACCGCGGTCGAACTGCATGCCCTCGACCACTTCGAGCTCGTTCTGCAAGCCCGAGCCTTCTTCGACGGTAATGACTCCCTCGTTGCCTACTTTTTTCATGGCTTCGGCAATCGTATTGCCGATCGACTCATCGCTGTTCGCCGAGATGGTGCCCACCTGGGCAATGCCTTTGGAATCCTTGCAGGGCTTGGACAGCCGCTTGAGTTCCTCGACAGCCACGGACACGGCCTTGTCGATGCCGCGCTTGATGTCCATGGGATTGCGACCTGAGGCCACGGCCTTCAGACCTTCGCGGATGATCGCCTGCGCGAGAACGGTTGCGGTGGTGGTTCCGTCGCCGGCTTCGTCGGAAGTATTGGATGCCACTTCCTTAACCATCTGCGCGCCCATGTTCTCGAACTTGTCTTTCAGCTCGATCTCTTTGGCGACGGAGACGCCGTCCTTGGTGATGGTGGGCGCGCCGAAACTCTTCTCGAGCACGGCATTGCGACCCTTGGGGCCCAGCGTCGCCTTCACGGCGTTCGCGAGGACGTTGACGCCGCGGAACATACGCGCGCGGGCGTCATCTGAAAATCTGACTTCTTTGGCTGCCATGGCTTATTTCCCTTCGATGACGGCCATGACGTCTTCTTCACGCATGACCAGAAGATCTTCGCCGTCGACCTTGACCTCGGTTCCGCCGTACTTGCCGAACAGGATCTTGTCGCCGACCTTGACGTCGAGAGGACGTACGCTGCCGTTCTCGAGAATCTTGCCTTTACCGACCGCTATGATCTTTCCCTGCACGGGCTTTTCAGCCGCGGTATCGGGAATCACGATGCCGCCTGGGGAAGTACGCTCTTCTTCCAGACGTTTCACGATGACGCGGTCATGAAGTGGACGAACCTTCATGGGGGACGCTCCTTAGAAGCTATTGATTTGATTGGTGAATGAGACGGAGACGAGGCATTAGCACTCTCCCCTGCCGGGTGCTAATGATAGGGACCAAATGGCGAAATTCAAGCGCTGGCCGAGGTTTTTTTTGCGCGCCTGCTTTGCGCGGAAGCCTTAAGCTGCCGCTCCATGAAATCCCGCCAGAATTCGTGGCTCAGGGCTGTGGCGATCGCGCTGATTTGTGCCGCGGGCATGGCGGCGGATGCCGCTGACTCATTCCTGGCGCCCGAAAGAGCCTTTGCATACGTGGTGGAAGCGGATGGCGAGTGTCTCAAGGTCTACTGGAACGCGGCGCCAGGTTACTACCTCTATAAGAGCCGGATGAGCCTCGAGAGCGCAACGCCTGGGATCTCGCTCGGTCAAGCCACTTATCCGAAGGGTGAAAGCCACCACGATGAGTATTTCGGTGACCAGGAGATCTTCCGCGACGATTTCGTCGTGACGGCACCGCTCCTTCGCAGCAACTCAGGCGGCCGGGAAATGATCGTCAAGCTCAAGTGGCAGGGCTGCGCTGATGCGGGTCTGTGCTATCCCATCACCATCTGGGAGACGAAGGTCTCGCTCGGGGGTCCATCCAAATGAGCAGTTCCGCGCGGGTCGCCATGGGAGCGCTTGTGCTCGCCGCTGCCGCGGCAGGGGGATTTTTCGCGTATCGGAGCCTGGCGGCGCCGCGCCCGGAACCTGCGGCCGCAGCAGCGCCGGAAATGAATCCGGCTTTGCCGATCCCCCGGGCCGCCCCAACGAGGATTCCGCAGATCACCCTCCCGGATATCGAAGGAAAGCCGCGCGCCATGGCGGAATGGCGCGGTCGGCCTTTGCTGGTCAATTTCTGGGCCACCTGGTGTGAGCCATGCCGGCGCGAGATCCCTCTCTTGCGGAAGATCCGGGCGGATCACGCCGCCGAGGGACTGGAGGTGATCGGCATCGCGCTGGACTTCCACGATGCGGTACTGGCATATGCTCGGGACGCTGGCATCGATTACCCGGTGCTTATCGCTGAGGAAAACGCGATGGCCGCCCAGGCCTTCGGGGTGGGCATGGGGTTGCCGACCACGGTCATTGCCAATCGCGATGGCCGGATCGTCGCCACGCATGTGGGCGAGTTACACGAAGATCAGGTACCGCACTTCGTCAAGCTGGCACTGGATACACCCTGATCGCCGACGATCCCCACAAAAATTACCCTAATGCCGACTGATTAGGTTACATTCGCCGCCGCTCATCTGGTCTCCAGGGTGGATCGGCTCCTGCCATGGCGCGCTTGCTGCTGCTCAACGGCCCCAATCTGAACCTGCTCGGCACCCGCGAGCCCCAGGTGTACGGCGCCAATACGCTTGCCGCGATCGAAGCGCAGGTTGCCACGCGGGCTGCGAGCCGCCGGTCATGAGCTCGACACCTTTCAAAGCAATGCGGAGCATGAGCTCATCGAACGGATTCACCAGGCGGCGCGCGATCAGGTCGCTATGCTCATCTTCAATCCTGGCGCGTTCACGCATACGAGCGTGGCGCTGCGTGATGCCCTGCTCGCCGTGAAGCTGCCCTTCATCGAAGTGCATCTGTCGAACACCCAGGCCCGAGAGCCGTTCCGCCATCATTCCTATTTCTCGGATATCGCCGTCGGTTGCATCAGTCGGCCTCGGCGCTCTCGGCTATGAGCTCGCCGCGCACGCCGCGGTTGCGCAGCTCAGCCGCCCCTCCACCCTGACCGAGCCGACTCCAGAAGGGATCCCGCATGGATATCCGAAAAATCAAGAAACTCATCGAGCTGCTCGAGGAGTCCGGCATCGCCGAAATCGAGATCAAGGAAGGCGAGGAAGGCGTGCGCATCAGCCGCATGCCGACCGGCGCGGCTGCCCAACACCATCAGATGACGCAGTGGCGCCGCTGCAACTAGGCGCCCCGGTACAGATGTCGGCGTCCGCTTCGGCCGCTTCCATGGCGCCTGAAGCAACGCCGCCTCCGACCGAAACCGAACGAACACGTCGTGACGGCTCCGATGGTCGGCACGTTCTACGCCGCGCCCTCACCTGGCGCGAAAGCTTTCGTAAACATCGGCGACGAGGTCAAGACGGGACAGGTGCTGTGCATCATCGAGGCCATGAAGATGATGAACCAGATCGAATCGGACAAGGGCGGGCGTGTCACCTCGATCATGGCGCGCAACGGCGATCCGGTCGAGTTCGGCCAGCCGCTGTTCGTCATCGAATAGCACCTGCGCCATGCTCGAAAAGATCGTCATCGCCAACCGCGGCGAGATCGCGCTTGCGAATTCTGCGTGCCTGCCGCGAGCTCGGGATCAAGACCGTCGCCGTGCACTCGACCGCCGACTACAGCCTCAAGCACGTGCTGCTCGCCGATGAATCGGTGTGCATCGGGCCGCCGCCCTCGGCGGGCAGCTATCTGAACATGCCGGCCATCATCAGCGCGGCAGAGGTCACCGATTCGGTGGGTATTCATCCCGGGTACGGCTTTCTCTCCGAGAACGCGGACTTCGCCGAACGGGTGGAGAAAGAGTGGCTTCACTTTCGTCGGGCCGAAGTCGGAGACCATCCGCCTGATGGGCGACAAGGTCTCGGCGATCCGGGTCATGAAAGAGCACGGCGTGCCGTGCGTGCCGGGCTCCGATGGCCCGCTCGGGGACCGACAACGACGAGAACCTGCGTATCGCGCGGCAGATCGGCTATCCCGTGATCATCAAGGCCTCGGGCGGCGGCGGCGGCCGCGGCATGCGCGTGGTGCACGTGGAGGCGGCACTGCTCAACGCGATCGCCATCACGCAGGCCGAGGCACGTGCGGCCTTCGGTAACGACCAGGTCTACATGGAGAAATTCCTGGAAAAGCCGCGCCACATCGAGTTCCAGATGCTCGCGGACGGTCACGGCAACGTGATTCACCTCGGCGAGCGCGACTGCTCGATGCAGCGTCGACACCAGAAAGTCATCGAGGAGGCGCCTGCGCCGGGCATCTCGGCACGCCAGCGCAAGATGATGGGCGAGCGCTGCGTCGAGGCCTGCCGGGCCGTCGGCTACCGCAGCGCCGGCACGCTCGAATTCCTGTACCAGGACGGCGAGTTCTACTTCATCGAAATGAACACTCGAATCCAGGTGGAGCATCCGGTGACCGAGCTGATCACGGGCATCGACCTGGTCAAGGCACAGCTGCAGATCGCGGCCGGCGAACGGCTCGCCTACTCGCAGAGCGACGTACAGTTCCGCGGCCATGCCATCGAATGCCGGATCAATGCCGAAGATGCAAAGACTTTCATGCCTTCTCCTGGGCCGGTGCGCCTATGGCATGCGCCTGGCGGGCCGGGCATGCGGGTCGATAGCCATATTTACTCCGGCTACAACGTGCCCCCGCATTACGACTCGCTGATCGGCAAGATCATCGCGCATGGCGACACGCGGGAGACGGCAATCGCGCGGATCAGGAATGCGCTTGCGGAAATGGTTGTCGAAGGGATCAAGACCAACATCGCGCTGCATCAGGAGATTTTCAACCACGCGGCGTTTCAAAGCGGCGGGTTCGATATACATTATCTAGAAAGAAGACTGGGGCTGCGATGAACGTTCGCGCACGCCTGGGCGCGGTCCGGATAGTGTTTCCGGGACCGCCCGTGAGTCCGTCCATGGAGGGCTGCGTCCAAAACATCCTGTTTTCGACGCTTCCGGAAGCACTATCCGGATCGCACCCAGGCGTATAACGGGCGTCGGTTATGTTTACCGTCTGCCCGAAGTGTGCACTGACCCTTGTCGTTACCGCCGCGGACCTTCGTGTCGCGCAGGGATATGTGCGGTGCGGGCGTTGCTCCAATGTTTTCAACGCACTGAATGCGCTATCGGACGACAGGCATCACACGCCGGAAGACGAAGCGGCGCATCAGCAGGGGCACGAGGCGCCGGCATCCGAGCCGGAACCGGAACCTGCCGGCGAGCTGCTCCCAGATCCGGAACCAGATCTCGAACCCGAAGCAGAGCCCGATCCGCCGGCCGAGGAGCTGGAGTTCGATCCCGTGGCGACGAACGTGTCCGATGTGTTCATCGAGGCGCAGTTCGACGACGCCGAGTCCACCGGCACTTTCGAATCCATCGTGCTCGAGGGAGGCGCAGCTGACGAGGATGCGCCCGATACCGAGGGCGCGCCGGTGCCAGAGTCCGAACCCGAAGCAGACCCGGATGCGCAGCTGCAACACGAATTGCAGTCGCTTGCCCAGCGCATCGAGGCGCAGAGCCACCGGCCTGTTGCGCAAACGCTGCCGAAGGAAGTTGCCGCCACGCTCCAAGAGCTCGAGGCGGGCGACAGTGATGATCAAGATCCTGAGGAGATCGACGGCAGAGCTTGGGTGTGGCGCGCCAGCATCGCGGTGTTGGGCTTGCTGCTCGTCCTCCAGGTGTTGCATCACTATCGCAACGATCTGGCTGTGAATCCGCGACTTACCGGCTTGCTGACGGGAGTCTATGGAGCGTTCGGTGTCTCGCTCGAGCCACGCTGGGATGTGAGTGCGTACGATGTGCGACAGCTCGGCGCGATGAGCGATCCGCAAAACAGTGACCGGCTGATCGTGCGTGCGAGCATCAAGAATGCAGCGCCGCGGCCACAGCCGCTTCCGCTGCTGCGCGTGGCGGTTCAGGATCGTTTCGGAAACCGCATCGCGTCGCGTGATGTGACCGCTGCCTCGTACGCGCCGCGTTCGGCGGCGTCGCACGCGTCTCTCGCGAGCGGAGAGCGCCTCGATCTCGAGATGCGCTTCGTCGATCCAGGTGAGGAAGCCGTCGGCTTCGAGATCGACGCGTGCCTAGCGTCAGCGGGTGGCGGCGTCAACTGCGCGAATCGCTGACATGAAAATTTTTACCGGGTGCTCCGCACGGAAAAAACGCGTGCTATTCTTCGCGCCCCTCGATTTGCCGGTGGGTCGAATCGAGTCGAGGTCGATCAGGGCGGGGAACTCCACGTAATGCCAGCTAAGAAAAAGAGTCGCGCTCGCAGGGATTATTCCATGCGTGTTGACGGCAACGAAGTGCCGCTGCGCAATCACGCAGAACGCGCGCTGAACAGCTACTTCACGGGACTGAACGGCCATCGACCGGCGCAGCTGTACGAGCTCGTGCTGCGGGAAGTCGAAGAGCCGCTCTTCAAGGCCGTGCTGGACTACGCATCGGGCAATCAGAGCGCGGCCGCGGACATCCTCGGCATCAATCGCGGCACTCTGCGCAAGAAACTGCGTCAGTTCGGTCTCGCTGGCTGAAAGAGCGCCGGCGTGCTCCTGCCGATCCGGCGCGCACTCCTATCCGTTTCGGACAAGTCTGGGCTGGTCGAGCTCGCGCGCGCGCTCGAGCGGCGCGGAGTCGAGCTCCTTTCCACCGGAGGAACGGCCAAGCTCCTCTCGGACGCGGGCGTCAGCGTGCGTGGAGTCTCGAGCTATACGGGTTTCCCTGAGATCATGGATGGGCGGGTCAAGACTCTGCATCCGAAAATTCACGGTGGCCTGCTCGGGCGTCGCGGTGTAGACGACGCGGTGATGGCGCAGCACCAGATCGGCGCCATCGATCTGCTGGTAGTGAATCTCTACCCCTTCGCCGCCACCGTGGCGAAACCCGGCTGTACCTACGAACAGGCGATCGAGAACATCGACATCGGCGGGCCCGCGATGGTGCGCGCGGCCGCCAAAAATCATGCATCGGTCGCCGTCGTCGTCGACCCAGCTGACTACTCTTCGCTCCTCGACGAGCTTGCAGCACATGACGGCGGCACCACGCTTCCGACCCGGTCGCGCCTTGCGGCGAAGGCGTTCGGGCACACGGCGCGCTACGACGCGATGGTCTCGAGCTACCTGCTGGCGCGGCATTCGATTCCAGATGAGCCTTTCCCGCAAGTACTGCCGCTGGTGTTCGAAAAGGCGCAGGAGCTGCGCTATGGCGAGAATCCACACCAGCGCTCCGGCTTCTATCGCGACGTGATTCCGCGCGGCACGGGCATCGCTACGGCCCGTATGTTGCAGGGCAAAGACCTTTCCTTCAACAACATCGCGGACGCTGACACTGCTATCGAGTGCGTGCGCCAGTTTGCCGAAGCGGCATGCGTCATCGTGAAGCATGCGAATCCTTGCGGCGCGGCTGTCGCGGGCTCCATCCGTGAGGCCTATGAGCAGGCCTATCGCACTGATCCTACCTCGGCCTTTGGCGGCATCATCGCTTTCAATCGAGAGCTGGATGCGGCCACCGCGTCGGTGATCGCCGATCGGAAATTCGTCGAGGTTCTGGCAGCGCCATCCGTGCACGCTGACGCGCGCAAGGCCCTGGCGGCCAAGCCCAATGTGCGTGTACTCGAGCTCGGCGACCTGATGCAGACGGCACCTGGCGCCATGGAATTCCGCAGCGTCACAGGCGGCCTGCTCGCACAGACCAGGGACTTCGGCATGGTGGACTCATCCGACCTGCGCGTGGTCACCAAGCGCAAGCCATCGCCCGCGGAACTGGCGGACCTGCTGTTTGCGTGGCGGGTGTGCAAGTTCGTGAAGTCCAACGCAATCGTATATGCGCGCGCCGGCGCGACGATCGGCGTGGGCGCAGGCCAGATGAGCCGGGTGTACTCGAGCCGCCTGGCGGCATTGAAAGCGGCTGATGAAAAGCTCGAGGTGCGCGGATCAGTGATGGCCTCGGACGCCTTTTTTCCTTTCCGTGATGGGCTGGACGTCGCGGCCGGCTTCGGCATCGCGGCCGTTATTCAGCCCGGCGGGTCGAAGAAAGATGACGAGGTCATCGCCGCGGCGGACGAGCACGGCATGGCGATGGTATTCACCGGCATGCGGCACTTCCGGCATTGAAAGTCCTGATCATCGGCGGCGGCGGGCGAGAACACGCCCTGGCGTGGAAAGTCGCGCAGGAGTCGCGCGTATCCCATGTGTTCGTCGCGCCCGGCAATGCGGGGACCGCCACCGAATCCAAAGTCTCCAACATCGAGATCGCAGCCGAGGACGTCACGGGGCTCGCGGACTTCGCGCAGATGGAGCGCATCGACCTGACCATCGTTGGTCCGGAAGGCCCGCTGGTGGCAGGAGTCGTCGACGAGTTCGAACGTCGCAACCTGAAGTGCTTCGGGCCGCGCGCCGCTCAGGCGCAACTCGAGGGCTCAAAAGCCTTCACCAAGGAATTCCTGCGGCGACACGCGATTCCCACCGCCGGATACAGGACATTCACCAAGGATAATTTCGACCCTGGATTCGTGCGCCAGCAGCGCGTGCCCATCGTCGTCAAGGCCAGCGGGCTCGCCGCCGGCAAGGGCGTGGTCATCGCCGAATCCGCGGATGAAGCCATCGCGACGGCAATGGACATGTTCGGCGGCCAGTTCGGCGCCGCCGGCAATGAAGTCGTCATTGAAGAGTTTCTGCAGGGCGAGGAAGCGAGCTTCATCGTCATGGCCGATGGCAGGAACGTGCTGCCGCTCGCGACTTCGCAGGATCACAAGCGCCTGAAAGATGCCGATGCGGGCCCGAATACCGGGGGCATGGGCGCCTACTCACCCGCTCCCGTGGTAACGCCCGCGATCCACGATCGCATCATGAACGAAGTGATCTGGCCGACGATCCGCGGCCTCGCGGCCGACGGCCTGCCCTACACAGGATTCCTGTACGCCGGCATCATGGTCGCGCCGGATGGCACGCCGAACGTGCTCGAGTTCAATTGCCGCTTCGGAGATCCTGAGACGCAGCCGGTGCTGATGCGTTTGCAATCGGACCTCACTGTGCTGTGTGAGGTGGCGCTGGCGGGCAAGCTTGATTCAGCCAGGGCTCAATGGGATCCGCGCGCGGCGCTGGGGGTGGTGATGGCCGCGGCAGGCTATCCGGAGAGTGTGCGCAAGGGCGATGCGATCGAAGGGCTCGCGAGCGCCGCGATGCTGCCGGGTAAAGTGTTTCACGCGGGCACGCAGCTACGTAACGGTAGAGTGCTCACCAACGGCGGGCGTGTACTGTGCGCCACGGCTCTGGGCACCACGGTCGCCAATGCTCAGCGGGAAGCTTATGCGCTCGCTGACGCGGTGAAGTGGCACGGGGTCCAATATCGCCGCGACATCGGGTATCGAGCGATCGCGCGAGAGTGATTGCCCCGTTGTGACCGGGAAATCAAATGATTCAGCGGTGGCGTGGCGATGATCGGCGTGTTCGATTCCGGCCACGGCGGGCTGACGGTTTTGCGCGCGCTCGTCGATCAGCTGCCAGACCGCTCGTTCCTCTACTTTGGCGATCACGCGCACATTCCCTACGGGGACCGCACATCGGCCGAAATCGTGACTTTCACCCGCGCATCCGTCGATGTGCTTTTCAAGCGCGGATGTCGGCTAGTCATTCTCGCCTGCAATACAGCCGCAGCAGTTGCGCTACGCACGCTGCAGCGTGAGTGGCTGCCTGACCATCACCCGAGGCATCGCATTCTGGGCGTGCTGGTCCCCACCGTGGAAGCGATCACTGGCATTTCATGGCGAGCAGGCGCCGCAACACCGAGGCTCGTCGCGCAATCCGGAACGATTGCAATCTTTGCGACGCGACGTACGGTGGAAAGCAACGCGTATGCGGAAGAGGTTGCGAAGCGGGCGCCGGAAACCGTGGTTTTGCAGCACGCCTGTGTGGGTCTGGTGGACATGATCGAGCGGAACGTCGCGCGGAGTGAATTGCGCGCGGCCATCGAAGGTCACGTATCCTCAGTTCTCAAAGACCTCGGCGATCGACGCCTGAATGCAGTCATTCTGGGCTGCACGCACTACCCGCTAGTAGCGGACTTGTTCGCCGCCGCCTTGCCGCGCGGCATCCAAATTCTGTCGCAGCCGGACCTGGTTGCCCAAAGCCTCGCCGGCTACCTAGGGCGCCGCCCAGAGTTGGACGCACCAGCTCGATGTCGCGAGGTTCGCTTCCTGACCAGCGGGGACGCAGCTCAGGCAGGGCACTTCGCTTCCGTGTACTTCGGACGGGAGGCGCGGTTCGACTGGGCGGAGACAAGTCCCCGCTGACGCCCTGCACAGCCGTCGCCCGCGCGGATGGTCCGTTTTCGCCCCGGATTGCGCCTTGATACGGGAATGCGTCAATTCGACCGACCCTGCGGGTGGCTGCCATGTATCGACATCTCTCTGCTGTGACGATCACTCTGCTCATGGCAGCCTGTTCGCAGGGTAACCTGTCATCGGCGACCACCGCTGACGCAACTTCCCCGGGTGTGGAATCGCAAAGGGCCGTGAACGCTCAGCCCCGCGGACTTGCCGCCAATGCGATGCGCGTGCAGAAGGTGGACATCATGGACCGCAATGGCTTCGAGCAGCCGATGCCTGCGTCGTCGGGATTTATCCCGGTGGGCTGGCGGGCGCAAGGGGGCATCGAATGGGGCCAGCAGTTCGCCTGTACCAATGGGTACAACGTCGAATTGGCTGGCGACCTCGCCCGATGGCACGCAAGCCATCGCAGTGCTGCCGCAGTACCGTTGGGAAACAAACAACTACGGCGCGCCTCCCGGCACGCCGGGTTGCACGAGCGCGCCGATCAGCAACGTGCAGCAGTACCTGAACCAGCTAGTGCAGCAATCGAGACCTGGCGCGCGGGTGCTGGAATTGCGACCCCGGCCAGATCTCGCCGCGAAGGTTTGCCGATCTCGAGAGCTCGACACCCTCGGCCATGGGCGAAATGCGCATCTGGGTCGAAGCCGGGGAAGCCCTGTTCTCCTTCAACGAAGGTGGCCGCGACATGCGCGGCGTCGTTGCCGCCAGCGTCATCTTTTCCCTGTCCCGAATCTCGGGAATGGGCACGGGTAACATGGATGCCCTCACGTGGCTTCGCCCTTCCGGCCTTCGCCGCGTTCGCCGCCGCGGAGAAGTTCGATCCGCAGTTCATCGAAACCATCCGGCAGTCGTTCCTCGCGAATCCCCAATGGGAAGCGCGCATTTCCCAGCACAACACCGCGATCTCGCGGGTCGCGCAGCAGGAGCTGCAGAAACGCAGCCGGATAGTCGCGGAAACCAACGACTACGTGAGCCGCATCCGGCGCGAAGCGGCCGACTACCGCGCGCAAAGCGACGAGCGCCTGCAGCGCGAAGTGGGCGAATCGATCCGCGGGACCGAAACCTACGACGACCCCAATGCCCCGGGCGGCCGTGTCGAGCTGTCGGGCATGTACGACCATGCGTGGCGCCTGAAGGACGGAACATATGTCCTGTCCAGCGATTCAAACTTCGAGCCGTGGCGCGACCTTGGAGTCGAAGGACAACGCCTGGACCCTGCCAGGGTAGGGGCCGGGCACACGCATTGCTGAGTCTCCGTGCTGTTCGCTCGTGAACATCCAGGAGATTCCCGTCATGAACAGGTCCATTGCGAAGATCGCGATCGTCGCGATCGCGGCGGCTTCGCTGGCCGCGTGCACTGCCACCCGCACCCAGAAAACCGCGGGCGAGCAGATCGACGATTCGGTACATCACCGGCAAGGTGAAGGTCGCACTGGTCGGAAGATTCCGCAACCAAGGCGCACAGATCGACGTCGAGACGTTCCGCGGCACGGTGCAGCTGAACGGCTTCGTGAATTCGGCCGATGCGAAGGCCGCTGCCACACGCGTAGCCAACTCGGTCGAAGGCGTGCAGAAGCGTCGACAACAACCTGGCGATCCAGGACTCGAACGCGCAGCGCCGGCGATGTCATCGATGACAGCGTCGTGACCGCCAAAGTCAAAGCCGCGCTGATCGCCGACCCCAACGTAAAGGCGCATGAAGTCAACGTCGAGACGCGCGAAGGCGTCGTGCAGTTGTCCGGCTTCGTCGATAACGACCAGGCCAAGAGCGACCGCCACGGATGTGGCCAAGCGGGTCGCGGGCGTCAAGGAAGTCAAGAACGACCTGCAGATCAAGCAGCTCGAGTCTTTAGATCTGCTTGCCAAAAGGCGCGAAAGGGAGCCGGGCACGCGTGCCCGGCTCCCGCGCCCGGAACTCAGAAGCTGGCGCGAACGAACATCTCCGGGCCCGTCTACGTCGAAGCACGAACTTTCCGGACAAGATCGTCCTCGTCGCACGACATCGACCTGCATCCGCAGCTTCGAGAAACCAAGTCCAACCGCCACGTTGGGCTTCCAGCGAAACTGCACGTCCGCATGATAGTCGGCAACCTTCCGCTCGAATCGTCGACGTGAGCGTTCAGATGATTGGCACGCGCCGTGAGCGCAAATCGATTCGTGATCCGCCAGGTGGCATCCATTGCGAGGGTCGGCAACGCCACCGCACCTGACCGCTCTTCACGGACTGTCCCGCCGGCACGCGCGCGCGCGCCTCGGCCTCGAAACAGGTGCAGCGCCGACTCCCGCGGCCGAGCTCGAAGCGCTCGCGGTGGAAGATCGAATAGAGGTAAGTGAAATTGAGCATCGTCCAGTCGAGCAGTGCTCAGCACCGGTCGCCCGCATCGAGAAGCTCATCGCCGAACTCGATATCCGGCGTCAGCACCTCATCGCCGTGGCGGCGCAGGTTGAAGTAGTCGACGCGCACCCGGCTGACGATCGAGAATGCGCAGCAGTGCCTCGACGCGCGACCTGATTGACGTTGTCCTTCATGCCGAGATCGTTTTCGGCCGAAAGCTGCGTGCCCGGCGATTGGCGCCAACTTCGTCGTCCAGCCGCATGTCCGTGCTCGATCGAACGCCGGGAAATACAGGCTCGCACGGACCGCGAAGCGATCGTTGATGGGGCGTGGCAGACGGACGCGCCTGCTGCGCCTTGAGCACGTCCGAGGGCTTCGGCGGCGGCTCCTCGGCCGCCGCAGCGCGTTGCGCGGCAGACAGCGCCGCGATCGCACGCGCCAGCCGCATCAGCGCTTCATCGCCTCGAAGAATTCGCTGTTCGACTTCGTGTCTTTCATCTTGTCGAGCAGGAACTCGATCGCGGCCAGCTCGTCCATGGGATGCAGGAGCTTGCGCAGGATCCACATCTTGGCGAGCTCGCCCTGATCGGTGATGAGCTCCTCCTTGCGCGTGCCGGAGCGGTTGATGTTGAACGCCGGGAACACGCGTTTCTCCGAGATGCGCCGGTCGAGATGCATTTCGCTGTTGCCCGTGCCCTTGAACTCCTCGTAGATGACGTCGTCCATCTTCGAGCCCGTGTCGATGAGCGCGGTGGCCAGAATCGTGAGGCTGCCGCCCTCCTCGATATTGCGCGCGGCGCCGAAGAAGCGCTTCGGCCGCTGCAGCGCGTTCGCATCCACGCCGCCCGTCAGCACCTTGCCCGACGCACGGCACCACGGTGTTGTAGGCGCGCGCGAGGCGCGTGATCGAATCCAGCAGGATCACCACGTCCTTCTTGTGCTCGACGAGGCGCTTGGCCTTCTCGATGACCATCTCGGCCACCTGCACGTGACGGGCGGCGGGCTCGTCGAACGTCGAGGAGACGACCTCGCCCTTCACCGTGCGCTGCATCTCGGTGACTTCCTCCGGCCGCTCGTCGATGAGCAGCACGATGAGGATGACTTCCGGATGATTGTGGGTGATGGCGGTGGCGATGTTCTGCAGCAGCATCGTCTTGCCGGCCTTCGGCGGCGAGACGATGAGACCGCGCTGGCCCTTGCCGATGGGCGAGATCAGATCGATGGTGCGGGCCGTGAGATCCTCGGTCGAGCCGTTGCCGCGCTCGAGCTTCAGGCGCTTGGTCGGATGGAACGGCGTCGAGGTTCTCGAACAGCACCTTGTTGCGCGAGCTGTCCGGAGAATCGAAGTTGATCTCGCCGACCTTGAGCAGCGCGAAATAGCGCTCGCCGTCCTTCGGCGGACGGATGAGGCCGGAGACCGTGTCCCCGGTGCGCAGGTTGAAGCGGCGGATCTGGCTCGGGCTGATGTAGATGTCGTCGGGGCCGGCCAGATACGAGCCGTCCGACGAGCGCAGGAAGCCGAAGCCGTCCTGCAGGATCTCGAGCACGCCGTCGCCGTAGATGTTCTCGCCGTTCCGCGCGTGCGCCTTGAGGATCGAGAAGATGATGTCCTGCTTGCGCGAGCGGGCCAGGTTCTCGAGGCCCATGGTCTCGGCGAGCTTCACGAGCTCATGAATCGGCTTCGCCTTGAGCTCCGTGAGATTCATCGAAGCCTTGCGACTGGGTGAGCTCCGCCGGACTGATGATCTCGGCGTCGTTGTCGCCGTCGAACTGCTCCGCGTCGTGCGGCAGCTCATCGTGGCGGCCGCCGTTGTTGCCGCGGGTATCGCGATTGCCATCGCGGTCCCGCCGCCCCGATAGCCGCCGCCGCCGCCACCGCCACCACCGCCGTGGCGGGGGCCTTTGTTCGGGCCGATTACGGCCCTGATTGCCGAGATAGCCCCTCACAGGTTGGTCTCCAGAAAAGCGGACAGCTGGGAGTTGGAGACCGCGCCGACTTTCTGCGCCTCGACGGTGCCGTTCTTGAACAGGATCAGCGTCGGAATGCCGCGGATGCCGAACTTGGGCGGCGTCTGCGGGTTCTCGTCGATGTTGAGCTTGGCGATCTTGATGCGCTCGCCGTACTCGGCGGCGATCTCATCGAGGATGGGCGCGATCATCTTGCAGGGGCCGCACCACTCGGCCCAGAAGTCCAGGAGCACGGGCTTGTCGGATTTCAGGACATCCTGTGCGAAAGTGGCATCGGTGGTGTGCACGATATGCGGGTGGCTCACGCGGTTCAACCTCCAGGGGACAGAACGGATTAAGGGTATGGGAATGAGATTGAAAAATGGATCGATAGGGAGTTGGGCTGCGGACGAAGGCCGTGCCGGAAACGACCGTCAAACGGTTACACTAACGAATAAGGTGTTCGAGCCTTCTGGGAAGTTTCAGGTAATCCTGGTCGGTTTGGGTTTGAGACTGGCGGGATCGAAGGCCCGCTGGCTGGAGCACTTTGTAGCGCTTCCGAACCCGTTTTTCAAGTCCCCGAGTGGGACGCAGTCGAGATTATTGCAGTATGAACGGACCCCATGAACTGAGCCCGCCACCCATTTGCCTCCCTGACCCTGGAGCCGTCCGCTACAGGCGGGCATCCGCGACGCCGGGCTTCGTCAATTGCACGCCCATCCAGGCGCAGACGCTGCCGATCGCCCTGCGCGGGCAGGACGTGGCCGGCCAGGCGCAGACCGGCACCGGCAAGACCGCTGCGTTCCTGATCGCGCTCTATCAGAAGCTGCTCACGCACCCGGCGCCACCCGGACGTACGCCCACCTCGATGCGCGCCTGATCGCTCGCGCCGACCCGTGAGCTCGCGGTACAGATTCATCACGATGCGCAGGTGCTCGGGACGGCACACCGGATTCAAGACACGCCGTGGTCTTCGGCGGCGTGGACTACGACAAGCAGCGCCGGCAGCTCGAGGACGGCGTCGACGTGCTGATCGGCACGCCGGGCCGCCTGATCGACTACTTCAAACAGCATGTCTTCGACATGCGCCACGCGCAGGTGCTGGTGCTGGACGAGGCGGATCGCATGTTCGATCTCGGCTTCATCGCCGACATCCGCTACATCCTGCGGCGCCTGCCGCCGCCGGACCAGCCGCCAGTCCATGCTGTTCTCCGCGACGCTGTCGCAGCGGGTGCTCGAGCTCGCGTACGAGCACATGAACGAGCCGGAGCTGGTACGCATCGAGCCGGACAAGATGACCGTCGATCGGGTGCGACAGCTCATGTACTACCCCTCGATGGAAGAGAAGCTGCCGCTGCTCATCGGCCTGCTGCGCCAGGCCGAAGCGCGCCGCACCATGATCTTCGTCAACACGAAGCGGACGGCGGAGCATCTCGAACGCCTGCTGCGCGCCAACGGCTTTCATGCGCAGGCACTGTCCGGCGATGTACCGCAGCAGAAGCGGCTGCAAGTTCCTGCGGGATTTCCACAACGGTGACCTTGCAGTCCTGATCGCCACTGACGTCGCCTCACGCGGCTTACACATTCCAGATGTGAGCCACGTCTTCAACTACGATCTGCCGCAGGATGCGCCAGATTACGTACACCGCATCGGTCGAACGGCGCGCGCAGGTGCGGAAGGCGACGCGATCAGCTTCGCATGCGAGGACACTGCGGTCTCACTGCCCGAAATCGAGGATTACCTCGGGCACAAGATTCAGTCGGCTCCCGTGGCGCGTGAAATCATGGCTACGGATGTCAAGTACGTGTCGTCCGGCGAAGGCCCTCGACGCCCGCACGGTCGTCCGCGCAGCGGGGGGCAACGGCCACCGCCGCGAAGCGGGGGTGGCGGCTCTCGACGGTCGGGGGGTCGCAGCTCGGGCGGTCGCCGCTAGGGCGCTTACAACTCTCCGACCGATGCGACTGCGGGAAATTCTCCGTCGCCTGGCGGCTGCACCGCGTAGATCCACCGTACTCCGGCTGCACGCGCCGCTCTCAACACGGGCAGGCTGTCGTCGACGAACATCGAGCGCGCGCGCTCGAAACGCTCCACTCCCCTGACGGCCTGCCAGAAACGCGCGTCTTCCTTGGGAGCCCGGAATTCGTGCGAGCTGAAGACGGCGTCGAAATATGCCTTCACACCCGTCCGCCCATCCTTGATGCGTAAGACCTCTGGGTGCGAGTTCGTGAGCAGTACGAGCCGCTTACCCATGGCCTGCACCCTCGACAGGAAATCCTGTGCGCCCGGCAGCCAGGACACCTGATCGCGCTCCTGCTCGTGCAGGTCTGCGATGTCCAGTCCCAGCTCCCGGCCCCAGAAATCGATGCAATACCAGTCCAGCGTTCCCTGCCGAGCGCGAAACATAGGCGACAACGCGGCGCGGGCCTCATCCAAGCTCAGGCCGCGCGCCGCAGCGTAAGCAGCGGGGACCCGATCGAGCCAGAACCGGTTGTCGAAGGCGAGATCGAGCAGCGTGCCATCGAGATCGAGCAGCACTGTGTCGATGCGGTCCCACTGCGGCTTCTGAGCTTCGGCGAGCGTCATGATGAGCAATCATATAAGCTACGCGGGCCGCCGCCGCGGGCGGCGAGCTTTTTTTCTGAAGCCCGCGGGCGCTCGTGTGGCCATGGCCGAAATCGAAGACAACGTCGACCGGGAGCTGTTTCGCAACGTGGAGAAGTTGCGGCAGCTGCGCATCGAGCACCGCGACCTCGACGAGGTGATCTCGCGCCTGTCGATGGACCTCAACGTCAACGAGCTGCAATTGAAGCGACTGAAGAAACGCAAGCTGATGCTCAAGGACCAGATCACCCGCCTTGAGAGCGAGGCGATCCCCGACCTCAATGCCTGAGCGCAGCGACCTGAACGCCATGCTCGCCCGGCTCGCCTCTCCGGAGGTGCTCACCGAGATCGTCGCAATCATCATCGCCTCGCTGATCGCAGTCGTGGCGGCTCAGCTGCTTCGCGCCTGGCAGAAACGCAATAGCCACGTCGTGGAACAGGAAGGCTGGCGGGCACGGGTGCTCGAGGGGACCGTGCTGCTGGCCCCGTTGCTCACCGCGATGGTCGTCATCCTGGTGGTCCGCGGGGTGCTCGGCACCATGAGCATGCACACCGCCGTCGTGGACACGGCGCTGCAGCTGGTCACGGCGCTGGTGCTGGTACGCTTCGGATTGTTCCTGCTACGCGTGTGGCTAGGCAGCGATACCTGGCTGCGCAGCTGGGAGTCGCGCCTCACTTTCATCATCTGGCTGCTGGTGGGGTTCCAGCTGCTCGGCTGGTTCAACTACGCCGAGACGACGCTCGACAGCGTCGACATTATCCCCGGCAAGAACACCTTCAGCGTCTGGGACCTGGTGCGCGGCATCGTGGTCATCACCGGCTTCGTGCTCATCACGAGCCTGATCGCGCGCACGATCGAGCGGCGCGTCATGAAGCTCGAGGCGATCGCGGTCTCGACGCGCATCGGCATCTCGAAGTTCGCGTATTTTTTCCTGGTGAGCCTCGGCATCCTGCTCGGCATCAATTCGGCGGGCGTCGACATCACCGCACTCACGGTGCTCACCGGCGCCATCGGCTTCGGGCTCGGCTTTGGCCTGCAGGCCATCGCGAGCAATTTCGTCAGTGGCTTCGTGCTGCTCATGGACAAGTCCATCAAGCCAGGGGACGTCATCAGCTTCACCGGCACGACCGGCACCAGCACCGAGAACTTCGGCTGGGTGCAGGAGCTTCGCGGGCGGTATGTCGTGGTGCGCGACCGCGACGGGGTCGAGACCCTGGTGCCGAACCAGAACCTCATCACCAACTCCGTCATCAACTGGAGCTATTCCGACCAGCGTGTGCGCCTCAAGGTGCCGGTGATGATCAGCTACGACGACGATCCCGAGGTGGCGCTGCAAAGCACTGGCGGAAGCCGTTCAGGACCATCCGCGCATCCTGAAGGAGCCGCATCCCGCCACGCGCCTGATGAGCTTCGAGGACTACGGCATGCGGCTCGAAGTGCGCTTCTGGATCGCGGACCCGATGAACGGCGTCAACAACGTGCGGTCGGATGTGAACCGCACGATCTGGCGCGTGTTCAGGAAGCACGGCATCAGGATACCGGTGGCGCAGCGCGAGTTCCGGATGCTGGGCCAGAGCAAGCAGCTGCCCCTCGCCTGAGCGCCGTGATCGCCATCCCAGACAGCGATCTCGAGCTCGCGTTCGTACGCGCCTCCGGCCCCGGCGGGCAAAACGTCAACAAGGTCGCCTCCGCGGTGCAATTGCGCTTCGATCTGGACGGCACCGCTATCCTCGGCCCTTCCGCCAAGCGGCGCCTGCGCGCGCTCGCCGGACGCCGGGTCACGGACGACGGCGCCTTGCTGATCATCGCGAGGAATCATCGCACCCAGGAGGGAAATCGGCGCGAGGCGCTCGAACGCCTTCAGGATTTGATCGCGAGGGCACTGGTGGAGCCGAAGGTCCGCCGGGCAACGAAACCAACCCGCGCCTCCAAGGAACGCCGCCTCGAGAGCAAGGTGCGGAAGCAGCGGACGAAGCGACTGCGAGGCAGAATCAGCTGGAACGACTGAAGGTGCGCACGGCACTCCGCGGGCAACTCGCGGCAGGCAATTCGCCTGAGCCAGGCGCAGTGCCCCCTGCCGCGTCGCATCCGCGTCTAGCCGGATGTCTCGTCCACGATGACCTTCGTGATGTGGCAGCTCGACGTCGTCTCATCGAAGTACACGCGAACGTCCCTGTCGAAGGAAGCGGCATAGATGAGTGTCGACAGCATCTGCTTCACGCCGGCATCCGTGGCGCTCGCCTGCCCGGTCTGCATCCGGTACTGCTTGGGCGAGCTGGCTTTCGTGCAGGCGTTGTTGATGTCGGTGTCAGTGCGCAGCGGAGCGCGCCTTCGCTTCAGATCGGTCGCAAGCGCACCGCCACCCTGCCTTCGATATCCAGGAGCACGAGCTCCGGGCCCTCCATGCGAAAGCTGCGCGTGACTTCAAATGCAGCGAACAGGCGAGTCTCCTGGTCCATCTCGGCAGCGGCGGCGCATGCCATCTCGGTCGTGGCCAGGGCGCCGAACTGGAGCGAGATATCCTCGAACTTCACGCTGCCGCTGTAGCGGTTGCAGCCGCCATTGCCGGCGACGCGCTCGTCATCCGTGAATTCGAGTGTCGCGCGCGAGTCATCGATCACCGGCGCGCCGGCGATTTCGACGGGCGCCCATCGCGAATTCTCGAGCATGGGCGGCGTTGAATTGCAGCCGGCTCCGGCCAGCAACGCGATACAAAGGATGGAAGCGCGATGCATGGCAATCTCCTTCGACATCAGCGTGAGGCGACTCGCGGCCGAATCAGCCACGCCGCGAGAGCGGGCAGCAGGATGATGGCGCCGAGCATGTTCACCAGGAACATGAACGTCAGCATGACGCCGATATCCGCCTGGAACTTCAGGGGCGAGAACACCCACGTCACGACGCCGATGGCGAGCGTGATGCCGGTGAAGATGATGCTGGCACCGGTCACCTTCAGCGTGCGCTCATAGGCTTCGCCGACCGATGCTCCGGCGGATCAGAAACTGTTGCATGCGGCTGAAGAGATAGATGCCGTAGTCCACACCGATCCCGACACCGAGCGCGACCATCGGTAGGGTCGACACCTTGAGCCCTATGCCGACGAGGGCCATCACCGCGTAAACCATGACCGAAACCAGCGCGAGCGGCACGACGACCAGCACCGTCCCCAGCACGGAGCGGAACGTGAGCAGGCACATTAGGATCACCGCCGCGAACACACCGGCGAGAATTGGAAACTCCTTCGCCGCGACCTCTTCGTTGGTTGCCGCCATGACGCCGACATTGCCGGTCGCCAGCCGCAGTTCCGCGCCCGGCACTGGGTTGAGATCCCGCCATTCCTTGACTGCAGCGACGACACGCTCGATGGTCTCTGCCCGGTGATCGGTCAGAAAGAGCATGACGGGCACGATGTCGCAATCCGCATTCAAGAGCCCGGTGCTGGTTTCGATATAGCGCGTAGATTGCGTCAGCTGCGTCTGCTCTCGCGGGATGGCACGCCATTTGAGATTGCCCTCGTTCCAGCCCGCTATCGCGATCTTCGCGACGAACGGCAGCGTGACCACGTCCTGCACGCCCACGACGTTCTGCATCCGCCAGGCGAAACGGTCGACGGCGGACATCAGGTCGTGTCTCACGCAAACCGGCTCCTTCGACTGCACGATGACCGTGAGGATGTCGACACCGACGGAGAATTTCGCAGTGATGATGTTGCTGTCGAGGTTGTAGCGCGAATCCGGCCGCAACTCTGGGACGCCGGCGTGCGTATCGCCGATCGGCGTCTCGCGCCCTTTCCATGCGCTCAAGGCGCCGAGCAGGATGGCGACGACTATGATGAAGAGCGCCGGCCCGCGATTTGTGATGCTCGCAAGCCTGTGCCACACGGAGGCGAGCGCCTGCTGCCTCCGCTGCACGCGGCTGCGATATCCCGCGTCGAATTTCACGTACGAGACCAGCACCGGCAGCAGGATGAGATCCGTGAGAATGACGATCGCCACGCCAAGGCTGGCGGTGATCGCCATCTCCCGGATCACCTGCACGGGTATCAGCAGAATGGTGATGAATCCAACCAGGTCGGCCAGGAGCGCCACGAGTGCCGGCAACAGCAGCTGGCGGAACGTGCGCCGGGCCGCCTCCGTGCTGTCGAGACCTTCGAGCACGGCATCGCTGACCGCGCTGATCTTCTGCACGCCATGGCTCACGCCGATGGCGAATATCAGGAAGGGAACCAGCAGCCCCAGAGGGTCGATGCCGTAACCGAGCAACACGAGAATGCCGAGCTGCCAGACGACGGCGATGGCGGAGCACAGCACCGGAACCACCGCGACGCGCAGCGACTGGCAATACACCCACACCGCCAGGAGCGTCAGCACGAGTGCGATGGCCGCAAATACCACCACGGACATTGCGCCCTCCGCGATGTCGCCCACCACTTTGGCGAATCCGATCATGTGGACATCCACAGCTTCGGTGCTCGCGCCGGCATCCATCGCGGCATCGCCGACGCCGCCGCCCCTGGCGTGCACGGCGATCCCGCTGCCCTGGATGCCCTTGCGGACTTTGCTTCTCGAGCTCGCGCGCCACGGCGATCGGGTTGACGGGCTGACCGCTGGCGTCTTCCTCCAGCACGATCGCGCTCACCAGCGCGCCCGAAAAATCGTTGGCCACCAGTCGCCCGACGATGCCCGCCTTGAGGATGTTGTCGCGCACGCGCGCCATGCCTTCCGCGGTGGGCTCGAAATCCGCCGGAATGACGTTGCCGGCCTCGATGCCGTCCTCGACCACTTCCAGGTAGCGGACGTTTGGCGTGTACAGCGACTGCACGCGGCCCCGGTCGATGCCGTTCATGACACTGACTTCGTCGGTGGCTTTCTTCAGCGCCTCGAAGAACTGCGGCGTGAACATGTCGCCGTCGCGTGCCACCAGCGCTATCAACACGCGATTCGCACCACGGAACTCGGCCACGCGCTCATCGAGATACGTGCGCATGTATTCGTGTCGCACCGGTAGCTGCTTCGTGAACGAAGCGTCGATGTGCAGCCCGCGCCAGGCGATACCCAGCATCAGCGCGGTGACGAGCGCGAAGAGCACGGCGATGAGCGCGCGCCGCCCGAAGATGGATCGCTCGAGTGCCGCGGCGAATGCGGCTTCGCTCATGGAGCCTGGCCTGCGGCGAGCAGAGTGGCCCTGACGCCGCCCTCGCCCACTGCAATCACTTCACCGGTTGCTGCCGGCATCACGGCAGACAGACCCTTGCGGGTCTCCAGATGATGCGCGTGGAAGCTCGAGCCTCCATCGGCGCTCACGAGCATCGTGCCGGAAAGCCCGACAATCACGACTTCGCGTGCTCCGACACGCACTGCATCGTTGAGCATCGCCACGGTGCCGGTGTCGATCTGCTTCCAGCTGAGCCCGGCGTCGTCGGAGCGGTACAGGTGGCCCCGCAATCCAAAGGCCAGCAGCGACTGCGCATCGAGCGGCAGGATTCCAAAGAACGAGCCGGCGTAAGGCGAGGCGAGCTCGATCCAACTGGCGCCTGCATCGTCCGACCGATAGAGATGTCCCGCTTCGCCTGCGATGTACAAGCGGTTTGCAGGCCCAGCCGCGACATGGTTGAGATGCGGCTCGCCTGAGATCTCGTCCGGATACTCCTCGCCAGCGACATCACCAGCCACGGTGCCTCGCGAGCCAACCGCCTTTGCGGCATCGAGCCTGCGCGCCTGCCAGCTCGCGCCTCCATCCTGGCTGGAGTAGTAGCTCCCGTATGCGCCAACGGCAATTGCGTTGCCATCCCCGCACCACACGTCCAGCAAAGGTTGCTGCGCCTCCGGCGCATAGTGCGTGCGCGCCCACGTCTCCCCCGCATCGTCCGTGGCGAGGATCACTTCATCGTGCCCGACCGCAATTCCGTGCTTGTCGTCCGCGAAGCAGACGGCGGTCAATAGCACCCGCGTCGGCACATGCCGCGCCTGTCGCCAGGTCTTCCCTTGATCGTCGCTGAGCAGCACGTGCCCACGCTCGCCGACGACGACGATTCTTTGGCCGGCACGCGCGATGTCGAGAAGCAGCGACTTCGGTGCAAGCCGCGCCGGCTCCGCTATCTCGATCTGGTGATCCGACTGTGCGCTGACCGCGCAGGCCACGAGAGCCATTCCAACCGCAGCAAGCGCGGCCGGAGCTGACAATGCGTCTCGCTCCCTACCGGACCCCACGGCGCAGCAGGGCATTGGGCTGGTAGTCCGCAGGCGTCCGCTTGATGGTGAAGTCATACGAGCGCGGCTCCTCGTTCTGCAGCCCCAATGCCAGGTAGCGCCCGTTGCTCATGTCCATGACGAGCTCGAGCGTGGTCCACAGGTTGGGCACTTCGTAGTAATTGATCACGTGCCCTTCCTGCGCCCGGTAGAGTTGTCCGCGCCGGTCGTAGCAATCCACTGCGAGAATCTGCCAGGAATCCTCGTCCACGTAGAGCGTGCGCCGGCTGTACACGTGGCTGGTGCCGGCCTTCAGCGTCGAATCCACGACCCACACGCGATGCAGCTCGTAGCGCGCCATGTCCTGGTTGATGTGATTCTTCTGCAGCAGCTCGGAGTACTTCACCGTGTTGCTGTTGAGCTTGTACGAATTGTACGGAACGAACATCTCTTTCTTGCCCACCAGCTTCCAGTCGTAGCGCTGCGGGCTGCCGTTGTACATGTCGTACTGGTCCGAGGTGCGCAGGTTGTCCGAGTTCGTGCCCGGATTGTCGAACGCCACGTTCGGCGCGCGGCGCACGCGACGCTGTCCCGGGTTGTAGATCCACGCCCGGCGGTTCTCCTTCGACTGATCCAGCGTCTCGTGCACCAGCAGGATCTCGCCCGCATAACGGGCAGGTGCCACGGTCTCCTGGATGAAGTAGATGATGACGTTGGCGAGCGAGGCTTCCGTGACGCCCGGCGTTCATGTATTGAAACAGGAACTCGTCGCGAAACTTCACCAGCGTGTAGGCGCCGCCCGCCGTGACCGCCGCCTGCCCGAACGCGCGCGCTCCGGCGTCTGCGCGATAGCGCAGCACGTGATTCCAGAACACCTCGACACCCTGCGGAGGGAATCGTGAACGGCACGCCTTCGACGGCGCCCGTCACGCCGTTGCCGTCCGCAGTGAGCTTCGCAGTCGTGGCGATGCGCTTGTTCGCATCGTAGATCCGCTGCGGAAAGGCGGCGCTGCGATGCGTGGGATACACGATCATCTTGTAACTGTTCTTGTAGGTCTGCAGCAGCTTCTTGTGCCCTTCGGTGAGCTTGTCCGCGTACTGGCCCATGTTCGCCGGAGTGACCGTGAACAGCGGCTTGTCGCTCGCGTAGGGATCCGGGTGGTGCTGTCCCGGGCGATAGTTGGGGAAGCCGGCCTCGGCCGCCGACTTGATGCCGCCCTTCCATTCCGGGATGGCGCCGTCGGCGCTCGCGGCCTTCTCGGCTCCCATCGGAGTCAGCTCCGCGCCCAGCCGCGCCGCCTCCTTCTCACTGACCGCGCACCAGCCGGGCGCGGCGGCCATCAAGGCGGCTGCGGCGAATCCAATGGTTGTCTTGAGCATGTTCTTCCCTTCGGAGGATCAGAACGAATACTTGAGGCTCGCCGCGACGAAATCGCGGTCGTTGAGATCGTTGAAGCGGCCTGCGCCGCCGAACCGGGTCCACGCGGCATCGGCTTCCCAGGTGCCGCGCAGGTTGGCGGAAAGCCCCAGCGTGAGCCCGTAGCGGTCTTCGATGAAATTGCCGCCAGGTCCGGGAGTGGTGCCTTTCACGTCCTGCTGCCACGAGAAGCGCGGCACCAGATTCCAGGCGCCGATCACGTTCGGATACTCGAAGCGCCCCGCGATGCGATAGCCCCACGAGGTCTTGTCGCCGAAGCGGCCGGCCGGCTCCACTTCACCGAAGTGCCGGCCGGCGAGCTCGGGATTTCCACTGACCGAGGTCCCGGGTGTGTTGTAGCGCAGACCGCGCCCGGCGGGGCCTCCCGTGAATTTATCTTCGAGGTCGGGAATGTGGGTGACGCCGCCTTCGAACACGACCACCATCTGCGAGGCCCGCAGAATGTTCGCGAAGGTCTTGGTGGCCGTGAATTGCGCCTGCCACACGTCCTTTTCCGTCCAGCCGCGTATTTCCTGGTTGATGTCGAACGCGCCGAACTGATTGCAGCGCGACAACGTGGCGCCCGCGCCGGGCAGGCAGGTCGTCGGCAAGGTGATTCCGCGAAGCTGCGCGATGCGCGCCTCGAACGGAGAAAGCGCCGCGAACAGCAGCTCCACGTCATCGAGCTGCAGCGGCGCGTCCTGCCGGTAGGTGATCTCGCCTTGCAACGCTATGCCCGTGCGCTGCAACTGCGTGTTGAACGAAAGCCCGAGCAGCTTGATGTCCTCGGGAAATTCCGTGAAGTAGCGCGCCGTCTTGGCGTACTCGTGCACCCCGAGGTTGGTTGCCTGAGCGGTGACGTCGCCGCCTGCGAGCAAGGTGTTCGCGCCGATGGTCGCGTACTCCTGCGCGAGCGAAGCGCTGAGATTTCCACCCGTCAGGGCGGCACGCTGCTGCCCGACGGCGGCACCCGTTGCGATTGCGGCGTCGAACGGCAGGCCCGCGGCGATGCCTTGCGCCGCCGCACCCACCGCATTCAGCGCGCCGAAGGCGTTGCCGATGCCGGCTTGCGAGCCGGCCAGGCCCGAGATCACGGGCAGCCGGCTGTGGTAGTTCAGGAAATACAGCCCGAGCTCCGTGCCCTGGCCGAAGTTGGGCAGGTAGAACTTGAAATTGATGCCGAACTGCCCTCCGTCGTCCGGGTCGCGTGAAGCGCCGCGCCGCACGTTCTGGAAATCCTCGATGAGTGTCCCGCCTAGCGGCCGGAAGTCGACGCCTGCATCGGAAAAGGCGCCGAATCCCAGCACGACGCGCCGTCCTGCGGGCACTGCGAAATCATTGGTGCTGAAGTACGAGCCCGCAGGCTCGGGCCGGGTGTCGTTCCAGTCGAGCAGATAGAGCAACTGGGTACTGACGCGATCGCTGAACTGCAGGTTGAATACCGCCATCTCCTGCGGCAGGAAAGCCTCTTTGAGCTCCGAGCCCGGCACACGCAGCGCCGACACGTCGAAGTGATTGACGACGTTGAGCCCGTTCTGGATGAACGTGCTTTCGCCCCAGCTCACGACTTGCCGTCCCAATCTCAGCTCCGCGGGCATCTTCCCGAGATTGAACCGCGCATACGCAAATGCATCCAGCAGACGCGCGTATTTGCCGACCAGATCCTCGGCCGTGGAACTGAGCGGTGTGCGATCCGCACGCTCATCCATGATCTGCACGTCATAGAGAGCGGAGCCGCGCACGAACGTGCCGAAGTTGCCGCGCTGCACGGATACCTCGGACACTGCCTTGAATGCGCGGCTGAAGAGGTCGTCCCGGTAGTTCAGGTTGCCATCGTCGATGTTTGGTGAGCGGCCGCAACCGCCATCCGCCGTGGCGATCAGGTTGCAATCGGGGTCCTGCAGGCGCCAGGCCTGTCCGTAACTGAGTGTGGTGTCCCAGCTTCCCGTGACCGTGCCGCTGCTATTGGAGAAATCGAGCGCGTGGGCCGAGGTCGAGGCGAGGACGAATGCGGCGATTCCGGAAATTACCTTCATTGGCATTGCCTCCCGAGAATGGCAGCACGAGTATAGCCCGCGTCCATTCGGTTATGCATGAGTGACCTGGAGGATGCTATGGCGCATCTGCTCGTTGAGCACGAGTTGCGCATCCTGGGCAACCCTGCGCAGCACGTCGTCGAATTCCAGCCTGCCCTCGCTCGACACGCGGATCGACGCCGCGGTTGCGCAGCAGGTCGATGAAGTGGCCGAACAGGCTTCGGTCGAAGAATTCGGGAGAGTTCAGTCCATACAGCATGGTGATGCGCTGTGCCATGAGCTGACAGGTCTGCTCGAGTGTCGACCTGAGTCATCTGCCCGCTGCCGGCCTTGAGCAGCAGCGCGACGGCCAGGTAGTAGCGCTCGATGGTCTGGATGGTGGCCTGCGCGAGCAGTGAGAGCTGCACTGCCTGCGCCGATGCCGGAACCGGGCGCCGCCATTCGCTGCCGCTCACGGTCCGCGTCGATGAGCCCATGGCTGCGAGCGCCTCGAGCACGCCCAGCACCACCGGGGCAAGCTCGTCTTCGCTCCATTGCAGGAACAACTCTGCCGCGATGTAGGGGTACACACGCCACGCCAGTCGCTGCAGATCCTCGGTGCGCAGCACCGAGTTGCTGCCGAAGGCGCAAGCCAGCAGCGACGGCATGGCAAACAGGTGCAGGACGTTGTTGCGAAAGTACGTCGCGAGGACTGCGCTCTCATCGCTCATGCGGATCACATCGCCCAGCGCATGCCTTTCGCGCGAGATCGTCTTCATGGCCTCGCCGTAATCGATGACGCCGGGTGCATCGAGCGCCGTTACGGTGACGCGCCCGCTGTACGGAAAACTGCGCAGCAGCGACAGGTACAGCTCGACCTGGCGCTGCAGGTCCACTTCGGGCAGAGCCTGGCGCGGAGCGGCGAGCAGCGTGACTGCCAGCAGATTGATCGGAGTCACCGCCGCGGCCGCGTTGATGTTGCGCATGATCATGCCGGCGAGCTCATCGACGGCGGAATTGACCCACGGCAGGCGGGCGTCGTCGCCCGCCGTGCTCTCTCGCCATTCGGCATCGTGCCGGTCCAGCAGGTCGTTGAGCAGGATAGGCTCGCCGATGTTGACGTGCACGTGCCCGAAGCGCTCTCTCAGTCGGCCGAGCGTGCGGATCAGGCCCCAGAAGCTCTCTTTCTCCTTCGGCTTTCCGGAGAGCTCGCCGACGTACGTGGAACCTTCGAAGATTCGCTCGTACCCGAAATACACCGGCAGAAAGACGACCGGGCGCTGCGGATCGCGGAGGAAACTGCGCACCGTCATGGCGAGCATGCCGGTCTTGGGCTCGAGCAGTCGCCCGGTGCGGCTGCGCCCGCCCTCGATGAAATATTCGATCGAATGCCCGCGCGCCATGATCGCCGCGAGGTAGCTAATGAATACGACGGTGTAGAGCGCGCTGCCGCGAAAAGCTCCGCCGGATGAAGAACGCGCCGCCCTTGCGAAGAAAGCGCCCGATCACGGGCATGTTGAGGTTGATGCCCGCGGCGATGTGCGGGATCGCATAGCCCTGGCGATAGATCGCGTAGGAGAGCAGCAGGTAGTCCATGTGGCTGCGGTGACAAGGCACGTAGACGACTTCGTGACCCTCCGCCATTTTCTCGAGCGTCTCCACATGCTCGATCACGACGCCGTCGTAGAGGCGATTCCACAGCCGCGTCAGCAGGTGCTCCATGAAGCGCACGAACGCGTGCGAATAGTTTGCAGCGATTTCTTCCACATTGCGCTGCGCCAGTTGCATCGCCTTGCGGCGTGGGATTCTCTTCTCGCGCATCTCCTGCGCGACCGCCGAACGCACCGCTCGCGTCCGCAGAACGCGTGCGACGATCGTGCGATGGTGCGACAGATCGGGCCCGATGCGCGCGGCGCGCTGATTGCGGTAAAGCCCGCGCAATGCGCGCGCCACCCTGCGGCCCTGCACGGCAATATCCGCATTCGTGCCGAGCAGGCTGCGCAGCGAGATGGCGTCGTCGATCTCGATGAGAGTCGCGCGCCCGTTGAACAGCACCTGGAAGAACTTCCGCAGGCGGCTCGTCAGCGCCCAATCCTCGACCAGCAGAAGGCGGAACCACGACCCTTCCTTTTGCGGCGCGCGCCCCCAGTACACGGCGACTGGCACGAGGTCGATGTCGAGATTGGGATGCGCGCGCAGCGCCGCGATCATGCTCACCAGCGCCTCGGGCGAGCGGCGATCGAGTCGCTCATCCCAAAAGCCTCGCGGGCGGGCTGAGATAGAAGAACGAACGGGAGTCGCGCGACCGCGGCAGCAGTCGCTTCTGCGGCCGCGTGATCTTCAGGCGGCCGCAGGCATTCTGCAGGATCGCCCGATCCGTGATGCTGCGCCGCTCGAGCACGTAGCAGATCGGGTTGCTCCGCCCGTGCAGGCGAGTGGCAGCATCTTCGGGGCGAACGGTGTAGCGCACCCATAGTGCGAGCAACCGGCGCAGTAGCCAGTCCATGCCGGACTACTCGAAGGCCTCGGCTGGCAGATCGAGCGCGACCAGGAAATACTCGAAGAGATAGCGAATGACGCGAATCTGAGTGTGCAGGCGATGATCGCCATCGAGGAGATGCAGCGACGCTCCATATTCCTTTGCGAAACGCACGCTGTGATCGAAGGGAACGACATCGTCCCGCCAGCCGTGCACCACCGCGGTGGGGCAATCGATCAGCGCCGGCACGCAGTTCCGGCAGCCCCGCCATGTACAACGCAGGAGCCAGGAGGAACAGGCCGCGCGCGTGCAGCAGCGAGGCGGAGGCTACGGAAACGTAACCGCCCATGCTCGAACCGACCAGAACCAGGTCGCCCTGGAGCTCCTTGCAGAAATCCACGAGGCGGGTGATGCGCTCGCGCGGCGACTCGATGCCGCGGTAATCGACCGACTCCGCCGCGTATCCCTCGCTGCGCGCGATGTCCGCGAGGGTCGCGATCTTGCGTCCCCAGGGGCCGCTCTCCTGTCCGTGGGAGAAGACGACGTAGCGACTGGGAGCGGCTGTAGACTCAGGATCGGTCGACATGGCCGCGCAAGTGTACCTGCGCCGTGTCGCGATGCGAGCATTAAGGGCGTCCGGCTTCCATAACAAGGCGTCGAGATCGGGGTAGGCGCGCCGCGTGACGCGCCCCCGACTGAGCACGACGCCTTCGGCCCGCAACCGTCGGCGCTGCTCGGCAAACAGGCGCGAGCATTTGGGGAACACGATGCGCTCGCCCGAGCCCAGCACACGGTGCCAGGGAAGCTCGAGTTTCGCGGGTGCGATTTTCAGTGCCTGGCCGACGAGGCGCGCGCGCCCGGGCAGCCCCGCACGCTTGCGCCACGGCTCCGTAGGTTGCTACCTCTCCGCGCGGTATCGCACGCACTGCGCGCCAGATCGCTTCGACCGCTTCCCGGTTCATACCGCCAGCGATGTGCCGCGCAAGCACGGCTGTCTCGATCTCCCACTCCAGGCGATCCGGCGCCGTCGCGAAGCGGCTGGGCGAAACGCCCCTGCAGCGACTTGCGCCCGGCTGATGCGTCACCAGGAAAGCATGGAAATCGCACGGCTTGGTGATGGCGAAGCCGAACAGAACCTTGATCTTGCCGGCGGCGATGGTGTGCGGCTCGTTCACACGCTCGTCGCAGATTGCGAAGTAACTTTCTTCCGGCTGCGCGCCGGCGAAGGCGCCGTGGCGATCCAGCGAATCGAGAAAGGTCTCCACCTGCGACTGGGCTCGCCGCCACGCGGCAGGGCCATTATGCTCGAACAGCAGCCAGCGGGTGCCGCGCTCGATGCTCGCGGTGATGAACAGCGCCAACCGCCGCGCGGAGAGAAACTTCCAGTCCGCCGCTCCGGCATTCCCAGCGGCCAGCGTGCGCGGGCTGCCAACCGATGCGGCGCTCGAACGCACGGCCACCAAGGTATTGACCCCGGCCTGGATCAGGCGGGCTCGCTCGGTGTCACTGACCATGAACGAGGGGCGCAGCCCCGGGCGCAGCACGGCGTCGTCGCTTTCGGCCGGGGCCCATAACGGCCAGGTCTCGTCACAGCGCGCGACCATGCCGGCCGCCGCGCCACAGGACCCGAAGGCTTCGAGCCGGCCACGCAGGCGATCGAACGCCAGTACGCGCGGGTAATACATGAATGCGTTCTCGTTGCGCAGCGGCCAGTCCCGCAACCCTTCGAGCGCCGCCTGCGCCGAGGCCCACGCCAACGGCGGATCGACGACCAACATCGCGTGCTGATCGGCGCAGAAGCGCGCGGCAAGCATCAGGGTGCTCAGGCCGACATCCAACTCGCGCGTCAGCGGCGGAATGCACAGCAAGTTGAATCCAGGCACTGCCTTGAGGGCGAACATTCCGGTGCTCGCGGATGCCGAGCCGATCACGTCGTAATCGGTGAGAGGCGCTCCATCATCGCCATCCGCGTTGGAGAGTGAATAGCCCACGCTCAGCGATCCGGAAGGCCCGACTGAACGATCCGGCCGCTCGGGCGGCACTGGGCCGGCGACCCGAACCAGTCGCGACTCGAGAAGCGTGCTGCCCACGAAACCGCTGGCATCTCGTAGCACCGACAGGCGCCGGAAGATCTCCTGGTCCTCGATCGACTCCGAGCCCGCGGTGCGCACGCGCTGGATCACCAGGTTGAAGCGGTCGGGCTCGTTCTGGCCGATGCCGTCGAAATCCACGGAAGCGCGGATGTATTCGCGCGAGCCCGGGTTCAGGCCGACGAGCCGCAGCTGGGAGCCGCCCGCGGGCAGTGTGAGCGAAGGCGGCGTCGCGCCGTTGACCACGCGCACGATATAAGCGGTGCCGCCACCGTTTTCGAAGAATTGCTCCACTGCGTAGGACAGCGTGGACGGCTGCCAGAGGCCGCCGAAATGCTGTTGGAACTCGGCAAAACTGGTCACGAGCACGGGGCGATTTACGGGGCCCTTGAGTGTGCGGCCGACGAAAGCAGCCACACCGGTGGGCACACGCTCGATAGCGTTGTCCGCCCCCCCTTGTTCGGATATCTCGATGCCGGAGACGCGGCGCTCGGCCACGGAAGCCTCTTGTTGTTTTTCCCTGCGAAGTCCCGGCGACTCTAGCACAAGGCCATAAATGGCCGCGCGTCAGGTACCGGTTTTGGTGGGATCGGCCGGCGCGGGAGCCGTTTCCTTTTTCTGGCCTTGCGAAGCCTTTTCCGGATCGCTGTCCGAGACCATCTCGCGGAACGAGGCCTCATCCATGGGCAGGTCCGACTTGCCATCCCAGCTGGCGCCGTGGGGCACGCGGTTCTGGACCTTCTGTGCGGCGGCGAGCACCTGCTCGAAGCTCGCATCGGCGGTGGAGATGGAGACCGGAATACCGCGGGGGTCGTGCGTGAATTTCGCGACCAGGTCCCAGTCGATTTCCTCGCCGCGCTTCTTGAGCTCCTTGCGGATGCTTTCGCCCAGCGACTTCGAGAGCAGCTTGCGCTCGGCCTTTTTCCAGTCGCGCGCGTCGTCCTCGAGCACATCGAACGCCTGGATGTTGATCTCGTCGTTGCGCCAACCGAAAACGAACGGCTCATTGACCACGCGCACCTTCGTGCCGATGGGTACGGATTCGAACAGTTGCTGAATGTCTTCGGGATAGAGGCGCAAGCAGCCGTGGCTGGAGCGCAAGCCGACGCCGGCAGGCTTGTTGGTGCCGTGGATCATGTAGCTTGGCCAGCCGAGATAAAAAGCGTAGCGACCGAGCGGGTTATCGGGGCCGGGACCGATCACCGCTTCGAGCTCCTCGCCGTTCTCGCGATGCTCCTTGATGATCGATGGCGGCGGTCGCCAGGTGGGATCCTTCTGCCGCCGGACGATCTTGGTCGTACCCTCCGGCGTGCGCCAGCCCACCTTGCCGATGCCGATCGGATGCGTCACCACGGTCTGCGGCTCGCCCGACTTGCGCGGCGGGTAATAGAAGAGCCGCATCTGCGGCACGTTGATCACGAGACCCTCGCGCGGCGCATTGGGAAGGATGAACTGGGTCGGCAAAACGATCTGCCTGCCCTCGCCCGGCAACCACGGGTCAACGCCTGGATTCGCCCGCACGAGCTCTTCGAAGCCGAGATTGAAGCGCCGCGCGATGTCCGTGAGCGTGTCTTCCTCGGTTGCGCTGGTGACCTGGATGAGCCCGACGACGTCCTGCTCCGCCTCGAGCGTGAACAGGTGAGTGGCCACAGGCGGCGGATCGACGACAGGCGCGGGCGCAACCTGCGCGGCAGGCTTGGGCTGTCGCTTCCAGCCGTCGCCCATCAGTGAGCACGAGGCGAGCGCGGCGCAGGCGAGCGTCGCGGTGAGAAAGCGCAGCAGGTGCGGTGCGGATCGGCGGTTCATGGCGAGCGAGTATGACATTGCCGATGGCGGCGAGTGCGGCGACGTCTCACGCTATAGAAGGATGGGTTGGTTGGGCAGCTCATTGGCGCCGACGCGGGCATTCGGAAAGTGACGGGCCAGGAGCGCACCCACGCTGTGAATACCAGCGACGGAACCCTGGCCGTAGCGGCCGGCGCGATAATGCCCCTCGATGTCGCGGCAAACCTGTTCCCATTCGTGCTGCGCGACCCGGGCAGCAATGCCGCGATCGGCCAGAATCTCCACGTCGCGATCGGCAAGCAATACATAAATGAGCACGCCGTTGTTCTGCGCAGTGTCCCAGACCCCGAGATGACCGAACACCTGCGCTGCCCGCCGGCGTGGCGGCACCTGTCGCCATAGTTCCGGCAGATCCAGCGCCGTCTCGACGGCGAACCGCAGCTCCCCGCTGTGTTGGGACTCCACCTCGAGGATGGCCTTCTCGATCTCGGCGAGCACGGCCGGGGTGAACTTCAGCCGGGTCTGCCAGCGCATGGCGAACAGATGGCGCAGTGAGCGGAAGATTTTCATCGCGTGCCCATCACCAGCTGCCGGAAGCGCCGCCGCCACCGAAACTGCCGCCGCCGCCAAATCCACCACCGCCGCGCCCTCCACCGAAGCCGCCGCCGCCAAATCCTCCCCAGCCGCCATGACGACCGGCGCTGGACCAGCCCCGGCGCGACACGCCTGCAAATAAAGAAAAGACGGCCGCGGCGAGTCCCGCAAGGATCGCGATGCCCAGCACCTTGGCAATGAGCCATACGACGCCGCCCGCGATTCCTCCGGTCAACACGGCACCGAGTCCGCGGCCCGCCAGGGAGCTCAGGATCGAGGAGGCGATGACTACGCCTATGAACAGGAAAGGCAGCAGCCCTGCGAGACCGGGAGCCGCACCAGTCCAGGCCCGATCGGGCTCGGGCAACGGCTCGCCGTCGATGACCCGCATCATCTGATCGAGGCCTGCGTTGATGCCGCCGTAGAAATCCCCCTGGCGGAAGAGCGGCGTGATGGTCTCCGCGATGATGCGTTTGGAGGTGGCATCGGTCAGCGCGCCCTCGAGCCCATGCCCCACTTCGATGCGCATGCGGCGATCGTCCTTCGCGACGAGCAGCAGCGCACCGTCGTCCACCTTGCCGCGCCCGAGCTTCCACTGTTCGACGACGCGAATGCCGAACTGGGCGATGTCTTCCGGCTCCGTCGTCGCCACGAGCAGCACCGCCACCTGGGAGCCCTTGCGGGATTCGAACGCCGCGAGCCTTTCTTCCAGAGATGCCTGCTGCTCAGCAGTGAGCGTGCCGGTGAGATCGTTGACCCGCGCCTCCAGCGGCGGAATGGGCTCGAGCTCCTGGGCGATCGCGTTGACGGCGATGGCCCAAAGCAGCGGCAGTGCCCACAGCGCAGCCGCTGGTGATTTCATGCGACGGCTTATTGTGCTTCGGGCGCTGGGGTCGCCGGAGGCGCCTGCGTCGCGGTGCCGAAGTCCACCTTGGGAGGCGCCGCGATTTCAGCTTCGTTGGCTACGGTGAAGTTCGGCTTCATGTCGAAGTCGAACATCTTCGCGGTGAGGTTGGTGGGAAATCGCCGAACCGTGGTGTTGAACGCCTGCACGGCCGCGATGTAACGGTCGCGTGCCACGGCGATGCGGTTTTCCGTGCCCTCGAGCTGGGCCTGCAGATCGCGGAAATTGGCATCCGATTTGAGATCGGGATAGGCCTCCGCGACGGCGAACAGGCTCTTGAGGGCCTGGGTAAGCTGGCCCTGCGCGGCCTGGAACTGGGCGAATGCCTGGGGATTGGCGAGCAGCTCGGGCGTCACCTGGATGGAGCCCACCTTGGCGCGCGCCTCGGTCACGCCGATGAGCACGGTCTTCTCCTGTTCCGCGTAACCCTTCACCGTATTGACCAGGTTCGGCACGAGATCGGCGCGGCGCTGGTACTGGTTGACGACCTCGGACCAGGCTGCCTTGATGCCCTCATCCTGCTCCTGGAGCGTGTTGTATCCGCACCCGCTGAGCAGCGAGGCCTGCGACCGCGAGAATGCGAATCTCGAAGCGCGCATGGACATCCCCTCAAGTTGCCTGGCCGGTGAGCCGGGATTATAGGGACGGGGTCGGCGTCCGGCGCAAAAAAAACCCCAGGCTTTGGAGGCCTGGGGCTTGAAATGCGGACTTTCGATGAAGGGAAGGAAGTCCGCTAGGGGATTCAGTGCAACCGGCCCAGTGAAGTATCTTGATGTCCTCTGATTCCAGGTCGAAACTCTGCGCCAGCAGTGCCTTCAGCTGTTTGGTGCCGCTGGCTCTCTCCAGCGGCTGCCGCAGCTCCACCACTCCGCTCCATTCGCTCGAATCCGGCTTGCTGCCGGGGCTTGGCGCCGGCGGTCACGAAGTGGGTGTAGTACTTGGCGGCCACGGTTGAAAGCCTAGTGCCGAGCGGGCCGTGACGACCGTGAAACGCTCCACAGAACCCGCAGCGGTGAGGCGACCCATGACACGCTTCCGCCCTCCGGACAGGCCAGGTTCGAAATACATCACACCCGAGGGGGAACGGCGCCTGCGCGAGCAGAGCTCGACCAGCTGTGGCGCATCGAGCGGCCGCGGGTCACGCAGGCCGTGTCCGAGGCGGCGGCGCAGGGCGATCGCTCGGAGAATGCGGAATACACCTACGGCAAGCGCCGCCTGCGCGAAATCGACCGGCGCGTGCGCTTCCTGCGCAAGCGACTCGAGGGCATGAACGTCGTGGAGCGCGCCCGACCGATCCGCAACGTGTCTTTTTTGGTGCATGGGTCGAGCTCGAAAGCGACAGCGGGCGAGAACGCATCGCCATCGCATCGTCGGTCCCGACGAGTTCGATCGCGAGCCGGGCTACATCAGCATGGACGGACCGCTGGCGCGCGCGCTGACTGGGCAAGCGACTCGATGACGAGCTCACCGTGGAATTGCCCGGCGCGGCGTGCGACCTATACGATCGTCGCGTGCGACTACGACTGATCGCGCTCCACGGGCCGCGAGGGATCGCGGATCCACTCGCTCCATGAGCCGCCATACAGGCGCGCTCCGGGCATTCCCGCGATCTCGAGCGCAAGCAGATTGTGGCAGGCCGTGACGCCCGAGCCGCACATCGACACAGCTCGTCCGGCGCACGCCCGGCGCCAGCGTGCGCTGCCAGCTTTCGCGCAGTGCACTCGCGGCGAAGAAAGTCGGCCCCGCTCGTCCAGATTGCCGCGTGAACGGATGACTCAGGCGCCGGGAACGTGACCGGCAACCGGATCGATGCTCTCATTGCGACCGGCGAATCGATCCGCGCCGCGAGCATCGACCAGCGCAGCCGCGCCGCTCGCGAGCGCGCTCTGCAGCTCGACGGTCGAAATCGGCAGTGACGGCCGGCGCCGCGACGGCGAATTGCCGCGGCTGCGGTGGCCGTCTCTCGCGCGAGAAACCGGCAGGCCGGCGCGCTGCCACGCCGCAAAGCCGCCGTTCAGACACCGCACAGCGTAGTGGCCCATCCACCGCAACATCCACCACAGCCGGCGGCGTACGCGCTGTTGGCCTGATCGTAAGCGACCACCTGCATGCCAGCGTCGATGCCCCAGCGGCCGAGCGTGGCCGCAAAGCGCGCCGGGTCGGGCAAGGGATGACGACCGGTGCGCGCCGTGACGCGACCGGAGAGGTCGTGCTCGAGGTCTCGCGTGCATGGCGCCGGGAACATGTCCCTGCGCGTACGCCTCGCGCGCCCCAGTGCGGGCCGCGCGAGATCGAAGCGGCAATCGACGATCGCCCAGCGCGGATCGCCGAGATGCGTCGCGAGCTGCAGCAGGCTCGATGAGTATCGCAGTCATGATGCGCATTTTCGGTGCGCCGGCCTTGTCGTTACAATCCCCGCCGTTCACTTCGGCAGGAACACGATGGCGATCGATCTTTACTGGGGAAGCGGCAGTCCATACTCCTGGCGGGTGATGCTCGCGCTCGAGTACAAGCGGCTCGCCTATACCAGCCACCTGCTGCAGTTCTCCAAGCAGGAGCACAAGTCGCCGCAGTTCCTGGCGCTGAATTTCCGCGGTCGCGTGCCGGTGCTCAAGGACGGCGATTACGTGGTGTTCGAGTCGCTCGCGATGCTCTACTACCTCGACCTCAAGTATCCCGATCCGCCGATCTTCGGCCGCTCGCCCGAGGAGGCCGGAGTCATCATGCGCGTGATCTGCGAGTACCAGTCGTACGCCGAAGAGCACGTCAATCGCATCGTCGACGCCTTCTTCTTCCCGAGCCGCCAGCGCAATCTCGATGAGCTCGCGAAGTCCATGCACGTGGTGGCAAGCGAAGCGCGCTCCATCGAGATGCGGCTCGCGAAGTCCGACTGGGTGGTGGGCGAATCCATCTCCGCCGCCGACATCGTGATCTTTCCGGGATTGCAGACCCTGCTGCGCGCGCTCGCCAAGCCGGACGCGCGCGAGCTGTCGACGCGCTTCCTGCCGCTCGAGGTGAACTACCCGGCGCTCGCACGCTGGATCGCCGCGTCGAGCAGCTGCCCGGCTACGAGCGAACCTATCCGCCCCACTGGCGCGCCTGAACTGGCAACCGCCGGTCTCGGTTGTTAATCTGCGGCGCGATTTTGACTCAGACGAGCACATCATGAGCACCCACAAGGTCTACGTCGAATTTCCCGGGCCGCATCGTCATCGTCGGCTTCGGCAGCATCGGGCAAGGCATCCTGCCGCTCATCCTGCGTCACGTGGGCATTTCGGCGGACCGCATCACCATCGTCACGGCGGACGATGCGGGCCGCGAAGAAGCGGCGCAGCTCGGCGTGAAGTTCATCAACGAGCGGCTGACGCGCGAGAACTTCCGCCGGGTGCTCAATCCGCTGCTGGGCCGCGGCGACTTCCTGTTGAACGTGTCGGTGGACGTCTCGAGCCTCGCGCTGATCAAGCTCTGCTGGGAGAAGGGCGCGATGTACCTCGACACGTGCATCGAGCCGTGGCCGGGCGGCTACACCGATCCGACGGTTCCGGCAGCGAAGCGCACCAACTACGCGTTGCGCGAAGAAGCGCTGGCGATGCGCCCCGGCAACGCCCGCGCGCCGACCGCGGTGCTGACCCATGGCGCCAATCCCGGCCTGGTATCGCACTTCGTCAAGCAGGCGCTGCTCAACATCGCCGCGGATACCGACAGCGGCGCCGGTCAGCCCGAAGTCGCGCGCCGACTGGGGCGATCTCGCGCGCGCGCTCGGCGTGAAGGTCATCCACATCGCGGAGCGGGACACGCAGGCATCCAACGTCCCGAAGAAGCCCAACGAGTTCGTCAACACCTGGTCGGTCGACGGCTTCGTGAGCGAAGGGGCGCAGCCGAGCGAGCTCGGCTGGGGTACCCACGAGAAGAACTTTCCGCGCGACGGTAAACGGCACGACTTCGGCTGCGCTCGCGGCGATCTACCTGATGCAGCCCGGCGCGGCAACGCGCGTGCGCACCTGGACTCCCACGGCCGGGCATTTCCATGGCTTCTGCATCACGCATGGCGAATCGATCTCGATCGCCGACTACCTGACGGTTCGCGAGGGCGCGCAGGTGGCGTATCGCCCGACGGTCCATTACGCCTATCACCCGAGCGACTCGGCGGTCGTGTCGGTGCACGAGTTCGCCGGCCGCAACTGGGAGCTGCAGGATGAGACCCGCATCCTCATGAACGACATCGTCTCCGGCATCGACGAGCTCGGCGTGCTGCTCGCCGGCCACAAGAAGAACGCGTACTGGTACGGCTCGCAGCTGTCGATCGAGGAAGCGCGCAAGCTCGCGCCCTACAACAGCGCGACCAGCCTGCAGGTCACCGTCGCCTGCCTCTCGGGAATGATCTGGGCGATGGAGAATCCGAACTGCGGCATCGTCGAGCCGGACGAAATGGATTTCCGCCGCAACCTCGAGATCTGCATGCCTTATCTCGGGCCCGTCGTGGGTCGAGTACACGGACTGGACGCCGTTGCATGCGCGCGAGCGGCTGTTTCCGGAGGACCTCGACAAGAGCGATCCGTGGCAGTTCAAGAACGTCAGGGTCCTCTGGTAATGACCGCCGACGCGAAAGCCGCCGCCAACGGTGGCGCCCGCAAGGGCAATCCCGCGCAGCCCTGGCGAATCGACAACTCGCTCGATCTCTATCACGTCAACGCGTGGGGCAAGGGCTACTTCTCGATCAACGAGGCCGGCCACCTGGTCGTGCGGCCCGACACGCTGCCAAATCGCGAGATCGATCTGCACGAGGTCGTCGAAGGACTGAAGGCGCGGGACCTGACCACGCCGGTAGTGGTGCGCTTCTCCGACATCCTGGCGCATCGCCTGAAGCATCTGCACGCCGCGTTCGCGCAGGCCATCGCCGAGAACGACTATCGCAATCGGCTATGCGGCCGTGTATCCCATCAAGGTGAACCAGCAGCGGCTGGTGGTCGAGGAGGTCTACCGCTACGGCAAGGAATTCGGCTTCGGGCTCGAGGTCGGCTCCAAGCCCGAGCTGCTCGCCGTGATGGCGATGACGGAGAACGAGCCGCAGCGGCTGATCATCTGCAACGGCTTCAAGGACGACAGTTACATCGAGGCGGTGACGCTCGCCACCAAGCTCGGTCGCACCATCATTCCGGTCGTCGAGAATTTCGAGGAGCTCGGCCTCATCCTCAAGCACGCGGAACACTACGGCGTGCGTCCACGCATCGGCGTGCGCGTCAAGCTCTTCAGCGAAGGCTCGGGGCGCTGGAGCGGATCGGCCGGCGACAAGTCCAAATTCGGCCTGTTCATCACCGAGATCCTCGACCTGTTCAACACGCTCAAGGCGCGCGACATGCTCGACTGCCTGCAGCTGGTGCACTGCCATCCGGGCAGCCAGCTGCAGGACATCCGCCGCGTGAAGGACGCCATCAACGAGCTGGCGCACGTGTACGCGGAGCTGAAGCTGATGGGCGCGGGGCTGAAGTACATCGATGTCGGCGGCGGACTCGGCGTCGACTACGACGGCAGCGGCACCAACTTCAGCTCGTCGATGAACTACACGCTCAACGAATACGCCAGCGATGTGGTGTACCGCATCGCGAGCGTGTGCAACGCGCGCAGACATCCCGCATCCGATGATCGTCAGCGAATCCGGCCGCGCGATCGCCGCCTATCACAGCGTGCTCATCTTCGATGCGCTCGGCTCTTCGGCGCTCGATAAGTTCAACGTCACGGGCAACGAGACGCAGGAGTACGCGGCGAGCGAGGAAGTGCCGCAGCCCGTGCTGGACCTCGCGGATGCCTACCGCACGGTCACGGACCGGCGCCTGGTCGAGTGCTATCACGACGCCATCACGGCCCGCGAGCAGGCGCTGCAGATGTTCAACCTCGGGCTGCTGTCGCTCGAATTCCGCGGGCTGGCCGAGCGGCTCTACTGGGCAACCTGCGCCAAGGTGCGCGACTACTGCCGCAAGCTCGACCGGGTGCCGGAAGAGCTCGAGGAGCTGGAGTCGATGCTCTCCGACACCTACTTCTGCAACTTCTCCGTGTTCCAGTCGCTGCCCGACAGCTGGGCGATCGAACAGCTGTTTCCCATCATGCCGATCCACCGCCTGGACGAGCGGCCGACCCGCACCGGCGTGCTGGCGGACATCACCTGCGACTCCGACGGCAAGATCGACCGCTTCGTGTCCATGCGCGAGGTCAAGCGCGCGCTCGAGCTGCACGAGCTCGAGCCCGGAGAGGAGTATTACCTGGCCGCGTTCCTGGTCGGCGCGTACCAGGAGACGCTCGGCGACCTGCACAACCTCTTCGGCGACACCCATGTGGTGCACATCCGCCTGCACGACGAGGGCGGCTGGTGGATCGAGGAGATCGTCAAGGGCGACACCGCCAACCGCGTGCTCGAGTACATGGAGTACGACGTGGCCGAGCTGTACCCCGCGCTGGCCCGCGACTGCGAGCGCGCGGTCCGCGACGGGCGCATGACGCGTCGGCGAGAGCCAGAAGGCTGAAGCGCTTCTACGAAGGCGAGCTCAACGGCTACGCCTACCTGGAGCCCTCCGGCGACTGAATCCGTTGCGGGCGCGCATCAAGCAGTCGCCCGTCAGCGGTTATTTACTTCGCTGCACGGGCGGGAGTAGCATCGTTCGCCGTTGGTTTTTGATCACAAGCGAGTCCTTGGATGACGACGATCTACGTGGGAAACCTCCCCTTCAACGCCACCGAGCAGGACGTGCGCGACCATGTTCGAGCAGCACGGCCCGGTGGAATCGGTAAAGCTCATCAACGATCGTGAAACCGGCAAACCACGCGGTTTCGGCTTCGTGGACATGCCGCCGAGCGAGGCGCAGGCGGCAATCCAGGCACTGAACGGCTTTCAGATGAACGGCCGTCCACTGCGAGTCAACGAAGCGCAGGAACGTCCGCAGCGTCCACGCTCGGGCGGCGGTCCGTTCCGCCGCTGATCCGCTCAGTCCGATCGGACAGGCCTGCAATGACGCAACCCCGCCGCCGCGGGGTTTTGCGTTTTGGCATGCGCGCCCGTACAGAATGCGTGGCGTTCACACGTCGGGAGAAGTGCGCATGGCGATCGGAAAGAAACTGGCTTTCGTGCTGTTGGCGGCGCAGTTGCCGCGTACATCGCGGGTGCGCCACCGGCGGTTCAACGCGGCAGACCACGTCCGCGGCGCTCGACCGCATCCTCGCTGGCGACCATCGCTCCGAAGCAAACCGTGCGCGCGACGTCTATCGCCATCCCAAGGAGACGCTGCTCTTCTTCGGTATCCGCCCCGTCGATGAGCGTGGTCGAAGTCTGGCCGGGCGAAGGCTGGTACACGGAAGTCATCGCTCCGCTGATGCGCGAGAAGGGAGGCATGTACTACGCCGCGACGTTCGCTGCCGACCCGGCAAGCGAGTACCTGACGAACCTGATGAAGGCGTATCGAGCAGAAGCTCGCCGCGCGCCCCGAGCTGTACGACAGCGTGCAGATCACGACGTTGTCGGCCGATGGCGGTGGCATCGCGCCGCCGGGCACGGTGGACATGGTCGTGACCTTCCGCAACCTGCACAACTGGATGAGCCGGGACTGGGCGCCGCAGGCATTGAGCACCATGTACGAAGCTCTCAAGCCCGGCGGAGTGCTCGGCATCGTCGAGCATCGCGGCGACGACAAAGTGCCGCAGGACCCGCAGGCGAAGAGCGGTTACGTCAACGAGGACTACGCGATCAAGCTGATCGAGGCGCAGGGCTTCAGGCTGGTGGCCAAGTCCGAGGTGAACTGCGAATCCGAAGGACACCAAGGACTACGAGCAGGGCGTGTGGACGCTGCCGCCGACGTACCGCCTGGGCGACCAGGACGCGCCAAGTATGCCGCCATCGGTGAAAGCGACCGCTTCACGCTGAAGTTCGTCAAGCCCGACAAGCGCTAGCGCTCGCGCGGCGCCGCGGCTCACCACATCTCCTTGAGGCGGGCGCCGACGTCGACGCTCGACTGGGCGGCATCCTGCAGCGTCCTTCGCCGAGCCGCTCCCTTCGAAGCGGCGTGAATCGAAGCACTTCTGCACCTTTTCCGTGAAGAAGCGGGCTGCGGCCGCCGCATGACTGCGCATCGCCTGCGCGCGACTGATTGGCCAGCGGAAACCGCTGCGGCGTCGATGCAGCAACAGGTCGTCGCGCGCGCGGGTCATCGCGACATACAGCAGGCGGCGCTCGTCCTCGAGCATCTCGGGCTTGCCGGCCGCGAATCTCTGAGGGAAAGCCGCCATCCACGACGTTCAGCACGTACACGGCATCCCACTCCATGCCCTTGGCCGCATGCGATCGTCGTGAGCATCAGGTAGTCGTCATCGGCGCGAGGCCAGTGGCGGCGCCATCGCCGCCGGCACCCGGCGGATCGAGCGTGAGCTCGGTCAGGAAGCGCTCGCGCGAGGGATACTGGCCGCAAAGCAATTCCAGCAGGTCGAGATCGCCGATGCGCATGTGGAAGTGCTCGTAGATCCGCTCGAAGTGCGGCTCGTACCACTCGCGCGCCAGATGCAGCTGGCCTGCCCCACGGCCGCTCGCGGTCGCCGAGGGTCAGCCAGCAGCTCGATGAGCTTGCGCCACTGCACGCCCAAGGCCTGCTGGCGCGCACGAAGGTCTGCAGCGACTGGAAACCGTGCTTGTTCGCCTCGAAATGCTCGATCGCCTTGCGGGCATTGACCGGCCCGATGCCGGGCAGCAGCTGCAGCACGCGCAGCGCGGCAGACGGTGTTGCGCGGATTGTCCGCCCAGCGCAGCAGCGCGAGCAGGTCCTTCACGTGCGGCGGCTTCGAGGAACCTGCGGGCCGCCGTGCCTGACGAACGGAATCTTGCGGCGCCTGAGCTCGGCTTCGAGCGCTTCGCCGTGGTTCGAGGCGCGCAGCAGCACGGCCTGTTTCTTCAACGGCACGTTCGCCTCGCGACGCTTCTGCACTTCGATGCAGACGTACTCGGCCTGCGCCTGCTGATCGCCGACGGTGATGATGCCGGCCGCGTCCCGGCGCCGCGCAGCGACAGCAGATGCTTGCGCGCGCTGCGCGGCGCATCCGCGAGCAGCGCGTTGGCGCCATCCAGCACCTGCTGCGTGGTCCGATAGTTCTGGGCCAGCGTCACGACTTCAGCGTGCAGGCGTGAAGCGCGCGGCGAAGCCGAGGATGTTGTCGCTGACGGCGCGCGCGGTACGGGCTGCACGGCCTGCGCGTCATCGCCGGCGACGACCAGTCCCGCACCGTCCGGCTTGAGCGCGTGAACGATCTCGAGCTGCAGGCGGTTCGTGTCCTGGTAGTCATCGACCAGCACGTGGTCGAAATGCGCGCTCACGTGCTGCGCGAGCCGCGCCTCCGCCATCATGGCGTGCCAGTAAAGCAGCACGTCGTCGTAGTCGAGAATGCCGCAGCGCTGCTTGCGCTCGACGTAGGCGCGGAACAATCGCGCGCAGATCTTCCTCCCACTGCGCGCACCACGGGAAAGTGCTGCGCAAGCGTCTCGCCGCAGGCGTCCTGCGCGTATTGACCCGGAACGAATAGATCTGCAGACAGATCTCCTTGCGCGGAAAACGCGGCTCGCGGCCGCCGAGGCCCAGTTCGGCGCGCACGACTTCGATCATTTCGACGGCATCGCCGCGGTCGACCACCGTGAACTGCGGGTCGAGCTTCAGATGACGGCCGTAGTGGCGCAGCAACCGGTTGCCGATCGAATGATAGGTCCCCGCCCAGGTGAGCCGTTGCGAGATCGTGTGGCTGACTCCGCCGAGCGGCTCGTTCAACGCCTTCTTCACGATATCGTGCGCACGCCTGCGCATCTCGACTGCGGCACGGCGCGTGGAGGTGAGCACGAGAATGCGCGACGGGGTCGACGCCGTTGATCGCCAGGTGCGCGATGCGATGGGCCAGCATTTCCGTCTTGCCAGTGCCGGCGCCGGCGATCACCAGCAGCGGGCCGGCCTTGAAGCCACGCGGCGGCGTCGGCTTCGCCATGCGCGACGGCCTTGCGCTGCGCGCCATTCAATTTCTCGAGATGTGACGCACTCGACATGGCCCGCAAGCCTATACGATAGGCGCCATGACCATCGAGAAGCGCAGCACCTATTTTCGAGGCCGCGTCATCACCGTCACCGTCGACGATGTGATTCTGCCGAACGGGCACCGTGACGCAACTCGAGCTGGTTCACCATCCCGGTGGCGCGGCGGTGGTGGCGCATCGATGACGCAGGAACGGGTCTGCCTGCTGCGCCAGTACCGCCACGCCGCTGACGGCTGGCTCTGGGAGCTGCCGGCCGGGAAAGCTCGAGCCCGATGAGCCGCCGCTGGCGACCGCGCGCGCGAGCTCATCGAGGAAGCCGGAGTGAAGGGCCAGCCAGCTGGCAAAGTCTCGGCAGCATACTTCAGCTCACCGGGCGTGTTCGGCGAAGTGCTGCACCTGTACCTGGCGACGGATCTTGAAATCGCCGCCGCGGCACCCGAGGCCAGCGAGGTCTTCGAGGTGCACTGGAAGCCCTTCGAGGAGGCCTGCGGCATGGGCGCTCGACGGCGACATCCGCGACGGCAAGACCGCCCTGGGCCTGCTGCGAGCCTGGCATCGGCGCGGGCGGCCGTGACCCGGGCAATCCAGCGGCGATCCGTGACGCAGTGCTCAGCGTCTGGCGGTCGGGCGCGGGTAATTTGACGTTGCCGGGGAAGGCCGGCGTGGCAGAGCGACCCACACCCGTGAAAACCTTCAGAAAGAAGTTTCCGAAGACCGGCCCTGAGGGCGCGGCCGAAACCGACTCGGACGACGATCGGCGTTGATGATGCAGCCATCGACGCGCAACTCGAAGGTGCGCGGCGGCATCGAAGTGCTGCACATCAAGCACGATGACACGTTCAACCCTTACGAGCGCGAGCCCGACGACCGCAAGGCCGGCGGCAAGCGTCCGACCTGCGCAAGCTCTCCGAGCACATCAAGCTGATGCGCGAGCTCGAAGAGCGTCGCAAACAGGGCGACGAAGAAGAAAAATAGTCCCGAGTCTCGTCCTCAGTGGGCGAGCGCGCTGCGCCCGTTCGTCGTCGGATCGACGCCCAGACTCCTTCAGGAGCCGGTATGAACGCGCGCTGCCCGTCTTCAACCAGATCTCATAGAGCCTGAGAATGTCTTCGTCGGTGTGGCGATGCGAGGTCTCGCTGACCTCGTTGAGCGCATCGACCAGCGGCTGGAACTTCCGAGCCAGCTCGGCGAAGACCTGTCCGAGAACTTGTCCGCGGCCGCGCGCGAGCAGCTCCGCCAGCGTGCCATAGGCCCTGCCGCCCATGGCGATGTGATAGTCGATATCGATGAGCTTGCGCGCGAAGCTCTGCGCGAAGAAACCCGCGACGAACAGCGACACATCGCCGAGGCGCTGCAGGCCGCGATTGCGGTCACCCGCCGTTGGCGCCTCCAGGGCTTCCGACATCAGCACGACGAGAGGCCTGAGCCGCATGCCCTGCGGCGTGCGATCGTACAAGCGCCTCGGAACGCGCGAAGAGCGTCAGCAGGTTGACGACGTAGTGCTCGGTCTGGTCCTCGACGGCAACGCGCTGCTTGGCGAGCGCGGTCTGCAGCGAATCGCGGAAGAACTCGCGCAGGTTCGTGACTGGCACGACTTGCACGGCATCGTTACGGTGTTGCATCGCTCGACCTCCGGGCTTCGAGTTCACTCCCGCGCGCCGGGCGAATCTGTGACCGACCGCGCTCATTTCCGATTTTCACCCGCGCATCGCGAGAACTGCCTACTCCGTCCGTACACCGATTCCATACCAGTCGAACCGCCGGGTCAGGATCATCAGTGTCGCCGGCAAGGCAAACAGTGACAACTAGCCCGCGAGAAGCGCGAAATCTTCCGAATTCACCAGCAGATACAGCAAGGCGTATACCGCTGCGAATCCGCCAGCCGTCGCGCCGGCGCGACGGCTGCGGAACGCGCCCGCCAGGTACGTCGCAATGAGAAGGCACAAGGCTGCTGCTGCCGACAGGTATGCGAATGCAAAGCCGATGTGCTCGGCGAGGGCGAGCAGCAGCAGGTAGAACACGCTCAACGCCAAGCCGCAGCCCATACTGGACCGGATGCAGCGGCCGGCGCGCCAGCCCTTGAAGCATGGACAGCGGCAGCAGCAGGACGACGGCCACGGCAGTGACTGCGATTCCCTTGAGCAGGCTCGAGCCGGTATTGAATGTCATTTTTTGCATCTCCCATTTGACCCGGGAGGAGCCTGCGGCTCACGTGTGTCAATGCCGTGCGCGGAATGTGGCGAATCGTGGCCGCATGTGCATACTGAGGCGCAAATATTGCTGGACGCTGCCTCATGCCCGAACTCGCGCTGGTCATCGGCAACAAGAACTACTCGTCGTGGTCATTGCGCCCGTGGATGCTCATGAAGCATCTCGGCGTGGAATTTCGCGAGATCCAGCTGCAGCTCGATACACCCGAGTTCAAGGACGAGTTGGCCAAGTTCGGGCCGAGCGGCCGCGTGCCCGTGCTGAAGAGCGGGGATCTCACCGTCTGGGACTCGCTCGCGATCTGCGAATACGTCGCCGAGTCGACTGGACGCGGCTGGCCGCAGGAAGCCGGTGCGCGCGCAGTGGCGCGGTCGGTGTGCAGCCGAGATGCATTCTGGCTTTTTGAACCTGCGCCTGGAGTGGCCGATGAACGCGCGCGCGCGCAACCGGCGCACGACCATGACGCCAGGACTCGAAGCCGACATCGACCGCATCGATGAGATCTGGATGGATTGCCGCCGGCGATTCGGCGCGAGCGGCGGGCCGTGGCTGTTCGGCGAGTACACGATAGCGGACGCGATGTATGCGCCGGTAGTGCTGCGCTTCAACACCTATCGCGCGCAGATCTCCGACACGGCCCGTTGGTACATGGCAACGGCGCTTGCGGATGCGACGCTGCAGGAATGGGTGCTCGCGGCGCAGGAAGAGCCCTGGACGAATCCCGACTACGAGATCGGTTGAGCGCGCACGGGCTAGAATGCCCTTCTCTCCTCGTCTGAATGGAGCCTTCAGATGCGCTCGCCTCTCCGCGTAGTCCTCTGTGCAGCCGCTGCCACGCTAGCGGGCCCGGCGATTGCCCAGCAAGGTTCGGCCTTCACCGTGCAGGATCTCGTGAGCCTGTACCGTCTGAGCGACCCGCAGATCTCGCCCGATGGGCGCCAGGTAGCGTATGTGTTGCGCGAAACGGATCTCGAGGCCAACAAGGGACGAACTGATCTGTGGCTTGTTGATCTCGCTCGAAAATCGGCGCAACCGCGCCGGCTCACGCAAAACCCCGCGAACGATAGGAACCCTCGCTGGTCACCTGACGGCGCAGCTTCTACTTCCTGTCGACGCGCTCCGGCGCATCGCAGGTGTGGCGGCTCGCCCTGGCCGGAGGCGAGCCTGCGCAGGTGACCGACTACCCTCTGGATGTGGGCTTCTTCAAGGTCTCGCCGGCCGGCGATCGCCTCGCTGCTTTCGATGGAAATGCTGCCGACTGCGCCGATCTCACCTGCACGAAGTCGAAGCTCGATGCGCGAGGGGAAAGCAAGGCGACCGGCCGCGTCTACGACCGCCTGTTCGTGCGTCACTGGGACACGTGGAGCAACGGCACGCGCTCGCATCTGTTCGTCGCCACGGTTGGGAGCGGACGGTAAGGCCGGCGCGCCCGTCGATCCCTCACCCGCTCGCTCGATGCGGATGTTCCCTCGAAGCCGTTCGGCGGCGATGAAGAATTCGCGTTCAGCCCGGACGGCAGCCCGTCGTCTTCTTCGGCGCGCGTGGCGGGACGCGAAGAGTCCTGGTCGACCAACTTCGATCTCTACGAGGTCGCCGGTGGACGGCTCGGCGCGCCCGAAGAATCTGACCGCCGACAATCCCGCCTGGGACACACAGCCGGTATTTCTGGCGAACGGCGATCTCGCGTACCTCGCGATGAGCGCGACCGGGTATCGAGTCGGATCGATTTCGAAATCATGCTGCGCGATGGCAGCACCGGCGCCGTGCGCGCCGTGCGCCGCGACTGGGACCGCTCGGTGGCGCAGCTGGCGGTACGCCCGACGGCCGCACACTGCTGGCGTCCACGGATGATGTCGGCCAGCACGCGCTGTTCGCGGTCGACCCCGACGGGGCACGCCCCGCAAGCTCGTCGGCGACGGCCAGGTCACGGAGTTCTCGGCGACCAAGGACTCCGTCGTCTATGCGCTCGCGTGCCTCGCCGCGCCGGCGGATCTGCCACGTGATTCGCGTCAATGGCCGGCGGCCGCGGCCGGCTCACCTCCGTCAATGCAGGCACTGCTCGGCCAGCGTACGATGAGCGAGTTCGAGCAGTTCAGCTTCAAGGGCTGGAACGACGAGACGGTGTACGGTTTCGTGATGAAGCCGTTCGGCTTCAAGCGGGGCGGACGCTATCCCATCGCCTTCGTGATTCACGGCGGCCCGCAGGTGAGCTTTCGGCAACGCGCTGGAGCTATCGCTGGAATCCGCAGATGTTCGCGGCCACGGCTACGGCGTCGTGTTCATCGATTTCCACGGCTCGCCCGGCTACGGCCAGGCGTTCACGGATTCGATCAGCCACGACTGGGGCGGCAAGCCGCTCGAGGACCTGCAGAAGGGCCTGGCCGCGGCGCTCGAGAAGTATCCCTGGCTCGACGGCGGCACGACGCCTGCGCGCTCGGCGCCTCGTACGGCGGGTTCATGGTCAACTGGATCGCCGGGACACTGGCCCGACGCGCTTCAGCTGCCTCGTCAACCACGACGGCATCTTCGATCAGCGCATGATGTACTACTCGACCGAGGAGCTGTGGTTCCCGGAGTGGGAGAACGGCGGCGCCGTACTACGACGAGCCGCAGGAGCACGAGAAGTTCAACCCGGCGAGCTTCGTCAGCCGAGTGGCGCACGCCCATGCTCGTGATCCACGGCGAGCAGGATTTCCGCATGCCCTACGATCAGGGCATTGCGACCTTCACGGCGCTGCAGCGCCGCGGCATCGAGAGCCGGCTGCTGGTATTTCCGGATGAGAACCACTGGGTGCTCAAGCCCGAGAACAGCGTGCAGTGGCACGCCACCGTGCTCGACTGGCTCGACTCTCACCTCAAGTGAGGATCACCGCCGCCTGAACCGGTAGAAGGGATCGCCGGCGCTGCCTTGTACGCGCTTGCCTGACAGGTCGTAAGTCTGGTCGGACAGTGCCAGCTGGTCCTGACTGAGCTCGGCACGCAGGTCCATGCGAACCGTACCCTCGGCGGCGGCGGACGTGACGCGACAGCTGTCGGCGTCGTTGGCGGCCTCGAAGCCGCCTGCAGTCTTTTTCCAGATCAGGTCGCAGCCAGTCCATCGGCGTGAAATCCTGCGGCATCAGGCTCTTGAACAGATCCGTGTCGCGATGCGCGTCGCGCCAGCGTGATCGGGCTCCGTGAACGTCCATAGTGATCTGCACGATGCCGCGATCCTTCACAACGGAGAACGCGACCATGCGCTGCGTGAAGACGCGTCGCGGATCATCTGCAGCGCTCTCCTGGACATAGAACGTGAAGTCGCCGACTCGCGGCGCGTAGACGCGCACGATATTGATCTCGAGCGACGGCATGCGGCTCGCCGGCCGGCAGCGGCATCGGCCTGCGACCTGCTGCGTCGTTGATGTAACGGCCGGGATACCACTCCAACAGCTGATCCAGCTCGGCTTCACGCGCTTCGCCTGGCTCGCGCATCCGCCGAACAGGTCGCATGCCAGGATGAATGCAGCAGCGCTCTAGCCATAGGTTGCCCGCCACTCCGCACGGTAGGACAGTCCGAGCGCCATCAATTTCTCCAGCAGCTCAGGAGTACGGCAGTTTCGCGGCCCGCGCCGACTCGGCGAAATCCTCTTCCGCCTCGAGATTGGGATTGGCGTTGGCCTCGAGCACGTAGGCGTTGCCATCGGGCGTCACCCGGAAGTCCATGCGCGCATAGCCGGAAAGGCCGAGCGCGCGATAGATGCGGCGCGACAGCTTGTCGAGCCGGGCGAGCACGGCAGGAGAGAGATCCTCCGCCGCGCGCGTCGTGATTCCGTACTTGGCCTGATAGCGCTTGTCCCACTTCACCTTGCGCGTCGCGATCGCGGCGAGCGAGTCCGGCATCGAGCCGAACACCATCTCCCACACGGGCAGGCGCGTCAGGCGATCATTGCCCATCACGCCGACGTACAGCTCGCGCCCCTCGATGAACTCCTCCACCAGCGCATCCGACTTCACCTGCTCGTGCACGAACTCGACGCGCTCCTTGAGCTCGCGTCGCATCCTCGACGACCGAGGCCTGCGCGATCCCGAGCGAGGCATCCTCGACCGTGGACTTCACGAACAGCGGATATCGCAGCTTGCGCGGCACGTGAAATCGCGCGCCCTTGCGGAACACGCGTGAACTGCGGCGTGGGTATGCGGTGATACGCGAGCAGCTGCTTGCACAGGAACTTGTCGCGCGACAGGAGCAGGCCGCGCGGATTGCAGCCCGTGTAGGGCTGGCGCAGCAGCTCGAGGAACGCCACGACGTGCTGATCGTACGTGACGATGCCGTCGAACTCCTCGAGCAGATTGAACACCACGTCCGGTTTCCAGTCCGCGATCGCGCTGCGCAGCTCCGTCAGGCTGTCGAGCACGCCGACGCAGCGCACCTCGTGACCGCTCGCGCGCAGCGTGCTCGTGACGTCGTACTCCGTGCGCCACTCGCCCACTTCCTTGTCGCTGTAGCCCTCCAGGCTTTCGGGCGGCACAAGGCTCGCGTGCACCACGACGAGCGTTCGCAGCTTCTTCATAGAGGCAGGTGTGGAGTCTCGCCCTGGCCGTACAGCCGTGTCATGCGGGCGAGCATCCAGCGCGCGTGCCGCAATGCATCGCGCCGGCTGCCGCGTACATGAACAGCTTCAGCTTCTCGCTGCGCTCGATGAGCATGCGCAAAAGCTGCTGCACGGTGTATCGCTCGACGCCGAGCTCGCGCGCAGACCGAAGCGACCAGCGCGGCGCGCCCCGCGCGCATACAGCGTGCTGGCGCGCGGCGCATTGGCGCGCATCTTCTGGGCGCTGAATACCTTGATCAGCAGCTCATCCGCGACGCCCGGCGATAGTGGCCCCGATGCGCGAGCTTGCGTCGATAGTGCTGCGCGAGAGTGCGCGTATTGGAATGAAGCGGCTCGACCCGGCTGCGGTCGCGCACCGCCGGCCGGCTGTCCGCGCACGCTCGTCATCAACTCGTCCACCAGCGAGAGCTTGTCGAAGGCCGGCCAGTCGGCATAGCTGCGTGCGCCAGTTGGATCGTGGCTTGAGCCACACCGCGAAAGTCTCCGCGAAGTCCTCCGTGGGATGGGCCTGCGCGTACCACTCGCCGAGGTGATGAACATAGCGGCGGCTGCCGGGGCGTGCGCGATAGCGATGCGGATAGGGAAGCGAAGCGGGGCCGAAGACCTCGCGCCAGCACCTTGCGCCGGCGCAGGCGATACGCGTTGTCGAGCGCGTGCCCGGCCTCGTGCCGCAGGATGCGCATCAGCCAGCGCGAATTGCCGCCCTCGGCCTCGCGCATGATCCGCCGCTCCAGTCGCTCCAGGCGCGGATGCGCCAGATAGAACGGCATGGCAATTCCCGGTATGCCATCCGGGGAGAACCACTCTTCCGCCAGCCATACGTGCGGCCGGAAAGTGATGCCGCGCTGCTCGAGCTCCGTGTACAGCCGCTTGACCCGGCGCGACAGGGGCGAACGCTCGAGCGAGAGTCGCAAGTCACAGAAGCGCATCGTCAGCAGCTCTTCATCGGACAGCCGCATCCATGACGGCGCCGCACGGCGCCGCCCCGGCGTAGCGCGCGCTGCGGCTCGGGCGACCGGCATCGAAGGAGTCCTCGGAGCGGAAACAATTCTTCAGGATTTGGCCGAAGCTTACCCGATCCGCGGGCTCGGCGCGACGCTGGGAATGCACAAGAAGCGCATCGGCGAAGGCCTCGATCAAGTCCCGGCTGCACCAGCGCTGAGCGCCACACGTCCGGAATGGCATGCGGCTCCGTAATGCGGCGCCCGGCCAGCTGCCCGTATGCAGCCGTGACCGCGTCCGCAGCCGCCCGCCGAGGTTGGCGGCGAGGAGCGCCCCGTCGTGAAAGGTGGAGGTTGTCTCGAACGCCCAGAGCGCTGCGGCCAGCGTCTCGGTGCTTGTCTGGCCGGCCCGCGGCGGCTTGGTGCTGGCCTTGCGCCTGATCGCCTCCACCTTGAGCGCGCACGCCCGTCGTGTCCTGGAGTTCGAACGGCGGATCGAGAATGTGCTCCTTGGGCTCGCCCGCCAGCGCCGCATGCAGCGACGCTGCAAACAGCCTGCATGCATCAAGGGCGCCCGGGGCCTGGCAGGTGATGCGCGACGCCTCGCAGGCAAGGTGCAGCGCATCCTCGATCGAGCCGAACGAGAACAGCACCGTCGGCGCAACGCGGGTCAGGGCCTCCGGATCGAGATGCTTCGGGTCGTGCGAGCCGGGAAAGACCTGGCGCCGCCAGCGTGCCGCGGCAAGCGCCTGTGCCGTGCTGTCAGTGATGCCGACGCACTGGCCGGTGGCGGTCATGTACCCGTTCTGCTGCCAGTTCTCGCAGCGCTCCACCTGATCGCGCGGGTCGAATGCGACCACATTGGATCAGGCTCTCGGCAACGCACAGCGCCATGGCGGTGTCGTCGCTCCATGCGCCGGGCGGCAGATTTCAGCGTCTCTGCTGCCGGAAAAACCGGCAATGGGCGCGAAGGACCCGGGCTTGAGCCCCTGGGATGCAACACCGCAGCGCGTCTCCGATGGCGAGCCCGAGGAGAGACGCCGCGAAAACGATCCTGCAGTCCCAGATTTGGGGCCAGCGTCGGGGCTGCGCCCTTTGCGGCGCCTGATCGGGAGACAGCGAGCCTTGTTGCTCTGCTGGGTCGGCCGACAGGTCTCCAGGCGCGCACGAATGCAATCTGCGCATCGGTCTCCGGCACGTAAGGCCAAGTCCGCGAGCGATCGCACGTGCGCCAGAGCCGATTCAAGCTCGCTCCAGCGCGCGATCGCCGCCTGCGCCGCTGCCGATGAGGAGGCACCCGGCGACCATGCCCGTGCGCCCTATTCCCGCGTGACAATGCACGTAGACGCGCCGGCCGCTGCTGCAATTCGCGCTCGATATGCGCCACGATCTCGATCATCTGCTCGGCGCGTGATGGAATGCCATGATCGCGGATCGGCCGGCGCGCGTAATTGACGTCGGGAGGAAGCGCATCCTCGTACGAGTCGAATTCGTCCGGCATGGTCAGGTCGACGAATGAGTCGATACCCGCATCCATGAGCTGCCCGCAGCTGGTCCCGCACATCGGCGACGGTCGCGGCCTGCCGCGCAGGATGCTCGCCGGCGAGCAGCGCTCCTGGTAGTACCCAATAGGAGTTGGGCAACGGCGTCGCGCGAGTGCTTCAGCGGACATCGAGCTGCTTGAAATCGAACAGTGACGCATCGGCCAGGTGTGCTGGCTCGACGTTGCGCAGCGCCGAAAAGATTGTCTCCGTCCGGCCGGGGAACTCGCGCTCCCAGTCGGCGAGCAGGCGCTTGACGGCAACCCGTTGCATGTTGTCCTGCGAACCGCAGAGCTTGCAGGGAATGATGGGGAAATCACGGCCGCGCGCGTATCGCTCGATACTGCGTTCCGATACATAGGCGAGCGGGCGGATCACGACGTTCGCTCCATCGTCCGAGCGCAGCTTCGGCGCCATCGCCTTGAGACGGCCCGCCGAAGAACAGGTTGAGAAACAGCGTCTCGACGATGTCGTCACGATGGTGTCCGAGCGCGATCTTGGTAACGCCGTTTTCGGATGCGAACCGATACAGCGCGCCACGGCGCAGGCGCGAGCAGAGGCCGCACATCGTCTTGCCTTCCGGAATCACGCGCTTCACTACGCTGTAGGTGTCCTGCTCGATGATTCGGTATGGCACGCCCAGGCCTTCGAGGTACTCCGGCAGGACGCGCGCGGGAAAGTCCGGCTGCTTCTGGTCCAGGTTGACGGCCAGCAACTCGAAATCCACCGGTGCGCTTCGTTGCAGCGAGATCAGCAGGTCGAGCAGGGTGTAGGAGTCCTTGCCGCCGGAGACGCACACCATCACCTTGTCGCCGTCGGCGATCATCCCGAAGTCTTCGATGGCCTTGCCCACCTTGCCACGCAATTCGGCCTGCAGGCGCTGCAGGGTGCGCGAAGGTCGGGGCGCTACGGCATTCATGCGCGGAGATTGAAAACTAAGCAGCGGCGCTGCTCAAGCCGTCTTCGAGATATTTGCTTTCGACGTAGCGGACGAATGCGGCGGCGGAAAGCGGCTTGCCGGTGGCGGTCTTCAAGAGCTCGTTCACCGTGACCTTGGCCCCGATGGCGTGGACGTTGCTGCGCAGCCAGCTGAAGAGGCCGGTGAACTCGCCGCGCGCGATCTGCGCGTCGAGGTCAGGCATATCGCGACGCAGCCCCTCGTACAGCTGCGCGGCGATGACCGCGCCCAGCGCATAAGAGGGGAAGTAGCCGAACGATCCCACCGCCCAGTGGATGTCCTGCAGGCAGCCCTCCGCATCATTGGCCGGACGTATGCCGAGGCGCTGCTCCATTCCTGCGTTCCAGGCAGCCGGCAGGTCCTTCACGGCTAGCGCGCCGGTGAGCAGCTGCTTCTCGAGCTCGTAGCGCAGCATAATGTGCACCGGATAGGTGACTTCATCCGCATCCACGCGAATCAGGCTGCGCCGCACGCGCGTGAGATGGCGGTAGACGTTCTCCAGCTCCCACTCGGGGCCGGTCACGGCGAAATGCTTCTCGAGCAGCGGCTTCAGGTACTGCACGAAGGCGCGGCTGCGGCAGACGACCATCTCCATCAGCAAGCGACTGGCTCTCCTCGAGCGCCATGCCGCGATCGCGACCGACCGGCTGATCGCGCCATTCCTGGGGCAGTCCCAGGTCGTACATGGCATGGCCGGTCTCGTGCAGCGCGCCGAGCAGGCCCGAGAAGGCGTCGTTGGGGTCGAATTTCGTCGTGATGCGGATGTCGCCCGGCACACCCTCGGTGAAAGGATGCTGGCTCTCATCGAGGCGGCCGCGGTCGAAGGGAAAGCCGATCGCCTTCATGATCTCGATGGTGAGCGCCCGCTGCTTTCCGGCGGTGAACTTGCCGGCCAGCGGCAAGCAGGGGCTGCTTTTCCTGCAGCGCGATCACTTCCCGGATCAGTGCAGGCAAGCGGCGCGAAAGCGCCTTGAACATCGCGTCGATCTCTGCGGTCGTGACACCGGGCGTGAACTCGTCGACCAGCGCGTCGTACGGCGCGAGGTTCAGCGCCTGGCCCAGCAGCGCGGCCTTGTCGCGGACCAAGCCTGACCACCTCCTCGAGGTGCGGCGCGAACAGCTCGAACTTGCCCTGCTGGCGGGCCTCGAGCCATTGCGCTTCCGCGCGCGAGGTTGCCTTGGCGAGCCGTGATATCAGCGTGACGGGAGTGGCGATCGCGTGGTCGCGCTGACGGCGCATCTCGCGCAGGTTCGCGAGCTGCCAGTCCTCGAGACCCTGGCCGTTAGCCTGAGCGCGATCGAGCAGCCGTGAAATGCGCGGTGACGTGAGAAGTGCGTGGTGTTCGGTCTCGAGAGCCGCGAGCTGCTCGCCGCGTACATCGGCGCTGCCGCGCGGCATCATCACCGCCGCGTCCCACCGCAACAGGGACAACGCGCCACGGAACGCATGCAGGCGTCGAAACTCCTGCTCGAGCTGCTTGTACGTCGAGGCTGACATGTCGGACCGCACTTGGTGGTGAGTCATCCCGGCGTCGGGAATCCGGCCGCGAGATGATTGAAAACGGGGGCTAGTTTACCAGCGACCCCGCTGAAGCAGGGTCGTGAGCGACAAGAAATTTATATACATCAATAACTTAAATACACGTTAGGCGATTGACAAGGGTTGAGCGGAGGTGCGCGGCGATCCACCCGCCAGAAGCCTCGCCAACGCAAGTCCGCGCCAATCGACTCGCGACGGCCCCTTCGAGGACATGGAAGGGATGACATAACGCGGGCGGGCCCGTGCAAGTTCAAGCTGCGCTCGCCGGCGCTTCGCGAACCATTGCCCCGTCACGCACCTTCTGGGTGCCTTCGACCACGACATGCTCGCCGGCCTTCAGACCGCGGACGACTTCTACGCGGCCCGGCTCACGGCTGCCGATCTGGATCTCGCGCCGCACTGCGCGACCGTTTTCGACGACGAACACGTACTGCCTGCTTTGCTCCGGCACCAGCGCCGCCTCGGGAATGAGCAGCGCATCGCGCTCATCACGGGCAATGCTCACGCTGAGGAACATGCCAGGCTTCAGCATGCCGTCGGGATTGGGCAGGATCGCCCGCACGATGATCGACCTGGTTGCCGGGTCGACCCGCGAATCGATGCTCGCAATCTGGCCCGTGAATCGCCGGGTGGGAAATGCGGCGGCAGTGGCATCAAGGGCGAGGCCGTCGCGCAGGCTCGCCAAGAAATTTTCCGGAACGTTGAAATCGACCTTGATGACGCTCGTATCGTCCAACGTGGTGATGACTGTACCGGGGCTCACCAGCGTGCCGACGCTCACGCGCCGCAGCCCGACCCTGCCGTCGAATGGCGCACGTATAACTGTGTCTTCCAGCCGCGCGCGCGCGGCGGCAACCCGTGCGGTGTTCGCCTTGGAAGTGGCTTCCAACTGTTCGAACTGCGCCTGCGAGACGACTTGGGTCGAGACGAGTCCACGAGCGCGCTCGACCTGGCTAGCGCTTTCCGTACGGTTCGCCTCCGCTTCAGCCACATCCGCACGTACCTGCGCGCTGTCGAGCTCCACGAGCGCCTGGCCTGCACGCACAGACTCGCCGTCCTTGAACCTCACCACGGTAACGAGGTTGGAAGTCTTGGAAGCGATCTCTACGGCCTCGTTGGCGCGAGCCGTCCCCAGTGCATTGAGCTGCGTCGTGAGCCGTTCAGAACGTACCGGTGCCGTCACTACGGCAACGGCCGAGTCCCCGGCGGCGCTCTGCCCTGTGGGACTCGCTTCGCCTGTCGCCGACCGGTTGTTGACCGTGACGCCCCACGCCACAGCAACGAGCACGACGACCGCGCACGCAGCAGCGATAATGTTTCGCGAGATTGTCATTGCAGCGTATTACAACATGGGGGCCAGGCGCGGCCAGTAAGCCACGAGAACCCCCACTCCGACCGAAATGACGAGTAGTAGCGCGAGGGTCAGTCCCAGGAGAAATCTGCGCATCTGTGAGAGCGTTCGGCGTCGGATGAGGCCTGCATTGTAGACTTCGCGACCGCCCCGCACGACCGCATGTGAACGATGCTCAAGGTTTGCTTCATCGCTTCCGAAGTCACGCCCCTTTCCAAGACGGGAGGCCTCGCAGATGTCGCGGGCGCCCTGACGAAGCACCTCCACGGCGCGGGGCACGACGTGCGGCTTTTCACGCCGTTCCATTCGCTGATCGAGCGCAAGGGGTTGCAGATCGCGCCGGTCGATGGGCTGCAGGGCATTGCGCTCGCCGTGGGATCGCATCGCTACTCCTATGATATGTGGCGGGCACGCATTCCGGGGTCGCAGGCCGACGCCTATCTGATTGACTGTCCCGAGTTGTACGCCCGCGCCAGCCTCTACACGACTGCGAAAGATGAGCACCTGCGCTTCATCGCCTTGACCCGCGCCACGTTCGAGGTTTGCCAGCGAATGCAGTGGAGCCCTCAGATACTCCATTGCCACGATTGGCACGCAGCCTTCGGCCCGCTGTTTCTAAAGTACGCGTACAGCTGGGACCGCCTGTTCCAGGCGACACGTTCGGTCCTAACCATTCACAACATCGGCTATCAGGGCGTGTTTTCCGCAGCGGATGTCGCAGACCTGGGACTGGATGCCAATCAGTACCTTTTGCACCAGGACGACCTGCGCGCCGGGCACGTGAATCCGCTGAAGCATGGGGTGCTATATGCAGATGCAATCACGACCGTGAGCCCGACATATGCGCGCGAGATTTGCACCGATACTTACGGCATGGGCCTGCAGCAGGTGCTGCGCACACGCGCCGACTCCCTGACCGGCATCCTCAACGGGGTGGATTACGACGAGTGGGACCCGCGGCATGACCGCCACCTGTCCAGGCACTACGACTCGCGACACATTGCGAACAAGCTGGTTCTCAAAGCCGAATTCCTCGCCCGGTTGAAGCTGACTACCGGCGTCCGTGCCCCGCTGCTCGGTGTCGTGAGCCGATTGGCGCAGCAAAAAGGGATCGATCTACTGTTCGACACGCTGCCCGCCGCGCTCGCGGCTCACGACATATCATTCGTGGCGCTCGGCAACGGCGAAGCGCTCTACGAAGATTTCTTCACCGGCCTGCAGCGCGACTTTCCAGGCCGCGTGCATTTTCACCGGGGCTACAGCGATGAGCTGGCTCATTGGATCGAAGCCGCCAGCGATCTCTTCCTGATGCCGTCGCTGTACGAGCCGTGCGGCCTAAACCAGCTGTACAGCCTTCGCTACGGCACCGTGCCGCTAGTGCGCAAGACCGGCGGCCTCGCAGACTCAGTGCAGCAGTACGAGCGTGCGACGAAACGAGGCACGGGCATCGTCTTCGACGCTTTCACCGCGGAGGACTTTGCCGCGGCATTGAATAGCGCGCTCGCGCTCTACGGTGAGCAGACCCACTGGCGGCAGATGGTCCGCAACGGCATGCGGCAGGATTTTTCCTGGAAGCAGCAGGGCAGGAAATACGTGGAGCTGTACGAAAAGCTGCTGGCCTGACGGGCAGCCGTCAGCGGAATTTGAAAGTCCCGGTTTCTTCGAATGGAATGGATCGCAGCAAGCCTTCAGACAGTGCGACCTTGCCCCTGAGCTTGTATTCGACCTGATCCCCCTCGCTTTCCTTGCTTCCCAGGAACCTGAACAGGGCGCTGGCCATGTTGGCCGTCACGTTCATGTCGAACTCGGCCTCCCCCAGGGCGGGCACGATGAAGCTCGCCGCCGAATCCCCGTGCGCAAACTCCTTGCCCGCCACATCCACGACGTACGACAGCCCCTTGATCGGCAGCGAGCGATCGTTCGGATTCTGCACGCGCATGCGCACCTTGGCGCGCTGCTCGAACAGGTCGCCTTTGAGAATCTCCACGCTCACGATGGAAAGGTGCGGCGTTTCCAGCTGCGGCGCAAGCGTCGAACAGGCGAGCAGCGCAGGCCATGCGAGCAGCGACAGCAGAACGTTTTTCAATGGAGCTCCCGGATCATGCGCGGCCGTAGATGCGATTCAAACGAAGAAAGCCGGGGGCAAGTTCCGGCCCGAGTGATTGCGGCGCCAGGCGCCACTGCCAGTTGCCCGAGGCGGTGCCCGGCGTATTGAGCCGTGCATCCGAGCCCAGCGCAAGCAGATCCTGAACCGGGATGATCGCGAGATCGCCGACGGAACCGAGCGCGGCGCGAACCAGGGTCTCGACGATGTCCTGCGGCAGCGATCGCAGCAGATAGGTGACCTGGTACTGAGTATCGGCGCCCAGGCCGCGAAACCATCCAAGCGTGGTGTCATTGTCATGCGTTCCGGTGTAGACGACGCAGTTGCGCGTATGCATGTGCGGCAGGTGCGGGTTGTGCGCGTCTCCCGGAGAATGCGAACTGCAGCACGCGCATGCCCGGCAAGCCGAATTTCTCCAGCAACGCCTCGACGCCGGGCGTGATGACGCCCAGGTCCTCCGCGACGATCGGCAGGTCAGCGCAGTCCTGGCGCAATGCCAGCAACAGAGCGCGGCCGGGCGTCGGCAGCCATCTGCCTCCTCGGGCGTCAGCTGCCCCCGCCGGGACCGACCAGTGTTCCGCGAGCGCGCGGAAATGATCGATGCGCAAAAGGTCCACTCGCTCGAGCTGGCATTTCACACGAGCACGCCAGAAGCGGAACGAGTCGCGCCGCATCGCGCGCCAGTCGTACAACGGATTTCCCCAGAGCTGACCCGTCTCAGAGAAGTAGTCCGGCGGCACGCCTGCGACCGCCATCGCTTGGCCGCTCGCGTCGAGCTGAAATTGCGTGCGATGCCCCCAGGTCTCGGCAGAATCCGGCGCGACGTAGAACGGCAGGTCGCCGAACAGGCGCACGCCCCGGGCGTGCGCATACTCGCGCAAGCGCCGCCATTGCACCGCAAATGCGAACTGCTCATGCGTGGTGCGCTCGATTTGCGCCGCGAACTCCGCGCGCGCCGCCTGCATCGCCGCAGGGTCTCGATCGCGCAAGTGCTCTGGCCATTGCCACCAGGGGATCCGGCCCTGCGCCGCGCTCACGGCCTCGAACAACGCGTAGTTGTCGAGCCAGCCGGCCGCCGACGCCAGGAAAGCCGCGAATTCACCTGTGTCGATTTCAGGCCACTCGGACTCGTCGATGAACGCGGGATTGCCCGCGCAATCCGAGCGCACCCAGTACGGCGAACCGTCCGCGCCGACCGGCCCGAGCGGCAACAGCTGCCATACGCTGAACCCGGCCTGCGCGAGCCAGTCGATGAACGCGCGTCCGCCGCGTCCGAGAGCGGCTTCGAGCGAGCTCATGTGCAACAACACACCCGCCCTGCGGCGATCCAGCACCGGCAGTCTCGGCACGGTCAACTCGCGCTTGCGCGCCGCATGACGCCGCCTTGCTCGGGTGCGCCGTGCCCGACGGAGATGGGCCGCGATAAGCTCTCGGGGGGATCGACTCGCAACATGCGATAGAGCACCACCAGCTGCCGCCGGTACAGCTGATCGAACTGGCTCACGGCTTGCGCAGGGTTGTAATCGCCGAACCACCAGAACCAGTCGGAGCTTTCGCACAACGCCAGCTGACGCTCAACCGCGGCGCGCTGCTCGGCGGGCAGCGCGCCTGACTCGCGATCGAACACCTGCTTTGCCTCGCACAACAGATCCCAGGCCGCGTTTTTTTCCGGATCGCCCATCCACGTTGCCAGTGTGCCGTGCACCCAACTGCCTGCGACGATGTGCGGCAACGGCCTCGGCTCGATCCCCCGTGCCACGCAGTCTGACAGCGTGGTCAGCTCGATCTGCGGATGCGCGGCAAGCTCCGCGTATAGCGCCCGCAGAAAGTAGTATCCGTTGAACGGATAGTGTTCCCATGCATTCTCACCATCGAGCGCAATCAATACCGCGTGGCCGGGCTCACCCGCGAGCCCGCGAGCCAGCTGTCCCAGCTCATCGACGAGGTTGCGCGCGGCATCATCTCCATGCCAGGTCGCGTAGGTGAAACCGATGCGATCAGACAACGTCGTCGTCGCGGAAAAAGCAGCGCATGCTCGAGCCGGCCAGCGCGTAAGGCTTGAGTGGCGTCCCGGTAGGCACGCTCGCGCGCAACACGTTGGCGCTGGAGGCCATCCAGCGGAACCCGGCGCGATCGAGCAGCTCGAGCGTGCCCTGGCTGATCGCAGCTTCGGAAGGCCAGCAGCCTGCAGGCTTCGTGCCGAATGCGTTCTTGAATACCTGCAGGCCGTGCTGAATGTGCCACTCCACGCGCTCGGCGCCGCCGGGATATCGCGGGTGACGCGGGAGCTCGACGCCCGGCATTGCCTCGCGCGCCGAATTGAAATCGAGCAACAACGGCATGAGCGGATGCCCGTAAGGCGTCATCGACAGCTCGCACTGGCCGCGGTCGCTGCAGAATCTTGAATCTCGGTACCACGGTTCGTACCAGTTCCGCGATCAGCTGCAACAGCTCGTGGCGCTGCCTTGAACTATAGCCACGGCCCTGCTCGGTGAGCGCCGTGACGCGAGCTGTCCGCCCGCCGCACCGTCTCCCCGAGCCATGCAACGTGATACCAGACTGCCAGATCGTGAATCAGCTGGATCCGAGGCGTATCCGACGCGCTCGGGAGTAGCGAGAGTTTCCGCGATCGTGGCGAGCTCCAGGTACGGCCCGAAGCGCTCGATCATCTGCGTGCGCTGCGCGCGCAGGCAGGCCTGCAGCAACGCGAGTCGCTCTGCGGGTTGCACCGGCACGTTCGCGGGCCCGAGCAGTCCGAGCACCGGATCGGGCAACGGGTTGCCGTGCCGCAGGTGTCCGGCGATCCGCTCGGCAAGCTCCTCAAGCTGTTCGATCAGCACCGGCGTGAAATTGACGACGGCGCGCGCGGCCGGATTGGCCTCGAGGTGCGCCGCCATGTCGGTGTAGTCCTTGATGGCGTGCAGGTAGGTCCACGGCAGCACGTATTGCCCCGTGAGCGCATCGCGATACTGCGGCTGGTGCATGTGCCACAGCAGCACCACCGGCAGGCGGGCGCCTTCAGTCATAGTCGCCGGATCATGTCGGCCGTGACCAGCACCACGTTCTTTTCGGTGAGATGAAAGCGGCGCGCATCCTCCGCGAAGTCGAGGCCGATGCGCATGCCGGCGGGGATCTCGCAGCCTTCGTCGATGATGGCGCCGGAGATCGTGCAGTTCTTGCCGATCGACACGTGCGGCAGGAGCACCGAGCGCTCGACCCGCGAGTACTTCGTCGATGTGCACGTTCGAGAACACCAGCGACTCGCGCACGACGGCGCCCGAGACGATGCAGCCGCCCGGACACCATCGAATTCACGGCCATGCCGCGCCGGCCGTCCTCATCGAGGATGAACTTCGCCGGGCGGCTGGTGCAGCTGGTACGTCCAGATCGGCCAGTCGACGTCGTAGATGTTGAGCTCGGGATGCACGTGCACCAGCTCCAGGTTCGCGTCGTAGTAAGCATCGAGCGTGCCCACATCGCGCCAGTACGCCTGCGCGCGCGTCTTGACGTCCTGGAAAGGATAGGCGAACACCTGCCGCTCGCCGATCGCCTTCGGCAGGATGTTCTTGCCGAAGTCGTGGGCCGAGGCGGGGTCGCTCGACATCCTCGATCAGCAGCTGCTCGAGCAGGCGCGTATTGAAGATGTAGATGCCCATCGAGGCGAGGATCGAATCCGGCTTGCCCGGCAGCGTATCGGGCTCGGCCGGCTTCTCGGTGAAGCGCGTGACGCGGTTCCATTCGGTGGTGGTCAGCACGCCGTAGTGGCGGGATTCGCTGGCGGGCACTTCGACCACGCCGACGGTGATGTCCGCGCCCTTCTCCACGTGATAGGCGATCATCGGACCGTAGTCCATCTTGTAGATGTGATCGCCCGCGAGCACCAGCACGTGCTTGGGGCGGTGCGAGAGCAGCAGCTCGAGATTCTGGTACACCGCATCGGCGGTGCCGCGATACCACTGCTCGCCGATCTGCTGCTGCGCCGGAATCACCTCCACGAATTCGCCGAACTCACCGCGCAGGAAGCTCCAGCCGCGCTCCACGTGCTGGATCAGCGACTGCGCCTTGTACTGCGTGAGGATGGAAATCTGGCGGATGCCGGAATTCACGCAGTTGGAGAGCACGAAGTCGATGATGCGGAACTTGCCGCCGAACGGCGTGGCGGGCTTGGCAGCGATGCTGCGGTCAGGCCTTCAGGCGCTCGCCGCGGCCGCCCGCCATGATGACGGCCAGCGCGCCGCCCGTGAGTCGGCTGACGTAGCGACCGGAAGAGGCGCGGGCCGGCTGTCGGGGCATGGGCATCTTACTTCGAGGCCTACAGCCGTTTCATGAAGTCCCAGTTCGTACGGATGCGAAAGCAGCTCATGCCAGGGAAAGATGCGGACCTCGGTCGCGAACTGCCCGCACTGCAGAGGCTGGGCATCGAGCGCGAACACCGTGGCCCCGTCTGCTCCTGCTCACCCGTAGCCGTAGCATGGCGCTCCACACACCCTCGCGCGGTGCATCGTCATAGGAAGTACAGCGCGGGAGGCTCGAATTTGCTCTCCGGCAGAACGCGCCGCGCGACGAACTCGACGTACACGTCGCGCGGGCGACAAGCCCATTCAGCTCCACCGCCACACGCAGGCGCAAGCCGCTCGCCGCGCGGCATGTCGGGCGGTGGCTCCGTCAGGATGCGCAGCGAGACTTTCGGCCAGGCCTGGCGCACGCGCTGCTTCCAGTCGGCGAGCAGCCGCGCGCCGGCGAACTCGCGCGAAGCAAGCTTGAGAGTAATGCCGCGCGGCGGGATGATACACGCCCGCGCAGGTAGTCGAACACCATGCGGCGCGTGTTGAAGCGCCGGGATGACGGTGGACATCGCCCGCTTGCTGCGTTTGACCCATTCCGAGCTCGAGAACTCCGACCTCTGCTGTGGCGACCGTAGTAGAGAGGCAGCGCCTCCTCTTCGATCGTGTCGAAGATCAGCTCGGCCTCCAGCGCATCGCGTCGCTCCGGATCCTGGACCGTGACGGGCGGGATGCCCCAGCCGTTGTCCTGCGTCCAGCCCTCCGCCCACCAGCCATCGAGCACGCTCAGATTCAGGCGCCCGTTGGCGGCTGCCTTCATGCCCGAGGTGCCGCTCGCCTCGAGCGGCGCGATGGGATTGTTGAGCCAGATGTCGACGCCCGAGACCAGCCAGCGCGCGAGCTGCAGGTCGTAATCCTCGAGGAAGACGATCTTGCCCATGAATTCGGGCGTGAGCATGAGCTGCTTGATCTGCCGCAACACCTGCTGACCCGGCTCGTCTGCCGGATGCGCCTTGCCGGCGAACAGAAAAAGCAGCGGCCGCTGCGGATCGTTCACCAGTCGGGCGAACCGTTCGCGCTCTCTCAGCAGCAGAGCCGCACGCTTGTAAGTGGCGAAGCGGCGGGCGAATCCGATGGTCAGCGTGTTGGGCTTCTGGGGATCCAGGGCGCGCGTGACGTGCCGCCAATGCACGTTGCTGAGTCCCTTGCGCTCGAACTGTCGCTGCAGTCGCTCGCGCACGCTTGCAAGCATCTGTGATTTCACCGACTGCGCCGTTTCCCAGTACAGCTCATCCGGCAACTGCTCGACGCGTTGCCAGAAAGCCGGATCGCGCAGATGTTCGCGCCAGTCGGGCGCGAGAGCCCGGTCGAAAAGATCCGCCCAGCTCTGGTGCAAAAAGGTCGGCACGTGCGTGCCGTTGGTGACGAAGCCGACAGGGTTGTCCTCCGGGCGAATTTCCGGCCAGTGCTCGGCGCAAAGCCCGGCCGAGACGCCGCCGTGAATGCGGCTCACTGCATTGACATGGCGCGTGCCGTTGAGTGCGAGCCACGTCATGTTGAAAAGACCCGGCACGGAGGGAGCGCGGGCGAGATCGAGAATCCGCTCGACCGGCACGCCGAGCTCGCGGATGAAATCGCCCAGGTGCGTAGTGACCAGTTCGTGACCGAACGAGTCGTGCCCCGCAGCGACCGGCGTATGCGTGGTGAACACGCATTGCGCCGCCACGGCCTCGAGCGCGGCGTTGAACGGCAGGCCGCGGCCCAGGTGCTCCCGCAGGAGCTCCAGTATCAAAAAAGCGGCATGTCCCTCATTCAGGTGCCACACGGCCGGCTGCAACCCTAGCTTGCGCAGCGCGCGCGCGCCGCCGATGCCCAGCACGATTTCCTGCCTGATGCGGGTGGATTGATCGCCGCCGTAGAGACGATGAGTGATGTCGCGATCGGCGGGCGCGTTCTCCGCGCAGTTCGTGTCCAGCAGATAGACCGGCACTCGGCCCACCTGCGCTTTCCAAACTCGCGCCACCACCGGTCGCGATGCGATGCGCACTTCTACCTGGATCCATTCTCCACCCGCGCCGCGCACGGGCTCGACGGGAAGGTCGCGCGGATCGTGCTCGGAATATTCGGCGTGCTGCCGTCCGTCATTGTCGACCGTCTGCGTGAAATAGCCCTCCCCGTACAGCAGACCGACGGCGATGAAATTCATGCGCTCATCGCTTGCTGCCTTGCAGTGATCGCCGGCGAGCACTCCCAGGCCGCCCGAATAGATCGGGAAGCTTTCGTGAAAGCCGTACTCCGCGCAGAAATAAGCCGTGAGCGGTGCATCTGCGGCGGGAGGGGGCGCCGAGAGGTAAGCATCGAAGGTCAGCAGCGCCTGCTGGTAGCGCGCCAGGTAGGCCGGATCCTCTGCAGCTTGCAGCAATGCCTCCTGGCTCAGGCAGCGGAGCATGAGGCGCGGATTTCCGACGGTCTGCTTCCACAGCTCGCGGTCGAGGTCTTCGAAAAGAGCCCGGGTGGGCCGGTGCCAGCCAAAGAACAGGTTCGAGGCAAGTTCGGGAAGGCGGGCCAAAGCCTCGGGGACTACCGGAGTCACTTCCAGTAAAGGATTCTTCATGGCATGCGCGGTTCGGCTCGCGGAGGACGGCGGAGTCTAGCAGCTCAATTCGCGGAATCGACCTGCATGGCCCATTGTTATGGATTCCAGCGCGAACGCCTTCCTCTTTGTCGCATTGGCTAGCATTTGAAACAATCCCATAGGCCTTGTCCCGTTGGACGCGAACATTCCTTAGACTCGCGCGACCATGCGAGAAGTGACTTTACTGCTGGGTCTGCTGGCGTTTGCCGGCACGGCCCATGCCGCGGCGAGCGGGTGCCTGCCCGGCGGAAATGGCTATCTTCGTGCTCGCGTAGGCGGCGCGATGAACCTCGAGATCAACTGGGCCAACGCCCAGATCGAATGCGAGGGGAGCACGCGTCCCGACGGCACGGGAATCCGCATGAGCTTCGCCGGTCCGCCACGTTCGGACGGGCGTCGCACGCGCATCGTTTTCGGCATCCGGTCAGCTGCCGAAGGTAGATCCGGCCGCAGCCTTCCCACCAATGTCACCGTGATGTTCGAGGGTGAGGCGAGGCTCTTCGGCACGCGGGGCGACGACCGGTGCACCGTCGATAAGCTGGAGCAGGAGCGTATCGGGGCGCTGGGCGGTCCCTCCAGGTCATACAGGGTGGTGGGCAGCGGCTTCTGCACCGAGCCGGCTTCCGATCTGAAGGGCGAAGAGCGCATCTTCCTGAGCAGGTTCGATTTTGCAGGTCAGACCACCTTTGAAGACGATGTGGCCGCCCTGGATACCTTTCCGCGCGCCTGGGTCGAAATCGAGCACGGTGCCCAGCGTCATCGCTTCGACGCCTGGGTGGCGGACACTCCGCAGCGACAGCAGCAGGGCCTGATGTTCGTCAACGATTTGCCGGCCGACCGCGGGATGCTGTTCACCGAGGCTCAGCCTCGCATCGTCAGCATGTGGATGAAGAACACCTATATCCCGCTCGACATGCTCTTCATCGACCCTTCGGGACGCATCGTCAGAATCGCCGCGATGACCGAGCCGCACTCGCTGAAGACCATCGGCTCCGGCGTTGCCGCTGGCGCCGTGCTTGAACTGCGCGGTGGGCAAGCCGCAAAGCTCGGGGTGTCGGTGAACGACAAGGTGTCCTGGCGACTACGGCAGTAGCGCGACGCGCATCGCCAAATTTGTTGCAAACAGGCAACAAACAGGCCTCCTCAGAGGTGCCCGCGCCGATAGTGTGGTAATTCCGCTATAAATCCGCCCATTTCTCATATTTTCCCTAGGACAGCACGCAATTGATGTTGTTGTCTTTTGCCAAAACCCCCTTTCACATTCCAAAGACTGGGACTACCATCGCGCGCACTGGGAAAAGCCTCCGCCGTCCGGCCATCGGGCGCTGTGTGGATGTCACAACCGAATCGTATGCAGGAGTAGTAGATGAATCACGAGAATGAAATAGCACTATCGGTACGCCGCGCTTTGCTCATGGGCGCAGCCGTAGCCGCCGGCAGCACAGTTTCTCTGCCCGCTGCGGCGCAAGACGAGACTGCGCAGGCAGATGAAACCGTAGATACGGTGGTCGTGACCGGTTCGCGCATCCGCCGCGTCGACGCGGAAACCGCCAACCCAGTGTTCGTCATCGACAGCGCGGCCATCGCGGCCTCGGGGGTGTCGACCATCGGCGACCTCGTGCAACAGATTCCGGCTATCTCCGGCGCTGCGACCAACCCACAGGTGAACAACGGTGGCGGTAACGGCGACAGCAACATCGAACTGCGCGGCCTCGATCCGGCCCGCACCCTCGTCCTGCTGAATGGCCGCCGCGTCGGCGTCCTCGGCCTGGACACGGGCGCAGTCGACGTCAACATCATTCCGCTGAACCTGATCGAGCGAGTCGACGTCCTCAAGGAAGGCGCGGGCGCCATCTACGGCTCCGACGCCATCGCAGGCGTGGTGAACTTCATCACCAAGCAGGATTTCACTGGGCTCGACATCAACCTGCAGTACGGTCAGACGAGCCGCAGCGACGGCGACCGCCAGGAGGCCGAGGTCACTTTCGGCATCAACGGCGACCGCGGCAACCTCGTGGCCGGAGGCAGCTTCAACCGGCAGGACGAAGTCTCGGCCGGCGACCGCGCCTTCTCCAAATACGCGACGTACTTCTACGGCTCAATCTTCAACGGCGGCTCGAGCCGCAACGTGACCGGCCGCATCAACCTGCCGGACAATCTGCTCACGCAGATCGGCGGCCCCGGTGGTTGCGACAGCGGCTCTGTAACCCGCGTTGCAGGTAGCGCCGGTGACTCCATCGCCGATTTCCGCTGCTGGGAGGATCCAGGCGATCGTTATAACTTCCAGCCCGCCAACCTGCTGATCACTCCGCAGGATCGCGGCACGCTTTTCCTGCTCGGCCATTTCGACATCAACGACAAGCTGGAATTCTTCTCCGAGGTGCTCTACAACCGGACTCATTCCGGCTTCAAGATCGCCTCGCTCCCGTTCACCGCCACTTCGGATGACGTCGTGATCTCGGCGGACAACATCTACAACCCCTTCGGCATCGACTTCGGCGGTATTGCGGGCCTTAACGAGAACGGCCAGTGGCGCCTGGAGGCCCTCGGCCAGCGGCGTAACGAGGTGACAACGTATACCTCACGAGCCGTGGCGGGACTGCGCGGCAGCCTGTTCAATACCAGCTGGGAGTGGGAGGGCAGCGGCACGATCGGCCGCATGGACCAGGAAACTACGACCCGAGGCTATCTGTTCAAGCCGGCGCTGACTGCTGCGTTCGGACCCTCGTTCATCGCCGGTGACGGCACGCCGACCTGCGGCACACCGACAGAGCCGATCAACGGCTGCGTGCCGGTGAATATTTTCAATCTCGAGGCGCCGGGGCAGGCGGAAGCGCTGACCACGATCGGTGCGCAGTACGACCAGAGCTATGGTTATCGCACGACGGGCCTGGACCTGGGTACCAATGGCGATCTCTTCGACATGCCGGCGGGCCCGCTGCAGGCGGCCATCGGCGTGGCGTACCAGAAGCTTGAAGGCAACTTCGACACCGACTACAACACGCAGGCCCAGGCTCCGTTGTTCCTCACTTGTCAGCTTGCGGCCGACACTTGCACAGCGGATGCGAAGGGCGACTACAACGTGAGGGAAGTGTACGCGGAGGTCCACGTACCGCTCCTGAAGGATCTGCCGGCGGTACATTCGCTGGATTTCACGGCCGGTACGCGTTACTCGGACTACTCCAAGTTCGGCGACACCACCAACTCGACCTTCAAGCTCGAATATCGTCCGATCAGCGACATGCTGGTGCGAGCCTCGTTCTCTGAAGTGTTCCGCGTCCCGACGATCTACAACCTCTACCAGGGACCGACACACGACGCGCCGACGTTCATCGACCCCTGTAACAGCCTGACCTCGGCCGCGCTCGCCGCCAATCCCAACCTGGCGGCGGCCTGCGTTGGAGTTGCGCCGGATACCGGTTTCACGCAACCAAACGGCCAGATCGAAGCGGTGCGCGTAGGTAACGTCGACCTCAGTCCCGAGACTGGCGACGTGCTCACCTACGGCATCATCTACGATCCGAGCTGGCTCTCCGGCCTGTCGCTCAACGTCGACTTCTGGCACTACAAGGTCGACAACCTGATCACGCGTGTCGATCCGAACTTCACTTCGGAACAGTGCGTGGCGACCGGCGATCCGCTGTTCTGCGGCTTGATCAACCGCTATACCTCGGGACCCAACCAGGGCGAGGTGTTCCAGGGCCTGGAGCCGTTCCTGAACCTCGGTAAGTTGAAGACCGAAGGCTTCGACCTGGGCATCAAGTATCAGCTGCGTAACACCGGGCTCGGCAGTTTCCGCTTCACCGTCGACAGCTCCTATACGAAGAACTACAAGAACACGCCGTCCGACATCTCGCTGACGCAAGACTACGCCGGCACCTACAGCACGACGTTCGGCAACTACGCCAAGTGGCGTGCGCTTGGCGGCATCGGCTGGAGCCTGGCGAGCTTCGACGGCCTGCTGACGGCGCGGTACATCCACAAGCTGAAGATCGAGGACGCGGACGGTGGACCGGGCGTGGTCCCGCTCAACGTCCCGAAAAAGGTGTACCTGAACCTGACGCTCGGATACGAGTTCGCCACGAAGACGAAGGTTCAGCTCGGCGTGATCAACCTCGGCGACACGCAGCCGCCGTTCATGTACTTCAACAATACGATCAATGCCAACACCGACGTGAGCACCTACGACACGCTGGGCCGGCAGTACTGGGTCGGGGTCAGGCAGCAGTTCTAAGCCTCATCCGCTCAAAATCAGGCCGCGCGAGTTTTTCGCGCGGCCTTTTTTTTGCGTCAGAATCCCGCGCATGAGCGATGCCCAAACGAAGCCGGGCGCCACACTGGCCGGCGCGGTCACTCTATTGCATCAGGGCCGGCCGGCAGAGGCCGAAACCGCCTGCCGCGCCTTGCTGCACATCGAGCCGCGCCACATCGGCGCATTGAGCGTGCTGGGCGCGAGCCTCCACGTGCAGGGAAAAGCTGCCGATGCGATCCGCGCCTTCAGCGAGCTCACGGCGCTCCAGCCCACAGAGCGCTCGCATTGGACCAATCTCGGCACTTCGCTGCGCCTTGAGCGCAGATACGAGGATGCACTGGCCGCGTATCAGCGCGCTTCCGAGCTGGGCGAGGCCTCGGCGGATTTCTTCTACAACGTCGGCTTGTTGCATTTCGATCGGCGTGATTTCGAGGCGGCCCGTGCGGTGCTTGAACGCGCCAGTGCGCTCGCACCCCGGGATGGGCCCATTCGGCTGCAATATGCGCGCGCGCTTCATGAAAGGATGCGCGCAAGTGAAGCTCTCGCGGCGCTTGAAGGCTGGGAGGAGCTGGAGAACCTCGACACCGAGGTGCTGGCGCAGATCGCGAATCTGCTGCTCAATCTCGGCGAACCGGAACGTGCGGCGGTGGCGCTGCAGCGCGCGCGGCTCGATCCTGCGCCGTCTGCGGCCGCGGCCGTCAAAATCATCGAGATTCTCGAGCGCAGCAATCAGCTGGACGAGGCGCGTGAGGCGCTCGAGCGCCTGCGCAACTCGCCGCTCGCTCCCGCGAACGAGCTCGACCTCAAGAGCGTGGAAGCAGTCCTGGCGCAGCGCGAGGGCGGGCATGAAGCTGCGTGCGCCGCGCTGGAACATCTACTCGCCGACTGCCCGGCCTTCCATCTGCGCCAGTACCATTTGTTTCGACTCGCAAAGTCGCTCGATGCGCTGGGGCGATACGACGAAGCGTTTCAGGCGCTCTGCGAGGCGCACCGCTCGCAGGTCGAGCATTTCAAGCTGACCCAGCCGGAAATCGCGTTGCGCGGTCCGACGCCGATGCGCATCACCGAGCGCCACAGCGATCCGGCGGACGTTGCGAAGTGGGATCATGAAGGAGCGCCGACGCTGCAGGCGAGCCCAATCTTCATCGTGGGATTCCCGCGCTCCGGAACCACGCTGCTCGAGCTTGCACTCGATGCTCACTCGGGCCTGCGAACGATGGATGAGCAACCGTTCCTGCAGGTCGCGCTGGACCAGCTCTTGACTGACGGGGCCGGATATCCGCACGCGTTGAGCGAGGTCGCCCCGGCGGTGCTCGAGAAGGCGCGACTCACCTACTGGCAGCACGTTCGGCGCAAGGTTCAGCTGCAGCCAGGGCAGCGGCTGATCGACAAGAATCCGCTCAACATCCTGCGCCTCGCCGTGATCCGGCGGTTGTTTCCCGCCGCGCCGATCGTTTTGTCGATACGCCATCCGTGTGATGTGCTGCTGAGCTGCTACATGCAGCATTTCGGAGATCCGGACTTCGCACTGCTTTGTCGGGATCTGCCCAACCTGGCTGCGGGCTACCGTCGCATGTTCGATTTCTGGTATCGCCAGTCGTCGACCCTGGGCGTCGAGGCTCACGAGGTCCGTTACGAGCAGCTGGTGTGCGACTTCGATCGGGGCATTCGCGAGGTGTGCTCGGCGTTGTCGCTGCCCTTTGAAGCCGCCATGTTGCACCCGGCGCAGCATGCGAGCGGCAAGGCATTCATCAGCACGCCGAGTTATTCTCAGGTGGTGAAACCGGTCAACACCCGTTCCGTGGATCGCTGGCGTAACTACGCGCCGCATTTTGATGGCGTGCTGCCGGTACTCGGACCCTATCTGCAACGGTGGGGCTATGCATCCTGATAGCGGACGCGCGCCGACTCCACTCGAAACGCTCAACACACGAGCGGTTGGATTGCTCGCGTCCGGAGATTGCGCCGGCGCGCGGGAATTGCTGACCGCCGCGATTGCCGAGCATCCTCAGGATGCAATCACCCGCTATCACTACGGACTCGCATGCATGGCCTGCGGTGATCCCGGCAGCTCACTCGACGCACACCGCGAAGCCGTGCGACTTGCGCCGGAGTTCTACACGGCGCGAATGCATTTAGCGGCGGGCCTCGAGCGCGCGCATCCATTCGACGCGCTGGTGCAATACACGCGGGCATTGAAGGATGCGCAGAGTAGGAACCGCTGGCTGGATTCGAAATCCACGCCCGATGCCATACGGCCCCTGGTCGAGCACGCCGTACAGGTCGTGCGCGGCGGCCGCGCCAGGTTATTCACCTCGCTCTGGGAGCCGCTCGTTAGAGAACACGGGGCGAAGGCCCTGATGCGCGTCGAGCGGTGCCTGAGAATTCACCTGGGCGAGGAGCGGCCGCAGTATCCGGATGCACGCCAGCAGCCGACCTTCCTTTTCTTTCCGGGGCTTCCCGCCACGCCTTACCTGGACCTGCGGCTGTTCCCCTGGGTCGACGCGCTGGAATCCCAGTTCCCGGCGATCCGCGCCGAGTTGCTGCAGCGCCTGGACACCACACAGGGACGCGAGCGTGTTTTCGACAGTGAGGCGCTCGAGAATGAAAACCTTCGCGGCCAATCGGTCGCGCCCAGCTGGAACGGCTATTACTTCTACAGGCATGGCCAGAGACGGGACGACAATTGCAGCGCGTGCCCTACGACCGCCGAGGCACTCGATGCCTTGCCGCTCGCGCGGGTGCGCGATCACGCTCCGGAAGTGCTTTTCTCCGTCTTCACCCCGGGCACGCATCTGCTGCCGCATCGAGGCGTGACCAACACGAGAGTCGTCGGCCATCTCGCCCTGATGGTGCCGCGCGACTGCGCGCTGAGCGTCGCGGGCGAAGCGCATCAGTGGCAGGAGGGCCGCTGCGTCGTATTCGACGACACTTACGAACACGAAGCCTGGAACCGCAGCGACGGCATCCGCGTAGTGCTGATATTCGACCTGTGGAATCCACATCTAACCGAGATAGAGCGCATCGCAGTCGGGCGCCTCGTGGAAACCATCGGCGAGCTGCGCGGCGCGGTGGAGACCGGGTAACCATGCGTCTTCCCCGGCCCTTCATCAAGCTCCCGGTGCGCGTGGATATAGATCGGTTGCGCGCCGAGGTAGCCGCGCTTGCACCTGGCGCCTGGGTCTCGCACCCCAACAAGTTCGACGGCAACACGTCAGTTCGTTTGATCTCGGCAGGCGGCAGCGAGAGCGATGAGATCCATGGGCCCATGGCGCCCACCCCGCATCTGCAGCAGATGCCCTACGTCAGGCAGCTGTTGGCCGACTTCGGCGTGGTCTGGAGCCGTTCGAGGCTCATGCAGCTCCAGCCTGGCGCCCAGGTACCTGAGCATGCCGACATCAACATGCACTGGTTCAATCGGGTGCGAATTCACATTCCGGTGCTCACGAGCCCTCCAGTTCGCTTCTATTGCGGAGATGAAGTCGTGCACATGGCTGCGGGCGAAGCATGGCTCTTCGACAACTGGCGGCGGCATCGAGTCGAGAATCAATCCGACAGCTCCCGCATCCACCTGGTCGCGGATACCACGGGCAGCGCATCTTTCTGGCGCTTCGTTGCGCAGGCAAGCCAGGCAAATACGCAGGTCAGCCAGCACGTGTTCGATCCATCGCGCGACGCGAAAGTCCTCACCGAACGGGTATCACCCGCGGCCGTACTGCATCCCGCGGAGGTTGAGCTTGTCGTGCAGGATCTACAACGGGAGCTGGCACCGATCGCTGATGATGCCCCGGGGCGCGAGCGAGCCACGGCGTACGCGCGCGTGGTCGGAGAATTCACGCTGGACTGGCGACAACTGTACGCACTGCACGGCCAACTCAACTCTGGCTGGCCTGCGTATCTTTCGCTTCGCAGTGCTCTGCGCAAAGCATCCACTGAGCACGCCAGCGGACTGGTGACGCGCACCAATGGAATTGACGCGCTGACCGTGGTGGAAAGCCGGCTGCTCAATCATCTCCTGCATCTGCCCGCCGGGGCTGATCCGGATCATGACACAGGGGCGGATCATGAGCAGTGATCCTGGCGCCGGCCAGAACGTCGACGCGCTCGTATCCAGCGCAGTCGAACGGTTGAATCGCGGCGAACTGGACACGGCCGAAGTTTATTGTCGCCAGGCGCTCGCTCTACACAAAGGACACTTGGGCGCGCTTACCGTCCTCGGCAGCGTGATGCATTCCCTCGCCCGGTTCCGCGAGGCCGAATCCCTGTTCACGGAGTTGACGGACCGCGCGCCGGACAGCGGAATCTATTGGACCAATCTCGGCACCACGCGCCGCGCAACCGGAAAATTCGATGCAGCGCTCGCTGCCTTCGCCCGCGCAGCCGAGCTTGGCGAGAAATCAGCGGATTTCCTGTACAACCTCGGCCTGACTCATCTGGAACGCCACGATCACGAAGCGGCGCGTCAGGTTCTGTCCCAGGCAATCGCGCTCGCGCCGGCGGATGCTGAAATCCGCCTCGAGTACGCGCGAGCCTGCCAAGCGCTGAGCCTCGACGACGAGGCGATCGCGGCTCTGTTGGGTTGCGCTCAAGACGACGGGGTTGCTGCGCATCTGCAGGCCCGCATTGGGCTGCAACTACTGCAGCATGGTGAAACCGGCGCCGCTCAGGCTATCGCATCAAGACTGTCGGGTTCGTCTTCGCTCGAGCCGCGCGCATTGCTGATACTGGCGCAGATTCATGAGCGCATGAACCGCATCGACGAGGCTGGCAAGCTCCTCGCGCGCGTGAAATCCGATCCGCGCACGCTGGCGCAGGCGGTCAACGTGAAATCGTTCGAAGCACGCCTGCTGCAACGCGCGAACCTCCATGCGGAAGCCGCCGAGCTGTTGCGTGGAGAGCTGAGCCGCACCCGCGAGTCGCCGTTGCGCCATCACGACTTGTTCGCATTGGCGAAATCGCTCGACGCGCTGGGTCGCTTCGATGAATCGTTCGCCACCATCGATGAAGCGCACCGCAGTCAGCTCGCCAACATGCCGCCCGCGGTGCAACGCTCCTCATTCCAGCTTTCACGGCCGATGCTGCTGGCGCAACGCGGTGTCGATCCTGCCGATGTCGCCAGTTGGGAGGATCAATCCGCCCCCGACGCCGAGCACAGCCCCATATTCGTGGCGGGTGCGCCGAACTCGGGAAAGGTGCTGATCGAGCTCATGCTCGATGCGCATCCGCAGCTCAAGGCATCTGAAGGCCGCCCATTGATGAATGCCGTCATGACCTCATGGGGCACACGGTATCCGCATGAGTTGGCCGGACTCGGGAGCGAGCAGCTCACTGCGGCACGCGAAAAGTACTGGCAAGCGGCACGGCGCAAGTTGCGGCTCACGCAGGGGCAAAGGCTCATCGATACCGACCCCATGAACCTGGTGCAGTTGCCGGCGATGCTGCGGCTGTTTCCGCATGCGCCCGTGATTTTCGTCAGGCGCCATCCCTGCGACACCTTGCTAAGCGCCTACATGCAGGATTTCGCGTCGGCGGATCTCGTCGTGCTGAGCGCAAATCTGAACGCACTCGCGCACGGCTACGATAAGGCGATGAGTCACTGGGTGCAGCAGTGCGAACCGCTTGCGCCGCACGTCCATGAAGTCGCATACGAGCAGCTGACGGAGGACTTCGCAAGCCGTGCGCGCCTGTTGCTCGACGCTGTCGGTGTGCCCTGGCATGACGCAGTCTTGCGACCAGACCTGCACGCTCGGGCCAAGGGAAGCGTTGCTTCTACGAGCTATGACGACGCAGTGCTGCCTGTTGCAAATCGCTCAGTCGGACATTGGGTGCACTACGCCGCGCACTTCGAGCGCGTGCTGCCGGTGCTGCGAGTTCATGCGCAGCGCTGGAATTATTCGCTGCAGGCGTAGCGAGCCCCACTAATCTCCGAACCGATATCCATGGCGCTCGATGAGTGCGCCGTCGCACTGTGCTACGCGCTGGCGCAGATCGTCACCGTAGCACTCGCGATACTGGCTATGGCCTGATTCATTCTGGGCCGGCGCGTCCTGCAGGTAGGCGCGCATGCCCGCAGTGAGGGTCGCACCGACAGCGCCGAGCATCGATGGAAATTCCTCCCGCAGCCGTTCCATCGGACGGATCATGGTGATGCCAGCGCCATCGTAGATATGACGGTACAGGAAGCTGTAGAACCCAAGCCCCGATCCCCTGATGGTCGCGAGCTCGAAGCCGGGAAGGTTGATGCCGCGATTGCGATAGCCATTGGGCAGTGCCGCCACCGCCGCATCGAGCAGGGTGCCGTTGGTGTCGAGGTCGAGCAATCGACAGATCGTCGCCTCGAAGCCGAGCGTGTTGCCTTGGCTCACCAGCTGGAACAGCGCATTGGGATGCGGCTTCTTGGACTGAAACGTATACCAGGAGACGTAGTAGCTCCACGGATTGCGCACGAACCCAAGCACCGGAAGTTGCGCGTGTGCCGGCGGAATCATCCGCCTCGGCAGGTGATAGCCGACGAGCTGCGCGTCCGGCAGGAAGCGCAGCAGGAATTCGTTCGCGAAAGTGCCGCCAGATTTATGCAGGTGCAGGAATACGAACTTGCTTGTCGTGATCATCCAGCCGGAGCCGCCCTGGTCTGCGGCCCGAGAGCCGTCAAATGCGCAATGACTTCAGGCACCTCTCGCCCCAGGTCCCGCTCGGCTGCAGCCAGCAGCTCCAGCAGGCGCGGCGAGGGCAGGAAATCGCAGATCAGATGCGTGCGCGCCAGCGTTGCATGCTCGTTCCAGACCGCGTGGATGGTCGTGTTGTTCAACACCCAGACCTCCCCGGGGCGCATGAGATAGCTGCGGCCATCGCAATACATCCACGCGCGATCGTGCGTCTCGATGGCGACATGCACGCGCAGGCTTTTCCAGAAATACAGCTCGCGATCGATGTGGGGCGGTATCGCCGCGCCGGGAGGCAGGCGTGCCAAGAGGCAGCGTAACGGCGGGGCCGCGATGAAATTCTCGACGATGTGCCGCGCATAGGGCAGTGAATCGAAGACCGGGCGATCTTCGATGGGCCCGGTCCCTTCAGCTGGAGCGCGCCCGCGCAGAAAGAGCGCGTCCGCGGCGCCATGCACGCCTACGCGACCGCCGACCGAGCCCCAGGCGGAATCGGGAAGGGCGGCCACTTCCGCTCTGAGGCGCTCGGCGTCGACCGTGACAGGCAACCGGATGCAGCCGCCTACCAACGATTTCTTGTCGAGGATCGGCGCGTCGGGCAAATCCAGCATGGCGATACTCTGCCGCAACCGATGCTGGGGCGGAAGGGTACTTCAATGTCCAAGCCCTTGTATGTTTCCAACTACATGAGCGTTAGCTAAACAATACAATCCTTTGAATAGTCCAGTTTATGGCTTAAATATAGCAGTCCGTCCCGATTCTGATGATGCGCCTTGTGAATTTTTGTGTTGCTTTTTCACAAAAACGATTCTACCTGGAGCCTCGCGGCGCTAGGATTGCGTCCCTACCGAAATCGTCTCCATTGGAGACGTGCTCTTAAAAATGCAGTGGCCCGGCAAGTGTGGCCCGGCTGCGATCAGGAGGTATCCATGTCCATCAAAACCCCACTCGCGCGCGCAGTCGGTCACGTCGTTCTATTTGGCGGACTGGCCTGCGGAATCGGCTTTGCCGTCCCCGCGCAAGCGCAAACACAGGACGTCGAGACGGATGAAGAGCAGGTCGTCGTCGTCACCGGCTCACGCATTGGTCGCGTGCAGCAGGAAGGCCCGGCACCCGTCATCACCATCACGGCCGAAGATCTCGACGCCCGTGGCTACAACACGTTGCTCGAGGCAGTGAACGATCTGCCGCAGAACGCCGGCGGCGGCCTCGACCAGCAGTTCACCTTTGGATTCACTCCTTCGGCTTCAGCAGTCGACATTCGCGGCTTCGGCATTGGCCGCTCGCTCGTTTTGATTGACGGGCGACGCGTGCCGGTGTTTCCGCTTGCCGCCAGCGGCACCGATAACTTCGTCGACCTGAGCAGCATTCCGGTGGCTGCCATTGATCGAATCGAGATCCTCACCGACGGTGCATCGGCCATCTATGGTTCCGATGCAATCAGCGGCGTGATGAACGTCATCCTGAAGAAGACGGCGGACAACGCCATCACGCTGCGCCAGAGCGACACCACACAAGGTGGCGGCGGGCAGTCGCGAGTGCAGTTCTCCACGGGCCTGGAGAGCGCGGACGGCGCTACCGCGCTGTTCTTCGCGGAGTACTTCGATCAGAGCAAGATGATGTTTGCCGATCGGGACTACTCCCGGTCCGACGTTCTGATTGGCAAGAATGGCAACGTGAAGGCGGGTGGCTTTTCCGGCTACGGCAATCCGGGCACGTTCTTCGATGAAAATGCTGTGACTCCTGCGCCGAACTGCTCCACTGCCGGCGGGAGCCCCGGGTCCGGAAGCGGCTTATGTCAGTTCAATCGTGCACAGTTTCGACAGCTGCTGCCTCCGATGGATCATTTCTCCTTGACCGCGAAGCTGGGCAAGCCTCTCACGGACAGCATGAACTTCTTTGCCAGGGCCACTTACTTCACGAGCAACGTCAAGACGCAGATCGAGCCGGTGCCGGCTGCCACCGAGAACGTTCCGGCCGATAATCCCAACAACCCCACGGGTTCCGAGGGATTCTGGCTGCGTCGCATGGTGGAGTTCGGGCCTCGCGGCGAGGAGGTCGACAACGATTCGTACAACGTGGTTGCCGGCCTCGAAGGCAAGCTCGCCGGTCGCTTCAACTGGGAAGTGGGCGCACAGTATGCCGAGCAGCGCATCAAGGGTAGAAACTCCGGCTACATGCGTACGGCAGGCATTACAGAGGCGATCACCAACGGGTTGTTCGACACCGATGGTGACGGGAATCTCGATCCGGTCAATTTCTTCGACACGATCCCGCAGGACGTGGTCAATGCCATCCGGGTCGAGCCGCGCACCGATGGTCTTTCGACCATCTCCGGCGTGGACTTCTCCTTGACGGGCGACCTCTTCAATATGCCGGCCGGTGCCGCGCAGTTTGCAGTGGGAGCCGAGTACGCCAAGAATCGGTTCGAAGACCAGCGCGATCCCGACGTACTGGCCGGCAACGTCGAGGGTCTTGGCGGAACCTCGGGCGGTGGCGATCGCAAGTACTCGGCGCTGGGCGTTGAAGTCGAGCTGCCCATCATCGACAAGCTGTCGCTCAATCTCGCAGGTCGCTACGACAACTATGACGATGATACGGATGTCGGCGGCGCGTTCAGCCCCCGCGCGGCACTGCAGTATCGTCCCGTCGAGACACTGCTGTTGCGTGCGTCGGCCGGCAAGAGCTTTCGCGCGCCGGACATGCAGCGAGTCTTCGGAGCCGAAACGACCGGGTTCACCGATCTCATCGACACGCCGCAGTGCGTCGCGGACGGTGGCAGTGGTCGCGGCGATGCCAGTGTCGCAAGCTGCGTCAATGTGGTTCAGTCGGTCGAGATTCGAACTGGTGCGAACCTCGCGCTGCAGGAGGAGAAGGGCAACAACCTGAACTTCGGGTTCGTCTGGCAGGCGACAGACGGGTTGTCGTTGTCGATGGATGCCTGGTACATCAAGCTCAAGCAGATCGTGAACACGCCCGAGGAGCAGTTCATCCTCGACCAGAATGCCGAGAGCGGACTGTTTGGCGATGCGATCCAGCGGCAGGTGCAGGGTTGTAATCAGCTCTTGAACCCGGGCTGCCTCGACGTCGTGTCCGCGCAGGCCCGCAACCTGTCCTTCCAGAAGGCGAAGGGCATCGACACCTCGATGCACTACCGGATGAACACCGAGAACCTCGGACGGTTCAGCTTCTCGATCGGTGGCACTTATATGGACACTCTGGACATCCAGGAGTCCTCGGTGCAGCCAGTAGTCGACGTCCTAGAGGACGGCGAACTAGGCGAGTTCGTGCGCGTGAAAGGCAACGCCAGCATGGGCTGGAACCGCGGGCCTCTCACCGGCACGCTGTTCGTCAACTACATCGGGCCATTCACTCCGGATGATCCGACGGTAGTCGACCGCGTCGCTTCGTGGACGACGGTCAACATCAGCGGTGCGTACGACCTCCCTTGGAACGCTGCGCTGCAGGTGGGCGTCAACAACGTGTTCAACAAGGACCCGCCGTACGACCTGTCGGACACCGTCGCGTCGCAGCCCTTCTACAACCAGTTCTTCCACGATCCGCTGGGATCGACCTGGTGGGTGAACTACACGCAGAAGTTCTGAGAAAAAAGTACTGCAAGGAACTCAAAGGCCCCCTCACGGGGGCCTTTTTTTGGCTACTCCTCCGCGTCGCGCGGCCGCCACGCCTGCGCGAGTTCCTGCTGCTTGCGGGGCGGGACGGGGTCGTAGTGGCTTAATTCCATCGTGTACGCCCCTTCGCCGCCCGTGAGTGACTTGAGGCGGGACTGGTAGCTGGAAATCTCGGCCAGAGGCACGAAAGCCTTGAGGAGAGCGCGCTGTCCTGGAAGCGCATCGTTTCCCCCTATCCGTGCGCGGCGAGTTGCGAGATCCCCTGTGAGGTCGCCGATCGAAGCCGCAGGCGCGCTGATCTGCACGTGCATCACCGGCTCGAGAACAATGGGGTTCGCCTTGCGGATGGCATCCAGAAAGGCCTTGCGACCGGCCGAGACGAATGCAACTTCCTTTGAATCCACCGCGTGATGCTTGCCGTCGTGCACGGTGACGCGAATGTCCTGCAGCGGAAACCCGGCAATCGCGCCATCTCCCAGGGCCTGCCGCACACCCTTCTCCACGGCTGGAATGAATTGCCCGGGGATCGCACCTCCAACGACATCGTCGACAAATTCGAAGCCCGCGCCGCGCTCCAGCGCCTCTACGCGCAAGAACACTTCGCCGAATTGACCGGCTCCGCCTGTCTGTTTCTTGTGGCGGCAGTGCCCTTCCGCCGGATGCGTAATCGTCTCGCGGTAGGGAATGCTCGGCGGGCGGGTTTTGATCTTCACGCCGTAGCGCTCGGTCATCCTCTCGAGCAACACCCGCAAGTGAAACTCGCCCATGCCGTAAAGCACGGTCTCATTCAAAGACGCGTGATGCTCGATTCGGACGCAAGGATCCTCGGCAACCAGCTTGTGCAGGGTATCGGCCAGTCGCTGTTCGTCACCTCGCCGTTCGGGCTCGAGCGCCACGCCGAGCATGGCCGGCGGGAATGCGATCGATTTGAGATGGTACTGGTCTTCATCGTGGGAATCGTGGAGCACGGCGTCGAAGTGCAGGTCCTCTACCTTGGCGACGGCGCAGATGTCGCCTGGAATCCCCTCGGGCACCTCCCGCGTATCCTTTCCCATGAGCTTGTAGAGATGTGCGATCTTGAATGGCTTGCGCGCATCTCCGATGAACAGCTGGCTGCCCGCCCGCACCGTACCTTGATGCACTCGAAAAATGCCGAGCTTGCCGACGTACGGATCCACACTCACCTTGAACACGTGTGCCACGACATGCTGGGACGCATCCGGCGTCACCTGCACGCGCTCGGAGCCCTTCAGAAAAGGGGGCGGGTTTCCCTCCGCGGGGTTCGGCATGAGCCGCTCGAAGATGTCGAGCAATTCGCGAACGCCGGCGCCCGTTTCCGCGGACACGAAACAAACGGGTACCAGGTGCCCTTCGCGCAGCGCTTTCTCAAAAGGGTCGTGGAGTTGCTCCGGGAAAGCTCCTCGCCCTGTTCGAGGTAGAGCGCCATCAGTTCTTCGTCGACCTCGACCACCTGGTCGATGATCTGGGTGTGCGCCGATTCGATGGTGGAGAAGTCTGCGGGCTTGCCGTGCGGCTGAAAGAAGCAGTCCACGACGGCGCTGCCGCCTTCGCACGGCAGGTTCAGCGGTAGGCATTCCGCGCCGAACGCTTCGCGCAGTTGTTTGAGCACTTCTTCCGGACGGGCATCGCGGCTGTCGATCTTGTTGACGATGACCAGGCGACACAACTCGCGATCGCGTGCGAAGTCCATCAGACGGTGCGTGACCGAATCTACGCCAGCGGTGGCGCTGACGACGATCGCCGCGGACTCCACGGCCTCGAGCACCGAAAGCGAGCGCCCGAGAAAATCCGGAAAGCCTGGCGTATCGATCAGATTGAGATGCGTGCCATTGCGACCGAAGCTGCAGATCGCGGTATCGAGCGAGTGGTGCAGCTGCTTTTCCTGCGCGTCGAAATCGGAGACCGTGGTGCCGCGCTGCAGGCTGCCTTTGGAACGGATCGCCTCGGCCTGAAAGAGCAGCGCTTCCAGAAGCAGGGTCTTGCCGGCCGCGGCTTGCCCAACGAGAGCGATGTTGCGGATCGCCTGGGTCGTGTGGGCCATGGCCGTAGTCAGATCCTCTTTTGCGAACCCTGAAGGGAGCCTGCGGGACCGATCAGCCTCAGTGTAAGCGATGGGAGGCGGCCAGGTCGGCCTTGACCTCTAGCGTTACCGTCACTCGGGTCGAACTCTGACTGAACGGGAAGAGCCCGTCCGGCAGGCCGAAGCCCGATGAGGTACTGTTCGATGCAGACAGAGCGAAGCGCTGGAAAAACCATGAATGCACCTCATCCGTCCCGCCTCACGCCGGAAGCGGCAAAGCGCCAGCATATTGAGGACCAGCTCGATCGGGCCCTGGCGGATTCCTTTCCGGCCAGCGATCCGGTCGCTATCGTGATATCCCAGCACGAAGAAGCCTGGGATGCAGAGTCGCCAACAAAGTCCACGTCGTAAGTCATGCGATGGTCTGCAATCGTTGCAGTGCTCTTGGTGGCGAGTGCGGTCCGCAGCGCTTCGGTGGCGGATTTTTCCTGGCTCGCGGGTTGCTGGGCCCACGAGGGAGCTGAACCTGGTTCCGATGAGATATGGAGCTCGCCGGCCGGCGGGATGATGCTAGGGGTCAGCCGCACGGTGCGGGGTGGTAAGGCCGTCGAGCACGAGTTCATGTCGATTCGTGAAATCAGCGCCGGTCAGATTGCGTTTATCGCGCATCCTTCGGGGCAGCAGGAAGCGACTTTCCCCCTGCTGCGCTCGGGCACCTCCGAGCTGGTCTTCGAGAACCTCGAGCACGATTTTCCACAACGGATCATCTACCGATTGACGGCGCGCGACAGGTTGATGGCGCGCATCGAAGGCAATCGCGATGGGGCAGCGAAGGGGATCGACTATCCGATGACGCGGGGCAAGTGCCCGCAGTAGGCGTTGCGCCCGCCTATGAGGACGTCAGGTGCAGCGCCGCGCCATGCTGGTCCACCGTATGCAGCTCCACCGGGCGTCGCCACACGCGCTGCACGTAATCCAGAACCTTGCGACCGCGCTCGAGATCGAGCCCGCGTCCATCCGTTTCGTGGTCGTGGACCAGCTCGAGTGTGCCATCGAGCTGAATGTGCTTCGCGGCAACGGTCGGGGCACCGAAGCCGTACTTCGGCCCCAGCACGCTTTCATGCAGGGCCGACATGTCCATGTCCAGCACCTTCACCTGGCCATCGGAGCGCGCATTGAAGCGGAACATGCTTCAACTCGTCGGCGAGCTCGCGCGTGAGGTGATTGCGGACGAAGCCGAAATCGTCGTCCTGCTCCATGATGCGGCGCGCCGCCTCGATCCCCTGCGTCTTCGACGATCTTCTCCCACATCGAAAAGCCGAGGTGATAGGGATTGACGCTGAGCGCCGACCTGCTGCGTCCGCGGCGATCGGGCGCACGACGTCGGAATGGCACTTGATGCGCATCGACGATACGCCTGCTGCGGCAGGAAATCCGCCTCGCGCAGCAGCCGCGCGTGCCAGTACGACGCCCAGCCTTCGTTCATGATCTGGCAGGCGAACACCGGGATAGAAGTAGAACGATTCGTCGCGCACGGCCAGAAAGATGTCGCGCTCCCAGCTCTCGAGCTCCGGCGCGTAGTTCGCGATGAACCACAGCAGGTCGCGCTCGGGATGCGGCGGCATCGGCGCGCGCCTGCGCAGCTCCTGCGCGACGCCGCGTGTCGGCCGGGTCGAGCGATGCGAAACGCTTGCGGAAGGCATCGTCGACCAGCGGCTTCGGCTCCGCGAGGTACTCGGGATAGCGCGCGCGGTGCAGCGCCTGGTCGACGTCGACGTGCGGCTCGAGCGCGAGCGCCGCGTCGAGCACGTGCTCGACGCGCTCTGCGCCATAGGTCTCGATGGCCTGCTGCGATCTGGTGCGCGTGCGCCGCGGCGTGCTCGACGATGTGCTCGCCCACCTGCTCCTGGCAGCGCGGAACAGCTGGTTGTTCTGCGAGAAATCCGCGTGGCCGAGCACGTGCGCGGTCACCAGCATGTTCTCGGCGAGCGCGTTGCTCTGCGCGAGATAGGCGTGGCCCGGATTGCCGGGGAACATCACTTCGAAGAGCCGCGAATGGCCCATGCGACGCTGGATGAGCTGGTAGATGTAGCGCACGCCGAACGACCAGTGCGGCATGCGCACCGGCAGGCCGTAGATGGCGATCTCCATCATGAAGCTGTCCGGAACCGACCTCGAAATCGACCGGGTGGTAGCTGAGGCCCGAGCGCTCGGCGAGCTCTTCGATGCGGCGCACGTAGGACTGCCAGTCTTCGCTCATCGACGTGGCTCTCGATCGTCTTGCGCTCGCCGGCGAAGAACTGCCGCACCGCATTCCAGATGTCGTCGTAGTCGGTGAGCGCGTAGCTGCCAGCGGCAAGCTCTGACGCGTCAAGCTCGGCGATAGCAGCCGGCCGGTCTCGGTGGCGAGCTGCCGGGCCAGCCCCGACGACACCTCGACGTAGCCGGTGTAGCACGCCGCCTCCGCGACCGCCTTCAGTGCGGCACGCGCCTGCTTCGCGTATCGCTGGCCGAAGTTCTCGCCGTCGGACGCGTAGAAGAGATAGACGTTGTTGCGGGCCGGGTTGTAGCGCTCGTCGATGATCTCGCGCACCTTGTTCAGGCCGGTCGACGCGACCGTGCCGCCGGTGCCGCTCACCTGGAAGAACTCGGTCTCGTTGAACTCCCACGCTTCCGTCGGTGTGCGCGACGAACACGGTCTCGAGCTGCGCGTACTGCGCGGCGCAGGCCCTGCACGACCCAGAAGAAGAAGCGTCTTCGCGAGCTTGCGCTCCCGGTCGCGACATGCTGCCGGAGACGTCGAGCGCGAAGAACACCACGGCGTGCGTGGCCGGGCTGCTCGCGCCGCGCGAGCTGGCGGAAGCGCAGATCGTCGTCGGTGAAGGTCGGCGTGGCGTCCGGCTGGATCGCGCGGCGCTTGATCGCCTCCTTGACCGAGCGGCGGCGATCGAGCCGCGAGCGCGCGCCGCGCTTGTCCCAGCCTTCGCGCACGCAGTCCGTCGTCGTCCGCAGCGGCCCGACTGCGTGCCTTGAGATTCGGCAGCTTGCATCTCTTCCCAAAGCCAGTCGACGATGTCGTCGACCTTGAGCTCGAGCACGAACTGCACGTCGCCCTCGTCGCTGCCCGCCCTGGCCCCTTCTCGCCCTTGCCCTCGCGGTCGGGATTGCGAGCACGTCGCCGGGCTTGGCGCTGCCCTGGCCCGCGCCTTCGGCATCCTCCGGGCGCGCGCAGTCGGAAGCGAGAGTGCTCGAGCATGCGCACCGGAACGCGCACCGTGCGGGCGGCGCTCGTTGAGGACGTCCGCGCCGGCGATGATCTCCGGCAGGTTGTCGCGAACGGCGTCGCGCACTTTCTCGTTGTGACGCAGCCAGTCGCGCGCGCCGCGCGAGAACAGGTCGTACCACTTGCGCCTCGCCGGGCCGGGTCGGTCGATGCTGTCCATTGTCGGTCATGTCGCCGCTATGCGCCCGCGCTTCATTCCTGCGCGAGCAAGGTGGTGACGTAATTCAGCGCTTCCTTGGCGCTGTGCTCGTCGTAGCCGTACTCGCTGATCAGCCGCTTCTGCACCACCGAGATCTTCTGCTCGCGCTTCATCGTCGGGCCGCGCCGCGGAGGTCACCAGGCGCAGCACGTCGCGACGCTCCTCGAACAGATACTGCTCGATGGCCTCGTGCATGCGCGCGTGGCTGTTGAGCGTGAACTTCTCGCCGCGCTTGAACGCCACCATCGCCTTGCGCACGACTTCCTGGCGGAACGACTGCTTGCCCGAATCCGACACCTTGATCTTCTCCTCGACCGAGCGCAGGAAGCGCTCGTCCGGCGGGCGCTCCTCGCCGGTGATCGGGTCGCGTGACCTGGCGGTTGTCGAGCGAGGCTTCGACTTCGTCCAGGTACTTCTCGAGCAGCTGCTGCGCTTCCTCCTCGAAGGAGGCGAACAGCGCGTGGTGCACGTCTTCCTTCACCCAGCGGTTGTAGAAATCCTTGCGCGCGATCACCAGGAAATCGATCCACTGCTTCTTGCTTCGCATCCATGCGCGCATCGGTCTCGATCGCATCCTTCAGCGCGAGCAGCACCTCCATGCTGGTCAGGCTCGTGCGTGTCGCTGCGCGTGATCGCATTGGAGATCGCGTTGATGACGAAGCGCGGGCTGACGCCGGTCAGCCCTTCGTCCGGCGACTTCGCGCGCATCCGCGCGGCCTCGGTCTCCGTGAATGCCTTCGACGTCTTCGCCGGCGTACAGCCGCAGCTTCTTGGGCAGGTCGAGCCCCTCGTGCTCGCGCTTGTGCAGGCGCGTGAGGATCGCGAACACCGACGCGAGGTTGCAGCACGTGCGGATCGAGATGCACGTCGCGGAACGCCGGCGCGCTCGAGACGAGCTTCTGGTAGATGCGCGCCTCGTCGCTGATAGGAGAGCGTGTACGGGACCTTGATGATCACCATGCGGTCGAGCAGCGCCTCGTTCTCCTTCTCCTGCAGGAACTTGTGGAACTCGGCGAGGTTGGTGTGCGCGAGGATCGTCTCGTCGAGGTGGATCAGCGGGAAGCGCGACACCTTGACGTTCTTCTCCTGCGTCAGCGTCAGCAGCAGGTACAGGAACTCGCGCTTCACCTTCAGGATCTCGATCATCTCGAGCATGCCGCGGCTCGCGGCGTACACCGCGCCCGACCACGACCAGGCGCGCGGGTCGCCTTCGTCGCCGATCTGCGCGACCTTGGACAGATCGACCGAGCCGACGAGGTCGGCGATGTCGGCGGTGGTCGGGATCGTGCGGCGCGTAGGTGCCGATGCCGATGCGCGACGGCTTCGGAGAGGAAGATGCGCTCGACCGGCATGCGCATGAAGTCGCCGTCGAACTCGCGCTCGAGCGCAGTCGCGCGCCCACGGGCGAGAGCTCGCCGGTGATATCGACGCCGTAGGTTTCGCGGAACTCGGCGCGCAGGCTGGTGGGAACGAGATGCAGCGGCGACTCGTGCAGCGGCGAGCCCTTGATGCCGTAGAGCGCGCCTTCGTCGGTGTGGCTGTATTCCTCGAGACCGCGCTTCAGCAGAATGGCGAGCGTCGATTTGCCGCCGGAGGGCGGGCCGAGCAGCAGCAGCAGGCGACGGCCGACATCGGAGCCCGCGCGGCGGCCTTGAAGTAGTCGACGACGCGCGACAGCGGCTCGTCGATGCCGAAGAGCTCACGCTTGAACAGCTCCAGCGGGCGCGGTGTTGTCCGTCGTCTCCGACGAAGCGTTCGCGTCCGTGCCAACGGAGCATGTCCCAGATGTATTCGTGGCTCGAGCGGGCCACGGCGCGCCGGATTGGCGGCGGCCATCTGCTCGAGGAATTCGCGCGAAGGTGCCTTCCCAGCGCTGCGCGCGGTGTAAGCGGCTGAAAGAGCTGAGAGATTCAATGAAGCCGGCGCGGCTCGCGGTGCGCGAGCTTTCGGCGGTGTCGTCAGAAGAGAGCTGTGCCATCGTCACTTCCCTCCCGTATCGTTTCATTCACACCTTAGAGCCAATGTGAGCGGGTTAATGTGATCGCGTTCCAGCTCCGCATCGACTGCAACGTTAAGACGGTCACAACGGACGATTGTTCACTTTTCCAAGTCAAAGCAAAATGCATTCCCGCCGATCTCAGCGGCTCAGAAGGTCCTTCAATTTTCCATCCAGCTTCTTGTCCAGCTTTTTCTTGAGATCTTCCTTGCGCTTGTCGACCTCCTTGCTCAGTCGCGCCTTCACCAGATCGCCCAGGTCGGGCCGGACCTTCATATCCGCCAGCGTGCCGGTCATGGCGATCGGGATCTCGAGCGCCTTGACGTCGGCCATCTCGCTGCCGGCGGCTCCCGCCGGCGGGAGCTTGTAGACCTCCGCCACCAGCCGGTAATCAATCGCCTGGTTGCCGATTCCCAGCGTGCCCTTGCCACGCGCCTTTATGTAGTCCATGTCTGCACGGAGGTCGTCGTTGCGGACGACCCCGTTTGCGATCGTGGCGCTGCCGGAGAGCGTCTTGAACTGCAGTCCGCACCGGCCCGGTGCGAGTCGGCATCTCGGTGCGCTTGATCAGTGCCATCGCGCGGCGCAGTTCGAACCATAGATCGACTCCGTTGAACGCGCCTTGCAGCACGTTGGTATCCACCTTGCCGGTCAGGGACTTGAGTATCTCCACGTCGGTGTTGCCCGTGCCGTTGAGCACGATGTTGGCATCGCCACGGCCAACTACACGCGTCGAATCGAAGGCGGCGTTCACCAGCGCGCCGATGTCGATGCCGCGTACGCGCTCGTTCATCGAAAGCCTCAGCTTCTGCGGCTTCGCGTTGAGCGTGATATCACCCTCGTAGGTGCCGCCGAAAAGCCTAGCCTTCGGTGTGACCCGCACCCGACCCGCAGCCGCCTCGACAGGCACGCGCACATCGTCGAACGTCATGTCCGCCAGCTTCGCGTGCGTTACGCGCAGAACGCCGCTAGCGTTGAGGTTGCGCAGGGCATCGCGCGGCAGATCGACCGGCGGCGGTCTCTTTGCGCCCTTTTGCGGCTTTACCTCGGGCTCGCGGTAGCGATCCACATCGATTCTGTCGACGCCCAGGTCGAATGAAAGCGCCTTGGTCTCGAGGTCGTCGACTCCCAGGTCTCCCCGCATTCGCGTGTCATCGAGAGTGAGGTCGAGGCGGCTCAGAGCCAGAGCTTTCTCGGTCAGTCGATAGGCGCTCGTGACGGCCAGTGCGGTCAGAGCCGTCGGATCACGCGTATTTGGCACTTTGATTCCAAACGAAGGCATGAGCTTTCGCGGCGAAAGGCGGTCCACGGTGATCGAACCGGTAACCACACGCGCGCTCAGCATCTTCACTCCCTTGGCAGTAACACGCAGCGGCAACTCCCCGTACGTGATTGAGAACGTCACAGGGGCGAGCGTTTCCGCTTCCCAGTCGAACAGCAGCGCTGGCGCGCGCGCCGAGAATTCCGTGCCTTCCTTGCCAGGTTTTCCCTTGACGACCAGCTCCTTGAGTTCCACACGCGTGGTGTCGGGCATCCGGCGAATTAGCGACTCGATCACCAGCGAAAGAGTCGAGTCGGGCTTGCCATCGTCGTAGTCGAAGTCCAGCTTGACCGGCACGGGGGCATCACTACCCAGAGCGCCCGTCCTCACGTTGAGCTTCGTCAGGCGCGTCAGGCTCTTCTCGGCCTCGTCACGGTAGATGAGAACGGCGTCTTTAATGTCTATGCCAGCGATAGACGTCTTCGGGGCGGGCTCATCTGTCGGTTGCCGTGGCCCGGAATCCTTCTTCCCGAGGTCTTTCCAGTTGTTCTCCTCGTCGCTGCGGCTGATGAGTGTGGCCGACAAGCCGTCCAGGGCCACGCGCCGGACTTCGATCTCATTGCGCAGTAACGGCAACAGTTTCACGCCGACGTCGGCGCGCTTCACGCTGAGGAACGGAGCCGACCCGTATCCGGCCGGGTTGCCGAGCGAAACGTCCGCTATCTGCAAAGCGAGCCAGGGAAAGAGCTTCAGATCGATCTTGCCGCCGATCCTGCACCGTTCGACCGCTGGCGTCCGAGGCGCGTCGCTCGATCTCCGCGCGGTAATCGTTCGGATCGACCCACAGCACCACGGCCACGGCGGCGAGCAGGATGAGTCCGATGAGGCCGCCGAACACAAACCCTGCGATCTTGAGCGCGCGCATGCCTTTCCCCTGGGCCACGGTGAGCGGCCATTGTAAGCGCGCAACGGTTCCAGGTTTCGATGGGAGGCCCGGCATCCGGGGTCTTGCCCTCTCATTTATGTGAACTGCGGCAAGGCTATGTTGCAGCGCCTCACTATCCTGCCTTCGCAGTCCGGGCGGAGTTTCCCCTTGGTCAATTCAGCTTCCACATTCCCTACGCCCCATGGACGGCGGCCAGAGCGGGGCATCGAGCCCAGCGCCCTCGTCGCCGGCGCGCGCCGCCGTCAATGTGATGGCCATCACTACGCGGGATGATTTCCTGCTCGAGCTTGGCGCAGGCCCTGGCCGGTCAGGCATCCATCAATCCAGTCGAGTCGGGCAACCAGGCCCTGGATCAGCTGCGCGACACGCGACGACCGCAGATTCTCATGGTCGACAGTCGCGACCTCGAAGACGTACGCCGCGAGATTGGCACCGTCCAGTCCCAGGCCACGCATGCAACCGTCCTGCTGTTCGCCGCTTCGGAGCAGGAGCAGGAGATTGCGGCTTCGTTCGAAGGTACGGGCGTTTTCGCCGTCCTCGCCGCTACCCATAGATGTGCGCCGGACCGCTTCCGTGTTCGCCGAGGCTGTCGCCGATTCCAAGGCGAAGCTGGCCGCAGCCGATTGCGCCGGGCGCCCCTTTGCAGCCCACCGAAGTGACCGCAGGACACGCGGCTCCTGAGTCCGCGACGCATCAACCCATCCGACCGCAGTCGCGACAGGATGCCGGCGAATCCAAGTTCAAGCCTCCGGTCATTGCCGGCGGCGCAGCACTGATCGTCCTCCTCGCAGCCGTCACCTGGTACTTCACGCGCAACAAGGCACCCGCAACTGCGGTAGCGCCCGTCGGCAAGACCACTGTCCCCGCCGACACCAGCTCGACCGTTCCGGAGCCTGTCCTGCCGGCGGTGGAGACCTCGCTCGTCAAAGGCAAGGTCGACGAGCTGCTGGAAAAGGCGCGCCTGGCGATGCGCGAGCGCCGCTACGCGGAGCCCGCCGGAGACAATGCACTGTTGTACTACCGTTCCGCCGGCGCGACTGAACCCGGCAACGGCGAAGCGCTGGACGGACTGACCCGCATAGCCTCGCTGCTCGCCGAACGCATCGAGGAAGCTCTCGACGGCGAACCAATCGGCGAGGCCGCCACTGCGCTCGCGCAATTCAAGAATGCGCTCCCGGACGATCCGCGCGTTCGCGACCTTCCAGTTGCGACTGACCAGCGCGCAGTTCTCGAAGGCGATAGAGGACGGCGAATCTCGAGCGCGCGGCCGCGCTGGTGCGCAGCGCTCAGCAGACGAATGCCTCCCGTCCGCTCCACTGGTCAAGCTGGCGCGCCGACATCTCACGCCTGCAGGACGAAGCACGCGCCAAGCGCGAAGCCGAGCAGCGGCGCGCGAAGCGGCCGCGGCCGAGCAGAAGAAGGCCAGAGACGCCAAGGCTGCAGCAGCGGCAGAGGCCGAACGTACAGGCGCAGGCGGCGCGGACAAGGCGCGCGAGGAGCAGCTCAAAGCGGGAGCAGGCGGCCAAGGCCGCACAGCGAGCCGACGGCGCCGCGCAGCGGCGCGACTCGCACGCGATGCGGCGGTCACTGCAGAGCAACTCAAACGCAAGCGATACACTGCCCCCGAGTATCCGGCCGATGCGCTTGTCGCGCCAGATCGGCGGCGTGGTGACCAGTGGCATTCATCGTCGATTCGCAAGGGTGAGACCCGCGACATCCAGGTGGTATCCGTCGCAGCCGTCCGGCGTGTTCGACCGCGCGGCGATCGCGGCGGTGAAGCGCTGGCGCTATGAGCCGCTCGCTCATCGACGGCGTGCCGACCGAAGTGCCGGTGCGCACTGCAGATCCGCTTCGCGCCGGTGAATAAATGAATCGTTCCTGGGAGAGCCTCTCGCATGAAATTCTCGGGCGCGGAACGTACCCGCCAGTTCATTACGGCCGGCGTCGGCACCGTGCTGCTGATCGTGATGGGCGCCGTGCTCGTCGCCGGCTTCCGGCTCGCCACGCGCATGACGGCCGACGTCGGCGCGCTGCAGTCGGCGAGCGCGCTGCAGACCTATCCGAACATGATCGCCCAGCAGCTGACGTCGCTGCGCGATCGCCTCGAAGGCCGCGCCTACGCAGGACAGGCGCTGGCCGACCTGAAGGCGACCGTCACGCGCTTCGACGGCGACCTGGCAAGAAGCTCTCCGCAGGCGGACTCGGGCGCTCTGCCGCAGTTCGACCAGGCCACGCTGCTGTGGCAGCAGTACGGGCCGGTGATCAAGCCAGTCATCGCCTTCGATGATCAGCCGTACGTCGATTCCGACGAGAGCGGCAGCTCCTTCTCGAAGATCGGCCTCGCCCACTACGGTGACGTGAAGCGCGCGCAGCTGTTCGCGCGCGAGAACACCACGCGCCTGCAGTCGATGCTCGTCCGCGTCGCGTCCAACCTCCAGGCGCAGGCTTCCGCGCAGGCAGCGCAGGTTGCGCCTGCTGCTGTCGGTAGGTGTGCTGGCGGCGCTGGTGCTCGCCGCCGCTGCCGGCTATCTGCAGCTCACCCGCGGCCGCAGCGAGCGCGTGGCGCGCGAAGCGCAGGAGCAGACCCGCGACATTCTGAAGACGGTGAAGGAAGGCTTCTTCCTGCTCGATGCGGACTACCGGATCGGCTCGGTCTGGTCGAGCGCGCTGACGCGCATGTTCGGGCGAAAGGACTTCTCCGGCTTGAGCTTCGAGGATCTGCTGAGCGATCGCGTCCCGCCGACGACGCTCGCCACGGCGACCAAGTACATCAAGCTCCTGTGGGGCGACCGGGCCCACGAAAGCCTCATGAAGAGCATCAACCCGCTGGGGCAGCTCGAAGTACAGGTCGAGAACACGCACGGCGGCCGCGATACGCGCTACCTGCAGTTCGACTTCCACCGCGTCATGGGCGAGAAAGGCGTAAAGCACGTGCTGGTCAGCGTCACCGACATCACCTCGAGCGTGCTGCTCGCCCGCGAGCTCGCGGATTCGCAGGACAACGCCAACCAGCAGGTCGACATGATGCTGGGCGTGATGCACCTCGATCCGGTGCAGCTCATGTCGTTCCTCGATGCGACGGATGCCGGGCTCGCGCACGTCAACTGCGATCCTGCGCGAACCGGCGCGCAACGACGCCGAGTTCCGCAAGAAGATCGACGGCCTGCTCCGCGAGCTGCACACGATCAAGGGCGAGGCGTCGGCGGTCAATCTGCTGAGCGTCGCGCATCGCGTGCACGCGCTCGAGGACGTGGTGAGCGAGCTCAAGAAGAGCACGGACCTGTCCGGCAACGACTTCCTGCCGATCGTGCTGAAGCTCGATGAGCTGATGGCGCACCTGCGCAGCGTCCGCGAGCTTGCGACCCGGCTCAGCCACGCTGCAGGGCTCCGCGCCCTGCGCCGTCAACGGGACTGCGGGCGGCATTCGCTACGGCAAGCTCACGGCCAACGAGTTCGTCCAGACGCTCAATGCGCTGGCGGACAAGCTCGCGACCGAGCATCGAAAGAATTTCCAGCTGAGACGCGACGGGGCCTTGGGGACGTCCCGCAGCCCTACCGGCACATGGTGAAGGACGTGCTGATCCAGATGCTGCGCAACGCCGCCGTGCACGGCATCGAATCGACCGACGTGCGTCGGGCCTCGGCCAAAAGCGAAGGCGGGACCGTGAAGGTCGACTTCCGCCGTGCCGGCACCGGGTTCGAGCTCGTGTGCGAGGACGACGGCGCCGGGCTCAACCCGGATCAATTGAAGGCGGCCGCGATTCGCAAGCAGATCGTCACCCAGGAGGAAGCCGCAGGCATGGACAATCGCGCGGTCATGGCGCTTATCTTCCGGCCGGGATTCTCCACGCAGGATCAGGTCTCGATGGATGCGGGCCGCGGAGTCGGCATGGACGTCGTAGCGCGCAGCGTTTACGCCGTCGGCGGCAAGATCGGCGTGGCAACCAATATCGGCAAGTTCACGCGCTTCAAGATCGCGCTCCCGGCCGTCGAAGACGCCAATTCGGCGGTTGCGTGACGATGGCCGCGCCGGCGACAAGTGCCCGCCCCGCCCAGCCGTTCAAGCTGTTGATCGTGGACGACTCGAACATCATGCGCCGGCGCATCGAGCGCTCGCAGCAATTCGAGTCGCTCGAGGTGGTGGGCACCGCGGCCAACGGCCTCGAGGCCATCGAGCTGTTCGGCAAGACCGACCCGGATGTGGTCACCATGGATATCACGATGCCGCATATGGACGGCATCGAATGCATCGAGAAGCTCGTGGGCCTCAAGCCCGCCGTGCGCATACTCGTGATCTCGGCCCTCGCCGACAAGGCGACCGCGGTCGAGGCGATGGAGAAAGGCGCCAACGGGTTTCTCAACAAGCCCTTCACCGACCGGCAGCTCAACGAGGCCCTGGCCGAGCTGCTGCGGAGCGGCTGAAGATGCTTCAGGAGCAGGAACTCAAGACGTTCGTCGAGGGAACCACCAATTACTTCGAGGTGGCGGCGCAGCAGCCGGCCTCGATCGGCTCGCCCTACCTGGTGACCAAGGGGAAACCGGGCGTCCACGACTACACGGGCGTCATCAATATCACCGGCAAGCGCGAAGGCATCGTCTACTTCACGGCGCCGCGCGCGATGCTGACCGTGCTGCTGATGAAGATGCAGGAGACGGACTTCAGCCACGAGACGATGAAAGACCTCGTCGGTGAGGTCGCCAACACGATCTCGGGCAACGCGCGCCGGGACTTCGGCCGTGACTTCGTGATCTCGGTGCCGAACGTCATTTCCGGCAATGTCGTCGAGCTGCCGGCCAACATGCGCCCGTTCGTGATACCGATCAACTGGCGCAGCCACTCGGCAAAGCTGGTCGTCGCGTTGAAGTAGCCCTGTTCGGGCGATAACATCGGCGCCCATTTCTTTGCGGGCGAATCTCCAATGCGGACAGGGTTCATCGGCCTGGGTGCCATGGGCGCCCACATGGCGCGGAATCTCCACAAGAGCGGGATACTCGCGGGCGTCTGGAATCGCACGCCGGAGAAGGCGCGCGCGCTCGCGGAAGAGCTGGGTTGCATTGCCGCCATTTCACCAGCGGCGCTCGCGAAGGACGCTGAAGTCATTGTTGTTTGCGTGTCGGCAGATCGGGACGTGCTCGACGTGGTGGATCAACTCTCCGGCTCCGTGCGCGCCGGTACGCTGGTGCTCGACTGCTCAACGGTGAGCGCCGAAACGGCGCGGCAGGCAGCTGACAAGCTCCGCCCTTGCGGCGCCGAATTCCTCGACTGTCCAGTGAGTGGCGGCGTCGAGGGCGCTCGTGATGCGACCCTGGCCATCATGGTGGGTGGCGAGGCCAGCACGTTCGAGCGCGCGCAGCCGGTCCTTCGCGTTCTCGGCAAGACTGTGACGCATTTTGGCGCGACCGGCAGTGGCCAGGCGGCCAAGGCCACCAACCAGATCATGTGTGCGGGCATCATTCAGGCCGTGGCTGAAGCGATGGCCTTCGCGAAAGCGCAGGGCCTGCCCCTCGAGAAGGTCGTCGACACCCTCGGGAAGGGCGCCGGGTCCAGCTGGTACTTCGTACATCGGGCGCCGAACATGATCCGTGGCGCGTTTCCGCCCGGCTTTCGCGTGCGCCTGCATGCCAAGGACCTGGGAATCTGTCACGACATGGCCGCCAGATTCGGTGTCGAGCTACCGGTGGTGGAAAGAATGCTCGGCGAGTATGCGCAGCTCATGGAGCGCGGCCATGGAGATGAGGACATCTCCGCGGCCTTCAGGTTGAAAGACGAACTCTTCCCCTCCTCCTGATGTGATCAGCGTCGCGAATCCCCACAGTCGCGATCGGGAGACTCCCACACGACGCTTTTTTGCTGTTATGTTCAGGGCATCTCTGGCAGGGATCAATCATGGACCTTCTCTCTCTGGCGCAGTCGCTTTCGCACGCGATGAGCGCGCTATCGTTGGATGACAGCAGCGTATCGGTGCTCGCAATGCTCGGCGGCATCATCGGCGGGTGGACTCTGACGGGCATGCTCCAGCCCAAAGCCAAGAAAGTGAAGATCGATCGCAAGGACGACTCGACGCCTCCTTCCGCCTGATCGTCCCGGCCCCGCCTCTGGCGGGGCTCGCAATTTGCGATAATGCGCGGCATGCACTACCTCGCCCTCTGCTGCGATTACGACGGCACTCTCGCCAGTGACGGCCAGCTCAGCCGCGCAACGATTGAGGCGCTCGAGAGGCTGACCGCTTCCGGGCGCCATCTCGTAATGGTGACGGGCCGCGAACTCGATGACCTGCAGAAGGTCTGCCCGCGGCTCGATCTGTTCGGATACGTGGTCGCCGAAAATGGGGCGCTGCTGTATCGGCCCGCCACGGGAATCGAGACGCCCCTCGGCCCGGCCCCTTCCGCAAGGTTCGTCGAAGCGTTGCGCGCGCATGGCGTGGGGCCGATATCGGTGGGCCGCGTGATCGTGGCGACCTGGAAGCCGCACGAGACCCGCGTGCTCGAGACCATTCGCGACCTCGGCCTCGAGCTGCAGGTCATCTTCAACAAGGAGGCGGTGATGGTGCTTCCGGCCGGGATCAACAAGGCCAGCGGACTTGCGCAGGCGCTCGATCGGCTAGGGCTGTCGCCGCGCGACGCGGTGGGCGTAGGCGACGCGGAAAACGACCATGCGTTCCTCTCAACCTGTGCGTGCGCCGTGGCGGTGGCGAATGCGCTGCCGAGCCTGAAGGAGGAAGCTGATTTCGTGACGCGCGGCGATCACGGCGCGGGAGTGGAAGAGTTGATCGACGAGCTGCTGCGCGACGACCTCGCCTCGCGCATGCGGCTCAATCGAGCGTGATGCTCACTGGGCAGTGGTCGCTGCCCATGACATCAGCGTGAATTTCAGCGCCTTTGACGCTAGCGCGCAAAGCCTCCGAGACCAGGAAATAATCGATTCTCCATCCCACGTTGCGCGCTCGCGCATTGGCGAAGTTGCTCCACCATGAGTAGTGGCCGTTGCCCTGCTTGAAGAGGCGGAACGTGTCGATGAACCCCGCATCGAGGAAGTTCTGAAACCCCTTACGCTCCTCTTCGGTGAAGCCTTTCTTGCCGCGATTGGGCTTGGGATTGGCCAGGTCGAGTTCCGTGTGCGCGACGTTGAGATCTCCGCAGAAAATCACCGGCTTGGCGCTCTCCAGCTGCTTGCAGTAGGCCAGGAAGGCCGGATCCCAGTGCTCGAAGCGCAGCGGCAGGCGGCTGAGATCGTCCTTGGCGTTTGGCGTGTAGACCGTGACCATGAAGAAATTCGCGAACTCGGCTGTCATCACCCGCCCTTCTGTCGCGCTGTCGCGCTGCAGCTCATCCGCGAACGTGAAGCGCCCGGCGAAATCCTCCGGGAAGCCATTGATGACGCTGAGCGGCTTTTCCTTCGAAAAGATTGCCGTGCCCGAGTAGCCTTTCTTGACGGCGGAATTCCAGTATTCGTGGTAGCCCGGCAGATCGATCTCGATCTGGCCGCGCTCGGCCTTGGTCTCCTGCAGACACACGATGTCGGGCTGATGCGCCTGCAGATACGGGTGGAACAGGCCCTTCTTGAGGACCGCCCTGATGCCGTTCACGTTCCAGGAATGCAGCTTCAGAAGAGCGACCCCGCTTCGCCCAGCATGTCGCGGCGTACGAGCGGTATGGGCGCGCCGCCGAAGGAGAGGAACTTGTCGTGGAATTCCTGCCAGTGCGCGCGCGCATCCTGTCCCGGGTACTGCTTGGCAAGCCAGTCGTCACGCAGCTTGCGGATCATGAGCTTGCCCATGGTGTAGTTGAGATACGCAGGGTCGTAGGTGCCGCGCGCCGCCTGCTGGCGGGCGTTGCCCGGGTCCTGGTACGCGCCGTCGCGGAACATCTGTTCCGACTGTTTGATGGTCATGCCATCGGTGTGCAGCCCGATCGCCGAAAGGAAGCGCACGTCACGCAGCAGCGCGTTGGTCAGCTGACCGATGTGCGTCTCTGGGTCGCCCGCTCCGAGCCCCGCTTCCCACATCATCTCTTCGGAGTAATGCGCCCAGCCTTCGGCATAGGCATATCCCACCCACAGGCTCTGCAGCTTCGAAGGATTGCGATTCGAATGGAGGAACTGCAGGAAGTGGCCGGGCCACACTTCATGCACCGTGACGAACAGGAGATCGGCCTTGCCTGGGATGTAGGCGGCGCGCTCGGCCTCGCTCCAGTTCGGATCCGGCGGCGCGATGTAGTATGTCGATGGCAGAGCCTTCTCGTACGGACCCGGAATATTGATATAGGCCGCATTGTCGCGATTGTACGGCGGCGACTCGGCGACCAGCGCCTGCTCGGTGCCCGGAATCGTCACGATCTGCTTGTCGACGAGGAACGCCTTCAGTGAAGCGAGCTGTGCGCGCGCCCCTTCCACTGCCCCGCCCTCCGGCTTCTTCGAATTCATCGTGTCGATGCATACACGTATCGGCGCACTCGGCAGGTACTGACCGCACGCCTGTTTCAATGCCTTCAGGTTGCGAGCGAGATCGGCGCGGCCGATCTTCCTGAGGTCGGCGACCGTGACGTCGACGCCGTTCCGTCTGTTTGAGCATCTGCTGGAACAGCCCGATCCCGAACGCGTACGCGTCAGTGCCATTCTTGCGCTCGCCCTCGAGCCAGGTCTTCAACTCGTCCATCGCCTTGGCGGCCGCTTCGTTGGCTACCGCCAGCTTGCGCTGCAGGTCCTCGTTCTTGGCGCCCGCAAAGATCTTCGGCACATCCTTGCGATAGAACTCGGCGTATCCGCCGAAGCCTGCGATGCCACGCTCGATGTAGCTCTTCGGCAGCGGGGTGCGCAGGTTGCGGCGAATCTCCGCGGCGATGCCGGGTATCGATCGCGCGTAACCGATGTAGCCGACCAGCCGCTTCTCGAGCGAAGCGTACTCGCGGCTGACATAGACGTTCGGATCGAGGTTGTCGATGTACCAGGCGGGATTGTTGGAGGGGAACTGCGCGCGATCCGTCCAGAAAAGCTCGCCGTCGATGACGCTCATCAAATGCTCGCGTTCGATGCGCTGCGTCGCTGACATCGTCGCGACGTCCATGCGCTTCCGCTTGCGCGCGCGCTCGCTTCAGCCACTCGATGGTTTTTTTGATCCCGGTCGCGCTGCAGTCCGGCATCTTGCCATCGAACTCATGGCGACCGGCGCTCACCGCGAAGAAGGGCTGCGCCACGAAATAATTCTCGATGAACTCGTTCGAGAACTGCGTCCAGGCCTCGCTGCCTTCCGGCTTGGCGACCGGCTTGGGCTGCGGGGCGGGCGCCGGCTGCTGCCCGCACGCCGCGACGAAGCCGACGAGCACGGCAAGCCATGCGGATCGCGAAGACGAGATCGGAATCATGGGCGGCTCCCTGATTTGCGGGCGGCGTAGTGTGCCATCTGTCCCTCGCACCGCGCCATTTTTTTGCGGCAGGGATGAAATGTACGCCAGAACGCCCCTCCCGAACGACGAGACGCGCAACAAAATCGCGGTCAGCGGCATCTACTGCCCATCGCGCCACCATTCAAAGGAAGTCGTCATGAAAAACCTGCTCAAGCTGCCTCGAAGCGTTCTTGGCGGCGTATTGCTCGGCAGCGCGCTGGCTCTGAGCGCTGCGCCGCATGCGGAAGGAGTCGACGTTCAGTACGAGGATGTGGACCTATCGAGCACACAGGGCGCATCGGTGCTCTATGAGCGTATTTCGCGGGCCGCGAAACGCGTGTGCGCACCGCCGACCCGGCGGGTCTTCGCGACCTGCACCTGTCCGAGGTCTGTTACCAGGGTGCCGTGTCGAATGCAGTGAACAGCGTGAACGCCAGACACGCTCACGGCGCTGCATCTGGTCAAGAGACAGAAGGCCCTGCCGGGCTGATGTTGTAGGCCCCTCAAGGGGCAGCGGAATAGCGCGCCGGGTCGAGCTCGCCGAGGTAATAGTCGGCGAGGGTGCGCTGGAACAGCAGGTTGTAGCGAGCGCTGACGAGAGCGCTCGCCGCCTGCACCTGCGAAGCGCGAGCCTGTGACAGCTCAACGAGTGTCGCCGCGCCGGCACGGTAGCGCTTCTGCACCGTCTCGAGTGCCAGATCGCCCGCACGCTGCTGGGCCTGGGCGGCCGTGAGCTGCTCGCGGGCCGCCCGATAGTCGAGCTGCACGCGACGCACCTGCAACGCGACATCCTGGCGGAGGTTCTCCAGCGTAAGCCGCTCACTCTGCGTGCGCAGCTCCGCACGGCGCGTGGCATTCGCCGTGCTGCGGCGATCGAACAGCGGCACCGACAAGTTCAATCCCACTGAGCCGCCGCGCCTTTGATCGAGCTGTTCGTCGAAGCTGAATGGCGAGACGCTCGTATAGGCGCTGCTGTATCCGGCGCTCAGCGTCACATCCGGCCAGTAGCCGCTGCGTGCCACGCGAATGTTCTGCTCGGCGGCGGCCAGCCGCGCCTCCTCCGCATCGATGTCGGAGCGCTGCGCCGAGCGAGCTGGTGACCATGTCCTCGAGCGGCGGCAGATCGTCGGATGCACGCGAGCTGCGCATCGGCCGGACGTTCGAATTCGTAGAACCGCCCGTGCGTCGAGGTGAAGGGTGTCCATGAGTTCCACTCGCGCGAGTTCCGTCTGCGCGCTCCGTCTCAACCAGCGTCAGCTGCGCGCTCGCGACGTTCGCCTCCTGCTGATACTGATCAGCCACCGTGCGCGTGCCGGCGTTGACATACGTCTGTATCTGCTCGGCGAGCGCCTGCTCCGCTGCGAGGCTCTCGCGCCGCACGCGGACCTGCTCCTGTTGCTGGATGAGCGCGAGAAAATTGGACGCCACCGTGAACACGACAGTCTCGCGGGCGCGTGCCGAGATCGAGATCCGCTCGCATGGCTCTCGAGCTTCGCCTGGCGCAGAGTGGCGGTGTTGGCGAAACCGTTGAACAACGTGACGCCGGAGTTGAAGCCCGAGGCTCGCCGAGCGCGATGATTCGTCGATGATGCCGCCCTTCGCTCTCGCTGAAGTTGCGTCCGAAGTTTTGCGACGCCGGACGTACTGAAGCGAAGGTCCGGCACGAACTGCATGCGCGCCTCGCTCACGGCGACATCGGCGGTAGCCGCGGAATTCTCGGCCTGCTTCAGAGTCGAGATCTGCCTTCAGCGCAATGCGCATCGCCTCCTCGAAGGTGACGATGCGCGAGTCGGCGGCCCGCGGCCGGCAACGCCAGCCGCGAGCGACAAGCCGCGAAAAGCAACGGACCTATTCATAGCGCAGCGCCTGGATGGGATTGAGCGCAGCGGCCTGCCGCGCCGGATAGAAGCCGAAGAAGATGCCGATCGCCGCCGAGAAACCAACCGCCAGCACGATGGCCTCTGGCGGCGTCACCGCGCTGATGTCGGTGAACATGCGCACCAGCGCGGCGCCGGCCAAGCCGAGCGCGACGCCGATCAGACCGCCGAGCACGCTGATCACGACGCTCTCGACGAGGAACTGCGTCATCACGTCGGAGCCGCGCGCGCCGATCGCCATGCGGATGCCGATCTCGCGGGTGCGCTCGGTGACCGACACCAGCATGATGTTCATGATGCCGATGCCGCCGACGAGCAGCGAGATCGAGGCGATGGCGGCGAGCAGCAGCGTCATCACGCGCGTGGTGCTGTTGGCGGCCTCGGCGAGCTCGTTCTGGTTGCGGATGGTGAAATCGTCTTCGTCCGTCTCGCCGAGGCGATGCGACTCGCGCATGATGCCGCGGATCTCGTCCTGCGCCGCCGGGAATGTCCTGCGGCGATGAAGTGCTCGCGACGATCTGCGAAAGGAACGATCGGCCGCGCAGGCGCACCTGCGCCGTGGTGTAGGGCATGCAGCACGATGTCGTCCAGGTCGTGCCGCAGGTTGCTGGCCCTTCGGGGCGAGCACGCCGACGATGGTGAACGGCACGTTGCGGATCTGCACCTGCTGGCCGACGGCATCGCCGTCGGGAAACAGCGTCGTTCGCCACGGTCGCGCCGAGCACCGCGACCTTGCGCATGGCGCGCACGTCCGCCTCGCGTGAACCAGGTGCCCGATGCGAAATGCAGGTCGCGGATCGTCTGATACTCGGTCGGCCACTCCGTTGATGACGCGTGCGCCAGTTGCCCGCGCCGCCGATCACCTGTCCGAAGGTCGCTCACGACCGGCGAGACGGCCGAGAGCAGCGTGCCCTCGCGTTCGAGCTTCTCGGCGTCCTCGATGGTGAGGCGGTTGAAGGTCCCGGAGCCCCGGCTCACGCCACCCTGGCGTGCTCGTCCCCGGCGTCACCATGATCATGTTGGTGCCGAGGCTGTTGATCTGCTCGCTGGATGCTGGCCTGCGCGCCGTAGCCGACGGCGACCATGACGATGACCGCGGCCACGCCGATGACGATGCCGAGCATCGTCAGAAAGTGCGCAGCTTGTTGCGCAGAATGCTCTGCGCCGCCACCTTGATCAGGGTCGCCTTCTTCATGACAGCCGGCTCATGCGTCGGGATCCGGAATGTCGAGCAGATCGTCGGCGGCGCGATGCCGGTCGACAACGGGCTCATCGCGGATGATCCGTCCGTCGCGCACTTCGACGATGCGCTTGCGCGTAAGCGGCGATATCCGGCTCGTGCGTGACGATCAGCATGGTGATGCCCTGTTCGTTGAGATCCTGGAACAGCGCCATGATCTCGACCGACGTGTGGCTGTCGAGATTGCCGGTGGGCTCGTCGGCCAGCAGCAGTGTCGGGCTGGGTCACCAGAGCGCGGGCGATGGCGACGCGCTGCTGCTGGCCGCCCGAGAGCTCGCTCGGCTGATGGTCCAGCCGATCGCCGAGCCCTACGCTTCTTCAGCGCTTCCTCGCGCGAGGGCGCGCGTATCGCGCCGCTGGCCGCTGCGATCGTAGAGCAGCGGCAGCTCCACGTTCTCGAGCGCGGTGGTGCGCGCCAGCAGGTTGAAGCCCTGGAAGACGAAGCCGAGCTTGCGGTTGCGCAGGTCCGCCAGCGCGTTGCCATCGAGATCGTTGACGCGCGTGCCGTCGAGGAAGTAGTCGCCGCCGGTCGGCGTATCGAGACAGCCGAGAATGTTCATCAGCGTGGACTTGCCCGATCCCGAGGCGCCCATGACCGCGATCATCTCGCCAGGCTCCACCGCAAGATCGATCCCGCGCAGCGCATGGACGCGATTGCGGCCGATGAAATAGTCCTTCGTCACGCCCGCGACGCGAATGACGCTCATGGACCTCAGCGCCGCCGGGAGCCGGCCGGTTGAGGACCGCCCGGCTGGAAAATTCCAGCGCCGCGCTCTGCTCCGCCTGAGTGGCGCCGACGATCACCTGCATGCCGTCGCTCAACTCCGGCCCGGCAACTTCGGTCTTCTGCCCGTCGGTGATGCCGGTGCGTACGCGAGCGGAGGCTCAGATTTCCCTTCGCGTCGAGATACCAGAGCGTGCCGATGTTCTCGGGCCTGCGCTGGCCCCGGCCGCGTTGGTTCCGGTTCGCGCCGCGCGATCGACGCCGGCGCTGCGCGCCGCTCCCAACCCGCTTGCCGTGACCTTTGCCGAGCGCTTCCTGGGGAGGGCGGAAGCGCAGCGCCGCGTTGGGAGCCGTCAGCACGTTCTTTGCGGCGCCGGTAAGGAACTCCACCGTCGCCGTCATGCCCGGCAGCAGCTTTCCGTCCTTGATTCGCCGACGGCCACCGCCACCGTGTAATTGACGACATTCTCGGTCGTCTTCGACTGCAGTCGAACCTGCTTGACCAGGCCGTCGAAATTGCTGGTTCGGATACGCCTGCACCGAGAAGCGCACCGGCTGTCCGTCCTTGATCGCGCCGATATCGCTCTCGTCGACATTCGCCAGGATCTGCATCTGCGAGAGATCCTTGGCGATCAGGAAAAGCTGCGGAGTGGAGTAGTTCGAGGCCACCGTCTGGCCCACATCCACGTTGCGCTCCACCACCACGCCGTCGATCGGTGCATATATCGAGGTGTAGGCCAGATTCTGCGCGTGGCCCGCTCCAGCGCCACCTGCGAGGACTTCACGTTGGCCTGCGCGACTGCGTACGCGTACTTGGCGGTGCTGAACTCGACTTCGGTGAGCACCTTGTTCTCGAACAGGCCCTTGTTCCGGTCGTACTCTTCGCGCGTCCGCGCAAGCTCGGCGCGGCTGCGATCGAGCCCCGCCTGAGCATCGGCGATCGCCTGCTGCTGCAGAGTCGGATCGATGCGCGCGATCAGCTGGCCTTTTTTGACCTCGTCGTTGAAATCCACGAATATCGCCGCGATCTGGCCGGACACCTGGGTTCCCACCTGCACCGAAGTGACGGCATTCAGCACGCCGGTCGCCGAAACGGCGGCTTCGATATCGCCTCGCTCAATGGCTGCAAAGCGATATGGCGCAGCTTCTTCCTGCGATGCTTGCCGGTAGACAAGGTAGCCGATGACGAGCGCCAGGATCACTCCCGTGGCGATAAGCGGTCTTTTTTTCATGCCGGTTAGTCAGTGGCCGTGGGCGGCCCGTTCCCTGTGAGCCGCGAATTGTAAGTGCTCAGCCGCCGCGCGTCCCGCTACTGCGGGCGGCTGCTGGAGGTGCGGTACACCGGATACAGGCCGTAGCGCCGGTCCCAGGCGGCATGGCGGCGATAGAAGAAATCGAGGCGCTGCTGCGGACTCTTCGCGAATTCAGCGTCGCTCGCGAGGCGCCGGGCAAACTCCGCAGCGACCGCGGGATCGCGCTCGAGCATCTCGCGGGCGACATCCTCCGCAACATAGGCCTCCATGTATTCCTTCTGCTCGAAGGCGCCGTTGAAGAATCCCCAGGACGCATAGCTGTCGGCGGACTGCGGCTCGAGCAGCGCCATCACGAGCCTTGCCTTGCCCTGCGCGATGGGCACGAACAGAGAGCCCTCCGGCAGGTCGGCGCGCTCCTCCTGCCATTTGCCCTGCAGCTCCACAGTCGTGCGGCCCTCGAATGGGGCTGTAGAGAATGAAGCGGCCGTGGCGCGAAACGCTTCCACGGTCGCGTTTCGAATAGCGCGTGAAATGCGCTCGAAAGCAATGCCGTGCACGGCGAGCCGCTCTGCGAGCCACTGCGCGTTGCCTGCGGGAACGATGTAACCACCGCGCGGCGCAGTCGCCGTAACGGTTGCTGTGACCGTGTCACGAAGCGGCACACGCCAGATTTGTGGCTTCGTCGTGTCGTAACGTGTGACGAGCGCGCCTGAAATCTCCGACGGCTGGCGTGTGTAGACGTAGCCGCGAAACTCCAGCGTCGTCGCATGCGGGCCGTTGCCGAACCGCAGCGGCACAGGCTGCCCAGCCAGATGAGCCGCTCGCTCGTCGGCTTGACGCGTTACTGAGCGCCAGGTCTTGCCCTGTCGCGCCATCATGTCGGCAAGCGTCACGACGGTGTTGCGTGTGATCCGCACCCGGGTCGGGTAATCCTTCCAGGAATGCGTCTCCACCAGCAGGGCAAAGCGGTTGCGTGAGGCCCAATAGCCCGTCGAAAAGCGTTGCTGAGCTACGCCGACCGCAAATCCGGATGCGGGGTCGTCATCCACCAAGAACGACGGGTAGAAGTCGAGCGGCATGGCGCCGAGCCTGGCAAGCGTTCCATTCAGCTCGCTGCTGAGCGCGCGACCCGCGACCTGCAGTACCTCGTCGCCGGCGCGAACCGGCTCGACGAGATTCGCGACGTCGGGCTGGAACTGTGCGCCGTCGGTGACGTGCAGGTCGACATACAGCACCGGATCCCACGCATCGAGCAGGCGCAGCATCGCCTGCATCTCCGGCGCATCGGCCTTGGAGTAATCACGATTGAGATTCAGATTCTGCGCGGTCGTGCGCCAACCCATTTCCTCCGGGCCGTTTTGATTGGGACGGTTCCAGCTCCCGAACCGCTCGTGGCCATCCACATTGAACACGGGAACGAATACGAGCACGAAAGATTGCAGAGAGCCCGGCGATGCCTTTCCCTGCAGGATCTCGCGCGTCGCGAGGAAGCCCGCGTCCTTTCCGTCGATCTCGCCCGCATGGATACCTCCCTGGATCAGCAGAACCGGCATATTGCGCTCGCGCGCATCCTCAGGCGTGAGCGCACCGCTGCGCGAGACGATCAGCGCGAGCATGGGACGGCCTTCCGGTGTGCGCCCAAACTCGGTGCACCGCACGGCGTCCGGCCATGTGGTGGCGTATGCACGGCACAAGCGTTCCACCTCTTCGTACCGCCCCGTCGTGCGAAATCCGGATCGCTCCGCAACCGTGTCGAGTGCACCGACCGGCGCCGCTCGCAGAGCCGAAGACAGCAGCAGGCATCCGGCGATCAGCGCCGGCGAACGCAAGTGACTCACGAATCGACCTCCATTCAGTCCTGCGCACCCGCGCCGACGGCAACCCAGGCAATCTCGGAATTCGACACCGATGTGACGTTGAATTTCCTTGCCGCAGCCGCCATCCGCGTCAGCGCCTGTGCTGTCGGCATCGGCGGCCTGGTATCGCCCTTCTTCGCCTTGTGAAAGCGCACCGGGTTGATGCGCGCCACCACGTAGTTGCGCAGGTACGGCGAGCGGAAGCCGCGCTCCGTCAACGCCGCGACGATGCGCTTCACGTGGTTGTCGATGTCCAACAGGCGCGCTGCGTGCCCTTCCCGCTCGCGCAGGCTTGCCGCCAGCGTGCGCTCGCTGAAGCGATCCACTTTCTTGAGGAATGCGCTGTAGGCGCCGCCAGCGAAGCGCGGCGACTTGCTGTAGAGAATTCCGAGCGTGACCAGCTCCGGCGCCTCGAATTCCGCAGCAAGCTGCGCCTCGCGCGCCTGCGGTTGCCGTTTGACCAGGCTGCGCGCCATGCGGATCACCTCGAGGCTGCGATCCTTGAGGTTGTGCGCCTTCTCGGTATTGAGGGCGAGAATCCGATAAGCGAGCGCTTCGTTCGGCGAGATGAGCGCGACGATCTGCCGCAGGCCCAGCACCTTCGCAGCCGCCAGGCGATGCCGGCCATTCGGGGTCCACAGCCGGCCATCCTCACCGCGCACCACGATGAGCGGATCGAGGAAAGCGCCGGTCTCGTCGATCTTCGCGCCGAGACGCTTGACGTGGGTGGGCGACAGGTCTCGCTGAAACGGAGTGGGCTGCACGGCATTGAGCGGGAGCGATGCCAGCAGCAGCACGGTGCCGCCGAGCGGCTCGTGATATGCGCCGATTGGAGCGCCGCCCGCCTGCGACACGAGAGCGCTCACCTCGGCCACTTCAGGGCTGTCGAGCGCGACTGGCACCTCGCTCGCCGGCAGGCCGCGCGCGGTGCGGCCCGGCGCAAGCTTGCCTCGAGCACGCTTCGTGCCGCGCTTCGCCTGCTTCGCCGGCGCGCGATTCGCCGATTTTCGTGCGGCCATGCCGACTAAGATAGCGCGAATCCATGGATATTCAGAACGCTCCGGGCAGCGCGCCCAGCCTCTTGCCCGCGCAGCGCATCGATTCCAACGGTCGCGCGCACATCGACCTGCGCGCGATCGTCGCGCTTGCCGGACCGCTCGTCGCGAACAGCGCCATCCAGACTCTGCTGAATCTCACGGACACCTGGTTCATCGGCCGGCTCTCCACCGAGGCCGTGGCCGCGGTCGCGGCGGTGCACTGGCTGGTGATCGTCGTGGTCATGCTGTTCGGCGGAATCGGCCTCGCGGTGCAGACCGTGGTGGCGCAATCTTTCGGCAGCCGGCGTTACCGGCGCGCATCCCAGGCAGTGTGGATCGCGCTCTGGGGAGTCGCGTTCAGCGTGCCACTTTATTTCCTGGCCGGCGCCGGTGGCCACTGGGTGCTGCGGCCTTTCGGACTGGACCCGGAAGTGCAGCGACTGGCTGCGGATTTCTGGTTTCCAAGAGTTGCCGGGTCCTTCTTCGGGGCCGCAACCTGGGCGACGCTCGGGTTCTTCAATGGCATCGGCCGCCCGCGCGTGACACTGATCGCCACCGCGGTGGTGGCGCTCAGCAATGCCCTTCTCAACCAGGTGTTCATCTTCCAGCTCGGCTGGGGAATCGCCGGATCGGGCATGGCGACTGCCGCGGCGCAGGCGCTCGGTTTGGCGTATGTGCTCACGGAATTTCTCAGGAGCGAAAACCGGCGGCGCTATGCCTCCCACCTGACCTGGAGGCTGCACCCGCCGCGGCTCGTGAGGCAGTTCCTGCTGGGATTCCCCATGGGGCTCCTATATGCCGCCGACCTGATCGGCGCCGCCCTCTTTCAAATCATGCAGGTCAAGCTGAGCGCGGCGGACGGGGCGGCGACCCAGATCGCGACCATGCTGACCTCGATCGCCTATCTCCCGGGCGTCGGCATCGCCCTGGCCGGTACGACACTGGTAGGACAGTCCATTGGGGCGGGCGACCGCTTCTGGGCCATGAGAGTGGGAACCCGGGTCATCATCATAGCCGGCGCATTCATGGGGGGCGTCGGTGTGCTGCTGGCGCTCGCCGGCCCCTGGCTGATGCCTCTGTTCACGGGCGCCCATGATGCCGATTCGGCGCGGGTCATCGCCGTGGGTTGCCAGATTCTGTGGTTCGCCGCGGCGTATCAGCTCTTCGACGGCATCAGCCTGGCCAGCGGCTTCTGCCTGCGCGGCGCGGGCGACTCGCTGGTGCCCGCAGCCCTGGTATTGATCGTCTCCTGGTGCATATTCGTCCCGTTGGCCCACATCATGACCTTCGCGCCCGGGCAAGGCTGGGTCGAGTGGCTCCCGCAACTGGGGTGGGGAGTCCTGGGCGGCTGGGGCGCCATCGTCATCTATCTGTTACTGCTCGGGGGCACACTGTTCGTACGCTGGCGCTCCGGCGCCTGGCAGCGAATTCGCATCTGAGACCGGACTGGACGCGCGGCTTGGCCTCGCGCATAGTTTCGAAACGTCGCTTCCGGGGGGAATCGATGGGCGATCTGACCAACAGCGAAAAACACGAAGAAATGCTCCGCGCGCGCGCTCGCGAGCGCGTGGAAAGCGGCATCCTGCCGCGCGCCAAGGCGGCGCGCAGCTGGGGCGGTCATGGGTCGGGGCTTGCCTGCAGCCTTTGCGACCTGCCGATCCCCGTGAACGCCACTGAGATGGAGCTGGAATTCGACGGCGCGCTGTCTGCGACCTCGGTGCGCTTCCATCTGCAATGCCAGTCCGTCTGGGAATCGGTGCGCCGGGCCCAGGCCGACAGGCGACTGGGTCACGCTCGAAAAGCGGCTGCCTCCGTTCGATACCGTCGTAGAGGCGCGCCTCGATCTCGGCGGATCGAAGTCCGTGATCCTGGGCGTCGTGAGGGCGCGCGGCCGCGGCGGTGAAGCGGTCTGGCTGAATGCGACCACGAATTCCCAGCTTCCCCCGGCATGGCATCCGGTCGAGTGGCGTAATCCGACCGGGCTCGAGCCACTCGAGGAAAGCGCTGCACCCAAGCGAGCCTGACTTCGACGGTGGCACAATGCGCTCCCATGCGCGTTGAATACGTCGAAATGCTCATCCGGTTGCTTGCGGCGCTCGCAGTGGGCGCCGCGATCGGCATAGAGCGCAGCTACAGCGGTCGGGCCGCAGGCTTTCGCACCCACGCACTGGTCTCGGTTTCCACCGCCCTGCTCATGCTGGTTACCGCTTATGAGAGTGAATGGGTCAACGATTCGAGCGTCGGCCGCCTGGTGCTCGACCCGACGCGGATGGCGCAGGGAATCATGACCGGCATCGGATTCCTGGGCGCCGGTGCAATTCTGAAGGCCGGCTACACCATTCACGGTCTCACCACTGCCGCCTCGTTGTGGATGACCGCGGCGATCGGCATCCTGGTCGGCATCGGTTTCTATTTTCCTGCCGTTATCGCCACGGCAATCACGCTTGGCGTGCTCACCGCCTTCCGGCTGATCGAGGCTAAAGCACCAGCCATCTTCTACGCGCAGTGTGTCGCGCGCTTTGCACGGGGCGCCACGCTCACCGAAAGCGAGCTTCGCGCGCTGATCGCGAAGCATGGCTTCGCGATCTCCGACATGAACTACCGCATGCACGCGGCCAATGATTACTTCGAGTACCGCGCGACGATCCGCTCCCGCCGCTCGAGCAACGCGAACGCGCTGATGTCGACCCTGTCAGGCCTGCCTGGGCTGAAAGAGCTCCGGCTCTCTCCCACCGGCGACTGAGCTGTCCGCGGTGGCCGCACGCGTTCGCACGCGGGGTTTCCCGGTGAGGCGCGCTTCCATTTCCGCCAGGGCCTCATCCATATGGGCTGCGAGCGCCTCGTGCCGGCGCCGGCTGGCGCGCTCGATGGTGTTGAACGAATAGAGCAGATAGCCCGAGACCGCGATCTGCGACAGGACCATGAATATGAGCAGTGAATTGAGCGTCATTATCGGGCCTCCCCAGGTAAGGTTAGCGGAAGAGGAAGCAACAAACGTGCCGGTGGCTCAGCGCTTGCGCAACAGGGTGAGCCCGTCGCCTATGGGAACCAGCGAAATATCCACGCGTTGATCCTGGTGTACGAGCGCATTGAATGCGCGCAACGCGGTTGTGTCGGCGCTCGTATCCGCAGGGTCGGCCACCTGCCCATTCCACAGTGTGTTGTCGACGGCAATCAGCCCACCGGGACGCAACAGCCCCAACAACCTTGCGTAATAAGCCGAATATCCGGTCTTGTCCGCGTCGATGAAGGCGAAATCGAAACGCCCTGCCTCGGTGCTTGCCAGCTCATCGAGCGTACGCAAGGCCGGCTGCAGGCGCAGATTGATTCGCGACTCGACTCCCGCCTCGCGCCAGAACTGCGCGGCGAGGCTGGTCCAGTCGGAATTCACGTCGCAAGTGATGAGCAGGCCATCCTGCGGCAGGGCAAGCGCCACGCAGAGGCTCGAGTAGCCGGTGAAAGTGCCGATCTCCAGGCAGCGGCGCGCACCTGTCAGCTTCACCAGCAACTGCATGAACTGGCCCTGCTCTGGACTGATCTGCATGTTGGAGTTGGGCAGCGCCGCGGTGACCGCACGCAGGCGCGCGAGCACCGGCGGTTCCCGCAACGAGTGCCCGAGGAGGTATTCGTGCACCGCATCAGTGAGCGGCAGGGTCTTGGTGGACATCCGCGCTCCGGGATCGCTGGCCAGGCCGCAAAATAGGCGTCGATGCCCGCATTTGCAACCCGATTGTGTGATTGAACTCTCGGCGTTCCGCGCCTCGGGGGCGTGGAATAGGCCGCCTTCCGGAGATCTCACGATGAAGAACCCGCCGCTGCACGCGGGCAGGCATCAGGACCGCACGGTGCCGCAGGCCTTCGACCTGCAGGATCTCGCGCTGCTGGCGCGCCAGCCCATCTATGACGCCGGCATGGTCGTGGTGGCTTACGAGTTGCTCTATCGCCATGCCGCGAAGGCGGTGAAAGCCGAGTTCGCCGATCCGCGCGACGCCACCTTGCGCGTCATCTCGAACGCCCTGGAAATCGGGCTCGACAGGCTCACCGGCGGGCTGCCCGCTCACATCAACTTTCCACGCGAGCTGCTCGTGGACGAAGCACCGCTACCGCTGCCTGCCGACCGCGTCGTAGTGGAAGTGCTGGAGAGCGTACCCGCCGACCCCGATGTGATTGCGGGAATCCGCGGGTTGCGCCAGCGCGGCCACCGCATCGCCCTCGATGACTACGAGCCCGAGACGGGGCACGGACTTCTCGAGGTAGCCGACATCGTCAAGGTCATCATCACCGACCGGAACCGCGATCAACTCGGGGCCCTGGTGCGCCAGCTGAAAGGGCGCGGCCTGAAGCTGATCGCCGAAGAAGTCGAGACCATCGAGCAGTTCGAGCTGTGCAACGAGCTCGGCTTCGATGAATTCCAGGGTAACTTCCTGCAGCACCCGCAGACCTTTCAGTCGCAGCGCGTGCCTTCCAACCGGCTGGGCCTGCTGCGCCTGGTGGCGGCGCTCAACGCCGAAGTCGAATCTCTCGACGAGATCGAGCGGCTGATCTCACAGGACGTCGCGATGCCCTATCGGGTGCTTCGCTGCATCAATTCCAGCTACTACAACCTGCCGCGCCAGATCGATTCCATACATCAGGCCATCGTCATCCTGGGGCTCGACAATCTGCGCAGGCTTTGCACGCTCGTGGCGCTGCAGGGGTTTGCGGAACGGCCCCCGAGCCTGTTCGTGAACGCCCTGGTGAGGGCGCGGATGTGCGAACAGCTGGGGCGGCTTGGCGGAGCGCAAGACACCGGACCGCACTTCATCACCGGACTCTTCTCGATGCTGGATGTGATTACCGGCATGCCGATGAAAGATATCGTGGGTGAATTGCCGCTGACCGCGCCCATCGTGCGCGCGCTCCTCGCCGAAGAAGATGACCTGGGCGCTGCGTTGGCATGCGCACGAGCGTACGAGCGTGGCGCGTGGCAGCTCGTGTCGTATGGGCCACTGGCGCAGCCGCTGATTCGCGCCGCCTACCTCGATGCCGTGTTCTGGGCAGAGGAAACGCGCACACTCATCTCCAATTGAGCCGTCACGATCCCGCGTTCACTGCGCTTGAATCGTGGCGGTCGGTGAGCGTGAGCTGACGAATCCTGCGGCATCGTAAGCCTTCACCGAATACGTATAGGTGCTCCCGGCAGCGGCCGTCGCATCGAGCCAGCTCGTCGCGCCGGTGCGCGTAATCTCCGTTCCGAGCGATGCGCCACCGGACCGATACAGAATGTATCCGGTGACCCCGACGTTGTCCGTCGCTGCGCTCCACGTGAGCCGCGGATCGCCGCCTATCAGGGTGGCATTGAAGGTCGCGGGCGCCGACGGACTCTGATATGCCAGCAACGAGAGCAAAGCGGTCCGAGCGCTCATGTTGTCGGCGGCGTCGTAAGCCTTGACGGCATACGTGTAAGTGACGCCTTCGACCGCCGCGGTGTCCACCCACGCACGCTGAGTGGTGCGCGCCACCTCGGCGCCGAATGCGCCGTTCGACGAGCGGAAAATCGCGTAGCCGGCGACTCCGATCGCGTCGGTCGACGCGCTCCAGCTGATCCGCGGATTTCCGCCCGTTCTCTTGATCGCGAAATCGCCAGGTATTGTCGGCGCCGTGGCGTCGACGATGGGCGGCGGCGCGGTAGATTCCTGCGACCCGATCTGCTCGACGTATGCCACCAGGTTGGTGAGACTCGTGCCGCTCAACGAAACATTCTCGTGAGCCGTTATTGCGTCTGCGAGAGTCCCTGCCGAGCCGTCATGCAGGTAAGGCGCGCTCGCCCAGACATCCCGCAACGTCGGCGTATCCAGGCCCACCAGGGGGCCGGCCAAACGCTTGCCGCTCGACGGCTTCAGCGTGCCGACGTTGTGGAGCACAGCAGCGTCGCTGTCGGTGAATGCAGTCCCGCTGTGGCATTGCGCGCAGTTCGCATTGGCGAATACAGTCTTGCCAGCTCTCGCCGCCGCAGTGAGCGCGCCCGTCGAGGTTCTTCTTGGGCTCTTCATGAATGCCGACAACGACTTCACGTAGGTCGCAAGCGCATCGAGATCAACGCTTGCGCCCGCTTTGGCATCGCCCAGCGGCTGGCTCCGGGTGCCGGTATTGAATGCGGCATCGCTCATGAGCCCCGTGCCGCCGGCGAGCGTGCGGATCTGGCCTTCGAAGTCCTGTATCTCGTCGAAATTCGCGCTCCAGTGCTGGAATCCCTGTGCCCCGGCGCGGCCCTGCAACGGGACCGTGTTCCGCAGGCCTTCGCCGAGCCCGGTCAGATCCCACACCCGCCCGTCGTGGCCGCCGTCGTTGTGACAGCTCGCGCAGCTCATGTAGCCGTCGCGCGCGAGACGCGTGTCCCTGGCATCGTAGAAGAGCTGTTTGCCCTTCAGCATCCTCGCGCCGAGCCTCTCCGTGTCGATGGCACGCGGCGCAGAGATCTGCGGCACATTCGATTCACCCCGCTCGACCAGCGGTTTCAGGTCGAAGACTCCGAGCGTGCGGTCCATGAAATTGTTCGCGTAGAGCGTTTTGCCGTCCGCGGACACCACCAGGCCCTGTGGAGCGCGACCGGCGTTGAAGCGGAAGATCTCCAGGCCGCGATAGGCATCGACCACGGCGATCTCGCGGCTGGTCTCCAGCGCGACGAACATGTAGACACCGTAGCGCTCGAACGCTGCGGCGCTCGCCAATCCCGCATTGTCGTGATCGATGCGCGCCGCCGGCTCCTCGATGCGCCCTGCGAGGGTGATCTTCGAGCTGATCGCGCGCACCGTGTTCTGGAAGTTGAGATTGAAGCCATTGCGCAACGTGCCGCGCCGCACGTTGTCCTGCTTTGACGGGACCCATGCGGTGAGGCCATCCGGTGAGATGGCCGGCGCCCCGAGATAATTGGGAAGGCCTCCGCCCTGGTTCTCGAAATCGGGGCGCGTGCTCACATGGAGACTGATGGTGCTGGTGACGCTCATGCTCGCGGCGTCGACCAGAACCACTTCGCCGCCGCCGGTCGTTTGCACGATGGCCGTGCTCTCGCCGGGCAGCGGCGGACTGATGAAGCGAGAGACAAACACCGTCGTGCCATTGCTCGCAATCGACAGATGGCGGGGGTTGGCGCCGACGGGAACACTGCCTACCTGCACCCCCGTGAGCGGATCCAGCTCGAGAAGCAGTCCGGCCGCCTCGAGCGCCACGAAGCCGCGGCCGCTGCCCGGTGCGAATGCGATACCGAACGGCTGCGACGCCAGCGGAAGCGCGATGATCTGTGCAACATTGAGGGTGGCCGGGTCGATCACGCTGATACTGGCATCGAGCTTGTTGACTACCCATACGCGTCCGTCAGGAGCGATGGCGAGCGATCGTGGCCGCTTGCCCACGGCGATTTCCGCGAGCAAGGCGTTCGTAGCGCCGTCGAGCACCGACACCGAATCGTTATCCTGATTGACCAGCCAGATGCGTCCGCCGTCCCGCGATTCATACACCACGTTGCTTGAGGCAGACGGCGCGCGGGCAGTCAGCGGCAGGTGAACCATCTGCGCGATTGTCTGCGATTGCGCCGCATCGCCATTGCGAGTCGCAGTGACGGTCACGTAGTGCACGCCTGGCTGCGTGAACGTGTGGGTAATGGTGGCCGAGGATGACGGCGCCGTTGCAGCGGTGCCGTCGTCGAAATACCAGGAATAGAGCACGCCTGTGCCGTTCGCAGCGGTTGCCGTAAATGTGACCGTCGCGCCGGAAGCCGCGGGCGCCGACACCGGCAATGGATTGAGCGTGAAAGGCGGCGGCGGCGGAGGTGGCGGTGGTGGCGGTGGAACTGGCGTGCCCGCAATGTTCATCAGAACGATCCTGGCCACCGACGGCACGCCTTGCGAATCGATGACGAACAACAGGTAGTAGCCGGGAGGGGCAGTGCCAGCGGCTGCCGGCACCTGAACGTTCAGCACGCCGCCGGAAGTCGTGAACGGCAGCTCCAGAAATCGCTGGTCCATGTTGAAGCTGTGGGAAGCTGAGCCGGTCTTCACCAGGGTCACTCGCGCAATCGCATTCGGGCCCGTCGCCGTGATGCTGAAAGGCTCACCCAGAAAGAGAGAGTCGGGCGCCGACGCGATACCGGGTCGTGCCGCGAGCACTCCGGGCCCGCTATAGAGATACGGCGGTGAATAGATTTCGGCATTCAAATTGACCAGCGGCCCTGGTGCGCCGCCACCCGCCACCAGCACGCGCGCGTCGGGCAACAGCAGCGCAGTGGAGTGATAGAGCCGCGCATTCTGCCCCGCAGTGCCCTGAGTCCATTGGCCCGTCGCTGGATTCCAGATTTCCGCGGTGTTGTTGACACCGACCAGCGCGTTGTCCGAGGCGCTGCCGCCGGTTGCCACCACCCTTCCGTCCGCGATGACAGTGGCGCTTACCCACTCTCTCGCCGATGAGAGAGGCTGGGTGGAAGTCACGACAGGCGACGCGAAATTGATGTCGATGATGTATGCAGCCGTGCTGATGCCGCCGATCTGCAAAATGCGTCCCGGCCGGAACATCACCGGGCTGGAGGTCCACCGCGTGATTCCAGGCAACTGCGCGCCGAGGGCGATGGAGCCATTGCCGGCAGTGTTGACGTAGTACATGCGCCCATTGGTATCGAAGCCGAAGATGCGGCCATCCGGGGCGACGAAATTGCGCGGAAAGGCGGTCGAGAGCGCATTCGTGTCCGCTGAGGAAAGCAGGCGGAACACGCCATTGGCATCGCGCACCTCCGGTCGGTCGCCGCCGCCATTGCCGCCCTGAATATAGGTATCTCCGTTGAGGAGCGTCGTCGAGCTGGAGTACCAGCGGGCACGGTTGAGGTTGTTGCCGCGCGCAATTGAATTGGTGGCCGTGAAGAACACGTTGCTGTTGTTGTTGCCCGTGTTGGTCGTGCCGCCATTGATGTAGACGTCGCCCCCGGCGATGAAGACATTGCCGCTGCGCGGCAGGATCACCTGGGAGCTGCAGAAGAGGTCGGTGTTCGTGCCGTTGGGAAGCGTCAGGTGCCCGCCTCCGATGCTGCCGGCCGCCGGGTCCCAAACGTCGTAGATGAAGAGGCCGGTCTGCACGCCGTTGCCGTCCGTGCCGTAAGTCAGCACCCGGCCGTCTGGAGTAAGCGCTGCGTGGGCGGCGATCAATGGCCAGCTTCCTGGCGAAGACCACGCGCCACGGACGTTATCGGCGAAAGCGGCGGTTGCGCAGGTGAGCGCGAGCCCCGCGATGATGCGGAACAGGACCGACATGGGATACCCCGGAAGACTTCGTTCTAGTTATGCGTACGGGACTCTAGCCAATCGACCGCAGCCTCCGCTGCCAACCCGACATAAGCGGCGCGCAGAGGCTATTTCTGTGACGCCGTGAGAGTGCGCAAGTAGCTGGCCATCGCATCGACTTGCGAATCGGAGAATTCAGCGCGCAGCTGCCCCGCCTCGTCGAGCACGTACACCAGCGAGCTGTGCTGGACTGAATAGTCGCCACCGGGCGCCGGCGGAATCCCCTTGATGAACACTGCGGGGAACCTTGCGGCGATGTCGCGCACCGCGGCCGGAGTGCCCGTCAGGCCAATGAAGTCGGGCCAGAACGCGCTCAGGTATTCCTTCAACAGCCGCGGCGAGTCGCGGTCTCCATCGACGCTGATCATGACCACGCGCACGTCCGCGAGCTCTTGCGGCGCAGCCTGCTTGAGCTGACGAAGCTTGAGGAGAGTGGCCGGACAGATGTCCGGACAATGCGTGAAACCGAAGAATACCAGCACTCGTTGCCCGCGCAGGCTCGAGAGCTTGAAATCCCTGCCCTGCTGATCGGTGAGCGTGAAATCGGCGATCGCTCGCGGCGGCGTGGCAATCAGAACCGTCTCGTCTTGTGCCCAGGGCGTCTCGCCTGCCACCGCGGTCGCGACCGTGAGCGCGCAAACCGTCAGTGCCGCTGCCAGCCCCAGGCGTTTCATTGTGCCTTGATGGTATCCGAAGGCGAGCGCGCGCTGACATTGCCCGCCGCGTCGAAGGCCTTCACGGAATAGGTGTAGGTCTTTCCGGCCACCGCGGTCGAGTCTGTCCACGACGTTGTGCCAGTCGTGGCGATCTGCGATCCGAGAGAGGTGCTGGTCGAACGGTAAACGAAGTAGCCCGTTACGCCGACATTGTCCGTCGCGCCGCTCCAGCTCAGGACCGGGTCTCCCGCGCCGTTCAGCGCCGCATCGAAGCTGGTGGGAGCGCTCGGCTTGACCTGGTTGACCAGAACGGACTTGAGCGCAGTCGCGCCACTGGCGTTGCCGGCGCCATCGAATGCCTTGACGGCGTAGGTATACGTGACGCCCTCCGCGAACGAGGGGTCGATCCAGCTTCGCGCCGTGGTGCGCGCAACTTCATTTCCCAGCGTCCCGTCGGTCGAGCGAAAAATCGCGTACTGCGTTACGCCGACATTGTCAGACGAGGCCCCCCAGGTGAGCTTCGGCTTGCCGGAAGCGAGGGCTGCGGCGAAATTCGGCGGCGTCGTCGGCGCGATGGAGTCGGTGCCCGGCGCCGAGGACTCCTGCGAGCCGATCTGCTCGACGTAGGCCACGACTTTCGACAGGTCGCTGGCGCCCAACGAGATGCCGGAATGCGCCGACACCGCATCGGCCAGTGTCGCAGCCGAGCCGTCGTGCAGATAGGGAGCCGTGGCCCACGCATCGCGCAGCGTCGGCGTGTCTATGCCGGTGAGTGGCCCGTCCAGTCGCTTGCCGCTCGAAGGCTTGATGGTGCCGATATTGCGCAGCGTGGCCGACCCGCTCTCGGTGAAGGTCGTGCCGGCATGGCACTGCGAGCAGCCGGCGCTGCTGAATAAGGCCTTGCCTGCCTCGGCCGTCGTGGTGAGCGCGCCGGTCGAGGTGCGGAGCGGACTCTTCATGAACGTCGCCAGCGACTGCACGTAGGCGGCCAGCGCATCGAGGTCCGAGCTCACGCCGGCCTTTGCATCTCCCAGCGGCTGGCTGCGCGTGCCGGTGTTGAAGGCAGCATTGCCCATCAGGCCGGTGCCGCCGGCGAGATTGCGGATCTGGCCTTCGAAGTCCTGGACCTCGTCGAAATTTCCGCTCCAGTGCAGGAACCCCTGGGCGCCGGCGCGTCCCTGGAGCGCGACGGTATTGCGCAATCCTTCGCCGAAGCCGGTGAGATCCCAGACCCGCCCGTCGTGCCCGCCGTCGTTGTGGCAGCTGGCGCAGCTGAGATAGGCGTCCCGCGCGAGCCGGGCGTCCTTCGCGTCATAGAAGAACTGCTTGCCCTTGAGGACTTTCGGGCTGAGCTTCTCGGTGCCCACCGCTGCCGGCGCACTGATCGGCGGCACCGTGGATTCTCCCTGTTCGATCAGCGGCTTCAGGTCGAAGATGCCGAGCGTGCGGTCCATGAAATTGTTGACGTACAGTCTCTTTCCGTCGCGCGAGACCGCGAGGCCCTGCGGAGCACGCCCGACCGGGAACCGGAAGAGCGGCAAGCCGCGATAGGCATCGATCACCGCGACCTCACGGCTGGTTTCGAGAGCCACGAAGAGATAGACACCGAACGGTTCGAATGCCGCCGCACTCGCCACACTGGAATTGTCGTGGTCGATCCGCGCGGAGAAATCTTCTTGGCGAGACCCAAGCTCGATTCGTGAGCTGATCGCGCGCACCGTGTTCTGGAAGTTGAGCTCGCGGCCGATGCGCAGGGTGCCGCGCCCCACGTTGTCCTGCTTGGACGGGACCCACGCCGTCAAACCGTCCGGGGAAATAACCGGCGCGCCTAAATAGTTGGGTAGCCCACTGCCCTGGTCGTCGGCGTCGGGTTTCGTGCTCACGCGCAGCTCTATGGTATCGACGACGGTCATCGAGCCGGCGTTGACCGCAGCAACCTGACCGCCCCCGCTGGTTTGCACGTTCGCCGTGCCCTCGCCCGCCAGCGGCGGACTAATGAACCGCGCGACGTAGATCGTTGCCCCGTTGGCCGATATGGAGAGGTGGCGCGGATTTGCTCCAACCGCGGCAATGTCGAGTTGCGCGCCCGTGGTGGGATTCAACTTTAGAACCTGCCCCAAGGCTTCGAGCACGACGTACGCTGCGTTGCCATCGGGCGAAAACGCCAGGCCGAAGGGCTGCGAGGCATTGGGGAGCGTGATGGTCCTGCTGATCTGCAGGGATTGCGAATCGATCACGCTGATGGTGCCCGAGAGCTTGTTCGTAACCCAGATCTTGCCGTCCGGCGCGACCGCCACGGCGCGCGGGCGTGTGCCCACTCCAATCTCCGCCACGCGCGAGTTGGTCGCGGCATTGAAGACGGACACGCTGTCGTTGTCCTGATTGACGATCCACACCCGGCCATTGCCTTCCGCCTCATAGGCAACGTTGCCCGATGCCGTCGGCGGCAAGGCAGTCAGCGGCAGATGAATCATCTGGGTGAGGGTCTTCGTCTGCGACGGACTGCCGTCGCGGCTGGCGGTGACGGTGACGTAATAGACGCCCGGCTGGGTGAAGGTATGCGAAATCGTCGGCGATGAGGAAGGAGCGGTCTGCGGCGTGCCGTCGTCGAAGAACCATGAGAATGTGACGCCGGCCGGATTGTCCACACTCGCGGTATACGTCACGTTGTTTTCTGATTGCTCCGGAGGCGCCAGAGGCAGCGGATTAAGCGTGAATGTCGGCGGGGGAGGTGGCGGAGGTGGAGGCACGCCACCGCCAATGTTCATCCTGACGATCTTCGCCACCGACGGCACGCCCTTCGAGTCGATGACGAACAGCAGGTAGTACCCCGGCGGCGCAACGCCGGCCACCGTCGGCGCCTGGACGTGCAACGGGCCGCCGCTGTGTGAGAAGGACAGCTCGATGAAGCGCTGGTCCATGTTGAAGCTGTGGGTCACCGAGCCGGTCTTCACCAGCGTCACGCGGGCGATCGAGTCGGGCCCGGACGCATCGATGCTGAAGTCCTGCCCCAGGGCCAGCGCATTCGGCGCGGAATCGATCACCGGGCGGGCGGCGAACCCGCCGCTCGAGTTGTAGAGATAGGGGGGATAGTAGATTTCCGCGTTCAGGTTGGTGAGCGGCCCCTGGGCACCACCGCCCGCGACCAGCATCGTCGCATCAGGCAGCAGCAGGGCAGTCGAATGGTAAAGGCGGGCGATGTGCCCCTCTTCGCCCTGGGTCCACTGCCCCGTGTCGGGATCCCATATCGATGCAGTATTGTTCACTCCGGTCAGCAGGTTGTCCTTCGCGCTGCCGCCGGTGGCGATCACGCGCCCGTCCGCTATCACTGTGGCGGTGACCCAGTACCGCACCGATGACATCTGTTGCGTCGTCGTGACCGCCGGACTCGAGCCATTGATATCGATCAGGTAGGAGGCGGTGGTGTTGCCGCCGATCTGCAGGATACGCCCGGGCCGGAACATGACTGCGCTGGACGGATATCGGGGCGGCCCCGGAAGTTGCGCGCCGAGTGCAATGGAGCCCGCGCCGGCCGTGTTCACGTAGTACATGCGCCCGTCTTCGTCGTAGCCGAATACACGGCCATCAGGTGCGACGAAGTTGCGGGGATAGCGTGAGGCGAGCGAGCTCGTGTCGACCGAGCTCAGCGCCCGGAATACGCCGCTCGAGCTGCGTACTTCAGGGTAGGGAGTGCCGCTCTTGCCGCCCTGAATGTACGTCTCGCCATTCACCAGCGTTATAGACGAGGAATACCAGCGCGACCGCTTCATGTTGTTGCCCCTCGCCAGCGCGAGGTTCGACGTGTTGAACACGTTCGAATTGTTGTTTGCCGTGTTGGTGGTGGAACCGCCCACGAAGTTGTCGCCGCCGGCGATGAAGATATCGCCGCTGCCGGGCAGGATCACCTGCGAGCTGCAGAAAATGTCGGTGTTGGTGCCGTTGGGCAGCGTCAGGTGGCCGTTCTGGATGCCGCCCGCGGCGGGATCCCAAACGTCGTAAATGAATTTGCCAGTCTGGCTGCCGTTGCCGTCGGTGCCATAAGTGAGCACGCGACCGTCAGGGGTGAGCACGGCATGAACGGCGATGAGTGGCCATTCGCCGAGGGATGACCAGTCCCCCCGAACCTTGTTCGCAACCGCAACGTTCGCGCTCAAGAGCACGAGCACCGCAGCCAGTCGGAGTGCAATCGACATCGAAAAGCCCCAGCGATCGTTCTATTTATTCACGCGCGACTTTACCGAAGCATCACTCGCCGCGAAAGCAATCAGCTGGTGTTTTGAATCTATTTTTTTGCGCGCGACAGGCGATGAATGACGCGCCACGACTGCTGTGTAAAAAGTGTGACCCGCGTCGCAAAAAAATAGCCCACGCGAGCGTGGGACTCATGGGTCGGAGGATCTTTATTTAACAAATGTGAAATCCCATACCTCTCCACCGGATGTCAGAGTGTCACTCAGGCGAGTCGAAACGCCCGCGCCCTGATCGGTCTCGAGCAGCTCGTAGATTCCCGGATCATTCTGATTGGCGATGTAGCCGACGTGCGTGCTGTCCGCGCGAACGTGAAATCCGACGACATTGCCGTCCGCGACGAGCTCCGCATTGATCCTGGTCACCAAGCCGGGGGCTGCAACGTCGACCCTGTACAGGTCGGTGCGCAGCGCGGTGTCCTAGTTCGCCACGTAGACCACGAAGCTGCTGTCCGGGCTGAAGTCGTAACCGCTGGTCACTTCGCCACCGGCCACCAGCGGCGGATTGAGTCTGGCCGACTAGGAGGCGCGGCAGGCATGGCGGGCGAACGAAACGGCCAACCAGGATCGGCTGGCAGATATGTCCCGGACGCTCGCTGAGCTCGAGCTTGCCCGGGATCGAACCGGCGCCGCCGCGCGCGAGATCGATGCCTCGCTCACGCAATTCGGCTATCCGACGGAGAAGCCGTGCCTGGCCTGGCGGCTGCGCTCACTGCCGCCGCGCGCATCTATTTTTAGAGAGCGGCCGGGTGGACAAGGCGGAGTCGCTCGCTGCGGCCAGTCTGCGCACGGCAGAAGGGGTTGCGCGCAATCCGCGACAGAGCGCCGATGTAGGCGAAGCGTTGCTGATCTTTGCAGCGGCGCTCGAGGCCAAAGGCGATCGGAACCGAGCTCGCGACTCAACGGAGCGGGCCATCGAGTCGCTCACCAACTCGCTCGGAGCGGATCACCGCCTGACCAAGCAGGCGCTGGCGCAAAGAGCAGACCCCCGATCGCTGCAGACGCGCGCGCGGCGTATTGCGCGCTCCGACACGGACGCCGCATAATTTCGCGCCGCTCCTCGCCTCGCCGACCGTCAAACGGGGGAAATCATGCATAGCTCAGCAGTCTCTGCGACCCTGGCGTCCCTATTAATGGCGCTCGCTCTGAGCCCGGCCGATGCGAAGCCCGCGCATGCGGATCCGGCGGCAATCAAGGCCTCCATCGCAAGCCCTGACCGCCCGCAGGCCGACCGCGAGCGGGATGAGTGGGCCAAGCCGGAAACCGTGCTCAACTTCCTCGGTGCGCGGCCCGGAATGCAGGTCATCGACTACTTCGCGGGTGACGGCTATTACAGCGAACTCCTGGCGCGCATCGTCGGTGAGAAGGGCAAGGTCATCGTCTACAACAATGGCGGTTACGCCGGCTTCGTCGGCCAGGAACTGGTCAAGCGCTTCGCGGACAAGCGCGTGCCGAACACTTCGCTGCGAGTGGCCGAGATTCCGAATCTCAAGCTCGCCGACAAGTCGCTGGATGCGGCGTTGTTCGTGATGTCGTATCACGATGTCTATTACACGCCCGAGGGAGCAAAGAGCCCCATGGGCGATGTCGCACAGATGCTCGGCGGCTTGTTCGACGCCCTCAAGCCCGGGTGGGGTCGTGGTCGTGCAGGATCACGTGGCGAGCGCGGGTAGCGATCCTGCGGATTCAGTGCAGAAGCTGCATCGGATCGATCCCGAGGCGGTGAAGCGGGAGTTCGAGAAGGCCGGCTTCAAGCTGGATGCCGAGGACCAGGTGCTCAAGGACGGCAACGACGATCACACCAAGCTGGTGTTCGATCCGTCGATCCGCCACAAGACGGATCAGTTCCTCTTCAGGTTCCGCAAGCCTTGATAGCCAACGCCTACGGCTTGACGACGTAGCGCACGAAGCCGCTGTGGCGGGTGTACTTGTCGTATAGCCCACGCGCCCGATAGTTGTGCTCCTGGGTGTGCCAGTAGAGGCTGGCCCATCCTTTGCGCTTCGACTCGGCCACCAGCCAGTCGATCAGCGCCTCGCCGACGCCGGCCGCGCGCTTTTCCGGATCGACGTAGAGATCCTCCAGATAGCAGATCGGCGCGGACTCCCAGGTGCTTTGATGCACCACGTAGTTCGCCATGCCAATGACACCCTTGCCGCGGCTCTCGGCCACGATTCCATGAATCGGTGAGGCGGAATCCAGAATTCGCGCCCAGGTGCTGCGCGTGACGGATTTCGGCAGCCTGCTCTCGTAGAACCGCAGGTAGCCCGCCCACATCTGGAGCCAGCGACTCTCATCGCGCGGCTCGGTCTTCCTTATCGTCACGCTCATCGATCACTCCTGCTCAGGAAGCCGCGACCCGTGCCGCAATCTGCGAATCGACATTGCCCCCGCAGATCAGCACGACTACCGTCTTGCCGGCGTAGTCTCTCGCAGCCTGGCGTAGCGCCGCCACTGCAACTGCCGCAGCGCCTTCGACGAGATGGCCCTCTTCGCGGTACACGCCTCGCAGAGAGTCCAGGATTTCCGCCTCGCTCACCAGCAGCGAGCGGTCGACCACTTCCTGGCAAAGCGGCAGGGTGACCGCGCCTTCCTCGACACCGCCCGCGGTACTCACGGAGAGAGTGCGCTCTTCCGCCACTTCGACGATACGCCCGGCGCGCATGCACTCGAACAAGGCCCGCGAATTGGTCGGCCAGCATCCGACCACCTGGGTTTGCGCCGACGCCTTCTTGAAATGAGCGCCGATGCCGCCAATCAGTCCTCCCCCGCCGACAGCGACGAACACTGCGTCCACTCTCGGCAATTGACGCAGCAGCTCCACCGCGATCGTGCCCTGGCCGGCGATGACGTCGGGATCGTTGTACGGCGAAACGTACTCGCGCCCCGTGCGCTCGCCTTCGCGCCGTGCCGTCTGTTCCGCCAGCAACGGCTCGCCCTGGACCAACCGGACTTTCGCCTTGAATGACTCGATCTTCTCGCGGCGCGCCGGATCGATACGCGCCGGCACGAATACCTCGGTGGCAATCCCCAGCTTTGCGCCCGTCGCAGCCACCGCCAGCGCATGATTGCCCCCGCTGGAAGCCGTGACCACGCCGCGTGCGGCCTGCTCCGAATCGAGCGAAAGCAGCTTGTTGGTCGCGCCGCGCAACTTGAACGCGCCGGTCTCCTGCAGATTCTCGAGCTTGAGGTGGACTTGCGCGCCGCACAACGCGCTCAGCCAGGCAGATCGCACCACCGGCGTTTCCAGCACGTGCGGCCGGATCCGCCGCTCGGCGGCGATGCAATCGATCTCAGCGCTGCCCATGCAGGAACTGCAGTTCTTCGGCGCAGCGCTTCAGGCCTTCGACCAGCTTGTCGCGCGGCGCGCCGGACCAGATCCGGATGAACCCGTCGAGACCCAGCAGCTTGCCGTCCACCACGAGCACGCTGCGCTTCTCGAGCAGTCGCTTGCACAATTCCGCGGTGGTGCCCGGCCCGCGCCAGCGCATGAAAGCCATGGCCGTCGCCGCCGGCAGGTTGAAATCCAGCATGCCGCGCGAATCCTTGACGAATGCCTGCACGAGCGGCAGCTGCTCGCGCACGATGCGCTTGGTGCGTGCAAACAGCTTTTCGCGAATGTCCTCGCGCACCGCGAAGCAGGCGATCGCATCCGAGAGCTTGCTCGGGCCGATGGTGGTGTAATCGTGCAGCCGCCAGGCTTCCGCGGCCAGCCACGGCGGCCCGACGATCCAGCCGATCCGCACTCCGGGAATCCCGAAGGCCTTGCTCAGCCCCGACACGACGACGACACGCGCCGAAGCGCCATGCAGCGTCCTGGTCTGCGGGCCGTCGATCTCGCTGCCGATGTAGACCTCGTCGCTCAGTATCCATGCGCCCACTTCCTCACATCGGCGAACGATCCGCTGGCGTGCGGTGTCGCTGAGCACTGTGCCGGTGGGATTGTTGGGATTGGTGAGGTAGACGACCTTGGTGCCAGGCTTCACGGCGCGCTCGAATTCTTCCCAGTCCGGCTCCCATTGGGCGTCGAAGCGCAGTCTGAAGGACTCCGTCGGCTGGCCCGACCAGTACGCGCCCAGGCCCTTGGCCTGCATGTAATTGGGAGTTTCGAACGCCACCCTGCTGCCCTGCTCCACCAGCGCCGCCATCACGAGGTAATTCGCCTCGGAGGAACCATTGGTGACCATGATGTTGTCCGCGGTCGTGCCGGGATACATGCGCGCGATGTTCTCGCGCAGCTCGATCGTGCCGTTGGTCTGGCTGTAGCTCAGAGGCGTGCGCAACAGTGGCTCGAGCTCGAATCCCCACTCTCTCAGCTCCTCGAGCGACACCGCCCGCGTTCCTGATTCGCTGAGATCGCAGTCCACCACGTTTTCCCATTGGGACTGCAACCGCTCCATCTCGAACGTTTCGATGCGCATGGCGGCAGGATATCGCGAAGCGTGGAGGTATGGCGCGCTTGGCTGCACCACCGGCGCTGGCGGACATGCGTCTGTATTCGCCGACAACCCTGCAGAAGTCATGGAAACCGCCCTCCAATAGAGTATCTTTCGCTCCAGTGAAAAGGCCGCCCGTACTCTCGAGGCGAGCCGTTAGGAGAGCGCGATGTCGAAGAATACCGTCCTGAATTCGAGTCCCCTGGCTGTCACGCTGCTGGCCTTCGCCGTTGGGGCGATCCTCGCGGGTTGCGGCCAGAAGCCGGCCACGCCGGAAGCGACCCCGGCTGAGGATGCTGCAGCCGCCGCGGCCACCGCTCGCGACGAGGAGATGCAGGCGAAGGAAGAGGAACTGGCGCAGCGCGAAGCTGATCTGGCTGCGAAGGCGGAAGAACAGCAGGCCGCCGTCGACAAGGCTGAAGCCGATGCCGCCGCTGCCAAAAAAGCCGCCGCGAAGGCCTATGCGTCAGTACCTCCGAAGACGACTGCGGCACCGGTGGCCCCGGCTCCGGCCGCGCCAGTTGAAACGACGCTCACGGTTCCTACCGGCACGAACCTGACGGTGGCGCTGGTAACGGAGTTGACGAGCAAGACCGCCAAGGCGAACCAGCGCTTCCAGACGCGCCTGACTTCAGACCTGATGGTGGGCGGCAAGGTGGCCGCGCCCGCTGGTTCCCGCGTCAGCGGCATCGTTACGGACGTCGTCTCGGGCAGTAACAAGATCGGCGGCGTTCCCATGCTTGGGCTGACGCTCGATCGCCTGATTCTGGCTGACGGCCAGAAGATCCAGATCAATGGCGAGCTGGTCGAGGAAGGCAAGAGCGACACCGGCCGAGACACGGCGAAGATCCTGGGAGGCACCGCAGCCGGCGCCATCCTTGGGCACCAGGTCAAGAAGGGCTCGAGCGGCAAGGTGATTGGTGGAATTCTCGGCGGCGCAATCGGCGCGGTCGCCGCCAAGAAGACCGGCACCGAAGTGACGCTGCCCGCGGGATCCACGCTGACGATCTCGACCGGCGCGCCATTCGATCTGAAGGTCAAGACGGTAACAACGAAGTAGGAAGCGCTCGCTGCTGATCCCGCCGCACCGTTTCGCACGGCGGCGGGTCAGCACCTCATGAAAACCCCCGAAGGCCTGCAGCCACTGATCGACGACGGCGTCATCGATGAAGTGATCCGTCCGCTGAAAAGCGGCAAGGAAGCCACCGTGTACCTGGTGCGTTCGGGAACCCAGACCCGTTGCGCCAAGGTGTACCGGAACATGGCCCAGCGCAGCTTCAAGAATCGAGCCCATTACCAGGAAGGCCGCAAGGTGCGCGGCAGCCGTCAGACTCGCGCCATGAACAAGGGCACGCGTTTCGGCCGCAAGGAGCAGGAATCCGCCTGGAAGAACGTCGAGGTGACTGCGCTGTATCAACTGGTCGCCGCCGGCGTGCGCGTGCCGCAGCCTATCGGCTATTTCAACGATGTGCTGATCATGGAACTGGTGACCGATGCGGCTGGAGACCCGGCACCGCGCCTCGGCGAGCTGAACCTGTCGCCCGAGACGGCCCGCGAGTATCACCATTTCCTGATGCAACAGGTCGTGCGGATGCTGAGCATAGGGCTCATCCATGGAGACCTGTCGGAATTCAACGTCCTCGTCGACGCCGGCGGCCCGGTGATCATCGATCTGCCGCAGGCGGTCAATGCCTCGAGCAACAATGCCGCGCTCGCCATGCTCGAGCGCGACGTGAACAACATCAGAGGCACGCTCGGGCAGTTTGCGCCCGAGCTGCTGAGCACCGAATTCGCACGCGAAATGTGGGCCCTGTTCGAGCAGGGCGACCTGCAGGCGGACAGCAAATTAACGGGCATCTTCGCGCGTGACGAGAGCGCAGTAGATGCCGATGGTGTATTGCTCGCGGTGGATGACGCTCGCGAAGAAGCCATACGCCGCCAACTCGGTCAGGAGCAGTAAATGAAATCTTCGATGTATCAGGCCTCGGTGCCGGTGTTCGTACGCACGTTGAACAATCTCGCGGCGATTCTGGAGAAGGGAGCGGCGCACGCGGAGGCTCGCAAGATCGATCCTGCAGCGCTGCTCAATGCGCGACTGTTTCCCGACATGTTTCCGCTGGCGAAGCAGGTGCAGATTGCAACCGACTCGGCAACGGGCGGTGCTGCGCGGCTCGCTGGCGTTGAAGTCGCTACCTACGAGCACACCGAAACGTCGTTCCCCGAGCTCATTGCGCGGGTTCGAAAGGCGATCGACGATATGCAGAAGCACACCGCGGCGCAGATCGACGGGTCGGAGGACAAGACGATTTCCTGGAAGACGCGCAGTAGCGAGAAGAGCATGCAGGGGCTGCCGTACCTGATGAATCACACCCTGCCGAACGTCTTCTTTCACGTGACAACGGCCTACAACATCCTGCGCCATAACGGAGTGGAGCTGGGGAAGATGGATTTTCTCGGCAGGTAGTCCCTGCCGACTGGTCCTCTCAGGAGAGCAACTTATCGCCGGCGTTCGCTGACGGGGCGGGTGCCGACACTCGTGCATGATGGCTTTTCGCTTTCAGAGTTTCTGCCATCACGGACTATCTGGAGGAGGCATTTCCCGTACCGCGTCATGCGGCGATTTATCCGCAAGACCTGCTCCAGAGATCGCGGGTGCGACAGATTCAAGCCTGGCTGCGCAGCGATCTCATGCCAATCCGCATGGAACGGACCACCGACGTCGTTTTTCCTTTGTCCGACGAGGCGCGATCGGCAGTCGAGGCTTTGATCTTTGCGGCGGAGGCACTGCTGCCTGTCGGGGCGGAAAACCTGTTCGGGGACTGGTGCATCGCAGACACCGAACCGGCACTGATGCTCAGCCGGCTAGCGTTCAATGGCGACGATCTGCCCGAGGCTCCGGCCTGCGCGGCGCGCCAATGGCTGCGTCCCCCTGTGCAGCGCTGCGTCTCCATGGAGCGAGTGAACGAGTAATAGCGGCGTCGAGGGGCGCAGCTATTTCTCTAGCGCCAGCGACGCCTTCACGCTCACGTCGAACTTCGCGCAGCTCATGGCGACGAGCGTGTCGAAGCGCTTCACGTTGCGGTTCTCGAAGAAGAACTTGCGCGTGAACGCTTCGTAATCCACGACATCCTTCACCGAGATGATCATCACGAAGTCGAACGTGCCGGTCACGTAGTAGCACTGCGTGACCTGCGGATTAGCGCGCATCGAGGCCTTGAAGGAGTCGATCAGGTCGTGCTGCTCGCGCTCGAAAGACACCATCACAATCATCGTCATCCTCGGTCCGATGACTTCGGGCGAGACGATCGAGACGTCGGCCGAGATCACCTTCGATTCGCGAAGACGCTTGGCGCGCCGCAGACACGAGGCTGGCGATAGATGAACGAGGTCGGCCAGCTCCTCGCTGGTGCGCTGATTATTCTCCTGCAGCGCATCCAGCAGCTTGATATCGAATTCGTCGAGCTCGAATGGAATCGTGGCGTTTTTTGTCATGCTATTCCCCCAGATGCGTGATACTACTGCACATTCTAGGTGAACTCTGAGCAAAATTATCAGATTAATTCTGACGGGCTATTCAGTTTACGAGTCAGGCGCCGACGCATATGAGCCGTCTGATTCCCTGCCTATTCCGATCACCTGAAATTGCCAATTCAAATTGCTCGATCCGCGGAACGCGGGGGCGTGCACATACGCCGCGGTGATGACGCGTGCGAATTCGCACGCGGATAGTGTGTCTACTTCGATACTTTAGCGAGTTCCCGGGTGACTAGGCCCACGCTGATTCCGCCGCAGACGACTACTGCGACGTGCTTGGACTGGCCGAGGCTCGCATGGTCTTCGTGCGCGACGTGCAAGGGCTGCACCGCAGGCGGGCTCGACGATTACGCGTTGGGTTTTGGCAAAGCGCACGCAAGCTAGCAGTGCCGATTCGTCGGAGACCACGACCGACTCGACCGGATGACGCGTGGTCCAGCGTAGCGCCTCGCTGGCCACGCGCCTCGCTCCCAGGCTTTTGGCGATCGAAGTGATGGCGGCAACGTGACGAGATGCCCTTCCGCCATCGAACGATGCAGTGATTCTGCGCCGAGGGTTTCGACGGCCAGCAGCTTCACGTCCTGCCAGCCGTTGCGATGCAGTCCTTCGAGAACTCCGCACATCAGGCCGCCACCGCCGACGGAAACGATGATGACATCGGGCTTCGGGCCGGCCTTCGCCATCTCGTCGACGAGGGTCGCATGGCCTTCCCACAGCGTCGGGTGATCGAACGGAGAAACGTATGCAGCAGTGTCATCAGCCGCCAGCTCGCGCGCATGCAGATCCGCGACATCCCAAACATCACCCTGCACGGTGACTTCAGCGCCATACAGCCGCAAGAGATCGCATGTCTCGCCCGGCGTCGTGGACGGAACGACCACGGATGCCGTTGCGCCCAGCTTGTGAGCGGCATACGCGACCGCGAAACCCGCATTCCCCCCGGACGAGGACACGAATATACGCTTGCCGGCGGCGAAAGCGCGCTCGCAAAGCAAACCAATGCCCCGAATCTTGAAAGAGCCGACAGGCTGAAAGCATTCCATTTTCAGCGTAACCCGCCGGCCGATCCGCTTGGACGTCGCCTCGTCGTCGAACAGCGGCGTCGGGACGTGCAGCATCAATGGGCCGGAGCTGGAAATAGAATGCGCGCCGCTTCCATCTCGAGCCGACCCGCATCGCCTTCAGTGTTGGACAGCACGATCAGCATGAAACCCTCTTCACGGTAATTCTCTACGATGCTGCTGAATTCGAAGATGGCGCCTTCATGCCCGATGAAATGATGCCCGTCGAGCGTGCCGGTATGCAGGCCCATGGTGTACCCCATTGGGCCGAAACCTGCCGGCGACTGATGCGGCTCTTCACCCGGCAGATGAAAGATCGCAGCGCTCGCGGGCTTGCCGTCGTTGAGCCGGCCCTGCGTCATCATCAACTTGAACGATTCCGGGCTCATGACCTTGCCACCATACAGAGCGAGATTCCACTTCGCCATATCGCTCACCGTCGAGCGCGTGGTGGATTATCCGGGCTGGTCGGGACGCATAGTCCTTGAGATCAAGAACCACGGGCCAATACGTGATTGCGGCTAAGTGCCGCGCATCGCAATCGCCTCGATCTCTATCAGCGCATCGACCATGAGGTCGGCGCGGACCGTCGAGCGGGCGGGCGGTGTGCCCTTGAAGAATTCAGCATAGGCCTTGTTGTACTCGGCGAAGTCCTCGGTGCGAGTGAGCCATACCGTGGTTTTGACCACGTGATCGAGAGTCAGGCCTTCCTTGGCGAGAATCGCTGCCAGATTTTCCAGGCACTTCGCCGTCTGCTCGCGAATGCCGCCGGGGACGACCTTGCGGTTCGCATCCATGGGCAGCTGGCCTGACACGAATACCCAGGGCCCCGCCACCCGGCCGGGTGTGAAATGAGGGATTACTTGCGTCATCTGATTGCTCCGGTTCCTCACGCATAAGAAATTGCTCGGCCCGCATAGGCAGGCGGAGGGTAAAGTGACAAGCTGCGCTCATCCCAGCAGCCATTACAACTATAGACAGCCTGGCCGCGCGAGCGCGCGCCCAGTCGTCGGCATTGTACGCGTGGTACACGGTCGGAGTGCTCACACTCCTCTATGACCTTGTTGCTGGCGAGGGCAAGTTTGACCTGTGCTGCCAGCGCAGAGAGCGCGAGTATCCCGGGCGACGTCAACTGCTTGGATTCACCGCGTCCACCGTTCCTGACCGACCTCCACTCAGGCTCCGCTCCAAGACGTCCAGCGGCAAAGCGCCGGACGACAGGAATGCATCGTGGAAATCCTGGATCCGGAACGCGCTACCGCGCGTCCTCTCGAAATCCGCTTTGAGCTTGCGTACGGTCAATAGCCCAATCTTGTACGAGGCCAGCTGCGCAGGTTCGGCGATGCTCCGGTAGGCGACCATCTGGGCGAGCTTGGGATTGCCGCCCGTCTGTTCGCTGAAGAAGCGTACCGCCTCGTCGAAAGACCAGCCATGCACGTGCACGCCCGTGTCGAGCACCAGAGTCGCCGTTGAATAGAGCTCACTGCGCAGGGCCGCCACACGGGCGAGTGTTTCATCAACCAGCCCGAAAGAGGTCGGAAGCGCTTCTGCATATTTGGCCCAACCCTCGAGGTAGGCATTGAACAACAGCGCGCGACGCAGAGGTGACGGGGCAGCTTCCTGCGCCAGGGTCAACTGCAGATGATGCCCCGGCCAGGTCTCATGAAACGTCACCACCGCCAGCTCACCGCGCGGCTGCGACGCGCTCTGTTGCAGGTTGATCCAGAAGATCCCGCCCTTGCCCGAGGCCGGATGGGGCGGCACGTAAGTGCTGTGCATGGACTGCTCGTGCTCCGGCGCGATCGCCTCGACGGTCACGTCCGCTGTCGGCCACAGGTTGAATAGCGGCCGCATCATCTGCTTGGCGGCAAGCACGGTCGATCGAGTGACCGCGAGAATCTCCTGGCGCCCGCACCCGCCTGGCGGAAATGCATCGGCTGCCGCCAGCTGCGCGAAGGCCTCCGCGAGCGAGCCCGTGTAGTTCAACTCCGAAAATAACGCGCCCAGTTCCGCGTGGAGCCGCTTGAGCTCTTCGCGCCCGATCGCATGGGCCTTCTCGGGTGTCAGCGAGCTCGTCGTGTGGCCGGCGAATCGCCAGGCGTAGAACGCGTCGCCTCCCGGCCGGCCGCCGCTGCCGATCGATTCGCGTCCGACCGCTACATGCGCCTCGAGCTCGTCGACGAGCGATGCATAAGCCGGCCGCAATTCGGATTCGATGATCGACATCGCGCGCTCGAGCAAGGGAGCCGCATCGTTTCGGGCTACGGACTGCAAGGCGGCGCGGAGCCTCGTAAAGAACAGCTGCGCGGACCCTTCAGCAGCCATGCATCCGCAGATGTCGTCAATCGCACGCTTCAGGACGATACGCGGCGCCACGAACCCGCGCGCGCGCCGCTCTTCCAGGCTGGATTGAGCATCAGCGAGAGCCTGAGGGAGCTTCGCCAGCCGCTCGACGTAGCATCTTGCATCTTCAAGCGAGGCCAGCGGATGGTCGCGACCGAGAAGCTCTATGGCCACCGAGTGAACGCCGGTGATATGCGTCACCGGATCGAGGTGATCCGCGTAGTCGAAGCCGGCGCTGCCGGAGAAGCGATTCTGAAACCCCCGTTCGAAGATGAAGCGCAGCGACTGGCGGGTGAGGTCGTCGTCCGCATGAGCCCCGCCCGCCGGAACACGCGCAAGCCGCTGCGACCACCCCTCCACCATCCGCCGCCGCCTGTGCGTACCCTCTTCAGAAAAGTCCGGGAGATTGCCCTGCGGCAAGGCGCGCCCCGCGACTTCGCACACTCCAAGCGCCACGGCGATGTCCGGCGATTCCGACATCATGCCGAACAGCACGTCGTTCGAAAGCACTTCGAGCGAATCGCTCATTGCCAGACCTCGCGCACCACGCGCAGCAGATTCTCGCCCAGCACCGCGCGTACCTCGCTATCGGCATAACCCGGGCGAAGCATGTCCGCAGTCAGTCGCGAAAGGTCCTCGGGTGCGACGAATTTGATGCCGGCCTGGTAGCCAAAGCCCGCAGGCCAGATGCTCGATGGCCGGGTCGCAAAATCCATCTCCTTCTGATCGAACACGTAATCGAGTCCGATCGCCACATGCTCGATCCCGACGCGCGCTTTCACATAGTCGATGTGGTTGACGAATGTCGCTACGCCCGAATCATTGTCGCCGAGGAAGATGCCGATGCCGGTGATGCCCACCACCCCGCCGGTGGCGGCGCACGCGTCGATCAGCTCATTTGGAATGTTGCGCGGATGGTCGCGGAGAGCACGAGGGTTCGAGTGGGAGAAGATGCATGGCCGTTCAGACATCGTGAGGACATCCATCGCCGTCCGGTAACCCGTATGAGTGCAGCACTTGATTATGCCCACGCGATCCATCTCGCGCACCACTTCGCGACCGAAAGCGGTCAGACCGTCATCGACGGCATCGTGGCAACCCGATCCGGCGAGGTTCGCCCGGTTGTATACCATCAGCATCCAGCGGACGCCGATGTCATTGCAGAACCCCCATCGAAGCCACGTTGAACAGACCGTCATGCCCTTGGCGACGCGGTTCACGCCCTGCATGTGCGCGGTGCTGACCTCGATGCTGTATTCCGGAATCAGCCAGGAGAGCACTCCACCGGGCTGAATGTGGATCGCATTCGCGGGAGCGAACTGCTCGACCAGCGGCAGGCTCTCATCGGGACGATGGTCATTCCTGCCCGGCTCATCGTGCAGCACCTGCACCAGCGAGCTGCCCAGCGCGACGTTCAATTCCTGCATGCCGCGGCAGATGCCGAAGATCGGCAGCTCACGCTCGAGAGCGGCGCGCACCAGCGGGATGGTGATGTTGTCGCGTGCCGGGTCGTAGAACCCCTCGTCGGTGGTGACGGGCTCGTTGTAAGTTGAGGGATGCAGTTTGTAGAAGCTGCCGGTGAGCAGCATGCCATCCATGAGGTCGAGCAGCTCGTGCGCGTTGTCGAGCGTCATGCCCGGAATAGTGAACACCGTCGCGCTTATCACATGTCAATTTAGTCTATTGCATTACGATAACTGTTGATGAAAACTTCCCCGGCACCCGAACGGAAGCGTGAATGGACAACAACTGGTTCCAGAACGAGATCCTGCCCCGCAACGCGCCTGACGCCACGCCGGGCAGTCCGCTCTTCATCGGGTCTCTGTCCAAGGCGATGCGCGTCCTGTATGCCTTCGGCGGCAACAAGGCGCGTGCTCATTGCTCCGGAATTGCGCGGGAAGCGGGTTGGGGGCGAGTGGGGCGCAACGCCTCATCTTCAGTCTCACACGCACTCGGCATTCTCGCGAAGGACGGGCGCAGCAAGCAGTATCGCCTTTCCGTGCGGCTGCTCGATTTCGCCTATTTGTTCCTGCGCTCGTATCCGCTGAGCACCGTGACGTTGCCATCAGCACGCCGCTCGCGAAACGAAAATGGTTTCAGTCCGACGCTGTGAAGAAGCTCGTGCCGGAGATGCACCGCACCGCGCAGGCCCTCGCGCGGCCACTCGCGGGCGCGGAGCTATGAAGCACCTGGCATCGCTGCTGCTCGCCATGCTGTTCGCGAATCAGGCAACCGCCGCTGCGATCGTCGATCGCAATGTCCGGATATCGATGCGTGACGGTATCGTCTTGCGGGCGGACATCTACCGGCCGGCTGAATACGGCCGGTTTCCCGTGCTCGTCTACCGTACGCCCTATGGAAAGGACGATGCCGCCAGGGATTACCAGATCCATCTCAAAGCGGTCGAGCGCGGTTATATTGTCATCCTCCAGGACGTCCGTGGACGTTATGCGTCAGAGGGAGTTTTCACGCCCTATCGGACCGAAGGCGCCGACGGCTACGACACCATCGAGTGGGCGGCCCGGCAGCCCTGGGCCAACGGCGACGTTGGAACGTTCGGCCTTTCCTATCCCGGCGCCGTGCAGTGGCTTGCTGCCATGGAGGCACCACCGCATCTGAAGGCGATGGTGCCGGCAATGACCTTTTCTTCGCCGCGCAATTTCTTTTACGCCGGCGGCGTCTTCGACCTGTCGTGGCTGCCCTGGATCTATCTCAACGTCGCGCCGGATGCGCGCCGCAGACTCGACCTCCCCGGCTTCCGCGACTCCGCGGAAGCGGCAAAAGCCTGGCCGGCGGTCGCGAAAGAGTACCGATCATGGCTGCCATTGAGTGGCCTGCCGTACCTGCACCGCGAAGCGCCGTTTTATTTCGAATGGCTCGCACATCCACCGCAGGACTCCTGGTGGGACTGGGCCGAGTTGCGCGGGAATTACTCCAAGGTCACGGCCGCCGTCCTCAACTTGAGCGGGTGGTACGACGAGGCCTACGGCCCGGAAGGGGCGGTCACCAACTTCAACGGGCTCCTCGCCGCTCGAGCTGGCGAACGGGACGCAGGCACCAACCTGCTGCTGGGGCCGTGGGTGCACGGTGTTTCATCTACGGGCCAACGTCGCACCGGAGAGATCGATTTCGGACCCGCCGCGGCCATCGACTACGACGATGTCGTGCTCGACTTTCTCGATCATCACGTGCGGGGCATCGACAACGTTTTTACTCGAGCCGCGCCAGTGCGCCACTTCGTCATGGGTGCCAATCGATGGCGCGACGAGACGCGTTGGCCGCCTGGTAAAGCGAGCCTGTCGCTGTTCCTGAGTGCTGCGAACGCTGTGGGCCAGCGGGGACGGCTGCAGTCGGCGCCGCCAGGGCCGCAGGCACGCAGCGAATTCACGGCCGACCCGAGTAATCCTGTTATGGATCCCCACGGCGAATTTGGCCCTCATGACTATCGACAACTCGCCGCGCGCGATGACCTGCTCGTCTTCGACACCGAGCCGCTCAGCCAGGATCTGCAGGTGACAGGCGCGGTGGGCGCGGAAATCCATGCTTCGTGCGATTGCCCCGATTTCGATCTGTGGGTGCGCCTGCTGGACGTCTATCCCGACGGTCGCGCCATCAACCTCATGAGCCCAGGAAACGATGTGTTGCGGGCGAGCTATCGCGATGGCGGTAGCGACACCCAGCCACTTCGGCCCGGACAGGTGTACCTGCTTCGATTGCCAAATCTACTGACGAGCATTGTGTTCCTGAAGGGTCACCGGATCAGGGCGCAGATCTCCGCTTCGTTTGCCCCGCACCTGTCCCGCAATCTGCAGACTGGCCTGTCCGAAGTGTATTCGGCCAAATCCAGGCCGGCGCGCATCGCAATTCATCACGGCGGCGAAACACCCAGCAGACTCGTCATGCCGCTCGTGCAGAACACCGGCTCCGGTTCGTGAACCCAGGCTTTGGGACTTGCCAACAGAGCGGGCACAGTCATCAGCCGTTCTCCAGATCGGCCAGGCGCTTGAGGTGACGCCGCATCAGCACACCGGCGCGGTCGGTCGGCAGGCTGATCTCGCGATACGGCTGCCCGGCTTCCAGTGCCTGCAGCTCCGAGATGCGCTCGAGCGCGAAGGCATCCTCGCGGAACGCAGTAAGTTGCTGCTTGATCATGAACTCGCCCATCTCCGCATCGCCGCGCGCGAAGTTGCGCGCCTGCACCGTCCAGTAGTGTGTGCTGCGCGGAGACTCCGGAGTGATCAACTGTGCGACCTTGATCATGGGCCGTGACTCCTCAGGCTGATCCGCACGATCGAGGTTACGGAAGATTCCGAAATTCACGTGCAATCCAGGCGAGACGTAGCGCGAACCCGAGCTGCGCATGGCCTTCGCGCCTTCCCAGCCCAGGGGCCGCGCATAAATCGGCGGCAGCTGGCATTCGACGTGGCGCCACACCTGGAAATCGTCGCCGTCGATCTTCACCTCGACGGGCGCGCGCGCGTACTCGGGCGTGCCGAAGGTCGTCGCGTGCAGAAAGCTCAGATGCGACAGGTCCAGGAGGTTCTCATGCAGATGCACGTAGCTGCCCTTGATATGCAGATAGCCCCAGCGGACATCCCAATCGGGATGATCCATGAAGTCCTGATGCGGCACAGGTGTCTGCGCCGCCCGCGATTCGTCTCCCTCCCAGACCCACACGAATGGTCCACGCTCAGCTGTTTGGTAGGCACGCACACGCAGCGCCGACGGCACGCTCTTCTGCATCGGAATCTCGATGCAGCGGCCGCTCGCATCGTATCGAAGGCCGTGATATCCACAGACGATCGTGTCGCCCTCGATGCGGCCGTGCACCAGCGGGAAGGAGCGATGACAGCAACGGTTCTGCAGCGCCACGACTGCGCCGGCTTCGGTTCTGAACAGCACGATGCTTTGGCCGAGCACCGTGCGGGCAAGCGGCGTGCGCGTGATCTCGCCCGCTGCCGCGATCACATACCATGCGTCGTGTATGAATGGAGTGCTGGCATCTGCCATGTCATCGGCCACGGGCTGTCTCCTGGGCTGTCTGCTACACTTTACTCGCCACCGAGGCCCGCATGAACAAGAACGTATCCGTCATTGGCGTACCGAGCGACATCGGCGCGGGTGCGCGCGGCGCATCCATGGGCCCCGAGGCCATTCGCATCGCCAACTTTCTCGGCATGCTCGAATCACAGGGACTGAACGTGCAGGACCGCGGCGATCTGCGCGGACCCAGCAATCCCTGGAAGCCCCCGGCAGACGGCTATCGACATCTGACGGAAGTAATCACCTGGAACCGCGCCATCCACGATGCCGTGCACGGCGAGCTTCTGGGCTCGCGCATGCCGATATTGCTGGGCGGCGACCATTCTCTGGCCATCGGCTCGATCAGCGCGGTATCGCGCTATTGCCGCGAGCGCGGCCTCAAATTACGTGTGCTATGGCTGGATGCCCATTCTGATTTCAATACGAGCGCGCTCACTCCGAGCGGCAACATCCACGGCATGCCGGTCGCCTGTCTGTGCGGAAAAGGACCCGCGCCACTAGTGGAAATGGCGGGCGCGGTACCGGCACTGCGCGCCAGCGAACTGTTCCAGATCGGTATCCGCAGCGTGGATGAAGGTGAGAAGCGCCTGGTGCACGAGGCCGGCCATGAAGTCTTCGACATGCGCTACATCGATGAGATGGGGATGCGTCAGGCGCTCACGCTCGCTCTGCAGGGAATGGACGACAAGACACATCTGCATGTGAGTTTCGATGTGGATTTTCTGGATCCGCAGATCGCCCCGGGTGTCCCGACGACCGTGCCGGGCGGCCCGACTTATCGGGAAGCTCAGCTGTGCATGGAGATGATTGCCGACACGAAGCGGATGGGTTCGCTGGATATCATGGAACTGAATCCGGTGTTCGACGTGCACAATCGCACGGCGGAGGTCGCGGTGGATCTGGTGGCGTCGCTCTTCGGGAAGAGCACGCTGATGCGCAAGTGATCTAAATCGGCTGCTCGATCGATCGCGCGAGCGGGGTGAAAGTCTTTGGGCCCGCCTCGGTCATGTACCAGCAGTCTTCCATGCGGATCCCGAACTCACCCGGAATGTAGATGCCGGGCTCATCCGAGAAGCACATGCCTGCAGCGAGCGGCGTGTCATCGTTGCGTACCAGATAAGGCGACTCGTGCGTATCCATCCCGATGCCGTGACCGGTGCGATGTGACGTGCCGGGCAGGCCGTAGTTCTTGCTCCATCCTTTGTCTTCGTAGAATGCGCGGACGGCCTTGTCCACCGCGCCGACGGGAGTACCGATCTTCGCGGTCTCCAGCGCGATCTCCTGCCCGCGCTTCACCGTGCTCCAAACCTCCCGCTGTCGTGGTGAAGGCTCGCCGAATATCCACGTTCGCGAGATATCGGCCCTGTAGCCGTGTAGTGTGGACACGCTGTCGATAAGGATCACGGATCCGCTGCGCACCTTCTGTGGCTTTTTGGAGCCGTGCGGATACGCGCTGGCTTCGTTGAGGAGCACGAGTGACCCCTCGTGCGAGCCCCCCAGCGCAGTGGTTGCTTTTTCGAGAACCTGCAAGATATCGGAGCCGGTCATTCCCAGCTCCACGTGTTCGTGCAGATGCCGGATCGCCGCGAGAGTCACGTTGTTGGCGGTTTGCATCAGGGCGAGCTCGGCCTGGGATTTGATCATGCGGCAGGCGTCGACCAGCTCATCGCCCGGAATGATCTCGCGCCCTGATGCCTTGCCCATTCGATCGATGATGAAAAAGCGCGTCGTGGCTTCCACTGCCAGCGGCCCCGGAGCCGCAGTACGCAGTGCGCTCGCGAGCAGGTCGAACGGGCTTTTGTCTTCGTTCCACGTCCGTACGTCGCCGGGCACCTTCAATGATTCGAGTATGGATGGCTGCTCGAAGAATGGCGTGACGATGACGGTTTTCCCCTGCGCCGGGATGAGAGCCGCCGTGGTTCTCTCCGATCGCCACCACTGAATGCCGGTGAAATATTCGAGGCTGGAGCCGGCCTCGACGAGGAATGCCGCGATCTTCCGCTGCTGCATTAGTGCTTGCACCCTGGCGATGCGGGCGCCGTGCTCTTCGGCGGTGATCGGCTGAGCGGCGGCAGTGATCGAGCTCAGGCCGGCGTCCTCCGCCCTGGCAATGCCCCTCATGCCGGCAGCAATGCTGGCCGCAACGGTCATCCCAATGGCGGTACGTCTTGAAATCATCGCAGCAGGTTACCTGAGGCTGGGCGACCTTGTCTCGATGTCGAAGAACTGCCGAAGTCCCTCCGCATCGGCGTGCCAGATCGAATCATGGCGCAGATCGATCTGCGCGCCCCGCGCCAGAGCAACGTCCCACGGTATTGGACTGGGCAAAAGACAAAGCGTCAGGACGTATCGCGGTCCTAGAGTTGGGGAGATGCCACGATGCAAAACCCGTGACGGCTGAAACAGCACCGAATCGCCGGCATTCGGACGGTGATCGTAGGCGCTGATCGGCCTGCCGGCGAGCGAGGCGAGCCTCTCCAGAGTCTCGGTGCGGCGTCGACCACGAGCGAACAGATAACCGCTCTTGGCCACCGCATCACTTGCGGCGAGATCGAGATAGGAAGTGCCGCCACCGTGCTCGGCGTAGGCATTCAAATAAACCAGCAGCTTCAAGTGCGCGCGCGGCCCCTGGTCGCAATGCCATTTGAAAGATACCGACGCCGGCCCTTTCACCGCAGCGGTACGGGACAGGGTGTACCAGTACACGAAGTAGTCGCTCTGGAAATACTCCAGGCAATGCGCGTCGACTTCGGCGGTCAACGCGGCCTCGATGAGGCGGCGCGCCAGCGCAGGATTCGAAAGGTCGTACCCTTCGAGCTTGGCGGAGTCTCGTTTCAGGCGCGCAGGCGACTGGTCTGCGCTTGCCGTCGCCAGCAAATCTGCGGCGGTCCCATGCGACATGACCTGCTGCACGGCGAAGCCGTTCCGCACCACTGCTCCGGGTGTGCCTCGTATCGGCAGGGGACGCGTCATCGCCGCTTTGCAGCGGGCGTGCCACGCCGCGTACCCGCGATGATCGTCGAAGTCCGTAAACACTCGCTCGACGCGCGCCGGATCGAGGTCGGGCTCCAGCCAGCGCTTCACCTTGTTGAGCAGAATCGACGGTCCATGCCGGTTCAACGGAATCATGGCGCCAGACTCGCGCGGATCAAATCACAGACTTCGCGCACCGCTCCCGCACCACCGGCCGCGCCACAAACGTAGTTGACCGTGCCACGCACCGTCGCCACGGCATCTGCAGGGCAGCATGAGAACGCTGCCGCACGCAGCGCTTCGAGGTCGTTCAGGTCATCGCCGATGTAGGCAGTCCGCGAAAGGTCGATCTGCCAGCTCGGGCCGTGCTTGTGTAGCCACGCAAGCTTGTCATCCACTCCCGCGTAGTAGTGATCACTCAACCCGAGCTTGCGCATGCGCGCCGCCACCACGGCGCTGTTCTCTGCCGTCACTACGCAGACCTGCACGCCCGCTTCTTGCAGCATCAACATGCCTTTGGCGTCGCGCGTGTTGAACTTCTTCAGTGCCTCGCCTTTTCCGTCGTAGTACATGCCTCCGTCGGTCAACGTGCCGTCCACGTCGACCACAAGCATGCGGATGTCCCGCGTGACGGTCAGTTTTCCTCTCAGCCGAGATTCAATTAGCGGCCAATCATCAGGCTCATCGACCTCGGCCGCGCACTCCTCTTGCATCACGTGCACGCCGATGCGGCCACCGAGGCGAGCCCCAGTGTCGACGAGCAGCGGTTTTCTGGTGAAATAGAAGGCGCCGTTCTCCATCACCGTGCCGGCGAAGTCCTGGCGACGCGGCCGATGCGCGGGGTCGTAATTGAGCGGGCGGCCGGCGGGACTCCAGAAAAAGCGCTTCAGATTCACGCCGGTGAGCAGGGAGTCGAGGCCTTCGCGCTCGAATCGCTCGCGCGCGGCACGGAAATCCTCGGCACGCGTCAGCGGCGAGGTGGCCTGGATCAGCGCCAGCACGTCGCACTCCACCGCGGCAGCCAGCTCGAGCATCACCGCTTCGCTGGTCGCCGTATCGGTGGCGTTCTCGGGCGCTCTATCGATGACCTCGACGCGAGAACCGAAACGCATCTGCGCGTCTTCACGAATGCCTGCTGCATCGGATGCAACGTAAACGGCATCGAAAATACCGGAGTTCAGCGCTGCTTCGAGGCTCCACGCATACAGCGGACGGCCGGCTATATGGCGCAAATTCTTGCCGGGTATGGACTTGGAGCCCCCGCGCAGCGGCAGCAACCCCACCCAGCGCATCAGCGTAGATGCACGCCGGGCAGGCGTTTCAGCTTGGCGCGCTGCGGAGCTTCGATGTCCACGATGGGGGCTGGCTTATACGTCAGAGCGGCGGACACTGCCCGCACGTCGCGCACCAGCTTGCGGAGGCCGTCAGGCTCGAGCGAAGCCGCGTGATCCGTTCCCTTCCAGGTGCGATCCAGCGTGAAATGACGCTCCACCCATTGCGCACCCAGGGCGACGGCCGCCACGTCGGCCGCGATGCCGAGATGATGCCCTGAGAAGCCGACGTCTTTGACGCGGTCGCCATACAGGCTGCGAAGGCGAGTCACCTCCAGTAAATGCACCTGATCGAAGGGCACCGGGTACCCGGACGTGCAGGCGTACAGCACTACCCGTTCGTGCGCCTGCAGATGCTCGAGCACAGACACGATCTGCTCCTGTTCGGCGGGTGTGGTCATGCCCATCGACACGTGAATCTCACCGTCGTACTCATTGGCCAGAAAGCTGAGCATATCGAAATGCAGGTTGCAGGCCGACGGCACCTTGAGCATGTGAGGCCTCAGGGTCGCCATCTCGCGTGCCGAAGTCATGTCCCATACCGAGGTGGAGTATCCGATGCCGAATTCCCCGCACCAGCGCTTCAACTGCAGATGCTGCTCCAGGTCGAACTCCAGGAATTCGCGGTGCGCACCGTAAGTGACGCCATAGCTGTTGGCAGGCACGGGGTGCGGAGCGTTGTATTCCGCGGCGGTGAGCAGCTCGCGGTTGCAGCGCTTCTGAAACTTGACGAAATCGGCCTTGGCGAAGCGTGCCGCCGCTTCGATCAAGTCGCGGGCTGTCGCCATCTCGCCCTTGTGATTGCAGCCTATCTCGGCCACCACGCGTGGTCGCAGTCGCTCGATCAATTTCCGACTCCTTCGTAGTTGATGTTTGGCGCCGCATGCGCGGCCGGTGGAATTTGCGATTCCGCGTAGCGTTTCGCGGCCTCGGGATCGTGGATGCGAAAAACGTAAGGCGAGCGCTCTTCGGCGCGAACATCGCCAAAGCGCCCGAGCTGCTCGCCGAATCGCGCGATGCGCGCATTCAGCTCAGCGGCGGTCACACCTGGAAACCGGTGCGAATGGTAGGCGGCGCTGTTGCGGTGATCGGCCCGCCGGCTGTTGAAGCGCTTGCCCAGCGTCCGGATGTTTCCCGTCAACCAGGCCCTCGCCCAAGAATGCACGGCGGGGCGGTTCGTGGCCCGGTTCGGTGTAACCGCTCGCCAGCAGAACGTCCAGCACGCGATCGCATGCGAGGGGCCCGCGAGTCGAAGCGACGTGACGGCTGAAGAGTCGCTCGGCGCAACGTCTGCGTCCACAAGCCCACGCGTGCCGGCGAGAATTTCGCACAACATCTCGCGAACTGCCTCGGGCGTGCGGGCGCAATGGCTGAGTCCGTTCGGCAGATGTAGTCGTACGTCTCGGACGCAACCGGCATGTAACTGACTGCCGGCGTCTCGAGCACGCTCGCCTCGACCGCCGTCGTGCAGCCGTTGTGCAGCAGCACCCGCGCTGCCATCAACCAGGGCACGACATTGCCCTCGTGCACGACATCGACCTGCGGACAACCGGCCAGAATCTGCCGCCACGCCTCGTGATTCTCCGACGGATGGGGGCGTAGGACGATGCGATGATCAGGAAACCACGCGGCCAGCTGCGGCATGAGCTCGCGGAAATGATCGTAGATCGCCTGCTGGTGCGCCGCCATGCCGACCGCGAATGCCAGGCTCATGCCGCGCCCAGTGCGACTCACCCGCGGCCGGCCCTGTGCGTCGCGCTCGATGAGATTCAGCGACGGCACGAAGTTGTTCACGAACGAGAAATTCGTGTTGACCAGAATGAAGTCGCCGTAGCGTCGCCTCAGGGCGGCGACCTCGCGGCGCGAAGTAGCCACGCACTTCCGGACGCAGCAGGTCGACGCGCGGATTTCCGGTGACGTGCACCGGCGCGCCGTCGTAGCCGGGATAGCTCGTGAAGAACTCGGCATCGTCCGCGCCCCACGCGAACAGCTGGTCGATGACCTCGAAGGTGTCCTCGGAGTAGCGCCAGGCGTAGTACTCGGGCGATTTGTAGCGCACCAGGCTCTCTTCGTCCCATGCCACGATGTCGTGACCGAGGCCTCGAATGATGTTGAGCGATGAGCTTGCTCAAGCGACCGCATGCTCTTGGCCACGAACAGCCCGCGCGGCAGGTGCGGCATGGCGAAATTGATGTAGGTGCGCGAGCCCAGCACCACAGGCAAGCCGCGCTCGGCCGCGACGCAGGCGAGCAGCAGCTTGGCGTCGAGCTCGCGCACCTGGTTCTCGACCGGAATGATCAGGGGGGACGGACTGCCTGTCATGAGACCCAACCACCGAACGGCATCGAATCAGTGTGAGACGGGGATGTTGCGGTGGGACAATCGCCACGCAACCGAAGTTCTACCGACAGCGATCATTATATCCGCGGCATTCCTGACACCTGACTGACAGGGCGGGGATGCGAAACGCCAAGCTGATGGCGTGGCTTGCTCGCCGTCGACGAGTCTGCGAACACCAGCCTGCGAGGCATCTCGCCTTTGAACAGCAGCAGGCTCATCACGGCTGCAGCATCGATCTTCAGGCCCTGCATCAGATCGAAACGAACTGCCTGTCCTTGAGAGAGGCCGCGAACCCGTCGGCTACCTGGTGGACTTCCGCCCAGTGCTTCAACGCCCTCATATTGCCTATCCAGCGCCGCACGTTTGGATAGTCAGCGCCCCAGGCAATGGTGCCGGCCTGGATTTCATCAGTCGGCCGCTTGTGATGCGGGAACCGCTGCGGATACACCAGGCCGTATCCAGCGTCCTTGTAGTAGTTGCTGTAGAACCACTGCAGAGCCTCGTCCACGCGCGCCCGCGCCTTCAACTCCTTGGGATAGGCTGCCGAGCCCGCTTTGTCGGCCAGATAGCGGACGATCGCGCCGCTCTCGGTGAGGCGAAACCCGTCGTCATCCAGTAGCGGAACCAGGGAGTTCGGATTGAGCGCCTTGAATTCGGGCTCGAGCTGATCGCCCTTCATCAGATCGACCAGCTCGTAATCGAGTGCAATGCCTTCCGCGGCGGCGAACATCAAGATGATGCGGAACGTGGTCGATGCGGGGTGGTAATACAGTTTCATGGGTAGTTCTCTCCGGATTGACGCGGCAGCTGGGCGTCGAGAGCATCGATTGTCTGAAAATTTGATTGGAGCCGCACTGGCGCTAAGTGCTTGTTCTGTCTGATAAGAATGGTGGCCAGAGGTGGACCGGGCTTTCTGAGCGTAACTTGTTGAGGAGTCTTGAGAATAGTCCAGCAATTTTCTAAGGTGCCCCCAGGCTTGCCCCCCGCTGCAGTTCGCCTCAACTGGATTCAGCAAAAAAATTCTTCCTCGGCGTCTTGAATTGAGGCGGGAGCTAAGATCGGTCTCCTACCGGCGGAGCGTTGGTGCTTGCACGGCCACCTTAGAACCTGGTGAGGGTGTAGCAGCCGACAATGATTGGGCAACTACATACGTTAACCGCCTGAATGACGCTGTAGAAGGGCAGGTCTTCCGCCAACGCTCCGACGCATATCCCGAATCCGCCACAGATCACGGCGTCGTCGAGAAAACTCTCAACAGTCCGCTTCGCCGACGCACGCACCGGTGCTGGGCCGGTCAGGACTCAGGCAAAAGTTTGCGGCTCATGGACGAACGACATAGGCCGGTCAAGTGCTCCACAGCACTAGTTGACGGCGTTGAGGCAGCGCGGCGAGCTGCGCCGGTTTCAGGTACACCTTGTGGGGATCTGCATAGAGCCTTTCCAAGGGACTCAGCGCGGAGTACAAAAAGAAATGCACCGCTCGCGACAGTTGTGCCCATTGCCAGTCGGTAATTTCGGCTGCCCCGATGTGCGCATCTAGCTTCAGCACCCTCATGGTGGAGAGCGCTTCAGCGAAATTCTTCGCACCCGTCACGGCGAATCCGCGGGGGGATCGACCATCCCGACCAATCAAGTCGCGCTGGGGTGAGCCATTCACCGCCATGTTGCTGCCGCGCTCTCGCGACCTTCCGGGTGCCAGCAAGTATCATGTGCGCCCTGGGGGCCGGCAGGACGCCGTTACAATCGGTTACTGGATTGGTCCAATCCGCCGCGGTGGAGGTCCGTTCAATCGGACCAGCCCAGCGCAGGGGTGAGTTCGTGTGGGGGGACGCGGCCCCTTTACCTACCCGCGGTGCGGACGGGAACATCCGTCATAACCGGCGGGCTACCCGTCGAGCCAACCCCTCAGGAATTGCCGGTCGTTAAGCTGCGCAACGGATGGTCCGTCAACCTTCATGGCAATCAGCCGCATCCGCCACGAAATCAATCCGAGGATAAGACTTCCGATGAATACTGGTGCCAACTTCCCGGAAATCGTTGTCCTCGATGACAGGACAGGACGGTTCCACCTCGAAAAATCCCATACGACCCTTGGCAATCCGTTGGCAAGCGTGCTCGACGTAATTGCCAAGGCAAGGATAGTGCTGCGGCAGGTCGAGAGAGCCTTCGCACACCGGTTGACGACGGCTCTGAATGCGCCGCTTGAGCCGTCTGGGATTGCCAGGCGGGCAATGACGGAAGTGCTCTGTCGCGTGAAAACCCACCGGACCGCGGCGCGAAGTGCGGGCGGATGCCTGCTGGTCTTGTTCGCACCGGTTGTGATTGCGGCGCAGGAGACCCTCTCGCCGAAACCGTGGTCCGTCGAAACGATTCACGGTCCTGCGCTCAAGTTCAATCTCACTGTGGATGAGGGAACCTGGATGTCGGTCGATGTTTCGCCTGACGGGCGAACTCTTGTGTTCGATCTCCTCGGAGATCTCTACACGGTGCCAATCGGCGGGGGCAAGGCAGAACGCTTTACGAACGGCGCGCACTGGGATGCGACCCCACGGTATTCGCCCGATGGCAAGCGCGTGCTGTTCGCATCGGATCGATCCGGTTCCGATCAGTTATGGACTATCTCAGCTCAAGGCGGTGCGCCGACGCAGATTACGCAAGAAGGCCAATACCAGTACAGGAAACCTGTCTGGGATCCCAGTGGCAGTGCCGTGTTTGCGCTGCGAGAATCGATGCTGCCGTACTCACCCACCGATTTCGTGATGCTGTCCCTTGGGGGTACTCAGGAAAATGCCGTCGCCGGTGGCGGCGTCCGGGGACTGGTCACCTCGGCGGATGGACGGTGGCTCTATCACGATTACGCGCCTCTGACTTACATCTACTCCGGCAGTGGGGAGACGCGAATCGTGCGCATTGACCGCCGTAGCCAAGAGAAAGTGACGGCAGTCTCTGGGTATGAGCTGTTGAGTAGTCCCGCAATAAGCAACAACGGGCAGTGGCTCGCGTTCTCAGCGACGATCGACGGCAAACCGCGGTTGGTCCTTCGCAACCTTGAGAGTGGAACGGATCGCGTTCTTTACAGCGGCCTGTATGACGCCCCGGGGGACGTGATTGAAACCGGAGCCCTGCCCGATTTTGCGTTCACGCCGGATAGCCAGTCGATCGCGTTCGCGGCTAATGGCAAGATCCGGCGCGCAGCAGTGATCTCGGGTGAGGTCACGGTCATCCCGTTTACAGCTGAGATCGATCAGAGTGTTACTAAAAAAATAACGGTCAGGCACGCGCTCGCCGATGGTCCCTTCAGCCCGAAGGTGTTGCGTTGGGTCCAACGGTTGAATGCGGACCGCCTCGTTGTGCACGCGGCCGGCAAGCTTTATCGCTATCAGATCTCTTCGCGGCGGGCGACGCCAGTCGCGCCGGGCCCCGGCTTGCAATATGCGCCCGCGCTCTCTCCAGATGGCGCTTGGATCGCCTACGTCGATTGGACTGATGCCGGCGGCGGGCGGCTCATGAAGATTTCTGCTGCCGGCGGTTCGGCGATGCCGTTTGGCGTCCGGCCAGGCCGCTTTCAGAGCATCGCCTGGTCCCCCGACGGCCAGAAACTCGCTATCGCGGAGCAGCGGCTCGAGCCGGATGGGATTACAGAGCAGGGCTACCAGCTTCATTGGCTGGAGGCTGAAGGCGGTGAGTCGCTGCACTTCGTGACCGATGTGGCACCGCGGGAAAACTACCGCAAGCCGCCCCAGCGTCCGACTTTTGACGCAACCGGTCGGCGTATCTTTTACACCGAGCCAAGCAGTGAAGCGCCGGGGACCGCTGGCGCTCAAATCGGGTCAGCCCCCTCACTGTGTTCGATTAGCCTGACCGGCCGTGATCGTCGCTGTTCCGCGGACTTCAAGGGAGCCGATCAACTTATGCCATCGCCTGATGGTCAGTGGGTCGCGTTCACCAAGATGCAAAACGTTTACCTGACGCGCCTTCCACAGCAGAGCAGGCAGCCGATTGACGTGAACACGAGCGCCGGAACGTTTCCGGTCTATCTGTTGGGTTCGCAAGGCGACTTCCTCTACTGGAGAGATGGCGGTCGCCAACTACTCTGGGCGTGGGGACAAAAATTGTACGAAGTCGAAGTCGCTTCGGCAGCCACTGGTAAGAAGGTCACGCCGCAGACAACAACAGTGTCGTTCCGTCTGCCCCGCGCGCGGACCAAGGGCCAGTTGCTGCTGAAGAACGCCCGCATTGTTACCATGAAAGGGGATGAGGTGCTCGAACGGGGCGATATTCTGATCGCCGATGGTCGCATCGCCGCCGTGGGTCGCTCTCAACAACTTGCAGTGCCGGTCGGTGTGGCAGCGATGGATCTTGCAGGCAAGACTATTCTTCCAGGCTTCATTGATCTGCATGCCCACTACAGCGACGGCGCCCGGGCATGGCGAGGAGACCTGCATTTCGAGCAGGATCCATATCTGCTCGCCAATCTGGCCTACGGCGTGACAACCTGGCGCGAGCCCTCCAGTCGAATGCTTTTCGCCCTCGCGGAAAGGGTCGAGGCCGGTACCATGACAGGACCGCGGTTGCACGGTACCGGCGATTACTTTCACTTCGACGACAGCTCCTGTTGCGGTCTGCCGAAGAGCCTCGCCGATGCACGCCGCATCGTCCGCAATCACAAGGCGCTCGGCGCGACCTCAATCAAGATGGCCTCGGTCTCCCGACGCGATCACACGCAGTGGATTATTCAGGCGAGCCGGGAGGAGGGGCTCCAGGTGGCCGTGCATCCCGCGTACGAAACGCGGCGCGAGCTGCAAGCCATGCTCGACGGAGCCACCACGTTCGAACATCTTTACTCCGGACTGCCGATGAAGAAGGACGTCATAGAGTTGTTCGTGCGCACCGGTACCTATTTAGTGCCGACGCTCACGCTCTACGGCTTCGACCGTTACTTTTCCACCACCATGAATCCGCACGACAACGCGAAGCTCCGCCGGTTTGTTCCCCACATGTCGCTAGACCGCAAGATTCACGAATACAACCGCCAGTTAATGCCCCATGAGGTCCCAATTTGGCTGGGGGAGTCGATGCGAGACCTCGTTCGGGCGGGCGGTAAGGTTGGGATGGGCTCGCACGGGGAGATGCCGGGACTTGGCGCCCATTGGGAGATGTGGGCCATCGCGAGCGGCGGGCTGACGCCGCTCGAAGCGATCCGCACCGCGACGTTCACGGCGGCCGAGGCGATGGGAATGCAGCAAGACATTGGATCGCTGGAGCCGGGCAAGCTGGCGGATCTTATAGTGCTCGATGGCAATCCGCTGGTGGATCTAGAGCACACGAACTCGATTCGGTACGTTATGAAAGACGGGACACTTTGGAACGGCGACACGATGGACGAGGTGTGGCCGCTAGCGCGAATGCGCCCGCGCAGTATGTGGGACGCCAGCCCGCTATAAATCCGTGATCAGTGAGCTGCCTTTACACTCCACAGCGGGCGGAGGCCTGAAGGTATGTTTAAGCGAGTTCGAAACGGCACGAATAGATGAGCCCTTGCGGCAAGTTTCGCGGAGTTTGGGATTGACGTCTTGTGGGCCACATTTACGCGGCCCATCGCTCCGACGCCGCGCGGTTGATGCTTATCGCCGAGATGCACTCCAGGTCAACGCCCCTGTGACAATCCGGACCGGGAAGAGCACGCGGTCAGCCGACGGCGGCGACTGAGAGAGGGCTCGAAGCGACTTGAGTGCGCGCCAGGGACATGAATCCCAGTTCGGGACAAACTTTTCTGCGCCAGGCCGCGATTAGAGCGCTAATCGCGCGAAGTTAGGAAGAACGCGGGACCACTAACGACATCATTTTTCCGACATCGTCAAGTGTTGCCAAGCCTTCAACCTGTTTTCCAAGTTGCCGTAATTGATCGAGGTTCAACAAGACCCTGCCGTGCTCCTGCAGCCAGTCGTCCCAACGGGCCATTGGGAGGGTCACTACGAAATCCTCGGCCACACGAACAAATTTGCGGGCGTCCCTCAGATGCACTTCGATGCGGCAATAGCGCGAGGAACTGTGACCATCTTCGTACGAAAGAAATATCTTCTGCATCACGGCTGCAACTGTTCGATCGTTGATTACGTCGTAATCTGCAGTGTCGTCGTACCAGCGCAGCGCCACCTTTCCTTCGAGCAGCACGTGCGCAAGCGCATAAGGCAGCGACGAGTACGCATCCACGGGCTTCTTGAACGGTCCGCGCGATGCCACGGCATTCTTTCGTACTGGGGAATCCTTCGGAAACGGTTGAAAAGCATCGATTCGCTGTACGTCATTCGCCATAAATTTTTCGGTGTGCATCAGCTCCAGTAGTAACTCGATGGCCACGGTGTTTTGCCCCGTGCCCGGGTGACGCTTCTGCTCTGCCCGAAGTATTTCCCAATCCGACCCCAGACCTTTGATGGCTCGGGAAAGGCCTGGAGGGACGGTTCCATAGAATGACCGATAGAGTCCTGTGGGCCCCTCTATTGTGGTCGTGCTGTAAGGCACTCCGCCCGCTTCAGCCAGTTGCGCTGCAAATGTTGCGTTACGGCAGATCAGGCTGTAGTAGTGGTCCATCATTCCCCCTTCAGGGATGCCGATGGCGAGGTTTGCCGCATAGCCAAGCGCGTTGGCTGTGCGTTCTCGATCTAGTCTAAGCAGGCGGCTCGCAACTGTGATCGGTCCGTACGCGCCAAAGATATTGGTGGGCCGTCGCGGCTGCGCTGCTTCCCAAGCTTGGGCCACGCCGCCGAGCTTTCCCAGAACTTCATACCCTACGATCAACGCCACCAGTAATTCCTGTCCAGACGCGTGATTGACCTCACCCATAGCCAGCGCCGGCGGTAGGGTGATGACTCCGGCATGAATTCCGGAAGGCCATATGACATCGTCGCGCTGAGAACCGCGCATAAAGCTGCAGTTGGCGAACGCCGCGTTGGAAGGAGAAAGCCGGGTGCGGTCCGCGATCAGCGTTGCATTGTATTCTGATGGCCCCACGTCATGGAGCGCCTCTCGCGCCTCTATGCCTTCTCGGCAACCATATCCCTCAAACGCTCTGCCGAAAAAGAACACAATCTGTTCCTTGGCCTTCGCCACGACTTCTGCGGGGATCTGGTCGAAACGCACTCCAACAATGAAGTCCGCAATATCGTTCGTCACCGACACGCTGCCGGTCTCACTCATCTGTGGGCCATTTCGATGTCGGCACCGCGACTAGTTCGGTATCCCACAACGCATCCAACAGTTGGAAGCGCCGTTGCTCTTCTCGATCATAAGCCTCGCCATCCGGAAAGAATTCCTTAATCAACGCCTTGCGCTTGATCGCGCGATCCGTCAGACCGTGGGGCACAAGCACGTTTTTAAAGGTAATCGTGACGCGCAGATCCCAACGATCGGATTCCCGGCTGGAGTTCTGCGGCTCATGTACCTGAAGATTCAGGATGTATCCGTTCTTCATCTCGGCGAGCAGGATCGGCCAATGGTTCTTCTTGTATAATTTCAACCACTCGTCCTGATATCCCCACTTTATCTTGTAGTAGTACTCGACAGTAAATGGCTCACTGAGCCCTGGCTCGGAGGCAAAGCCTTCAACAGTGACTAAGATCACGAATAGGGCGGCCAAGAGACGCTTGCGAAAGATCATCATTCACTCCTGACGGTCGACATCATTTTCGAAACATCATCAAGTGCTTCGAGGTGGACAATATGCTGTTCGAGTCGCTCCAACTGATGTGCTGACAGTTTCTTGCTCCCATCCTCGTGAAGCCACCCGCTCCAGTCGCTTTGCGGAAATGAGAAAGTGAATTTCTCAGAGATCGGAGAGTGCTCGGAGTCGCGGGTGAGCTTGCGATCGTCAATGGTCTGAACTTCGATGCGACAGTAGCGCCCGTCTCCGTGGCCTGGCTCAAAGGTCATGCTGATCTTGCCCATGATCTCGGCTATTTTGGCATCATTCAGCACTCCGTCCCGGAAGCGTGCCGGGTCGACTTTCCCGTCGGCCAGGGCAATGGCGTACGCGTATGGCAGCGATGAATAGGCGTCCATCCAGTTTTTGAAGGGGCCGCGAAACGTGAGCTCCTTCTTGCGCTCCGGTGACTCCTCCGCGAACGACACGAACACCTTTAGCTGTGTGACCCTCTCCGCGGTCAATTTCTCCTCGGTGATCATCCGCAAGAGGAGTTCTGTGGCGACGGTGTTCTGACTTGTTCCTGGATAGCGCTTCTGTGCTGCCCCGAGAATTTCCCACGGTGACCCCAGCGAAGCGATGAGCTTCGGAACGACAGCGGGTATCTCGCCAAAGAAGGATTGATAGAGTCCGGTTGGTCCCTCGATCGTGGCGTCGCTATAAGGGATTCCGCCGGACGCGGCCAGTTGTACTGCAAACGTCGCGTTGCGACTTAATAGTCCATAAAAGTGATCCATCTGGCCTCCCTCCGGTACCCCCATACCTAGATTCGCCGCGTAACCGAGCGCGTTGGCCACGAAAGGGTGTTCGAGCTTCAATAGTCGGCAACCAACCGTCACGGGCCCATAGGCGCCAAAGATCATTGTGGGTCGACGGGGCAGCGGAGCCGCCCAGCTCTCAGCGGCCCGACCGAGCTTGCCCAAGACTTCATATCCCAGGACTACGGAAAGCAACAGATCCTTGCCGCTGACGTGGCCCACTTCGCCCAGCGCCAACGCGGTCGGAAGAGTCATCAAGCCCGCATGAATGCCGGCGGGCCAAACGACATCATCGCGCCAGGTAGCGCGCATAAGAACGCAGTTTGCGAACGCAGCTTCAGAGGGGTCAAGGCGCATCTTGTCCGCAATGACCGTGGCGCCTTTCGGAGAAGATCCCACCTTGCGCACAACTTCGCGCATGACGGTGGCTTCCCGAGTAGACCAGCCCGAAAATGCGAGGCCGAAGTGGTACACGATCTGTTCTTTCGCCTTTTGGATGACCTCGGTGGGAAGGTCCTGGAATCGGGAGCGGACAATGAAGTCGGCAATTTGCTGACTCAAGGACTTCGTAAGTTGCAGTGTGGACTTGGTATCAGGTATCGACGCCGGGTTCGCAGCCGTGAAACCGGGGCGTCCGCCGAGCAGCAGAGTCGCCGCTGCATTGGCACCCAGCGCTTTGAGCAGCGTGCGTCGGCACAAAGTCATCGAATCGGGCATATCAACTCCCCGCAGTCAAGGGAGCCATAAGATCGGTCACATCACCCACCCTCTCCAATGTGTCCGCCAGCTCGATAAAGCGTTCTAACGATGAGCGGGGCAAGAACTTCTCCCCGTCTCGTGAAAGCCAGGCCATGCGATCAAGCGGCGGAAACACATGATTCTCCTTCTGGCGGTCAAGGGTCCGGCCGTCCCTCGTTTTGATTCGCACCCTTGCAAAGCGCGTGTTGTCGTGGGGTGCCAGTTTGACGGAGATTTTTTTTAGCACAGCTAGAATCGCCGGGTCGTCCAACTGCTCGTATCGAGCGAAGTTGATTTTTCCGTCTAACAAGATGATGGCTGTCTGAAACGGCGCCGAAGATTCCGCCTGGGTGCGACTCGGAAACGGGCCCGTCGAGATCGAATCGGTGAAAGTGCGCCGATCTTCGGGCAATTCGATCTCGACTTGTGAAACGTTAGACGCGGTCAACCTGTGCTCGGTGACCATTTCCTGAACCAGCTCCACAGGCACGATATTCATCGCTGTCCCAGGAAATCGTTTCTGAGTCGCGCGAAGGATTTCCGGATCCTCGCCAAGCCGTGCAACAATGACGGCTGGATTGGGCATTCGACCGATGAGCGTCGCATAGAAGCCATATGGTCCTTCCAATATCGTGGGTGCGGTTTCGCCTCCGGCACGCGCGACAACGGCGGCTGTAATCGCATTCCTAGCGATCCAACCATAGACATGCGTCGGCTGTTGCTCATTCCCCTCCTTCAAGCCCATTGCACTGTCCGCGGCATAACCGATGGCATTTGCAGTCTGCTTAGGCGTCAACTGCATCAATCTGGCCGCCACGGTGGCCCCCGCGAAGGCCCCGAATGGCATCGACGGTCTGCGGGGGACTCGCTCGGCGGACTCTTCGACGACCATTTTCCCGAGCACTTCATAGCCGGTCACGATTGCGGCCAATAGGTCTTTGCCTGAACGGTGCTGCTGCTCGCCCAAAGCCAAGGCAACCGGAACGGTGAGCAAACCAGCGTGAGTGGCCGATGGGAAGAGGACATCGTCGAGACCCCAAGCGCGCATGAAAGTGCTGTTAGCGAACGACGCCTCCAGAGGAGCTGCTTTCGATGCCTGGCCTATGAGTGTCGAAGAAGACCCGTCGCCTCCTAGGGCTTGGCATATTTTCAGCGCCTGAGTACCCGCTTCTGTCGAGATCCCGTTGAAGGCCAGACCGACGTGGTAAATCAGGTGTTCCTTGGCTCGTTCGATGACTTCGCGAGACAGATCTTCGAACCGCACCGCGCAGATGTACTCCGCCAGCCTTCGCGCGAATGGGGTTGCTCCCACGACCTCTGTATGGGGCGGTGTCTCTTGTGCAGACAGCAACCCGTGTAGCGCGGGGAACGCGAGCGCAGATCCCGCCACTTTTAGGATTGATCGTCGCGTGCGCACGAGCGCAGTCCCGTCGATGTCGCGGCTATCGCCTACTCGATCCACCGAGATTTCCGGTCACCGTCAGGCCGAAAGCGCGTCCGGTCGGATCTATGAACCTCAAATCACAGCCTGTGCAGTTACTATTGAAGCCGTTCGAGAAGGGAGGGTCCTGATCAAACATGTTTTCTACATGTAGAGTGACGCCGATGGCGTCGTTCATTTTGTATGACGTCGTCAAGTTCCAAAGTGAATACGAGTTGACGTTGTTGGACAGTTCCGTGGGCACGAAGCAAGGACCATTGCAGTCCTCGTAGCCCCCCTTGTGTCGGTTCTGCAAACTGGCAGACCATGCGTTTCGTTCCCACCCCAATGTCAGATAGTGGTTGTATTTGATAACCGGATAACCATCCCTGTAGGCGCCGCTTCTGCTGAAAAAAGGTTCACCAGGTTGGCGCTGAAAGTCGTATTTAGTGACGTATGTACCACGATACCCAATCCCCACATTCCCAAAGCGCGTGTCCGAATACCAACTCGCCGTGAAATCGAAGCCGGCCGTCTTGGTCTTGCCCACATTCGCGTTGTTGAGCGCGACATACGCAATAGCGTCACCTGTGGTGCCGCCCGGAAACCGGCAGCCGTCAGATCGCGCCCTGAATAGTGGGTCTGCTTCACTGCAGCGGACGATATAGCTTGAGAATTGTTCGGAATTGTCGAAAATCGCATCAGGCGACAGGGTCCCGATGGTGCTGGTTACCTCGTAATTCCAATAATCTACGCTGAGGTTCCCCCTACCGAAGGGAAGCGAGTCGCGCAGCTGGAAATTGATTCCAACCGCGAAAGCCTTCGAAGTCTGGGGTTGAAGCTCAGGATTGCCACCGGTCAGTGAATTGAAGGCCACGAAGCAGTCACGGAGAGCGATTCCGCCGGCGGCCGTGTCCACCACTCCGCCCGGACAAAGGACTGGGTCGTTCCTCAGCCCAGATACCAACCCCAGCGTCTGCGGTGCAAACAGCTTTGGAAGAGGAGGCGCTCGAAAGCCTTCGTTATAGGAGGCGTGCAAGTTAACACTGGGGGTCATGTCGAAACTGAGCAGCAGTTTCGGATTGACCGTGCTGCCGAAATCACTGTATTGATCCGAGCGGACAGAGGCATTCGCTTCAAGCCGACCCACGATCGGAATCAACAATTCGGCAGTGACCGAGTTCCGGCTTCGATCGGCTGACGCCTCGTCGAACGCTCCGACCACCGCCCCTTCCAGGAGCGCATTGATTGGCCGCAACTCGTAGCTCATCTCATCTTTGCCGTGCTCATACGCCAATGCGAGAGACGCAGGACCGGCCGGTAGCTCGAAGAGAGATCGACTGAGCGTCACGCCCGCCATCTTCAGTTTGCCGTCACCCCGCGCCAGTGTCTCGCGAATCTGGATGCTCTCGAGGTAATCCGCGCCCGCTCTCGATTGTGCTCCGAACGGATTGATGAATGCCCCGGCCGCGTTGGTCCCGGCGAGTCCATCTTCGATCCCCGAAATGAGCAGTGCTCCCTGCAGGGATTTCAGCCGCGCCGTGGACGTCGATCGCAGAGCCCACACTTCGTAGTCGACCCCCGCTAATTGTCCTTCGATCTGCGCAAGCAGCCGATCTGTGTCGCTGAGATTTTCCGTCGTTCGGCGACCTGCTGGCGTGAATCGGCTCGATACCGTAATCGGCTGAGTCGGGTCCAGACCCTCGACGGTAGGTACGATGCCATTGCCGGGAAAGTACGGACTCGTGTTGGGCATGGTATATCCGAAAATCGTGGTGCCCGTCAGCGCCGAGGTAACGCTGGATCTTGCCCAGAGGTATTCGAGCGATATAATTTGCTCTGCGACGCGCGTAGCGAAGCGCGCATACGCTGACTTATGAGTTTCCGGATTCTGCAGGTCGATCTGTCCGGCGGCATCGGAATCGAAACGGCACCCACCGTCTGAGCCCGGGACCAATAACGGCTGAGTACAGGGATAGGGATTGGCATTAACTATCGTGCCGACCTGACTGAAGTTGGCGGGAAACGGCTGACTCAACGCGTTGTCGATCCCTCGATCGAGAATCCGCGAGGTGTCGGAAAAATCCCGATCAAGCGACCGGATGGACTTGCGTTCTCGCCAAGTGACACCGGCGTTAAAGTTCCAATGGCTTTCCTCGAGCGAACCAAGACCTGCCGCCAATGAGGCCGCGCGGACCTCTCCACCCCTGCTTTCAGGCTCGAGGGCGTTGAGTTTGTATTCGAGCCCTGAAAAGTCCCTGCGAGTGCGAAAGTTAATGACTCCGGCGACAGCGTCTGAACCATAGATCGACGACGCGCCATCCGAGAGGATGTCAACCGAATCGAGTAAGGCGGTCGGCACCGTGTTGAGATCGACGCCGTTGTCAAAGATGGGGTTATTGACGATGCGCTTGCCATTAATGAGGACCAGCGTGTTCTCGGGCCCTAGGGTTCGCAGGTTGGCGAGATTGGTCAGGGCCCCCTGTCGCGCCCCATCATTGGAGGTCGCGAGCGGCTGATTTTGAGAGATCGCCTCCAAGACATCGACCGCGTTTGTGGCGGCCCTCAGGCGCAACTCGTCGGCGTCGACATTCGTGACAAGCTGCGAATTTTCGTTAGAGCGCTTGATCAACGATCCGGTAACGACGATGGTTTCTGCAGGCTCATCGGCAGCGCTTGCCTCCTGAGCCGGCGTTTGAGTCGATAAGAATGTGAACAGGCTGGCAATTGCCGCTAGAAATCGCTTCATCTTGCGCTCCCCCCGTTGAGTTTCGCCTCCGACCGACACCACGATGGCTTCGCTCTGCAGAACCTCGGCCTTGAGGCCAGTGCCCTTCAGCACGATCGCTAACGCTTGCGGCAATGAATACTCGCCGCGAAGGCCATTCACCTGGATCGATCGCAATTGCTCTAGAGGAAACAGAATCTGCGTATCGGCTTGCTTGGCTACCTTACGAAGCACGACGTCTGCCGTCGATGGCTCGGCGTCGAAACTAAATACCTTGGGCACTTCCCCCATCACCTCGCCGCATAGCACCGCCAAGGCGGCGCTGAACATGAGTAAGTGAATCAGAAAGCCACGGGCGCTGCTCGCCTGTAGAACCGGCTTCCTCTCGCCGTCACGTCCCCGGAGGCTCTTTCGCCTGCCGTGTGCGTGACTGCTAAGAGGACTGTTCAGCATGGCGCTTCCCCCATAGGCCCTCACATTTTTTTCAATGAGGGTGCTGCTGCTCGAGCGAATCTTTGGGCGGGCTACGCGATACGGGCGGCTCCATCGTGATGAGTACGCCGTCCGCATCGTGAATCACTTTGGCCCCAAAGCCCGCTTCAATTACGTCAAAAAGCGCTTGGGTTTCTCCCACCCTGAAACGGCCCCCCACGGGTAGCTGCCGTAAGGCAGGTTGAGCGATCCGTATGTGCAAAGAGGTATATCGCCCAACCTCGGCAACCACCCTTTCCAGTGGCTCGCCATTGAACTCGAGAATTCCGGTTGTCCATGACAATCTGCGCTGCAGCTCCGCCGGAGGTATCTGGCTAATCGCCATAGACACCGCTGGGCGATCATCGATCCACGCCGTTTCGGCGGCGCTCAGCACAGCGTCGCGACGTCCCAGATTGTCTGAACGTGCACCGTCGACTAGCGATCTGGTGAGTGTCACCTTGCCTTCGGTTACCAGGACCTCTACGTCATCCTGCAAAAGACGCACGGAGAATTGCGTTCCGATCGCGCGAACTGTATTGGCCGCCGCATGCACAACAAACGGCCTTGTGGCGTCCTTGGCTACGGTGAACAGCGCTTCGCCTTTCACCAGACGAACGCGCCGCTCGTGGGAACCGTAGTCCACTTCCAGGAACGTGTTGGTGTTCAACCGTATCGTCGAGTGATCAGCTAGCGTCACCGTTCTTTGCTCGCCGACATTGGTCGCGTGGAAAGACACCGGCGCCTGCGCGTCGCGACCCGGTATGAATCCCATCCATAACGCTGCGCCGATGAACGCAAGAAATACAATGCTCGCGTGAGCCACCCAGAACGGCGTCCAACGCAATTTCGGCTGGGCGGAGCTCGTTTGAGCGGAAAGGGGCTCCCCTGGCAGCGTGGCTAAGATGTCAAGTTCGGACCAGATCGACGCCAGTCGCTTGAGGGCGGCGTGATGAGCGAGACTTCGGGCACTCCATTCGCGTAAGGCCGCTAGGTCAGCTTCGGAAAACTCATCACTGTTGAGTTGAGCAATCCAAGCTGAGGCTTCAACCTCAATGGCCCGGATGTCATGGCGATTAGGCGAGGGGCTCACTTTCGTCTCCGCAGCTCTAATGGTCGGAAGTGGGTCGGGCGCTCCGTACCCTGCTCGTGGGCCGAGATGAAGGCAGCACAGCGGGCGAGCCCAGTTCCAATGTGCTTTTCGACGGTACTGGAAGAAATGCCCAGTGCGTTGGAGATTTCCTTGTGCGACTTACCCTGAACCTTGCACATCAAGAGTACTTTTCGGCATTGAGGGGGTAGTTGTGATACAGCCTCGCAGAAGGCGGCAAACCGTTCACGACTCATAACGATCTCCTCCGTGGAAGGGTTGTCACTGGAGACATCCAGCGAGGCCGAATCCGCCACTTGCTCCAGGATGCTGCGCGTCCGCTTGGTTCTTTCGGTCCGGGCCACATTGCGGGCCGCCTCAAACAGGTAGGCCTTCGCGTCGTCAATGGAGTGGCGCTTCTCGGCAATCACTGACTTGAGGAAAGCTTCCTGCGCGAGGTCGTCAATCTCATCGCCCGAGCGAGTGATCCGTGCGATCACTCGCTTGATGGCTCGTTCATACCTGAGGAACGCCGATTCCACCGGGGTGTGTTGCAGGCCTGCGCCTTTGTCACTGTGCTCGCCCATGCACGCCGTTTCACAATGTGGGATAGAACCCACGATACCGCGTCATGCGGACGATTCAAGTCGATGCATGGATTCTCCAAGAAAAATAAAACCGTTCCGCTATGGGGGAAACACCGAGCTGGATAGTCTTCGTATGGACAGCGGGGCCAAGCGCGTCCGCCGAGATGCTGCGCCTGGCGCTCGCACGTAGCGTGATGCGCAGTCGCAACCCCACTTGCCGGGCTCCCAACAAATGAACCAGTTCAGCAACCGCGACTTCTCCGTACTTATCGCCGTGGTCGTCATTGGATTGGCGCTAGGTGTCAGCTTGCACAGATTGAGCATCAACTCGTCTGGTCAGGGGGCCACGCGTGACGACTGGTTGCTGGCTGCGCCCAGCGATGAGGCGCGCTTCAGGGCTTTACAAAGACAATTGCGCGGATTCGATCAGCCAATGTGGGAAGTCGGCGAGCGATTCGGTCGCATCCATGAAGCACTGTCTGTCGAGAACTATGATCTGGCGCTCTACCACTGGGACAAGATTGACACGACGATCCGCAATGGCATCGTGAAACGCCCCGGGAGAGCGCCTAATGCGGAGGCGATGTTTCTGGGTCAACCCTTTCAAGGCATTCGCGCCGATTTTTCAGCGCGCTCGCCCGGACGGGCCTGGTCCGGTTTCAATCGAGCGCGTGCGCTTTGTCTATCGTGCCACATAGCCGAGCGGGTAGCCTTCGTTAACCAACAGCCATTATTCGAACTCAAAGGGCCGGGCGTGTCGAAATGAGCTCATTGGGTATCTCGGTAGGGGAGAGTGTCGGTGCTTAAAAAGCATAAAGTCTGGCTTAGTGTAGGGGTAGTCTCGGTGGTAGTCGGCGCTGCAGCCGATCGGCTCTTGTATGCTCCTCAATCCGCCTCGGGAACAGCCGAGCCAGGTGGTGAGGGCGGTGAGGGCGGTGAGGGTATGCAAGGCGGAGATGCTGGCGAAATCCAGGCCCCAGTTACTCACTCGGAAGGAGGCGAAGGCGGTGAAAGTGCCATTGGTATTTCTGCGAATCAACCTGTCGATGGCGCCTCCTTCGATGAGACGTTGAAACTGGTTTTTGGAGGTGAGGGCGGACAGGGAGGGATGGGCATGGGCCCCATGACGAATCGCGACGGAACGTGGGAGTTTTCCGTCCCCGCACTCGACGGTGAGCAACTAAAAAAGGCGTTGTCGGAAAACTCGCTTCGCTCCGAGAATCATTTTGCGTTGACCTTCGCACCGGATGGTGATTACAGCGGATGGTCTATTTCCTGGTCTAAGGGTTTACCGGCGCAATGCCCTACTCCGAAGGGGCCTACCCATGGCGTATTTGATGGGGAGTGCTGGGTGGGCACTCATAGCAAGCTCTCGGGAGCATGGTCCGTGGAAGGCGAGTTGCTTTGCCTGAGACCTGCGCCCAAGGCAATCACCGGGTCAGAGGAGTGCGTGCGTGCGGCGCTGATGCTCGATAAGATTCTTTTTTTTGGATCGTCCGGTCGGCTATTGGGTAAGGGCAGCACGTTAGTAAGTGGCACGAGTATTGCGCGTAGCCTGAAAAGTTAAACTCAGATTACTGCCCAGGGGCGGCTGATCGCGGGCCGCACGGCAGTCAGCCGCGCACCATCTTGGGTGTGGGGACAAGCACGAAAGACGCAGGCAGGCCGACAACTTGGCGAGACCGGCCTGCCCTCTTGACTCGGCCGGACCATATGGGAAAGCGCGGGGAGAGTGTTCACACCGAGGAACGACATCATTTCCCCCAACGCGGTTGCCGGTGCTCCTTCGACGTCGAACTGGCGTTTGCTGAGCTTGTCTACTGGGGTTGTCGGGGATACCGCCTCCAGGCAGTACTCGTTGTTGCTACTGTCGACGACACGAACCAATTGGATTAGGAACGGATCGAACTGCAATTGATTATTGCCCCCATCGGTGCCAACGAGAGAGATGGAGGTGGTCGCACGGGGTTGGATGCGGCGACTTGCAGTTTTCAACGGGCGGATTTCATCTCGCAGTGTATCCAGTACCCCCTGATCACCGAGAATACAGTCCGATATTGCTTCCTTGAGCTGCGCTTGAGTCGTCGGATCAATCATCTGCCCCCCTCTCCCGCACTGCGCCCTAACGCTTGATGCTTCTCTGCTGTCCGGGCATCGCCGGCGTCCAGCCGAATCCCGCAACTATATCATCGGCGTGCGTTCAATTGACCCTGTTCCAGGGAGCAGCAGACGAGACATTGATGCGTGGCATCATCGCTGAGTAAGCATTCGCAGAAAATGGCTCATGTGCCCTTCAGACGCCTCGCGTCCAAATAGTGTAAAGCGAGAGAGATGTGGCAACCGACCAATATAAATAGTAGGTCGGTGTGGAACCTCCATTCGCGCTATCTGTGCGTGGTACTGACCCCAGCCAGTCGGCAAGAATTCCTGGGCTACACATTCGCCATTTAGGCCATCTGCGATGACTCTTAACAGTCCCCTGAATGCCCGTTGGTCGATCGTGATTATCACTCGTGGTAGGCATTCGCGAAGGATCTGGCTCCACAATTTCATTGCAAAGTCGAGAGACTCCAACCGTCGAGGAAGTGCTTCAAAGCTTGGGGATCGAAACGGTACAAAGTGGCCACATAGCACTCCACGATTGAGAAGGTCCGAAAAGGTACTGAGATGATTCGTCTCTCTATGCAGGCCCAATAGGAGCGCGAGAAGCTGCCGTTGCAATCTCGCCTCGCCAGGAGGGTTTCCATCCCAACTCTCAATTGCATATGCGCTGCCGGCTTCACTGCTCGCTTCTGCATGATTGACCGGTTTGTGTGCCCCACCAGGATTGAGAGTAACCAACGCGATCTCGATGTCCCCTTGCAACGTGCATTTAGGCACAGATAGAAATCGCCATCCGAGCGTATGGTTGAGTTGCTTGTACGCTCGGTCGATATCACGAACGCATCGCTCGAACAGCTTTCCACCGGCTTGCATAGGGATCCCGCTGCTAATCTCACCGCTGAGGCGGAGTCTAAGCGGCAATGCGCACTGGACGCTGCGGCCCCGCAGTCGCAGCGGGTCGGAAAAGATCAGCCGCCTGGACACGGCGTACTGGCTTTAGGGCGTTGCTTAACAACCTCCTTAAGTGTGTCCCCAGTCCGGCTCGACGTCGCGTCGGCTTGCGACGGTGCGTGACCTACAGTCGCGGACCGTAATGCAGCGTCAGTCGGTGAAGTGGAAACAAATTGGAAACAGGCGTCCAACGGCTAAGTGTGAACACGTGTAACTGGCTGATCTGCAATGACAAATTGGTGGCCAGAGGTGGAATTGAACCACCGACACGCGGATTTTCAGTCCGCTGCTCTACCAACTGAGCTATCTGGCCGCCGGGGGAAGGGCGCGTATTAAAGCGGTCAGGGGGGTTGGGGTCAATCGGCACCCTATTCCCGCAGCGGATGCCCTTCGGGCAGCTGATGCGCATGCCAAGCCGCTAGCCGATGCCGGATCGATTTTTCGCTCACCTGTTCTTCCGGCATGGGCGAAATGATCTTGTCGTGCACGAGCAAACGATACACGTACAGCGCCTTATCGCTCGCCGAATCGGTGGCCTCGAATGCGACCGCCTTACGGCCTTCTGCATAGGCAACGCCGGCAACCAATGCGGCTTTGAACAATTCCGCTTCGTGCTTGAATTTCTTCATCGGCCACTCCTCAATGCGTCGCTCGCCAAGCGGCTGCGAGTAGAGTACTGCGGAAGGAACGCCAATGGGCACCTCGCTTGCTGGCATCGTCCACCCGCATCAAGGCACTCCATTCATGCCACATCGCAAACGCGCCCGCCGCCGCATGGCCGCCAACGGTAAGTCCGTTCGCTACGCCGTCATCGGCCTCGGCCACATCGCCCAGGCCGCGATGCTTCCCGCCTTCGCGCACGCGCGCCGCAACAGCGTCCTGACGGCACTGGTCTCCCACGAACCGGAAAAGCTCGAGAAGCTCGGGCGGCGCTACAAAGTAGAGCATCTCCTTCATTACGAAGCCGTCGATGAGCTCTTCGCGAGCGGAGCGATCGACGCGGTGTACATCGCGCTCCCCAACAGCTTGCACAAGGACATTGCCGTCAATGCGGCTCGCGCTGGGCTGCACGTGCTCTGCGAAAAGCCTCTCGCCGTCACAGCCAAGGACTGCGCGCGGATGATTGTCGCCGCACGGGACAACCGCGTCCGCCTCATGACCGCGTACCGCCTGCACTTCGAACGCGCGAACCTCCAAGCCGCGCAGCTGGTTCGCTCAGGCAAGCTCGGCGAGGTACGCTTCTTCAGCTCTGATTTCTCGATGCAAGTCAGCCACGACAACATCCGGTTGGAAAGCGAGCTTGGCGGCGGTCCGCTTTACGATATAGGTATCTATTGCATCAATGCCGCACGCGCCGCGTTCGCCGCCGACCCGGTCGAAGTTTGGGCATCCGCGACGAACAGTGGCGACCGGCGCTTCCGCGAAGTGGACGAGACGGTGGTGGCTGCAATGCGCTTCAAGAACGAGCGAATCGCCACGTTCACCTGCAGCTTCGGCGCTGCGGACCGCTCTACGTATACGGTGGTGGGCACGAAGGGCAGCGTGACGGTGGCCCCGGCGTACGAGTACGCCGAAGGCCTCGCTTACGAAGCGCGCATCGGAGAACGCACCATCAAGCGGAAATTCGGCAAGAGCGATCAGTTCGCCGCGGAACTGCTGTACTTCTCGGATTGCGTGTTGAACAAACGCGAGCCTGAGCCGTCCGGCGCCGAAGGCCTGGCCGACGTGCGCATCATCGAGGGCATGATGCGCTCGATACGCAACGGGCGTTGGGTTTCAATCGATGCAGACCAGCGCAAGCGCCGCCCGAGTTTGCGCCAGGAAATCCGGCGGCCGCCCGTGCCGCGCGAGCCGTCACTCGTCAAGGTGGAGTCAGCGAGCCAGTAGCGCTACGTAGGCTTGTAGCCTTCCGGCGCCTGCGAACCCGTGCCGAAGAAGAACTTCTCCATCTCGCCTTCGAGGAACTTGCGCGCCTTGGGCTCGATGGGCGTGAGCCGATACTCGTTGATCAGCATGGTCTGGTGGTTGACCCACTTCGCCCAGGCTTCCTTGGAGGCGTTCTCGAAAACCCGCTTGCCGAGTTCCCCGGGATAAGGAGGACGATCGAGGCCGGGCGCTTCGCGCTTCAACAGAACACATTGGACCATGCGGGACACAGGTTAGGTCTCCTTCAGCGAAGCGTGGTCGGTCGAACATCGTGGGGCTCGCGATACGCTCCAGCAAAGTCTTGATCGGCGCGGGCATGCCGACGGCTATCGGCTCGCGATGGTTATACCAGACGGTGTCCGTGCCCTCCATGACTCCCGCGGAACCTTCACAGCTGGCGAGCAGCGGCGCAACGATCAGATCGAAATGGGTGAACGCATGCTCGATGGGCTCGAGCGGTTGCGGTTGCAAACGCGCCTGGCTCAGGTGTTGTTGCGCGTAGCCGCGCGCTTCGACGTCCGTGCCGAACTCCGGCAGGCACCACAGGCCGCCCCAGACGCCGCTTTCGGGGCGGCGCTGCAGAAGAATGCTGCCATCCGGTTTCATTGCGACCAGCATGAATACGTGACGAGTGCGGCGTTCTCGCACACGTCGAGGGGCGGGTATCTCGAGCTGCCGCCCGGTGTATCGGGCATAACAGCGCTCCGAGAGCGGGCAGTAATCGCAGAGTGGCTTGCGCCTTACGCAAATCGTCGCGCCCAGATCCATGATCGCCTGCGTGTAGACATCGACTCGCTGATTGCGGCGTGCATTGCTCCGCAAGCTCCCAGAGCCGGTCCATATTGGCACGCTCGGCCAAGTCGCCCTGCACGCCGAAGAATCTGGACAGCACGCGCTTTACGTTGCCATCGAGAATCGGGAAGCGCTTGCCGCGGCTCAGCGCCAGAATCGCGCCCGCTGTGGAGCGGCCGATACCGGGCAGGCTGGCGACGTCATCGAACGATGTCGGAAACTCGCCGCCGAATTCATCGCGAATCTGCACGGCGGCGCGGTGAAGATTTCGGCCGCGCGCGTAGTAGCCCAGTCCAGCCCACAGATGTAGCACTTCATCGATCGGCGCGTCCGCGAGCGAGAGCACGCCCGGAAAGCGCTGCATGAAACGCTCGTAGTACGGCACCACCGTGACGACCTGCGTCTGCTGAAGCATGATCTCGGACACCCATACGCGATAAGGCGTGCGGTCGCGCTGCCATGGAAGATCGTGGCGGCCCTGCCTCGAGTGCCATTCGACCAGCGCTTCGGCTATGAACGATTCGTCGCTTCGGCTCATGGCACGCTCTGCACGCCGCTCAACCTGCCGTCCTGCAGCTCGAGGGTGATGCGCACGTCTTTCATTTGGGCGGTCGAGAGATTTGCTCGCGCGAACGACACCACGCCACGGGCCCGCAACGCTTTCAGCGCGGTAACAGGGAGCTCGAAAGGCTCGCTGTCGGTCTCTTCGAGCGCTAAATAGCGGTCGAGGTCGATTTGGTCCCCCGCAAGACTGAAACTCCACAAGGGATCGGGCTCGGCGGAGCGCGCAATCTCGCCCGTGAACCTGGTTTGATCCAGCCGCACTTCGATGGGCTTCACTGTGACGATTCCACCGTCAGCCGCCCATTGCAGGCTCGTTTTCATGGCTGCAAGCGCTCTCGCGTCTTGCGGCCGCGGCCCGCCCATGCCGAGGTCCGCGAGAAGCCTGCGCAGCGAGGCCGTCTCCACCGTCAAGTGCCCCTGCGCCTTCACGGGCGTCGTACTTTCGAGCGAGCCGGAGACCGAGAATCGGGCGCCCTGCCCAAGATTGAACTGCGACTGCAATGAAACGGGCTCACCCGTTCTCCACTCGCTCACATCGAGCCGCCACTCTGACACGCTGATGTGCATGTCGCCGGTCGCGTCCTGGTACTCGAAGGACCCGTTGCGGATCTCGAGACCACCGAGCTGAGGCGTGGAGTTCCCACTCGCTGATTGTTGGCGAGCCGACAGCAGGTCTGCCCAATTGCCGCGCCCATCGGCGTAGCGCTCGAGGCGCAGGTGAAGGCCGTCCAGGCGCACACGGTCGATCACCAGCGTTCCGCGCAGAAGCGGAATCAGCTTTGCGCCCACCCTGGCTTTCTCCCACTGGACCAGCGACGGGGTATCGCCGAGCTGCGCCGCTCCCATCTGCAGCGCGAGCCACGGGTACCACGCAATGCCGAGGTCGCCGCGAATCGTGAAAGGCTTGCCGGTGGCTTCCTGCACCAGCCTCTCGACGCGCGGCTTGAAGCGGTTCGGGTCCACTAACAGCGTGACGACGAGCACGAGAGCCACGGCCAGCAACAGAAGCCCCGCCGCAATGCCAAGAGCCCATTTCGCGACTTTCACCGCCCCGCTTTCCAGGCCGCATCCAGGATCGCCGCAGCGAACCGGTCTGCCGCCTCCGGTGCTAGCACCAGAAACATCGAGGGTTCGGTCAGCTCCGCCTCGAGCACACAGGGCATGCCGCCGCTGTTGCGGATCAAATCGACGCGCGCATACAGGAGTGCGCCGAAGGGCTGCGCGGCAAGCACGCTGGCGCCCACGCGATGCTCGTCGTCGGCGGGTGTCGTAGCGGAAATATTCTTGTCGTTGAACAACGCTCGAATGGCAGGATCACCCCGACGCAATACCGCACCTCTGCGAACCGCGTGGCTGAACGCGCCTGCAACGTAAATGAGCGACTTCTCACCATCGTCGTCGACACGCTCGAAGTACGGCTGCAGCAACACGGAGCGGCGGGCATCGAGCAGGTGGTCCGCATGGCCTGTGGCAGCGACGATGTCCGAGCGCAGAAAGCGCCGCGCATCGCGCGAACCTGCGCCAACGGCGGGCTTGACGACGAACTCCGCGACGCCGGGATGGAGCGCGAAGAAACGCTGCAATCCCGTGGTGGCCTCTTCTCCCGGCTCTATGAAATGACTCGGGACCGTCGGCACGCCGGCGTGATTGAGCTCAGCCAGGTAATGCTTGTCGGTATTCCAGTGGATGACGGGCGCGGGGTTGAGCAATGTCGTCCGCGTCGAAACGCGGTCGGTCCACGCGAGGAATTCCGGCAATCGCTTGGGGTAATCCCAGGCGGAGCGCAGCACCGCCAGATCGAACGTCGCCCAGTCGATGGTCGCGTCGTCCCAGTCCACGATCTCCACCTGCGCGCCGGCGCGCCGCAAAGCCTGCTCCAGCGGAGCGAGATCCTCATCCAGTGGGCGTGCGGGCCGGGCGGTGACGAGAGCGATGCGATAGGTCTGCATTCAGCGGCTGCTTATAACTGATTCAGAGCACGGTAGAGACGGCAGGAAAGGCTGCCGGACACTGTCGAAACAGCCGTTCGGCGCTATCTTAAGTTTTGCTGAACAGTCCTTAAACACTCCGGAACCCGCAGCCCGGCCGACTTGCGACTATGCCGGCCCCGGGAAGACTCCCGGGTGCAATTTAAAGGAGACCGTCATGATCTGCTCAACCACTTATCGAACCATCCTCAGCGTCGTGGGTTCCATGATCATGACGCTCGGCACCTTCAGCATGCTGCAGGCGTCGGCGCCATGGGATCAGCCCCGTACCCAGGTAGTGAGTTACCAGGACGCCGACTTGAACAACTCCGCGAAGGCCGCGCGGCTCTACAAGCGCATCCATCTGGCTGCCGAGAAGGTGTGCCGGGAGTTCTCGCGGCAGGACACCAGCAGCCGGGCTCGACTGCGTGAATGCGTCGACGGAGCCGTCGCCAGTGCCGTGGCCAGGGTGAATCATCCGAAGCTGAGCTCGCTCCATTCGGCTACGATTGACCGATGGCAGCTGGCAAGCGAGCGGGTGGTAAAGCCCGGAGTCTGAGTTCACGAACCCCGCGGCGCTTGCCCCTGGCAAGCCTGCGGGTCTTCGTGGCCACTGCAGAGCATCTGTCCTTCTCCCGCGCCGCCAACACTCTCGGCGTAAGCATCGGCGCGGTGAGTATGCAAGTCCGCGCGCTCGAGGAATACTTGAGCGCGCCGCTTTTTCGCCGGCGCGGCCGCGTCGTGCAGCTCACCGGCGAAGGCGAGCGACTCCTCCCCAAGGTCAGGTCCAGTCTCGAGGCCCTCGAGCGCGCGGTGGATGAAGCCCGCGTCGATGGACGCACCGGGCCGCTGATGGTGAGCATGCTCGCATCCTTCCTCCAGCAATGGCTCCTGCCGCGGCTGCCGGATTTCAACGAAAAGCATCCCGACATCGACCTGCGCCTGCACACAGCCTCCGCGCTCGTGGACTTCCTGCGCTCGGAAGTTCAGGTCGCGATCCGCTTCGGCACGGGGCAATGGCCGCATGCTGCACACCGAGAAGCTGCTGGACGAATGGCTCGTGCCGGTGTGCTCACCGAGGCTGCTTGCGAAGCATGGGCCGGTCGCGACGCAGGCGGATCTCAAGAAATACCGGCTGCTGCATTCCACGTCGGAACCCTGGCGAGCCTGGCTCGAGAGCCCGACGATGGACATCGAATGGGCGCCCAGCGGCGCCACCTTCGACGACTCCGTCTCGCTCATCCGCGCGGCGGAGGCGAGCCAGGGCCTGGTGCTGGCGCGCTGGAGCCTCGTCGAGCACGAGATTGCCAGCGGCAAGCTGGTCGTGGCGAGCAAGAAAATCGTGCCCACGGATCGCGGGTACTATTTCGTCTGCCCGAAACCCTACTGCTCGCTTGCCCAAGGTGGAAGCTTTCCGGCTCTGGATCAGCAAGCAGGCCCGCGAGGCGCCGCGGCCGAAAGCCCTTGCCGTAGCGATCGGCGCCTCCGCTGCTTCACGAGCCTGAGGCTCATGCCAACAGTCGAGTGAGGACGTTGCGATAGCGATCTGTGATTGCGTCGTGCCCACGTGCATGCCATCCGCCACGAGCTTGCGCCCGTGACGCCAGACGCAATCGACCGCTCGGTCGCGCGCCGCGAAAATCCAGCCGTCGATCAATGCGTCATCGTTTCGGGAGATCAGTGACGGATGCGTCGGAGTTCAGAGCTCACGATATCCGCCGGCGCTCCCGCCGCAAGCCCATCGCACTCGTCCACGCCGAGTGATTGGGCACCGCCCTGCAGCGCAGCGCTGTACAGCCTGCGCCCGGTGGAGTGCTTATCACCGCCGGCCAGAACGTTGCGACGGCGGTGCGCCAGACGCTGTGAGTATTCGAGAGCGCGCAGCTCCGCCGCGGGGTCGATCAAAATGTTCGAGTCCGTCCCGATGCCGAACGCGCCGCGCGCTTGAGGTAGTCCATGGCCGGAAAGATCCCGTCGCCGAGATTGCACTCGGTGATGGGGCAAAGCCCTGCGACCGCTGTCGCTGGCGGCCAGTCGGCGAGTCTCATCCGCCGTCAGGTGAGTCGAGTGGATGAAGCACCAGCGCGCATCGACCGGCGCATTGGCGAGGAGCCATTCCACCGGCCGCTGGCCCGACCACGCTAGCAATCGTCCACCTCCCGGGTCTGCTCGGCTGCATGAATATGAATGGGTGCGCGCTTCGCGAGCTCGATTGCCGCCAGCAATTCCTGCGGCGTCACCGCCCGGAGGCTGTGAGGCGCGATGCCGACCACGCCGTCATCGAGACGTGTCACGGCCTCGCGCGCCGCCTCCAGCAGCCGCGCGAACCCTTCGAGATCGTTGATGAAGCGGCGCTGTCCCGCATTCGGTGGCTGCCCGCCGAAATTGGCGTGCGCATACAGCACCGGCAGTAGCGTCAAACCGATGCCGGAGCGCTGAGCTGCCGCGACGATGCGGTGAGTGAGCTCGGCCACGTCGGCGTAAGGCACACCCTGCGGGTCGTGATGCAGGTAGTGGAATTCGCCCACGCGCGTGAATCCGCTCTCGAGCATTTCCATGAAAGCGAATGCGCTGATCGCTTCGACGTCGTCCGGGCCCGAGCCGCTCGAGAAAGCGGTACATGAGCTCGCGCCACGTCCAGAAGCTGTCTTCGCCCGGCCCGGCGATTTCCGTGAGCCCTGCCATGGCGCGCTGAAAGGCGTGGCTGTGGACGTTGGGCATGCCCGGCACGGCGATCGCGTGCCGTTCGTCTTCCGGGCGCGGGCCGCACCGCGGATCTCCACGGTGATGATGCGGCCGCCCTCAATACAGAGGCGAACGTCCTTCGGCCCAGCCAGCATCCAGCAGCGCAGATTGAAACCATAGACTGGTCATGGCTCCCATGGGTGCGCATGATAGCAACCCCACCCAGGAGCCCGTCGAGACCCGTGGTGAGCGAGCCTGCCCACTGGCTGACATCACGCGCAACGATGCGCCGCTGCTGCTGAGCATGCCGCACGCGGGTACCGATATTCCGCGCTAGTTCGCGGGCGGACTGCGTCCTCGCCGTGGCTGGCGCGGCGCGACGCGGACTGGTGGGTCCATGAGCTCTACGATTTCGCCGCCGGGCGCGGCGCGACCGTGGTCAGGACTGGCAATCTCCAGAACGGTCATCGACGTCAATCGCGATCCATCCGGCGCTTCGCTGTACCCCGGCCAGGCGACGACCGAGCTGTGTCCTACGACGACTTTCGATGGCGAGCCGCTGTACCTGCCGGGAAGGAGCCCGATGCCGAGGTAATTGCGGCACGGCGCGCGCGCCATCACGCCCCATATCACGCGGCGCTGACTGCCGAGATCGAGCGGCTGCGCGCGGCTGCATTCCGTCGTCGTGCTTTATGACTGCCACTCGATCCGCTCGCGAATTCCACGCCTGTTCGATGGCGAGCTGCCGAACTTCAACATCGGCACCAACAGTGGCGCGAGCTGCGCGCCGCAGCTGGCGGCTGATGTCGAAGCCGTCTGCGATGCGTCCGACTATTCGCGAGTCACCAATGGCCGCTTCAAGGGCGGCTACATCACGCGTCACTACGGCCGCCCCACTGATGGCGTTCATGCCATTCAGATGGAACTGGCATGCCGAGGATACCTGCGCGAGCCCATCGGGCCGCTGTCTCTGCCGATTCCTGGCCGGTCGCCTATGACCGCTCCCATGCCGCGCCGATGCGCGCCGTGCTCATCGATATCCTCGACGCATGTCTCGCCTTCGCAGTTACATCGGCCCGCGCCGGTCAGTAGAATGCGGCTCCGGGCGCGTTTCTTGCTCGACGCAAGCGTCTCCCGGCGCCGCCTTTACGGGCGGCCGGACCCCAGGGCCAACTCAGAGGCTCACATATGAAGACATCGGCATTCACGAACGGCGGCAGTGGCCGTGCTATCCCTCGCGGTCGTCAATCTCGGCTTCGTCGGCAGCGCGCAAGCTGGCATCGTTGGCACCAGCGCGCTGGTCACCACGAGCCGGGATGCGAACCTGGCATCGATTCGCGCCCAGCTGAATCGGGTCGACGTGAAGCAGAAGCTCGAGTCCATGGGAGTGGATACCGCGGTCGTCGATGCGCGCGTGGCCAATCTGAGCGATATCGAGTTGCAGAACATGGCGCAGGAGATGGAAAAGGCCCCGGCAGGAAGCGGCGCGCTCGTGATCATCGGCGTCGTGTTCCTGGTGCTGATCATTCTCGAGCTCGTCGGCGTCATCGATATCTTCAAGCGCCGCTGAAGGCGCGTCTCGTGCGGCTGGCGGCCTGCGGCGCGCTCATCGCCAGTGGGCTGGCCGGCTGTGCTTCGCATGGCGCATTGATCGCCCCGTCGCTGCCGGCTGAGGCGCCGCGCAGCGTCGAGCTCGCCGAAACGCCATTCAATCCTCAACGGGCCTTGCAATGCGGGCCAGCCTCGCTGGCCACCGTGCTCGGTGCTTCAGGCGTCGCAACGACACCTGACGAGCTCGAACCGCTGGTCTACATCCCGAAGCGTCGGGGTAGTCTGCAGGTGGAATTGCAGGCGACACCGCGCAGGTATCGCGCGTCTCGCTTATTCGCTCGGTCCGAATCTCTCGGACATCCTGGGAGAGCTCGATGCCGGGCGGCCGGTGCTCGTGCTCCATAACTATGGACTCCCGCTGCTGCCACGCTGGCACTACGCCGTAGTCATCGGATACGACGCGAATTCCGAGACAATTCTGCTTCGTTCCGGAACGACTCGCAGGCAAGTGCTGTCCGCGGGCAATTTCATGCGCGCCTGGGACAACGGCGGGCGGTGGTCGATGGTCGTGCTGAAGCCAGGCGAATTGCCGGCGGGCGCCGACCGTGACCGCTACCTGGAATCCGCGGCTGCATTCGAGCAATCGGCTCCCGCGCAGGATGCGCGCCTCGCATTCGACGCTGCGCTGAAACGCTGGCCGGACGAGCCGGTCGCCTTGGTCGGCCGCGGCACGGCCGAATACAAGGCCGGCAACCTGCAGGCCGCCGCGGCCGACTACGCAGCGGCCTTGCGCGTCGACGCCTCGCAAACAGGCGCGCGAAACAATCTTGCCATGACGCTACTGGACCTCGGCTGTCCGCAGTCCGCGCGAGTCGAGATGGAAAAGATCGACGCATCGAAGGTCTCGGGCGCGCTTTCCGCAGCAGTCAATGACACGCGCGCGCAGATCGCTGCGCGCGGTGATTCAGCCGATGCGCAGAGCTGCGCCGAAAGGCGCTAGCTCTGGTGCCCGACAGCCGAGGCCCGGGCGGGGCTCGTGTACCAGTTGATCGCGTACTGCACGAGCTGCGCGTTGGTTGCCAGATTCAGCTTGCGCTTGAGGCTTTGCCGGTGAGTCTCGACCGTCTTGACGCTCAGCCCCAGCGCTTTTGCCGCCTCGCGCGAGGACTGCCCCCGGCCGATTAGATTGAGCACCTGCAGCTCGCGATTGCTCAAGCGGCCGATGGGATCGGCGCCGGGCGCCGGCAATGCTCCGCCGGACTTTCCCTGCCCGAGAACGGCGGCGACGGCATCGCTCACATAGATTTCGCCGTCGAGCACGCGACGCAGCGCGACCAGCAACTGTTCGGAAGCGGCCTGCTTCATGATGTAGCCGCGAGCGCCGGCGGCGAGCAGCCGTTCGGCATAGATGATCTCATCGTGCATCGACAGCACCAGAATGGTGAGCGAAGGGTGCTGGGCATGGACGTTGCGCACCAGCTCGAGACCATCGCCCTGCCCGAGGGAGATGTCGACGATTGCCACGTCCGGGCTCGAGATCGCGAATCGCCGTGCGCGCTTCGCGTTCGCCTTGCGCTTCACCGCACACGCTTAGATCCGCTTCCAGGTCGATCATGCGCCGCAGCCCCTGTCGCACGATCGGATGATCGTCGACGATCAGCACGCGGCGCGGAGTCTTCATGGCGACGGGAACGCGCAGCGGACCGCGGTTCCCGCGGCCTGCCGCCTCCAGCACGAGGTCGCCACCGAGCATCTGTGCGCGATAGCGCATGATCTTCAGCCCCAGACCGTCCGACTCGTCCGCGGCGCGCCGCTCGAATCCACGCCCGTTGTCCTCGATGCTGAGCTGCAGTTCCTCGCCGGCCTGAGCAGGGCCGAGATGGATGCAAACCTCGGTCGCCAGGCTGTGGCGCGCGACGTTGGTCAGCGCCTCCTGAGCGATGCGATACAGGTGGGTGGCGGCATTCTCATCCAGGCGCGCGCTCGCACCCTCGCATTCGCTGTTGAAGCTGCACGGGAATTCCGTACCGCTCGCTCCAGCGGTCGGCGAGCGCCTGCAAGCGCGACGCCGAGGCCGCCGCGCTCGGGGCTGACGGGTGAAAGCCCACGTGCCAGTGAGCGCGTGCTTTCGATGGCGTTGTTGACCAAGCCGATCACTTCGTCGACATCCCCCTTGCGGGGCAGGCTCCGCCTTGTCCGAGCTGGGCCGCGAGGCCGCGCAGCATCAGTGCGATGCCGGTGAGATCCTGGCCGAGGCCGTCGTGCAGGTCGCTGCCGATGCGCTGCTGCTCGCGATTGGCTATCTCGATGATCTCGCGCTCGAGCCGCTTGCGCTCGGTGACGTCGTTGACCACCGCGATCCAGTGGTCGGTGTTCCCCATGCGAAGCGGCGTGAAGACGCACGAAGCCACGAAGCGGCGCCCGTCGCTGCGCGTGCATTCGAACTCAACCGATTCGACGGCGGCCGACGGCACCGCGTCCTCGCGCAGGCTGCGTTCGAAATGCTCGCGCTGCGCCGGCGGCATGCTGAAGAGCGGTTCCACCGAGTGCCCGATCAGCTCCCCGCTCTCGTATCCGAACATGCTGTCGAGCGCGGGATTGGTGAGGCGGATGATGTCGCTTGCGGCATCCACGAGCATCACGCCTTCGCGCATCGTCTCGAGGATGAAAAACTGCATCTGCTCCTGCGTCCGCGCGGACAGCAGCTCGATCTCCTTGCGAGCGTGGATGTCGAGGGAGATGCCGATGGCCATGGTGGCGTTGCCGTCGAAATCCCAGGCAACGGCGCGACCGCGCGTGAGCATCCATTTCCAGCGGCCGTTGCCGGTGCGGATCCGGTATTCGATGTCGATGGCCGGGTGCTCGCCAGCCAGATGCGCGCGCATCTGCAGTTCCACCCGCTCGCGGTCGTCGGCATGTATCCGCGAAAACCACGGATCCGCGGCGGCCTCCCACTGCTCGCGCGTATAGCCCGTCATCGCGAACCACAGCGGGCTCATGAGCACGGCGTTGGTCGCGATCTGCCACTGCCAGAATGCGGCTCTCGCTCCCCACAGCGCCGTCGCGAGGCGTGCCTCGTTTTCCTGCAGGGCCACTTCTGCCTGCTTTCGCACGTCGATCTCGATGCACACCCCGCAGGCGCGCAACGGCTTGCCATCGAGCGTCGTGCTCCAGCACGTGTCCCCGGTGCAGCACCCACAACCAGCGCGAATCGGAGGTGAGGACGCGATACTCGCATTCGAAGCCGTCGCTCTCGCCAGTGCGCGACTCCTCGAGCTTGCGCTGGAAATCGAACAGGTCGTCCGGATGGACATTGCTCGACCACCGCTCGAGATGATCACGTCCCGGGCAGGGATCCACGCTCATGAGCGCGCACCAGCGGCTGTCGATGGTGAAATGGTCGAGCGCAAAGTCCCAGTACCACGAGCCGATCTCGGCATGCGAAAGGGCCGCACGCCGCTGGGTATCCGAGATGGTCGGCAGCAGGCCGGAGTCTGAGGCGGCGGCATTCATGGGCGGCTATTTTGGACTACTTCCGCAGGAATGCGCTGTTGCGCAACCGCATCACGCAAAGTCGCCTTGCGCGACAGTTTTTGCCGGAACTTCGGCACGCTTCATGCGATCCACCCCTGCACGAATACAGGTTGGAGTGCGACGTGGTCAAAAAAACAACATGGCGGAGCTGCAGCCCACCGGGAAACGATCGAGTCGCTGGGCCGTGCATTGCGAAATAGGTGGGTGGCGGCGGCGCAGGCCCTCCCGGACAGGGCTTTCTGGCCCGAGCGGCACAACTGGCTGGGACAGCGAGCCTTACCACTTCACGAGCGGCGGCAGGCTCATCAGGTAGGCCTCCGGGTCGGCATCCGTGCCGAAGCCGAACTTCGTACCGCGGTCGTAGACGAGATTGAATTCGACGTACCGGCCTCTCTTCAGCAGCAGCTTCTCGCGCGCCATCTCATCGAACGCTGAGCTCCTGCGCCGCTCCACGATGGCAGCATACACCTGGACGAACGCGGCGCCGATCGAGCGCACGAACTCGAAATCTTCGTCGCGGTCCCCGCTGGCGAGCTCATCGAAGAAGATGCCGCCGACGCCGCGCGGCTCACGCCGGTGCGGGAGATAGAAGTAACGATCGCACCACTCTTTGTATTCCACGTAGGCGCCGGGCCGATAGGCGTCACAAGCCTTGCGTAATGCCTCGTGAAATTCCGCCGTATCTTCCTCGAACGGAAAGGTGGGGGTGAGATCCGTTCCGCCCCCGAACCATTCGCGGCTCGTGCTGAGATATCGCAGATTCAGGTGCACCGTGGGCACGTACGGATTGAATGGATGGGCGACCAGCGAAATGCCGCAGGCGACGAATCGGCCTTCGGATTCTGCGGCGCCCGGAATCTGGCCGATCAGCTGCGGCGCGAAAGTGCCCCAGACGTGACTCACGTTGACGCCTACCTTCTCGAACACTTCGCCACGCAGGATCCGCGTGCTCCCGCCGCCCTGGAGGCGATGACCCTTCGGCCTTTGCCAGTGGCGCGCCTCGAAGCGCGCCGTGGGCTCGAACGACTCGAGCATCGCGCAGATTCGCGATTGCAGATCCAGCGAGGAAGCCTGGAAGGTCCGGGCGAACTCGTTCACGCGCGGCTCTCGTGGACGTAGTCGACCAGGCGCGCGACCGCATCAGGATCGGTGTCGGGCCAGATGCCGTGGCCCAGATTGAAGATATGGCCGGTCGGGCCCGCCTCGGCGATGACTCGCCGCACCTGGCGTTTGAGCTCCGCGGGAGACGCGAACAATGCAGCCGGATCGAGGTTGCCCTGCACGGCCTTGTCCGGACCGAGCGTCCGGCGCACGCGATCGAGGCCGCAACGCCAGTCGACACCGACGACGTCCACGTCGAGCCCCGCGATCTCATCCATCAGCGCCGCGCCCTGATTGGCGTAGTAGATGAGCGGCACGTCGAGTGAGCGCAGCGCCTGCAGGGTTCGAGCCGCAGCCCGCAGGGCGAATCGCCTGAATTCGGCGTGGTGCGAGCAGTCCCGCCCAGGACTCGAACAGCATCAGGGCCTGCGCTCCCGCATTCGCCTGCGCGCGCAGATAGACGGCCATTGCATCGGCGAGCTTGTCCAGCAGCCGTTCGGTCGCCTCGGGCTGCTGCATACAGGAACGCCCGGGCCGCGGCGAATTCCTTCGAGGGCCGGCCGCAGACCAGGTAGCACATCAGCGTGAACGGCCCGCCCGGCGAAGCCGATCAGCGGCGCGCCACGCGGCACATTGGCGCGCACCAGCCGCACCGACTCCATCACGAACGGCACGTCCCGTTCGGGAACAAGCGCCGGCAATGCATCGATCTGCTGCGAGGGTGCGGATGGGTTCGCGCACGATCGGGCCGGGTGCGAACTCGAGTGCGATGCCCATGCCCTGCAGCGGCGTCATGATGTCGCTGAAGAGAATGGCCGCATCGAGCTCGAAGCGGCGCAGCGGCTGCATGGTCACTTCCGCGGCGAGCTCGGGGCTCGCGGGTGAGCGATGCGAAATCGACCTTGGCGCGCAACTCGCGGTACTCGGGCAGGTAACGCCCCGCCTGGCGCATGACCCAAACGGGCGTGTGCGGCACAGGCTGGCGACGGCACGCGGCGAGAAAGGTCGGTGCGGGCGGCGCGTTCAACTGCGCAGCCATCGCGCCACATCCGGCGCAAAGTAGGTGATGATGAGATCCGCGCCGGCGCGGCGGATTCCAGTGAGCGTCTCGAGCGCAGCGGCGCGCTCGTCGATCCAGCCGCGCTCCGCCGCCGCCTTGATCAGGCTGAACTCGCCGGAAACCTGGTATGCGACGACCGGCACGTTCACGATCTCACGCACGCGGCGATATCACATCGAGATAGGGGCCCGCTGGCTTGACCATCACGAGATCCGCACCCTCTTCCACATCGAGCAGTACCTCGCGCAGCGCCTCGCGCCCGTTGGCGGGATCCATCTGGTACGAGCGCCGATCGCCGAAGGCCGGCGCGGATTCGGCGGCCTCGCGGAACGGGCCGTAAAACGCGGATGCGTACTTGGCCGCGTACGAGACGATCGGCGTATTCGAAAAATTCTTGCGATCGAGCAGCTGGCGAATGGCGAGTACGCGCCCGTCCATCATGTCGCTCGGGGCAACCGCATCGGCGCCGGCGCGCGCGTAGGTCAACGCAACCTGCGCCAGCGTTGCCACGGAAGTATCGTTGTCGATGGCGCCAGCAGGGGTCACATGGCCGCAGTGGCCGTGATCGGTCGCGCCACAGAGGCAGACATCGGCCCACACGATGAGATCGGGACAGGCTTTCTTGATGGCGGCGATGGCCTGCGGCACGAGTCCGTCAGGATCCAGCGCGGCACTGGCCTTGGCGTCCTTGTTGCGGGGGCGCCGCAAACAGGATCACGGCGAGCACTCCTGCAGCTGCCACGGCCTGGGCTTCCTTGGCGATCTCATCCACCGACAGCTGAAACACGCCCGGCATGCTTTCGACCGGCTTGCGCACCTCGCGCCCGGCGACCACGAACAGCGGATAGACGAGCATGTCCGGCGAGAGGCGGGTCTCGCGCACCATGCGCCGCCAGGCGTCGGACTGGCGCGTGCGTCGCGGTCGGTGCAGTGGAAAACGCCATGTGTGAGCCTCAGTTCAGTGTTTGGTCTGCAAGGCGCGCAGCGCCGTAGCCGCAAGCCCGGCGAGCGTGGCGGCTTCGGCAAACGACCGCGACGTAGCCGCGTTCGGTGAGCGCGCGAGCGGTCGTGGGGCCGATTGCCACAGCGCGGGCGGCCGCAAGCAGCCGATCGAGGTCGGCTTTTCCCAGGGCATGCTCGAGTTCGAACACGGCGGAAGGGCTGGCAAAAGTGACGACGCCAACGCTTCCGCGCTCGATCCACTGCGCTGCACTCGGCGACATCCAGCGTTGCGCGCTCGGTGCGATATGCCTCGACCTGCGTCACTTCGGCACCCAGCTGCGCAAGGCCTTTCGACAGGGTGGGCAAGGCGCGCGAACTGGCCGGATAGAGCACACGCGTGCCGGCATTGATCTGCGAGGCCAAAGCCGTGACCAGCGCGCCGGCTTCCGCCTCGTCCGGAACACGTCTACCTGCCAGCCGCGCTGGCGCAATACCTGCGCCGTCGCCTTTCCCACCGCGGCAACACGAAGTCCCGGGGGTCGTTCCGGCAGTCGCGCCAGCACCGGCCGCCACCGCGTGGCGGCTCGCGAACACGATCCAGTCGAAGTCAGCTCATGCGCTGCAAGGCTTCTTTCAATGCCTGCGAATTCGCCGGGCTGGTGGCAGTTGCAGGCCACAGCAGAACGGTCAGGCCGAGCGCGCGCAACTCGGTGCTCAGTGGGCCGTTCGGCTGCTTCGGCGCGCGTGACGACTACAGGCGCCAGCGTTTCCGTCGCGAGCGCTCACGGCGACTCCACGTCGTGCCGAACGCCGCGCTGCTGCTCGATGATGTGAGCCTGCGCCTTGCGACAGAAGATTCTCCGCCAATGACTTGCCGAGCGCGATCGCGCTCTGGCGCATCGGCGGTCGTTGAGTCCTCGGCACTCAACATCATCGAGCCATCGAGCGCGCATACCGCGGCATACATAGTTCAGACGTGCGCCGCTCAACGTTGCCAGCGCGCCGAGCGGCACCTGACAGCCGCCTTCGATCCTTCGCAGCAGCGCGCGCTCGGCGAGTCGTCGCGAGGCGTGCGGAAGCATCATCCAGCGCGTGCAGCCAGCGTCAGGCGTAGTTCGATCGCCTTCGCGCGCACACACCCAATCGCACCCTGAGAAACGGCGGAAGGAAATTCTTGTGTCGGCAATAGCGCGCGATACATGCGCATCGAGGCCGAGTCGCTTGAGTCCGGCCGTGGCGAGCACGATGGCGTCATACTCGCCTCGCTGCAGTTTTTCGATTCGCGTCGGCACATTGCCGCGCAGCTCTACGGGGACGATGTCTGGGCGCGTATGCGCGAGAAATGCCCGTCGCCGCAAACTGCTCGTGCCAACGCGCGCTTCGGCGGGGCAGGTCCTGCAGAGAGTCGCACGGTTGAGCGGATATCAGTGCATCGCGAGGATCTTCGCGTTCCAGCACGGCTGCCAGCTCGATTCCGGGCTCTAGCAGCGTCGAGAGATCCTTGAGGCTGTGAACCGCGATGTCGATTTCGCTGGCGAGGAGCGCGCGATCGATCTCCTTCGTGAAGAAGGACCGCCCGGCAACGGACCAGAGCGGCACATCGGTGCGGACGTCGCCCTCCGTCTTGATGTGCACGAGCTCGAGCGGCGGGCTGCCGGGCTGCTGCGCCTATCAACTGCGCCACGCGGTTGCGCCTGCCAGAGCGCCAGTGCCGACGATCGCGTGCCGATGCGCAAAGCGCTCATGGCTTCGCCCTCCGGCAGGAAGCGGTATCCAACTCCCCACACCGTGAGGAAGTGGCGCGGCTCGGCTGGGTCCGCGCTCGAAGCGCTTGCGCAACTTCAGGATGAAATTGTCCACGGTGCGCGTGGAAGGAAATACGTCGTAGCCCCAGACGCGCTCCAGCAGGTCCTCGCGCGAGACGATCTCGCCGGGCCGCTCTGCCAGCACCTTGAGGATCATGGCCTCCTTCTCGGTGAGCTCCTGGGCGGACGCCGTTCCACGAGCGGGCGCGGAACGCGCGGAAATCCACTTCGTTTCCGCCGAACCGCAGGGTGGCTCCGGCAGGCGATGCGGAGGCCGACTGATACCACTCGCGGCGCCGCACGATTGCGCGCACGCGAAGCAAAAACTCCTGCAGGTGGAACGGCTTTGCGAGGTAATCGTCGCCGCCCGCCTCGAGGCCGTGAATGCGATCCTGTGGATCGCCGCGCGCGGTAAGAAACAGCACCGGCGTGTTGTCGGCGCGCTCGCGCATCGTGCGGCACACGGTGAACCCATCCACGTGCGGCAACATGACGTCGAGCACGACCAGGGAACATTGTGCGGCCTCGAGCCAGGACAGCGCCGCGCGTCCGTCGCCGACCGTATCGACTTCGTATCCTTCCGCGCGCAGGTTTTCGACGATGCCCGATGCGAGATGCGGGTCGTCTTCGACGACGAGGATCCTGCTCATGACCGCTCCGACGGCGCTGCAGGCCAGGCGAGGATGAACTGTGCGCCGCGGCCCTCGCCATCGCTTTGCGCGGTGACGCGGCCACCGGCGAGTTGCATCAGCCGGCTCACGATGTAAAGGCCAAGCCCCGTGCCTTGGTAACCAACCGTCGCCGGATGCAGGCGCGAGAACTTGCGAAAAAGCAGCGCCCGATCGCGGGGCTGGAAGCCGATCCCGCTGTCCTGAACGACGAGCTCCACTTCGCCGTCGAGCCGTCGCGCAGCTAGCGTGATCTTGCCGCCGCTCGCGCCGATGGCGGCCAGCGCGTTTTCCAGCAGGTTGCGCACGACAACGTCGAGCGCGAGAGGATCGGCAAGCACTTCGACTCCGCGCTGGATATCGGTTGCGATCTCGATCTTTACCTGGCGCGCCCGCTCCTCGAATTGCCCCACCACGCGCGCCACGGCACCCGCCAGCTCGAGCGGCTCTCGTTTGAGAGCGAGGCGCCCGCGTTCGAGACGGACGCTATCCAGGATCTGCGACACCATCGCCACCATCCGCGCGAGGTCGGCGAGCATCCGATCGATCAGAGTGCGCGCCTGCTCGGGCGAAAGCTGGCGGATCGCCATCGTCTCAAGAGAAAGCTGCAAGCTGGCGAGCGGTGTCTTGAATTGGTGCGAGACCAGCGCGAGGAAGCTGTCCTGCTCCTGCATCACGTGCGCCTCGGCACGCAGGGCCCGCCAGATCACGGCGATGCACACTCCGAGCGCAAAGAGAAAGAAAACACTTTCCCATCCGTATTGGTTGAGCCGCTTGTCGCGCTCGTTCGCCAGGCCTTCATCCACGTCGCGCGCAAGGGTGAACTGCGGCGCCGCCTGCGAAGTAGCGCCGTGATACTCGAGATTGGGAAAGAGCGCGGCGATGCGGGGCTGCGAAACTCCGGCTTCCAAAAGTGCCTGCGCGGCTGCGACCTGTTGCGAATAAAGCAGCCGTTCGTTGCGCACCTGTTCGACTGCCCGATTGTGCTGATCTAAAACCCACCAGCCGACCTGCACCACCGCGACGATCACGATCAGCAGGGCGGAGATCTGGAAGACGCGCGTGGCTTTCATCCAGCGCTCTCCGCGGCCTCGGCCAGCGATTCGCGCAACGCATGCGCCAGATGCGCGAAATCTTCCTCCGTGTGGGCCAGCGACAGAAAGCAGACCTCGTAAGGCGACGGCGGCAGATAGATGCCACGAGCGAGCATGGCGTGGAACAGCGCTGCAAACTGCGCGGACGCCTTCTTCTCAAGTGTTATCGCGATGCGTGGCGGTGAGCCAGCATGCAATGCCAACCAGACGAGCGAACCTGCGCGTATCAGCTGCATGGGAAATGGGGAATTGCTCAGCACAGGGGCCAGGATGCGCTCAAGAGCGGCGCCCGATTGCTCGAGCTTCTCCCAGCCTCGCTCGCGAATCATCAGCTCCAGAGTGGCCAGGCCCGCCGCCATGGCCACGGGGTTTCCCGAAAGCGTGCCGGCCTGATACGTGTCACCGTCCGGCGCGAGGTGCTTCATGAACTGTCGAGCCCCGCCAAACCCGCCGACGGGCATGCCGCCGCCGATCACTTTGCCGAACGTGGCGAGATCCGGCTGGATGCCACTCAATTGCGCGACGCCACCGCGGGCGAGGCGGAAACCCGAGATGACCTCATCGAATATCAGAAGGGCGCCGTGCTCGCGCGTCACGGCGCGAAGCGCCTGAAGATACTCGGGGCGTTGCAACAGCAGCCCGTGATTCGCCGGCACCGGCTCGACGACTACCGCGGCTATCCGGCTTCCCTCGCGAGCGAAGAGCTCATGCAAGGCCGCTTCGTCATCGAGCGGCAACACCCGCGTGCACGCGACGAACGCCTCCGGCACGCCAGCCGATGACGGTTGCCCGAATGTCGCCAGCCCCGACCCAGCGGCAACCAGCAGGTGATCCGCGTGCCCGTGGTAGCAGCCCGCGAACTTCACGATCAGGTCGCGTCGGGTCGCGGCGCGCGCCAGGCGAATGGCGCTCATCACGGCTTCCGTTCCGGAAGAGACGAAACGGACCTGCTCGAGCCCCGGATATGACTGTGTAATGAGCTCAGCGAGTCGCACTTCGCCTTCGCAGGGCGCGCCGAAAGTCGTGCCTGTCCTACATGCCCTGGCGATGGCGTCGATCACCTCGGGATGCGCATGGCCGAGAATGAGCGCGCCCCAGGATCCGACCAGGTCCAGGTAGCGCCGCCCGTCGGCATCGTGCAGGTGCTGGCCTTCACCACGATCGATGAACAATGGTGTGCCGCCGACGGCGCGAAACGCCCGGACCGGCGAATTGACTCCACCCGGAATCACGCGGCAGGCGCGCTCGTAGAGCGCGGCGGATCGCGCAGCAGCAGCTTTCACAGTCATGTGTCGACTCGTCCCCCGGTGTCCGTCTCTTTTTCCGTACCGCGCTGCAGACGCGCCCCGCGAAAGAACGCCTCCATCGTCTCGGCGCTGGCATGCTCAGCCGCCGCGCGCATCCCGGCAAGCGGCAGGTGCGCGAGGCGGCGCGCCATTGTCGTGGCAAATCGTTGCAGTTGCTCCTTTTGCGCTGCGTCGAGCCCCTGCAGCTCCTGCGCCAGCAGGCGGCTCATCTCTCCGCCCGCGATGCGCTCGAAGGCGTCGCGCAGCTCCGCGAGCTGCTTGCCGATGCCGCGTGCCGCAAGCTGGCCGCGCAGCCGGGCAAGACGCTCATCGATCGCTGCGCGAACGGGCGCGAGCCGCATCAGCTGCGCGATGCGCTGTTCCTGCGCAGCCTCGATCAGCTCATCCATGCCGATTCGCTCGAGTCCTGCACTGCGTGCAGCCGCCGGATCGATGTTGGGAGGCAGTGCAAAGTCCACGATGAGGGGCGTGTGGGTCGCGGCCTTCGCGAGGCGGGCAACGGCTGCGGCGTCGAGCACCACATCGGGGCTGCCTGTGGCGACCATGACGCCGGCGACATCGGCGGGTTGCGCCCGGAAGGCCTCGAGAGCCATTGCGCTCACGAGGCCGGTTGCGGCCCCGTTCGAAGCAGCCGCATCGCGCATGCGCATTGCCAACTCCCGCACGAACTCTTCTGCCGCATCGCTTGACCGGTTCACGACGACGAGGGGTATCCCGGAGCGGCACAAGCGTTCGGCGCAGCGCCGGGTCATGGGGGAAATGCCGATCAGGGCGATGGGATGCAAGCGGCCGCGCAGATGCGCGTGCATACGGTCAATCGCCAGATCAGCCAGGGATGGGGGCCGCGCGCCGGCGGCGAGTTGCTGCACCCGGTTCGACATAGCCAACGCCTCGCCGATCACGTGATCGAGCGTGGCGCGGCACACTCCCGCGGTTCTGGCGTCTTCCCAGGCCGTGCGTAATTGCGCAGCGATCTCGCGTTCGCCGGCCTGAGCGGAATCGAGGCCGCAGGCCACAAGGAACAGATGCTCGACCGCCGCTTCGCCGGTCCATGCGCGCAGCGCGGTTCGCGCCTCGCCGGGCGCGGGCTCGCGACCAGTCAACGCCTGGAAGATCTGAGCCCGGCAATCCGCGGCCTCGAGGCCGTCGGGCACTGAGTACACCAGCTCTACGCGATTACACGTCGACAGATAGACCAGTTCATCGACATCTAACGCGGCCTGCAGCGCAGGCAGCCGCGCGACGACCTCATCCCTGGGGATCGCAAATCCGGCAATGTGCCCCGCGCCGGCGTGGCGATAGGAAAGGCCTACAACGCCGATCTGCTGCATGCCCGGCAGGAGAGCACAGGCCGGGTGCGGCAATTGTCATGGAACGGTCACGGCGGGCGAGTGCTCACGCCCCCCGCGGGCACACGCCGGGCACGTGATTCACGCCCGCAGGCGCTGGATCAGCGGCGGCGGCCTGGACGCACCAGGCTCGCGAGCAATACCCCGGCCACGACGCCGATACCCAACGCCCAGGCGGTGGCGCGATAAGGCTGCGCTTCGACCCGGCTTTGCAGCCCGTCGACCTGCGATTGGGCCCAGCCTCGCGCCTGCTCGGCCCGTTCGCGAACGGCTTCGCCCGCGGCAGCGGCTTTGGCGCGGACGCGCTCTTTCGCGTGGTTCGCCGCCTCTCGGGCGGATTCTCTGACGGACTCGCCGTTGCGGGTCCCTTCGGTTGAGCTTTCGTTCATCAGGATCTCCTTCACGCCGCAGAAATTCATCGAGGGCCGAATGCAACGAAGTTCAGCAGGAAATGTTCCAGCTGCGGCATTATTGGGCGCCATGGATGAGCCCACGCCCGAGAAATTTGCCGGCGGCTGCCTTTGCGAGGCCATACGCTTCGAGGTGACGCCGCCGACCAAATGGTGCGCCCACTGCCACTGCACCATGTGCAGACGTGCGCATGGCGCGGGCGTTGTAACCTGGATCGGCGCGCACAGCGCGAGCGTCAAGCTGCTTTCAGGCGAGAGCGTGCTGAATTGGTATGCATCGTCAACCGGCGCGCGCCGCGGCTTCTGCAGCAATTGCGGCAGCATGCTGTTCTTCGAGGGCGAGCGGTGGCCGGGCGAGACCCACATTGCGCGCGCGAGCGTGGCCGGCAAAATCGACCGCGAGCCAGCGGTGCACGTGTTCTTCGACCGGCACGTGGACTGGCTGGAGTGCGACGACCGGTTGAAGAGGCTGGGAGGACCTACGGGCACCCAGCCACTGAGCTAAGGCGGCTGTTCCACCAGGATTTCGCACGTCACCGAGTTGGCGATGAAACAGGACTCGTGCGCGGAATGATGCATCTTGTCCAGCTGCTCGGCCGAGGGGGCGCCACCCTGCCAGGTGATCCTCGGCCGCAGGCGTACTTTGAGCATCGCCATGGCGCCCTTCGCATTCTTGCCCATCTCGCCCATCGCTTCGTCTTCGTACCGGTCGATGACGAAGCCGCCCTTCGCCGCATAAAAGAGGAAGAACAGCATGTGGCAGGAAGACAGTGAGGCAACGAGGGCCTCCTCAGGATCGACGGCGTCAGCCCTGGACAGGGGCAACGGCACGACTTTCGGCGAGCTCGAGGCCGGGACGGTGACATTGCCGTCGAAGCGCCATTCGTGGCCGCGGGAATATTTGTTGTCCTTGAAAGGGGCGCCCTCGGGTCGCGTCCACAAGACGGTGGCGGTGTAGGTGCTCATGCGGATCCTCCGAAAAATCAGGCTTTGGGGCGCGAGCTCAGCCGCGACCAGATACCGTCGAACTGCGGATTCGACCCTTCGTTCGCCCTCAGGGTCGCCTTGGCCACATCGTTGTCGATGTCCCCGTTCGCATGCAGCACCGCAAGCGCGCCGGCCAGGCGCCCGAAATGCAAAGAGCGGCCGAGCGGCGTGCGCTGCTGCCGCGCCGCGCTCGACAGCTGGTCGCCCAATGCTTCGAGAATGCGCTCAGAAAGCTCCCAGCTTGCCGCGACGTCTCGCGCTACCTGGGCTGTATGCAAGTCGATGAGCTGTGCAATGACAGTGACGTCCGCGCGCAGAGCAGGACGCGCGGCGTATTGATCCTGCGCGACGCGGAAGACGATAATTGCCGCAAGCCCGGTCATGAGCGCGAGCAGTTGCGCGGCGAACGGATCCTCGTGCTCGACCACCGCGGCATGGGCGGCCGCGGCGGTGCCCGAGCGGAAGGTATGGTCCCACACGATTTCTGCGAATCGCCCGAATTCAACGGTGCGCGCGCCAAATACCGGTTGCATCACTGCAGCTGCGATCAGCGAACGGATCCCTTCCGTGCCGAGCAGCGCAATGGCGCGATCGATGCTTTCTACGGGCTGGGAGCTCACTCGATAGAACGGCGCGTTGGCGAGCTTGAGCAGATTTCCGGTGAGCGTGGGATCGCGGACGATCAGGGTCGCTAGCTCGCGCCGCGACACGTCGTTGTCGTTCACGGCGCGCATCAATTGCGGCAGGAGCAGCGGACGGCGCGGCGCATAACGTGGTTCTGCGGCCGCGCCAGCCAGAGCAGAGCGCGTCGCTTCCGCGACCTCGGCATGAGCGGGTGAGGTTGGCGCCTCAGAGGGCGCGATCCCGAACGCGACCGCATGCAGCTTGGTGAAGGCCTCCGCCGCGCTGAGTGCATCTGTCTCGACCATCTCCTCCGGCGGAGGTAGAGCCGCCGGCTTCGCCTCAACCAATTCCCGCACCGACGGGCCGCGCCTGGCATTGGTCGCACGCCGGATCAACGACCACACCGCGGCCGCCAGCGCCACGAGAACCAATAGAGCCAGCAGGCCTCTCACCATAGGCGATTCGACAATATGCAGCGCCGGGCAGTGGAGCGGGTGAAGGGAATCGAACCCTCGTCACTTGGTTGGGAACCAAGAGCTCTACCATTGAGCTACACCCGCCGGGAGTGTGGATTCTATGCGGCCCCCCGCAAAAGGGGCAACGAGCTAAGCTATGGGCAGCCGGCCCCGAGCCTGCCGGCGTGGAGCACTGCGATGAGATTCTTCAGCCCTCTTTTCGCCCTGGCGCTGGCCGCGCCGCTCGCCGGCGCGGATGAATCCATGCGCTGCGGCAAGTGGATCATCGACAGCGAAGTGACCGTCACCGACCTGGTCGCCAAATGCGGCGAGCCCGCCAGCAAGCAGATTGACACGAGCGAGGTCAGGCACCGGAACGCCAATGGTGTCGGCACCCGGTCGGGCGGCACCACCACGACGGAACGGTGGCTCTACGATCGCGGCTCGAGCTCGTTCAAGATGGTCGTCACGATCGTGGATGGCGAAGTCAAGAGCATCGATAAGGCCGAGTGATGGCTGTCGAGTCCGCCGCGCAGCCACGCGGCATCCGTTCGTTTGTCCTGCGCGGCGGTCGTACTACCGAGGCGCAGCAACGAGCGCTGTCGCTGCTGTGGCCGAAGTACGGGTGCGAATTTTCACAGCATCCGCTCGATCTGGACGCCTTGTTCGCGCGCCGCGCGCCGCGCATCCTCGAGATTGGCTTTGGCAATGGCGGAAACCTCGCGGCACTCGCGCAGGCACATCCAGAGCGTGACTACCTCGGCGTCGAGGTACATCGCGCGGGTATCGGGCGATTGCTGCTCTCGGTCGAAACCGCCGCTCTGACCAATGTGCGCCTCATCTGCCACGACGCCGTCGAGGTGCTCGCGGAACAGGTGCCAGCAGATTCACTGGATGAGATAGTGATCCTGTTCCCCGATCCCTGGCCGAAGAAACGCCATCACAAGCGCCGCCTGATCCAGCCCTCATTCGTCGACCTGGCCGCGAGCCGCCTCAAGCGCCACGGCACGCTGAGACTGGCCACGGATTGGGAACCTTATGCGCAGCAGATGCTGGAGGTGCTGGCCGCGTGCCCGATCCTGGAGAATCTCGCGGCGGACCATGCCTTCGCGGATCGTTCCGCAGAGCGAGTGCCCACTCGCTTCGAACAGCGGGGGACGAGACTCGGCCATGGCGTGCGCGATTTGACCTTCCGCCGCCGCTGAGCGCGCGGCGGAATGATGGCGCACTAGGCGAAGGCGGTTCGCAAGCCGTCCATCACGAACTGCACCGCCAGGGCGCCAAGCACCACGCCTAGCAAACGGTTCGCCACGTTCGCGCCTGTGACGCCCATCACCCGCATCATCGGCCCCGAGGCCCACATCAGCCCGAAGGCGATGGCGAGCACCAGCAGCACCACGCCCAGCAGCGCCAGGAACAACAATGAGTCGTGCTGCAGCTGCAAAGGCCCGAACCACAGCAGGATCGAAGCCAGCGCGCCCGGGCCGGCAATAAACGGAAAAGCCAGCGGAAACACGGAGATATCCGCGCGCCTGGCGCTTTCCGCGCGCTCGTTCGTAGACGTGCGGGTGCCCGATTCGCGGGCGAAGACCATCTCGAGCGCGATGAGAAACAGCAGCAGGCCCCCGAAGATGCGGAAGGCTTCAAGACTTATTCCCATCAACTGCAGGAAGCGTGCCCCGCCGAACGCAAAGATCACCAGGATGATGCCGGCGATCGCCACCGACTTGAGCGCCATCTTGTGCTTGAAGGCCCGGGTCGCCCCCTCGGTGAGCGAGCTGAAGATGGGGATCAGCGAGACGGGCTCCACGATCACGAAGAACACCACGAAGAACTTCAGCAGCTGCTCGAGCATTCGCGGACTCCCGGCCTTGAAAGCGCCACAGGCGAGGCGCAACATCGGTGCGGCGTCGAGGAATTATTTTCGATCAGGGAGATTACCAGTCATGGCGATCCCGCAACCGGATATCGGAAATTGGTATCGACTCGCCAGCGGCGGCGCCCTCTTCGAGGTCGTCGCGGTGGACGAGGACGATGGCACCATCGAAATTCAATACTTCGACGGCACCGTCGAGGAAATGGATGTCGAGGACTGGAAGATGCAATGGGAAGACGGCGCGCTCGAGACCGCCGAGGCTCCTGAGGACTGGACGGGGTCGGTGGATGTGGAGCCGGAAGAGGAGAACGCCCGGACGGCTGATCCTTATGAGGGTGAGCGCGATCTGCGCGCGAGCGGCTTGGACAACATCGACCTATTTGAATAGCGTCAGACCGGCCGACGCTCGTCGAGCTCCCTGATCCTGTTGCGCAGCAGCCAGACCAGCAGCACTCCGGGCAGTCCGATGACGAAGCTCACGATGAAGTAGACGTCCCAGCCGCCGTGATCAGCCAGCCATCCGGCCGGCCCACCCAGGGAATAGCGCGGAAGCAGTGCGAGGGTAGACAGCAGCGCGTATTGGAATGCGCTGAACCGCACATCGCACAACGCCATGATGAGCGCGACCACCGCGATGTTACCCATTGCGCCGGCGATATTGTCGATCGCAACGGCCGCAATCATCAGCGGGTAATCCTTTCCGACCACCGCGAGCGCGTAGTACGCAAGGTTTGAGACAGCCTGCAGAACTCCGAAAAGCAACATGGAGCGCAACAGGCCCAGCTTCACCATCCATATTCCGCCGATGATGGCGCCCACTATTGCGCTGCTGGTGAGGACGGCCTTGGCCACAACGCCGATCTCTGTCTTGGTAAAACCGACGTCCATCAGGAACGGAGTGAACAGCTTCAGAGCAAAGGCGTCACCGACTTTGAATACCAGCACGAGTGCGATCAACGCAACTGCACCGGGGCCGGCCAGTAACTCCTTCAAGGGGATGACGACGGAATCTGCAAGCGTGCGCGGTGGTGAGTGCCGATACTCAGGCTCAGGGGCAAGCCATGTGGCGATCGCAAAGGCAGCCATGAGCGCTGCGAGCATCAGAAGAGCGGGACGCCACCCAAAAAAGTCCGCAACGATGAGCGCACCTGCGAACGCCAGCCAGGAAGAAGTTCGATAGCCCAGATTGTTCGCCGCCGCGACCAGGCCCCGCTCGTGCGGCTTGGACACGTCGATTCGATAAGCATCGAAGGCAATATCCTGGGTGGCGGAGAAGAACACGATCAGCACGGCACAGGCCACGATGGGAGTCAGGGAGACGGCTGGATCCTGCAGCGCGAACAGGCCGATCGAGGCCGCAATCGCAATCTGCATCGCCAGAATCCACCCCCTGCGGCGCCCGAGTATCGGCAGGGCGTAACGATCGATGAGTGGCGCCCACAGCGCTTTCAACAAATAAGGCAACGCCACATACGAGACGATGCCAATGGTCGTGTTACTGATGCCCTCGTCCTTGAGCCAGGCCCACAAGGTGCTTTCTGTAATCTGGTTCGGAAAGCCCGAGGAGGCGCCCAGCACAAGGATGGCCAGCATCTTGGGACTGGTCAGAACCTCTCGCAGCCGCGGCTTTGGCAATGCATCCTTCAGCGGAAAATCCTTACGTAAGAAGCGGAGCGGACGCCGTGGGCATTGAGCGTTACGATGCGCATGTCGCCATCATAGCCGTGAGCGCATTCATGCAGGAGTACCAGAGAGCCTTCATCGAGCTTGCGCTCGCCCGGGATGCGCTGCGATTCGGCAGCTTCACGCTGAAATCCGGTCGCGTGAGCCCCTACTTCTTCAATGCCGGGCTGTTCAGCGAAGGCGCCGCGGCCGCCACTCTCGGCCGCTGCTACGCGGCGGCCCTCCAGCGCTCCGGCATCGCCTTCGACATGCTGTTCGGCCCGGCCTACAAAGGTATCCCGCTCGTAACGGCCACCGCCATCGCGCTCGCCGAACATCACGGGCGAAGCGTTCCGTATGTGTTCAATCGCAAGGAATCGAAGAGCCACGGTGAAGGCGGAGTGCTCGTGGGCGGCGCCATCAGCGGCCGGGTAGTTATCGTGGATGACGTGATCACGGCAGGTACTGCCGTGCGCGAGTCCATCGACTTGATCAGCGCAGCGGGTGGTCACCCCGTGGCAGTCGCCCTCGCGCTCGACCGGCAGGAACGCGGACAGAGTCAGCTCTCCGCGGTGCAGGAGATGGCGAGCCAGCACGGGCTCAAAGCTGTGAGCATCATCACACTTGCCGAGCTCATCGAAGCGCTTTCCGACCCCGCGGGCGGGCGGGCGCAGATTTCCGCGGAGCAACTCAAGGCCTTGCGCGAGTACCGCGATCAATATGGAGTCGCTTAAAGCTTGCGGCGCGCTGCCGGTTAGTCGGAATATAGCCGCGTGATCACCGTGCCCAAGGCAGGTCGAATGTCAGCTCGGATGCAAAACCTCGCCGCAGTCCTTCTGCTTTCAGCGCTGCTGTCCCCATGCGCATTCGGCCAGGCCGAGCGGCACGGCAACACGTATCGCTGGGTCGACGAAAAGGGCGAGGTGCACTACGGGGATACCGTCCCGCCGCAATACAGTCAGCGCGAAAGCACCATACTGAATCGCCAGGGCGTGCCCATCGGCAGGATCGAAGCGCAGAAGACCGCCGAGCAACTGGCGGAGGATGACCGCCGCCAACAGGCCATCCTTCATCAGAAGCAACACGATGCATTCCTGCTGACTACCTATTCATCGATTGCGGACATCGAGCGGCTGCGCGACGAACGGCTCGCCACCATCGATGCGCAACGAACGGCGGCCGAGCAATACATGGAGAATCTGCAATCCCGCTTGAGCGTGCTGCAGACGCGAGCGCTGCTCTTCAAGCCGTACAACCCGCGCAAGGAAGCGCGCCGGATGCCGGACGATCTCGCCGAAGACCTGGTGCGCGCAATCAACGAGATGGGCACTCAGCACGACGCCCTTGCCGCAAAGGACGCCGAAGAGTCCACGCTTCGCAAGGCTTTCCAGGCAGACATCGAGAGATACCGCGAGCTGCACCCTCGCGCCCGTTGACGCTAACCGCTGCCGGAATGGCCGAAACCGCCCACGCCTCGCGACGTGGTGGCGAAATCCTCCACTACCTGAAGATCCATCTGCACGACCGGCACGACGACCATTTGCGCAATGCGCTCGCCGGGATTGACCGTAAACGGCTCCCGACCCCGGTTCCAGCAGGAAACCATCAGCTGCCCCTGGTAATCGGAATCGATCAGGCCGACCAGGTTGCCCAGCACCACACCGTGCTTATGGCCCAGGCCGGATCGGGGCAGGATCACGGCAGCCAGGCCTGGATCCTCAATGTAGATGGCCAGGCCTGTAGGGATGAGCTCCGCCCGCCCAGGCTCCAGCAACAGCGGCGAATCGAGGCACGCGCGCAGATCGAGACCGGCGGAGCCGCCCGTTGCGTAGTCCGGCAGTGGAAATTCCTTGCCCACACGCGCATCCAGGATCCGCACCTTGAGGGCGCGGCGGGTAGGGGAGATGGCGGTCACGCCTGGGCCGTGCCGCGCTGATCTGCGCTGTCGCGCCCGGCGCGCACTTCGCAGATGAGCGCAACGAGTTCACGCGCGAGCGCGGCCTTGGGCCCGTGGCCAAGATCGCGGCGCCCGCCGCGCCACAGAACGATGAGATGGTTGTCCTCGCATTCGAAGACCTTGCTGTCGCCCACTTCATTGGCGGCGATCATGTCGAGATTTTTCTTCAGCAGCTTGCCGCGAGCGTTATGCTCGACCGCTTCGGTCTCAGCAGCGAAACCGACGACGAAGGGCCTCTCGGGTCGCGCAGCGACGCTTGCGAGGATGTCCACCGTGCGCTGCATTTCGAGATCCATGCGATCCGAGGTCTTCTTGATCTTCTGATCCGCCGTCTGGGTCGGACGGTAATCGGCCACCGCCGCCGTCGAGATGAAGATGTCAGCGCGCGCCACTTCCTGCATCACCGCCTCGAGCATATCGGCCGCGCTCTCGACGTTCTTGCGCTGCACTCCGGGCGGCGTGGGCAGCGTCACCGGCCCGCTGACCAGCACTACTTCCGCGCCGGCCTCGCGAGCGGCCTGCGCAATCGCAAAGCCCATCTTGCCGGAGCTGCGATTACTGATGAACCTGACGGGATCGATGCGCTCGCGCGTGGGGCCCGCGGTGATGAGAACTCGCTTGCCCTGCAAAGGCCCGCCCGATTGCAACATCATTGCGGCGCGATCGACGAGCTCGAGCGGCTCCAGCATGCGGCCGGGGCCGACTTCTCCACACGCCTGATCGCCCTCATCCGGACCGAAGACCTGGACACCGCGCCGTTTGAGAACATCGACGTTCGCTTGCGTCGCAAGGTTGGACCACATCACGCGATTCATTGCCGGCGCAACCGCGACGGGAGCCTCCGTCGCGAGGCAAATGGTACAAAGCAGGTCGTCGGCCTGGCCGGCGGCGAGGCGCGCGATGAAGCTCGCGCTGGCAGGCGCGATCAGCACCAGATGCGCCCAGCGGGCGAGTTCGATATGCCCCATCGCCGCCTCGGCGGCGGAGTCGAAGAGGTCCGTGCGGACGGGCCTGCCGGACAGCGCCTGGAAAGTCATCGGCGAGACGAATTCACGCGCTGAGGCGGTCATCGCCACCTGCACCTCGGCGCCGCGGTCCAGCAGGCGGCGGACGAGATCCGCGCTCTTGTAGGCCGCAATGCCACCGGTAACGCCCAGCAGGATTCGTTTGCCTTGCATGGGGCGATTATCCGACCGGCATCCGGGGTCGCGCAAACAAAACTCAGCCCGATGAGACGAGCGTCATGGCAACGGCGCGCACCGCTCGATCATGCACCGGAAGCACCAGCACATCGCCTGGCCGTGACCATTCCAGTACCCGCCGAACCGCGCTCAGCTCAGTCAGACAGACCTCGAGCGCAGCCTCGGGAAGCCCTGCGCGCAGCAACGCCGCCCTCAGAATTGCCGGGACTTCTCCGGGCGCGCGACCGCGGAGGTAGCTCTCGATCTCCTTCACCACGACGAAATCGGGCCTGTAGCTCGCGGCCGTTGCGGCCAGGAGCTCCATGTCGGCATTTTCACGGTTGCCGGCCTGGCCCAGCAGTACCGCGAGGCGGCCAGTTCCGCGCAAGCGCGCGGCCACGTTCATGAGCCCGCGGAGTCCCTCGGGATTGTGTGCATAGTCCATGAGCACCTGGGCGCCGCGATAGTCGTAGCGCATCAACCGGCCGGGATTGTCAGAGGGATCCCGGCCAAACCGGGCGAACACCGAAGCGATCGTGGCCGGTGGGATACTGAGCCCCATTGCTGCGAGTGCGGCTCCCGCGACGTTCGAGACGTTGTAGTGGGCACTTCCGTCCACGGTGAGCGGCATGTCCGCGACCGCGCCCAGGTCGCATTCGTCCTCGGAGCCGATACCCCGGCTCACGATCAGCCGCCCTCCCCGCACTCCGCTCGTCGAGCCGCCCCTCGAACGATGGGCAGCCAATTTCGAGATGTCATAGTCGAGGGCGAACCAGCCAATGCGGCAATCGAGCTGCGCTCCCCGCGCGCTAAGCAGCGGATCATCCGCATTGAGGACCAATAATCCACGCTCACCGACAGCGCTCGCCACGACGAGCTTCGTGTCGGCGAGCCCTTCGAGATCGTGAATTCCGTACTCGCCGAAATGGTCAGCGCTCACGTTGGTGACCACTGCCACGTGCGCGCGCTCCGCGGCGAGCCCGCGGCGCAGAATTCCGCCCCGGGCGGTCTCGAGGATCGCTGCTTCGACGCGAGTGTCTCGCAGGACCGTGCGGGTTCCGACCGGGCCCGAATAGTCTCCGATCTCGGTCCTGGTGGCTGCGATGAATATTCCATCGGTGCAGTTGTAGCCATCCCGCCAGCCGTGCGCGCGAGCGCATGCCGCGAGCAGCCTTACGGTGGTGGTCTTGCCATTCGAGCCGGTCACGATCGCCGCGGGCACATCGCGCAACTCGCCCCACGGCACCGTATTTGGCAGCGCCTGGATGCGCCACGTCCGGCAGCCGGAGCCGGAGCCGAGCGTCAGCTGATCGTCATCCTGAATATAGAGGAGGTCGCGCGCGTCGGCGGCCTCGACCAGGCTCAGCAATCTCGGTACAGCTTCAATCCTGGACAGCGCCATGAACCGCGCCAGCGCGGCTCGTTCGTCGATGATCGGCGGCATCGAAGCAAATTCCGGCGAGTGCGCTGCTGCTTCCCTGGCGGCCTCGATGAGCGCTGCTTCGAGCCAATCCCAGCGCTTGGGATCGGCCTCGACGAGCGCGGCGCAGAACGCCCATTCGTTGACTTCGGTCGCGGTGAAGAGCTGATCACGTGGCGCCGCCACGGCCAGCGAAGTTGCGCTCGCGTGCGGCCGGATTGCGATCGACCTGGCCCGTTCAATGGCGCGCGGCCGCGAAGAACGGGCAATCGAGTCAGGCCACCTCAGCGACGACCGCGCAAGTTGCACGCGCCGCCGCCAGCCATCGAGCGGCGCCTGGTCAACGATAACCCCGACCGTCTCCAGCACGGCGCCGGTCGAATCGAAGAACAGGTTGCTGCCCGTGAGCCGCCGCGAGTCATCGAACGGCAATGCGGCCGGATCGTTCAGTCTTCAACCTCTGGAGCAATGCGGATACCGCGTTCGTCGCGCAGCAGCCCCTCGAGGCTCGTGAATGCCGGCGCATCGGCGGCGACATCTACCAGCACGGGTGCCGGTGCAGGAGCCGGGACGTGTGCGGGCTGCTCCGGGGCACCCGCGGGGCGAAACTTCGTGATCTGCTTCCAGGAGCGCGTGAGCGCATCGGCAAAGATCAACAACAGGTCGCCGGCCTGTCCCATGTTGAGCGCCGCATCGATCGCCTCCTGCTCATCCGGAATGATGGAGATGCGATCCTTTGCGACGCCTGCGACCGCGAGCGCCCTGGCCATGATGCGCGGAACTTCGTCGCCGTCACGGTCGCGCAGGTTGTCGTCCCGCCGGCAGAAGTAGTGGTCGAACCGTCCGGCCACCGCGTTTGCGATGGCGTTCAGGTCTTCATCGCGCCGGTCGCCGGGGCCGGCCAGCACGACGATGCGCCTTCCGGCCACGTCGAGGCGCTGCGCGAGATCGGCCATGGCACTCACTGCGTGAGCGTTGTGGCCGTAATCGAATAGCACCTTGAAAGGGTGCTCGTTGAACACGTTCATGCGGCCCGGTGCCTGGAAGAACGTCGTGTCGAAGGTGCGCAGGCCCTGGCGAATCGCGTCGAGCTTGATTCCCACGGACAGCGCCATTGCCGCGGCGAACATGGCGTTCTGCACGTTGTGCGTCGCGCGCCCTTCGAGCGTCGCGGGAATCAAATGCGTCCACACGAGCGGCATATGGCTGCCGCGATCGTAGAGCGTGATCATCTGGCCGTTGACGCCGGCCTCCAGCGCGCACGCGCGGCCGCCGGCCCGAATGTGCTCGCGCACCAGCGCGTGCTGCGGGTTCATCGTCACGTAGCAGATGTTCTTTGCTTCGGTGTATCCCGACATCTTGAGGACAAGCGGATCGTCCGCATTCAGCACGGCGCAATCCGTTGCGACCTCGATCACCACGCGCTTGATCTCGGCGAGCTGCTCGAGGGTATCGATGCCCTTGAGCCCGAGATGATCCGACTGCACATTGAGCACGGCGCCGACATTGACCTCTTGCACGCCCATTCCCGCGCGCAGCAACCCGCCACGCGCCGTTTCGAGCACCGCGATATCGATTTGCGGATCCGCGAGGACCATTTGCGCGGATACCGGCCCTGTCATGTCGCCTTGAACCGTGCGCTGGCCATCGATGTACACGCCGTCCGTCGTCGTGAGGCCAGGTGTGAAGCCTGCCATCTTCGTCACATGCGCCAGCATGCGTGCAGTAGTGGTCTTGCCATTTGTGCCGGTGATCGCAGCAATTGGCACCCGCGAGGCTGCACCCTGCGGAAACAACATATCGATGACGGGAGCGGCCACGTCTCGCGCCGTGCCCTCGCTTGGCGCTACGTGCATGCGGAAGCCGGGCGCCGCATTGACCTCGCAAATGCCGCCGCCGATCGTGCGGTAACTCTCGGCGATGTTGGTCGAAAGAAAATCGACGCCGCCGACGTCGAGCCCTATCGCACGGATCGCGCGCACGGCCATGTCGCGATTGTCGGGGTGAATGATATCGGTCACGTCGGTTGCGGTGCCGCCGGTCGAAAGGTTTGCCGTCGACCTGAGATAGACCACCCGCCCCGATTCGGGCACCGACTCGGCAGTGAGGCCGGCGCGCGTCAGCATTTTCTCCGCCTGCGCATCAAGCTCGAGCCGGGTGAGGACCTTCTCGTGGCCGACGCCGCGCCGCGGATCCTGGTTCACGACTTCGATCAGCTGCGTGATGTTTTTCACGCCATCGCCCACAACATGTCCGGGCGTGCGCCGCGTCGCGGCTACGAGCTCACCGTTGACCACGAGCAGGCGGTGATCGTCACCTTCCAGGAAGGTCTCGACGATGACCGAGCGCGAGTGCTCGCGCGCGACTTTGAACCCCTGCGCGACCTCTTCCTCCGTCGTCAGGCGAATTGAGATGCCGCGGCCGTGATTGCCGTTGTAGGGCTTGGTGACCAATGGGTAGCCGATGCGGCCCGCAGCGCGCACGGCGTCGGCCTCACTCTGAACCATCTCCTGCCGCGGTGCCGGCAAGCCGAGGGAAGTGAGGATCTTGTTCGTCTCTTCCTTGTCGCTGGCGAGCTCCACGGCGATATGCGACGTGCGGCCTGAAACGGTGGCCTGGATTCGCTGCTGATACTTGCCGTGGCCGAGCTGCACCAGCGACTGATCATTGAGTCTCAGCCAAGGAATGCCGCGCGCCTCGGCCGCGCGCACCAGCGATGCAGTAGAGGGGCCGAGGGCCCGACGTTGCGCGAACCGGATGAAATTGTCGCGCGCCTCGGGCCAGCTCCAGCCTTCCGGCACCGATCCCGGAGGCTGCAGGGACTTCGGCAGCAACGAGGACAGCAACCGGAGGCCGAGCTCGCCGGCCGCGACGCCTTCGTCGCGCTGCGCGTATTCGTAGATCACCGTGTACACGCCGGGCCTGGCCGCACTGCGTGTTTTGCCGAACGTGACTTCCTCGCCTGCTACGTTCTGAAGCTCGATCGCAACGTGTTCGAGCACATGGCCCAGCCAGGTGCCCTCATCCTCGCGCATGCGGCGGAGGAACCCGCCGGGCTCGCGATACGAGCAACCATGATCCGCGAGCCCAGGCAAGGCGGCGGCCAGGCCTTCGACGTATTCGGGCCCGAGCCGGCCCGTGGGCCAGGCCTCGAGCTCACCAAGATCCAGCTCCAGTCGGATGACCGGAAACCGGGCGTAGAGAGACGGGCCAACATATACAGAACGGTCGAGGATGCGCATGTAGCGGCGGCGCTCCTTGGGTGGAGTCGTTTGTCGCCGATCATGTCATACCCCGGGGCGGCCGGAGTAGGCTACCGGGTCATTGCTTGGTCGGAAGCAGGCGTTGCGCCGAAGCGACGCGAGTGTGGAGATTGAACGTGGCCCCGGCGACGAGGATGTGGACCTTGAGCCCCAGCATGCACACGGGCTGCCCTTCGGTCGCGCTATCCATGTTCGAAAAGCTCACGTCGGCGGCATCCACCACCGTCACGCCGCCACTGCCCTCCACTTCGAGGGTCTCATCCGGGCTGATGAACGCGGCTGTGTCCTCATCGAGGCCGATGCCGATGGCAAAGGGGTTGTAGGCCAGCGCGGTGATGAGCCTGCCCAGCCGGTCCCGCTGGCGGAAATGCTGGTCGATCACGAATCGGTTCGTCAGCCCCAGCCCGGGGGCGAGGCGCACGCTGCCCGAGATCACCGACGAGCCCTCGTCGCCGGAGGCGATCATGTGCTCGCTGAGTATGCTGGCCCCGGCGCTCGTGCCGCCGACCGTGACGCCATCTGCATTACGCCTGCGGATCAGCGTGGCGACCGGTGTACCTCCGAGCAATGTGGTCAGACGAAGCTGATTGCCGCCCGTGAAGAAGATGCCGCTCGCTTCCTCGAGCCTGCGCAGCCGGTTGGGTTCCTGGCAGTCTCGACGCGTGTCGAAATCCATGACGGTGACGCGAGCGGCCCCAAGCTCCTGGAACAGGGCCTCATAACGCGGACCCGTCTCGTGCATGCGGCTCGCCGTGGGGATGACGACGATATCCGCACCCGCACCGCCAGAAATTTCGACGAAACGCTTGAGGATGCGCCGGTCGTTCTCCTTGTTCTCGGCTCCGCCGATGGGGACGATCCAGCCTCGCGACTCGCCTTCACTGACTCTGCTCGGGCACATCTGAGGGGTTTGCTCCTGGGAACTATGTTAAGGCGGTTAGGCCGCGCGATTCGTGCGCCCGCGCGCAAATACTAAATCAATCGTCACGTGTGCACGAATGCAAGCTGCAAATCTCGCGATTCGCGGCAGATTTGCGGCTCGCGAGGGTGAGGCCCTGCCGCAATACTCATTCCCAGGCAACGGAAGCGCGGGATGACCATTCGTGACTGGCCGAAGGCGGAAAGGCCCCGCGAGAAGTTGATCGAGCGCGGCTCGGGTTCGCTCTCCGATGCCGAGCTGCTCGCGGTGCTGCTCGGTTCCGGCACGCGAGGCGGTTCGGCGGTCGAGCTGGCGCGCGCGCTGCTCACGGAGTTCGGCTCACTGCGCGACTTGCTCAATTCCGAGCGCGCCCGCTGCCTCAAGCAGGCTGGCGTAGGCATCGCTCGTTACAGCGTACTGCAGGCCGCACTTGAATTGGCCCGACGGCACTATCTCGAGACGCTGCGCATCGGGTGCGCGCTCACCGCGCCGGAGGCGACACGCACATTTCTCCTCGCCCAGTTGCGCGATCGGCCGTTCGAAGTCTTTTGTTGTCTTCATCTGGACAACCGCCATCGGCTGATAGCGTTCGTCGAGATGTTCCGCGGCACGATCAACGGTGCGAGCGTCCATCCCCGAGAGGTGGTCCGCGAGGCGCTGATGCACAATGCGGCTGCCGTCATCCTGGCCCACAACCACCCTTCAGGCTCGATCGAGCCCAGTCAGGCGGACGAGCTCATCACCCGGCGTGTGAAGGATGCCCTCGCCCTGGTGGATATCCGAGTGGTGGACCATGTGATCGTGGGGGACGGCCGCTGCTTCTCGTTCGCGGAGCACGGTCTCCTTTAGTTGCCCGCGGCCATGCCGGCTGGTATAAAGCCGCGCTCCGCCGGGCCTTCGTCCAGAGCGGAAGCTTCCAAGTCATTGATTCTGCAAGGTTGCGTAGTATGTCCCGCGTCTGCGAAATCACCGGCAAGCGTCCGGCCGTCGGTAATCGCGTCTCTCACGCCAACAACCGTAAGCGTCGCCGTTTCCTGCCTAACCTGCATACTCAGCGGTTCTGGCTCGAGGGCGAGAAGCGTTGGGTGAGCCTGCGCATCTCCACGCGCGGGCTGCGCACCATCGAAAAGAACGGCATCGATGCCGTGGTCGCGAAGCTCCGCGGCCAGGGCGTGAAGGTCTGAGCCATGCGCGACAAGATCAAATTACTGTCCTCGGCCGGCACCGGCCACTTCTACGTGACCACCAAGAACAAGCGCCTCCATCCGGACAAGCTCGAGATGCGAAAATTCGACCCCGTCGTGCGCAAGCACGTGGCTTATAAAGAGGCGAAGATCAAGTAGCCGGCTTTTCCATCCCGAATTCCCGAAAAACCCGACCTCGCGTCGGGTTTTTTGTTTTGCGGTAGCCTTCCCACATGCCTGAGCTGCCCGAAGTCGAGACCACGCGCCGCGGCATCGAGCCGCATGTGGTGGGCCGGCGGGTGATCTCCCTGGCGCTGCACGAACCGCGGTTGCGCTGGCGGGTGCCGAATACGTTGCCCGCAAAGCTCACCGGGCAACTCATCCGGCTGGCTGGACGGCGCGCCAAGTATCTGTTGATCGAGCTCGAAGGCGGCACGCTGCTGTTGCATCTCGGTATGTCGGGAAGCCTGCGCGTGCTGCCCGCCGAGACTCCTCGGGTTGCACACGACCATTTCGACCTGATCCTCGATTCCGGCAACGCGCTGAGGTTCAACGATCCGAGGCGGTTCGGCAGCCTGCATTACACGACGGAGGCAGTGGAGAAGCACCCTCTGCTCGCGCGCCTGGCACCTGAGCCGTTTGATACAGCATTCGATGCGGACTATCTCTGGCGCATCACACGCCGGCGCAGTGTCTCGATCAAACAGCTGGTCATGAACAGCACTCTCGTGGTCGGGGTCGGCAACATATACGCCAGCGAAGCGCTGTTTCGCGCGCGCATCCGGCCGCGTCGGCAAGCTCGCACTCTTTCGCGCGATGAGTCGGCGAAGCTCGTCCGCGCCATCCGCACTGTTCTGACTATGGCAATCCGCACCGGCGGGACGACGCTGCGCGACTACGTCGGCGCCGATGGCAATCCGGGTTACTTCCGCCAGAAGCTCTACGTTTATGAACGGGCCGGCAAGCCATGCCGACGTTGCCGCACGCCGATTCGGCAAATCAACCAGGGCCAGCGCTCGACTTACTACTGCCCGAAATGCCAGAAATGAAAGGTCCGGCGGTCGACACCCGTGGCGATCGGGCGCTGACGCGCTACACGATCGTGGCGCAGCTGTTCGATCAGGCCTTTCGCATTCCCGGCACCCGCTGGCGCTTCGGACTCGATGCAATCATTGGCCTCATTCCAGGTGCCGGCGACCTCATCGGCGCGCTGGTCGGAGCATATGGAATCATCGTCGGCCGTCAGCTCGGCGCTCCCGCGGCGGTGCAGATGCGCATGCTGCTGAACCTGGCGATCGATGCGCTCGTTGGCGCAATACCGTTTTTCGGCGATTTGTTCGACTTTGCTTTCAAGGCGCACGTGCGCAATCGCGTGTTGCTGGAACGCTGGCTGGCGCAGCCGCGAAAGGCAAATCGATCCAGCGCAATCTCTCTACTGGCAATTCTCGCAGCCCTGATCGCGGTCATCGCCGGCACGATCGCGCTTGCCGTGCTTGGACTGCACTGGCTCTACTCCACCTGCTGCTCCCCGCCGATTGCCTAGAACCAGACTGCTACCAGAAGCTCGCGGTACGCCGAAGGATCTGTAGCGGCGACGAAAGCCAAACCGGTAATTGCCCCACCGAGGTGCGCATCGTGGTTGATGCGATCCTTGGATCGCCGCGAGCTCCAGTAACTGTAGGCGAGATAGCCGACGGCGAATAATGGCGCCGGGATCGGCACCGGCAAAAGCACGAAATATAGAGGCCTGTCCGGGAAGTACACGATGGAAGCGAACAGCACCGCGAGAATCGCCCCCGAGGCGCCGAGCGAGGCGTACTCCGGGTTGTTCCGGTGCTTGATCACGGTGCCGACCTCGCTCAGCACCATGCCGATGAAATACAGCGACACGAAATTCATCGTGCCGATGCGCCGCTCGAGCGGGAACGCGAAGAAATAGAACGTGATCATGTTGAAGATCAGGTGCCCGAGATCCGCATGCACGAAGCCGCTGGTGATGAGGCGCTCATACTCACGGTTGCGCGTCAGCCAGTAGGGGCGCAACAGCGAGTGCTCAATGATTTTGGGCGCGGCGAACAGGCCGAGCAGGCTCACCACCAGGGTAATGCCGAAGATGACCGATGCGCCGGACCACTGCACTGCGTTCAGAGCCTCACGCCCGCCGGTGCTTCTTCAATTCCGCCTCGACGATCGGGTGCACGAACTCGTGCACATCGCCGCCGAACACCGCGATCTCGCGCACCAGCGAGGCCGAGATGAACGAGAAGGGCTCCTGCGGCGTGAGGAATACCGTTTCGATGTCCGCCGACAGGTGCCGGCTCATGGTGGCGAGCTGGAACTCGAACTCGAAATCGGAAACGGCGCGCAGCCCGCGCACGATCACCGAAAGGCCGTTCTGGCGTGCAAATTCCACAGTCAGTCCCGAGTAGCCCATCACTTCGACGTTCTTCACGTCGGCGAGGACTTTCCGGGCGAGCTCGACGCGTTTTTCGAGTGTGAGCAGCGGCGCCTTGCTCGGGTTCGCCGCGATGGCAACCACCACGCGGTCGAAAATGCCGGCCGCACGTTTCACCAGGTCGTGATGTCCGTTGGTGATCGGATCGAATGTGCCGGGATACACGGCGTCGCGTTTCATGTGGCAGCGCCTCCCCGCACGCCTCGTTCGTACAGATGATACCCGACGTCGCCTGCGCGCTTTGCCTTTAGCGGCTGCCAGCCTCCCGGCACCTCCGGCACCTCGCCGCGCGACGGCAGCTCCAGGTAGATAAACGCCGCAGGCGCCAGCCAGTTTCCCGCTTCGAGCAGGTGCGCGGCGCGAGGCAGCAATGACGAGTCGAAAGGCGGGTCGATAAAGGCCACATCGAACGGCGCTTGCGGGGCGCTGCGCTCGAGGAATCGCAGGGCGTCCATGGTTTCGACCTGGCCGCCTCCAGCGCTCCATTCCGCCAGCCGAGCCTGGATTTCCCGCGCGGCTTGGGCATCCCGCTCGATGAAAACGGCTTCTGCCGCGCCGCGGGACAGCGCTTCCAGGCCCAGCGCGCCGCTGCCTGCGAACAGATCGAGGCAGCGCGCCCCCACGATGTGTCCCGCAAGCCAGTTGAAGAGGGTCTCGCGCACACGATCCGGCGTGGGCCGTATCTCGGCCGCATCCGGAAAGCGGAATCGCCGCCCTCGCCACGCGCCGCCGATAATGCGCAGCGTGCGCGACTGGCTGCCGCGCATCTTTGCGGACGCCGATTTGGCTGCCCGGCTCATCGAATCGGCCATCCCCTTGGCTTGCCACGTTTCGCGCGGTAAGCGTACCCTACTCTTCCTTCGCTGAAAGCGGCACGCGACACGACTCTTGGAGGAGCGAAACGCATGAAGAAGCTCGCCGCATTCGTCATCGCGCTTGCCGCACTGACCGCGGGCTGCTCGAGCTCGAATGGTCCCGATGTCGGCGACACCGACACGTCCAGCGGCAACGGCAATCCGGGCGGAGAGAACCCTCAGCCGCATCCGACCACGGTGGCGCTCTTTCAGCCGCTCCAGGGCGTGCTGCCGTTTCCAACGGATCTCTATTTCGCTGGCTCCACCGACGGCACGCTGAACATTCAGCCAGCCAATGCCCTTTCACCCAACCAGTCTGGCCTCAACCAGCTAGATGGTTTCTCGACGACAGCCGTCATCCGCGCGAAGTTCGCAAGCGCCATCGATTCCGACTCCCTGACTGCAAGCTCGGTGCGCGTGGTCCAGGTGCAGATCGACAACTCCACCAAGGCGACGGTCGGTGTAGTCCGCCCGCTGGTGATCGGCACAGATCCCGCGACCGCGGATGTGAGCGTCGGCCTCGCAGCTGACGCTGGTGTGGGCAACACTATTCTCGAGATCCGCCCGCTCAAGCCGCTCGTGCCGAGCACGGGGCTCACCAACAACGGCTATCTCGTGTTGCTCACTGATGAAATCGAGACGTCTGGCGGGCTCGCGGCCACACCTTCTGCGGACTACGCCAGCATCAAGGTCGCGCTCCCTAGCTGCGATGCGATCACGAATACTTCGATGAACGGCATCTGCCTGCTCACGGGTGCTCACCTGCAGATCGCGCAGGCACTGGGTATCGACCCCGCCACGGTGGTGCTCTCGTTCAGTTTCTCGACGCAGGCCACGCGCGACACGATGGAGTTGCTGAAGAATCCGGCGCTCACGACGGCGCAACCGATCGGGGTCGTCAATACGGGCCTGACCACGACCGCGGTGTCGGGGTCGCTGCCCGGCCTGGCCAATCTCTACGTGGGCACGTTCACGATTCCTTACTATCTGTCGCGGCCGACTGAAGCCAACCCGACCGCGCCGCTGAATACGCCGTGGCAGGGCAACCCCTCTCCGCTCGATGCCGAGAGCCGTTTCCTCACCCGGTTCAATCCACTACCGGTCGCAACCGAGACTCTGCAGATTCCGATTCTGCGTCACCGTGCCTAACGCGACCTCGCCGAGCGGCGGCGTGAAACCGGGTGGCGGCTGGCCCGTGCTCATCTTCCAGCACGGCCTCACTCGCAATCGTCTCGACGCCGTTGGAGTTGCTGACGCGTTCGCAGGCGCGGGTTATGTGGTGGTGTCGATTGACCTGCCGTTGCACGGAGTCGCTGGCGCCGACGCCGCGGCCAATCCCTTCTATCAGGCGGGCCACGAGCTCACGTTCGATGTCGACTATCTCAATAACGATACTCTCGCCGCCGGCCCGGACGGGTTGATCGACCCCTCCGGCCTGCATTTCGTCAATCTGACGGCGCCCGTGCTCTCACGCGACAACCTGCGGCAGGGCGCGGTGGACCTGCTGGCACTCACCCGTTCGCTTGCGGATCTCGACCTCGATGGGGTCGCGGGCGGCGATATCGACACCGGCCGAATTCACTTCCTGGGCCATTCGCTCGGCGGCATCACCGGTGGCGTGTATCTCGGCACTGCTGACCCCGCTGAATTGCAGACCGCCGTGCTGGCCATGGCCGGCGGCGGAGTCGGCGTACACGATCGTGGACTCGCCTGCTTTCGGCCCACGCATCCTGCAGGCATTGGGAGCGCAAGGCATCACGCAAGGCTCGACGCTCTTCGCGCAGTTCTTCCGCGACGTGCAGACCATTGTCGATGCGGGTGATCCCGTGAATTACATTGCATCGGCCGCGGCCGCACGCCCGTTGCTGCTGTTCCAGGTGGTGGGCGGCGACGACGCGTCGCCTCCGGACCAGGTCGTGGTGAACTCTTCCACGCAGCGGCTCATCGATGCGGCAGCGATCCCGAAAATCTCTACGCCGGGGGCGAACGCGGCATCGCTCGGCTACGTGAACTTCGTTCTCGGCGATCACGGCAGCATCATCGACCCGACGGCGAGCCTTGCCGTCACCGTGGAGATGCAGACCGAGTCCGTCGCGTTCTCGAGCTCGCTGGGCACCGTCGTGCTGATCTCAGATCCCGCCGTGATCGAACCGTAGCGGGGCAAAGACTTTGGCGGAAGGCTTTATCGGGCGACTGCGCGCGCGCCTCAATCGCGGCGATTCGATACTGAGCTACGATCTTGCCGACCTGTTCCGCGGGCGCGAGATCGATGCGAACGCGCTCGATGAGCTCGAGACGCGCCTGCTGACGGCGGACGTCGGCGTCGAAGCCACGCAGTACATACTCGACGGTCTGCGCAAGCGCGTGGCTCGCAAGGAACTGGCCGACGTCAGCTGCGCTTCTCGCGGCCCTGCGCGAATCGATCGCGGAGATCCTCGCTCCATGCGCGCGCCCGCTCGTCGTCGATTCAGCGCGCAAGCCGTTCGTCATCCTGGTCGTCGGCGTCAATGGCTCCGGCAAGACCACGACCATCGGCAAGCTCGCGCGGCGGCTCGGAGAATCCGGCCGCATCGGTGATGCTCGCCGCGGGCGATACGTTCCGCGCGGCGGCGATGGAGCAGCTCAGTGTCTGGGCCGATCGCTCCGGCGCCGCATTCGTTGCGCAGCAGGCCGGCGCGGATCCCGGCGCGGTAGTGTTCGATGCGATCCAGGCCGCGCGGGCCCGCAGCACCGGCGTGCTGCTTGCCGACACGGCGGGCCGCCTGCACAGCCAATCGCACCTGATGGAGGAGTTGAAGAAGGTCAAGCGCGTCATCCAGCGAGTCGATTCATCCGCGCCGCACGAGGTGCTGCTCGTACTCGATGCCAATCAAGGGCAGAATGCGCTGTCCCAGGCAACGCAGTTCCACGAGGCAGTCGGCGTGACAGGACTTGCGATCACCAAGCTCGATGGCACGGCCAAGGGCGGCATCGTCATCGCCATCGCACGCAAGCTGGGGCTGCCCATCCGCTTCATCGGCATCGGCGAGGGCCCTGAGGATTTCGGTGAATTCGACGCCGATGCCTTCGCCGCCGCGCTCACCGACGGTGGCCAGTCGCGAAGATGATCGTCTTCGACAAAGTCGGCAAACGCTACCCCAACGGCCGCGAGGCCCTGGCGGGCGTCACTTTCAGGATAGAAGCCGGCGAAATGGCCTTCCTCACCGGGCGCTCCGGCGCAGGCAAGAGCACGGTGCTCAAGCACATCGCCTTGCTGGAGCGGCCTAGCCGCGGCAATGTGATCGTCGATGGCAAGAACACCAACACCATCCGCCCGCGCCACATCCCTGCCTTCCGCCGCCGTGTCGGCATGGTCTTCCAGGATCACAAGCTGCTCGCCGACCGGCCGGTATACGACAACGTCGCACTGCCTCTGATCGTTGCGGATGCGCCGCTCAAGGAGATCGACCAGCGCGTGCGCGCTGCGCTCGACCAGGTGGGCCTGCTCGGCAAGGAGCGAGTTCTGCCGCTCGAGTTGTCCGTCGGCGAACAGCAGCGCGTGGGCATCGCGCGCGCGGTGATCAGCAAGCCTGCCATTCTCATTGCGGATGAGCCCACGGGAAACCTCGACCCCGACCTGGCGATAGAGGTGATGGAGCTCTTCAAGCGCTTCCAGGAAGTAGGCGTCACGGTAGTGGTCGCGACCCACGATATGAATCTCGTGCGCGAGTTCGCCCAGCGCGAGATCACTCTCGACTACGGCCGTGTGCATGGCGCGCACGACGAGACGTCTGCCCAGCGTGATTGCCACACGATGAGCCTCTCGTCTTACACCGCACGGCACGGCCACGCGCTGCTGAGCTCTCTCGGCCGGCTGGTCCGCAGCCCGATGGCTACGCTACTCACAGTCATCGTCATTGCGCTCGCACTCGCCCTGCCAACGGGACTGAAGCTGCTCGTGAGCAACGCTCACGCCGCGACCGGCGGATTCGCCAACGCGATCGATCTGTCCGTCTACCTGAAGACGAACGTGCCGGCGCAGAAGGCGCAGCAGCTGGCCTCGAGCGCGCGAGCGCGCTCCGACGTCGCACAGGTCACGCTGATCACTTCGGACCAGGCGCTCGAGGAATTTCGCGACTACTCGGGCTTCGGCGCGGCGCTCGGGGCGCTGGAGGAAAATCCGCTGCCACACGTCCTGCACGTGCGCCCGAAGAGCGAGACGGCCTCGCCCGCTTCGCTCGAGGGACTGCGCAATTACTTCAAGGCCTGGCCGGAAGTGGATCTCGTGCAGATCGACTCGGAGTGGGTGATGCGCTTCACGGCGATTCTCGAACTGCTGCGCCGCATCCTGCTGCTTTCTGCGATCGTGCTGGGCGTCGGCGTGCTGGCCGTGATCGGCAACACCATCCGTCTCGAGATCCTCAATCGGCGCGCGGAAATCGAAGTCACCGAAGCTCGTGGGCGGCTCGAATGCGTTCGTCCGGCGCCCATTCCTCTACACCGGGATGCTCTATGGGATCGGCGGCGCATTACTCGCGTGGGGCGATCATCGCCGCCTCGGTCAGCGCGCTTTACGATCCAGTCGCGACGCTGGCGAAGCTGTATGGAAGCCAGTTCGTGCTCGCCGGGTTGAGCCATGACGAGCTCGCCACTCTGTTGGGAAGCGGACTGGTGCTTGGTTGGCTAGGTGCGTGGATCTCCGCGGCGAGGCACCTGCGGAGCATCGAGCCCCGCGCCTAGTGGTACCCCTCGCCTTCTTTCAACTTGCCGCGGAAGGTGCGATAGCTGAACACCGTGTAGCCGAGGATGAACGGCAGCAGGATCGCGGCGCCGATCAGGAAAAATGCCTGCGATTCCGGAGCCGCCGCCGCCTGCCATACCGTGAGTGAAGTCGGCACGAGATAGGGCAACGTCGAAATCATCAGCCCCGTGAACGCGAGGATGAAAATGCCCACCGCGCTCCAGAACGCCGACGACGGATGCGTGCTGCCGATGCCCCGCCAGCAGGTCACGGCGAGTGCCGCAGTAATGACGGGAACTGGCGAGAGGTATAGCAGGTTCGGCCAGGCGAACCAGCGATCGGCGATGCGTGGGTACCCTAGCGGCGTCCAGAGGCTCACCAGTGCGATGAAGGACCAGCAAGCCCACGAGCAGCACGTGGAGCATGGCGGCGTGCGCGGTCTTCCATGGCGCCATGGCTCTTCATCACCAGCCAGCACGCGCCGATCAGCGCGTATCCCACCACCAGCCCGAGGCCGCACATCAGGCTGAATGGCGTGAGCCAGTCGAACGGCCCCCCCGCGAATCGGTTGCTCTCGATGCGGATGCCATCGATGAGGCCGCCGACCATCACACCCTGAGCGAATGAGGCGATCGTGGAGCCGGCGGCGAAGGCGACATCCCATTTGCGATGATGCGGCTTCGCCACCCAGCGGAATTCGAAGGCGACACCGCGGAACACCAGTGCCAGCAGCATCACGACCAGCGGCACGTAGAAGGCCGGCGCAATGATCGAGTAGGCGAGCGGAAATGCTACGAACAGCCCCGTTCCGCCGAATACCAGCCAGGTCTCGTTGCCGTCCCAGAACGGCGCGACCGTGTTCATCATGTGGTCGCGCTCGCGCTCCTCGGCAAAGAACGGGAACAGGATGCCGAGACCCAGATCGAATCCGTCCATCACCACGTATAGAGCGACGGCCAGTGCAATGACCCCTGCGCACAGCAGCGGCAGCCAGTAAGTGGCGAACTCGGGGCTCATATCACTCCGCCTTGCGATCGCGACTCGCGCGTCGGCTGCTGGGCCGCGGCGAGTGGACGATTGGCAACGCCTTGCGCGCCTGGCGGGGGCGTCACTGCCGCTCCTTCGGGCCCGTGACGGATGAGCTTGCGGATGTAATAGATGCCGATGGAGAAGACCACGCAATACACGAGTACGAACGCCGCTAGCGAAGTGGCGACGGTACCCGCACCAACGGGCGACAGCGCATCTGCGGTGCGGAGAATCCCATATGCAATGTAAGGTTGGCGGCCGCTTTCCGTCGTCACCCAACCTGCCAGGATCGCTATGAATCCGAGCGGCCACGCGAAGCCGGCAATGCGAAGGTACCAGCCTGTGGTGAAGAGCCGCTTGCGCCACCAGAGCGAAGCGCCGACTGAGCCCAAGGGCAATCAGGAAAGTGCCGATCCCCACCATGATGCGAAAGGCGAAGAAAACTGGCGCGACCGGCGGACGGTCTTCGCGAGCAAAGTCGGTCAGCGCGGGAACCCGGCCATCCGCACTGTGCGTCAGGATGACACTGGCAAGATTCGGCACGGCGATCTCGGCACGATTGCGTCTCATTGGGCTCGTCGGGAAGGGCGAACAGCACCAGCGCAGCCGGGCCTTCGTTGCGCCAGTGACCTTCCATCGCCGCGATCTTCGCCGGCTGATGCTCGAGAGTATTGAGGCCGTGCTGATCGCCGATCAGCAACTGGACAGGCGCGAGTAGCGCAATCATGCCCGCGCCCATGCGCATCATCGTGCGGGCTTCGGCCTCGAACACCCGTGCCGAGCAAGTATCGCGCGCCGACGGCCAGCACCACGACGGAGGTCGTGAGATACGCAGCCGTCATCATGTGTGCGAAGCGGAACGGGAAGCTGGGGTTGAAGATGATCGCCAGCCAGCTCACAGGGTAGGCAATGCCATCGCGCATCACATGGCCGGCAGGAGTGTGCATCCAGCTGTTGGCCGCAAGGATCCAGAATCCCGACATCGCGGTACCCAAGGCGACCAACACGGCCGAGGTCACGTGCAACCATGGCGGCACCCTCTTCCAGCCGAACAGCATCACGCCAAGGAAGGTGGCCTCCAGGAAGAAGGCGGTCATCACCTCATAGCCGATCAGGGGCCCGAGGACGTTGCCGACCACCACTGAGAACTGACTCCAGTTGGTGCCGAACTGGTACGACAGCGGAATGCCGGAAACCACCCCCATGGCGAACGACACCGCAAAGATCTTGGTCCAGAAGCGCGCGAGCCGGTGGTAGTGCTCCTGCTCCGTGCGCCGCCACAAGACCAGAAGCGTAGCGATGAAGGCAGACAGGCCGATCGTGAAGGCCGGAAAGATGATGTGGAAGCTGATCGTGAAGGCGAACTGGAGCCGCGCTAAGAGTAGGGGGTCGAGACTCATGGCTCGGAACCCTCGCCCGCCTCCGGGAGTTGAAGAAAGGCCCCCGCGAAGGCGCTCGAACTTGAACTTAAGCTATTGTTTTTCAAAGGATATCGATTGAAGCCACAACTGGAAACCTCCACGCCTCTTAGCACTCTAAGCACGCGAGTGCTAAAATCCGCGCCCCACCCCGAGGAGGACCCCATGACTACAGCCCTGGCTCTGGTCGCACGCAACGGCGAGCTTGCGCCTAGCGGCCCGCTTGGCAGTCTCGACGCTTATCTCGAGCGAGTGAGCAAGATACCCGTTCTGACCCGCGAGGAAGAGCAGGCCCTGGCGATTCGCTTCCGCGACGATGGCGACCTGGACGCCGCGCGCCAGCTGGTGCTTGCGCACCTGCGCTTCGTCGTGCACATCGCCCGGGGTTACGGGGGTTATGGCCTGCCCGTTGGAGACCTGATCCAGGAGGGTAACGTTGGCCTCATGAAAGCCGTGAAGCGGTTCGACCCGGCGCTCAACGTGCGCCTGGTGTCGTTCGCCGTGCACTGGATCCGGGCCGAGATTCACGAGTACGTGCTCCGAAACTGGCGGCTGGTCAAGATCGCGACGACCAAGGCGCAGCGCAAGCTGTTCTTCAATCTTCGCCGATTGAAGAAGAATCTCGCCTGGCTATCGGCGGACGAGACGCGCGCCGTGGCGCAGGATCTGGGCGTCAGCATCGGCCGAAGTCTCCGAGATGGAGAAACGGCTATCCGCCCGTGACATGTCGTTCGATCCCACCCCGGAGTCGGACGACGAGGATGTCTACAGCCCGGCAGCTTATCTGCAGGCGCCAGGCTCTGACCCTGCCGAGGCCGTGGAAGCGGACGAGTGGGAGGCCGATTCGTCGAATCGTCTCCAGGCGGCTCTCGGCCGCCTGGACTCACGCAGCCAGGACATCCTTCAGAAGCGCTGGATGACCGAAGACAAGGCCACGCTGCACGAGCTCGCCGATAAGTATGGTGTGTCGGCAGAGCGCATCCGCCAGATCGAGGCGAACGCGCTCGGCAAGCTCAAGGGGCTGATGGCTACGGCTTCCGCCTAACTTCGGCTCGTTCTGTTCGCGGCTCCACTTCATGGAGGTGGAGTCCGCGGACGGATGCGCTCAGAACCTGATCGCCACACTCGCCCGCACTTCGCGGGGTTCGACCGGGTGAAAGTGGATGTCATTGCACCGGGGCCGCTTCGCCCGGCAACTGTGATTCGTAGAAGTAAGCGATGTCGTTCGCCCGAGCATTCAGGGCGTTCAGCAGCGTCACCGATGCGCTCATGGTCGCGGTGAAGTGATACCCGATGTCGAGGTTGACCAACGTCGTCGACTTCGAGCGCACGCTGTTGTCCTCGATGAGCGCGCCAGGCCCGAGATAACGCACCCGCGCTCCGCCAAACCAACCTGTCGGGTTCCGGTACGACACCCCCATCGAATACACGCGCTCAACCGCATTCGGGATCCGGTCACCCGCCGCATCGGCATCGGTGAAGCGGGATCGCGCGAACGCGATGTCCGCATCGACGATGATTGCCTCGATGGGCGTGTAATAGGCCGATAGCTCCAACCCCGGTACGGCGGCTGGCGCGACCGGGCTCCGTGCTCCCGCCATCTCCGATGAACAGGAGCTCCGAATCGAGCTTCAGAGTCCACAGCGATGCGGCGAGCTGCAGGTGCGGCACGATCGCAGTCCGCACGCCAACCTCCTCGCCGATCGCACGCACGAGTGGCGTGACGCGCTCCGCGGGAGTCACGCCATCGGTCGGATCAACGGTGATGGTAGAGCCGCGCGCGTCATTGCTGTGAAAGCCCCTGCCCCAGTTCGCGAAGAGCTCGGTCTGGTCCCAGGGTCCGAAGACTGCCGTGAATTTCGGGCTCACGATGTGATCGCTGGCCTTACCAGAGTTCACCGTGAGATCACTGTCGACACTGAAATCGAACTGGTCGGCCCGGACGGCGATCTCGGTGCGCAGCCAGTTGGTCCACGCGAGCCCGTGGCTGAGATAGGCCGAGTAACTCGTCTGCCGGACTTCATCCTGCCGCACCGTCTGCAGCCGTTCACGCTCATGGGTCCGGTATAGCCCCACGGGAGAGATGTCGTCGTGGCGAATCTGCGCGCCGGCACTCAGCTTGCCCTCTCTCGAGAACAGATCCAGCGCCTGCGAGTACTTCACGTCCGAGCCGAGGACAGTGCGATCGTCGAATTGCTCGAACTGGTCGCCGTTGACGGCGTCCGTCGCGTACGTGAAGTTGGAGAAGAGATCGAGCCGATAGTCGATACCGTAGACCGACGCTTCGACAGCCCCGGTCCGACCGGGCTCCAGTACTTTCCGGACAGGCTGTACCGATGGGTCTTCCCGCCGTCGCTGGGATCGAAGTAGCCGAAGCGGTCGATCGATCCATCCTGAACGGCCCGCAGCGGGATCTGGTCCGTTGAGCGCCACTTGCCGTCGTAGCCCATGGCCTCGAGGTTGAAGCCGCGGTCCACATCGCCGTGGGTGTACTTGAGGACGCCGTTCACCTTGCGGAAATTTTCATTCAGATCCCAAGGTCCATCGGTGTAGGTCGAATCGATGCCGATCAGGAAGTTGCCGTTCGCGACTGGCATGGACGTCGCGAAGAGCGCCCGCGCATAGCTGTCATCGCCGCCGGTCAGCGATGCGATGCTTTGGCGCAGCTCGCTCCGATAAGTGATTTCAACTGCGCCTGCCGCGGAAAAGTTGCCTTCATCGGCATAGTAAGTCCCCTTCTTGTACTCCATCCGTTCGACCAGCTCGGGGATCATGAAATTGATGTCGCTGTACCCCTGGCCGTGCGCATGCGTCGGCATGTTGACCGGCATACCCTCCACACGCGCGGCAAAGTCCGTCCCGTGATCGAGGTTGAAGCCTCGAAGGAAATACTGGTTGGCTTTTCCGTCTCCGCTGTGCTGCGTGACGATGAGGCCAGGAACGACTTCGAGCACCTCGCCTGTGCGCAGCACCGGCCGATTCTCCAGCTGCGCGGCCAATACCGTGCCTTCACTGGCCGAGGAAGGCTGACCCTGCAGATAGTCGAGCCGCTTGCCCGTGACGACGACCTCTTGCAGATCGATGCCCGGCACTCCGCCAACCGCGGGAATTGCAGTCCAGGCCGAAGCTAAGACCAGACCTGCGGCGATGCTGCGCCTTCGAGGACTGAACAAAGTGAGGAGTCCTTTTTTGATCCCTGTGCGGCATTACGCGGGGATCACGGCGATGGATGCAGATTGCGGACGCGAAAAGTCCCGCGCATCTGAATCCACCACGAGCGGGCGCGCGTAAGACTCTTCACACTCACTCAAGGGGAGACCTCCCATGTCCTTTTCCATCACCAAGCCGACAGTGGCCGCGGCGGCCGCCTTGCTGCCGCTGCTGTCCTTTGCCTCGAGCCATCGCGAAGCGCCGAGCATCACTCGCTCGCCCGCCGTCGACGGCACCGACCTCTACACGTTCATGAGCTATGAGCCGGGCCGCGAGGGCTACGTCACGCTCATCGCCGACTACTATCCCTTCCAGGACCCCTTCGCGGGCCCGAATTATTTCGCGCTCGATCAAAGCGCCACGTACGGGATTCATGTCGACAACGACGGCGACAGCCGGCCCGACCTGCAGTTCGTCTTCGACTTCACCAACCGCCTCGGCGGCAATGCGAATCTCGGCTTGAAGCTGCCCATCGGCACGCAGAACGTCGCGGTGCCGCTCAAGAACATCGGCCCCGTGGGCACGGGCGACAATTCCGGCACGCTCAACTATCAGGAAACCTACCGGGTGACCTTGGTGCGGCCCAAGGGCTCGAGCGAGACCAATCGCAAATCCGTCACCAATGCAGCAGGCGGCAGCAAGGTCTTCACCAAGCCATACGACTACGTGGGCAACAAGACTTTCACGGATGCGAGCAGCTACGAGTCTTACGCGAGCCAGTATCGCTATGACGTGAACATTCCCGAGTGCGCTCATCCCGGGCGCGTATTCGTGGGCCAGCGCAAGGAACCGTTTGCGGTCAACGTCGGCAAGATCTTCGATCTCGTCAACCTGGTGCCCATCGAGGCGGGCGCATTCCCTGGCGGCATCGCGCAGGATCCGGCAAACAATCCTCTCGCCAACAAGAACATCACGGCGCTCGCGCTCGAAGTGCATTCGAGCTGCCTGAAGGGCAAGGGCAACGGCGTGATCGGGGCGTGGACGACCGCCCGGTTGCCGCAGGTGCGCGTACTCGCCAATGGCCCCGCGTTCAGCGGCTCCGAAGTCAGCGGCGGTGCGCTGACACAGGTCTCGCGCCTCGGAATGCCGCTGGTCAATGAAGTGGTGATCGGCCTGCCCGACAAGGACCGGTTCAACACTTCGCATCCGGCCTCTGATGCGCGATTCCTTTCGTATGTCACGAACCCGACCTTGCCCGGCATTCTCGACGTGTTGTTTCGCGATCCGGTAAACCAGACTCTGGGGACCGACATCCCGAACCTCGCGCCGTCGAACCTGCCGCGCGCCGACCTGGTCGCGACCTTTCTGACGGGCATCGAGGGAGTCAACCAGATGAAGAAGGTGACTCCTGGTGAGATGCAGCGCCTGAACACCGCGATTCCCGCCGTGGCGGCTGCAGATCAGAAAGCGCTAGGTGCCCTGGATGGCGATTTGGCCGGTTTCCCGAATGGTCGCCGTCCCGGCGATGACGTCACGGACATCGAACTGCGAGTGGCAATGGGCCGCCTGTGCTATCCGCTCACGGTGGGCGGTTCGGAGGTCGACCTGGGCCTTTGCAAGCCGGAAGACGCGCCAGTGGGCAACGTTCCGTTCACTGACGGCGCGCCGGTCAGCGCTCAGGACTTCGATACGGCGTTCCCCTACCTGCGTACGCCTATCCCGGGCTCCGCGGATTTCCCAATCGTGGCCGGCCCGTAAGTACGGCAGGAGAAATCATCATGAAAAACCTAATGCGGATGATTCCACCCCTGGCGGCGCTGGCCCTCGGCGCCTGCTCGGGCGGCGGGGGTAATGGCTCTTCGACCGAGCAGCCTCCGCCGATGGGTAACTCGAACACGGCGCCCGGCATCAGTGGCCTCGCCGCCAAGAGCAGTGTGCTGCAGGATGGAAGCAGCGAACCGATCGCCTTCGAGGTGAGCGATGCCGAGGCGGATGCCTCAGCACTGCGGGTAACGGTGAGCTCGTCGAATCCAGAGCTACTGCGAGTTGCGGGCATCTCGATCGGCGGGAACGATCGCGAGCGCACCTTGCTCTTGACGCCGCAACCCGGCCGATCGGGCACCGCCACGATCACCGTTTCCGCGACCGATCCGGAAGGTCTCAGTGCCAACCGCGCTCTGTCGCTGACGGTGACGACGCGCGAAGAGTCGTTTCGCAACTTCGCCGTGGCAACGATCGGCGCGGCACCCGATTCGCAGCCTGCGGAAGTCGCTGGTCACGCCTGGATGGATACAGCGACCAATGACCCGTCGGCCTTCGATGGGGTGCTGAGCGCCATTGCGGAATAGGGTCCTCAACTGGCTTGCCCTGCTGGCGTTGCTGCCAGCAGGGCATGCTGCTCAAGGGCCGCAGCGGTTTCGCCCCGCCGATGGCGGATACCTGGTGTTGCAATTGCCCGCTGCCGAGGATGAACAAGCATCCAGGCACTCGCGCGAAGAGCTGGCACGAGCAGGACTGGACCCGCAAGTGGCGGAGCGCGTTGCTTCGCGCTACATCGAGGAGGCCCGAACGGAGCGCGATCCGCGTTATTTCGGACGCGCCGAAGCGCTATTGAAACCGTGGGTCGCAAAGCAAGACGTCCCTTCGCCCTTGTTGCTGCTGCAAGCCGACATCCTGCAATACCGTCATGATTTCAGCGGCGCTCTGCAATTGCTCGACCGAGTCGTCGGCGACGATCCACGGTCGGCACGGGCGCGCCTCATGCGCGCTACCGTCTCAATGGTGCAGGGAGAGCCCGCAAGGGCGCGCGCCGACTGCGCCGCATTGCTGGCAATGGGCGAAACGTCCGTCGGAACCATCTGTCTCGCGCAAGCACTGGCAGACGTGGGCCGAATCGCCCAGGCGGCGTCGATAGTCAATCTGCTCATTGCGCGTGGGGAGTTGCCAGACGCGCAGCTGCAAGCATGGGCGGAGGGCTCGCTGGCGGATTTCGCCAGTCGGCGCGGGGACCTGATCGACGCAGAGCGACATTGGCGCGCCGCGCTGGCGCTGGCCCCGAAAGAAGAATTCATCCGCTGTTCGTTGAGCGACGTATTGATCGCGAGCGGCAAAGCCAGCGAAGCGCTCTCGCTGCTGGATCTGCCGCGGCCTTCGATCGGAATGCTCGTCCGCCGCGCAATGGCGCAGAGCGTGAGCAGCGATTTGAACGCGCGTGGCGCCACACTACAACAGCTTGCGGAGCTGTTGCGCCTCGAAGAGCAGCGAGGCGAGCGCGTGCATCTGCGCGAGGAGGCTTTGCTTGCGTTGGCACTGGATCGCGATGCTGATGCGACCTTGAAACTCGCCGAGTCGAATTTCGCAGTGCAACGCGAGCCCATCGATGTGCGTCTGCTGGCTCGAGCCGCTTCAAACTCGAACGATCGCGGCGCCATCGACAAGCTGCGCGCCTGGCGTGACAGCACTGGATTCTCCGACACATTGGTCGATACGTTGCTGGCGAGGGCCGGGTCATGACCCGGCTTCGTGCCGCCGCTTGGATCGCCATGTGTCTGCTGACCGTCGCGCCATTCGCACACGGACATGCGATCAGCACGAACTATCTGTTCGTGACGGAGAACAGCCCAAATCGCATCGCAGCCACCTGGGATCTTGCCGCCGCCGATCTGCACTGGTCGCTCGATTTGGATTCCGACCACGACGGGCGGCTCCTGTGGTCGGAAATACTCGCGCAACGCAACCGGATCGGTGAGCTCGTCATCGGCCATCTCGCCTTCAGTCGCGGTGGCTCGAGATGCTCGCTGCAACTGAGGGATCTCATGCTGGCGCCGCATACTGGCGAGCCGCACGTATCGCTGCAGATTGCCGCCCAATGCCCGCAAGCCGGACCACTGGGAATCTCAAGCACCCTGTTCTTCGACCAGGATGCCGCCCAGAAGACACTGCTGGACGTCACCATCCCGAACGGGCGTTTCACGACGGTGCTGTCCGCTTCGGGTGAGCAGTGGACAGCGCCAGAGCGATCATCGTGGCTCGCGACTCTCGCCGAATTCATTGGCCAGGGCCTATGGCATGTGTGGATCGGTTACGACCACATCGCCTTCCTGTTGCTGCTCCTGTTGCCCAGTGTTCTGCAACGCACGCCGCGAGGCTGGCAGGCCGCGCCCTCCGGCCGTCGCGCGGCGCATGACTTGTTGATCATCGTCACCGCCTTCACGATCGCACACTCAATTACGCTTGCGCTGGCGGCGACGGGCACGGCACGGCCGCCGGTGCAATTGATCGAGGCTTCGATTGCGTTGTCGATCGTGGCGGCCGGAGTGTTGAACCTGTTCCCGGGTGCTGCGCGGTGGCGGCTCGCATTGGCGTTCGGATTCGGCCTGATGCACGGGTTTGGCTTTGCGAATGCCTTGGCGGAACTGGGCGCCCTCGGCTCGCGCCTGGTGCCGGCGTTGGCCGGCTTCAACATCGGCGTCGAGCTCGCGCAGCTTTCGATCGTGCTACTGGTGTTTCCGTGGTTGCTGCGAACCCGCGCATCGCCCTTCTACGCCGCGAGATTCATGCCCGCCACCTCGATCGCGGTCGCAGTTGCGGGCGCTGTCTGGCTGACGCAACGTATCTGACACGACTCGTTGCGAGGGCATGAAACACGGCGTAGGTTGCGCCCATGCGCAGTGCCGCCGAATGGCTGGACGAATATGGTGTGAGCCATCGCAACGCGACCAATGAGGTGCTGCATTTCATCTGCGTCCCCTTGATCGTTCTGTCGCTGCTGGGTTTTCTCTGGTCGTTGCCGCCCCCGCAGATCAACTGGGCTGTGATAACGGCCCTCGTCGCGCTCGTGTATTACTTCGCACTGTCACCGCGACTCGCGCTCGGTGTCGCGATTGCATTCACCCTCATGCTCCCTGTAGTGAAGTGGCTGGGCACCCTCCCCTGGCCGCTGTGGGCGAGCTCGCTTGCCCTATTCGTGGCGGCGTGGATCGGGCAATTCGTTGGCCACGCCATCGAGGGCCAAAGGCCGTCCTTCTTCAAGGATTTGCAATTCCTGTTGATCGGCCCGATGTGGCTGGTGATGAAATTGTACGGGCGGCTTGGCCTGAGGTACTGAAAAGCCCGGGCTCTGAACGTACAATGCCGCGCTCCCCTTCACGCGGATGTCCAACTACATGTCCAGAAGCCTGAACCCTCTCGATCTTTACGATGTGCGCGGCCTGCTCAGCGAAGACGAGCAGATGGTGCAGGACTCGGTAGCGCGACTGGTGGACGAAAAGGTGCTGCCCATCATCCGCGAGTGCTTCGAGAAGCACCGGTTCCCGAAGGAGCTGATCCCGGAGCTTGCTTCGCTGGGCCTTCTGGGCTCCTCGATCAAGGGCTACGACTGCGCCGGGCTCAACGCCGTCAGCTACGGCCTCATCTGCCAGGAGCTCGAGCGCGGCGACTCGGGCATTCGCAGTTTCGTCTCCGTGCAGTCCTCATTGTGCATGTATCCGATCTACGCCTTCGGCAGTGAGGAACAGAAGCAGAAGTACCTGCCAGGCATGGCGCGCGGCGAGCTCATTGGCTGCTTCGGCCTGACCGAGCCGCACGGCGGCTCCGATCCGGCGAACATGAAGACTCATGCAAAGAAGAAGGGCAAGGACTGGATCATCAACGGCTCCAAGATGTGGATCACCAACGGTGCGATTGCAGACCTGTGCATCTGCTGGGCCATGACGGACGACGGCATCCGCGGTTTCATCATCGACAAGGGCACGAAGGGATTCGCGGCACCCGAAATCGAGAACAAGTTCTCGCTGCGAGCCTCGGTCACTTCGGGCCTGTTTTTCGACAACGTCGTCGTGCCGGAGACGAACATGCTTCCGGCGGTCGCCGGACTCAAGGGCCCGTTGTCGTGTCTTACGCAGGCGCGTTACGGCATCACATGGGGCGTCATCGGCGCAGCGCAGGCGTGCCTCGCGCAGATGATCGACTACACCAAGACGCGCATGCTCTTCGGCCGCCCGCTCGCGCAGAACCAGGCGATCCAGATCCGCCTTGCCGACATGGCCCGTCGCATCACCAATGCCCAGTTGCTCTCGCTGCAGCTCGGTCGCCTCAAGGACAACGGCAAGATGACTCCCTCGCACGTCTCACTTGCGAAATGGAACAACTGCCGCATGGCTCTCGACATCGCGCGCGACGCGCGTGACATGCTGGGTGGCGCCGGCATCAGTGCCGAGTACGTGCCGATCCGCCACATGCTCAACCTCGAAAGCGTCATCACGTACGAGGGAACGGAAACCATCCACCAGTTGAGCATCGGCCGCGAGCTTACGGGGCTCAGCGCGTTCTAGAGCTTGGGCACGAATCTTGCCTGTCTCAGGCCTCGCACCTCGGGCTTTGAGATGGCAAACAGCGCACTACCTCTGGCTTCCACTGGAATCGAAGGCCTGGACGCCATATTGGGCGGCGGCCTCACCCCACACCGGCTCTACCTGGTCGAAGGCAGCCCCGGATCGGGCAAAACGACTCTGTCTTTGCAATTCCTACGCGCCGGCGCCGCCCTGGGCGAGCGGGTGCTTTACGTATCGCTGTCCGAAACCGAGAGCGAGTTGCGGGCCGTCGCTCAGTCTCATGGCTGGGACATCGACAATGTGAAGATACGTGAGCTGATTCCGTCGGAGCAGAGCCTCAGCCCCGACGAGCAATACACCATGTTCCACCCATCCGAGGTGGAACTCGCGGAAACGACACGTGCGATCCTGAGCGACGCGGAGACCCTCAAGCCGAGCCGCGTAGTGTTCGACTCGCTGTCGGAAATGCGGCTGCTAGCCGGCACGGCCCTGCGTTACCGCCGGCAGATCCTCGCGCTCAAGCAGTTTTTTCTGGCGCGACAGTGCACGGTGGTGATGCTGGACGACCGCGTCCAGGCGGAACAGGACAGTCAGCTGCAAACGCTTGCCCATGGGGTGATAGCGCTCGAGCAGAATCACCCTGCGTATGGCGCCGAACGCCGCCGGGTGCGGATCATTAAATACCGCGGCATGAAGTTTCGCGGCGGTTACCACGATTTCAACATCGAGACCGGGGGCCTGCGGGTCTACCCGCGCCTAGTGGCCGCGGACCACCGCCACGCCTTGACGCGGCGCATGCTCAAGAGCGGAGTCGCGGCACTCGATGCGCTGCTGGGCGGCGGTATCGAGTGCGGGACGAGCACGCTGATAGCCGGTGCCGCAGGCTCAGGCAAATCGACATTGGCCGCGCAGTTCGCCGCGAATGCTGCTGCCCGAGGGGAGCATGCGGCCATGTTCCTCTTCGATGAGTCCGTAGACACACTGCTGACGCGCGGTGACGGCCTTGGCATGAAATTGCGCGAGCACGTTGCCTCGGGGCGGCTGACCTTGCAGTCGATCGATCCCGCGGAGCTTTCGCCGGGGCAATTTGCGCATGCCGTGGTCGATGCGGCCACGAGGCTGCAGGCCAGCATCATCGTCATCGACAGCCTGAACGGCTACATGCAGTCGATGCCGGAGGAATCGTTCTTGAACGCGCAGCTTCACGAGTTGCTCGCGTACCTGGGACACCAGGCCGTCGCCACCATTCTCATTGGAGTGCAGCACGGCCTCATCGGCGGCGCGATGCAGACACCGATCGATACGACCTACCTTGCCGACGGTGTGATCTTGACAAGGTATTTCGAAGCGCGTGGCGAGGTCCGGCAGGCCATCTCGATCATCAAACGGCGCGGAGGCGTGCACGAGCGGACTATTCGCGAGCTGCGCCTCACCGGGAGCAAGGGCATTGAGGTCGGAGAGCCCTTGCGTGAATTCCGCGGCGTACTCACCGGGGTGCCGGTATACGAGGGCATGGGCGACCCGCTGATGACGCCCAGGCAATGAAGATCAAGGGAGAACAAATGCTGGAGCGGCGCGTTCTCGCTCTCGGACCCCACGGCAAGGACGCGCAGCTGATCCAGTCTGTGCTTGGCGGAGCTGGCATGAACTGCTGCTTCCTTGCCACGAGCACGGACCTCGCGCGCGAGCTGAATGCCGGAGCGGGTGCGCTGATCGTCACCGAAGAGGTGGTGCTCGGCGGGGCGCAAGGCCTGCTTGCCGAGTTCGTACGCAGTCAGCCCGCCTGGTCGGAGCTGCCGATCCTGATCCTCACCACGCGGGACTCCAGCTCCCCGGTAGTGGTCCAGTTCATGGAGGTGCTGGGCAATGTGACGCTGATCGAGCGCCCCATGCGCATCGCGGTGCTGGTGAGCTCGTTGCGCGCAGCGCTGCGCGCCCGCCATCGGCAGTATCAGATCCGCAGTCATATGATCGAGCGCAACCGCATAGAAGAATCGTTGCGCGAGACCGATCGGCGCAAGGATGAATTCCTTGCGGCGCTTGCGCATGAGCTGCGAAATCCCCTGGCCCCCATCAGCAATACGCTGCACCTGCTGCGCGGTCGCGGCGATGAAGACCCAGAAGCGCGAATGGCTCACGATGTGATCCGCCGACAGGTTCAGCATCTGACGCGGCTCGTCGATGACCTGCTGGATGTCTCCCGCATCACTCGCGGCAAGGTGTCGCTGCGCCGCGAGATCGTCGGCCTCGACACCGTCGTGCGCAACGCGGTCGAGACCAGCCGGCCGCTCATCGAAGCAGCGCGCCACAATCTGGAAGTCACGATGCCGCGCGAGCCGGTGCAGGTGCACGCGGATCCCGTGCGACTCGCCCAGGCTCTGTCCAATCTTCTCAACAATGCTGCCAAGTACACCCCGAACGGGGGCCGCATCCAGCTGCAGGTCGCCTGCGAGGCCGGCTCGGCGGTCATCCGCGTGCGCGACAACGGCATTGGAATCGCCGAAGAAGCCCTGCCTCGCGTATTCGAACTGTTCATGCAGGAAGCCGACAGCGCGGGCCGAGCCCAGGGAGGGCTCGGGATAGGTCTCACCCTCGTCCGCACTTTCGTCTCACTCCATGGCGGCGTGGTCGAGGCGTTCAGCGGCGGTCACGGCAGGGGCAGCGAGTTCGTCATCCGCCTTCCCGCGCTGGTTGCAAAAGAGTCTCTGCCCGATGCCGTCGATGAAAGAGCAGCGGTGCGGCTCGGCGCCGGCCACCGCATTCTGGTCGTCGACGACAACGAGGACGGCGCCCAGAGCCTCGCGATGCTGCTGGAGATGCTGGGTAACCAGGTGTACACGGTCTATGACGGGCCGCAGGCGGTGGAGGCCATCAGCCTGTTCCATCCTGACGTGGTATTGCTCGACATTGGCTTGCCGACACTGAACGGCTACGAGACGGCGCGGCGTTTGCGATCGCTTCCCGGGGCGCGCGATGCGCTGATCATCGCGCTCACCGGCTGGGGCCAGGAAGAGGACCGGCGCCGCTCGCGCGAAGCGGGCTTCGATCATCATCTCGTCAAGCCCGTGGACATGCACGTGCTCGAGAGCCTCCTGGCCACCAGCCGCCCCGCGGGCCTGCACTAGTCCTTACCCGGCGGATGAAGGTCGGCGCTGACGGCGCAAGCGCAGCGGTCAGACGAACCCGATGGACAGCAGCGCGAGTATCGCGAGCCAATTGACGATCGCCTCGCGCCGCAATGGATAGTGCCTTGCCATCTTCAGGTCTCCCGGGTCTTCACCGACGGAAACATTGAGCCTGCGAAAGGGGTGTGGTCCGCGGGCGCTCGCGTGGCAAAGCGCGGCACGAAGATGACAAATTGTGGGGGTACTTTGAGCGGCCGCCCGCAGCCTGTAGCCTTCCGGGCATGAAGCGCCAGATTGCAATCGTCGAGGACGAGCCCGCCATTCGAGACAACTACGCCGCCGCCTTTGCACGCGAAGGCTATGCGGTGCGCAGCTACGCGAACCGCGCTCAGGCGATGGCAGCCTTCGCGACGCGGTTGCCCGATCTTGCCGTCATAGATATCTCGCTCGAAGAGGAGCCCGAGGGCGGCTTCGAGCTTTGCCGCCAGCTGCGTGCGCTGTCCGCCGAGCTGCCGATCATCTTTCTCACGGCGCGCGACAGCGAGCTCGACGCCGTCTCCGGCCTGCGCCTGGGGGCTGACGACTTCCTCACCAAGGACCTGAGCCTTGCGCACCTTACCGCGCGGGTGAATGCTCTCTTTCGCAGAGTCGATGCGTTACGCCGCGCGCCCACTGCCTCGCAAATACTGCACCGCGGCGCCTTGAAGCTCGACTCGGAGCGGATGCAGGTGGAATGGAACGGGCAGCCGGTCGTGCTATCCCTCACCGAGTTCTGGATCGTGCACGCCCTTGCCCAGCATCCCGGTCACGTGAAGAATCGCCAGCAGCTCATGGACGCCGCGAACGTGGTTCTCGACGACAACACGATCACCTCGCACATCAAACGCCTGCGCAGGAAATTCCAGGCGCTCGATGCCTCCTTCGATTCGGTGCAGACGGTCTATGGCATGGGCTATCGCTGGGTCGAATAGCGCCCGCGCATGTCGCTCCGCGTAAAACTCCTGCTTCTCAGCCTGATCACGCTGATCCTTCCCTGGGCGGGCTGCCAGTATGCCCGCGAGATGGAATCCGCCCTGCGCGCCGGCGAAGAGCAATCGCTGGCCGCTGTGGCGCGCGTCATGGCCGACTCGCTGCAAGGGCGTGCCGATCTCCTCTACCGAGGCATCCAGGTGCTCTCCTCGCCCGCCGGCGACTCCGATATCGAGCCCGTCACTCTCTCGGGGCCGCCGTTCCTGGACGGCTATCGCGACGACTGGCCCGACGTGCCCGCTGCCGTGAAGACATTCGCTGACGGCAAAGACGCGCTGAGCGTGCTCTCGGGAGTTCACAACCGGATGCTCTATCTTCTGCTCGAGGTGCGGGATAACCGTGTGATATTCGATGCGCCCGCCTCGAACCCGCTGGATACGAGCAAGGCCGGCGATCGCCTCTGGCTCGCTTTCCAGGATTCGGAGGGTGCCGAACGGCAGGTCTTCATTGCGGCCGGCAGCACGGGGCCCGTGCAGGCGCGTCACATCGAAACCCGCGAGCTCGGCGAGCCCGTCACCGTGACTGAACCGCGCATCGCCGGCGCGTGGCAATTGAAATCACAAGGCTACCGGGTCGAATTGCGACTGCCGCTGTCCATGCTGGGCGAAAGGCTCGCAGTTCTGGTCGATGATCGCGATGCCCGGGGCTCAGAGCCGGCCAGCTTCGGCTCGATGCAGAGTGGCTCGGAGCTGCGCGCAACCGGTCGCCTCATCGCCGCATCCCCCGATCTGGACGCCTACCTGGCGCAGATCACGCAACCGGGGCTCAACCTCGCCGTCATGACTCCGGGAGGTGCCCTGCTGGCTCAAGCCAGCACCCCCGCGGTCGCCGCACTACCGCCGAGCCGCAATTTTCTCGAGCGGCTGTACCGTTCCGTGCTGGTCAGTTCGCAGGAGAACCGCGTGATCGAAGCAAGTGCGCCGATTTACGCCGGGGAGCCACGCCGCGAGCTCGGCCACCTGAAGGTGACGCAAACCACCGATCGCTGGCTCACCCTGCGTGACCATGCGCTCACCACGTTGCTCAATTTCACGCTCGTCACCAGCCTCATCGCCGTGATGGCCATGTTCGCATTCGCTGCTCATCTAGGGCTGCGTCTCGCGAGGCTGAGGCGCGCCAGTGAATCCGCCCTGACTCGCGCGGGCCTGGTCACAACCTTTCCCGAGACCTCATCTTCCGATGAGCTCGGCGACGTAGCTCGCGCCTTTGCGACCCTGCTCGGCAGGCTGGATGAGTACACCGGCTATCTGCGGACGCTTGCGGGAAAGCTGGCGCACGAAATTCGCACACCCCTCACGATCGTTCGCTCGTCGCTGGAGAACCTGGAGTCCGAGAGCCCGCCCACCGCGAACGCGCGCGTGTACCTCGATCGCGCCCGCGAAGGCAGCGAGCGACTGAATGCAATCCTGGTCGCGATGGGCTCCGCCACACGCGTGGAAGAGGCGATCGATGGCGCCGAGCGGGCCAACTTCGATCTGGTGCCGGTGATCTCTTCGGCTGTTTCGGCGTACGGCACGGCCTTCAAGCAGCGGAAATTCTCGTTCGAGGCGCCTGATGAGCCGTTCGTCATCGAGGGGTCTGCGGACCTGGTGGTGCAGATGCTCGACAAGCTGATCGACAACGCGGTCGATTTCAGCCAGGCCGGCGCGACGATTGCGCTGCGCCTGGCAGCCGAGCCCGCCTTCGCGCGCATCGAAGTGGAGAATCCGGGTCCACCCCTGCCGTCGCAGATGCGCGAGCGGATCTTCGAGTCGCTGTGGCAATCCCGCCTTGACGACGACGGACGCCCGCACTTCGGGCTCGGGCTTTATATCGTGCGCCTCATCGCCGACTTTCATGGCGGCAGCGCACAAGCGGAAAATCTTCCCGGGGAAAACGCAGTTCGCTTCACGATCCGTCTCGCTCGTCGCCAATAGCCGACACGTGCGGATCAATAAACAACAGAATTTCAAAATTTGTTTCGTTAAACTGCGCGCCGCTTTCAACTGACGAACAGGAAGAAAACTCGGGGATCGACGCGAGCACGGGTAAAGGCGGCGCCACATTGATGGGGCCGTCCGGGACGGGAAGAGCATGTATCGACATGCGGGTCTGAGAATTCAACCGGGGCACAAGCCCCAACGTTCCAGCCGGATAGCTATTGAAGCTCGTGATGACGCGACGCGCCACCGCCTCACGGCGGCGGACGCGAGCTGACAGCGATCCACCGCGTCGAACGAGCGTCGAAGCTCACCGGCCCCGCCTCGCGCGGGGCTTTTTTTTTGCCGAAACGCTAAAGTCGCGCCCCATGTCCGACAGCGCCGTCTCCCTCCACTCGCATGCTCCGCCCCGACTCGAGTATCGCTCCGATATCTCGGGCTCCCTGGACGACGATGTGCTCGCCGCGATCACCTTCGGCGCAACCGGAGTGTCGTGTGCCGACTCGCGGTTCGTGCATGTCGGGCTCGAGTCGCTGTCGGGCGCTGGAATCACCGAACTGTGGCGGGCGAGCGGGGCTGTCAGCACGGGAACGACCGGATCGATTCGCCATGCGGCCGATGCGAACTTTCGATTCGGCGTTCTCGAGATGGATGAAACCGCGCATGGCGGCATTGCCGCCGCTGCCGAAGCGGCTTACACGGCAGTCCGCGGTTTTGTACGCGACAGCTCGCATCCACACCTGCTGCGCGTGTGGAACTACTTTGACGCCATCAACCGGGGCGCGGGCGACGACGAACGCTACAAGCAGTTCTGCGTCGGGCGAGCGTCGGGCCTCGGCCCCTGGGCGGAGGATGGCTATCCTGCCGCCACGGTGATCGGGCGGCGGGACGGCGATCCAACCCTACAGATCTACTGGCTCAGCTCCCGCGTCGCAGGGATTCCCCTGGAAAATCCCCGGCAGACCACTCCGCATCGTTATCCGCGACAGTACGGGCCTCGCGCGCCGCAGTTCTCGCGCGCAATGCTCATCGAATATCAGCTGGTCGCGATCTCAGGCACTGCGAGCATCGTCGGGCACGCTTCGCATCATCCGGGCAATCTCGATTCCCAGGTCGAAGAAGTGGTCGAGAATATCGGCAGTGTGCTGCGCAAGGCGGCCGCAGCAGCACCCAGCATTCCTCCCCGGCTGGGGGCGCATAGCCATCTCAAGATATATTTGCGCGACGCCGCGGCCGCCCCGGCGGTGGACAAAAAGCTGCGCGAGCTCCTGCCCGCCGCAACCCCGCGCATCATTCTCGCCGGCGATATCTGCCGCACCGATCTGCTCGTCGAGGCCGACGGCGCGCACGCCCCCTGAATTCCCCCGTCGACGTGGCTGGTATGCTCCGCGTCATGGACGAGGCGCGGCAGGTGCGTGAATTCTGGTTCGGCAAGCGGCCGGCTGGTCAATATGACCTCGATGAGCGCATGCGGCAGTGGTTCGGCGGCGAATCCGCCGAAGAACAGGAGAGCCGCGACGATGAAATCCGCGAGCGCTTCGGAACGCTCTTCGAACGGGCGGCCGCCGGAGAGCTCGACAGCTGGGCCGACGGCCCGCGCCGACGCCTGAGCCTGATACTGCTGCTCGATCAGTTCTCCCGAAACATCCATCGCGGCAAGTCGAAGGCTTTCGCGTGCGATGCGAAGGCGTTGAGCCTTTCACTGTCCGGCATGCAATCCGGCGCCGATGCGGCGCTCGATCCCGTCGAGAGGATCTTCTTCTTCATGCCGCTGCAGCATGCCGAAGCGGCTGATGTGCAGGATGAGTCGGTCGCCGCCTATCGACGACTGCTCGAAGAGGCGCCGCAGTCGCTACGCACCACTTTCGAGGGGACGTTGAAATATGCCGAGATGCACCGCGACCTCATCCGGCGTTTCGGCCGCTTTCCCCATCGAAACCGCGTGCTCGGGCGCGTGAACACGCCGGACGAACGCGCTTTCCTCGCAAGCGGCGCCGAGACGTTCGGGCAATAGCTAGAGTTCGGCGCGCGGGTCGAACGCAAGCTCGCTGCGCATGCGCTCGTAGAGGGATTTCGCTTCGGGGGTATCCGCCGGTGGCACCACTATCCTGAGTTGCACAACCTGATCACCTGGCGGCTCGCCGGGAAGCCCGCGGCCGCGCAATCTCAACTTCCGTTCGGATTGCGACCCAGCAGGTATGCGCATCTCCACCGAACCTCCGAGAGTTGGCACCGTCACCGGCCCGCCTAGCGCCGCTTCCCAAGGCGCAATGGGCAACGTCAGCGTGATGTCGCGTCCGTCCAGATGAAATATCGCATGCGGGCGAATGTGGATCTCGAGATACAGATCGCCTGCACGGCCGCCGCCTGGCGCAGCCTCGCCCTGACCGGTGAGCCGCAGCCTCTGGCCGGTAGTAACACCCCGGGGAATGGTGACCTTCACGGTGTGCGCCCGCATTTCGACGGTGCCGTCGGCGCTGCTCTGCGGCCTTTGCAGCTCGAACGTGCGCGTGCCCCCCTGGAAAGCCTCTTCCAGGTCGATGTCGATGCGCGCGTGACTGTCGCGGCCAGCGCGGCGACGCGCACCCGCAGCAGGGCCCTGGGAGAACCCGCCTTGCGAGTACCCTCCCCCCATGCCGCCGAACAGCGAAGAAAAGAAGTCGCTGAAGCCGCCTTCGAACCCGTCCTGTTGAGCTCCGGCGGGTCGGCCGCGAAATTCGAAACCGCTCGCCCAGTCCGGCGGCGGCCGGAATTGCTGCCCCTGCTGCCAGTTGCTGCCAAGCTGGTCGTACGCGGCGCGCTTCTCGGTGTCCTTCAGTACTTCGTACGCTTCCTGCACCTCCTTGAACCGGGCCTCGGCGTCCTTTTCCTTGCTCACGTCGGGATGAAACTTGCGCGCCAGGCGCCGGTACGCCTTCTTGATCTCGTCGGCCGTGGCTCCGCGCGCCACGCCGAGTATCTTGTAGTAGTCGCGATATTCCATGAGCGGCCGCCTCGTCCCGGCAAGAATGTGCCGGAGATGGGGGCGCCATTGTAAAGGCCAAGGCCTGTCCGGATGCTAAGCTCGGCGCATGGCTGATTATCCGAAACGGCGCCGGCTGCTCGACGAGATCGGCAGCTCGCCCACCTTCGTGTCGGAGGGTAGCCGCCTCACCGGCGATCTCGAGACGGGCGGCTCACTGGTGATGTGCGGCACCGTGCGGGGCGATGGCCGCGTCGGAGGGGCGCTGCGCATGGCAATTGCCTCCTCGTGGGAAGGCGAGATTCACGCGCGCCACGGCATCATCGCCGGCCGGATCGTCGGCAAGCTGGTGATCGAGGAGAAGCTCGAGATCGGCGCCACCGCTGTGATCCATGCGGACGTCTCGGCGCGCAGCATCGCCATAGCCAAGGGAGCGGTGATCCAGGGCGAAGTGGTCGTCACCAGCGGTGAGGCCGTGCTGCAGTTCGAAGAGAAGCGCAAGATCTAGCCCCGAGGTGAAGTCACTCCGCTTCTAGACGGTACAGCGTGCCGCTGTGATCGACGATGTACAGCTCGCCGTCCGCATCCTGGGCGAACGAGACGATCTGCAATCCTGAATCGAAGCTGTCGCCCTCGTCGACTGCGACGGTGGCCTCGGTGTCGGCCTCTATGTTCCAGATGCGTCCACCGTAGATCGCCGAACACGTAGCGGCCTTGCAGGTCCGGGATGGCGCTACCGTGATAGACATAGCCTCCGGTCACGGAGAAGCCAACGTCGTGGCCATATTCGACTATGGGATCGATGAGATCGGCGGTATCCGCATCGCCACAATCGAATTGAATTCGTGCGTTGCCTCCGAGCAGCGCCAGCCGTAATTGCCGGCAGCCTCCACCTTGTTCACTTCTTCCCAGTCGTCCTGCCCCACATCGCCCACCCAGAGTTCATCCCGAGACGCTGTCGAAGCTCCAGCGCCACGGATTGCGGAAGCCACACGCGAAGATCTCGGGGCAATCGTCAGTGCCCGCTCCTTCATCACAGAGCGCGGTGCCGAAGAAGGGGTTGTCGTCCGGGATGGCGTACGCGCCGTTGTCGTCGGACACATCGATGCGCAGGATCTTGCCGAGCAGAGTCTGAGTGTCCTGACCGTTACCGATATCGCCGTGAACATCGCCGCCGCCCCCGCCATCGCCGAGGCCGATGTAAAGCATCCCATCGGGTCCGAACGCGACGTTGCCGCCGTTGTGATTGCTCTCGGGCTGCGGGACGGTGAGCAGCGACGACTTCGGAGTCCGGATCCAGCGTCTCACCGTCATCGTCGGTCGTCGAATTCAGCTGATGTGCGAAACCAGCTCGCCGCCTTCCAGAGTGGTCGATATAGACAGGTAACACGCGCGGATCCGTGGGAAAGTCGGGGTGGAAAGCCATGCCGAGCAGGCCGGTCTCGCTGCCGCTGCCGTCACTGTCCGACGCCACGAGATCGGCAATGTCGATGAACTCGGTGGTATCCTCGACGGCGTCGTCGTTGTCGAATACCACGACGGTACGCCCTCTGCTCGACCACGAACCAGCGCGTGGCATCGCCCGGAGCCTGCAGCATCGCCACCGGCGAGCGAAAGTCGGAGGTTCGGAAATGCGCGAGGCGCACTGAATGACAAGTCGGGTCGGTGGGTCTGGGTCGACGACTTCGTCGCTGTCGCCTATGCATGCGCCCAGCCCGAGTGCGCATGCCATGCATGCAGCCACGAGAATTCTTCTCAGCATGAGTATCGCCTCCGCAACTATCGTGCCGATCAGCGCAGGCGGATCTCGATGCGATTATTGATGCCCGCGGCTCGATTCCATTCACCTGCCGTGAGATTTTCCGTTACGTTCGGGTACGGCACCAGCAAGGTCATGGTATCACCGGCGAACGCCCGCACCTCGGCCGCGCCCTTGGTCGAGCTTGCGCAATTCGCCGACGAGATTCGCGAACGGCAAAGGCTCGCGCTGGGCAAATTCGGTCGCCTCGGGATTGCCCACCGCATCGCATTTGGCATAGAGCGTTTCTTCCGGCGCGAGCGAATAGCCGTCGGTCGCATTGCCGATCAGACAGAATCGCCCCGGGAAACTGCGCACATCCACCACGCCGCGAAATTTCTGCTGGGTGAGCTGTCGAAACAGCTGTCTCAGCGTGGTAAGGCGCGCCGCTGACAATGGATCCTCGCCGTAGGGCACGGGAATGACGACGGGCTTGTTTCCGGCCAGGGCGTCGATAGTGCGCGCCGGGTCGCTGGGCGCGGCACCGATCGGGCGCATCGCCGGTGTAGCAGCTGTGCTGCTGGCGGCCTTGGCATTTGCTGCGCGTATTTCCTGCAGGCGACGCCCGATCTCGTGACGCCGATCACTCTCGCGCCACCAAAAGAGAATGCTCATGAATGCCACGGTCAGTGCGATCGCCGTTACGAGCCACGGAAGCGGCGGCTGACGGGGGGGAGCCGTGCTCGGGGCGGCCGCAGCAGGCTCGGTGTGCAGCGCCTGGATGTTCGCCACGATGCGATCGGATTGAGTGTCGATGCTCGACAACAAGGTGCGCCGCAGCTCACCCAGCTGCTCGCGCAGCAGGCCTTCTTCCATTTCGTGGATGCCCGAAACCGAGGCCTTTTCCGCGGCGGCATCAGCCAGCGCATCGAGCGAGACCGGCCGCATTTCGGAACGCTCGCGGCTGCGGCGCTCCGGCAGCAGTCGCAGCTCGTAGAGAACCTTGGACACATCCGCCTGCCGGATCTGCTTGGGCATGACGCCGACGGCGCCGAGCGCACGCGCCTGGCCGAGATACAGCTCGCCCTCCTGCGAGGTGTACATCATGATCGGGATGGTCGCCGTGATCGGATTGTTCTTGATGGCCCTGACGGCCTGCAGGCCGTCCATGCCGGGCATCTGGTGATCCATGAAGATCACATCCGGCCGATGATCGGCCAGAAACTCGATGGCGGCCTCGGCGCTCTCGACCGTCTCAACCTCGATGGCGTGCTGCACGAGGATGCGGGAGAGAAAAAGGCGCGCCGACTTGGAGTCGTCGACGATCAAGGCGCGCTTTGCCCTCATGCCTGCTCCCTGCCCAGGAATTCGAGGTGGCGGCGAGTGTAGCGCAGAAACCCCGGTGGTCCAGCTTGCTTACGTCACGATTGCAGCTGTCGCCTCGTGCCGACGCGCATATGTCGCGCGACGGACGCGCAGCTACACTCACGACATGGCCGCACGCTCCATTCTGACGACGCTCGCGCTGCTGAGCTGGGCGGGCGCAGCGCCAGCCATCGAGGGAATCGCCCTGGAGATCGGGGAAATATCGATGCCGGACGCCCGGATCGTCGGAGCCAGGGCGCACCTCGATCTGACTACAGATGTTCCGGCGCTGACCGTGACGGCGCAGCAGGTGACGCCAAGTGCCTCCCCTGGCCTCGCTATGCGCAACGTGGCCGTTGCGTGCAGCGAGATCGTCGTCAAAGAGCCGCGATTCGCCTGTAAGCGCGCACGCGTCACCGCACAGGGAGGTCCGACGAAAGCGATAGCCCTGAACGCATCCGCCGCGTACGACACCGACGCGGCGGCGCTCGAGTTCGCCGCTTCTGGTCTGGCCATCGCTGGTGGTCACCTGAGGGCGACGGGCACGCTGAACTGCGCGCGGGCTCGCCGTGCACGCGCGCGCCACCGACATGCGCATCCCGCAGATTCGCGCGCTCGCAAAACCCTGGATTTCCTTTGCCTGAAGAGCTCGCAGTCGACGGCCGGGTCACGGCAGATGTGAATATCAGCGGACGGATACGCGCAATGCACGTGCGTCTCGATGCACGCACCGGCGATGTGAACTTCACCAACGAAGCCGGCACAGTCGTGGCGGAGAAAGTCGCCCTGGCAGTCCACGCCGACGCGCGCCAGCGGCCGCGCGGCTTCCAGTTAGAGACTCAGCTCGACGCCACCGCCGGACAGGCCCTGGCGGGCCCGGTCCTGCTGAACTTCGGCACCAACCCTCTCAAGATCGTGGCGCACGGACAATCGAATGGCGAGAAGCTGGAGCTGGCGGATATCCGCGTCACACAGCGCGATCTTCTGGCCGCGAACGCAAAAGCCAGCCTGCGATTGGGCGGGGCTCCCTTCATTGCGCACGCCCGCGCGGACATCACGACCGTGCAGTTTCCCGCGGCTTACACGAGCTTCCTGCAGATCGCACTGGCGGCCACGGATTTCGGCACGCTCGAGGCAGCTGGCAACGCGAGTGGCTCGGTCGAAATCGCGAATGATGCGATCGCCCGGCTCGACGTGCTGATCGACGACCTCGACCTGTAAGACGAGCAGGACGCAGTTCATGATGAGCGGACCTGCGCGGCGACCTGCACTGGGTTCGGCCGACCCCGAAGGCGATGTGGAGATTTCGAATCTCGCCTGGAGCAGGATGCGCGCCTATGGTCTGAGTGGCGGCACCGCGCGCCTGGACTTTCGCGCGCGCGGCACGAGTTTCGAGCTGACGCGCGAGGCGCGGGTGCCGATCTTCGACGGCGCAGTCGTCGTTCACTCGCTCGCCGCGCGCAAACTGGGCAGCGCGGCCGCGGAGCTCGTCTTCGATGCGAACATCGAGCCGATCAGCATGGCGCTGATCAGCAAGGCTTTCGGCTGGCCCGAGCTTGCGGGACAGCTTGCTGGACGCATACCCGGGCTCACCTATCGCGACAACGTGCTCGCGCTCAACGGGGATCTGACGGCGAACGTGTTCGACGGCACGATCACCGGACGGAATTTCCGATTGCAGGACCCGCTCGGCCCATGGCCGCGGATGTTTGCCGACGTGACTGCGCGACGGCTCGATCTCGCAGCTCGTGACAAGCACCTTTTCGATCGGTTCGATCACGGGGACGACTGGATGCGGACCTGAGCAAGCTCGAGCTCTTCAACTGGTCGCCCGTGGCATTCGACGCGCGGTTGTACTCCACCCCGAACGATCGCTCGCCACGGCGCATCAGCCAGAAGGCGGTCACCAACATCTCCAGCATCGGCGGCGGCAGCGGCGGGGTCGGCAGCGCGCTGCAATCCGGTGTGCTGCGCTTCTTCGAAGAGTTCCGCTACGACCGGATCGGGATCGAGTGCCAGCTGCGCAACGAGGTGTGCCTGATGTCCGGCGTCGAGCCGCGAGCCGACGGCTACTACCTGGTCAAAGGCAGAGGCATTCCGCGCATCGACATCATCGGCAATCAGGGCCGCGTCGACTGGCCGCTGCTGCTGCGGCAGATCGTCGCGGGCATGCAGAGCGAAGGCGTGGAGGTCCGCTGAGTTGGCCTTGGCTTTGCAGACATTGTTACACTGGCGGCGGATTCAGGGGCTGTTCAGGGCCCACGCCCAGAATGCCGCTGCACACCAGGAGTGACCCCAATGCGCCGTGTACTTCCGATTCATCGCACTCATTTTCCTGTTGGCCGCTTGCGTGACGGTCAACGTGTACTTTCCGGCCGCGGCAGCGCAGGACGCCGCGGACAAGATCATCGACAGCGTCACTCAGCAGCCGGAGAACGCGCCACCGCAGGATACGCCGCCAACATCGCCCACCTCGCGCGTCGCGCCGGCGCGACGACATGCCGATTCTCCTCGTGGCGGTCGGCCGCGCGCTCGAAATGATGATCCCGGCGGCGCAGGCGCAGGGCAACGCCAACCTCGACATTTCCTCTCCCGAGATTCGCGCCGTCACCGGCTCGATGCAGAAGCGCTTCGGGCAGCTCGAGAAGTACTTCACAGCCGGCGACCGTTGGGCTGACCGCCGAGCGGCCTGATCGAGGTGCGCGACCAGAACTCGGTGCCGCTCGGCGGAGCGTGCCACGGTCAAGCGGCTCGTCTCCGAAGACAACAACGACCGCCAGACACTGTATGCCGAAATCGCCAAGGCGAATGGACACCCCGAGTGGGAAGGTGACATCCGCAAGACGTTCGCACGACGCTGGGTGGAGCGTGGTGCGAAGCCGGGCTGGTACTACCAGGATGCCGGCGGGAGCTGGAAGCAGAAGTAAGCCCTTCGTAGTACGCGCACTGCTATTTCGCCTTGCTTTGCAGTGCGCAGTGGATGCACGCCGGCGAGGCAGTGGCGACGGCCGCATTTCAGGAGCTCAAACAGCAAGTCGCCGACGCCGAACGCGCCTTCGCCAAGACCATGGCGGATCGCGATCATGCGGCCTTCGCATCATTCGTCTGCCGACGAGGCGGTGTTCTTCTCCGGCCGACAGACGTCCTCAGCGCGGCCAGCAGCAGGTTGCCGAAGCGTGGAAGCCGCTTCTACGAGAAACCTGCGGCTCCGTTTTCCTGGGCAGCCTGAGACCGGTGGAGGTGCTGGACTCAGGCACGCTCGCGCTCTCTTCCGGACCGGTGCGCGACCCGAGCCGGAAAGACCGTCGGTACGTTCACTTCGATCTGGCGGCTGGAATCGCCCGGCAAGTGGCGGATCGTGTTCGACAAGGGTTGCGAGGTTTGTGAGGCCTGCGCCGCCAAGTAGCAGTTCCTTCACTCGCGGATGCCGGTCCCCCGGTTCATCAGCGTCAGCGCGACTGCGAACAGTATGAGCGCCGCGATCGACATGATCGTGAACGCCACGCCGATGTCCACATCCGAAGTACCGAGGAAGCCGTAGCGGAACGCGTTCACCATGTAGAGGATGGGATTGGCGAGCGACAGCTTCTGCGCCCACTCAGGCAGCAGCGACACGGAGTAGAACACGCCGCCGAAATAAGTGAGCGGCGTCAGCACGAAAGCCGGAATCCAGTTCACCTGGTCGAAGTTCTTGGCGAACACCGCGTTGATGAAGCCGCCCAGCGCGAACACTATCGAGGTCAGCAGTACGGCGGCCACGATCACGAGCACGTGGTGCACGTGAAGATGCGTGAACAACAGCGTCACGACCGCCACGACAGCGCCCACCATCAGGCCGCGCATGATGCCGCCGCAGACGTACCCTGCCGACGATGATCCAGTTGGGAAGCGGCGAGACCAGCAGCTCCTCGACGTGCTTGCCGAACTTCGCTCCGAAGAACGAAGAGACGACGTTGGCGTAGGAGTTGGTGATGACCGACATCATGATGAGCCCGGGCGCGATGTACATCATGTAATCGAAGCCGCCCATGGCGCCGACTCGCCGGCCGATCAGGCTGCCGAAGATGATGAAATACAGCGTCGCCGTCACCGCCGGCGGCACCAGCGTCTGGCCCCAGATGCGCACGATGCGCCCGTACTCGCGAATGATGATGGTCTTGAAGCCGATCCAGCGCACGGTCCGAGGTTGATCGGCTGCGCAGCCGGCTCGCGCGGATGACGGAGGTGTTCATGGATGTGACGCCGCGCTCTGTGCCGCAGCGGAAGCGGCGTCCCGCGCCTCGACCAATCGCATGAAGATCTCCTCGAGACGGTTGACCTTGTTGCGCATGCTCAGCACTTCGATGCCTTGGGCCGACAGGCGCGAGAAGATGTCGTTCAGGTTCTGTTCCTTCGACACGTCGATCTCGAGCGTGTGATCGTCGACGAGCCGGATCGCGTAGCCCTCGAGCGTGCGGCGCTGCTGCGAGCGTGCCGCGCAGGTTGAGCACGAACGTCTCGACATGCAGCCTGCGCAGCAGGCTCGACATGCGGTCGCGCTCGACGATGTGCCCGTCATCGATGATCGCGATGTTGCGGCAGAGCGTCTCCGCCTCCTCGAGATAATGCGTGGTGAGGATGATCGTCGTGCCGCGGGCATTGATCTCGCGCAGGAAATCCCACATGGAGCGGCGGATCTCGATATCGACGCCCGCGGTCGGCTCGTCGAGGATCAGAAGCCGCGGCTCGTGCATCAGGGCACGCGCGATCATCAGACGGCGCTTCATGCCGCCCGAGAGGCCGCGCGATATCGAGTTGCGCTTGTCCCACAGCTGCAGCTGCTTGAGGTACTGCTCGGCGCGCTGCCGCGCCAGCTTGCGCTCGATGCCGTAGAACCCCGCCTGGTTGACGACGATGGTCTGCGGCGTCTCGAACATGTTGAAGTTGATTTCCTGCGGCACGATGCCGATGCAGGCCTTGGCCGCCTCGAGCTCGCGCTCGATGTCGTGGCCGAAGACGCTGACGCTACCGGCTGTCTTGTTCACCAGCGAGGTGACGATGCCGATGAGCGTGGTCTTACCGGCGCCGTTGGGACCGAGCAGCGCGAAGAAGTCGCCCTGCTCGACGTCGAGGTCGACGCCACGCAGCGCCTGGACACCATTCTTGTAAGTCTTGACGAGACCGCGGACCGACAGCGCATTCATAGGGCGCGGAGGTTAGCACGAGGGTCGGCGCGGAGTCTTCGAGGTGAAGCCGCGATGCTAGGAGGCGAGCTTCACTCCGTGTTCGCTCGAAACAGCTCAGCCGGTGCGGAATTCGCGCGTCGGTCCTGATGTGGCTGGCGTCCTGGAACGACCAGCCATCCCTGCCGCGCTCCTTGGCGTCGTACAGCGCGCGATCCGCCAGCTGCACGCCAAGATCGTAGGTGTGTTCCACGCCCGGCATGCAAGGTGGCCGCGCCTACGCTCACCGTAACGTACGGCCGGGTCGTCGAGCCGGCGTGCGGGATCAACAGATCCGCGACGGCCTCGCGCACGCTGCGCGCGACGTGCTCGGCGTGCGCGCGATCCGCTCCGATGAGCACGGCGATCAGTTCCTCGCCGCCGTAACGGGCGACGAGATCGAGCGGCCGTCCTGCGCGACACCCGCGCATCGCGTTCGCGACATCGCGCAGGCAACTGATCGCCCGCCTGATGCCCGTAGTGATCGTTGAACGCCTTGAAATGGTCGATGTCCGCGAGCACCACGGAGACCGATACGCCGTCACGGGCCGCCTGTCGCCACAGCTGCCGCACCTGCCCCTCGAGCGCCGCGCGATTGAGCAGCCCCGTCAGGCCATCGTGCATGGCGACTTCCGTGAGTCGCTTGCGATCAAGGAAGGCCACGCGGTTCGCATGCTCGAGCGCATAGCAGCCGGCGGCGCCGATGAGGTTCGCGCAGAAGCAGGACGAACAGCTGGTACACGGCGACGTCGGGGGCGATGGCTGCCAAGCGCCGTGGCCGAGACCGTAGCCGCCGAATCAGCACAACGTTGCTGCGCAGCGCGGCGCTGAACGACAGTCCGAGCATGAAATAGAAGAAGAACGTGGCCAGCACCAGCCGGCCGACGATCAGCGGCAGCTGCTCCGGCGTCGCCTGCGTCGCCATGTACACGGTGCCGAGCGCAAAGAGCGGTGCGGCGATCTGGATCGCCGGCTGGTACCAGCGGTCGTAGAAACGGTCGGCCGCTGAGCACCATCATGACGAGCACCATCGGCAGGTGCAGACCGAAGCGGACGAGATCCGACTGCGGCATGCGCGGCCCGACCAGCACCCAGTGATCGATGAAGGCGAAGCCAAGGACCGTGGTCAGGGCGACGAGCAGGCTCAGCGTATCCAGCGCCGCATCGACTCACGATGCGCGGCGCGGAATTCCGCTTCGAGTGGTTTAGCGAACGCCAGCCGGAACACGCCGCGCCGTGGCGCCGGCGCCAACGGCGAGACCCACTGATCTGCACCCTCGTCAGATTCGTGCGCGTCGGAACGAGTTCCTCACGGATCCTTCAACTGCATGCGATGGCCAGATATTCGTTGTTTATCGCCGACTGTCCTTGCCGAACGCTGAAGCGGCATTCTAGCCTTTGAAAAATGAAAAGCGAATGAAATGCTGGCAGGCGATATGTCAAAGACTACTGCGAGAAATACCGCGCCAGGTAGTCATCGAAGCTCTCTCGATCCGCCGCTTCGATCTCACGCTGCCGCGCAAGTGATTCTTGCGCGCTGGCGGCCGAATTCCCGCAGGCGGGCCGCGTTCGGCGTGTACAGATCGAGGAAATACTCCTTGTGCAGCTTCGACATGCGCAGCGCCAGCTCGAAGAAAGTCTCGCCGGTATCGGCCATCTCGCGCATCAGGCGTGCAGAAGGCGTCAGCGCAACCTCGTCGATCTTGACGCCTTTGCGCCGCAAGCGCATGCGCGTAAGGGCGGGCTGGATCGCCAGCGATCGAGCACTTCGCAGACACCGGTCATTTCATCCAGCAGCTCACGCGCCCACTCTTTCATGGCCACCGACTCGCGATCGCGCGACAGCGCCAGGCCAGGCTCGCGGCCCCGGCGCGCCACGGTGAGGTGGTTGCGATCGAGCGCCTCTTCCTCTTCGGCGCTGATGGGGGGGCTGTCCTTCATCAGGCACAACGCCATGAACGCCTCGAGAAAGCGCATCTTGTTCTGGTTGACGCCCACCGGGTCGAACGCGCTCACATCCAGCGCGCGAACCTCGACATACTCGACGCCTGCGCGCCTCAGCGCCTTGGTCGGCATCTCGCCTGAGCGGGCCACTCGCTTCGGGCGGATATAACTGTAGTACTCGTTCTCGATCTGCAGAATGTTGGCGTTGAGCTGCCGGTAAAGCGCACCGTCGACCACTCATCTTTACCCCGAGCGATTCATAGGGCGGGTGCGGGCGTCTTGATGGCTCGGGTGAGATCGCGGACGTACTCATCCAGGCTGTTTACCGACACCTCCACGCCCGCCTGGTTGCGGTTGCGGTAACCGATGTCGCTCATTCGCAGGCTCGTCGCGTAAGGCTCGACCAACTGCATGCCCTTGCCCACGCCGAAGGACTTGCACACCACCGGCGAGACGCCGAACAGGTACAGCACGATCCAGCCGAAGCGCCGGTAGTTGCGCAGCAGGTTGAAATAGCTTGCGGATCTGAACTCCGGGCCGCTGTCCCGCGACTCGAGCAGGGCCGCGTACGCCTCCCAGAAGACTTCCGGAAATGAATAGTTGAAATGCACGCCGGATATGGCCTGCATCAGCCGCCCGTAGCGCAGCCCCAGACCCTCACGGTAGCGGACTTCATCCGCGCCACGTTCGACGAGCCGTACTGAGCGATGGGAATGCTCGCGTCGCTTTCGATATTGCAGGGCATGCTGGTCGCCCAGAGCCACTCGTCGTCCAGGTGGCGGTAAACGAACTGATGCAGATCCAGCAGGTACTGGAGAAGCTCCCAGCTCGTCCCGAAGGTCGGCGTCACCAGCTCGATGAGCGCTTCGGAGTAGTCGGTGGTGATGTTCTCGTTGGTCAGCGCCGACCCCAGGGCGGCTGGGTGGGGCGTCTGGGCAATCGCGCCGTCGGCGGTGACCCGCAACGACTCCTTTTCCACGCCCTTGCGCCCGCCCTGGAGGATCTGCGGCTGCCCACTGTTTATGAGCCCGCAGAGGCGCCGGTCGAAGATGCGATCGATGACGGATTTCATTGCCGGTTCAGTCTAGCGGCGTTACCGTTCATCGTCATGAAGACTTGGACGGCGATATTCCTGCTGGCGCTTTTCGCCCAGGCGGCGGATGCCGACACCCTGCGCTGCGGGACGAAGCTCGTGAGCGACGAGGACACGCTCGAGCAGGTCCGCGCCAAGTGCGGAGAGGCGACCGAGGTGCAGCACACCTCGGTCTGGCGCGCGCCCCGTTCTCTGGATACACGGTCGGCCGATGCACGTCGGCAATGACGAGATCGAGATGCCCGTGGAGCTGTGGACCTACAATTTCGGGCCGAACAAGTTCATGCGCCGCATCCGCTTCGAGGATGGTCTGGTGGTCGAGATCGAGACTCTCGGCTACGGCTACATCCAGAAGTAGCCGGAAAATTACGCCTTCCGAATATCCCCCCGTGGCATCCTTGCCACGGTTTCGCATCGCTCGCTGGTGTTCTTCGGGAGGCTCTATGCTCGTCGGCTCCGCAGTCAGGCGGGTCGCCATCGTTGGCGGACTCCGCATTCCATTTGCGCGTGCGCACGGCGCCTACGCGAGCGTCGGCAACCAGGAAATGCTGACCGCCAGCCTTCCGTGGCATCGTCGAGCGGTATCGGCTGCAGGGCGAGCGCCTGGGCGATGCGATCGCCGGCGCCGTGATCAAGCACTCGAAGGACTACAACCTGGTGCGCGAATGCGTACTCGGCAGCGGGCTGGACCCTCAGACGCCAGGCCTGGATGTGCAGCGGGCCTGCGGCACGAGCCTGGAGGCCGCGATCCTTTTGGGAAACAAGATCGCGCTGGGCCAGGTCGACTCCGGCCTCGCCGGCGGCGTGGACACGATCAGCGATCCGCCCATCGTCTATCCGAAAGCCTACCAGCAACTGCTCCTTCGCAGCTTCCGCGGGCGAAACTTCGGCCAGCGGGTCAAGCCCTGGCTCAGCCTGCGGCCGAAGCATTTCACCCCAGTGATGCCGGGGGTGCTCGAGCCCCGCACCGGCCTGTCGATGGGACAAAGCACCGAGCTCATGGCGAAACAATGGAAGGTAACCCGCCAGGAGCAGGACCAACTCGCCTACGAGAGCCACATCAAGGCCGCCACTGCCTGGCGCGATGGGTTCTATGACGATTTGGTCATCGAATACCTCGGACTCAAGAGCGACAACAACGTCCGCGCAGATACGTCCACGGAGAAGCTGGCGAAGCTGCGCCCCACTTTCGACACCAGTGGGGCGGGCACGCTGACCGCCGGGCAACAGCACACCGCTCACCGACGGCTCCTCGGTCGTCCTGCTCGCTTCCGAGGAGTGGGCCGCGAAGCGCAACCTGACTCCGCTCGCTTTGCTCCCTACGGCAAGGCTTGGGCAGTCGACTATGTCGGCGGCAAGGAAGGGTTGTTGATGGCGCCGGCCCATGCCGTGCCTGCCATGCTCAAGGATGCGGGAGTCAAGCTGCAGGATTTCGACTACTACGAGATTCACGAGGCCTTCGCCGCACAGCTGCTGTGCACACTCAAGGCCTGGGAATCGTCCGACTATTGCCGCAACGTGCTCGGCCTGCCCGGTGCACTCGGCAGCATCGATCGCGCCAAGCTCAACGTGAAGGGTGGCAGCGTGGCGATCGGCCATCCCTTCGCGGCCACCGGCACGCGCATAGTGGCGAGCCTGGCCAAATTGCTGTCGACCGATGCCAATGCCCAACGCGGGCTGATCTCCGTTTGCACCGCTGGCGGAATGGGAGTGACCGCCATCCTCGAACGCTAAGCGCATGCGCTGATGGAAGACGACGTTCCCGAGGAGACGGTTGCGATGCGCTCGGACCTGCGCATCGTGCTGGGCGGCTTGCCGTTGTTTCACGGCCTCGACGAGGACATTCTTCGCGACATCGCGGCCGAGGTCGAATGGCTGTCGGTGCCCGGCGGCGCCATGCTGTTCGCCACCGGCGAAGATTCCGATGCGATGTACATCGTGCTGAGCGGCTGCCTTGGAGTGTTCGCCGAGCCCGATCGCAAACAGCACGCTGGGCCGCGCGCTCGCGGGCGACACCGTGGGCGAGATGGGCCTGATCTCAGGGCGGGGCCGGTCGGGTACGGTGGTGGCCTTACGCGACAGCGAGCTCGCGCGCCTGTCGCGCGCAGCATTCGATCGGGTCTTCCGGGGGCATCCCGAGGCGATGCTGCGAATCGCGCAACTCACGGTCGAGCGGCTGGAATACGCGCAGTCGCGCGGCCGTATGCGTTCGCGCGGCGCACGCACTTTCACGATTGTCCCCCAGAGCCTCGATCTGGACGCCGCCGGGTTCGCGAGCGAATTCGTGAGAGCGCTGGCGCGCTTCGGCCGAGCCGAGCTCGTCTGGAGCGTTCGCGGCGCCGCACATACCAGCCACTGGTTCCATCGCATCGAGAGCGCGAACGATTTCGTCGTCTATGTTTCCGATCCAAACGCGACGCCGTGGAGCAGCCTCTGCGTGCGCCAGGCCGATGCGCTGATGCTGCTTGCGCGCGCGGATGGCGAAGTGGGTGCCTGGGGCGCCCTGTCCAGTCTTCGCGATGGAGGCACTGCCACGCAGCGCGCGGAGCTAGTGCTCCTCCATGACGAAACGATCACGCAGGGCGCCGCGTCGCGTTGGCTCGTCAGCGCAGCCGGGCATTCCGCATCATCACGTGACGGGCCGGGACGACATCGCGCGGGTTGCGCGCCTTCTCACGGGGCATGGCAACGGAATCGTGTTTTCCGGCGGCGGTGCGCGCGGATTCGCGCACATCGGCATCGTTAAGGCGCTGCGCGAAGCCGGCATTTCCATCGACCTCGTCGGGGGTACGAGTCTCGGCGGAATCATTGGCGCAGCGGTCGCTGCGAACTGGAACATCGAGGAAATGCGCGAGCGCTTCCACCGCACGTTCGTGGCGGTCAATCCGCTTGGCGACTACACGTTTCCCGTGGTGTCCCTGACTTCGGGCGGCGTGTGAGCAAGCTGCTGCACGGCGAGTTCGGCGAGCTGGCGATCGAGGATCTGCCGCTGCCTTTTTTCTGTGTCTCCTCGAATCTCACCACCGGGACACTCGGAGGTGCACCGGCGCGGCCTGTTGTGGCGCTGGCTGCGCGCGTCGGTAGCGATTCCAGGCGTGCTGCCTCCCGTGATGAACCACGGTGAAGTGCTGGTGGATGGGGGCACCATGAACAATCTCCCCGTCGATGTGATGCGTGAACTGGCCCGCGGGCCCGGTGATCGGTTGCGACGTCGGTGCCGACCGTGCTTTCACTTCCCACGGTGACGACGAGATGGACATGCCGACCCTGTGGCAAATCGATGGCGTGGCTCCGACGCAAGAAACAGCGCCGGCCAAACATCTTTCGCATACTGTGGCGCGCCGGCATGGTGAACAGTGCCGCAACGACGATGGCGCATCGCGAAAAAACCGACATGCTGCTGCAACCGCCGCTCGCGGAAGTCGACATGCTCAACTGGAAGGCGTTCGATCGCGCGATAGAGCTTGGGCTACGAGTACACCGTGAGGCGGCTGGCCGCGCTGCCAAAGGATTCACCATTATTGAGCGGCACGGCGCGGGGGACTACATGAGTGAGGACGAGCGCACCTGGCGCGTGAAATACCGCGAGGCGCTGAGCCAGCTCGCCGCTGACGAGGCGAAGGCGGCCAAAATCGAGAATGTGCTGCGCCTGCTCATCGGCAGGTTGTGCCTTGCGGCGCAGGGACGGGATGCGCAACTCGACCAGGAACTCGCTCGGGTGGCAACCGCGGTTCGCAAGCAAGCGGGCACGGAAACCCTGGAGGAACTGCTGGCCCCGCTCTCCCAGGCCGTGGCGGTGCTCGACACCGCCCCAGCCCCGCACCCACAAAAGCCGCTGCCGAGACGGCGACGCTGCCCTTGCTCGACAGGCTCGCCCTGCTTCCGGAGCTGCATGAATTCGTGGCCGAGCTGCGCAACCGCCAGGAAGATGCGCTTTCCGTCCAGGATCTCGTCGATCTGCTGAATCGCGTCGCGAAGCTCGCAAACGAGCAGCGTGCGCAGGTGCAACGCGAGCGGCTCGAGCTCGAGGACCTGGTCCAGCAGACCACCGCGCGGCTCGACGAAATCGAGGCGCATCTCGCGGGAGAGCTGGCGGAACGCAACACCTCGCAGGATGACACGACGAAGCTGAACCTGCTCGTGACTGGCGAGGTCGAGCAGATTCGCGCCGGCGCGCAGCGAGCCAACGACATCTCGGAACTGCGCCAGGAGCTCGCTGGCCGGCTGCATACGATCTCCACGCACGTGCTGGAATTTCACACCCGCGAAGAATCGCGCACCAAGACGTATCGCGAGCGCACGGCACGAATGCGAACGCGCATATCCGCTCTCGAACGCGAGAGCCGCAGCCTGCAGAAGACGCTCAAACAGGAGCAGCAGCAGGCCATGATCGATGCGCTGACCGGCATTCCCAATCGAGCCGCGTGGGATGACCGCGTCGACCAGGAGTTCAGGCGCTGGAAGCGATTCGGCCGGCCGGTGACGCTGCTCACCTGGGACGTCGACGGTTTCAAGCGCACGAACGATGCGTTCGGCCACAAAGCCGGCGACAAGGTGCTGCGCATCGTCGGGCAGCAACTGGTGCGTCATGTGCGCGACACAGACTTCGTCGCGCGCTACGGTGGCGATGAGTTCGCGATGCTGCTGGTGGGCTCGACTGCTGCCGAAGCTCAGGACGTCGCGGAGAAGATCCGCGCCGAGATCGCCGCGCTCGGCTTTCATTTCCACGACAAGCCGGTGCAGGTGACGGTGTCGTGCGGCATCACGAGCTTTGCGGGCGAGGATTATCCCGACAGCGCCTTCGACCGCGCCGATCGCGCTCTCTACCAGGCCAAGAAGTCGGGAAAGAACCGCTTTTCCGTGGGGTAGTGCCTCCGCTTGCCCTGGCTGCGGATAGAAACTAGATTGCCAGCCCTCATCCCGGAGCCGCCCAATGAAGCGCTATATCTCCTACCCCCGCGTCGAGGGCACCGCTTCGCGCCAGGCACATGCAGACCTTCCGACTGGCACGTACGAGCGTGAGATCAGCAAGGAGGGTTTCTTCGGGCCGGCGGCGCATCTCTATCACAAGCACCCGCCGACTGGATGGGTTGCATTCGAAGGCCCGTTGCGGCCGCACGCATTCAACTTTTCAGGAACTGCGGTGCAAAGCGCCCCCGAGCCCTGGGCCGCACCTGAGATGCTTTACAACAACGCGGTTCGCGTGCGGTTCTGGCAGAGCGGCCCCGGGCGCATGGATCATCTCGTCCGCAATGCGGACGGCGACGAGCTGCTTTTCATCCATCAGGGCGCCGGGGATCTCCATTGCGATTTCGGCCATCTCGCCTTCAGCGCCGGCGACTATATCCTCGTGCCGCGCGGCACACTGTGGCGCATCGAGAGCAGTGCACCGCTGGCAGTTCTTGCCGTAGAGGCGACCAACGCGAGTTACCACCTTCCGGACAAAGGCCTCGCAGGCCCGCACGCCATATTCGACCCGGCGATGCTGGACGTACCGCGCATGGACGAAGCGTTCCGTGCGCAGCAGAGCGACAGCCAGGAGTGGCGCGTGAAGGTCAAACGCCGCGGCGCGATCTCGACTATCACATACCCCTTCAATCCGCTCGATGCCGTGGGCTGGCACGGCGACCTCACCGTGGCGCGGATCAACGTGAAGGACATCCGGCCGCTGATGAGCCACCGATACCATTTGCCGCCTTCTGCTCACACGACTTTCGTGGGCAATCGCTTCGTGGTGTGCACCTTCGTGCCGCGGCCGTTTGAGACGGACCCGGGCGCGATCAAGATTCCTTTCTTCCACAACAACGACGACTTCGACGAGATCATTTTCTATCACGCGGGAAATTTCTTCTCGCGCGACAACATCAACCCGGGCATGGTCACGATGCACCCGGCCGGCTTCACGCACGGGCCGCATCCAAAAGCGCTCAACAACATGCTCACGCAGGCCAAGGCGGGAACGGACGAATACGCCGTCATGATCGACGCGCGCGATGCGCTCGAGATCGGCGATGGCGCGCGTGCCGTGGAGTGGGCCGGTTACGTCGACAGCTGGAAGCCCAAGTGAAGCTCGCCAGCCGCAAAGCCGGTGGCCGCGACGGCCAGTTGGTGGTCGTAGATCGCGCGCTGACGCGTTTCGTGACGGTGCCAGACATTGCGCCCACCATGCAGGCGGCGCTCGACAGCTGGGTCGAAGTCGAACCGCAGTTGCGCGAAGTATCGAACGCTCTGTCAGCCGGTCGGCGTGACGACGCAAGGCCGTTCGATCCTTGTGAATGCGCTGCGCCGCTGCCCCGCGCGTATCACTGGGTCGATGGCAGCGCCTATGTCACTCACGTCGAGCTGGTGCGCAAGGCGCGGGGCGCTGAAATGCCTGCTTCATTCTGGACCGATCCGCTCATATACCAGGGCGGGTCCGACGATCTTCTCGGCCCTTGCGACGATGCACGCTTCGTCACCGAAGACCACGGCATCGATATCGAGGCGGAAGTCGCGGTAATCACCGACGACGTGCCCATCGGCACGGGCACGGCTGCAGCGGCCACGCACATCAAGCTCCTGATGCTGGTGAATGACTGGACCTTGCGCAACCTCACTCCGGGCGAGCTCGCCAAGGGATTCGGGTTCTACCAGTCGAAGCCGGCAACGGCCTTCTCCCCGGTCGCGATCACGCCGGACGAGCTGGATGGCGCATGGCGGGAAGGTAAAGTGCATCTGCCGCTCATGAGCCGCATCAACGATCAGCCGTTCGGCCAGCCCAACGCCGGCGTGGACATGACATTCAGTTTTGCGCAGCTCATCGCGCACGCCGCGCGCACGCGCAGACTGGGGGCCGGAACGATCGTCGGCTCGGGCACCGTATCGAACGTCGACCGCTCGCGCGGATCGTCCTGTCTGGCGGAACGGCGCATGCTGGAGCAGATCGAACATGGCGCCGCACAGACGCCGTTCCTGAAATTCGGCGATCGGGTGCGGATCGAGATGCGGGACGCGGGTGGACGCAGCATCTTCGGCGCCATAGAGCAGCGCGTCACCCGCGTTTGACGAGGGGAGGCTCCATGGCTGAGTTCAATACCCTGATGGCCCGAGACGGCCATGAATTCAGCGCGTACCTTGCCGCTCCGCCCGGCAATGCCCGCGGCGCCATAGTAGTCATCCAGGAGATCTTCGGCGTCAACGGCCACATCCGTGCCGTCACGGAGGGCTTCGCAGCGGAGGGGTATGTCGCGATCGCCCCGTCGCTGTTCGATCGGGTGCGGCGCGGCGTCGAGCTGGGCTACGACGAAAAGTCGGTTCAGGTGGGCTTCGGCTACGTCAAGCAGCTCAAGCACGAAGAGATTCTCAAGGACCTCTCCGCCGCGATCGCGGTGGTCAAGCATGCGGGGCGCGTCGGCGTGGTGGGCTATTGCTGGGGCGGGACGATGGCCTATGTCGCAGCGTGCGAGCTGCCCATCTCCTGCGCCGTCGCCTATTACGGCGGCAGCATCGTCAAGTGTCTCGACAAGAAGCCGAAGCGCCCGGTGATGTATCACTTCGGTGAGCAGGATGATCACATCAGCGCGGCGGACATCGCAAAAATCACCGCGGCGCATCCCGAAGGCATCTATCATTTGTATCCGGGCGCGGGGCACGGGTTCAACTGTGATCAGCGTGGCAGCTACGAGCCGAGCAGTGCCGCCCTCGCCCGGCAACGTACCCTTGAATTCTTCGCACGCTGCGTGGCGGGCGAACCCAACGAAAAAACCAAATGAAACTCAAAGACTCCAAGCTCCTGCGTACCCAGTGCTACATCGACGGCAAGTGGCTCGATGCCGATGGCGGCAAGACCGTCGACGTCAACAATCCCGCCACGGGCGAGAAAGTGGGGACGATTCCGCTGATGGGCGCCGCCGAGACGCGCCGCGGCATCGAGGCGGCGGCAAGAGCCTTGCCCGCGTGGGCGGCGAAAACGGCGAAAGAGCGCGCAACCATCCTGCGCCGCTGGCACGACCTCATGCTCGCGAATCAGGAGGATCTCGCCACACTGATGACCGCCGAGCAGGGCAAGCCCTTCGGCGAGGCGAAGGGCGAGGTTGCGTATTCGGCTTCGTTCCTCGAATGGTTTGCGGAGGAAGGCAAGCGCCTCTACGGTGACCTGATCCCCGGCCACCAGCCGGACAAGCGCATCATGGTGCTGCGCCAGCCTGTCGGAGTGGTTGCGGCCATTACACCCTGGAATTTCCCGTCCGCGATGATCGCGCGCAAGGTGGCGCCCGCGCTTGCCGCCGGTTGTACGTTCGTGTGCAAGCCCGCGACGCAGACTCCCTACTCGGCGCTGGCCATGGCCGAGCTTGCGGAGCGGGCCGGCGTGCCACCGGGCGTCATGAGCATCGTCACCGGCGACGCTCGCGCGATCGGCGGTGAGATGACATCCAATCCCATCGTTCGCAAGCTCACCTTCACCGGCTCGACCGAGATCGGCAAGAAGCTGATGGAACAGTGCGCCGGCACGCTCAAGAAATTGTCGCTGGAGCTCGGCGGCAATGCGCCGTTCATCGTGTTCGACGACGCGAACCTGGATGAGGCCGTGCTCGGTGCCATCGCAAGCAAGTATCGCAACACCGGCCAGACGTGCGTGTGCGCGAACCGCCTGCTGGTGCAGGATGGCGTCTACGAAGAATTCACCGCGAAGCTGGTCGAGGCGGTGAAGAAGCTGCGTGTGGGCGATGGTCTCGCCGGCCCCACGGAGCAGGGCCCGTTGATCGACCGGAAGGCGCTGGAAAAAGTGGAGGAGCACATCGCCGATGCGCTGGCCAAGGGTGCGCGCATCGCGGTGGGCGGCAAGCGCCACTCTCTGGGCGGCACATTCTTCCAGCCCACAGTGGTGACGGATGTGACTTCTCAGATGATGGTGGCGCGCGAAGAGACCTTCGGCCCGATCGCACCGCTGTTTCGCTTCAAGACCGAGGCGGATGCGATTCGCATGGCCAACGACACGGAATTCGGCCTCGCAGCTTACTTCTACACGCGTGACCTCTCCCGCTCCTGGCGCGTCTCCGAAGCGCTCGAGTACGGCATCGTCGGGCTCAACACCGGCATAATCTCCACCGAGGTCGCACCGTTCGGCGGCGTGAAAGAATCGGGGTTCGGCCGCGAAGGCTCGAAGTACGGAATCGTCGACTACACCGAGCTCAAGTACGTCTGCGTCGGGATCTGACGTGAGCTAGCGCGCCTGCGGCGCCGTCACGGCCAGCAACACACGGTTGGCGCGGCTCCGCGTCCACTCGCTCGTGCGGCCGTTGTCCGCCCTGCCGATCCAGACGTACCCCGGACGGTCGCTGCTGATGTCGAACATCATCGTCTGGTCGTTCACCTGCTCGCTGCCGAATATGCGCGCCGTGCGATCGAAGTACACCAGCATCAGCCGGCGCCTGGTGTCCGCGTCCACCCAGTCGGCCTGGCCCAGCGGCTCGATGCCGTCAGCTTGCAGGACGAACGGCAACAGGCGCGCAATTCGCGCATCCGCAGGCCCGATGCGCAGCCACCGCATCGAGAACGACGTGCCTTGCAGCGATTTCATTACGCTCTGATGAGGCTTGTTGAGATCGAGCTCGAAGCTGCGATCAGGGTTCAGGGTCACCTCGTAGAAGGAGCCGGTGTTCGGAGGGCCGTAAAAATCCCCGGACACATACGGAAACCACAGGCGCATGACGGCGGCCGGCGGCGACTCGCGTTCGACCTTGAGATCTGGGGAAAGGAAAACCACGCGTGAATGGATGACCCAGTCGGGATCATATTCGTGCCCCCGCCCGCACGCCGCGAGCAGCGCGATGGCGGCAATCGCTAACGCAAGCGCACGGCTCATGGAAAGAGGGATAGGAACAAGAACGCCGCGAAGATCATCAAATGCACCGTTCCCTGCAGCACGTTGGTCCGGCCCGTGCTCAACGTGAGAATGCCGACGATGAAGGTGAGCGCGAGCAGCACCATCTCTTTTGGACTCAGTCCCAGCACCAGCGGCAAGCCGAGCGCGATCGATACGCCGACCACCGCGGGAATGGTGAGGCCGATGCTAGCAAGCGCCGAGCCCAGCGCCAGATTGAAGCTGGTCTGCAGGCGATTCGCGCGCGCCGCGCGCAACGCCGCCCAGGTTTCCGGCAACAGGACCAGCAGCGCTATGGCGATACCGACCACGGTATGGGGCGCCTTCGCCGCCACCACCACCTGCTCGATGGTCGGCGCCAGGAGCTTCGCGAGCCCCACCACGGCTACAAGGCAGAGGCACAGCAGCCCGAAACTGATCCATGCGTGGCGTATCGGCGGAGGCGGGGCGTGAGCTTCCGGAGAGGATTCGCCGGACGGCAGGAAATAATCACGATGCTTCACCGTCTGCACGAACACGAACATCCCATAAAGTAAAAGCGACGCAGCGCCGGCGAACACGAGCTGGGGCATCGAAAACGTCCCGCCGTGCGTGCTGGTGGTGAACTCGGGCAGTACCAGAGTCAGCACAGCGAGGGAAATCAGTACGGAGAACGCTGCTCCGGCGCCCTGCACGCGATATTCCTGCTCGCCGTAGCGGAGTGCCCCGACCACCAGGCACAGCCCCATCACGCCATTGCAGATGATCATGACGACGGAGAACAGCGTGTTGCGCGCCAGTTCCATGGTCGCCTCGCCGCCCGCCAGCATCAGAGAAACGATGAGCGATGCCTCGATCACCGTAATGGCCAGCGCCAGCACGAGTGTGCCGAATGGCTCGCCAACCCGGTGAGCCACCAGTTCCGCGTGGTAAACCGCCGCGACCACGGCGCCGATGAGCGCAATTAGCAGGAATGTCGCCACCGCAGGATGCACGGGCAGCATGACGCCGGCTGCGAGCGTCACCATGGCTACCACGGGAATGATCCAGGTCCAGTGCGGCATCGATTGATCTCCGGGAAGCCCGTGGATGATCACACAAAGGTGCGCCGAACCGCATCCTCGACGGGCAAATGGCTCTCGGCGGGCGCCTCCGGTATCGTGTGGGCCCGATGCGCTACGCAAGCTCGCCCGAACCGACAGACGATCAAGCGCACGTCGGCGTGCTGCTGGTCAATTCGGGAACGCCCGCCTCGCTCGCCACCGCGGATGTGCGCAGTTTCCTGAAAGGTCTTCTCTCGGATCCGCGCGTCATCGAGCTGCCGCGCCTATTGTGGCTGCCCATCCTGTATGGATTGATCCTGCCTTGGCGCCCTGCCCGGATCGCGCGCAAGTACCGCAGCATCTGGACGCCCGATGGCTCGCCGCTGGTCGCTATTTCCGCCCGGCTGCGCACGGAACTGACGCGCGCACTCGCGCAGCGCACCTCGGCACGATTCTCGATTGAAGTCGGTATGCTGTATTCGCCGCCGCAACTGCAGGATGCGCTGCGCAGGCTCCGCGACCTCGGTGCAAGGCAGCTGATAGTCCTGCCGATGTTTCCACAATATTCCGGCGCGACGACGGGCGCCGTCCATGACCGGGTTATGGCCGAGCTGGCTCGCTGGCGACGGTTGCCGGAGCTGCGATTCATTTCCGGATATCACGATCGGCCGGGTTACATCGAGGCGCTGCGTGCCAGCGTCGCCGCGCACTGGGCCGCCGACCGCAAAACCAGGCATCTGGTCATTTCCTTTCACGGCATTCCTAAGCGCTACGTCCAGGCAGGCGATCCTTACGAGCGCGAATGCCGGCGCACTGCGGAACTCCTCGCCGGGGCGCTCGAGCTGCGCGAGGATGAATGGACGGTGAGCTTCCAGTCGCGGTTCGGAGCTGCCGAGTGGCTCAAGCCCTACACGATCGATCTGATGGGAGAGCTGCCCGGGCGCGGCATCGACGAGGTGACGGTGGTCTGCCCCGGTTTCGCGGTCGATTGCCTGGAGACGCTCGAGGAGATCGCAGTGGAGAATCGCGAGCGCTTCATGAAGGCTGGCGGCGCCCGGTTTCTATATGTCCCTGCGCTCAATGCGGGCAGGCTCCATGCGGAAGCGCTCGCGGAGCTGACCGCGCGCCATTGCCAGGGCTGGGGCTGAAGCGTGCCTGCGCATGATCGGGCGCTTTCACGAGATCGGCATCGAGACCGCGGACATCCGCGAATCCGTCGAATTCTACGAGCGGCTCGGTTTCACGCACGCGACCACCGGCGACATCTGGCCGCATCCCTACGGAGTGCTCACGGACGGCCGTGTCTTCATCGGCCTGCATAGGCGACAGGCCTCCTCCCCAACAGTCACGTTCGTTCGTGAGGGCATTGCGCACCATGCCGCCGCGCTCGAAGCGAGGGGCATCGAGCTCGAGCTGCTGCATGCGGGCGAGGAGCGTTTCAATCAGATCGCCTTTCGCGACCCGTCCGGGCAGCGCATCGCCGTGATCGAAGCGCGCACCTATTCCCCCGTCACTCGCGCTGCCACCGCGACCTCACTATGCGGCTACTTCAGCGAATTCAGCATGCCGGCCATCGACTTCGAAGTTGCGAAGGCCTTCTGGGAACCGCTGGGTTTCGTCGCGACGGACGAAGTCGAAGTGCCCTATCCGCACCTGCCGTTGACGAGTGACCACATCGATATCGCCTTCCACCGCCCGCGCACGCTCGGCATTCCAATGCTGGTATTCACCGACCCGCAATGCGCGCGAGCGCATCGCCCGCTTGCGTGAGCTCGATATTCCGCTCTCGAAAGAGCTTCCGCGCGGCCTCGACCCGAATGCGAACGCATTGCTGATCGCGCCCGAAGGCACGCCGCTGCTGCTCCTGGAGGAAACGACTTGAGCCTGAGTTCTCGCCCGGCAGTGGATCCGGAAGCGGATTTTCACCTCGTCCTGAACCTGCATCGCGCCCATCATCACGCTGAACGGCGTAAGGCCGAGGTCGGCGTGCCGCAGCGGAAACTCGCCAGTTGCGGTAAGACCCTCCGCCGTCGTCTCGAGGTGCACCGGTGCCACCACTTCCGCGGTGCGGTCGCGCACCGTGACCTGCACATGGACCTGCAGTTCGTTGGGCGCAGTCACGTTCACCTGCCCCGATCTCAGCAGAATCTCGGGAAAATGCTCACCATCCAGGAGTGCAGGGCCAAGCATGTTGCGGCGGGTGCCCCCACGCGCGGAATCCGGCACTTCCGCGGCGAAGTCGGGGCCTTCCTGCGCGCGCAGCGGGGCTTCATCGACGGTCAGCTTGTCCACTGGAATACGCAGCTCGAAGGAGGCATGCGTCAGGTCGGAAGGCACATAGGCCGTACCGGCCAGATCGTGCGAAGCAACAAGGTGGTTGTGACCGGCCCGGGCCAGCGTGCCGCCGCGGTACACCCGTATGGTCAGGAGGGATTCAGCTGAAACCACCTCGTAGGGCGGTCCTTCGTGCGATACTTGGGGCTGCGAAACCACCGGCTGCGAAGGTGCCGCTTCGCGCACGCCGCGGGCGCAGCCTGCGACCCCCAGCGAAGCCAGAACGACCACGCCCCAAGGACAGATTTTGCAAGCGGCGTTCATGCGCTTAAGCTTAATCGCATGACGCTGCGAAACTCCACCTCCCGCTGGGGCTCCATTGCCATGAGCTTCCACTGGATCATCGTGGCGCTGGTCATCACGCAGTTCGTGGTGATCACGATCGCGCATGACCTGCCCCTCGGCGGCGAGAAGATCGCGCTGCTCGCGCGGCACAAGTCGGTAGGCATCACGATCCTGATGCTGGCCGCGCTGCGGTTGCTGTGGCGGCTGTTCAATCCCGTGCCGTCATTGCCGGGCACGCTCAAGCCATACGAGCGCGTCCTGGCGCATGTCACACACATCGGGCTGTACGCACTGCTGTTCGCGATGCCGATAACCGGCTGGATGATGTCGTCCGCCCGCAACTTCCCCGTGAGCTGGTTCGGCCTCGTCCAGCTGCCGGACCTGGTCGCGCCGGATCGCGGCCTGTTCGAGACGCTGCACGAGACACACGAGTTGCTCGGCAAGGCGCTCATCGCCATCGCAGTGCTGCACGTGCTCGCCGCGCTCAAGCATCACTTCCTCCTCAAGGACGACGTGCTGCGCAGGATGCTGCCGTTTACCCGAACATAGTCCAAGGAGCTGCTGCATGGTCACTCATCTGCGCCCGCTGATTCTCTCCTTCCTGCTCGCCGGCATCGTGTGGAGTAGTGCGGAGGCAGCCGCCCCTGCGGCACAGCCCTACACCCTCGACCTGGAGGGCAGCTGGATGAAATTTTCCTTCACCCAGGCCAAGGCGCAGAGCAACGGCAAGTTCCGCAAATTCGATGTCGCGCTACGCTTCGCGGACACGGCCCTGGCGTCGAGCAAACTCGATGTCACTGTGAAGGTGGCTTCCCTGGACACCGGCGACGAGGAGCGCGACGAGGCGCTGCGAGGTGCGGATCTATTCAGTGCGGCGAAATTTCCGGACGCAAAATTTCACGTGACCAAATTCAGTCGCGTCTCGGCCGGCCGCTACGAGGCGGTCGGAAAGCTCACCATTCGCGACGTGTCCAAAGTCATCATGGTGCCGTTCTCGTTCCGCACGGCGACCGAGAAAAGTGGCCCGGCCGCTTACATGACCGGTCGCGCCGTGATCAACCGCCTCGACTACGGGGTCGGGCAGGGCGATTGGAAATCGACGGAAGAAGTGGCGAACGAGGTCACGGTGACCTTCGGCCTGCGCCTGGTCCCTGCTGCGGCCACGGCCGCCCCCACCAAACCCTAGCAGCGGCGCTCGTGCAGCTTTGACGTGCACAGATCGTAGATCGAGCTCATCAATACCTGCACGGAGTGAGTCATCGCGACTTCGATGCCGCGCAGCGCCGCGTGCTTGATCGCTTCGGTCAGCATACGCACCTGCGCATCCGTGAGATTTTCGGGCATCTTTGTCGTAACCTGCACCGACGGGATGTCCTCGACGATCTGCCTCAGCATCTGGTAGACGCAATCCGCCTTGGCGCGCATCAGAGCCGCATCGTCGCCGAACAACGCGCCTATGGTCACCAGCCCGTCCACCGTCTTGTCGCGAGTCTGCGCCCATTCCCGCTCGGTTCCGAACGTAGCGTGAATCACTTCACCCATGGCTGTCTCTGTGCTGTGGTCCTGCAAGCCTTTCCGCAAGTTCCGTGCCTTGGGGGTGGGCAAGAGGCTAGACTCGCGCGCGATCACCGCCGGAGCTCACGCCAAGCCGCATGACCACGCTGATCGACGACGTCGGAGAGTGCGTGGAGGCCGTGCTGCGCAGGGTCGGGATCACGCATCGTGCTCGCACTCCCTCTGGGCATTGGCAAGCCCAATCCGTTGGCCAACGAGTTTTACCGGCGGGCGCACCGCGATCCAGGCATAGAGCTCACCATCCTCACTGCGCTCTCGCTCAGCAGGCCCCGCGCCCGCAGCGAGCTCGAAGGGCGCCTCCTCGGGCCCATCGTCGAGCGGGTGTTCGGAAATTATGTCGAGCTGGATTACGTGCACGACCTGCACGCAGATCGCGTCCCCTCGAACGTGCGCATCGTGGAATTTTTTCTCGAACCGGGCGCGTACCTGCTGTCCCCGCATGCGCAGCGAAACTATCTCAGCGCCAATTACACGCATGTGGCGCGTGAGGCGATGGCGCGCGGCGTCAACGTGCTTGCGCATCTGGTGGCAAAGCGGGTCGTGAATGGAAAGACCGAGCTCAGCTTCGGTTCGAATCCCGACGTCACGGCGGATTTACTCCCGCTCATGGAGGCTGCAAGGGACGCCGGGCGGGAGATCGCGGTGATCGGCGAAGTGCATCCCCAAATGCCCTTCATGCCGGGCACAGCACTGGTCGGCGCCGAGCGCTTCGACTGGCTGATCGAAAATCCCCGCTACGACTACGACCTGTTCTGTCCTCCAAACCTGCCGATAGGCCCGGTGGATCACGCCATTGGCCTTCACGCGAGCGCACTGGTGCGCGACGGCGGCACGATCCAGGTCGGTATAGGCGAGCTCGGCGATGCTTTGGTGTATGCATTGCTGCTGCGTCATCAGCAGAACGCCGCATACCGGGATGCACTGGCGGGACTGGGCACCGAACGCGCCGCGGGGCTGGTCACCGCCGAAGGTGGACGCGAGCCTTTCGGCCCGGGCGTGTTCGCCTCGACGGAGATGTTCGTCGACCAGATTCTGGATCTCTACCGAGCCGGCGTGCTGCGCCGGTTGGTCTACGACAACCTTGACGATCAGCGAGCCGCTCTGCGAGGCGAACGCGTAGCCGGCGGGCACGTGCTGCACGCCGGATTCTTCCTAGGCCCGCGCGGCTTTTACGGCGCGCTGCGCAATCTGCACGAGTCGGACCTGGCTCGCTTCAGCATGCGCGGCGTCGGGTACGTAAACCAGTTGTACGGGCAGAACCAGGAGTTGAAGATTCTTCAGCGGCAGGATGCCCGCTTCGTGAACACCACGATGATGGTGACGCTGCTCGGTGCTGCCATATCGGATGGGCTCGATGATGGCCGCGTGGTCAGCGGTGTCGGCGGACAATACAACTTCGTTGCAATGGCGCACGCGCTGCCGGGCGCGCGGTCGATACTCTGCGTGCGCGCCACTCGCAGCAAGCGAGGCGAAGTGACTTCCAACGTCCTGTGGAGCTATGGTCACTGCACGATTCCGCGCCACCTGCGCGACATCGTGGTCACGGAATATGGCATCGCCGATTTGCGCGGGCGCACAGATGAAGAGTGCGTCGCGGCAATGCTCAATGTTGCGGATTCGCGCTTTCAGGGCGCGCTGCTCGCTCAGGCAAAGGCCGCCGGCAAGATCGCAAGCGACTACGAGATTCCGCAGTCGTGTCGGGACAACTCTCCTGCCAGGCTCGAGCGGGAATTCGCGCAATTGCGCCGGGCCGGGTTTTTCAGCGAGTATCCGTTTGGCACGGACTTGACCGAGGAAGAGATCGCGCTGGCGCGCGCACTAAAGCACCTGGAAGCGCGCTCGACCGGCTGGCGCGGACGGGTGCAGACTCTCGCGGCAGCGATCGCTCGCGGCCGATCCGCGCCACGGCATGCCGGGCCTCTGCGACGCATGCAGCTCGAGCGGCCGCGCGGCGTGAAGCAACGCATGCTCGCGCGACTGGTCGCGTTGGCGTTGCAGGAAACTCAAACGACCACGCTATGAGGGTACTTCAGTGACACAAACCGAGAAGGGCCGCAGGTTCCAGGCTTTGCACGCGGGCCCGAAAACGTTCGTGATTCCCAACCCCTGGGATGCGGGGACCGCGAAGATCCTGGCCAGCCTCGGCTTCGAGGCGCTGACGACCACCAGCGCCGGGCTTGCCTTCTCTCTGGGCAGGCGCGACGGCGAAGGCATCGTGACGCGGGACGAGGCACTCGCCAATGCAAAGATGATTGCCGAGGCGACGGACCTTCCGGTTGCGGCGGATCTCGAGAACGGCTTCGGCGATTCACCCAAAGTGGTAGCCGAAACCATCCGGCTCGCCGGTGGCGTCGGCCTGGTCGGCGGCTCCATCGAGGATTCGACCGGCGATTCGAACCGCCCCATCTACGACTTCGCTCAAGCCGTCGAGCGAATGGCGGCAGCTGCCGAAGCGAAACGTGCACTGCCGTTTCCGTTCATGCTGGTCGGCAGAGCCGAGAACTACCTGCACGGCAGGTCGGATCTCGACGACACTCTGCGCAGGCTCCAGGCTTTCGAGGCCGCCGGCGCCGACGTGTTGTTCGCGCCCGGAATCTCAAGGGCGGAAGACATCCGCACGCTTTGCGCTTCGCTCAAGAAGCCGGTCAATGTATTGATAGGCTCCAATGGCGGGCTCTCGGTAGCCGACCTTGGAGCGCTTGGCGTGCGTCGCATCAGTGTCGGGGCTGCGCTGAGTTGCGCCGCTCTTGGTGCATTCAAGGCTGCTGCCCGCGAAATCAAGGAGCGCGGCACCTTCACTTTTGCAGAGCGCGCCATGTCATTCGAAGAAGCCTCGGCGCCCATGGCCGGAAAGTCATGAGCATCACCTAGAGGGCGAGCTCTTCCTGCAGCTTTTGCGCATCGCCGATCGATGCATCGCACGCGAATCGGGTTGCAAAATCAGCGAGCAGTGCTCGTGCGGTGCGCCTGGCGCCGCCAGTTGCCGCGATCCGCGCGAGCGCCAGGGTGCTGGCAGCGCTTCTGGGGCGAAAGCCAGGGTCGAGACGCAGCCGCCCCTCGACCACGCGCAGGACCTCACTCGTTTGACGGCCCGCAAGCAGGTGTTCGATGAACTCCTGCGCCAGCAGCGTCGAATAGTAAGAGTCGGGCCACGAATTCAGCCTCTCGATGAGCCAATGGTAGTCCGCCGGTGTGCGGCCGCGGCCAGCGAACCAGTCGACCAGGATTCGCCAGGCCCTGTCCGTCTTGCCGACGCGTAGAAACCCATAGGCTTCATCGACGAGACGCGCATCCTGCAAGCGATCTTCACGCGCCTGGCGTTGCGCGGTCCGTTCGGGCGAAATCCAGGGTTCGAGGCCGAGCTCCTGGCGGCAGTCATAGATTAGACCTGCAAACAGAGCGCTGAATGACAGCAGCCCGAGCAACGCCGCGGCGGCCGTTATGAATTCCCAGGCGCCCCAGCGCCACAGCCCGATGTTCAGCGCAATGCAGCCGGCCAGCCAGGCGAGCAGCAACAGGTAACGCCACTTGAGACCGGCGGCGAGAAGCCACACGCGCCGCGGATCCAGCGCCAGGAGGATGCTGCGCTCCAAAGCGAGCACGCCCAGGCACGCCGGAAAAATCGCGATGCAGACCCAGCCGAGGACCGGATGCACGTATCGATAGGCCAGCAGGCACAGCGCCACGAGGAACAGGCCGGCGAGGGGCCGCTGTTCGTCGACGGGATTGACGTCCTGGATGTCCAGTGCCGGCGAGCCCGGAAAGCCGCGGACGATGTGGTCGAACAGAATGAAAGCGTATTTGGTCGACCAGCTTAGCGTCACGAGGGCCAGCGCAATGCCGACCAAGCCGGCATGTCGCGCGAGCACCAGCAGGAGCGCGAATACCACGACAACACCGAGAGCGCCTCCGGAAGCGGCGCGAAGTACCGCCCATCGAGGAGCTCTATCCACCGCGCCCTTTCAATACGGCTGGAGTATTGGTGTATTTTGCAAAGCCCCGCCAGCCGGCAAACGGCCCACGGAGAGAATAAATGTCATCGCCCCAATACCTGCACCGCCTGCCGATCAGTTTCGCGCACTCGCTGGCAATCGCCATCGTGCTGCTCTGCGCCGCCCTGCTGCTCGGCATTGTCGGCTATCACTTCATTGCTCGCCTGTCTTGGGTTGACGCCTTGTTGAATGCGTCGATGATCCTCACGGGCATGGGGCCGGTGGCAGTCCTGAGCACTTCGGCTGCAAAGATCTTCGCCTCCGCGTACGCGCTGTTCTCCGGAGTGGTCTTTCTCTCCACGACCGGCGTCATCATGGCGCCGCTCGTGCACCGGGTCCTGCATCGCTTTCATCTCGAGCGGCAGAGAAGCGGCAAGGAATGAATGCCCTGTTCAGGCCCGCGGCTCCTCACTTCTTGCGGCGTTGAGTCTTCCTGGCCTTGCGCGTGGGCGCTCTGCGCGAGCGGGCCGGCTTGGAACGCTTGCGGCCTGGCCTGGAACGCTTGGTCTTGGCAGGCCTGGATTTCGCCGCCGCCTTGCGCTTCGCAGGTTTCTTCGCGACCTTGCACTTCGCGCGTACGCGCGTGCGTTTGCGACTCGCAGCAGGCGCAGGGCCGCCGCCTCGTAGCTGTTCCACGATCGCCGGATTCTCGAGCGTGGAGATATCCTGCGTGATCTCCTCGCCGCGCGCGATCGTGCGCAGCAGGCGCCGCATGATCTTGCCGGAGCGCGTTTTCGGCAGGTTGTCGGCGAATCGGATCTCGTCGGGCTTGGCGATCGCTCCCAGTTGCTCGCCCACCCACTCACGGAGCTCCTTGGTCAGGGCGCTGACATCGCCCGACGGCCGAGCGCCCCGGCATACCACGTAGGCGAACACCGACTCACCCTTGATCTCGTGAGGCTTGCCGACGACCGCCGCCTCCGCCACGCGCGGATGCGCGACCAGCGCGGATTCGATTTCCATGGTCCCAAGACGGTGCCCCGCGACATTCAGCACGTCGTCGATGCGACCCATGATCCAGAAGAATCCGTCCTTGTCGCGATGCGCGCTGTCGCCCGCCACGTAGTAGCGGTTCTGAAATTTCTCCCAGTACGTCTTGAGATATCGCGGGTTGTCGCCCCAGATGGTGCGGAGCATCGCCGGCCAGGGCTTGCGGATCACGAGATAGCCCCCGGCATCCGGCCGTTTCACCGGGTGGCCGTGATCATCCACTATGTCCGCGTCGATGCCGGGGAGCGGGATGGTGCACGAGCCAGGCTTGGTCGCGGTGACGCCCGGCAGGGGCGAGATCATGATCACCCCGGTTTCGGTCTGCCACCAGGTATCGGCGATGGGACAGCGTCCGCCGCCAATCACGCGGTGATACCACATCCACGCCTCTGGATTGATGGGCTCGCCGACGCTTCCCAGCATGCGCAGCTTCGACAAATCGTACTGGGCGGGAATTTCATCACCGAGCTTCATCAGGGCGCGCAGCGCGGTGGGCGCGGTGTAGAAGACGGTGACGCCATGGGCCTGGCAGATCTTCCAGAAGCGCCCTGCATCGGGAACCATCGGTGTTCCTTCGTACATCACGACGGTCGCCCCGGCCGCCAGCGGCCCGTACACCACGTAGCTGTGGCCGGTCACCCAGCCCACATCGGCGGTACACCAGAAGACATCGCTTTCGCGCAGGTCGAACACCCACTCTGTCGTCAGCTTCGCGCCCAGCAGGTAGCCCGCGCTCGAATGTTGAATGCCTTTCGGCTTGCCCGTCGATCCTGAGGTGTACAGCAGGAACAGCGGATGTTCCGCGTCCACCCACTCCGGCTCGCAGCTCGCCGGCTGCTCGGCAACGACATCGTGCCACCACAGATCGCGGCCGGCCTTCATGTCTATCGCATGCCCCGTGCGACGGAACACGATGACTCGTTCTATGGTCGGGCATCCCAGCGCGAGCGCTTTGTCGGTGGCAGCCTTCAACTCGACGATGCTGCCGCCACGATGGCCGCCATCAGCGGTGATGACGACCTTGGCGCCGGCATCCTCGATGCGGTCTCTGAGCGACATCGCCGAGAAGCCGCCGAATACCACCGAATGGATCGCACCGATACGCGCGCACGCCTGCATTGCGATCACGGCTTGCGGAACGAGCGGCATGTAGATTACGACGCGATCGCCCGCCTTCACGCCTTGCGCCTTGAGCGCGTTCGAGAACGTGCAGACTTCAGCGTGCAGTTCGCGATAGCTCAGGCGCCGCGTATCCCCAGGCTCGCCCTCGAAGATGATCGCCGTCTTCTCGCCGCGCTCCGCCAGGTGGACATCGAGACAGTTGTAGGAGATGTTCAGCTGTCCGTCGGTGAACCAGCGATAGTTGGGGGCACGGGACTCGTCCAGAGTCACTGTGAACGGCTTGTGCCACGCCAGCTCCTGACGCGCCAGGTCCCCCCAGAAGCCGGCGTGATCGGCGGCGGCCCTGCGGTCCAGCTCCTGCCGATCGGCCGGATTGATGCGCGCTCTGGCAGTGAAGGCCGAAGATGGTGGAAATCTGCGCTCTTCCAGGAGCACAGATTTGATGTCCTTGCGGGACATCAGGTCAGCCAGCGCTGGATGCGGGCGTGCAGCGGGCTCGAGCGCGGGAAATGCGCCAGAAGGTATTCCATCTGGTCCGCGAGTACGCGCCGGCCCTTCAGAAAAATGTACTCGGCGTAGGTCGGGGTGAAGGGCACCGCGATGAGCTGCATCTTCGCCTGCTCCGGCGTGCGCGACGCCTTCTGGTTGTTGCAGCGTCGGCAGGCGGTCACGACGTTCGTCCAGGTGTCGATGCCGCCCTGGCTGAACGGACGGATGTGATCGCGCGACAAGTCCCGTGAAGGGAACCGCTGCGCGCAGTACATGCACAGGAAAGCATCGCGGCGGAACAGGGTCTGATTGTTCAGCGGAGGAACGTAATCGTGCCGGGTGTTTCCCGGGTTGCCCGTGTGCCCGACGGTTGCCACGATGGAATTGACCTCGAGAACCGTGCGGCTGCCCGTGCGCGCATTCGTGCCGCCGTAAAGCTCATACAGCAGCGAGCCGCAGGTATAGGCCACCTGCTCCTGATGGTAGAGCCTTGCGGCTTCCTTGTAGTCGATCCACTCCAGGGGCATGCCACCGATGTCGGTGCGCAGAACGAGCTGGGAGAGGCCGCGCGCGGCCGGGGTGGCAACGATACGCAGCTCGTCCTGATGGCCGTGGTCGGCCTGATCCAGATCGATACCCAGCATGACCGCTGTAAGATACGGCAGTCCTGTGCAAGAATTCAACGAAGCAAGAGTCTTCATTCCGCTAAGGATTCCCGCGTACCGTGGCCGCCAGGCCACGTACCATGCCCCGAAAGGCCTGCATGCCCATCACAATTGGCGCACTGCGCGAGAGCGCGCCGCATGAAACCCGCGTAAGCCTGGTGCCCGAGGTGGCGGACAAACTGGCGCAAGCCGGTGCCCGGGTGCGTCATCGAGCCCGGCGCCGGCGCGCGCGCCCGCTTCCCGGACTCGCTCTATAAGACGGTGGAATGGGCTGGCTGGGGCGTCCGCCGTGCTCGCCGCGTCCGACGTGGTCCTCGACGGTGCAGCCCCTCACGGTCGAACAGATCGGCCAGCTGAAGAGCGGCGCGGTGGTGCTCGGCTACATGCAGCCGCACGCGCGCAAGACGGAAGTGGCGGCGCTGCGCGACCGGCGCATCACCAGCTTTTCGATGGAGCTGGTGCCGCGAATCTCGCGCGCTCAATCGATGGATGCGCTGTCCTCGCAGGCCTCCATTGCCGGCTACAAGGCCGTGCTGATTGCGGCCAGCTCGCTGCAGAAATTCCTGCCGATGCTGACGACGGCGGCGGGAACGATCCGGCCTTCGCAGGTGCTGGTCATCGGCGCGGGTGTCGCAGGATTGCAGGCCATCGCCACGGCGAAGCGTCTCGGCTGCCGTCGTCGAAGCGTACGACGTTCGCAGTGTGACCAAGGAGCAGATCAAATCGCTCGGCGCGAAATTCGTCGACACCGGCGTCAGCGCCGAAGGCCAGGGCGGCTACGCGCGCGAGCTGACGGCCGAAGAGAAAGCCAAGCAGCAGGAAGTGCTGGACTGCGCGCATCGCCGCCGCGGATGCAGTCGTCACCACGGCCTCGGTGCCGGGACGCACTGCGCCAAAGATTATATCGCGCGCCGCAGTCGAGCGAATGCGCCCGGGCTCGGTGGTCGTCGACATCGCTGCCGAGCAAGGCGGCAACTGCGAGCTCACGCGGCCGGGCGAGACCGTGGATCACAACGGCGTGCTGGTCATCGGCCCGCTCAACCTGCCGAGCCAGCTCGCCTACAACGCAAGCGAGATGTACGCGCGCAATCTGCTCAATTTCCTCAAGCCCGCCATCGACAAAGGCGAGCTCAAGATCGACTGGACGGACGAAGTCTTCGCGCAATCGTGCCTGACGCACGAAGGCGCGATCAAACACGAGCCTACGCGCAAGGCGCTGGAGACCTGACATGACCGGAATCGTTGCGCTCTACATCTTCATGCTCGCAGCTTTCACCGGTTACGAGATGATCGCCAAGGTGCCGGTCATCCTGCATACGCCGTTGATGTCCGGCTCGAACTTCGTGCACGGCATCGTGCTCGTGGGCGCGATGGTGGCGCTCGGATCGTGCGAGCACATTGCTCGAGCAAGTCATCGGCACCATCGGTGTGCTCCTCGCAGCAGGCAACGCGGTTGGCGGCTACGTGGTCACCGAGCGCATGCTCGAGATGTTCAAGTCGAGCGGCACACGCGCCGGCAAATCCAAGGGAGCGCACTGATGCGCGACTTCCTGACCGCCCAGAATCTGATCCAGATCAGCTACTTCTGACCGCGGCGCTGTTCATCATCGGCCTCAAGCGAATGAGCTCGCCCGTGACGGCGCGAAGCGGCATCTGGTGGGCAGGCGCAGGCATGCTGGTCGCCACGCTCGTCACGTTCCTCTACCCGGGGATGAGCAACTATCCGGCTCATCGTCGCGGCGATCCTGGTCGGCAGCGTACTCGCGTGGTGGAGCGGCAAGCGCGTCGCGATGACGGACATGCCGCAGATGATTGCGCTATACAACGGTATCGGCGGCGGCGCGGCCGCGGCCATCGCCGCCGTCGAGCTCTACGGCTTGGCGTAGCGAATCGCGGCGCAGTCGAGCATCCCGGTCCGACGATTCTGCTCTGGCCGTCTCGGCGGCATCATCGGCGCCGTCTCTTTCAGCGGCAGCTCATCGCCTTCGGCAAGCTGCAGGGGGTGCATCAACAAGACCATTCCGCTTCTCGGGCAGCAGATCTTCAACCTGCTGCTGCTCGCGGGCGCGTCGTCACCGGGGCGATCATCGTGCTGCATTCGATGGGAGGGCCGTCGCCGGACTTCGACGTCACCACTCACGTCACGTTGCTGTTCGTAGCTGGCTCTGGTGCTCGGTGTCACCATGACGCTGCCGATCGGTGGCGCCGACATGCCGGTGGTCATCTCGCTCTACAACGCGCTCACCGGCCTTGCGGTCGCCTTCGAAGGCTTCGTGCTCGGCAACGCCGCCATGATCATCGCTGGCACGGTGGTCGGCTCTGCCGGCACGCTGCTCACCCAGCTCATGGCCCGCGCGATGAACCGCTCGCTCGGCAACGTGCTGTTCTCGGGGTTCGGCGAATACGGGTGGCGAGGCGACCGGCGAAGTCAGCGGAAGCCTCAAGCCCATCGAGGCCTCCGACGTCGGCGTCATGATGGCGTTCGCCCAGAAGGTGATCATCGTGCCCGGTTACGGCATGGCCGTCGCACAGGCGCAGCACAAGATCTGGGAGCTCGACGCAGCAACTGGTCGATCGCGGCGTCACGGTCAAATTCGCGATTCATCCGGTCGCGGGCCGCATGCCGGGTCACATGAACGTGCTGCTCGCGGAGGCCGGCGTGCCGTACGACTGATCGCCGATCTCGACGAAGATCAACTCGGAGTTCGAGAACGCAGATGTCGCGCTGATCATCGGCGCGAACGACGTGGTGAATCCCGTGGCGCGCACCGACAAGTCGAGCCCGATCTATGGCATGCCGATCCTCAATGCCGACAAGGCGAAGAACGTGATCGTCATCAAGCGCGGCAAGGGTGCGGGCTTTTCGGGAATCGAAAACGCCCTCTTCTATCTCGACAACACCCGCATGCTGTACGGTGACGCGCAGAAAGCCGGTGCGGAGCTGATCCAGGCGATCAAAGCGGTAGGCTAGCCGCGTCGCGCGAGCGCGACCACGGCGCGCACCAGCTCCACGGGATCCACGGGCTTGCCGATGTGTGCATCGAAGCCGGAATCCAATGCGCGCGAACGATCTTCGGGCCTGGTGTAGGCGGTCAGCGCGATCGCGGGGATTTTCGACGTCTCGGGCAAGTTGCGCAGGTGCCTCACGAAGTCGTAACCAGTGCCGTGCGGCATGGCGATGTCGCTGACCACCAGGTCCGGCCGCATGGACGTGAGCAGCCCAATGGCCGCATCCACCGATTCAGCGGAAAACACCTGGGCGCCCGCGTGTCGCAGCGTCGTGACCACCAGCTCGCGCGCATCGGCGTTGTCTTCCAAAACGAGCACGCGCACATCGGCGAGAAGCCGCGACTCCGATCCGTCGCTCGCATGCGGGAAATACTCCCCCGGCAATGCCGGCTCCGATGCCATGGCTCGCGGAGGCAGCAGTGGCAGCCGGACGGTGAAGCGCGCGCCGCGCCCGTCTCCATCGCTTTCTGCCACGACCGTGCCACCGTGCATATCCACGAGGTGGTGGACGAGTGCGAGGCCGATCCCCAATCCGCCGTGCTTGCGCGCTGGAGAAGAAGCACCCTGTCGAAAGCGCTCGAAGATGTGGGGCAGCAATTCCGGGGCGATGCCGCTGCCATCGTCCGCAACACGGATGACGCCCTCGCTGCCCTCCTTGCGCAGCGAGAGCTCGATGTGCCCCCCCTTGCCGGTGAATTTGAGAGAATTGGTGAGCAGGTTCAACACGATCTGCCGCAGCCTGTCCGGATCGCCCGAGATGGGCTCGACTCCCGGCTGCAGATCGACGGTGAGGTCGATCTCCTTGGCGGAGGCCGTGGGTTTCAGCCCCTCGGCGGCGCTTTGCAGCACGGGAGCCAGATCCACGCGGCGCATCTCGAGGCGTAGCTTACCGGTAACGATGCGCGACATGTCCAGCAGCTCTTCGATGAGCTGGGTCTGCGCACGAGTATTCCGCTCGATCACCTCGAGCGCGTGCGCATGTCGCTCTTCGTCGAGCTTGCCGGTGCGCAGCAACCTCACCCAACCGTAGATCGCGTTCAGCGGAGTCCGCAGCTCATGCGACATGGTTGCGACGAACTCATCCTTGCTGCGGCTCAGTGCTTCCGCTTCGCGTCGCGCCGCGTATTCGGCAAGGAGCGCCTGATCGCGCTCGCGCAGATGCACGTTGAGGATGGCGCCCGCTTCGATCAGCCCGCGCGACAGCTCTTCAGCCTCGACGATGCGCGAATGCCTGGCCTCCACGACCTCACCGCGAGCGAGCCCGCGCGCGGAAGCCGATGCCGACGTCAACGCGTTCACCATCGCACGACCGAGGATCAGGGCGGAAGCGATGCCGAGCGCAAGCAGCGCCGCAACTGCCAAAGCCAGCTCGCCGATGCTGCGCCAGATCGGCGTTTCGATTGCATCGGCGGGCAAGCCTACGCCCACCGTCCACCCCGTGACGGGCGAGCGGCTCATGGATGAATACGCCCGCACGCCTTCGAGCAGCCTGCCTTCGAAGCTGCCCTCGAACATCCGCTTCGACGCCTCCTTGAATCTGTCGCTGGGCGAAGTGCCGACGTACTCGCGCTCGTTGCGTGAGCGCGCCATGATGTTCGGACTTCGATCTACCAGCGTCACTACGCCACCCGGCGGCGCACGCTGGCGCCGCAGGATATCGCTGAGGCTGCTCGAGCGAACCTGTGCGGCGAGCACGTACTTGGGCACTCCGTAGTCCGTGACCGGGACCGAGATCATGAAGAAGTGCCCACTCGTGGCAGGATCGCCAAACAGGTTCGACACGGCGGAGCGCTGAGTCGTGACGACCGCGCGAATCCATTTGCCGTCACCCAGCCGCGAGGCTGCCTCGCCCCGGCTCGCGGAATCAAAAAGAATGCGCCCCGTCGTGTCGGCCAGGATCAGCGCGTGCCAACCGTGCTGCGCAGGCAGCAGGCGCCGCGCGAGGCGATCGAGCCCCCGAAGGTCCGGGCCTTCGACGAGCTCCAACGTTGAGGCGACCTCGAGAGCGCTCCGGCCGATCTCCACTTCCTGGTCGATCGCCAGGGAAATGGCACGGGCGGTTTCGACATTCTGCCGCTCGACGTATCGTGCGCTGCTGATCCCACAGGCGCCCGATCATGAGCCCGGCGAATATGCCCAGCGGGATGAGCGTGGTCAGGACCAGCAGCGTGAGCAGGGTACGAAGGCGCATTCCGCCGAAGTGCACTCGATGTACCTCCCGAAATGCGGAGAAGCTTACACTACGAGTCGTGATTCGGAGGGCTCCCGCTTGCGACATCCAGCTTTCCTCGCCGCGCTCGCGCTGGCTGCGCTCGCGATTGCCGCCGACTCGAATGGCAAGACGGTTGCCGAAGTGCTGGCCGCCTCGAAGACTTCCGACTGGCGGCAGCTCGATCCGGCAAACACGCTGTATCTGGAGCTCGACACGGGTCGAGTCGTCATAGAGCTCGCGCCTGAGTTCGCTCCGCAGCTGATCGCCAACCTCAAGGTGCTGGTGCGCGAACATTATTTCGACGGGCTCTCAATAATTCGCTCGCAGGACAACTACGTCGTGCAGTGGGGCGATCCGGACGCGAAGCGCTCGCTCGGCGCGGCGCAAGCCCGGGTCCCCGCGGAGTTCGACCGCCCGGCCCGCGGGCTGGTCTTCAACGCACTTCCCGATCGCGATGCTTACGCGCCTGAAACCGGTTTCGTCGCTGGGTTTCCTGCGGCGCGCGATGAGAAATCCGATCGCGCGTGGCTCACGCATTGCTACGGCATGGTGGGTGCCGGCCGTGACAATGCCGCGGACAGTGGCAGCGGCGCCGAAGTCTATGCCGTCATCGGTCACGCCCCGCGTCACCTCGACCGAAACGTAACCCTGATCGGCCGGGTCGTCCAGGGAATAGAGTTACTGTCGGTGTTGCCGCGCGGAAAAGGAGACCTTGGGTTCTACGAGACCGCGGCGGAACGAACCCCGCTTCGCTCGATGCGCCTGGCGGCCGACGTGGCCGAAGCGGAACGTTCGAAGCTGCAGGTACTGCGCACGGACACGCAGACATTCAAAGATCTCATCGAGTCACGGCGCAATCGCACGGACGAGTGGACGAAGTATCCGGCAGGGCACATCGAAGTCTGCAATGTCCTGCAGGCGGTGCGCCCGGCCGTGGCCATCGATTAACGACTCCCGATGACGAGGCGCACCCGGCGATCGTCGATTTGGGCTGCGAGCATTGCGGCGTTGCTGGTCATCACCGTCCTGTCGGTCGCAGCTTTCACAGCGTGGCATGCGTCCGCGGAACCCACCCCACGCAGCATGCGTCTCGCCGACGGGGTCGAAATATTCTTTTTAACAGGTGCGGTCGCGGAGCCCGCTGCCTCCTATCCGAATCCGCGTGAAATCCGCCTGGACGGCGACTTCTTCCTGCGCGTACCCGAAGCGCCCGCGCCACTGATCCTGCGCTCGCGATTGCTGATACTTACCGTGAGCGGCAAGGCGGCATTGCGAGTCACTGCCTACGCCAAGGAAGCTGGTGAGCAGGCCGAAGTGCTGCATGGGCACGTCAAGGCTCAAAAGAGCTACCCCTCGACTTATGCCGAGCCTGATCTTCTCAGCGATGGTCAGATGACCCTGATCAACCGCGACATCGACCTCATGGAGAAGGAAACGGCCGACGCGGCCGCGCTACGTGCGTGGAGCGAGGCGCTGGTCGCGTCCGCCTCGCGTGCCAACCCGACACGTTAGCCTGCCGACGTCTTAGCGCTGATGCCGTTGCTTGAGTCGCTCCAGCATCTGCTCCCGCTCAGCGGGTGTCGCATTGTGCCACCGCTCTCGCAAGGCGCGGCGGCGCTCGGGCGGCAGTTTCTTGAACTTGCGGAAGTTGTCACGAACGATTTCCTGCTGCTCGGGAGGCAGCGAGCGAAACCTTTCCCAACGCTGACGCAACAGGTGCCGCTGATCAGAGGGCAGCTCACGCCACCGGTGAAAACGTTGCCGCGCCTGACCGCGTTGCTCTGGCGACATCGTCGCCCAGCGTTCGCTACCTCGCGCGAGCGCTTCCTGTCGCGCGGGCGGCAAACTATCCCAGCGGTCTTGAAGCCGGCCGAGAGCGGCCTGCTGCTGTGATGACAGGTTGGACCATTCCACGCCCAGCGGCGCAGCAGGCTCCGCTGCGAATGTGGGCCCAGCGGCCGCAAGCGCCAGAATCAACAACAAGGCTCTCAGGTCATTCATCTTTCTCTCCCTCCGAGGCGACCGGCGCGGGCTCGGTTTCAGCCACCTTCTCGATGTCGGTCTCCGTGAGATATTCGGTCCACTCTTCGCCTTCCGCCTCGAGGCTGCCGAGGAACTCGAGCAGTTCCTCTTCAGGCGCCGTGCCGGCCGCGCTCTCTGCCGATGGCGCCTTGGCCGGGCTCGGCGATTCATCCGCCTGCGCCCGCGCCGTTGCGAGCGTAAGCATTGCGAACATCAGCCACGTTGCGCGGGCGAACTTCAACTGCCAGTCTCTTGCGCAACCGCCCATTCGTAGAACGAGTTGTCGTCCTCGAGCAATTCGAACGCTTCGCCATCGGCCAGCAACTCAATGTCTTCGCCGGCGTCAGTCGCAGGAGGAGTCTTCTGATGCCAGGCGACGACCGCGACCATCGCCAGGGACGCTGCCGCAGCCACTCCAACGGGCACGACTGCGCGACTGCGCCAAGCGGAGGACCGCGAGTTGCTCAACTGCGCAAGTGCCACGTGACGCGCCTGATTGAGCCGGGAGCGCGCATGGCCATCTACATGCGCAACACTCTCCTCGAGCAAGTCGTGTGCGCGCTTCTCGAAAGCCGCGGCATCGCTTTCTTCGGCTGTAGTCATATGAAGTCCCCCAACCGCGCACGCAAAGTGCGCAGCGCGCGAAAGTAATGTGTCTTGACGCTGCCCTGCGAGCATTTCATGGCGAGCGCGGTCTGCTCCACGTCCAGCCCTTCCAGCGCGCGCAGCATGAACGCCTGTTGCTGTCGTGCGGGCAATGCGCGCACCGAGCTCTCCAGGGCCAGCATCGCCTGATCGAGCTCCAGCCTGCGAGCCGGACCGGGCTCGAAGTCAGGCGCCTGGGAGATGGGATCGGGCGGTTCTTCATCGCCTTCTGCGCGCATGAACGGCAGCCACGACATGACGCGTCCGCGCACTTTGCGACGGCGCTGCAGATCGCGGATCTTGTTCTCGAGGATTCGGTAGAACAACGGCTTCCACTCCGTCACGGGGCGGCGCGAGTAGGAGCGAACGAGCTGCATCATGGCCTCCTGCACGGCATCGAGCGCATCTTCCTCGTGCCGCAGGATGATCCGGGCCATCCGGTACGCCTTGATCTCGACACCCGCGAGAAACCGGTCGAGAGCCGAGGCATGCAGGCTTGCGGGTGAGTCGGGCAGGCAGGCTTCGCCGTGTGAGGCTTGAGGCATGTTATAAACCGGCGCGAGCGTAACAAAGGCGGACATGGCGCGCAGAACGCGCGGGCCCGGTCCGGGTTGACGCCCGACCACACTACGATCGCTTCGACTGGACAGAATATCCATGAACGCCGCCATCCTGCGTGTCGCGCTCGATGTGCCGCTGCGACGGCTGTTCGATTACCTGCCGCCGAGCACAGGCGCCGCGCTCATCGAGCCCGGCATACGCGTACGCGTTCCCTTCGGCAGCCAGAAGCTAGTGGGTTTCGTGGTGGAACTGGCGGAATCGTCCGAGCTTCCAGCTGCGAAGCTGAAACCCGCGCTCGCGGTGCTCGACTCTGCGCCCCTACTCGACAAGGCCGCACTCGAACTCCTCAAATGGGCTGCCGAGTACTACCACCACCCCATCGGTGAGGCGCTGGCCGCGGCGGTACCCAAAGCGCTGCGAATGGGGGTGCCTGCCGTGGCGAGAGAAGAGCGATGGGTCATGACTGCAGAGGGTGCCGAAGCCAAGTCGCGTGGCGAGCCTGCGCGCGCACCCAAGCAACGGGCGCTACTTGAGCACCTCGCTGGAGAGGACGGCGACTCGGCGCAATCGCTGAATTCAGTTATGCCGGGCTGGCGCGAGGCAGCGCGCCCACTGGCAAAGCGAGGCTGGATCGCATCCTTCGAGCGCGACATGGTCGGCACGGGAAAGGTGCACTCCAGCATCGTGCGCTCCACAGGGCCGCGGCTCGGCGCAGAACAGCAAACCGCGGTTACGAGTATCAACAGTTCGCTAGGCGAGTTTGCCGCCTTCGTGCTTCACGGCATCACGGGCAGTGGCAAGACCGAGGTGTATCTCCATGTGGTCGAGCAAGTGCTCGCGAGGGGCGGAGGTGCGCTGATGCTGGTGCCCGAAATCGGGCTCACACCTCAGCTGGTTGGGCGCTTCAGCGAGCGCTTCAACGTGCCGTTGGCGGTTCTCCACTCGGGTCTGACCGATCTCGAGCGGCTTGAAGCGTGGCGCGCAGCGTTCAGCGGCGAGGCGCGCATCGTGCTGGGCACGCGCTCGGCCGTGTTTGCCCCAGTGCCGCAGCTGGGCGTGATCGTGGTCGACGAGGAACACGACGCTTCATTCAAACAGCGCGAAGGGGGCTTTCGATACTCCGCACGGGATCTTGCGGTACTGCGCGCGCAGCGCGCGGGCGTACCCATCGTGCTGGGCTCCGCGACGCCTGCGCTAGAAACGCTGCACAACATGCTCTGCGGGCGGTACACGCATCTATCCCTTCCACGCCGTACTGCTCAGGCGCAGCCGCCCCGCATGACGCTCGTGGATCTGCGCGTCGATGCCGTGAATGCGGGAATCTCAGTTTCAGCAGTACAGGCCATGGAGCGTCATTTGAGCAACGGCGGCCAGGTGCTGGTCTTCCTTAACCGGCGCGGCTACGCGCCAACGCTGTTGTGCACGGCTTGCGGCTGGACTGCGCCGTGTCGCGATTGCGACGCGCGGCTAACAGTGCATCGCGGTGCCGGCAGGTTGCGATGTCACTACTGCGGGGCGGATGCACCTCTGCCGGAGCGTTGTCCTCAATGTGGATTCGCGGTCAAGCCCGTGGGCCAGGGCACGGAACGCGTCGAGGAAACTCTGGCAAAGATGTTTCCGCACGCTCCGCTGGTGCGCCTCGACCGTGACGCCGTGCGCAAGCGCGGCGACATGGAGAAGGTCATGCGCCGCATGCACTCGGGTGAGGCGCGCATCCTCGTAGGCACTCAAATGGTGACCAAGGGACACGATTTCCCCGACGTGACGCTGGTCGTGGTCCTGAATGCCGACCAAGGGCTCTTCAGCATGGACTTTCGCGCATCGGAACGCCTGGCGCAGACGATCGTGCAGGTGGCCGGGCGCGCAGGGCGCGGCGACAAGCCGGGTGAAGTGCTGATCCAGACCGAATTTCCCGATCACCCGCTGCTGCGCAATCTGCTGCAGGAAGGTTACGAGGGCTTCGCGCGCACGGCGCTCGAGGAACGCGCGCAGGCCGAGTGGCCGCCGTATTCGCGTCTCGCCGCGGTGCGCGATTCCGCCACGAATCCCGAGCACGCACTGGCGTTCCTCACCGAGGCCAGGCAACTCGCCAGACCGCCGGTCAATGTGCAACTGCGGGGGCCTGTGCCCGCTGCCATGGCGAAGCGTGCCGGTCGTTATCACGCGCAGCTGTTGATCGAGAGCGCCGATCGCGCCGCCCTGCACCGATTCATCGATGGCTGGTTGCCACAGGTCGAGCAGCTGCCGAGCGGACGCCGCGTGAGCTGGGCACTGGATGTGGATCCCCTGGAGCTGTTCTGAGCAGCCACCGCGGTCTTTTCGCCCGGCGTGACCCGTTTCTCGCGCGGCTTGCGCCTTCATCCCCAGTAGGCCCACGACTTACCGGAGATAGAGCAATGAACAAGCGCCACGCCTCGATCCTCGCCGCATTGGCCGTGGCGGCCGCCTCCGGCGGCCTGCCGCGAGCGGCGCAGGCGCAAGACTTCAATGCCTTGCTGGAACGGCAGAACGCGCAGATGCAGCAGTACATCCAAGCGCAGCAGGCGCAGATGGATGCCAACATCGCCTCAGGACAGCGCCAGGTCCAGCAGATCGTGCAGCAGAAGATGCAGGATCCGCAGGTGCAGCAGGCTTACCAGCAGCACCTTGCGCGGGCGAGTCAGCAGGGTGTGCGGCCCTACGATTTCCCGACGTTCGCCTACTACTATGCGGCGACCAGCGGGTTCTCGGCGCAGGGACGGGCGATGTACGCGGCCAATGAGCGCGACATCCAGGGCAAGGAGGCGGCCGCAATGCAGGGCTACCGGAACGCGCAGGCCGAGCGGCAGGCAGCCATGAATGACTGGCAGGCGGGATATGCGCGCAACCAGCAGGAGGCGGGGCGTCAATTGCGCGGCGAGAGCAGCTTCGTCAATCCCGCCAGCGGGGCAACCCAGCCGCTGCCGCACTCCTGGCAGGCCAACACGTATCACACGCACCAGGGTAATACTTATTACGTCGATGTCTCGGGCCGCTACTGGATGGCGGACCCGAGCAACACCGGCAACTGGCAGCCTCTGCAGCCGGCCCAATAGGGCCGGCTTCTTTCATACCCTGAACGCATCGCGCGGGTTAGGCTTGCCACGTGGACCCTGCCGCCCGCTCCGCACACCTCGAACTTGCCGCTCTGAAGCTGTTCGCCGCGGCGCTCGATCGTGACGAGGCGGAACGCGACAGCTGGATCGTCGCCCAGTGCGCTGCGGATGCCGCCTTGCTCGAGCGAGTCCGAGAGCTGCTGGCCGCCGATGCTTCCCTCTCGGTGCTCGCGGGCGCGGGAGGCTTCTCCGGTCAGGAGTCGAACATTCCGCCTTCGCAGATCGGGGTCTATTGCCTGGATGAACTGATCGGCGCGGGAGGCATGGGCTCGGTGTACCGGGCACACCGCAACGACGGCCTGTTCGAGCAGACGGTGGCTATCAAGTTCATCCGCTCGATGCCGGGTCTTACCGAGCCGCTGGTCGATGCGGAGAGAAAGCTGCTGGCGCGCATGGACCACCCCGGCATCGCGCGTATCCTCGACGGAGGTCGTACGGAGAACGGCCTGCATTTCCTGGTCATGGAATTCGTGAGTGGCGTGGCGATCGACCAGCACATCGCGCAGCAGAACTTCGATATTCGCGGGCGTGTGGAGTTGCTGAGGGAGGTGTGCGCCGGCGTCGCGCATGCGCATCAGCACTTCGTAGTCCATTGCGACATCAAGCCCGCCAACATTCTCGTCACCTGCGAAGGGCGCCCGAAACTGATCGACTTCGGCGTCGCGCGAATCCAGGACGTCGCGGATTCGAGGCCCGAGGGATTCACACGCGCCTACACGAGCCCGCAACGCCTGGGCGGTGCGCCCGCAACCGTGGCCGATGACGTGTACTCGCTAGGAGTGGTCCTCCGCGAGCTGCTGACCGAAAAATCCACTGGCGGCGATGAGCGTGGCATGGAGTTGCCGCCCGAACTCTTCGCCATCATTGGCAAGAGCACGGCTGATCGTACGGAGACGCGCTACGCGAGCGTGGCGACGCTCGATGAAGACCTGCGTCGCTGGTCGGAATGCCGCCCGGTCACGGCGATGGGCGATGACTGGACATACCGCAGCTGGAAGCTCGTTCAGCGACATCCGTGGCGCGTCGCTTCAGTTTCGCTTGCGCTGTTGAGCCTTATCGGCGCACTGGCCATCATCGCGATACTGTACGCGGGTGCGAATTCCGCGCGTATCGAGGCGGAGCGCCGCTTCTCGGAAGTGCGGGCGCTCGCGAATTACATGCTGTTCGATCTCGACTCGCGCCTCGAAAATATTCCCGGAACGACGCAGGCCCGGCGCGAGATGGTAGGCCGTAGTCAGCAATATCTGGATGCGCTAGGCGAGACTGCCGGCGGAGATCTAGGCCTGCAGCGGGAGGTGGCTGTGGGTCTTGGGCGGTTGGCCGAGGTGCAAGGGGTCCCGGGCAAAGCCCACGTGGGCGAACCTGCCGCAGCAAAGGCCAACCTTGAGCGTGCCGAACGCGTGCTCGTGACCTTGACGAATGGAGACACCAACAGCGGGGCCAGTCTCCAACGCGACCTCGGCCGAGTACGCTGCCTGCTCGCGCTGGTGTACGGCGCTCAAGACAACGATCCGGTTCGTCAGCTGCAGAAGGCGAAAGAAGCCGAAGCGAGTCTCCTCGCGGCCCTCGGCTCCGTCGATACCTGGCGGCCCTCCGCGCCGCAGCTGGCCGAACTGCACGCACTCCTCACGAGCTCACGGCTGACGCAAGCGGATGTATACAAATGGCGTGAGCAATATGCGATCGCAGCTGCCCTGCAGAAAGCAGAAGAGGAGCGCCTGCTTGGCCTCCCGGCGGTAATCCGAAACACGATGGATTTCGAGTATCAGAGCGGGCGGCCGGCAATGATGCTCGGCGATTCATTGTTCTATCTAGGGCGGCTCGAGGAGGCTTTGGCAGCGTATCGCCGTGCGACGCGACGTTTCGAACAGGGGCTGATCAAGACTCCCCGTCACCGCAGACTCCTTAACGGCGTGCTGATTGGATATTGGTCCATTGCCGGGACGCTGGACGAGAGCGGCCGCCACGCGGAAGCGTTGGTTGCCGATGACCGTGCCGTTGAAATGGGAGGGCGCCTCGTCGACAGCGATCCGGGCAATATCGAGGCCCGACGGATGCTCGACATGGCGCGCGGCCAGCGTGCCATGACGCTCGCCAGCCTCGGACGCCATGCAGAAGCAATCCGCACGATCGAGCAAAGCGTCCGCGAGCGACAGGAACGCCTGCTACTGGCGCCGAACGATGCCGAGCGCGCTCGGGACGCCGCAGTGCCGCTGCGCAATCTCGCGCAGGTGTACCGCGTCAAGGGCGATCTGGCCGGCACGTGCCGGGTGCTCCGACAAGCGCTCGACAGATGGATGCAGGTCGAGCAGCGCTGGGGGCTCAGTGACTTCGATCGCAAGAACGAGCTGATGCCAGTGAAGGAACAGCTCGCCGGCTGTCGAGCTGACTAATTGGGCACGTCTGCCGGGCTGAGTGCGTCGTGCAACCAAGCGCGCGCCACGCGCCAATTACGCTTCACGGTCGCGGGTGAAGTTCCTACCACCTCGGCGATCTCCTCAATGGTCAAGCCGCCAAAATAACGAAGTTCAACCAAGCGCGCGTGCTCTTGCGAAACACCGGCAAGTCGTTCGAGCGCCTCGTGCAGAGCCTCTACATCCACGTCAGCGGCAGCTTCCTCCGCAATCTGCGAAACCAGCGTGACTTTCGGCGCATCGCGTTTCGCGGAGCGTTCGTGACGCACATGGTCAATCAACACCTGCCGCATGACGTGCCCGGCATAGGCCAGGAAGTGAGCGCGGTCGCGTGCGGAGAGTCCCGCTTGCGCCAGCAGCTTCAGCGCCACTCCATTGACGAGCTCTGTGGGCGCAACCATGTGGCGGGCCCGATCTCCCGCCAGCAGCCGGCGAGCCAATATTCGCAGCTCGTCATAGACCGCGGACAGCAGCCTGTCGCGCGCGCGCGCATCGCCCGTCCCGGCCAGCTGCAGCAGCTCGGTGACGCTGGGTGGAGGGCGCTCCTTGACGATCATTCTTGTTGTTCGACTTGTCGATCCCACGGGCGATGCCACTTTACACGAGCGCGCCAGGGCTGAGGAAAGCAACACTGTCCGCTTCGGGTAGACTTGGCGCCCCAAGCGCCGCCGGATTTAACTTTTGAAGCAGCAACTCGAGCAGCTTCTACGCGAAGCCCTTCGCCAGCTCTCGCTGGACGACTCGACCGTGGCCGTGGAGCGCGCCCGGGATGCGCAGCATGGCGACTTCGCCACCAATATTGCATTACGTCACGCGAAAGCGGCGCGCCGCAATCCGCGGGAGCTGGCTCAGGCCATCGTGGCCGCCCTGCCTGCGAGCGCGCTGGTCGATCGCGCCGAGGTCGCCGGCGCCGGCTTCATCAATTTTTTCCTTGCGCCCGCGGCGCATGCGGCGGAGATCGGACGCATCCACGAGCTGGGTCCCCGCTACGGCGAAAGCCAGGTCGGCGAAGGCCGCCGGGTGATAGTCGAGTTTGTTTCGGCAAATCCCACGGGCCCGCTGCATGTCGGGCATGGCCGGCAGGCAGCTTACGGCGCGACATTGGCTACGCTTTTCGCCGCCACGGGGCACGGCGTCTTTCGCGAGTACTACATCAACGATGCCGGCCGGCAGATGGACATTCTCGCCGTCAGCGTGTGGCTGCGATATCTGGAGCTCGGGTCCGAGACGATCCCGTTCCCATCCAATGGATATCGCGGCGACTACGTGCGTCCGATCGCACAGAGACTGCGGGACCAGGTCGGCGGGAAATTGCTGCGACCGGCGCGCGAGGTGCTGGCGGGCGTTACACGCCGATGCGCCGCAGGGTGACAAGGAAAAGCATATCGACGACCTCATCCGGCGTGCCCGCGAACTGATCGGTGCCGATGGGTTCGACGCGGTGCTCGCTCTTTCGCTGGACGAGATGCTCGCGGACATACGCGAAGACCTCGAACAGTTCGGCGTCGTGTTCGACCGCTGGTATTCCGAGCGCGCGCTCGGCGAGAGCGGCGCGATCGAGCGCGCTCTCGAGCGGCTCAAGAGTCAGGGCAGGCTGTTTCAGCAGGAAGGCGCCACCTGGTTTCGCGCCACTGAATTCGGCGATGAAAAGGACAGGGTCGTGGTGCGCGAGAACGGCCAGAAGACGTATTTCGCCTCCGACATCGCTTACCACCTGGAAAAGCGCGAGCGCGGCTTCGAGCGGCTGATCGACGTGCTCGGGGCGGATCATCACGGCTACGTTGCCAGGGTACGTGCGGGTCTCGAGGCGATGGGAGAGCCCGGCGCCAGCCTGGAAGTCAATCTCGTGCAGTTCGTGAGCCTCTTCCGCGGCGGCGAGAAGATCCCGATGGGCAAGCGCGAGGCGCAGTTCGTCACGCTGCGGCAGCTGCGCGAGGAAGTCGGCAACGATGCGTGCCGCTTCTTCTATCTGATTCGCAGCCACGAGCAGCCGCTCGACTTCGACCTGGAGCTCGCCAAGTCCCGCACCAACGAGAATCCGGTCTACTACATCCAGTACGCGCATGCGCGGGTGGCGAGCGTCATGAAGCAGCTGGAATCACGCGGTCTCGAACTGGACCGTGCGCGCGGCCTTGCCTCGCTCGACCGGCTCTCAGGCGCGCATGTGCAGGCCTTGATGAATTCGGTCACGCGCTTTCCTGAGATCCTGGAGCAATCGGCGGTCAATCGCGCGCCGCATACACTGGCGCACTATCTGCGAGACCTGGCGAACGCCTTTCACGCGTTCTATAACGCCGAGCAGTTCATCGTCGAAGATGCGCCGGTGCGCGACGCTCGCCTCGTCCTGGCACTCGCAACTCAGCAAGTGATACGCAACGGGCTGACGTTGCTCGGCGTATCTTCGCCGCAAGCCATGTGAGCTCACGCCCTTGACCAAGCTGACCCGCGACTACAAGAAACCTCAGCGCCGCTCGCTCGATGTGCAGCGGCTGCGGGAGTTCGCTCTAGGCATGCTGGTTGGGGCCATGGCGGCCAGCGGCGTCTTCATCTACATGAGGGATGCAAGCCAGGCCACGGTGGATACTCCACACCCGGAACCGCAGCGCGTGGCGGTGGCCGATCCGGAATCCGGCGCGGGCGAGGCGGGCGAGAACTACGATTTCTACGAGATGCTGCCCAAATTCGAAGTGGTGGTTCCCGAGAAGGACAAGGACGTGAAGCGCGACCTGCCGGCAGGCAAAGTGGATCGGCCTGGCGTCTATGTGCTGCAGGCCGGGTCGTACCGCAATCTTCCGGATGCCGAGCGGGTCCAGGCGCAACTCAAATTGCAGGGCATCGATGCCAAGGTGCAGCGTGTCGCCGTGGACAACGACGTGTGGCATCGCGTGCGGATCGGCCCGATCACTGACCTAGGCGATCTCAACCGCGTGCGCGCGCAACTGCAGGCTGCCGACATCGACGGCCTGGTGATCCGCGTCGGCGATTAATCAGCCTTGGCGCTGCGCAGCGCCTTGCGCGAGGCGGATTCCCGCACAGCACGCACGACGGCGGGGGCAAGGCGCGTCAGATGAGTCTTAAGGACATAGTCCGCAGCGCCGCGCTTCAATGCGTCGATGGCGCGCTCCTCGCCAAGCGTACCCGAGAGGAAAATGAAAGGCACATCAGGCGCCGCTTCGAGAGCGATCTCGAGCGCGGCCATGCCGTCGAAGCCCGGCATGTTGAAGTCTGAAAGGATGAGGTCGGGCTGGAAATCGCTGAGGGCGCTGCGGAAATCCGACTCGCTGGCGACAACCTTGGCCTTGCAGCCGATGCCGTCCTTCAGGAGCTGCCGCACCGCAAGCTCGGCCTCGGTGGGGATGTCTTCGACGATGAGCACGCGCAGGTCCAGCATCGACTCATCTCCACCTACTCAGCTCACCGGCTGGTCCGGCAGCGAAAATTGAAAGCAGGCGTACTCCTGCGGAGCGGCGTCGGCCCTGGCGCGTCCGCCATGGCGGGCCACTATCCTGCGAACCATCGCCAGGCCCGTGCCAACGCCGGGAAACTCGCCTTCCGCGTGCAGCCGCTGGAACATGTCGAAGAGCTTCGGCGCATAGCGCATGTCGAAGCCCACACCGTTGTCGCGAACGTACCAGCTCGATTCTCCCTGCCCACGGCTGCCGCCTATCTCGATCCGCGGCTTGTCGCGCTGACCGGCGAACTTGCACGCGTTATCCAGAAGGTTGTGCCATACATGATACAAGAGATCCGCGTCACCGCCAGCAGGCGGCATTTCGAGGACGCTGAGCTGCGCGGCGGACACTTCCCGCTTTGCCGCGACCGCGTGCCATGCACGCCGTGCGATCGCTTCCATGTCGACATGGCCTGACTTCAGGGGCTGGCGGCTGACGCGGGAATATTCGAGCAGCCCCTCGATCTGCCGTTCGAGCTTTTGCAGTGCTCGCGCGGATCACGCTGCAGATAACGGCGACCGTTGTCGTCGAGGTTTGCGGCGCAGTCCTCTTCCAGCATCTGCGCGAAGCCGCCAATTGCCCGCAGCGGGGAGCGCAGATCGTGCGAGATGCCGTAGGAGAAGCTGTCGAGCTCGGCGCCCGACGCGCACCAACTCGCGCTCGAGCGCTTCGATCCTGCGATACGCCTCGTCCAGCGTATCGGCCATTGCGCTAGTCCTCGCTCATGTTGCGGAAGTCGACTCCAAGCGCGCGCAGCTTGCGATACAGGTGCGTGCGCTCCATGCCGACGCGCTTGGCAAGCTGGCCCACCTTGCCGTTGCAAAGCAACAGCTGTTGGGCGAGGTACGCGCGCTCGAACTGCTCGCGCGCCTCGCGCAATGGCAGCGCCAGCAGGTCCTGCTTGACGAGCGATTCGCCGCCCGGTTTCTGGCTGGCGATCTCCCGCTCGATGTCCTCGAGCCGGATCTCCTCCGACCCACCCTGCAGCAGCAGCCGATGCACCATGTTCTTCACCTCGCGCAGATTGTCTGGCCAGGGATAGTTGCGCAGTCGGTTCTGCGCGGCGACGCTGAAGCGCCGGAACGGCAGCCCTTCGGTGTCGACCGCGCGATCCACGTGATAGCGCAATAGCTCCGGCACATCCTCTGCGTAATCCCGCAGCGGCGGCACGCGCACCACCAAAGTGTTGAGGTGCGCCAGCAGGTCGCGGCGCACACCCTCCGCACCCGCTCGCATCTCGACGCCCGGCTGCGCGGAAGCGAGTACGCGCGCGTCCAACTTGACCGTTTGCGTTCCATTCAGCCGCGTGAACTGCCCCGACTCGAGCACGCCCAGGAGGCTGCGTTGCGCTGCGGGCGGCAAGTCTTCGATCTCGCTGATGAACAGAGTTCCACCGCGCACGCTTTCGAGCAGCGCCAGGCTGTGAGTTGCCGTCATTCTCACGGCCGAAGAGGCGCTCGTCTGCGTCGGCCTCGCGCAGGGCTGCTCGGAGACGATCACGACGAAAGGTCCGTGTGCGTGCGGGCCCTGCTCGTGCAGGTAGCGCGCCAGCGCTTCGCGTCCGGAGCCGGGTTCGCCGCTGAACAGCACCGCCGCCGGATTCCCCGCGATCTGCTGCAGCTCGGTGCGCAACTGCTGCATGGCCTTGCTCTTGCCGATAGGCACCATCAGCGAAGGCGAGAGCAGCTTACCCGATTGCCGGCGCCGCTTGCCCGGCATCGAGCGCACGCTCGACCGTGCGCAGCAGCTTCGCGAGCGACAGCGGCTTCTCCACGAAATCGAAAGCGCCGAGGCGCGTGGCTTCCACAGCCGTCTCGACGGTGCCGTGTCCTGACATCATGACGACGGGACAGCCGTTGGTGGCGTTGTTGGACCACTCGCGCAGCAGCGTGATGCCATCGACATCCGGCATCCAGATGTCCAGCAGCACGAGATCGGGCGTCTGGCGCAAACGCGCCGCGCGCGCCTGTGCCGCATTCGCGGCGATATCCACCTCGTACCCCTCCTCGGAGAGGATCTCCTTCAGAAGGCTGCGGATGTCCGCCTCGTCATCGACAACCAGGATGCGTGAACTCATGCCCTTTCCCTCCGCAATTCGGCGAGGCGATCGCGCGGGCTCGCGGTCGACGACCTCGTACTGTCTTTCATCGGCAGCACCACGCGTATGCGCGCGCCGCCCTCTGGACGATTGTCCGCCTCGATGCGCCCGCCGTGTTCTTCGACGATCTTCTTGACGATCGCGAGCCCGAGGCCGGTGCCCTTGGATTTGCTGGTGACGTATGGATCGAACACCCGCCCCAGCAGCTCGCGCTGGAAGCCGGGCCCGTTGTCGCAGACCGTGACGACGGCGTAGGTGGAGTCGCCGACCCTGCTCCAGGCGGGACGTTATGTCGAGGTGCGGCTCAGCCGTGCCCTCGAGCGCCTCGAGCGCGTTCGTGACCAGGTTGTTGAACAGCTGGCGCACCCGCCCGCGGTCCGCCTCGATGTTGCCGATGCGCTGATCGAGCTCGAGCCGGATGTCGGCCCGCCGATCAAGCGAGCGGTACAGGTCCGCAACCTCGGCGATGAGCGCGTTCAGCGCGAACCGCGTCACCTGCATCTCGGGAGCGCGCGCGTACTCGCTGAATGCGTTCACCATCTGCTGCATCGTCTCGACCTGCTGCACGATCGTGCGTGTCGCGCGCTCGAGGACTTCCGCATCTTCCGGGATCATGCTCGCCAGGAACCGCTTGCGCATGCGCTCGGCGGAGAGGCGGATCGGAGTGAGCGGATTCTTGATCTCATGCGCCAGCCGCCGCGCCACTTCGCCCCATGCAGCGTCGCGCTGCGCCTGCAGCAGCGTGGTGATGTCGTCGAAAACGATGATGTAGCCGACGTCGCTATCTACACTCGGCAGTGGCGTGCAGGCGCACATGAGCGTGCGGCGGCTCGAGGCAGTGTCGAGATCGATCTGCTCGCGCCATTCCTCGCGTCCCGCCGCGAAACGCACTGCCAGCGCTGCCACGAACTGGCCAAGCCGCTCGTTGCTCGCCGCCACGTCCGGGAGCAACTGCCCCGTCGCGGCAGAGAGATCGCTGCCGAGAATCGCGCCGGCCGCGTGATTTGCGATTCGCACGGTCAAGGTGCGGTCGAGCGCGAGCACTCCCGTCGACAGGCGCGCGAGAATGATCGCGAGCCGCGCGCGCTCGCGCTCGACAGCCTGCTGGCTGCGAGTCGCCTCATCGTGCGCGCGCCGCAGGCGCTTGGTCATGTCGTTGAAAGAATGCACCAGAAATCCCATCTCGTCGCGTGATGGCAGCGGCAGCCGCGTGTCGAAATCGCCCTTGCCGACGGCGCGCGTGCCGGCGATCAGATCCTGCACGGGCCGCGTCAGGCGCTGGGCCGAAAAGATCGCGCCGTGGATCGCCGCAAGCATCGCGATAAGCAGCACCAGGGTCAGCGTCAGCCGGAAGCTGTTCTTGAGCGGCTCGCGCAGCGCCGCGAGATTGCCGTATTGCGAGTACGCGCTCCTGCACGGCTTCCGACAGCCTGGCGTTCTGCGGCGGTACCTTGTAGACGGCCATCACGTAGCGGTTGTCGGAGCTGGTCGGATCCTCGCTGAGGGGAGCGGCCGTGCGGATGAGATAGAGGCCGCCGGCTTCCGGGTCGGGAGCCATGTAGACCCTGCGCTGATTGACCTGCCGGATCAGGTCCGAAGGGGGGCGCGATGGCAACGTCTCCACGGCATTCTCGAGGCTCGCTGCGACGATGCGCTCATGTTCGCCGAACACGACCACCTCGATCGCGCCGCTCTGCCGGCGGGCCTCGTCGACCTGCGACGACATGCCTTCGTCGCGTGCCTCGCCCAGAATGCGTGCGAGATGCTCCGTGCGCTGCGAGTACTCGCGCATGCGTGCATCGAGCGCCTCGCGAGACAGCACCAGCGCCGTATTCAGCTCTTCCTTGACCTCCGCGCGAAACCAGCTGTCGATGCCGCGATTCAGGAACTCGAGCGAGAATAGATAGACGATCAGCAGCGGTGCGACCACCAGGGCGCCGAAGATCGCGACCGTGCGCGCCGTGAGGCGCGAGCCCGGCACGTGGTTGCGATATTCGCGCACCAGATGCCAGATCTTGCGCGCGAGCAGCGCCGTGAGCGCGAAGACACCGATGAAATTGAGCAGCAGTATCCACAGCTGCAGCCGGCCGAACTCGCTCGAGTTCTGGGCGCTCTTGGCCAGCAGCAGCAGCGCGCTCGCTCCGATGGTCGCGCAGAGAAGGACCAGGCCGAAGCGCCGCCAGTTCATACCGGCAGCGACCATGAGTACCACTCGCTTTGACGATGCCAGTCGTCGGTCCAGAACAGCAGCGTGCGAAGTGAAGAAGGCATGCTGCCGCGACGCACCCCGGCGCGCACGCTGACGTGATAGCTGCCGCCGTCGAGCTGCGGTTCGACGAGTATTGGCCACGCGTCCACCCGGCCGAGGAATTCCAGCGCCTCCTCGAGTCGTCGCGAAGCTGTCCTGCTTGCCACTACGCGTATCGCGAACGAGATAACGATCGGTGACGGCGTGATAGGAGAGCTCGCGGCGCAACGTGAGGTCGACCACGTCGGCGTCGAACCAGAAGCGCCGTTCGCGCTCGATTCGAGTGTCGAGATCGTAGGTGAGCGTGATGCCGTCGCGCAGCGCGGACTGTATCGTCGGATTCAGCGGGTATTGAACTCGGGCGTGCAGCAGGAATACGCCGTCATCAACGTTCAGGTAGGCCGAACGAACCTCGAGCACTCCATCCAGCGCATCCGCAACGCTCAAGACCGCCCATGCCGCGAGGAAAACGGCGGCGAGCATCACGCGCACCCGCGAGGCATGCGGATGAGGAGCGGTAGTCATGGTCGTGGCGATCAGTTGCTCGAAACAGGCTTTAGGGGGTCCCGGACGTTGTCTTTTCGACACAAGCATAATAGAACCCGTCGGCGCCTGCCGCTCCTCCGGGTAGAAGCTGGAACCCGGCCGTTCTGGCGAGGGCTCCTGGGGGCAGAATCGCCGCCCCGACCTCCCTTGCCCGGTCCTCTTGCGCCAGGAAGGCTTCCAGGATGGCTTCATTCTCCGACGGCAGCACGGAACAGGTGCGTAAAGCAGCCGCCCCCCGCTGCAAGCATGGAAAAACAGGCCTTGAGAACGGCCAATTGGGTCTCGGCGAGCTTGGGAATATCGGTGTCGCGTCGCAGTAGCTTGATGTCCGGATGCCGCCGGATGACGCCTGTCGAGGAGCACGGAGCATCCAGCAGGATCCTCTCGAATGGCCTGCCGTCCCAGAAGGATTCAGGGTCGCGAATGTCAGCCGCAATGAGCTGTGCCGGCCTGCCGATGCGCTTCAGGTTGTCGCGAATTCGCCCCATGCGCTCTGCGTCAATGTCGACTACCAGCAACGACTCGAAATGGGGCGTGCGTTCGAGCAGGTGGCCGGTCTTGCCTCCCGGAGCCGCACAGGCATCGAGCACCCGCATGCCGTTCTGGGCATCGAGCAATTCTGCAGCCAGTTGCGCACCTGCGTCCTGGACTGAAACGCGACCTTCCTTGAATCCCGGCAATGAGAAGACGCCGACCGGACGCTCCAGCTGCACTGCCGATGGTGCCCAGTCGACGGCGCGGGCATCGATGCCCGTATCGGCGAGCTCCGAGAGATACTCCGTGACCGAAGTGCGCGAAAGATTCACGCGCAAGTGCATCGGCGGATGACCATTGTTGGCCTCGAGGACGGATTCGAATTCATCCGGCCATGCCGACTCGAAGGCCTGCACCATCCATTGCGGGTGCGCCGTCCGCGTGGCGAGATCGATGTCGGCGCGGGCGAGGAGATCGGACCGGTCCGCCACGAATCGCCTGAGCACGGCATTGACGAGTCCCGTCGCGCGCGGGTGGCCTAGAATCCGGGCCGCGTCGACTGCCGCGTTCGCATTCGTTTCGGCAGGGTTGCGCGAATATTCGATCTGATGGGCCGTCGCAGTGAGCAAAGCGCGGATCTCATGCGCGACGCCATCGGGCCGCGGCAGCAGGCTTTCTATGACAGGCGCAAGGCGCAAGTACCAGCGGACGCAGCCTAGGGCTATTGCGCGCACGGCTGCCCGATCCGCAGCAGCGGCGAACGGAGCAAGCGCGACATCGGATGTATTCCCGGCGAATACGATTGCCGCAACCGCACGCGCTGCATCGGCCAGGGCTGCAGCACCAGGCGCCCAGTGGGTCTTGTTGCCGGCCATGCTGCTTCCCGCTAACCGAACCGTTGCCCGGCACTGTTGCAGGACCGAGCGAAATCCACGGCCGAAACCGGACGGCGACCGGGCCGCTGCACGCTGCGTGATGGCCAACTCGCCACGTCCGCAGCGAACGTGGATCGCATCGCGTGTAACGCTCAGGATCTCTCCGCATTGAATCTCCGGCGAGTCAATAAGCGGCTCAAAGCTACTGTTTGTTGCAAGGGGAGCAAGATGAGCGGAGTGAATCCTAAGGGATTCACCGCCAAATACGGTCTCGGCAATGGGCCGGGGATTGAAGGCGCGAATCATGCGTTCGATCTGCCTCGCATCCGAATCCCAAGCAATGACCGCCTCGGCCTTGTCGATTTTCGCCGCGTACGTGACGCCCTCGGAAGGTTGATCCTGCGGGTGGACCCTGCCGGCTTCCAGATCAGCGAGCGCCTCGAGCAACATCGAGGCTCCTATCGGCGCCAGTCGATCATGCAGCGAGCCCGCCGTATCAGCGGGTTCGATTGGCACCGCTCGCTGCAGGAGGACTGGCCCGGTATCGAGTCCGGTATCCATCTGCATGATCGTAATCCCGGTCTGAGAATCGCCCGCCAGGATCGCGCGCTGGATGGGCGCCGCCCCGCGCCATCGCGGCAGGAGCGAGGCGTGAATATTCACGCAGCCGAATCGCGGCAGTGAAAGTACTTCGGCGGGGAGAAGCAAACCGTAGGCAACGACCACCAGTGCGTCAGGCCGCCACGCCATGAAATCTGCGCGACCGGCTTCGGATCGGAGCGTCCCAGGCTGCGACACGGGCAAACCCCGCTCGAGTACCGCACGCTTCACCGGGCTTGCAGTGAGCTTTCGACCACGACCACTTGGCCGATCAGGCTGCGTCAGTACCCCGACCAGGCTGTGCGGCGAATCGAGCAGCGCCAGCAAAGCGGGCAGCGCGAAGTCCGGCGTGCCGGCAAAGGCGATGCGGAGGCCGGGCACGGCGGTGACTTTCAGTACGCGCGCGCGCCGTCGGGGCTGGACGTGGCCCGGCTGGCTTTTTCCTTGCGCTCCTTGTCGAGCTTCTTGCGGACCCGTTCGCGCTTCAAGTCGGACAGGTAGTCGACGAAGAGCCTGCCGTCGATGTGGTCCATCTCGTGCTGAACGCACACTGCCAGCAATTCATCGTAGTCGCGCTCGAAAACCACCCCGTTGCGATCCTGCGCGCGCAGGCGGATTTTCGCGGCGCGCTCCACCTCGTCGAAATAGCCCGGCACCGAAAGGCAGCCTTCCTCCATCACAGCCACCCCCTCGCGCGTGAGGATTTCCGGGTTGATCACGACGAGCTGGTCGCTGCGATCGCCGGACACGTCGATGACGACGACGCGCTGATGAACGTCGATCTGCGTCGCTGCGAGCCCGATGCCGGGCGCGGCGTACATCGTCTCGAACATGTCATCGATCAGACGCCCGAGCTCGGCATCGAAGCGGGTCACCGGCTGCGCCCGGGTGCGCAGCCGTGGATCCGGGAATTCGAGGATGGTTCTCAAGGCCATGGCGTGTATCGACTCGGCAATGCTGATAATGTTCGCGCGCCTGCCGGCGTGGTTTGCGGCTCCGGCTGACCGAGTCCTCAAACCTGGCACTAAAACCTGCCCCGGCGAGGCGGGCCGATTATAACAGCGGGGTTCGCTTGCCCCACCCGGCTACGAGGAGTGGAGGATGATTTCTAATCAACAACTTAAGGCTCGCCTGTTTGCGGGCCTCGTCGCGCTTACGCTCGCGTCTCCCGCCGGCTGCTCGCATTTCCGTTCCTCGGAAGCCGAGGGCAGCGATAGCGCTCCACCTGTGGCGCAGGCCGATCCAGCCGCCGAATCGCGACCGCGGCAGAGGACCTGACGGCCACCGAAGCTGCGACGGCCAAGGCTGGCACCGCGTCCGCTGCCGCGCCCGGCTCTTCTTCCAGTTCAGCCATCAGGCCAGATGCCCCCAAGAGCTACACCGTCAAGCGAGGCGATACGCTGTGGGACATCTCAACATTATTCCTGCGCGACCCGTGGCTCTGGCCCGAGGTCTGGTATGTCAATCCGCAGGTCGAGAACCCTCACCTTATTTATCCGGGTGACGTGCTGGCGCTGGCGTACGGTGCCGACGGCAGCCCGCAGATTCGCCTCGAGCGAGGCGGCGCGGCGCGGCTGAACCCGCGACTGCGCAGCTCGCCCCTCGATGGCGCGATCCCCACACTCCCCTATGGCGACATCGCCGCATTCCTGTCGCGGCCTACGGTACTGAGTGCGGACGACGATGAGGAAAGCGCCGCACGTGCTGGCTTTCCGTGACGGTCACATGATTGCCGGCGACGGCCACGAAGCTTATGTGCGCAATCTCGATGGCCCCCTCAACTCCCGCTATAGCGTCATGCACGTGGGCGACCCGATTCGCGACCCCGACGACGGCGACGTGGTTGGTTACCAGGGCATCTACACGGCTACCGCGCTCGTGCTCCGGCCCGGCGACCCTACCAAAGTGCAGCTCTCGGATTCGGCGCGCGAAACGCTAGAAGGTGACCGACTCTTCGCTACGGACAACAGCGTTCCCGTCAACTTCATCCCGAGCGCCCCGAAATCGGACGTGCGATGGACGGATCATCTCCGTGATGGACGGCGTCTCGCTGATCGGTCAGTACCAGATCGTGATCATCAACCGTGGCACGCGCCACGGCGTGGACGTCGGCAACGTGCTGGCGGTCGACCAGGCGGGCGAGGTCGTGCGCGATCGTCATGCAGGCGGCGGGCTCGGCGCGCTGAACACCAGCTCGACGTTTGCGCCCCGAACGTGCAACTGCCGGATGAGCGCGCCGGCCTGATGCTCGTGTTCAAGACGTTCGATCGCGTGAGCTATGGGCTCATCGTCGGCGCCTCGAACGCAATCCACGTGGAAGATATCGTCCGCACGCCGTAATCACGTCATTTGAGCTTTGTGACGGGGCGAATTGCCCCGTTTGCATCGCTCCAGCGCGTGTCGTGATCCTGGGGAGCTGACCTATGCTGCCCACATGGATTACCTGCAAGCCTGTGTGATTCTGGCTCGCGTGCCAGCGTTGACCGCGGAACACGTTCGGGCGCTGACCGCCGAAGCGGGCACCCTGGAACAAGCCGTTGCTTCTGGCCCGATCGGCATGCAAACGAAGTTGCCGGATGCAGCCCGAGCCTACCTCGCAGCGCCCGATCTGCGAGCCATCGAGGCTGACCTGCGCTGGGTTGAGGCCAGCGGCGCCCGCTTGATCCCATGCGGCTCGCCGGCCTACCCGCCGCTGCTCGCGCAAACGGTCGGCGCGCCCCCCGTGCTCTACATCCTGGGCAGCATCGAAGTGCTCTGTGCGCCGCAACTTGCGATCGTCGGTTCGCGAAATCCCACGCCTGCGGGAGCCGCCACGGCCAAGGAGTTCGCCGCGTTCTTCGGCAGGGCGGGTCTCGCCATCACCAGCGGGCTCGCGCTCGGCATAGACGCTGCGGCTCATGACGGCGCGTTGCGTGCCGATGGCCTGACTATCGCCGTATGTGGCTGCGGACTCGACCGCGTCTATCCGAAGCGCCACACCGAGCTCGCAGCACGGATTCGCGCGCATGGTGGTGCTCTCGTCTCGGAATTCCCGCCGCGAAGCGCACCGCTGCGATCATTCTTCCCGCAGCGTAACCGCATCATCAGCGGGCTCTCATTGGGCACGCTCGTGGTGGAGGCCGCCAGGCAAAGTGGTTCGCTGATTACTGCAAGGTTCGCGCTCGAGCAAGGACGCGACGTCTTCGCCATTCCCGGCTCCATCCATAATCCGCTGGCGCGCGGTTGCCATAAGCTCATCCGCCAAGGCGCAAAACTCGTGGAGTGCGCCGATGACGTGCTGTGCGAGCTACAACTTCCCTTTCACGAACAATCGCTTAACGACGCCAGGAGTTTTTTGCCAGGCAGCGCGAACGCAGCCTCCGCGTTGGACAAGGATTACGAAATGCTGTTAGATGCCCTCGGTTTCGAGCCCACCAGCCTCGACGTCACTCGCTGAGCGCTCAGGTCTTACCGGGTGAATCGGTCGCATCCATGTTGTTGATTCTCGAGCTAGAAGGGCGCGTTGCGCCTCACCCCGGCGGCCGGTACGGCCGAGTGCATTCACGATGATGACGGGCAGCGTCCTCGACATACTGATCTACGTGTTCGATCGCTACATGCTCGATGAGGCTCCCGAAGTCCCCGCGCGTGGCGATCTCGCTCGGCACCTCGAAGGCGCCGGCTTTGCGCCCCCAACGTCGAGCGCGCCCTCGACTGGCTGACAGATCTGGCCTGCGTGCGGGACCGTCCGCCGCTTGCCGCAGCGATGCCTCGATGCGCGTCTTCTCCGACTGCGAAGCTTGCGCGCCTGTCTACCGAGTGCCGCGGCTTCCTTTTCACGCTGGAGCAGCTCGGTATCCTCTCGGTGCCAGAGCGCGAGATCGTCATCGACCGGCTGCTCGCGCTCGATTCCGACGACTCGACGCAGAGCAGCTGAAATGGGTAGTGCTCATGGTGCTGTCGAGTCAACCCGGCCAGGAGCGCGCTTTCGCGCAGCTCGAAGATCTCAGCGCCGCGATCCGTCCCGACCTCGCACACTGACGAATGGCTGACAACCTCGTCATCGTCGAATCGCCTGCCAAGGCGAAGACCATCAAGAAGTACCTGGGCAAGGACTTCGAGGTCCTTGCCTCGTATGGTCACGTGCGCGACCTGGTGCCGAAGGAGGGCGCGGTCGACCCCGACGCGACTTCGCGATGCAATACCGGGTACTCGAGAAGAACGAGCGGCACGTCGACGCCATCTGCGCGCGCCCTGAAGAAAGCCAAATCGCTCTACCTGGCGACCGACCCTGACCGCGAGGGCGAGGCGATCGCCTGGCACCTGTATGAGATCCTCAAGGAGCGCCGCGAGCTCGACGGCAAGACAGTGCATCGCGTGGCGTTCTACGAGATCACGCGCAACGCCATCCGTGATGCCGTGGCGCAATCCGCGCGAGCTTTCGTTCGACCTGGTCAATGCGCAACAGGCGCGCCGCGCGCTCGACTATCTCGTCGGCTTCAATCTGTCGCCGCTGCTGTGGAAGAAAGTGCGTCGCGGCCTCTCCGCCGGCCGCGTGCAAAGCCCCGCGCTGCGCATGATCTGTGAGCGCGAGGAAGAAATTTCCGTATTCATCCCGCAGGAGTACTGGACGATCGACGCGGAGGGCAGCCACACCGCGCAGGCCTTCCCGCTCAAGCTCGTCGAGTATCGGGGTGGCAAGGTCGAGCAGTTCAGCTTCGTCAATGAAACGCAGGCGCGAGAAGTCGAGCGCGCGATCGAAACGGCGGCGCGCGAGGCGGGCACGATCGCCGACGGGCATTGGCACGCTCAAGGTCCTGACGATCGATCGCAAGCAGCGGCGTCGCAATCCCGCCCCGCCCTTCACCACCTCCACTCTGCAGCAGGAAGCGGCGCGCAAGCTCGGCTTCAATGCTCGCCGTACCATGCGCCTGGCGCAGCAGCTATACGAAGGCGTGGATATCGGCGAGGGTGCAGTCGGTCTCATCACGTACATGCGCACGGATTCGGTCTCGCTCGCCAACGAGGCGGTCCATGAAATCCGCGAAGTGGCCGGCCGCCTCTACGGCAAGGACGAGGTCGCGGAGGAGCCGCGAGTCTACAAGACGAAATCCAAGAACGCGCAGGAAGCGCACGAGGCGATCCGCCCGACATCGGCGGCAATCGTCCCCGCGGACATCGAAGGCAAGCTCGACCCCGATCAGCAGCGGCTCTACACGCTCATCTGGAAGCGGGCGGTAGCGAGCCAGATGAGCCACGCCACGTTCGACACGGTTGCCGTCGACATGCTCGCGGGGCCCGACGGCCCGCAGCGCCACGTGCTGCGCGCGAACGGCTCGACGCTGGTGAAGGCTGGCTACATGGCCGTATACCAGGAAGGGTCCGACGACGGGAAGGCCGACGACACGGATCACATCCTGCCGCCGATGAGCGAAGGCGACGCCGTCGACCTCGTCAAGCTGCAGGGCGAACAGCATTTCACCGAGCCGCCGCCGCGCTTTTCAGAAGCATCCCTCGTAAAGGCGCTCGAAGAGCACGGCATCGGTCGCCCTTCCACCTACGCCACCATCATCTCGACGCTGCAGGATCGCGAATACGTCGAAATGGACAACAAGCGTTTCATCCCGACGGACATCGGCAAGATCGTCAATCGCTTTCTCACGCAGTACTTCCATCAATACGTGGAATACGGCTTCACCGCCGCGCTCGAAGACGAGCTGGATGCGGTGTCGCGCGGCGAGGAGGACTGGACGCTGCCGCTCACGAAATTCTGGAAGCCGTTCGTGAGCCTGGTGGAAAAGACCGAGAAGAATGTCTCGCGCGAGCAAGTCGCGCAGGCTCGCGACATCGGTACAGACCCAATCAGCGGCAAGCCGATGAGCGTGCGCATGGGCCGGTACGGCCCGTTCGTGCAGATCGGCACCAAGGACGACGTCGACAAGCCGCGATTCGCGGGGCTGCGGCCCGGGCAGAAAATGGACGCCATCACGCTCGAGCAGGCGCTCGAGCTCTTCAAGCTGCCGAGGACGCTGGGTGCCACGGCGGAAGGCGAGAAGGTCGTCGCCAGTGTCGGGCGCTTCGGGCCTTATGTGAAATACGGCGAAAAGTACGTGTCGATGAAGGAAGACGATCCGTACACCGTCGAGTTGTCGCGCGCCCTCGAGCTGATCCGCCTGAAGCAAGAGGCGGATGCGAATCGCCTGATCGCCGCATTTCCCGAGGCCGGCATCCAGGTGCTCAATGGACGCTATGGTCCGTACGTCACCGATGGCAAGAAGAACGCGAAAATTCCCAAGGATCGCGAGCCGAAGTCGCTGACGCTCGAGGACTGCAAACAGCTCATCGAGGCTGCGCCCGTGCGCTTCGGCCGCTTTGGCCGGGGCAAGGCCAAGTCGGCTTCGAAACCAGGTGCTGCTGCGGCAAAGGCTGCGGCTGCGCCGTCCACCGAGCCGCGCAAGCCCCGCGCGCGCAAGTCGCCGCCCGATCCGCAGACTACGCGCGTGGTGCGGAAGAAATCGGCGCGCACCACCGCTGCCGACAAGAAAAAACGCGCCTGATCCCATTGTCCGCGTAAGGCAAGCTGCGAATCAGGCGATTCGCAGCAGATATCCGGCGCGCGCAAATCCGCCAGCCTCGGTATGCTCCGAGTCAATCCAAAAGATTGCCTGCCAGGGGAGATTGCGCCATGTTTCGAGTCACCGCCGCTGCCGCGGTGCTCAGCTTCGCTCACCTTGCTGTCTGTCGACGTGCCGGCGAAATCCGCGGCGCCCGCCGGAGCCAAGGGTCTTTACATCGTCGTGCTGCGCGATTTGCCGGTCGCGGCGAATGCCGCCACCAAGCCGGCCAAGGGCACAGCGACTGAACACGCAGGACGCCGCAGTCGTGCGCTACGCCGCACTCGCTGCAAGGCTCGCCATGATGCGCTGCTCAGCGGTGTAGGTGGTGCGCGCAAGATCTACAGCTACACCTACGCGCTCAACGGCTTCGCAGCCGAGCTCACCTCGGCTCAGGCCGCGAAGCTGCGTGCGGATCCTGGCGTCATTTCGGTGGTGCCCAACGAGATCCTCAAGCTGGATACGCTCACCACACCGACATTCCTGGGGCTCGATGCTCCGAACGGTGCGTGGGATCAGGCGGGTGGCGCGCCGCAGGCGGGCGAGGGTGTCATCGTCGGTATCGTCGACACTGGCATCTGGCCGAGAATCGGCGAGCTTCGCTCCCCCAGCCGTGAAGACCGGTCCGCCGCCGGGATGGACGGGCATCTGCCAGGCGGGCCGACAGTTTCCGGCGAAGACCTGCAACGACAAGCTGATCGGAGCACGCTACTACAACGAGGGATATCGGCGGTCCCGCCGCGGTGCATTCGCTCCTCTCGTACGAGTTCATCTCGGCGCGCGCAGCAGAAGGGCATGGCGTGCACACCGCCGGCACCGCCGCTCGGCAATTACGGCGTCAAAGCCAGGCGCATGGAGTGAACCTCGGCCGCATCAGTGGCATGGCTCCCGGCGCGAGACTCGCAGTCTACAAGTCCTGCTGGGGCTATTCGGACGATCCCGCGGCGGGTTGCGCCACGATCGACAGCGTCGCGGCGATTGATCAGGCCGTCGGCGGACGGCGTGGACGTCATAAACTTCTCCATCGGCGGCTCGCTCTCGAGCTTCACTGCATCCCGTCGAGCTAGCATTCCTCGCTCGCTGCGGACGCGGGCGTGTTCGTCGCGGCGTCCGCCGGCAATGAAGGCGATCTGAAGGTGCAGGCATCGTCACTCACAACAGCCCATGGATCACGACCGTCGCAATGGGCACGCACGATCGACGCTACGAAGCGGCTGTCGTGTCCGCTAGCGGAGCAAGATTCCGCGGCGTGTCGCTGGATGACAAAGGCGTCGGCGAGCGGCGCGTGGTTTTGGCTTCCGCCGCTGCCGCAGCGGGACAGAATGCTGCGCTGGCAGCGCTGTGTCTGCCGGGCACGCTCATCCCCGCAAGGCATCCGGCCGCATCGTCGTCTGCGATCGCGGGGAGAACGCGCGCGTCGAGAAAAGCCAGGTGGTCGCCGACGCCGGCGGTGATCGGCATGATCCTCGCGAACACAGCACCCAACACGGTAGACGCGGATCTGCACTTCGTTCCGACTGTGCACGTCGATGACGTGACAGGTGCCGCGCTCAAGCGATACCTGGCGCAGAATCCCGCCGCGATGGCGCGGCTGACGGCGGGCAAGCGCATCACCGGGCCCGAAGTTCCGGCGCCGAATGTCGATGTGGATTCATCCCGCGGCCCCGCGGTAGCCGGAGGCGGCGATCTGCTGAAGCCCGACATCATCGCTCCCGGCGTAACGGTCCTCTGCTGCCTACTCGCCGATCCGCGATGGGCTCGACTTCGAGTTCATCTCCGGCACTTCGATGTCGAGCCCGCACATCGCAGGCATCGGCGCGTTGATTCGTCAACAGCATCCAGACTGGTCGCCGGCTGCAATCAAATCGGCGCTTATCACCACGGCTACTCCGCTGCGCAACGACGGCACGCGAATCCGCGAGGAGAGTGACGGGCGCCCGTCCAATCCATTCGGCTACGGCGCGGGCCTCGTGCAGCCCAACGCCGCTCTCGATCCAGGGCTCGTCTACGACGCCGGACTCGAGTCGACTGGCTCGCATTCATCTGCGGCACAGGCGAGGCCTGCTTCCCTCCGATCGAGCCCATCGATCCGAGCAATCTCAACTATCCTTCAATTTCCATCGGAAATTTCGTCGGTCAACAGACCGTGCAGCGCACTGTGACCAACGTGAGCTCACGTACCGCCACTTACACCGCGCGTGTGAACGTGCCATCGGGCATCAGCGTGGAAGTGAAGCCGGAGACGTTCACGATCGCACCCGGGGCGAGCCGCACGTTTCAAATCAAGTTCGCGCGGGTCGACTCGAAGCTGGACCGCTACGCCTTCGGCTCGCTCACCTGGTCGGATGGTCGGCACTCGGTGCGCAGTCCCATCGTGATCCGCTCCGCGCCACTGACGGCGCCCACGGAGCTCGCCGACGCCGGAGGGAACCTGAATTATCCGATCACCTTCGGTTATTCCGGGCCATTCGCAGCGCGTGCGCGCGGGCTGATACCGGCGCGGACGTACGACCGCTCCGTGCAGGACGATCCGGTGGACGAGATCAATACCGCACTGGCCACCGGCAATGGAGTAACCATCGTCCAAGTGCAGGTGCCGCGCGGGAAGCACGCTTGCGCGCTTTTCGCTGTTCGATGCAGAATACGGACGGCGAGGACGATCTCGATCTGTACGTATTCCGTTCGGACGGCAGTTTCGTCGCCGGCAGCACCACCTTCACGTCCGAGGAGGAAGTGAACCTGCCTAACCCACAGCCGGATCGCTACCTCGTCGTCGTTCACGGCTTCGAGACCGATGGGCCCAGCGCTCGCTTCACGCTGTTTGCCTGGTCGCTGGGTGACGAGTCACGCAAGAACGTGAGCCTGACTGCCCCGAGCGCGGCCACTGTCAACACCAAGGCGCTGGTGGCGCTGCACCTTCTCGAATCTGACGCACGGCGTGAAGTATCTCGGCTCGGTGGCGTACGAAGGTCCGAACGGAATTCCGGAACCTACCATGCTCCGCATCGATCCCTGACGCATGAGAATCGCGGCTCTTGCAGGCGCAATGAGCCGCGGGCCCATGAAGTACCGGCATGCCTATCACGCGGGAAATTTCGCGGACGTGCACAAGCACGTCACGCTGCTTGCGCTGTTGGCCGCACTGAAGCGCAAAGAGAAGGGGTTTCTCTACCTCGACACGCACGCCGGCCGCGGTGCGTATTCTGCTGGCACCGAAGCCCGGCTCGGAGTCGAGCGATTCATGTCGGGCAACCATGATTGCGAGGAGCTGCGGCGCTACGCGGACGCCGTCGCATCATTCCGCACCATCCGTAACGAGCCCCAGGCGTATCCTGGCTCGCCAATGCTGGCCGCGCATGAACTGCGCACGCAGGATCGCGCCGTCTTCATCGAGATCGACTCCAGCGAATGCCGCGCTGCTCGAGCAATACTCGATCGGCTCGCCCCGGGCACGAGTCGAGTGCGGAGATGGCTACGCCCTCGTGCGCGCGCACCTTCCACCCGCGGAACGCCGCGGCATCACCTTCATCGATCCGCCCTACGAAGAGCATCAGGATTTCGCGCAAAGTCGAAGCAACCGTCGCGGAGTCGCTCAGTCGTTTCGCGACCGGTGTGATCGCTCGCCTGGTATCCGATCAAGTCCGAGCGCGACCTGGCTTCCTGGCAAGCGCGGTTGCGCGCAAAGATCTCTCATCCCATGCTGATGTGCGAGCTTTGGCTCTATCCACTCGACTCCCGGGTGGCGCTCAACGGCTCAGGCCTGCTGATCGTCAATCCTCCTTATCAGACTCAGCCGAGCGCATGCAGGCCTGGCTTCCCAATCTGCACGCTGCTCCTTGATCCGCACCGGCTCAGGTGGCCACAAGTCCGCTTTCATTCCAGGGCCGGGCGGAGCGTTCCTGAGCGCTTTGGCGCAGGCGCTTTGCGCATCGATCAGGTATAACGCCAGCCTCCTATGACCCCGTCCCCCGACCAGTACGGCGTAATCGGCCATCCGGTCTCGCACAGCCTGTCGCCCTTCATCCATGGCCTGTTCGCGCGCCAGACCGGGCAGGATCTGGTGTACCGGCTGCACGATGTGGCACCGGCTCTTTTCCGCAGCCACGTGCTCGAATTCTTCGCGCGCGGCGGGCGCGGCTTGAACGTCACCGTGCCGCACAAGATCGCGGCGGCCGAGCTCGCCAACGAACTGACGCCGCGTGCCGAGCGCGCCGGCGCCGTCAACACGCTGAGCCTGCGCGACGAGAATTGCGTGGTCGGCGACAACACCGATGGGGCGGGGCTGCTCCAGGATCTCCTTGGAAATCTTGGCGTGACGATCGCGAATCGCAGGGTGCTGATCATCGGCGCCGGCGGCGCGACTCGCGGCGTGCTTGCGCCGCTGCTGCATGCAGAATCCCGCCGAGCTGGTCATCGCCAACCGCACCACTGACCGCGCGCGCGAGCTGGTGGATGACTTCCTCGACATCGGCAGAATCCAGTTCTGCGGATTCGACAGCCTCCCGGCGCACGCCTTCGACCTGATCATCAACGCGACGTCGGCGGGCCTCAGTGGCGAGGTTCCCTCGATTTCGGCAGCCGCGATCGGTGCGGGCACGGTCTGCTACGACATGACCTACGGAAAGGACGTAACCCCGTTCGTGCGCTGGGCGCGTGAACATGGCTGCGGGCGCGCCGAACAGGGGCTGGGCATGCTGGTCGAGCAGGCTGCGGAGTCTTTCCTGGTATGGCGCGGCCTGCGGCCCGAACACCGCGCCGGTGCTTGCCGCGCTCGAGCGGCAGCGCTCGCTCAGCGCATCGTAACCAACTCTTCGGCGCTGGTGGGGTGGATCGCGACGGTGTCGTCGAAGTCGCGCTTGCGGCGCACCCATGCGCACCGCCACCGCAAAGCCCTGAAGCATTTCGTCCGCGCCCGGTCCGACGACGTGCGCGCCGACGATGCTCTGCTCCGCACCGACGGTGACGAGCTTCATGTCGGTCATGGGCTTGCGGGCCATCATCGAATAGTAGAGCGGCACGAAGCTCGACATGAACACCTGGACGTCGTCCCCGTGACGCTCTCGCGCCTCGACCTCGCTCAATCCCGACCGTCGCCGATCGGCGGGTGAGCGAACAGCACGGTGGGCACATTCTCATAGTCGAGATGACGATCGGCCTGGCCTCCGAAGAGCCGGTCGCTGAGTCGCCGGCCGGCGGCGATGGCGACCGGCGTGAGCGTGAGCCGGCCGGAAACATCGCCGATCGCGTAGATGCCCTGCGCGCTGGTCGCCTGGAACTTGTCGTTGCCGATGTAGCCGTCGGCATCGAGCTCGACGCCCGCGCGCTCGAGACCAAGGTCCGCCACGTGCGCAGCGCGGCCGATTGCCCAGATCAGGCGATCGAACGGCCCGAGTCTGCGGCCATCCTGCAATGCGAGCTCCAGCGTTCCATCGGCGTTGCGCGAGATCGTGCTGCGGGCATGCTGTGGAAACGATCTCGGCACCCGCCTCCTGCAGGTTGCGCATCGCCGCCGCGCCGATCATGACGTCGAAGTCGCGCAACAGCGTCGCGCCACGCAACACCATCGTCGTACTTCGTGCCAAGAGCTGCGAACACTCCTGCCGAGCTCGACGGCGATGTAGCCGCTGCCGACGATGGCCACGCGCTGCGGGCGCGCCTCCAGCTCGAAGAATCCATCGGAAGTGATGCCGAGCGTGCGCACCGGGAATCGCCGGGACCAGCGGCCTGCCGCCTGTTGCGATCACGACGTGCGCCGCCGTGATCGTCGTCCGCCGGCCTCGATCTGCCGCGCGCCGATGAACCTGGCCCGCGCGCGCAGCAACCTCGACCTTGCGGTTGGCGAGATTGCGCTCGTAGATCTGATTGAGGCGCACGATGTAGGCATCGCGCTTGCGCTTGAGCAGCGCCCCAGTCATGCGACCGCAGCTGCGACCTCGAAGCCGTACTCGCGCGCATCGCGCAGCTGCTTCGGCGAAGCCCGCGGCATACCACATGATCTTCTTGGGGATGCAGCCCACGTTCACACATGTGCCACCGAGTCGGGCCGGCTCGAAAAGTATGACGCGCGCACCATATTCTGCCGCGCGCTGGGCGCACGCCAGCCCGCCGCTGCCGCCGCCGATGACCGCCAGATCGTACGAGTCCGCCATGGCCGCATGTTATTACACGGCACCGGCTAGAATGCCGCGCCATGGAAAATCCCCTCCTCGCCGACGAGCCGCTGCCGCCGTTCCCCCGGATCCGCCCCGAGCACATCGAGCCCGCCATGCGCGAGGTGCTGGCCGATCGGGCGGCGCCCGCTGGATGCGATCGCCGGCATCGCCGAGCCCACCTTCGCCCGCGTGGTCGAGCCGCTCGAGGAGATGCAGCACCGGATCTCGCGCGTCTGGTCGCCCGGTCAATCATCTCAACGGCGTGCTCAATTCCGATGCGCTGCGTGCCAGCTACAACACCTGCCTGCCGCTGCTGTCCGACTATCACACCGACCTGTCGCAGAGCGAGTCGCTGTATCGCGCCTACGCCGCCATTGCGAGCGTGAGGGCGCCCGGCTCGCTCCGGTGCAGCGGCACGTCGTCGAGCATGCGCTGCGCGATTTCCGTCTGGCGGGCGTGGGCCTCCACCCGAACCGCAAGCGCCGTTTCAAGACGGTGATGCAGGAGCTCACGCAGCTGCAATCCCGGTTCGACGAGAACGTGCTGGATGCGATGAACGCCTGGACGCATCACGTCGAGGATGCCGATGAGCTGCGCGGACTCAATCCGCAGATCGTCGAGCAGGCGCGCGCGCGCGCGGTTGCCGAGAAGAACCTCGACGGGCTGGCTCCTGACTCTGGATCAGCCGACCTATGTCGCCGTCGTCACCGACGCCGAATCGGAGGCGCTGCGCCGTACTCTTTTACGAGGCATGGCACACGCGCGCATCCGATCGCGGGCCGGCTAGCCGCGCGCTGGGACAACTCCAGCCGTGATGGAAGACATCCTGCGGCTGCGCCACGAGGCCGCCCGCCTGCTCGATTTCCCCAACTACGCCGAATACGCCCTGGCGACGCGCATGGCGCGCAGCGTCCCCCAGGTGCTGGAGTTCCTGCGAGACCTGGCGCTGGCGGCCAGACCTGCGGCTCTGGCCGAGTTCGCGGAACTCGAGGCTTTTGCGGGACGCCGGCTCAACGCCTGGGACGTTGCCTTCTACGCGGAGTCGCTGCAGCGCAGCCGCTACTCCGTTTCGCAGGAAGAGCTGCGGCCCTATTTCCCGCTGCCGCGCGTCCTCAGCGGCCTGTTCGAGACCGCCGAGCGCCTGTTCGCGGTCCGCATCCGCGAGCGCGCGGGCCTGCCCGTCTGGCATCCGGACGTGCGCTTCTACGAGATCGAATCAGCGGCGGGCCATCCCGTCGGCGGCTTCTATCTCGACGCCTATGCCCGTCCCCAGAAGCGCAGCGGCGCCTGGATGGACGACTGCATCGGGCGCAAGCGCCTGCCCTCGGGCGCGATCCAGCCCGTCGCGTATCTGGTGTGCAACTTTCTGCCACCCAACGGCTCGCGTCCGGCGCTGCTGACGCACGACGACGTGGTGACGCTGTTCCACGAGTTCGGACACGGGCTGCACCATCTGCTGACTCGCGTGGACTATCCGAGCCTGGCGGGGATCAACGGAGTGGCATGGGATGCGGTGGAGCTGCCGAGCCAGTTCCTCGAGAACTACGCCTGGCATCCGGAAGTGCTGCGGCGGATTTCGAGCCATGTCGATAGCGGCGAGTCGCTCCGGGAGGAGAAGCTGACGCAGCTGATCGCCACCCGCAGCTTCCACGCCGGGCTGCAGACGATGCGACAGCTGGAGTTCGCCCTGTTCGATTTCAGGCTGCATGCCGAATATGAGCCCGGATCGCGGCGGGCGCATAGCGGAAATTCTCGCGCAGGTGCGCACTGAGGTCGCGGTGATTCCCGTACCCGAATGGAACCGCTTTCAGCACAGCTTCGGCCACGTATTCGCGGGCGGCTATGCGGCCGGCTATTACAGCTACAAATGGGCCGAAGTTCTCGCCGCAGATGCATTCGAAGCATTCGAGGAACGGGGCGTATTCGATCAGGCGACCGCACGGCGATTTCTCGATTCCATCCTGTCGCGCGGCGGCGCACGCGATCCGCTCGATGCCTTCATCGAATTTCGCGGACGCGAGCCAGATGTGCGCGCACTGCTCAGGCAACACGGCATCGCGCCGGCTGGATCGGTGCGATGAATCGCGCAGGCGCATACGGCTCGGTGCTCCTCGGCTGCGCATTCGCCGCGGAAGCCAGCGCTGAAGCAGCTCTGTTCGCGGCTACGCCGCTGTTCGATGTGCAGCCGAGCTGGAAGTGGGTGATCGGCGCCGCCCTGGTTGCGCTCATCATCGGTTTCGCGATCGGCTGGCACACGCTGGATCGCCGCATCCGCAAAAAGTACGGCGGCCTCAAAATCTATTGAATCGCGCTGCGCGCGCCTTGCGGTGACGGGAGCCGCAAGCTTTGACATATGGGAAGAGCGCCGGCGAATGCCTTGAGCGCAGCCGTCCAAACTGTGCTGCGTATCGCTGGCCCGTCCCGTTCCGCAGGACTAGACTGCCCGCGCTGGAAAGGGGAGCGGCACCCGGTGGCCCCGCGGCCACCATCGGAAAATAGAATGACAGGCGCACGGCGCAACGATTTCGACGTCACCAACACGGTTCAGGTGAGCTCGCCGCACGCGGTGCGGGCCGCGGTCGAAACGCTGTTTCGCTCGACCTGGACGGGCGTGAACCTTGCGCCGATCGGCGACGCGTTCGACCTGTTCGAGCGGCTGTTTGCCGGCGAGGTCCCCGGCTACTTCGGCGTGGACACCGTCTACCACGATCGCCAGCACACCCTCGACATCACGCTCGCGCTCGCGCGCCTGATCGTTGGCTACGAGCGTCAGCAGGAGCTCGAAGAGACCCGGTTCGGAGCCGAGCGCGCCGTCGTCGGGGTGATCACGGGCCTGTTCCACGATGTCGGTTATCTGCGGCGCGCCGAGGATGCCGAATCGCGCAATGGCGCGGAATTCACCCGCACGCACGTGTCGCGCGGCGCGCGCTTCCTGGCGGACTACCTGCCCACGGTGGGACTCGGCGCGTGGGTCCCGATCGCCACCGAGATCGTGCACTTCACCGGCTACGAAGTGCCTTTCGCGAACATCAAGGTCTCGGATCCGCGCGACGTCAAGCTGGGGCATCTCATCGGCACCGCGGACATGATTGCCCAGATGGCGGACCGCTGCTATCTGGAAAAATGCCGCGACCGCCTTTACGCCGAATTCGTGCTGGGCGGTGTTGCTCTGCCGATGGCCGTCAACGGCGGGCCACAGGTCAAATACGCCTCGGGCCTGGACCTGCTGCGCCAGACGCCTGATTTCGTCGCCGAGGTTCGCAGCAAGCGCCTCGACTCGCAATTCGACGCCGCCTACCGCTATCTCGAAGTGCTGTACGGCGGGTCCAATCCCTACATCGAAGCGATCGACCGAAACGTCGAATACCTGCGCCAGATCCTGCGCAGCGAGAACTGGCGCCTGCTTCGCCGCAACCCGCCGGTATTCGCCGCGCAACCGGACACCATGACGACCACCCGGACGCTGATGCTCGGCTACATCAAGAAAGCATGGTCGACGGGGGAGTAACCGTCGCGACGAAGCGCGCGTGCAGCTCGTTCAGTCGCGCCAGCACGTGCTCTCGCCCGCGGATGCTGCTCGCTGCGATGGCTTCCATGAGAATTTCAGGCGACAACGCCTCCAGTGCAGGCACGGCCACCGGCGCATAACTCAAGTGCCACGGTTCGGGCTGCACTCCGCCGCGATCCTCGGTGTAGGGCCTGAAGAACCCGAAGCGGTGCAGATTCGCATCCAGCCAATCGTTCAAGCGCCTGAAAGGGCCGCCTGGCGCGAACTCCGTCGCGATCAGGCGAGCCGGCTGCCCGGGTTCCAGTGCAGCGCGATCCACGACGTCGATGTCCGTTCCCCAGTGGTGGCGGCTCGCGCCGGGCAACGCCGACCAGAGCAGGATCGCATCCACACGGGCCCGCTCGTCGAGGCCCGCCGGATCGATCGCGCATTCAGCGCGATCGAGCAGTTGTCGCTCGCCGCGGTATTTCGCGTTCCAGATGGCCTCCTGCCGTGCGAAGTCACGGAAGGAGGAGACGACCGCCAGATCGATGCCTGCGCCGAGCGCAGCCTCGCGCATTGCAACCGTCGCCGCCGCAGCCTGCAGATGCAGCGTCGCCTGAAGCTGCGGCACCTGCTGCACGTGCGTGGCGGCCCGGCCCGTCAGTTCCAGAGAATTGAGCATTTCACACCCGATTCTAGAGAAATATGTCCACCAACCGGCGTCTTTGCATGGAATGGCGTATGGCTCGGGCGCGCGGGCCGGGGGTAATATGCCCCGATCAAACCCGGAGGGGATCGAGGTGCACCCAGGGGCGGGGCGCCAGCGCCGTCAGACCGTGAGTATCGTAAGCCTCAAACTGAAATATGCCACCGTGGCATTCGCGACCGTCATGACGGGCGCGCTCATCGTCATGTTATTGCTGGCCTGGCAGCACCGTGCGGATTCGCAACGATTCAGCGCAGTGGCGCAGGAATTCAGCAATGGGCGGGTCGGGCTCGAGCTGCAGGCCCGCGCAGCAACCATGGCGCGATACATGGCCGAGTCAGCAGCCCCGGCCCTTCAGGCGCGCGACGCGGCCGCCCTGGCGCGGCGCATGCAGCGCTTCGCGGACGATCTCACCGTCGCAACCATCGTGGTGCGAAATCCTGCGGGCGATGTCCTCTATCACTGGCGACGACCAGGTGAAGAGCCATCCGCGAAGACCCTCCAGTGGCAGGCGCTGCAATCGGTTCGCGCCACCGCTTCGCCGCCGGGCGGCGTCGCGCCGCCGCCGGTATTGGGCGAGGTCCGTGTGGTGCTCTCGCAGGCTGCGCCCTCGGCGCAGTCACAGAGCCTCACTCTGTCGATGCGTGACGCCGGCCGCGCCGACCTGCAGAAGGCATTGCTGTTAGCCGGCGCCATCGCTGCGCTCGGCGGCCTGACCGGCGCGGCTTTCGGGTGGCGCGCCGGCAGCAAGCTCGAGAAGCCCATCGTCGCGCTGATTCGCAGTGCAGAGCGCATCGGGCAGGGCGACTACACCCGTCCGCTGGATGTCGCCCGCCGCGACGAGCTCGGAGAACTGCAGCAGGCACTGGAGCGCATGCGGGCCAAGCTGCGCCAGACGACCATCAACAAGAATTACCTGCACAACGTGCTCAACAGCATGACCGATGCGGTCTTCGTCACTTCGCCGGACGGCGTCATCAAGGTGGCGAACAACGCGGCATGCAAGATGCTCGGTTATGCCGAAGAGGAGATCCTCGGGCGCAGTATCACATCGGCGCTCGACGAGCGCGAGCGGGAGGGCTTCGACCTGCTGCAGGCGGCTCACGAGACCCGCGAAACGGTGGTTCGCACGCGCACCGGGCAGACCATTCCCGTGTCGCTTTCCGGCTCGCAGATCTCGAGCGATGATCCGCAGTTCCAGGGCAACATCTTCGCGGCGCGCAACATCACCGACCGCAAGCGCGCGGAACGGCGCATCCGTTATCTGGCCCGTTACGATGCGCTCACCAAGATTCCCAACCGCATGCAGTTCCAGCACCTGCTGCAGCAGGCGATCGCGCGCAGCCTGCGCAGCGGCCATTCGCTCGCCCTGCTCTATCTCGACATGGACCGCTTCAAGGAAGTAAACGATACGTTCGGGCACAGCGCGGGCGACCGTCTTCTCGAAGTGCTTGCCGAGCGCCTGACGCGCACGCTGCCGAGGGAAACGGTGGTCGGCCGGCTGGCGGGCGACGAGTTCGCATTGTTCGTGGACGGCTTGCCGGCTGATGCGGACAACCGCGGCCCCGTAGCGCACCTGGCGCGCTCGTTGCTCGTGGAGCTCGGCCGCGCGTATCAGTTGAATCAGAGCGAAGTGTTCCTCACCGCGAGCGTCGGCATCGCCTTCTGCCCGCGCGACGCCGAGAACGTCATCGATCTCATCCGCAACGCCGATGCGGCCATGTACTACTCGAAGCAGAACGGCGGCAACACCTTCGCGTTCTACTCGCCGGAGATGAACGCCGCGGCCGTCGAGCGCCTGATGCTCAAGAGCAAGCTGCGGCGCGCGCTCGAACGCGACGAGCTCGTGATCCGCTACCAGCCCAAGGTCGACCTGCGCAACGGGCGCATCGTCGGCGCCGAAGCGCTGCTGCGCTGGCGGCTGCCGGGTCACGGCGACATCCCGCCGTCGCAGTTCATTCCGCTGGCCGAGGAAACCAGCCTGATCCTCGACATCGGCGAGTGGGTGCTGAACCGCGTCTGCCTGGATTACCGGCAGCATGCAGACCGAGGTTGCAGATCCCGGCCGCATCTCGCTCAATCTCTCGCTCAAGCAACTGCGCCAGGCGAGCTTCATCCTGCGCTGCCGCTCGGTCTTCCGCCGCCATGGCGTCTCGCCCACCTCGTTCGAGCTCGAGATCACCGAGACCACGCTCATGGCCGATGCCAAGCGCACCGTGCGCCTGCTCGATGAGCTCTACGCGATGGGCCTGCACCTGTCGATCGACGATTTCGGCACCGGCTACTCCTCGCTCTCGGCCCTGCAGCAGTTCCCGATCGGCACGCTGAAGGTGGACCAGTCCTTCGTGCGCGACGTGAGCGACGACGCGGGCGACGCCACGATCGTGCGCACCATCATCGACATGGGCCGCAGCCTCGGGCATGGAAGTCGTCGCCGAAGGCGTGGAGACGCCTGCGCCACGTGGAGTTCCTGCGCAGGCACGGCTGCCACTACGCGCAGGGCAAGCTGTTCGGCGAGCCTTGCACCGCACAGGATCTGCTCGCGCTGCTCTGCGCGCCAGGCGAACGGAACTCCACCCTACGCCGGTCTCCTCGCCCAGACGGATGCGCTTGCGAGCCGGCTCGCCTGATCGCAAGCGACGCAACTGGCGGCGCTGGGTGCTTCTGGCCGCACTCGCGGCTTGGCTGCGGAACCGCATTCTGGAATACCCACAAGCCGCTGTCCGCCGGCACGCACATCGACGGGGCCTGGATCGACGTGCAGGCCGCCGATCTCGAGTTCATCGCCGACATCACCGCGGCAGATGCCTATGGCCGCCCGATGCTGAGCCAGGCGATCTTCGACGAGGTCGCTCGACATCGTGCGCTCCGCGCGCGAATTTCTCGTGCTCGATTTCTTCCTGTTCAACGATCAGCGCGGCACGGCGGCCGCAGCGGGCCAACCGGTGCGCGCGCTGTCGAGCGAGCTGCGCGATGCGCTGATCGAGGCGCGGCAGGTCAACCCGGGGTTGCGCGTACTGCTCATCGTCGATCCCATCAACGAGATGTACGGTGGCGCGCCGTCCAGTCGACTTGGCGATGCTGCGCGGAGCCGGTGTCGATGTCGTGACGGTCGATCTCGAGCGCGCTGCGCGATTCCAATTTCCTCTACTCCGCGCTTCTGGCGCCTCGGCTTCGGCTGGTGGGATGACGAGCAGTGCGCGGCGAGGGCTGGCTGCCGAATCCGCTCGATGACGGGTCAGCGCAGGTGACGCTGCGCGCCTGGGCGACGGCTGGCTGAACTTCAAGGCGGATCACCGCAAGGTGATCCTGGCGGACGACGGCGGCGGCGGGCTGGTCGGCATCGTGAGCTCCGCAAATCCGCACGATGCCAGCAGCTGCGCATTCGAACGTCGCGATGAAAGTGCGTGGCCCGGCGCTCGAGCCGCTGCTGGCGAGCGAGATCGAACTCGCCAGCGCCTCGGGCTGGCGTGGGCAGCTGCGCTATCGGCCGCGGCCTGCGCAGCAACCGCGCCGCTCGCCCGACCGCCGCAGAATTCAGGTCGCTCACCGAAGGGGCGATCCTCGCAGCAACTGCTCGCGCGCTCCGCGGCAGCCGGCCGCGGCGATTCCATCGACATCGCGATGTTCTACATCGCCGATCGCGCCGTCGTCGATGCGCTGCTCGCCGGCGCCGAGCGCGGCGTCGCGGTGCGCCTGATCCTCGATCCGAACAAGGATGCGTTCGGTCGCACCAAGTCCGGCATTCCCGAACCGGCCGGTCGCGAGCGAGCTGGTGAGCGCGAGCGACGGCGCGATCCACGTGCGCTGGTACCGCACCCACGGCGAGCAGTTCCACACGAAGCTCGCCATGGTCTACGGGCCGCAGCCGGCATGTGGCTGACGCTGGGCTCGGCGAATTTCACGCGCCGCAACCTCGCCGACTACAACCTCGAGGCGAACGTCGCGGTCGAGCTGCTCGCGCGACTGCGCCGCTCTGCCGCGCAGGTGCTCGAATACTTCGACACGCTGTGGAGCAACCGCGCCCCGCTCGGCATCGAGTACACGGCTGACTACGGCGTCTACGCCGATCCGGCGCCGTCGCGCTACTGGCTGTACCGGTTCATGGAGTCGACTGGGCTGTCGACGTTCTGAGCGCGAGCCTGCTCTGCGTCGGCGTACTGCGTGGCGCAGCGCGGCGCTTGCGTTGCGGATTCGAAAGCCGCGACCACGGCGCTCAGGCGATTGGCACCGGCGGCGCGCTGCCCTCGGCGACGAAGTGCCTCAGCCGCTCGCGATCCGTGCGACGGCCGAGCGTGCAATCGAGTACGACGTGCACTTTCGGCTCGATGCTCTTCGGTGTAATCCGCCTCGAAACGGCGGATGTCGATCTGCAGGAAGTAGTCCGTCGGAAAAGCGCCCTGCGAATCGTGCACGGAAGCTCCACGCGCCGCTGTTGCGCAGTGTCTCCGCCGCGAGGTCTTCGACCATCTGCGGAATCGGTCGCGACCCAGCGGCTCGCCGCGTAGTAATCCATGCGGTGGTCGCTGCGCACCAGCACCATTCGATCCGCGTCCAGGCCCGGTGCGGCCAGCGTGCGGCCGATGCGCAGGCTCGGCGCATTAGGCCTGGAGGCGGCGCCTTCGGCGCGGTGCGGCGCGCAGGAGGTAGGTCTGATCCGCCGGCGATGTCCTTGTTGAACAATCCCGAGCAGCCGCGCCGCAGCCAGGCAAGCACCAGGATCGAAACGCAATGCGCCGAGCCTTCTCATCGCGGAATCTCCACGCCGCGCGGCGGCGTCTGGAAGAGGAGCTGCGAGGGATCCTCGCGCAGGCCGTGCGCGAGCTCGCTGATCTCGCGGGCGGCGGAACGGCCATCGCGCAGGAAGCGCTCGAACTCCGGCAGCGCATCGCGCGTGAAGGAGCGCAGATCGCGTGCGGTTGTCCTTCACCAGCTGCTCGAGCTGGGCGCTCGCGCCCACCAGGTTGTCGGCGACGTCGTTGACCCGCTTCATGGCGGCCGCGAAATCCGGCCCGACGCTTTGCGTCGTGCGATTGACGCTCTGCGCGACCGTGCGGATGTCCGCCGCCGTGCCCCGCAGCTCCGTCACCAGCGCGTGCACTTCGCGCACCGTTGTCCGGCAGCTGCGCGGCTCGTCTGGTTGATGTTGTGCAGGCGTGCTCGCGACCGCCGCGAGGTTCTCATCGCTCAGCATGCGGTTCGCGCGCTCGACCACTTCGTTGGCGAGCCCGATGAGCTCGGGCAGGCTCGAGAGCAGCACGTCGAAGTTCGAGCGTGCCGAGCGGATGACCGGGATATCGCTCGCTCGGCACGGCGCGGGCGAGCCGCCGGTTGCCGCGTGTTGCGAAATGAGATCGACGTACAGCAGGCCCGTCACGCCCTGCAGCGACAGCTCGGCGACGGTGCGCGCCGACACCGGCGCGGAGGAATCGATGTCCACGATGACCTGCACCCGGCTCGCATCGCGCGAATCGACGTTCATGCTGCACGACGCGGCCGACATCGACGCCGAGGTAGCGCACTGCCGAGCCGCGCTCGAGTCCGCTGACGCTGCCCTCGAAGTAGATCTCGTAGCGGGTGTAGTCGCGATGCTCGCGGCTGTCCGAGTACCAGTAGACGAACAGCGTGCCGAGCACGAGTACCAGCACCACGAAGGCGCCGACCGCGGCGTAATTGGCCTCACGCTCCATGACTGGCTCTCGCGTGCCGCGAGCCGCGCGCGGGCGCGCTCGCCGTGGAAATAGGCCTGGATCCAGGGATGCGTGTGATTCACGATGCCCTCGAGCGTATCGATTTCCATGCGCTTGTCCACGATCACGCCGACACGATTGCAGGTACGGAAGATCGTGTCCAGATCGTGGGTGATCATGACGACGGTAAGGCCGAGCTTGTCGCGCAGCGACACCATCAGCTCATCGAAGGCCGACGGCGCTGATCGGATCGAGTCCGGAAGTCGGCTCATCGAGGAACAGCAGCTTCGGATCGAGCGCCAGCGCGCGCGCCAGCGCCGCGCGCTTGATCATGCCGCCCGAGAGCTGCGCAGGATATTTGCTCCGCCGCCTCCGCGGGCAGGCCCGCGAGCTCGATCTTCTTCAGGCGACCTCGTCGCGCTCCTCGTCGGTCTGCTCGAGGTGCTCGATCATCGGCAACTGCACGTTCTGCAGCACGGTGAGCGAGCTGAACAGCGCGCCCTGCTGGAAAGTCACGCCGTAATGGCGTCTTGATGGAGCGCAGCTCCTGCGGCCGTCAGCTTCGTGATGTCGCGGCCTTCGATGCACACCTTGCCGGCCTGCGGCCGGACGCAGCCCGAGGATGGTCCGCAGCAGCACCGATTTGCCGGAGCCCGAGCCGCCGACGATGCCGAACACCTCGTCGGACATCACCTCCATGTCGAGCCGGTCGTGCACGACCTGCGCGCCGAAGCGGTTCACGATGCCGCGCACCTCGACGATGGGCTTGCCGGCGCTCAAATGTCGAGCTCCATGAAGATCACCGCGAACAGCGCATCCGCGAGGATCACCAGGAAGATCGACTGCACCACCGCCACCGTCGTGAGCCGACCGAGCTCGCGCGAGGAGTCGCGCACCTGCATGCCGCGATACGTGCCGGCGAGCGCGATGAGCACGCGCGAACACCGGGCGCCTTGATGATGCCCACCCAGAAGGTGGTCGCCGCGATCGCAGTCGTTCACGCGCCCGAGGTACTGGGTGAGCGGCATGTCGAGCAGCAAGCGGCACAGGAGCGCGCCGCCCAGTGAGCCCGACGAGATCGGCGATCAGCGTCAGCAGCGGCAGGGCGATCACCAGCCCGAGGATGCGCGGCACGACCAGCACCTCGTAGGGATCGACACCGGTGGCCTCGAGCGCATCCACCTCCTCGTTGAGCTGCATGGCGCCGATCTCGGCGGCGAACGCGCTGCCCGAGCGGCCGGCCACGATGATCGCGGTCAGCAGCACCGCCAGCTCGCGCAGCACTCCGATCGTGACCAGGTCCACGACGAAGATCTCCGCGCCGAAGCGCTGCAGCTGCTGGGCGCTCATGTAGGCGATGATCACGCTGATCAGGAACGCGATGAGCGCGACGATGGGCATCGCGGTGATGCCGGTGTCGTATACATGGCGCACGACGGAGGTCGAGGCGCAGCCGCTTGACGCTGCGCAACGCCCGGCCAAGCGTCACGGTGGGCGCCCACGAAGGCGAGGCCGACTGCAGCATCTCCTGCCAGCGGCGCACGACCTGACGGCCGAGAGCCTCCACGGGCTCCACCATCTCCGGCCCGTCGTACTCGTTCGGCTCGGGAGGGCCTTGGGGGTCGGTCATGGGGGTCGCATGGTCTCACAGCGCCCGGGTTTCGCCGACCCACTTCTGGCCGTACAGTAGAGGCCATGCTTGCGGAGACGACGGCGGTTGATGCTGAGCTACGCGCCGCGGCGACGTGCGCGCGTTCGAAAAGCTCTATGCCCGCCATCGCGGCCCCCTGTACCGCTACCTGGCGCGCCACACCCGCCACGTGGAGATCGCCAACGACCTCTTCCAGGAAGTGTGGGCAAAGGTGATCGCCAGTCGCGAGCGCTATGAACCCAGGGCGAAGTTCACGACGTTTCTGTACCGCATCGCGCACAACTGCTGCATCGATCACTACCGCCGCGTAAAAGGTCGGCCCGAGGGCGCGCAGCTCTCGAGGAGGACTGGCAGATGGCGGCAGCGGCGCCCGCTGCGGAGCGGCCGGATGCCCGGGCGGAGCGGGCGGAGATTGCCGCGCGGTATCAGGTGGCGCTCAGGGCCCTGCCGGCCGAGCAGCGCGACGTGTTTTCTGCTTTACGAGGAGTCCGGCTTGTCGCTCGAGGAGATCGGACACATCACTGGCGTCGGCATGGAAACGGCGAAGAGCCGGCTACGCTATGCCGTGGCAAAGCTGCGCGGTGCGCTCAGTGAGCGCCGCCGAGGCGGGCACATGAGCGAACTCGATCACGAGAAAGCATTCGAGGCGTACCTGTCACGCCGCTGCGCGCATCGGTCCGGGCTCGCGCGAGCGCGAGGGCCTAGAGCCACCGGATGAGCTCGATCGCATCGTGCTCGCCAGGCGCGCGAGGCCATCCGCGCTTCCGCGGCTCGCCCCGCTTCTACACGACCTCACGCTGGGCGCTGCCGATGGGGCTCGGCAGCCACGGTCGTGTTGACGTTCACCGTGATGCTGCACTTCGGCCTGCTGCCGAAACCGCTCCAGGGGAAGCCGACGCCCTCGAAGCGCACGTGACGGACAGCGCCGACTGCGCTCGTGATGTTCAGGCCGAGAGCGTCGCCAGCTCGCCGCCATCTCCAGAAGTGGACCTCGATGTGCCGCATGCCCACTCGCTCGATCGGAGAAAGCGAGCGGGCGGAGCCGACATTGCGCAGGCGCGAGCTTCTCGAGCGCCTGCGGACCGAACAGGGCATTGCATCCAGCTCAACAAGTCGCACCGCGCCGGTGGAGGTTCCCCCGGCTTCTGCCTCGACGCACAGGCCTCCGACATGGCGGCAAGCGAAGCTGACGAGACGGCCCCATCGGACGCCAAGGCCGCCGCTTCCGGCGCGTTCAATTCCGTGGCCGTAACCAGCGCGCGCCCCCCGCAGGCGAGGAACAGGCATCCGCCAGGCCAGCTGAGGATCCGGCGCATTGGCTGCAGCGCATTGAAACCCTGCGCACGCAAGGCAAGGCCGAGGACGCCGAGCGCGAGTGGCTGGCCTTCCGTAAGGCATGGCCCGATTATCCGGTGGTGCCGGACCAGAGCCGGCTAGGTGCGAAGCGCGCCGGCGAGAGGCGCGGATTCAGCCTGCTAGAATGGCGTGCTTTTTCTCGCGGAGCCTTCCATGAAGCCTGTCATGAACGTCGCGATCACCGGCGCTGCCGGCCAGATCGGCTATGCCCTTGCCTTTCGTGTCGCCTCCGGCCAGATGCTCGGGCGCGGATCAGCCCGTGCGCCTCTCGCTGCTGGAGATCACGCCGGCCCTGCCGGCACTGCAGGGCGTATTGATGGAGATCAACGACTGCGCCTTCCCCACGCTCACCGGAGTGGTGGCGACGGACGATGCAAAGATCGGCTTTTCGCGACTGTCACGTCGCGATGCTGGTCGGCGCCCGGCCACGGGGCCCCGGCATGGAGCGCAAGGACCTGCTGGTCGCCAATGCACAGATTTTCTCTGCGCAGGGCAAGGCACTGAACGAGGTGGCGGATCGCAACGTGCGCGTCCTGGTGGTCGGCAACCCTGCGAACACCAATTCGCTCATTGCCCAGGCCAATGCCAAAGAGCTGAACCCGCGCAATTTCACCGCCATGACCCGTCTCGACCATAACCGTGCAATCGCACAACTCGCCGAGAAGACGGGCAAGCACATCACCACAATCCGCAAGCATGACGATCTGGGGCAATCATTCCTCGACCCAGTATCCGGACATCAGTCATTGCCAGGTGGACGGCAAGGCGGCCGCTTCGCTGGTGCAACGTGAGTGGGTGGAGCAGACATTCATTCCGGTCGTGCAACAGCGCGGAGCGGCAATCATCAAGGCGCGCGGCGCTTCGTCTGCCGCATCGGCCGCATCCGCAGCGATCGACCACGTGCGCGACTGGGTGCGCGGCACGCCCGACGGCGACTGGGTGAGCATGGCGGTACCTTCGGACGGCAGCTACGAAATTCCGGCCGGCGTCATCTACTCGTATCCGGTGACTTGCAAGGATGGCGAGTATGAGATCGTGCAGGGACTGTCAGTGGACGAATTCAGCCGCAAGCGCATGGACGCCACGCTTGCCGAGCTGCGCGAAGAGCGGGACGGAGTCAAAGAACTGCTGGGTTGAGCACGGCCCCGCCTCTTGCGGGAGATGACATCATGCTGGCGCCCGCGGCGCCGGCCGTAACCTATCGCGGGGCTCCCCTCGCAGCTATAGTGCGCAGCGGCATTCACCGGCCTGCCTAGAGGAATCGGCATGTTCGGAGCACTGTTAATCCTGCTCGTGATCGGCGCGGTCGCCTATGCCGTGACACAGGTTGGCGGCATCATCACTCTCGTCTTCATTGCTGCCGTCCTGTTCCTCGCTTACAAGCGGCTGCCTCTGCTGACGTTCACGGTGACGTTCACCGTGCTACTTGCCGCCTACACGATCTTCGGAGCCGAGAGCGCGCCGGCCGGAATCTGGAAGGGATTTCTCTGGCTGATGCTCGGATGCCTGTGGCTGCTGAACCTGCGGCCGCTGCGCAAGGCGCTCATCACGCGGCGCTTCATGAAGACTTATCTGCGGATGCTGCCGGCGATGTCCCAGACCGAGAAAGAGGCGCTCGAAGCCGGCACCGTTTGGTGGGACGGCGAGTTGTTCACCGGCAAGCCGAAGTGGTCGAAGCTGCTCACCGCCAAGCCGCCACAGTTGTCTGCCGAGGAGCAGGCGTTCGTCGACGGTCCGTGCGAGGAGCTCTGCCACATGCTCGACGACTGGGACATCACCCATCGGCGCGCCGACCTGCCGCCTCAGGTGTGGGAGTTCCTCAAGTCGAAGGGTTTCTTCGCGATGATCATCCCGAAGAAGTATGGCGGGCTCGAGTTCTCCGCATACGCCCACTCCTGCGTGCTGGTGAAGGTCGCGGGCCGCAGCGCCACCGCTTCATCAACCATCGCCGTTCCCAACTCGCTCGGGCCGGCGGAGCTGCTGAATCACTACGGCACCGAGGAACAGAAGAATCATTACCTGCCGCGGCTGGCGCGCGGCGAAGAAGTGCCGTGCTTCGCGCTGACCGGGCCGCGCGCCGGCTCGGATGCCGCCTCGCTCCCGGACAGCGGCGTCGTCTGCAAGGGCGTGTGGCAGGGCCGCGAGATCGTCGGGCTGCAGCTCAACTTTTCGAAGCGCTACATCACGCTGGCGCCGATCGCGACGGTGGTGGGCCTCGCCTTCCGCATGTTCGATCCCGACAAGCTGCTCGGTGGAGAGAGCGATCTCGGCATCACCTGCGCGCTGATCCCGCGCAGCACGCCAGGCATCACCATCGGCCGGCGGCACTTCCCGCTCAACATTCCGTTTCAGAACGGCCCGATCCAGGGACGTGACGTGTTCGTGCCGCTCGACTTCATCATCGGCGGGCCGAAGATGGCCGGCCAGGGCTGGCGGATGCTGGTCGAGCAGTTGTCCGTCGGGCGCTGTATCTCGCTGCCTTCGAACGCAACGGGCGGCGCCATGGCTGCGAGCTGGGCCACGGGCGCGTACGCGCGCATCCGCCGGCAGTTCAACATGCCGGTCGGCAAGTTCGAAGGTGTCGAAGCGGTGATCGCGCGCATGGTCGGCCTCACCTACACGATGGATGCCGCGCGATCGGTCACCGCGGGCGCCATCGACGGCGGCGAGAAGACCTTCCGTGCCCTCGGCGATGCTCAAGTATCACGTTACCGAGATGGGCCGTCAGGTGGCCAACGATGCGATGGACGTGCACGGCGGCAAAGGCATCTGCCTCGGCGCCGCGCAACTATCTCGGGCGCGGCTACCAGGCAGTGCCGATCGCCATCACGGTGGAAGGCGCGAACCTGCTGACCCGCAATCTCATCATCTTCGGCCAGGGTGCGATTCGCTGCCATCCGTTCGTGCTGCGCGAGATGAACGCAGCGCGGAACCCCGATCGCCGCAAAGGCGTGGATGAGTTCGACAGGGCGCTGTTCGGCCACATCGGCTTCACGATCTCCAATGCGGTGCGCTCGCTTCATCATGGCGCTCACGTTCGCGCGCTTCACGCGTGCGCCGATCAAGGGCGCCGACCAGGCGCTACTTCCAGCACATCGTGCGCTTCAGCGCCTCGCTTCGCGTTCGTCGTCGACGTCGCGATGCTGACGCTCGGCGGATATCTCAAGAAGAAGGAAAACCTTTCGGCGCGCCTCGGGGACGTGCTCTCTGCCATGTACCTCGCTTCGATGGTGCTCAAGCATCACGAGAATCAGGGCCGCCCGGATGAGGACATGCCCATCGTGGAGTGGGCCTGCCGCAACCTCCTATACGATGCGCAGGAACAGCTGCACGGCTTCCTGCGCAATTTCCCGAATCGCCCGCTGGCGTGGCTGATGCGGATGCATGGTGATGCCGCGCGGGCTCACCTACTCCGCTCCGAGCGACCGACTGGGTCGCGCATTGGCTGAGCTGGTGATGAGTCCGACGCAGGCGCGCGAGCGCCTGTGCCGCTTCGTCTATCAAGCGGTGCGAGCCGGGCAATCCGCTCGGCCTGCTGCAGGAAGTGCTGTTACTGGCGGCGACCGCCGAGCCGATCGAGAAGCGCATTCGGGTCGAAGGCGTGAAGACCGGCGCGTGTCAGCGCTCTGGATCTGCCCGGGCAGATTCAACAGGCGCTGGCCGCGGGCATCATTTCGGAAACCGAGGCCGCGGCGTTGCGTGATTACGATCGCAAGGTGATGGACATCATTAACGTCGACGACTTCGCGCCGGAGGAGTTGGCCGCGCAGGTGGAACCGTCCGGTACACTGACGAACTTTCACGTCGCCTGATTGCGCCACCGGAGAATTATCATGCGAACTCTCGCCCTTGCCGCCCTCGTCGCCTTTGCTCCCCTGGCCCTCGCTCAAGATCGCACCCCGGCCCCGGCCGGCGCCGAGGTGTACATCATCAGCCCGAAGAACGGGGCTACCGTGAAAAGCCCGGTGGTGGTGCAGTTCGGCCTGAGGGGCATGGGCGTCGCGCCCGCCGGCGTGAAGTTCGACAACACCGGCCATCATCACCTGCTCATCGACACCGATGCGCCTGGCGACACCGGCCTGCCGCTGCCCGCGACGGACAAAATCGTGCACTTCGGCAAGGGACAGACCGAGACTTCAATCGAGCTGAAGCCCGGCAAGCATACCCTGCAGCTGCTGCTGGGCGATCAGAATCACATTCCGCACAATCCACCGGTGAAGTCGAAGCAGATCGAAATCACCGTCGCGAACTAGTGCGGGCCGATGGCCGGCGCCGCTCGCTCCGTATTGCATGTGGACATGGATGCCTTCTATGCATCCGTCGAACAGCGCGACAATCCGCAGCTCAGGGGCAAGCCCGTCGTCGTCGGATGGGCCGGAAAGCGAGGTGTAGTGGCTGCGGCGAGCTACGAGGTGCGAAAGTTCGGTGTGCGCTCCGCGCTGCCGATGCACAGGCGCGCGGCGACTGTGTCCCGACGCCATCTGCATTCGACCACGAATGCAGCGCTACAAGGAAGTCTCGCGGCAAGTCTTCGCAATATTCAGCGACATCACGCCGCTCGTGGAAGGCCTGTCTCTCGATGAGGCCTATCTGGATGTTTCGGCGCGCGCCGGCTCCCTCGAGCAAGCGACCGGTGTTGCGCGGCTCATCAAGCAGCGCATTCGCGAAGCCACGGGGCTCACCGCATCCGTTGGAGTCGGTCCCAACAAGCTGGTCGCAAAGATCGCCTCCGATCTCGGCAAGCCCGACGGACTGAGCGTCGTCGCCCCGGAGCACGTCAATGAGATCCTGGATCCGCTCAGCGTGCGCCGGCTTCCCGGCCTCGGCGGCGAAGACAGGCGCGCGGGTCGAAGCAATCGGCATCCGCACGCTCGGGCAGCTTCGTGCCGCGGCCGATTCCCAGTTATGGCCGATCTTCGGGCGCTATACGCAGCGCGTGCGCGACCGGGCTGCAGGCATCGACGAGCGCCAGGTGCATGCGGAGCTCGAAGACAAATCGATCAGCGCCGAAGATACTTTCGACGTCGACATCGCCGACCCCGCGCATCTGCACACCGAGCTTGCGCGCCTGGCCGATCTCACCTGTTCCCGCATGCGCGCCAAGCACCTGGTGGCAGCGTGCATCGCCATCAAGATCCGCCGCCACGATTTCAGTACTTTCACCCGCCAGAAGCAGCATCGCTCCGGCCACCGACGCAGCCGGCAACGATCTCAAACGTCGCAAGCGAGCTCCTGGCCGACTGGCTGCTGGAAAACCCAAGAGCACGGCTGCGCCTGCTCGGCGTGGGCGTGAGCCATCTCACGCCCGCAGATCAGCTCGCGCTGTTTTCGCAGCCGACTCAATCCGCGCACGGGTCTCCATCCACCGACAGCCCCTGATCGGTCGCGCCGAAGGGCGGGCACAACGCGAATCGCATCCCGTCTTCAGCGACTCGTATCGCGTCCATCCATCGCCCATGCAATACTCCCGCGCCGATGTACCTCTCCTTCTTCGGCCTGAACGAGAAGCCCTTCGCGATCACCCCCGATCCGCGCTATCTCTATTTGAGCGCGCGCCACGCCGAAGCCCTGGCTCACCTGCTGTACGGAATCAAAGAGGCCGGCGGCTTCGTCCAGCTCACTGGCGAGGTCGGCACCGGCAAGACCACCATCATCCGTTCGTTGCTTGCACAAACTCCGAAGAACGCCGAGATCGCACTGGTGCTGAACCCACGCATGACGGCGCCGGAGTTTCTGCTCACGCTGTGCGAGGAGATCGGTATCGGCGTGCCGGATGATGCGGTCGGCAGCGGCAAGGACCTTGTGGACATCCTCAACGACTACCTGCTGCGGGCGCACGGTGGCGGGCGCCGCGTCGTGCTTGTCGTCGATGAGGCGCAGAACCTCGCCCCCGAAGTACTCGAGCAGGTGCGCCTGCTCACCAATCTCGAGACGAACACTCAAAAGCTGCTGCAGATAATTCTGATCGGGCAGCCCGAGCTTCGTGAGCTGCTCGCGCGCAACGAGCTGCGGCAGCTCGCTCAACGCATCACGGGCCGCTACCACCTCGACCCGCTGTCCTCGGACGAAACGACCGCATACGTGAGGCATCGCCTGCGGGTCGCGGGAGCCACTACCGACATTTTCACTCCGCTCGCGCTGAGCGAGGTGTATCGACTCTCGGGCGGAGTGCCTCGGGTTATCAACGTGATCTCCGATCGTGCATTGCTCGGGTGCGTACACCCAGGACAGGCATCGCGTTACGCCATCGCTCGTACGTGATGCGGCAGCAGAGGTCTTCGGTCGCCGCTTCGTGCCGAGATGGCTGCCGTGGGCAGCGACCGCAGCCACCGGCGTCGTGCTCGCAGTCGGTGTCTGGGCCCTCTGGCAGCTGGCACCTTGGGCGAACACCGGTGCGCACGGCGCAGTCGCGGCAACGCCCGTGCAGGCGGCACCCCTCAAACAACACTCGAGATCCGGCGCCATTACCAGTGGCTGCCGCGCCGCGGCCTGCCGCAACTTCCATTGCGGCGCTGCTGGATCAATTCAAGGCGGAAACCGATCCTGACGATGCCTTCACGCGCCTCTTCAAGCTCTGGAACGCCACTTACGTTGCGGGAGACGTGGACCCCTGCACGCAGGCGCAGCAGCAAGGGCTCGAGTGTCTGATGCAGCGTGGCTCCTTCGGACAGCTGCGCCACTACAACCGCCCGGCGATTCTCATGCTCAACGACGACAAGGGCGGCGCACATCAGGTCGTGGTCGCCGAGCTGTCCGACGAGGGCGCGCGCATCGATTTAGGCGGTGCGCGGCGCGACGTGACGATCGCAGAGCTTTCACGCTACTGGTACGGGGACTTCGTCTTGCTGCAGCGGCAAAACGGCGCCAGCGCAGCGTCGGCCCCTGTTCTCGAACCCGCGGCATCGCCGCAGGGCGGCTGACGATGTCCTTCATCCTCGATGCGTTGAAGAAGTCGGAGAGCGATCGCCAGCGCCACACCGGACCTGCGCTGTTCGAGGTGAAAGTCGCAGCGCCCAGGCCGGGACTGCCGCTCTGGGCAATTGCGCTCGCAGTATTGTTGCTGGTGAATGTGGGCGTGGTCGCATCGGCTGGTGCTGCGCAAGCCAGTGGCGTCACTTCCGGTTGCAATGGCGGAACCGCGTACGGCTGAGCCGGCGTTAGCCCCGAACGTTGCGAGCACCGCTGCGCCCGTTTCCATCCAACAGGCGCAGCCGGTGCCGCCGGCTTCGCAGCCAATTGAATCGTCGCCTGCGCCTGCAGAGGCTATTCCTGCCGAAGCGACGCTCAATTCAGATGACTACGAGCCTGCGATCAACCCCAACGCGGGCATGCACCCGGGATCGCAACCGAATGTGATCACCGGCGCCGGGCCCTTGCCGACCTATGACGATCTCGCCTCGTCACCCGGTTCCGGCCTTCCGCAACTGCGACTCGACATGCACGTCTATTCGGCCAATCCGCAGGGCAGGTTTATTTTTCTCAACATGCAGCGCCTGCACGAAGGTGGCTCTCTGGCGGACGGAGTGCGCGTCGAGCAGATCACACCGGACGGGGCGATCCTGTCCTATCGCAGCTCGAAGTTCCTGCTCGCAACGCGAGTACGCCCCTACTCCGCGATGTACCAGCGCTTCTCCACCTGCTCGAGCACGAAGCGGTCGTAGGGCAGTCCCTGGTCCGACACGTCGTATACGGCGCGCTGCCCTTCGTACTCGAAACGCGGCACCAGGCCACGCACGATGCGAATGGTGGCGAGCAGCATTTCCCGAGTGCCGGTGCTGTTGCGACACGTGCTGATCAGCGCCTCTTGCGCCTTCTTCGCCGTCACCCGACGGAAATTAGGGCTCATGTAGCGATCGTAGTAGTCCTCGCAACGGCTCTCGTTCAACGCCTTTTCGGCATTTGAAAGCAGTTCGGTGATCGCCGGCGGCAACCCCGAATCGGCCGGTGCCGCCGGCTTCGCCGCACCGGCTGCCGCAGGTGCGGCGGGCGGCGCCGGTGGAGCATTGCGGCGGCCCGTTTCGAGATCCTCGATCTGCGCTTCGATCTGCGCCGGGACAAGGGCTTTCCAATCCTTGCCGTAGGGCTTCATCGCCACGACGTGCAGGATACTGACGGTGCCGAGTTCTTTTGGCGGCTTGCCCCGCACCACCACGAGCACTGCGCCGTTCTTGTCGGGAATGGCGGTAATGCCATCCACTTCCCGGTACGGCCGCCCACCCAGTTGGATGCGCCGTGCGAGCGTCGTGTAAGAAGCCCACGCTCGTCATATGCTCTAGATCCGCGAGCGGCATGGCGACGCCAAACAGGCGGCCACGAATAGTGCTGTCGTTGCGCTTAGCCTCTTCGCGCATCTGCGTGAGGATCCTCTGGCGCAGCGCCTCGAGCTCTGCCGGGTGTATGGCGTAGGCAACCGCCTGAGGATCGCCGGACGCCGCGGCAGTCAGGAACTCTGCGGCCGCGCGCTCCTGCGCCTTGGACACGTTGCCGGCGGCGCGGCCGTGCCGGCCAGGACCAAAAAGAGGCTACAGGCGAGGCCGGCGTACCGGGCCCGGAGACGAAAAATGGAGGTGTCGATCATGCCGGTGAGACCCATGGCCACCTGAGGCGGTTCCGCAGCATAACGCATGACGGGCTTCACAAATTCCGACTGCCGGTTGAGACAGCTACGGGGGCATAAGTCATGGTGCAGCGCTGCTCGCGGAGTTGTTACCTTGGCGCTCGCACCCCGTCCGACGATGCGGATTTGATGCTGCCTGCCGGCCTTTCGGCGGCTGTCTCGTCCCCACGCGAAAGCCTGATAGTGCTCACCCGCGACGGAGACCTGCTCGGCACTTTACGGAACGTCGTCACCGGGCATGTGATCGTCGCGGTGGATGCGGAGCATGAACTGGCTGGCCTGCTGATTCACGATCACGGCGGTGTGGCACTGATCGACACCGCCGCAGTTTCCAGCTCGATCGCGCAGTTGACGCAGCGCCTCAAATCGCAGTTTCCCGATCTGGTGCTGGTGGTGGCAGGCAGCATTCGCAGGACCAGGCTGCCCTCGGCCCGCAGATCACCAAAGGCTCGGTGTACCGATTTCTGCACAAGCCGGTCTCCGAGCAACGGGTACGGCTGTTCGTGGCCGCTGCCTGGCGCCGCCACGGCGAAGAGACAGCAAACATGGTCGCGCTTTCGCCGACCCGGACGACTCGCGTACTTCCGGTACGCCGATCGCGCAAGCCTTTGTGGACAGCGTTGCTGGCAGGCGCCGCCGTGGTAGCGGTTGCCGCGTGGTTCACCACGCGCCAGCAGACACCGCCCCAAGCCATCATTCCATCTCAGGGCGTGATCGCCAGAGAGTCAGAGCTGCCGGCCGCGCCGCCCGCGGAATTCTCGCTCGCGCAGTTCGATCTGCAGCTCGAACAAACACCGCTCCCGATGGACGCCCTGGACGCCACGATCGACAATTCAGCGGCGCTTGTTCCTCTTCCCGATTTCGCGCCGGCTGACACGCCCGCGCCGGCCACTGCCGCCGTCCCGGTTTCGGCCCCCGAAGTTTCTCGAGCGCCCTTGGCCGACCCGCTCTTGACTCAGGCGCGAACTGCGCTGACCGAAGGAAACGCCGAAGAAGGCGAGCGGCTGATCCAGTTGGCAGCAGAGGCGGGCGCGCCAACTGAACAACTGGACGAGTTGGTAGCGCGTGCGCGGCAGCTGCGCATCGCCGCGCATGCCGGTTCGATGTCGCGGCTTTCTCAACTCTTCAACGAACGCATGTCGCAGGGCCGGCTGGTCGAGCCTCAAGGCGACAGTGCCAAGGACTACCTCGGTGAGCTGACTCGAGCCGAGTCGACGCATCCCGCCACTCGATTCGCGCACGATGCCCTTGCAACCCGCCTTGTCTCCGAAGGTCGCGCCGCCGCCGGTAGGAACGAGCTCGACGCGGCGCGCCGCTGGCGTGCGCAGGCCGAGGAAGTGGGCGCCGACGACGCCGGCGTCGCGGCGTTGAAACAGCAGATTGCCTCCGCGGAGCAGGCCGCGAAGGCGAAGGAAATCGTCGCCGCGACCTCGTTGAACAAGCTGCATCACGTTAATCCACAGTATCCGCAGGGAGCGCGCGATCGCGGCACGGAAGGCTGGGTCGACCTGTTGATAACGATCGAGCCCGATGGTTCGGTAGGTGCGGTCGACGTGACCCGTGCAGAGCCCGCCATGGTGTTCGACGCCGCAGCCATCGCCGCGGCGCGCCAGTGGCAATATGAGCCAGTCAAGCGCGATGGCCTGGCCGTCTCGCAGCGCACGAACGTGCGCATCCGATTCGAGCTGCAATAACCTCGGCGCACGCGCATGCAACCCCGACTGTTCGTCGTCGATCGGGACTCGCGCTACGCGGAATGGTTGCGGCGCCATATTGGCGTGCTCTGTCCCGACGCAACTGTGAGCGTTGTCGATGCCGAGCAGTTCGCCCAAGGTGTTGCAACCGTCGAGCGGGATGACTGCGACCTGCTGCTGTTCGCAGCATCTTTCGGCTCAACTCCGGAAGACCCCGCTTCCGAAGGCCTGGAGCGCCTGCGCCAGTTTCGCGCCAACCCGGTATTTCCGCCCGTGATCGCGATCGCCGAGGACGGCAACGAGCTCACCGCCGTGCGTGCGATCCAGCTGGGAGCCCTCGACTATCTACCCAAGCGCCTGCTGACGCCTGACCGACTCAAGACCGTGGTGCGGCTCGCCATGCGTAGAGTGGAGCGCAGGGTGGCGCGCCGCTTGGCGAAGCTCGCGCGGACTGCAAATACATCCGACAACATCATCGGTGATGTCCGCGATGAGACCGTCTCTGCGCCGATCGCATCTGATTTCATACCGGGCTACACGATCGGCGATGCGCTCGGCGAATCGGAAAAGGCGATCGTCTATCGTGCGGACAGCGACGCGCTCGGGCGCGAGGTTGCGCTCAAGATCAGCAAGACCGAGCGCGTGAAGGTCAACTGCTGGCGCGAGAGTATGCCGCAGTCTCGACGCCTCCGACACGCCGCGATCGTGCAGATCTCACGACTACGGCACGCATGCGGGTCGCGAGTATCTCGCCATGGAACTCTTTCCGCGCGGCGATCTGAAGGCGCGGCTGCAGGCGCTCGTGACCGAGCAGCGAAGCGTTGCGCTACCTCGAGCGCATCGCAACCGCCTTGCGCGTGGTGCATGCCGCAGGCCTACTGCATCGCGACCTCAAGCCACCCAATGTGATGCTGCGCGAGGACGATGAAGTGGCGCTGATCGACTTCGGCCTGGCGCGAAATCTCGAGGGCGGGTTGCAGAGCACGCGCACCGGAGTGCTGCGCGGATCGCCGTACTACATGAGTCCCGAGCAGGCACTCGGTGAAGAGCTCGATCCGCGCACCGATCTGTACAGCCTGGGCGTCATCTACTATGAAATGCTGACGGGACGAAAGCCCTTCACCGGGACCTCGGCGATCGAGGTGCTTCAGGAACACGTCAATGCGCCGGTGCCACAGCTGCCGCCGAGCTCGTCGCATCATCAGCCGCTGCTCGACGCGGCTGCTGGCCAAATCCCGCGGTGGATCGCTTCGCGAGCGCCGACGAAGTACTGGCTGCAATGGCCGCGGCGCAAGACGCGCGGGAGCCACAGATCACGCGCGGCCTGAGGCTTGACAGGTCTCCGGCATGAAGGTGCAATGCGGGCCCGAAGCTTGCTGTCCCGCTGGGCCCATCGAGAAGACCCGATCCACGCATGCACCTCGTCGACACTACCCTCTTCTATTCGCCTACCAGCGGTGGCGTAAAACGGTACCTGGCGGCCAAGCATGATTGGCTGCGCCACGCACAGTTCGTGGACACACTCGATCGTTGTGCCCGGCAAAGCCGAGCATGTGGAGCGCGGCTCCGTGTGCACGGTCGCCGGCTATCCAGTGCCGGGCACTTTCAACTATCGCCTGCCGCTGAATCCGCGCCGCTGGTGCGAGCTGCTGGCGACTCGCTGGAACCCGACATCATCGAGGCAGGCGATGCGTTTCATCCAGCCTGGTGCGCATCGCGCGTAGCGCAGCGTCGCGGCATTCCGCTGGCGGCTTTCTATCATTCGAACCTGCCGCAGATCATCGGACGGCGCCTGGGAAGCATGAGCGAGCGTGCACTAGGTCGCTACGTTCGCTGGCTGTACAACCGCTTCGATGTCGTGTTCGCTCCCAGCCGCCTGATGTGCGCCTATCTCAACAGCCTCGGCGTGCAGCACACCGCGCATCAGCCGCTCGGAGTGGATGCGGAAATTTTCTCCCCGCAGCGACGCACGATGGACCTTCGCGCCAAACTCGGTCTGCCGCGCGGCACGCGACTGCTCGTCTACGCCGGCCGTTTCGCCGGCGAGAAGAATGTTCCGGTGCTGCTGCAGGCTTTCGCCAAGCTGGGCAGGCCTTATCATCTGCTGCTGATCGGCGGGGGCTGCGAAGCCAGGCCGACGCACAACATCACTCTGCTGCCCTATCGGCGCGACTGTATCGAGCTTGCGCAGTGGCTGGCCTCGGCGGATGCACTGGTCCACGCCGGCACCAACGAAACCTTCGGCCTGGTGGTTCTCGAGGCCATGGCGTGCGGCCGTCCGGTGGTCGGCGCGCGCGCAGGCGCCATCCCCGAGATCGTGGACGAGCGAAGTCGGGATTGCTCGCGAACCCTAGCGAGTGCCGAGAGCATGGCCGAAGCCATCGCCGCACTCTACGAGCGCGACATCGACGCCAGGTCGGCGCCGCGGCGCGCGCGCGCGTGCTGCAGAAATTCACCTGGAACGCACGCCTTCCAGTCGCAGATCAAGCCGTATCTGAGCCTGGTCGGCGCTGCTCAGTCTGCCAGTGCGCAGTGGCCGATTCCCGCTCGCCTTCTTTCAGCGCGACCTGAAAAGAACCCGGCGTGCGATCCTGCTCGAGGCGACGCCCAGAGCGACGCGCCAGAATGCGCGCTTGTGCCACGGAGCGATTCGCGGCGGCACCGCTGCATAGAATGACTCGCCGACATCGAGATGGAGATGCGCGACTCCCGACACGATCCATTGCCTCGAGTTGCTCACGATCCGGTAGTCGGCGCGCATCGAGCCGATCGATGCGCGCATCGCTGAGGTTGGCCTCGATATCGTTTGGAGCATTGGCAGCGAATGCAAGCTGCATTTTTTCTCCTGGCCGGTCGCGAGTGACACCGGTGAGAATGAGGCCGAGCGGCGACTCGCCGCGCCGACTGATGACGTCTCCCTGGAACTGGAGAGACTGCCATGCGCTCATGTGCGGATTCGTGCATGACTCCAGTTCCCAGACCGTCAGCGGTGCGCCGCGCCTCAACCAGAATCCTGCGCCGATCTCGCGAAAGCCACGTTGCAGGCGCGCGCGATACCACGCCGCGGCTCGCAGATGGACGTTTGAGTCCGTGCGGCGCTGATCGCAATTCCAGCGCCAGTCGGCCGCGGTCAGCGCCGTGAAGTACAGCACGCCGCGGCACAGGCGCGTCAAGATTGGCGAGCGCCTGCGGCTCGGCGTCCGCATCGTCGAGATACTGCAGAACGTCGTAGCAGATGACGAGATCGAAGGGCGTGCGCGCGCGATAGCTCCTGCAGTAGTCCCTGCTGCCAGCCATAGCGCGCGCAGAGGTACTCGCTGGCCTCGAGCCCGTGTAGCTTGCCCGCGGAAGCAGCTTCGTGCCAGCGGTCGTACGCAGCAACCCGATGCCGCATCCGGCATCGAGCAGCCGGCGCACCGGTAACCCGATGTGCTCGACGTAAGCGGCGATCAGGCGAGCGCGAGCGCGCATCTCGTGTGCAGACGTCACCGCCGTGCGCGGCTCGAAGTAGTAGCGCGATAGTACTTCTCGATCGAATCGCGCGGCCGTGGCTTTCATCGCGTGGCAGGTTACCCAACCCGCGGACGCCGGTGTAGTATCCGGCGCCACTTATGGATCACTCGCCGCAGATGGAAGCTCTCGGGCGTACCGCCGGTGTCACGGCGCACGACTTCAACAACCTGCTCACCATCATCCTCGGCTACACGAGCCTGCTGCTGCGCACGCTGCCGCCGACGATCCCTCCAGGACGCGATCGACGAGATCCAGATGGCCGCCGAGCGCGGCAGGCGCTACCGAATCGCCGCGCGCAAAGGACACTGGCCTCGACGACGTTACAGGGCTGCCGCTCCGCGCGCCCGGGACTTCCGCTCACTTGCCAGACGGCTCCGCTAACGTCGGCGATCACCAGACACCACGTGCCCAGCGCCGAGCTTGTTCGCGATCCGGTGCAGATGAGCCTCCGCGCAGAACGGGGTACCGTCGCGACGATGCATGCGCGCGATCCAGTGAATCTCGCAACCGTCGGCTTCCGTATCGAGCCACAGCAGTGAGTCCATGCGCAGCGGGCCTTCTGCCTGCAAGTAGATCTGCGGGTCTCCCTGTCCAGAACTGCTGCATCGAAGCCGGTCAGGCGCGCAAACGCGGCATTTACGAAGACGATGCGTCGGTCCGGTGTGCTGCTCACGATCACAATTGCCTCGGCTGCATCGAGCCGGAGGCCGGCGGCAGCCTGCAGGTGAGCGACCTGTGCCGTTGCCGAAGGCGGGACGTCGCGAATTCTCTGGTTGAGCATCGATCAGATCTCCGTACGGCGGTCGCGATTCACCGTCTCCGGCCGCTTGCGGCTCGAGAAGGCCACCGCGGATGCCGCCGTGAGCAAAAAGGCGATGAGCGCAGCGAGCTCGAATGCAAACGTCTGGTGCCCGAGCGCCATCTGTACGCCATCATGCGCGCCGCGGCATGACCCGCCGTCGAGGTGAGCAGAATGCCGAGCGCCAGCAGGAACAGCCGGCCGGCGTGCGAATCAATCTTCTGCCTCATGATCAGTACTCCCTTTACTGCTGCGCGGACCAGCGAGCCCGAGCGCCGTCGAGCATCTCCTCGGGATCGAACGGCTTGGCGAGACAGGCATCCGCGCCGGCCTCCAGGATTCGCGAAACGTTTTCCGCCGTGTGCGCGCCGGTCATTGCGACGATGCGAATGTGATTGAGCGTCGGCCGCGCCCGCAGGCGCCGGCAGACCTCGAAGCCGTCCATCCCGGGCATCATCAGGTCGAGAACCAGGGCATGCGGGCGGAAGGACTCCACCTTCGCGCCCGCCTCGAAGCCATCATTGGCAACCTCAAGGCTCACGTCCGGCGCGCGTGTGCGGATCAGCTGCGAAACCAGCCCGCTGATCTGCCTCGTCGTCGTCGACGATTAGCACGCGCTCCGGACGGCCCGTTGGCATCGAGCCGGGGAGCCGAGCCGCGACTGCGCGCAAACTCCTCCACGTCGCTCAGAAGAAAACGGCGATGCCCTCCTGGCGTCGCCATCGACCGAAGCAGTCCCCGCGAGGCCCACTGCCGCACGGTGACCGGGTTGACCATCAACAGCCGGGCGACCTCATTCGGCGTGAGGTGCGTCTTCTGTTCGTGGTCTTCTTCATGCCGGGACTACGTCCTGTGTGAACCGTAGGCGGCACTCTAATTCAAGCGTTAATAGCGATTCAATCGATTCGTTCTATTCCTGCGATTCACCGCACGCTCGACGGTATTTAAGTCAAATCTCGCGCAGATAACCCCAGGTGTGCAGCTTGTCGTGGTCCTCGAACCAGCGCTCGCCGATGTCATCGCGGTAGTACATGTCCGGAATCATGATGTTGCGGATCCGTGAGTACGCCTGGGCCTGCGCCTGCCGCATGGTCTGGCCGAGCCCGCACACCACGAGCACGACGCCCGAGGTGCCCGGCCACATACCACTGGCCATTCACCTGCATCACATCCTCGATGTGCACTTCCTCCGGAATGCCCTTCTTGAAGAGGATGGCCGCGTGCTTCGAGACCGACAGGAAGGTCGCGTCGTCGTCGAACGGAAACGGCGAGACGACGATGCGCACGCCGATCTGGAAGCCGCTCTTCACCTTGAGCTTCGGGTTGACGCCGGCGGCGAGGTCGGCGAGGAACTGGCCGATCGGCGTCGTCATCCCCTCCTGCTGGATGCTGATGGTCGGATAGCCGAAGCGCGCCGTGAACTCGAGCGGGTAGATGCCGTTGCCGTTCACGATGCAGTTGAGATCGATGTAGCCGACGTAGCCTTCGGTCGCGAGCTTCGCCTCCATCTTCTTCAGCGTGGAATTGAAGAGCCTGTTGGGCCCGCTCCAGAACATCGCCGTGCCCATCTCGCCGGTCGAGGGGCCGATGTTGCCCGGGATAGAGCTTCTTGTGCTCGAAGTTGACGTTGATCGGATAGATGAACTCCTTGCCGTTGAAGAAGGCGCCGACCGCGACCTCGACGCCGGTGACGCGCCGCTGCAGCTGGAAGACTCTTGATCTCGTCGGGGAAGGATTTCTTGTAGGCCTCGAGCACGCGCATCACATCCTGGCCGTCGTCCTCGTCGCCGACGAAGAGGCGCCGCTTCACGTTGCCCGCCGCGCCCGAAGGCTTGATGACGTAGCGCTCCGGGTTCTCCTTCACGTAGGCGATGGCGTCATCGAAGTTGTCGAACTCGCGATAGGGCACGATGTTGATGCCCTCGTTCTTCAGCTCCTCCTGGCCGAACGAGCGATCGTCCTCCAGGCGGTCGGTGTAGGGCGTGCCGCCGACCACGAGCTTGCCCTTCGCCCGCAGCGCCTGGGATTTCTCGCCCTGGCCGAGCGTGTCGTCGAAGACGATGACGTCCGCCCAGTCCACCTCCTTCTCCCAGTCGTCCACCTTGGGCACGAAGCCGTCGGCGATGTCGCGCTCCTTCTCATCCTCGATGAAGTAGCGGACGTCATGGCCTTCCTTTGCCACCTGCCAGGCGATGTCGCTGATGAGCCCGGTGATGGATACGAAGAGAAAATTGCGCTTGTCGCCGTTCATTGAGCCCGCTCCGTTTGCCGCGGGACTATGCATCAGGCGTCGCGGGTTGGCGAGGTGGTTCTATTGCCCGTGAAGACCGCCCAGCGTAGTCTCGCGGCCCATGTCTGCACGGCCAGAGAACACTTCGGACACCAGAAGGACGGCCCGACGGCAGCCCTTCTGGCCCTGGCTGTTGATGCCGCTCGTGGCGCTGGCGATTTTCCTCGTCCTGTTCAGAGTGAGCCACGAGGACCGGCGCGCTTCGTCCGCCGCGACGGAAGAGACGAGCACCACGCCGGTACCGACACAGCGCTGACGGTTACGCGCTGGTCCAAGCTCCCGAGTGGAGGTTTCGGGTTGGCGCGGCTAGGATGGCGACCCTTTTTTGCGAGCACCGCCCCTTTTCCATGCCTATGCGGTCCCCCAAGGTCGGCTTCGTAAGCCTCGGTTGCCCCAAGGCACTGGTGGATTCCGAGCGCATCCTCACGCAGCTACGCGCTGAGGGCTACGCCGTCTCGCCCACCTACGAAGACGCCGATGTGGTCGTGGTCAACACCTGCGGATTCATCGATGCCGCGGTGGACGAATCACTGGACGCCATCGGCGAAGCGCTCGAGCAGAACGGCCGTGTGATCGTTACCGGCTGCCTTGGAGCCCGCCCCGAGCGAATCCTCGAACGCCACCCGCGAGTGCTCAAGGTAACGGGGCCCCATGCCTATGAAGATGTCATGTCCGCCGTGCACGAGCATTTGCCGCCCACGCACGAACCTTTCCTCGACCTCCTGCCGCCGCAAGGCATCCGCCTTACGCCGCGGCACTATGCCTATTTGAAGATCTCCGAAGGCTGTAACAATAAATGCAGCTTCTGCATCATCCCCTCGATGCGCGGGCTGCTTGCAAGCCGGCCAATCGACGAAGTGATGCGCGAGGCGGAGCGGCTGGTGAAGGCCGGCGTGAAAGAGTTGCTCGTGATATCGCAGGATACGAGCGCCTATGGCGCAGATATCAAATACCGGTCCGCCTCATGGCGCGGCACCGCTTACGAGTCGCGATTCATAGACCTGGCGCGAGCGCTCGGTACGCTCGGCGTCTGGGTGCGCATGCACTATGTGTACCCCTATCCGCACGTGGATCAAGTCATCCCGCTGATGGCCGAGGGGCGCGTCTTGCCGTATCTCGACATCCCGTTCCAGCACGGCAGCACGAGCGTGCTCAAGAGAATGCGTCGACCGGCACACGCGGTGAACACCCTGGAGCGAATCAAAAAATGGCGCAGCGAGTGCCCGGCTCTGACAATTCGCAGCACGTTCATCGTGGGGTTTCCGGGAGAGACCGAAGTAGAATTCGAGGAACTGCTCGCCTGGCTCGATGACGCACAGCTCGATCGCGTCGGCTGCTTCAAATATTCGCCGGTCGAGGGTGCCGCGGCCAATGCATTGCCGGACCACGTACCGCCGGAGGTCCAGGAGGAACGCCACGCTCGTTTCATGGAACGGGCCAGTGCGATCAGCGCCAAGCGCCTCGCCGCACGCGTTGGTCAGCGCATGCGGGTGCTGGTGGACTCATTGGACGGCACAACCGCCATTGCACGCAGCGAAGGCGACGCGCCGGACATCGACGGCGTGGTGCGGATCAAGAAGGCCGGCAAGCTCGCAGTGGGAGAGTTTGCTGACGTCAAGGTCATAGGCGCCGACGCCTACGACTTGCTCGCGCAGATCATTCCGGCATGACTTCGCTCCCGCCGCTCAATCCAGGCTGAAGAGGCTTGCCAGGTCGTGCCGCGAGTAGGCGCGGAACGCAATTAAGGTCTCGGTGCGCGTGATGCCGGAGACTTTGCGCAGACGATCGGCCACGAGCTCGGCAAGGGCATCGTTGTCTTTGACGCGCAGGATGGCGACCAGATCGAAGTTGCCCGCCACGGAATACACCTCCGAGACACCCGGAACGTTCGCCAGCTCCTCCGCGACGCGGCTGGTCTCATCGGTGCGGACGTTGATGAGTACGACGGCCATCACCATGTCGCTCTCCTCACTAGATCACTCGAACCTTCGCAGGATCGAAGCTCGGCTTCGGATAATGCAGCGGCAGGCTTTCAAGCTCCCGAACCAGGATCTGCGAGACGGCGAGGTTGCGCAACCACTTGTGATCGGCCGGAATGAGATACCACGGGGCCCAGTCCGTGCTGCAGCGGGCTAGCGCGGCTTCGAATGCCTGGCGATACGCGTCCCACTGGCTGCGTTTCGCCAGATCGTCCGGATCGAATTTCCAGCGCTTCCTGGGATCGCGGATGCGCGCCTCGAAGCGGCGCTTCTGTTCATCCTGGCTGATGTGCAGGAAGAACTTTACGATGCGCACGCCGTTCGCCGACAGCAGCCGTTCGAATTCGTTGATCTGCGCGTAGCGCTCGCTCCAGATGGAGCGCGGCACGAGCTCGCTCACACGCACCACGAGCACGTCTTCATAGTGCGAGCGGTTGAACACGCCGATCTCGCCGCGACCCGGCACGTTCTGGTGGATGCGCCAGAGGTAATCGTGGCGCAATTCCTCGGCGCTCGGCGCCTTGAATGACGTGACCGTGCAGCCCTGAGGATTGAGAGCGGTCATCACGTGGCGGATCGTTCCATCCTTGCCCGCCCCGTCAATGCCTTGCAGCACCACGAGAACGGCGTGACGCCCATCCGCATAGAGCTTGGCCTGCAGCTCTTCGAGGCGCCGGCGATTTTTCTCCAGTGCAGTTGCAGCCTTCTTCTTGGACCATCCAAGGTCCCGATCCGCATCCTTGTTCCGCAGGCGCGGCTTGCTGCCGGGCGGCACGATCAGCTGGCTGGAGAAATCCCGGTTACTCAACCGTAACGCTCTTCGCCAGATTCCGCGGCTGATCCACGTCGGTGCCTTTCAGAATGGCCACGTGATATGCCAGCAGCTGCAGCGGAATGGTATAGACCACGGGCGCCTGCACCTGCGTGACGTGCTTGGGCATGTGGATCACCGTGATCCCGTCGCTTTCGGCGATGCCGGACTCAGGATCGGCGAACACGATCAACTCACCGCCGCGGGCGCGCACTTCCTGCAGATTTGCCTTGAGCTTCTCGAGCAGATCGTTGTTCGGAGCAACCGCGATCACCGGCATCTCCGAGTCCACCAGCGCCAGTGGCCCGTGCTTGAGCTCGCCGGCCGGATACGCCTCGGCGTGGATGTAGGAAATTTCCTTCAGCTTGAGCGCGCCCTCCATCGCGATCGGGTGCATCGCGCCCCTGCCGAGAAACAGAGCATGGCGCTTGTCGGCGAAGCGCTTCGCCAGCTGCTCGATCACCGGATCGAGCGCCAGTGTCTTGTCGATGAGCGAGGGCAGTTCGATCAAGCGCGACACCAGGTTGTGCTCGCGCTCCGCATCGGCTCCGTGGTGCTTGGCCAGCGCTATTACCAGCATGCCCAGTGCGGCGAGCTGCGTCGTGAACGCCTTCGTCGAAGCCACGCCGATCTCCGGGCCGGCGCGCGTGAGCATCACCAGCTCGGACTCCCGGACCAGCGGGCTTTCCGGAACGTTGCAGATGGCGAGTGTCGACAGATATCCGGCCTGCCTGGCGAGGCGCAGCGCGGAAACAGTATCGAGCGTCTCGCCAGACTGCGAGATCGTCACGAACAGCGAATTCGGCATCACGACCGGGCTGCGATAGCGATACTCGCTCGCGATCTCGACGGTGCAGGACAGCTTGCAGATCTGCTCCAGGAAATAGCGGGCAACACTGCCCGCATGGAAGCTCGTGCCGCAGGCAACGATATGAATGTGCCGCGTACGTTTGAATATGTCGGTGGCGGTCGGCCCGAACGCTGCCTCGAGCAGACGGCCGTTGGCGACCCGCTCCTGCAGCGTGTTGGCGACCGCGCGAGGCTGCTCGTGGATTTCCTTCAGCATGAAATGGCTGTACGGGCCCTTTTCGGCTGCCTCTGGCGACAACTCGCTTTCCCGCACCACGCGCTCGACGGATGCGCCCTGCCTGTCGAGGATGCGAACTGCACCGCGACGAACGTCGGCGACATCGCCCTCTTCGAGGAAAATGAAGCGCCGGGTGACGGGCAGCAGCGCCGAGACGTCGGAGGCCACGAAACTCTCGTTTTCGCCAAGGCCGATCACGACCGGGCAACCCTCTCGCGCGAGGATGATTCGCTCGGGATCGTGTTCGCTGACCACGGCGAGCGCATAGGCACCTTCGAGCTCGGATACCGTGGCACGCACTGCCTTGAAGAGATCCTTCACCGTCTGCAGGTGATGGTGTATGCGGTGCGCAATCACTTCGGTGTCCGTCTCGGAGCTGAACTCATAGCCGGCGCGTTTGAGCTCGGCACGAAGTTCCTCGTGATTCTCGATGATTCCGTTATGGACGATGGCGAGCCCATCGCGGGAGATGTGCGGATGCGCGTTTCGCTCGCTTGGCACCCCATGCGTGGCCCAGCGGGTGTGGGCAATGCCCAGGTTGCCATGCAGTGGCGTGCGATCGAGCGCCTCCTGAAGCACCTTTACCTTCCCCTGGGTGCGGACCCGCGTCAGGTGGTGGGTGCCGTTGAGCACGGCAAGGCCCGCCGAGTCATACCCCCGGTATTCCAGGCGTCTTAGCCCTTCCATGAGGACCGGGACGACATCGCGACCGGCGACAGCCCCAACTATTCCGCACATATGTGAAATCTCGGGTATACGGGGCCGGGTAGTGTGCCAGAAGGACTGGGCCGGCGCCGTGAACCCAACCCCGCTGCTCCGCTTCAGGTACGCATCTTGCGGATACGGGCTCCGGGGATACCTTCATAACTAAGGGGCTCGATATGAATTTCATCATCTGGTTGGTCGTAGGTGGTCTCATTGGCTGGATTGCCAGCATGGTCATGCGGACGGACGGACAGCAGGGCATAGTGCTCAACGTTGTCGTCGGCATCGTCGGAGCGTTATTGGGCGGTTGGCTGATCGGCCCAATGGTGGGCCAAGGCAGCATCAATTCCGGCGATTTCAGCCTGGGCGGGCTACTCGTCTCATTGCTGGGTGCCGTGGTGTTGCTGGCGATAGTGAATCTGTTCCGGCGCGGAAGGGCTCGCTAGCCTTAATCCCTGACGCTTACCTCAGGCCGGCGTGGCTGATGCCATGCCGGCCTGATGTCGTTCAGGGCTTTTTTCGAACCGGGCGCTTCCAACCCTCGAGCGTGACCTGCTTTGAGCGCTCGAGCGTCAGCTTTTCCGCTGGCGCGTCCTTGGTGAGGGTCGAGCCGGCACCGATGGTGGCATTGGCACCCACGCGGACCGGAGCCACCAGCATGGTTCCAGATCCTATGAACGCCCCATCGTCGATGTGGGTGGGAAACTTATTCACGCCGTCATAGTTGCAGGTGACGGTTCCGGCACCGACGTTCACCTTACTGCCCACCACGGCGTCGCCCAGGTACGTGAGGTGGTTCGCCTTGCTGCCATCGCCCAATCGGGAGTTCTTGACCTCGACGAAATTGCCGATGTGAGCGGCATGGCCCAGGGTCGTTCCCGGACGCAGGCGAGCGAACGGTCCGACGATGCATGAATCGCCAACGGTCGCGCGATCGATCACGCAGTTCGCGTGGATCTCGACGTCATCGCCGATCTGCGCGTTGCGGATGATGCAGTTGGGGCCGATGCGCACGCGATCACCCAGCTTCACATCACCCTCGATGATGGCATTGACGTCCACGAAGACGTCGCAGCCATGGGCCAGGGTGCCGCGCAAATCGAACCGCGCAGGATCCGCGAGCGCCACGCCGGCAAGCATCAGATTCCGGGCCACGAGGTGACGGCGTGCCGCCTCCACTTCGGCCAGCTGCGCCTTGTCGTTCACTCCCATGACTTCCGCCGCCGTCGGGGCGATCAGCGGGCGAACCTTGATTTTGTCCTTCACCGCCATGGCGATGATGTCGGTGAGGTAGTACTCGCGCTGCGAATTATCATTCTTCAAGCGGCCCAGCCATTTCTTCAATAGCTTTACCGGCACCGCGACGACGCCCGTATTCCCTTCGCGGATCTTCAACTGCGCCTTGGAAGCGTCTTTCTGCTCCACGATCTTGCGCACCTGGCCGCGCGCATCGCGGACAATTCGCCCATACCCCGTTGCATCTGGGAGCTGCATGGTGAGCAATCCCACTGCGTTGACCCCGGCCAGCCTGATGAGCTCTTCCAGCGTGGCGCGGTTGATGAGCGGCACGTCGCCGTAGAGCACTAGGGCGAGGCCGGCGTCTGCCAGTTTGGGCAGGGCCTGCATCACGGCATGGCCGGTGCCCAACTGTTGAGCCTGCGCCACCCATGAGACGCGCTCGTCCTTCAACGCCTCGCGAACCTGGTCCCCGCCGTGACCGTAGACCACGTGCACTTCGGCGCCGAGCGATCGGGCAGTATCGATGACGTGCTTGAGGAGGGGCCGGCCCGCGAGGGGCTGCAGAACCTTCGGCAAGTCGGATTTCATCCGTTTGCCCTGGCCGGCGGCGAGTATGACCACGCTCAACTGCATGGGTCGAAAGCCTTTGACTTAAAAGCCGATCGCCTCAACCACGAATCTTGCGCAGCCGCTCGATGAGTTTCAGCTGAGCGGCGGCCCGGGCGAGCTCTGCGAGCGCCTCGGCCTGACTGACCTTGTCCACTTTCTCCTTGAGCGCTTCTTCGGCGCGCTGCTTAGCGGCGAGCGCAGCCGCCTCGTCGAGATCTTTCGCGCGAGCGGCCGTGTCGGCGAGCACGGTGACCTTGCGAGGCTGCACTTCAAGCAAGCCCCCTCCGACGAAAAACGCCTGTTCTTCGCCCTCCGCAGGCTGCACCCGCACTTCGCCCGCCTTGAGCAACGTGAGCAGCGGCGCATGGCGCGGCGCAATGCCGAGCTCACCCTGAGAGCCGGGCGCGAACACCATTTTCGCCGGGCCGGAGAAGATCTCCCCTTCGGCGCTGACGATATCGACGTGGATGGTGTTTTGCGTTTCGGCCATGGGATGTTGCTCTTACTGCAGCGTCTTCGCCTTCTCGACGACCTCGTCGATCGAGCCGACCATGTAGAAGGCCTGCTCGGGCAGCGAATCATATTCGCCGTTGATGATGCCCTTGAAACCGCGAATGGTCTCCTTGAGCGGGACGATCTTGCCGTCCTGGCCGGTGAACACCTTCGCGACGTTGAAAGGCTGCGACAGGAACCGCTGCACCTTGCGCGCGCGGAACACGGTGAGCTTGTCTTCGGCTGAAAGCTCATCCATGCCCAGGATTGCGATGATGTCCTGCAGCTCCTTGTACCGCTGAAGCACGGCCTGCACGCCGCGTGCGATATTGTAGTGCTCTTCGCCGACCACCAGCGGATCGAGCTGGCGGCTCGTGGAATCCAGCGGATCGACCGCGGGATAGATGCCGAGCGCGGCAATCTGCCGGGACAACACGACGGTGGCGTCCAGATGCGCGAACGTCGTCGCAGGCGACGGGTCGGTGAGATCGTCCGCAGGAACGTACACCGCCTGGATCGACGTGATCGATCCGGTCTTCGTCGACGTGATGCGCTCCTGGAGCACGCCCATTTCTTCAGCGAGCGTCGGCTGGTAGCCCACCGCGGATGGCATGCGTCCCAGCAATGCGGACACCTCCGTGCCGGCCAGCGTGTATCGATAGATGTTGTCCACGAAGAACAGCACGTCGCGGCCCTTGCCGCCGTCCTCGCGGACCTCGTCACGGAAGTGCTCGGCCATGGTCAGCCCGGTCAAGGCCACGCGCAGGCGATTGCCCGGCGGCTCGTTCATCTGGCCGTACACCATGGCGACTTTCGAGTTCGAGAGCGTCTTGAGATCGATGACGCCGGATTCGGCCATCTCGTGGTAGAAGTCGTTGCCTTCGCGGGTGCGCTCGCCTACGCCTGCGAACACCGAAAGGCCGCTGTACTGCTTGGCGATGTTGTTGATCAGCTCGAGCATGTTGACGGTCTTGCCGACGCCGGCGCCGCCGAACAGGCCGACCTTGCCGCCCTTCGCGAAGGGCACGAGCAGGTCGATGACCTTGATGCCGGTGACCAGCAAATCCTGGCCTCCCGCCTGTTCGTCGAATGACGGGGCGGGGCGGTGGATGGGCAGGCGGTGCTCGGAGGACACCGGACCGCGGTTGTCCTGCGGGACGCCGAGCACGTCCATGATCCGTCCGAGAGTCGCCTTGCCGACGGGCACGGTGATCGGGCCGCCCGTCGTTTCGACCGCCAGCCCGCGCCGCAATCCTTCCGAAGCGCCCATCGCGATGGTGCGCACGACGCCGTCACCCAGCTGCTGCTGCACTTCGAGCGTGAGATCGACGTCTTTCAGCTTGAGCGCTTCATAGACGTTGGGAATGGATTCGCGCGGAAATTCGACGTCGATGACGGCGCCGATGATTTGCGTGATCTTGCCTGTTGCCTGTGCCATTCAAATTCCTCAGACGGCGGCTGCGCCGCCGACAATTTCTGCCAATTCCTTGGTGATCGCAGCCTGGCGTGCCTTGTTGTATACCAGCTGCAACTCACCGATTAACTTTCCCGCATTGTCCGAGGCGGCCCCCATCGCGACCATGCGCGCGGCCATCTCGGACGCCACGTTTTCGACCGCGCCGCGATACACCTGGGACTCGATGTACCGCATCAGCAGCCCATCGAGAATCTCCCGCGAATCCGGCTCGTAGATATAGTCCCAGTGCTCCTGCAGCCCCTCGACATCGACCGCTTCGATCGGCAGCAACTGCGCGGCCGTGGGCTTCTGCGTCATGGTGTTCACGAACTGCGAGTTCACCAGGAACAGCCGGTCGATCTGCCCGTCGCGATAGGCATCGAGCATCACCTTCACGGTACCGATGAGATCCTTCACGTGTGGCTTGTCGCCCAGCCCCGTAACGTTCGCGAGAATCGGCAGCTGCAGTCGGCGGAAGAAGGCGAGCCCCTTGCTGCCGATGAGGCACAGGCTGACCTGCGCACCCCGGGTCTGCCATTCACGCAGCAGAATCAGCACCTGCTTGAAGATGTTTGCGTTCAGGCCGCCCGCGAGTCCACGGTCCGTGGAGATGACGATGATGCCGATCGACTTCGGCTCGCGCTCCGCCATGAACGGGTGCTTGAAATCGGGATTCGCCTGAGTCAGGTGACCGATCACCTGCCGGATCTTGTCCGCATAGGGCCGCGCGAGCTTCATCCGGTCCTGCGCGCGCCGCATCTTGCTCGTGGCCACCATCTGCATGGCTTTGGTGATCTTCTGAGTGCTCTTCACACTCGCGATCTTGGTGCGGATTTCCTTCGTGCCCGGCATGGCTCGCTCAGTACGTTCCCGTCGCGACGAAATCCTCGACGATGCGCTTCAGCGTCGCCTCGTGATCCTTCAATACCGGCTTGTCGTTGATGGCCTTCATCGCGGCGCTGTGGCTCGTCTTGGCGAAGGCCTGCATCGAGGCTTCGAAATCGACGATCTTCTTCAGCTCCACTTTGTCCATGTACCCGTTGTTCACGGCGTAGATCGTGAGCGCCATGTCCGCGACCGACATCGGGGCGTATTGCTTTTGCTTCATCACCTCGGTGACGCGCTGACCGCGCTCGAGCTGCTTGCGGGTGGCCTCATCGAGGTCCGAGGCGAACTGCGAGAAGGCCGCGAGCTCGCGGTACTGTGCGAGCGCGAGGCGGATGCCGCCGCCGAGCTTCTTGATGATGTCCGTCTGCGCGGCGCCGCCGACGCGGGACACCGAGATGCCGGCGTTCATCGCGGGCCGGATGCCGGCGTTGAAGAGGTCGGTCTCCAGGAAGATCTGCCCGTCAGTGATCGAGATGACGTTTGTCGGCACGAACGCCGTGACGTCGCCAGCCTGAGTCTCGATGATCGGCAGGCCGGTGAGCGAGCCCGTCTTTCCCTTGACGGCGCCCTTGGTGACCATTTCCACGTATTCCTCATTCACGCGGGCGCTGCGCTCGAGCAGGCGGCTGTGGAGATAGAACACGTCGCCGGGGAACGCTTCGCGGCCCGGCGGGCGTCGCAGCAGCAGCGAGATCTGGCGATACGCGACCGCCTGCTTGGAAAGATCGTCATAGACGATTAGCGCGTCTTCGCCGTTGTCCATGAAGTACTCGCCCATCGTCACACCCGAATACGCGGCGATGTATTGCATAGCGGCAGGCGTGGAGGCGGACGCCGCGACGATGATGGTGTGCTTCATCGCATCGTGCTGTTCGAGCTTGCGCACGACGTTCGCGATCGTCGACTGCTTCTGGCCCATCGCGACGTACACGCACTTAATGCCGGAGGACTTCTGGTTGATGATGGTGTCGATGGCCATCGCGGTCTTGCCGGTCTGGCGGTCGCCGATGATCAGTTCGCGCTGCCCGCGGCCGATCGGCACCATCGAGTCGACTGCCTTGTACCCGGTCTGCACGGGCTGGCTCACGGACTTGCGGTAGATCACGCCCGGCGCCACACGCTCGATCGGCGCGGTGCGAGTAGCCTTGATCGGGCCCTTGCCATCGATTGGAATGCCGAGCGCGTCTACGACACGGCCGAGCAGCTCAGGACCGACCGGCACTTCGAGGATGCGGTTGGTGGTCTTGACCGTATTGCCTTCGCTCAAATGCTTGTAGTCGCCCAGCACCACGGCACCCACGGAATCCTGCTCGAGGTTGAGCGCGAGACCGAAGGTGTTGCCCGGGAACTCGAGCATCTCGCCATACTTGGCGTCGGCGAGGCCGTGCACGCGCACGATGCCGTCTGTGACCGACACGATCGTGCCGACGTTGCGCGCTTCAGTGACCGATTTGAAATTGTCGATCCGCTGCTTGATCAGATCGCTGATTTCGGATGCCTTGATGGCCATATATGGATCGTCCTCTACGTATTCGTTCAGGCGGTCAGCTCGTACGCAATGCGTTCGAGGCGCGATCGCAGGCTGCCGTCGATGACCAGGTCTCCGGCGCGGATCACCGCGCCGCCGATCAGTGCCGCATCCGTCTCGGAGTGCAGGCGCACTTCTCGTTTCAATCTTTTGGCAAGCGCCTCGGCGAGGGTGCGCTGCTGTGCATCGTCGAGCGGTGCCGCGGAAGTGACGGTGACGTCGACCACGCCTTCTTCGGCATCTTTCAGCGCATCGAACAGCTTGGATATCTCGGGCAAGCGCGCCAGGCGGCGGTTCTCCGCGAGCGTCTGCACGAAATTCCGGCCGTGCTCATCGAGCTGACCGCCCGCGACGTCGATGATGAGTTGTGCGAGCTGCTGAGGAGTGACGTGCGGATTGCCGAGCAGGTTTTGCACCCGATCATCCTGCACGGCCGCCGAGCCGGCGCGCAGCGCTTCGGACCATGGAGCGAGCCTGCCGCTGCTACGCGCATCCGAGAATGCGGCACGCGCGTAAGGCCTTGCGATGGTGGTCTTGTCGGCCATCGCTAGATCTGCGTCGCCAGTTTGCCGATGAGGTCGGCATGCGCCTTCGGATCGATCTCGCGCTCGAGCAGCTTCGAAGCTGCGCTCACGGCGATCTGAGCCACGTCCTTGCGCAGGCTTTCGCGCGCGCGCGTGGTATCGAGATCGATCTGCTGCTGGGCAGCGGCCAAGAGCCGCTTGCCTTCCTGCGTGGCGGTGCCTTTGGCCTGCTCGACTAGATCGTTGGCGCGGTGTTGCGCCTGGTCGATGATCTGCGTGGCACGCTCACGCGCCTCACGGATGATCGCCTCCGACTTCGAGTTCGCCTGCGCGAGCTCCTGCTGGCCCTTCTCCGCTGCGGCCAGGCCCAGCGCGATCTTCGTCGCCCGCTCTTCCATCGGGCCGAGGATCATCGGCCACACGAACTTCATCGTGAACCAGATGAGCACGATGAACACGAGCGTCTGGACGATAAGCGTGAGATTGATATTCACGGCCGTCTCCTACCTTTCACGGTCAGCACGAAAGCGACTGTCCGCTCTCAGCCGCCGCCCGACACAGCGCCGAGGAACGGGTTCGCGAAAGTGAAGAACAGCGCGAAGCCGATGCCGATCATGGCGACCGCGTCGACGAGCGCCGCGACGATGAACATCTTGGTCTGCAGCATCGGTGTCAGCTCGGGCTGACGGGCGGCGCCTTCCAGGAAGCGGCCTCCCAGGATGCCGAAGCCGATGGCGGTTCCGAGCGCGCCGAGGCCGAAGATGATACCCACGGCAAGAACGGTCATGCCCTGGATGGCTGCAATATTTTCCATCGATATCTCCTACAAAAAATCTCTAGTGATGCTCATGAGCCAGCGACAGATAAATGATCGTCAGCATCATGAATATGAAGGCCTGCAGCGTAATCACAAGCAGGTGAAAGATGCCCCAGACGAGGCTCAGCACGAACTGGCCGATCAGGCCCGCCCAACCCCAGACGCTGGTCAGAAGATGGAAGCCCGACATCGTCAGAAGCGCCAGCAGCAGAAAGATCATCTCGCCGGCGAACAGGTTGCCGAAGAGGCGCAGTGACAGCGAGATGGGGCGAGCCAGCAGCGGCACCGACTCCAGCAGGAAATTGGGCAGGATCAGGACGACTTTCAGCGCCTTGTTGTTGGTGCTGAACGGCTGCATGGTGAGCTCGCCCAGAAAACCGCCCAGTCCCTTCATCTTGATGCTGTAGTAGATGATCAGGACGAACACGGTGAGCGCCAGAGCAAAGGTGACGTTGACGTCGGTGCTCGGAACCACCTTCAGGTGCTCTATGCCGAAGGCTTGCGCAATCATCGGCAGCAGGTCGACCGGCAGCAGGTCCATGGAATTGAACAGCAGCACCCAGCAGAAGATGGTCAGCGCCAGGGGGGCGATCAGCGCGTTGGTATGGTGAAAGCTTTCCTTGACGTTCTTGTCGACGGTCTCGACGAGCAGCTCGACGAAGCCCTGAAACCCGGTCGGCACCCCTCGCGACGCGCGACGCGCCGCTAAGTAGAAGGAGCCTACGAAAAGAATGCCGAGCACAACCGAGAAGAACACGCTGTCCCAGTTGATCACCGTGAAATCGATGATGCCCGACGCTTCCTTGTTGGACAAAAAGGTGAGGTGGTGGCGGATGTATTCGGTGGCGTTGGGTGCTTCCGACGCGAGTTGTTCTGCAGCCATCATGAATTCCGCACAAGTCCCGCCAACACGATCCAATAAACGAGGAAGGTCGCCAGGTACGCCGCAAACAGCGGCAGGGGCGACACCTCCATAGTCTTCAGTACAATCACAAACAGCGCGACCATCAACATCAGCTTGACGGCTTCACCGGCGAAGAACGCCATGACCGCGCGCTGCGCATTCGTGCTCCCCTGGCTGAAGCCGACGACGGCCATGCCAAGGCTTGCCAGCGTACTGATGCCACCGCCGACCAAGGCCGAGCGGGCCGCAAGCGAGCCGCCAATGGCGAGGCTCGCGAGCGCGGCAACGCCGGTCACGACGGCTTGCCCGAGCACGACGCCGAAGGCCAGGCGGCGCGCATTGGGAGGGTCGTTCGCGACCACACAAGGCATCCCACTGGAAACTGGACGAAAGCGCTTTTACTTTATCCGGCAACCACTTACGTGGCCCGGCTGCGAAGCCGCGGAATTATAGAGAGGCGCAGCGGCGCCGTCCACAGCGTCGTCCGCGGATCGCCTTTTGGGGTTCAGTCAGTCACAGGGCGCGGCTGCGCGGGATTTCCGCCTTCCTGCTCGCGCTTGATGGCCTCGTAGATCTCTTCGCGATGCACGGGGATGCTTTTAGGTGCCTTGATTCCGATTCTGACGTGGTTGCCTTTGACCCCCAGCACCGTCACCGTCACCTCGTCTCCGATCATTACGGCCTCGAGAGGCCGCCTGGTCAGAATGAGCATGGTATTTTCCTCGTCGTTTGATATTCATCATTCAGTTCGATTATTCAGCTGTGAACGTGAACCTGCCGTCATGCTCTTCGACACGCAGCGGAGCCACCTTTTCGAGGCGCGCGAGTGCGCTGCGCACGTCCCGAACGCTCACGACCCCGCCGACACGAAACCTTGCGACGCACGGATCGCGAATGACGATCCGCTGATCCGTATAGCGAGTGAGCTCATCCAGCACCGCGGCCAGCGGCTGATCCTCGATCTCGAGATACCCTTCGCGCCATCTCACAGCGTTGGCGGCACGGGTCGATGGCACGTCGCTGGTGCCCCAGCGGCGGGGTGAACCACGACTCGCTGGTTGGCGGCGACCTCGTGCCGCCAGGACGGCGCTTGCCAGCCTTGCCTCGCGACCTCACCGCGACCTTGCCCTCAAGCACGGTAACGATGGTTTCGCCGTTGCTCTTGCGATAGACGTTGAAGCGCGTGCCCAGCACTTCGATCTCGATGTTATCCAGCACGACACGGAACGGGCAGCTCGGATCGTATGCCACGTCGAAAAGCACTTCGCCTTCAGCCAGCGTCACTATCCGTTCGCACTTGCCTCCCACCCATTCGATCCGCGTGCGGGTGTTGAGATGTGCCACGCTCCCATCCTCGAAAGGGACGGTGCGAACCTCGCCTGTGCGGGTCGAAAACGTCTGCCGGCTGCGGCGCAGGGGGCCGTGTGATGAGCCAGGTGCCAGCAACCAGCGCCATCATCAATGTCGCGGCCAACCCAACCGGCACCGCCCACCGCGGCCTGGCCGCTCGGCCGGACTGGGTGTTGTGAGAGGAAGCAAAGCCGCTCAGGCGGGCCTGAAGATCGGGCGGAAACTCGCGGGCCAGACCGACGAGCGCGTTGTGGGCGCGAAATTCCCTGGCGTGGCGCGGATCGGCCAACAGCCAGTCGTGCAGCTCTTCCCGCTCGGCTTCGCCGACGTCGCTGTCGTTGAGCCTTGCGGTCCAGTACGCCGCCCGGTCTCGGATGATGTCTTCAGAAGGAATGGCGGATGACATGGGCCTTAACCTCCAGCGCCGTTCAATCCAGGCCCAGCCAATCGAAGTCCAGCGTCGACAGTCGCGATCGGCACTGCGCTAGAGCGCGAGTCAGGCGCTGCTCGAGGGCGCCGATGCTGATGTTCAGCTGGTCGGCGATTTCCTGACGGGGCATCTGCATTACATATCTCATTACGAACACTTGCCGTAAGTTCGGCGCTAATTTCTCGACGATACCGGCAAGTTTCTGCATGACCTGGTGGGCCGCCACTTGTCGGTCGGGGCGGGGAGAAGGATCAGCCATCTCGTCAAGCTCCGGCGCCGAGGGCCATCGTCAGACCAGCTTCCGCTCTCATCTTCCGCAGTCGCGTAAGAGCCAGCTTGGTCGCGACGTCGAATAGCAGCGCCTGGGGGCATGTCACCTCTTCAGGGCGTGAAAGCCGATAAATCTTCAGATACGCGTCCTGAGCGACATCCTCGGCCAGTTCCTTGCGTCCGAGCATGCGCAGAAGAAACCGATGCAGCTGCAAGCCGTGGGAACGGGTGAGACGGCTGATGAACTCCTCCGGAGCCCGCCTCGCTGCGTCATCACGTAACTGACCGTTCCCATTGCTGGCGCCTGGAGTCCTTCCTGCTACCTGTTACCTACTAAGACTCGGCCCGGGAGAACCCCCCTCAAAAAATCTCGACAAGGGCGGCCCCGCCTCTCGAGCAACACAGACGATAGCCAGAATGCCAGCCCGGGCGTCCGCTAATCCTGGCCTGTGTTGCCCTCCAGTCATGCAGTCGAAACTCATCAGCATGGAGACGCTGCCGTTCCAGCAGGCGCCACGGAAGAATTCTTCGATCACTCGGGCGCACTTCCATGATGTGCGTTACGATCGCGGCACTGACTGAATCTAGCTCGCCACTTCAATATCGCGCGACAACTGTCTGGGTTGTTACAAGTTTATTTCACGCAACTCAAACAAACGAAATTGCTGCTTTCGCGCAGTCATTATTTTGCGCGCACCATTGTTGGTGACAACACAACGATCGAGCCAAAATTTGCGCGTCGCAATTCTTCGCATTGCGCTCGCCTTCGCCGCTCATCGGTGCAATAGGCTACGCGACGTTCCCGCCAAGTGGTGGAGTCAGGCCAGGTCGCGGTCTGAACGGCCGGAATTTGCCCCGCGAAAACGGAGTGCAACCGTCTCATGGAGAGAATCTAAAAAATGATTAATTGATTAATCAAATAAGAACTGGAGATAGAAGAAATGAACACCTCAATCGAAAGCTTGGTCGATCACGAGGAAATCGTCGAAGAGTTGGACTTTGTTGAGTTGGGCGATGTGACGACGGAGACGAAGGGAAATCCAATCGGATACAAACACGATGCTGGTATTCGGATGGAGGCTCTGAGCTGAGCGAACCGGATGCGCAGCGCCTGGGCTGCGCATCCGTTTCGGCTACCAGCTCTTTCTGAGTGTAGAGTCCCGACTATCCGGCCGATCGGATCCGCATTCTGAAAGTCATAGCCCAGGCTTCGGTCTACGAAGGGCGGTGTCGAGTTGAAAACATTGATCACGTTCAAAAGAATCTCGGTGTCGCCGAGCCATCCACCGATGTGACCGGTGCGATATCCTGCCTGAAGATCGATCGTAGTGAACGCGTCGACCCGGCGCCGAGCCGGCTCGCACGTCACGGTAACCGCCGCTATGGTCGACGACCGTGCCAATTCGCCATCCCGCAACCTCGCGCCCGTGCTGATTCCATTCGACGGTGCCGCGGAATCGCAAGCGCCAGAGGACTTGCGACCGTGTTCACCAGATCGATTTCCGGCGCCGTCCTCGTAAAGGCCTGATCGAAGTTGAACGTGTAGTTGGCGACCATTCCGAACTCGAATTCGCCACGACTGGTCGCCAGCTGGTAATCGAACTTCAAATCGACGCCCCGAGTCCTGGTGATCGCCAGATTCCTCAGCCGATAGTCGACGATGACAGCTCGGTGGCGTGGCAGCCGCAATCGCCGCCAATATCCGGATCGAACTCCGGGCTGCTCACAGATCGCATTGATCGTGATGCGGATCGGGGCTACGAGTGATCACCTCGGCCCATTGCGATTCCTGAGAAAGGATATCGAACGGCGAGGGTGGTCCCGGCACAACGATTCGATCCTGATAATCGATATCGAAATAGGTCAGTGAAAGCGTGAATCCCGGCGCGGACTCCGGGCTGATGTCGATCCCGGCTGTCCAAGTAGTGGCGGTTTCCTCATTCAGATTGGGACTCGGCGCCCTGACGCAGAATAGCCACGGAATATCCACTGTCCGACTCGAGTGCGGATCAGGAAAAAATGGCACGATGGCCGCCAAGTCCTGTGAACTGATCATACAGATCGAGCAGCTTGGGAGCCTTGAATGAGGTGCCCCAGCTGGTGCGCAACTTGAGCCACTGCAATGGAATCCATCGCAACCCCGACCTTGGGATTGAAGGTATTGCCGAAATCACTGTATTTCTCATACCGCCCGGCCAGGGACAGCTCAACGCGCGGCGGGCTGCGCGGCTCGTCCGCGTCACCCACGAGCGGCATTGAAATCTCCGCAAAAGCAGAGGAGACCTGCCGTCCAAAGGATGCATACTCGGACTCAGCCAATCGATGCTGCAGGGTCTCATTCCTTTGCTCGGCACCAATGGCAAGCCTCACCGTGCCCATCGGCATGTCGAAGAGCGGACCATCGGCGACTGCGCTGATCACTCGAATATCCGAGTTGACCTGCGAGCGGCGACTGGCTCGGATGGCCTCGAGCGTCGCCGGATTGGTATGCGATCCGTCTCCGAAAGGATTGAACGCCGTCAAAGGATCGTTGTCCGCCAGTGCCGTCTTCAGATGCCTCGTCGTTCGGAACGTTGGACTTCTGTCCAATGCAGGCTTTCCTGTCCATACGAGGTGAGTAGCGTTGGCGCGCCACGTCATTCCCCATCTCGACTCTCAAGCCCACGGTGCCGTCGAAACTCCGCGTGCTGCCGGCGTAAGTCACGGGTCCCAGATCATCCAGAAACGAATAAGCCACTAATACGAAGCCGGCGTCGTAGGGATTAAATGGATTGATCTCGGGCACCTCTATGAGGTCGTCATGCGGGCGCCGCGCTGTCTGGACTTCCGTTGAGTCATCCGCGCCTCGGCGAATAACTTCGACGCGACCGCCAAGCTGTTGCGACACATTGGCGAACACGCTATGCATGAGCCTTTGCGGCATCAGTTCGTAAGATTCGTAGAAATTGCTCCGATTGAACCTGCCCGCCAGAAGATTCCCCACCGAAAGGTGGGTGCCGTCCTGTCCGGAGGGAATTGCAAGCAATGCGTATGTATCGGGTCAATGATGTTGCCCGGGTTGCCCATAAGACTGCGGTGATCGGTTCCGCCCAACGGTCGCTTGTCCGCATTGGACGTATATCTTCGATCCGCGGCGGCCAGCGAACCGCGCTCGGAGTACTGATACGAGAACAGCCACTTGCCGGTGTCCCATCGCCTGCCAAACAGTTGCGCAAACATTTTTTCATCCGGACCGCCGAGCGCAGAGCCAAGCCGTGCCTGCGTCTCGGCGCCCTCGATGTCCTCGCGCATCACGATGTTCACCACTCCGGCGATTGCATCGGAGCCATAAAGAGCCGAAGCGCCGTCCGGCAAGACCTCAATGCGCTCCACTGCGCTCCACGGAATATTGGAAGTATCGACGAAGTCGGCATCCGATCCAGCCAGCGGCTGACGGCGTCCGTTGACCAAGACAAGCGTTGCTCCGTAGCCAATGCCGCGCAGATTGGGCGCGGTGCCACGATTGTAGTTACCGGCATTACCGCTGAAGTCATCGCTAGGCGAGGCGCCTGAATTCATGGGCAGTCCCTGCAGCGCGTCCTGGACTGTCGCGTACGCCGAGCCCTTCATCTCTCTTCTCTCTACACGCACCAGTGGCGACACGATATCGAGTGCGCCGTGGATGTAAGTGCCGGTGACGACGACGTCGTTTATCGGGGTCAGCAGCGCAGCGTTCAGCGTCGGCAGGTCGGGGAGCGCTCTTCCTAGTGGACGCGCGACGTCCGTCGATGCGCTTCCCTCAGTGGCTTCGCGTCTCAACAATACCGAACGGGAATTTTCGAACTCGAACGTAAAGCCGGTGCCCTCGAGCAGCATCGCCAGCGCCTCGCGAAGCTCGAAGGTGCCGATCACGGCGTGAGTCCGTAGATCATCCAACGCTGCCGGTGGAGGCGTACATGATCTCCACCTGGGTCTGCCTGTAGAACTCGATGATCGACTGCGAGAAATCGCCAGCGGGAATATTGAATTTCATCCGGGTATCGGCTGCCCACAGCGCTTGGGCCACGCAGCACGTCAGCACTGCGCAGAGCGCGGTGGGCCACCGCGCACGCCAATTCCTTGTGACCTTTACGTCCATGCGGCCGCCCCCCCCTGTGCGCTCCTGTCCTTATTGAGAGACCCCGGGGCGAAGTCTGCCACGCGACTCGGCGCCCGCGCGAGCAATTCGTCGAAAAACCAGCGCAAATCAAAGGCGTCACGCGATCCGGCGCCCTTGTTGAGAGGCAATCTCGACAGTAATCGCAGAAATCGCAATGGCATTGGCCTCAAGCCGCCGCCTGCAGGTACTTTGCATCGCACCATCGACGTGCCCAGGCTTCGGCCGAAAGGCATTCGTAGATCTCGGCGGTACCACCACCGCTGCGGGTGGGGTTTCCAGAGAGCACTTCTTTCAGTTTCCTGCGATCGAGAATTCCGTGGCGCACCAGGAACCCATCGAGAAGCAGCTCGCGGATGAAGCGCGCGTTCTGCAGAAAAACGGCCTTGGCGTGCTCTTCGACACCCCCTTTTGTCTGGCGCACGACAATTTCACGCGGCATGTCGTGCTGAAAGGCGCGCCGCGCGATCGAGCGGTCCCAGCCTCCCGCTGTCAACGTATAGGTGGGAATGCGCAGCGCCAACTCGATGAGCGGCTGGGAATAAAGGGGAGCGATGAGCTCCGGATCCGCCGGCCGTCCCATGGGATTGCTCATCTCCGGCGGAAAGAGCAGTGAATGCGCGTGAAAGAGCTTTCCGCTGGGATTGCGCTCTTCCGTCCTGAACAAGGGGTGCGTAAAGCGGCTTTCGCGCCTCACGGCTTCGATTGCCTCCTGCGCCAACAAGGATGAAAAGAGGCCGGCCTGCGCAGCCGTGCTCCATTGACGGCCGAACACGCCATGTGCGATTCCATCCTTGAGCACTCGCCAAACTGAAAGCCGGTCCATGCGTGCGGCATCCAGGGCCACGCCGAAAGCCGCCCGCCTCGCACCGTGCCGCTGGATGTAATCACCAGCCGAGAACGCAGCGCACGCCTGGTAGAAAAGCTGGTCACCCGTATTGCCGGAGAAGATCGCCGTGGCGCCGTGCTCTGCGGCAAGCTCGGCTTCCGACCGATTGTTCTCAAGGTAGTACAGGAACGTCGTGAGGGGCGCGCTGCGCCTGGGAATGTGCAACAGCCGCTCGAAGTCGAGCCTTGGATTTCGCTCCCTCTCGATGAGCGGCTGACCCGCATGCCCGGCGGACAATCGCGCGAAGTTGCGCTCATCGCCATCCGATCCTGGCGAATAGTAGGTGACGCACGTGATGCGCGGCTTCGAAGGTGCATCCTGAAGACAGGCCATTACGATGGAGGAATCCAGCCCGCCCGAAAGTGTATGGATGATGCCCTCATGACATGAAGCCCACGCCTGCACGCAGTCCCGCGCAGTACGTCGCATCTCATGCGCGGCATGCAGCGGATCCTCGATGACTCCGGCTCGCGCAATTTGCAGCGGATTCCAGAAGAAGAGCCGGCTCACACAGCCGCGCGACATTTCGACGCACTCGCCGCCAAGAACCTGCGAGACGTCATCCAGCCCCGTGGAATTCAGCTGCAGCCGCTGGCACGCCAACGCCGCCGCGATGTATTGCCAATCCACCGAGAAATCGGCGAGGTTGAGGCGCACTGCGTCCTCGATGCACGACAAGAAGACGTGCACGCCACTGAAATCGATCGAAAAGCAAGGCAACACGGCGCTGGGGTCCCGCAGCACCCAGCTGCAACCCTTCGCCTCGTCGCGCAGAAACGCGACGTAGCGGCCCCAGTATCGGTCGATTAAATGCCGCCCACGCGTGCTCAGGATCCGTGCAGATTCAGATTGTCCGAGCTGCAGGGGCGCCGCGTTCGAAACGCCATCCTGCGAGCGACTGAACAACTTCCCCAGGACGACTCCCGCGTCATTCTGGAGAACGTAAGGCTCGCTCGACCCGGCGCGGATTCCAGCGCACAGTACCGCAAGCCCCCTGACGTTAAGCGCCGGGCGCCATTCCGGCGAACCCGACTGCGCAAGACCGATGAGCAGCTGCGCTGCCTCGCTGGCCGTCGGGTCCGCATCATTCCAGGCGAAAGCAACGTAGCGGAACAACTGCCTTCTCCCGCTTTCAGATCGCGAGGATCGGCGTGTAACGCCGAACGTGGTCGGGCGTGTCGTTGAACACGACGCCCTCGTGCTGCACCCAGCAATGCGCGGCGAATGGCCCCGTCTGCACCCCGAATACCAACGTAGGAAACAGGCGGTGGTGGGCGAGGAAGCGCACCATCGCAAGCGAATCGAAGAGGCAGGCATCCTTTGCGGTGAACAGCAGCGGTCGAAGATGAATGAATGCCGCGACGTGTGCGCGCGCAACGGACAGGTCGAGGTGGTGTAAATGACCCATCCGCTGCTTGCGCGCCGTGACACGGCCGACCACCGAGGCAATCGACCGGAATCGCAGAGCCATGCGCGCTGCAGTGCATGCCCGGATGAACTTGATTGTGCTTCCGGCGCCGATTGTCGGCCGGACATCGAACAGATCGGCGCTGCCATCTGGAACCGGTTCGATCAGCGAAGACTCCGGCCGCGGCAAAGCGATGGGCGAAGCCGCCTTACCTCGCGCGAGGTCCGTAGTGAGCATCCCGGACTCGAGCAGCTTCGACAGTGGCGATTGCGACGGCGCCGCCGATTCGCGGGCGGCAGGTATTGTGGCGCCCTGCAAAACGGGCCACCCCGCTACGCACGTTTGCAGCGCGTTCATCTGGGCACGCCCTACGCCGACATACTTGTCGCGCTTCAAGTCGAGCAGCACGACGTGATCGTCGGTTACGCAGAGGTAGACGTGAGGAGCCAGCAGATACTGCGACATCGACCCCAGGGTTCCTTAGCTAAGAAGCCATTCCCCGTCCTCGAGGGGCGCGATATTGCCGCAAAGCAGCCCGGCTGGTAAGTCCCGTCAACCGCTGGGCGTGCAAAACGCCGTTTCGGCGCGGCAACGGCGCGCGAAAGCACGTACCCTTGCGAACCCATGCTTACGCTCATCGAAGTGGCAGGTTGGCTGGCCGCGCTGTGCATCGTCGCCGCCTACGCGCTCATCACCGCCGGCAAGGTCGGGCCGACTTCCGTGGGCTATCAATTGCTGAACATCTTCGGAGCGGTCGGCTTCATCGTGAACAGCGGCTGGCACGGCGCGATTCCGTCGGTGGCGTTGAACGTGGTGTGGCTCGGAATCGGATTCTTCGGGTTGATGCGTTACTTCAAAGTGCGCCGCGCGGCGCGGCATCCGACGTCCTGATGGGAAACTCTCGCGGCGGCCTCGCCGCGACCCTGGCATTCCTGATCTGGGGCGCGGTGCCTATCTACTGGAAGCAGCTGCAGGATGTGGCGGCCGAGGAGTTGATGGCTCACCGCATCATCTGGTCGGTGCTGTTTCTGTTCCTGGTGCTCGCCTGGCGCAAGGCCTTCACGGAGTTGATGCCCGCGTTCACCAATGCGCGTGTATTTCTCTACACCCTGCTTGCCAGCCTGCTGCTGGCAGTGAACTGGATGGTATACATCTGGGCGGTCAACTCCGGGCACATCATCGAAGCGAGCCTCGGTTACTTTCTCACGCCGCTTTTCAACATAGGCTTCGGTTTCCTGTTCCTGCACGAACGGCTGCGCACGCTGCAGTGGACTGCGATCGCCTGCGCGGCGGCTGGGGTGCTCTTGCTGTTGCTGCATGCCGGCTACATACCGTGGATCGCGCTGACGCTCTCCACGAGCTGGGCGATCTACGGCATTCTCAAACGGCACTCGCTACTGGGATCCATCGCCGGGCTGACGGTCGAGTCGCTGATCCTGATGCCTTTTGCCGTTGGGTTCGTGATCTGGAAGCTGCACCACGGGCGAAGGCGCATTTGGGCATGCAACGATCGGCGCTGCACCTGCTTTTGCTCGGCCTTGGCATCACGACCAGCATTCCGCTGCTGCTGTTCGCCTACGGCGCGCAACGCATCCGTTTCGTGACGCTCGGCCTTCTGCAGTACATCGCCCCGACGATCCAGTTCCTGATCGGAATGTTCATCTACAGCGAGCCGATCAGCGCAGCGCGACTGCAAGCGTTCACCTTCATATGGATAGGGCTCGCGCTGTACACGGCCGACAGCTTCTGGACGCAGCGGGGCAGGCTGCGCGCGGCGACCGGTTGAGCTACTTCGCCCCGATGCGGACGATGGTCCGCCCGGTGACCTCGCCCTTGAGATAGGAGTCGAACGCCGACGGAAGGTCATCGAACGGGATGCAACGATTGACGATGCGTTCGAGATGCCGCGGCTTCAGATCACCCGCGATGCGCTCCCAGACCTTCAAACGCACATCGCGCGGCGTGGCGGATGAGTTGATGCCGAGCAGGTTGACGCCCCGCAGGATGAAGGGCATGACGGTCGTCTTGAGCTGAAAGCCGCCGGTAAGCCCGATGCTGGCGATGCTGCCCCAGAAATCCACGGTCGCGCGTAAGCCAGGTGAGGATGTCCCCGCCGACATTGTCGATGGCGCCAGCAAAGCTTCACCGCCTCCATCGGCTTCGAACCGAGATCGAGCTCCCCGCGCAGCAACACGCGCGCTGCGCCGAGCGAGGTAAGGTAGTCCAGCGGACTGCGCCTTGCCGGTGACCGCCACGACCTCATAGCCGCGGGCGGTCAGCATGTCGATCGCGATGCTACCGACGCCGCCCGATGGCCCCGGTGACTGCGACAGGGCCCGTCTGCCGGGCGACTGGCCGTTGTGCTCCATGCGATGAATGGCGAGAGCCGCCGTGAATCCGGCGGTGCCGAGCGACATCGCCAGACGGGCATCCAGACCCGCCGGCATGGGAATGACCGAATCACCCGGTGCGCGTGCGAATTCCGCGTACCCCCCGTCGATAGTTTCCGACAGCGACGAGCCGGTGATCAGCACCGCGTCCCCCGGCTTTGTATCGCGCGTCGCTCGAGGATTCGACCACCCCCGCCAGATCGATACCGCCGACCAGCGGGTACTTGCGCAGGATCCTGCCCGCGCCGGTCGCCGCGAGCGCATCCTTGTAATTGATGTCGGAGTACTCGACCCGGATCACGACATCGCCGGGGGTCAGGTCGTCGAGCGCCAGCGTCTCGAAGCGCGACACGATTTTCCCGGCCTCGTTGTGGATGCGAAAGGCTTTGAACTTCATGCGCGAACAGTACCAGTTTCTTTATATTCCCCGCATGGATGAACGTGCCCAGCTCGAAGAAGGCGCCCGCGCGCTCGGTCTCGCCCTCCCTGCCGGTGCGGCAGATCGCATGCTGCGCCTGCTGGACGAGCTCACCCGCTGGAACGCAAACGTGAACCTGACGGGCATCGTCGAGCGAGGCAAGATGATCACCCATCACCTGCTCGACAGCCTCACGATCCACGGCGACATCCGGGGCCGTACCGTCGCGGATGTGGGCACGGGTGCCGGCTTCCCGGGCTTGCCGCTCGCCCTCGTGGATTCGGGACGGCAGTACTCGCTGATCGACTCGAACAACAAGAAAGTGCGTTTCGTGGAACACGCGGCAACCGTTCTGGAGCTCGTGAACGTCATTCCGGTACATGCCAGGGCCGAGAGCCTGAAGCCGGACCCTCCCTTTGACACCGTCGTCGCACGAGCTTTCGCACCGCTTCCAGAGTTGCTGCGCCAGATCGCTCCCCTCGCCGGCACATCGACTCAGGTTCTGGCCATGAAGGGAAAGCGTCCAGATGCGGAGCTCGCCGCCCTTCCCGCGGGATGGCGGGCCCTGCAGGTGCGTTCGCTGGAGGTGCCCGGCCTCACCGATGCCCGCTGCCTGATCACACTCAAAAAGACATAATTTCAAGCCTATAGCCTTGAGCGTGGCGGGATACACCTCAGGTTGCGGCTGCCCCACGCGGCGAGTAGGCTCGCGCGCCTTTCACCCGGGCGGAGCCTTCATGAGCCCATTCGAGATGCCTGAGTTCGACGCGCACGAGCGCGTGATCTTCGGGCACGACGCTGCCAGCGGGCTACGCGCCATGGTCGCCATCCATTCGACTGCGCTGGGCCCCGGCGCGGGCGGATGCCGCATGTGGGCATACGCATCCACGGACGATGCCGTGAGGGATGTACTGAGGCTCTCCCGTGGCATGAGCTACAAGAATGCCATGGCCAATTTGAGGTTCGGCGGCGGCAAGGCGGTCATCATCGGCAATGCGCAGCGCGACAAGACGCCGGCACTGTTCGAAGCCTTCGGCAAGCTGATCGATTCCATCGGCGGGCGCTATGTGACGGCCGAAGATGTGGGCACAACCACTGCGGACATGGAAATCGTCTCGCGGCAGACCCGATTCGTCTGTGGCAGGGCTCCGCGCCCAGGACAGGCAGGCGGAGACCCGTCGCCGAAGACAGCTCTCGGCGTATACCTGGGAATCAAGGCAGCCGTGAAGTTTCGACTGGGCCGTTCTGATCTGTCAGGGGTTGAAAATCGCGGTCCAGGGCGTTGGCGGGGTCGGTTACCACCTGTGCCAGTTGCTCGCCGCCGAAGGTGCACTGCTGTGGGCGGCGGATGTGCGGCCGGCGGCGGTGGAACGAGTACGCGACGAGTTCAAGGCCACGCCTGTTGTCCGGCTGACGCCGTGTTGAGCCAAGACGTTGATGTCATTGCGCCTTGTGCGCTCGGCGCCATCCTCGACTCACGCTCCATCGGGCGGTTGCAGGGCCAAGATCGTCGCGGGCGCCGCCAACAACCAGTTGGCGGAGGACCGCCACGGCGAAGCGCTGCAAAGGGCGGAAATCCTGTATGCGCCGGACTATGTCATCAATGCGGGCGGCATAATCAGCGTCTCGCACGAGTACTACGGAGACTCGACCGAAGCGAGGATCGACGCGGACATTCAGGGCATCCCGGAGCGGCTGGACGAGATCTTCGAGCGGGCCCGCCGGGAGTCGCTGCCAACCAACACGATCGCCGACCAGATGGCGCGCGATCGCATCCGCAATGCTTCCCGGCAACTGCGTTGCGTAGTTATGCTCCCCGGTGGCGCGCTTGGCGCCGCCCTGCGCACGGCGCATGAACAAAGTCATCGCGATCACCAACCAGAAGGGCGGCGTGGGCAAGACCACCACCGCCGTCAACCTCACGGCGTCGCTTGCGGCGACGAGCGGCGCGCGCTGCTGATCGACATCGATCCCGCAGGGCAATGCGACCATGGGCTGCGGGGTCGACAAGGCGCAGCTCGAGCGCAGCACCTGTGAGGTGCTGCTCGGTGAATGCGACATCGCCTCCGCCATCGTGCCGATCGAGCCGAGCGGCTTCTCGCTGCTGCCTGCCAACGCCGACCTGACTGCGGCGGAAGTGCGCCTGCTGACGCTGATGACCGGCCGCGAGACGAAGCTGCGCAACGCGCTCGAGCCGTGCGCGACTCGTACGACGTGATCATCATCGACTGTCCGCCGACGCTCAACATGCTCACGGTCAATGCGCTCGTCGCCGCGGACAGCCTGCTGGTACCGATGCAGTGCGAGTACTACGCGCTCGAAGGGCTCTCCGCGCTGCTGTCGACCGTCGAGCAGATCAAGGCCTCCGTGAATCCCGGACTCGAGATCGAAGGCATCCTGCGGACGATGTTCGACCCGCGCAACAATCTGTCGAACGAGGTGAGCGCGCAGCTGATCATGCACTTCGGCGACAAGGTGTTCCGCACGATCATCCCGCGCAACGTGCGCCTCGCCGAAGCGCCCTCGTTCGGCAAGCCCGTTCTCTTTCACGACAAGGAATCACGTGGAGCGCTGGCGTACCTGGCGCTCGCCGGTGAAATGATCCGGCGCGAGGAGGAAGGCGAGGCACCAGAAGCGCCGATCGAGACGACCGCCGCGCCTCTGAGCTCCGATCCCGCGACGCCGGCAGGCGTAGGCTGATGATGCGAATTCGCTATCATCGGGCACCATGAACCAGAAGAAACCCGTGCTCGGCCGAAATTTGAATGCTTTGCTGGGCATGAACGTGTCACGGCCCGTGGGCCTGCATCCGGATTCGGGAGCGACTGCGACGCCGGGCGCCGAGGAGCTGGCGCGCCTGCCGCTCGACCTTCTGCAGCGCGGCCAGTATCAGCCGCGCATGGACATGCGGCCAGAGACGCTTCAGGAGCTTGCGGACTCCATCAAGGCGCAGGGCGTAGTTCAGCCCATCGTCGTGCGGCCGATCGGCATGCACGCCCCGGGCGAGTCGCAGCGCTACGAGATCATCGCTGGGGAGCGTCGCTGGCGCGCCTCGCAGCTCGCGGGCATGAAGGACATTCCCGCGGTGATCCGGCACGTGCCGGACGACACTGCCATCGCGGTTGCGCTGATCGAAAACATCCAGCGCGAGAACCTGAACTCTCTCGAAGAAGCGCGTGCGCTCGAAAGGCTGATCACCGAGTTCGAGCTGACGCATCAGCAGGCAGCGGAAGCGATCGGGCGATCACGCGCGGCGGTGAGCAATCTGTTGCGCCTGTTGGAACTGGCTCCGGAAGTGTGCGAACTGCTGGAAAAACGCGACCTCGAGATGGGACACGCGCGCGCGCTACTGGCGCTCACGAACAGGCGTCAGCAGGCTGAAGTGGGCGCGTTGGTCGCCAAGAAAGGCTTGTCCGTGCGCGATACGGAAGCACTGGTGCGGCGCATGCAGCAGCCGGCCGGCGCGAGGGGCGATGACGGCGGCAACGGCGCGCGCGATCCCAATGTTCAGCGACTGGAGCAGGAGCTCGCGGACAAGCTGGGAGCGAAGGTCGCGATCCAGCACGCCAGCTCAGGGAAGGGCAAGCTCGTCGTGAACTACAACAGTCTCGATGAGCTGGACGGCATTCTCGCCCACATCCAGTAGGAACGCGCCTTTCAGCGCGTCATCCAGGGCAGCGTGTCGAGATCCACGTTTCCGCCGCTCAGCAACAGGCCGACACGCTTGCCCTTGACGCTGAGTTGATCTTCCAGCAGCGCCGCGAACGCGACCGCGCCGGACGGCTCCACCACGAGCTTCATGACTTCCCACAACATGCGCATCGCCTTGACGATCGATGCCTCCGAGACGGTGACGACATCGTCGACATGCTGGCGGATTTCCGCAAAGGTCTGGTCGCCCAGCGAAGATCGCAGGCCGTCCGCGATGGTCTGCGGATTCACCATGGGCACGATGTGCCCGGCACGGAACGATCGTGCAGCGTCGTCCGCGCCTTGCGGCTCGATGCCGAGCACGCGGATACCCGGCTTGATGGCTTTGGCCGCCACGGCCATGCCGCTCAAATTCCCGCCACCGCCAAGTGGGCACAGCACTATATCGAGATCGGGAACGTCCTCGAGAAGTTCGATCGCGGAGGTTCCCTGCCCGGCCATGACGCGCAAGTCATTGTAAGGGTGAATAAGCTGGGCTCCGGTCTCGGCAATGATCCGTTCCGCGGTCGCCTCGCGTGCTTGGAGCGTGGGTTCGCACAGCGTGATCTTGCCGCCGTAGCGACTGACTGCGGCCTGCTTCACTTTAGGCGCGTTGTTCGGGATCACGATATAGGCGGGGATGCCTCGCAACTTCGCGGCGCGCGAGACCGCCGCAGCATGATTGCCGGAAGAGTGTGTTGCGACGCCCCGTCGCGCCTCGTCTTCCGTCAGACAGAACACGGCATTGGTTGCGCCCCGAGCCTTGAAGGCTCCCACCTTCTGCAGGTTCTCGCACTTGAAGAAGAGGCGCGCACTGGCCTGCGAATCGAGAGTCTCGCTCGTCATCACCGGCGTGCGATTGATCTTGTCTCTGATGCGCTCGTGCGCGGCGCGAATGTCGGCGAGGGTTAGGCTCATGCGGAGCGAGTTTGCATGACTTCCTCCGTTGCAACCAGTGGCTTCGCAGCGGCGAAATGCGCTGTTATGGCGATGCGTGTGCGTATAAAATGCCCACCCTTCTCTCCGGGGCCGCCATGTCTGCAACCTCATCCGCTGGCGCACGCCTGCGCGCCGCGATCGAAGCGGAGCGTCCGCTGCAGGTCGTCGGCACGGTCAATGCCTATTCAGCACTGCTCGCCGCGCATAGTGGATTCCGCGCTATCTATTTGTCGGGCGCAGGGGTCGCGAATGCCTCGTTCGGCCTGCCTGATCTGGGAATCACCTCGCTCAACGACGTCAGCGAGGATGTGCGCCGGATCACCGGCACATGCGAGCTGCCCCTGCTGGTCGATGCTGACACGGGATGGGGCGCGGCCTTCAATGTCGCGCGCACATGCAAGGATCTGCTCAAAGCCGGCGCGGCGGGCATGCACCTCGAGGATCAAGTCGCTGCAAAGCGTTGCGGACATCGACCGGGTAAGGCGCTGGTATCCACGCAGGAGATGAGCGATCGCATCCGCGCGGCGGTCGACTCGCGCACCGATCTCAATTTCGTCGTGATGGCGCGAACAGATGCGCACGCCGTCGAAGGCCAGCAGGCCGCGGTGGCTCGTGCCCAGGCCTACGTCGCGGCCGGTGCCGACATGATCTTTGCCGAAGCACTCGCCACGCTCGATGAATATCGTCAATTTACGTCCGCCGTATCCGTGCCGGTTCTTGCCAACATCACTGAATTCGGCAAGACGCCTTTGTTCACCACCACTGAGCTCGCGGGTGCGGGCGTGCGTCTCGTGCTCTATCCACTTTCGGCATTCCGCGCGATGAGCAAGGCCGCGCTCGCCGTGTACGGTGCGCTGCGGCGCGACGGTACGCAGAAGAACGTGGTCGAGACTATGCAGACGCGGACCGAGCTCTACGAGCATCTCGGCTACCACGACTACGAGCGCAAGCTCGATGCGCTGTTCGGCGAGGAGAAGAAATGAACGTTGCGACCCAGGCCAAGCCCAAAAAATCCGTGGCGCTCTCCGGTGTCCCGGCAGGCAACACGGCATTGAGTACCGTGGGTCTCACCGGAAATGACCTGCACTACCGCGGCTACGACATCCTCGAGATCGCCGACCGTTCCGAGTTCGAGGAAATTGCCTACCTGCTCATCCACGGCAAGTTGCCGAACCGCGCCGAACTGGCCGGCTACCGCACGAAGCTGAAGAACCTGCGCGGCCTGCCCGCCTCGGTGCGCATCGTGCTCGAATCGCTCCCGGCCGCCTCGCATCCCATGGATGTGCTGCGTACAGGCGTGTCGGCGCTCGGCTGTGTACTGCCGGAGAAGGAAGACCACAACGTCGCGGGCGCGCGCGATATCGCGGACCGGCTCGTCGCATCGATCGGCCCGATGCTCGCCTACTGGTATCACTACAGTCACTCCGGACAGCGCATTCACGTCGAGACGGAAGACGATTCGATCGGTGGGCATTTCCTTCACCTGTTGCACCGGCGGACGCCTCAGGATTCATGGGTGCGAGCCATGCATACTTCGCTGGTCCTCTATGCGGAGCATGAGTTCAACGCATCCACATTTGCCGCCCGCGTTATAGCGGGCACAGGCGCGGACATGTACTCCTGCATCGTCGGCGCAATCGGCGCGTTGCGCGGCCCCAAGCATGGCGGCGCGAATGAAGTGGCGTTTGACATCCAGAGCCGCTACGAATCGGCGGATGCGGCCGAGGCCGACATCCGTGCGCGCGTTGGCAACAAGGAAGTGATCATCGGATTCGGCCACCCCGTGTACACGGTTTCCGACCCGCGCAACCAGGTGATCAAGGAAGTCGCGCGCCGCCTTGCGAAGGAGGCCGGCGACTCCAAGCGCTTCGAGATCGCCGACCGCATCGAGGCCACGATGACGGACACCAAGAAGATGTTCGCCAACCTCGACTGGTTCTCGGCGGTGTCTTACAACCAGATGGGCGTACCCACCGCAATGTTCACACCTCTCTTTGTGATTGCGCGTACCACCGGCTGGGCAGCGCACGTCATCGAGCAGCGCCAGGACGGCAAGATCATCCGACCGGCTGCCAACTATGTCGGCCCTGCCGCGCAGAAATTCGTTCCGCTCGAGAAAAGGCCCTGATGTCATCCCACGATTACAAATCGGCCCAGCGGCCCGCACCTGATGAGGTGCTCGTGGTCATTGCGGACTACGCAAAGAGCGCGACCATTGGGAGCGCGACGGCGTACGAGACGGCGCGTTACTGCCTGATGGATACGCTCGCCTGCGGATTCCAGGCGCTCAAATATCCCGCCTGCACCAAGCTCCTCGGTCCGGTTGTGCCGGGCGCAGTGATGCCCGGCGGTGCGCGCGTTCCCGGCACATCGTACGAGCTCGATCCGGTGCAAGCTGCGTTCAACATCGGCGCGATGGTGCGCTGGCTGGATTTCAACGACACCTGGCTGGCAGCGGAGTGGGGCCACCCCTCGGACAATCTCGGCGCTATCCTCGCCGTGGCCGACTACCTGTCGCGCAAGAGCATGATGGAGGGCATGGCGCCGCTCAAAGTGCGAGACGTGCTCACCGCGATGATCAAGGCGCACGAGATACAGGGAATCCTTGCGCTCGAGAACAGCTTCAACCGGGTCGGGCTCGACCACGTGATCCTGGTTCGCGTCGCGTCCACGGCTGTCGTCACAGCTATGCTCGGCGGCACACGCGAGCAGATCATCAACGCGGTTTCCAACGCCTGGATCGACGGTGGCGCGCTGCGTACGTATCGCCATGCGCCGAACACCGGCTCGCGCAAGAGCTGGGCCGCAGGTGACGCCACCTCTCGAGCTGTGCGGCACGCGCTGATCGCACTGAGCGGCGAAATGGGCTATCCGTCGGCGCTCTCTGCGAAGACCTGGGGCTTCTATGACGTGCTGTTCAATGGCAAGCCATTCTCCCTGACCCAGCCCTTCGGCAGTTATGTGATGGAGAACGTGCTGTTCAAAATTTCTTTCCCCGCGGAGTTTCACGCGCAAACCGCAGTGGAATCGGCAATGACGCTGCACAGCCAAGTGAAGGATCGCATCGGCGACATCGAGCGCATCGTCATCGAGACGCAGGAGCCGGGCGTACGCATCATCGACAAGACGGGTCCGCTCGCCAATCCCGCGGACCGCGATCATTGCCTCCAGTACATGGTGGCTATCCCGCTGATCTTCGGCCGCCTCACGGCTGAAGACTACGAGGATGGAATCGCGAACGACCCGCGTGTCGACGCGCTCCGCTCAATGATGGAAGTGCGCGAGAACGCCACGTTCACGCAGGAGTACTACGCCGCCGACAAGCGCTATATCGGCAATGCCGTGCAGGTGTTCTTCCGCGGCGGGTCATCGACTCCGCGCGTGCAGGTGGACTTCCCCATCGGTCATCGCAGGCGCCGTGAGGAGGGCATGCCCGTCCTCGTGAAGAAGTTCGAGTCCTCGGTCGCGGCCTACTTCAAGGAGAAGCAGGCCGCGCAAATCCTCGCTGCGTTCGCGGATCCGCAGAAACTCGACGCCATGTCCGTCAATGAGCTCGTGGCGACGATGGTGACCAATTGAATGCCACGGTGCGAAATCGACAGTGGTTCGACCGCCACCTGAAGTAAAACGGGATGCGAGCGTGGCGGCGGCGCTCGAGGCGCTCGCGGCAGCCGATCCGCGGCGTGCTGAGTCTGTCAGCCGCGGCCGCCTGGCGCAGCATCCAGAGTCCATCGAGCATCTGCGCCTCCTCTCGCGTGCGCTCGCTATGCAGATCCAGGTTCGACGAAGCGGAGCAGATCCTGCATCGCGCGCTCGCACTGCTGCCGGATTCCGCGCCGCTGCACGAAGATCTGGGCGGCGTCTTTGCGATGCAGCGGCGCTTCGAGATTGCCATTGAAAGCTTCAAGACCGCGCTAGGCCTGGATCCACGCCTTCCTCTCGCACGAAAGAAACTTGGCCAGGCGCTGGCGGCGCTGGGTCGCCGTGCCGAGGCGGACGCTGCTCTGGAGACCTGGTTCGAGCAGGATGCGAACCGCCTTCAGGTCGCTGTGGCGCTCGATCATCTGCGGGCCGGGCGCAAGGAAGAGGCCATTGCGGCCTTGCGCAAGGCGCTTCGTGAAAACCCCGATAACGTCGATGCCCTGAACACGCTCGCGCAGACGTATTGGGGAGACGAGAAGCGCGTTTCGGACATCGAGGCGTTGCTGCGTCGCGCGACCCAGCTGGCGCCGGCACTGGAACCGGCGTGGATGATGCTTGGCTTGCTGTTGCACGAATCGTCTCGCCCGCAGGAGGCGATTGAGTGCTACCAGCGGGCCATCGCGATCGAACCCGGCAACGCCTCGGCATGGTCGGGGCTCGGTGCGGATCACGCGCAGGTGGGCGACATGGACAAGAGCGCCGACGCCTATGCGCGATCCCTCGCCCTGCAACCTGGGTCGCCGGGCATTCACATGAGCTATGCGCATGCGCTGAAGGCGCTCGGACGCCAGCCCGAGGCGCTTCGCGAGTATCGGACCGCCATCGCACAGAAGGCGGACTTCGGCGAAGTCTACTGGAGCATGGCCAATCTCAAGGTCTTCCGATTCGAGCCAGCCGAAGTCGCCGCCATGGAAGAGCAGGTGCAGCGCGAGGATCTGAGCCCGAGCGCCGACGTGCATTTCCGGTTCGCGCTGGGCAAGGCGTACGAGGACGCCGGCGATCATGACCGAGCCTGGGAGTTCTATCACACCGGCAATCAGCGGCAGCGGCCGCTCGTGTCCTACGATCCGGTGGGCTTCGAAGCCCGTCACAAGGAGATCGCGGAGGTGTTCACCCGCGAATTCCTGGACCAGCACGAAGGACAGGGCTTCGAGTCCGAAGCTCCAATATTCATAGTTGGCTTGCCGCGCTCGGGCTCGACGCTGATCGAGCAGATTCTCGCCAGTCACAGCCAGGTCGAGGGTACGCTCGAGCTGCCGGCACTCGGTGAAATCGCGGTATCGACGGCGCGCTACCGGTATGGGCGTGAAAACCGCGAATATCCTGGCACCGTGCGCGAATTGCGCGACTGCGACTTCCCGGCGTATGGGCAGCAGTACATCGACCAGACGCGGATCTACCGCGCGACGGACCGGCCACGCTTCACCGACAAGCTGCCGAACAATTTCTCGCACATCGGTTTCCTGCACCTGATCCTGCCCAACGCGAAGATCATCAATGCGCGACGGCACCCACTCGACAGCATCCTGGGAAGCTTCAAGCAGCTCTTCGGCAAGGGCCAGAACTTCACCTACGACATGGACGAGCTGGTGCTTTACTACCGGCAGTACCACGAGATCATGCGGCACTGGCATCGCGTGCTGCCGGGCAAGGTTCTCGACGTGCACTACGAAGAAACGGTCGGGGACCTGGAGGGACAGGTACGGCGCATCCTCGCGCACTGCGGCCTTCCATTCGAGGAGGCCTGCCTGCGCTTCCATGAAACCGACCGCGCCGTTCGCACGGCGAGCTCAGAACAGGTCCGGCAGCCGCTCTATACGCGGGCGCTCGGCACCTGGCGGCGATACGAAAAACACCTCAGCCCGTGGCAGGAAGAGCTGGCCGACATCATCGCGGAGCTTCCCGAGACTGTCCGCAACGCAGGTCTCTAGTCGAATGGCCAGAGTTCGAGGCCGTGAATGGCATTCCTCACGTCCATCGTCAGGGTGACCGAAAGCACTCGCTCATTCTTCGCGAGATCGTAAAGCGAGACGGTGGAGGGCGACGAGCCACCCGCCACCACGCTATCGGAGACAACGGCAAGTCCACGCGCAAAGCCCTGGCGCGCGATCCCGGTCTGATCCGCCTCGCGGTATCTGGAGCTGGTCGTCTGGGTAGCGCGGCACTTTGAGCGCCCGATCTTCCCGACCCTCCCGCCCGGAGTAGCGCAGTAGGCCGGCCTCGGTATCGTTGAACAATACGCCATCACGGAAAGGCCTCGCGTTGTGCGTGCCGGGAGGCAGCTCGACCGACATCCGGACCTCGCGACCATTGAAGAAGCAGCATTCCGCCGGTCTTGAGACCGGTGAGATACATGCCGCCCGTGGTGCAATGGACGTTGTTCAGGTGCAGCTTGTTGAGCATCAGCGGACCGTCGTCCTTGCGCGGATCGTAAGACGCGCCACCGGAATCGGAACTGTTCGGTCTCCACGTGCATCGCCCAGGTGAATTCCTTCCGGTCGAGGTCGAAACCGAGCAGGCTGTCGAATCCGGTCGAGGACAGGAAGAGGGTTCTTTCCCACACTGCGATTTCGTGGCAATGCTTGAGATAGGGATTGCGCCAGGAGCCGATCCGGTGGAAATGCGGCGTGTAGGCAAACAGCTCGTCGCTCGCCGCGATATAGACGACGTCGCCATCGAAGGCGATGCCGCGAAGACCGCGGTCCCAGCCCCGGCCCTGCCAGTCGATGTTCGCCGTATCCCAATCGATGACCCGACGGATGTCGTGTCCATCCAGGTCGATCAGGTAAACGCCACCGTGGCTCTCGCCCTGGTGGCTGCCGCGCACCACCGAGGTCGTGATCAGCTTCAACGATCAGGCCCGTTTCAGGCGCTCGCCGTCACCACTTCTTGGTGAGCGCGATCGATATGTTCCGGGGCTGCTGCAAGCCGCGCACATAGCGCCAGCGCGGATCGTCGAATAGCTCGCCCCGATTGGTGCTGCTCAGCCAGGTAAGGCCGGCGTCATCGAAGACGTTGCGGACGATGAGCGCCGCATCCCAGCCGCCGTTCTCGCTGGTGAAGCCAACCTGAAACGTGCCGCTCTTCCACGGGGGTATCAGGAACTCGCGGTCGTTGTCCTCGATCGCGGTCAGGCTATCCCACGTTCTGCCCTGCCAGCTATATGAGAACCGGGTCCAGACATCGCCCTGCAGCGGCAGGAATTTGGGGAAGGTGTAATCGACCGCCGCCCAGTATTTATGCTTCGGCGACACGGGCAACGTCGTGCCCTTGGAGATGTAGATCTCGTCCGAGTTCGGGACGAGCGTGTCCTCAGTGAACTCGGGATCCGCGAGAAATGCGCTCCACTGCAGGCTGAGTGTCGGCGTCGCCTTCCACTCCCCGCTCAATTCGACGCCCTTCTGCTCCGCCTGACCTCCGTTGATGTTGCCCTCGACCCAGAACGCGCCGTTGTCGGCGCCGCTGGTGCTGCTGAAGTGGACCTGTATGTCGTCCCATTTCATCAAGAACGCCGCCATGTTGAGCTGCAGCCGCCTGTCCAGCCACTGGCTCTTGATTCCCACCTCGTAATTCCCGAGCCGGTCCGGCCCATACTCGGGCGGCACCTGGCCCGTGTCGGCCGCGCGCGCGGAATTCTGGCCACCCAGGCGGAACCCCTCGCTGTACAACACGTACGCCATCACGTCCGAAGTGAACTGGTACTTGGTCGCGAACTTCATCGTGGTGTCGCTATCCTTGCCCTGGCTCAGCAGTCCATTGGCGTCGGGATCGCTCTGAGCCGGCAGACCGAAGGGGACGTTGTACTTGTCGAATTGCTCGCGGTCGTATTCGAACCAGCGAGCGCCGCCGGTAATCGACCATTTGTCGGTCAGGTGGTAGGTGAGCTCGCCGAAGAACGCGAGCTGCTTGACCTTGTTGTGGTAGTTGTTGAAGTAATAGATCTGCGTCGGGGCCAGTGGGCAGGCCGCCAGACGTGGGTCCCCCAGGCCGCAGGCCTGATTATTCGCCTCTTCCCATGCCCTGGTGTCGGCGAAATCTCCTTCAGTCAACCTGTCACCAAATTCCCACCAGTCATACACGTCTTCGTAGAAGGCGCCGGCCATCCAGTCCAGCTTGTTCTCGCCCTTGGAGGTGAGCCGCGCCTCATAGGCCCAGCGGTTCTGCTTCTGATAGTTGAAGGTCACCGAATGCAGTGTCCCGGTGTCGTAGAGAGCGTAATAGCCGTAGTTCTCAGTGCGCCACTGCGAGTAGTTCGTGTCGTCGAACTCGTAGTTGATCTTGCGATTGAAATAACTCGCGGTCGCCGAGAGCTCGGCGAAGTTGAGGTCGCCCGTCAACGTCGTCGACGCCGTGTACCACTTGTCATCACGCCAATCGTCGAAGAAGCGCGTGATCTTGTTCTTGCCGAGGAAGGGGTCGGTTTCCCACAGCCCATCCGTCTTGCTTTCCTGATAGATGCCCGTGGTGAGCAGATGCCAGTTCGGATTGATCTCCCAAAGTCCCTGCGAGGCGGCCGCCGCTCTGGCGATACCAGTTCTGGTCCTTGCCGGCGAATTCGGCATTGGTCGTCTCGCCCATCAGGGTCGGACCGAGGACGTTGTCGACCCAGCCGCCTTCCTTGGACCAGAAACCCACGGCCCGCAGCGCGAATTTCTCGGAGACCGGGATGTTCACCCACCCACTGACGTCGTAACTCTGGCTGCCGCCTTTCGTCGTAGTGCCTTCGAGGTCGAGCTGGCTTGAAAAGCCGCTGACGTCAGGCTTGTTCGTTACGTAATGCAGGGTTCCCGCCTGCGCGCTCGATCCGAACAGTGTGCCCTGGGGCCCGGGCAGCAACTCGACGCGCTCGATGTCGATGAGGCGCACGTCCGCCTGCTGTGTGATCGAAGTCATCGGCTGCTCGTCGAGATAAACCGAGACCTGGCTGTCGATCCGGTATTGCGCGGAGCCGGTGGTGATGCCGCGGATGATGATGCTGTTCTGACCAGGCCAGGTGGAGACGATATTGAGCGCGGGCAAGGCTTCCGCCAGGTTCGAGAGGTTGGTGAGCTGCTGTTTCTCGATGAACTCGGTGGTGAGTGCCGTAACGCTCTGGGGGACTACCTGAAGACTTTCGCTGCGCCGCGTTGCCGTGACGGTGACCTCTTCGATGGCATCGGTGTCTGCCGGTTCGGTCTGGGCCATCGCCGACATCGGATAAAGGACTGCTGCGATGGCCAGCGCCAATGGGGATCTACGAAATGGCGCAACCGCCCACTTCGGCACCGGGTGATTGTTGCCTGCCGCAGACTTCGAGCCACGCTTGCGATGCTGATTCATAGAGCTCCCCGAATCCCCGATTAAGCAGTCGACGCCACGTCACTAGCGTGACTTTTTCGGCGCGATTGAGCCTATATCAGGAGCGGCGGATTTGCCACAGGCTTGAACGTGCGCGAATGTACCGGCAAGAGGAGTTGAACACATGATCAATAAGCCGCTTGGGCTTCTGGCTCTTGTTGTTTTTTTCACAACGTCGTCCATGGCTCGCGCAGCGGCCGTCGAGCCTGAGGGCTCTGGCTACGCCTATTACTCCATGGGCCAGACCGAAGCGCCGACACCTCGTAAGACGGAAACCGGACTCATGCTGATGGGTGGCGGCGATTGGGTAGATGAGGCGTTTCACTGGTTCGTGGAACGCGCGGGCCATGGTCATATCGTGATTCTCCGCGCCTCGGGCGCCGATGACCTGCAGAAGGAGTTCTATGAAGGCATCGGCGGCATCACCTCGGTGGAAACGCTGGTGTTCAACAGCCGCAAGGCTGCCAGCGACCCGCGCGTCCTGCATATCATCCGGCGGGCCGACGGCATATTCCTGGGTGGCGGGGACCAGTCCAACTATGTGCGCTACTGGAAAGACACGCCCCTAAACAAGGCGCTCGATGAGCACGTTCGCAGCGGCAAGCCGCTCGGAGGTTCGAGCGCCGGCCTCGCGATTCTCGGTGGTTACAGCTACGGCGCGCTCGATGGCGACAGCCTCGCATCGGCGAAGGCTCTCAATGACCCGAGGGGGCCCGGCGTTACCCTGGTGCGCGACTTCCTGCATCTGCCTTTTCTGAGGAATGTCATTACGGACAGCCACTTCGCCAAGCGCCAGCGACAGGGGCGCCTGGTGGTGTTCGTCGCGCGGCTGGCGCGTGAGGAAAGGAACACGTCGATAACGGGGCTCGGCATCGACGAAAGCACAGCATTGTGCATCGACTCGAATGGCATCGGCAGGGTTTTCACGGAAAGCCACGGTAGCGCATGGCTCGTGCGGCCGATGCGCGCAGCGGAGCAGATCTCGGCGGGAAAACCGCTCGAATTCAACTCCGTGCCCATCACGGGCATCGGGCCGGGAAGCACGCTCGATCTCAAGACCTTCAAGGTGGAGCAACCCGCGTTTCAACTCACGGCTGACGCCAGCGCCGGAAAGATCGAGATCAGGCCGCTGCCGGGAGCGCACTGGTCGCTTGCGATACATGGCGGCGCCGGCGTGGTCGAAAAAGGCGATCTAAGCCCGCAGCTCGATGCGGCCTATCGCACGAGCCTGTCCGCCGCGCTTGAAGCAGGATCGGCGCTGTTGCGGTCGGGCGGCTCGAGTCTCGACGCGATCGAAGCCACGATTCGTGTGCTGGAGGATGATCCGCTGTTCAACGCCGGGCGCGGCGCGGTTTTCACCGCCGAAGGACGCAACGAGCTCGACGCGTCGATCATGTACGGAGCCGACCGGCAGGCCGGGGCCGTTGCGGGCGTGACGCGCACCAGGAACCCGATCAGTCTGGCGCGCGCCGTGATGGAACAGTCGCGGCACGTCATGCTCGCCCGGGACGGAGCCGACGAATTTTCCAAGGAACACGGCCTGGAGCAGGTCGACCCCGCGTATTTCCGGACCGACAAGCGGTGGGAGGAGCTGCAGCAGTGGAGGAAGGAACAGCACCTTGCGTCCATCGACCGCACCCATCTTTTTGGTACCGTTGGCGCCGTCGCGCTCGATGTCAGCGGCCACCTCGCCGCAGGTACGTCGACCGGTGGCCTCACGGGCAAACGCTGGGGCAGGATCGGCGACTCGCCAGTGATCGGCGCGGGGACTTATGCAGTCGACGGCATTTGCGCCGTCTCGGGAACCGGCACCGGCGAATACTTCATACGCTCGTCCGCTGCGCGGCAGACGTGCGATCGCATCTCCTGGCGAGGCGAGAGCGTTCAAAACGCACTGGAGGCGACGATCGCCGACATCGGCAGCCTCGGGGGCGACGGAGGAATGATCGCCATGGATGCCAGCGGAAAGATCGCCTTCGCCATGAATACCTCGGGAATGTATCGCGGCTGGATAACTTCGAGCTCGGCTGCGAAGACCGCGATCTATTCGGACGAACGCGGCGCGCAATAGGGGATGTACACGACTACATGCTGACTTTCGGCGGCTTCCTGCTGCTGAGCGGGCGGCTCGGCGATCTCCACGGTCATCGCCGCATTTTCTGTTCGGGCTCACGCTATTCACGATCGCTTCGCTCGCCTGCGGCCTGTCGAACTCGCAGGAGCTGCTGATTGCCGCGCGCGCCGCGCAGGGCCTGGGCGGCGCGGTGGTCTCGGCGATCGCGCTCTCGCTCATCATGAATCTCTTCACCGAGGACGGCGAACGTGCCAAGGCCATGGGGATCTACGGATTCGTTTGCGCCGGCGGTGGGAGCATCGGCGCGCTGATTGGCGGCGCATTGACCAGCGCGCTCAACTGGCATTGGATCTTCGCGTCAATCTGCCCATCGGGATCGCGGTATACATCGCTTGCATGAACGCGCTCGGCGCCGCATTTGCGGCAGCGGCCGGGTCGATCGGCACCGCGTTCATCAGAATGCGGGCCGGGAGCGCGGCAAGCGCGCGACACTAGTTCGGCTGGTGCTTCGCCTCGCCAACCCATCGGCCGGGCTTGTCAGCTCTCGAGCTTTGCGTCCATCGTGATCTTCGCGTTCAACAGCTTCGAGACGGGGCAACCGGCCTTGGCTTTGTCCGCGATTTCCAGGAAGCGCGCCGCATCGCCGCCGGGGATCTTCGCCGTGACTTTCAGGTGGCTCGCGGTGATTGCAAAGCCGTCGGCGAGCTTCTCGAGGGTGATCTCCGCCTGGGTGTCGATCCTCTCCGGGATCATCCCCGCCTCGCCCAGCATCAGCGACAGCGCCATCGAGAAGCATCCCGCGTGGGCTGCGCCGATCAACTCTTCCGGGTTCGTGCCCTTGCCGTTTTCGAAGCGCGACTTGAAGCCGTAAGGCGCGTCTCTGAGGACGCCCGTCTCGGTCGAGATCGTGCCGCCGCCATCCTTGATGCCGCCCTTCCATACCGCAGATGCTTTCTTGATCATGTTCGCTCCTTGCTGGACTTGCGGCAGGGGCTCACTTGAGCCGATCGAGCCACACTAGCAGCCCCTGCGTGTTGAGAGTCAGATCGTCGCCGAACAGGTCATCGAACGACTCGCTGGAAAGCCGACAGCCGTGGTCGCGCAATAGCTCCATCCAGAGCGCGCGCATGTCCGCACGGATCAACTCTTCGCGCTGCGGCGCCCCGGCGTGCGCCCGCGCAATACGAACGAATTCGTGAATCTGATGTTCCATTGCATCCGCAAGCCGTGGCACATCGGTAACACCGGCGTAATGCATCAGGAAGAGGCGCTTAGGGCGGTAGGCCGCCAGACGCCGCACCGAGGCAATGAGTTGCTGCGGGTCGAACTGCGTCGGCGTCGTCGTCGGCACGATGAACGCACCTTTGTCGGTGTCGCATTCCCGATAGGACAGGCCGAAGGTATCGCCTGTAAAGATGTTGCCGTGAGCCAGGTCCACGATGCTGTGGTGATGCATAGCGTGACCCGGCGTGTGCACGAACTCGAGCTCACGACCTGCGAGGCTCAAGCGCTGCCCGTCTTGCGTTACGACAACCCGCTCGGCCGCAATGGGAATCAGATCACCGTAGAGTCGCTGGTATTTCTCCTCGCCGTAGACCACTTTCGAGGCGCCGACGAGCTTCGCCGGGTCGATCATGTGGGGCGCGCCACGCGGATGCAGCACCGCACGCGCATTCGGCAGCGCCTGCATCAGCTTCCCCGCCCCGCCCGCGTGATCCAGATGCACATGCGTCAGCAGGACGTAGTCGACCGAGTCGGGCTTTAGCCCCAGCTCAGTCAGCGCGGCCAGCAGATACGGCACGCTGAAATTGGTCCCGGTATCGATGAAGGCAGCTCGTTCCTGCTCCTGGAGGATGTGGACGGCCGCGTGCCCCGAGCGGATGTACTGCGCATCGACCGCGGAGATTCCGTCCGAAAAGCGTGTGATACGAGGCTGAGGCATGTCGTGGTTCGAGCGGGTTTCGGGCACCATAGCAAAACCTCAACTGCGTTTCGATCACGGCATGCGCAATCCAACCGCCCTACTCATCGCTGTACTCTGCGCCACCCTGGCTCACGCCCAGGCCCCGGTTCGACAAGAACGTGGCAATCTCATCCTGGAAGGCATTCCGGCGCGCGATGCGGTGCTAGCGGAACGGCTCCAGCGCTACCTCGACTCGCGCCGCGCCGTATTCCTCGACTGGCTTCCTGACGGCGGCATGCTCGTAGCGACGCGTTTCGGTGATGCCGAGCAGGTTCACCGCGTAGCGGCGCCGCTCGGCATGAGGGAGCAGCTCACGTTCTATCCGGAGCCCATCAGCGCCGCGCGCGCGCCGCAGGTCGCCAATGCGGACGGCTTCGCGTTCCTCAAGGATCAGGGCGGCAACGAGAACTCGCAGATCTATTACTACAGCAATGCCGATCGCAGCGTGCGCCTGCTGACGGACGGCAAGTCCCTGCACGGCGGCGCTCTCTGGTCTCACGACGGCAAGCGGCTGGCCTACTTCGGCAACGCCCGCGACGGCATCGGGTATGACATTTACGTGCTGGAAATGGCTTCCTCGACGCCGCGACTCATCGTCGGCGCGCAAAAGGACCATTGGCAGCCGCTCGACTGGTCGATCGACGATCAGAAGCTCCTGGTCGAACGCAGCGTGTCGATCAACGAAAGCTATCTGTACATCGTCGATGTCGCGAGCGGGACCGTGACGCCGCTGGGTACTTCGAATCGCAAGATTGGCATCAAGGACGCCCAGTTCGCCCCCGATGGCCGCGGCGTGCTGATCTCTTCGGACGCGGATGGAGAATTCGCGCAGTTACGGTATTTCGACCCCGCCAGCGGTGAATCGCGCCGACTCTCCGCGGATCGCCCGTGGGATGTGGTCACCTTCGATGCGAGCACCGACGGCCGCTACCTTGCCTACGTACGCAACGAAGACGGCTACAGCCGCCTCACCGTCGTGGACAATCAAAGCAAGCTCGAGCTGTCTCCGCCCAATGTGCCCGATGGCAGGATCGAAGACGTGCACTTCGACCGCGCAGGCAAGCGCCTGGCATTTTCGGCCGAAACTGCGCAATCGCCGCGCGATGTGTATGTCTACGATCTTGAACGCAGCGCGCTTGAACGCTGGACACGCAGCGAAGCCGGGCCGGTGGATCCGGCCGGTTTCGTCAGCCCCGAGTTGATCCACTACCCCACGTGGGATCGCATAAATGGCAGACCGCGGAAGATTTCAGCGTATGTGTACCGTCCGCGCGGCCCCGGCCCGCACCCGGTCCTCATCAGCATCCATGGAGGGCCCGAGTCCCAATACGCGCCAGGCTTCGAGGCGTTCTTCCAGTTCCTGGCGCAGGAACTGGGCATCGCCGTGGTGGCGCCAAACGTGCGTGGCTCGGTCGGTTACGGGAAAACCTTCCTGCAACTGGACAACGGCATGCTCCGCGAGGATGCGGTCAAGGACATTGGTTCGCTGCTGGTATGGATCGGTGTGCAGTCCGGCTTCGATCGCGACCGTTTGTTCGTGATGGGCGGGTCGTATGGGGGCTATATGTCGCTTGCCTCCCTCGCAGCCTACAGCGACCGCCTGCGGGGCGCGGTCGATGTCGTCGGGATCAGCAACTTCGTAACCTTCCTCAACAACACCGCCGCCTACCGGCGTGATCTGCGCCGAGTCGAATACGGCGACGAGCGTGATCCGCGCATGCGTTCGTTCCTCTCGCGCATCTCGCCGCTCAACAACGTAAACGCGATGCGTCGACCCCTGCTCGTGGTGCAAGGGCTCAACGACCCCCGCGTTCCCGCAACGGAATCACAGCAGATGGTCGCGGTGCTGCGGGCCAAGGGGGGGGAAGTGTGGTACCTGGCGGCGAAGGACGAGGGCCACGGGTTCAAGAAGAAATCGAACCGGGATGTCTATCTCGAAACGGTAGCGATGTTCCTCGAGAAGCTCGCCAAGAAATGATCCGGCGCCGCGACGCGTGGCTATTCTCCGGCAGTCAGCCTGGTGCTGGGCCGCTCTTCGGTCAACAGAGCGGGAAGCTGCTGCGAGTAGTAGCGGGAGAGCTCCTCGACCTGGTCGGCGTTTAGCTGTTCCGCGAAGGTTTTCATGATCGGGTTCTTGCGCCCGCCCTTCTTGTATTCCGTCAGCGCGCGCACGAGGTAGTCCATGTGCTGTCCCGCGAGCGACGGATACATCGAGGTGACTCCCACGCCGTCCTGTCCGTGGCAGGCCACACAGACCTGTGCGGATGGCGGCGCCTTACCTTCCGGTTGCCCGCCCGGCTTGAGCGATTCCCCTGCGAAATACGCTGCGATGTCCCGCATGTCCTGATCTGAGAGCGACGACGCCTGCGAGTGCATCGTCAGGTGCGAGCGGTCGCCGTCACGATAGCCCTGTAACGCGCTCGCTATGTACTCGGCATGCTGGCCTTCAAGCTTCGGGACGCTGTAGTTGGGGTACGCATTTTTATATCCGGGAATACCGTGGCAGCCGAGGCAGGTGTTGGAAAGTGCCCGGCCATGCGCCGGGTCGGCCTGCTGCTGAGCATGCAGGCTGGTGCTGGCAAGCGGAGCAAACACCAACACGGCGACCAGAGCTCGCCAACGCCACTCAAACCTCATGATCGGCTCCAGCACCCGCGCAAAACGGCCCCGAATCTTACGGACTCGCCCCCGCAATTGCCACAATGACGGCCCGGTCACGTTCTGGCTTGAAAATCATGCCTTTTACGGGTTTGGGCGCGGCCACTTCGGCGTATCATGACCGCCCGTATCCGCGGGCTTCCGGAGTAGGGACGATGGGTTCATTCAGTATCTGGCATTGGCTGATCGTGCTCGCCATCGTGGCGCTCGTTTTCGGCACCAAGAAACTGGGCAGCATTGGCTCCGACCTCGGCTCGGCCATCCGTGGCTTCAAGAAGGCCGTGAACGAGGGCGACAAGGAAGAAGAGAAGATCCGGCAGCAGCTGCGGCATGATGCCGACGATGCGAATTTCTCCGATGGCGCGAGGCAGCGGGAGGCCGGCGAGCGCGATCGCAAGGCCTGATCCGGCCGCCCATGTTCGAGGTCGGCTTCACCGAGCTGCTGGTCATTTTCGCGCTGGCACTGGTGGTGCTGGGACCCGAACGGCTGCCGAAGCTCGCCTCGCAGGTGGGCAGATGGATGGGCCGCGCGCGTGCCATGGCCCGCCAGTTTCGCGACCAGCTCGAGGCCGAAGCGAGCATCGATCCGATAAATTCCCCGCCGCCCGCGAATTCCGAACCCGCCTCCGCAGGCGCCCCCTCAACTTCGAGTGACCCCGAGCCCCCGCATGAGCGAGGACAGTGAAGCCCTACCCTCCGGCACGCTGATCTCGCACCTTCTCGAGCTGCGGGACCGGCTGATCCGCTCGCTGCTCGCGGTGCTCCTGGCTTTCATTCCCTGCGCCTGGTTCAAGAACGAGATCTTTACTGCCGTGGCGCAGCCGCTGCTCGCGAAGCTCCCCAAGGGCGGCACGCTCATCGCGACGGGGGTCATCTCTCCGTTCATGACGCCCTTCAAGCTGGCCTTCTTCGTCGCGCTGTTCCTGGCGATGCCGTTCGTCCTTTACCAAGCCTGGGCGTTCGTCGCGCCCGGCCTCTACATGCGCGAGAAGCGCTTCGCGATTCCGCTGGTCATGTCGTCGGTGCTGCTCTTCTATGCCGGCGTCGCGTTCGCCTATTTCATCGTGTTTCCCGTGATGTTCCAGTTCTTTGCACAGACCACGCCGCAGGGCGTGGCGCTGATGACCGATATCGCCAATTACATGGATTTCGTTCTCGCCATGTTCCTCGCCTTCGGCGCCGCCTTCGAGGTGCCGGTCGCCGTCGTCTTGCTGGTGCTGACAGGTCTGGTCAGCGTGGAGAAGCTGAAGGCCAGCCGCGGTTACGTGCTCATCGGCGTGTTCGTGGTCGCTGCCGTGCTCACGCCACCGGATGCGATTTCACAATGCATCATGGCGGTCCCCATGTATCTGCTTTACGAGGGCGGCCTGTTGATGGCGCGACTGCTCGGGCGACGCTGACCGCGGCGCAGACACCGCGCCTTGCCGCCCGCCGGCCAGTTCGGCCACACTGCGCGCCCGGCGCCATGCGGCGCACAGAACAAGTGGGGCCTCTCAATGGCGAATTCCACGAACATCGGGCCTTCCCCCGAATCCTTCCCGACCCTCCTCGGACATCCGCGGCCGCTGTGGATGCTGTTCATGTCGGAGTTCTGGGAGCGCTTCGCCTTCTACGGCATCCGCTGGGCGCTGGTGCTCTACATCGTCGCGCAGTTCCATGGCGGCGATCCATCCGGGGAGACCCCCGCAAACCTGACCTACGGCTCTTATCTGGCGCTGGTATATGCGGCCGCAATCTTCGGCGGATACATCGCTGACCGTGTCCTCGGCTATCAGCGCTCAATCCTGGTTGGCGCGGTGTTCATGGCCGCAGGCCTGTTTCTGATCGCGGTCCCCGATCCCAGGCTATTCGAAGTGGGGCTTGCCACGATCATCGTCGGCAACGGCATGTTCAAACCCAACATCTCCGCCATGGTCGGCCAGCTCTATGGCGTGGGCGATCCGCGCCGTGACAGCGGCTTCACCATTTTCTACATGGGCATCAATCTCGGTGCCTTCCTCTCGCCGATCTTGACCGGATGGCTGGCGGAATCGATTTTCGGCACGCAGAGCATGCCCAGCTACCGGTACGTTTTCATTGCCGCCGGTGTCGGCATGGTGATCAGCCTGATCTGGTTCTACTTCGGACGTCGGCAACTGCGCGGCATCGGCGCTCCTCCCGCCGAGGCACCCGGACTGCAGCGCGTGGCCTACGTTGCCATCGGCTCGCTCGTCGCCATCCCCATCGTCTACGCCCTCCTGGCGCTGGGAGCCGGCACTCTGCAGTGGGTGCTGACGGCGATGTTCGTCGCCCTGTCGATACTGTTGCTGATCGAGGGAATCCGCGGGGGCAAGATGGTGCGCGACAAGACCATCGCAATGCTGATCATCTTCGCGTTCAACGTGATGTTCTGGATGTTCTTCGAGCAGGCCGGCAGTTCCTTCACCTTCCTCGCCGACAAGATCATCGACCGCGACATCTTCGGACCCGGCGGGTTCGTATTCCCGAACGGCTGGTTCCAGACCGTCAACCCGCTGGCCGTCATCACGCTCGCGCCCGCCGTCGCCTGGATCTGGTTGCGGATGGGAAGCGCCAGTCCGTCCATCCCGCGCAAGTTCAGCCTGGGGCTGCTCATCAGCGGCTCGGCATTTCTCATTCTCATGTACGGGCTTTCGAGTCTGGTCGATGACTCGGGCAAGATTCCGTTCTGGACGCTGTTCTCCGTTTATGTAGTCCAGTCGATTGGCGAGCTGTGCCTCTCGCCGATCGGGCTGTCGATGGTGACCAAGCTCGCGCCGGTGCGGCTGGTGGGCTTCGGCATGGGAGGGTGGTTCCTGTCCACGGGTATTGGCAACAATCTGTCCGGCATTTTCGCGGGCTGGGTCAGCGGCGAAACCGGCACGACCACCCAGTCGGCGCTGAGCGGCTATACGTTCGGCTTCTGGTCGCTGATCGTCGCCGGGGCGTTGCTGTTCGTCGCGGCGCCGCTGATCACGAAGCTGATGCACGGAGTGAAGTGAAATGCGCTCCTTCTTGAGACACGCCAGCGCGGCGATATTGGTGCTGACCCTGGCAGCCTGCGCGAAACAGCCCGGCGAGGCGCCGAAGCAGCAGGAATCGGTGGACGAATTCGTCGCGCGAATCAACCGGCAACTGATCCAGCTCGACATCGAGACCAACGCCGCCGGTTTCACGCAGGCCACGTTCATCACCCCCGACACGCAGGTAATGAGCGCGAAGGCCAACGACCGCTTTCTCGCATTCGTGAGTGAAGCGGCGGCCGAAGCCAAGCGCTACGAAGGCGAGAAATTGTCGCCCGAGACGGCTCGCACCATCGAGCGGCTCAAGATCAGCGTCGCGGCGCCGGCGCCGCGCGATGCGGCAAAGCGCGCGCGGCTCACGAAGCTGGGCGCGCAATTGGAAGCAATGTACGGCGAAGCCAAGTACTGTCCCGCCGGCAAAGGCAAGGATGCCTGCAGGAATATCGACGACCTCGCGGAAACGCTTGCGACGAGTCGCGACTACGCCAAGTTGGTCGAAGCGTGGAAGGGCTGGCACGACATCGGCGCGCCCATGCGCGCACCGTACGAGGAATTCGCGGCGCTGGCGAACGAGGGCGCGCGCGAGCTCGGCTTCAAGGATGTCGGCGTGATGTGGCGCGCTGGCTATGACATGTCGCCGGAAGCCTTCGATCAGGAATCCGAGCGGCTGTGGCAGCAGGTGAAGCCGCTATACAGCGAACTGCAATGTCATGCGCGAGCGCAGCTCGCGAAGAAATACGGCGAAGACAAGGTGCCGGCGGGCAAGCCGATTCCGGCGCAGCTCTTCGGCAACATGTGGGCGCAGCAGTGGAACAAGATCTACGACGACATCATGCAGCCCTATCCCGCCTCCAGGGTCGAGAGCGCGGACCGGCAGCTTGCTGGCCAGCATTGGGATGCGGCGAAGATGACGCGCTCCGCCGAAAGCTTCTACACCTCGATCGGCTTCCCGAAGCTGCCGGACATCTTCTGGGAGCGCTCGATGCTGACGCGCCCGCGCGATCGCGAGGTGGTCTGTCATGCGAGCGCGTGGGACATGAGCCGCGAGCCGGGCAACGATGACGTGCGCATCAAGATGTGCATCCGCCCGAACGAAGAGGATCTCTTCACGGTGTATCACGAGCTCGGTCACGTCTATTACTACCTCATGTACACGCAGCAGCCGTTCTTCTTCCAGGACGGCGCGAACGACGGTTTCCACGAGGCGATCGGCGATACGATAAACCTGTCCGTGACCCCCGGTTATCTCGCGAGCATCGGCCTGGCTTCAGAAGTGAAGCCGAGCGAGCAGGCGGTGATCAACCAGCAGATGAAGGTTGCGCTCGACAAGATCGCCTTCCTGCCTTTCGGCCGGCTGATCGACCAATGGCGCTGGAAGGTTTTTTCGGGCGAGATCGCCCCTGGCAGCTACAACGCCTCGTGGTGGGCGCTGCGCAAGCAATACCAGGGCATCGCGCCTCCGGTTGCGCGCACCGAGGCGGATTTCGACCCCGGCGCCAAATACCACGTCCCCGCCAACACGCCTTACACACGATATTTCCTCTCGTTCATCCTTCAGTTCCAGTTCCACAGGGCACTTTGCGAGGCCGCCGGATTCAAGGGGCCGTTGCATGTATGTTCCGTGTTCGGTAATCAGGAAGCCGGCAAGCGCTACGCGGCCATGCTCCAGCGCGGCGCGAGCCAACCCTGGCAGGACACGCTCGAGAAGCTCACGGGCACGCGCAACATGGACGCCGCCGCGATCATCGAGTACTTCCAGCCGTTGATGACCTGGCTGAAGCAGCAGAACCAGGGCCGCCAGTGCGGCTGGAACTAGCCGAGCTAACGGGGTTGCGGTTGCGCTAGAGTGGCGCGCAATTCAAATCGCCCGGCAGAGGCCAGCATGAACGCCCGTAGTACCGCGCCGCCGCAATTGAGCCCGCGCGCCATCATCCTGGCCATCGTGCTCGCGATGATCCTGGCCGCCGCCAACACCTATCTCGGGCTCTTCGCAGGCCTCACCATCGCCTCCGCCATCCCTGCAGCCGTAGTCTCCATGGCCGTACTGCGCGTTCTGGGGAACAGCGGAATCCTCGAGAACAACATCGTGTCAACCGGCGCCTCCGCCGGCACTTCAATCGCCTCCGGCGTGATCTTCACTCTTCCGGCGCTTGATTTTTCTCGGGGCCTGGCAGACGTTTCAGTACTGGTGGGTGTTCGCGATCGCCGGGCTGGGCGGGCTCCTCGGGCTGCTCTTTTCCGTGCCTCTGCGCCGCTCGCTCATCGTCGAGCAGCAGATGAGCTTTCCGGAAGGCAGTGGCGGCTGCGGAAGTGCTCAAGGCCGGCGACAACCCCGCGCAGGGCGTGAAGATCCTTGCAGCGGGGGCAACGGCCGGGGCACTCGTGAAGCTGGCCGCTGAAAGCGCCCTGCGGCTCATTCCCGACATCGCGCAGTGGGGCACCTATGCGGGCAAGGCCATCATCTACGTAGGCACCAACGTGTCGCCTGCGCTGCTCGGCGTCGGCTACATCGTCGGGCTGAACGCCGGTGCCGTCGTGCTGCTCGGGGGCGTGATCGCCTGGAACATCGGCATCCCGATCTACTCAACTTTCTTTCTCGACGGCAATCCCGACCTGGCCGCGGCGGTCGCCGGTGCATCCGCTATCGATGCGGCCGGGATGATCCGCGCTGCGCAAATTCGCTATCTCGGCGTCGGCGCCATGCTCATCGGCGGTGTCTGGACGCTATTCTCGATCCGCAAGTCGATCCTGCTCGGGTGTGCGCAGCGGCCTCGCCGCGACCCGCGCGAACGTCGGCGCGGTCGTGGCCCAGTCCGAGCGCGACATCCCGATGAAGTATGTGCTCATCGGCATCGTCGCCTTCACGCTGCCGCTCGCCGCGCTGTACCAGGCAATCGTCGGCCAGCTCGGCGTGCGCCGTGACGATGACCATCATCATGATCGTCGCCGGTTTCGTGTTCTGCTCGGTGTCCGCCTACCTCGCCGGGCTCGTCGGCTCTTCGAACAATCCGGTATCCGGCATCACGATCTGCACCATCCTGTTTGCGGCATTGGTGCTTGCGGCGCTGCTCGGACGCGGCAATGCCGCAGGCCCGGTCGCGACGATCATGATCGGCGCGGTGGTTTGCTGCGCCGCCTGCATTGCCGGCGACAACCTCCAGGATTTGAAAGCCGGTCATATCATTGGCGCCTCTCCATGGCGTCAGCAGGTGATGCTGGGCGTCGGCGCCATCGCCTCAGCCGCCGTGATGGCTCCTGTGTTGAACCTGCTGCTGACCGCCTTCGGGATGGGTCCGGCCTCGGACGCGCATCCGCGATCGCTGCAAGCCGCGCAAGCGACTCTCATGGAGTCCGTTGCGCGCGGGATGTTCGGTGGTGCTCTGCCCTGGGCGATGGTGATCGCCGGCGTCGCGGTCGGTGCCGTCATCATCATTTGCGATGAGATCCTGAAAGCCCGCGGGTGCCAAATTCCGCGTGCCGGTGCTGGCGGCGGCGGTTGGCATCTACCTGCCGCTCGACCTCTCGGTTCCGATCTTCTTCGGCGGCCTGCTCGCCTGGCTGGTCAAACGCCGGCTGCTTGCGCCGGCGGCGTGGCGCGCGAAGACCTGGAGCGGCAGGGTCAGCGCGGCATGCTGTTCGCGGCCGGACTGATTACCGGCGAGTCCCTGATGGGCGTACTGATCGCGATACCGATCGTCGTCGCCAAGCGGGGCGATGTGCTGGCGCTGCCGCAATCACTGCAGTTCGGCGGGCTGGCTCGGGCTGTTGATCCTCGCAGCCCTCGCCTGGTGGCTGTTCCGGACGGCTACCGGTCGAGCCCCTTCTCCACGAACACCTTGAGACGCGCCATCGCCCGCTCCCACGCCGGTGCGCAGACGGATGAACTGGGTGTCCCATTCGGCACTTCGCCCGGAACGCCGGAGCCGAGCACGCGCAGCAGGGTGCCGCGGTCGGCTCGGGCTCGAGAATGAAGTCCGTCACGATTGCGGTCTCCGCCGCGGGCAAGGCGGCGTTCGGCAGAAAAATGAGGCGCAGGCGGCGGCCCTGATCGCACACATCGATGTGGGCCTCCAGTTCTGTGACGCGGTCGACGCTTTGCTCGGAACGAGCCCCCGGCATACGGCACGGATGCGGGCATCGGGCGCACACCAGCGCGTGAGAGCACGCTGCATCGGTGAGCGCGCGCCAGACTCGATCGATGTCAGCGACGATATCCACTCGGTGCGCGTAGCCTCGGGTTCGATCTGCCATGGCGGAATTGTGCCTCACCGGGGAGCGGTGCCGGGACCTACGGGGTCGCGTTTCCGCGACCCCGTACAGGTTAGCGGTGCTGGGCGCCGGCTAAGATACTGACCCCTTTTCGAGGCGTGGCCCCCATCTTGAAAGGCGAGTCGAAAGGCGAAAATCCCGAAGCGGCGCTCAAGGCGGCGCTCCTGCGCAGCGAGGCCGCCGAGACGGCTCTGCGGCGCGAGCGGGAGATGCATGACACCGTGGCCGCGATGGCTCGCATCGGTGGCTGGGAGCTCGACCTCGTCACGATGACGCCCGATCTGGTCGGATGAGGTGTACCGCATCCATGAAATGGACCCCGCGAGCCGCCCGAGCCTGCGGGACACGCTGAGTTTCTATGCGCCGGAGGCCCGGCCGATCATCGAGAAAGCGGTGCGGGAAGCCCTCGAGCACGGCACGTCCTTACGATCTCACGGTGCCGCTGATCACCGACGGCGGCACGACGGCTGTGGGTGCGCGTAATGGGCGTCGCCGAGACACGCAACGGAGTCGTCACGCGGCTCTACGGGGCCATGCAGGATGTCACGGCACAGCGCGAGGCCGAGGAACGTCGCATTGTCGGCAATGGAAGCGGAAGCCGCCGCGAGCCGCGCGAAGGCCGACTTTCTCGCCAACATGAGTCATGAGATCCGCACGCCGATGAATGGCGTGATCGGCATGACGGAGCTGCTGCTCGATACGCCGCTGCAGCCCACGCAGCGCGAGTTCGCCGAGACGATCCGCAGCAGCGCGACGTCCCTGCTCGGCATCGTCAACGACATTCTGGATTTCTCCAAGATCGAGTCGGGCAAGCTCGAAATCGAGCGTGTCGACATGAACGTGCGCGAATGCGTCGAGGATGTCGGCATGGCGCTGGCGACCCAGGCGATCGGGCGCGACGTCGAGCTCATCGTCAACGTCGATCCCGGCGTGCCCGACCGTGTGCTGGGCGATGCGGTGCGGCTGCGTCAGATCCTGCATCAATCTCGGCGGCAATGCGCTGAAGTTCACGCACAGCGGCGAAGTCGTCGTCGAAGTTTTCCCGATCGCGCTGCGCAGCGGGCCGCGCGCTGCTGAGCTTCGAGGTTCGCGACACCGGCATCGGCATGGAGACGGACACCATCAAACGGCTGTTCGAGCCGTTCATCCAGGCGCGACGCCTCGACGCACGCGCCAGCACGGCGGGAGCGGGCCTGGGCCTCACGATCGTGCGCGGGCTCGTCACGCTCATGGACGGTGCAGCTCGATGTCGACCAGCAGTCCCGGGCGCGGCTCGGTCTTCACGCTTCACGCTGCCGTTCGACGCCATCTACGACGCGGTCGACCCGACCGGCACGGTGCGCGTCAGCCAGCAGGGCAAGCGCGTGCTGGTGATGGACGACAACTCGACCAACCGCCGCGTGCTGCGCGGTCAGCTGCAGCCTGCGGGCCTGAAGGTCGACCGAGACAGCCACCGGCGCCGATGCACTATGAAATCGCTGCAGCGAGGCGCAGCGAGCCGGCGAGGCATTCGATGTCGTCATCGTGGACGATCAGATGCCGGACTGCGACGGGCTGATGTTCGCCGCGCAGGTGAAGGCGATTCCCGAGCTCGCGCCGGCGCAGCTCATCCTGCTCACGTCGCTGGAGCGAGACGACAGCGTGAAAAGTCTGGCGAGCGCAGGATTCGCGGCCTACCTCACCAAGCCGGTGCGCGGGCGCGAGCTGCTGGCCTGCATCGAGCGTGTGCTCGAGCAGGGAAGCTCCTCCGGTCGCTTCCAGGGACTCGTCACCCGTAGCTCGCTCGCGGCCGACCAGGGCCAGGGACACTACCGCGGCCGAGTGCTGGTGGTGGAAGACAACGTCGTCAACCAGCAGGTGGCGAAGCGTTTCATCGAGCGGCTCGGGCTGCGAGGTCACGGTGATCGACAACGGACAGCGCGCCATCGAGGCATGCCGAACGATCAAGTTCGGGCTGGTCCTCATGGACGTGCAGATGCCGGTGATGGATGGGCTCGCCGCGACGCGCGAGATTCGCAGGCCGAGGGACCGATGGTCGCCGCGTTCCGATCATTGCCCTGACAGCAAGCGCGATGACGGATGAAGTCGCAGCGCTGCATGGCCGCCGGCATGAACGCGGTGCTCGCCAAACCGCTCGAGATCGGCAAGCTGCGCGAGCTGCTCGAGCAGCACGGATTCCGTTCCGAAGGCGCGCGCCCACGAGTCAGTGCACGGTATCTGGCGCCGGCAACGATGCGCCCCGCGACGACGGCGCAGTCCGCCCGTCGACCTCGACCTGTTGCGCACCGTTGTCGGCGACGACTGCCGCATTCCTGCGCGAGCTGTGCGAAACCTTCGTCTCCAGCAGCGCGCGCATCGTGGAGGACATGTTCACGGCGCATCGCCGCCGGCGATCGCATCGGCGCTCAGCTCGCTGGCCCACAAGCTGAAGGGCGGCAGCAGCAGCGTCTGCGCGCACGAACTCGCGCGGCTGGCCGCCACGCTCGAGAAGGACGCCAAAGAGAAGTCGCTCGCCGGACCTCGAGCCCATCCGTTGCGGTATTGAAGCGAGCATTCGAAGCTGCCGCGGGTTATGTTGCGGAACAGGTCTGCGCATGAGCGATTCACCCGCAGTTCCGGCTCCTGCTCGTCGAGGACGAGCCGACGCAACGCATGACTGGTCGAACGCCAGCTGCAGCGCGCGGGCTACGCCGTGGATACCGCCGCCGACGGCGAGGAGGCGCTGACCAAGATCCTCGACGGACACTATCAGTTGCTGCTCACGGACTGGGACATGCCTGGCATGGATGGCCGCACGCTTTGCAGGCGGGTGCGCGAGGCAAACCTGCCGACCTACCTCTACATGCTGCTGCTCACCAGCCACAGCTCGACCGACGATGTCGTCGCGGGCCTCGACGCCGGCGCCGACGACTATCTGCGCAAGCCCGCCAACGAGGCCGAGCTGGTCGCGCGACTCAATTCCGGACGCCGCATCGTTCAGCTCGAGCAGTCGCTGCGCGACGCGAACGCCAAGATCCAGCAGCTCTCCGAGACCGACTCGCTGGTCGGCACGTTCAACCGGCGCTATCTCAGCACGCAGATCGTGCGCGAGGTGGATCGCGCGAGGCGCTACAAGCACCCGCTCGTCCGCCGTCATGGCGGACCTCGACCGCTTCAAGCGCATCAACGACGAGCGCGGGCACCAGACGGGCGACGAGGTGCTGCGCCGTTTCGCGAATCTGGCGAAGACGACCGTGCGCCCGCAGCGACTGGATCGCGCGCTATGGCGGCGAGGAATTCGTCATCGTGCTGCCGGAAACGGATATCGCCGGCGCTCTCGTGGCGGCGGAAAAGCTGCGCGCGCTGTGTGCCGACGCGCCATTCCACACGTCAACCGGCGCGCTCGATGTCACGGCGAGCTTCGGAGTTGCGGAGCTGCGGATCGATTCGGCTCGCAGTCGGACGACGCGCTCGCCCAGATCGCTGCTGCGGCGTGCGGACGCCGCGCTCTACACGAGCAAGAACGAAGGGACGAAACCGGGTTACGCTGCGACGGTGGACTAGCCGGCGCTACGCCCGGCCGGCGCAGCATCGCCACGACCACCGGCAAGCACCGACACGACGATGATGAGCGATCGTCACGATGCCGAAATTGTTCTTGACGATCGGAATGTTGCCGAACAGGTACCCGCCCCAGACGAACAACATGACCCACGACACGCCACCCGCGATGTTGTAGGCCTGGAAGCGCGCGATAGGGCATGCGCCCGACGCCCGCGACGAACGGTGCGAAGGTGCGCACGATGGGCATGAATCGCGAGATGACGATCGTCATGCCGCCGTAACGGCGGAAGAAATGCCTCGGTGCGCTGCAGGTACTCCAGCTTCAGAAAACGGTAGCGTCCGCTGAATGCGGGCGGGCCTATGGCGCGCCCGATGGAATAGTTGAGCGAGTTGCCGAGCACGGCAGCGACGGCCAGCAGCACCGACGCGGCGGGTGCGGTCAAGCGTGCCGGTGGTATCGACCGCGGCCAGCGCGCCGACGGCGAACAGCAGCGAGTCACCCGGCAGGAACGGCGTTACGACGAAGCCCGTCTCCGCGAAGATGATGAGGAACAGGATCGCGTAGATCCAGGGGCCGAAGTGCGCCAGCATCTCGACCAGGTGACGGTCGAGATGCAGCACGAGATCCACGAACCACGCGACGAGCTCCACTTGAAATGTCTCGATTAAGATCAGCGATTGATCGAAGCAGGCGTCATTCTGGGGCTGCTGCTGACGTTGCGCGAGACGCGCGCGCGCCTTGACGGTATCGAGCGCCAGACGCACTTCCTTGTCGCGCATCGCAAGCGATGAGTCGATGCGCGGCCCGGACGCAGGTCCGCCGGCGCCTCTTCCGGTCCTTCGGCAACGACATCCGGCGTGATGCCCTTGCGCGTGGATCGAGACGCCCGAGGGCGTGAAGTAGCGCGACGTCGTGAGCTTGATGGCACCGCCGTCCGACAGCGGCATCACGGTCTGCACCGAGCCTTTGCCGTAGGTCTTGTGGCCGATGAGCGCGGCACGATGATGATCCTTGAGCGCGCCCGCGACGATCTCAGCCGCCGACGCCGACCCGCCGTTCACCAGCACGACGAGGCCCGCGCCGTTGAGCAGATCGCCCGGTGTGGCTTCCATGCGGAAGCGCGCATCGGGTGAGCGGCCATCCGCGGAGACGATGAGCCCGTCGTTGAGGAACGCATCGGCCACGGCGACGCCCGCCTCGAGCACTCCGCCGGGATTGTTACGAAGATCGAGCACGAGACCGGTGAGGCCCCGCGGATTGGCACTGCTTCAAGGCGGCCATCGCTCTGCCGACGTCCTGCGCAGTCGTCTCGCTGAAACTGGTGATGCGCATGTAGCCGATGCCCGGCTCGAGGGTCTGCTGCATGACGCTGCGCACATCCACCGTCGCGCGCAGCAGCGAGAAGCTCAGCAGCTCGCCGGTGCTCGGACGGCGCACGGTGAGCTTCACGTTGCTGCCGGCGGGGCCGCGCATGCGCGTGATGGCGCCGGCGAGATCCGCGCCGACGTCGGAATCGTCGATCTTCACGATGAGATCGCCGGAAAGCATGCCGGCCAGCTCTGCCGGCGATCCTTCGATGGGTCGCAGCACCTTCACCGCCGAATCTTCGGCCACGACCTCGATGCCGACTCCCGGATAGGAGCCCATCGTGCTGAGGCGAATCTCCTCGAACTCATCGCTGTCGAGGAACGCGGAGTGCGGATCGAGCGCCGCGACCATTCCGCGGATCGCCTTTTCCATCAGCTCGCGGTCATCGACGGTGTCGACGTACTCGCGCTTGATGCGCTCGTAGACCTCGGCGAACAGACGGGCCTCTTCCCAGGGCAGAGTGGCGTCGGCGGCGGGATCCTGGGCGCAGAGGCCGCGGTGCGGTCCGTGAGCGCATCGCCAGCCACGGCGGCGGAGAGCCAAACACCGCACCGGCCGCGAGTGCGGTCAGCGTGCGCGATCGCGTCGACATTGCTAATCCCCTGTGTCCTTTCATTGTCCCATTCGATACCAGTCGCTGAGCCGGGTCAATAGCCACCTGCCGCGCGCAGCTCGGGCATCGCGTGCTCGTGGCTGCAGTCGACCGGCGCAGCTGCAGCGAGCATGGGCAGCTCCGCCAGCACGTCGACCAGCGGTATCGGGCTTGCCGATGGCGAAGCCCTGGCCGTAATCGACCCCGAGCGTCGCCAGGCGGGCGCGAATCTCCTCGGTCTCCACGTATTCCGCGACTGTGCCGATCGACATGCTGCGGGCGAGCTGCGCGATCGCACGGACCATGGACTCCGAGCGCGCGTCCTTGAGAATGTCGCGCACGAAGCTGCCATCGATCTTGAGCAGAGTGACCGGGAGCTGGCGCAGGTATGACAGGGATGACAGCCCGGTGCCGAAATCATCGAGCGCGACTCCGCATCCCAGTCGCCGCAGGCGCCGCATCAGCACTTCGGCACGACCGATATTCGTGATGGTCGCGTTCTCGGTGATCTCGAAGCAGAACGTCGAAGGCTTCAGGCCGCTGGCCTCGATGCGGCCCAGCAGGAAATCACTGAACTCCTCATCGCTGAGCGATTGCCCGGAAAAGTTGATGGCAAATGCGACCGCGCCCGTGTCCAGGAGCGCGACATGCGGCTTGAGCATCTCGATCGCCTTGTCGATCACCCAGCGGTCGATGGTGGGCATGAGCTGATAGCGATGCGCGGCCGAAAGGAATCTGTCTGGACCGACCGTGCCGCCGTCTTCGTCGATCATGCGCAGCAGCATTTCGTAATGCGGCTTGGAGTGCTCGCCTGCCCCGGCGAAGGGCAGGATGAGCTGCGCATCGAGGCGCAGGCGGCCGGCGTTGATGGCATCACGCAGGCGTGCCGCGATGTTGATGTCGTCGAAGCGGCGCACGATGCTGAGATCGTTCGATCTGATACACCTCGACCCGGTTGCGGCCGCGATCCTTGGCCGCCTTGCAAGCCGTCTCCGCTGCGGCAAGCGAGTGCATCAGCTCGCCGGCGTCGGTATCGAGCGAGGCCACCCCGATGCTGATCGACACGTGGATCCTGGACTCGCCCTGTGAGGTTCCGAGCTGCTCCGCGCCTTCGCGCAGCGACTCGGCGAATTGCGCGCCATCGTCGAGACCGGTCGGCAACAGCACGGCGAAGCGGTCGCCGGAGATGCGGGCGGCAAAGGCTCCGGGCGGGAGCCTGCGGCGCACGAGCTCGCCGAGCTGGCCGATGACGTTGTCCCCGACGTGCATGCCGAAGTTGTCGTTGATGACGTGCAGCTGGTCGGAATCGATGTAGAGAGCGGTCCACAACGCCGTGCGCTGCGGGTTATTGACCACGGCGCGCACCCGCTGCTCGAACGCCGGACGTGTGTAGAGACCGCTGATGGCGTCGTAGTTGCTCTCGATGACGCTCGCGGACTTGCGTGCCAGGATGTCGACGAAGCGCGCATCGCGGTCGACGAATTCCGCGCTCTTCTCATCCCTGAACAATGCAAGCACGCCCATCGTGCGCCCGGTGGCGTGCTGCAACGGGCAGGACAGGATCCGATACGGCACCGAGCCTTGAAGGCCGCTGCCTGCAAGACGATTGATGATGATCGGCTCGCGACGCATCTGCGCCATCGAGAGCAGCTGGCGGTGAGTTCGAGCGACGAGCTGGTTGTCGGGTGCCTTCTGGCCATCGGTGCGCATCAGCACGATTCCCTTGTCGGGTACGATCAGCGCAGCCATCACGCAATGCAGATGCTCGATCGCCTGTTGCAGGATGCCCTTGAGCTCATCTGCGCCGTCACCCGGCGTGGAGCGCGTCCCGGGATCGTTCAAGAGCAGCTCGAGATCCTTGTCGAGTGCGTGCACCGTCCGATTGAAATCCGTGATCGCCGCGCGTGCCAGCAGATCGCGGCGCAGGCATTCGAGAGCGGGACGCAACAGAGCCTGCACGAGCGAGAAGCTGCGCGCGTCATTCTCTGTGCTGCCGTTCGAGCGGCACAGGATGGCGACGAGCGCAGCCAGGTCGCCAGCGTCATTGCGCAGCCAGAAGAGATAAACCGGCAGGTCGTCCAGCATGCGCACTTCGCCCGCCGCATCGGGATCGGCGCGTTTGACCGAAAGTGCCTCCTCGACGAGGTGGATGAGGTCGGGCCCAGTAGTCGTCTCGCTCGACCAGCGCAGCTCGCCTGCCGAATCGAACACGGTCACGCTGGTCGCGCGCGGCAACAATGACTTTATGAGTTGTGCATACGGATCGAACGACCCCCACGGATCGAGGCGCTCGCCGCTCTGCCCAGCTGGATTCATCGGCAAACCACGCTCATGGGTAGTTCGACAGGAGCTCACCTTTGCAGTCCGCCAACGGCAATTCGTTGCGCGAGTTGGCGATTCCGTTAAATAAGGGGCGTGGGTTAACTTAAGGCTGGGCAGCCCGGAACCAGGGTGCCGGGTCGATGGGCTTACCGCCTTTTCGGATTTCGAAATAGAGCTCCGGACGGCTGCGGCCACCGGTGTCGCCTGCAGCGGCTATGGGCTCACCGTTTGAAACCCGCTCCCCCACCGCCTTGTAGAGCCGGTCATTGTGACCGTAAAGGCTGAGATAACCTTCACCGTGATCGACGATGGTGAGCAAGCCGAGTCCAGGCAGCCAGTCGGCATATACAACGCGCCCCTGTGAGACTGCGCGAACGTCGGCGCCGCGATCCGTCGCGACCATCACGCCATCCCACTTCACTCCGCCGGCCCGTGATTGACCGAAGCGCGCAGTGAGGCGCCCACTCACCGGCCACGCGAGCTTGCCGCGCAGGCGTACGAAGGCGTCGTTGCTGTCGGTGGGGAAGCGTTCGATCGCCCGCTTCAATTCCCGCAGCAGTTTCTCGAGGCCAGACTGCTGGCGTTTGAGGCGCTCGAGATTCTTCGCGCGCGCGCGCGAATCGGTCTGCAGGCTTGCCAGTACTTCCCCGCGCTTCTTGCGGGCCTGTTCGAGCCGCTCTAGCTCGGAGCGCCGTTGCTCCTCGAGCGCCGCGAGCTGCTGATCCTCCGCTTCGAGCTCGGTCTGCAGGGTCTCGATGCGCTCGACGTGCTCAGTGATGCGCGTGATCTGATCGGCGCGCGCGCGGCCGAAATAGCTGTAGTAGGCGAACATGCGGCCAGCCCTGGCGGGATCCCTCTGGTTGAGCAGCAGCTTGAGCGGCTCCTCGGTTCCGATGAGATAAGCCGTACGCATCTGTCCGGCAAGCGACTCTCTTTCGCGACCCAGAGCTTGCTCTTGCTCCATCCGCTCGTTCGCCAGACGGACGCGATGCTGCGCGTGCTCCGCGCGACGGAGACGCAACTCGTCCAGGCTTTCGCGCAGTTCGCCGGCGGACATCTCCGCGGCACGCAATTCGCGCGAGATCCTGTCGCGCTCGACCTGATCGCGGCTCACCTGGCGTCGAATGCGCTCGATCTCGGCCTGGACGGCCTTGAGCTCTGCCTCCGTCTTGCGAGGGTCGCTCGCAGCCGGCGCGGGCGAGGTCAGAATCACCGCCATGAGGGCGGCAAGCACCATGCGAAACATAGGCCCTATAATGCCCGCCCTTCGCCGTTTAGGGCAGGTGCGGAAACTCTCTCGAGCATGGAAAGACTCAGCGAATACATCGGCAATCATCCCTGGTTCGCCGCGGCCGCCGTGGTGATGGCGGCGCTGGTGATTGCCTACGAGCTGCGCATGCGCACCACTAACCGCGCATCCGTTTCGCCTCAGGATGCCATCCAGGTCATGAACCAGGGAGCGCTGGTGCTCGACATCCGGCCTCAGGGCGAGTTCGCCGCCGGACACCTGGGCGGTGCCCGGCAAATGCCCCCAGACCAGATCCTCACGGCGCACGAGTCGCTGAAAAAGCACAAGGAGAAGCCCGTGCTGGTGTATTGCGACAATGGCTCGCTGGGTGCTGCCGCCGCTCGCCAGCTCGCAGAGCAGGGATTCACGAAAGCGGTGCACCTGCGCGGCGGGGTTGCCGCGTGGCGCGCGGAAAACCTGCCGCTAGTGCGCGGCTAAGGCGCGGAAATCCGCTCTTGCCACAGGCGAAGGTCATCATGTATTCAACGGCCTGGTGTGGATACTGCTCGAGAGCGCGCCGGCTCCTGCAATCCAAGGGAGCCGCGGTCGAGGAAATCGACGTCGACTCCGCGCCCACGGCTCGCGCCGAGATGATCGAGCGCAGCAAGCGATTTACAGTGCCACAGATTTTCATTGGCGACGTGCATGTCGGCGGATCCGACGAGCTGCTCGAGCTCGAAGCGGCCGGCCGGCTCGACTCGCTGCTCAACGGGGGATAAGCATCCATGACTGAGAACGATGACCAGGCCAGAGGCGCGCCGGAAACGGCGGCCCAGGGCGCGACCGGCCCGCAGCTCGCGCTGCAGGCGGTCTATTTGAAGGATTGCTCGTACGAGGCGCCGAACGGGCCTCGGGTCGAGGGCGAATGGAATCCGCAGATCAATCTCGATCTCCATACCGGCGTGAGCGTCCTGTCGAGCGACGTGCGCGAGGTGGTACTGACCGTCACGGTCTCCGCCAAACAGGGGGAAGCGACGCTGTTCCTGGTCGAAGTCAAACAGGCTGGGGTTTTTCTGATGCGCAACCTGCCCGAATTGGAGCTCAAGCGTTCCATCGCCAGCATCTGTCCGAGCGTGCTCTTCCCCTATGCGCGCGCTTCGGTCTCACAACTCGTGACGCAGGGCGGATTTCCGCAGTTCCTGCTGCCGCCTGTGAACTTCGATGCACTCTACGCGCAGGCCGCAGACAAGGGGTCGAACGCTACCAATTGAACCGGGGTAGGCAATGCCTGAGGTCCCGCCGATTGCAGTCCTTGGAGCCGGCTCATGGGGCACGGCGCTAGCGATCCAGTTCGCCCGGGCGGGGCGCCCGACACGCCTTTGGGGGCGCGATCGGGGAAAATTGCTGGCGATGTCGCGAGACCGGCGCAATGAGCATTACCTTTCCGGGAGCGAATTTCCGCAGGCCTTGAGCGTCGAGAGCGATCTCACTCTTGCGCTGCGTGGCGTGCTCGATGTGCTCATTGCAGTCCCCAGCCATGCGTTCCGCGGCGTGCTGTGCGAAATCGCGCCGCGCCTGGGGCCCGAAGCGCGGGTCGCCTGGGCTACAAAGGGGTTCGAGGTCGACAGCGGCCTCCTTCCTCACCAGGTAGCGCGGGAGGTGCTCGGCGAGCAGCGCGCTGTGGCCGTGCTTTCCGGGCCAACATTCGCTCGAGAGGTGGGCGCCGGCTTGCCCACCGCAATGACCGTTGCCTCGGCCGACTCATCCTTCGTCACGGCCTTGGCGCAAGGCGTCGCATCCAGCAATTTTCGCGCTTACACATCCACCGACATCGTTGGAGTAGAGGTGGGTGGCGCGGTCAAGAATGTCCTGGCGGTGGGAGCCGGCCTGTCGGACGGGCTCGGCTTCGGCGCCAACACGCGGATCGCACTTATCACTCGTGGCCTGGTCGAGATGACCCGTCTCGGGGTAACGCTGGGCGCGCGGCGTGAAACGTTCATGGGACTCGCCGGTCTGGGCGATCTCGTGCTCACCTGCACGGACGATCAGTCTCGCAACCGGCGTTTCGGCTTGTTGCTGGCGGCCGGGCGCCCGCCCGAGGCTGCGCTCGCGCGAAATTGGCCAGGCCGTGGAGGGATACCTCGCGGCAAAGGCGGTGCGCGCGGTTGCCCAGCGCGAGCGTGTGGACATGCCGCTCTGCGAGGGCATCTACAGCGTGCTTTACGAACAACGCCCTGCGCGGGAAGTCGTCCGGGATCTGATGAGCCGGCCCATCAGGGCTGAGACCGAGTGATCAGTCGGTTTCCGGTGAGGTTTGCGGGATAATGCGCGCCGCATGGCCGCCGCCTCCCAACAGATAGAATCCCCCCTGCGCCTGGATTTCTGCGGGCTCGAGTTCGCCACGCCGATAGTGCTGCTCTCGGGCTGTGTCGGTTTCGGCGAGGAGTACACCCGTATCGCCGGCTTTTCCAATAGCGACGCCGGCGGCATCGTTCTCAAGGGCACCACGCTCAACGCCCGGCTCGGCAATCCCCCGCACCGTGTCTTCGAGACGCACTCGGGCATGCTCAATGCAATCGGGCTGCAGAATCCCGGCGTCGATCACGTCGTGGCGAGCATCCTGCCGGCGCTGGATTTTGCCGAGACGCGCTTCATCGCCAACGTCTCAGGCTCCACCATCGAGGAATATGCGGAGGTGACCCGGCGCTTCGATGCCTCGCGCATCGATGCCATCGAGATCAACATCTCGTGCCCGAACGTCAAAGAGGGCGGGGTCGCATTCGGCAATTATCCCGACATGTCCGCGCGAGTGGTCGAAGCCTGCCGCAAGGTCACCAGCAAGCCACTCATCACCAAGCTCTCGCCCAACCAGACCGATATCGCGGAGAACGCGCGCCGCTGCATCGAGGCCGGATCGGATGCTCTCGCGGTAATCAATACCGTGATGGGCATGGCGATCGACGTCCGCACACGCAGGCCCGTGATCGGCAACGTGCAAGGCGGGCTCTCCGGGCCAGCCATCAAGCCCATCGCACTGCTCAAGGTACGGCAGGTCTACGAGGTTGCGAAGGTGCACCGCGTGCCGATCATCGGGCAGGGCGGCATCACCACGGTTTCCGATGCGATCGAATTCATGATCGCCGGTGCAACGGCGATCGGCATAGGGACCGCGCTTTTTTATGACCCGATGATCTGTCGGAAGGTCAACATCGGCATCGCCGCATACCTGCATGCCAATGGAATGAGCCACGTGAGGCAGCTCATCGGCAGCCTGCGCACGGACCGGGATACCCAGGACGCCGCCGTCTCAGGTTGAAGGCGCGGGCAACGGCGGGGTCGGCTGCGCGAAGTCGACGCCCAGTGACGCGAATTTCTCCACGATGGCGAGATTGATCGCCTGTTGTACGTCGGCGTATGCCTGGTAGTCCGGCACCGTCATGTAGAACACCACTTCAAAACGCAACGCCCAGTCCGCGAAGGTGAGCAGATGGCAGCGGTCGAAGCGAGCGCGCGGCTGCGTTTCGACGATCTCGCGCACTGCCGGCGGAATGGCACGCAGCTTGTCGGGCTCGGTGCCGTACGGAACGTTGAGAACGAACGCGGAGCGCCGTTCGCGCATCCGCCCGTTGTTGCGCACACGGCTCTTTAGAATATCCGCGTTCGAAATGATGACCTGCTCGCCCGATACGCTGCGCAGCCGGGTGCTCTTGACCCCGATGTGCTCGACTGTGCCGTTGATGTCATCGACCTGCAGCGAATCGCCCACTGTGAAAGGCTTGTCGAGCGCGATCGACATGGAGGCGAGCAGATCGCCGAGCACCGTCTGCACAGCAAGTGCGACCGCGATGCCGCCGATGCCGAGGCCGGCCAGCAGCGGCTTGATCTCGACGCCGAGGTTATCGAGCGCGAGCAGCATGGCCATCGACCAGATGGCGAGCCCGGCGATGAACATGATGATGTCGAGCGAGCCGGACAATGCGGGGTCCGGGCCACCGGTGCGCTGTGAGCGCCGGTCGATTGCGAAGCGCACGGCCGCCATTGCCCAGCGCCCGAGCTGGTACCAGAAGGTGAGCACGATGGCCCACTCGATGACTCTATTGACGTTTGCCGGAAATTCGAGCCGAATCGAAGCGAGATAGAGTGCGATGGTCCAGAGGAAAACGAGGCTGGTGCGCTCTATGAACAGTGCCGCGACCTGAATGGCGACCGGTAGCTCGCGCTCGCTTTGCAGCCACTTGCGGCGCCGGTTGCTGACGTAGCCCTTGACTATGCGGCAGCAGCGTGAACGTTGCCAGGAAAATCGCCAGCGCGATCACCCAATCGCCCACACTGTTCCACAGAAACCGCGTTTGCCAGAGGTCAGTGCCGTTCAGCATGGCCGCGAATTATACGGGTGATCGTTGCACCCACGTCATTCGAGACCGAGCTCTTTCATCTTTCGCGTGAGCGTATTGCGCCCCCAACCTAGCAGCTTCGCCGCCTCCTGCCGGCGTCCCTGCGTCCGCTTTAGCGCCGCCCGGAGCAGCACGCGCTCGAGCTCAGGCACCGCGTGGTCGAGCAGTGCTTCCTTGCCCGCTGGAAACCTGCGCATCTGCCCAGATGCCAAGCGCTGCCACCCAATCTGCGGAAGCGCGATCTGCCGCGCGGCTCGAGATGATCTCCTGGCGGCAAATCCTCTGTGCGAATTTCTCTGCCGGGTGCCAGCACGCTCAACCTGCGGCACAGATTGACCAGCTCGCGAATATTGCCTGGCCATGCGTATGCCACGAGCTTCGACCGGGCTTCGGCGCTCAGTCTCTTTGGCTCGACTGCCAGCTCGCGCGCGGCGCGCTGCAAGTAATGGTCGAGCAGCTCAGGGACATCCTCGCCGCGCGCGCGCAACGGCGGCAATTCGATGCGCACGACGTTGAGCCGGTGAAAGAGATCCTCGCGAAAAACGCCGGTCCGCACGCGCTCTTCCAGATTGCGGTGAGTAGCGGCGATTACGCGGACGTCCACGCGCAGCGGCGTTTGGCCGCCGACACGATAGAACTCTCCCTCGGCGAGCACGCGCAATAGTCGCGTCTGCAACGGCAGTGACATGTCCCCGATCTCATCCAAGAAGAGCGTGCCGCGATCCGCCTGCTCGAACCGACCGCGGCGCTGTGTGTCGGCGCCGGTGAACGAGCCCTTCTCGTGTCCGAACAGCTCCGACTCGAGCAGCTCGCCCGGAATCGCAGAGGTGTCCAGCGCAACGAACGGCTGACCTGCGCGCGGGCTGTGATCGTGGAGCACGCGTGCGATGAGCTCCTTGCCTGTGCCGGATTCTCCCGTGACCATCACCGTCACGCTCGAGCGCGCCAGGCGTCCGATCGCGCGAAACACCTGTTGCATGGCAGGCGCACGTCCCAGCAGGTCTGGTATGCGCGGCACACTCGTCGTTTCCGGTTCGGACGTCGTGTGACTGCGCACGGCTCTGCGCACGAGAGCCAGCGCCTGATCGATATCAAAAGGTTTCGCCAGATACTCGAAAGCGCCGCCCGAGTAGGCGGCAATCGCATTCTCGAAATCCGAATGCGCCGTCATCACGATCACGGGGAGTGAGGGCTGCGCCTCGCGTATGTGGCCGAGCAATTCGAGGCCCGACTGGCCCGGCATCCGGATGTCCGTCATCAGCACATCCGGCGACTCGCCTCGCAGAGCTACCAAGGCTTGCTCAGCCGTCTCGAAAGCCCGCGGCGTCATGCCGCCGTTACGCAGTGCGCGCTCGAGCACCCAGCGGATCGAGGCGTCGTCGTCCACCAGCCAAACTCTCGCAGAGGTTGCGTTCACGACGGGTCGCCCAATGGCAGCAACAACGAGAAGACCGTCCGTCCAGGCTCGCTCTCGAACTCGATCAGCCCCTGGTGGCGGATCGCCACATCCTGCGCGACCGCCAGGCCCAGGCCGCTTCCCTGCGTGCGCCCTGTCACCAGCGGATAAAAGATGCTCGAGCGCAGTTCCGGCGGAACGCCCGGCCCGTCGTCCTCGATCTGGATGCTCGCGACCAGCCGATGCCGCACCGAGCCAATGCTGACGTTGCTCAACGCCCGCGTGCGCAGCGCGATTCGTCCGCCGTTGCCGACCGCCTGCAATGCGTTGCGCGCGATGTTGATCAAGGCCTGAATGATCTGGTCGCGATCCAGTGACGCATTGGGCAGGCTCGGATCGTAATCCCGCTCGATCGCTATCTCGGCGCGCGCTTCCGCGCGCAGCAGATGATGAACGTGCTCGCAGAGCTCGTGGACGTTGACTGCCTCTTTGCGCGGTGGGCGACCGGGCCCTGCCATCGAGTCCACGAGTGCCGTGAGCCGATCGGCTTCGCGGATGATGACGCTGGTGTATTCGCGGAGACTCGCCTCGGCCAATTCACGCTCGAGCAATTGAGCCGCGCCACGCAGGCCTCCAAGGGGATTCTTCACCTCGTGCGCGAGCTGGCGAATCATGAGGCGACTGCCATCGAGGCGCGCCAGCAAATCATTGTCACGCGAGATGCGCTGCCGCTGCGTGTCGTCCGCGAGCTCCAGCAATAGATGGGTACCCGGTGACCTGTCCTTCGAAAGGAGTGATGGTGATGTCCAACACTCTTGACTCGCGTGGCGTGCCGATAGGCCGCACTGTGATCTCGCGATCTGCAATCCCCGTTCCGCTTTCGAGCGCGCGGAGCAGGGTGCCGACCAGCACGCTCCCCTCGACCAACAGCTGGCCGAACGGCTTGCCCCGCGCCTGATTGAGGCTGAAGGCAAGCAGGTCCTGGGCCGCGACATTTGCGTAGATCGGACAGAGCTGCGCGTCGAGCACGACGATTCCCGTCGACAATGCATCAAACAATTCATCGGGATCGAAGTGTCCGAGCGAGGAAGTGACGCGTTCATTCCGCACGACACTCTCGCGTGCGCCGCGCGTCTTCAGCGCAGCTCAGGGTTTGCCCGGCGGCTTTGCCGGCGGCTTGGCGCGGGTGGGCGATTGAGGTGCAAGAACCGATGCCTGCCGCACATGAAAGGTCACGGGGTCGGCCTGGCACAGGATATTGCCGCCCAGGTCTTCTACGATTGCCGAGACAGTGTGTGTTCCCCGATAAACCGAGTTCAGAGTGAATTCGCCGCCTTGCATGGGTGTTTCGCGAATTACCCGGCCGTCGAGCGCTACGAAGGCGCTGTCGCCCGGGCGAAGCTCGGGATCCACCCGCAGCTTCGCCGTGACGGTGGAGACATTGAACAAAACTTCCTCTTGGGCGGGCCGGAAAATCGCGCACTCGTTGTAGACGGGCCTCGCGGGCTCCCGCGCGGAGGACGCCGCGGCAGCCTTGCGCGGCTGCTGCGGCGTCGTGTACGTCTGCGCCGATTCCAGTTCGATCGTCTTTGCTCCCGGATGCGGCTGATCGCTGTAATGAGTCACGCCGTTCTCGTCTACCCATTTGTAGACAGTGGCGGCCGCGGCAATCGAGCCCGCGAGCAACATAATGGGGAAGACGAGCAGACGCATGGGTTCCGAGCATAGCGCTTCAACAGCTGTAGTACATCTCCAGTTCGACAGGATGCGTGCTCATGCGGAAACGGGTGATTTCCTGCATCTTCAGGCCGATGTAGGCATCGATCACATCGTTCGTGAACACTCCACCGCGGGTGAGGAACTCCCGGTCCTTGTCGAGGTGTTCCACGGCCATGTCGAGTGAATGGCACACGGTCGGAATGTGCTTGGCTTCCTCCGGCTCGAGGTCGTAAAGGTCCTTGTCGGCGGGCTCACCGGGATGGACCTTGTTCTGGATGCCGTCGAGGCCGGCCATCATCATTGCCGCGAATGCGAAGTAGGGATTGGCGCAGGAATCGGGGAAGCGAACTTCGATGCGGCGCGCCTTGGGATTGGAAACCCACGGGATGCGGATCGACGCGGAGCGGTTGCGCGCCGAGTACGCCAGCATCACCGGCGCCTCGAAGCCGGGCACGAGTCGCTTGTAGCTGTTGGTGCCGGGGTTGGTGATCGCGTTGAGCGCCTTGGCGTGCTTGATGATGCCGCCGATGTAATACAACGCCGTCTCGGACAAGCCACCGTATTTGTCGCCGGCGAAAAGTGCCTTGCCGTCCTTCTGCAGTGACTGATGCACGTGCATGCCGCTGCCGTTGTCGCCCACCAGCGGCTTGGGCATAAAAGTGGCCGTCTTGCCGTAGCCATGCGCGACGTTCTGAACGCAGTATTTGAGTATCTGCACCTCGTCGGCTTTCTGCACCAGCCCGCCGGCGCCGACCCCGATCTCGCTCTGCCCGCCGGTGGCGACTTCGTGGTGATGCACCTCCACCTTCAGCCCCATTTCCTCGAGCGCGTTGCACATTGCCGAGCGGATGTCCTGAAAGGCATCGACCGGCGGTACCGGGAAATAGCCGCCTTTCATGCCCGGCCGATGGCCGCGGTTGCCCTCGGCGTATTCCTTGTTTGAATTCCATGCTCCCTGCACCGAGTCGATCTCGTAGAAGCAGCCGTTGACGCCCGAGCCGCTGCGCACGCTGTCGAAGATGAAGAACTCGTTCTCGGGTCCGAACAGGGCGCCGTCGGCGATTCCGGTGGATTTGAGGTAGGCCTCGGCCCGCTTGGCCAGCGAGCGCGGGTCGCGCTCGTAGCCCTGCATCGTGGCCGGCTCGATAACATCGCACCGGATGTTGACCGTCGCCTCTTCGAAGAAGGGGTCGATCACGGCGGTGCGGGCCTCGGGCATGAGGATCATGTCCGACTCGTTGATACCCTTCCAGCCGGAGATGGACGAACCGTCGAACATCTTGCCGTCGCGGAACAGGTCCTCGTCGACGAGTCTCGCGGGGATCGTCACGTGCTGCTCCTTGCCCCGGGTGTCGGTGAACCGCAGGTCGGCGTAGCGGACGGATTTTTCTTTGATCAGTTTTATGACGTCATTGGGTGTCATGAAGGCCTCCCGGGGAAAAGCGCAATCTAATGCAGCACTCATGCCAGCGAGCGGCGACTTTAAAATCAAGCAGTTGCGTCCGCATCGCGCCGGCTAATTGCCCTATTATGGAGCATTCTCAAATTGACTGCACCAGATTTGTGCATGGCGGTTCGTCCTAAGATAGCACTTTTTAAAATAAACGTCTATTGGTAGACTATCTGTCGCATAGGTCGAAGCCATGATTTCCATCGAAAGAGTGCAATCGGATGAGCTCGCCGCGGAAGCGCTCGGGGGAGCTGGCCTGCGCGCTTTCGCCCGCATTGCAGAGCTATGGAATCTATCCGTTGGTCAGCAGCTCACGCTGCTTGGGCATTGCTTCGCGCTCGACGTACTTCAAGTGGCGCAAGGAAGCGCAACCCAACTTGCCGCGCGATACGCTGGAGCGTCTCTCCTACCTCCTGGGCATCTACAAGGCACTGCAGCTTCTTCTTCCGGATCCGCGTGCCGCCGACGAATGGGTGCACAAGCCGAACGATGCGCCCATTTTCGCAGGTCGGCCCGGCGCTCGATCGCATGCTCGACAGGCAACGTGGCCGACCTGTACCTGGTGCGGCAATACCTCGATGCTCAGCGTGGCTGAGCGTGGCGAGGCTATGGATGAAAACCCCGGATGGCACTGGGATCGCGGTTCGTCAGCTTCGATGGGCGCCCTGCCATCGCATCATCGCGAGCCGATTTCCGACCATCTATCCTGTTCGAACGTGTAGCCGATCCGGCTGACTTCGACGCCCTCTACCAGCTCGAGGCTCTCACCAACCCGCGCGTGCTCGAAGAAATGGTCGCAGCCCGAAAGGTCGCGCGGGAGGACCGCGCCTTCGGACCCGGTGCAACGGTAGTCATGGCGCCATTCATGTACCTGAATCCCGCCGGTGGACGGTTTACCGACTCGACTTACGGCGCATTCTACGCGGCGCACAGCCTTGCGACGGCGATCGCCGAGACGCGTCATCATCGCGAAGTGTTCCTTCGCGCCACCAAGGAGGGGCCGACTGAGCTCACCATGCGCTGTTATTTCGCCGATGTGAGCGCCAGATTTCACGACCTGCGCCGCCAGCGCCTTCGCATGGCTGCGATCTACGACCCGGACAGCTACCTGGAATCGCAGGCGCTGGCGGGGAAGCTGCGCCTGGCCGGCTCGAACGGCATCGTCTACGAAAGCGTGCGCGATACTGATGGGCAGTGTGTGGCCGTGTATCGTCCGCGGCTGGTGCGCAATTTGCGGCAGGGCGTGCATCTTCGCTATGTTTGGGACGGCGCACGAATCAGCCACGTCTACGAGCTGAAGCCGATCGAATAGCCCGCGGCTATACTGGCGCGCCTCATGAAACCCACGAAGATCGGCGAACCGTCGCGCACATTCCAGGATCTCATCCTCGAGCTGCAACGCTATTGGGCAGCGCAGGGCTGCGCGATTCTCCAGCCGTACGACATGGAAGTCGGCGCGGGCACGTTTCACACCGCGACATTCCTGCGCTCGATTGGACCGGAACCATGGAGCGCGGCATATGTTCAGCCGTCGCGACGTCCTACGGATGGCCGCTACGGCGAGAATCCGTTTCGGCTGCAGCACTACTACCAGTTTCAGGTCGCCATCAAGCCGGCGCCGCTAGACATCCTTGATCGCTATCTTGGAAGCCTGCGCGTTCTCGGTTTCGATCCACTGGTGCACGACATCCGTTTCGTCGAGGACAACTGGGAATCCCCCACCCTGGGAGCATGGGGTCTCGGGCTGGGAGGTCTGGCTCAACGGCATGGAGATCACCCAGTTCACCTATTTCCAGCAGGTCGGCGGGCTCGACTGCCGGCCCGTGACGGGAGAGATCACCTACGGCCTGGAGCGGCTGGCGATGTACCTGCAGGGGGTCGAGAGCGTTTACGACATCGTGTGGTCGGATGGCCCGCTCGGCCGGCTTACCTATCGCGACGTGTATCATCAGAACGAAGTCGAGCAGTCGACATTCAATTTCGAGCATGCGGATGTCGAAGTGCTGCGTCGGCACTTCGATGATTACGAGCAGGGCTGCAACGCGCTGCTCAGCGCAAAATTGCCGCTGCCCGCCTATGAGCAGGTTCTCAAGGCCTCCCATACTTTCAATCTGCTCGATGCGCGTCGCGCAATTTCGGTCACGGAGCGTCAGCGTTACATCCTGCGAGTGCGAACCCTGGCACGCGCCGTCGCGCAGGTCTACTTTGCGAGCCGCGAAGCGCTCGGATTTCCAATGCTGCCGATCGCTGCGATGGCATCATGAGCCACCGCGATTTTTTGGTTGAGATCGGTACCGAGGAGTTGCCGCCGAAGGCGCTGCGCGAGCTCGAGCTGTCGTTTGCGACCGGCATGCGCGACGGCCTGGAGCGAGCGGCACTTGCGCACGGCGAGCTACTTTCCTTTGCAACGCCACGGCGTCTTGCAATCTGGGTCAAGCGACTTGCGGACAGGCAGCCGGATCAGCATGTAAAGCGGCGTGGACCGCCATTGAGCGCAGCATTCGATGCTTCCGGGGCTCCCGCGCGTGCTGCGATCGCTTTTGCGGAAAGCTGTGGGGTATCGGTCGAGTCGTTGCAACGCCTGGATGAGGGCAAGGGCCCGGCGCTATTTTTCGTTGGCAGCAAGTCCGGCGCTGCTGCTACCGAGTTGGTGCCCGGCATCGTGCAGAGCGCTCTCGATTCGCTTCCCGTGCCGAAGCGCATGCGCTGGGGCGCAGCGGACGTGGAATTCGTGCGCCCCGTTCACTGGGTCGTCATGTTGTATGGCGCTGAAGTAGTGCCGGCTACGATTTTGGGCGTCCCTGCTGGCTCAGTAACATGGGGCCATCGTTTTCACGCGCCCAGACCGATCAAGGTGCACTCGCCCGGCAGTTACGCCCGTGCGCTTAGCACTCGCGGTCACGTGATCGCTGACTTCGCGGAACGGCGAGACCACATCCGCCAAAGCATAAGCCTGCTGGCGAGTGAGATCGGGGGGCGTGCGCTGCTGGGCGAGGAATTGCTGGATGAAGTCACGGCACTTGTGGAGTGGCCCGTCGCCCTTGCGGCACGCTTTGAAGAGCGTTTTCTGTCGTTGCCGCGGGAGGTGCTGATCTCCACGCTGCAAGATCATCAACGATATTTTCCGGTCGAGGATGAACACGGGGCCCTCACCCCGTGGTTTGTCACGATCAGCAATATCGAAAGCCTGGATCCGGCAAAAGTGCGCGCCGGCAATGAGCGTGTGGTGCGTCCAAGGCTCGCAGACGCCGCCTTCTTTTGGGACCAGGACCGCAAGCGTCCGCTGTCGGCGCTGCGGGACGGTCTCGATGGCATCACGTTCCAGACCAAACTTGGATCGATTGGCGACAAGGCGCGACGCGTACGCACACTTGCCGGAGAGATCTCCGCAGCAAGCGGTGCCGAACGACCCGTCGCGGAGCGCGCGGCGGAGTTGAGCAAGTGCGACCTGCTGACTTCCCTCGTCGGGGAGTTTCCTGAACTGCAGGGAATCATGGGCAGCCATTACGCTTTAGCGGACGGCGAATCCGCCGAGGTGGCAACGGCGATCCGCGAACACTACCTGCCACGCGCGGCCGGCGACGCAGTGGCAGCAACTCCGGCGGGCATCACCGTCGCCATCGCTGACAAGCTCGATACTCTGGCGGGAATCTTCGCCATCGGACAAAAACCGAGTGGCACCAAGGATCCGTTCGGCCTGCGCCGGGCAGCTCTGGGAGTGGTGCGTACCCTCATCGAGCGCAGCCTCGAACTCGATCTGCGAGGCTTCATCGATCGCGCCGTGGCGCTGCAGCCAGTGGCGTCGCCTGCACGCTGCCGCCGAGGTCTACGACTATGTGATGGAGCGGCTGCGCGTGTATTACCTCGAAGGGTCGTCGGTCAGCGACTGAGATGTTCGACGCGGTGCTGGCCACGAAGCCGCGCTCGCCCCTGGACTTCGACGCGCGGCTGCGGGCGTTGCGGGCCTTTCTCGACCTGCCCGAAGCGGGCGAGCCTGCACGGCCGCCAACAAGCGCATCGCCAATATCCTCCGCAAGTCCGAAGCCGACGTTCAGCCAGCTGGTGGTCGCGGAGATATTGAAGGAGCCTGCCGAGGTGCGCCTGTACGATGCCCTGCGCGCGCAGCAGGACGTGGTTCGCAACGCGACTGCGCAGCGCGAATATACCGCGGCACTGGGGCATCTCGCGCAGCTGCGCCCGGCGGTGGACACCTTCTTCGAGCAGGTCATGGTGATGGACGAAAACCCTGCCATACGCAATAACCGCCTGGCGCTGCTTGGCGCAGCTGAAGCAACTCTTTGGCGACATCGCGGACCTGTCGAGACTGCCCGGCTGAAGTCGCGATGCAGTGGCTGCGCTCGCTGATCTTCACCGCATTCTTCATTCTGTGGACGTTCGTCTACGGCATTTTCTTTTCCCTCGTCTGCCCGTTCCTGCCATTCCCGCGCCGTTTCGGCCTGGCGCGGGTCTGGGGACAGGTGCTGCTTTGGAACCTGAAGTGGATGTGCGGGCTCGGCTACCGCGTCGAAGGCCTCGACAACCTGCCGCCAGGTAATCACGTCGCGCTCTGGAAACACTCCTCATCGTGGGAAACCGTCGCGATGGCGGTGGTGATACCCGCGCCAGGTCTGGGTCTTGAAGCGCGAGCTCACATGGATCCCATTCGTCGGCTGGGGCATCCGGCTGCTACATGCCATCGCCATCGATCGAACGTCGGGTCACTCGGCAGTCAGCCAGGTGGTCGAAGCAGGGAAAGCAGCGGCTTGCCGAGGGCGACTGGATCGTGATCTTTCCGGAGGGGACCCGCATGCCCCCGGGCGAGACCCGCAAGTACGGGGCGAGCGGAGCTTTGCTCGCCAGCGAAGCAGGTGTCTGGTCGTGCCCGTCGCGCACGATGCCGGGCGTCTACTGGCCACGTCGCGGACTGCTGAAGAAGCCCGGAACGATCCGCGTCACGATTGGACCGGCCCATCGTGGCGGCGGGGCGGGCAGCCTCGCGACATCAACCAGGAGGCGCAGGCCTGGATTGAAGCGGATATCGTCAGATCGTGACGGCGCTACAGCGACCCCTATTGGCATCCTATTCGGTCTCAGATCGATGGCCATCACTGCATCAAAGATTGCGGTGGGCACGTCAAGGCTTCCACATCGCATGCCCATCAAGGCGGGAAGGGCAGACCGAGGAGGTAGAGAATGGTGGCGGCGCTATCCTCGGTGCGTACTTCCAGACTCTCGAGACGGGTGAGGTCATAGCCTGCCGTGACGCCCGGACCGACGGTGATCCACGGGATATGCCGGCTTCGCGCATCGTCAGGGCCATGCGTGAATCGCCGCTCCCGCCATGATCCGCGGTCAAGATCACCACGGTTGAATGCCGTATGCGCGCCCGGTCGAGCAGCTCGAAAACTTCTGGCGAGCGCCGTATCCATCTGCTTCGATGACGCGCGATCTGCGCAGGCGATCCCCAGCCCTCGCCATGTGCCCGGCAAGGTCGACATCTGGGAGGTGAATGAACAGCAGATCGGGCTTGTGGGCCGCAACGATCTGCTCGGCGTGGACTGACGGCCGTCGGAGATGCTCACCACACCGGGATCGCGCGGCGGGACGAACGCAGTAGCTTCACCGTGCCGGGCTTCTCGAGCGAGCGAACTTGGATTTGCCGGCGATCATCGCAGTCGAGTAACCGCATTGGTCGCAGTCTCGAGCACGGTCGGGTACTTCGGGAGTAGCGCTTCTTGCCCGACCGACAGATCGTCGTTCCAGTGCACGCCGTGCCGCTTCGGGCGTAACCCCGGTCACCATGCTGGTATGCGACGGGAGCGTGACCGACACCTCGGTGGTCTTCGCCCAGAACGTAAAGGCGCCGTCGCGCAGCATGCCGCGCAGCGTGGGCATGTTCGCGCGCAAAGCCAGATCCGGGCCGCAGGCCATCGATACTGATGAGCACGACGTGCTGCACCATCGGATTCGGTCGCTGGAGTTTGGCTTTGGGCGCGGCGACTGCCGCGGCGGCCAACCACGCCACGCCAGGCCGCGCAGAGACGTCGCGCGCGCAATGTCCGGTGCCGCCGAAATGCCTAGACATCGAGATTTGTGACCGACAGAGCGTTCTTCTCGATGAATTCGCGTCGCGGCTCGACCTGATCGCCCATCAGCGTGGTGAAAATGTCATCCGCCGCCACCGCATCCTCGATGCGTACCTGCATCAGACGGCGCGTCTCGGGATTGATCGTGGTATCCCAGAGTTGCTCCGGATTCATCTCGCCCAGCCCCTTGTAGCGCTGAATCGTCTGGCCCTTGCGCGCCTGTTCAAACAGCCACTTCATGGCCTCCTTGAAAGAGCCGATCTCCTGGCGCTCGGTGCCGCGAAGACGTACGCGCCTTCACCGATCAAGCCGGCGAGCGTGTTCGCCAGATCCGCGATCCGCTGATACTCGGCCGACTCGAAGAACTCGCGCGGCAGATACTTGTTGCTCGGGGTGCCGTGCTCGGTCTTGTGGATCGAGATGCGCGCAGGATGTCCGTCCGCCGGTTTGTACGAAACCTTGTACGTGCGCGTGCCGTCATCGAGCGTATTGAGCCGTTCGTGTCGAGATCGCTGGCCCAGCGAGCCATCCAGTCGCCGCGATCGAAGTCACCTGGCTTCACCACCGGCATGTAGATCAACTGATCGAGCAGGCGATCGTCATAGCGACGCGACCATCGCTTGATGATCGTCTGCACTTCCATGTACTTGCGCGCGAGCATTTCGAGGCCCGCACCGGAAAGCGGTGGTGCGCCTGCATTGACGTGCAACGCGGTCGATCTCGAGCGCCGTATTGAGCAGCAGCTGATTCAAGGCAGCGTCGTCCTTCACGTAGTTTTCCTGCTTGCCGCGCTTCACCTTGTACAGGGGCGGCTGGCCGATATAGATGTGGCCGTTTTCGATCAGGGCCGGCACCTGGCGGTAGAAGAACGTCAGCAGAAGCGTGCGGATGTGAGAGCCGTCAACATCCGCGTCCACCAGAATGATGATTCTGTGATAGCGAAGTTTCGCGATATCGAACTCATCTTTGCCGATCCCGCAGCCAAGTGCAGTGATCAGGGTGCCAACTTCCGCAGAGGCAATCATCTTGTCGAAGCGCGCTTTCTCAACGTTCAGGATCTTGCCCTTCAGGGGCAGGATGGCCTGAGTCCGGCGATCCCGGCCCTGCTTGGCTGATCCGCCTGCTGAATCCCCTTCCACGATAAATATCTCGGAAAGAGCCGGATCCTTCTCCTGGCAATCAGCGAGCTTGCCGGGTAGGCCGGCAATATCGAGCGCGCCTTTGCGCCGCGTCAGTTCTCGCGCCTTGCGCGCAGCTTCACGGGCACGGGCCGCTTCAATGACCTTTGCAACGATGCCTCGGGCTTCCTGAGGATGCTCGAGAAGGAACTCGCTTAATTTTTGCGCAACTGCCGTCTCGACGATGCCCTTCACCTCTGAGGATACGAGCTTGTCCTTGGTCTGAGACGAGAACTTGGGGTCCGGCATTTTCACCGAAAGAATGGCTGTCAATCCCTCGCGCGCGTCATCCCCAGTCATCGGAACCTTCTCTTTTTTCGTGGAAAGCTCTTTCTCGATGTAGTCGTTCATCGTGCGTGTGAGTGCCGCGCGAAAGCCGGACAGATGCGTGCCGCCGTCCTTCTGAGGGATGTTGTTCGTATAACAGAACATGCTTTCCTGGTAGGAATCGTTCCACTGCAATGCCACCTCGACCGTGGCGGTACCGTCCTGGGTGCGGAAACCGAAAACCGTGGCATGAATGGGCGTGCGCGTACGGTTCAGGTATTTCACGAAAGCCTGCAGCCCGCCGGCGTGCTCGAACACGTCGGACTTATTCTCTCGCTCATCTACGAGCTCAATCCGGACACCCGAATTCAGAAAGGACAATTCGCGAAGTCGCTTGGCCAGCACGTCGTAATTGAACTGGATGTTGGTGAAAATCTGCGAGCTTGGCTTGAAACGTAGCGTGGTACCGCGCGCCTGGGTTTCGCCCACGGCCGCCATGGGCGCCTGTGGGACTCCCATGTGGTATTCCTGGCGATGCAGCTTCCCGTCGCGGCAAATATCTAGCTGCAGGTAGTCGGATAGGGCATTTACCACGGAGACGCCTACTCCGTGCAGGCCGCCTGACACTTTATAGGACGAATCGTCGAACTTACCGCCAGAATGCAGCACAGTCATGATGACTTCGGCGGCAGACCGGCCCTCTTCGGGATGGATATCCACAGGGATGCCCCGCCCGTTGTCGCAAACCGTTACGGATTCATCTGCATGGATCGTGACGACAATACGGTCGCAAAAGCCAGCAAGTGACTCGTCTATCGAGTTATCCACCACCTCGAACACCATATGGTGAAGACCGCTGCCATCATCTGTATCGCCGATGTACATCCCGGGCCGCTTGCGGACGGCATCTAGGCCTTTTAAGACTTTGATTTTGCTGGAATCGTAGACGTCTTTTTCCATTATGCGCCGGCTCGATTTTGGGGTTCGACATTATACGGCCTGACCCCACCTTGTTCCACGTGAAACACACGGTCAGGACGACCTAAGGGATCCAATTCTGGGCTGAGCGCCGTAACGATCAATTGACAACGCAAATCAGTGACTTGCTCGATGAAGCCAGTCAGTCGCGTGTTGTCCAATTCGGCAGCTGGATCATCCAGCAGCAGCGTGGGGGACGTGCCGCCGAAATCTCTGATCAAGTAGAGCTGAGCGAGCGTCATAGCGATTCCGACGAGCTTCTGCTGCCCTCTCGAAAGAACGTCGCGGCCTGGCTTGTTCGCAACGCGAATTGACACGTCGGCTCTGTGTGGCCCTACGTGAGTAACCCCGCGATGGATATCTCTCTCGCGCGCCGCTGTCAGAGCGTCCTTCAACGATGGACCTAGCGGCCAACCGCGGATGTACTGCAGATCGACTTCAATCCCGGTCAGCCGGTAAATGAGCGCCTTCCAGTAGGGCTGCAACATCTCGATGAAGGCTCGGCGTGACTCCGCTAGACATTCCCCCAAGCGCGACAATTCGTTATCCCACACTGAAGCCTGCGAAGGCTGGCTCTTCAGCGCCGAATTTCGCTGCTTCAAGGCTCGCGAGTAGTCGGACCAAGCATCGATGAACCCTGGTTCCACGTGGAACACACCCCAATCGAGCCATCGGCGGCGGCGGCGAGCGCCTTCCTCAACGAGTCTATGTATGCCCGGTTCAATGACCTGGACTGCAAACGCCTGCGAAAGCATAGCGAGTGACGGCACAAACTGCCCCATCCAACTTCGCTACCGTGCCTTCATGCCGTGAAACCTGGATTCCAAGCGCTCTAGGTATGGCATTGGCGGTTCGACCAAAAACCACAAGGCCTTCCCGCCCGTGCTGTATAAGGCGCTCAGAGTTGCGCGTGCGGAAGGAACGGCCACGGCCGAGAAGGAAAATGGCCTCAAGCAGGGACGTCTTACCGGATGCGTTCAGACCCCAAATAAGATTGTGCCCAGAATGGAATTCTAGATTCGCGCGTTGCAGGCAGCGAAAGCCCTCGACGTGGAGCGCTGCAAGGCTCATCCGTCGCGGGTCTTCCCGCTATAGGCGCATAGGCATGACGACGTACTTCGTCTGCGTCACGCCCGGGGCGCGAATCAGGCAGCTGCTATTCGAATCTGTAAGTCCTATTTCAACCTTGTCGTGATCGATCGCCGCCAATGCGTCCAACAAATAATTGACGTTGAAGCCTATCTCGACTTCCTCGCCCTTGTAGCTCACTTCGATCTGATCTTCGGCTTCTTCCTGTTCGGGGTTATGGGCCTGGATCATGAGTAGGTCGGGCTTAACGGTCAGCCGGACGCCACGATATTTCTCATTCGAAAGAATGGCTGTTCTCTGCAATGCCTGGCGTAGCGTTTCGCGGTCTGCTTCGATGATTTTAGTCGCCGCCGCTGGAATCACGCGTCCATACTCCGGGAAACGACCATCGATCAGCTTCGAAGTGAATCGAATTTCGCCGATCTGGGCGCGAACGTGATTCGTGCCCACGGCCAGCTCGATGTTTCCTTCGGCCCCGAGAATGCGCTGTAGCTCGAGTACTCCCTTTCTGGGAACGATTACCTGTTGGGCATTCTTGATGCGGGTCGGCCAGCTCGATTTCGCATAGCGCCAGCCTGTGGCCGTCGGTGGCGACGGCGCGAAGGCTCTTGCCTTCTGTCTCAAGCAGCATTCCATTCAGGTAATACCTGCACGTCCTGTTGCGCCATCGAAAAGTGTGTTTTGTCGATGAGCCGTCGAAACTCGGCCTGGCTCACCTCGACCGTCTGCTGCGCGTTGATATCGTCGACCAGAGGAAATTCTGCTGCCGGCAGTGTCGAGAGCGTAAAGCGACTGCGGCCGCCGCGCAGCGAGACCCGCTCCCCTTCGGTACTGAGCGTTACGTTGGTCTTCTCCGGCAATGCGCGAAAGATATCCAGCAGCTTACGGCCGGGAATCGTGATGTCGCCGGCCTGCGCAACCGTAACGTTGCTGGTGGCCACCAGCTCCACTTCGAGATCCGTACCCGTGATACTCAATCGATTCTCGCGAGCTGACAACAACACGTTCGCGAGTACGGGCATCGTCTGTCGGCGCTCAACCACTCCGATGACGCTCTGCAAGGGAGCGAGGAACTCTTCACGCGAGGCTGTCAGCTTCATGAATAACTCTTTCTTAAGATTTAAAGCTTGTTATTGTTGCTATAGAGGCCTGTGAGTAACGCCAACAAAACTATTTACCGCGTTCCTTCATACACTTGACAGGCCATCTCAACATCATAAGCCGGGGTGTGTCCTGCGCATGGGCTGTGCAACCCCTGTGTGCAACTTTATCCCCAGTTTTGTCTACAGAAAACCCACAGGCTTGCCCACATCATCCTGCCAGCGTTCTCAACAGGTTCGAATAATCTTCCGTCAGTCGCTGTTCGCCGATGCGCAGCTCCTTGATGCGCTTACAGGCATGCATGACGGTCGTATGATCGCGTCCACCGAAGGCATCGCCGATCTCCGGCAGGCTGTGACTCGTCAGCTCCTTCGCCAGCGCCATGGCGACCTGCCGCGGACGCGCTACCGAGCGGCTGCGCCGCTTCGAAAGCAGATCCGACATCCGGAGCTTGTAGTAGTCGGCAACGGTTTTCTGGATATTCTCGATCGTCACGAGCTTCGCCTGCAGCGACAGCAGGTCTTTCAGCGCTTCTTTCGCAAAGTCGACCGTGATGGGCTGGCCCGTGAATCGCGCATTGGCAATCACGCGCCGCAGCGCGCCTTCGAGTTCGCGCACGTTCGAGCGGATGCGTTTCGCCACGAAAAAGGCCACTTCCTCGGGTAAAGCGACGCCGGCACCCTGCGCCTTGGTCATCAGGATCGCGACGCAGGTCTCGAGCTCCGGCGGCTCGATCGCACACCGTGAGGCCCCAACCGAAGCGGGATTTGAGGCGCTCCTCGAGTCCCTGAACCTCCTTGGGATATCGATCGCAGGTGAGGATCACCTGGTGCTGGCCTTCGAGGAGCTCGTTGAACGTGTGGAAGAACTCCTCCTGCGAACGATCCTTGCCCGCGAAGAACTGGATGTCGTCGATCAGCAGCGCATCGAGCGAACGGTATGCTGTCTTGAAGGCGGTCATGTTGTTGTGCTGCAGGGCTCGCACCATATCGCTGACGAAACGCTCGGAATGCACGTAGGCGACGCGCGCTTCGGGATCGTTCTGACGAATGGTGTGCGCTATGGCGTGCATCAGATGGGTCTTGCCAAGCCCCACACCGCCATACACGAACAGCGGGTTGTAAGCGCGACCCGGGCTTGCGGCGACCTGCTGGGCCGCGGCCTTCGCAAGCTGGTTGCTCTTTCCCTCCACGAATGTGGCGAAGGTGAAGTCGGGATTGATCCGTGCGCCGACCACCAGTCCTTCGGCCCGGCTGGCCCGGGGCGTAACAGCCGGAAGACGGCGCTGATGTAGTTACGTTGCCTATGCGCGAACCGATTTCCACGGTGACGATAGGGGTATCGCCAATTTCGCCATTGCGCAGGATCTCACCGATGCGCGGCAGCAGGTTGGCCGTCACCCAATCGACTACGAAGCGGTTCGGAGCCAGCATCTTCAACGTGCCGGGGCCCTCGACCACCTGTAGCGGGCGCACCCACGTGTTGAACTGGCGTTCCGGAAGCTCAGCCTCCAGAGCGCGCACGCAACGGGTCCAAAGGGACGCTTCCACGAGGTCGAGAACTCCCGCGAATCTTGTGAAATCAGGCCAGAAATCAGGCGAGGGAAGTGGGTCGAACAGTCTATACCTCGCGGGCCATCGACTGAAGGCCGTCCGGGTTGCACTTTGCCCTCTCAGGGCTTAGCCTTGCCGGCCTTTTTCAGAAGCCTCCGACCATGAAACGCACCTATCAGCCCAGCAAAGTGCGCCGCGCGCGAACGCACGGGTTCCGAGCGCGTATGGCCACCAAGGCCGGCCGCCTGGTCCTGAGTCGCCGCCGCGCCAAAGGGCGCAAAAAGCTCATCCCGTAAGCGCTCAGCCTTGATTCCGGCCTCGCCCGATCGCCGGCGGTATACCTTACCCGCACCAAGCCGCATCAGGCGCAAGGCGCAGTTCGATGCGCTGCAAGCGTCACGGCCGACGCGTGTCCAACTCGCACTTCGGACTGACGATGCGCCCCAACGACACGAACGGACCGCGACTCGGGCTCGCCGTATCCATCAAAGTCGCCGGCAACGGTGTGGAGCGCAATAGAATCCGACGCGCTGATCCGTGAATCATTCCGGCTGAGCCAGCACGAACTACCCGCGCTTCGATCTCGTCGTCAGCGCGCGCAGTCGCGCTCGAGGCGATCACAGGCCGTGAATTGCGCGAAAGTCTCGCCGGACTTGTGGTCGAGAATAAACAATGACCGCCATGATCTTCCGAAGCGCCCGAATCCCATGATGGTCCAGATCTTTCAGGCTTTGATCCGTCTGTACCAATGGACCGTGAGCCCCCTGCTCGGAACGAACTGCCGTTTTTATCCATCCTGCTCCCACTACGCGCTGGCGGTCCTGCAGCAGCACGGCCTCGCGCGCGGCAGCTGGCTTACGCTCAGACGCCTCGCCCGCTGCCATCCTTGGCATCCCGGGCGGCATTGACCTTCCGCACACACACCCATGATGCAGAACCCCCGAATCTTTCTCTGGATCGGCCTGGCCCTGGTGCTGTGGCTCAACTACGAAGCCTGGCTCAAGGACTACGCCCCGAAGTCATCGGCCGCGACGGCAGCAGGCACTCAGAACGTCGCGCCCGCTCGCCGCACTCAAAGACACGGTCCCGGAGCCGTACCTCGCCTGCATCGGGCGCAGCAGGCACCCGCTCAAGCAACGGCAGCGGCCGGCGCGCCTCAGCGAAACGAAGCACCCGCGGATGCCGGACGATTCGCGTCCGCACCGACGTGCTGGATCTCGGATATCAGCACGCAGGGCGGCACGTTCATCCGCGCAGATCTGCTCAGGTATCCGAAGGTCAAAGGGCGGCAGCGAGCCGGTACGGCTCATGAACTCGGATCCAGCGAAGCTGTATCTGCTGGAGACGGGCCTTACGCGGACCGGCGGGCGAAGTCACACCCACCCATCTTGGCCGTCGTTCACCAGCGTGCAGAACCGAATACCAGCTGGGCAGCCGCGCAGGAATTGCGCGTGCCGCTCACGTGGACCGACGGCCATGGTGTCGAAGTCACCAAGACCTACGTATCTTCCGTCGCGGCAACTATCGCATCGATGTCGACTACAGGTCGACAACCACTCGGAGCGCCGCCTGGGAGGCTGCACCATATGCGCGCATCGTGCGCAACGATCCGCCGACCAAGCGCTCGATGTTCGATGTCGAGAGCTATGCCTTTCACGGCCCGGCGCTCTACGACGGCACGAAGTACCGCAAGCTCGACATCAAGGACGACGACGACCGCAATCTGCTCAATGCCGAGTACACCAATGGCTGGGTGGCTGCGCTGCAGCATCATTTCGTGGGTGCGATCGTTCCGACCAAGGACGTCGCATACAGCTACACGCTCGAGCACCGATGGACGGCGACTACGTGCTCGCCGCCGCCGGCCCGATGCAGAGCATCGAGCCGGGTGCCATCGGCCAGCTTCAAGCAAACGCTGTTCGTCGGCCCGAAGCTGCAGGCGCAGCTCGAGTCAGACCGGCCCGCGGCTCGAGCTCGTCGCCGACTACGGCATGCTCACCATGCTGGCCAAGCCGCTGTTTCTGGCTGCTGGGCAAGGTGCACGCGCCTGCTTCGGCAACTGGGGCTGGGCGATCATCATCGTCACCTTCCTGCTGAAGCTGCTCTTCTATCCATTGTCGGAGGCGAGCGGCAAGTCGATGGCGAAGATGAAGGTGCTGGCGCCGCGCATCAAGAATCTGCAGGAGACCTACAAGGGCGACCGCGAGAAGCTCGGGCCGCGCGATGATGGAGCTGTACCAGCGGGAGAAGATCAATCCCGTGGCCGGTTGCCTGCCGATCATCATCCAGATCCCGGTCTTCCTCGCCTTCTACTGGGTGCTGCTCGAGAGCGTCGAGATGCGCCAGGCGCCCGTTCATGGGCTGGATCAACGACCTGTCCTCGCGCGATCCGTTCTTCATCCTGCCGGCCATCATGGCCGGGGCGATGTTCATCGCAGTACAAGCTGAATCCGACGCCGCCGGACCCGATCCAGGCCAAGATGTTCATGATCATGCCGCTGGTCATGTCGGTGATGTTCGCGTTCTTTCCGGCGGGCCTGGTGCTCTACTGGGTGACCAACACCGTGCTGTCCATCGCGCAGCAGTGGAACATCAACCGGCGGATCGAGGCCGGCAGAAAGAGTTAGCAGCCGATCGGCGCTTGAGAGCTGCCGGGGTGGATGGATAGCCTTCACGCATGACGCGCACCGACACCATCGTGGCCGCGGCGACGCCACCCGGGCGCGGCGGGATCGGGATCGTGCGCGTCTCCGGCCCGAAAGCCCCTGAGATCGGCGGCGATCATGCTCGGCGAGGTGCCGCAGCACGTCGCGTAACCTTCGCGCGGTTCATGAATCGCGCAGCAGCAGCCCATCGACGCCGGCCTCGCGCTCTTCTTTCCAGGCACCACATTCCTATACCGGCGAGCACGTGCTCGAGCTGCACGGCCACGGCGGGCCTGTGGTCATCGAGGCGGTGATCGCGCGCGTGCTCGAGCTTGGCGCGCGAATGGCGCAACCCGGCGAATTCACGCAGCGCGCCTTCCTCAACGACAAGCTCGATCTCGCGCAGGCCGAATCGATAGCGGATCTGATCGATGCCGGCTCGCGCGAAGCCGCGCAAGCCGCAATGCGCTCGCTCCAGGGTGAGTTCTCGGCGATGGTGCAGTGGCCTGACGGAGGCTAGTCATTGACTTGCGCACGCACGTCGAGGCCGCGATCGATTTTCCGGAAGAGGAGATCGATTTTCTCGCGGACCGGCAGACTCGAAGAGCGCATCCAGTCGGTGCGCGATCACTTCGGCGGAGTCGAGCAGAGCGCCCGCCAGGGCCGTCTGCTGCGCGACGGCATGACGGTAGTCATCGCCGGTCGGCCCAACGCCGGCAAATCGAGCCTGCTCAACCGTCTCGCGGGCTACGACGCCGCGATCGTCACGCCCGTGCCCGGAACCACGCGCGATGTGCTGCGTGAGCGAATCGCCATCGACGGCATGCCGCTGCACGTGCTCGACACCGCCGGCCTTCGTCCGAGCAGCGGACGAGATCGAAGCGGAGGGCATCCGTCGTGCGCACGAGGAGATGAAGCGGGCCGATCGCGTGCTGTTCGTGGTCGATGCCGCAACCGATCCCGCGGCAGCCTCGTTTCCGGAGGAGCGCGCGCGCCTGCCGCTCGATGTGCCTGTGACGCTGGTGTTCAACAAATGCGATCTGGCGATCGGCATTCCGGTCGCCGACACGGTCACCGGGCCGCCGCGCGTGACGATTTCGGCTCTCAACGGCGCAGGGCATGGAAGTGCTTCGCGCGCATCTCAAATCCTGCATGGGCTACTGCGCCACCGAGGCCGGCACGGTGTCAGCGCGGCAGCGGCACCTTGAAGCGCTCGGACGCGCGCGGCGACGGTGTTGAGACGGGCAGCACAGCTTCTGAAGGAGCGCCGCGCCGGCGAGCTCGTGGCGGAGGAGCTGCGCGAGGCGCAGCGCGCGCTGAACGAAGTCACGGGTGAATTCACCAGTGACGATCTGCTGGGACGAGTGTTCGGCGAGCTTCTGCGTGGGCAAATAGGCGCTGTTACCGACTTTGTTACCCGGTATCGCTAGCCTCGAAGGCCATGGATACCCAACTCAGTTCCGAAGAGAAACCAGGTCCACTGAGGATGGTCGTGTGCGGCGGCGGCGCCTCGAGCAATCCGCTGCTGCAGAATCTAATCAGCGATCTGCTGGCTCAGCCCGACACGCTCGGACTGGGACTTGCCGTTGATCGGCATTCCCGCCTCATTGCCTCCGATGGGTCCGCGCATCGTTCGTTCTATGCCCTCGGGTCACTCACCCTCGGCAGCCGTTGGGAAGTGACTGCGGTGGCAGAAATTCGCGATCAGGCCACTGCTATAGCGCGACGGTTGGCGCGGGAATTCGCCGTTGCCGAGAAGCGTGCGCCAGGTCTCCTGCCACTAGGTATTTTCCGGCACTCGATCGCGTAAGGCACCGACGCAGGCCCTGCGTGTCAGCCGTATCGTTCGCCGCTCGCGCTGCTCCTGACGCGCATGCTGGCGCGCCATCTCGAGCTCGAGCCCCCAACGCGGCAGGAGCAGCAGCGACTATACCGCGCTAGCATCGTGGCATGGGAACGCAGGTCACTCCGCCGGAACACTTGCAAATCGCGCTCGAAGCTTTCTTCGGCGACGGCGTGCGGCACGTCAGGATCATCGAGCATTCCCGCTTCGTCCGCTTGCACGCCCGCGCCGTTGCCACGACCCGCCGGCGGAGAATCTATTTGCGCGGCAGCGCCGAGGATTTCTTTTCCGATCCCTCTCTCATGCTGCATGAGTATTGCCATGTGCTGCGCCAATGGGAACAGGGACGCCTGACCATCGCGCGCTACCTGCTCGAGTGGCTGCGTCGGGGCTATTGGGACAATCGATTCGAAATCGAGGCGCGCGAATTTGCCGACGACAACCTCTACCGCTTTCGGGCCTTGCTGCGAGGTCAGCCGAGCAGCGCCTCCCGATGATAGAGCCGCCCGGCGAGCGCCGTGAGCAAGGCTCCCAGCGCCAGTGTCACGCCCATGGACAGAGCAAGGTAAGGCGCCGAAACCGCTTCATCACGCAGCAAAGCTGTAATCAGGAAATGCTGGCTCAGGGATGGCACCATCATCAGCCACGCGGTCGGACGCAGCCCCAGCATGCTGGCAAAAACCAGCGGCAGAGTGGGAATCATCAGGATCATTCCGAGATAGGTCTGCGCCTCGCGATAACTGCGCGTGTAAGCGGCCACCGTGGTCATCAAGGCCGCGCCGAGCGGCACCAGTGGCAACGAGTAGATGATCGCGGTCAGCGCGGCGAGCGGCCCGAAATTCACGCTCATGCCGAAGCGCTCGAGGCCCACGAGGCGCAACAGCACCGCGAACGCGAAGACCGTGAGCACGAGCGAAAGCGTCATGTACGCGCACGCGGCGAGAATCTTGCCGTAGATGAGATCCTCTCGCTTAACCGGGAGCGTCAACAGAGGTTCGAGTGAGCCGCGCTCGCGCTCACCAGCCGTCGCATCAATCGACAGGTAGAGGCCTCCCATCAGCATGGTCAGCAGGACGATATAACTCAAGGCGCCCAGCGCGATTACCGAACGGCTGGCCGGCGTTGACACATCGACGTTCTGCACGGCCACGGGCATGAGCACGAGCGGATCTATGCCGCGCACGACGAGGCGCAGTTGAGCAATGGACGAGCCGTACTGATTGATCAGCGCCGAGATCCGGTTGCGCTCGCTTTCGTTCAATGCATCGGAGGAGTCGGCGTAAAGAAGCAGTGGCGCAGGCTCGGAGGCCGCAAAGTGGCCCGCATAGGTCTGAGGAATCACCAGAATCAGCTTGTGATCATGCGAGCGAATCGCGGCGCGCGCCGCCGCGTCGTCGAAACTGACTGACTTGATGACGACACGATGCTGGCTCAGGTGCGCTACCAGGTTGGGCGCCCTCTCACCATGGGCAACGGCCAGCTCAAGCGCTTTTTCCCCCGCGCTCGAGCCGCGCTCGATCATCAGGTACAGGGCCACCGAGAACAGCAATGGCCCGAAGAGCGGACCGAAGATGAGTGCGGCCATCAACGTGCGCCGATCGCGCAGGTTTTCGCGGAACTCCTTTGCGAAAACGGTGAGGATCGCGCGAGTCATTCCAATCCCTCGCCCGTGCCGATCAGTTGCACGAAGGCGTCCTCCAGCTGGCTCTGGCCGGTGCGTGCGCGGATCTCGTCGGGACTGCCGTGCGCGACGACATTGCCATGCGCGATGACCACGACGTCATCGCATAGCGCGGCGACCTCCTGCATCACGTGGCTCGAGAAAAGTACGCAATGCCCTTCGGCACGCAGGCGCTCGAGCAGGCGGCGCAGACTCCGTACCGCCATCACGTCCAGTCCATTGGTGGGCTCGTCAAGCAGTAGATTGCGTGGACGGTGGACGAGTGCACGTGCGAGTGCCGTTTTCAGCCGCTGCCCCTGCGAGTACCCCTTGGCGAGCCGGTCTGCAAAGTCGCGCATCTCGAGTAGCTCTATGAGCTCTTCGGCACGTGACTCGCGCGCACCGCGATCGAGCCCGTGCAGGGCTCCGAAATAAGAAATGTTTTCGCGCGCCGAGAGGCGCGGATAGATTCCTGATGCGTGGGGAAGCACACCGATCCGGCGTCGGGATTCGAGCGGCTCGCGAACTACGCTGACGCCATCGATCCAGGCATCGCCACCGTCCGCGGCAAGCACCGTGTACAGAATGCGCAAGGTCGTCGATTTCCCTGCGCCGTTTGGACCGAGGATTCCCGTAATCCGCCCATCCAGTGCCCTCAGGCTCACATCTCGGACGGCGGCGACGGCGCCGAAACTCTTGCGTAGCGCTTTTGCTTCGATCACGACGGGTTCTAGGGCTGCGGGCCGGAGAGCGAGGTGAAGAACGGCATGGCGCGCGCCTGGCGCGCGCAGGAGATGTCCAGGCCCTTGACCGAGCCGTGCGCGAGAAACCTCGCCAGAATGTCGTCCACGCACGGCGCGACGATCTGCCCGTGGCCAAGGTCTTTCAGCACCACGTGCACGTTGTTCTTCATCCCTTTCCTGGCTTGATCGGCATAGGCGGGCGGCGTTACGGGATCGTTGCCGCCAGACAGCAGCAGCACAGGAACGTCGGTTTCCAACGGCGCGTGCAGGTCGGGATCGCTCGGACCGCGGGGCCACACTTCGCACAGGCTGCGCAGGGCGTCGAGTTGGGCGGCGCCGAGAAAGGTTCGCTCGAGCGCGGGGCGATCGATCCGGTCGGCAGGTGGATAGAACGGGACGTCCTCCGCACAAACCACCGTGTTGTGCATGCCGTACGCGAGCATGTCGTCGTATGCGTGGCTCATCATGAGGAACTGGCCCGCCAGCGGCACGTAGTCGCCTGACTTTTGTGCTCGATCCAGCGCAAGGGGAAGCAATGCGGCCTGGTCCGATGTATAGATGGCAAGCCTCAGCACGGTAGCCAGATGCAGCGTCGAAAACTGCACATGCTGGGTCTCGCCGGTGGTCGGATCCGGCAAGGTGACGGTGACCGGTTGGTTTTGAAGAGCAGTGCGGAGCGCCCTGTACGTGAGAGTAGGGTCGCCGAATCGCTTGTGGCACATAGGCTCTGCATTGCACCGCGCAAGAATCGCGAGGAGCGCCCTCTCAGCATCGAGAGCCAATGCGGGGCCCAACGCCAATTGGGGTGGTATGACGCCGTCCAGAACGACGCTGCGGACCCGCTCAGGAAAACGCCTCAGATAGTGCTGCGCAACGCGCGTGCCGTAAGAAGCGCCATAGAGATTTATCGCGTCGTAGCCGAGTGCCTCCCTGACGCGATCCAGGTCCCGCACGGCGATGCTGGTCGTATAAAGCGAGACGTCCGCGCGAGTTTCGAGCGCCGCCAGGCAGCGCCGTGTCTCGGCGGCGACGACTTCATCGGTTGCGCTCATGAGAACGTCTTCGTCCAGCTCGCAATTCAAGCCATTGGACTGTCCGGTGCCTCGTTGATCGACCAGTACCACGTCGCGGTCGCGATGCACTCTGTCGAAAGCGTGCGCCGCGCTTGCGTACATGGCGACTGCGGAACCACCTGGCCCGCCGGCAATCAGGAAGAGCGGATCGGGAGCCTTGCGGCGGCTGATTGCCGGCACCCGTGCGACATAGAGCTTGATCTGCCGCCCGGCGGCGGCGGCCGGATTCTCGGGGACCGTCAGATATCCACATTCCGCGGCCACGACCCTGAGCCGGGCGGGGTGCTCGATCTGGCATGGCGCGAGATCCAGGCCGGGCGTGCCCGCAGGGTCAGCAGGGTCTGCCGCGTGTGTTAAACGAGGCGCGGCCCACAAGGCCAACAAGGAAAAGGCGGCAGCAAGCCTCGGGGTCATCCGCGTACAATACGCGACCCGTTTAACCCCTTGAAGCCGCTTGGAATCCATCCGTGCGATTTGCTGAGTCCTACGACGTCATCGTGATCGGCGGCGGTCATGCAGGCACTGAGGCCGCGCTGGCGTCGGCGCGGGCGGGTGCGCGCACCTTGCTCCTGACTCAGAGCATCGAGACGCTAGGGCAGATGAGCTGCAACCCTGCCATCGGTGGGATCGGCAAGGGGCATCTGGTCAAGGAGATCGACGCACTCGGCGGCGCGATGGCTCGCGCTACGGATCGCGCCGGCATTCAGTTCCGCACGCTCAATGCCAGCAAGGGTCCGGCGGTTCGCGCCACGCGCGCGCAGGCCGACCGGCAGATCTACCGGCAGACGATTCGGTCGATGCTGGAGCATGAGCCGAAACTCTCGATTTTCCAGCAGGAGGTGGCGGACCTGCAGATCGATGCTGGCCGGGTGCGGGGCGTGGTCACCGTGAGTGGCATCGTGTTCGAAGCACCCGCGGTGGTCCTCACCGTTGGTACGTTTCTGGGCGGTCTGATTCACGTCGGCCTGGATCACTATCAAGGTGGTCGTGCCGGCGATTTACCGTCCAACCGTTTGGCGGAAAGACTGCGCGCGTTGCCGTTCCGCGTGGGCCGCCTCAAGACAGGGACGCCGCCTCGGATCGACGGCCGAAGCATCGATTTCTCAGTGCTTCAGGCGCAGCCGGGCGATGTGCCGTCCCCGGTGTTTTCGTTCCTCGGGCGAGTCAGTGAGCACCCAGAGCAGGTTAATTGTTTCATTACGCACACCAATGAACGTACACACGAGCTCATACGTTCGGCGACCGCGCGCTCGCCGATGTTCACAGGCGTGATCGAAGGAATCGGTCCACGTTACTGCCCTTCAGTCGAAGACAAAGTGGTCCGCTTCGCCGACAAGGCGTCGCACCAGATCTTCGTCGAACCCGAAGGCTTGAATACCCACGAGGTCTATCCGAACGGCATCTCGACCAGCCTTCCGTTCGATGTCCAGCAGGCCTTCGTGCGCACCATTCGCGGGTTCGAAAAAGCGCATCTCACCCGGCCGGGATATGCGATCGAGTACGACTATTTCGACCCCCGCGATCTCGATGCGACCCTGCAGACGAAATTCATTGCCGGCCTGTACTTTGCGGGGCAGATCAACGGCACGACGGGCTACGAAGAAGCGGCCGCACAGGGCATCGTGGCAGGGATCAACGCCGCACGATCGTTCGCCGGGCATGGCGCATGGGTTCCGAAGCGAAGCGAGGCGTATCTGGGTGTGCTGATCGACGACCTCGTGACGCGCGGCACGCGAGAGCCCTATCGGATGTTCACCAGTCGTGCCGAGCATCGCCTGCTTCTGCGGGAAGACAACGCGGACCTGCGCCTCACGCCCATCGGCCGGGATCTCGGGGTGGTGGATGACGAGCGCTGGAGCTTCTTCGAGCGGAAACGGCTGCTCATCGAGACGGGTGGATCGGCAGAGGGTGTCGACGACCGGCTCCCCGACCAGCTGCGCGCTGAGCTGGAAGCGCGAACCAAATATGCCGGGTACATCAAGCGACAGGAAGAAGAAGTCGAGCGGCAGCGGCGCAACGAAGAGACCCGCCTGCCCGCCGATCTCGATTTCGCCACGCTGAATGGCCTTTCGCATGAGGTGCGGCAGCACCTGGCGCAGGTTCGGCCGGCTACCGTCGGCCAGGCCGCACGGATCCCGGGGGTCACGCCGGCGGCAGTATCCATTCTGCTGGTGCATCTCAAGAAGCGCAGCATGCTGCGCTCTCGCGTGGCATGAGGTTCATCGCTCAGCTCGAGGCTGCCTGGCAGCGCAACGATTCTCTGGTCTGTGTGGGGCTCGATCCGGAGCCCGAGCGGCTGCCAGTGGCGCTCGCGCGGGCGAACCTGCCGATCTTCGAGTTCAACAAGGCAATCGTGGATGCGACCGCGGAGCTGGTCTGCGCTTTCAAGCCTCAGTTTGCGCACTACGCAGCGCACCGCGCAGAAGAGCAGCTCGAAGGAACCATCCGCTACATCCATGAGAACCATCCCCACGTTCCGGTGATCCTGGATTCGAAACGCGGTGATGTCGGCAACACGGCAGAACGCTACGCCGTCGAGGCTTTTCAGAGATACGGCGCCGACGCAGTGACGGTGAATCCCTACCTGGGAAGCGATTCGCTCGAGCCGTTCCTGAAGCACGAAGACAAGGGCGTCATCATCCTGTGCCGAACCTCCAACCCTGGTGCCCGCGACGTGCAGGACCTCGAGGTCGGTACCCACCGGCTGTATCACGCCATCGCCGAACTGGCGGCGCGCCGATGGAATGCGAGCGGTAACTGCATGCTCGTGGTTGGCGCGACTTATCCACGGGAGCTCGCTGAAGTGCGCGCCATAGTCGGGGACATGGCCTTGCTCGTTCCTGGGGTTGGCGCGCAGGGTGGCGATGTCGCACAGGTCGTGCTCAATGGACAGACGGCTCGCGGCACGGGCCTGGTGATAAGCTCCTCGCGCGCGATCCTCTATGCCTCGTCCGGCGCCGATTTTGCGGAAGCTGCGGCCAAGGCCGCCTCTGCGTTGCGTGATCAAATCAATTCCAGTCGTGTGAGCCGGTAACGCGCGAATGTTGCGCAGTCGCGCTCTTGTGCTTCTGGCTGCGTTGGCGGCACTGCTGGCAGGTTGCTCGCGCCAGCCGCAGGGCACAGACCTTGGCAGTACAAGTCAGTCGACACAAATGCTGCTGCGCGGAAACGGCGCCGAGCCCGATTCCCTCGATCCGCAGAAGGCGCGCTCGAACGAGTCGCAGACCATCCTGCGCGATCTTTGCGAAGGGCTGACCACCCTTGCAAAGGATGCGAGCGTGGCACCCGGCGTCGCACGCACCTGGGACGTCAGCGAAGACGGCCGCACTTACACGTTTCATCTGCGACCGGATGCGCGATGGTCGAATGGTGACCCCGTCGTCGCGGCGGACTTCGTTGCAGGATTGCGCCGCCTGGTCGACCCCGGCACGGCCTCGCAATACGCGCAGGTCGTCGAGGCGATCACCAATGCCGCCGCCATCGTAACGGGTGCCAAATGCACCCGGAGGCTCTCGGTGTTTCCGCGCCGGATCGCCGCGACCGTCATCATTCAGCTCAGCGCACCGGCGCCGTACGTGCCCGGATCTGCTTTCGCATCCGAGTACCTGCCCCGTGCATCGCCCGACCCTGGCCGCGCATGCCGAGGCTTTCTCGCGGCCGGGCATCATGATATCCAATGGGCCGTTCGTCTTGAGAGAGTGGGTGCAGGGCTCGCACGTTCTGATCGTACGCAACCGCAGCTACTGGAACGACGCGGCAACACGTCTTGACGCGGTGAAATACCTGCACATCCCCGATGAGAACGCCGAGCTCACGCGCTATCGCGCGGGTGAGCTGCAAGTCACCAACGTGGTGCCCGCGCAGCCGCTTCGAATGGATCAAAGAGAACATCCCGGACGAACTGCACATCGCTCCGCAGCTCAACACCTACTACTACGGGTTCAATCTGAACCGCCCGCCATTCAAGGGCCATCAACAGCTGCGGCGCGCGCTGTCGCTGGTCATCGACCGTGAACGACTGGTCGCAGCTCGTGCTGCGCGTCGGCGAATTGCCGGCCTACGGGTGGGTACCGCCGGGCATCCACGACTACACGCCCCAGTCGTTCGACTACCGTGGGAAACCGATGGCCGAGCGAATAGCCGAGGCGCGCAAGCTGTACGCCGCTGCCGGCTATTCGAGTTCGAGGCCGTTGCGTTTCGAGCTGCGCTATAACCCCGGCGAAGTGCACGATCGACTTGCGGTGGCAATTTCATCGATGTGGAAGGAAGCGCTGGGCGTCGAGGCGAGGCTGACGGCGGTTGAGTTCAAATCCCTGCTGCAGGACATCGATCGCGGTGATGTCGAGATGTTTCGCTCCAGCTGGCTCGGCGACTACAACGACGCATATACATTCGCTCAATACCTGAAGAGCGATTTTGGGATCAACCTGCCGCATTACCGCAACACCGAATACGATGCCCTGCTGAATCGCGCCGCCAATGAAGTCGACGTAGCCAAGCGGCGCGAGCTGCTCGAGTCCGCTGAGCGGCTGATGTTGCGCGATCACCCACTGATACCGCTCTACTTTTACGTGAGCAAGCATCTGGTGAAGCCTCAGCTGCAGGGTTGGTATGACAACGTGATGAACGTGGTCTACAGCAAGGATCTGGCACTGAACGCGCCTTAGGCGTCCGCCCTTCTCGATTCAGAGATCGGTACGCGCCGTTGCGCAGCGGCGCCGGACCCGAGCCGCTCGCCGGTCAAGTCGTGGAGGAAGCGCGAATACCAGTGGTGAATGTCGGAGCGTTTCATCGCTTCGTACATCTGCTGGTGCCGTTGGCGCCGCTCATCGCGTGACATGTGCAGCCCCGTCTGAAGCGCGAGGGCCATTGCCCGCCTGTCGTAAGGATTCACTTGAAGAGCTCCCGTAAGCTCGCGTGCAGCGCCGGCCATGGGCGAGAGCACCAGCACCCCGGGATCCTGCGGGTCCTGCGCGGCAACGAATTCTTTCGCCACGAGGTTCATGCCGTCGCGAATGGGCGTGACCAGCCCCACCTTCGCGGCCCGAAGAAAGCCCATGAGAGTCGAATGCGAGTAGTTGCGGTTGAGATACCGGATGGGCGTCCAGTCCGCCTCGGCGAATCGGCCGTTCAGCCTTCCCGGCGGTCTGCTCGAGCGCCTTGCGTATCTCGCTGTAGGCGAGGACGTCTGCCCGGCTGAGTGGCGCGATCTGCAGAAAAGTCACATGGCCCTGGTTATCCGGAAACGTCTCGAGAAACTCCTCGAAGGCATTGAACCGCTGTGTGAGCCCTTTGCTGTAGTCGAGCCGGTCGACGCCGATGATCAGCTTGCGATCGTTGAGGCTAGCGATCATGCGCCGCACCGGCTCTTCTGCGAGCGCTGCGGACGCCTCGTTGGCGATCTCAGTGACATCCACCCCAATGGGATAGGCGCCCATTCGCATGCGGCGCCCGTCGACTTCCACGCCGTCGCCTTGCAGCTGCCAGGTATCGGAAGCCGTCTGCTCGATGCACGAGCGGAACGAGAGCACGTCATCTTCCGTTTGAAATCCGACGAGATCGTACTGGCACAGTTCGCGAATCAGCTCGGCATGGTTGGGCAGCAGCCGCAGCATCTGGATGTGGGGGAAAGGAATATGCAGAAAGAAACCGATTGGTCCGGTGAATTTCAGTAGGCGCAGATGCCGGGCCAGCGGTATCAGGTGATAGTCGTGTATCCAGACGGCATCGTCACGCGCGAGCAGGCTTTTGAGTTGCCGCGCGAACAACGCATTCACCGACTGATAGGCTTCGTACTGCCTGGGCTCATGTCGGAACCGTTCTGGAAAGTAATGGAAGAGCGGCCAGAGGGTGCTGTTGCAATACCCGTTGTAGTAGAGCTCGAGGTCATGGGGGTTGAGATCGATGGTTGCAAACTGGATTCCATCCCGACTGAGCAGTTGAGGCTGTGCCGCGGGTTCCTCTGCGACCTCTCCGCTCCATCCGAACCAGGTTCCGCCTGCCTGACGCAGCGCTGACATCAATCCAACGGCCAGGCCGCCCGCAGCGGTGCCGCGTCGCGGCAACGCAATCCGGTTCGACACGCAAACGAGACGCTTCACGGTATCTCCTTGACTGCAAAGGGAACGCGTGCGGCGCGGAGCGGTTCCGAAGAAAGGCAAGGCCCGCGCGGGGCGGGCCTTGCCGATCTGCAAATCGAGAGGTGGGGGTCAGTTGCGGTCCTGGCCATCGTGCTTCTGTCGATAGATATGGTGGCTCTGGACATTGGCCTGGTGCTGCAGACTGGCGCGCTCGCGACGGGTCACCACGCCGTCGGATTTGGCGATGGCTTCGTGGGCCCTGAGGCGATACTGGCCTCGAATCAAACGGCGTGTTTCGTGGCTTGTCAACTCTCCTGAGTGGACCGCCTGGCGCAAGCGCTGCGCCTGATTGTGCTCGCGTCGATCCAGAACTGGAGTACCGGCGAGCAACGGTCCAGCCACCATGAGAGCGGTAGCGGCAATCGCGATTTTCTTCAACACGTGGATGCTCCTGCGCTTTGAGATGTCGGCCCTTAACGGGCGCGCGGGCAGCAGGTTGACGGAAGGCGAATATGACAACTACGCCACTCAGCGCAGCGCCAGCCACCCCATGCACGGCCGGAATCGCAGCTCGCGGACGGCGCCGGTGGCTGCATCGGCCTGCCCCGCCGCGATACCGGCATCCTCGAGATAGTGTCCAACCAGGGTCAGCACGGACTCGCAGCCCTTTTGCGCTTCCTCATCGTCGGGAAGATGAGCTGCGATGCGAGCCTGCATGTTGCGAGCGGTCGGCATCGTCTCGCGCAGCGACTCGATGCAACGGTCCAGCAACAGCAACTCAGTAGCCAGCGTGGTATCCGTGAGCTCAGCGGGTCGCGCATGGCGCACGATGAAACGCAGATGCAGCAACGCGCCGGCTTCCTCGACGGCATCGTAAATGCAGACGGCGATCGCCGACTGCAATCGTGCGATCAGCAACGCATCGTCGGCCACGATCTCGAAGCGATCGGGCGCAACCATCACTTCACGTTGAGGCGTGGGCATGTCCTTTGTATACAGTCCGGGGGTGTAGCCGACCCCATTGGGGTGCCCAAACTATGAACTGTGTATCATCGGCGCGGTAGGAGGGCCTCCGCCATGATCACCGTGCGCCATTTACTCGATCGCAAGGGCCGGGATGTATATGCCATCGGCCCGGAAGATCCCGTTCTCGAGGCAATTCAGATGATGGCCGATCGGCACGTCGGCGCGCTGCTCGTGATGGGCAGCAACGAGGAGTTGCTGGGCATCCTCTCCGAGCGGGACTACGCCCGCAAGGTCATCCTGTTGGGCCGCTCGTCCGACGAGACTCCTGCGTGGCAGATCATGAGCTCTCCCGTGCACACCGTAGAGCCGGATACCTCGCTCCAGGATTGCATGCGCCTGGTGACGGAGAAGCGCATCCGTCACCTTCCGGTGGTGGAAAAGGGGCGGGTGATCGGGGTCGTGTCCATTGGCGACCTGGTCAGGGCGGTGATCGAGGATCAGCAGCAGACCATCGAGCAGCTCGAAAGCTACATCCACCGCTGAGGCGCGACTACTTGCCGTTGCGTAGTTTTGCCTGGATCTGCTGGCGATAGGCCCGACCGGACGTGAATCGCTGACCATTGGCGAGCCTGATGACATAAACGCCGTGCAGCCCGCGCTCCATTTCGAGGACCTTGTGCAGGTTGACGATCACCGAACGGTGCACGCGCAGGAATGACTGCGGATCGAGCGTTGCCTCGGCCTGAAGCATGGTCCACCGCAGCGTAAAGACTTCCGTGCCCGCGGTGATGTTCACGTAGTTGCGGTTGGCCTCCAAGCTGTCGATGTCGGCCTGTGGGATGAAATGATGCTTGCCATCACGCTCTGCGACGATGCGTTTCGGCGCGCTGGAAACCATCGTGTCCGCGCACCGCGCTCGAGATTCGATCCACCAGATTAGAGACGGTCTGGTCGCTCACCAGGGGAGAGTCGGCGTTCACGTTGCCTCCGGGTTCGATGTGCATGCGCCGGTAAGATGCCGGTACCGGGTTTTTGGTTGCACACGGCTGCGACGAGACGCCGCCCTGGCGCGACGAAGCGCCTACTTGCGCCAGAAGGCGGGCGTCAGCAGCACGAGAACGCTGAAGATCTCGAGGCGCCCGAGCAGCATGGCCAGGGTGCAGATCCAGGTCTGCACGTCCGAGAGGCCCTGGTAGTTCGGCTGCCGGCCCGACCGAGCCCAGTCCGGGTCCAGCGTTGTTGATCGAGGCGACGACCGCGCTGAAGGAGGAGTCGAAGTCGAGCCCGGTCAGCAGCAGCGCGAAGGTCAGCAGCGCCACGGTCATGAAATACAGAAAGATGAAGGCGAGCACCGAGTCGCCGACGCGGTCCGGGATCGGCTTGCCGCCGACGCGCACCGGGCACGACGGCGCTCGGATGGACCAGCAGTTTCAGCTCGCGTCCCGCCTGGCGCGCCAGCAGCAGCGTGCGGAACATCTTGATGCCGCCGCCGGTGGAGCCGGTGCTGCACAGGATGGAGGAGAGGAACAGCATCCAGATCGGCGCGAACACCGGCCACTTCTCGATAATCCTGCGAAACGAAACCGGTGGTGGTTGCCATCGAGATCGACGTTGAAAGCGGAGTGTCGCAACGACTTCGCCGAAGCTCGGGTACGTATCCGCGACCAATCGAGCAGTGTGGCGACGCCCACAACGCTCACGACCAGCAGCACGAAGATCGCGCGCGCTTCCGGGTCCTGCGCAGTACGGCCGCAGCGTGCAGCCGCCGCAGCGCGACGAAATGCCGCGCGAAATTGAGCGAGGCGACCACCATCAGTCACGATCAGCACGAATCTCGATCGCGCCGAGTTGAAATAGCCGACGCTCGCATCGTGCGTCGAGAATCCGCCGAGCGACAGCGCCGAGAAGGCGTGGCAGATCGCATCGAACCAGCTCATGCCGCACGCCCGCAACGCGACGATGCCCGACCAGCGTGAACAGCGTGTAGACGATCCACAGCGACTTTGCCGTTTCGGTGATGCGCGGCGTGAGCTTCTCGTCCTTCACGGGCCCCGGCGTCTCGGCCTTGTAGAGCTGCATGCCGCCGACGCCCAGCAGCGGCAGGATCGCCACCGCGAGCACGATGATGCCGAGGCCGCCGAACCAGTGCAGCGCGTGGCGCCAGAGATTGATCGAGGGCGGCAGCGAATCGAGCCCGACGAGCACGGTGGAGCCGGTCGTCGTCAGTCCGGACATCGTCTCGAAGAACGCGTCGGTGAACGAAAGATCCGGCAACGCACAGCAGCAGCGGGATCGTCGCCGAGGCGGACATCAGCACCCAGCCGACCGTCACCAGCAGAAAGCCGTCGCGTGGTTTGAGCTCGCGCGATTTACGCCGCGTGGCGCCGGCGATCGCCAGGCCGACGCCGACGCTGATCGCCGCCGCATGCCACGAAATGCAGTGCCTGGCCATCGCCCATGATGAGCGCGGTGAGTACCGGCAGCATATAGGTCGCGCCGAAAACAGCGAGCATCAGGCCGAGAACATGCGCGACTCCCAGCATGGGCCGGACTCAGCGGGGCGCGCCCAGGAACAGGCGCTCCACCGCCTCGATGTGCCGGCGGTCCGCGAGGAACAGGATGACGTGATCGTCCGGCTGGATCGTCGTGTCGTGATGCGCCATGAAGACTTCGTCGCCGCGCACGATGGCACCGATCGAGGCCCCTTCCGGCAACCGGATCTCATCGACTCGCTTGCCGACGACGCGCGAGCTGCGATCGCTGCCGTGCACGATGACTTCGAGTGCCTCGGCCGCCCCGCGGCGCAGCGAGTGCACGCGAACGACGTCGCCGCGCCGCACGTGCGCGAGCAAGCGAGCCGATCGTGACAGTCTGCGGGGAGATCGCGACGTCGATGCTGCCGCTCTCCATGAGCTCGGCGTAGGAAGGCTTGTTGATCAGCGCCATCACCTTGTTCGCCCCGAGTCGCTTGGCGAGCATCGCCGAAAGGATGTTGGCTTCCTCGGAATTCGTCAGCGCCGCGAACACGTCCGCGCTGTCGATGTTCTCTTCGATCAACAGCTCTTCATCGGCCGCATCGCCATTCAGCACGATGGTGTTCTCGAGCAGCTCCGAGATGCGGCGCGCACGTCGCGGATCGCGCTCGATGAGCTTGACCTGGCTGTCCTTCTCCAGGGCCTTGGCCAGACGGAAGCCGATGTTGCCGCCGCCTGCGATCACTACCCGGCGCGCCGGGCTGTCCTGCTTGCGCAGCTCGTTCATCACGCGCCGCAGGTCGTTGCTTGCGGCGAGGAAGAACACTTCGTCGCCTTCCTCGATGCTCGTATCGCCATCCGGCAGGATGCTGCGGCCCGCGCGGAAGATCGCCACGACGCGCGAATCGATCTGCGGCAGGTGCTCCTTCAGCTCGCGCAGGCGATGGCCAACGAGCAGGCCGCCCTTGAGCGCGCGCACGCCGACGAGCTGCACCTTGCCATCGGCGAAATCGAGCACCTGCAGAGCGCCGGGATAGCGGATCAGCCGCTCGACGTATTCGGTGACCAGCTGCTCCGGGCTGATGAAGACATCGACGGAGATGGCTTCCTCGCTGAAGAGCTCCGGGTGGCTCGTGTACTCGGCAGAGCGGATGCGCGCGATCTTGGTCGGCGTGCGAAACAGCGTGAAGGCCACTTCGCAGGCCATCATGTTCACTTCGTCGCTGCTCGTGAGCGCAACGATGATGTCCGCTTCGGCCACCCCGGCAGCCTCGAGCACGGACGGGTAAGAGGCGTTGCCGGCGACGGTGCGAATGTCGAGGCGATCCTGCAGGTCGCGCAGCGCATCTTCGTTGGTGTCGACGACGGTGACTTCGTTGGCCTCCTCGCGGGAAAGGTGCGATGCGGCGGTTCGGCCGACCTGCCCCGCGCCGAGGATGACGATTTTCATTGCGGCAATTCTGCCGTATGCGGTGCTATCGGAATGGAACTCACGCGAAGCCGCGTGATTCTCAACCGGGATGCCGATATGGTCGATCATGGCCAAGCCGCGAGGATACAGGATTCCGGCATGACACAGACCTGGCAGCGCATCTTCATACTGATCACGGCCGTTGTGTCGGTATGCGCCTGCGTGCCCCTGAGGGGGACGCGTGCCGCTCCTTCGTCGACGTCGTGTGTGCGTGCCGCCATTCACCAGGAATGGCCTCCTGGGCTGACCGACAAGCAGAAGCACTGTCGCGCAACTGCGGAGATCGCCGCAAGCTGCAGTGTGCCGGAAGCCAGGCTGGCCGGGATTCTCAAGGAGGTTGCCGACCTTTTCGGTAAAGGCAACGCGGAGTGGGCGGATCTTCGCGCCGACTGGGCAGGCGTTCGATGCGCGCGCGATGCCCAGGACGTTGCAAATATTGACAGCTGTTGCGCAGCGAGCGAGCCCGCGACCCGCTAGCCGTTTCTCGCTGCGAGTGCCGGCAACTCATTCGGCTTCACGCCGGCGTCGCGCAGCTGAGCGAGACTGGCGGCCTCATGCCGCTTGGCAAGGCGCCGGCCTTGGTCGTCCAACACGAGTGGACAATGGAAGAAGTCAGGCGCCGGTAGATCGAGCGCGCGATTCAGCAGAATCTGGCGAGCCGTCGAGACGAGCAAATCCGCCCCGCGCACGACTTCCGTGATCTGCATCGCCGCATCGTCTGCGACGACTGCCAGCTCATATGCCGGCGCATCGTCTCGACGCCACACCACGAAATCGCCGAAGTCCCGGCCGGCGACGAAAAGCTGCTCACCCAACGCGCCATCCGTGAAGCTCACAGTGTCGCCGTCGGTGACACGAAATCTCCAGCTGGTGGGCGTACCCGCTCGCGGAAGCGATTGTGACCGGCAAGTGCCTGGATAGATCGTCTCAGCGTCTTCGGCATGCGGAGCCAGCGCAGCCAGAGCGACATCGCGCCGGCTGCAGGTGCATGGAAAAACCTTGCCCATCTCCCTCAACCGTTCGAATGCCGCACGAAACAACGCAAGTCGGTCGCTTTGTCGATATGGCGCGTAGGATCCGCCGACATCCGGCCCTTCATCCCAGTCAAGGCCGGCCCAGCGCAGATCCTCGATGGCCGCTTGCGCGAACGCTTGCCGACATCGGGACGGATCGATGTCCTCGAGTCTGAAAATCAGGGAACCCCGCGCCGACCGCGCTCGCTCCCACGCGGTGTGAAATGTTCGATAGTGACCCAGGTGCAGATGACCCGTGGGCGTGGGCGCGATGCGGCCGCGGTATCCCGTGACCGGCGGCGCGGTCATCACATCGGTTCGAGGTTGGCGTACTGAACCATGAGCCACTTGGTGCCCTGCCGCTCGAAACTGACCTGAACGCGCGCGTGCGGTCCATTTCCTTCCACAGTGAGAATCACGCCGTCGCCGAACTTCATGTGCCGCACTCGCGCCCCAAGTCGCATGCCAGGAGCGGCAGGCTCCTCAGCCGCGCGGGCGGAAACGACCGACAGCGACCGGACGCGACACTTGAATGCGCGGGCGGACTTCCTCCACGAGCTCTTCCGGAACTTCCTTGATGAAACGCGACGCCATTCCATAGTTGTCCACCCCGTGCAACCGGCGTTGCTCGGCGTACGTGAGATACAGCTGCTTCATCGCGCGCGTCATGCCGACGTAGCACAGCCGCCGCTCCTCCTCGAGGCCGTCGAGATCGTTGAGCGAGCGCTGATGCGGAAACAGCCCATCTTCCATACCGCACATGAAGACGATTGGGAATTCGAGCCCTTTCGCGGTGTGCAGAGTCATCATCTGCACGCAGTCTTCCCACGCCTCGGCCTGACCTTCACCGGACTCCAGCACCGCATGAGCGAGGAATGCTTCGAGCGGAGGCAGCTCTCCCGCCTCGCCCTCGGGCTGGAAGCCGCGCGCCGCCGTCACGAGCTCATCGAGATTCTCGACGCGTGCCTCGCCGCGTTCGGCCTTTTCTCGCCGGTAATGATCGATGAGTCCGCTGCTCTGCAGGACGTGATCCACCTGCTCGTGCAACGGAAGATCCTTGATCTCTCTGGAGAGTCGTTCGATGAGATTCAGGAATCCTTGCAGCGCGGCGACTGCCCTGGCGCCAAGTTCCTCGTTGCCCGCTGCGCTGAGACAGGCGCCGGAGGCTTCCCACAGCGAGCAGCCCGCTCCTTTTGAGTACTCGCGCAGGACCTCGAGCGTTTTCGCGCCTATGCCGCGCGTTGGCAGGTTCACGACGCGTTCGAATGAGGGGTCATCCAGGCGATTGGTCGCCAGGCGAAGGTAGGCGAGCGCATCCTTGATTTCCGCACGCTCGAAGAACCGCAGCCCGCCGTAGACCCGGTAAGGAATTCGCGCCGAGAGAAATGCCTCTTCGAACGCACGGGACTGCGCATTCGAGCGATACAGGATGGCGACTTCCCGGCGCTGTCCGCCGTGTTGCGTCCAATCGCGAATCCGCTGCATGACGAAATCCGCCTCGTCGCGCTCGTTGAAGGCGGCGTAGATACGAATGGGCTCGCCTTGCACGCCGCTGGTCCAGAGATTCTTGCCGAGGCGACCCGCGTTATGCGCGATCAATGCGTTGGCCGCAGCGAGGATGCCCCCGGTCGAACGGTAGTTCTGCTCGAGTCGCACCAGCTTCGCCTGCGGGAAATCCCTACGAAACTGTTGAAGATTCTCGACGCGGGCTCCCCGCCACCGGTATATGGACTGGTCGTCGTCACCCACCGCGAAGGGATGGCTTTCGGATCCGACCAGCAGCTTGATCCACGCGTACTGTATGGCGTTCGTGTCCTGGAACTCGTCGATCAGCACGTGATGGAAGCGCTGCCGGTAGTGCGCGAGCAGTTGCGCGTTGTCGCGCCAAAGCTCGAAAGCCCTCAGCAGCAGCTCTGCGAAATCCACGACTCCCGCTCGCGCGCAGGTGGCTTCGTAGTCGGCATACAGCTTGATCTTCTGCCGCAGGGTCGGATCGCCGCCGTCTTTCAGGTCTTTCGGCCGCTTGCCCTCATCCTTGTGGTGATTGATGAACCACTGGATCTCGCGGGGCACCCAGATCGACTCGTCGAGCTCCTGCGCCTTGAGCATCTTGCGGATCAGGCGCTGCTGGTCCTCCGAATCGAGAATCTGGAAGCTCTGGACCAGCCCCGCCTCGCGCCAGTGGCGCCGCAGTAGGCGGTGAGCGATGCCGTGAAACGTGCCGATCCACAAGGACGAGCCCGGCATTCCCAGCAGTTGTTCGATGCGCCCGCGCATCTCGCCCGCGGCCTTGTTCGTGAAGGTTACCGCGAGCACACCGTGTGGCGAGACGTTTTCTACCTGGATGAGCCAGGCAATGCGGTGAATCAGCACACGCGTCTTGCCGCTGCCGGCGCCAGCGAGCACAAGCACAGCACCGAGCGGCGCGGTGACCGCCTCGCGCTGCGCGTCGTTCAAAGGAGCAAGTAGCGGTGACACATCCATAAGGGACGCGCATTTTAGCCGCTCAATCTTTTTTGGTGACGGAATCTTCCGCGAAGCGCAGCAGCGCGACGATCAGCGCGAGCAGCACCGGGCCCAGGAGCGAGCCGATGAACCCGAAAGCGGAGATTCCGCCGATCACGCCGACGAAGACCGTGAGCGTGGAGACATCCGCGCGCTTCTGTGTGAGGTAGGGGCGCATGAAGTTGTCTGAGAATCCCACCAGCACGCTCCATATTCCGAGGAACGTCGCGGCGCCCCAGCGGCCCGCAACGGCGAGATAGATCACGGCGGGCACCAGCACGACGGCTGTGCCGGCCGCGGGCACGAATGCGGCGATTGCGGCAAACACCGCGAACACGAGCGGTGAAGGCAACCCGGCGATTGCGAAGCCGATGCCGACCAGCGTGCCCTGTATGACCGCGGTGAGCACGTGCCCGAATATCACGGCATTCATGACGGCACTCAAATAAGTGGTGAGCTTGATCCGTTGCGCAGTCGTCATCGGCACGAGGCGCAATCCGTGCGTGAGCATCATGCGGCCGTCGCGCAGGAAGAAGAAAAGCAGGAACAAGGTCAGGAAAAAACCGACCAGCGTGCCGACCACCCCTAGAGCCACGCTGCCGCTCGCCGCCGCGGCCGACTTGAGCACGGCCTGCACGCCATTGGTCGCCCAGGCCTGAACCTGTTCCGCCGTGATCGGCACTTCGTCGCGCACCCACGTCAACAGCCTTCCCACGAGCGGAATCTGCTCGACCCGGGCAAGGACGGCGGGATAAGAGTTGATCTGCTGGTCGCGGAGGTATTCGACGAGCAGCATGCCTTGCCGGGCGAAAATGGTGGTCAGGATGAGCAGTGGCGCGATGACTCCAAAGGGCGTCAGCGCCGTGAGCACTCCGGCCGATGTGCCGGCTCTGCCTTTGAATCTGCCGGTCAGCCACTGATGGACCGGATAGAGCACGAACGCCAGGATCAGTGCCCAGCCCATAGGGCCCCATAGCGGCTCCAGCAGCTGCAACAGAAGGTAGCCGAGCACCGCCACCGTGGCGATGAGAAAAGCGCGGCGGTAGAAGCGCGGGTACATGGCAACCACATATTAATGGAGCGGCGCTCGCGCGTAACCGGCAATTGGGTCGCAACACGGCCCGGACGCCCATTTCCACCGGATCCCCCACCGCGGATGCCATACTTTGCACCCGCCACGGCAGGGAACCCGCATGCCAACGCTTTACGATTACCTCGATTCAGGCAACGGCTACAAGATCCGCCTCTTGCTGGCGCTGCTCGAGCAGCCTTATCGCTGGGTGGAGCTCGACATCCTGAGTGGCCGCACTCGGACGCCTGAATTCCTGGCCAAGAATCTCAATGGCCGCATTCCGACGCTCGAGCTGGACGACGGCACGTTCATCGCCGAGTCGGATGCCATCCTCTGGTACCTAGCGGAGGGCACGGCCTTTCTTCCCGAGGAGCGCCTCGGGCGGGCACAAGTGCTGCAATGGATGTTCTTCGAGCAGTACAGCCACGAGCCGTATCTGGCGACGCCGCGCTTCATAGTAAAACACCTTCCGGCGGATTCGCCGCGTCGCGCGGAATTGCCCAAGCGCATGGAGCAGGGTCGCGCCGCGCTCGCCGTAATGGAAGCGCACCTCGCCGGCCGGCGTTTTTTCGTTGCCGAACGGTTCACGATCGCGGACATGGCGCTGTACGCGTACACGCATGTAGCGCACGAAGCGCAGTTCGATCTCGCGCCTTACAAAAACGTGCGCGACTGGATCGCACGCGTGGCCGGCCAGCCCCGGCATATTCCGCTCACTTATCGTCCCCCCGGCTGAGTTTCACTCCGGGCCTTGTCGAGCAACGCGGTGACGGCTCCATCCAGCTCATCGAGTGAGCCCGGTTTGGTGATCACGTCGAGCACGCCCAGCCGCCGCGCAGCGTCCACGTCCGCCTGCAACACATGCCCGGTAGCAATTGCTACCGCAGCATCCGCACGCGCGACCAGAAGCTGCTCCGCAAGCTCGAGGCCGCTCATACCCACCATCGACAAGTCGGTGATCACGAGATCGAACTGCGAGGGTTCATTGCGGAATACCTTCAATGCCTCCATCGCGCTCGTGTGGCCCGAGGCTTCGTGCCCGAGCACCTCGAGCATCCGCGTCATCAGAAAGACCAGCGCCTGTTCATCGTCGACATAGAGAATGCGAGCCATGCGCCCTTCAAATCACCAGCGGTTGCGCAATTCGCGCAGCTTGAGAAAAACCGTGCGCGCATCGGGCCGCTCGCCGATCTCCGGAAACGCTTCGCGCAATCGCGCCAGCACGCCGGGCTCTGCAGACGAAGGAACGCATTGAAACGCTTCTCGTCGGCCAGCGTCGTCACGGGCGCATGCTCGGCATTGCGGGCGCGGTATTTCGCAAGCCATTCGGTTGCGGCTGCGTTGTCGGGCTCGCGATCCAGGGTGAACTCGAGATTGCGAGTCAAATACTCATGCCCGGGAAAGACGCGCGTGGCCTCGGGCAGGTGTGCCAACTGCGTCGCGAAAGTTTCGTAGAGCACCGCCGGATCGCCGCCGTTATGGCAGTTTCCGACTCCCGCGTTGAACAGCGTGTCGCCGCAAAATAGCGCAGGTTCGTCGGTGTGCGCGAACAGGCAGACGTGCGTCATCGTATGTCCCGGAGTGTCCAGGCACTCGAGCTCGACAGTGCGTCCCACGCGAATGACGTCACCCTTTCGCAGACCACGGTCCACTCCTCCGATGCGGCTCGCAGCGCCGGCATGGGCCAACACTTTCGCGCGAGTTGCATTGACCATGCCTTGATTGCCCCCAGTGTGGTCCCCATGCTCGTGCGTGTTCAGCACTTGTGTGATCTGCCAGCCCTTGTCGCGCGCAACATCCAGGCAGCGCCGCCACTCGAGCGGATCGACGGCAAGCGCCTCGCCCGTTTCGGGGCAGGCGATCAGGTAGTGGAAATTGCGGTAGTCGTTCGCCGCCCAGACTCTCTCGAGCAACATGGATCTGATCCTCGCTTGCGAGGGCGAACCTACCCCTAAACCGTTTGTCGCGCCAGCGCTCAGCGCAACGGCAGGTAGTGGTCCACGAGCAGCGCTGCAAAAAGCCACATCAGGTATTTGACGGAAAACTTGAAGACGCGCATGGGCAATCCGTCGCGTGCGGCGATCTTGAGCGCAAACGCGTAGTAAAGAAATCCTGCATTGAGCAGCACTGCGGCGACCAGGTAGATGAGACCGCTCATCCGTGTGAGAAACGGCATGAGCGTCACCAGCGTGAGCAAGACGGTATAGAGCAGTACCTGGAGTCGCGTGTGCTCGATTCCGTGAGTGACTGGAAGCATCGGAATTCCCGCGCGGGCGTAGTCGTCCCTGCGCGCTATGGCCAGAGCCCAGAAATGCGGCGGGGTCCAAATGAAGATGATCAGAAACAGTAGCAGGGCATTGGGGTCTACCGTTCCGGTAACCGCGGTCCAGCCGAGCACGGGTGGTGCCGCCCCCGCAGCGCCACCGATCACGATGTTCTGCGAGGTCGCGCGCTTGAGCCACACTGTGTAGATCACCGCATAGCCGATTAGCGAGGCGAAGGTAAGTGCCGCCGTCAGCGGATTAACCAGGAAAGCGAGTATCGCCATCGACAGGAATCCCAGCACCGCGGCGAATGCCAATGCTTGCCTCTCGTTGAGCTGGCCGGTGGGCAGCGGTCGGGCGCGCGTGCGAGTCATCTGCTCATCGATACGACGATCGAGAACGTGATTGATGGTCGCTGCGCAGGCGGCCGCCAGCCCGATCCCCAGATTTCCCCAGAGCAGCGCCCCCCACGGCGGAGCGCCTGGGGTTGCGAGCAGGGTCCCGACGATCGCCGTGAACACGATCAGCAGAACCACTCTCGGCTTGGTCAGCTCGAGATAGTTGCGCCAAGCAGCTCTAGCATGAAGGCTTGCCACTGGTTTCAACCGGATCGCGACTGACGGTAGAGCGCGAGCGCTGCAAGCAGTAACAGTGCCGCGCCGGCGTTGTGTGCAGCCGCCAGCGGTAGCGGAAACGCCTGAAGAACCATCGCCACCGCAATTGTAAGCTGCAGTACCAGGGCCGCCAGTACGGCAATGGCCGCCATTCCCGGCCCGCGCCGGCGTAACGCCGCGATTGCCGCGAATGCCATCGCTAACGTGACTGCAATCGCACCGAGCCGATGAGTCAGGTGGATTGCCACACGCGCCGGGTGCTCGAGCACTCCGCCTTCGTAGTTGATGCCAAGACCGCGCCAGAGCACGAAGGCGTCGCGATAATCGGTCTGCGGCAACCACTGTCCCTGACACATCGGAAAATCCGGGCAAGCCACCGCGGCGTAGTTGCTGCTCGTCCAGCCTCCAAGCGCGATCTGCGCGCCGAGCACGATGAGTCCGATCAGGGCAAGCCGCCGCACCTGGGAGTTGCCCCACGCACCCGTCCGCGGCGCAGCCGCCAGCAATCTGTCCGGCGAACGACCAGCACGTGCGCGCAGCGAGAGCCACAACCACCAGAGTAGTCCGAGGGTCGTCATGCCGAAAATCAAATGCAGCGTGACGATCAGCGGCTTGAGACTCCACGTGACGGTGAGCATTCCGAGCATGCCCTGCAACACCACGATCGCCAGCATGGTGAGTGCGTATGCCGTACCGACGATCCGTTCCCGTCGAGATGCGATGGCAAGTGCGGCGATCACTGCAATGAACAGGCCGACCGTGCTGGCGGCATAGCGGTGCACCATCTCGCGCCAGGCCTTGCCGACGTGCAGCGGCGCGTTTGGATACGCTGCCTGGGAAGCGGCGTTCTGCTCCGCTCCGATGGGCGTGAAATGGCCGTAACAGCCCGGCCAGTCCGGGCAGCCGAGCCCTGCTGCCGTGAGGCGCACGTATGCGCCGAATACCACGACGAAACAGCACAGGAGGAGCGCCGCGAGCGTGAGGCGGTGGATCAACCTTTCATTTCGCCCAGCCACCATCATCCGATGTGCGACAGCTTCAGCAGCTTTTTCAGATCCTGCAACAGGCCGTTCGGATTGTCGCGGACGTCGAAGCGCATCACCAGGTTACCGAGCGGATCGATGATGAAAATGGAGCGTGCGCGATCGGCCACTGGAAACACGCGGAGCGCCGCCTGCGCGGCCGGTGCCGTTGCATCGAGCACGATCAGACCGGGGTGCTCGCGTGAAAGGTACTCGCCTTCACAACAACCGCCGGTTGCCAGCACGAAACGGCTAACGCGATCCATCTCGTTATTGAGCGACAGACGCGTCTGTCGAATCACGTGGAGCGCCTGCCGGCAGCGTTCATCGCACTCCCGGTCGGCGAGATAGACCAGCGACCACTTCTGCGCGAGTTGCTTTCCGGCCGGCCAGGCCTCGAGCGGCAGTGGACGTACGGGCTGCAGAAGCTCGCCGTAATTCGTGCGCGCGGCGGGTTGCCATCCGCCTCCGTAGTACATCCAAAATGAGAGCAGCAGCGGCAGAAGGAAAAGCGCAGCCAGGGCACCGACCGTTCGCAGGTTGCGGGCACGAAGGTCGCGGGCAGGTTCATTCATGTCGTTGACTCATCCTTCTTGAGGGCCATGACGGACCACAACACCACGACGGCGACCGCGAAAGCCCACCATTGGATCGCATAGCTCCAATGACGCATCGGTGCGAGGCCAGGCGGCTGCCATTCGCGCAAGTAGCCGAACGGCGCGTCAGAATCTAGGAGCAGCACTCGCGGCTCGATCCGGCGCCCCAGTGCGGCGCTCAGTTGAGCCGTGTCGGGGAAGCTCGTGACCTTCGGCCAGGCCCCCGGTTGCGGCTCGGCGCGGCCGGCGGCGAGCCCCGCGCTGGGTAGTTCATCCACTCTCGCGGTAAACGCCTGCGCGCCATCCGCCGCAAATGAGATGTCGGGCAGGCGATCGCGGTAGCCAGTGGATGCGATCCAGCCGCGATTCACAATGACGGTGCGTCCGTCGAGCAGCTCGAGCGGGGTCAACACTTCATATCCCACATTGCCATTGCGCACCTGGTTGTCCAGCAGGAATTGATGCAGCGGATCGAGCTCGCCGCTAACCGCTACTCTTTGAAATCGCGGGACGTCCGCGAGCCCGCGCGCACCCAGAGGCGTTGCGCTATCGGTGGCTTGCGCGAACTGCTGCCATTGCGCCGCGCGCACGTTGCCCCTCTGCCATTGCCATCTCCCGAGGCCCACGAACGCCACCGCGACGGCGAGCGCCAGCGCCGTAGCCACCCATGAAGGAGCGAAAATACGGCTTCCGACTCGCAGGGGCACGGGACAGCTCGACTCCTATACACTCGCCGCCGATGGAACCGCTCATTCGACTTCTCGCCATCGGCGTGCTGATCGCGATCGTCATCAGCCTCGGCTCGGCACTTTTTCACCTGTCGCGCGGGGGCGATTCACCCAAGCTGCTCCGCGCGCTCACCGTGCGTATCGGCCTGTCGATCGCGCTATTCGCCCTGCTGATGCTCGCGTGGTATTTCGGCCTGATCTCGCCGAACGGGCTCGGCGTGCGTTAGATCCAGTAGACGAAAACGAACAGCCCGAGCCAGACCACGTCGACGAAGTGCCAGTACCAGGCCACCGCCTCGAAGGCAAAATGGCGCTTGGCCGTGAAATGCCCGCGCAACACCCTCAGCCAGATCACCAGCAGCATGATGGCGCCGATCGTCACGTGCAGGCCGTGAAACCCCGTCAGCATGAAGAATGTCGAGCCGTAGATGCCGGTGGACAGCCGCAGCCCGAAGTGCTGGTACGCTTCGCCGTATTCGTGCGCTTGAAGACCGACGAAAGTGAATCCCAGCACGAAAGTCAGCGCCAGGAATATCGCCAGGATTCTCCGGTTGCCTGCGCGCAGCGCGTGGTGCGCAACAGTGACGGTGAGGCCGCTGGTGAGCAGGATCAGTGTGTTGATCGCCGGCAGTCCGAAAGCCGGAATGATGCTGAACGTCGAGTTCTCCAGGCCACCGACGTGCGCAGGGCCGCTGGTAGGCCAGCTGCCTTCGTAGTCCGGCCATAACACCAGATTGGTGAAGAACTTCACGCCCTGGCCACCGAGCCAGGGCACTGAGAGTGTTCGCGCGTAGAACAGGGCGCCGAAGAACGCAGCGAAGAACATCACTTCGGAGAAGATGAACCACATCATTCCCATGCGGAACGAGCGGTCCACATCCATGTTGAATATCCCGCGCTGGCTCTCGCCGATGACCGTGCCGAACCAGCCGGCAAACATCGCTACCAGCAGCAGCCCGCCGGGAATGAACGCCCAGCCTCCCGCCCAGTGATTGAGGAAAGCGATGGCGCCTGCCATCAGCACGAACAGCGTGACCGAGCCGAAGATGGGCCAGTGGCTGCTCTCTGGAATGTAATAGCGTGAAGCGTCGGGGGTATGTGCGTGTGCCATGTTCAGGTCCGGTTATCGGGTTCTGGCGTCGAGGCGACGCGGGTCGAATCGTCGTAAAAAGTGTAGGCGAGCGTAATGCGGTCGACGAAGGTCGGCAGCGCCGGGTCCACGATGAAACGCACCGGCAGCTCGCGCTCTTCATTCACCGCGAAATGCTGCGGCGTGAAGCAGAAACATTCCGTCTTGTGGAAGTAGGCCGCAGCCTTGGATGGCGCGAGGTTCGGTACCGCCTGCGCAGTGGTTGCGCGGCCCGTCAGATTGCGCGCGACGAAATCCGCCGCGTAGAGCTGGCCCGGATGCACCTGCATCGAGCGCAGCACCGGTCGGAACTCCCAATTTCCCGAGCTCGGCAAGTCGGCGACGAAATCCACTGTGATCGTGCGGGTCTTGTCCGGCTGCTCCGTGGCGACGGAGCGCACGGCGAGACGCTTCTGATTGCCGAGGCCTGTGATATCGCAAAGCACGTCGTACAGCGGCACGAGCGCGAAGCCAAACGCGAAACTACCCAGGACGATGGCTCCGAGTTGCAGCGCAAGCTTGCGATTCTGCTGTCGGCGCGCCGGCTCCGTCATGGCGAGTTACGCACGACGGCAATTGCGATGAAGCCCACGTAGAACGCCAGAGCGATCAGGCCGAACAGCAGTGCGCTGCGTCGAATCTGCTTGCGGCGGCCGGCTTCAACGTGCGGAGACACCTTGCCTTCTCCGCTCAATTCAATGCTCGGCGCCGCGAGCGATGACGGCAGCCGTCGGCGGCGTCTCCCACGTGTGGAACGGCAGCGGCGAGGGCAGCTCCCACTCCAGCCCGTGAGCGCCTTCCCAGGCGCGGCTGGGCGCGGGCTCACCTGAGCGCACACAGCGCCAGATGAGGTACGGGAACAACAGTTGCGAGAGCCCGAAGCCGAAAGCGCCGATGGTGGAGACCATGTTCCAGTCGGTGAACTGCACGGCGTAGTCCGGAATTCGGCGCGGCATGCCCGCAAGGCCCAGGAAGTGCTGCGGGAAGAACAGCACGTTCACGAAAATCGCCGAGAGCCAGAAGTGCCAGGTGCCGAGCTTCGGCTGTACATGTGCCCGGTCCACTTCGGCAGCCAGTAATACACGCCGGCCATGATGCCGAAAATCGCGCCCGGCACCAGCACGTAGTGGAAGTGCGCCACCACGAAGTAAGTGTCGTGATACTGGAAGTCCGCCGGCACGATGGCGAGCATCAGGCCCGAGAAGCCGCCGATGCGTGAACAGGAACAGGAAGGCCAGCGCGAACAGCATCGGGGTCTCGAACGTCAGCGAGCCCTTCCACATCGTGGTGGTCCAGTTGAACACCTTCACGCCGGTCGGAACGGCGATCAGCATCGTCGAGAGCATGAAGAACAGCTGCCCCGCAAGCGGCATGCCGACCGTGAACATGTGGTGCGCCCACACGATGAACGACAGGAACGCGATGGAGGCCATGGCGTACACCATCGCCTCGTACCCGAACATCGGCTTGCGCGAGAACGTCGGGATGATTTCCGAGACGATGCCGAAGGCCGGCAGGATCATGATGTAGACCTCGGGATGGCCGAAGAACCAGAAGATGTGCTGGAACATCACCGGGTCGCCGCCGCCGGCCGCGGTGAAGAACGTGGTGCCGAAGAACTGATCGGTCAGCAGCATGGTGACGGCGCCGGCCAGCACCGGCATCACGGCGATCAGCAGGTAGGCCGTGATCAGCCAGCTCCACACGAACAGCGGCATCTTGCAGCAGGGTCATGCCCGGTGCGCGCATGTTCATGATCGTGACGATGACGTTGATCGCAGCCGAGGATCGAGGATGCGCCCATGAGATGGATCGCGAAGATCGCATCGGAAACGAGGCGCCGCCCTGGAGCATCAGCGGCGGATACATCGTCCAGCCGCCCGCCGGCCCGCCGCCGGGCACGAACAGCGAACCGATCAGGATGGCGAAGGCGAACGGCAGTATCCAGAAGCTGACCAGTTGTTCAGCCGCGGCAGCGCCATGTCCGGCGCGCCCACCTGCAACGGGATCATGCCAGTTGGCAAGGCCAGTCCACGCCGGCATGACCGCGCCGAAGATCATCAGCAGCGCGTGCATGGTCGTCATCGAATTGAAAAACTGCGGGTCGACGAACTGCAGGCCGGGCTTGAACAGCTCCGTGCGGATGATCAGCGCCATGAAGCCGCCGATGAAGAACATCAGCCCCGCGAACACCAGGTACATCGTGCCGATGTCCTTGTGATTGGTCGCGTAGACCCAGCGACGCCAGCCTTGAGGCTTGTGGTCGTGATGATCGTGAGCGGCGGAGTGTGCGAGGTGTTCGGCCATGTCTTGGGTCTCTTTCGATTTCAGCCCGCTGGGGTGGCGGCCGGCTGAGGGGCTTGCGCGGTGGCGGCGGTGGCTTCGGGAGCCGGCGCTTCAGCCGGCTTCTGTGCTGCTGCGGCGCTCTTGAGCCAGGCCGCGAAGTCCTCGGGCGTTCTGACGTCCACCACGATCGGCATGAAGCCGTGATCGCGGCCGCACAGCTCCACGCATTGACCGCGATAGAGGCCGGTCTTGTCCGGATCCACCTTGAACCACATTTCATTCACAAATCCGGGTATCGCGTCTTTCTTCATGCCGAAATCCGGCACCCACCAGGCGTGGATGACGTCGGCTGCGGTCACGAGCAGGCGCACCTTCACGCCGGCGGGCACCACGAGCGGCTTGTCGACGTTGAGCAGGTAATGGGGAACCGTAGTGGGATCCACGCCCGAGAGCAGGCGGCGCGCTGCGTCGCTGTCACGCGCGAGGCGGGAATGGAAATCCACGCCGTCATCCAGGTAGTCGTAGTGCCAGCCCCACTGGTAGCCCGTCACCTTGATGGTGAGGCCCGTGTCGCGCGTGTCCTCGATCTCGACCAGCGTGCGCGCGGCAGGCACGGCCATTGCCACGAGAATGATCACGGGCACGATGGTCCAGGCGATTTCCACCTTCGTGTTGTGAACCAGGGTGGTGTCCGCCACGGCGCCCTTCGACTTACGGAACTTGACCAGCGACCAGATCATGAAACCGAACACGACGACCGCGATGGCCACGCATACCCAGAAGATCAACATGTGCAGGCGATAGATCTCGCGGCTGATGTGCGTGACGCCCTCGCGCATGTTGAGCAGATGCCACCCGGAATTGTCGGCCGCCCAGACGGGTGCGACGGACCCGAAAGCAAGGGCGACGAGCGTAAAGAGCGTTCTGCTGATCATCATTTATTAGGACCCTGTGTAGTCGTCTCAGGCCAGGGAAGGCGACTCGTTGATTCGGCCGATCAGGCGCATGAGGCGCGAGGCGAGCCCGTGCCGCTCCTGCTCCGTGAGAAAGCTCCCGACCTCGCACCGGCGACCGTGCGACTCGATGACGAGGCGGCTCGGATGCAGGCCTGAAATAGGGCGGCGGAGTTTAACCTGCGCCCAGTGGCGCGGGAACACGACTTCCGCGGAATCTGTGCGATGCCGGGAGGCGATGCGGACCTCGTCGTCCGAGATCGTCACGGTCTCTCGGTGATGGCGGCGATCCATGCTGGTTTTCAGAGCCCAGCCCAGCACGGCCATCTCCAGCCCCGCAAAGGGGAGGACAGGCCAGAAGCCTTGCAGCGCGACGAAGCCTGCAAAACCAAAAGTGGCCAGACAGATACTGGCGAAGAAAAACTGCGCTCCCCGGCTTGTGAGCGAACAGTGCGGAGCGATCTCGATGCGCTGGGGAGCGGTCACGGCGCGGCATGGTAGCGCACGGAAAAGATTATTCAATGCAGAAGGTTAGGCGCGAAACAACGCCCGTGCGGTCAGCGCGCTGCGGGCTTGCGGACTCGCTTCGGCTGTAGGGCCGAGGCGAAGGCCTTGGCATGTGCGTCTTCGCTCTGATCTGCGACCCCATCAACGGTGCGATCGAGACCCATCACCCACAAAGTAGCCAGGTAGGCGCCAATGGCTACGCCGGGCTTGCCCTGTTCCAGCGCTCCGAGAGTATTCCGATTGATGCCTGCCATGGCGGCGGTCTCCGCGATCGTCCACCCACGGCATTGGCGGGCAGCGCGGATGCGAGCGCCCAGGCCATGCAATCTATCGATAACTTCGAAGGGTACCGCTTTGCCCATAATTATGGGCACTAAACCTACTAATGTTCATAAAAATAGGCAACATCCAAATTGCCCCAACTGCGATCACCGCGACGCGCTCATATAGTCCAGCGCCAGTTGTGTCATCGCGCTGATACCCAATGGCAGCGCGCGCTCATCGATGAAGAAGAAATCCGAATGATTGGCGGGGGCCGTCGTCGCGTCTTTGTCTCGCGGCGTCACACCAACGAAAAAGAACAGCGCAGGAACCCTCTCTCCGTAGAAGGAAAAATCCTCGGCGCCAGTCACCATCTCGGTCTCCTTGACGTGGCCTGCCCCCGCTACTCGCTCGAGCGTCGGCAGCATGCGCTTCGTGAGACCAGGGTCATTGACGGTGACGGGGTTACCCGTCGTCACTGCAAAGTCGGCGGTTGCGCCATTTGCCGATGCCACGCCATCGGCAATGCGCTTCATCTCATCCCTCACCGTCTTACGGTGCTCGGCGGTGAAAGTGCGAATGGTGCCCACCATTTCCACGCTTGCGGGGATGATGTTGTTGCGGATGCCGCCCTTTATGGCTCCGACACTGACGACCACTGGCGTAGACGTGATGTTCACGCGCCGGCTCACGACAGTCTGCAAGGCCTCGATGAATTGCGCGGAAGCGACGATGGGATCGACTCCCTGCCAGGGACGGGATCCATGGCTCTGTCGGCCATTCATCACAAGGTGCCACGAGTCCGCCGCCGCCATCGCCGGCCCGCTGCGATAGCCGATATCGCCCACATTCAATGACGCCCAGACGTGCAGTCCGAACACGGCTTCTGGCTTGTGCTTCTCGAAGACGCCTTCCCGAAGCATGAGGTCCGCGCCGCCTTCTTCACCGTCCGGCGCACCTTCCTCGGCGGGTTGGAATATGAACAGCACGTTGCCGGGAAGGGTCTCGCGCAGGCCGGCCAGTATTTGCGCGACACCCATCAGCATCGAGACGTGCGCGTCATGCCCGCAAGCATGCATCACGCCAACCTTCTCACCGCGATAGGTATCGGTGGCAAGGGACTTGAAAGGGACATCGGTCTTTTCCGTGACCGGAAGCGCATCCATGTCGGCGCGAAGCGCAATCGTCGGGCCAGGCTTGCCGCCCTTCAGGAAACCGGTGACGCCGGTGTGAGCGATGCCAGTCTGTACTTCGAGGCCGAGCTTCTTGAGATGGGCGGCGACCAACTTCGAAGTGCGGAACTCGCGATTGGACAGCTCGGGGTGTGCATGGATATCGCGCCGCCACGCGACGACTTGAGGCTCGACCGCGCGCAACGCTTCATCGATGGAAGTGGCGGCTGCGTTCGCGCCGAACGGCAGAAGGCACATCGTCGCGGCAAGAGCTGGTTTGCTGAAGTTCATCGAAGAATTCTCCCCATGCGACAGCGTCGTGAGCTCACCCTAGCATGCGCTCGGGCATGCCGGTTGAATCACTTGCGTGAAACAGCCACCTCCGAATATGGTCTAGTTGAATCATGGCGCCAAGGACGCGTAAAGCCTATCTTGTCGACGAGCTTGCGTTCCGGTGCGAAACGAGGAAATTCACCATGAGGTTCAAGGGCAGTTGTCACTGCGGCACGGTTTCGTTTGAAGTTGAAGGTGAGATAACAGGAGCAATGGCATGCAACTGCTCCATCTGCCAGCGCAAGGGATCGCCGCTATGGTTCGTTCCGCGGGAACAACTCCAACTACTCACACCTGACGAAGCGGCGAGCACTTATACCTTCAACAAGCACGCCATCAAGCACCGGATCTGCCCTGTCTGCGGGATGCACCCTTATGGCGAAGGCATTGACCCGAAGGGCAATTCGATGGCTGCCCTCAATATTCGATGTCTGGAGGGAATCGATCTGGAGGCCATTCAAGTTCAGAAGTACGACGGTCGCTCACTGTGATCCGATGACGCCAGCCTGAGGCTTCGACTTGAAGTCAAGCGGCCGCGATAGCCTCGATTTCGATCAGCCAGGATTCGTCGAAGATGCCCGCGATGACGACTGTGAGCGCAGGACGATGCGTTCCGAGAATCTCCTGTCGAACCTCGCGATTGGGCAGAGCATTCTCGCGAGATGAAAGAAACGTGGTGACCTTGACGAGATTCGCACGCAACATCCCAGCCGCGTCCAGTTGCGCCAGGACGTTCGCCCACGCAAGCCTGGCTTGCGAGGCAAAGTCCTTCGGTACTTCCCCGTTTGAATTAGCCGGTATCTGCCCGCTGATGAACAAAAGTTTTTGAGCGCCTTGAACCTCGATCGCCTGTGCATAGCCCCCTGCAGCTGCCGGCGCGTCGTTTGAATTGATTGGGACTAACTTCACTTCGCTCCGCCTCGCTCCACTCGCCGGCCTTGATAGAGATTCAAGTCGTCATGCATCACGTACAGGATGCTTGATCCATCGTCAGAGCCGACAAGCAGCGTGCTGCCATCCGCCATGATGTACATGTAGACGTGGATGCCGCTTCCCACATCGCAATTGGGCTTCCCCACTTTACCGATGAGATCATGGAGCGTCGTGTTGGAATCCATGAACCTGAACGACTCGACGTGCAGGCTCGATCGAGCCATGGTGCATTCCGCACCTGAAGGTACTTCAGGAGTCGGGTGCGAGCATCCGGTCAGTATCAACACGACAATGGCCAATCCGTTCAGGTTGTGGCTCATGTGCCCGCTTCCGTGGCAACGTGAGAAAACAGGGCCTCTAGCGCGCCGCGAATGGACCGCGAGATCTCCGGGTGCGCGATCATGCCGTGGTCGTCGAGATTCGCGCCCGGCAGGGGAATGCTGATCGATGCCCTTTCCACGATGATTGCCGACATGGTGCGAAGGGTTTCGCGCTTCGCATCGTCAGCATGATGCGCACGCGGGGATGCATTCAGCAAAGCCACGGGCTTGAAGACGAACGGCTCGAAGCTAACGAGCCAGTCCAATGCATTCTTTATGGTGCCCGTCACGCCATGAGCGTATTCGGGGCTTCCAACGCCGCCGAACAGCTCCACTCGCATTCGGGCTGAAGCCAACTGACGGACTGCGCGCAGCATCGCGGAATTGATGGAGGCGCTTCTCAGGGTCCCCGAGATCGCCAGTATTTTCATTTGGAGTGGAAGTCCACGATCCCGATCGGCGCGCCATTCAGTATGCGCTCGAGCGTGGCGAGGTTTTCCTCCGCGCGCTGGAAAGCGGGGTCGATGCGGTTCCCGATCCATCCCGCGAAGCGCAGCCCGCTCGTCTCGATCGCGCGCTTCGTAAGCAGACTGTGATTCAGGCAACCCAGGCGCAGTCCCACGACCAGCACCACAGGAAGATCCAAAGCAACGGCCACATCCGCCATGGTCTGCATTTCTCCAATCGGCGCGAGCCACCCGCCGGCGCCTTCCACCACGACGAAGTCCGCCGCCTGCGTGATCAGTGTTTCGAAGCTTTCCTTGATCGACTGCGAATCGATCGTCACGCCTTCATCCGCCGCGGCAAGGTGCGGTGACACGGCCGCTTCAAGGCAATATGGATTGATGGCGTGATACGGCGCCGCGACATTGGACGCAGCGGCCAGTGCGAGCGCGTCTTCATTGCGCGAACCTGCCGCCGTCACGATTGATCCAGCCGACACGGGCTTCATGCCGGCCACTCGCACCTTCGCGCGGGCCAGCGTGCGAATCAACGCTGCCGCAACGAAAGTTTTCCCAACTTCCGTATCCGTGCCCGTTACGAATACACCGTTCGCACCGTTCAAGCTACCGAGCCATGCGCTGACATCTATATTCAGTGTGACTCGATCAGCCACGACGGCGTATGTCCGTCGGTGAGATCACGACTTCGCCGCTGCGTGCGCTCACTTCAGGCCGTGCATCGCTGCCCCACGCTGCGCCGTAAACGACTTCGTACGTCGCCGGCAGTCGCCCGCTTTCTCGATGCAGCTCATATGCGGACTCGACCCGGCGCAACCGAGCCGGTGTCGTGAGCCCGCGAGCCCGCCCCGTCGCGACGTTGTGGGCACCAATAGTCTTGAGGTCTCGCATGAGTGAGCGGACGTCGGCGTAAGTAAGCTGCACCCGTTCGACATCCAGAACCGGCTCGGAAAGACCCGCACGCATCGCCGCGTCGCCTACGTTGTGCACGTCCACGAAACGGTTGACGTGCACGCAGTGGTCGGCAGCGGCCCAGGCTTCGCGCAGCTCAATCAATGTGTCGGGACCGAACGTGGCGAAGATGAACAGTCCACCCGGCTTGAGCACCCGCCGCACTTCCCTGAATGCGATGAGCAGGTCGTCGCACCACTGCAGCATCAAGCTGCTGAAGATAATGTCTGCGCTGGCTTCGCCAAAAGGCAGACGCAGCGCGTCGGCGCACACCCGCTCGAAGCGGGATTCGCCTACGGCCAGATAGCGTTCCGCCTGACGCAGCATTCCGGGTGCGAAGTCGAGGGCCACGACCGCCGCGTTCGGGTATTCCCGTTTCAGTGCTGCCGCAGCGCGTCCCGTTCCGGCCCCGAGATCGAGCACGGTGCGAGGCTCGAGGCTGAAGAAGGCGAGCCGATCCACCAATTCATCGCTCACCCTGGCCTGAAGCACGGCCGCTGCTTCGTAGTCCGCGCCCGCGCGGTCGAAAGCGTTCCGAATTCCCGGCCGGTCCAGAAGAAATCCATCTGCTGAAGGGAATTTCGACATGTTTCAGGTCCCGGCAGCCCGGCGAATGTCGGCCCCGGACCCACAAGCGCTCTCCAATGCATCGAGGAGCGCATCGACCTGGCCGTCCGTATGCGCTGCCGACAAGGTTACTCGCAGCCGAGCGGTTGCGGCTGGCACCGTTGGCGGGCGGATTGCCGCGACCCAGAAGCCTGCCCTCATCAGCCGCTCCTGCGCAGTCAACGCAGCCTGGGCGCTACCGAGAATGAGCGGCTGAATTGGGGAGGGGGACTGGCCGATAGGCAGCCCAAGCTGCCTCGCACCCTTGCGGAAATGGGACGCGAGCCCAAGCACCCGTTCGCGACGCCAGGATTCACGTTCGGACAGCTCCAGGGCGGCGCGGGTGGCGGCTGCGAGCGCCTGGGGAATCGCCGTCGTATAGATGTAAGTGCGGGCCCTCTGCATCAGCAGTTCGATCAAGTCGGCATCCCCGGCCGCGAAAGCCCCGAAGGTACCGAATGCCTTGCCAAAGGTGCCGATGAGCAGCGGGACATCCGCAGGCGTCATGCCGAAGTGTTCGAGGCTTCCGCGTCCAGTTGGACCCATCACGCCCAGTCCGTGTGCGTCATCCACCACGAGCCAGGCACGCTGCTCGCGGCATACTCGTGCCAGCTCGGGAAGTGGCGCCAGATCGCCGTCCATGCTGAAGACGCCATCGGTCGCCAGCAGAGTGGCGCGCGAAGAGCCGCCGAGCCGCAACTCGCTTTCGGCAGTTGCGGAGTCGAGATGCGGATACCGTTTGAAGCGAGCGCCCGAGAGCCGCGCCCCATCGATGATCGACGCGTGGTTCAGCCGGTCGAGGAGAACGAGGTCACCGGCACCGGCGAGGGCGGTCACTGCGGCGAGGTTCGCCATGTACCCAGTGGAGAAGAGAAGCGCTCGCTCGCGCCCGGTGTACTCGGCGATTTTTTCCTCGAGGCGCGCATGTTCGATACCGTGCCCGGTGACAAGGTGCGCGGCCCCACTTCCGGTGCCGCATCGACGCGCCGCATCGCTCAGCGCCGCGGCGATAGCGGCGTGATGCGCGAGCCCAAGATAGTCGTTGCCGCAGAAGTCGACGAGCCGCTGGCCATCGACAATGACCTCGACTCGATTCCCCTGTTGCTCGAAAGAATCGATCGTCCGCCGGCGTCGCTTCAGGTGTTCAGAATCGAGCGCGGCAAGCGAAGCTTCAAGCGCTTGTCGGTCGCGTCTCATGGTCAGTCATGGGGCCGAATGCAGCATCGGCGGAAGGCCTGGACGGGACGATTTCCGCATAAGTGGCGCCTTTGAAAGCATCTACTGTTTCACCAGCAGCGTAATCAGAGTCTGAGGGGCTGACGGGGCCTTCGGCCTTCAGCCCCAACCGATCGAATAATTTCTGATCTCTTTCGACGTCCGGATTGCCCGTGGTCAACAGCTTCTCACCGTAGAAAATCGAATTTGCCCCCGCCATGAAACACAGCGCCTGCAGCTCGTCGCTCATCTCCTCCCGACCCGCGGAGAGGCGAACATGCGAACGCGGCATCAGCACGCGGGCGACCGCGATGGTGCGAACAAAATCGAATGGATCGATCGGCTCGCGACCGTGCAGCGGAGTGCCCGGCACCTGCACCAGATTGTTGATCGGCACGCTCTCCGGATGCTCCGGAAGGTTGGCGAGTGTAATCAGAAGTTTGGCCCGATCCCGGGGCGTCTCGCCCATGCCGACGATGCCGCCGCAGCACACCTTCATGCCTGCGGAGCGCACAGCTGCGAGTGTGTCCAGCCGGTCTTGGTAAGTGCGCGTCGTGATGATCTCGCCGTAGAACTCCGGCGAGGTATCGAGGTTGTGGTTGTAGTAGTCGAGGCCGGCATCCTTGAGCTCGCCCGCCTGCGCTGGCGTGACCATGCCCAGCGTGGCGCAGGTTTCCAGGCCCAGCGCGCGCACCTGCGAGATCATCTCCTTGATCACCGCCAGGTCCTTCGCTTTCGGAGATCGGTAGGCCGCACCCATGCAGAACCTGGTGGCCCCAGCGGCCTTCGCACGCGCCGCCGCATCGCGCACTTCTGCGACCTGCATCAGGGCCTCTCGCTCGAGACCGGTGTCGTATCGAACACTCTGCGGGCAGTACGCACAGTCTTCTGGGCAGGCACCCGTCTTGATCGAGAGGAGCGTGCTCATCTGCACCGTGCTTGCGGGATGGTGGGCGCGGTGGGTCTGCTGTGCCTGGAAGAGGAGATCCACGAACGGCATGCCGAACAGGCCTTCGGTCTCCGCTAGCGTCCAATCGTGACGAATTGCAGTCGGTGAGGCTGGGTGCATGAGCAAATCTCGACTTTGACGACGGCTGGAGCGCTCGCTTGGGGGCTAGACCGCCCTCAATACTGGCCGGCGATGCGATGGTCGGAGGCTGGGGCGGTCTCTGTCAACTGAAAAGGACATTCCATGTCGACAATTGCCACTCGCGCCCCGGATCTGCTGGGAGCCATCCTTTTCCCGCCCACCTGCTGTCTTTGCGGATCTGAAGGCATGAGGTTGAGGCTCGACCTGTGCGCGATATGCGCAGAGCTGCTGCCCGCCAGCTCGCCCGATTGGCACGGCTTCCCGGCCCCTTTCACCCGGGCTCTGGTGCCGTTTCGCTATGAGTATCCGGTCGACCGCTTCGTGAGGGCGCTCAAGTTCCGCGGGGACCGCCTCTACACGCGACTCCTGGGAACCCTGCTGGCCGATGCGCAGCAGGCGCGTGCCACGCAGCTTCCTGAGCTGCTCATTCCCGTGCCGCTGCACAGTTCGCGATATCGGCAGCGTGGTTTCAACCAGGCATTCGAAATCGCCCGCTTCGCCGCCGCGTGCCTTGGCATACGTGTCGAACCTGCGAGCCTCAGGCGTGTGAAAGCAACGGTTGAGCAAAGCGGGCTGTCGCTCACCGCGAGACAAAGAAATGTCCGTGGCGCGTTCCGGCTCGTGCAGCCTCTCGAAGCCAGGCATGTCGCACTGGTCGACGACGTATTCACGACTGGAAATACGGCCTCGGAAGCAGCACGTGTGATTGCCGCATCCGGTGTTACGGACATCGAACTTTGGGCGGCCGCGAGAGTACCGGCTCACCGCCGTGCTGCACCGTAGTCGCCTCAGTTGCGGCCGTCGATCCAGGTCTGCAGCGCGTTGAGGGCGTCGTCGGCTTGGATGAGATTCGCCCTGTAGCCGGCAGCGATGCGGCCGACGTCCTGTCCGATGCCCAGAAACTCGGCGGGATAGCTACTCGCCATCCGCACTGCCTCCGGAAGGGTCAATCCCAACATCGACACGGCATTGCGCACCGCTCCAGCCATGTCCAGATGTGAGCCGGCGAGAGTGCCATCTTCGTCCACGCACGCATTGCCTTCGACCGAGATTCGCCGGCCCTGCAGCAGGAATGATCTTTCTGAAGTGCCGACGCTCGGCATCGCGTCCGTCACCAGCATGAAGCGGTCATTGCGCTTGCACCGCAGGGCGATGCGCAGCACTACCGGATCGACGTGCCGCCCATCCACGATGATGCCGCACCAGCTGTCGGGATCCTCGAGCGCCGCACCGACGACGCCGGGCTCACGCGCTTCCAGCTGCGACATCGCGTTGAACAGGTGTGTGAATCCCGTGAGCCCGTGCCGAAGGGCAGCACGTATCGCCGCGTAATCGGCGTTGGTATGGCCGGCCGAGACAGTCACACCCGCCGCAGCGAGCTTCGCGATCATGTCCGGCTGAGTCATCTCGGGAGCCAGCGTAACCAGCGTGCGACCGCCTTTCAGAGAAGTGAGAAGGCCGATGGCGCTTTCGTCGAGGCCGCGGAATTTCGCGGAATCGTGAACGCCTTTGCGCATCACGTTGAGGAACGGGCCCTCGATGTGAATTCCCAGTACCCCAGGAACGCCGGCGGCCAGCGATGCTTGAACAGCGGCAAGTGCCTTGGCGACGACGTTGAGATCGTCGCTGATCAGCGTGGGAAGAAAGCCAGTGGTGCCAAAGCGGCGGTGTGCCTGGCCTATCGTGCGTATGGTCGCGACATCGGGATCGGCATTGAACAAGACGCCGCCGCCGCCGTTGACCTGTGTGTCGATGAACCCGGGCAACAACATGTGCCCGCCGAGATCATGTCGGCTGGCCGTGCGGCAACGCGCATCATTGACCGGGACGATTGCGGTGATGCGCTCGCCTTCGATAAGGACGGCCTGGCCCGTGACGAATCCATCGTCTGTGAGCACGCGGCCATTGACCAGCGCCGTCACCATCAGACGGTCTCCGTGATCTTGCGCAGGTTGGGAGGGCTATCGGGATCCCGACCGCGTGCGAGGGCTAGCTGGTTCACCATCCGGTAGAAGCTCTGCAGCATGAGCATTGGTTCGATTGCGGGATCCGCAGTAACCGTCGGTAGATTGAGCGCGCGCGCATGACGCACCCCGGCTGCGATCGTCGGCACGTTTCTGTCGACCAGTTCCACCATGAGTGCTTCAATGCCCTCGCGCGTCTCATCATTCTGCGAAAGGAGCATGACGGGAAATCGCGGTCCCACGAGCGCCATCGGACCATGGCGAACTTCCGCGGAGCTGAACGGCTCCGCGTGCAGGCCGCATGTCTCCTTCAACTTCAGCGCAACCTCCTGCGCGGCTCCAAAACCGAGCCCGCGTCCAATGACGTACAGGTGCTCGACGGATTCGAGCTGCGGCGCCGCCGGACTCCAATCCATGTCCCAGGCTTGCGCGAGCTGCCGGGGCAGGTTCTCGAGCTCGGCCAGCAGCGTGGAGTCGCGCTGCCAGACGGCGAATAGCTGCAAGATTGCGGCAAGAGACGCCAGATGCGATTTCGTCGCGGCGACGCTGGCTTCGACGCCCGCGTGCAGCGGAATCACGTGATGCGCGGCGCGCGCCAGTGGCGACCCTTCGGCGTTGACACATGCAATGACACACGCGCCGGCCGCCTGCGCAGCGGCAACCGTGGCCATCAGGTCCGGGCTCGCCCCGGATTGGGAGATCGCGATGAAGGCGACACCTTTCCAGTCCGGCTGAGTCGCATACACGGAACTGACGGAAAGCGCTGCAGATGACGTCAGCAATCCAGCGCGTGTTTCTAGAAGATAGCGCGCGAACGTCGCGGCGTGGTCGGAGCTCCCCCGCGCGCACGTAACAACCGCTCGCGGGGCGAGCTCGCGCAGGGCGTCACCGATCTGCTCGATGCAGTGCCGATTGGCTTGCAACTGCGCCTGAATCAGTTGTGGCGCCTCCGCTGCTTCCCGGAAAAGGCGCGTGCGCTCGGCGTCGCTCACGTCGAGTCGCTGAGCTCGGCGACGAAATCATAGGTGTCGCCGCAGTAATAGGATTGCGAGAACTCGACCGCGCTGCCGTCCTTATGGAACCCCACGCGCTCAACCAGCAGCCCCGCATCTTTCTCGTTTGCGCCGAGCAGTTCAGCCTGCTCGGCAGTAAATAGCACGGCGCGCAGTCGTTGCAGAGCCCGTACCGGCCGATTGCCAGTGCGTTCCAACGCCTCGTACAACGAGGATTCGACGGCGCCGACTGCAGGCAGGCAAGTCGCAAGCACGGTGGCGTATTCGAGCGCCATCGGCGCGTCGTCCGCGAAACGGATGCGATGGAAACGGAAGACCGGCGTGCCGGGACTCGATCTCAACGTCAGCGCCTCTTCAGGCGTGACCGTCCCTGCGGCGCGACTCAACCAGACGCTGCGAGGATTGCGTCCGCGCGCGCGCATGTCTTCGGAAAACGAAGTGAGCTTCGAGAAGTTCTTTTCGACGCGGGCGCGCACGAAGGTGCCGGAACCCTGGCGGCGCATCAGCAGCCCTTCGTTGACTAGACCGTCGATTGCCTTGCGCACGGTGATTCGCGAGACGGAAAACTCATTGGCGAGATCACGCTCGGGTGGCAGCGCATCGTCGGCGCCGAGCAATCTGCTTTCGATGGCGTCGCGCAGTGCGCGCTGCAGCTGTTGATAGAGCGGCAGGCTGCTGGATGCGTCGAGCGGGGGCAGACGTTGGGCCAGGGAAGGCAAGGATCACCTCTTTCTATATAACCAATACAGTACCAGTGGACGTATGCGCGGCGCTACATATTTTTGTAAATAGCTGATTTAAAAAGAGCAATTAAGAAAACAGCAAATTGGTATTACCCAGTTGACGTTTGTCTCAGATTGGTACTATAGTGGACTTATATTGGTTCCGTGCCCTATACACGCTATTCGGGAAGGGGATTTTATGGGTATCCGACGGTCGACGTTGATCGGAACGGCGGTGGCCATGGCGCTCTTCGGGCGCAATGACCTAGTTCAGGCACAGCAATCCGAGGCGACCGACGATGGAATTGAGGAAGTCGTCGTAACCGGCATCCGCGCATCGGTGCAGGAGTCGATCGAGGCGAAGCGCGCAGCGACCTCGCACGTCGACGTCATCACCTCGGAAGACATCGGCAAAATGCCGGACAAGAACGTCGCGGACTCGCTCACCCGCGTTCCAGGCGTCACGACCAGTTCAGCAAGCGCGAACGAGGGCGGCTTCGACGAGAACGACCGCGTCAGCATGCGCGGCACGAATCCCAGCCTGACGCAGACGCTGATCAATGGTCACAATGTCGGATCGGGCGACTGGTTCGTGCTGAACCAGACCGGCACAGTCGGCCGCAGCGTCAGCTACACGCTCCTTCCGTCCGAGCTTATCGACAAGGTCGTCGTTCACAAGAGCTCGCAGGCTTCGCTCGTCGAGGGCGGTGTCGCAGGCTCGATCGACATCATTTCTCGCAAGCCTCTCGACTTCCAGGCTCCATTCACTTTCCAGGCTTCTGCCGGTGTCGTCTATGCCGAGCTGCCCGACAAGACCGATGGCCAATACAGCGCGCTCGGAAACTGGAAGAACGAGGCTGAAACTTTCGGTGTCATGGTCCAGGGCTTCTGGGAGACGCGCCACTTGCGACGCGACGGCGTCGAAGTACTCGGCTACAACACCATTGCAGAAGGCAGCCCGGTCGCTCTCAGCAACCCGGACCTCGCCGGCGTGCAGTTCCCGGACATCACGGGCGCGGCCCTCTTCCAGCAGAAGCGCGAACGCAAAGGCGGCTTGATCGACGTTCAGTTGAAGCCGAGCGACAACTTCATGCTCGACGCGCAGTTCTTTGCCTCGAAACTCGAAGCGGACAACGTCAACCGCAATTTCCTCTTCTTCACACGCAATCTCATCGGATCAGGCCTCGCACCTCTCCCCGGCTACGTGATCAAGAGCAACACCCTGGTGTCGGCCGAATTCGGGCCGGGACCTGCGAGCGCGGTCTACGACCAGATCTCGCGTCCCGGCGCGAGCGGCAGTTCCAATTTCGGCAGCCTGGAGGGCACGTTCCATGTGAGCGATGCGCTGACTGTCGCGGCGCAGCTCGGAACCTCGGTCGGCCACGGCAAGACGCCCCGTCAGGACGTGGCTGAGACGGTGAGCGGTGCCGGACAAGGATCCGCCTACCAGCTGAATGGCATGGGCCGCGCCCCCGATTTCTCTTTCGGCGTCGACAATTCGACGCCCGCATCGGCCGGTTTCGGCTGGCTGTTCGGCGTGCAGGACGTGGACGTCAAGGACAAGGAAGAGTGGGCCAAGATCGACGCGGAATTCGCCATGAACAACGGGGCGTGGACGAGCTTCAAGTTCGGTGCGCGCGCCAATGAGCACAGCCGGGATTCCAACACTGCCATCGGCCAGGGCCCGCTGGTGTTCGACAACAGCGCCTACCCGGCGGACTTCAGCAACTATCCTTCGGACTTCAGCTCCATGGGCGGAGATTTCCCGGGGGATATCTGGCTCTGGTCGGTCGATCAGCTCAAGGCCTACAACGATACCGCTGCGAACCGCGACCCGGTCGGGCGCCGCAGCTTCGCGGAAACCTATCAGGTGGGAGAGAAGAACCTCGCCGGCTACCTGCAAGCCGATTTCAAAGGCTCCAACTGGAGCGGCGACATCGGCGTGCGTTACGTCAGAACGAAGGAGAACGTCCTCAACTTCGTAGTGGCAGGCGCCACGGATCCGGATGCCATCCTCGGCTCGGCTTTCGGGGTATTCAAGCCGTTGCGAACGGAACACACGTACAACGACGTGCTGCCCAGTGCCAACCTGAAGTTCGACGTGAACGACGACGTGGTCGCGCGCTTCGCGGTCTCGAAGACGATGACGCGCGCGGACTATTCCGCTCTGGGTGGGGCCGTGAATCTGGGGGCGCCGCCGCCCATCGGTGAAGTGGGAACCGGCAGCGGCGGCAATCCCGACCTCAAGCCGATCCGGTCCACCAACTTCGATGCGGGCCTCGAGTGGTATTTCGCGAAGAACTCGCTGTTGTCGGCGGGCCTCTTCTATATGGACCTGAAGAACTACGTGAGCTTCGGCAGCGAGGTGAAAAGCTACCTTACGTTCGATGCGACCCGTCCCGACGGCGAGTTTGCCGACTACCTGCTGACGGTGCCGATCAACGCGAAAGGACGCGTGCGGGGCGCGGAACTGGCCTGGCAGCAGGGGATCGGCGAGAACTTCGGCGTCAACCTCAACTACACCTACGCAGACGGCAAGCAGACTTCCAACGTGATCAACGACGACGACCGGCTCGTCGGCACGTCGAAGAACACGTACAACATCGGAGGCTACTACGAGAACCAGAAGTTCAGTGCTCGCATCGCCTACACCGCGCGGTCGGCATTCTTCAGCGGCCTGGATCGCAACAGCGCCTTCTCGCAGGACAAGATCGGCAACCTGGCGGCCTCGCTGGTCTATACGCTCAGCGACAAGTACTCCTTCACGCTGGATGGCCAAAATCTGAACAACCCGACGTTGAAGTACTTCTCCCTCAACAGGGACCAGCCCCGCGCGTTCTACAAGAACGGGGCGCAGTACTACTTCACCGTGCGCGTCAAGTTCTGATCTGCTGCAGCGTCCGCCGGGCCGCGTGCCTGGCGAGCGCGGCCGTCCTTCTTGACGACGGCAGCGTGGAGCGAGCAATTTCGCCGGCGACGGATCGCCATTTCGGTATCGAAGCGGGCTCCATGACTGCGACGCTGTTCAACTACTCTTATTCACCGACGACCGGCAGGAGCGCATCTCCCGCGCCTCTGCCGATACGCAGCGTCGTCATCGTCGGAGGCGGCACGGCTGGCTGGATGACGGCGTTGATCCTGGCGCGCTCGTTGATCGAGCGCGGGATCGGCATCACGCTGCTCGAGTCGCCGACGGTGCCGATCATCGGCGTCGGCGAAGGCTCGACGCCATGGCTGCGCGGTTTCTTCGACAGCCTCGGCATCGAGGAGTCCGAATGGATGCCCGAGTGCCACGCGACTTACAAGTGCGGCATCACTTTCGAAGGCTGGTCGACCAAGCCCGGTTTCGAGAGCTACTTCCACCCATTTGCTTCGATGCTCGACAACCTGACCATGACGCAGTTCGTGCACAACGTCGAGGCACGGGTCAACGGAGCGAACGTATTCGCGCACCCGGATCGGTTTTTCATCGCTACCCGCCTGGCAGCCGAGCGACGCGCGCCGAAGGCGCGGGACAGCTTTCCGTTCGACGTCTGGCACGGCTATCACTTCGACGCGATGCTGCTCGGTCGCTTTCTGCACACGAAGGCGCTCGAGCGGGGCGTCCGTTACAAGCCCTGCCACGTGACGCATGCGACTCTAGGCGCCGACGGGGCGATCGCTTCGGTGCATACGAAGGAGGGCGAAACGATTCCGGCAGATCTGTTCGTCGATTGCAGCGGATTCGCAGGTCTCCTGATCGACAAGGCGCTGCAGACCCCGTTCGTCAGCTTCGCGAACAATCTCTTCAACGATGCCGCGGTTGCGATTCCCACACCGCTGGACGAGGCGCTTCCCTCGGAGACCGTGTCCACTGCCCTCAAGCATGGCTGGGCCTGGAAGATTCCGCTCACCAGCCGCTTTGGCAATGGCTACGTGTACAGCACGCAGTTCTGTTCGCCGGATGCCGCCGAAACGGAACTGCGCGAACGCCTGGGCCTGCTGGACTCGGACGTGCTGGCACGGCATCTCAAGATGCGGATCGGGCGCGTCACCAGGCACTGGAATCGCAACTGCCTGGCGGTAGGCCTTGCACAGGGGTTCATCGAGCCCCTTGAAGCGACGGCCCTGCTTTTCATCCAGAAGACGGCCGCGAGTTTCGTGGAGTTTCTCGAGAAGGGCGATCTGGGCGAGGAGGCGCACGACCGCTTCAACGCGCTGGTCAACGAGCACTTCGAGGGCACGCGCGACTACATCGTGACCCACTACAAGACCAATACCCGTGAAGACACGGAATACTGGCGCGCCAATGCCGCCAATCTCAACCTTTCGGATGACCTGAAGAAACTGTACTCGCTGTGGATGGCGGGCAAGAGCATCGTCGCCGGCGTTCGGCACCAGGAGATCGGCAAGGGTTACCCGGTCTTCTCCTGGTATTCCATCATGGCCGGCATGGGGATTTTCCCGGATCCATCGGATCTGCGCGCACCGACCCCGAAGGAACGGCAGTACAGCATGGCCGAGATCGACGACCTGCTCGGACGCAGCTCGGGCAACTATCCGGATCATCGCGAAGCGCTCACCGGCATCGCGCCACGCCGGCCGCAAGACGCTCTGCAGCTCTATTTCTGGGTGTAGTCGGCGGTGCTACCCGGAACCATCGTGCCACCCACCTTCCTGCCCATTCGCGAACTCCCGTTGCCGGATGCGGAGACGTTCAAAAACGAGATCGCAATTTCCGGGCAACCGGCGATATTGCGTGGATTGATCGATGCGTGGCCTGCAGTGCAGGCGGGGCGCCGGTCCGTGGGGACTCTGGTCGACTATCTGCGCCGCCTGGATAGCGGCGGCCCAGTCGACGCGATCATGACGCCGCCGCAGGCCGAAGGACGCATCTTCTACGCCGACGGCATGAATGGTTTCAATTTCGTCCGCAACCGTCTGTCCATCACCGCAATCGCCGAACAAGTGCTGCGCTATGGCGCGTTCGCGCAGCCACCCGCGGTCGCGGCGCAGAGCGCATTGGCTAGCGACTGTCTGCCGGGCTTCGCGGCCGAAAACCGCCTCACCGTCGTCGATGAAGACGTGCTGCCGCGCATCTGGCTCGGGAACGCCATCACCACTCCCACGCATCTCGATGAGTGGCACAACATCGGCTGTGTGGTCGCCGGCCGCCGCCGATTTACGCTCTTTCCACCGGAACAGATCGCAAACCTCTACATCGGTCCGATCGACTACGCCCCAACCGGGGCTCCGATGAGCCTGGTTTCACTGCACGAGCCGGATCTCGAGCGTTTCCCGAGATTCCGGCATGCCTTGGCCGCCGCCGTGAGCGCCGAACTGAATCCCGGCGATGCGATCTTCATCCCGGCTCTCTGGTGGCACCACGTCGAGTCGCTCGAGCCGTTCAACCTGCTGGTGAACTATTGGTGGCACGGCATCAGGGGAGCCGAAGTCGGAAGCGCTTCCGGTTTCGATTGCCTGGCTCTCGCCATCCTGAATCTGAAATCGCTCCCGCCCGCTACACGTGCGGCGTGGCGCGCCCTCTTCGATCAATATATTTTCGGGTCTCAAGAGGGCGTTGCCGAACATATCCCGGATCATCGGCTTGGGATTCTCGGTGAACACACCGCGTCCGATGCCGCTCGGCGCCGTGAACGTCTCGCCGGACAGATGTTGAAGAGGAGAGTCCATGACGATGAAGCGTGAATTTCTCGTCGTCGTCTTGATGGTCGGCGGCGCTCTGGACGTTTACGCGGGGACGCCTGTGGTCGAGGCAATGTCCGTGATTCCCAGCCCAGCAAAGATCGAGATGCGCACGGGGGAGTTCACGCTACGTTCGAGCACGCGAATCTTGGCGCCCGTCGATGCCGCTCCGATTGCGCGATATCTCGCCGATCTGCTCTCGCGTACCTGCCGTTTGAAACTGGAAGTGGCCTCGCCTGATGGAGGCGTTGCGGCAGACAAGGCAATCGTGCTGGTCCTCGATTCGGCAAACCGTAACCCGGAAGGCTACACGCTCGATATCGGCCCCCGCGGAATCGTGATCGAAGCCTCTGAGCGGCGCGGCCTGTTCTACGGCGCCGTGACTCTATGGCAATGGCTTACGGCGCGGCCGCACAGCGCCGATACCCTCCGCGCCGCGGCGGTCCACATCGAGGATCAGCCCCAGGCCGCGTGGCGCGGCTTCATGCTGGATGTCGCGCGGCATTACATGTCAGTGGAATTCATCAAGCAGATGATCGACTGGATGGCACTGCACAAGCTCAATACCTTCCATTGGCACCTCACCGACGACCAGGGCTGGCGACTGCAGATTCTCAAGTATCCGCGTCTCACGGAGATCGGATCCGTCGGCGTTTCCAACGGCTATTACACCCAGGAAGAGGTTCGGGAAATCGTGCGCTACGCCGCCGACCGCTTCGTTACGGTGGTGCCCGAGATTGAAATGCCCGGCCACGCTCAGGCGGCGATCGCCGCCTATCCCGCCTTTGGCACCGAAGGTCCCGCTCCGCAGGTGTCCCGTGATTGGGGCGTGCATGACTATCTCTTCAACGCGGATGAGCCCACGCTCGGATTTCTCGAAGACGTTCTCACGGAAGTGATATCGCTATTTCCCGGGCCGTACATTCACGTCGGCGGTGATGAGGCGGCGAAGAACCGCTGGAAGACCTCGCCTCGCGTCCAGCAGCGCATGCGCGAGCTCGGCATCGCAAGTGAAGCGGCGCTGCAGGGTTACTTCGCTCACCGCATGGAGGGATTCATCGATGCGCATGGCCGCAAGCTGATCGGCTGGGACGAAATCCTGGAGGGAGGACTGCCGCCCAAGGCGGTGGTCATGTCATGGCGCGGCCGCGAAGGCGCGGCCGAAGCGGCGCGACAAGGGCACGATGTGGTGCTGGCCCCTGCGCCGGATCTATATCTCGACTATCTGCAGAGCGATTTGTCTGATGAGCCGCCGGGTCGTCCGACCTATGTCACCCTGGCCGATATCTACCGGTTCGACGCGAGTGGCTCCCACGTAATTGGAGCGCAACTCAATGCCTGGACCGAGCACATGCGCACGCCTGAGCGGGTCCAGCACAGCGCATTCCCGCGCATGGCGGCATTCTCGGAAGCGGTATGGTCTGCCCCCGGCCGCAGGAATTGGGGCGATTTCCTACTAAGCCTGCCCGCGCAGTTCGACCGCTATCGGCGCTTGGGCATCGACTATGCGGACAGTGCCTTTGTCGTGCGGGCCTCGGCTGCCCCTGCATCGAGTGGGCCTTCAGTTCAGGTCGAGCTCTCCAATCAGGTAACCCGCGGAGACATTCGTTACTCATTGACCAATGACCCGCCTGGCCCGAACTCTCCCCTTTATTCCAAACCTCTTGCAGTGGTGATGCCAATCACAGTGAGCGCTGCGACATTTCTCGACGGACAACGCATGTCCGAACCGCGCACGTGGAGTTTTACGCGCGAGACCCTGCAGCGCCGCTCCGACGATGAGCTGAAAAGCTGCTCCAACAAGCTGCCGTTGCGTCTGGAGGACGACGCCCCCCAGGCGGGCGAGCGCGCAGTGTTCAACGTGGACATTCTCGATCCATGCTGGATTTTCCCTCAGGCGGATCTCTCGCGTACGCGCGGCATCGCCGCTGCCGTGGGTCAGATACCCTTCAACTTCCAGGTAGGGGACGATGCTCGCAAAGTGCCACTGCATGCGCCGCAGTCGCCGCAAGGCGAACTCGAGGTACGCATCGATGGCTGTGGAGGCGAACGGATTGCGGTTCTGCCTCTGGAGCCTGCGGTAGCCAATGCAGGGGTGAGCGTGCTGCAACCCGTTTCGCTTATTCCTCGGGAAGGACGCCACGATCTCTGTCTTTACTTCACCCGCCGCACTCTCGATCCCATCTGGGCGATAGAGTGGGTACAGCTCAAGGAGTAGCGCGGATGTCGCGCCTCGCACTGCTCGCGCCCCTTGGGGGATGGAGTACTTCGCTCGAGGAGGTGCCGGATGCCGTTTTTTCAGCGCGCATGCTGGGCGATGGCCTCGCGATCGATCCGACAGGCGAGACCTTGCATGCGCCGTGTGATGGAACGGTTGTCACCGTTGCGGCGCAGAAACATGCAATCACCCTGCGTGCCGCCAACGGCGCCGAGATCCTGTTGCACGTAGGCATCGATACGGTGGCGTTGGAAGGAGAAGGCTTCGAGTTGCACGTGGCTCCGGGTCAGAGCGTTTCAGCCGGCGCCCCACTTCTCAGCTTCGACCTCGATCTGCTCGCGCGTCGCGCCAAGAGTCTGATGACCCCGACAATCGTGACGGATGGCACCCGCTTCTCCGTGGTGCGTAGGTCACAAGACCGTTTACTGGCAGTCGGGGAATTTCTACTTGAGCTGCTGCCGCTCGCTCGTGCAGGGGCAGCGGAGGCTGCGCCACTTGCGGCTGATGTCGGCATGAGCCGCAGCTGGGTGATTGCGCTCGAGCACGGCATTCATGCGCGACCGGCGGCGATGCTGGCTGCGTGCCTGAAGAACATGGCGTCTACGGTGTCGCTCGAAGCAAATGGGCGCACCGTCAACGCCAGAAGCCCTGTGGCAATGATGTCGCTGGGGGTCCGGAAAGGCGACACGGTGACGTGTCATGCCCGCGGTGCCGATGCTGCTGCGGCGCTCACCGCGCTAGATGCAGCCATGCGGGACACTTCCCATCATGCTGGAGAAGACCGGGAGCCGACCAAGCAGGGAGTAGCGGCGAATCGCGTTGAAGTTCGCGAGAACGAGATCAGGGGTGTGATTGCCTGCCGAGGGCTGGCCGCCGGTCGAGCTGTGCGGCTCGAGCGTGCCGAGATCGAAGTTGAAGAAGCGGGGATCGGCGTTAACGAGGAACGAGCACATCTGCAACGTGCGCTTGAGAAAGTGAAGGTCAATCTGCGCGGTCTGGCAGATTCCAACTACGGCGCACAGGCCGGCGTCGTCGGCGCGCACCTGGCATTTCTGGAGGATCCCGCAGCTTCTGGGCTCTGCAAACGCGTGGATTGCGCGAGGCAAGAGCGCGGGTTTCAGCTGGCGCGCCACGCTCCGTGGCAACATCGAAGCGCTTCGCGCCAGCGGCGATGCTCGAATGGTGGAGCGCGTGGACGATCTACTTCGACCTCGAGTCACAAGTGCTGCGAGCCATGGCGGACCGCGCCGCCGAAACGCCGCCGTCGGATTTGCCTGAGCGCGCGATCCTGCTCGCTCACGACCTGCTGCCATCGCAACTCGTGGCTCTGGATGCTTCCCGCCTCGCCGGCATCTGTGTCTCCACGGGGGGTCCCACCTCGCACGTCGCCATTCTTGCGGCGGCCATGGATGTTCCGACGCTCGTGGCCATGGGCCCCGCCATTCTGGCAATCAAGGAGGGTGCAGCTCTTGTGGTGGACGCTGACAATGGTCTTTTGCGCCTGGCCCCAGATGCGGCTCAGTTGTTCACCGCCGAAAAATACACGATGGCGCGTCGAGCGCGCCGCTCCGAGGAACAGGCTGCGTCACTACGCGAGTGTCGAACTGCGGATGGCGTCCGCATAGAGATGCTCGCCAACGTGGGCTCGGTAGCGGATGCGCGTAGCGCTTCCGCACAGGGGGCCGAAGGTTGTGGGTTGCTGCGTACGGAGTTCCTGTTTATGGATCGCAACTCCGCGCCCACGGCGGATGAGCAGCTGACGCACTATCGCGAGATTGCAACCGCTTTCGCTGGCAAGCCCGTGGCCATTCGCACGCTCGACATAGGTGGTGACAAGCCTGTGGCCTACATTGCCCTTCCGCGCGAAGAGAATCCGGCGCTGGGCCTGCGCGGTATCCGCATAAGCCTGCAGCAGGAGGATCTGCTGCGTGAACAATTGACCGCGATACTTCGCATCGAGGGGGGTGCGCGCTGCCGGATCCTCCTGCCCATGATCAACGATGCAGGCGATGTGCAGGCGGTGCGTAGAATTGCCGATGAGATCCGCGGCAGCCTCGGGCGCAGCGAATCGATACCCATCGGGGCAATGATCGAGACTCCTGCTGCGGCGCTGTGTGCTCGTGAGATTGCCGCGGAAGCTGATTTTCTGTCGATCGGCACGAACGATCTCACCCAGTACACGCTCGCGATCGATCGCGGTCATCCGCAACTGTCGAGCCTGTTCGATCCGCGCCATCCAGCGGTGCTGCGCCTCATTTCGGCAGTGGTCGAAGCAGCAGGTGTCGCGCGCAAGCCGGTCGCCGTCTGCGGTGGGCTTGCATCAGATCCCGCGGCCGTCGCGATTCTCATCGGGCTCGGGATTCGCGAGCTCTCCGCGGTGCCGGCGGCGATCCCGCAGCTGAAGGCCCTCATCGCCACTCTCACGATTCAGGACTGCACGGCGCTCGCGGCTGCGGCGCTAGATCGGTGAATAAATGAGAAACATCTTTCTGGGGCTGCAGCAAATGGGGCGCGCCTTCATGCTGCCCATCGCAGTGCTACCCGTTGCCGGCCTGCTGTTGCGGCTGGGACAGCCCGACGTGCTCGACATCGCATTCATCGCCGCGGCTGGCGATGCGATCTTTTCCAATCTCGGACTCCTGTTCGCGATGGGCATCGCGGTCGGGCTGGCGCGTGAAAATCACGGTGCCGCGGGGCTGGCGAGCGTGGTGGGTTACCTCGTCGCCACCAAAGGCATAGAAGTGTTGATAGGCGTGCCGCCGGATATCGTCGCGGGCCTGGCCGGGCAGCCGCACGATCTCGCCGCAGCCGCATACAAGGCGCGCGAGCTCGCCAAGCTCAGTGTTCCCGTCGGCATACTTTCTGGACTCATCGCAGGCGCGCTGTACAACCGCTTCAGCGGAATTAACTTGCCGAGCTATCTTGCGTTCTTCGGGGGCCGCCGGTTCGTGCCCATCGCCAGTGGACTGGCGGGCCTGTTCGTCGCCGCGGCTTTCGGCTGGGGATGGCCAGTCCTGGAACAGGGCATGGACGTCATGAGCCGCTCGGTGTTGGGCGCGGGCGATCTTGGCCTGTTCATCTATGGGCTGCTCAATCGCGCGCTGATCATCACGGGCCTGCATCACATCATCAACAATATCGCCTGGTTCCTGATCGGCGATTTCAACGGCGTCACGGGCGACCTCAAGCGCTTCTTCGCCGGCGATCCGGATGCCGGCTTGTTCATGTCTGGATTCTTTCCCGTGATGATGTTCGGGCTGCCCGCGGCGTGCCTGGCGATGTACCACGCTGCGCGTCCGGAAAGACGGCGCGCAGTGGGGGGCCTGTTCGCCTCGATGGCGCTGACATCCTTCCTGACTGGAGTGACCGAGCCCATCGAATTCACGTTCCTGTTTCTCGCGCCGTTACTTTACGCAATTCACGCCGTGCTCACCGGCGCCTCGATGGTGATCATGCACGTGCTCGACGTACGTCTCGGATTCAGTTTTTCCGCCGGTCTCTTCGACTACGTTCTGAATTTCGACCGCGCCACGCGACCATGGCTGCTCATACCCGTCGGCCTCGCATACTCCGGAATCTATTACGGCGCGTTCCGCTTCTTCATCCGCGCCTTCGATCTGAAGACGCCGGGCCGTGAGATCGACGACGCTGCAATGACCGCACATGCGGCCACCGCTGACGGCGATCGCGGCAGGTCCTTCATCGCCGCACTCGGCGGTGCCGGCAATCTGGTATCGGTCGATGCCTGCACGACGCGACTGCGTCTGGTGGTCGCCGACGAAACCAAGGTCAACGATGCAGCGCTCAAACAGCTGGGAGCGCGCGGGATTGTGCGCCCTGCGCGCAACGCCATGCAGGTGGTGCTCGGCCCGATTGCGGACCAGGTGGCCGCGGATATTCGCGTTCGACTGAACGAGAAAGCGGGACCGCACACAGCAGTGGTCAACTCGGCGGCAGCGGCGGAATTACTGACGGCGTTGGGTGGTGCAGCGAATGTGAGGACAGTCGAGGCTGCGGCAGGGCGCGCAGTCATCACTGTGGTTGATGGCGCCGCGCTGAAGGAACCGCTACTGCGCAATCTGGCGCCGCGCGGCGTCGTGAAGACATCCGGCGGCAGTCTCCACCTGCTCCTGGGCCCTGCGACAGATTCAGTCTGCGAGGCCCTGCGCCATTCGATTCAACGGCCGGCGGGCGCTGCGCTGTAGAGGTGCTCAAGCAGAATGCCGATGAAGATCGCCATGCCGACGTAGTGATTGTTCCGGAATGCGCGCAAGCTGGCCGCGGGATCGCGGTTGCGGATCAGCCATTGTTGGTAGAGGAACAGGATCGCCACCGCCACCAGACTTCCCATGTACCACTGCCCGAACTTCAGCTGCCTGCCGATCAGCAGCAGCGCGAACAGCATCGTCGCCTGCATCGTGCCGATCAGCAGCCGGTCCATGTCGGCGAACAGCACGGCACTCGATTTCACTCCAATTTTCATGTCGTCGTCGCGGTCCACCATGGCGTAGAGCGTGTCGTAGATGACCGCCCATAGCACGGCGGTCACGAACAGCACCCAGCCCAACCGCGGCACGCTTCCCATCTGGCCGACGAATGCCATGGGCACCGCCCAGCCGAAAGCAAGGCCGAGATAGAACTGCGGCAGTGGAAAGAAGCGCTTCATCAGCGGATAGGACACGGCCAGCAGCGCACCGACGAATGCGTACCGGATGGTGAGCCAGTCGAGGCGCGTCACGAGCCAAAGCGCCAGGGAAGCGAAGATCGCGAATATCACCAGCGCCTCGTAAGGCCCGATGCGGCGCGCAGCCAGCGGACGGTCGCGCGTGCGCCTGATGTGCGGATCGATCTTGCGATCCATGAAGTCGTTGATGATGCAGCCGGCCGAGCGCGTCGCCACCGTGCCCAAAAGGAACACCACAAGGACTTTCGGGTCTGGCCGGCCGTGCCCCGCGATCCACAGCGCCCAGAGCATGGGCCACATGAGCAGCCAGATGCCGATGGGACTGTCCAGCCGCGCAACGCGCACGTACTCCTCGATGCGGCGCGCGAGACGGTGGCCGAGCGGCGCTTCGAGCGACTCCGGCGCGAATTCCAGATCCAGCTGTGCGGTGGACATCTCGAGGCTCGTCTAACCCACTCTTCCGTAATGCTCGCCCGCGGTGATCCACCTGGCGGCTAGCGGCTCAATGGTATCCGGATACCGCGCGAGTATCAGCTCGGCGGCTTCCTGCACGCGCGGCAACAGGTCCGCATCGCGAATCAGGTCGGCCACGCGCAGCTGGGCGAGCCCTGTCTGGCGGGTGCCGAGCAGCTCACCGGGGCCGCGCAATTGCAGGTCGCGCCTTGCGATCTCGAAGCCATCATTGGTCTCGCGGATCGCTTGCAGGCGCTCGCGCGCCAGCTGGGAAAGCGGAGCACGGTAAAGCAGGACGCAAGTGCTGGAATGCGAGCCACGACCCACACGTCCACGCAACTGATGGAGCTGGGCGAGACCCATGCGCTCAGCGTTCTCGATCACCATTAGCGTCGCGTTCGGTACGTCCACTCCGACTTCGATCACCGTCGTCGCCACGAGGAGCTGGATCTGGCCCGGCCTTGAACGCCTGCATCGCGTGATCCTTCTTCTGCGGCGGCATTCGTCCGTGGACCAGGCCCAGCCGCACCTCAGGCAGGGCCTCCGCAAGCGCGGCGGCCGTTTCCTCCGCCGCCTGGTAGCGCAGCTCATCAGACTCATCGATCAGCGGACAGACCCAATAAACCTGCCGACCGGCGCGGCACGCGGCGAGCACGCGAGCCACGACCTCATTCCTCCGCTGCTCTGGCACTACGACCGTCTGCACCGGCGTGCGGCCGGGCGGCATCTCATCGATCACCGAAATATCCAGATCGGCGTAGGCCGTCATTGCGAGCGTGCGGGGAATGGGCGTGGCGGTCATGATCAACTGGTGCGGGAAACGCCCCTCCTTGCGCCCCTTTTCCTGCAATCGCAACCGCTGCTGCACGCCGAAGCGATGCTGCTCGTCCACGATGATGAGCGATAGCGCGGCGAAGTCGATGCCCTCCTGGAACAGCGCGTGCGTGCCGACGACGAGACGCACCTCGCCGGATGCGATGGTCTCCAGCGCACTGCGTCGTGTCCGCGCGGGCTGTGACCCCGAAACCAGCGCCACCGGAAGCTGCAGTGGCTGGAACCAGTCGCGGAAGTTGCGCCAGTGCTGTTCGGCCAGCAGCTCGGTCGGCGCCATCAAAGCAGCTTGCAATCCGCTCCCTGCGGCGCGCGCCGCCGCTGCCGCTGCCACGATTGTCTTGCCACAGCCCACGTCCCCCTGAAGCAGCCGCACCATTGGGTGTTCGCCGCGCAGGTCATTCTCTATCTCTCCCAAGGCGCGTTGCTGCGCATGGGTGAGCGGAAACGGAAGAGAGGCAAGAAAGCGGCTTGCGAGCGCTTCGGGATCGCGGAGCGCGCCAGCCAGATCGCGCGCCGCGGCGCGCTTGAGCATTCTCAAGCTCAGTTGATGTGCCAGCAACTCCTCGAAGGCTAGGCGCCTCTGGGCAGGGTGGTGCCCGGAGGCCAGCTCATCGAGCTGTGCCTCGCGCGGGGGGCGATGAACGTAGAGCAGCGCTTCTCTGAGATTTGGAAGTCCCAGCGGCGCGAGCACCTCGGGTGGAATCCAGTCGCGCACCGCCGAAGTCTCGAGCTCGGTCAGAGCCTGATCGATGAGCGCGCGCAATCGCGCTTGCGCCACTCCTTCCGTTCCCGGATATATCGGCGTCAGTGTGTCCTCGAGCGCGGTGTCGTCGCTGCTCGACCGCCGGTACTCCGGATGCACGATCTCGAGTCCGAGCGGCCCACGGCGCACTTCTCCAAAGCACCGCAGGCGCGTGCCGCGCGACAGGCCGCTTTGCTGGGCGGCGGAGAAATAGAAGAAGCGAAGGGTGAGGAACCCCGAGCCATCGGAGAGGCGCGACAGCAATTGCCGCCTCTGCCGATACACGACCTCGGTGAGCTGCACTTCGCCTTCGACCGCCACGCGCATGCCGGGCGAGAGCGCACCCATGGGTACTATTCGGGTCCTGTCTTCGTAGCGCAGGGGCAGAACGAACAGGAGATCCTGGACCTGCGCCACCCCGAGCCGCTGCAGACGCTCTGCCAGCGCCGGGCCGACTCCCCGCAGCGCCGTGACCGGCCTTTGCTCGGGGCGAACGGCACGCTGCAGGACGGTTTCAGCCAAGATGCAGCACGCACTCGATCTCGACTCGCGCCCCTTTGGGCAGCTGCGAGACGCCCAGTGCGGCGCGGGCCGGATAGGGCTCCTTGAAATAGGTGGCCATGATCTCGTTCACCTTCGCGAAATTCGCCAGGTCGGTCAGGTAAATGGTCACTTTCGCGGCGTGCGCCAGCGTTGCGCCCGCGCCTTCCGCAACGGCCTTCAGGTTTTCGAACGCACGCCGGAGCTCCGCTTCGATGTCGCCGGTCACCAGCTGCTGTGTCACCGGATCGAGCGGGATCTGTCCGGAGACGTACACCGTATCGCCCACGCGCACGGCTTGCGAGTAAGTGCCGATCGCCTTGGGAGCGCGGTCGGTGTGAATGATCTTGCGGGTCATCGTCGAGATCTCCAGTCGTTGAATTTATTTGTTGCGATCGTCGCGTGCATGCGCGGCCAGTGTGCGGCTGACACGCTGCACGTCGGGCATGCGGCGGATGGTGCGGATGATGCGGGCAAGATGCTTTCGGTCGCGCACCTTGAGCTCGAAGACGAGCAACGACGTGTCGCTCTCACGCTCATCGAGCGAGACATGATCGATGTTCGTATCGAGACTGGCGATCGCCGCGGCAACCGCGGCGAGGACACCGGTGCGATTGGCGACGTCGATGTGGATCTCGGAGCTGAACGTTCGGTCGTGGGTGGTCTGCCAGGCGACCGGCAGCCATTTCTCCGGATGCTTGCGGTAGTCCTCCACGTTCACGCAGGCATCGCGGTGGATCACGATGCCGCGTCCCGCGGAGAGAAACGCAAAGATCGGGTCGTAAGGAATCGGGTAGCAGCAGCGGGCGTAGCTGACGAGAAGCCCTTCCGCGCCCGCGATCGCCAAAGGTGCGGGCGCGCCGCTGCCATCTTCGGACGAAGCCGCCGGCAACAGCCTGCGTGCGATCAACGGCGCCAGACGCTCGCCGAGCCCCACTTTTTCATAGAACTCGTCGACGTCCTTCATGCCGAGCTCGCTCAGCGCGGACTGCAAGGTCTCCGGGCTCACCTCGTCCAGCGACAGCTGGAACTCACCCAGGGCCTGGTCGATGAGCCGCTGCCCTAGGGCGATCGCTTCCGAGCGGCGCAGGCTCTTCAAATAGTGCCGGATGGCACTGCGCGCCTTGGCCGAGACCACGAAATTGACCCACGAAGGATTGGGCTTGGCGCCCTTCGCCGTGACGATCTCGACGGTCTGTCCGTTATGCAGGACGGTGCGCAGCGGCATCAGGCGCCGGTCCACCTTGGCTGCGACGCAGCGATTGCCGACGTCCGTGTGCACGGCGTAGGCGAAATCGACGATGGTCGAGCCGCTCGGCAGGCGCAGGATCTCGCCCTTGGGTGTGAAGACGTACACTTTGTCCGGGAACAGGTCGACCTTGACGTTCTCGAGGAACTCCTCGGAGCTGCCTCCCTCCTGCAACTGAACCAGGTTCGAGAGCCACTCGCGAGCGCGCTCCTGTTCCATGGTGTCGATGTCCTCTCCCACCTTGTAGCGCCAGTGGGCCGCGATGCCGGACTCTGCGACACGATGCATGTCGTCGGTGCGGATCTGCACCTCTAGCGGCACTCCGTTGGGTCCAAACAGCGTGGTATGCAGTGATTGATAGCCGTTTGCTCTCGGAATCGCGATGTAGTCCTTGAAGCGGTTCGGCATCGGTTTGTACACGCTGTGGACGACCCCCAGCGCGCGGTAGCAGGTGTCCAGCTTGTCGACCACCACGCGCAGCCCGTAGACATCGACGATCTCGTTGAGCGTCGCGCGCTTGCGGCGCATCTTGCGATAGATGCTGTACAGGTGCTTCTCACGCATGCCGACCCGCGCCGCGATCTCGTTCTTCAGCAGCGCCGCGGTCACCTGCTGTTCGATCTTCTTGAGAAATTCCTTTTGATTGCCCCGCGCACGCTTCAGTGCGCGCTCGAGCACGCGGTAACGCTGCGGATAGAGGGCGTGAAAGCCCAGGTCCTCGAGCTCGAGTTTGAGATTGTAAAGGCCGAGCCGTTCGGCAATGGGCGCATAGATATCGAGCGTCTCGCGCGCTATGGCGCGCCGGCGCTGCGGCGACATGGCATCGATCGTGCGCATGTTGTGAGTTCGATCGGCCAGTTTGACGAGAATGACGCGCAGGTCGCGCACCATCGCGAGCAGCATCTTGCGGAAGCTCTCGGCCTGAGCCTCTTCGCGACTTTTGAACTTGATCTGGTCGAGCTTGGTGACGGCGTCGACCAGCTCGGCGACGTCGGCGCCGAAGCGCAGCGCGAGCTGGTCCTTCGGCGTGGGAGTGTCTTCGATGACGTCGTGCAGTATCGCGGCGATGATCGTGTCCGCATCGAGCCGCAGATCCGCCAGGATCGCAGCCGCTGCCACGGGATGAGCGATGAAGGGCTCGCCGGACAACCGCTTCTGCCCTTTATGCGCCGATGCGCCGAACTCCGCCGCTTCGCGGATGCGCTCGACCTGGTCCGGCGCCAGATAGCCCTGGACGTTGTTCAGCAACTCCTTGAGACCGGGAGTGCGCCTGCCGCCCGGAAGCAAACCCAGGAGCGAAGACGCATAGTCCATGGACTAAAGCCTGTCAGTCAGGACGGGACGTCAGTCTCCGAGCCCGAATTGCGGGGCGCGAAAGGTCGACTGACTGTCGAGCTCCGGAGGCGGCGCTTCCTGCGGCTCCGGCTCGCGAAGCATCTCGGCGGTGATGTTGCCGGCCGCAATCTCGCGCAGGGCGAGCACGGTGGGCTTGTCGTTCTCGAGCGGCAGCGTAGCTTCCGCCCCATTGGCGAGCCTGCGGGCACGCTGAGCGGCCAGCACGACCAGCTGAAAGAGGTTATCGACGTTGTGCAGACAATCTTCGACGGTAATGCGTGCCATGTTTCAAAAGCTTCGGAAATGCCCGCAACCGCGGGCGCGAGGGACAGGGACTATAAGCCAAAATCGGCGTTTCAGGCCAGCAGATTGGCCAGTAAAGGCTGCAGTTCCGGGCGGCCAGCGCGCAGGGCGCTTCCCCGGCCCTCCACGATGCTCGCCAGGTCGGCCACCGCTCGTTCGAAGTCATCGTTGACTACCACATAGTCGAAATCGCTCCAGTGCGACATGTCCGTGACAGCCTCGCGCAGACGGCGGTCGATGACTTCGCTTGAATCGGTTCCCCGGCTTTTGAGTCGCTGCTCCAGGGCGCCTCGCGATGGCGGCAGGATGAATATGGAGACACATCCGGGCAGCGCCCTGCGCACTTGGTCGGCGCCTTGCCAGTCGATCTCCAGAACGATGTCGTGGCCTTGGGCGAGTTGCGTCTCGACAGGCCCGCGTCCGGTGCCATAGAAGTTGTCGAATACCTGCGCAGACTCGAGGAATTGCCCGCGCGCGCTCTGCTCGCGGAATTCCGGAACTGTTACGAAGTAGTACTCACGCCCGTGCTCCTCGGTCGGGCGACGCTGGCGCGTCGTGTGGGAAATCGACAGCCGCAACTCGAGCTTGCGCGCGAGCAGTTCCCTGACGAGCGAAGTCTTGCCGGCACCCGAAGGCGCGGCGATGACGAACAGGCGTCCGCTGCGCCCGTCGCGTTGAGGTTTTGAATTGGAATCCAAGAGCGAAGCCGCGACAGTATTTCCTGCAACGATTCTAGCAGCCGCCGAGGTTCGAAACGCGGCTCGAACTACTCGACGTTCTGCACCTGCTCGCGCAGATAAAACCTACCCACGCCACGCAGAATCACCCCCGTCTGGCGCAGCGGAGTCTATCGCATCAATCCGCGCCAATCATCGGGCAGCGTCCTCTCTACCACGTGTGCGAGCCCGTGCTCGAGGGCTGCGGTCGTCGCATGCGCCCGCTCAGCCGGGAAAGGGAGGTGCCACGTTCCGGTAAATCCACACCGAAACCCCGCAGCGCGAAGGCTATTGCCCCCATCAAGCACGTATCCGGCCGCGGTCTTGTGGTCTCAACGCAAGCCCGCCCATTCCCGCAGACTCCTGACGCGAAGGTGACATGCGCCAAGCACATCATTCAGGCCGTGTGCACGGCGCATGACAGCGGGCCGCTCGAGGGGCAGAACTTCGACATTCACTGGCCGCTGTCGCTTGCAGTGGAGTTGCTCGAGCAGGCCGGCGGTCAGCTCGATCGTGAGTCCTCAAAAGGCTGTGCGGCGTGAGCGGCACCAGACAGAAGGCACAACCGTCCCTCGCCGGGCGGCTCGTGCTCCGGCAGAACATCGTCGAAATCTTGGCCACCGTCAGGCTAAGGTAGCATCGGCAATTACCCGGACCGACTTTGCGTAGCCAACGAACCACGCACTAAAAAGGGCTGCGGATACTCCGCCCAATATCATCCCGCCTATCGCTGCTGCGACGAGCCATAGCACCTTTGGTCGCAGTCGCTGCATATCCATATTTAAATCTCCAGATTTAGATGTCTTCAGGCGGTGGGGGCGGGCTACTCCCTTTCTTATTCTTCGCCATGCATTCTCCAAATCCCAGATGGCCAGATGCAAAACCCGAAAGCCGCCCAGGTGGGCGCCCCGATTCCGAACCCAGGAGGCGCGCCCGCACCTTGATTTTGCCAGCTACCTGGACGCGAAAATGAAGGCCGTGGAGTGGGCACGTGAGGGAATCGACTACGCGAACTCCAGTAAATTAAAGCAGGCGCGCGAGTGCGAAAGGAAGGCGATGTTCTGGCTGGCAACGGCACGCAAGATGGAGCCGACGCCAGTCCGTCATGGCTCGGCAGGTAGTGAGAGGCGCAGCCGTTAGGGTCGGCAAACCGCAGAATTCGTGCGGAACAACGCTTGGAAGCGTGACGCACGCCGAACAGATGGCCAGCATTTAGGCCATAACGGATTAAGGAACTGAGGTTGCTGGCGCAAGGACGCGCCAAATCCTACTGTCGGGTGTCCGTATCCGGGTTCGGCGTATGTCACAACAAGAATTAGGCCAGCGGGCGCTCGCACGTATTCAGAAAGGCGCGCTTCCGTGCGCAGATATCCAGGCCACCTATGCGGGAAGCGGCCGCGGGACAACATGCAACGTGTGCCAGATGCCCATTGGGTCTGAGGAGACTGAGTACGGCAGCGCTCCAGAAGCACCGGCGTCGATCCAAAGCTTGATTACCTTCACCTCATCGGCGCTCGGCGGTGGCTTACCAGAAGGAGGCATGGCTTTATCATGTTCAGGTGGCAGCGTAAGACGTGTCATAAGCTCACTACTCTTCACTTCTCCCTTGATGATGATCGAGCCATGCTTACCGCCGCGCATCGCCGCGGCGAAGCTGTCCAAGCGCAAATCTCCCTTTTGCCGCCGCTCTCCGTGGCATCCCACGCAATATTCCTCGAACAAAGGGCCAACGCGCACGGCATAGAAGGAGTCAGCCGCCGGGTCAAGCGGCTTTTCAAGCCCCACGGCCGACCGGATCGAATAAGAGAAGGCGGGCCGGAATAACATCGCCGCGCCTATCCCAAATAACGTCAAGAGACCCACGCAAATAAAATACAGGGTGACTGACAAACGAATCGTACTGGCAGAATGTGCGGATACCACTATTTGCAGCTCTTCAGGCAAGTACTCCGGGGATGACCTTGCCGGAATCACGCCCGTGAGCTTCTGATCGAGCCCTTGAAACTTGAAGGTGAGCTTTTCATGATTCAGACCGAACAAGTACAGCAGCGTTGCGTGCAGGTCGCGAATGTGCACGGGGTCTTTCACGATGTTATAGGAGAAATCGTCGGTCTCACCGTAGGCGATGCCGGGTTTGATGCCGCCGCCGGCCATCCACATGCTGAAGCAGCGTGGATGATGATCGCGTCCATAGTCGTCTTTCGTGAGATTTCCCTGGCTGTAGACCGTTCGGCCGAACTCGCCACCCCAAATTACCAGCGTATCGTCTAGCATGCCGCGCCGCTTCAGATCCGTAATGAGCGCATACGTCGGACGATCCGAATCCTCCGCCATGATGCGTGTGGCTTTCGGCAGTTGGAGGTGATGATCCCAATTTCTCAGGAATATCTGCGTAAACCGCACACCGCGCTCTGCCATGCGTCGCGCCATCAAGCAATTGTAGGCGTAGGTGCCCGGTTCCTTAGCTCGGTCTCCGTACAGCTCATAGGTGGACGTTGGTTCGTTTGATAGATCGGTCAGCTCTGGCACAGAAGCCTGCATTCTGAAGGCCATCTCGTATTGATCGATGCGGGAACTGATGGACGGATCGCCCAGACGCTCGAAGGCGTGGCGATTCAAGTCGTTGACGCCATCGAGCATGGTGCGGCGCATGTCGCGATCCAGGCCGGCCGGGTCGTTCAGATGCAGCACAGGGTTAGCACCGGAGCGCAGCGCGACGCCGAATGGCGCGGCGGTAGAAATCCTGAAGACCATAACCGGTTTGACAGTGCCTGCGCGCCAGCCGACCAAGGCATCTTTGAAGTCAAAACTACGAACGTCGGTAGCTCGTCATTAATGGCACCTAATCCGTAGGAAAGCCAAGAACCCATGCTGGGCTTTCCGGCAAACATCACGCCGGTGCTGCTCAAGAGAATGGCGGGTTCGTGATTAATCGCATCGGTATGCACAGACTTGACCACTGCCAGTTCGTCGACCACCTTGGAGGTCCAGGGGAACAGCTCGGAAACCCAACGTCCGGATTGTCCGAATTGCTGGAAGCTGTACACGCTGGGCGCAATCGGCAATCGCGCCTGCCCGGCCGTCATGCCGGTTAGGACCTGTCCGCCCCGAACTGACTCGGGCAAATCCTGATTGAACATTTCGATCAGCTTCGGCTTGTAGTCCCAAGTCTCGAACTGAGAGGGCGCACCGGCCATGAACAGGCAGATAGCGCGCCTGGCCCTAGGCGCAAAATCTGGAAGTGATGCCGGAGTGCCGGCCATGGCATTCGATCGTTCCAGCAGGCTGGCGAGCCCGGCCCAAGCCATAACCGATCCGCCCTCCTTCAGAAAATTCCGGCGGCTAAGTGTTCTGAACGCTGAGGTATTGCTCATGTCCGGCTTCGTTCGCGTCATTTGGTCAAGAATTCGTCGAGATTCATTAATTGATTGGCAACCAAAGTCCAAGTGGCGAGCTCGACTGGATCCAGCCCCTTCTTCGGCGGGGTGACGCCGATACTCAACAAACTCTGCGCACGGCGTGGCTCTGCGCGGAAGCGCGAGGACCATGTCTGTCGGGAGCGCTCGACGACTGACTTTTCGGTGTTATCCAGCGTACGGGTCAATACCGCATGGGCCAGAACGTCCATACGCTGGTCCGGGGAATCCGCTACCACCAAGGCGTGCTGCGCCAGCATCCGCGCCGCTTCGACGAACTGCGGATCGTTGAGGGTAACCAGCGCCTGCAACGGCGTATCGGCGCGGGCGCGGCGCGGACACGCCGTCTCGCGTGTCGGCGCATCAAAGGTCTCCATGGAGGGCGGGGGTGAGCTTCGCTTCAAAAACGTGTAGATGCTGCGGCGGTAGAGGTTCTCGCCGCTGTCCTGCTTGTAATCTCGGGTATTGGAGTCGGTCATGGCCACCTCCTCCCATAGTCCCGCGGGCTGATAGGGCTTGACGGGCGCGCCCCCGAGCTTCTCCACCAACAAACCCGACACCGCGAGCGCGCTGTCACGCAGTTCCTCGGCATCCATCCTGAAGCGCGGCGCGCGGGCAAGCAGCCGGTTGGCCGGATCGACAGTCTGCTGCTGCGGCGTCACATGAGCCGACTGGCGATAAGCGGCCGACAGCACCATCAACCGGTACATCCGCTTCACGTCCCAGCCGCTCTCGCGAAATTCCACAGCCAACCAGTCGAGAAGTTTCTGATTAGAGGGCCTGGCTCCGGTGAGGCCGAAGTCACCTGACGACTCAACCAGCCCTACTCCGAACATCTCCTGCCACATCCGATTGACTGCAACGCGCGCGAACAAAGGATTCTCGGCGGAGAACAACCAGTTCGCCAGTGCCAGCCGATCGGGCTTGCGCGTGCTCGCAGGTAACGGCGGTAAGAAGTGGGGAGTGGCGGGCTCCACGCGCTCCTGCCGCGACGCATAGTCGCCGCGCTTGAGGATGTGCGCGTACGCGGGCGTGTCGCGCTCCTGCGCGATCAACGATGATTGCCGATTCTCGATCAGATCTTGCAGGAACTTGGTGGCCGTCTCGCCTACGAGCATGAAATTCTTGTCCGGCGTGGATTCGGGTGCCAGTGCATCCAACTTGACTTGGATAGCCTGTACCTGCGCTTTCCACTGCCGGACACTAGGGTCCTGTTCGTCCAGTAGATAACGCTCGAGTGCCACGAAGGACTCCTGGGGCGTCCATCGGGCCGGATCTGGCTGCCGAGCGACGATCTCCGCGGCCACGTCTTCGAACGGCAAGCGCACGACCTCCTCGGCAGACAACGCGCGACGATAGAAGCGCATGTCCTGGTAGCGCATCTCACGAAGATTGGCCTTATCCGCAGCTGTGCGAGCCAAGTATGTGGCCGCCTTGGTGCGGATAGGCTGCGTCCCCAACGAGTCGTTCATGATCTGCGATTCGGTGGGTTTGCCGTTCAGATAGAGACGTACGCCATGCGCGGATCGCGATCCGTCGTACGTAGCAAACACATGCACCCATTCCTCGGCGAATACGTGCGTGCTCATTTTCACTTGGACGGCGCGTTTCATCGGCACGAAGGCCTTTAGCCCCGCAACAAATGCCACCCTTTCTCGCATTTCTTGTTCCGGGGTTTTGTCTTTGTTTTTATCTTCGTTTTTTGACGCTGCCGCGGACACAACTTGCTTGGCAGGTTTCTTTGTCCACGGGTCGTTGATCAGATCGAGGTAGATGTCGCCGGAAAAGTGGCCGTTACCGCTGATGGGATAGTCGGTCATCCTGAAGAACAAGCCCCATCCGGCCTGATCGGACCCTCCAGGCTCACCAAGCCTCGCCACGACAGCCTTATCATCCGACACCTCGCCCTCAAGTGACAGGCTCTTCCGAATCATCACCCAGCCGCCCACCGAAAAGGCCTCATCGGACTCCACATCACCGACATCCTTCAAGGACAACTGAGTGTTGGTATCAAAGCGAGCTGCCGGCCACAGCCACTCCACCTCGCCCCATTTGAGTGGAACACCCTCGACCTTGAATGCACGGATGGCGGCATGCGGTGCGCTGTTCTTAATATTGCCGCCTAGATTCTCGTCAAACTTAAGCCTCATCTGCAGCTGCTCCGTGGAGACACCACGCGGCACTTGTCCTGCTGCGAGCCGCGAGCGCATGAGCGCCGCTGCCTCTGTGCGCCGATCCGCGATGCGAGCCAGCAACTCGCCTCTTTCGGCGAGGAGCTTCTCGTACTCGGCCAGGTTCTTCTTGGGCGGCAGGCGGATGACCGGCGGAGGATCGGGCGAATTGAAATCCATCGGCCCATCCACGGTGTTATTGAGGAACGCGGACAATTGATACGTATCCTTCTGCGTGGTCGGATCGAACTTGTGGTCGTGGCAGACCGCGCAACCCGTGGTGAGCCCCAGGAAGGTGACGCCGAAGGTTTCCACCCGGTCGCGGGTGAGATTCACGAACACCTCTTCGGGAATCGTGCCGCCCTCGTTCGTTGTGGGATTGGAGCGCATGTAGCCGGTGGCGATCAGCGTTTCCAAGCTTTGTTTGCGCAACAGGTCCCCCGCCAGTTGGTCGCGCACGAAGCTGTCAAAGCGCTGATTGCGGTTGTAGGCCGCAATGACGTAGTCACGGTAGGGCCAGATGGCCCGATAGTTGTCGAGGTGGATTCCGTGCGTATCACCGTAGCGAACGTAGTCCAGCCAATAATGCGCGCGGTGCTCGCCGTATCGCGGACTCGCCAAGAGGCGGTCCACTACCTCCTCATAAGCATCAGGCGCCTGGTCGGCGAGGAATGCATCCACTTCCTCCACGGTGGGGGGTAACCCGGTAAGGCCGTAGGTCACGCGTCGGATCAAACTACGCTTGTCCGCCTCGGCTGCTGGCGAGAGCTTGTCCTTCTGCAGCCGCTCATAGATAAACCGGTCGATGTCCGTGCGCGCCCATTGATCAGCAGCCTCGTTGCGAGGAACGGCGGGGCGTTTCGGTGCGATGAATGCCCAATGCGGCTCGTAGTGCGCGCCTTCCTTTACCCACTGACGGAGCAATGCGATCTGTTCCGGCTTTAACGTTTTGTGGGACTCCAGCGGGGGCATCCGCTCCTTGGGGTCTTTCGCTTCGATGCGCTGGATCAGCGGACTTCGATCCGGTTTGCCCGCAATGATGGCGGCTCTGAATTTCTCGTGGAGCGCAAGCGCATCTTCCCGTCTATCGAGGCGCAAGCCGGCCTTACGGTTGCTCGAGTCGGGGCCGTGACACCCATAGCAATTCTCAGAGAGGATCGGCTGGATCGTGTCATTGAACGACAAAGTCGCCGCAGGCTCGGTTACACCACGACCGGCAAACGAATGCCAATTCAGAGTGATCCCTGCTATTAGCAATGCCACGCAAAGAATTGCGAGAGAAAAGTGACGCGCAGTCATGAGACACAAAATAAGGTGTTATCCGAGTGATATCATGCTAATGCCACCTATTTGCAGCGTCAAGGTAAGGCCGTCCCAAAGATTCGCTCTTCTGCGGAATTAGCCCCAGCATAGCGCCGGTACTGGATGGACACCACGCACGGGCCAGCGCGAACATCGAGTGATGACGCTCCCGCTGCGATCCGTGAAGCGATTCGGTCAGTACCCCGGCGGGTTCCTCGTGCGGATGCGCTGCGCTCGATGCGAGCATGAGCGCGCTATCGTAAGCGAGCTCTTCGTGAGGCTTTTCGGTGAGCACGCCGCGCCGAGCTCAATTGCCCCCAAGCTTCGGTGCTCGAAGTGCGGCGCGCGAGATCCTCAGACCGCGATCGATGCGCTGCCCCGATAGCGCACATGCTGCGCCTGGGAAGTTACTTCGGCGACTTCACCATCCAGGCGGAATGCCCCGAGTGCTGGCACATGGCGCGAATTGACCCCCGGAGCTTCTACGACAAATACGGCAAGGAGACTCCGGTCTACCAGGTCGTCCGCCGTCTGCGGTGCGGTCAATGCGGGCAGATTTGACGACAGAGCCGGACGACACCCGACTCTATTCGACATTTTGCACCTGCTCGCGCATATAAATCCTAACTCGTTGAGTAACAACGGCTTTTAGGTACGGGCAATGGCTCCAGCTACACGCACAGATACACACCAGGGTGACGCCACTCGGATTTCCCCCGTTTGGCGCGATAGAAGAGCGTACCGCCATCGGCGCCGCTTCAAGAAGTCTATTACATATGTGAGCCGCTTCTCGAGTGCAGCGCTCGTCGCGCGCTTGATTGCCCGCGAGCAGCCAGCCCCGTTCTGCCAGATGCCAGCGCCTCGACTGGGCCTTTTTCTTCCCACTCCAGGACCCTTTCAATGTCTTACATCCGTCTCTTTGGACATCCCACGGTCAGGGTACGCTGCAAGCTGTACTCCAGCCGCGGCTCTGCTTCTCTGTTCTACACCGGGACAGCCGAAGCGTTGGCGTGGTGCGGTGCTGCGACCGAACAGATGATGGCCGCGGCTCCTGGGGGTGCAGGACACCTGGACGCAGACGGTGACTTCTTTTCCCTGAAGATCTATCCCAGTCCAAACGCCGCCGGCAATGCCCAGCGCTTTCGCCTATTCCGTCGCAAGTCCATTGCAAAGGCGCTCCGGCTGCCAGGTGTTCGCCAATCGATCCAGGCGACTGCTGCTGAAGAGGCGCTCTTCGATGCAGTGAAGGCCTTCGCTCCGCGGCGAATAGTCCACTGAAACCCTGAAGTAAGAATCGGCGAGCGCCACGCTCGAATGGACTATTTGCTGCACACGCGGGCCGGCGGAATTACCCGGGTCCGCGCCTATGACGAGCCAGGAGCCGAAACTACCTACTCCATTTGGTATATTTTTTTGAGGAGATTGAAGGGCTTGCGGCGTGCAAAGCCTCTTGCGTATCGTGTTGCTGTGCAGGAATCCCTCGACACCTGGTTCAAGCGAGAAATCCTTGCTCATGAGGCGGCCCTCCTGCGCTATCTCAATCGCCTTTGGCGCAACCAGGACGATGTGCTGGACATTCGCCAGGAAATCTACGCGCGAATTTATGAAGCGGCGCGGCAGAATCGACCTCATTCCCCCAAATCATTCCTCTTCACCACGGCTCGGAATCTCCTCGCGGACCGCGTGCGTCGCGGCCGCATCGTTTCGATCGAAGCCGTAGGTAATCCGGAGGCTCTGAACGTCACGGTAGACGAGCTTTCACCGGAACGCAGGCTGACGTCGTGGCAGGATTTGAAGCTGGTCATGCGCGCGCTCAATGAATTGCCGCCCAGGTGCCGGGAAGTGGTCTGGTTGAGAAAGGTGGATGAACTATCGACTAAAGACGTTGCCAAGCGACTGGGATTAAGCGAACGCACCGTCGAAGGCCAAATTGTGAAAGGAATGCGACGCCTGACGGATTCCCTCATGGGGAGGGGTGAAATTCCCTTTCGCGCCGGGAGCGAAGCGGAAAATCAGGATGGGCGAGCAATAGATAAGGATGACTACGAACATGGAGAGTAACCGACAAATTGAAGCGCGCGCTGCGCATTGGTTGCTGCAGCGTGAGAGTGACTCCTGGGGCGAAGCGGATCAGGCGCAGCTGAACGCCTGGCTGGAGGCTTCCACGCTTAATCGTGTCGCATACCTGCGGCTCGAAGCGGGGTGGGAGCAAATGAATCGCCTGAGGGCCGTGGGTGCTGGCTTCCCGCGCGGGGAAGCACCTTCGCCAGCTGAACTACTCGCCAAAGTAGATACTTCGCGAGCCCTGAAAGAGCACGGCGAGGAAGCCGCGCAAAGCGTCCGGACAGAAATTCCCCGGGCAAGGCGCTTTGCCATTGCTGCAGGCATCGTCGCTTTACTGGGTTCAGCATATTTGGCTACGGATTACCTCCGCGGCGATCGTTATTCAACGCCGATCGGCGGACTCACGTCAGTACCGCTTAACGACGGATCAAACGTCACCTTGAACACGGGAAGCCAGATCAGTGTCCGGATGAATGATCGGGAACGAAGAGTAGATCTGGTGGAAGGCGAAGCATTCTTCGACGTGACTCCGGACCCAGCTCGGCCTTTTATTGTTGCAGCAGGCAATCGCCAGATCGTCGTGCTCGGGACCAAATTCTCAGTTCGACGCGACCATGACGATCTGCGCATTGTCGTGACCGAGGGCAAGATCCGTGTACAGAACCCTGCGACTGAGTCAGCAACTCTCTCCGCTGGGGCCGTCGCGGACGTCACTGTCGCCCGAGTCAATGTCAAGCAACATGCTCTTCCAGAAACCGAGGAACTTCTCAGCTGGAGGGGCGGCTATGTCGTCTTCCACGAAACCGCACTCATCGATGCCGCCGCAGAATTCAATCGATACAACGAACGCAAGATTATTGTGCAGGACGCAGGAGCAGCCGGTATTCGCCTAAGCGGAAAATTCAGAGCAACCAATGCCGATGCATTCGTCCGACTCCTCGAGAGCACATCACCGGTGCGTGCCGATTACACAACGGATGCCATCGTCCTGAGCCCCTCAGACGCCGATAGGACGGTGAAGTAACGTAGGTAGTTCTCCCTCGACCTTCGTCACGGTACATGACGGCCAACCATCAGAGCCGATTTCGGGGGGTACCATGAATCGAACGATGACCGCGATCCGCCAAGCGATTCTCTCGTCCTTGCTTCTTCTTACCGCGGTGGCGCAGGCCGATCCAGCAGTTCCACAGTCCTCTACGACCGCAACGTCGTATGCCGTACCCCCCGGAGATCTGGTTACGGCCCTTGAGTCATTTTCTAAACAATCGGGCGTCGAGCTCGTGTTTCAACCCGACCAGGTCAAGGGACGTCAAACCAAAGGTGTGAGCGGTACTTTTACAACTCAGGACGCGGTCAAAAGGCTGCTTGAAGGCACGGACCTTCGTGTCCAGATCGACGAAAAGACCGGTGCCATGATGATCGGATCTCAGCGCACTGCTTCTACCGATGGCCGTACGACGTTCTTGTCTCCAGGGGAGAGGATGACCGAGACCGAAAAAGCATTGAGGCTTGCGCAAACCGAAGAGCAACCGCAAACCGATCGGTCGACCCCTGCTGCCAGTTCAACTGGCGTCGGCACGGCGGACGCCAAGGGCCCTTACGTCGATGAACTGGAGGAAGTGGTCGTTACCGGCTCACGACTGCGAATCGGGATCGACAAGAGCACCTCACCGGTCCTTATCATCACACGGGAGGAGATTGAAAAGCAGGGACTCGCTACAGCGGCAGACATCATCAGGTCGGTGCCACAAAACTTCTCCGCGACAAACATCGCAAGCACGACCACGACTCCCGGAATCCCACCGGCCCCAATTGGGTCGCTCGGAGTTTCCACAGCAAACCTGTTCGGGCTTGGCGGAAATGCGACATTGGTTCTGGTCAACGGTCATCGGCTCGCCAGTACTCCAGCCTTCAATGCTGATGGCCAAGTCGACCTCAGTACGATTCCCGCTGAAGCAATTGAGCGCGTGGAAATCGTATTGGACGGCGCGTCGGCCGTATACGGCGCAGATGCGATTGGTGGCGTCGTCAACTTCATTCTGCGCAACAATTTCTCCGGCGCATCGTCGAAGCTCAGAGCAGATAACGGGGCGAATGGCGGAAATACTTGGTCTGCATCGCAGACTCTCGGGATGACATGGTCGAGCGGCCATGTTCTGGCAATGGGTGAGTACCGCAGCGCTAAAGGAGTCAACACTCGCGATGCAGGATGGGTCACGAGCGACCTAACCAGCCAAGGCGGCACCGATTGGAGATCGAGCACATCGACGCTTCCAGCGAACGTTTTCGGGCGTGGCTCTTTACCGGCGTCATACGACGGGACAGAAGACTGGACAGTTGACGATCTGAGTTTCGACAACCGCATCCCATATGACACTGCCCTCGACAGACGCGGCAGCCCGCTCACAGATCAGTACTCAGCAACGCTGTCTGCAGAACAAGCTTTCGGCGGATCCGTCAAGGGATACATGGACGTGTTGTATAGCCACGCCAACAACCGCGCTGCGACCGGCACTCTCTCTGGGATCTTCCTGGTGCCATCTACTAACCCTTACAACCACGTCGGATCCACTGTGTTTGTTGGCACCCGTCTCTTGGGTATCCCTCATGTGGGCACAAATACGATCGAAAGACTCAATACGACAGCGGGTGCGGAGATTAATTTGGCGCACGACTGGATGCTTAATCTGAGCGGAACCTATGGTACCGACCAGAATACTTTCGGAGGCAACACTATCGATCCCAGCATCGGACAAACTGCCAACGTCTTTGGAAATGGGACAGCGCAGGGTGACCTCAGTTCGTTCGTGCAGGAGGTCGACCCTGATGTCACAAAGTCGCGAACGTACTCTTTCGACGCCTTCGCGGACGGAACAGTCTTTTCGACGCGCGGCGGAGATGCGAAGTTCGGCGCGGGCGTTCAGTGGCGCCCCCAAATTCTCGATCTAAGTGGAGCGCAAGGCTCTATTTTGGTCAATCAGCCGATCGGCACAAAACTCAAGTTGACGAGTTCCTCCGCATTCGTCGAGGGCAGCATTCCGTTTGTAGGTAAGGACAATGCTTTACCTGGCATAAGGTCTCTGCTCCTCAGCGTGGCCGGCCGGTACGACGAGTATGTGTTCAGAGCACGCTTCGATGGGCCAGAAGAGCCAAAGGGAAAGCGGACTTTCGACAAGATTAGTCCGAGAGTGGGTCTCTTCTGGCAGCCTGTGCAGACAGTAAATGTTCGCGGTTCGTGGGGGAGAGCCTTCCGCTCGCCAGATTTGCTCGACTTAGGCGAAGGCACACAAATTGACACTGAGTTTCCGGTGCCCACATTTGATCCAGCGACTGGCGAATTCGTTGAAGCAAATTTCGGCACTGCAGGAAACCCGAATCTGACACCAGAGGTTTCGACGGCCCGCTCGCTCACTCTCGAATGGCGCCCTCAGATCCTGAGTGGACTGATGCTAAGTGCCACCTACACTGAGTTCAATTGGCACAACCGGATACAAGTCGAAGGAGCGGACAATCCCGACGTTTGGCCGTTTCTCGAACAGTTTCCAGAGCTCATTCCGAGAGATCTGCCGCTCGCACAAGGCGGAGATGGTGATCCCAACACGATTGACGCGGCGCTTAATGTTCCAATCAACATTGCTCGACGCCAACAGAACATCTTGAGTTCAACGGTTTCGTATGAGATTGATACTACAGCGATGGGTTCATTCCAATTTGCTGTAACCGGAGTCTTTACTCGCAAGGCCGAGGATCGCCTTTTGCCCGAAGCGCCGGCCGATGTAAATCTGGCGACGACTGCCGGACCGGATCGCACCGTTTTGTTTAGTAACTTTGGCTGGAGTCGAGGCACTTACGGCGCAAATCTGTATGGGCACTTCTCCAGTTCGTACACCAATACTTTCAACGCTCTGTATCGCGGCTTTCCCAGTGATGCGCGAACAGACGTCGCCTCGTACACGACGTTCGATCTGACGGGCTTCTATCGAACCCGATTTGGTTTGGGAATCAATGGAGGCGTTAAGAACCTGTTCGACAAGTCGTTTCCATTTTATGACTCCCCTGGCGGACCCTATGACCCTTCGCGAGTCGACCCACGTGGGCGAACCATCTACGTTGATCTTCGCTATGACTTCAAGTTCTGAGCTCACTTCAGGGAGAAGGTGCCTTCGTGCGGTTGGTGCGACGGTGGCAGTGGCTCTGTGGGTTGCCGTTGCGCTTACCGGCTGCACGGGAGGGAGTGACGATGCGCGGGAAGCGTACGATCGAGGTGTGTCTTTGGCATCAAGAGACCAGCCCGTCGGAGCGGAAGAGGCGTTTTTCGCAGCGCTCCGAAGTGACTCAGAATTCGAGCCTGCGCATGAGGCACTTCATGAGCTTTGGCAGTCCCAGTATGAGCGCAGCTCGACTGGCACCCAAAGTGCACAGGCGGCGGCGATCAAGGTAGTCAAATCGATCGAAGCTGAATACGCGAAGCTTGCCATCGAAAAACCCGGATCAGCGGGTATAAACCTCGCATATGGAACGATGCTCTATAAACAGTACGACCCGCGCGCAGAGTCATATCTTCAGAGGGCGGCAAAACTGAATCCGAAAAGCGCTGCGGCTTGGTCAATGCTCGCCAAGTTCAGTGCCAACAGCGGAGACCCCAGGAAAGTACGTGAGTATGCTCATCGGGCGGCTACTCTCGACCCCGAGAACGTCGACTACCAGTATGCCGACTTATTCAGTCTGGAGCCTCTTGATCGCCCGCGGTGGATATCGGAAGGCCGCGAGTTTGCGCGTAAGTACCCGACACATGAGCGGGCAGCGCAAACACTGTATTGGATAGCGCGGGCGCTGCCTGACCTTGAAGCAATTGGTACCTACGAAGCGCTTCGGCGCGATTTTCCGCCGGAAAGGTTCGAGTGGTCTGGCCAGGCAATGCAGGATCTGTTCGAAGTCTACTTACGTAGTGACGACCCGGGCAGAGCTACCGCACTGGCCAAAGGATTTCAAGCGCAACCACCCAGTGAGGTAGGAGGCGTCGATAAGTCGGTGGTCGCCAAGGCGTGGGGTGTGCGCTACCAATTGGCTGAGGCGTACACGGAAATAGTGAACAAACAGAAGGCCGGAGATGCTCAAGGGGCGCGGGCCTTAAGCGGCAAATTGCCCGCTCCCGATCCGAGATCCGATAACGCTGCACTCATAGTACGTCTAAAGGCAGCCGCCTTAGCTGCCTCAGGACAAAGCGATAAAGCCTACGAAACCCTGCTCGATTGGGCCGTTAAGCAGCCCACCGACGAAATGTTTGCGGCGCTGCGGAACGTTGGCAAAGAGTTGGGGAAGAGCCAAAGCAAAATTGCCGAGGAATTCGTTCGCTTGAGGATTCAGAATTCGGCGCCAGCGCCCAAAGTCGCATTTCGAGAATTTGGCTCTGATCGACGGATTTCTCTGGACGACTACCACGGCAAGATCGTCCTGCTTTCATTCTGGTATCCAGGCTGCGGTCCGTGCCGAGCTGAGTTTCCTCGTCTGGACAACGTCATTCGTTCCCTACGAAGCTCAGACCTTGTCTTTCTTGGACCGAATGGTCTGCCCGAGCAGGACGCGCTTGTCGAGCGCTTCGTGAAGAACAGCGGCCATCTTTTCACGCCACTCAAAACCACAAAGGAAGTTACCGGCCCAACGGGCTTCAAAGTACGCGGATATCCCGCGAACTTTGTGATCGATCGCGAGGGAAGAATCGCCTACAAAGACTTCATGCTTCAGTCGGACACAGCCGAGAAGCTGCTCTTGGCGCAAATCCAAATGCTGTTACAGGAACCGGACACCTGAGTGGGACCGCTCTGATCGCATCTGCTTCTGAGATGCGCATCCCAAATGGATGCACTTTCTGGAAAATTGATAGGAAGACAAAAAATGCGTACTTACCTGCAATCCGCATTGCTCGCAATCGTTCTGAGCGGCGTATTGGTGGTAGCTGGCAAAGCGGCAGTGTCCGATAAAGCCAAGGGCGCGCAAATGGCAGCCATCATGGAACTCGCAGACAAACGTTTTCCGGTCGAGAACGGGAGTAGGGCTTCGACCCGGCGCGCCGCAGATAAGGTTGCCATAGAACTCTACATGAAGGTCCAAGCCTACATCGGCAACGATGTGAAAGGGCAGGATCGAGCGAAGGTGATATTGGCACTTTCAGAACGTGCGGGGCCATATTTCATTACACACATTGACCCCGCATACAACGACATGCCCTCGGAGGACCTCCTGACGTTCGACGTGCCGGCTCGATCTGCCGCGCGGGCGAACATCGATCGTTGGCTCGAAGCGGTGAAAGCAGACGCGACTGCAACACAGGATCAACGACGGCGAGCAGCATTTCAGCTCTTCCATCGGAAAATTCCTGGTGCAAAGACAAAGTCAGAACTTGATGCGTTGCAGCGGCAGCTGGAATCGAGCGCAACGGCCGGAGAACTAAGCACTGGCAGCCTCGCTGGCTTAGAACGAGCCATGATCTTCCACTATTCGGCGTATGACCTAACTGCATATCAGGCCTTCCTTGCGCGCCTGGCTACCTTGGGTGACCAGACAATCGCCAATCTGGGAAAGCAGGAGTTGGCCGCTGTTGAAAAACGAAAGAAGCAGGCCACCCAGATTAAATTCGTCGCGGTCGACGGGCGCCAGGTTGATGTTTCCAAGATGCGAGGCAAGACAGTTCTTGTCGATTTCTGGGGAACCTGGTGTGTGTCATGTATTGAGGAGTTACCCGGCGTGCTCTCCGTGTACCGCAAGTACCACGACAAAGGCTTCGAAGTGGTAGGCATCGCTTACGAAAACGCAGAGTTGAAACCGAATGACAAGCCCGAACAAACCGCAGAGAAGCTCGGTGGAGCTAAGCGAAAGCTGCTTGCATACATAGAAAGAACCGGCACGCCCTGGCCTCAATATTTCGATGGGAAGTACTTCGATGCCCCATTTTCAGAACGCTTCGGAATCACCGCGCTGCCGGTCACTCTGCTCATAGACGCCAACGGTCAGCTGGTGAGTGTGGGCGCTCGGGGAGCGCAACTCATGGAAATGGTCGGGAAACTGGTCACTCAAAGTTCTCAGCAATGAATCTGCAAGGATGCCTCGCATGACCGATTTTAACCGGGGGTTTGCTCCATTCGCCGCCTTGCTGGTGTTGACGATCTCGACCCCTGGAATTGCGCAAGTGACGGTGGACCTTGTGGCTGCAGATCAATCCGTCCAGCCTGGTCAAACGACCACCGTCGCCGTACGAATGGAGCACGCTCCGTCGTGGCATACCTATTGGATCAATGCCGGCATCGGTTCACCGACTAAGATCGGGTGGACTCTGCCCAACGGATGGAGGGCAGGCGACATTAGTTGGCCTACTCCTCAGGCGATTACTAACGCCTCGGGGGAAGTTACCGGTCAGGGCTACAGCGACCTGTTGTACTTGCCGGTCCCACTGAATGTGCCTGCAGCGGCGAGAAGCGGTAGCACCGTGACAATTACGGCACATGTCGATTGGGTCATGTGTTCAGATGTCTGCATTCCCAGTCAGCAGGAGCTGTCGCTCCTCCTTCCCGTATCGGCAGATTCTCCCAAACCGAACCAGGAGGTCCGTGATGGGCTCGCGGCGATGTCAATGCCGGAACAAGCCCTGAACTGGAGGGTAGAAGCAATCGGCACATCCTCCGGAACAATTTTGGAGGTGTCAGCACCGGAGGCAGCTAAGACGCCACACTTTTTTAGCGAAGATCCATTCATTGCTTATGATCAGCCCCAAAGTTTGAAGGGCGACAGCAAGACATTCGCGCTTTCCTTGGCTCAGGATCCCGAGGTTGGTCGACCAGCGAGACTCAAGGGAATTCTCGCGTACAAGGATGCTTCTGATCGCTACCGCGGTGTGAAAGTAGATGTGCCTTTCTCCAGCGCGGATGCCGCCGTAGCTACCGTCGGCGGAACTGCAGGTGGCCAGGCCAAGGCACTGTCTGCGGGCGTCCTGGTGCTGGCGTTCATTGGCGGACTGATTCTCAACCTGATGCCGTGCGTGTTTCCGGTGCTGGGCATCAAGGTGGTGGGCTTCATCAACCAAGCCGGCAGCGACCGGCGCAAGGTCACGATGCACGGCCTGATGTTTACCGCTGGGGTGCTGCTCTCATTCTGGGCGCTTGCCGGCGCGCTTGCCGCGTTGCGTGCGGGCGGAGAACAACTGGGGTGGGGTTTCCAGCTGCAGTCCGCCCCATTCGTTTTTGCGCTCGCCGTCATCATGCTGATTTTCGCGCTCAGCCTGAGCGGTGCATTCGAGTTTGGTGTGCGGGCCACGGCCGTTGGTGGCGAGCTGCAGATGAAGGACGGATATAGCGGATCATTCTTTGCAGGGGTACTCGCCACCGTGGTCGCCACGCCATGCAGTGCGCCATTCCTGGCCCCGGCGCTCGGTGCGGCGCTCGCATTGCCGACTGGCGCCTCGTTCGTCGTGTTCACGGTGATCGCGATCGGGTTGTCGGCGCCTTACCTCTTGCTTTCCGCATTCCCGCAGGCCGTGGGGATGTTGCCACGGCCGGGGCGATGGATGGAGACCTTCAAGCAGCTGATGGCATTCCCGCTATACGCGACGGTGGGCTATCTCGTTTGGGTGCTGGCGGGGCAGACGAGCGAAAACGGGCTGCTCGCCGTGCTGTTCAGCCTGACGCTGATTGCAATGGCTGTATGGCTGCATGGTCGCTACATCGGCTCCGGCAGCTATGCAAAGCGCACGGGCCTTGCTTTCGGCGCGGCGCTGGCCCTGCTCGCTATCGGCCTATATTTCGGATGGCCCCAGGCGGCCAAGGCGAGCGATATCACGTGGGAGCCGTGGAGCGCGGAGCGGGTGGCGCAACTTCAGCAAGAGGGGCGGCCGATCTACGTGGATTTCACCGCGCGGTGGTGCGCAACGTGCCAAGCCAACAAGAAACTGGTCTTCGCATCCGACAAGGTGCGCAAGCTCCTCGAGGATCGCAATACCGCCCTGCTGAAAGCGGACTGGACCAACGCGGATCCAAAGATCACCGCGGAGCTCGCGAAATGGAATCGCAGCGCAGTGCCGTTCAATCTCGTGTACCTCCCAGGAGTTCCCGAACCTAAACCACTGCCGGAAATCCTGACGCCTGGCATCGTGTTTGATGCGTTTTCCATCGGCGTGTCCACAAAGTAAAGACTTTTACACATCCGCGAAAGCCTTCGGGTCAAGCGACGCAAGGCTCGCCGCGGGCAAATTCTATTGAGCTACTTAGAAGAGAACATTAGTCATGATTAAGTTGCCGATTGTCTTCCGTTTCCTGGTGCTCGCCGTCGCGCTCGCGATTAGCGCCCAAGCCGCTTCGCCGCCCACGGATGGGTCGAAGGTGGCACTCCCAGACATCGACATACCGGTCACAAAATATGTTCTTCCGAATGGACTGACGCTCATCGTTCACGAAGACCACAAAGCCCCGATCGTCGCTTTCAATATCTGGTACCACGTCGGGAGCAAAGACGAGCGACCTGGCCGCACCGGGTTCGCGCACCTGTTCGAACACTTGATGTTCAACGGCTCGGAGAATTTTAACGAGGACTACTTCAAGCCACTTGAGGGAGTCGGCGCCACTCAACTGAATGGCAACACCTGGCTCGATCGCACCGTGTACTTCGAGAACGTGCCGACCGGCGCGCTCGACATGACGCTTTGGCTCGAGTCGGACCGCATGGGGCATCTGCTCGGCGTCATCGACCAGAGAAAGCTCGATGAGCAACGTGGTGTGGTGCAGAACGAGAAGCGTCAGCACGAGAACCAACCCTACGGCAAGGTTGACGAGCTCATTGCGATGAGCACGTATCCTTCCGGGCATCCCTATTCTTGGGACACCATTGGATCGATGGAAGACCTTAATGCTGCCGCGCTGGAGGACGTGAAGCAATGGTTCAGCACCTATTACGGGGCTGCCAATGCTGTCATCGTGATTGCCGGGGACATCACACCCGCGCAGGCCAAACAGAAGGTCGAGCAGTACTTCGGCGATATTCCTTCCGGGCCTGTAGTGAAACGGCAGGAACAGTGGATTGCGAAGATGAGTGGCGTGCGCCGCGCCATGATGCAGGACAACGTCCCGCAGGCGCGGATCTACAAGGTATGGAACATTCCGGGCTTCAAGACGCGCGACTTCGCGTTACTCGATTTGGCGGGGGACGTACTCGGCCGCGGCAAGAATAGCCGCCTCTATAAGCGACTCGTATATCAGGATCAGGCCGCAACGACGGTGGAGGCTGGTGTTGGTCCATTTGAAATCGGTTCGCAGATGCAGGTAGTCGTCACGGTGAAGCCTGGAATGGACACCGCAAGCGTAGAGAAGGCGCTGGATGAAGAAATGGCGAGTTTTCTGCGTACCGGTCCGACCTCGGAGGAGCTGGAACGCAACAAGACACTGACCTACGCGAATTTCGTGCGCGGCATTGAGCGCATCGATGGCTCGAGCGGCAAGTCTTACATTCTCGCGGAGAGCCAAGTCTTCGGTGGATCACCGGACTTCTATAAGACTCGACTACATGCGCTGCGAGATGCCACCGCAGCAGATGTTCAGAAAGCGGCGCAGCAATGGCTCACGGATGGTGCCTTCGTGCTGAACGTGGTGCCGACGCCCGAGTACTTAACGACGAAGGGCGGTGCGGATCGGAGCAAGATTCCCACCGCTGGCAAGGCGCCAGAACTAAAGCTGCCTCCATTACAGCGAACGACGTTATCCAATGGTCTCAAAATTGTGCTTGCAGAGCGGCACAACGCGCCGATCGTCGGTATGAGGTTGATCGTGGATGCGGGTTATGCGGCCGACAGTCTTGCTAAGCCGGGAACCGCGAAGCTCGCTCTCGCAATGCTCAAGGAAGGGACAAAAGCGCGGGATTCGCTTGCGATTGCTGCGCGCGCGGACTCGCTCGGCGCGCAGATCACGACTGGCTCAACCCTTGACACGTCATACATCAGCCTAAGCGCACTAACTGCCCGACTGCCCGAATCCCTCGAGCTGTTCGCCGAGGTACTGCTCCAACCCACGTTCCCCGAAGCAGATCTCACCAGGCTTCGGGGCCAAGTATTGGCTGCCATCCAACAAGAGAAGGCGCAACCGCAAGGTATTGCCTCGCGTCTTTTCCCGAAGCTTGTCTACGGCGAAGGCCATGCGTATGCAAACCCGCTCTCCGGCAATGGCATAGACGACTCTGTGACGGCGCTGCAGGCCCGCGATCTGCGAGCGTTTTATCAGCGATGGGTTCGACCCGACAACGCACAGCTGCTGATTGTGGGTGACACGACACTCAAGCAGTTGACACCCCTTCTCGAGCAGCGTTTCGGCTCCTGGAAGGCGCCGGCGGAGGCATTGCCGAAGAAAAACCTCGCAGTTGTTCCGGATCAGATGCGCCCACGCGTCTATCTGGTCAATCGGGCGGGTGCTGAGCAATCGACAATCCTCGCCGGCTACGCGGGCGCGCCGCGCTCTGACCGTGATCACGTCGCTTTCGAGGTGATCAACACACTGCTCGGTGGCAACTTCGTTTCGAGACTCAACATGAACCTGCGTGAGGACAAGCATTGGTCCTATGGCGCCGGTTCCTACATGATCGATGCGCAGGGGCCGGGACCGTTTATCGTGAGCGCGCCGGTGCAGACCGACAAAACGGCGGAATCTATGCAGGAGGTGTCTAAAGAACTGCGAGAAATTCTGGCCGGGAAACCACCCAGTGAATCTGAGATCGCTTTCGCGCGCGACAGCTTGGTGTTGGCATTGCCTGGCAATAATGAAACCGCTGGCGAGGTGGCCGATTCGTACGACGACATCCTGAGCTTTCAATTGCCTGATTCCTATTGGAATGACTACGTGAGCCAGGTAAACGCGTTTACACCCGCACAACTGCAAGCCGCCGCCGCGCGTCTCGTGCGCCCCGATGCACTTACTTGGGTCGTTGTAGGCGACTTGGCGAAGATCGAAGCAAGCGTGCGTGCGCTTAACTTCGGTGAAGTCAAGGTATTGAACTCTGACGGGACGATTCTGCGCTGATCCATGAGAATGAATTGTCTTCGCTTGTTCACGAGTCACCCTTCATCGATCAATGAGAGCTACCGCGAGCATTTTGCTCATGCCGCTGCGTTCTCCATGCGCATGATCGCAGGCGGCATCGCCTGCTTGATCCACTCGATCCTGCCATTCGTTTACGTCGATACCGCGAGCAGTTGCATCAAGCGCCTGCACGCGACAATGGTGGCACGTCAACGAAGCGCTGAATCGGCCGTAGTCCCTCCGGGAAATTGATGGCTCGCCAGTCTCCGTCAGCCTTAGCCGGGGCTAAGGTCTATGGCATTGCCCTCGCTATTACCCTGACCGTAAGCGCGGTTGCGGTCTCCACGGTCGCAAGTCATGAGCTCTTCAATGGATCGACACCGGTCAGTCCCGTCCTAATTGCAGTTAGTCTTGGCATTCTCTGGCGCAATACGATCGGCACGAGTGATCGCTATCTGGCGGGCCTGCAATGGGTCAGCAATACTTTACTTCAAGCTGGAATCGCACTTGTAGGCTTGCGGCTCTCACTCAGCGGCATCGGCCCTGTCGCACAGGTGGCCATCCCCGTAGTACTTGCCTGCATTGGAATGGCTCTGTTGACGAGCTTCCTTATTGGGCGGCTTTTCGGGGTGTCGCAACCCTTACGACTCCTCGTTGCTGCAGGAACCGCCGTCTGCGGGTGTACCGCCGTTGTCGCCGCATCGCCGGTCAGCCGGGCAAGCCCCGAGGAGACGGGCGTAGCGCTCACTTGCGTGGTGGTGATCGGTTGTTTGGCCATGATCTTTTATCCAAGCATCGCCAACCTCTTATTTCGCGATAACATTCAAGCGGCAGGCATCTTCCTGGGAACATCAATACATGACACATCGCAGGTCATCGGTGCCGCGCTCATCGCTGAACAGCAATACGGCCTTTCGGGGCTATCCGCCGTAGCCGCCTTTACCAAGCTACTGCGGAACCTTTCGCTCCTGATTCTGATCCCGGCGATCGCCGCCTGGAATTCGTCAAGATCTCAAGCATCAAGTGCGGGAACGCCACATATGAGGCAACCCGCGCTACCGACGTTTCTCATATGGTTCGTACTCCTGGCCGCGCTTCGCGCGGTCGCAGACCCACTCATTCGCGACACGACGGCGTCGGGCGCATGGGAGATGACAATTGCGGCTGGACTCAAGGCGTCCGAACTTCTGCTCATATGCGGCATGAGTTCGGTCGGGCTGGGCGTCTCCCTCAACAAACTCAAGGAAGTTGGGTTGGCAGCCTTCCTTAGCGCAGCAATCACCTCAGTTGTCGTCGCTGCGACGAGTCTCACGCTCATTTATTTGCTCATCTAAGCTGGAATGGCGATAGCGCGAATCTGCGCAGATGAGAAGGCGCTGGCCGCGATCAGCTTCACTTCGAAATCGCTGCCGACAATTACAAGGCCCGGCGGAACGAGACGACGGCTGACCGAAGATATAACAAAGCAGGGATACAAGATCCGCGGCAATGATCTCAAGAGTCTGAGCAGGCTGGCGAAGAAAGCGGAGGAACTACCCGCGGAAGATTTCCGAGTCGCGCTTGAACGGGTGCACTTGGTCAAGAGAGAACGCCACGACGGATGCCCATTCCGTAGAAGTCCGATGCAGTGTCCGACAGAGAAGCCCAGATATAGACACGAAATGGAGCGGGTAACTCCGGAGCGAAGTTGCACGAAACCGCTTCTTAGTTAGAGACGGTCTCTCTAATTGAATGACATAGGATATCGCCGTCCGTGCGAGCCATTTGCTCTTGTAAACAAGGCATTTTTGAATCACTCGCCTTACCCCAAAGAAAAGCAGGTTCTAACTTGGATCGTACGCAGCATGCTCCTACTCTGTGAGTCATGTTTCAACCAACGGCGCGCAAGCGCAGGACGATCTACATGGCCCTTTCATTCCTTCGGCTGAAAGCCGTTCAAGCTCGCACCGGCCTCGGCCGATCCACTCTCTATGCACGAATCGCAGCAGGGAAATTCCCGAAGTCCATACGGCTCGGAGGTCGTGCGGTCGGATGGCTCGAACACGACATCGAGGCTTATCTCGCAGTCCTTGTGGCGATGAGTCGGGGGGGAATGCCGGCGTCTGCAGAGGTGCCCCATGGACGCTGAGGCTTCACGCACGCCCTCCCTTCAACCCATCGTCGACAGAGCGAGTGACATTGAAACGCGGATGCTGGAGCCGATCTGGGATGGCGTCTTATGGACCGGGAAAACGACAATCCTTGCCGGAGATCCCGGCCTTGGAAAATCGTTGATCTCATTGGACATCGCTGCTCGGCTCACCACCGAACGGGAGATGCCGTTCGATTCGGACTATTCACCCGCTGGCAATGTCCTGTTCATCAGCGGAGAGGACGACCCCGCCGACACGATCAAGCCGCGCTTGCTGGCTGCCGGCGCCGACCTCGATCGTGTGTTCTTCTGGTCAGGCTTGATGGAGACGAACCGCAATGGTCGGGAACGCCAGCTCGCGATCGCCCTCGATCAGCACGTCGGTCAGCTAAGGCAGCTCGCGGTCAAGCACAGCATCCGGATGGTCGTCATTGATCCCATCACGGCATTCCTGGGAGGGGCCGATTCCCACAAGAACGCAGAGGTGCGCGCTCTCCTGGCGGGACTGTCTGCTGTGGCATCAGAGCTTCGATTTGCTGTTCTGGCAGTCAGTCACTTGAACAAGGGCGGCGCCAACATTTCCGGCGCGCTGGCTCGCATTTCAGGATCTGTGGCTTTCGCAGCCGCCGCGCGTGCCGCGTTCCTGGTGGCTAAAGACCCGGCCGAGAGCTCCAGGCGCCTCATGCTTCCGGGCAAGGTAAATCTCGGGCCGGATAGCGCCGGCTTCTCGTATCGCATTGAGGTGACGGCGGAGGGGCACCCCTTCATTGCCTGGAGCGACGAGCGCGAAATGCGGCAGGCGGAAGAGATATTCACGCCTGAGCACACCACTCGTCGAGATGCCGTCAAGGCCGGAGTGGACCGAGCGGCCGCATGGCTTTCGGAGTACCTGGCCGGCGGTCCGAAGCTGGCGCAGGAAGTTCAAGCCGCAGCTCGAGAGGCTCGCCATTCCCTGAGGCACCTCACCGAGGCCAAGCGAGCACTGCGTATCGCCTCCACTCCCAGTGACCATCAGGGACCATGGGAATGGCAGCTGCCAGCTTCTCCGGCGTGTGGATCTGTCTCAATCTGAATGAGACTGTCCTACCCTCTGGAAGTATTCATCAGATTCACACAGACCCACACGCAAGCAGAGGAAGACTATTGCGCGCCCGCAGACGGGCTTGCTTAGTCGGCCGCGCAGACTTGGCCGACCACACGCGCGTTGGCACCTTCGGTGCGAAACTAAGAAACGGCCTTAAAGATGTTTGGTGTACGAGACTGCCTTGTATTCGGCGCTGAGCGCAGCGCGAGATCTTGCGAAACCTCCCTCTCAGGGTGCTGCGGGTAGTAGTTGAGCGGCCCCATAGGACTTCTCTGGACTTCGACGGACTTCTCCGGACTTAACCAGTCGAAGCAGCACGCAAACCCGCAATACGCCTGATCTCGACGAGCTTGTACAACTCGCCCGGCCATACCGCACCAAGCTCTCGGGCCTTGTTCAGCTCCAACCATGCAATTTCCCAACTGAAGGTTGGAGTGGCGAACACGTCATACGCGTTTCGCATAGCGGCCAGCACGGCAGCTACCTTGGCGCGGCCACGATACTTTCGCACCAGGTAACCAATGGTGAGGGCTATCAGGCCCAGCACACCCCATGTTCCTACCGTAGTGCCGAGAGCGACGGCTGCTGCCAGCCAAATCCCCCATTTGATTACGAATAGCACAAAGCGAATGAAGATCCCTGCGAACGCGGAGGCCCCACCCTCGCGAATAAACGAGGTCGTGAAAGCACCACCAACAGCGGTTTCAACCATATCGCACGTAAGCAGGAGCTCGCTGTAGACAATCGTGTTTGCGAAATACCAGTCGAGCCATTCACTGTGAAATCGGGGTTCCTTCAGATACTCCGCCAATGCGCCACACAGTCCGGATTTGTCCATGGAAAGCTGCCGCATGTCTTCCTGCAGCGCAGTCCGCGAACGATGGAACCACTGGCTGTACCAGGTATCGTACTCATCGCAATACCCAGTTTTGCGCTGCTGCGCATCGCGCCCCGAATACTTTCGCGAGATCGCCATGAATGCCGCGCCGAAGAAATCGGGGCTGCGCTCAAAGGCCTGTAACGCACAGTCGGACGCGTTCAAGACCTCGTGACCGGTTGAACCTCTGAATATCGCCGGAGCCGCCGACTTGAAGATCCCTATGTACGGCTTGGCGTAAGCCGGAAACTCCGGCATATATTCTTTGTTCCCCGCTTCCATGTCAGCCGTCGCAGGCGCACCCGGGCGGCGTTCGACAGGTCTTCTCCCTCGCTATGCAAGTATCACCGCACGCCTTTCCTTTAGTGCAGACCTTACAGCAGGCTTGTGTCGAAGCAGTTGCCGACGACGGTTCAAGGCCAAACGATTGCATGAAGGCAGCGCTGCGCGGCGGAGATGCCAGCGCCATCACGTCTGCTGCAGAAGGCGACCGTGGGGAGATTGCGCCGAGAGTCAAAACCGTGGCGACCACCAAACCCAAACCAACGAGTTTCATTTTCTTATTCTCCCGTCCGTGAAGCTTGCGCCGGCATGATGGTCCTCCGCGCGCACCAAATCCAGCTATTCAGATGCTGTAATGCAAAACCGACTTGGTGGACGACCCCCTACAGTTCCATGCCACCGCAGGCCTTCACCGCTGCAGCGAATGGGCGCATGGCCGCATCAATCTGTTCGGCTGACTTGCTTGGTGGCTTGCTCAAAGCTGAGAGCGGCTCGCGTTCGGAAGGATCAAGCTTCATCCAAATGCAGGAGCACAGTGCAGCCTCCTGCTCCTTGGTCGGGTGCGATTTTGGACCCAATGTGAAAATTGGAAGGGGCTCTGTACAGTGGGCCTCGAACATTTCCTCACCGGTCCGGCTCGCGTCCACTGGATCGGATTCGCGTGAGCAAGCGCCTACGACTACGGCGCTCAGAACAATAAGCAGCAGACGTAGTGTCATATAGAGGGTCTTATCACCGTCCGTTGAGCCGTTCACGCCTTACCAGATATTCATCGCGAGTAAAGGTCGGGTAGCGCGCCTCTATTTTCATCGTCTTGCGAAGCCACTCCATCGCCTGGCGCTTCGCCTTCTGTGAAGCGCGAATCTTGCCCACTTCCTCGAGGTCGATAGCCTGCTTCGCGTAGTCATACGCCCGGGTGTTAGCGCCGACAGATCCGCGTGCACATCTGGGGCTGGAGGCCTTCGAGTAATCGGCTTTGTCCACAGGTGGCGGCGATAGTGACTCCATACCTGCGAGCATACTGCTTCGCTTAAATGAGGCGCCTCATCCAGCTGCTGGTCAATTCATCGGTCTCGAATAGTTGCGCACTGGGGGCACTCGCCATCTGCGGCCATGTTGAGCTCCTGCTTGATGGCGGGCATCAATTCTTCCCGCAACCACGTCGTGCCATCCGCTTTCAGAGCATTCGTTGCAATTGCGTACGCGTGGCGCTCGGCGTCGTAGCTATCGATTCGAATCATCACATCCGAATGGAATGGACACGGTTTGATCGCTCCCGACTTGATAAGAGCGGATCGGGCGGCGGCTTCGAGATCGTCTGTAAGCTCGTTGATCGACATAACCGCGCCCTTCTGCTGCTACTTCAAGGGGTACGGAACCGCAGTCTACCCGTCCGAGTTGTTGCCGCCGCCCGAATCGGAGCGCTTCGCGATTGTCCCCTGCTCGATGGCACGCTGAATCCCTTGGCTGACGAGCCGCTCGGCGGCCTCTCCAGCGCTTCTTCCATAGAGCCCGGTCGTAACCAGGTCCTCAAGATAAGCGCGGATAATCCGATTTCCAGAGAATCGCTCCTGGACGGTTCCGAGCGGGTTCTTTTTGCGACCCATAGGTAGCATAGTTAGGGCTTAACTATGCTAAATTACAAGAGCGTGGTCCCCGACCTTGGAAGTCCAGTGAGACAGCGTTACGTTCGAGTGCCTTTCTCTGCTGGACTCAGCCTTAGCGTCGCCGTCAGTTCATGAGAAGGCAGCCCATTCCATGATTATTCTTCATGACCGCGAAAAGCTTATAAACGCGATTGTTTACTTCGCTGCTAACACGAAGTTCTGCGGCAAGATCAAGCTGATCAAGCTGCTCTATCTTCTCGACTTCAACCATTTCCGAGTCACTGGCCACAGTGTTACTGGGCTCGACTACCATGCTTGGAAGCTCGGCCCGGTCCCCTTTGATGTGTACCAAGAGTGGGATGCGCCCGGCCCGGACTTGGCAGCAGCCGTCGAAATAGTGCCGGAAAAGGTAATTGATTACGTACGAGAGCTGGTTGTACCCCGTCGTGCATTCGACCCACAGCAATTTACGAAACGAGAGCTCGCGATGATGCAGGAGCTGGCCACTCGTTTTCGTGACGAGAAGACGCGCCCTCTAATAAATTACACCCACGTTGAACTTGGTCCTTGGGACAAGATTTGGGATTCCGGACGAGGGCGAAACGAGCGCATTCCTTACCGGCTCGCCATCGCCGACGACGACCCGAATCGTGAGGCCGTCCTCGAAGCAGCTCATGAACGTAACAGTTTGATAGCTGCAGCCGATCTTCACTGAATGACCGCTCTCTCTCGTGAACGTCGGCGAGATATTCTTTAACTCACGCCATTACTGCGACGCTGTCACAGGGGAGTTCAGGGGCAAGTACTTCCTCATTCTGGCTCTCAGCAAAGGCGGCGACCTTGTAGCTCGAGTTCTCACGAGCCGGGTGCATGGAAGACCCGAGAGTCCACCTTGTTCGCACAGTGATCCATATCCCTCATTCTATTTAGGTCAGCTGGGCGGGCGTCTGAGCGAAAAAACCTGGCTTGATCTTCGACATCACCCGGATCTTGATTCGCGAACGATCGAACGGAAAATAACAAATTCAATAATCGAACCGGTGATGGCTCTCAAGGGTACGTTGCTCATTAAGGCCATGGAATGTATGGCGGCTGCACCCGACACAACAGTAATCCAGGAGCAATGCGTGCGCGACACGCTCCCCTCAGTGCGCTGACGGCCTTGAACCGCATAGAACGCCAAACCTTCCGTAACTACTTTCTGGACCGTCCAGCTGATCGCCGGGATCGCGTCGGCGTTCAAGGCATATCCTGCAGGTGCAGCGCTGGGCGGTGGCGCCCTTGTGGCACGCTGCACGGCCTGGGCGTGTCCAAAATCGCAAGCGTCCAGAAGAGATTCGTACTTGATGTCTACCGGCTATGACACGCGTTTCCGCGGTGACACCTTGCCGCGCGATTTACCTTTCTCCGCAGCGCACAGGATCTCAGTCCACTGCTCGAGGGCCTGACGACGCTCCTTAAAGTACGAATGCGTGTCGTAGGTGCCCTCCACGCCTTTTATCTTGTGTGCCAGACATCGCTCGGCGACTTCACGCAGCACGCCGAGCTCCGCCAGGTGTGTGCGAGCTGTGCGGCGAAGGTCATGCACTGTGAAGTGCTCAAGGTTGTGATCCAGCGTTGAGAGCGCGACGTTCAACGTGTCGACACCCATGTGCGGGAAGCGCTGGCGGCGATCGTGTCGAAGACGAGGGAACAGGTACTCGTCGTTGCCAGCCAGCACTTCGAGTCGGCGCAGCCAAGCAACGACCTGCGGTACGAGGGGGATGTCGAGTGCGATCTTGTCCGTCTTGGCCTTGCTCGCTGGCAGTCTCCATACCGGCCCTTGGTTGGTCTTGCCGTCCAAGTCGAACTCGCTGCGCTTCGCGCCGATGAGCTGCATCTTCCTGACCAGCAAAGCGAGCAACAGCTTCGCCGTGAGCTCGTTAACCTGCCCGAACGCAGGCGTGTCGCGCATGGATTTGAAGAATGCCACCAGCTCGTCGAAGCGCAGAGATCGCTGGCGCGGCCGTTCTGTCCCTCCACCGTCGCGCTTTGGGACGAGGCCCGCCGCGGGGTTCATGGGCACTCGCCTGCGGCGCACCCCGAAATCAAAGATCCTGCGCGAGTATCGAAGGAGATCGTTGGCCGCGGTCGGGGCCTCCTTCTTAATGCCATCGACAATGCCTGTGATGTCGGTGGTCGTGATCTCGTCGGCCTTCTTGTGCCGCAGCCGTGGGAGCAAGTGATTGTCGAGGTAGCGCCGGGCTATCTTCGGATGCTTGACCTGACCTTCGATTTCCGTGCTGTACCAGTCCTCCGCGAGTTCTGCAAAGGACCGGCGCTCGACCTGGCGCGCCCGTGCGGCACGACGTTCCTCGAGGGGGTCCTTATGAGTATCCAGGAGAACTCGCTTTGCGCGGGCTTCCTTGCGAGCCTGAGCCAGGCTCATGTCCGGGAAGTTGCCGAGCGCCATCCACTTCGGCTTGCCGGCGAATCGATACCGCAGCATCCAGGCCGCGCCGCTTGCGGTCTGCTTGCGGAAGTACAAGCCTCCTCCGTCGTTGAGCGCTACTGGCACCCCCTTACGGTGCGCCCGCTCCACGGACAGCGCGTTGAGCTTCTCCTGCGGCATTACGGGCCTTTTCTGAAGGGTGGTATGTATCTACCAACCGCTCCGAATGCATTCGATAGTCGGCAGACCGGTAGATACACGTGTAGATACACTGTAACATACAGACTGTCTCAGACGATGCTGGACGACACAAGACGATTCGGCGGCTTACATTCAGGCCTTTTCGCGAGCAGAAGGCCTGAGAGCAGACGAGGCAAGACGATGCCAGAGTCTACTCGACGTTCTGCACCTGCTCGCGCATCTGCTCGATGATGACTTTCATATCCACCGCCGCCCGCGTCGTCTCCAGGTCCTGCGACTTCGAAGACAGCGTGTTCGCCTCGCGATTCAATTCCTGCATGAGGAAATCGAGGCGACGCCCGGCGGGCTCGTTTGCCGCGGTCACGCGCCTGATTTCGGTGACGTGACCTGCGAGCCTGTCCAGTTCCTCATCGACATCCAGCCGCTGGACGAGAATGGCGAGCTCCTGCTCGAGGCGCTCCTGGTCGACCTGCGCTTTCAGCTCAGCCAAACGCTCCGTGAGGCGTGCGCGGATTCGCGCCTGCACTTCCGGCAAGCGGGCACGCACCTGCTTCACGAGCCCCTCGAGCCCACCGCAACGCTGCTCGATGAGCTCTCGCAGACGGGCGCCCTCGCGGGCGCGGGCGGCAGCGAGCTCCCCCACCGTTTCCGCGAACAGCTTGCGCGCCGCTGTGGCCAGCTCTTCACCCGCCACGCTGTCATCGCGGATGACGCCGGGCCATCGCAACACATCGATCAGGTTGATGGTGTGACTGTCAGGGAGCGCCCCCGCGAGTTCGCGCAGGCGGGCGAGCAGACTCTCCAATGCCGCTGCATCGAGATTCAATGCTTTCTCGCCTTCGCGCGCGGCGCGATATGTCAAGGTGCAATCCACCTTGCCGCGCTTCAGCTCCTTCAGCAGGGCCTGGCGGAAGTCCGATTCGCCTGCGCGGAGCTCTTCGGGCAGCCGGAAACTGCTTTCGAGGAATCGATGGTTGACGCTGCGCAGCTCGCAAACGAGGGAGCCCCAGGGGCCGGACGATTCGCGGCGGGCGAAGCCGGTCATGCTCGCAATCATGCGGAAGGTACTGCCAAGCGTGATATAAAACGCGCCCAGTCTAACAGAGCGCGAGAGCCTCCTTGCAGGTCGATTACGCCGATATCAGTCTCATCGGGGCGCGCGACGACAACCAGGACAAAGCGAGCGCGGCGGTCGCCGAGCACGCGGCGCTGCTGATTGCGGTGGACGGCATGGGCGGGCACGCACAAGGTGCGCGCGCCGCCGAGATTGCGCAGAAGGTCGTGATGGATGCGTTCTGGAGTACGCCGCATCCAGTCTTCGACCCTCTCGGATTTCTGCACATGACGCTGGGGAGGGCACACGAAGAAGTCGTGCGACTCGGTGCGCATTTGCCGCTCGAGCACCGCCCGCGCGCAACATGCGCGGTGTGCCTGGTACAGGAGGGCTCGGCGTGGTGGGCGCATGTGGGAGACAGCCGCATTTATCACGTGCGCAATGGAGCGATCCTGTATCGCACCCGCGATCACAGCCACGTCGAACTGCTGTTGCGCGAGGGATTGATCACGGCCGATCAGGTAAGAAATCATCCGATGCGAAATTTCGTCGAGTGCTGTCTGGGGGGCGATCCGATCCTGCCCGACATGACTGTGGGCACGCGCCGCACGGTGCAAGCCGGCGACGTTCTTATGGTCTGCACGGATGGATTGTGGGGTTCGCTACGTGACGAGGATCTTGGCGCCGGCCTTTCAGGAGCGGATGGTATGCGCCAGACGTTGAGCACCCTGGGGAATCGCGCCGTCTCGCGAGGCGGGCACGGAAGCGACAATACATCCGCGGCTGCGCTAAGGATTCTGCAGTGACCGCGCGACCCAGCGGACGCGCGGTGGATCAACTGCGTGCTACGCGCCTGGTGTGCGGGTTCGCCAGGCATGCTGAAGGCTCGGTGCTCATCGAGGCCGGGGACACTCATGTTCTTTGCACAGCCAGCGTTGAAGACGGCGTGCCGTCTTTCTTGCGCGGCAAGGGGCAGGGTTGGGTGACGGCGGAATACGGAATGCTTCCGCGTGCAACTCACACGCGAATGGCGCGTGAGGCTGCGCGCGGCAAGCAGAGCGGACGCACTCAGGAGATCCAACGTCTCATCGGCCGCTCTCTGCGGGCCGTCATCGATCTCAAAGCCCTTGGCGAACGAACGATCACCATCGATTGCGACGTGCTGCAAGCTGATGGCGGCACCCGCACCGCGGCCATCACGGGAGGGTATGTCGCATTGGCGGAAGCGTGCGAAAAACTTCTGCGTCGCGGTGCGATCCGCACAAGTCCGCTACACGGACAGGTGGCTGCCATTTCGGTAGGGATATTCTCCGGAAGCCCTGTTCTCGATCTCGACTATGCGGAGGATTCCCAGGCCGAGACCGACATGAACGTCGTGATGAACAATGGCGGCGGGTTCGTGGAGATCCAGGGAACCGCCGAAGGCCACGCATTTCGTCGCCACGAGCTCGATGCCCTGCTCGAGCTGGCCTCGAAAGGGCTGGGGCAGCTGTTCGCCCTGCAAGCCGAGACGCTCGCACTCACAAAGACGTGAAGCTCGTGCTGGCCAGCGGAAACGACGGCAAGCTGCGCGAGCTTGCCGCATTGCTCGAGCCGCTCGGCCATGAGTTGGTCGCGCAGTCACGGCTGGGCATCGAGCCTGTGGCCGAGACGGGGGAGACATTTCACGAGAACGCGCTCATCAAGGCGCGACATGCCGCGCGTCACGCAGGATTGCCGACGCTGGCGGATGATTCCGGGATGGAAGTGGATGCTCTTGGCGGACGCCCTGGCGTGCGCTCCGCGCGCTATGCCGGCGAAAAGGCGAGCGATGAGCAGAATCTCCAGAAGTTGTTGCGCGAGCTCGAGGGTGTCCCGGCTGAAGAGCGAACCGCGCGGTATCGATGTGTGATCGCGCTCGTCGAAGATGCCGACACGAGCTCGCCATTGATCGCGGCTGGAAGTTGGGAAGGCCGCATCCTCACCGCGCCGCGCGGGCCGCACGGCTTTGGGTACGATCCGGTCTTTCTGCCATTGGGAAGCGCGCTGAGCGCGGGCGAACTTGAGCCGGCGCGAAAGAATGCAATCAGCCACCGCGCCGCAGCCTTGCGCAAACTCCACTCGCTGCTGTCACGGCGTCCATGAGCCCGCCGCTCGCGCTCTACGTCCACTTCCCATGGTGCGTGCGCAAGTGCCCGTATTGCGACTTCAATTCTCACACGCTGCACGGCGAGTTGCCGCAGGAGCGGTACGTGCAGGCGCTCGAGCGGGACATCGAATCGCAAGCCGAAGCGCTCGTGGGCAGGCCTCTGGTCAGCATTTTCCTGGGCGGCGGCACGCCGAGCCTGTTCGGGCCGGAAGCGATCGCGCGGGTGCTCGCGGCCGCGGTCAAACATCTGGCCGTCATCGGCAAGATCGAAGTCACGATGGAGGCCAACCCCGGAGCCATCGAGCGGGGCCGCTTCGCAGAATATGCCGACGCTGGCATCACGCGCGTGTCGCTTGGAGCGCAAAGCTTCGATGCGCGCGCACTGCAGGCACTGGGCCGCATCCATTCGCCGGCCGAGACGGCGCGCGCAGCTGAAGAGCTTCACGCCGCGGGCCTGGCGAATTTCAATCTCGATCTGATGTACGCGCTGCCTGGACAAACAATTGCGGATGCGGTGAGTGACGTTGATCGCGCGCTTGGCCTGCAACCGGCGCACCTGTCTCACTACCAGTTGACCATCGAGGCAGGCACCGTATTCGCGGCTTCCCCTCCGTCCCTGCCTGCCGACGATGCGGCGGCCCTCATGCTGTTGCAATGCCGCGATCAATTGGCGTCGGCCGGATTCTCGCAGTACGAAGTTTCCGCCTATTCGCGATCCGGGCACGCCTGCCTGCACAATCTCAACTACTGGACTTTCGGTGACTACGTCGGCATCGGGGCCGGCGCGCACGGCAAGCTGACGCTTGCAAACGCGCATCTTCCGTACGACTCAGCTCCGCGAACCGCGCCGGTATCTGGCGTCGGACCCGCGGTCGCTCGAGCGCAAGCGCGGTTGCCGCGCCCGACTTACCGTTCGAATTCATGCTCAATGCGCTGCGTCTGGTCGACGGATTCGATGCCGCGCTGTTCGAGGAGCGTACCGGTCTCGCCTGGGGTCACGCTGACGCTGCGGTGGAGCGCCTCATCGGGCGTGGTTTGCTCGCGGGAGCTGCGAATCACTACCGGCCCACGGAGCTCGGGATGCGATTCCTCAACGATCTTATGATGGAGTTCCTGCCCGAAAAGGCTGATGCGGCGCAGCTTTCCGAGATGTCAACAGAGTTTTAAGCAGCTCCTTTGAGGGGTACAGCCAACCGTTATGCACAGGCAAACCGCCGGGTCATCGACAAATGAGCGAATTACGTGTGAAACCCATTAAGTCGCTGAATAACAACGTCATAAGTATTGTTTTTAAAGATTAAAAGCGCCTGATCATTTTTTAGCCAAGTTAACAAACATGCAATATTTTGCGGAAATCGCGCGCATCGGAGGCTTGAAGTGCACAGAGTTATCCACAACTTCTGTGGATAGTTTCCCGCGCCTCCCCGCGCGCCGATTCGCTTCCGCTTGAGGGCTGCGGTGGCTGTCGTTAGACTGCGCGCCCTTTTTGGTGACCGCCCATGAAACCTGCCATCCACCCCGACTACAAAGAAATCTCCGTCACCTGCACCTGCGGGAACGTCTTCAAGACGGGCTCGACGCTGGGCCAGGACCTGCAAGTCGAGGTGTGCTCGAGCTGCCATCCGTTCTACACGGGCAAGCAGAAGATCGTCGATACCGCCGGGCGCGTCGACAAGTTTCGCAAGAAGTACGCGGCCCCGGCCGCCAAGTAGCGAGGTCGCGCGCTCGCTGCAGCGCTTCGGCTGGAACTTCTCTTTAGCCTCCCCGATCCTATATAAGCTTTTCTGGGCTGCCGTCCGGCTGGCCCACGCCCGCGGGAGCAATACATGATGCGCAACGTCGCCCTCATCCTAATGGCCGCCTTGGCGTTTGCCGGTTGCGCCACCAACCCTGCGACCGGCGGCAAGAATGTCGTGCTCTCCTCGACCAAGGGCGAGATAGAGCAGTCCCGGCGCCTCTACGAGCAGATCGTGCGCGCTTATGGGCTTTACGAAGACCAGGCCGTGCAGGACTACGTCAATACCGTCGGTCAGAAGGTCGCCAGGCAGAGCGACCTGCCGGACTGGAAATTCACATTCACGGTGCTCGACGACGAATCAGTCAACGCCTTCACCACCGGCGGCGGATACGTCTACCTCCATCGCGGCCTGCTTGCTTACCTCACCAGCGAGGCAGAGCTCGCGTCAGTCCTGGGCCACGAGATTGGCCACGTCACCGCACGGCACCCCGCGCGGCGGCAGACCCGTGGAGTCCTCGCCGGGTGCTGGCGACCGGTGCCGCCATTGCCACTGGATCCAGCGCGATAGCGCAGATGGCGAACGTCGGCGCGCAGGCCTGGATCCAGGGCTACGGTCGCGAGAACGAAATGGAGGCGGACCGGTTCGGCCTCGTGTATGCCACGAAATCCGGCTATGACCCGGAGGCGATGGGAGAAGTGTTCAAGGTGTTCCGCAGCCAGGAGACATTCGAGCTGCAACGCGCCAAGGACGAAGGCCGCGAGCCACAGATCTATCACGGCGTGTTTTCATCGCATCCGGCGCCTGATGCCCGGTCGGTGCAGGCAGCCAAGGGTGCTGCGAGCATCACCGATCAGCCCGAAGGCGGCTGGATCGACAACCGCGAGGAGTACATGAAGGCCATCGACGGCATGCCCTACGGTTCGAGTCGTGCGCAGGGCATCGTTCGCGACAACCGTTTCTATCATGCCGACATGGGCATCACCCTGGCTTTTCCGAAGGGCTGGACCATCGAGAATCAGCGGGACCGCATCCTCGCGTACTCCAAGGGCTCGAGTGCCGAGCCGCTGAGCAAGGAATCCATCATGCAGGTGACGCTGGAGCCGCGCCCCGAAAAGCAATCGCCGCGCGAGTTCCTGCTGCAGAACCTGAAGGGCGCCACGATCGCGCGCGGCGAAGAGATCGAAGTCAATGGAATGCCCGCCTACACGGTAGTCACCCGCAACGGCTCGCCGCTGGATGGTGGCGAAGGCCCGGTGCGCTGGACGGTGGTGTATCGCGACAAGAGCGCATTCCTGTTCGGTGCCGCAAGCCGCTCCGGCGCTCGCGGCCTGCCCGCCGACGACGGACTGTTCCAGTCGACGATCCAGACACTGCGCAACCTGAAGCCATCGGAATATCCGCTCGCGCAGCCATATCGCCTCAAGGTGGTGCAGGCCACGGAGAGCACCAAGCTTGCGGAGTACGCGAAGAATGTCCCCGTCGAGAAGTATCAGAAGGAAGAGCTCGAGCTGCTGAATGGCGTGTATCCCAACGGCAAGCTGCAGCCCGGACAGCTCATCAAGGTTGTGGAGTAGGCCGTAGCCGCTTGATTCGACGCGTGCGCCATGTAACCCTCGCACGCTCATGACAGACGCGAAATTTCCACTGCAGAATCCGGCTTCCGGCAAGAAGAGCGAGTTGCCGTTGCGCAACGGAACCATCGGCCCCGCGGTGCTCGACATTGCCCCGCTCTACAAGGATCTCGGCGTCTTCACCTACGATCCCGGCTACGGCTCCACCGCCGCGACCGAAAGCAGGATCACCTACATCGACGGCGACGCCGGTGTGCTGCTGCATCGAGGCTATCCCATCGAGCAGCTGGCGCAGAAGAGCACCTTCATGGAGGTCGCCTACCTCCTGCTGCACGGCGAGCTGCCCAATCGCAAGCAGCTCGAGGAATTCACCGGCAACATCCGTTATCACACGATGATCAACGAGTCGTTGCTGCGGTTCTTCAACGGCTTTCACCACAACGCGCACCCCATGGCGATGGTGTCGGCGGTGGTGTCGTCGATGTCCGCCTTCTACCACGACACCATGGACATCCATAACCCGCGACACCGCGAGATCTTCTCGCATCGCATCGTCGCGAAGATCCCGACGATCGCCGCCGCGGCTCACAAGCATTCGGTCGGGCAGCCCTTCGTCTACCCGCGCAACGACCTCGATTATTGCGGCAACCTGCTGCACATGTTCTTCGCGGTGCCCTGCGAAGCGTACAAGCTGGATCCAATCGTCGCCCGCGCGCTCGATCTGCTGTTCGTGCTACATGCCGACCACGAGCAGAACGCAAGCACCTCCACCGTACGACTGGCCGGCAGCACGGGCGCGAATCCCTATGCAGCGATTTCCGCGGGCGTCTCCGCGCTTTGGGGGCCGGCGCACGGCGGCGCGAACGAAGCCGTGCTCGCCATGCTCGAGCAGATAGGCAGCGTGGAGAACATTCCCAAGTATCTGGCGATGGCGAAGGACAAGACCAGCCACTTCCGGCTCATGGGCTTCGGTCACCGCGTCTACAAGAATTTCGATCCTCGCGCCAAGATCATCCGTGCGATGTGCCACCAGGTGCTCGAGAAGCTCGGGCACTCGAACAATCCCCTGTTCGACCTGGCACTGCGGCTCGAGGAGATTGCCCTCAAGGACGAATACTTCGTCGCGCGCAAGCTTTATCCGAACGTCGATTTCTATTCGGGCATCATCTACAGCGCTATCGGCATTCCGCGCTCGATGTTCACCGTGATGTTCGCGATCGCGCGCACGGTCGGCTGGGTCGCGCACTGGCAGGAGATGATCTCGGATCCGGGCATGCGGATCGGACGCCCGCGCCAGCTCTATACCGGCCCCACGCGGCGCGACTACGCCGATATTGCCACGCGGGCCTGAGCGGCTCGACGCGGCTCAGCTCCTCAGCAGAGTCTCGAGCTCTTCGAGGCCCGCCCGCTTCATCGGCTTGCCATCGACCGGGCTCACGGGTGACTGACGGATACCGTCCGATGGAAACACGGTGGCTTCGACAGGCTGAGCGTCGATCTCGAAGCGCACGCCCGGACAGGCGACCATGCGCTCCGCGTTCATCTTCACCCGCTTTTCGGTGACCTCATGCGGGATGCCGGCGTCCAGCAGCTTGATCGCCACCGATTCGGCGTTATCGGTGAAGAGGTGAAGCTGCACGTCGGAATGCTCCGTGGCCGTGCCGCTAAGCACCGCCCCCACCAGGCGCGGCTGGAATTCATGCAGCCTGCGCATGGCTTCCACGCGCTACCTGCCGCTGCGCGTAAAGCGATTCGTGGTGGGTTTCGCCTTCGAACAATCGCTGATACTCCGCGAGTGCGGTCTCGATCTCCGTATTCCGCGGCAGCGCGCCGTTGTCCGCGACGCCGAAGCGTTCAGCGGCCTTGCGCTTGGCCGTCAGAAAATCGTGTATGCCGTGCTCTGCCATCAGTCGCGCCGCTTCCTGTGCGAGGGCGCGTCGCAGGTTTTCGGCTCGTTCGGGGTGCTGTCGCCTGGGCATCAGAAAATTGGCTCTGCACTCGTGGAATCATCGGCACCGCTGTGGCTCGCGTCCTCGTCACCGGGCACGGCACCTCCCGGCAGATGATCGGCAATGAATACCTCGGAGATCGCCTCAGGATCGCCATCGGGTGCCAGGCGGCCCGTGTAAGGCGAGATGCGCAGGGTGACCAGCCCTTCGGGCATCGACCGGGTTCGTTGCGGGACCCCGCGCAGGGCTTCGCGCATGAAATGCACCCAGATGGGCAGGGCTGTCTTGCCGCCTTCTTCGGTTTCACCCAGCGAGCGTTCCTGGTCGAACCCGACCCACACCGAGGCGACGAGATTGGGCGAGAACCCGTTGAACCACGCGTCCTTGGCGTCGTTGGTCGTGCCGGTCTTGCCGGCGAGGTCGTCGCGCCCAAGCGCCTGCGCGCGGCGGCCGGTGCCGCGCCTGATCACGTCCTGCATCATGCTGGTCATCAGCCACGCGTTCGGAGCGGTGATGACGCGCTCGGCCACCGTTTCGGATGGCGCGCATGTCTCGCACACGCTGCGCGGTTCGGCACGCCAGATCACTTCCCCCGCCGAATTTTCGATGCGGTCGATGAAATAGGGCAGCACGCGGAAGCCGCCATTCGCGAACACTGCGTAGCCGGCGGCGATCTCGAGGGGAGTTGCCTGCATCGTGCCAAGCGCCAGGGTCAGATTTGCAGGCATGTCCTTGCGCTCGAAGCCGAAGCGGGTGAGGTAGTCGATCGAGGGGCCGGTGCCCATCGCGCGGAGCAGCCGTATGGAGACGAGGTTTCGCGAGCGAACCAGCGCCTCTCGAAGGCGCGTCGGACCGTGAAATTCACCCGTGGAATTCTCAGGTCGCCAGGCGGCCTCCATGCCTTCGCCTTCGAGCACGATGGGGGCATCGAGCAGCATGGTCGATGGCGTGAAGCCGTTTTCCAGTGCCGCCGAATACAGGAAGGGCTTGAATCCCGAGCCGGGCAGTCGTTTGGCCTGCGTGACCCGGTTGTACTTGTTCGTGAAGTAGTCGAAACCGCCGACCAGCGCGGCGACCGCGCCGTCGAAGGGATCGAGCGCCACAAGCGCGCTCTGCGCTTCAGGCAACTGCGCGAGCTGCGCAGCGCCCTTCTCATTGGCGATCACGTAGACCACGTCACCCGACGAGATGACTTCTTCCGCGCTCGTGGGCACCGGCCCGAGCGGCTGGCCGCGCTGCTGACGTCGCGCCCAGGAAAGGCCCTCCCAATCCATCTGTGTATACCCGCGCCCCTTCACGTAGGCCCGGGCACTCTTTCCCTCGGTCGAGACCACGACGGCGGGCGTTAGCTCACCGACTGGCGAGTACTCTTCGAGCACGTCGTCCAGTTGTGCAGCAGCGCTAGCCGGGTCGCTGTCGCTGTGCCCGAGCGGACCCCGCCAACCATGCCGCCGGTCGTATTCGATGAGCCCGATACGCAACGCGCGGTTGGCCGCGGTCTGCAACCTGCCATCGACGGTCGTGTAGACCTTGTATCCGGCGCTCTCGGCCGAGGCCCCGAAGCGCTCGCGTAGCGCGAGGCGCGCCATTTCCGCCAAGTAGGGCGCCTCCACTTCGAACATAGGGCCATGCGCCCGCGCGATCATGGGTTCAGCGCGCGCCTCCGTCGCCGTCTTGTCGTCGATGAAACCGAGTTCGTTCATCCGGCGCAGCACGTAGGTGCGCCGCACGGTTGCCAGCCGGGAGCTAGTTATCGGGTTATAGCGCGACGGCAACTGCGCGACACCGGCGAGAGTTGCCGCCTCAGCCACGCTCAGCTCGTCGAGCTTCTTGCCGAAGAAGGTCTCGGCCGCTGCCGCGACGCCATAGGCGCGCTGCCCGAAGAAGATCTTGTTCAGATAGAGGCCGAGGATCTCCTGCTTGCTGAAGGCATTTTCCATGCGGTAGGTCAGGAACGTTTCCTGGAGCTTGCGGCGCCAGGTCTTGTCGAGCGACAGGAACATGTTGCGAGCCGCCTGCATGGTGATCGTACTGCCGCCCTGCGAGCGGTCACCCGATACCAGGTTCACGATCACGGCACGCAGCACGCCGGCGTAGTCGATGCCGTGATGCTCGAAAAACCGGTCGTCTTCGGCGGCGAGGAAGGCGTTCCTCACGAACTCGGGGATCTGCTCGTACGTCACCGGGATGCGGCGCTGCTCGCCGATCTGGGCAATGAGCGCGCCGCTGCGCGTGTACACGCGCAGCGGCACCTGCAGTTCCACCTTGCGCATCGATTCCACTGACGGCAGCGACGGTTCGACGTACGCGTAACTGCAAATGACGACGTATACGAACAGGAGTGTGAGCATGGTCACACAACCTAGGAGCAATCCCCCGATTCGCAGATAGCGAGGGGTCACGGTGCGGGTCTTTCCATGGAGGATCGGGACTTTAACTGCTTGCCTGCGTTTTGGGTGCTGTGCATAGTAGCCGGCGCTTGCCCTGGGTCTGATTGATCGAAACGCCGGACGCAGATTCCGGCGCGATTCGTCGAGTGCGTCAAAGTTCGGAAGCGTGACAACCCCTAGAGTGCCGCCCATTGCTTGGTGGGCAGCCTCTGGCACATGAGCGGTCGCACGTTCTATTTAACTTTGCGCTGTTATATAGTGGCCGCCGATTGCGGGCGGGGTCAGCGCTTTCGGGCGTAACTTACTGAGGGAAATAAAGAAAATGTTCCTCTTCCAGCGTAAGTACCGCGCCTTGCTCGGCCTTGACATAACTACTTCTTCCGTGAAGCTGATCGAGCTCGCCATGGCCGGCGGGCAGTACCGTGTCGAGGCCTATGCGGCCGAGCCCACGCCCCAGAATGCAATCAATGAGAAAGCCATCGTCGATGCCGAGGCGGTCGGCGAGGCCATCCGTCGGGCGGTCAAACGCGCCGGCGCCAAGAGCACCGAGGTAGCCGTCGCGATCAGCGGCGACGCCGCCATTACTAAAGTGATCCAGATGCCGCGTTCGCTGCGGGTCAGCGACCTCGAATCGCAGGTCGAATTGCAGGCGGACCAGTACATCCCGTTTCCGATGGACGAGGTCAGCTACGACTTCGAAGTCCTCGGGCCCTTCTGAGAAAGACCCCGAAACCAACGACGTTCTCCTGGTTGCCACCCGTACCGAGAACGTCGAGCAGCGCCAGGCGGCCGTGAAGGCTGCGGGCCTGACGGCGCGGATCGTCGACGTCGAAGCCTTCGCCCTCGAAAACGCCTGCAAGCTCATGACTCACCAGATGCCCGATGGCGGCATCGACCGCGCGATCGCGGTGGTCGACTTTGGGGCGAGCAGCACCACTTTCAGCGTGCTGCGCAATCTGAAGGTGGTCTACACGCGCGATTTCGCCTTCGGTGGGCAGCAGCTCACCGAAGAAATCATGCGCACCTATGGGCTCTCCATGGAGGAGGCTGGCCGAGCCAAGAAAGAAGGCGGGCTGCCCGGCAATTTCCAGTCCGAGGTGCTCGACCCGTTCATCGACGACATGACGCAGCAGGTGAGCCGTTCGCTGCAGTTCTATCTTGCGTCGGGCTCAGGTCGCGAGCAGCCCGAAAAGATCCTGATCTGCGGCGGGTGCGCCAACATTCCGGGCGTCGCCGACGTCATCTCGAGCCGTGTCGGCATCTCCGCGGAGAAGGGCGACCCGCTCGGCCAAATGAAACTGTCCTCACGCGCCAAGGCGCAGGCCGTGCAGCGCGATGCCACGGCACTGCTTACCGCCTGCGGCCTCGCACTGCGGAGTTTCGACTGACATGCCTCGCATAAACCTCCTTCCCTGGCGTGAAGAGCAGCGCAAAGAGCGCAAGCTCGCATTCATGGTCGCCCTTGGCGCGGGCACGGGTGCCGCGCTCATCGCGACCTTCGGCGCCTTCCTCATGTTCGGCTCGATGATCTCGGGCCAGGAGACGCGCAACGAGATGCTGCGCGACGAGATCAAGACGCTCGACAAGCAGATCGAGGAGATCAACAACCTCGAGAACGCCAAGCAGAAGTTCATCGCCCGCATGGAGATCATTGAAAAGCTGCAGCGCTCGCGGCCCGAGGTGGTTCACCTGTTCGACGAGATTGCGCGCACTGTGCCCGAGGGCGTCTATCTCACCGCCATCAAGCAGACGGAGAAGCACCTGAAGTTCGACGGCATAGCCCAGTCGAACACGCGGGTGTCCGCCTTCATGCGCAACATCGATGGCTCCGAGTGGCTGAAGAACCCCGACCTCGAGGTCGTCGAAGTCAAGACAGGCCAGGGCGCAGGGCCGAGCGCCCGCACCTTCACCCTTTATGCCGATCAGGTCAGCACCGTGAGCGACGACGCGGACAGTGCCTCGACGCCTGGTGCCCGCGTGGCCAGCAGTGAGGGTGCGCAATGAACCTGCTTGAAGAACTGCGGACGCTAGATCCACGCGACCCGGGCCGGTGGCCGCTGCCGATCCGCCTCGGCGCCGTCGCTGTTTGGTTCGTCGTGCTTACGTTTCTCCTCTCGTACCTGCTCGTGTGGCGCGACAAGCGCCCTGAGCTCGATCAGCGCGAGTCGGAAGAGATCCAGCTGCGCAGCGAGTTCAGCGGCAAGCACGCCAAGGCCGTCAATCTCGAGGTGTACAAGCAGCAGCTGAAGGACATCGAGCGCTCGTTCGGTGCCCTGCTGCGCCAGCTCCCGGGCAAGACCGAGGTGCCGAACCTGCTGGTCGACATCTCGCAGGCGGGCGCCGGCGCCGCCCTCGACGAAAAGCTTTTCCAGCCGGAGCCGGAGCAGCTGAAGGACTTCTACGCCGAGAAGCCGATCAAGATCCGGCTGTCCGGCAGCTACCACCAGCTGGGCGAATTCGTGAGCAAGATTGCGGCGCTGCCGCGAATCGTCACGTTGCACGACATCGACATCAAGACCGACTCGAAAGATGCGTACGATCAGCTCACGCTGGACCTGACGGCCAAGACCTACCGCTATCTCGACGAGGAAGAGCTCGCCGCGGCCGAGTCGGCCAGGCAGAAAGAGCAGCAGGCGACGCGACGTGCGGAGACGGGTGGCTGAACATGAACCGCAGCGGCCTGAAGATTCGTGTCCTGGGCGCATGTGCGCTGGCATGCGGCATTGCCGCCTGCTCGAGCGCAGACGATGAGCTGGCGCGCTTCATCGAGGAGACCAAGAAAGAGGCCGGGGGCCGTGTCGAGCCCCTGCCCGAGGTCAAGCCATACGAAACGTTCGTATATTCGGCGGAGACCGTGCGCTCGCCATTTCTGCCGGCCAGTCCCAGTGGTGTCGGCGGCGCTTCTGGACCGCGCCCGGACTCGCGTCGCAAGCATGAGTTTCTCGAAGAGTTTCCGCTCGATACCCTGAAGATGGTCGGCACCCTGAAGCTCGGCGGCCAGAATTACGGGCTCGTGCAGACGAAAGACGGGCTCGTGCATCGTGTAGTGCCCGGCAACTACATGGGAACGAGCGAAGGCAAGGTGATCGACGTAACGCCTTCGAAGATCGACGTGATTGAAATCGTTCCGGACGGCCTCGGCGGGTACATCGAGCGCGCAGCCGCGCTCGCCCTCAACGAGTAGTCGCCAGCCATCCTAGGGAGTTCCAACAGCAATGAAACGCCATAGCGCGATGAATCGAATACTGGGTGCGGCCACATGGCTGCGCGCTCGCCTGCCTGCTGGGCGTGCTCGCCAGCCAACCGGCGCTGGCACAGGACGGCAACCGCCTCGAGGCGGTCGACGTGCAGACGCTGCCTGCGCAGCAGCTGCAGGTGACCTTGCGACTGTCCGGCCCCGCAACGGAGCCGCTGTCGTTCAAGATCGACAACCCGGCACGCATTTCCTTCGACCTGGCGAACACGACCCTCGCGCTGCCCTCGCGCCGCATCGACGTGCGCTCGAACGGCCTTGATTCGATCGTGGCTGCCGAAGCCAAGGATCGCACGCGGCTGGTGCTCAACCTCGAGCGGCTCGTGCCCTACCAGACGCGCGTCGAAGGCAACAACATCATCGTCAGCCTCGGCTCTGGAGCAGACGAAAGCATGCCTGCCGCGACTGCGTCCGCGCAGTCCTCGAGCCCCGCGGCCGCCTCTGGAGCGCGCGCCATCCGCGCGATCGACTTCCGCCGCGGTGCCGATGGTGCCGGCCGCGTAATCGTCAAGCTCACCGATCCGCGCACCCAGATCAACCTTCACCAGGTCGGTAACCAGATCGTGGTGGATTTCGCGGGCGCGGAGCTGCCGAAGAATCTCATGCGCCGCTACGACGCCATCGATTTCGGCACCCCCATCAGCGATTTCGACGTCGTGCGCGCCGGTAACGGGACGCGTGTCGTGATCAACGCCACGGGCGACTACGAGCAGCTCGCCTACCAGACTGACGATCAATACGTGGTCGAAGTGCAGCCGGCGCGCAAGGCCGCCGCCGCGCAGGACGACAAGCGCGAGTACACGGGCGAACGCCTGACTCTCAATTTCCAGGACATCGAGACGCGCGCCGTGCTGCAGCTTCTCGCGGACGCCAGCGGCCAGAACATCGTGGTCAGCGATTCCGTTACGGGCAGCGTCACGCTGCGTCTGCAGAACGTTCCCTGGGATCAGGCGCTCGATATCGTGCTGCGCACCAAGGGTCTCGACATGCGCAGGCAGGACAACGTCATCATCGTCGCTCCGGCCGAAGAACTGGCCGCGCGCGAAAAGGCGGACCTCGCCGCCAAGAAAGACATCCAGGAGCTCGCGCCGCTGCGCGCGGAGTTCATGCAGGTGAACTACGCCAAGGCGGACGACATGGCGAAGCTCATCAAGTCGCAAGGCGGCGGCTCGCTGCTGTCGTCGCGCGGCGCGGTTGCAGTCGATGAGCGCACCAACACGCTGCTGCTTCAGGACACGTCCGACCGTCTGGCGGACATTCGCCGGCTGGTCAGCACTCTCGACATTCCGATCCGCCAGGTGCAGATCGAGGCGCGCATAGTGATCGTCAACGACGACTTCACTCGTGAGCTCGGCGTGCGCGCCGGCTACACGGGCATCCGTCGCAACGGCAACGACGGTGTGATCGTGACCTCGGGCAGCGCAGACGCAACCGATACGGCCCTCGACGGCGCGCTCGACAATCTGCAGAACGGAAATTCGCCGTTCCCGATCCCGATCCCCACGGGGTCCAATGCCTCGGATCGTTACAACGTCAACCTCCCGGTGCAGAACGCGGCGGGCCGCATCGCCACGATGATCCTCGGCTCGGACTACATCGTAGACCTCGAGCTGTCGGCAGCGCAGGCCGAAGGCCGCGGCGAAGTGGTCTCCTCACCGCGCGTGCTGACTGCGAACCAGAAGGAAGCCAGCATCGAGCAGGGTGTCGAAATCCCCTACCAGGAGTCGGCCTCGAGCGGAGCGACGACCATCCAGTTCAAGAAGGCGGTGCTGTCGCTGAAAGTGACGCCGCAGATCACGCCGGACAGTCGCATCATCCTCGACCTCAACATCAAAAAGGACAGCGTCGGGCAGGTGCTCGTGCAGTCCGGCGGTGTCGGCGTGCCTTCGATCGATACTCGCGAGATCAACACTCAGGTGCTCGTGAATGACGGCCAGACGGTCGTGCTCGGCGGCATCCTGGAGACGACCCGCCGCAACGACGAGAACAAGGTGCCTTACCTCGGTGACGTGCCCGTGCTCGGGCGCCTCTTCAAGGCCACGCGCCGGACGAACGACAAGGATGAGCTGCTGGTGTTCATCACGCCGAAGATCGTTCGTGAAACGGTCAACGTCCACTAACCGGGCGCGCCCGGTCGACTGACAGAACTGGATGGAATGGAATATGCGCAAAATTTTCCCAATGAGTTTCCTTGCCGCGCTCGCGCTGGCCCTGGTCGGCTGCGGCGGCAGCGACGACGCGTTTCAGAACCCGGACGACCCGGATCCGAATGCGCCGGTCGTTGGAGCGTTGACGCTCACGACCAGCACACCGACTCTCCCGACGGACGGCTCTCTGTCCGCAGACATTCGTGCTTTCGTGCAAGACGAAAATAACGTCGCGATGGAAGGCGTCACGGTCTCTTTCTCCGCGGACGCGGGTGTCATCAACGTCACCCAGGCAGTTACTGGTACCGATGGCGTCGCCACGGCTACTCTGACCGCCTCGCCCAGCAACAAGGCCAATCAAACGCTCACGGTCACTGCGGTGGCTGGCACCGCTCGGGAAGATATCACCGTAAATACAGTCGGTACGCGCTTGTCCTTGCAGGGACCCAGCTCGGCTGTCCTCCAGCAGAATAACGACTATGTCGTAAACCTGATCGATTCGGGGGACGCTGGCATCAGCGGCATCGACGTCACTGTCGCCTCGTCCCAGGGCAATTCGGTGAGTTCCTCGACCGTCACCACGGACGTCAATGGAAAGGCAACATTTACCGTGACCACGGATCAGCCGGGCGACGACACAATTACCGTCTCCGCTTTGGGCCTGAATTCCAGTCAACAGGTCGCGGTCAATACCGACAGCTTCACCGTGATTACGCCAGCCTCCGATGGCGTCGAGGTCAATCTGAATACGGCGCGAACCATCACGGTTCGCTGGCTTACGGATAACAACCCCGTCGTAGGTCAGACGGTGGCATTCGCGACTACCCGCGGCACGTTGAGTGCGCCAACCGCCGTGACAAACGGCAGCGGTGATGCCACCGTGACCGTCCAGTCCACCACGGCAGGCGCGGGTACCATAACGGCAACCGGCACAGGGGTCACGGCGCAGCGAACGGTTGAATTCATTGCCATAACTGCGGCCGCCATCGACGTGCAGCCGGGTATCTTCACGCTTGCACCAAACGAGGAGACCACCCTTACCGCGATAGTGCGCGATGCGGCGGGGAACCTCGTAAAGAACAAGCTCGTCAATTTCAACGTGCAGGACGTGACCGGCGGCAGCCTCTCAGTAGCCTCGGCTACCACCAATAGTCAGGGCCGGGCACAGTCAGTCTATACGGCCGGCGCCACGACCAGCGCCACGGACGGCGTGCTCATCACCGTATCGGTCACTCAGGGAGCGTCGACGCTCACGGATACAGTGGCGTTGACCGTGGCACGCAAGGAACTGTTCATTTCGCTTGGTACAGGCAACGAAATCGAGGAGCCCAACCAGGCGCAATACAAGATCCAGTACGTCATCCAAATGACCGACTCCAGCGGTAACGGCGTACCCAATGTGCCGCTCGTCGTCAGTATCGTCTCCGATCGGTATTACAAGGGCGTTCGAGAATTCAATGGTACCAACTGGCTGAGTGCCAACCCGCTCTTCGGCCCCTGCGCAGATGAGGATATCAATCACAACGGCGTCCTCGATGCCGGAGAGGACTTCAACGGCAGCACGCGGGTGGAAGCGGGCAATATCGCGCTCGTTACGCCAAGCAACGTCGTCACGAACGACCAAGGTATCGTGCTTGTGGACGTGCTCTATCCTCAAGATCACGCGTATTGGGTCGATGTCACGCTCGAAGCAAGTGCCTCGGTGCAGGGCACGGAATTCAAGCGGGCTTCCCACTTCCTGCTCCAGGGGTCCACTGAGGACTTCAATACGGAGGACACTGCGCCGCCCGGGGTAACGAGCCCCTTCGGCGTGAACGCCTGCAATCAGCCGGACTGATCCAGAGCTTGCGGCGGGGGAGCTTGCTAAGCTCCTCGGCCCATGCTCGGCAAGCGCAACGTATTCCTGATCGGCCCGATGGGCTCCGGCAAGACCGCGGTGGGCAAGGCCCTGGCGCGCATGCTCGGTTATCCCTTCTACGACAGCGACCGCGAAATCGAGCGGCGCACCGGCGTGGACATCCCCTTCATTTTCGAGAAGGAAGGCGAGCCCGGCTTTCGCGAACGCGAGCGGGAAGCCATCGATGCCCTCACCGTCCTCGACCCAGTGGTCCTCGCCACAGGCGGTGGCGCTATTCTGCGGCCGGAAAACCGCCGATGCCTCGCTGAGCGCGGCTGCGTCGTCTATCTGGAAACCTCCGTCGCGCAGCAGGCCAATCGGGTCCGTCGCGGACAGAACCGGCCTTTGCTTGCCAACGTGGATCCGCTGACAAAACTGCTGGAGCTGAACACCGCGCGCGCCCCGTTGTATGCCGAGATTGCCGACTTCACGGTGACTACGGACGGACGCCGTGTGCGCGGCGTGGCGGACGAAATCGCACGTATACTTCCGCGCAACAGTGGAAACCCTGACCGTTGATCTCGGCACCCGCAGCTATCCGATATTGATCGGGGCGGGGCTGCTCGGCCGCAATTCCCCGCTGGCAAGCCACATCCGTGGGCGCGACGTACTGGTTGTCAGCAACACCACGGTGCAACCGCTCTATGCGGCAGCGCTCATGGAGGGCCTGGCGTCACATCAGGTCGTTCAGGCCACACTTCCCGACGGCGAACAGCACAAGACACTGGCCAACATCGCGCGACTCATCGACGTGTTGGTCGCCAACCGCTTCAATCGGGACTGCACGCTCGTAGCGCTCGGAGGTGGAGTGGTAGGAGACATGGCGGGATTTGCAGCCGCCTGCTATCAGCGCGGTGTGGACTGCCTGCAGGTGCCCACGACTCTACTCGCCCAGGTGGACTCGTCGGTCGGCGGCAAGACCGGAGTGAATCATCCCGGCGGCAAGAATCTGATAGGCGCGTTCCATCAACCCAGCGCAGTCGTGGCGGATACCAACACGCTGCGCACACTCCCCGACCGAGAATTGCGCGCCGGTCTGGCGGAAGTGATCAAGTATGGATTGATCCAGGATGCCTCCTTCTTCGGATGGCTCGAGGCGAACATTGATAAGCTGCTGGCGCGGGATCCGGCAGCGCTCTCGTATGCGATCCAGCGCTCCTGCGAGGTGAAGGCGCAGATCGTCGGGCGCGACGAGCGCGAGCAGGGCGAGCGCGCCCTGTTGAACCTCGGCCATACTTTCGGCCACGCCATCGAATCCGCAACCGGTTATACCCAATGGCTGCACGGCGAGGCGGTTGGAGCCGGGATGCTGATGGCTGCATCGCTGTCACGCGAGAGCGGGCTCATGCAAGGCGCCGACGAGCAGCGGCTGAAGCGCTTGCTCGAGCGCGCCGGGCTGCCGACCCGCGTGCGCAACGTCACGCAGCGACAACTCATCGAAAACATGCGCATCGACAAGAAGGTGAAGGGAGGGCGCGTGCATTTCGTGCTGCTGCGCTCCATAGGAGATTCGTTGGTCACCGCCGATTATACGGAGGCGGCCCTCGAGCGGGCACTTGCCGCCAATCTGGAATGAGCATGACCGAATCTCTCGCTCCATACGCCGCGCATGACGATCAATCGCGGGGCCGGCGCCACAAGGAGCCGAAGCCGCAGATGCGAACGGAGTTCCAGCGCGATCGCGACCGAATCATCCATTCGACGGCGTTTCGCCGCCTGGTCTACAAGACGCAGGTATTCGTCAATCACGAAGGCGATCTCTATCGAACGCGCGTGACGCATTCCATCGAAGTCGCGCAGATCGCACGCTCGATCGCCCGCGCGCTGCGGGCAAACGAGACGCTGACCGAAGCGATCAGCCTGGCGCACGACCTCGGGCACACCCCGTTCGGGCATGCCGGCCAGGATGCACTCAACGCCTGCATGCGAAAGCACGGCGGCTTCGAGCACAACCTGCAGTCGCTGCGCGTCGTCGACGAGCTGGAGGACCGCTATGCTGCTTTTCGCGGCCTCAACCTCACCTTCGAGTGCCGTGAGGGAATCCTCAAGCACTGCTCGCTGCGTAGCGCCAGGGAGCTTGGCGAGGTGGGGGAGCGATTCATCAGGCGGCGGCAGCCTGGGTTGGAGGCCCAGATCGCCAACCTCGCGGACGAGATCGCCTACAACAATCACGATGTCGACGACGGGGTCCGGGCTGGCCTGATCGACGTTCGCAGCCTGGGAGAGGTCAGGTTGTTTCGTCGCCAATACCGGGCGGTCCTGCGCCAGTACCCGGGTCTCGATGATCGCCGGCTGCTGCATGAGGCCGTACGAAAAATGATCAACTTCGTGGTCGTCGACCTCGTGCGGACCACCGAGGCGAAGTTAAGGGAGCTGGCACCGGCCTCCATCGACAATATCCGGCAGCGTGCGCGTCCGATCGTAAGCTTGAGCGATAGCGTGGGGGAGCAGCACCTGGAGCTAAAAGCCTTCCTCCGGGACCGTGTTTACAATCATTACAAGGTGTTGCGGATGACCTCCAAAGCCAGACGGGTCCTGACGGAGCTTTTCGAGGCCTTTTCGGGCGACATCAATCTGATGCCCACAGAGCACCGGGATCTGGCCGGCAGAGCTGAGAACATCCAAGGAGAGGCGGGCAAAGCCCGGGCGGTTGCAGACTATGTAGCGGGGATGACCGACCGCTACGCCATCCTCGAGTACCAGCGGCTGTTTGATCCTGCCGAGCGAACCTAGCCAGACTGCCAAGCGGACCCTCCAGTCCGTCTAGGCCGGGCGCCTTATTCCTGCCTCCTGACCCTGTCCATGGGTGTTTGACCCATGCGACATAAGTGAAAACCCGATTGACATAAGTTCTTGACCTCCTTAGGGTTATGTCAAGGGGAGGGCCTTGTGAGCGGGTCTGAGAAAGAAGCCATTCTGAACGTGTTCGCTGAGCTGGTGCGTCCGCTCATGCGCGCTGCATTTGAGTACGGCATTACCGCGAGCGAGATCGCAGGCGTCATTCGTCGCGTCTACATCCAGTCTCTCGAAGCGCGACTCGTAGAGCAACGCAGGCCGACGACGGACGCGCGACTCGCAATCGTGTCGGGGCTTTCAAAATCAGACGTCACCGCCGTGCGTGAAGCTTTGCGATCCGGCGCACCGCATGGCGTGAAGACCGGAGCGAGCCTCGATCAGATCGTGAGCCTGCTCACCACGTGGCACACGCATTCAAATTTTTCCGGCGCCTACGGCCTGGCGATGGATCTCGATCTCTCGCCCGTTGCGGGATCTCCGCATCACAGCTTTCAGGAACTGGTCGATGCGGCATGCCCGGGCGCCGATCGCGACACGCTGCTCGATGAGCTCATCGCATCTGGCTCGGTCGAGATCGTCGACGGCACCACTTTGCGCTGCTTGTCGCGCGCTTACGTGCCCGGCGGTGAGGACACGACGCGAATCGAGCGCATGGGCCGCTTTCTCGGCGCATTGACCGGCAGCATCGTTCACAACCTGTTGCGCGGCGAGAACGAGCCGATCTATTTCGAGCGAACCGTCGTGGCGGACGTGCCCATGTCCACCGAAGGCCGGGATCAATTCCTGGCCGAGGCAAACGAGAGGGGGCAGAGCCTTCTTTCCGAGCTCGACACATTTCTGACGGCTCTGGCGACCAAGGAGTCGGGAGCGGCAGGGAAGAAATACGGAGTGGGGATCTATTTCTTTGAGGACCAGGCTAAGGAGAAGGGGTCAAAAAATGAAGGTAAGACAGAGCGTCAAGTGAAAAGCAGTTCAGCCGTGCAGGAAATTGATGTCCTGGCGGCGGTAAATCGTAAACAGTGAATCCGCTGGGGGAATCTAAATGAAGACTCGATTGATCGTTAGTGTCGCGATGGCCCTTGCCTTCGCGGCTGGGGCACATGCCGGCATCAGCGGCAGCGGTGTCGCGAATGGCATCAGTGGAAGCGGTGCGAAGGGCATCAGCGGAAGCGGCGCCAAAGGCATCAGTGGCAGTGGTGCGAAGGGCATCAGCGGAAGCGGTGCGAAGGGCATTAGCGGAAGCGGTGCCAAGGGCATCAGCGGCAGCGGCGTCAAGGGCATCAGCGGCAGCGGAGCCAAGGGCATCAGCGGCAGCGGAGCCAAGGGCATCAGCGGCAGCGGCAATTAAGCCGTAGCTTCTGGTCAGTGAAGGGCGCCGGATTCTATCCGGCGCTCTTTCTTTTCCCGCCGCGATCGATTCGCCATCAGCTCCGTGTCGCGTTGATCAGCTCATCTCTCAGAGTCCTTCTGAGAATCTTCCCGACATTCGATTTGGGAAGCTCGTTTTTGAAGTAGACGTGTTTCGGTACTTTGTATCCCGTCAGGGATTTCTTGCTGTGCTCGACGATCTCGGCTTCCGTGAGCGCTGCGTCCTTGCGGACGACGAATACGGCGACTGATTCTCCCGAGCGCTCGTCGGCCTGCGCCACCGCCGCAGCCTCCAGCACGCCGGGGTGCGTGGCGACGGCCGCCTCCACTTCGTTGGGATACACGTTGAAGCCGGACACGTTGATCATGTCTTTCTTGCGGTCTTCGATGAATACGTAGCCGCGATCGTCCATGTGCCCGATATCGCCGGTGCGCAACCAGCCATCGTCCAGCATGACCTTTGCCGTCTCATCGGGCCGATTCCAGTACCCCAGCATCACCTGCGGTCCGCGCACGCAAATTTCGCCCACCTCGCCCACGGCAAGGTCCGCGCCGGAGTCATCCTTGATAGCGATGTCCGTGGAGGAAATGGGAAGACCGATGGAGCCGTTGAATTCGTCGTCGGGCACGTTGATGCACGCGGCCGGGGACGTTTCGGTGAGCCCCCAGGCCTGCGTCAGCACTTTGCCGGTAACCCGCTTCCAGCGTTCCGCCACGGCGGCCTGCACCGCCATGCCGCCGCCCAGAGTGATCCTGAGTTCACCGAAGTCGACTTCGGTGAAGCCGGGCGTGTTGAGCAGGGCATTGAATAGCGTGTTGACGCCAGTGATGAACGCGAACCGGTGCTTCTTCAACTCCGCAACGAACGCCGGGAAATCTCGCGGATTCGTGATGAGGATGTTCTTCCAGCCGAGCAGCACGAATAGCAGGCAGTTCGCCGTCAAAGCGAAGATGTGGTACAGCGGCAGCGGCGTGATCAGCGTTGCCGGCTCTTCGGGAAATACATGGCCGATCCATGCGCGCGCCTGCACGACGTTGGCCACGACGTTTCGGTGGGTGAGCATTGCACCTTTCGAAACGCCCGTCGTGCCGCCGGTGTATTGCAGGAATGCGATGTCATCATGGCCTAGCTCGGTAGGTGTGAGCCGCAGCCCGCGACCCTCACGCATGATCGAGCCGAAGCTGGCCGCACCGGCGATACGCCAGGGAGGTACCTGCTTGCGCCGATGGCGAACGACGTAGTTGACGAGCCACGATTTCGGCGCACCGAGCAGGTCGCCCACCGCCGTGACTACCACGATGCGCACGGCAGTCCGGGCAATCACCTTCTGCAGCACGTGCGCGAAGTTCTCGAGGATCACGATGGCTGTCGCCCCGGAATCACGCAATTGATGCTCGAGCTCCGGTTCGGTGTACAGCGGGTTGGTGTTCACGATCACCAGCCCGGCACGCAACGCGCCAAACATCGCAATCGGGTACTGCAGCAGGTTCGGCATCATCAGCGCGATTCGGTCACCCTTCTTCATCCCCTGCCGCTGCAGCCACGCGCCGAAGGCGCTCGCCTGCTCGTCGAGCTCGCGAAAGCTGATCTGCGCACCCATCTGCACGAACGCCGTGCGCTGCGCATACTGTGCGCAGCTGCGCGTGACGATTTCATCCAGCGAGCGGAACACGCCGGGATCGATCTCGGCGGGCACGCCCGGCGGGTAGGATTTCAGCCAGATCTTGTTCATGGGCCCGGTGTTTCCTGATGAGAGATCAGCGCTTTTTCAGCAGCGGCATGAGCTGCGGCCATACGGTATCGAGCAGAGCGGGCTGCGCACGCGCGTTGGGATGCAGGCCGTCTGCCTGCATCATCGTCATGTCGAGGGCTACGGGCTCGAGCAGGAAGGGTACGAGCGCCAGCTTGCGCTCTTTCGCGAGGTCTGCGTACATCCGGCGAAACTCCGTGGTGTATCGCGGCCCGTAGTTGGGTGGCAGCTGCATTCCGACCAGCAGCGCCTTCGCACCGGCCGCGCCGGTGAGCGCCACGATTTTCGCCAGATTGTCGCGAGCCTGCGTGATCGGCAGTCCACGAAGGCCGTCATTCGCGCCCAGCTCGACCACGACGACCTGTGGCTTGTGCAGCTGCAAGGCCCGCGGCGCGCGCTCCAGTCCGCCGGCGGTGGTTTCGCCGCTGATGCTGGCATTCACCACGCGGTATTCGTACCCTAGCTTTCCCAGCCGTTTCTCGAGCAGGGTGACCCAGCCCTGGCCGGGCTCGAGTCCGTACCCGGCGCTCAGACTGTCGCCGAGCACGAGCACTGTACCGGCTGCCTCGGTCGCAGCCGCCGACAGGAATGCCATGCCCAGCGCCCAAGCGCCGAAGATGAATTTCGCGAGTGTTCTCAAATCCAGGGACCTCACCAAGCAGGTTAGCAGCCCGGAAGGACTGCTGACCATTGTCGATGCTGTTTCCCTCGAAGTGGCTGCGGGCGAATCAGTCGCTGTAGTGGGCCCCTCGGGCGCCGGCAAGTCCACTCTGCTCGCGCTGCTGGCCGGGCTCGACCGCCCGACCTCCGGCAAGGTCTGGCTCGCAGATCGCGATCTGACTCAGCTAGACGAAGACGGATTGGCACGCCTGCGTGCGGAACGGGTGGGATTCGTTTTCCAGTCCTTTCATCTCATTCCCTCGCTCACCGCGCTCGAGAACGTAATGCTGCCCCTGGAGCTGGCGGGGCGCGGCGATGCGCGCGCAGGCGCATTGGACACGCTGGCCCGTGTCGGGCTGAAACCGCGAGTGGGGCACTATCCGCGGCAACTCTCCGGCGGCGAACAACAGAGAGTCGCGATAGCCCGCGCGTTCGTCACGCAACCCGCCGTGCTGTTTGCGGATGAGCCCACCGGCAATCTCGATACAGCCACCGGCTCGCGCATCGGCGAGCTGCTGTTCGAGTTGAACGCCAATGCTCAAACCACGCTGATGCTGGTGACCCACGACGAGCGCCTCGCCGCGCGCTGCGGACGAGTGGTGCGCATGGAAGCTGGCAAGGCGATCTGAATTGCGCGCGGTTTCCATAGCCCTGCGCATGATCGGCCGCGAATGGCGCTCGGGTGAGCTGGCCGTTCTGCTGCTCGCGCTGGCCATCGCAGTCACGGCACTGACCGGCGTCGGGTTCCTGGTGGAACGGATCGGCGCCGCGATGGACTTGCAGGCGAGCGAGGTGCTCGCTGCCGACCTGCGCCTGGGCTCGCCGCAGCCGCTGCCGCAAAGCTATCTCGATGAGGCGCGCAGCCGCGGACTCCAAACAGCGAGCAGCACCGCTTTGTTGAGCGTGGTCTTCAATGGCGAACAGAACCAGCTGACCAACCTGCGCGCCTCGACAGAAGCGTATCCGCTTCGCGGCGCCGTTCGTGTTGCCGACGAGCCGTTTGCTAAAGGCGCCGTGGTCAAGGGTGTGCCCGCCAGGGGCGAGGTCTGGCCCGATTCGAGACTCCTGGCCGCCATCGGCGCAAGTGTCGGATCCAGAGTCTCCATAGGCGCCGCGACGTTTCGGATCACGCGCGTGCTCATCTCACGCCCGGATCAGGGCGGCTCATTCGCGGATCTGGCGCCGAGCCTCATCATGAATTCCGCCGATCTGCCGGATACGCAACTCATCCAGCCGGGCAGCCGGGTGAGCTACAACCAGCTGTTCGCGGGGGAACGGGCGCGCATCGAGGAATTCAAGTCCTGGCTCGCCGTGAACAAGCTGCCGGCCGAAAGGATTCGCGACATCAGCGATGCCAGCCCCCAGGTCAAGGATTCAGTGGATCGCGCCACCCGCTTCCTCAGCCTGTCGAGCCTGGTCAGCGTGCTGCTTTGCGCCGTTGCCGTCGCCATGTCAGCGCGTCGATATGTGCAACGTCATCTGGATGCGGTCGCGCTCATGAAAACCCTGGGTGCGACGCGCGCACTCATCTTCGGCATCAGCGTGCTGCAGCTGCTGGCCATAGCCGTTTTGGCTGCAACGCTCGGTTCGATCGCCGGATACCTGGTGCAGAAGTGGCTTCTCGTGGTGGTGAGCAGCCTGCTCAACACCGAGCTGCCGCCCCCCGGCCTGGCTCCCATTGCCGTTGGTTTTCTGACGGCGGTCGCGGTGCTGGCGGGTTTCGCGCTGCCGCCTCTGTTGCAGCTGTCGAGAGTGCCGGCGCTTCGTGTGCTCCGCCGGGACATGGGACCGCCGCCACTCATCGTTCTGCTTGCCTTCGGGCCGGCGGTATTGACCGTGGCGGCACTCGTCTACTGGGTGGTGCGCGACCCCATGCTGTTTCTGGGCTTCACAGGCGGCCTCGCTGTATTTCTGCTGGTGCTCGCCGGGGCAGGTGCGGCGCTGGTCTATTTTGCAGGCCGGCTTCGCGGCGCGGTCGGCGTCGCCTGGCGTTACGGCCTTGCCAATCTCCGCCGGCGCCGCGCGGAAAGCCTGGTGCAGATCGTCGCATTCGGCGTCGGGTTCATGGTCCTGCTTTTGCTGGCCAACGTCCGTAACGATCTAAACGAAGACTGGCGGCAAAGCCTGCCGGTGGATGTGCCCAACTACTTCTTCGTCAACATTCCTCCGCAGGATCGCGCGGCCTTCCTCGCTTTTCTCGAGGCCCGTGGGGCGCGTACTTCGCGTGTCCTGCCGATGATCCGTGGACGGCTGACGCAGATCAACGAACGTCCCGTCGAGGAAATGACTTTTGCGAACCAGGACGGCGAAGGCTTCGCATCCCGCGAGCAGAACCTGACGTGGTCGCCGCAGCTTGGCGCCGACAACCGTCTCGTGGCTGGAGAATGGTGGACGGAGCGGGACTTCGGCAAGCCGCTCGTGTCCCTGGCCACCGAATTTCAGGAGAGCCTGGGCGTCAGGCTCGGCGATCGGTTGACGTTCGATGTTGCCGGGGAGAGCTTCACGGCGCGCATCGCCAGCATCCGCAAGGTCAAGTGGGACAGCTTTCAGCCCAATTTCTTCATCGTTTTCGTGCCGGGCATGCTCGATGAGACGGCCGGCACTTACATGACCAGCGCCAATCTCGAACGCAGCCAGGCCCGCCATCTGGCGGCGCTTGCGCGCCAATTCCCGAGCGTCTCCATATTCGATATCGACGATCTGCTGGCGCAGGTGCGTTCGGTCATGGAGAAGGCGGTGCTCGCAGTGCAGAGCGTCTTCCTGTTCTCGCTGTTCGCGGGCATCACGGTGCTTCTGGCGGCCGTGCAATCGAGCAGGGACGAGCGCCGTTACGAGAGCGCGATCCTGCGTGCGCTGGGAGCGAGTCGCGGCACGATCCTTCGTGGAGTGCTCGCCGAATTCAGCGTGCTGGGGGCGCTGACGGGAGTGCTGGCGGTGCTTGGAGCATCGATCGCCGACTATTTCGTTTCGACCCGGATGCTCTGGATGAATTACGACTTCGACGCGGGCCTGCTGGTCATCGGGGTGTGCGGCAGCACGCTATTGGTCGCCTGTAGCGGATGGCTCGCGACGCGATCCGTGATCGACCATCCTCCGCTTGCGGCCTTGAAGGCTTGAAGTTACTTCGTGATTCCGATCGTCACCCACGCATCCGGCACGGTCTCGCCGCGCCAGGTGAGGCCTTCGATCGTCAGCTGGTAATTGCCCGGACCGAATGCCGAGCTGTTGAGCGCAATTCGCAGGTGCCCGTTCGAATCCTTGATCAGATTGTGCAGGATGCCGACCCGCCCCTGGTCGATGCGGTCGATGGTGACGCGGAACGTGCGAAACGTCGGAGCGCGACATGTCGATCTTGAGATCGGCGAGCTGCGAGCCGCCGCCGCCGCCGATCACGACCGACGGATTGTCGGAGCCGCCCGCGCGGCTCGGTAGCAGCCGGATCGTGCGCGTGCTCGTGGCCGGCTCGAGCGGCTGCTCCGACACCTTTTCTGCGAGCTCGCGGTGATTCTGGCGCTCTTCGTGGACAGCCGCTGCTCCCGAGGACGGCCAGGTCACGAGCAATGCAACCGTTGCCGCCGCCAGGCCGAGCGTAACCTGCGGCTTTTCCCAGAAGCGCTTGGGCGTCTTCCTGCCAGGGCTCGGGCTTGCCGGCGGCCTCGAGCAGCCGCAGTCCCGCGTTGACGCGATCGGGCAAGCCCGAGCTCATCGAGGAGCTCAGGATGCTCACCGCAGAAGCGCTCGAAGTCCGTCGCGCCCTTCACGGGCAGCTTGCCGGAGAGGTAACGCTCCACGATCTGATTGCGGGCGATGAAGTCGCGGTCCATGTTGCGCGGCGCGCCCACGGCACGGCCATACTCGGTGGCGCGGCCGTCGCAGGCGGGCCGCTACAGGCGCAGGATGCCCCGGCGGGGCCGACAGCTCCGGCCCTACATCGCTCAGGGTTCAAAAGCAGGACGCGAAGCAGCTTCCATCACTCGACAGCCTCCGGGCTCCGGCCCGAATCTGGCCGAAACTACCGTATCCTGCAACGCCGTCCGCGACCCGCGATTGCGCGCTGGCTCACAGATCGGGAGGTCCCCGGCGGCTGGCGCGACCTGGTTCGCACTTCTTTGGGATCCTGTGCGAACCCGATTGCCGAACCGGCGTTTCAGGGTCTACCAGACCCCCTGCAGAAAGGTCCCTTCATCATGACCCATGCCCCTCTTTCCTTGCGCCGTTCACTGCCTCGCGCTGGCGGGCTCCTGCCTGGCAGGCATCGCGATGGCCGCGGCCAAGGACGACGTCGCCATCACCATTTACAGCTCCGCGCAGCCCGGCGCCGATCCGGCCGGAGCTCTACCGCCCGATTCCGGGCATGGGCGTGCCGAGCGCCAATGAAGTGCCGGGCTACGCCATGGTGCGCAGCGAGCGCGACCTCGCATCTCGCCGAAGGGCGCTCGACCGTCAAGTTCACCGACGTCGCGGCGCTCATCGATCCGACGACCGTCACCTTCACCTCCCTGAGCGAGCCGGCCACCCGTGTGCTCGAGCAGAATTTCCAGTTCGACCTGGTGAGCATCGACAAGCTGCTGCTGAAATACATCGACCGGCCCATCACCGTCGAGCGCGCGGTGGGCAATCAAGGCCTCCACGCGTGAGCGGTACCCTGCTGTCCTCGATCGACGGGCTGGTGCTGAAGGGCAATGACGGCACGCATCCACGCGCTGCAGGGTTACTCCTCGGTGCGCTTCTCGGAACTGCCGGGCGGCCTCAATACCAAGCCCACGCTGGTCTGGGACATCCTCTCGCCGCGCGGCGGCTCGCAACGCACGCGCGTCACCTATCAGACGGGCGGCGTCACCTGGTGGGCGGACTACAACCTCATCTTCAACGAGGGCAAGGATGCCAACAGCGGCGTGCTGGATCTGTCCGCGTGGGTGAGCATCATCAACCAGTCCGGCGCGGGTTATCCCGATGCGCGCCTCAAGCTCATCGCCGGTGACGTGCACCGCGCGGAACCTGCGCCGCAGCCCATGATGGTGCGCAAGCAGGCGATGGAAGCGGCCATGGCGGCCGACGCCGCGGGCTTCGAGCAGAAAGCAGTTCTTCGAGTTCCACCTCTACACCCTCGGCCGCCGCACCGCCCTGCCCGAACAACTCGACCAAGCAGATCGAGCTCTTCGACCAGGCCAGGCAGATTCCGGCGCGCCGCATCCTCGTGTACTACGGGCTCGATGCCGGCAACTTCGGCTACGGCAACCTGATGACCGACCGTGACCTCGGCTCGCAGTCGAACAAGAAGGTCGATGTCTATCTCGAGTTCAAGAACGACAAGGCGTACGGACTCGGCGTGCCGCTGCCGGCCGGCCGCATGCGCGTCTCCAAGCTCGATTCGGCGGACTCGAGCCTCGAGTTCATCGGCGAGGACATCATCGACCACACGCCCAAGGACGAGCAGGTGCGTATCAAGCTCGGCTCGGCGTTCGATGTCGTCGGTGAGCGGCGCCAGGTGGACTTCTCCGTCGACAGCAAGGCGCGCTGGATGGAAGAAGAGATCGAGGTCAAACTGCGCAACCACAAGGACGAGCCCGTCGAGGTGATCGTCAAGGAGAACCTCTATCGCTGGACGAACTGGAAAGTGATCTCGAAGACGCAGCCTTACACGAAGGAGGATGCGCGCACGATCCACTTTCCCGGTCAAGGTGGCGAAGGATGGGGAGACCGTCGTGCGCTATCGGGTGCGGTATACCTGGTGATCCTGCGAATGGCTGCGACGCTCGCGGCTTGCGCCTGGTTCGGCGCCGGCCTGCCGCACGTCGCGGCAGGCGCGGAAGCGGGGAGCGCCTACACGCGAGAGCTTGTCGCCGACGGCGTCGAGGTCAGTGTGGATCTCGACAGTCCGGCTTTCAGCAAAGGGCCCGACGTCATCGTCGACTGGATACGACGCTCGGTCGAGATCGTCGGCGCCTACTACGGGAAATTTCCCGTGCCACGGCTGCGCATTCATGTGCAGGCCGCCGAAGGGCATGGCGTCAAGACTGGCTCGGCATTCGGCAATCGCGGCGGCAGCATTCGTGTAGTCGTGGGGCGCGAGGCGAGCGAGGCGGAGTTGCGCGGTGACTGGATTCTCGTTCACGAAATGACGCATCTCGCGCTGCCGGATGTCGGCGAGCGGCACGTCTGGCTTTCCGAGGGCCTGGCGACATACGTCGAAGGTATCGCCCGCGCCCAGTCCGAAAATCGCACACAGGAAGATGTTTGGGCCGAGCAGGTGCGGTCCATGCCGAAGGGGTTGCCGCAATCCGGCGACGCGGGGCTCGATCGCACCCACACCTGGGGCCGCACTTACTGGGGTGGCGCGCTCTTCTGCCTCGTGGCGGACGTCGAGATTCGCCGGCGCACCGAAAACAGGCGAGGCCTGCAAGATGCCCTGCGCGCCATCGCCCGAGCCAGCGGCGGGCTGGTCGCAGATTGGCCCGTCGAACGGGTTATAGCCGTCGGCGATGCGGCGACCGGCACGAGCGTTCTCGGAGAACAGTACGCGCAGTGGAAGAATGCTCCCGTGCAGCCTGATTTGCCCGCCCTCTGGAGCAGGCTCGGCATCGAGCCGCAGGGCGCGAGCGTGCGGCTTCGCGACGATGCGCCGCTTGCCGCTACCCGCCGCGCGATCATGACCCGCCCTTGAGAAACAGCTCGACCTTGTCGCGATAGCTGCGCGACAGCTTGAGCTCCTGACCGCTCTCGAGCGCCAGAAAATACTCGCCGTTCATGTGCGCCCGCAGCGCCCTCACGCGCCGCAGGTTCACGATCGTCGAGCGGTGCACCCGCTGGAAAAGCCTGCGAGTCCAGAAAGCTCTCGAGCTCTTTCATCGTTCCGCGCAGCACGTGGGTGGCGCCGCTCGCGTGGATGCACATGTAATCGCCGGCCGCATCGATCCAGTCGATCGAGGACACCGGCACGCGCACCACGTCGCGCCCCTGCTGGATCGGCAGGATGTCGGGACATTTCGGCGCGATCGCCTCGCGACCGCGCTGCAGCAGCTCATCGAGCACCAGACTCGCCGGAACCCGTGATCTCCGCGATCAGTCCGAAGAGACGGTCGCGATCGTGTCTCCGCGTTGCGCGCTCGGATGCGCTCGCGGACGCGTTCGAGCGCCGCCGCGAGCGCTCGCGTCTCCACCGGCTTGAGCAGGTAATCGACGGCCCGCGCGTCGAATGCGCGGATCGGCGTACTGATCGAAAGCCGTCACGAACACCACAGCGGCATGCAATCCTGCGGCAGCTGCGCCAGCAGCTCGAATCCGGACATTCCCGGCATCTGGATGTCGAGGAAGACCGAGGTCCGGGCGATGCGTCGCGATCGCGGCGAGCGCCTCGCGGCCGTTGGCAGCACTGCGCGACGATCTCGAAGTCCCGCGCTTCGAGCAGCCGGATCTCCAGGCCGCGCCGGGACAGCGCTTCGTCGTCGACGATGATGGTGCGGACCTTCGCGCCCATGCCGACTCACCCCCTGCTGAATGGAAACCCGATCTCGATGCGCGTGCCCGGGTGACTGTTGAGTACCGCGAAGCGGTGCTGCTCGCCGTACAGACACCGACAGACGCTCGCGAGTGTTGCGCAGCCCGACGCCGCGCCCATCGACGACCGCAGCGCCTTCCGCGCACGCCGGGGCCATCGTCGATGACAGTGATCTCGAGCATCGTGCCGCGGGGCGACCTTCGATGCGGATCGAGCCGCCTTCCTCGCGCGGCGAGATGGCGTATTTCACGGCGTTCTCGATCAGGGGCTGCAGCAGCAGGCTCGGCACCAGCCCCGTCGAGCGCCGGCTCTTCCACTGCGTACTCGAGGCGCAGCCGCTCGCCGAAGCGCAGCCGCTCGGTGTTGAGATAGAGATTCAGTGCCTCGATCTCCTTGCGCAGGGTCACTTTGTTCACCGGATCCTGATCGAGCGTGTAGCGCAGGAACTCCGACAGCCGCATCACCGCGTGATTCGCCGTGCGGTTCTGGTTGTCGAGGATCAGAGTGGAGATGGCATTGAGCGTATTGAACAGGAAGTGCGGATTGAGCTGGTAGCGCAACATCTTGAGCTGCGCTTCCTGAGCCAGCGCCGCCGAGCGCAGCGTCGCCTCGCGCTGCTTCTGCAGTCCTCTCGTAGTACTTGATCCCGAAGTACAGCGCGCTCCAGCACAGAAGCAGATACATCGTCGACAGAGCGCCCTGCGCGAACTCGAACAGCGTCTTGAACTGCCAGTGAGGCTCGACCAGCTGGCGGTAGGAAATGTTGATGACCGAGCGCAGCGCCAATGCCGATCACGTAGCAGGTGATCAGCACGCCTGCGATGCTGCGCGCGAGCGACAGTCCCCAGAGCGTCGGTAGATGTAGCGCATGGGCATCGACAGCACGAAGCCCGCCACGGCCGCGATCGCGATCACCTGCTGATAGCTGAGCGGCTTCTCGTAGAGCAGCGCGCCGAAATACTGCGAGATCGCATATGCCGCCCAGCCTGCCGCGTGCAGCGTCCAGAAGAGCACATTGCGGTTGGAGCGCAGTTGATCGAGTGTCAGCGTCATCTCACAAGCTTAGGGCAATTTTTTTCCGCGGCCGGGACGGAACCGCCGCGTATCACACTCGTCTCGTCGCAAGATGGCGCAATTTGAAAATTACGCCCGTTTCGACCCGCAGTGTCGCCGTTCCGTGACAGATGGACGGCCACGACGCGCTCCCCTAGACTCCCGCGCCTTCGGACCAACCTTAACGTATTGAATCTATTAGGCCGTTCAAAACAGGCACAGAGCTTGCCTCTCTATGCCGGGTTGATGATGAAGGACGCGCTCGCGCGTACAAGGCCATCAACGTATCGAAACCTGAAAACCATTTTGGAGGAGTTGAACTATGAAGAAGATCGTATTGGGGATGAGCGCTGCGGCGCTGTTGGCCAGCGTGGCCTTTGCGGACGAGACGGCGAACACCCAGGTTGCCGCCCTCGACACCTCACCTGCCGCGTTCTCGAAGCTGGATGCCGACAAGGACGGACGCGTTTCCGCAATCGAAGCTGCCAATGATTCGAAGCTCGCTGCTTCCTTCACGCAGGCTGATACCGACAAGGACGGCTACCTGTCGACTGCCGAGTTCCAGGGCCTGAGCGGCTCCATGGACCAGTCTTCGGCACCGGCCGCCCCGCAGTCGGAGAGCACGGAGAGCGCGCCTGCTCCGGCCCCGCAGTCGGACAGCACCACGACGCCCCCCGCCGACACGGCGACGCCCCCGCAGCAGTAAGCTGCTAAGTGCGGCTCTTCCCCGCCTTCCCCCGTGACCGGGGGAGGGTCGGGGAGGGGGCCGCGATTGACTCCAGGGAGAGGGGTCTTTCCAGCGCAAATCCCTGCGCAAAATCGCATCCGATCGCTTCCAGCCACTCGAGCGCAGGCTGCGAATCCGACTTTCTTGGCGATGCAATGGATGCCGAGCACCTTGCACGCCTGCGATATCGCGATCACCACCGCCTGCGGCAGCTTCTCCTTCATGGCAGCCGCGGTGAGCTTCGGATCGATCTTCACCATGCGGATCGCTTTCGACCCCAGCAGTGGCACCGCGGCCGAATCGAAGCTGAAATTATCCAGCACCACGAAGCAACCGAGCTTCTCGCAGTCCGCCAGGAAGCGTTGCACCTGTTTCTTGCACTGCACGCAGGCGAATTCGGTGATCTCGAAGCCGATGCTTTCGGGCGGAATATTGGCCGTTTTGAGGCCGCCTGCCACATTGCGCAGGAAGTGCTCATCTTCGAGCGCGCCGATCGACAGGTTGACCGAGAAACTGGCCGGCTCGCCGTCCCAGATCTGAGGGTGGTTGGCTAGCCAGGCGAACAGGCGCTGAACCACGACGTCGTCGAGCATTGCGCCCTGGCGGCCATTGGCGGACTGCGCGACGAATGCGGCGGGGACTTCGTCACGGTCCGGATCCCGACGTGAGCGCGCCAGGACTTCATAGCGGCGTGTTCGCCCGCTCGACCGCAGCTTCACCAGTTCCTGCACTGAGAGAGAGAGGTCTGCTGCGACGTCCGCTGTAGATGCGGGTGCGACAACTGGAGCAGTGAGCACACGTGCCGGGGCAATCACCGTCTCTTCGAGAGCGGGAACGGGAGGGAACGCCGAGGCGGTCGTCGTATCGCCCGCGCGGGTGCTGCCCACCCGCAGAAACACGGCGATCTTCTGGAGGGCGCTACGGACTTTCGCGCACATCAGTTGATCAGCGATGCCCTCGGGCAACGTCTTGAGCTCAGTCAGCAGCATCACGATCCCGACAAGGTCGCCCCGCGGCGCGCGCACCGGCAGAAACATCCCGAAGCGGCCGTCATCCAGACCGGTCTCGTGATACCCCTTGGCGATATCCGCCTGCAGTGTCTGCATGGCATCCAGCACGACACTGTGCTCGTCGGGTCCGAGCGCACCTTCGCTCAGCCAGAGCACTTCGCCCTCGGCGTTGTAGAGCGACACGGAATGAAGACGCAATGGCGGAAAAGTGGCCCGCAAGCTGCCGGCCCAGCGACTCGGCGGTGACGGTTTCGCTGGAGGGAGCTGAGGTCGTAGCGGCCTTTGCGAGAGGTGCAGACAAGTGGTTTCGTTCCGCGGAGAAGGGCGAAAAAGTCGCCCGTGCGCGTAGGGTGTCAGGACGCACTCCGCTTCGCCGTGATCGCAATCGCGTTCCCTCGGACTGCAATAGAGGTGGCGCTCACGCTCCCCCAGTGAAACAATGGCGCCCCTTCACATAAGATTGGACCTGCTGTGAATCTAATCTGGGCTCCCGCGCAGCTCGCGGTGCTGGCGAAGGTTGTCGATCTCAATGGCTTCTCGGCGGCCGCCAGAACCCTGGGTGTGCCGAAGGCGGCGGTCAGCCGCGCGGTCGCGGATCTGGAGAAAGCCCTCGGCGTCAAGGTGCTCGAGCGCACGACCCGTCGCGTATCGCTTACCGCCGTCGGACGCATGCTCTATCCCCACGCGAAGCGGGTAGTCGAAGAGTCCGATGCCGCCCACGGGCTCATTGCTAAATTCCATGCGCCCGGAGGTGGGCCACTGCGCGTTGTCGCCGACCCCACGTACGGGCGTGTTTTGCTCTCTCCCCTGGTTCCGCGCTTCCTCGAGCGCTTTCCCGACGTGCCATTGGATGTGGCCCTGCACACGATCGGCGCAGGTGATAGTTGGGACGTGGCCATCAGAGCAGGCTTGCCGGACGACACCGCTGTCGGCCATCGCCTCCTCGGCGCTCTTCCGGCAGTGCTTTGCGCGACTCCAGCCTATCTTCAGCAGCGCGGCACGCCCTCGAACCCGGAAGGCCTGCGGGACCATGACTTCCTGACGCCCGACATGGGTAATTCTGAATTTCGCCTGGCACTTTCTCGAGGCACTCAGCGGGCGGAGATACGCATTGCGCCCAAGCTCAAGGTAAATGACCCTGCCGTGCTCCATGCGGCGGCGGCGGCCGGATTAGGGGTCGGGCTCCTGCCGGAATTTCTCTGTCGCCAGGGTCTCGCCACCCACCGGCTCAAGCAGGTCCTGCCCGACTGGACGGCTCCGCCGGCCGCTTCTCTATATGCCGTCTATCCGGCAATGCTCGAAGGCGATCCGCGCGTGCAGCGTTTCGTCGATTTCCTCGCGGCGAACATCGTTCCCGCCCTGGCACACTCCCCTGCCCACTGAGGTTTGACGATGTACCGAGCTCCCCTCAAGGATCTGCGTTTCGTGATGGATGAGCTGCTGGAAGTCCAGAGCCTCTCAGGTACCAAGGGGCTCGAAGACTATTCGACGGAGCTCGCGGAGGCCGTGCTGAGCGAGGCCGCGCGGTTCGCGGAATCCGTGCTTGACCCCATCAATCAGTCGGGCGATCGCGAAGGCGCGCGCTGGACCGCCGACGGCGTCGTCACGCCCAAGGGTTTCAAGGAGGCGTACCGCCAGTTCGTGGAAGGCGGCTGGCCGCAGCTCGGCGCGGATCCGCAATACGGCGGCCAGCCCGTTCCGGAAACGCTGGGTTCCGCAGTGCGGGAAATGTGGGGCGCCGCGAACCTGTCATTCAAGCTCTGCCCCATGTTGACCCAAGGGGCAGTCGAGTCGTTGCAGCTGTGCGGATCGCCCGAGCAGCGTCAGCGCTTCCTTCCCAAGATGGTGAGCGGCGAGTGGACCGGCACCATGGTGCTCACCGAGCCGCAGGCGGGCTCCGATCTGGGGCTCGTACGCACACGCGCGGTTCCCGAGGGCGAACACTATCGCCTGTTCGGTCAGAAAATTTTCATCACCTGGGGCGACCACGACTGGACTGAAAACATCATTCACATGGTGCTGGCGCGCATCGAAGGCGCGCCCGCCGGCACTCGCGGTATCTCGCTGTTCATCGTCCCCAAGGTGCTGGTTCGCGACGATGGTTCGCTGGGCGAGCGCAACGAGGTGCGCACGGTTTCCATCGAGCACAAGCTAGGAATTCACGCGAGCCCCACCTGTGTGCTGGCCTTCGGAGACCAGAAAGGGGCGGTCGGCTACCTGATCGGCGAGCCGAATCGCGGTCTCGAGTACATGTTCGTGATGATGAACGCGGCGCGTTTGTCCGTGGGAGTGGAAGGATACGCGGTGTCGGAGCGCGCGTTCCAACGGGCGCTCGACTGGGCGCGAACGCGTGTACAGGGCCGGCCCCCGAAGGATGCGCCCGCCAACTCCACGATCATTCAGCATCCGGATGTGCGGCGCATGTTGCTGACCATGAAGGCCAACACCGAGGCGATGCGCGCGCTCGGCATGTACGCGGCATTTCAACTGGATCTGGCCAAGCACCACGCCGACGAAAAAGTCCGCGTCGCGGCACAGTCGCGCGCGGATCTGTTGATTCCCATCGTCAAGGGCTGGTGCACCGAGGTGGGAAATGAAATGGCGGGAATGGGCGTGCAGGTCCACGGTGGCATGGGGTTCATCGAAGAGACCGGCGCCGCGCAGCACATTCGTGACGCTCGCATCATCACCATCTACGAAGGGACGACGGGAATCCAGGCGCTGGACCTCCTGGGACGCAAGATTGGCCGTGACCGGGGCGCAGCGATGACCGCCTTGATTGCTGACATGCAGGCGGACGCGAAGACTTTGGCCCAGGCCGCGTTGATCGAAGGCGTGGAACAGTTGCGCGATGCCACTCAATCGCTGCTGGAGGCCCAGTCCTCCACGCCATCCGACGCGCTAGCAGTTGCGGTTCCCTATCTCGAGCTGGCCGGCGTGGTTGCCGGCGGCTGGCTCATGGCAAAGGCGGGCGCCATCGCGGCCCGCAAGGCGAGCGGGCCGGACCGGGATTTCTACTCTGCAAAGACGCAGACGGCCCGCTTCTATCTCGAGCAGCTCCTGCCCGACTGCCTTGCGCTGGCGCGCGTGGTCAAGAGTGGGGGCGGCAGCGTCAGCGAAAGCGATCCGGCGCTGATCTGACCCGGCTCACCCGCGCATGGCATGAAATGCCTCGAGCGCGGCTTCGCGCGATGCACGTAGATCCACGATCGGCCTGCAAGATGAGGAACCGGCCGCCCACTTGCGCACATAGGCTCCATCAGCGTCGAACCGCTTGGCCTGCGTGATGGGGTTGAAGATACGAAAGTAGGGGGCTGCGTCCGCTCCGCTTCCGGCGACCCATTGCCAGTTCATCGTGTTGTTGGCGAGATCCGCATCCACCAGCGTGTCCCAGAACCAGCGGGCCCCGTCCTGCCACGGTGTCATCAGGTTCTTCACCAGAAACGACGCTGCGACCATGCGCACGCGATTATGCATCCAGCCCGTGGCCCACAGCTCGCGCATCCCTGCATCGACCAATGGAACTCCGGTGCAGCCACCCTGCCATGCGCGCAACAGGCGTGGCTTGCGCCGCCAGGGGAAGCGCGCGAATTCCTCACGAAGCGGGCTCTGCGTGGTGTATGGAAAATGAAACAGGAGGTGGTGAGCAAATTCCCGCCACACGAGCTCGTTCAGGAACGGTGACGCGCGTCCGCGTGCGCCCAGCGCCTGCCACACCTGGCGCGGCCCAATCTCGCCGAAGTGTAGATGCGGCGATAGTCGTGATGTGCCGCGTCGACCGGGGTGGTCACGACCCGCGGCGTAGTCCTTCAGGCCATCTCTGACGAAGCGGCGCAACGCCGCGTGCGCACCGGCTTCGCCCGGCTTCCAGGCGCGCGCCATGTGGGCGTACCACTTCACGTCTGGCAGCAGCCGCAGGGATCGCAGCGAAACCGATCGTGGCCAACTGCGAGGGGCGGGGACCTTTGCGTTGCGATTCACGATTTGCGCCGGATGAAAGTCGCGAAGCACGCGACGCCGGAATGCTGAGTACACACGGTAAGGCTTGCCACTCTGATTCAGCAATGCATCCGGTTCGACCAGCAGGCTGCTGTGGAACACTCGCGCTTCGATGCCAACCGCGCCCAGTTTTTCGTTCACGCGCTCGCCGCACTCGAGCGCGGCCGGCTCGTAGCGCCGATTCCAATAGACCGCCGTTGCCGCGCACGTCGCAGCGATTTTCAGAAGAGTATCGGCGGTGGGGCCACGCGCCAGTATCAGGCGCGAGCCGTGTTCTCGCAGGGTTGCATCCAGCGCGCGCAGCGACTGATTCAGCCACCAGCGGGATGCCGCGCCCGGCGGCCAGTCGCCTTCTTCTTGCGGCGACCAGATATAGACCGGAATGACAGGGCCGCCACGCCGCGCGGCGGCGTGCAATGCAAGGTTGTCCCGCAGGCGCAGATCCTGGCGGAACCAGACGATCGTCGCGCTCATTTATGGCTGCGTGATCGCGCGGGAACTTGCAACCGAAGCTGCGGGGGCTCGTTGAGGGTCTGCAGGAAAATGCGCCTTGCATCGGGCTCCATATGTGCCCAATCGACTTTCTCAACGTGAGTGCGACGCAGCTGGGAATCGCTGATGCGCGCTTCTGCCCTGCTCCCGCGCGAACATCTGGATTCGAGCCGGCGGGTTTGTCCCTTGCGCAGCAGATCTGCGACCGCCAGGGCGACCTTGCCGTCTCGCGCCAGCTCGCTGTGAGCGACCGGGGTGTAGTAAGTGCGCGCGCCTTCCAGTTCGGCACAGACAAGCGGCACCGTGCCATCGCCATGCCGCGTGATGGTGTAGACGAATTCGTCCCTGCGAGGCGACACTCGCGTTACGGTTTCTTGGCCCGTGCCTGCGATCACTGCAAAACGCGAGTCGGGCGGCGCCAGCTCGCGTTCGATCAACCGCGCTGTCGCCAGCATTTCCGGATCGACCTTGGGTCCGGAAGTGGGCCACGATGCCGGATCGAAAAAATCGATGCCGTGTGTGATGCTGCCCGTCGGCAAGAGGTGATAGAGGCTGGGGAAACTGTTGAAGATCTCCGCAGCGAGGAGCTCCGCCGTGTGAGTGTGGGCGAGGCGCGCGATCTTGCGAACTACCGCGTACACGCCGCGAAGCGCTTGCACTGGCGCAAACGAGCCGGAGTTCGGCGTGCCCATCAGCACGACTCGCTCGATTCTCGAGGCTCCCGGCAATGCCATGGCGGCGCGGGCCACCAGGCCGCCGAGACTGTGAGCCACCACCATCACGCGCGGCGAAGGATCTGCCGCCATGCGTTTCGCGAGGTCGCGACCGAGCTCGTCCACCCCGCGTCGCCAGTCGTAGTCGTGACAGACGGGGGAAAAGCCGGCGATGCGCAGATGCAGCTTCAGCCTGAGATAGGTGTACAGAACGATGCCGAGCGGGATGATTTCCGCCTGGGAAGGCAGGCGCAGAGCGGAAAGCTGGCCCGCGCTGATGTCCATGGGATCGAGCCAGATGATGTCGTTCGGCTGGGGCGCGCGTCGCGCCTTGCCTAATTGCGAACCCATGATGCCCGGCACGATGTAGACGCGCGGCGCGTCCTCTGGTGTTCGCGCTTGCGCCGCGTTTCGAGCCAGCTTCACGAGCTCCGCGTATTCGGCAGCGCCGAAATATCCGATGAACTCGCGCGCGTGCTGCCCTGAGGCCAGCAAAGGCTCGACTTGCGTGTCGCTCCACGCGAGACGATCGTAAGGCGTGACGTGATCCAGCGGAGTGTCGGGCCGACTCACGCTCCGTAACTCAAGGCACCAGCGGCTTGACCACCGCGACGACGGCAACCTGCGCGCCGTCGGAAGTCAGAAGGACGAGCGGCACGCTCTGGCCGATGGCGAAAGTGCTCTTGAGCCCGCTCAACATGATGTGCAGCCCGCCCGGCGCAAATGACACTTTCTGGCCGGGGACGATCACGATCTTGTCCTTCATGCGCATCATCGCCTGCCCGTTCCTCACCGAGCTCTCGTGGATCATCGAGTTCGCGGCAGCTGGCGACTGCACGCCAACCACGATGACTGGTTTCGCGCCCGAATTGCTGAGGCTGAGATAGACCGCTGCGGTGTCCACACCCGGAGCCTTGCGCACCCACGCCTCCGTCACGATGAGGACTGGCGGCCCGGGAAGCGTTGCGGCAACGGATACCGGGAGCGCGGCCGCAAGCAGCCACGCGAGTGCACGAAGTTTCATCACGGCGGGGCTCCTGGCCTGGTCGCGCGATTATGCCTTCGTTGTGCCTACTTGGCGTGCTCGGCAACGATCTTTGCGACGGCGTCGATGGCTGGCCGTCGCGCACTTGTCTTGCGCCAGACCGCGCCGATCCTGCGAACCGGTACCGGCTTCGCGAAAGGCCGCATGACGAGGCCGCGCGCATTGCCATATGCGCCGCGACTCGCCAGATCCGGCATCAGCGTGATCCCCGCCCCGGTGGCGACCATCTGGCGCAGGGTTTCAAGGCTCGTCGCGCGAAAGTCCTGCGCCTCGTGCAAGCCAACGCGACTGCAAACCTCGAGCGCCTGATCGCGCAGGCAGTGGCCATCCTCGAGCAGCAGGAGCGTCTCGCCTTCCAGGTCGGAGACGCGGATTTGAGCGCGCCGCGCCAGGCGATGGTGCTCGGGCAGCGCCACCGTAAACGGCTCGTCGTACAGCAGGCGCGAATCGAAACCGTCCAGGCTCACCGGCAGCGCGAGGATGCCGACGTCGATCTCGCCCGCGCGCAGCTTCTCGAGCATGGGCTCGGTCTGATACTCGTAGAGCAGCAGTTCGAGCCGCGGCAGTGCTTTGCGGATCCTGGGAGCCACTCGCGGCAGCAGGTAAGGCCCGATGGTGGGCAGAAAGGCGATGCGCAGCTTGCCGGCCAGCGGGTCGCGATGGCTGCGCGCCAGGGCGAGCACTTCATCGCTGGCCTCGAGCATGCGGCGGGCGCGAGCGACGATCTCTTCGCCGGCTGCGGTCAGCGACATCTGTTTGGTCCGGCGCTCGATCAGCTGCACGCCCAGGTAGCTCTCCATCTTCTTGAGCTGTGCCGACAAAGTGGGCTGGCTCACGTGGCAGCGCTCGGCGGCGCGGCCGAAGTGGCGTTCGTCCGCCAGCGTGACGAGGTATCGCAGGTCTTTGAGCTTGAGGTCCGACATGGCCGATTCATTCTGTCTATCGAAAGCATAAAGTCAATCGATTGGACTAATAAGACCCTGGGCACCACCATGCCGCCCGTCAACCGCTTCACCGATGGAGATCCAAATGCTTGGTATAGGACAGAAATTCCCCCGCTACGCTCTGACCGGCGTCGTCTCGAACGACATGGACAAGGCATTCAAGCCCTTCGACAACGACAGCTTCACCGGCAAATGGCAGGTGGTGTTCTTCTGGCCGAAGGATTTCACTTTCGTCTGTCCGACGGAGATCGCCGCCTTCGGCAAGCTCGACAAGGAATTCAAGGCTCGCGACGCGCAGCTGCTCGGCGTGAGCACCGACAGCGAGTTCGTGCACCACGCCTGGCGCCGCAGCCACGAAGACCTGCGTAACCTGCCGTTTCCCATGCTTTCCGACATCAAGCGCGAGCTCGCGAGCTCTCTCGGCGTGCTTGACCCGGAGGCCGGTGTGGCGCAGCGAGCGACTTACGTGGTGGACCCGCAAGGCGTGATCCGCTTCGTCTACGTGACGGACCTGAGCGTCGGACGCAGTCCGCAGGAAGTGCTACGCGTCCTGGATGCGTTGCAGACGGACGAGCTGTGCCCCTGCAACTGGAAGCAGGGCGACGACACCCTTCAGGCCGCCTGAGTGAGGGCTTACGAATGACGAACCTGGATGCCCTCCGTGACGCGCTGCCTGACTATGCGCGGGATTTGAAACTGAATCTCGGCAGCGTGCTCGCACCCACGGGTGCTCCAGGCTTGTCGGAAAAGCAGATCTGGGCGGTCGCGCTGGCTTCGGCCATCGCGTCCCGCCATGTGCCCTTCGCCAAAGACATCGAGACTCTGGCGCGGGAGAATCTGGACGAGGCCTACCTCAACGCTGCGCGGGCCGCGGCGGCGATCATGGGGATGAACAACATCTACTACCGGTTCCTGCATCTGGTCGACGACGCCGAGTATCAACAGATGCCCGCGCGGCTGCGCATGAATGTCATCGGCAACCCGGGCATCGACAAGCTCGACTTCGAGCTGATTTCGCTCGCGGTCTCGGCTATCAACGGCTGCGGAAAGTGCGTTGCCGCGCACGAGCAGCAGCTGCGCAAGCACGAGGTGTCGCGCGAGACAATTCAGAGCGCTGTGCGCATTGCCTCGACCATCCATGCCGTGGCCGGTGTTCTGGAGTACTCCGCAGCCGCATAGGAATCCGCCTGCCCTGATTGACCCGGCGCCCGGCCGCGATTCGCACTACACTGGCTGCCCAACCCAGGAGTAGACGACATGAGCAAAGGCCAGGATCGTAAGAAAGAGCTCAAGAAGAAGCCCGCGAAGAGCCTGATGGAGAAGCGGGCCGCGAAGGCGGAGAAGAAAAAGAAGCCGTAGGGCATGGGCGCGATGGACAGTCGAACCCAGGTCCGGGCAAGCGATGCGACGATGGCGGTGTTCCTCGATCTCGAGAACATCGCTCTCGGCGCGCGGGATGCGCAGCTACCCCAGCTTCGACATCCAGAAAGTGCTGGAGCGGCTGCTGCTGAAGGGGCACATCGTCGTCAAGAAGGCCTACTGCGACTTCGACCGGTACAAGGATTTCAAGCGCGGCCTGCATGAGGCCGCCTTCGAGCTCATCGAGATTCCCCACGTGCGCCAGTCCGGGAAGAACTCCGCGGATATCCGCATGGTCGTCGATGCGCTGGACCTTTGCTACACGAAAGGCCACGTCGATACGTTCGTGATCATCAGCGGTGACTCGGACTTCTCGCCGCTGGTCAGCAAGCTTCGCGAGAACGCCAAGACGGTGATCGGTGTCGGCGTGAAGAATTCCACCTCCGACCTGTTTCTCAATAACTGCGACGAGTTCATCTACTACGACGACCTGGTGCGCAAGGAACCGTCGAAAGCACGTCGTCGCCCTGCTGCCGCGGCTTCCACCGCCGCGGCGGTGAAGGACGACAACAAGGGCCCCGACCGCACCGAAGCGCTCGACCTGGTGGTCGAGACGCTCGATGCCGTCATCGAGGAGCGCGGCGAGAACGAGCCGATCTGGGGCTCGATGATCAAGCAGGCCATCAAGCGGCGCCATCCCGGTTTCAACGAACGCGCGCATGGCTTCCGCTCCTTCAACGATCTGCTCGCCGAAGCGCAGAAGCGTGGGCTGCTCAAGCTTGCGGCCGATGAGAAATCCGGTGGCTACATCGTGCGGGTCATGGATCGATCGGCGGCTCGCGGCGGGTAGCAATGGTCTCTGCTGACATGAAGTCGTCCTCTCGCCTTTCGGCCGGCGTCGTGGTGGTGCGCAAGGCCGCCGACGGCTGGAGATTTCTCATGCTGCGCGCCTACCGCAACTGGGACTTTCCCAAGGGCCTGGTCGAAGAGGGCGAGGACCCGCTGGCCGCCGCGCGCCGCGAAGTGCAGGAAGAAACGCTGATCGAAGACCTGCATTTCGACTGGGGTGAGCGCTTCATCGAAACGGCGCCCTACAATCGCAACAAGGTCGCCCGCTACTACCTGGCGCGAACGGTTACCGAGAACGTGACTCTGCCGGTGCGCCCTGAGCTGGGCCGGCCCGAGCACCATGAAAGCCGCTGGCTCTCTGCAGACGAGGCGGGGGAGCTCGCCTCGCCGCGCCTGGCGCCCATTCTCAAATGGACGCTCGAAACACTAGGCTAAAGCGGACAATTTCCTACTCGGTGCCTCGCGCGCGCCGCAGCTTGCCCTGGTTTATCAGCTGTTCGATGCCCAGGTCGCCCGCCAGCGGCTGGCTTGCGTCGTGAAAGCGCGGCTCCACTTGAGCGTCCAGATGGCGGGATCGAAGGCGCCCAGCACCAGGACTATGTTCCGGTCGGGCAGGTGAACGGCGACGTAGAAGGCTGTGGCGCGATGGTTCGAGTCATCGATCGCGAACTCGACATCGAGACCGAGGTATCCGCCGGCGTCGTAATCGTATTCGGCGGGCAATCGGTCCACTGCGTGCATTCATTCTCGACGACCGGCGCCGGCTCGAGATCGGTCATTTGAGTTTCAAATGCCGGCTGCGGCGCAACCTCGGCGCGTGGCGTGGGAAGAGGGTCATGGGGCACAGTGCTGACGACGTTCAAGCTCCTGCGTATCGTTTCGCGCGCGGAGCGGCTGCACTGGACAAGGGGAAGAACGATCGTTGCGAGGATCGCGATCGTCCAGGCGATGCGCTTGTTGGAGCGATCGGTCTCTTCTTTGGAAACCGCGCGTGCCGCGCGGCTCTGGTTGCGCTCCTGATATTCGTTTTCCGTCGCCTGCACTTCAGTAGGGCGCGATTGGATACTGGCTGCGGCCGGCGGAGCGGTAGCAGGTGTCGCAGAAGTGACCGGTGCGGCCGGCGGCGGGGGCGCACGTTCCGGCTTTTCGACCGTAGCCGCGGCGGGAGGCATTGGAGCAAGCCAGCCGACCAGCAGAAACACGACACCCGCCGCAATAACCGCGAGTATGTTCGCGAGCTGCCCCAGCGAGCCAAAGTCCACCAGCACCAATTTGACGGCAGCGGCGACCAACAGACAGGCTCCTGCAATCCATAGAGATCGCACTGCGCGATGGCGAGCCCACACCGTCAAGACACCGCCCATCGCGGCCCAAAGCAAAGACACCACGGTGGGCGCCTCCATGCGCGTGATGTCTCCCAGGTTCAAGGGCCCGGGTGGCCCTAGCCAACGCAGCAGATGTGCCTGCAATACCAATGCGACGCCCAGTGTACAGGCGGGCCCCAGCCATTTCTGCCTCGAGTCCCTGTTCGAGGCGGCGAGTACGGCCAACGTAATCAGGCTGAGCAACTCGAGCACGATGGCCCAGGGCCCGCGTGCGATGGAAATTATCGTTGCGTTGAGCAGGATTAGGGCCATCGTGATGCCGATGATCTCGCCGACCGTGTCCACCCAGTCACGACTGCGCTCCGGCAAGGCGCGCGCCGCAAGGAGAACCAGAAGAGCCGCAGCCGCTCCCGCGCTCAATGCGAATCGCGCATCGCCGATTGGTCCTACCTGCGCCACGTGAGTGGCCCAGACGCTCGCAGCGATTGGCGCGGCGATCGCTGAGAGTAGCCGCCCGCCCTGCGTCGTGGCATCAGCTTCTCCGTGCCGGACCGACATCCAGATCAGGGCAAGAGGGGCTATCGCGAGGCTTGCCCAGGAAACGCTGAGCGGAGCGCCAATCGCCGCCCACGCGGACGTCACGAGCACACCGAGCGCGACTCCGCCGAGCAATGCGGATGTTGCGCGGATGCGCTCCCCTGCAACCGCGAGCAGCACGGCCGCCAGAACGAATGCCCAGTGGACGATGGATGCGAGCGAAACCAGGTCCCAGCGCACCAGCTCCGAGCCAATGGTGATCAGCGCCCAGCTGATGCCAACCGTCCAGAGAAGAGTGTCCAAGGAGTTGCGGATGGATCGACATATCCACGCGGCAATCATCATCAGGCCGGCCGCGATCAATCTCTCGATGAAGCGCCCGTTGCGGACCACAGGGCTGTGAGCGACGGGGGAGAGCGTGCTGACGATGTGAAGAAAGCCCAGCAGTGGCACCAAGCCGGCCAGCGCACTGTGGAGAGTTCGAGACGTCGAACGATTCGCGGCGATGGCGAGGGCGCCGACGGAAAAGGCGAGGGCGATCAATTCCCAGGGCAGGTTGCGGTACCGCGCTGCAACACCGAATCCTGCCAGCAATACGCCGATCACGGCATGCAGCGCCATGCCGTCCCTTCGCGCAAAGTGCAGATACACGGCAGCGCCGATCCAAAGAGCGCTCAACGCGAGCAATTCCTGTGACAGCGCTGCGCGAGATGGAGCGACGACCACGGCAAGTAACGCGACGATCGAAGGCAGCGCCAGGAGATACACGAGGTCCAGCCGCTCGATCCATACCCCACCGCCCGCGCGCGTCTCCGCCAGCGGCATAACGAGGTGTAAGGCTGCGAGGATCCAGATTGCCGGCAGCATGATCTCCGCGTAAGCGGGATTTTCGTAGTACTGCGCGGTCCACGCAAAGAACACACCGCCCGCCAGCGTGAACAGGAAACTCAAATGGATCAGCGGGCGCCAGCCCCGCACGGCGACCATCACCAGGGTGAGCAGGCTTGCTGCCGCGTAGTAGCCGTAGACTATTTTCGGGCCTGGATCACTCACTGCGAAAGCCGGTGCAAGATAGACGCCGACCATTGCAAGCAATGCCAGTGACAGCGCGCCACGTGTGATTGCGTACATCCCCGCGCCCACCGCTGTAAGCGCCAGCAGGCCGATCCCCGCTGGGCTGTCCAGGTAATTGAACAGTGCAAATGCACTGTACGCGGTGAGATACGAGACGCCGAATGCCGCGCCTGCGAGCGCGAGTGAGACGGCGCGGCGTGTCTTGCCTATGCGGGTCAGCGTGGCGCCGAGTGCGAGCAGGGCCGCCGCCAAGATGCCGACCCCGAGCTTGATCGACGGAGCGACATCGAAATTGATCAGCGCGTAACGCAGCAGCGAGCCGATTCCCACGACCAGCAGGCCGCCGCCGATCTTTGCGGGCCAGTTGCCGCCGGTGAGCCAGGAAATGAGCCCAATGGGTCGTCGGGGCTGGTCCGTGCCGGACTCGCCGGCCTCCACGAACAGCACGGCGCCAAATATCACGGCGACGGCGAACAGGAATACGAGCGCGGTCATCGTTTCATCCCTCCCAGCGGGCGGCGCCGACTTTAACCGGAACGCTGCGTCAGTGTCTGCCGATCGGCGCGGTGCGCCCCCTGCCGGCGTGGATTAGACTGTGCGCCCCCAGCCGGAAACCTGCGATGAGCGAAAACCCCTTGGACCCTAAGCAGACGGAAGATGTGGTCGGCACGCTCAACCGGATCCTGGAATTGGAGCTGGCGGGCCTGGTGCGTTATCTGCATTACAGCTTCATGATTTTCGGGCACACACGCATTCCGATCGTGAGCTGGTTGCGCGGCCAGGCAAATGAATCGCAAACGCACGCCACGCAGGCGGGCGAGCACATCACCAATCTCGGCGGCCATCCGTCGCTGCGCATTGGCTCCCTGCTCGAGACGCACAAGCACAACATCGATGAGATCCTCGGCGAGGCGCTGGCGCACGAAGAGGAAGGCCTGGCGGAATATCGCAAGCTCCTCGGGCATGTGGCCGGCAGGAGCATCATGCTCGAGGAATACGCGCGGGCGCAGATCGCAGCCGAAGAAGAGCATCTGGCCGAGATCCGCAAGATGATGCGCAGGCCTGGCTCGATAAAGTGATCGTGGCTTGAAAATGGCCGTAGGTCGGGCTGAGTCTTCGAAGCCCAACGGGATGCGCCCGCGGCGTGTTGGGCTTCGAAGACTCAGCCCAACCTACGGGATCGTCGCGTTGCTGTTGCCGATCGCGGCGGCGTGGAGCGCTATCGTCGTCACCGACGACGATGGGCGCAAGCTCACTCTGCCGCACAATGCCGTTCGCATAGTCAGCGTCGCTCCAGGAGCGACGGAGATGCTGTTTGCAGTAGGTGCGGGCGGGCATGTCATCGCCACCGTCGAGTATTCGGACGAGCCGGAAGCGGCAAAGCGCGTGCCGCGAATCGGCGATGGCATTGCCATCGATATGGAGCGCGTCGTGGCGCTGCGGCCCGATGTGGTGGTGGTGTGGCCGGGCGGAGGCAATCCGGCGCAAATCGTGAAGCTGGCGTCGCTCGGGTTTCCTCTATATCACCAGCAAGTGAACACGCTGGCCGATCTGCCTGCTTCATTGCGTCGCCTCGGCGAACTTGCGGGCACGCAAACGGCAGCGGAGCACGCAGCTCACGACATCGAATCGCGCCTCGCTGCTCTTGCACAGCGTTACGACCGCGACACGCCGCCGCGGACCGTCCTGCTGCAAGTTTGGAATCGCCCGATCTACACCGTCGGCGGGAAGCACTTGATCAGCGATGCCTTGCGCCTTTGCGGCACGCACAACGTATTCGCGGATCTCGACGAGATGGGCCCGGCTGTGGATGTGGAAGCCATCATCGCGCGCGATCCCGATCTGATCATTGCCGTCTCATCTGCCGGCACGGCCACTCAGTGGCTCGAAGACTGGCGAAGGTTCAAAAGCCTGAAAGCCGTGCGCAACGCAAGCCTGATCGCCTTCGATGATTCGCGTCTCTCGCGTCTCGGCCCCAGCGCCGTCGCGGCGACCGAGGCCCTGTGCAAAGCGATCGATGCAAGACGCAGCTCCGTCCAGCCCCCGTAGGTTGGGCTGAGCCCTCGAGGCCCAACAGTTTCAGCTAGTCGCGAAAATTGTTGAACTGCAGCGGCACTTCGATCTTCGAGCGTGCGCAGCAGCTGCATCGCCGCCTGCAGATCGTCGCGCTGCTTGCCCTGGACGCGCACCTTGTCGCCCTGCAGGCTCCGCCTGCACCTTGAGCTTCGAATCCTTGATGATGCGCGTCACCTTCTTGCCGGTTTCCTGGTCGATGCCCTGCCTCAGCACCACCTCCTGAGTGGCGGCGGCGAGGTTGGTCTGTCGGATCCTTCACTTCGATGCAGGCGATGTCGATGCCGCGCTTCGACAGGCGCAGCTTCAGGATCTCGAGCATCTGCTTCAGCTGAAATTCCACCTGGGCATGCAGTGTGACCAGGAATTCCTTCAGCTCGAAGCGGGCGCCGGTGTCCTTGAAATCGAAGCGCTGGTCGAGCTCCCGATTGGCCTGGTCGACGGCATTGGTGACTTCGTGGGCATTGAGCTCGGAGACGACATCGAACGAGGGCATGGCAGGGCTTCCGTTACTGCGGCTTCAGAGAGTAGCGGCAAACGCCGGTGCCGGAAAGCCGTCCGCGCCCTGGCGCCACGGCATCCACACCAGCGCGACTTCGCCGACCGCGATGTCGGACTTGCGCGGGCTCACCTGCACTGCGCGCAACGGCGCCGCGGCGGCATCCATCGCGCGCTCGAGTCGCCGCGGTGTCGGCCTCGAACTGCTTTTGCAGATCCGCCGCTGCTGTTGCACGGCTTCGAGATTGTCGTCCGCGCGATCGACGTCGCCGCTTTCGCGTCCGATGCGGCTTGCCGATCGTGCGGCGCTCGCAGCGCGGTTGACGTTGGTTGCCGACAGCGCCTTGCGGCCGAACAGCGCGCCGAGCACCGAAGCGCCAACCGAGAACGCCGTCTGCAGCTTCTGCTGGGAGAGCTGCGATTGTCTCGCGGTCGATGCGCTCCTGGGCGCGGCGCGCGCGATCGTCCAGCGTTGCGAGCTTCGGGGCGTACTTCTTGCGCAGCGCCTCGACGGCCGCATCCCGTTGCTCGCGGGCCCGTCTGCGAGTCAGCTGCGTACGGAAGTCGCCTTCGGATTGATCGGGCGCGGAGCTGGCCTTCAGCGCAGTCGCAGACCAGCACGTTGGCGCGGGCGCTTTCGTACAGATGGGCGGCGAGGCGCCTTGCCCCACGCGGCGTAGGAATGTCGCGCGCATGGCCGGCGCCGGCAAGCTCACCGAACGCTGCGCCGTCTGCCGGCGACCTTCTGCAGCTGTTGTCTGAGATCGCCGCTGGACTGCGCTTCAGCCCACAGCGGCTGCCGATCCGTCGTCGGACAGTGGCGCCAGGTACGCGAGCGTTCGCCACTGATCGAGGGCGAGCGAGGAGTCGACGAAGTGCAGCTTGCCGAGGCCCATGATCATGGGTCGGTAGGTGATGGCGCCTGTCGCCAGCGACGGCAGGAGCGAAGTACTCCGGGATGCCGGCCGGCACGCTGGGGCGGCGCAACCGTGGCACTACTGCTCGCTGCGCTGCGAGTAGTCGAGGACGCAGCGGTGCGCAGCGGCTCGCAGCCTGCGCTGCCTTGCGGCTCGCCATCAGCTTGCGAAATCTCCACTCCCGTCAACGGTCCGCGCAGATAGGACAAGCGCCCAGCGGCTCTTGAACAGAACGGGCGCATCCTCATGCACGTTGCGCATCAGGAACACGCGCTGCGTGATGCCTGAAATCATCTTGTCGAGCGTCGCCGCGATCGTAGTCGCCGGCGCCGGCCAGTGCGCTTTCCAGCCCTTCGAGCACGCGCAGCTTGTCGCGCTCGGTCTGCAGCCGGCCGATCAGCCAGGTGCCGGCGTTCGAAAGCCCCTTGTAGTCGAGGTCCACGGGATTCTGCGTGGCGAGCACGCAGCCGACGCCGTACGCGCGCGCCTGCTTGAGCAGCGTCAGCATCGGCGTCTTCGACGGCGGATTCGCGGTCGGCGGGAAGTAGCCGAAGATCTCGTCCATATAGAAGAGCGGCGCGCAGGCTCGAGGTGCCGGACTGCGTGCGCATCCAGGCGATCATCTCATTGAGCGCCAGCGTCACGATGAACATGCGCTCGCTGTCGGACAGATGCGCAATGGAAAGAATCGCGATGCGCGGCTTGCCTTCCGGCGTGAACAGCAGTCGCTGCATGTCGAGCGGCTCGCCCTTCAGCCAGGCGGAGAAGCCTGGCGAGGCGAGCAGATTGTTGATCGCCATCGCCAGCTCGCTGCGCTCCTTCGCCGGATAGAACGTCTCGAGATCGAGCGCGCCGACCTTCTCGAGCGGCGGCTTCTGCACGGCGCCGATCAGCGCGGCCATGTCGAGACTCGTCGCCCTGTCGCCAGGCCTGCTCGACGATGTTGGCGAGCAGGATGTGCTCGCGGCTCTTGAGCGGATCGGCCGACCGGCCGAGCAGGCTCAACAACCCGGAGACGAGGGTGCCGATGCGGTCGCGCAGCGCGGTGGTGTCGGTCAAGCTGCTCTGCCGGCGGCGCGGCGAACGAGCGCAGCACGGAGACCGGCAGGCCGGATTCCGAGCCCGGCGTGTAGATGGTCGACCTCCGCCGCATCCTTGAAGCGCGCGATTCGCTCCGGCGCCTGCGCCCCACTCCGCCAGGCCCTTCTTCCATTGCTCCGCCGTCTGCGCAGCGAGCTGATCCGCGGATACGCCGCTTGCGCTGCGCCTCGGCCGGGTCGACCCACGGGCGAAAGTCCGACGGCGCGAGATTCGGAAACGTCAGCGCCAGATTCCCAAGGTCACCCTTCGGGTCGATGCACAGCGCCGGGACGCCATCGATCGCCGCCTCCTCGAGCAAGCGCCAGGCACAGGCCGGTCTTGCCGCTCCCGGTCATGCCGACGCAGACCGCATGCGTGGTCAGATCCTTCGAGTCGTAGAGAATCAGCCCGTCCTCGGCCACCTTGCCGGCGGCATCGCACTCGCGGCCGAGGTAGAAAACGCCAAGCTTCTCGTAGTCCTGCATGGCGACGCTCCGCACGGGACTGGGCGGGCATTGTGACGCACCTCCTGCTCCGCCTCCACTCCCACCCTACCGTAACTGATCGATGCCGGGCTTGGCGGTCACGTTTACAAGAAACACATTGCCATGTCAGGTCGAGGCAAACGCGGAGGAGCACCGGTATTGATTGGCGCGAATCTCGACGAGAAATGGTTCTTCTCGTACGGATTCGCCAAGGATGAACGTGTAACAATCGAATGTCGCGAACTGGCGGCGCTGCAACGCATGGCCGCCGAGCTGCTGTCGATGGAGAGCAAGCTCTTGAATGTGCGCTCGAAGCAGGGGAAATAACGGAGATCTGTCGTGAAGAAAAGCCGAATACTCACTGAGATGCGCGCAACCGCCCACGGCCTGCATCGCGTAGGCGCTCTCTCGAAGCAGACCCTGCGCGAAATCGGCGCAAACAGGCCCAGCGGTCCTGCGCTGCGTCTGCTCGATCATTGAGCGCAAAGGGATCGACATCCTGGCGTAATGAATGAATCTTCCCGCATTGACTTGGTGGCAGGGGACTCTTGACGTAACCCGCGGCTCACGCCGATACTCCGCCCCCTGATGTCGCAGCAGCTCAACACGCGTTGGTGGTGGCGCCACTCCTAGTGGAGAGGGCGCTGGGCTCGCTGATTCAACGACTTAAAGCTTTTCGAGGTACCAGACCCATCTCCAGCCGCACGCTGGGATGGGTTTTTTATTGGGCGTATGAAACCACCATTCGATATATCGGGCGATCTGGACACACCGGTCTCGGCGTTCCTCAAGCTCGCCGCATTCAAACCGCGCTTTCTGCTGGAGAGCGTCGAGGGCGGCGAGCGGCTGGCCCGCTATTCGTTCATCGGATTCGGCGAGGGGCTCGAGGTCAAGCTCGATGCGCGAAGGATTCAGAATTGGCTCGGAGCTGCGGTGCGCGCCGACTTCTGGCACTGAGCTGCTCGCCGCCATGCGAGACGCACTTTCCCGCGCACCGCGGCCGTTGCCGGACGTGCCAGGCGTCCCGCTCGCGGGTGGGCTCGTCGGATACGGTGGCTACGACGTCGTGCGCTTCTTCGAACGCCTTCCGAGAACAGCTGTGCCACCCCGACACGCCGATACTTCACTACGTAGCGCCGCGCTCTCTGCTCGTCTTCGACCACCTCACTCGTGGAATTGCGCTGTTGCACGACGGGTCCGAACCCGAACGTCAGAGCCTCGCGCAAGGAGGTCATCCGCGCATTGCACGGCGCACTTGCCGAATGGGCGGCACGCCGGTCGCTACGCCCAGCCAGTCGCCGCCTTCAATCGCGACGGCTATCTCGCCGGCGTGAGACGCGCGCAGGAATACATTGCCTCGGGTGACGTCTACCAGCTGGTTCTGTCTGCACGCTTTGGTGGACGGCACGAGCTGCATCCATTCGAGGTCTATCGCGCGCTGCGCTACATCAACCCCTCTCCCTATATGTACTACTGCGTCCTGGGCGACGTCTCCGTCGTGGGGTCATCACCGGAAGCGCTGGTCAAGCTCAGCAAAGGCCAGGCGCAGCTGCGTCCCATCGCCGGAACGCGGCCGCGTGCGGACGACGTCGCGGTCGATGAAGCGCGTGAAGCCGGAATTGCTGCGCCGATCCGAAGGAAAATGCCGAGCACGTCATGCTGGTCGATCTTGCGCGCAGCGATCTCGGGCGCGTCGCCACGGCCGGCAGCGTTCATGTCGAGCCGTATCGTGCGATCGAGCGCTACAGCCACGTAATGCACATCGTCAGTGGCGTCAAAGGCGAGCTCGCGACAGGCCGCGACGCATTCGATCTGTTCGCTGCCACATTTCCCGCCGGCACACTGGTCGGTGCGCCGAAAGTGCGTGCCATGCAGATCATCGACGAGCTGGAACCGACCGGTCGCGACCTCTACGGCGGCACAGTCGGATATTTCGGCGCGCGCGGCGACATGGACCACGCCATCACCATCCGCACGCTGGTCTTCAATGGCGACGAATACAGTTACCAGGCCGGCGCCGGCATCGTTGCCGACAGCGTCCCGACCGCGGAACACGATGAAGTGCTCGCCAAGAGCGCGGCCCTGCGCAGGGCGCTCGAGATGGCGGAGGCAGGGACTATGAGCCCGCGCCTGCTGCTGATCGACAACTACGATTCGTTCACCTACAACCTCGTGCAGGCGTTCATGGTGCTGGGCGCGGATGTGCGCGTGTATCGCAACGATGCGATCACGGTTGCGGAAGCGCTGGCGCTCGAGCCGACGCATTTGTGTATCTCCCCCGGCCCTGGCACGCCGCGCGACGCGGGTGTCTCGATGCAGATGATCGCGCGTTTGCCGGACGCATCCCAATATTCGGCGTATGCCTGGGTCACCAGGCGATCGTCGAAGTGTTCGGCGGCAAGGTGGTTCGCGCGGGCCGGCTTGATGCACGGCAAGACCTCGCCCGTGAACCATGACGGCAAAGGAGTCTTTCGGGGTCTGTCACAGCCCTGCGAAGTGGGGCGCTACCACTCGCTCATCGCGCAGCCCGATTCGCTCCCGGAGATTCTCGAAGTCACCGCGCGCACGCCCGAAGGCGAGATCATGGGCGTGCGCCATCGCCAGCTCGATGTCGAAGGCGTGCAATTCCACCCCGAAAGCGTGCTGACGCCGGAAGGGCCGCGCCTGATGCAGAACTTCCTGGAAGGAGCGCGACGTGTCGCCGCTGCGTGAGGTTCTGGAACAGCTGCTCGCAACGACGCGATCTGTCCGAGGAGCAAGCTGAAGAACTGCTGACGCGCCTGACGAACCCTGACGAGGCGCCGGCCATGGCCGGCGCGATCCTGGCTGCGATTCGCAGCAAGGGTGTCGTGGCTCACGAGCTTCGTGGCTTCGCGCGCGCAATGCGCAAGCTGGCGCGCCGCCCGAATATTCCGGAGAAGCTGCGCGCCATCGATATCGTGGGCACGGGTGGAGACTCATCCGGAAGCCTCAACATCTCGACCGGCACAGCCTTGCTGACCGCAGCGTGCGGCGTGCCCGTGGTCAAGCATGGCAATCGTTCGGTCTCGAGTCGCGCCGGAAGCGCGGATGTGCTCGAAGCGCTGGGCCTGAAGCTGCCGCTGGACGAACAGGGCGCCGCCGCGTGCCTCAACGCAACCAACTTTACGTTTCTGTTCGCGCCTTACTATCACCCGGCGATGAAGGCGATTGCCCCGGTGCGTGCCGCACTCGGCGTGCGCACCGTGTTCAACATTCTCGGGCCCGTTGTCGAACCCAGCTCAGCCTCCGCTGCACGTGCTTGGCGCGTTCAGCCTCGATGTGGCCAGGCTCATGGCGGACACGCTCTCGGGTCTAGATATCGAGCGGGCATTCGTGATTCATGGCGCCGAGGGATGGGATGAGCCCACTCCCATAGGGCCATTCACTTTATTTGATGTGCGACCGGGCAAAGTCTCGATGGAGACGCGCGCACCCGGCGACTACGGATTCAAACAGTGTCAGAGCGCTCATCTCGCCGGCGGAGACGCCAAACACAATGCCGTTGCTTTGCGCGCGGCACTGACGGCTGAGGACAAGGGACCGCACCGCGATTGCCTGCTGCTAGGAACGGCGCTCGCACTCGAGGTAGCGGGCGGTGCTGCGTCTCCGCGCGAATCCGTGGCCCTTGCGGCCCACGCCATCGATAGCGGCGCGGCGCGGCGCATCCTGGATTCGCTTGCGACATTCACGAGCTGATCATGGACTTTCTCGAACAGATGGCGGGGCGAAGTCGTGAACGCGTGGCCCAGGCCAGGCGCAACCTCCCCGACGCGCAGGTCGTCGAGAGGGCGTTGAGTTCACCGGCGCCTTTGCCTCTGCGCATGAGCGGCGCCGGCTTCGATCTGATCGCGGAGATCAAGCTCCGTTCACCCGCCGTCGGCGCGCTGCAGCCGGCGGGCGACACCATTGGTGAGCGTGCCGCCGCGTACGGTTCCGCGGGTGCTGCGGCCGTCTCAGTGCTGACGGAGCCCAGTCGCTTCGATGGAGAAATGTCGCATCTCGAATCCGCAGTTCGAGCGCTGGTGCCGCTGCGAGTGCCCGCCATGCGGAAGGATTTTCTGGTCGACGCCTATCAGGTGGCGGAAGCGCGCGCCGCTGGTGCTGGCGGCGTACTGGTCATTCTGAGAATGCTGGCGCGCCACGAGCTCGAGCCGATGCTTGACGCGGCGCGCCGATTCAAGTTGTTCGTGCTGCTCGAAGCCTTCGACGAGCGGGACATCGAGCTGTCTCACGAATTGCTCGACGCTCGCGGTACTGAGGGCATGCTGGTCGGTGTGAACAGCCGCGACCTGGCAACGCTGCAGGTCGTCCCCGGGCGCCTGCGGCAACTTGCGGGACTGCTGCCCCGAGACGTTCCACGCGTCGCCGAGAGCGGCGTGGGCTCGGCGGAGGATGCTCGTGATGCATCGGGCGCCGGATACGACATGGCACTTGTTGGCAGCGCGCTGATGCAGGCACGCGATCCGGCCTCACTCGTCCGCGACATGCTCGCAGCCGGGAGAAAGCAATGAGCGCCTTGTGGATCAAGATCTGCGGCATTACCACGCCAGAAGCGGTGATTGCCGCAATCGCACAAAATGTAGATGCGATCGGATTCGTTTTCGCAAAGTCGCCACGTCGTGTCACACCCGAGCGCGCGGCGCAGCTCGCGTCGGCTGCGCGAGGCCGCGTGCGCTGCATTGCCGTCACCCGCCATCCGAAGCAATTCGAAGTCGACGCCATCGTGAAGATTTTTCAGCCGGACGCGCTGCAGACGGACATCGAAGATATCGCCGGCCTTCGTCTTCCGAGCCGGCTCGAAATCCTGCCGGTACTGCGCACGGGCAGATCCCTGACTTTCACCCCTTCCGGCGCGCGTGCTTTTCGAAGGCCAGTCGAGCGGCAGCGGCGAGACATGCGACTGGGAATCCGCGCGTGAAGTTGCGTTTCGCACGCAGCTCGTGCTCGCCGGGGGCCTGAATCCTCAAAACGTCGCAGCCGCCATTGCCGCGGTCCATCCCTTCGGCGTGGACGTTTCCAGCGGCGTAGAGAACGAGCCGGGAATCAAATCCGCCGCAAAGATTGCCCAGTTCGTTGTAGCCGCCAGAGCTCTTTGACAGGACATCCTCCATGATCGCCGCATTGAAGATCGACGAAGACAGCCTTCTCACCGACATGCTCGCCGGAAAATTCCCCGACGCACGCGGCCGCTTCGGCCCGTTCGGCGGCCGCTACGTGCCCGAGACGTTGGTCCCAGCGCTCGATCGCCTTCAGGCCGGGGTGGACCGATACCTGCCGCGACGAGGATTTCCTCAGCGAATTCCACTCCGAGCTCAAGACATGGGTCGGCCGCCCCACACCGCTGACGCACGCGCGCGAGCTCTCCAGCCGCTGGGGCGCGCAGGTGTGGCTGAAGCGTGAAGACATGGCCCACACCGGGGCGCACAAGATCAACAATTCGGTCGGGCAGGTGTTGCTTGCGAAGAAACTGGGCGCCCAGCGCGTGATCGCGGAAACCGGCGCAGGCCAGCATGGCGTTGCATCCGCCGCAGCGTGTGCGCGGCTCGGGATGCCTTGCACCGTCTACATGGGGTCGGTCGACATGGAGCGCCAGGCACCGAACGTCGGGCGCATGAAACTGCTCGGTGCAACCGTGGTACCCGTCACGAGCGGCGACAAGACTCTGCGCGCCGCCGTAGACGAAGCGCTGCGAGACTGGGTCTCCGATCCGAACGGCATCTATTACTGCCTGGGGTCGGCAATCGGCCCGCATCCTTATCCCTACCTGGTGCGAGAATTTCAATCGATCATCGGGCGCGAAGCGCGGGAGCAGATCCTTGCCGAGGCCGGTCGCCTGCCCGATGCCGCCATTGCCTGTGTCGGCGGCGGCTCGAACGCCATCGGTCTGTACCACGCCTTTGTTGCCGACAAATCGGTCGATCTGCTGGGCTTCGAAGCCGGTGGATCCGGCAGCGGCCTCGGACAGAACGCGGCATCGCTCACGTACGGGCGGCCCGGTGTGCTGCAGGGGTGCTACTCGCTCCTGCTTCAGGATGACGACGGGCAGATCCAGGAGACCCAGTCCGTTTCAGCCGGCCTCGACTACCCCGGCGTTGGGCCCGAGCACGCGCTGTTGATGAGCGTTCACCGCGTGAGGTATGAAGCAATCGGCGACCAGGAGGCGCTCGCCGCGCTCGCCGAGTGCTGTTCGACCGAAGGCATCATCCCCGCCATCGAATCCGCGCATGCGCTCGCGGGCGCGAAGCGCTACGCGAAAGCGAACCCCGGCCGGAACATTCTCATCGGGCTTTCCGGCCGCGGTGACAAGGACATGTCGACCCTGCAGCGCACGTTGCTTGCCGGCGAAGGAAGCACCCCATGAGCCGGATATCGAAGGCGATCCGCGCCGCGAAGAGCCGCGGCGGCCCGGCGATCGTGGCCTACCTGACGGCAGGCTTCCCGACGAAGGCCGCGTTTCTCCCACAGCTCAACGCCATCGGCGAAGTGGCGGATGTCATCGAAATCGGCGTGCCATTCACCGACCCGATGGCCGACGGCACCACGATCCAGCGGTCGAGCCGCATCGCGCTGGAACAGGGCGTGTCGTTGCGCTGGATTTTCGATCAGCTTGCATCGGCCAGTCGCAAACCCCAGGCGCCGCTGCTGCTGATGAGCTATCTCAACCCGCTGCTCGCTTACGGCATGGATCGCCTGGCCGAACACTCGGTGCGCGCCGGAATCACTGGCTTCATCGTCCCCGACCTGCCTTACGAGGAGTGCACAGACCTGCGCGCTTCGTTGAGTGCCAGCGATATAGCGCTCGTGCAATTCGTCACGCCCGTAACGCCAATCGAGCGCGCGAAGGTACTCAGTGAGGCGAGCCAGGGGTTTCTGTACGCCGTCACGATGACGGGCACGACCGGCAAGAACGTGGCCGTGCCGCAGGAAGTGCTCGATTATTTCAGTCGCGTGCGCGAGCTGTCCCCCGTGCCGTTGTGCGCCGGCTTCGGAATCCGCAGCCGCGAACAGGTGTCGCGGCTCGCCCCTCATGTCGATGGCGTCATCGTGGGTTCCGCGCTGGTGGAAGTCCTGGAGCGCGGCGAAGACCCTGTCGCCTGGCTCGAGAAACCTGCGCCGGCAATGACAGCAGCCTCGGTCGACCACGGCAGGCAATGGACGCTGGCCGCACTGCTGGCGAGCCTCGCCATGATCAGCCCGTTCTCGATCGACACCTTTTTCCCGTCTTTCCGCGCGATCTCGGCGGAGTTTCACCTGACGGAATGGCAGATTCAGCAGACGCTCACCGTGTACATGCTGCCTTACGCCGTGATGGTGCTTCTGCACGGCCCAATCTCGGACGCCGTCGGACGCAGGCCTGTGGTTCTCGTCGGCATATCGCTCTACGCACTGGCCTCGCTTGCATGCGCCTTCGCGCCGAATTTTGCGATGCTGCTGGTATTTCGCGCGGTGCAGGGCATGACCGCGGGGACCGGGCTCGTGATTGGACGCGCGATCGTCCGCGACCTGCATGAAGGACCGCAGGCGCAACGCCTGATGTCCGTAATCACCATGATCTTTGGCATCGCGCCGGCCATCGCGCCCGTCATCGGCGGCTGGATCCACGTCGCGCTCGGCTGGCGCAGCGTGTTTGGCTTCATGGTCTTCATCGGGCTCGCCCTCGTGCTGGCGAGCTGGGTGCGCCTGCCGGAAACGCATCCGCAGGCGAATCGGCTCCCGTTGGACCGGCGCCGTCTTGTCTCCACTGCGTGGGGGATCGCCTCCGATCGGCGCTTCCTGCCGCTAGCCCTTTGCGGTGGCCTGAATTTCGCCACGATGCTGGTGTTCGTGGGCGCAGCGCCCGCCATCGTCCTGGATCACTGGCATTTGACGGAAACGCAGTTCGCCTATCTGTTCGTGCCTTTCATCGCTGGCTTCACGCTCGGTGCGGCACTCTCCGGGAGGCTCGCGGGTCGCATCGCCGCCGCGCGACAAGTTGCTGCGGGATTCGTGGTGTCCCTTGGCGGCACCGCATTCATGACCCTGCTGCATGCCTCGGTGGCGGAGCCTCCGATCGTCCTTCAGCAATTGGCCTTGTTGATCTACGCCACCGGCATCCAGTTGGTCTTTCCCGTGGTGACGCTGCGGATGCTGGATCTTTTCCCGGCGGCGCGCGGTTCGGCCGCATCCGTGCAATCGTTCGCCGCACTGGTGGTGGCAAGCGTCGTCATTGGCTTCATCGTGCCCATGCTCAGCCACTCGCTGCTTGCGCTCGGTGCCGGCTCGTTCACGCTTGCGTTTGCGGCCTTCGTTTGCTGGCGCATTGCGTGCCGGGCCATGTAGATTGGCGTGCCTATGGGAGCCATAAGCATCGCAAGCTGCTTTTGCGGTCCGCCGGCCTCGGCCAACGGCGGGTATTTCGCGGGCCGGGTCGGCAATCTCGCGACCGCAACCATGGCTGTGCGGCTGTTCAAGCCTCCGCCGCTCGAGACGGAAATGCAGGTCGCGGATCTCGCCGAAGGCGTTATGGAAGTGCGCCATGGTGAAGAGGTGATAGCGCAGGCGCGCCCCGCGACGCTCGATCTCGTGGCGCCTGCCCCGCCCACTTATGTCGAAGCGGTGGATGCCTCGCGGCACTACTATGGATTCACGCATCATCCGTTGCCCGGCTGTTTCGTTTGTGGCCCCGCGCGCGAACGAGGCGATGGCATGCGGATATTTGCCGGCCCCATCGCGCAGCGTTCAATCGTCGCCGCGCCTTGGGTGCCCGAGCCGTTGCTGGATCGCGGTGATGGCAAGGTGAAGCCGGAATTCATGACGGCCGCGCTCGACTGCCCGGGCTACGCGGCTGTGACGCGCGGGGCGATGATGCTCCTCGGGGAAATCACCGCCCACATCGACCGATGCGTCCATGTCGGAGAGCCCTGTACCATTGTCGCGTGGAAGATCAGCTCGAACGGCCGAAGGCATCTGGCGGGAACGGCCTTGTTCGATGAGGACGGGGAGCTCTGCGGGCGCGCCAAAGCCGTGTGGATCGAGCCCACTGATCCGGAGCAATTCACCAGGCCCGCGCATATCGAGGCGAAATCATGACGGCATTCGTGCGCGGCCTGCTCGACAGGCTGTTCCTGATCGGCGCGGTGGTCGTCGGCGGGCTCATTCCCGGCTTCATTGCCCAATACCGGCAACGTCTGGGCGGCCACCTCGATCAGGCGAAAATCGATCTCGAGCCCTGGCAGAAAATCGCGGACCAGTTTCACCAGGGCGATCTCGACAAGCTGATCCAGTATCACCTCGCCAGTAGTGATCCGACTTTTCATGCCGAAGGCGCTGCGATCCAGTCGCTGGTCGCGAGCGTGCATCAGTTGCAGATCGCGGTGGACGCCTTGCAGTCGAGTCTGTTTCACCAGGTCAGCTACCTCGCGATGCATATGGACCCTGGGCTCGCGCGCGCGACCTTCAGCGATTGGGTGCCGACTTTCGCGTTATCGATCGAAGGGCTGATGTTTGCGGTGCTGTTCGCAGTGGTGATCTGGGTGCTGTTTCAAGCATTGTGGTCGGTGCTTGCGCTCGCCGGGACACGATTTTCTGGTCGCAGCAGGCGCTATGTCTGATATTGGCTAGCGATTTCCGTCTCGACTCTCCCGAGTTGCTGGCGCGCACGTTTGAAGCAGCTCCACGGTTTCGGCCACCCATCCGCTGTTCCAGTGATGCGTCCGATCCGGCCCATCGCGGTAGTCGTGTGGAATGCCGAGCTGCAGGAGCGCTTCGTGAGTCTGTGCGAATGGGAGCTAGGGGATGTTCCCGCCTTGAAGCTCGAAGCGAGACTCCACGAAAAGCTGGGAGTACTGGTCCTCTACGTGAATGCTCCGAAGAGTATTTCGGGTGCGGCCTGCTCCGTTGCCCTCAAATGGAGACTTTTCCAGCTCGGCTGGCTGGAGAAAGAGGCACTCGAGGCGATTCGTGACAGTCGTCTCACCGCAAATGGCCGTCCAAAGGAGCAGCAAGCGCTGCCTCGCCTCTATAGCGCGGACTTTGCGAAGCGCTGCCACGCGGCGATTGCGAAAGGCGACATGTCCGTACGCCGCGTTGCATCGCTACTCGATTTGAACATCGAGTATCTAGGCGAGTTGTTCGCGTCTTATCGACTCTCAGCACCCTTCGACACGTGAATGCCCGGCATATCCATGGAGCGGGATCAAATAGTACTGGTCGACACCAACATCATCGTCGAGAGCATTCGTGTTGGCTGCTGGTCCGCTTTGACTCATTTCTTCAAGGTTCACACTGTCGAAAAGTGTCGCGAAGAGAAGCCAGCCTCAGAGATCTCAATAGTCAGTTCGGCGCGGCTCGCCTGTCTGGTTGGCCCACTGAAGCGCTTCTCGGTACCAGAGTCTAGTTCAGGCTACATCGCGCTCAGTACCAAAGGAACAATCCAGCGCCGATCAGAATTCCAGCCAGAATCGCTGTTCCGAAGATCAACCATTCCCGCCGCCTCTGTGCCGCGAGGCCTGCCGCCTGCAACATCTCCACGTCGGGCGCAACGATTTGTACCTTGAGATTTCCGTTCTGCGCACGCCGCGCCATTCCCGCCATCAGGCCCGGCAGGTTGCGCGCGGCTTCAATCAACTGCGGCCAGTGATCCCGCAGATTCTTGAACATGCTGCGCACGCTGGTCCGCTCCCGCATCCAGTCCCGCAGGATCGGGCCAGCCGTGGCCCAGATATCCAGCTCCGGATAAAGATCGCGTCCCAGCCCCTCGATATTGAGCAGAGTCTTCTGCAGCAGGATCAGCTGCGGCTGAACCGGCATGTTGAATCGGCGCGAGATCTCGAACAGGCGCAGCAGGATGGTGCCGAAGGAGATGTCCTTGAGAGGCTTGTCGAATATGGGCTCGCAGACCGTGCGCACCGCGGATTCCATTTCATCGATGCGCGTACCCGCCGGCACCCAGCCTGATTCGAGGTGCAGCATCGCGACCCGCCGGTAGTTCCGGTCGAACACCGCGAGGAAATTCTCGGCCAGGTAGTGCTGGTCGCGCGGGTCGAGCGTGCCGACGATGCCGAAGTCGATCGCCGCGTAGCGTGGATTCTTCGGATCCTCGATCAGGACGAAGATGTTCCCCGGATGCATGTCCGCGTGGAAGAAGTTGTGCCGGAACACCTGCGTGAAGAAGATCTCCACGCCATTGCGCGCGAGCTTCGCGATATCCGTGCCGGCGGCGCGCAATGTCGCCATGTCGCTGATGGGCACTCCATGAATGCGCTCCATCACCATCACGTCGATGCGGCAGTAGTCCCAGTACACTTCGGGCACGTAGAGCAGGGAGGAGCCTGCGAAGTTGCGCTTGAGTTGCGCGGCATTGGCCGCTTCGCGCATCAGGTCGAGCTCATCGAGCACGGTTTTCTCGTACTCGGCGACCACCTCGAGCGGCCGCAGGCGCTTGCCCTCGCTCCAGTAGCGATCCGCGAGGCCGGCCATCGTGTAGAGCACTTCGAGGTCGCGCTGGATCACCTCGCGCATGCTCGGGCGCAATACCTTGACGATGACTTCCCTGCCGTCCTTCAGTTGCGCCACATGAACCTGCGCGATCGACGCGGCGGCCAGCGGCGTTTCGTCGAACGCTGCGAATACTTCCCCGACCGGCTTGCCGTAGGTGCGCTCGACGATCGCGCGCGCCACGCTCCCCGAAAATGGCGGCACGCGATCCTGGAGCTTCGCCAGTTCATCGGCGACGTCGGGCGGCAGCAGGTCGCGCCGCGTCGATACGGCCTGGCCGAATTTCACGAAGATCGGCCCGAGCTCCTCGAGCGCCAGCCGCATCCGCTCGCCGCGACTCGCCTTGCGCCGCCGCTCGAACCACACGCCGGGGGACAGAAAGAACAGGAATCGCAGCGGCCTATATAGATGAGTGGCGCGAACGAAATCGTCGAGGCCGTGGCGCAGCAGCACGCGCTGAATCTCGACCAGCCGCGCCAGCACACGCAGCCTCATGTTTTCTGCTGCGTCAGCAGGTCGAGGCGCGCTTCGAGGCGGTCGACGTCCTCACGCAGGGTGTCGACGCCTTTGAGGAGCTGATCACCCTCGGCGCGCGGCACCAGATCGCGCTTCTCATGCGCGAAATACTCGGCTGCATTCGTCACCGTCGTCTCGGCTGCGCGCCGCCCCCAGCTCAGGGCGCCGCGCGTGCCAGCCTGCCCAGCTGATGTGCCGGCACATCGCCGATCACCGCGGAAAGCTCCTCTTCGATGTCTGGCTTCAGCAGCATCGCGAGCTCGCGGAAGCGCTGCGCAAGCTCCGCATCTCCGGTGATCTGCACGTCACCCCGTTGGAGCACCGCCTCGGGTTGCGGCCCCGCCAGCGCAAGGAGGCTCAATGGACCGCCGCTCAGCTCGGCATCGGCCGCCGCCCCCGCATTTCGCGAAATGCGCAAGCGTTTCACCCGGTCGATTCGACCGTGACTCGGGCGAAGCCGCGAACGTTCACGCCGACGCGTCGGCCCGCAAGCTCCCGGCACAATTCGCGCGCGCGTGGCGAGCGCGGCAGGCCGCGATTCAGCAGATTCTCAATCAAGCCGATACCCGCGATGCACGGCGACGATGCCGCCGGTGAGGTTGTGATAGCGGCAATCTTCCAGGCCGACATCCTTCATCATGGCCAGCAGCGTTTCCTGGTCCGGGTGCATGCGGATCGACTCCGCCAGGTAGCGGTAGCTGGCCTCGTCCCGTGCCACGAGCTTGCCGAGCAAGGGCAGCATGCGGAACGAGTAGGCATCGTAGAGCGGCTTGATTCCGGCGACGGGGTGCGAAAACTCGAGCACCAGCAGCTGGCCACCGGGTTTGAGCACGCGTCGCATCGAGGCCAGAGCCGCGCGCTTGTCGGTGACGTTGCGCAGGCCGAATCCAATGGTCACGCAGTCGAAAAAGCCGTCCGCAAAGGGCAGTTTCTCCGCGTTCACCTGCGCGCAGGCCACCGTGCGCACCAGTCCTTCATTGAGGATGCGGTCACGTCCTCGCGCCAGCATCTCTCCATTGATGTCCGTCAGCACCACGAGCCCGCGCTCGCCGACCTGCTTCGCCAGGCCAACTGTCAAATCCCCGGTTCCACCTGCGACGTCGAGCGCCCGCTGCCCCGGATGCAGGTTGGCCAGCCCCAGCGCAAAGCGCTTCCATAACCGGTGCACGCCACCGGACATGAGGTCGTTCATCAGGTCGTAATTGCCTGCCACGGAGTCGAATACGCCGCGAACCCGCTGGGCTTTCTCGGCCCGGGGTACCTTGGCTGTATCCGAAGTCTGCGGAGTCGTCGTCATGTCGCTCATGGCCTGGAGCGCGACATTCTAGCCAGACGTGCTCAGCCGGCCTTACGCTTCAGGTACTTCGCCCAGTTGGCTGCCTGGTCCCGGCCGAGCTCGTAGAGGTATTTCCAGGTGAAGAGTCCGGTGTCGTGCCCGTCGTCGAAGACCAGCTTCACGGCGTACTGGCCCTACGGGCTCGACGGCCTTGACGCCCACGTTCTCCTTGCCCAGCACCAGAACTTCCTGGCCCGGCCCGTGTCCCTTGACCTCCGCCGAGGGCGAATGGACCCGCAGGTACTCGAACGGCAATTCGTAGCGCGCGCCGTCGTCGAAAGCGACTTCCAGCAGGCGCGAGCGCGTGCGGAGCTTGATCTCTAGCGGTGTGGGATCGGCCATGCGCCGGCAGTATACTCAGACCCCTTTTCCGTAGAGGGCCACCGCAGCGCGCGGCATTCAATGCAACCAACCGATACCTCGCATCCCGACTACTTTCACAAGGTCGTCGACTGCCAGTGGGCCTGCCCAGCACACACGGACGTGCCTGAATACATCCGGCTGATCGCGCAGGGTCGATTCACCGACGCCTACATGGTCAACCGCCATTCGAATGTCTTTCCCGGCATCCTCGGGCGCGTCTGCGACCGGCCCTGCGAGCCGGCCTGTCGCCGCGAGCGCGTCGAAGCCAAGCCGGTCGCCATCTGCCGCCTGAAGCGCGTCGCCGCCGACCATCGCGACGACGTCACCGACGCTGCTGCCGAAGATCCCGAAGCTCAAGAACGGCAAGCGCGTCGCCTGCATCGGCGCCGGCTGCGCCTCGCTCACGGTCGCGAACGACCTGATGCCGCTCGGCTACGAAGTCACGATCTTCGAGCAGTTCGGCGAGCCCGGCGGCCTCATGCGCACCAACATCCCCTCGTTCCGCCTGCCGCACACGGTGCTGAACGAAGAGATGAACATGATTCTGGACATGGGCGTGGACCTCAAGCTCAACCACCCCATCGAGAGCCTGCGCGCGCTGCTCGACGCAGGGCGGATTCGACGCCGTGTTCGTCGGCTCCGGCGCGCCCAAGGGCAAGGAGCTGAACCTGCCCGGCCGCCAGGAAGGCGCTGCCAACATCCACATCGGCATCGACTGGCTCGAGTCGGTGGCCTTCGGGCACATCGAGAAGATCGGCGAGCGCGTGCTGATCATCGGCGTCGGCAACACCGCGATGGACTGCTGCCGCACCTCGCTGCGCCTCGGCGCCAAGAGCGTGAAGGTCATGGCGCGCAAGCCGCGCGCCTTCTTCAAGGCGTCGGACTGGGAGCTGGACGACGCCGAAGAAGAGAGCGTCGAGATCGTCATCAACCACTCGCCCAAGGCGTTCGTCATCGAGAACGGCAAGCTCATCGGGCATGCTGTTCGACAAGATGGAATACGACATCGATGCGCGCGGCAAGATCACCGCCGAGCGCGTGGTCGGCGAAGAGTTCCTGCCGGCGGACGATGTGATTCTGGCGATCGGCCAGGAGAACGCCTTTCCCTGGGTCGAGCGCGACCTCGGCATCGAGTTCGACAAGTGGGACGTGCCGGTGGTCGACGAGAAGACCTTCCAGTCGACGCGCGCCGGGCGTGTTCTTCGGCGGCGATGCCGCCTTCGGCCCGAAGAACATCATCTGGGCCGTCGAGCACGGCCACCAGGCCGCGATCTCCATCCACAAGCACTGCCAGGGCGAGCCGGTCGCCGACCGGCTGCCGCCCGGCGTCAACCTGCAGAGCCGCAAGATGGGCATGCACGAGTGGTCCTACTCGAACGACTACACGCCCGTCGAGCGCCGCCTCATGCCGCACGTGTCGCTCAAGGAGCGCTTCAAGAAGCTCAACATCGAGGTGGAGCTGGGCTTCACCGCCGAGCAGGTCGCGGCCGAAGTGCAGCGCTGCCTGAACTGCGACGTGCAGACGGTGTTCGAGGCGAAGCTGTGCATCGAGTGCGATGCCTGCATCGACATCTGCCCGGTCGACTGCCTGACGATCACGCACAACGGCGAGGAGGCGGACCTGCGCTCGCGCCTGAAGGCGCCCGCGAAGAATCTCGCGCAGCCGCTGTATGTTTCCGCGCCGCTGCCGCAGACCGCGCGCGTCATGGTCAAGGACGAAGACGTCTGCGTGCACTGCGGCCTGTGCGCCGAGCGCTGCCCGACGGCCGCCTGGGACATGCAGAAATCCACCATCCGCTGGCCGCATGCCGAGGATGAGGCCCCGGTCGCAACCGAGATCCCGACCGCCCTGAAATCCGCATGAGCAACCGCATCAACGACTTCGTCATCAAGCTCGCCACCGTCAACGGCACGGGCTCGGCCAGTGCCAACACGCTGCTGATGAAGTCCATCTTCCGCATGGGCATTCCCGTGATGGGCAAGAACTACTTCCCGTCGAACATCCAGGGCCTGCCGACCTGGTACGAGATCCGCGTGACCAGGGACGGCTACGTCGCCCGCTCCGGCCGCATCGACATCATGGTCGCGATGAACGCCGAGACCTACGCGAAGGACGTGCAAGGAAGTCATCGCCCGGCGGCTACCTGATCTACGACTCCACCTGGCCGCGCCCGGCGCTGCTCAAGCGCGACGACATCACCGTCATCGGCGTGCCGCTCGCCAAGCTGTGCAACGAGAATTTCAACGGCGTGCGCACGCGCATCCTGATGAAGAACATCTGCTACGCCGGCGTGCTCGCGGCGCTGCTCGACCTCGACCTCGACAAGATCCGCGAGCTGCTGGCCGAGACCTACGCGAAGAAGCCGGCGCTGGTCGACAGCAACATGAAGGCCATCGAGCTCGGCTACGACTGCGCGAAGCAGGCGCTGCCGTGTCCGCTGCCGCTGCGCGTGGAGACGATGGACAAGACCGCGGGCCACATCATGATCGACGGCAACACCGCGGCGGCGCTCGGCTGCGTGTATGCCGGCGCGACGGTCGGCGCCTGGTATCCGATCACGCCGTCGACGTCGCTGATGGATGCCTTCAAGGGCTTCTGCGAACGCTACCGCGTCGATCCGGAGACGGGCAAGAAGAACTTCGCATTCATCCAGGCCGAGGACGAGCTGGCCGCCATCGGCATGGTGATCGGCGCCATGTGGAACGGCGCGCGCGCCTTCACGGCGACAGCGGGCCCGGGCATCTCGCTGATGAGCGAGTTCCTCGGCCTCGCCTACTACGCCGAAGTGCCCGCGGTGATGTTCGACATCCAGCGCGTCGGCCCGTCGACCGGCATGCCGACGCGCACCCAGCAGAGCGATCTGCTGTCGTGCGCGTACGCATCGCACGGCGACACGCGGCACGTGCTGCCTGTATCCCGCCAATCCCGAAGAATGCTTCTACATGGCCGGCGCAGGCTTTCGACCTGGCCGAGCGGCTGCAGACGCCGGTGATGGTGGTCTCCGACCTCGACATCGGCATGAACGACTGGATGTGCCCCGACCTCAAGTGGGACGACGCTTACCGCCCGGATCGCGGCAAGGTGCTGAGCCTCGAGGAGATCGAGAAGCTGGAGAAATTCTACCGCTACCTCGACAAGGACGGCGACGGCATCACCTACCGCACGCTGCCCGGCGTGCATCCGAAGGGCGCGTACTTCACGCGCGGCTCGGGGCACACGCAGTACGGCGTCTACACCGAGGACTCGGCCGAGTACCAGCTCGTGCTCGACCGCCTGATGAAGCAAATGGGCGACGGCGAAGAAGCTCCTGCCGCAGGCGGTCATCGAGGCGAGCTCCGCGACCGACATCGGCATCGTCTCGCTCGGCAGCTGCGACGGCGCCGTCCGCGAAGCGCTCGATGTGCTCAAGGCCCAGGGCGTGGCGCTGAATTACATGCGCGTGCGGTCCTTCCCGTTCGCCGGAGACGTCGAGCAATTCCTGGCGACTCACCGCACTGCTGTTCGTGGTCGAGCAGAACCGCGACGCGCAGTTCCGCTCGCTGCTGACGCTGGAGATCGGCGGTCGAGAAATCCAAGCTGCGCTCCTTCCTGCACTACGACGGCCTGCCGATCTCCTCCACGTTCATCGTCGAAGGCGTGCTGGCCGAGCTGAGCCCGCAGCCCAGCAAGCCTCGCCTCGGAGGCGGCCGGCCGATGACCTTCCTCGCCAAACCCAAGGTTGCCCATCCCTCGCTGCCCAGGAACGCGCATCGGCTTCACGCGCCGTGACTACGAAGGTCGCTGTCGACGCTGTGCGCCGGCTGCGGCCACGACTCCATCACGGCGGCGATCGTCGAGGCCGCCTGGGGCATCGACCTGCAGCCGCAGAATCTGGTGAAGCTGTCCGGCATCGGCTGCTCATCGAAGACCACGGCGTATTTCGTCAGCGGCGGACACGGCTTCAACTCCGTGCACGGCCGCATGCCGTCGATCGGCATGGGCGCCAATGCCGCGAACCGGGAGCTGCAGTACATCGGCGTCTCCGGGCGACGGCGACACGCTGTCGATCGGCCTCGGCCAGTTCTGCCACGCCATCCGCCGCAATCTCAACATGCTGTACATCATCGAGAACAACGGCGTGTACGGCCTGACCAAGGGCCAGTTCTCGGCGTCCGCCGATGTCGGCACCAAGGCCAAGAAGGGCGAAGCCAACTTCCAGCCGCCGATCGATCCGGTGCTGCTCGCGATGACGCTGGGCGCAAGCTTCGTGGCGCGCAGCTTCTCCGGCGACAAGGAGCAGCTGGTGCCGCTGATCCAGGCCGGGCTCAAGCACAAGGGCTTCGCGCTGATCGACGTGCTCTCGCCCGTGCGTCACCTTCAACGATCACGAAGGCTCGACCAAGAGCTACGCCTACACCCGCGAGCACTACGAGCCGGCCGTGCATGCGGACTTCATCCCGTTCGAGCGCGAGATCAAGGCGCAGTACAAGGCAGGCGAGTCGCTGCCGGTGATGATGCACGACGGCAGCCGCATCGTGCTGCGCAAGCTCGATGCGAGCCTACGACCCGACGGATCGCGTCGCTCGCGGCGACGCAGATCCAGGAGCGCATGAAGGCGGGCGAATACCTGACCGGGCTGCTGTTCGTCGAGGCCGGCGCAGAAGGAGTTCCACGAGGTGAACGGCACGCCCGAGGCGCCGCTCAACAGCATTCCCTACGAGACGCTGTCGCCGGGCTCGAAGAACCTCGCGAAGATCCTCGCGCGCTATCGTTGATTGAATTGGCGATCGTTGAAATGCAAAGGCCGGGCGCTCTCGCGAGGCGCCCGGCCTTCAATTCGCTCGAACGGACTGCGATTACCAGCGACGCTGACCGCCGCCGCCACCACCGCGACCTCCACCACCGCCACCACCGCCGCCACCGCCACCGCCGCCCGTGCGCTCCTGAGCTTCATTGACGCGGAGTGGGCGGCCGCCCATGTCCTTGCCATTGAGGTTCTGGATGGCGCGCGAGGCATCGGCGCGGGACATCTCCACGAAGCCGAAGCCGCGCGGGCGTCCGGTTTCACGATCGGTGATGAGACTCACCGACTCCACGGTTCCATGCGCGCCGAACAGCTCGCGGACTTCGGCTCTCAGTTGGCGGAAAACGGCAGGTTGCCGACGTAGATTTTCGTCATGACGGAATCAAACTCCTGAAACGGGCTCGAGACACCGCATCCGCGGTGCAACTGCGGCCCAGAAACGAATCGGCAGGGATTGCTCTACACCCGCTGCCACCTGGATCGAGAACGATTCGGCTTTTCTCAACTCGGAAGCCGGCACCAGGCCAGACAGGCGGCAGGGAAAGGGAAAGGTCACGAGCCGCGGAGGACGATACCTGAAGGCCAAAACCCGGGCAAGAAGTGCCCGGCCAGGCCCCGTTGTGGGGTGCGCGCGGCGCGCAATGCGGGCTCGTCCCCTTCGCGGCCGGCACGCTGCGCGGCGCCGCCAGCGGCACAGGCCCCGGTCGGCTCGCTCAATTCTGACTCAAATAAAGTGCGACTTGTTGAGATTGACTGCGCGAGCGCTCGCGATGCAGCGCAGCGCGGAAACTGTGCAGATAAGCAAAAGACTCGGCGTCGAATGTGGCCTTTTTGACGCGGCTTTCTATAAGATGCGCCCCCCTCAACTCAACGTATGGGATCAACGTATGGCACGAAGAAAGAAGACCCTCCGTCGCTGGAGCGCCGCGGACGTCAAAGCACTCAAAAGCCTGGCTGGCAAGAAGACCGTCCGGCAGATCGCGGGCAAGCTCAAGCGCTCCGAGGCGGCGGTCCGCTACAAGGCATGGAGCAAGCGGCTGCGTCTGACTTCGCGCTGATTGACCCGTCGACGACTTCGGGGTCGCGGCCGCCGTCGGCGCCGCGGCTCGCAATACCCCACCGGCCGCCAGTGCGTCCGGTGGGGTTTTCACGACTGCACTGCCTTCACAACTGAACTGGGCTAGACTGCGCGCCCCGATTTGCGGGGCCATTTCGGAGTTGAATGCATGGGCAAGGGTGATCGCAAAACGCGCCGCGGCAAGATCTACAACGGCTCATTCGGCAAGATCGCGTCCGAAGGATCCGGCAAAGCGCCTGCAAGAAAGCCAAGAAGGCGGCCGGCAAGCGCTAGTTCATTCGTCGCGGCGCAGCTCCTTCGCCGCAACGGTATCCCGCACGATCTGCAATGCCGTCCGCTCATTGGGCGGCAGCTCGACGTCCGATTGCGCGAGCGGCGCGACGCGCTCGCCCCAGCGCACGACGTGTGCGCAGAAGCTCAATCCACCGCCGAAGCCCGGAAGCAGCAGCAATGCGCCCGGCCTTACGCGGCCTTCTTCCAGCGCTTCGCACAGCGCCACCGGCACGGTGGCCGCCGACATGTTGCCGTAGCGTTGCACGTTGACGTACACGCGCTCCATCGGAATGTGCGGCCCGCTTCGCCACTGCTTCGATGATGCGCAGGTTGGCCTGATGCGGCACGACCAGGTCGACCTCGTCCGCGCTCTTGCCGAGCTTGCCCAGTGCGAATTCGGATGCGGCGCTCATTCCCTGCACCGCACGTTTGAATATTTCCTGTCCTTCGAATTGCCATTGAGTGGGGCCGTACGCAAGGCCCTTGTTGGCATAGCGGCCGCCCATGCCATGGATGCGTAGAATCTCGCGCGCATCACCGTAGCAGCCGAGCCTTTCGGCAAGCACCCCTTCCTCGCGATCGGTGGCCTGCAGCACCACTGCAGCCGCGCCGTCGCCGAACAGCACGGCGACATTGCGATCGCTCCAATCCATGAACGGCGAGATGAGTTCGGCGCCGATCACCAGCGCGTTGCGCACCATCCCAGTGCGGATCATCGCCGTCGCGGTGGACAAGCCATAGAGAAAGCTGGTGCACGCCGTGTTGATATCGAGTGCCGCGCAGCCTTCGGCCCCGATTCGCGCCTGGATACCCGAGGCCATGTTCGGCACCTGCTCATCGAAGCTGCAGGTGCCGAAAACGATCAGCTCGAGCTCGCGCCCGGCGATTCCGGCCGCCGCCAGCGCGCGTTCGCTTGCGACATACGCCATCTCGCCGAGCGAGACGTGCGAAATGCGACGCTCATGTATGCCGGTGCGCGAAATGATCCATTCGTCGGTGGTTGCCAGTAATTGGGTGAGGTCGCCATTTGTAAGAATGGCCGGGGGCAGGCATTTGCCCCATCCCGTGATGGCTGCGTGGGTCACCGGCGCCTCCTCTGAGGACGCGGTGCAGGATATCAGAGCCGACTGACGCCGTACGGCGACATGGAACGCTGCTTGCGACTCATGCGTGAAGACCCGCTACCCACTGAGGTGATTTATGAATCGCAGTCTTGTATTGATCAGCGTTGCGGCGATGGCGCTTGCAGCGGCGGCATGCTCTAAGCAGGAAGCCGCAAGCTCCAGAGCGGCGGAAGATGCCGCAACCGCGCCCCCGGCGAATACCATGCCGGACAGCACGGCAACGGACGGCACGTCGATGCCGGACAGCACCACCACAGCTCCGGACTCGTCCATGCAGTCGACTCCGGGAACCACGAACCCGGACGGCTCGACCACGAACCCGGATGGCACCACCACTTATCCCGATGGAACGACTACCGCGCCGTCCAGCACGACGCCTCCTTCGGATACTTCGGGCAGCGCCACCGAGCCGCCGAAGTAGGGTTCAGCGTCGAGGCTTGGGCCTCGACGGTGTCCTCAGGGCCGGGTCCGGCGGCTGCACGGCACACTCCCCCCGTGTCGAGCAGCCGTCGGGGCCGGTTTTGTCCTGAACGAGCGATCTCAAAATGAAGAAATACACGCTTCCCGAGCTACCGTATCCGGCTTCCGCACTCGAGCCCCACATCTCCGGTCGCATCATGACCCTGCATCATGACAAGCATCACAAGGCTTACGTGGATGGCGCCAACAAGGCCTCCGAAAAGCTTCGCGAAGCGCGCAGTGAAGGGGACTTCACCCGCACCGCAGCTTTCGAGCAGGCGCTCGCATTCAACGTGTCGGGCCATGCCCTGCACAGCATCTTCTGGACGAATCTGTCCCCCAAGGGAGGCGGCGAGCCGAAGGGCGAGCTGGCCGAGGCCATCAAGCGCGACTTCGGCAGCTTTGCGATGTTCAAGCAGCAGTTGAGCAAGGCAGCCGAAACCTCCATGGGATCAGGGTGGGGCGCGCTGGTGTGGGAGCCCGAGGCAGAGCGCCTCGTCACCGTGCAGATCCACGACCATCAGTCGCAAACCATCCAGGGCAGCACGCCCCTGCTGGTGCTGGATGCCTGGGAGCACGCGTATTACCTGCAGTATCAGAATGAGAAGGCGAAGTTCTTCGAAGCCGTCTGGAACGTGTGGAACTGGGAGGATGTGGCGGCGCGCTACGCTTCGGCGCGCGAATAGGAACAGGGTTTGCTAGGGTTCAGCTAGAGCGGCACCGTACGCCGCGGATGAGCTGTGCATGTCCGCAAACCAGGCCCTGATCGATGAAGCACCTGCCGCTTTTTTCCAGCCTGGCCGAAATTGCTTCCAGGTGGGCCGCGCCGGGCGCGTAGGCCTGATCGTCGACGGCGAGAACTACTTTCGCGCGTTCGCGCACGCGGCGATGCGCGCGGTGAATTCCATTCATATCGTCGGATGGGACTTCCACAGTCGCACGCAGCTTCACCACGACATTGCGGAAGCGCCGCCACTGCTCGGCGACTTTCTCAACTTCCTGGTCCAGCGCCGTCGCAGTCTCGAGATTCGCGTGCTGATCTGGGACTACCCGGTCATTTTCTCGAAAGGGCGCGAGCTTTCGCCGATCTACGGATTCGGATGGCGGCCGCGCCGGCGCGTGAAGGTGCGATACGACGATCACTATCCGATCGGCGCATCCCAGCACCAGAAGATCGTCGTAATCGACGGGCGCATGGCGTTTTGCGGCGGGCTCGATCTCACCCGCGGTCGCTGGGATTCCACGGAGCATCGTCCAGGCGATCCGCGCCGCATCAACCCCGGCGATAGCGACCCCTATCCACCTTTTCACGACACGATGATGGTAGTTGACGCGGAGGCGGCGCAGGTCTTCGATAGGATCGTGCGCGATCGCTGGTGGCGCGCCACGGGCAGGGAAATTCCGGCGAGCGGTCGGCCGCCCCGGTTCATGCGCAAGACGGGGAGAGGCGTGGCGGGCGACCCGTGGCCTGCCGAATTGCCCGTGTGCGCCGAAGACATCGACATCGCAGTCGCGCGCACGCGTGCGGCGGTAGGCGATGAGCCTGATATCCGCGAAGTCGAGGCCATGCATCTCGACATGATCAATGCCGCGCGTCGATCGATCTACATCGAGAATCAATACTTCACTTCGAATTCGCTCGGCGAAGCGCTCGCCGCGCGACTGCACGAGCCGCAGGGCCCGGAGGTCATTGCCATCCTGCGGCTTTCCACGCAGGGCTGGCTCGAAGCGCCGACCATGGGAACGTTGCGCACGCTGCTGCTCAAAAAGCTTCGCGACGCGGATACGCACGGGCGTTTCCATGCGTTCTATCCGCACATCCCCGGGCTACCGGACGACCATTGCTGCGATCTGCATTCGAAGCTGGTGATCATCGATGACGAAGCGTTGCTCATCGGCTCGGCAAACTTCTGCAATCGATCGATGGGTCTCGACACCGAATGCAGCGCCGTCATGCAGACGGCCGGGCGCACCGGCGCGGCGGATGCCATCCGGAATTTTCGTAACGATCTGCTGGCCGAGCACCTCGGCGTATCGCGCGAGGATGTCGAGACCGCGCATCGGGCCACGGGTTCGATCTACGGCGCGATCGGCAAGCTCGGGAGTGAAGGGCGCGTGCTGAAGCCCTACGCGCGGCTGGATGAGACCAGCGATGCGATGGTGGCGATCGCATTGAACCTCGCAGATCCGGAAAAGCCCGTTGGTCTGGACACGCTCATCTCGCAGTTCGCTCCCGACCCGGCCAGCGCGCCCTCGCGCTGGGGAATGGCGATTGGCGTCGGTCTTTTGCTGCTCGCCTTCGCCGCGGTGTGGCGTTACACGCCGCTCGCCGCATGGGCGGATGTCGACCAGGTGATCGAATGGGCTCGACACTTCTCGGTCTACCCCTGGGCCGCGCTCGTGGTCATTGCGGCCTATACGCCGGCCAGCATCGTGCTGTTTCCACGGCCCCTCATCACCTTGTTCGCAGTGGTCGCATTCGGCGCGACCCTGGGATTCGTCTATGCATTCAGCGGAGTGATGTTTGCTTCGCTCGCCACGTACCTGCTGGGCAGAACGCTCGGACGCAGTGCCGTCAGGAAGATTGCCGGCAAGCGGTTGAATCGCCTGAGCACCGTGATGCGCGAGCGCGGGCTGCTCGCGATGACGGCCGTGCGTCTCGTTCCGCTCGCGCCCTTCTCCGTGGTGAACGTCGTGGCAGGCGCGATTCACGTCCGGCTGTGGCATTTCGTCGTCGGCAGCGCCATCGGCATCCTGCCCGGCACGCTGGTCGCCACAATTTTCGGCGACCAGCTGGCGACGGGGCTGCGCGATCCGCGCTCGATCAACATCTGGCTCATCGCCGCCGCGGTGGTGGTATTGGGTGTCGCCACCTGGCTGGTGCGCCGGTGGCTTTTCGGTTTCAAGCTGCGCGAAGCCCGAAGTGCTGCACATCGCGTCGTATAACATTCACCGCTGCGTCGGCACAGACCTGCGTTGCGATGTGCAGCGCATTGCGAGTGTGATCCGCGAGCTGGAATGCGACACCATCGGCTTGCAGGAGGTATCGAGCAAGCCCGGTCCCAGCACGGATTCGATGCAGCTCGCGTATCTGGCGAAGGCCCTCGGCATGGAGGCGGTGGCGGGCTCCACCATCATCCGTCACGAAGGCGAATACGGTAACGCGCTACTCACGCGACGCCGCATCCTCGATGTCAAACGCCACGATCTGAGCTTCCGGCGCTTCGAGCCGCGCGGCGCGCTCGAAGTTGACATCGAGGTGGAAGGTTCGCCGATCAGCGTTTTCGTGATGCATCTCGGGCTGCTCTCTTCGGAGCGGCGCTTCCAGGTTCGAAAACTGCTGGAAGTGCTGCGCAAGATTCCCATGGACGAGGCGGTGATCGTGCTGGGTGATGTCAATGAATGGCTGCCGCTCAGCCGCCCATTGCGCTGGCTGCATACCCTGATGGGCAAGCCGCCCTGGGAACGGTCGTTCCCGGTGTGGGCGCCGATGTTCGCCCTCGACAGGGTCTGGGTACGCCCTCGCGGTTCACTGGTGAAATTCGGCGTGTATCGCAGCCCCACTGCGCGGCGCGCGTCCGACCATTACCCGGTCAGGGCAGTCGTCGAGCCTCACGCGACTCCGCTGCGCGTGGCGAGGAGTTGAGGCCATGCCGCCTCCGCTAAGTGCCCTGTGGAGCATGCTTCGCGAGTCCGCGTCCGAGTGGTATCAAGACTCCGCCGCGCGCAAAGGCGCCGCGCTCGCGTACTACACGATCTTCTCGCTGGCTCCCATTCTGATCATCGCAATATCCATCGCTGGGGCATTCTTCGGCGAGGAAGCCGCGCGCGGCGAGATCGTCAGGGAGATAAGCGGCCTGGTCGGGCCGGACACCGCCAAGGCGGTGCAGGCCATGATCGAAAATGCGGCGCGCCCCGGCATCGGCTCGCTCGCCGCGCTCGTTGGCGTCGTGACGCTGCTGATCGGCGCCACCTCGGCGCTGGCCGAGCTCAAAGCGGGGCTCGACGAAATCTGGGATGCGCCTCCCGAGAAGATCAGGGGCTTCTGGTACTTCATCCGCACGCGCCTTCTGTCGTTCGGCCTCATTCTGGCGCTCGGCTTTCTGCTGCTCGTCTCGCTCGTGCTCAGCGCCTCGCTCGCCGCCTTGTCGAAATTCTGGGGACCACGGGATGCCAGTGGATTCGTGCTGGACGCGCTCGAAGGCATGAATTTCCTGTTCTCCTTCGCGCTCGTCACCGTGCTCTTCGCCATGATCTACAAGATCCTGCCCGCCGTGCGCATCGCCTGGCGCGATGTGCTCATCGGCGCAGCTGTCACTGCGTTGCTATTCAGCATCGGCAAGTTCCTCATCGGCGTGTACATCGGCAACAGCGCGGTGGCCTCCACCTATGGCGCCGCCGGGTCGGTGATCCTCGTCCTCGTGTGGGTGTACTACTCCGCGCAGATCTTCATGCTCGGCGCTGAGTTCACCAAGGTGTACGCGCATCGCTATGGATCGCGCAGCGCAGCGCGGTTGAGTCACAATTGAGCCCATCATGGCTCGCAATCCTTCCCATGCCCGCGCCGTCGGGCAGTTGCTCTGCGCCGCGTTCCTGTGGAGCCTGGGTGGGATCCTCGTAAAGTGGATCGACTGGCCGCCGCTGGCTGTCGCCGGCGGCCGCGGCCTCTTCGCGGCCCTCTTCCTGATCGCCATTCACCGGCACCTGCGGTTCACGTGGACACCCCTGCAATTGGGAGCCGCGCTGGCCTATGCGATGTGCACTTTCACGTTCGTGGTCGCCACCAAGCTGACCACCGCGGCGAACGCCATTCTTCTGCAATACACCGCGCCGATCTGGGTGGCGTTGCTAGCCGCGTCGTTCCTCGGTGAGCGCACCACACGATCGGACTGGATTGCAATCGGCATCACCTTTGCGGGCATGGCCCTCTTCTTCGCGGACGCGCTGCAGCTCTCGGGCCTGTTGGGCAACCTGATCGGCGTGCTCGCCGGAATTTCCTTCGCGGCCATGACTTTGCTCATGCGCAAACAAAAAGACGGGTCGGTAACGGAGTCGATCATTCTCGGCAATCTCATCGCCTGCCTGATCGGGTTGCCCAGCATGCTTGGCGCGCCGTCACTGGATTCAGGCGGGTGGACTGCGCTCATCGTGCTCGGTGTCGTGCAGCTGGGCATCTCGTATGCGCTCTACGCGCGTGCCATCAAGCACGTTTCGGCGCTTGAAGGCGTACTGATCCCTGTGCTGGAGCCGATACTGAACCCGGTATGGGTGATGCTGTTCATTGGAGAGCGTCCGGGGCCGCTGGCCTTGTGCGGGGGCGCACTTGTGTTGGCGGCGGTCACTTGGCGAGCAGTGCACTCGATTCGAGGGGCAGCGGCGTCGGCGTCGTAGGCGAGGCTCCGAGCGAAGAGGGGCTGTGGAGGCAACGGCCGTAAGACCGGTCCCTCGGGGCCTCGGCGAAATGCATCCCTGCATTTCGACGTGCCTCCACAGCCCCTCTTCACTCGGAGCCTCGCCGAAACGCCTCTGTGGATTTGTTCTGAGATCGCGCGCGTTATTCGGGCGCCGTCCTTCACAGCACATCGTGAGAGACGGCGCCAGCCTCAAAGAATATAGCGACTCAGATCCTCGTCTTTGACCAGATTCCCGAGATGATCGTCGACGTATTTCGCATCGATGGCGACTGCCGAGCCGTTCTGCTCCGACGCATCGTAGGACACCGTCTCGAGCAACCGTTCCATCACAGTGTGCAGCCGCCGCGCTCCGATGTTCTCCGTGCGCTCGTTCACGTGGAAGGCGATTTCGGCAACGCGCCTGACCCCGCTCTCCGCGAACGTCACGCTCACACCTTCCGTATCCATCAGCGCTCGGTACTGGGTGGTGAGCGATGCATCGGTGTCCGTGAGGATCTTCACGAAGTCCTCGACCTTCAGTGAATCGAGCTCGACGCGTATGGGCAGCCGACCCTGCAGCTCGGGAATCAGGTCTGAAGGCTTCGAGAGGCTGAATGCGCCCGAGGCGATGAACAGCACGTGATCGGTCTTCACCGGCCCGTACTTGGTCGCCACCGTCGAGCCTTCGACCAGCGGCAGCAAGTCCCGCTGCACGCCTTCGCGGGAAACGTCGGCGCCGAGAGTCTCCTGCCTGCGCGTCACCTTGTCGATCTCGTCGATAAAGACGATGCCGTTCTGCTCCGCGTTGGCGATGGCCTGCACCTTGAGCTCATCCTCGTTGATGAGCTTGGACGCCTCTTCCTCGAGCAGCAGCTTGATGGCCTCCTTCACCTTCACCTTGCGGGTGCGCGTGCGATTGCCGCCCAGGTTCTGGAACATGGACTGCAGCTGCTGCTGCATTTCTTCCATGCCGGGGGGCGCCATGATCTCAACGCCCGCGGGGAGTGAGCGCAGCTCGATCTCGATTTCGCGCTCGTCGAGCTCGCCTTCGCGCAGCATCTTGCGGAATTTCTGGCGCGTGTCCGCGTCGCGCGGCTGGACGGGCTCATCAGTCGAGAAGCCCATCATGCGCGGCTTGGGCAGCAGGGCGTCGAGCACCCGATCTTCGGCGGCATCCGCCGCACGCGCTCGCACCTTCACTATTTCCTGCTCGCGCGTCATCTTGACGGCGACGTCGGCGAGCTCCTTGACGATGGAATCCACGTCGCGGCCCACGTAGCCCACCTCAGTGAACTTGGTTGCCTCGATCTTCACGAACGGGGCGTTCGCGAGCCGGGCCAGCCGGCGTGCGATCTCCGTCTTGCCCACGCCTGTAGGCCCGATCATCAGGATGTTCTTGGGCGTAATTTCCTGGCGCAGGGGCTCGGCCACCTGCATGCGGCGCCAGCGGTTGCGCAGAGCGATGGCGACGGCGCGCTTGGCGGCGTGCTGGCCGATGATGTGCTTGTCCAGCTCCTGGACGATTTCACGTGGCGTGAGAGCGGAATTCATTTGAGCTCGTCGATGACCAGATTGCGGTTCGTGTAGATACAGATGTCTGCGGCGATGTTGAGCGACTTCTCCACGATGCTGCGCGCATCGAGATTGGAGTCCTGCACGAGGGCGCGCGCGGCGGCCAGCGCGAACGAGCCGCCCGAGCCGATGGCCGCGACCTCGAGCTCGGGCTCGATCACGTCACCGTTGCCTGAGATCACGAACAGCTTTTCCGGGTCGCCGACCAGCAGCAGCGCCTCGAGACGGCGCAGGTAGCGGTCCGAGCGCCAGTCCTTGGCGAGCTCGATCGCAGCGCGTGTCAGGTTGCCGTATTTCTCGAGCTTGCCTTCGAAGCGCTCGAACAGCGTGAAGGCATCGGCCGTGCCTCCGGCAAAGCCTGCGAGCACCTTGTCGTTGAAGAGGCGACGCACCTTGCGCGCGTTGCCCTTCATCACCGTGTTGCCGAGCGTGACTTGACCATCGCCGCCCATGGCCACCGTGCCATTGCGCCGTACGGCCAGTATCGTCGTGCCGTGGGGATTGAAGCCGTGCGGGTCGGAGGAAGGGCTCATGCTTTCTTGCGTGCTCGGGGATGGGTAGCGTCGTAAATGCGGGCCAGGTGCTGGAAATCAAGATGGGTGTAGATCTGTGTAGTGGCGATGTCCGCGTGACCCAGCAGCTCCTGCACGCCGCGTAGTTCTCCACTGGATTCAAGTAGATGCGAGGCAAACGAATGGCGGAAAAGGTGCGGGTGGACATGCTGGCCGAGGCCTTGTCTTCGCGCCCAGTAGGCAACGCGCGCCTGAACGCCGCGCGGGCTCAGTGGACGACCATTGCGCCCCACGAAAAACGCCGCCTCGTCCGACTTTGCAAGGCCACCCCGCTCCTTGAGCCAAGCGCGCAAGGCTTCGATAGCCTTGCGGCCGACGGGCACGATGCGGGCCTTGCTGCCTTTGCCCAGCACCCTGACCGTGCGGTCCGCGAAGTCGATATCCGTCAACTTTAGACCTATGAGCTCAGCCAGGCGCAGGCCTGATGAATAGAACAGCTCCATGATCGCCCGGTCGCGAGTGACGACAGCATCGCCCGCCGGGATGTCCAGCAAGCGCGCCATCTGATCGGCATCGAGCGTTTGCGGCAGACGACGCCCGGCCTTGGGGGCGCGGATCCCGATGGCGGGATTGCTCTTGAGCACGCCTTCGCGAATCAGGAACGCAAAGAAGCTGCGCGCCGCGGAAAGGCGCCGCTGAATGCTGCGCGGGGCCAGCCCGCTTGCGTGCGATCGGGCTGCAAAAAGCCGGATGTACTGGCTGTCCAGGCCGCGCCACTCGGTGATTCCCTGCGAGTCGCAGTACTTCACGAGCGCGGTGAGGTCGAGCGCGTAGCTGGAATCAGTGTGCCTGGAAAGCCGCCGTTCAGTGAGCAGCTGCCGCCGAAAAGCGCCGATCCACTTGAGCGCGGCGGGAGTCAAATCCGGTGCCTGGCACCGGATTTACGGGGTGGTGAGAGCGTCGGAGATGAGGTCCGCCAGGCGGCCGAGGAATTCCGTGCTCATGCCCGGGTGGAAGCGGTCGCGATCGTTGCTGCCCAGGGCTAGAAGCCCGAGCGAGCCGCGGTCGCCCAGCGGCACCAGCGCGACGGAGCCGATGTCGTTCGCTTCGCCGCCAAAGAGCAGCTCGCGCTGCGAATCGCGCACCTGGCCGCAACGCGGCTTGCCGTTGGCGAACAGCGACTCGAAGGATTTCAGCCGCGGATCGTCGAGCGGCACCATTCGCAGGAACCGCTCGTCGGCGCTGGTGGCCTCGCTGCCGATGAGCAGCAGGACGGAATTGAAAGAGTCGAAATCCTGGCGCAGGCCGGCTTCTATGTTCTGCAGCGCCGCGTCGCGCGAACCGGCGCGGAGCAGCCGGCGGGTGAAGCGGTGCATCCGATCGGCGATGGCGTCGTTGGAGCGCGCTACCTGCACGAACTCGCCCAGTTTCTGCTCGAGCGCCACGTGCTTCTCGCGGAGTACCTCGACCTGGCGCTCGACCAGGGAGATCGTAGACCCGCTGCGCGCGTGCGGCAGACGCAGGCGGCCCAGGAGCGGCTGATGTCTCTCGAAGAAATCCGGATTGTGCTGCAGATAACGCGCGACGCTTTCCTCTTCGGTTTCCGCTGCCGCGAGGCCACGCGCTTCTCTCGTGCTCATTTGATCCAGCCCCCTAGTCATGAACCCTGCAACTCGACGCGACCCTCGAAGGATACTTCGGCAGGTCCCGTCATCCAGATGTGCTCGCCCGGGCCCGGCCAGTTTACGCTCAACTCGCCGCCGCGTAAGCGAACTTTGACTTCGGCATCGAGGCGGCCGTGGCGTCTTCCGACGGCGACGGCGGCGCAGGCACCCGTGCCGCAGGCTCGAGTCTCGCCGGTGCCGCGCTCGTGAACACGCAAGCGGATCGTGTTGCGATCCACCACTTCCATGAACCCCACGTTCACGCGCTTGGGAAAGCGACGATGATTTTCGATTGCCGGCCCCAGCCGGTCCACGGGTGCCGCGTCGATCGAGGCCACGGTGAGCACCGCATGCGGATTGCCCATCGAGACCGCGCCGATGTCCACCTCGCTGCCTGCGACGTCGAGCGGATAGATGTGCGCTTCGGTGGAAGCGTCGAACGGTAGCGCGGCCGGCTCGAAGTTCGGCACGCCCATATCCACCGACACGAGCCCCGGGCTCAGGATGCGCGCGCGGATGAGGCCGCTCGGGCTATCCATGGAGATGTCGCCGGTGGAAGCGAGGCCGCGACGATGCAGCAGGGCGGCGATGCAGCGCGCGCCATTGCCGCACTGCTCGACCTCGAGCCCGTCCGCGTTGAATATGCGGTAAAACACCGCTGTTTGTGCCCGGCGTGGCGCTTCCAGCACCAGCGCCTGGTCGAAGCCGATGCCGGTGTGGCGGTCTGACAGCTTGCGCCAGTCATCCGCGGAGGGCAGCTTGGCGCCGGCCGGCGCATCGAAGACGATGAAATCGTTGCCGAGGCCGTGCATCTTCGTGAAGTCGATGCGCATGACGCGGAAGAATACCCGAAGCGCGACTTCATGAATAATGCGCATCCCATGACATCACGGCATCACACGGTTCGCATCCTCCCGCACGGGCGCGAGATCACTGCGGCTGCCGACAGGCCCGTGCTCGAATCTGCGCTCGATGCGGGGCTCAACCTCCCTCACAGCTGCAAATCGGGCCACTGCGGGTCGTGCCGCGCGCGACTCATCGCGGGGGAAATTCACTACCCGAACGGGCAGCCGCTCGGCCTCACTGCCGACGAGGCTCGGGCGGGGCACATTCTCATGTGCCAGGCGCTGCCGCGATCGGATCTCAGCGTCGAAGCGCGGTTGATCGCCAACGTCGCCGATGTCGAGATCAAGACGCTGCCTTGCCGGATCGCTCGCCTGGAACGCCTTGCACCCGATGTGATGCAGGTTTTCCTGAAGCTGCCCGCGGTCGAGGCCCTGCAATTCCAGGCGGGCCAGTACCTCGACGTGCTGCTCGACGATGGGCGCAGGCGCAGCTTTTCGATCGCCAGCCCTCCGCATCACGGCGACCTGATCGAGCTGCACGTGCGACGCGTGATGGGCGGCGGCTTCAGCGAGCTGCTGTTCACGACGCTGCAGGTGGGCGCGCTGCTGAGAATCGAAGGCCCCGTCGGCCAGTTCGTCTATCGCGAGGGCAATGCGCCGCTGTTGATGGTAGCCGGCGGCACCGGCTTCGCGCCGATGAAATCGATGCTGCTGCACATGTTCGAGCACGGCATACGGCGCGAGACGCATCTGTACTGGGGCGGGCGCCACGCCGTGGACGTCTACCAGGAAGAGCTGGTGCTGGGGTGGATGCAGCGATTTCCGCAACTGAAGTTCACGTCGGTGTTGTCTGAAGTCAGGGACATGGCTGCCGAGGATGCTGGGCTTCGCGGACTCAGCCCAACCTACGGGGGGCAGCGAGGCGGCTGGGGTGGGTGCATGAGGCGGCCCTTGCCGACCATCCCCGGCTCGATGCCTTTGACGTCTACGTCGCTGGGCCCCCTGCGCTGGTTGAGATTGTGCGCAGCACATATCCGCCGCGCGGGGCGTCGAGGCTGTACTTCGATTCCTTCGACTACGCACCCCCTGCCACGTTGACTTCATACCCTTAGATCGCCATTCTGCCGCCCGTCATGAACCGTTCCAGGGTCCGCATTGCGCCGATTACCGGCCCGGCTTTCAACGAAAGCCGGGTGATGGGTTGGTACGCGCGCGCAGGCATCATGAGGAACGGGTTTTATGGTCGAGCAGGTTTCACTTCTACGCCTCCGGGTACTCGCCGAGGCTGATTCGGGCGCGCTCATGCGCACCCTCGAGCGCTTTCAGAATCTTGGCGTGGTCCCGCGCCGGGTCATCACCGAATTCACCACGACGGACACCATGAGCATTCAGGTGGACGTCTGCGGCCTCGAGGAAGCCAGGCTCACGCTGATCGCGAACAAGCTGGGGCAGGTGCCATCGGTGCTGCGGGCGTACTGGCATTACGCCTGACGGCGCCCGCTCAGATTCTGAAGCGGTCCTTGAGCTCGCCTGCCATGCGCCTGCTGACCTGCAGTGGCGCTTCGCAACCCCGCAGTCGAACGAAATACTGCCCGTCCGGGTTGCGTTCGATGCTCTCGAGATAGCGCACGCTAACCAGCGCGTTGCGGTGGATGCGCACGAACGCGGAGCCCAGCTCTTCTTCGAGCGAGCGCAGCGAGTCTTCGATCAGGTCCTCGCCCCGGGCGTGGCGCACGGTGGTGTATTTCTGCTCCGCGAAGAAGAACACGATCTCTTCGAGCGCGATCAGCCGCAGGCCATCACGATGCCGCGCAGCGATGTGCGTGCGGCGCTCCTCGAGCCTGCCTGATTCCGCCGCGAGCGTCTGCAGCTGCGGACGCGTGAGCCGGCCGGCACGCGCCAATGCTCCGGCCAGCTTGTCCTTGCGGATCGGCTTCAGCAGGTAGCCCATGGCCTGCGCTTCGAACGCGTTGACTGCGTACTCGTCGTAGGCCGTGGTGAAAATCACCGCGGGCGGCTCGACCAGCGAGTTGAGCTGACGTGCGGTCTCGATGCCGCCGATGCCGGGCATCCGCACATCGAGCAGAACTACATCCGGCGAGACATCGACGGCAAGGCGCAGCGCCTCCTCGCCCGTTGCCGCCTCTCCCGCGACCTCCGCATCGGCGATTTCCGCTAGCAGGCTGCGCAGGAGCTCGCGCGCAGGCGGCTCGTCGTCGACGATCAGGACGCGCAGCTTCATACAGGCAGGCGCTCGGGATTCTCGATGTGCGGGAAGCGCAGCGTCACGATGTATTCATTCTCGAAGCGGCCCGCCTTGACCAGCGCGCGCTCGCCGTACATGAGGGAAAGCCGCTCGCGGATGTTGGCGAGCGCGAGCTGATTGCCTTCGCGCTCGGAGACGCGGTCGGTCACCGCATTGCGCACGACAATGGTGACGAGCCCACCGGCAAGCTCGCCCGAAACGCGGACCGCACCGCCCTCAGGCTGAGGCTCGACGCCATGATAAATGGCATTTTCCAGCAGCGGCTGCAGTAGCAGGCCAGGCACCAGCGCATCGGCGGGCAGCGCATCGATCTCCCAATCCACCCTCAGGCGATCGCCCAGGCGCAGTTGTTCCATGCGCTGGTAAGTTCGGGCGACTTCGATCTCTTCGGCTAGGCGGATGGTATTGCGCTTCTCGCTCAGGTTTGCGCGGAACAGGTCCGAGAGATCCTGGACCGCCACTTCGGCCCGCGCCGGGTCGCTGCGGGTGAGCGAAGCGATGGTGTTCATGCTGTTGAACAGGAAATGTGGGCGGATGCGTGCCTGAAGTGCGTGAACGCGCGCGCGCGCCTGCATGTCCACGTTGCGCCGCCACTGGTCGAGCACGTAGAAGTAACGCAAAAGCAGTGCCGTCACGACGAATCCTATGGCGACATTGCGCAGGGTGAACGGCCAGAAGGAGTCCGGGAACAAGGGCGCCACCCCCGCGCCATAAGCCATGTCCGACCGGCCGATCCGGAAGGTGAGGAACGAGATGATCGTGATCAGCGTGGTGATCGCTGCGAGAACTGCGCTGGAGCTGCGGGCTGCGCTCATGGGGCGCAAGCGCGGGCTCATCCAGCACAGGAGGCCCGTGCCCGTGAGCCCGATCCACAGCAGGAAGAGGGACGTGCGCGCGAGGTCAGTCCAGAAATCCAGCGCCGCCTCATTGCGTGCCAGCGTGACGACCAGCGCGGTCAGCTCGACGATCAGCACGATCGCGAGAGTCACGCGCGACGTGCAGAAATTCGGCAGGTAAAAGGGCTTGAGCCCGTCGGCTTGCGAGTCGGATTTCATGGTGGCAGCCGCGGGTCGCCACTCTAGCAGCGGCGCCGCTACTTGGCTTCAGTACCGCAGGCGGCCTGCATGTCCGTGCGGGTCTGGACGCGGTAGGCGTCCGCCTCGGCATCCGAGATGTATACCTTCTGACCGTCCTCGCCTTCCTTGAAGATGCGCCGCGCCTGGATGGATTTCTCGTAGCGCTCCGTCGCCTTCTTGCACTGCTCTTCGCGCACTTTCGCCACATCCTGCTGCACGGCCTGGGAATTCACGGTGGCAGCCTGCTGATCGGCGATCTGGGCATTCGAGGCGGCGAGCTTGCTCTGCTCGGCAGTCTGCCGCGCGGCGTTGGCGTCCGGGTTCTGCTTGCTCTTGTCCACCTTGACCAGCTCGGACCCGGGCACCCAGCGGTCGCTGTACTGCACACGGCCCTGGGCATCCACCCACCGGTAGACGTCCGCCCGGGCGATGGCCTGGGCACCCAGCAGCGCTGCGAAGACGACGAGCATTCGGAACATGGGGACCTCCCGGCGCAGTATCGCCGGACCCAAGGGAGCCACAGTTTGAACCCGGTCACACTGGAAGGAAATGCCCGGGGCCGCTTCCGCCCGCTAACGGGGCGAACGCAGCAGATATTCGGGCAGACGGCCGCTGGCGGGCTGGGTATCCTTGTCCGGCATGAACGAATTTCGCATCGATGACATAGCGCGCCGCCTGTTCGAGAGCGTTCCACCCGCCCTGCGCAGCGTCGGAGAAGACCTGGAGACCAACTTTCGCGTGGTGTTGCGCTCGAGCCTCGCCCGGCTCGACCTGGTGACGCGCGATGAGTTCGACGCGCAGCTCAAGGTGCTCGAGCGCGCCCGGGCGCGCCTCGTGGCGCTTGAAGAACGTGTGAAAGCGCTCGAAGCACAAGGCAGCCGGTCAGGCTGATCCTGGCCGCTCCGCAGCGCGCTCACGAGGTCAAGGATGACCGCGCCACTAGCCCGTTTCGCCAGCCGGGCCCAGGTCGGGCTGCACGCGCCCCTGGTGCACGTCGAGGTGCACCTTTCCAGCGGCCTGCCCGTCTTTTCGATCGTCGGCATGGCGGCAACCGCCGTCAAAGAGAGCAAGGACCGGGTCCGCGCCGCATTGGCGAACTGCGGGTTCGAATTTCCCGCGGGCCGCATCACCGTCAATCTCGCGCCCGCCGACGTGCCGAAGGAGGGCGGGCGTTTCGACCTGCCGATTGCGCTTGGCATCCTCCTCGCATCCGGTCAGCTCAAGCTGCGAGCGGAAGAGGCGGAGAGCGCGCTTGCGTCTATGGAGTTCTACGGCGAGTTGGCGTTGAGTGGAGAGCTCAAATCCGTGCGCGGCATCCTGCTCGCTGCTGCGCAGGCGCGCACCGAAGGGCGAGAGCTCATCATTCCACGCATCAATCTGGACGAGGCCAGCATCGTTGCGCGCGGCAGCGTGTGTGGTGCGAATCACCTGCTCGAGGTGTGCGGACATCTGGCCGGTACTTCGCGCCTGTGCACGAATGCCGCTGCGGACGCCACGCGCGCGGTAGCCCACGGTGCGGCGGAACCCGACCTGCGGGACGTTCATGGTCAATCGCAGGCCAAGCGCGCGCTGGCGGTCGCTGCGAGCGGCGGTCACAGCCTTTTGATGTCGGGGCCTCCAGGCTCCGGCAAGAGCATGTTGGCGCAGCGATTGCCCGGCCTCCTGCCGCCGTTGACTGAAGCAGAGGCGCTGGCGGTCGCGATGATCGCATCCGTGAGCTATTGCGGCTTCGATCCGCGCAACTACGGCAAGCGTCCTTTGCGTGCCCCGCATCACACGGCGTCGGTCCACTCCATCGTGGGCGGCGGCAGGCCAGTGACGCCGGGTGAAGTGAGCCTGGCGCACCACGGCGTGCTGTTCCTCGATGAACTGCCGGAATTCGACCGGCGCGCCCTCGAGGCATTGCGTGAGCCATTGGAAGCCGGAGTCATCAACATCTCGCGAGTTGCATCCCACACCGAGTATCCGGCGAATTTCCAGCTCGTGGCGGCGATGAATCCCTGCCCCTGCGGGTACCTCGGCGATCCGAGCGGCCGCTGCCATTGCTCGCCGGCGCGGCTGGATCAATATCGAGCGCAGATCTCCGGCCCGCTGCTCGACCGGATCGATCTGCGCATCGAAGTGCCGTCGGTGCCCGAATCGGCGCTCGCCGACAGCGCGCCGCGGGGCGAATCGAGCGCGGAGGTTGCAAGTCGCGTGCGCGATGCGCGCATTCGCCAGCTGGAACGCGCCGGCAAGCTGAATTCACAGCTGTCGGTGAAGGAGATCGGGCAATTCTGCTCGCTGGACCCGGCCGGCCGGCGCCTGGTGGGGCAGAGCCGCGCGAAGCTGGGGATGTCGCTGCGCAGCTATCACCGCACCCTGCGGGTAGCGCGCACCATTGCGGATCTGGAAGGCGACGATTCCATCCGCGTCATGCACGTGGCAGAAGCGCTTCAGCTCAAGCGCCTGATGGAATCGGTTTAGGTTGCGCGCAAGGCGGCGGCGACCGGCAGGCGCGCCGCGCGAATCGCCGGGAACAGCCCGCCGATCACGCCGATCACGCACGCCCAGATGATGCCGAGGGCGATCAGCTCCGGCGTCACGGTGAGCTTGAACACCACCTGCGTGAAATTGGCGCCGAGCGTGCTGATGGCGTTGCCGTTGAAGAAAATCCACGACAGGGCCGACCCGATGATGGCGCCGATCAGCGCCAGCACCAGGGCCTCGAGCATCACGGAGATCACCACGGGCGTGTTGCCGAACCCGATCGCGCGAAGGGTCGCGATTTCCTGCGAGCGGCTGCTCACGGCCGAGTACATGGTGTTGAGCGCGCCGAACAGCGCGCCCACGGCCATGATGCCGCCGACGACGTAAGCCACGAACGACAGCACCTTGCTCAGCGCCTTCGATTGCTCGGCGTAGTACTCCCGCTCGCGCTTTACATCCACCGCGAGCTGCGGATTGCTGGTCAAGGATTTCTTGAACCCCTCGAAGGCGCCCGCGGAGTCGAGCTGCACGAAGACGGACTGGTAGAGATTGCGGCGATAGGCCGAGAGCACCGTCTCGGCATCGGCCATCAGTTCGGACTCGTGCGAGTCTCCGCCGGACTCGAAAGCGCCGACGACGGTCCAGTCGGTGCCTCGCAGCTCGAGTTTCTGCCCGAGCTCGAGCCCCTTGAACTGCTGCTGTGCGCCGCGGCCCACGATCAGCTCGCGAAGCCCGGGCTTGAACAAGCGGCCGTCGACCAGGTGAATTTCCGAACGCATACCGAGGCCCTGAGCTCCGACTCCGCGGATCGTCACGTTGGAGGAGGCATCGTTGCTCTTCTTGGGCAGGTCGACGATGACGACGACTTCCGCCGAGCCGATCGCCTTGCCTTGCGACGTCGCGCCGCACGCCGGGAGCGTCGAGAATCGTCAGCGTGTTCTCGCGGGAGATGCTGCTGGCCAGCTCGGAGTCGGAGCCTCCGCGCAGCACCATGGCGCGATCCTCTCGCCCGGTGGACGACAGGGTCTTCTGGAATCCGGTGGCCATGGCCAGCACCGACAGCAGCACGGCAACCACGCCTGCGATGCCGACGACGATCACCAGCGAAGTGCCGATGCGTTGCGGCAGGCTGCTGAAGCTGATCGAGGTGACCGCGCCGATCTGTTTGAGCGTGTTCATGATGCGGGCCTTTCAGCGCCCCGCCAGCGCATCGACGATGTTGAGACGCTTGGCGCGCAGCGCCGGCAGCAGGCCCGTGATCGAGCGCGAGCAGAGTGGCGATGCCCGCGCCGATGATGACGCACCTTGCCGGGCAGGCTCGCCACGCCGATGAAATCCTTCAAGCCCGGGAAGATGGCGGCGGCCAGGCCAAGACCGATCGCGGCGGCGAACACGCACAGCAGCAGCGACTCGCCCAGCACCAGCAACTGCACGCCGGTGTCGGTGAATCCGAGTGTCTTGAGCACGGCGAGCTCGGGAATGCGCTCGCGAACCGACTGCATCATGGTGTTGCCGGTCAGGAACAGCAGCGTGAAGAACACGGCGAGTAGAATCAGCCTGACGATCAGGACGATGTCGAACTGCTGCTTGATGAAGGACTGGTTGAACTCCTTCTCAGTCTGGCTCTTGGTCTCGTCGGGCGAGTTGGCGAAACAGCGCGTCGATGGCGTCCGCCGACCTGGTTGGCCGCATTGGGATCCTTAAGCTTCACGACGTACCAGCCCACCGTGCCCTTACCGAAGCTGCGCGCCTCATCGAAGTAGCTGTGATTCAGCAGGAAGAGGCTGTTGAACTGGCTGTTGGGCGAGGTGAAGATGCCGACGATGTCGAACTCCCAGTCGGAGCCGCCGTCTGGTCTTGGTCCAGATCACCGAATGCAGCGGCACGCGGTCGCCGACCTTCCAGCCGTATTTCTTCGCGAGCTCCGAGCCGATGAGGGCGCCGGTGCGGGTGCGCATCATGGCCTGTTGCGCCTGCGGCGAGACATTCACTTCCGGGACGATGGCGAAATAGCTCACGGGATCGATCGGGAACGAGAAGACCATGTTCTTCTGGTCCTGGAAGTACGTTCCGAACCAGCTCTCGTAAGTCGACGCCGGCGACGCCCGGCACCGTCTCGATCTGCGACAGGTAGCTGTACGGCAGTGGTTCGGTGAAGCTCACCTTGCTCACCACGGTGAGGCGGTCCACCGCGGCGGCTTCCAGGCTCTTGTCGAACGCAGACAACACGCCTTGCAGCATCCCGAACAGCAGGAATGCGGTGACGATAGAGAGCAGCGTAAAGATGGTGCGGGCGCGCTTGCGCCACAGCCCGGACCAGAGCAGGGGCAGGAACTTCACGCTGCGCTCCGGGTATCGCCGCTTACCAGCGTGCCTTTGTCCACGAACAACTCGCGCGAGGCGTAGTCGGCGGCCTTCTGGTCGTGCGTGACCATGATGATGGTCTTTTTGTGATCGCGATTGAGCGTGCGCAGCAGGCCCATGATCTCGTCGGCCGTCTGGTTCGATCCAGATCGCCGGTGGGCTCATCGCACACCAGCAGCGTCGGATCGGAAACGAGCGCGCGCGCAATCGCGACGCGCTGCTGCTGGCCGCCGGACAGCTCACCCGGCTTGTGCTTCGCGCGGTCGGCGAGCCCGACGATCTGCAGGGCGGCGCCGACATTCTGCCTGCGCTTCGCCTTGGACAGGGAAGTGAGCAGCAAAGGCAGCTCGATGTTGCGCTCGGCGGTGAGCATCGGCATCAAGTTGTAGAACTGGAACACGAAGCCGACGTTCCGCGCGCGCCACTTCGCGAGCGCGCTGCCGGAGAGACGGTCGATGCGCTCGCCGGCGACATTGACCTCTCCCGCCGTGGGCTGATCGAGGCCGCCGATCAGGTTGAGCAGCGTGGTCTTGCCTGAGCCCGACGGGCCCATCAATGCGACGAAGTCGCCCTGCGGCACCTCGAGATTGAGGCCATGCAGCACCTCAACGCTTTGCTTGCCGCGCTTGTAGCTCTTCACCACGTCCTTCAGCGACACGATGGACGTCATGGCTTCGCCTCACTCAAAAAAGATACACGGGCTCCCATCTCGGGCAGCACGCGCTCGTCGCGCTGCTCGAACCCCACGCGCACTTTCACCGTCGCCTTGGCGCGGTCGGCCGTCGGGATCACGGCGATGACCTTCGCGGGAATCGACCAGTCCGGGTAGGCGTTGAGCCTTATCGTGGCCTTCTGCCCCGGCCTCACACGATTGATGAAATTTTCGTTCACGTCCACCTCGACCTCCAGCGAGGACATGTCGACGATGGTGCCAATGCCGGTGCGGGTGAAGCCGCCGCCGGCAGACATCGGCGAGACGATCTCGCCGGGCTGCGCCGCCTTGACCGTCACCACTCCGGCGAAAGGGGCCCGCACGACGGTGTCTTCCTGCATGCGCTGCGCCACTTCCAGGCCACTGCGTGCCACCTCGACCGCCTTCTGGTTCACGGAGTTCTGCGATTCGACGGCGTTGAACGTCGCCTGTGCGTTGTCGAAATCCTGCGCACTGATTACAGCCGCCGCATGCTGCTGCTTGTTGCGCGTGTAGATGCGGCGCGCATCGTCGAGCGCAACCTTGGATGCCGCATAGCTTGCCTGCGCCTGGCCGAGTTGCGCGCGCGCCTGATCAAAAGCGGCACGCGTGTTCGTGTCATCGATCTTCGCGATGATCTCGTCCTTCTTGACGGACTGCCCTTCTTCGATCAGCAGCTCGGTGACGCGCCCGGTGGTCTTCGCCGAGACCGTCGCCTGGCGGCGCGCCACAACGTAACCCGAGGCATCGAGCGCTGAGCTTCCGTTGGCGAACGAGGTTGCGGCGCCCGAGGAGGGCGTTGCCGAAGACGACGCACCACCCGCGGGCTGTTCGGCGCTCGCCGCGGTTCGTGCCTCGGCGGCTTCCTTCCTGTCTCTGCCGGTGAACCACCAGACAGTGGCTGCTACGACCAGCGCGGCAATCCCCACTCCCAGCCACAAAGGGCCGCGACGACTGGATTCGTCCGCGCTCTCGTCGCCGCGCTCGATGCGCAGCTGGCCGAGCAGTTGGCTTTTATCGTCCGGCGTCAGTGGCTCATCTCGACCATGTGGTCGACGGCCTGTTTGATCAGATCGTCGGACAGGTCCACGCGCCCGCCCTTCGGCGGCATGACGCCAGCCGTGCCCTGGAAGCCGCCGAGCGCGTGCTTGTAGAGCATGTCTTTGCCTTTGGCGATGCGCGGCGCCCAAGCTGCCTGGTCACCCGTCTTTGGCGCCCCCGCGATGCCCGCGCCGTGACACGCCGAACAGGCCATGTTTACCACTTCCGTACCGTTGGTGGGCATGGCTGCGGCGGCACCCTGCGGCGCCGGATTTGCCTTGATGGCCAGCGCCGAGTTGTCTTGCCCGGCGACGGCCACGGCGGCGAAAGGCTCGACCCGCCCCTTGACGCTCTTGACGTAGTGGGCGTCGATGACCATCTGCTTTTCCTGGGTGTGGCCCGCCACGATGCGCGAGAAGGCGAAGAGACAGATCGCCACGACCACCAGCAGGCCGATGACCATGCTGAATACGTTGAAAAAATGGGTGTCCTGCTTGCTCACGATGTCATCCGCCAAGTAGGCCGAAATCGGCCGGGAAGTGTACCATCGCCGCCCGTTGCCCAGCGCGCCCGGGTGGGCGAGGCTGGGCCCGGGTGAGTTATCCTCCTCAGCCCGAAATATTCACCCAACCCAGGGGACAGACTCATGCGTATTCCCGTTTCCGCCGCCCTCGCATTCCTTTCAGTGATCGGCCCCATTGGGGCCGTTGCCAACGCGGCCGCCGCCTCGGACCCGGCCCTGGCCGCCGCCGTCGCAGGCGATTGGCGCCCGGCCGATCAGAAAGCGCGCGATCAGTACCGCCACCCGGCCGAAGCCCTGAGCTTCTGGGGCCTGAAGCCCGGCATGAGCATTCTCGAAGTCCAGCCCGGTGGCGGATGGTGGACGGACATCCTCGCTCCCTATGCGCGGGCGACGCATGGCACCTTTTATATGACGGGCGCGGATCTGGATAACGCGGAAACCTCTCAGGACGCGCGCGACAGCCGTGACAAGACCGAGGCGCGCTTTGCCGCCAAGTCTGACATCTACGGCAAGGTGAACGTGGTCAACTGGGGCCCGAAGGCGGCGCCTTTGCCGGCGGGCAAATTCGATTTCATTCTCACGGCGCGCTCGGTCCATGGGTGGCTGGGCGGTGAATACGGGATCACCGTGGATAAGGCATTCGGTGATTTCGCCGGCGCGCTCAAGCCGGGCGGCATCCTGGCCGTCGAACAACACCGTGCCGATCCGGGCAAGCAGGATCCGAAGGCCGCGGACGGTTACGTCAGCGAGGCCATGGTCATCGCGGCGGCAGAGAAGGCCGGCCTCAAGCTCGAGGCGCGCTCGGAGATCAACGCGAACCCGAAAGACACGAAAGACCACCCGTTCGGCGTGTGGACCTTGCCGCCGACGCGGATGAGCTCGGAAGAGGATGGCAAGCCTTCGCCCGCAGGGTTTGATCGCGCGAAGTACGATGCAATCGGCGAGTCGGATCGCATGACGCTGAAATTTCGCAAGCCGGGGTGAGTGCACGCGACTTGCTCGACCAGCCATCGCGGAGAGATTGATGCGCGTGATCAATCGTTAGTCTTTCCGCTTGCTCCCCCGTCCGCCTCTGGTGGCCGGGTACAAGGCCCCCTCTTTGGGGGCCTTGGCTTTTCCAAGGAAGGAATTGTATGCGTACTGCTGTCTACGTTGACGGATTCAACCTTTACTACCGCGCTTTGAAGGGTACTCCTACCATGGCTCCACGTACGCGGGCTGGCCAAGCAACACCTGCACTCGCGGAACGAAATCACCTTGATTCGCTACTTCACTGCGAGAGTGAATAGCACCACCACCAGTAAGCCGGGTAAGGCTGTTCGCCAAGCGGTAGAATTCGTTTTCGATGCGCCCGTAGCTCAGCTGGATAGAGTACTGCCCTCCGAAGGCAGGGGTCACTGGTTCGAATCCAGTCGGGCGCGCCAATTTCCTAAAACAATCAGTTACATAGGCGTTGTGCGCTGCAGCTCGAAAGTCCATTTGCAGACCGAAGTGGTCACTCCCTGGTCACTCCTGATTCCGGCAGCCTGCCAGGGCGATCTCTGCTCACGTAAGTGCGCTTGGCTTAGAGCTTTGGAGGCAAATTTGGAGTGACCCCAACACCCAGATGAATGGCCGATCTGGCCAGCCTCAGCATGGCGTGGATGTTTTTGGGAAGCGGTCCGCCGCCGACAAATTCAGCGGTGTGCAGTGCAAAGGTAAGGGTGGCCGTTACGGTCATCAAGTGACGGAAGCTGAGCTTAAGGAGGAAGTGGGAAAGGCGAAAACCTTTTCCCCTCCGTTAGGGGAATGGATTCTTGCGACAACCGCGCAGAGCGATACCGCGATCCAAGAGGCCGCTAGAAAAATTAGCACTGAGCATCAGCGGGAAGGTCTTTTCAGTGTTTCAGTCCTGAGTTGGGACGAAATTCTCTCTCGGCTGAACCAAATTTTCGGATGTTGCGCGGGAGGTGGGGCTTCCCGGCGCCGTTATCCAAGCAGAATTCGGGCCACAAAGCGATAAGAAAATCTGCGAGATCCTCGACGAAATACGTGCAATCCAGACTCAGCACACTGCTCGGATCGTTACCGATCAGGGAAGCGGCGCAGTCGACAGCGTTCTCGATGCTCAAATAGACCAGGGCGAGCGTCTCGAAGAACGCGATCCACGCGCTAGGCTTCCTTTTGGTCAAGGTGCCTGCTTGTTCCAATCGTAGATGTTTGCTCAAACAGCCGAGTGAGTGCTCCGATGTCCACGGGCTTAATGAGATGATGATCGAAGCCCGCCTGCGCCGTACGGCGCCGATCTGCCACCTGCCCCCAGCCAGAGATCGCCACGATCAGCCGGTCGCGGCCCCAAAGCGTGGCCCGTATTCTTCGGCACAACTCGTAGCCATCCATAGTAGGCATTCCGAGATCCAGGAGCAGGATATCCGGCTTTCGCTCTCCGGCGAGCTTCAGAGCGCTTTCCCCTTCGTAGGCGGTGTGAACCTCATGGCCGAGCAGCCTAAGCAGGCTCGTCAACGAATCCGCACCGTCCCGCAGATCATCGACCACCAACACGGACCGCGGTTTGATCTCAGAAGCCTCCGCTCCAACGTCCTTGGCGGCATCCTCGATTGATGCGAGAACTTGCGGCAACGTGACCGTAAAGACGCTGCCTCGCCCAGCGCCTTCGCTAGCCGCTTCTATACTCCCACCATGCAATTCAATCACCCCTCGCGCCAATGCAAGGCCAATGCCGAGACCGCCTTGGGAATGTGGGAGCGCGGCACTGGCCTGGCTGAACATGTCGAACACGTGAGGCATCATGGCAGGCTCGATACCGATGCCGTTGTCCTTGATGCGGACGACGATCCTGGCGTCCTGACACGCGGCGCTCAGCTCTAGACACCCTCCCGGCGGCGTGTACTTCGACGAATTGTTCAAAAGATTACAGAAGACCTGCGTCAGCCGAACTGCATCAGCGATGACGTGAACTGGGTTTTCGGGCAAATCGACGGACAGTGTGTGGTGAGCCTGATCGATTGCCGCCCGGCTCGCCTCCAAAGCATTGCGAATGATCGGCTCGAGCTCAGTTTGCTCGCATCGCAACTCCAGGCGATTGCGCGAGATTCGTGAGATGTCCAACAGATCGTCGAGCAGCCTCGCCATGTGCCGCACTTGTCGTCCGATGATTTCCGCCGCCGAGCGTTGAACGGCCGGTTCAATATCGTTTCGCTGCAGAATTTGTGCCGCGTTGCGCAGCGGTCCCAACGGATTGCGCAGTTCATGGGCGAGCGTCGCCAAAAACTCGTCCTTTCGTCGATCCGCCTCCAAGAGGGCGGCTTCGTTGCGTTTGCGCAGAGTGACATCCTGAAAAAACACCGAAAAGCCGCCATCCGGATTGGGATAGATTCGATGCAGGAAATCGTGATCGCCTCTAAGCGGATCGGGAGCTTCCACTTCGATCATTACGTGCTCGCGCACTGCACGAAGAAATGCCGCTCGCAGTGGGCTTTCCATCCACTGCGGGAACAAATCCCATAAAACATATCCGACTAATTCGCCGCGGGGACGTCGGAGAACCGCTTCCGCCGCACTGTTTACGAAAGTGAAGCGCCATTGAGGATCGAGGGTGACAAAGGCGTCGGTAATGCTTTCGAGCGTCTCGAGCAGCCGTTTTTCATTGTCGTGGAGATTCCGGCTGGCCGCGACCTGTTGGAGATCGCGAGTACGCAGCACGTGTAACCCCCACCAGACGACTGTCGAAAGAATCGACACCTCCACGATGCTGCGCAAAGCGGTACCGAACGCAGCATCATAAAGTCCCGCTCTTTGTCCAGCGAGCCGTAGCCAACCGAGGCCTAAAGGGATGATGAAGGCGAGCGGCAGTAGGCGACGCGCGAGCGCACCCGCATTGCTGTCCTCGAAGAATGTCTTAACGGGCTGTCGTTCAGGGTCAATGGTCGTGACAGCAACCCCCAGCGCCACGAGCATGCTCGCCGTTTGCAGGGCGATTCCAGTTAGTCGTGGAATCGTATAAATGGCTTCGGCTTGAAACAGGTACCCAGTGATCGACAGGACGCCCAACGCCGTCACGGCGAGTCCGAGGCCAACAGCAATAGGCGCGGCGCGAGCCCGAGCGGTTGTCAGTATCAATGCCAGCCCAATGCAGAAGAGACTTAACGCGGCCGGCGGACCCATCCGTCCTGGAGCCGCCGTGGCGACCGCCCCCGGCGCCTCATCGAACAGCAGTGTGTCGATGCCCAGATTTATTCCCGTAATATGCTCGAGGAGCGTCAGTGCTCCAACGGCCACGGCAAACGCACTCAGAACGCGCACCGTCAGCTTTTCTTTGGGAACGCAAACCCGCATCAGAGTTGCAACGCCGCAGACAACAAGAGTGAGCGCAGCGTTAGCCTTAATCGCGATACCGCTACCTAGCCAATCGGTCAATCTCGGTAAGTGAAAAGCCCAACCGAGGAAAGATACTGCTCCGCCTAAGGTTGCGTACGCGCCGGCCGCAATGATTAGCGGTCGTGGGCTGTGGCGCTTGGACTTCATCGGCACCGCTTCGGAGGCTTCAGCATGCCCTAAGCAATACACCAAACGCCCATGCTGGAGAAGGCTACCGGTGGGGAGCATTCAATGCCACGAAGGCTCTTGATCTCGCTGCCCCGGTCCCGATGCATTGCTGCTCGATATCAGCCTGCCAGACGTGAATGGCTATCAGTTGGCCGAGAAAATTCGTGTGCGGGCTCCGGACAATCGACCATTAGCGGTCCGGTAAAAGGTGCAGAGCAAAAGAGTGAGAGCTATTTCTTCTTGCGCCCCTTGCGCTTTTTCGGCACTTTGGCACCCGAGCGGCGGGCTTCAGAGAGGCCGATGGCGATCGCCTGTTTGCGGCTCTTGACCTTCTTGCCCGAGCGTCCGCTTCTCAAAGTTCCAGCCTTGCGCTCGTGCATCGCGCGTTTGACCTTCCGAGATGCCTTCTTCCCGTATTTCCTGGCCATGAATCGCTCCTCCCCATGCAACTGCGCCGTTCTCAGCAGGTTTTATGCCTTGCGCAACACAAGAGGTCCTTCATCGACCTCAAAAGTGCGGGCGATGGCATTCCTTTTCCCCAGTCCCTAATCAATTCATGTCAGCAGATTATCGGCTCTGCACAGACCGAATACGAAGTCGGCGGACAGATTATTCATCCGGCACGTTGGGCGTACTCCTCCATGTCCAGAACCGCCGCGCTCAAGTCGCGGTGCGCGTGGCCGGCTGGTTCTCCCTCCATTGTGACGAGGCGGGCGCGCAATTTGCGAGCGCAAGGGCTTTTCTTTGCGAGACCCTCCAGTTCGATGAGACATTCAAAACCGATATCTATGCGCCCTTTTGGATCACGCAGGCCACCCTGCCACATCTGAAGCCCGGTGCCACCATCATCAATACCGCGTCGGTGACGGCCTACGATCCGCCCGAAAGCATCATCGACTACGCCGCCACCAAAGGCGCAATCATGATTTTCACCAAGGGATTGGCGAAGCAACTTGCCAAACAAGGCATTCGAGTCAACGCCGTCGCGCCCGGACCCTCTTTGGACGCCTTTGCAGGTGACAATTGGCCAATCACCCGAGAAGTTGCCGCAGTATGGATCGGATACCCCGATGGGTCGTCCGGGACAACCTGCAGAGCTCGCCGGTATCTATGTGCTCCTGGCTTCGAATGAAGCAAGCTACGCGACCGGACAGGTCTACGCCGCCGTCGGTGGACGCGGCGGACCTTGAGGGGAAATCACATGGCTTCAGCAAAGAAGCGTGCCGTCGCACTGCGGAGCATCGGCAAAGCCGCCCGAGCGGCAAAGCGCAAGCGTACTGTCAGCAAGCCGCCCAAGGCAACGCGCACCGCGCTGGGGAAGAAGGTGCCAAGGGGGCCGCTCAAAAACGACGGCGCTCGCGCTGATCGTCAAGTTTCGGCGCGACACGCCTGGCTCGGATGCTTCTCCGCCGCTCGATTTGGATAGCGTTGCTCCTGGCGGCCGCGGCGCTCGCGTGGTCATACTGGAGCCAGCGGCTCGTCATTCCCGAAGAATGGTCTCTGTGGAAGCCACTGCGCATCGCGGCTCCCCCGGGATTTCTGACGCGCTACAAGCTCTCGAAACTCTCGAACGATTCGGCTCTGTGTCATGAAATTCTAGCGACCGCTTCGTTGGAATATGAGCGCCTCACGGATCGTGATACGGCTCCGGAGTGCGGCCTTCACAACGCCGTAAGGATCGATCGAACCACCGCCGAGGTCGGTGATCCATTTTCGCTAACGTGCCGCGCCGCCGCCTCACTCGCTCTGTGGGAACGCCATAGCCTTCAGCCCGCCGCCAGATCTTACTTCGGCTCACCGATTGCCATGATTGAGCACTTCGGAAGCTACTCTTGCCGCAACATCTACAATCGTCCGAACGCTGCGCGCAGTCGTCATGCGACGGCCGAGGCATTCGATGTGGCGGGTTTCATCCTGGCGGACGGACGGCGTATCCGAATCTTGCACGACTGGAGAAAAGATTCTGCCGAAGGCCATTTTCTGCGTGAAGTACGAACAGGTGCGTGCCAGTTCTTCGATGCAGTGTTGAGCCCGGATTACAACGCACCTCATCGCGACCATCTTCACTTGGATCGAGGTCCATATCGGATTTGTCGCTGACGTGGCCCCCGAGATTGCCGATCAGCCCGCGGATCGAGCCACGAGGTCTCCCTGCACTGAAGCTCGGCCGCCTCTGGAAATTCAAACTCTCCGACGTTGACGCTTGGGTCCGCACCGGCGCGCAAGCGACCGAGAAAGCTGGGTCGAAGCCCAAATTGCCCAGGACAAGAGGTGACACGCATGAGCGGTAAAAGCATGGATGCTTTCTCGCCGCGCGACTCGATCATTAGCGAGTACGGAAAGTTCGCTACATCGTTTACCACGATTAATGCAGAGGATATCCGCACGCAAGTGAAGAAGATCTACGCCGGCGGGCCTGAACCGCTTTTGCAGATTAACCCAGCTATAAGCCGGGACTAAACCTGGAAACGCTGATCGCTAATGGGGGCGGACCACACGACGTTCAAAATCACTTCAGCTTGGACTGTTGCTGCTGCTATAGAACTCCCGCCACGCGCGGCGACCGAAGCTGTCGCGTGCGCCAAAGGCTCGAATCATGGAGTCAACCCGTGTTTGCCGGCCTCCCATCCTAGCGCCGCGATAGTGCGCACGGCCACTCGCTGTGCCCGCTCTTCGAGATCGGTGGCCATCGTATCATTCCATCGATTCAGATATCCAAAGAGCGCGATGGACGCCACAATTTCGACGATCTGCCCGTCGTCGAAATACTTCCTGAGCTCCTCAAAGTCCGCTCCCGATGTTTCGTTGGGAACCAAGGCGGCCCGGTACGCGAGACGCAGCGCGGCACGTTCGGCCAGAGAGAACAACTCACTCGTCTCGAATTCCCACAGCGCTCGAATTTTCAAGTCCGATGCCTGATAGAGGCTCGACAAATTGGCCATGTGCGCCTGGCAATATCGGCAGCCGGCTGCCTGACTGGCAATCAAGCTGACCAGCATTTTGAGCTCTTCGGCCACGGTGCCTTCGTACAGGACAGCGCGATTCAGCTGCATGAACGCCGCAGCTATCGCGGGTCTGCGTGCCATCGTGCGAATACTGTTGGGAACAAATCCGCGCGTCGTCCGATAATGTTCAAATTGTTCACGAAAATGCTCGGTGGCATCCAACGGTAGCGGCGTAACATGGGCCATGCGACCTCCCGACACGTGTAGCTGCAAAAGATAGCCCAGCACGGTACTGTTTATTGGCGCTCTGTACTACCACCACCATAAGGGGCATGGTCGCAGTGCCGAGGCCGATCGAGGCGGCACAGCGGTTGCTCCTCTCTCAGTGACTCTCAACCCCAAATGGAGCGAACTCATGAACAACGACCGCACTGATGGAATGTGGAAGCAGATGAAAGGCAAGATCAAGGAACAGTGGGGCAAACTCACAGATGACGAAATTGATCAGCTTGAGGGCAAGAGTGACCAGCTTGCCGGGAAAATTCAGGAACGGTATGGCGTAGCTCAGGATGAGGCCGAACGGCAAGCCCAGGATTTCCGGAGCCGGAATAGCTGGAATTGACCTTCCGACAGCAGGGCCGCGCAGGGCGGCCTGCTGTTTACTCCTGAGATCGCTGTGATTCTCTCTAGTGGTGCCCATCGAATGACATGCCACGCAGCCGAGCGACTTGAACAGCGCCCACTCTTGGCTGTATCGAATCCTGCGCGGAACGTCAACGTAAGCTGAAACGTCAGCAGCGCACATGACTCGGTAAAGAATTCCGGCGTTTCCGCGTCAAGGGGGCTTTTAGTTTGATGACGGTGAGCCGCCCTAGATCATCGGGCGTGTATTGCCGCTGCCCCGTCGCGCTCTGTCGCGGCCCGACGATACGGTAGCGTCGCTCCCAGACGCGAAGCGTCTGCACAGGTATCCCGGTGAGTCGTGCCACGGCCCCGCTGCGGTAAAGAGGCACTTACCCGGATCGGGGCGCAGATTAGTCATAGAGGCGTGGACGAACTGTATTTGACTTCAGATTGGTAAAGCAAATGCCAAAAATTTGTGGCTGGAGTGCATCCAAAATGTCTTGATAAACGAATACATACTCAGTACATCCATCTCAAAGGACAAATCATGAAAACGCTAGCCACTGCTGTCGCCATTTCGCTCTGCCTCGTTTCCGCTGCCCATGCCAAGGACATCGTCGAAACCGCTGCCTCTGCGGGCAACTTCAACACCCTCGCTACCGCTCTACAGGCGGCCGCCTTGGTTGAAACCCTGAAGGGACCAGGCCCGTTCACGGTGTTTGCACCCACGGACGCAGCCTTTGCCAAACTCCCCAAAGCAGACCTGGACGCTTTACTAGCAGACAAGGCCAAGCTGACCGCGGTTCTGACCTATCACGTTGTTCCAGGGAAAGTGATGTCCAAGGATGTCAGGGCCGGCATGGTCAAAACGGTGGAGGGCTCCTCACTGACCGTGAGTACTAAGGGCGGCGTGAAAGTAGACCAGGCCAACGTGACCGCCGTAGACATCGTCGCCGACAATGGCGTCATTCATGTTATTGATACTGTTGTGCTGCCCAACTAGGAACTACTCTATCGACCCGCAAACGGTCGCTGATATTCAACGGTCGCGATTTGGACATCGCCCGCGCGAGCGGGCGATGTCATTGGTTTATGGCAGGGAACGGTCGAGCTCGACGCCAGAGCAATCGGAAGACCCACCTGGATGACAACCTGACGTCGGTCGGCCATCGGCACCGACCACAGATACGCTCAGTGCTACAGTCTCGATGCACTTCGTCTCTGCGTACGCACGATTTCCCCTTAACAACTTTTGTCCGGTGCCAGATCGAAGACAAGTTTGAACGGTAGATCCTTGATGTCCAAACGGGCGTGACGGATGTCGCTGCAAACTCCAGCCCGAAGTAGCCGCGGTTTCTGGGTGGTCCGCGCCAAGGATTTAATCGTCAATGTCGCGCAACTCCGTTTCGAGGGTTCTGGTATGTAAGGACTCCCCCTGCCCGGCACGGCATCTGCGTGCCACGATCGAGGAGCCCATTGCGTAGCTTTACGATGGGCATCGGGCAGCGGCTCCTGTGGAACGACCACCTCGTGACCAGTGTGGGTCGGTTGATGGCGGGTTGCATCGGGCATGCGGGTACTCTACAAATTTCCAAGTAGCTGAAAAACAAGCTACTGAGGGTTTGAGAGGGCCTGCGCGGAATTATCTACCGCTGCTCCGAAGGCAGGGGTCACTGGTTCGAACCCAGTCGGGCGCGCCAAATTCAATATTGTGAGGTCTCAAGACTTCGGTAACACCCTGGCCGGGGTTTTCTTTGCCAGAAGTCGCTCGTAAGGCGTCTGCACATCGAGGGCTCCGTGAGGCCGATGGTAATTGTAATAGTCCTCCCATTCACGCAGCTTGTCGTTGAAGAGGTGGATATCGTCGGCGATGCCGTCTTTGTCGAGTAGCTGGTAGAACTCCTGGTCATCCACGCGATGTGAACGTTCCACCTTGCCGTTCAGGCGAGGAGTTCTGGGCCGGATATAGACATGCCGAATGTCCTGCTCCTCCAGGTGCCAGTGGAAGCTCGACTGGAACTCCGCGCCATTGTCCGTTTGGATGACCAGGACTCTGAAGGGCAGGCGTCGAATGACTTCATCCACAAAGCTGATAGCTGACCTTTGGTTGCAGACATCGTAGATCTTCAGTACACGGATGCGGGTGCAGTCGTCGATGGCCGTGAACTGATAGAGGCGTTTCTTGGAGAGCGCTATTCGCTTCAGGAATTTCACGTCAATCTGCAGCCGGTGGCCGGGTTGTGACTTCTCGTATCGATGCCACGGACGTCCCGTCGGCTGACGTCTTAGATTGGCAGGCAGACGATTCATCCCATACCGGGTCAGAATGCGATGCACCGTCGAACGCGCCACATCCATCTGATGAAAGCGGTGAAGATAGCTCTGAATTCGAGCAGGCCCAAATCTGTACCGCTCACGCAGGTAGAGTATCTTCGATACGACCGATTGGGAGGTTGTCCGAGGGCAATGCAGGGGTGTCCGGGTCGATCGCACAGACCCGCCTCACCATGGCTCTTGTACCGCGCTTTCCATTTGTAGAAAGTTTGGCGAGATAGGCCGAAGTGCCGACAGGTCTGAGCAACACCTCGGGGAACCTCGTCGGCGTGCCTCAGCAGTTTCAGTCGCCAAGAGACCAAGCGGCTCTGTTCATTCTTTGTCATGGCGCTTTCTCCAAGGGTGGAAAGCAGCCAGAATGTCACCCTAGTCTTGGGACTTCACACGTGTAAGGCGTGCTGTCAAGACAGCACGAATGGAGTGACCACATCGTGACCAAACGAGTCAGTTTTGCTATTCACGCAGCCCTCTGAAGGCCCCGAGCGCCGCGATTGCGGTTCCGCAAGTGTTGAATCAGGTCGGACGCTGCGGGTTGGTGGTTCGAATGCCCTGCAGATTGCGCCTCCGAAAGCCATTCTCAAAGAACACCAATGGGGGTGGTCAGTGTCCACTGTGTTCAGTGGATTTCATGGGAAGACATATTCGCCGAGTCAAAACGCGCGACCACGACTGATTATTCCCGGTGAACACATGCAACTGGTCATAGTTGACGACATGCTCCGGCGTCAATTCCGAAACCACTGTGTCCGCGGCAACGCCCGGCGATACCGCCTCGCGTCGTACGCGCCTACGCCGCACTAAGACTGTCGAGCTCCACTCTGTGATCAAGCGCCTGGCGGCTGCCCTCTGATGTGAGTCTAGCAGCAGTATCCGCACCGATCAGATATCCAGCCGGATCATTTCGCTATTCGGACGGGCGCAGCACAACAACACCGCTTTCGCCGGAGGGTATGGCGGCTGCGGATCGTACGCCACTTTGCCTTCGACGAGGCCACAGCGGCAGGACTCGCATAGACCCATGCGACAGTTATTAGGGACGGAAACGCCATGCCGATCGAGCAATTCCAGCAGCGTCTCGTTGCAACCCGCCGTCCAGGTGAGTTCGCGCCCGTCACGATTCAGAACCACGCGAGCGGAAGAAACAGCAAACCCCTGCTCGCCTGGCACGAGGCAGAATGCTTCGGTGCGAACGCGGCTCGGATCCGCTCCTTGCGCGGCCATGCTCGCAAGCAACTCGCGCTGAAATTTTTGGGGGCCGCATAGATAGACATCGCAGTCATACCAAGGCAGATCAATACGCTTGCCGCCGTGATTGATGTGAGCGTCCGACACGAAGCGCGCGAAATCGTCGAAGCGTAGGCGACCGGCAATCTGATGGTCGATATCGAGCTTTTCGCCGCTGGACGGAGCACTACTGACGTAGAGCACTCGTATTGACGTGTCTGCGGGAATTGCATCCAGCTCAGCACGAAACGCCCTTTCCGCACGACTGCGAGCGCAGTAGACAAGATACATGAGCGGTGCGGAAGGCCCGCGAGCCAGATGAGCTTTCACCATGGCCAGCAAAGGCGTGATCCCGACACCCGCTCCGATGAGAATCGCCGGCTTGAAGCTGCCGCGATCTAGGTTGAACCGGCCGTTCGGAGCACCGACCTGCAGCAGAGTGCCCGCCTTTGCATACTCATGCATCCACCGCGATGCGACGCCTTCAGGCTCCTTCTTTATAGTGAGCCTGTAGGTGCTCACGTCCTCCGTGTAGTCGGAAAGACTCCACGTGCGCTGCACGGTTTGATCTTCACTCACGGGCACGCGTACGGTAAGGAACTGGCCCGCCCGAAAGCGAGGCAGCTCGCGACGGTCGGCCGCCTGCAGATAGAACGATTTGATGTTCGGCGTCTCATCGACGACTTTTTCGATCCGGAAGTCGCGCCAACCCGCCCAACGATGCGCTTGGGTTTGCAGCGTATCGAGAGTGCGATAGAGCCGATTCCTCAACCCAAGCGAGACGGTTTGACTGATTGACGGGGCGGCTAGCAGCGAACGCAGAGTGGCAACGTCGGTGTCCGTCGGCCCAAAGATCATCGCCGCGACGTCGCTGACCGTTGGATGATCGGCCTTGGCGATGACGCGCACTTCATCGCCGGCGTTGACCACTCCTTCACTGGCCACGGAGAAATACACACCGGTGCGGCCCGAAAGTGCGAACTCCGATATAAAGGATTCCGGCTGACCCATTCGCCACGCAAGCTTGAAGCAAGGGACGCGAGGCCCGGCAACGAGCAGTTCCACGCTTTCGCCTACGCGAAGCCGATCACCGACCCGTAACTCGCTCTCATCGAGCCCTTCGATCGTGAAGTTCTCTGCGAAAAATCCGAACGGCCAATCCCGGCTCGATTTCCCAAGCCGCTGCGCCCAGAAATCGTAGTGCTCCCGGCCGACTGCATAAATCGCGTCGGTGTGAACGGCTACATCGTTACCCTCCACTCCGCTGAAGTGGATGCGCACTGGATCGTGTACCTGCTCCTTCAGGTAGGCCGTCGTGATATTCTGTCCACTGATCTGCAGCGAACGCATTTTCCCGACGCTGATGGCGGCTAGCCGCATGACTGCGCTCATATTCGTCCTGCACCGCGCCCACATGCCTGTGACTGGAACAAAGATGGTACGCAGCCCGGCCCGCAACGGGGCGGGGTCATGGGTAGGGGTCGCCAACCCAGCGGGTGGTCACGCACCTTGGCAGCTGCTCGTCAGCCCAGGAGGCTGAATTCCTGGGCGACGCGCACCGCCAGGTGTCTGTCACCGACGCCGAGCTTTGCATACAGCTTGCGCAGATGCCATTTTATGGTTTCTTCGCTCAGTCCTAGGGGCCTCGCGATTCGCTTGTTGGAAAGACCCTGCGCCAGGCCACGCAGGATCTCGTACTCCCTTGGCGTGAAGCTCGCGGAAAGCGCGGCACGTTCGGGGATTCCATGACGGCGCGCCAGTAGCCGGCCCACGAAATCGACGTGGCCCGAGGGCAGCCGCGCAATGCCCTGCCGCTGCACCTCGGACTGAATCAGATCGATCGCACGCGGGCCTTCAGCGCAGATGCAGCCAGGAAGCTCGTGCGTCACCGCGAGCCGTAATGCCTCGAATGACGAGGCGGTAGCCGCAGTGTTTTCGCCCGCCGCGCTGCAGGCAAGCGCATGCAGGATATGAAGACTGATCGATGCCGGAGCGAACAATTCTGCATCTCGAGCCGGCAAGTGGTGAGCTAGAAACTTCGCGACGACCGGCGCCTCCCCAACTGCGAGACCGAGTCGCGCGAGCGCTGCAAGCACGACGTCCCTTTCCCGAATTGAAAAGCTGCCCTGCGTGCGGGTGAATTCGGCAACCTGTTCCTCAAAGGAGGCAGCACTCACCGATCCGCCGACTACGCTGGCCTCAGTGCTCGAGCGGACGTATTCGAGCGTTCGCTCCAGCCGAACGAACTTCCATGCCCTGGCGAGCGACTTTCCACGTTCCAGCAGACGTAGGGCGTCTTCAGTTCCTCCGTCTGCCAGCAGCGTGGAGGCCCCGGTGAGAAATCCATGCAACAGAAACTCGATGTACCCTTCGCCCTTCTCCACGGCATGCAGCGCGGGCAACGACAGGCGGCGCGCATTTTCTCGATCGCCGGCGTAGTGATGAACGGTGGCGAGCAGCATTTGGATCATCGCGAGCAGCGAGGTGTCCGCAGACATCTGCTGTTGGGCGATGGTTTCCGCTGCGCGTAGCGAGGAAGTCGCCAGCTCCAGATCACCCGAGGTTAAATGAACTTCCCCGAGCAGCGTGCGGGTCCACACCCGCGGATTCACTACACCCACATGATCGTAATATGTCAGCGCTCGCTTCAATGCATCCTGAGCTGCCTGCAGCGAGCCGGTACGGCTGTGCATGATGCCGAGGAGGTTATCCATCACCCCGCGGACAACCGAATCTCCCGTGCTATCGCACAACTGCTGAAATCCCTGCAGCTCTTCCGCCTGCATACTGTCGTCGGATACGTGAACCGTGCCGCTGGCTTTCAGGATCAGCCAGTCCTTGTGAATGTCCGGGTCCTGCAGGCGCTGCGACTCCCGCTGCAAGGCATGCAGTTCGCTCAGCGCTTCCGCACTTCTGCCATCGCGGATCCAAACGAAAGCCCGCGCCATGCGCAAACGCAGGGAGCCGTCGATCACCTCCGACGGCAGAATTCCGAGCAGGCGCTGGAGATAATCCTTGCCATTGCGCACGCCGATCCAGATCCCTCCAGATCCCTCGAGCATGTTGACCGCGAGATCGAAATCGCGCGCCGAGGCAGCATGTCGCACGGCCTGCGCGAGTAAGTCGTGGCTGTGAAACCAATGCGCCGCGCGGACGTGTAGCTTGCGGACGTGCTTATCGCCCTGCTTCACCAGTTGGGCGTGGAGATACTCGCGAAACAAGGGATGGCATCGCGACCAGCCCGGCATGTCGTTGCATGGCGCGATGAGAGCGCTCAGCGGTTCGATCATGGGAGGAACGACCTCGGCTGATTCCAGCTCAGCCACCTCGACGAGCAGATCGCCGTTGAATCGCTCCAGAATCGAACTGGCAATCAGAGCCTGGCGTGCCCGTGGCGGCACGGTGGCCATGACCTGCGAGGTGAGGTAGCTCGATACCGCCTCGGTCGAAACCGAAAAGGCCTCGATGAAGGCTGCAGGATGCGGAGTATCGCGAAGGGCCAGCGATACGAGCTGCAGTGCTACGGGCCATCCTTCGGTTCGCACGAACAAGTCCGGCACTGCGCCGACCGGCACCTGCGGCGTCAACAACTCTTCGGCCTCTTCACGAGACATGCGCAGGTCCGCTGCACCCAGCTCGTCGACCAGTCCCTGAACGTAGAGATTCGCCAGGTCCGGAATCAATTGAGCGCGCGTCGCGATCACAATATGCACGGCTGGCGGCAGGAACGAAAACCAGTTCGCCAGCGGACCGGGCTGAGACTCCACCAGAGGGTAATCGTCGAAAAAGAGGACCGTTCGATGTTCGACGCATTCCAGAGTGCGCAGAACGATCGACTGCAGCGCGCTCAGGCTGGAATCGGCGGAGGCCTGCGGAAGTTCGCGCGCGGCCTGCTCATCGAGCGTTCGTGTAAGCGCCGTCGCGAGATAAAGAAAAAAACGCGCGGGGTCGCGGTCTTCACGCTCGAAGGTGATCCACGCGCAGCGCACGCCTCGAGCGACCAGGCACTCGCGCCACTGAGACAGGAGTGTCGTCTTGCCAAACCCGGCGCCCGCACAAACCAGCGTGACCCGCTTGGCGAGGCTGCGATCCAGGCGAGCCAGCAGCGTCGTGCGCGGGACGAGCCGAACGTGGGGCTCTGGCGGCCTGAGCCTGGAGCTGGCGACCCAGGCGGGATTCTTGGAACGTTCGGTCACTGATGAAAAGGGCCCTTGGGGATGCGGGCTACCCGGTGATCTGCCACGCGCCACCCGTTGCGTGCGACACGTCTGCCCGGTCGACAGAGTAAAACTGATGATGCCCACACCGCAGAGGTCTCGCAAACATGATCGACGGCACTGGAATCCCGGCTTCAGGCTACACAGACGAATCAACCGACAAACGCAACTGCACTGGGACGACTGCCTGGATGGCCGCCATGCTGCTGTTGCCGTCCCTGGGGCTAGTCCCAATTGTGGCCTCTGCACAACAGACCGATGATCCTCTGGCGCTGGAGGAGGTCGTCGTCACCTCAGAACGCCGCGAAGCCACGCTGCAGACGAGCCCGGTGTCCGTCAGCGTCCTCAGCGGCGCGTTCGTGGAAGACGCGCGAATTACCGACCCTTCGAGCCTCACGGCGCACATTCCGAACCTCGGCTTTGCGAAGTTCGACCGCGTGCAGGCCGTTCCGTCCCTGCGCGGCGCGCAGACCTTTGACGATTCTCCCGGCATCGAACTGCCGGTAGCGGTGTTCATCGATGAGATCTCGTACGGCCGCGTGACTGACTGGGACCTCGCGATGTTCGATGTGGATCGCGTCGAGGTGCTCAAAGGACCGCAGGGTGCGCTCTATGGCCGCAATGTCACTGGTGGCGTGATCAAGATTCTTTCCCGGCGTCCGCATAGAGACTTCGAAGCGAGCGGCGAGTTGAGTCTCGGACGATTCGACGACCGTGAAGTGCGCGGACTGATCAACGGCTCTGTCGGCGCCAACGTGTCCGGCCGCCTCGCGGTCGTTTATCATGAGCGCGACGGATATACGCGAAATCCCGTCAGCGGCAGTGACCTCGACTCGATCGACAAGATCAGTGCTCGCGGACAACTGCTGTTTGAAATCTCGCCGACCCTTTCCGCACTCCTGCAGATCGGCACGGTGCAGGACGATGGGTTCGGGCAGACACGTGACTACGTTGGCAGCCCGCTGACGGCTCCCGACTTCCTGGGTGTCGCGACCGACAACGATCCGGACACGGCGCTCAACGCGTTCGATGGCGGACTGGATCGCAGTGCGACCAACGTCTCGGCCACCGTCGACTTCAAGCTCGATGCCGCGACCTTCACGTCGATCACCGGATACTTCGACGACGACACTTCCATGGCGCCCACCGACATCGCAGCGAGCCCGGTGCCGCTTCTGTGGGAAACGAACGAGTTCACCGTGAAGCAGTTCTCGCAGGAATTCCGGCTCGTTTCAGCGGAATCCGACAGCCCATGGTCCTGGCTCGGCGGTGTCTACTATCTCAATATCGACCATGCCCGCGATCGCAATTTCTTCCACCAGCTGCGCGCCGGCACTTTCCTCGGTGATCTGCAGGCGGCCTTCTTCGGCAACAACGACATGCTGGGATTGCAAACCCACATGGAAGTGGAAACCGAGAGCTACTCCGGTTATGCGCAGGTCAGCTATGCGATCAACGATCGTGCCAACCTGACTGCAGGGGGTCGATACACGCGCGACGAGAAGAGCGGCACGCTCACCAATAAGGGTGACAGCTTCCTGTTCCTTGGCGCAGGTCCGTACATCGATCTGCCGCTCAAGGACTCGTGGAGCGAGTTCACTCCCAAGATCACGGCGGATTTCAACTTCACGCCGGATGTCATGGGCTATGTGACCTGGGCCCGCGGATTCAAGAGCGGCGGCTGGACCGCCTTCAATCCGGACGCCAATGGCCCGGAGGACATGCAGGATGCCTTCGATCCCGAGACCGCGGAGAACTTCGAAGTCGGCCTGAAGACGCGCTGGCTGGAGGATCGCCTGCAGATCAACGCGAACACCTATCACGTCGACTACCAGGATCTGCAGGTCGCGATCAACGACGACACCGGCGGGTTCATCGTCACCAATGCCGGTAAAGCGTCCGCAAAAGGCATCGATCTCGAAGTGCTCGCCCGACCCGCGCGAGGGCTCGAGATGTGGCTGAACTACAGCTACTTCGACGGAGAATTCACGGCTGGCCCGTTCGACGGAGCGGCGATGCCGAGTCCCAGCGATTCCTACACGGCGGGCTTCGCCTATTCGCATCCCGCTGGAGGGGGCGAGCTGCGCTTCAGAGCCGACGTGCAGTACAAGGATCTCTATCCTCAGGAGCCCGGTGAAGGCGCCGTCGAGATCGGTCTAGACAATATCGTGAATGCCGGCATCAGCTGGATGCCCAACGATCGCTGGGAAGTGGAGCTGTGGGGACGAAACCTGACCGACGACCGCTCCAATACGTATCTGAACGACTTCGCGCCATTCTACTTCAGCGAAGCGGAGCTGGGTGCGGGAGCGACGGGCATGACCGCCAACTACATCGAGCCGCGCAGCTACGGCGTGTCGTTCCGCCTCAAATTCAATTGACACCCGAAAGATGAAAGGATTCGTTCGGATCGGTGTCGATGTCGGTGGGACGAATACCGACGCCGTGGTCCTGCGGGATCTGGAGCTTCTCGCCGAGAGAAAGGCTCCGACCACGCAGGACGTCGGAGGTGGCATCGTCAGTGCCGTCAGCGATGTGCTGACTCGTTCGGGTATCGAGGCCGCACGCGTGGATGCCGTAATGATCGGTACCACACACTTCACGAATGCGTTCGTTGAAGCCAGGCAGCTCAATCGAATTGGCGTCCTGCGGCTGGGCGCGCCGGCGACGCTGAGTGTTCGGCCGATGATCGCGTGGCCGAAGGCCTTGCGATCGACGGTGCTCGGGCATGCGGAGATCCTGCCAGGCGGCTATCACTACGACGGGCGGATCATCACCCCGTTCGATGAGAAAGCCGTTCACGCTGCGGCGAAAGCCTTTCGCGAGCGGGACCTGACCAGCATCGCCATCTCTTCGGTCTTCGCACCCGTGAATGCTGACATGGAGAAGCGAGCCGCCGCGATCATCCTCGAGCACATTCCGGGCGCTGCGATCACGTTGTCGCATGAGATTGGCCGAATCGGCTTGATCGAGCGGGAGAATGCCGCCGCGATGAATGCTGCGCTGGCGGACATGGCCAGCAAGGTAGTCGCCTCGTTCCAGTCGGCGCTGACGGAGCTTGGGATACGCGCGCCGCTTTACATCAGCCAGAACGACGGCACGCTGCTCGAGCCCTCGCGCGTTGCTCGTCACCCGGTGCTGACATTCGCATCGGGTCCTACCAACAGCATGCGCGGTGCCGCATTCCTGCAGGAATCCGACGCCGCTGTCGTCATCGACATCGGTGGCACCACGTCCGATTTTGGTGCGCTCGTGAAGGGCTTTCCGCGCGAATCGTCGGTCGCGGTCGACATTGGCGGCGTGAGAACCAACTTCCGGATGCCGGACGTCATCTCGATCGGGCTCGGCGGAGGGAGCCTGGTCCAGGCGGATCAGGGTCGCGTCAAGGTGGGGCCGCGCTCGGTGGGATATCGCCTCACGAGCGAGGCACTCGTGTTCGGTGGACAGACACTGACGGCGTCCGACATCGCAGTGGCCGCAGGCTACGCCAATATCGGCGATGCCGACCGTGTGCGACATCTCGATCGCTCGCTCGTGGAAAGTGCCGTCAATGAAATCCACCGGATCCTCGAAGAAGGCCTGGATCGCATCAAGACCAGCGCAGCCGGAGTACCCGTCATTCTCGTGGGTGGCGGCAGCGTGCTGGTCGATCGCCCCCTTAGAGGCGCGGCTGAGATGAATATTCCTCCCAACGCGGGCGTCGCCAATGCCATAGGAGCTGCCATAGCTCAGGTCAGCGGCGAAGTGGATCGAATCTTTTCATATGAAAAGCTGGGTCGGGATTCGGCACTCGCCACGGCGAAGGAAGAAGCCATCGCTGCGGCAACTGCCGCTGGCGGGCGCGCCGACACCATGCGCATCCTCGACGTCGAAGAAGTCCCCTTGCAGTACCTGCCAGGCAATGCCGTGCGGGTCCGGGTCAAGGCGATCGGTGATCTGCGATGAAGATAACCCTCGAGGATGTGGACGATCTGGCACGCGGTGCGGCCCTGCTCGGCACCGGTGGTGGCGGCGACCCGTATGTGGGTAGTCTGATGTTGCGTCAGGCCATCGAGGACTTTGGCCCTGTCGAACTGATCGACGTGGAGGACACTGGAGACGACGACCTGCTGGTCCCCACTGCAATGATGGGCGCGCCTACCGTGCTCATTGAGAAGATACCCAACGGTGATGAGGTCGATCTCGCGCTCGAGGCGATTCAAGCAGAGCGTGGCGGGAAAGCATCGGCCATCCTCTGCGCAGAGATCGGCGGCGTGAATGCGTTGATGCCGATGATCCTTGCGGCTCGAAAGCGCTTGCCCGTAGTGGACGGCGACGGCATGGGTAGAGCTTTTCCGCAGCTGCAGATGGTCACCTATCACATCTTCGGCGTACCTGCGGCACCGTGCGTAATGACTGACGAGTATGGGAATGCGGTCGTCATTCGAGCCGCCAATACTCATCAGGTCGAGATGCTGGGCCGACATCTCGTCGTGGGGATGGGCGGCTCCGCAATGATCAGCTTGTATTCCATGCGGGGGAGAGAGGCGAAGCGTTCGATCGTACGCGGCACCTTGTCTCTGGCCCTGGGGCTCGGACGCGCCATTCGACAGGCGCGCGTCGAAAGCGGCGAGCCGATCGCGAGGCTGCTCGAATTTCTTCGGGGCACCGAGTACTACGAGCATAGTTATGCGATCTTCAACGGCAAAATCGTCGACATATTGCGCGAGACGCGGGCCGGGTGGGCCATCGGCCGCCTGATGGTCGAAGGAAGGGGTCGTTGCGCCGGTCGTAAGCTCGAGATCGAATTCCAGAACGAGTTTCTGATTGCCCGCGAAGGCAAACGGGTGCGTTGCGTGGTCCCTGATCTGATCGCAGTGCTGGACGAGAGTACGGCGGAGCCCATCACCACGGAAGCCTTGAAATACGGACAACGTGTGGCGGTGCTCGGCATGAGCGCCGCGCCGGTCATGCGATCGGACGCTGCACTGGCCGTTTTCGGGCCGCAGGCGTTCGGTTTCGATCATCCATTCGTGCGCATAGAAGAGCTCGAACGTGTCTGACGCACCGGCGCTAGAGCAGCGGACGGATGATTTCTCACGCACCAAGGTTCCTGATCGCGCAGCCGTTAGCGGTGGACGCATCGTCCTGACGCTGATGTCGGCGGGCATCGCTCTGCCAATTCTCATGCTCGGTGCGGAACTCGGGGTGAAGATGGGCGCTTGGGAAACTGTAGTCGTGGCAGTGGTGGGTGGAGTCTTCCTTGCACTCATCGCGTCGCAGACTTCGGCATGCGGTGCGGATCGACGCATGACGACGTATGCGCTGATCGTCGAAGTCTATGGGCGCCACGGCGGGAAGCTGGTCAATCTCATCCTTGCCGGTAGTGTGTGGGGATGGGTCGGCGTCAATGCCACGATGTTCGGGCAGACACTCGCCGCAGCGCTTCCGGCTTCGATGCAAGTCGTTCCGGTTGCCGTATGGACCATTCTTGGCGCCGTCACGACGACCATTATTGCGGTGGTCGGTTTCAGCGCGATGAACTGGCTCGCAACGATCATCGTCCCGATAAAGGCGGGCCTGTTGCTCTGGACAGTAGCTGCGGCCCTGGATGCGTATCTCGAGAGCACCAGTCCCGGTTCCGCTGTGCTCATCGATCCGACGATGATGCTGGGAACCGGAGTGTCGGCGATGATCGGCGCGTTTATCATCGGCGCGATCATGCAGCCGGATCTCTGTCGATTTGCTCGTACGACGCGTGCAGCGCGTACGGCTGGCGTGTTCGTCTATGGTTTTGGTTTTCCCGCCATCGTCATTCTGGCGGGCCTTTCGGCGGCGTGGGTGGGTGACCCCGATATCCTGGGTGTCATGACCCGGCTCGGGCTTGGCCTGGCCGCTTTGCTGATCGTCATGCTCGCCGCCATCAGCACCAACACGGTGAATCTTTACTCCGGCTCGCTGCTGCTCGCGACGATATTCACTGCGCGGTCGCGCTGGCTTCTCGCGGCCATCGGCGCGACCCTCGGTACGATTCTGGGCCTGCTCGGCATTACCGAGTTTTTAATTCCCTGGTTCGTGCTCATGGGCAGCTACGTGCCTGCGTTTGCAGGCGTCTACATAGCGAACTACCTGCTGCGCAACCGATTCCCGCACGCAATGCGCACGGGAAGTTCTGAAGCGTGGCAGTGGGATGCGTTCGCTGCAGCAGCGCTTGGAGTGATCTGTGCGTTCGCAACGGCACGCTTCCTGCCTAGCGTGCCTGCGGGCCCGGCTGTCGCCGCTCTCTTCTCATCGGTAGCGGCATTTTTGGGGATTCGCGTAGGGTCGTGCCGGTCCCGCATCACGCCACCCTGTATCAGGTAGCGCAGACTGATGGAGTTACGGATGTTATCGAGGGGATTTCGGTCCAGCACGAGAAGGTCGGCTTCGCTGAAAAGAAGACGGGCATGGAAATAGACTCGATCACCGTCCTGGGTGAAATGCGGCCTCACGAGGGTATGAACGGGCGAGACGCGGAAACGCTGATGGGTCTCAGCGCGCACGCACCGCTCGACCGCGTCATCGATCGCTTTGGCGAACATCGCGGCCATCTCTATTTCTGTGCACTGGGTAGGTCGGAGATGACGAGCTTGACGCCGCGCAGGCCGCGGCGCGTGAGGGAGCGCAGGAAGTCCGTCCAGAATGGCTCCGCCTCGCTCGCTCCGATCGCCATGCCGAGCACTTCGCACATGCCCTCGGTGCTGACCCCTACGGCAATTATGGCGGCGACGGAGACGATCCTTCCCGCTGGCGCACTTCAGGTAGGTCGCATCGATTCACAGATACGGCCAGTCCCCTTCGATAGATCCAGGAACGCATGGACGCGTTCGTCGATCTCCGTGCACAGGCGGGAGACCTGGCTTTTGCTGATGCCGCCCATGCCCATCGCCTTGACCAGTTCATCGACCGAACGGGTGGAAACGCCCTGGATATAAGCCTCCTGGATCACCGCCGTGAGCGGCTTCTCGGCGGTGCGCCGCGGTTCCAGGAACCCGGGGAAATAGCTGCCTTTACGCAGCTTGGGAATCTTCAGATCGACAGACCCGGCGCGCGTCTCCCACAACCGATCCCGGTAGCCATTGCGGCTGTTCAGCCGCTCTGGGCTTCGCTCCCCGTACGCCGCTGCGCACAGGCTCTCGGCGTCCATGTCCATCATGATTGCCACGACTGGATAGTTGCGCGTAGATGGCCAACCTGCTGGCGCGAGGCAAGACAAATGCAAATGCCCTTTGGTCTCTTGATGGCCCTCGCCGCTGGCGCAACGCTAGCGCAGACCTCGCAGCTCGACGAGCCGATGTCCGAGGTGACCCACGTTCCCGTCGCCGCGGTTCGCCCAGACCTGCTGAAAGCTGAAAGTCCTCCTTCAACAGATACGCCCGAACGTTGCGCCGGTTGCAGCGAACCAGCTCACGCAATCTGCCCTTTTGCGTGCCGGTGAGTTCCCAGGTCGCTTAAGCAGCCAGCAGTGCGAGCGCTTCAAGAGAGGTCGCCGTCCATCGGTGGCGAGCTGGAGCGCTTCACCGGCGCGCACCTCATCGAGCGCTTTGTTCCTCTTGGAGACGATGTGAAAGCGGTCGAGGATGTGCAGTGCTCCGCCGCCGTGTTCGCTTATGACTCGCAAGTTTGCTTCCATATGTCGGAGCACACAAACTCAATGCCGGCGCACATGTCCTTACCCTACACGTCGAAGAACCTTCTGAAGCTCTTGACCGGCTGATACACCAGCGTCAAGTAGTGATGACCGCGGTTGTAGGAAATCTCATCGGCGCCGATCGCCGAGATCGGGCCCAATACGCGTCGCTCCAGTCCCCACTTCACTAACCAATCCACGAGTGGAATACCTTCTGCCAGCTGGTATGAAAGGTGCGCACGCACAACAGTTTTCCAGCTCTAGTAGCGAGAAATTGCATATACGCGTGCGTGAAGGTCTGCTTGCCTTCGGCCCAAGGCAGCAGTTTGCCGCCACCACCCCGCAGCACTTGCAGTACACACGGCGACGTGCATAACAAAGAACACGGCAAAGCCCCAGATCGGAATGAACTCGAAGCGTCGAGGCGGCAAACAATCGTAACGAGCGCAGCTGTCGTTGCTCCTAGATCTGCGAACGGGTGCCGAGAACCCTGAGCTGTGCGCCTAGATTTCGAACTCAGTTCACGATCTAGGGACACGAAACCGACGTCAGCGGAGAGTCCGAGAGCGCATCTTGGCGTTCGCCGCATGAGTCCTGCATCTCCCTTAACGCGGTGGTCATTTCGATCTCGTGCACACCCAAGTGTGATGCAAGCGTGACGTGCCGAAGGCGCAAAGCCCTTGTCGACCCAGATGGCAGACAATCGCGGGGTGGAGACTTGCGGTTCGCGCGCTAGCCGGGCATGCGCCGCGCCTTCGCCCTTCGCGACATCATGTTGAGCCCTTCCACTCCCGCCGAGAACGCCATTGCCGCATAGATGTAGCCCTTCGGCACGTGCACGCCGAAGCCTTCCGCGATGAGCACCATGCCGATCATCAGGAGGAATCCCAGCGCGAGCATCACGATCGTCGGGTTCCTGTTGATGAAATTCGCGAGCGGATCGGCGGCCATCAACATCACCGCCACCGCCACGATCACCGCGATGATCATGATTGGGACGTGATCCGTCATACCGACCGCTGTGAGGATGGAATCGATCGAGAATACGAGATCCAGCACGATAATCTGAAAGATCGCCGAGCCGAAGTTCAATCCGACCGAGGCCTTCTTGTCGAGAATCTCGCCGGACGGCGTCGGATCGACGTTGTGGTGGATCTCCTTCGTCGCCTTCCACATGAGGAACAGGCCGCCCGCGATCAGAATCAGGTCTCGCCACGAGAAGGCCGTCTCGAACGAGGCATTGCCGTGGTTGTCCTGCTTGCCGGCAAGCCCGAGATCGATCAGCGGCGCCGTGAGCCCCACGATGAGCGCGATGGTGAAAAGTAGCAGCAGCCGCATGCCGAGCGCCAGCCCGATGCCGATGCGGCGCGCGCGCGTGCGCTGATGCTCTGGCAACTTGTTTGTCATGATCGAGATGAAAATCAGGTTGTCGATGCCGAGCACGACTTCCATTGCGATGAGGGTGAGAAGTGCCGCCCAGGCGGCGGGGTCGACGGCCAGCGCGAGTACCTTGTCCATGCGCGAAGTATAGCCGAGCGTGCCGCGCTTCCGCCTCAGCGATCGCCGAAAAGTCAGAGCATACCGGCACGATAGCCGTTCGTGATTCCTGCGGTTGTCCTGAAGCGCTGAGCCTCACACCCGTCTCACGTTTCGCCTTCACTCATCGGTTCAGATCAGCTGCCTCAAAGGTTGGCTTGCCTTTCCGTCAGATATTCGGCGCGCGGCCAGTACATGATTTGGGAACCAATTACTCACTCAATTCACGAATTAGAAACATCGGCCGGAGATTGAACGCTTGTTCTCGCGGACTTAATGGTGTCGCCAGTACGCGAATCTCGGAACACTTACAGCAGCGCTTGCCACAGCCCGAGCAGTAAGGGCGCGATCCGGCCCTCCTCTGGTTGCTCGGCGACGAGCTCATCAGCCGCATCAACCTCTACGAGGTAGATCGCAGACTCTCTCTGACGTCCTGCTCGATCATCGCCTCTCCGCCGAGGGCGGGCATGCTTGCAAGCACGTCGACCCCGGCGTCGACCGGCAACACTACGACGCGACCTGCAGAAAACGCCATGCCTTCAGGTCAGCGCGCGCGTAGGTCCAAGTATCGGTCAGGAACCAGAAAAGTTCTGTCCGTATGAGTATCTTCAAATGGACCCCTTTGGGGAAAAGAAATACTTGGAGAGCATGAGATGCGCGATCCCAGAAGGGCTGGTGGGCGCGAGCGACGGAAATGACGAGCGAAAACTTCGTGCCGGTCCCTGAAGGCTTCCAAAACCGTCACCCTCGCCTGGGTGATGTGCCCCTACTCCAACGCCGGCTACGGACGACGTGATGTCTGAGACGTCGCAAGTCTGGAAGTGTCGACAAATCTGCGCCGTGCAGGCTCATGGCGGCGTCGCGAGATCGACACATTCATCCTTGCAGCGCGCGTCGAAGCTTCGGATCAAAATCGCCGCTCGAGCGGTTTTCCGCCCGTCTGCGGGTGCGCAAGGGCTGTTTTGGCACTCTGCGCAGCGTGAAGCTCGACTTCATCCATCCGGTAAACCCACTGAGAACGGGCACATAGAATCGTTCAATGGGCGACTGCGTGATGAGTGTTTGAATGTCATGCAGTTCGTACCCATCGACGATGCACGCGAGAAGATCGAAGCGTGGCGGCTTTACCGAACGAGGTAGGAGGGCGGATTTCAATCTGCGGGGGCTATCATGCGTCCGCCGCGGGGCGCCGCTACCAGCCATTCATTGTTGCCTTCGATCAGCGTCAAACCGATCGCGCCCTCGAGCGTCGCCCGCAATGCCTGCATATCTCCGACGTTGAGCACCGCGGATACCCGAAGGGCGGCGATTTCGGGCGTTGCCGCGCTAATCGGAAGGCCCAAGTGGGGTTGAACCAATAGCGAGCATTGGCCAGGTCACCGACCCAGGCCAGAGCATAGTGTTTGGGTTAGTCTTCGAACATCTCGCCCGCGTGCAGAGGCAGGCAGCCCCATGACCCCAGAATCAGCAATGCGACAGCCGCCTTTTTCATGGCACTCTCCATGTGATGAGCGCCATCCATTGGGGCGCGCGCGTGTCTAGTATCGGCTGGAGATCCCCGGATTTAAACAATCATGAGCAAAGCCGCTTCCAAGATCCGTTTCAAAGCGAAACTCCTGCGACCGGAGGTTGCCGGGAAGGGCGGCACCTGGGCCTTCCTTGTATTACCCATCAGCGCCAGCGCGAAACTACCTTCACGCGGTCGGACGACGGTCGAAGGCATCATCAATGGCTTTCCCTTTCGAGCAATGCTCGAGCCCGACGGCCAAAAAGGCCATTGGCTCAAAGTGGATAGGAAGACGCGCGAATCTGCAGCGGCCGACATAGGCGATGTCGTCACGCTCGAGATCGCGCCGGCGGCAGAAGACGCGGAGCCCAGAGTGCCCGCAGATCTGCGGAAGGCACTCGCGGGCGCGCCGAAGGCGCGGGCGTTGTGGTCGAGCATCACGCCCAACGCCCGAAGAGACTGGATTCACTGGATCGAGTCCTCCAAGCAGCCGGAGACTCGCGCGCGCCGAATCGTCAATGCCTGCTCGATGCTCTCCGCAGGCAAGCGCCGCGTTTGCTGCTTCGATCGGTCCGGGTTCTACAGCAAGAGCTTCAGCGCTCCTAAAGCGGCGCTTTGATCTTACTGGCTTCCGAAGGCAGGGGTCACTGGTTCGAATCCAGTCGGGCGCGCCAATTTCAATAACTTACGTCGGCTGTCAAGGTGTCACGAAAGTGTGGAGTGACCACATCGTGACCACACGATTCACTTTTGTTTTTCGCGCACCGCTCCGGAGGTCCCGAGCGCGGCGATCGCGAGATTGCAGAGCATTGATTGGGTATGCGGCTGGTCGTTTGGAGTTCGAATCGCGAGCAGCTCGGCCATCGGCGCCCAGCGGACGCGCCTTGGATGGTGGCCGGCTGGATCGGCGCGGCGTACTTGTTTACAGCGTCCACCTCCTTTGCCAATCTCGCAAACTGTGCGCGGTGGCTCTCGGCTACCTCGTAAGCATCCAACCGGCCAATGCTCCCACGTTTATTGCCATAAAATTGATCGGTGCCATGATCGACCGGCCGCGCCACGCCCTCCTGTACGCCAGGCTAGCGCCTCCAAAAGCGGGGAACGAACCGACCCGTGCGCTGGGCGTAGTGGCGGTAGGCTTCCCCGAACTCGCATGCCATGAGCGCTTCTTCGTGGCGCATGAGCCCATGCCACAACGGATGCAACGCGAGCGCCCAGAGGAGATAGACCGGGTGTCCGAGAAAGAGCGCGAGGCAAAAATTGAAGAATGAGAGGAACGAGGCATAGAGCGGATGACGAACATACCGAAGCGCACCATGCGTGCAGAGTGCTCGCCCCCTTGCGCTGGGAGGCAAAGATCGCAACGACCACGCGACGAGGCCGATCGTTCCGATCAGACCCACGAAGAGCATTCCCCACCGCGCATTTTGGTCGCCGATTAACGGAGGCATCGGTACGAGATGCGCAGCGAGGTAAGCGCCGATCAAGAGCAGCACACTCAATAACAGCCCGATCGGCCCGCTGCCGAAGATGCGCGAGTACGGTGTCATGAATGCCCTTACCTTACCCTTACACACTCACTAGCGACTATGCCCGCAAAGCCGAATGCGTCCCACTACATGCTAGCGGCGTTGGCTGCCGGCCGCTGAGCTCGGCTTCTGGTAAACACTTGCGTACATGGCTGGCATATATGGACGCGGAACTGCACATTTCGTCGCTCTGCAACTGACTGAGGGCCTTTGACTGAGAGGGGACTGCCCTGAGCTCGCGTCACGGGGCCGCCGTCCACGCTGCACGCCGTTCTAGCCGGAGCGCATTCAGGATGACTGAAACGGAAGACAGACTCATTGCGAGCGCGGCGATTAGCGGGCTCAACAACAACCCGAACAATGGATACAGGACTCCCGCAGCGATAGGGATACCCAGCGCGTTGTAGCCAAACGCAAAGCCGAGGTTTTGTCGAATATTCCGCACGGTCGCCCGGCTTAGGCGTCGGGCACGGACAATCCCATTCAAGTCGCCCTTGACCAGCGCGACCTGCGCGCTCTCCATCGCGATGTCGGTGCCCGTGCCCATCGCAATGCCCACGTTCGCGCGTGCAAGAGCCGGGGCATCATTGATGCCGTCGCCGGCCATGGCGACCCGGCGACCCTCGCGCTGGAGGCGTTCGATGACCTGCGCCTTATCGGCAGGCTGCACCTCCGCAATGACCTCATCAATCCCCAGCTCACCCGCCACGGCCTTGGCGGTGCCGCTCGCATCGCCCGTCAGCATCACGATGCGAAGCCCATCGGCGTGCAGGGCTTTGAGTGCCCCTGGCGTACTCTCCTTGATCGGATCGCCTACGGCGATTGCGCCAGCGAGCTGCCCGCCGATCGCGAGGAACATGACGGTGCGGCCCGTACTTCGCAGCTTTTTAACATCGCTCTGCACCGGCTCTAGGGAAGCGCCGACCTCGCGCATGAGCGCCGCATTGCCAAGCGCCACTTGATGCTCCCCATGACGCCCCGTCACACCGCGCCCGGTGAGCGATTGAAATTCCCGGACTGAGGCCAGGGTTACCCCGCGTGCCTGAGCGCCTGCGACGATAGCGCGGGCGAGGGGATGCTCGCTCAATTGCTCGAGACCGGCGGCCAGCGACAGCAGCTCGTTCTCGGAATACGAAGAGACTGCGAGCACTCGGTCGAGCGCAGGTTGCCCGACCGTGAGCGTGCCCGTTTTGTCGAGCACCAACGTATCGATCTCTCGCAATCCCTCGATAGCCTCCGCGTTTCGAAAGAGCACGCCCATCTGCGCACCGCGCCCGCTCGCGACCATGATCGAGATCGGCGTCGCGAGTCCGAGCGCGCAGGGGCAGGCGATGATGAGTACAGCGACCGCATTGACCAGCGCATAGGCCAAGCGGGGCTCAGGTCCGATCCACCACCAGGCGAAGAACGTTGCGAGAGCCACGACGATCACCGCCGGCACGAACCAAGTCGCGACAGCATCGGCGAGGCGCTGCAAGGGAGCACGGCTGCGCTGCGCGTCGGCGACGAGTGTCACGATCTGCGCGAGCACGCTTTCGGCGCCGACTTTTTGAGCCTGTACGACGAGTGAGCCCGTTTGATTGAGGGTTGCACCCACGACCTTATGGCCGGGTTCTTTTTCGACCGGGAGGGGTTCGCCGGTCAGCATCGATTCATCGACGCTCGAGCGGCCTTCCATCACCCGCCCATCCACCGGTATTTTTTCTCCGGGACGTACTCGGAGATGATCGCCCGCCACAATGGTATCTAGAGATACATCCTCATCCATGCCATCGGGGCGGAGGCGATGTGCAATTTTAGGCGCGAGATTCAGCAGCTGGCGAATCGCGGCGCTGGTACGGCCCCGCGCCTTGAGTTCCAGCCACTCGCCCAGCAACACAAGCGTAATGATGACAGCCGCCACTTCAAAATAGACACCGACCATGCCGTGCGCGTCGCGCATCTGGGGCGGAAACACGTGGGGCGTGAGGGTGGCGAAGAGGCTATAGAGATAGGCGACGACCACACCGAGCCCGATCAAGGTATACATGTTGGGCGAGCGGTGGATCACACCGAGCCAGCCGCGACGATAATAGTCGAGGGCCGCCCAAAGCACGACGGGCGCACTCAGCAGAAATTCGGCTAAGCGCAGGCCGCGTGCAGTGGCGTCACTCCAGTGGAAGTCCAAGAAATGCGGCAGCATCGCGATCGTCATGAGCGGCAGTGAGAGAGCCGCCGCGATCCAAAACCGTCTTCGGACCGAATGGAGTTCTCGGTTGTCTTTGACCGCCGTTGGCATGACCGGCTCAAGCGCCATCCCACAAATCGGACAATGCCCTGGGCCAGCCTGGCGAATCTGCGGATGCATGGGACAGGTGTAGATTGTCCCTTCCGAAGTCGGTACGTTCGCCTTCGCGTGCGAGGTCGATGCGCGATGATGAGTGGGTGAATGGACGCCTGTCGCGTGCGTTACAGTCGATGCGGGTAGGCGAATGCCATCGCTATCCACATAGTGCTCAGGGTGAGCTTCGAATTTGGCTTTGCAGCCCGTGGAACAGAAATAATAGGTGCGGCCGGAATACTTAGCGTGGTGGGCTGAGTGCTCCGACACGGTCATGCCGCACACCGGGTCGATCGTTTGTGTTTTCATCGAACCTATTGGCTGCGTGGGCTTTGCGCAGCACGACGTGGAATGGAAGTGAGCTCTGGGCTGCGTCATGACACTTCACCTCCGAGCGCCTGCAGAATCGGGCAGTCGGCGGCGCGTCCGTGGCCGGGACACGCTTTGATCAGCTCTGCCAGGCCGTCGCGGATTTTCTGAAGTGCAGCAATGCGCGCTTCCACATCGGCCAGTTTGGCTTGCGCCGAGCGCTTCACCCGGGAAACATCACGCTGAGCCGAGAGCGCCAAAAGCTGCCGCACCTCCTTGAGCGTGAAGCCGAGCGTTTGCGCACGGCGAATGAAGCGCAGCCGCGAGAGCTCGAGCTCGCCATATTGGCGATAGCCGGAGGCAAGCCGGGCGTGCGGTACAAGAAGTCCGTTGCGCTCGTAATAGCGCACGGTTTGCACGCCGACGCCAGCGCGTTGTGCGAGGGCTCCGATCCCAATCGACTCCATGACATGTCCTCCGATTCAGGGTGAGGGTAAGCCTAAACCCTATACCTAGGTATAGAGTCAAGGCGACCCTGCGACCGCGGGCACTCATGGGGACTTCCAGCGCAGAAAGATGAGCCAGGCGTCTGCCTGGTCGCCGTAGAAGGTCTTAAGTTCTCGGGGAATCCAGTGCAGGCTGTAGGTGGCACCCAGTCCGAAGGCGCCGAAGGAGGTCTCGGCGAAGTCATGTACGCCGCCGATGCTTAGCTTCTTGACCGTGAACACGCGCCCGCCCAAGGGGGCGCCTTCCTCGAAAAGTTCGTTCTTGCCGACGCGTTCCGCGCGGGCGAAAACGGTGAACGCCTTTGAGATCGGAAATGCGCTCTCAAGCAGGTAGGCGTTTGTATGACCCCCCGGGCGCTGATGGTTGCGTCCGATAGCGAGCGTGGACTGCCATCCACCTTGTGACAGAGGGCGGTTGTAGGTCACCGAGGCGGTTGTCCGATCGACATCGACTCCGGGCTCGAGCTGCTCGGGACTCTTCAGCTGCCCGAAGCTCACCTGAGTGCTCCAGTTGGGCGTGGGGTTGTACGAGGCGCGCATCGACCAGGAATCGAGCTTGCGCACCTCGATGTCGTAGCGATGCTCATCGGGCTCGCGACCATTGAAGGCCGAGGCTTCGAGCTTGATGTTATTCAACACGACACCGGCTGTGACGACTCCAAAGGTGATATGCGTCGAGTCAAACCAATGGTGGGTGATCGGCGCTTCAGGATTGTCCATGCCGGAGGCACGATGCATGTAGGTCGCAGGTCCCAACGCCGGTTCGCCGGGTAGTCCAACGTAGACGAACGCCGAGCGGTCCTTACCGAAGGGCTTCGAGTACGAGGCCGCCAGCTCCATGAACAGATCGTGAGGATGCTGGCGGTCAATCAGTGGAGTTTGGCCATCGGCAGTTTCGCCCGTCTGAAAAAGGAGCGGATAGCCGTCTTGGCCGACGAGCGACGGATCGAGCGAGACCATGGCGCGCACCCCCAAGGTGCCTCCTGCCCACTCGCGATGCGCCATCAGCATCGCCATGCTTTCGGCGAATGTATCGTCATCGCCGCGGCGGCCGGATTGAGCATCGCTGTACACCGCGTTGATGAATGCCATGGGCATGAGCGTCCAGTCCCCACGCATGACGTGCGACATCTCCATGACCGTCGAGTCGGGCTGCCAGCTCGTTCCGGAGCCTTCGCGCATCATCGAATAAGGCCCCAGGAGCCCTGTCATCGACATCTCACCCATTGCATGTCCCATCTGCTCGTGGTTCTGCGGCACCGTGCTTTGCTCGGTTGTGTGGTGCTCATGCTGCATCGCCGCCGGCGCGTCCTGATCGTTGGGCACAGCCCCAATTGCAAAGGAGGCGCCCATCAGTGCGCCCGCGCTAAAGAGTGTTCGGAAGTGGGTTCGAATCCGCATCATCGTCATCCTTTCAGTGTTCATGGCTGTCGCCGGAGTACTCATGCGCATGAGGGTGCTCATGTGGGTGATCTTCTTGCGGTGCAGGGCCTTCGCGCGTCGGCGTTGCGGTCGCGACGCGGTATTGCTCTGGGGTCATCTTGGGCAGCTGCTGCACAAAGGCGACCAGATTCCAGATCGCCTCATCGTCATGACTCTTGCCCCAAGCGGGCATTGCGGTCGCCTTGATGCCGTGTTTGATGATCCAGAAGGCTTGCGCTGGATCGACTTCCTGTCGGGACAGGTTGGGCGGTTGCGGCAGAAGGCCCTGACGCAGTTCGGTGTCGCGCAGGCCGGGTGCCAGATGGCACCCCGTACACATCGCCGCGTAATGTTCGGCGCCTTCGGACACTCGGTTCGGATCATCAAGCTGCGGCACGATAATGTCAGCGGATCGTGTGGCAATCGAGCGTGTCCGGATGGTCTGCAGCACGTATTGCATCCAGGGCGTATGCGGCCGATCGGCCGCCACGTCATACAAGCCCGAGGCCGCAAAGGCATACAGACCCAATATCGAAACCGACAGCGTCGCCACGACGCTGAGCACGATGGTTTTCATGGCTAGACTCCAAAAGCAAAGGCGGCGCCGAGCAAGAAGAAGGCCGCTGAAACGAGATAGAGCCCCTGGCTCATCTTTCGCAGCCGCGTGCAGCTTCGGGCCAAGACGGGATCGGTCGGGCACGTGAGCCGTCGGGCACGCCATAACACGATGCCGCTGACGAACAGCAGCGCGGCGGCAATGCCAAAGACTGCGCTCTTGTGCTCACTAAGCCAAATGAGCTGGGGAAATGCCGACACCAGTCCCACCACCGTGGCTCCTGCACCGATTGAGACCAGTACCGCAGGAAGCACGCAACAGACGAGCGTCGTCGTGCTCGCCAGCAGCGTTCCAAAGGCGATCCCGACGTTTCGAGCAGAGGGATCGTTCATTTCGGTGGGCTCCCGGTACGAGCGCGGATGTCCGCGATGGGAGTGTCGGTCCGCTCGATGCTCTTCACGTCGTAGCCTGAAGCGGTAAGCGCTTTCTTTAAGTCGTCATCGGAGATGTCCTGGCCGTCCTGGGTCGCTACCGCGACGAGTTTGTTTTCGAGACTCACGAACACATCCGCTGTCGCCGGATTTTTTCGCAGGGTCTTTTCAATACCCTGAGCGCAAAAGCCGCAGACCAGGCCGTTCACTTTCATTTCAATCGTGCCGGCATGAACAACACCAGCAGCGATCATGGTTATCAGCAACAGTGAGAAGGTAGAGATACGCATAAGGGGAACTCCTTTAGAAATTGATCATGAACATGGCTTGCAACTTGCCATCACTCGTCGGTCCGGCTTCGATCCACGCACCGCGCTTGAAGAGACGCAGCAGCAGCGCCCACTCGGTGCCCTCATGGATCTCGCCGGTGTAGCGACGGCCTTGCACCACGAACCACGTAGCGAGCGTGGCGTAATCGTGCTTGTAGGGCGCAATGCCCAATTGCAACGTGTCAATCCGATGAGAAAACGCTGAAGAGTCGTAATAATCCGATTTCAAGGAGGCATAGACACGCCTCGTTTCGTAGTCGACCTGACCGCCTGCCGTCCAGGCGAAGCGGCCGCTCGAATCATCGCCCATGGTTGCCCGACCGAGGCCGCCCCAACTGAAGATGTTGACTTGCGCGCCTTCGAGGTTCCAACGCTTCACCAAATAATTGGCGCGCACATAGGTGATGTCTCGACTTCGATCATCGATATCACTGTCTAGCGCCAGATGACCCAAGCCTGCCGAGAAGAAATACCGCGGGGCATAGAAGACCTGCAGCTCCTTCATCGTGCCGGCGCCGTACTCGCCCATGACCGTGGTGCCCTGGGCAAACGCGATAGGTTTCGCGTGCGCCGCAGGCCAAAAGCCCCACGCCACGAGCGCGAGTGCGCAGCTTGCGCACCGCATCCATCGGTTCATGAAAGACTCCTCCGAAACGAATCGTCAGTCGTGCCTGACGCGTCGCGTCAGGCGCCTGATACAGACTCGTCAGCAGATGGGCGGAGGATTGAGCGGAGCGTAGGTGTGCGTAACGACGGCAGGAGCCGTGAACGGAATCGCGGGGACTGAAGGAATACGAAGGACCGGAAGCGCCACTGCGCCTTGTACGGGAAATCCGGCGCAGATCGTCATGCAGTCACTCGACATGCCTGAGCTCGGGCAGCACGGGCAATCCTGATCCTTTGCGGAGTCTGCACAGTGCTCAGAAAGCGCGGTGGCGGGCGCGCCCAGAGCGGAGGCGAAGCTGGCGGGCGTGAAAACAAGGGCTTGCATCGTCAGAACGACGAGCATCACGGCGGCGGTTAAGCGGCGGCGCATGGGACTGATAGTAGAGCAGTTCGACTCGTACGGCTACCTGGCATCCGAACGTGCGACTAGGCGATAAGTTCCAACAGCGGCGCGGAGACTATCCATTATCCAGCTTCACAAAGCTACAGCCGGTCGCTTAGTTCACGTGACAGCGATGCTTCTTGAAAGTCGAGCAATCTCGGCCTGTCGCGCTGGTAGACCCGCCTGCCCCGGTGTCCGAACACGAGTGCCAGGCAGCCTGACGGCGGTCACAATCAGAAGCTCGGCCGAGAAAAACGAGAAAATTTTGCGGTACGAAGTAATTGAGTGTTCCGGCCCTCTGCTTACAGACATGCCGCGAGCTTGCATTCGATCGGGCGTTTTTACTTCTCGCCAGTAATGTTTTTCAGGCGATGCGGCATGAAGGAGCATCAAGGGTGCATGCTGCATGAATCCCTTGCAGCGAGACACCGTTATGAGTGTTGAGTGCCGAGCGCCTTTTCTGACCGCGAATTCGAAGCAGTTCCGGTAAACCGCCGGGCGGAGGCTCCAGTGGTGTGCGGAGGACAAACTGTCCAGAATTCACCTTGGCCCAATAACCGCGGTAAGGAATGGGAATCCCTGCCCTCCGACAAACTTTCGCTAGCGCCACATCCGAAACGCCAAGTTGCCCCGCCACTTCGGAAACAGGAGCGGTCCACACCAATTCGTACAGCGCTTCCCGCTTGAAATAATGACTTCGCTGCTCACTCGGCGAACCCGTAGTAACAGCTAGATTCATTCGTCGGCCCCAACAGACTTTCCGCAGTTACCTCAATGGGTGACGTTGGAATTCGGCTACTCGGAGTTGCGAACGCCAGAACCTTGTCCGCATGTCCGCCCAGTGCCTCGCGACGCTGTTGCGTCTGAAAGTATGCGTAGCCAGCCGTCGTCTGAGTGTCGCGATGGTTGAGAACATCTCCGATCAGATGCAGCGACGTGCCGCTCTGCGCCAGCCACGAGCCCACCGTTCGACGCAAATCGTGGACGTGGATGTCCTTCAACCCCGCTCGCTTGAGCGCGCGCCTCAGCTGCTCGCCGAGGCCGCTCAAGTGTCGACCCGCCTTCTTTCCACAAAGGATGTAAGGGTTGCCAGAAATTTTCGGAACCACCTTGAGGCGCGCGATGGCTGCATCACTAAGCGGCGCGAGGAGAGGTTCCCCATTCTTGGTCAGACCAATGAATAGCGTTCCCATGTCCCAGTCGATCTGGTTCCATTGCGCGGAGAGTAACTCGATGCCGCGCAAGCCGGTGAGCAGGAGCAGCCAGATCCCATGCCTGGCGTAGTCGATTAGGCTCTTGCTCCAGCGAGGCGAGTAGTCGTGGCATTTCGACTGTCGTGACAAAGCGTTTGCGGGTGCGCTCGGGGATTCGCACGATGCCGGCTATCGGGCTGGCGTAATCCTTCGGTAAGTGCCCGGCCACCTTCGACCAGTTCACCAATTTTCGGTAAGTGGTGAGCAGGCGATTGGCGGCACAGGGGTGAGCGACTCCGAGGTCCGCGTGGATAGGCTCAAGATCTGCGGAGACAATAGTGACCGCCAGACGGCTTTTAAAGTTGGCTACGACGAAGCGACGCAGGAGTGACTCGTCGTTTTTCCAGGTCTTTTTCTTCTTCTTAGCATGACCTTCGATATACAGAGTGCATACCTCTGCAACTGACTTGAGTTTGCCAAAGCAATCAGCCGGGTGCTGTGGATCCTCGTTCGAGGCCACCTTGCCTAGATAGGCAACCGCCCTTTTTCGCGCCGCATCGAGCGATAGAACATCGACCCGCCCCAGCTTTCCCAAGCGCTTTCGCCCGCTGAAGCGATAGGAGCAAACATACACGCGATGACCGCTGCTATAGACCCGCGCTCCGAAACCTTCGAGGGCGGCGTCCCAGTAGATGCACTGTTGCTTGTCATGCTTACCAACAAAAGGCAGAGCACGTACATTGTCTTGGCGTAGTTTTACGATTGGCATCCGGCAGCAGTTCCTTTGGAGTGACCACCATGTGTCGGTTGATGACGGGTTGCATCGGGCATGCGGGTACTCTACAAATTTCCAAGTAGTTGAAAAACAAGCTACTGAGGGTTTGAGAGGATCTGCGCGGGATTATCTACCGCTGCTCCGAAGGCAAAGGTCATTGGTTCGAATCCAGTCGATTTCTCCAATGTCGTAACATCTGACAATGCCACGCGTAGTGATGAGAAGGGCGTGAACGATTTCCCGCGCGAAGCGGAGTGGGCCAACTGGATGAAAGCCGCCATCGCAGGCGATGCAGTCGCGTATCGCCGCCTCCTGGAGGGCGTTACCCCGTATCTGCGTGGACTCGCGCGTCGTGGATGTGAGCGGTACGGCGTTCCGGCGGGCGATTCCGAGGACGTCGTGCAGGAAACGCTGCTCGCGCTGCACCTGAAGCGCGGAACCTGGGACGCGACGCGCCCCATCGGGCCGTGGATCTCCACCATCGCGCGTCACAAGCTCATCGACGCCCTGCGCCGTGGAGGGCGTCGCGTCCGTGTACCCATCGAGGAAGTGATGGAGACCCTCGAAACCGAAGAGCCGGCTGCGGGGCTCGATGCGCGCGAGGTCGACCGTCTGCTCGCGAGCCTTGGGGAGCGGCAGCGACAGATCGTGCAATCGATCTCGGTTGATGCATTGAGCATCCGCGACACGGCGCAGCGGCTGAAGATGAACGAAGGCGCCGTTCGCGTCGCACTGCATCGCGCGCTGAAATCGCTGGCCACTCTATACAAGGCTGAACGCGATGAAGACTGAAAACCTCATTGATGCGCTGGCCCAGGATTCGCCACCTCGCGCGCGCTTCGGCTACACGCTTGCGCTCGCAGCTCTGGGCGGCGCCGTCATCGCGAGCTCTTTGTTCTTCGGACTCATTGGCTTTCGTCCCGATATCGGCACGGCTGTGGAAACCGGGCACTTCCTTTTCAAGTTGGTCCTCACGCTCGCGCTGGCCGCGTCTGCTTTGGGAGTTGCCGCGCGCTACTCCAAGCCCGGCGCGCACCTCGGCGCCTGGGCTTGGGCGCTGGGGGCCGTGCCCGTTCTGCTGTTGGTGGCGCTGGCATTGGAAATGGCCGCGACGCCTCAATCGATGTGGATGACGAATCTGGTAGGGCACAACGCCCGCCACTGCCTCACCTTGATTCCGTTGCTCGCGCTTGGGCCGCTGGCCTGCCTGATCTATGCCTTGCGCCAAGGCGCGCCCAGCCGGCCGGGCCTGGCTGGAGCGCTGGCGGGACTTGCGGCCAGCGGAATCGCCGCCACGTTCTATGCAACCAATTGCACGGATGACAGCCCACTGTTCGTCGCGGCCTGGTATCCGCTCGCCGTCGCTATTGTCGCTTCCATCGGCTACCTGGCCGGCTTGAGGCTCTTGCGCTGGTGATCGCATCCGCGGGTCCGGTTCCCACGTAACACGAGGGCACCTGCCACCGTATTGGCAGGTGAACCCCTCTTGATGCGTAGACCGACCGAGGCCAGCGATCATGATGACGAGACGAACGATTCTTGCGAGTGGCGCCATCGCGCTAACGGTGGCTGCTCTTTCACGTGGACGCGCGGTACAGGCTACCGCTGCGAAATTCGAGGTCACCCACTCCGAGGCTGAGTGGCGCAAGCTGCTCGCGCCCGATCAGTTTGCCGTACTGCGCCAGGAAGCCACCGAGCGGGCGGGCACGAGCGCCTTGCTGCACGAAAAGCGCAAAGGGGTCTTTACCTGCGCAGGGTGCGCGCTGGATCTTTTCTCATCGGCCACGAAATACGAGAGTGGCACTGGGTGGCCGAGCTTCTGGAAGCCTTTGGCGAATGCCGTGGCCACTACCACGGATCGCGCGATGTTCATGGAACGCACTGAAGTCCATTGCCGTCGCTGCGGCGGGCATCTGGGTCACGTGTTCGACGATGGCCCGCCGCCGACGGGATTGCGCTACTGCATGAATGGCGTGGCGCTGGGCTTCCGCCCATCATGATTCTGTTCCTGCTGGCCTATCTCGGCGGCGCGCTCACGATCGTGAGCCCGTGCATCCTGCCGGTGCTCCCGTTCGTGTTCGCGCGATCGGATCGCCCATTTGCCCGGAGCGGGCTGCCGCTGCTGCTCGCAATGATCGCGACGTTTGCGATCGTCGCCACTCTCGCTTCGGTAGTTGGTGGATGGGCGGTTGCGGCAAATCAATATGGGCGGCTGGTCGCGATGATCCTGCTCGCATCGTTCGGCCTTGCGCTGTTGTTTCCTTCGCTGGCCGATCGGCTGACGCGGCCGCTCGTTACTTTGGGTGGGCGTCTCTCTGCATCTGCCGATCAGGGTGGCGGCTCCATTGCGTCGTCACTGCTGCTCGGTGTGGCGACGGGGCTTCTTTGGGCACCGTGCGCAGGCCCGGTGCTCGGATTGATTCTCACAGGCGCGGCTTTGAATGGCGCGAACGTCGGCACATCGCTGTTGCTGATTGCATATGCCGCTGGCGCCGCCACATCGCTGGCCCTTGCGCTGCTCGTAGGCGGGAAGGCATTCGCCGCGATGAAACGCTCGCTGGGTGCGGGAGAGTGGATACGGCGCGGGCTGGGTGCAGCTGTGCTCGCAGCTGTGACGGCTATCGCGTTGGGACTCGATTCCGGTCTGCTCACGCGCCTGTCGCTCAGCAGCACTGCATCTCTCGAGCAGGGCCTGCTCGAGAAGCTGCATCCCGAGTCGGCGATGAAGAAAGTTGTAGCGCTCGATGGCAGCAAGTCCCTCCCGGTAGAAGGCGACTTGCCATCACTGGACGGCGCGGTCCAGTGGCTCAACTCCCCGCCGCTCACGAAGGAGGCGCTCAAAGGCAAGGTCGTCCTGATCGATTTCTGGACGTACTCCTGCATCAACTGCCTGCGGGCGATTCCCTACGTGAAGGGCTGGGACGAGAAATATCGCGACCAGGGCCTGGTCGTGATCGGCGTGCACGCGCCGGAGTTTGCCTTCGAACGCGATGCCGACAATGTGCGCAAGGCCGTCGCGGACCTCGGCATCCAGTATCCGGTGGCGCTCGATACCGAGTTCGCGATCTGGCGCGGTTTCGACAATCCGCACTACTTCATCGACGCGAGCGGCCGCATCCGCTTTCATCATTTCGGCGAAGGTGAATATGACGTTTCCGAGCGGGTGATCCAGCAGCTGCTCGCGGAAGCGGGGCGCAGCGAAGTGCCGCAAGACCTGGTCACCGCTGACGCCAGTGGGATCCAGGCTCCATCGAATGGGGCATCTGTCGGCTCCCCCGAGACTTACATTGGCTATGAGCGGGCGGCCAACTTCATCTCCACCGGCGGTGCGCGGCACGATGCGCAGCACGTCTACACGACGCCGCAACCAAGCTTGAACGAGTGGGGCCTCAAAGGCGAATGGACGATCGGCAGAGAGCAGGCGCAGCTAAATGCCGGGGATGGGAGCGTGGTCTATCGATTCCATGCCCGCGATCTGCACCTAGTGCTGGGGCCGTCTTCCGGCGGCAAGCCCGTTCGTTTCAAAGTGACTGTCGACGGCGCTCCACCGGGAGATGACCGCGGCATGGACGTGCAGGCCGACGGCACGGGCACGGTTTCCAGTCAGCGCCTTTATCAGTTGGTACGCCAACGGGGCGAGATCCGAGATCGCATTTTCGAAATCCAGTTCCTGGATCCCGGCGTACAGGCGTACGCCTTCACTTTCGGCTGAAAACGGAGCATCGACATGGCCCGAACCCATTCTCTCTTCGTGAAACTGGCGCTGGGCGCCGCACTCACCTTGACCGCTGCTGCCGCGTTCGCAGAACGCGCGCACGTCATTCCTCCGCCCGCCATCGACGAGAAAGTCACGCCGCAGGCCGGCAACGAGACGATCGTGTTGGCAGGCGGCTGTTTCTGGGGCGTGCAAGGAGTCTTCCAGCATGTCAAAGGCGTCACCAGCGCAGTGTCCGGCTATGCGGGTGGAGACAGGCGCTCGGCCGACTACGAGCGAGTGAGCAGCGGCAGCACCGGGCACGCCGAATCCGTACGCGTCACGTTCGATCCACGGCAGGTGAGCCTCGGTCGCATCCTCCAGGTTTATTTTTCCGTCGCGCACGACCCGACGCAGCTCAATCGGCAAGGCCCGGACCGCGGCACGCAATATCGGTCGGCGATTTTCGCCGCGACACCCGCGCAGAGTGAGATCGCCAGGGATTATATCTCGCAGTTGAATGCCGCTCGCGTGTTCAACGCCGCCATCGTGACCCGAGTGGAGACGGGGAAGGCGTTCTTCCCTGCCGAGGGTTATCACCAGGACTACCTGGCGCGAAACCCGATGAATCCCTACATCCTGATCAACGATCGCCCGAAGGTCGCCAGCCTGAAGCAGCTGTTCCCGGCGAGCTATCGAGCTGATCCGGTATTGGTCGCGAGCTCCCGCTAGGCTCGCGCCGTCGCGGTATTGCTGGAACGCACGGCGCGCCCCGCGGGCGTTCCGAACGTGCGTATCGACGGCTATGCCGCAGGCGCGGACCGCAGCAAGCTCGACCTGGCGCCGTTCGACCACGTCGAAGTGGTCAATGGCCCCGCTTCCATGCTTTATGGCCAGGGCTCGCTCGGCGGCTTCGTCAACCTGGTGCGCAAGAAGACGCAAGGACCAGACGCACATTGCGGTGTCCGCGCAGGCCGGCTCGTTCGGGTGGCGCCGAGCCACGCAGCTCGGCGAGCGAACCAAGCTGAGCCTCGATGCCATCTACCAGGATGACAAATTCGATCCGGGTCTGGGCATCCCGCTGCTCATCGACCGCGACGCCGGGGTCAACGGTGAGCGACCGCGGCGCGATCAGATCAGCCCCTGCTCACGATACACGCGTTCCAGAACATCGAAACCTGTGGAACCCGCGTTGAGCCCAACTGCATGGAATTTGCGGATGTCGAAACCCTTACCCTGATGCGCCTGCATGGCGGCGCGTAGTTTCAGCCACTGGATCTTACCGACCATGTACCCCAGAGCCTGCCCCGGCCAGACGCAGTAGCGATCAATTTCGACTTCGGCTTCGCTCCTCTTGCCCGTAATGCCCGTCATGTAATCGATGGCCTGCGCGCGCGTCCAGCGCATATTGTGCATTCCGGTATCGACCACCAGGCGAGCGGCGCGGAACAGGGAATCATCCACATAACCGATGCGGCCGAACGGATCGTCGGCATAGAGCCCCATCTCATCAGCCAGCTGTTCGGAGTAGAGCGCCCAGCCTTCATCGTAAGCATTGAAATCCGAGATCGCCTTACAGAGGTTCAGCTTGCGCACCGCAGGGATGGCCTCGTTCTCGATCAGCAGGGAATTCTGCATGTGATGGCCGGGATAAGCCTCGTGAAAGGTGGTTGAAGCCAGAGTCCACGAAGGCGTCGAAGAGGTGTGCTTCAGTTGCAGGTAATAGGCACCTGGGCGCAGGCCATCGACGGTTCCCGCCAGATAATAAGGCGCGCTGGCGCCTTCGTTGACCGGCGGCGGGCGGCGGATGATGAGCTTCGCCTTGGGTAGCGTCGAAAAATATTCTGGCAGGCGCGCCGTGATCTTGTCGACCAGCTTGCGGGCGGAAGCCATGACTTCTTCGCGTCCGGCGTCGGTGTCGGGCGCAATGAAGCGCGGATCGTGAAACAGCGCGGCCATGCGCTCACCCACCGTCCCTTGCGTCAGGCCCTGCGCGCGCAGCAACTGGTCGGCCAGCGCGCCCAGTTCGGCCGCTTTTGCCACGCCGATCTTGTGAATCTCCTCTGGCGTCATGTGAGTCGACGTGCCGCTACGAACCATGTGCGCGTAGTAGGCGTCGCCTTTGGGCAAGCGCCACACACCAGCATCGTCGCCGGCCCTGGGCAGTTCGGTCTCGAGCGCCGCAATCTGAGCCTCGAGGGCAGGGCGGATCTTCGCGGTGAAAATTCCCTTCGCCCTCTCTGCCCATTTTCCATCAATGCCTTTGTCTCGGGTGCGTCGCACCAGCGATGCGACGAGCAGGTTCGAATCCTCCGGCTGCTCGCGCCACCCCTTTAGACCGGCAATCGCGCGTTTGAGGATGAAGGCGGGCGGTCGCGCGCCGGCGGCAACGTCCTCGTGAAAATGACCGATCTCGCTATCGAGCACCGGTCCATACCGCTCCAGCCGTGCCATGTAAGCTTCGGCATCATCGCGCGTGGCAATCTGATGGTTGCTGTCGAGGAAATCAGGCAGCGCCTGGGCCATGCCGCTCAGATGGCTGATGACGTAAGGCGATTGCGGCTGAGACGGGCCCTTGACGCCGTAAGGGAAGTCTTTCACGGCGCTCAGCAAAGTGGACCATTCCCTGTGCAGCGTGTCGTAATTGATGCGGTCCATGCCCGACAGCTGCGTGCGGTCGACGCCGGCAAGGCCTTCTAGTGAAGATTGCAACAATCGCGCATAAGCCGCCCGGTCGGTGGGCGTGTCCCCTTCCAACTTCGATTTCTGCCCCGCATGATGGCCCTTGTCGACGCCGAAGGTGGTGCACAGCATCGGTGACGTCTTGAGAAATGCGTCATAGGTCTGGTCGCAAAGTGCCTGCATCGCTGACCCACTTGACGCGGAAGTTGTTCCGTTCGGTCCAGCGAGTGTCACTGTGGCAAGCCCGGCGCTGCTCAAGAGAAAAGTGCGGCGATCCATTTTGTATCCTGGGCGGCGGTGGTGTTGCAGGGGCTACGGCTTCAGGTTAACCGAAAACCCTGCTCGTCGCAGAAGGGCCACCTCGATCGTCGCCCGATATTCGACACCGGTTGATAGTCCGCGCGTTCATCAAGATTCGCGAGTTCTTGGCGGGCAACAAAGACCTCGGGACCCGCGTTGAAAAGCTCGAAGCAGGTCAAGACGAGCATCGATCAGTTATCGCAATCCTGGCGGGCGAAATCGACGATCTCAAGCGACGGCACAAGTCTACAGGTGTAGACGGAAGTGCAAGTCTGCATGTTGCAGTCTCGCGAGTTGACTGTGCGTCTGCGCCCGGAGAGTCCGGAACAGAGGTTAGATCGTCCGAATGCCTGTTGAAGGCAAACGCTTAAATGTCGTTGCTTCACTCATGCGGCGCGGCAGGGCTGATGTCGACCGCGACCCGCCCTGACCGAACATGCAGATCGCGCTGCGGAAAGGGAACCTCGATGCCGCGCTCGCGCAGAGCGTCATCCAGAGCCCACAAATACCGAGACGTCGTCGAGCCCGGTCGGGTGATCGCCCCGGGACCGATCCATACCATCAGTGAGAATTGCAGCGCGCTGTCGCCGAATGCCGTAAACCAGATGTCGGTGTGGCGCACTGCGTCTTCCACCGTGGCATCGACCGCACGTGCCGCAGCCAGAGCCGCCTCACGTACCAGGTTCTTGTCGGACCCATAGGCTACGCTGAACGGCAGGTTGAGACGCCGGTACTGGCTTCCATGAGTCCAGCTCGTGACGCGCCCGTCGGTGAACTCGGAATTGGGCACGATGATGTCGACCGCAGAATTGGTGCGAATCAGCGTGTAGCGCATGCCGATCTCGATCACCAGCCCGCGTACGCCCGATTCCAGCTCGACGAAATCGCCGGGCTTCAGTGTCTGCTCGAGCAGCAGGATGATGCCGGAGACGAAATTGCTGAAAATTGCCTGGAGGCCCAGGCCGATGCCGATGCCGACGGCTCCGCCGAATACGGCCAGCGCCGTCAGGTCGATGCCGACGAGATTGAGGCCGATGAAAATCCCTATCGTCAGGATGAGATAGCGGACGATCCGGGCCATGGCGTACACGGTCGACTGGCGTATCGAAGGTCGCCGGCGGGCCGCGCTCACCATGGCGAACTCGACGCCGCGCGCCACGAACCACGGTACCAGCAGGATCAGCACCAGCCCGAGAATCAGGCCCAGCGAGACTTCAACCTTGCCGACTGCAAACCACGGTGTCTGCAGTACCACGGCCACCCGATGCACCGCCTCCGTCAGCGAGTCAAGGGCCTGCATTCGAGCTCCCCGGGGCACCGGCCATCAGTCATCGACCAGTGGCGTTGATTGGACGAGTTCGTGTGCCCGATGAATGGATTGCATGATGAATTGCGGTGAGGGCGATTTCGATACGACCATCGATGCCGGAACGCTCAGGGTGCCCTGTAGAGAGGTGCGTGGCGGCTGAACATCTTCTTGCGTGCCGGGCTGGAAGTCCAGCTGCCGGCGCTCGCGGGACAACAGGTTCCCGGGCTAGTATCGGGCCCGCATTGCGCCTCGGCCCGCCGTCGAGCCATAAAATCACCGCGCGCAAGGACCTCGATGCACTCTCTGCCTTCATTTCATGCCGCTGCCGCGCTTGGCATCACCGTCGTGACGCTCGTGCTGTTCGCCTCTGCGCGTATCCGTATCGAGCTCGTTTGCCTGGGGGTCATTGCCACCCTGGCGCTCGGGCTCTATCTGTTTCCCCTCGAGGTGGAAGGTCGCTTTTCGGGCATGGAAGTCGCCTTTGGCGGGTTTGGTCACGAGGCGCTGGTGGCCATCTGCGGGCTGATGATCATCGGCCGCGGACTCGTGGTCACCGGTGCCCTTGATCCGGCCGCCCACGCGCTCGCGCGCATCTGGCGTGCGAGTCGCACCCTTGGCATGGTTTGCTCGCTCCTGGTATGCGCGGGCTTGAGCATGTTCGTCAACGACACCCCGGTGCTGGTGCTTGCGTTGCCGATTCTGCTGTCGCTCGCCGTACGGGCGGGCGTGCCCGCATCGAAGACGCTGATGCCGGTGAACTGTGCCATTCTGATTGGCGGCATGGGCACGACCATTGGTACCTCGACCAACATTCTCGTGACCTCGATAGCGACCGACCTTGGCATGCCACGCCTGGGCATATTCGCCTTCACCGACGTAGCGCTGATCGCGGGAGCCGTCGCCCTTCCTTATCTATGGTTCGTGATGCCGCGCCTGCTTCCGGCGCGCACTCTCGAGGAGACGGAGGCGCCGAGGCAGTATGAGGCGGTCCTGCATGTAAATCCGGAGCCGGGCGTTCAGCGCACCCTCGGCTGGATTCGTGCAAAGCTGGCGGATCTGCACGTTGCGGCCGTCGTCAGCCACGGTATAGGAGTGCACCGAAGCGCCGATACAGCCGCTGTGAACAGCGGGGACTGGCTGCTGGTCAAGGGAACTTCCGATCAATTGAGGGATGCCGAGCGTGCGATCCAGGCGACACTCGCCGATCCGGGCATTCTGGCCGAGCTCGGAGCCGTCGCCGATGAGAGCGGCGAACACGAGCGCCTGTCGCAGGTCGTCGTCGGCAATGATTCGGTTCTGATCGGGCGATCCGTCAAAGGCGCGCGGCTCGCGGACCGTTACGAAGTGGCGGTGCTCGGCGCGTCGCGCGCCACGCAGGTTCTCGGCACTCCCCGCAGCCCGGTGGCCGAGCAGCTCGATGTCGGAGACGTGCTTCTGGTCCGCGGAACGCCGGCGCGCCTCAAATCCTTCGAGACCGACGCGGGCGTCCATTTGCTCGATGGCGGGCAGGATCTGCCCCGGACCGCAAAGGCGCTGTGGTCCCTGATCATCGTGGCAGCGGTGGTGGCGCTGGCCGCCACCAAGGTGCTGCCCATCGCGATCGCTGCGCTGGCCGGGAGCATCGCCATGCTGGCGGCCGGCTGTATCAAATTCGATCGCATCGGCCGTGCGCTCAGCTTTCAGGTGATCGTGCTCGTTGCCGCCAGCATTGCTCTCGGGCGGGCGCTGGTGGAGACCGGCGCCGCCGAATGGCTCGGCACGGTGCTTGCGGTCGGCCTGCGGCCATTTCCTCCTGCCGTAGTGCTCGGCGCGCTGATGGTCTTCGTCACCGTACTGACCAACTTCGTGTCCAATGCCGCGGCGGCCGCCATCGGCACTCCCGTGGCGATCAGCCTGGCGGCGGATCTGGGCATCAGCGCGGAGCCCCTCGTGCTGGCGGTCCTGTTCGGCTGCAATCTCTGCTACGTGACGCCGATGGCGTATCAGACCAACCTGCTCATCATGGGTGCGGCACGCTACGAATTCCGCGACTTCGTGCGGGCGGGACTGCCCCTGGCGTTGCTCATGATCGTGACTATCGCGGTCGTGCTGGTTCGCCGTTATGGCCTGTGACGCCAATGCGTAACCCGCCGGCTCTCGATCTGCGCCGCATCCTTAGGCGGCTGCGCCAATTGCGAGGTCACAGCGGGGGACGCATTCTCTTCACTCGCGCACCACTCACCCCGGAAGCCGTGCTGGCGTTGCGCGGCCTGATCGTCGTCGGATTGTTCGCCATCGTGCTGGTCGTCTTCTATATCGACCGCGACGGCCTGAATGACGTTGCCGATGGCGCGGTCTCCCTCGCGGACGTCGTCTACTTCACCATGGTGACGGTCACCACCGTAGGTTACGGCGATATCGTCCCAGTATCCGTCAGTGCGCGCATGATCGATGCGTTTCTCGTCACTCCGATCCGGATTTTTGTGTGGTTCATCTTCATCGGCACTGCCTATCAGCTCGTCGTGCAGCGCATTCTGGAGGACTGGAAAATGACACGTCTGCAACGTCGGCTGGCCAGTCACGTGGTGATCTGCGGTTTCGGCAACAGCGGCAGAAGCAGCGCGCAGGAGCTGGTTGCCAAGGGCATCGCACCGGAGGATATCGTCGTCATCGATCGTGACGAATCCGCAGTTCGCGCTGCAGTGGAGCGCGGCTACGTCGCCTTGCAAGGCGAAGCGACTCGCGAAGAGCTCATGCGCGTCGCTGCGGTCGACCGTGCCCGGGGCCTGATAGTGGCGGTAGGCCGGGACGACAGCGCGCTGATGATCGTCGTAACCGCGTTGGCCATCGGGACCGACGCGCGCATCGTTGCGAGCGTACACGAGCGCGAAAATGCCAAGCTGCTACGCAACGCCGGCGCCCATACCATCGTGACGCCATGGACGTTCGGCGGATATTTGCTGGCCGATGCCATCACTCAATTTCATACGGTCGACCTGATTCAGGACGTCCTGAGCAACGAAGGAACGCTGACATTGCATGAGCGGGCACCTGCGGCTGACGAGATAGGTCGGCACACCCGGGACCTGCGCTATGCGCTCGTGCTGGGACTGGTCCGCGGAGGTAAGCGCATCATGTTCTGGGAGGATCCCGGTATATGCGTTCTTGCCGGGGACCGCCTGATCGCAGTGGATGCCCGCCCAGGGTAGCGCGAGGCACAAAGCGTGGGCGTGCCCGTTCACTTCGCATGGGCATGCCGCGAGATCGAGCGTTTTCAAATACTGGGGCCAGATCCGTGCGAGCTTCTGGTTTCTCCCGACGCTGATGGCCGCTGCTGCGGTGCTTTTGTCTACGTTACGTGCTCCATGAATCTGATGCGCCGTCGCGGTGAGCGCGGCAACGAAGCGGTCGCGCCAGCGGTCTATGTCATGTGCCCGCAGCGTCGTCAGCATCTGTGCATGACGTTTCTGGCGCTCCTCTAGCGGCATCTCACAGGCGATGCGGTCAGCGCCAGCGCACCACGACCTGAGGCGCGTCGTCGAATTCCAGCGTCGTCTGGGGCTTCATGACTTCTGCCGCCCGCAGGCGCGCGAGCAGCTGCTTGTCGTAATACACGTCGCTCAGGGCGTCGAGCGGATCGAGCATGCGAACGAGCTGCGATTGCACGGCTGTCTCCGCTCCGTTGACTGTCGCTGCCCGCACCGGGCCGAAGCCGTGCAGGATCACTCGGATCTTCCGGAACGGTGACGAGAACTTTCCTTCGGGGTACGAGAAATTGAGCTGACCCGTGGCCGGATCGAATGCGATCGTTCTCCTGCGGAACTGTCCCTTGCGGTAGTTCAGCGTTTCGCCGTCATCGTCGTAGTAGACGAATTCACTGGGCTGCGTGCCGTTGAATACGTGCACATGGAGCGCCGGACCCGGATCGTCACGCGTCGATTGCACTCTTCCCTGCATGGGAATGATCGCTGCGGCCTTGGCGAAGATTGGAATTCTGTGGCCCGCATACTGTGCCCGGATGACGCGACCGCCATCGAGCCGTTCGTCGGTGAACAGGTCAAACCACTGCCCGGGGGGCAGGTATGTGGACTTCTCCACCTCGCCGCTGGTCATGGGATTTACCAGTAGCCCCGGACCAAAGAGAAATTCGTACTGGAATTCGGGATCGTAGACCTTGGCGTCGAAGGAGTGGTCGATGCTCAAGCTGCGCGCGACCGGCATGCCGGTCGTGGCTGCTTCGTAGAACGCCGAGTAGAGGTAAGGCATCAGTGCGTAGCGGAATCCGATGTACGCCCTGGAGATCGCCTCAGCCTCTTCGCCATAAGCCCAGGGTTCGTTGGCTGCCGCATAGGGCCCGCGGTGATTGCGCAGATAGGGTGCGAATACCCCGACTTCGACCCAGCGACGGTACAGATCCTTGTTGCCATCACCGATATAGCCTCCAAGATCAGGGCCAGTGAACGGTACGCCGGACAATCCCATCTGGTTGATGAGCAGCGTGCCGAGCAGGATATGTTCGTCCTTCGCCTGATTGTCGCCGCTCCAGACCGCCGCGTAGCGCTGAATGCCCGCGAACCCCGAGCGGCTCAGCACGAATGGACGGCGGTTGCCGCCGAACTTCTCGGCCGATTCGAACGCCGCTCGCGCCATCAGCATGCCGTAGTAGTTCTGCGCCTCGAGCGCCGAGGTCTTCTGGCCCTCGAAGTCGAAGATCACGTTGTCCGGAATCGCCTGCCCGTCGATCGCCGGCTCGTTCATGTCGTTCCACAGTCCATGGATCCCGAGCTCCTGGTAGAGCTTCATGTTGTCGATCCACCATTGGCGTCCGCGCGGATCGGAATAATCGACGAAGTGATTGGTGTTGGGCGCGATGTCCGCCGTCCATAGCTCGCCGTCGGCAAAGCGCAGCAGGACGTTCTCTTTGAGCGCGCTCTTGTACTGCTCGTAAGTTTCGTCGATTGCGATGCCGGGATTGACCGAAGCGGTCAGCTCGATGTTCATGCCGCGCAGGGTGTCGGCCATGCGCCGCATGTCGGGGAAGCGCTCACGGTTGATGCGAAACGGCTGGTACTCGTGCAGGTAGTCCGCATCGAGCACGATGCCGTCGAGCGGAATCCGCTTCGCGCGGAACGAGTTGACGATGAACATCACCTGGCTTTCCGGATAGTAGCTGCACCGCGACTGCTGGTAGCCGAGGCTCCAGCGCGGTGGCAGCGGCATCCGGCCGGTGAGCGAGGTGTAGTGCTCCAGGATCCTGCGGACTGAAGCGTCGAAGATGAAGAACTGGTCGAGCCCGCCGCCGTCGAAGCTGAACGAGGCGAAGCGCTTGTTGGACGCCCCGAAGTTGAAGACCGATCGATAGGAGTTATTGAAGAAAAGCCCGTAGGCTTTCCCGTGATGCAGCCCCATGAAGAAGGGGATGCTCACGTACATCGGCACCTTGGGGTCATCGTACTTGTAGTTGTCCGTGTTCCTGAGCGTAATCACCGTGCCGCGCCGGTCGAGATTGCCCAGCTGCTCGCCCATGCCGATGAAGCGCTCGTCTCGCTGCAATCGCTTGTAGACGGTGAGCTTGTTGCCGTTGAGCGTGATGCCCAGCTCCTTGCCCGGCAGATCCTCATTGATGACGGTGCCGCTCGCATCCTTGAATGTGATCCGCAGATCAGGCCGCAGCTCGACTTCGGCAGTGATGTTCGAAGTCTTCACGACGATGAGCAGATCGGCGGCGCTCACGGTGAACTGCGAGAAATCAGGTGCCTTGTCCGTGGTCAGTGCATAGCCAACATGTTGCGGGGAATCCTGTGGCGCGACGCGCAAGCGGATGATCTGCGGAGAATAGACATCGACTGAGAATTGGACTGTGGCCGTGCGTCCGGCGATGCCGTGCGGCGTTTTTTCATACGACAGCACGGGCCCGAGATTGGCGGCGGGCAGGGCGGCAGGAGCCAGCAAACCCAGCAACAGCGGAAGCCAAGGCGCGTGCCTTGCCATCATTTGCGGGCGGTGCCGCGAAAGGTCATTCGCTCGAGCATGGGTACGCGGTCGAACCACTGGTGCTTGAATGCGCCTATGAGGTGCGCGGCGAGCAGAACATAAAGAAGATAGCTCAGCCAGACATGAACCTTGCCGGCCAGCTCATCGAGCGCTTTTTTGGGCTCCGGCGGGATGTTGACGATCCAACCGATCCGCGGCATGTCGAACAGCCCGAAGACGCTGATGGGATACGACGACGCCCACTCCCACGCCGAATCGTAGATCCATCCCGACAGTGGCATCGCAAAGATCATGAAGTACAGGACGGCGTGACCCAATCGCGCCGCGGTGATTTGCCAGCGGGGTATCCCGGGGCTGTAGGGCGGTGGCCGATGGCCGAAGCGCCACAACAGTCGCATCAGCGCAAGGCCGAGGACAGTGATGCCGATGGTCTTGTGCGCATTCGTGTACGGCTGAGCGATCTCCTCGGGCACGGTGTGGAAAATCCATGCCAGGATGAGGTTGCTGATCACCAGCGCGGCAATGAGCCAGTGGAAGACGATCGCCGTTCGTGTGTATCGACCCTCAACTACTGACTGCACGAGACGTTCTCCTATTTACGCAGATTGCGGGCGGTCGTATCGCGTTCCTCAGCGAGCCAGACGCCGCTTGCCTCATCGCCGCTGAAGCGTCGCTCCCCGTATTCGCGAATGCTGCTGTCCGGAACCTTGACCAGCGGCGTATAGCGGGGATGCTGCGCTTCTTTGTAAGGATCGTTGCGGGCCGCGTTGTAGCTGCAGATCATCGACCAACGGGGATTCTTCGACTTGTTCTGATCCGATCGATGCAGCGTGTTGCAATGGAAGAAGACGACGTCGCCCGGTTCCATTTCGACGTGCACGATTTCCTGGCGCTTCAGCACCTCCTGCACCCGCTCCATGTCGGCTCCGGCCTGCTCGCCGGTGAGGGCATGATCGATCCGGCCCAGCAGATGCGAGCCGCGCACCACCTGCAGGCAACCGTTCTCGCGCGTGGCACGGTCGACTGCGATGAATGCGCTTCCCATCAAAGGGCTCAGGCAGCCGTTGTGATACCAATAACCGTAATCCTGGTGCCAGGTCCACGCGCCTCCGACCAACGGATCTTTCATGATCATCTTCGAGTGGTAGTGGTAGACCTCGCCACCCAATAGCTTTTCCATGGACCTGACGATCGACTCCGAGCGCGCGATCATCCCGTAGATCGTATCGGTAGGGTGATTCCACAGCGACAGACGCACCGTGCCGCCTTCGCCGTCCGCCCGGCCGAACGAATGCTGGTCGAGCACACGGTCGGCGCGTGCCGCGCGCCCGAGCAGATCTACCTCGACGGCGTCAAGCATGCCGCGAACCACTACGAAGCCATCGACGTTGAATGCGCCGACCTCCGCATCACCAATGGGTCCTTTGGCCATTTCGGTCTCCTCAGTCTCAGCGCGCCGTTGCCGACGGCGTCTGCGACCAGAATTTCTCGATCTCTTCGAGCGTCCGGTTCTTGGTTTCCGGCACGAACTTCCAGGTGAACAGCGCCTGCGCCAGCGAAAACGCCGCCAGGATCGCGAATGTCGGCGCCTGTCCCAGCCGATTCAGTGCCGCAGGGAACAACAGTACCACCACAGCGTTCGCCACCCACTGGGTCAGCACGGGAACGGTCATCGCCGTGCCGCGCACATGCGTAGGCAGGATCTCCGGCACCAGTGTCCAGAACACCGGGCCGATGCACGAAGCGAAGAAGGCGAGGTAGGCCAGAATCAGGACCAGGGCCAGCGGACCTTCGAAATGCCCGAGAATCACGGAAATGGTCAGCGCCGCGAGCACCACGGCCATCCCCAGCGAACCGACGATGTACAACGGGCGTCGACCATAGCGATCGATGGTCCAGAAGGACACCAGCGTGAACACGAAATTGGCGAGGCCCACGACGAATGTGGACAACAGCGCGGCGTCCAGTTGCCACCCCGCCGACTGGAAGATCATAGGCGCGTAGTCGATGACCGTATTGATGCCGGAGAAATGAATCAGTATGGCGAGCCAGAATCCGACGAACACGGCACGTCGCACGCCCGGCTGAAGAACTTCCTTCCAGGCGTGCCGCTTAGTTGCCGGTAAAGAAGCAGCGGCCGAGGAAACCTCCTCCTGCGGGTCTCCGAGCCGTTGCATGACTGCGCTCGCCTCGTCGCCTCGCCCTGCCATTAAGAGAAAGCGCGGGGTCTCTGGGGCACGCAACAACAATACGAAGAAAACGACTGAAGGGATTACGCCGGTGGCGAACATCCAGCGCCAGTTGTCCGGCCCAATGTCGTGTAGCAAATAGTTGATGCAGTATGACGCCAGGATGCCCGTGACGATGGACATCTGATAGAGAGCGCCCAGCCTGCCGCGCACGGCCGCCGGCGCAACTTCCGAGATGTACATCGGCGAGACCAGCGACACCCCGCCAACGGCGAGACCGCCTATGAATCGCGCGGCGAGGAAGCTCGGAAAGTCCCAGGCAAGGGCCGTTGCCACCGAGGTCAACGCGAACAACAGTGCAATCCACAACAGCACGTAACGGCGGCCATATTGATCGCTCAATCGGCCGGCAATGGCGGATCCGATCGCGCAGCCGAACAGCAACGAACTGAACGCTACACCCAACCCAAAATCACCGAGAGCGAAATGCTTGGCCAGAAACGGTCCCGCGCCGCTGATGATGGCCACATCAAATCCAAACAACAGACCGCCGGTTGCGGCGGTACACGCGAGAAACAGGACGTAGCGCAAGTTCATGGGGTCAACCCACTTGTTTCCCTGGAGAGCTTCTTCAGCATCTCGCCGATTTCCGGATTCGACATGAACGCCCGCCACGGGAGGCCAGTGCGATGGTTCTCCACCATGGCGACGATCGGCGCCTGGTTGAGGCCCATATAGTGAGCGGACAGCCAATGCTGGCTAGGGTTGTAGTTGTCGCGAGGGCCATAGATGCCCCAGAGCTCGGCTCCGAGATCGCGGTAATAGTGCTTGAAGGCGTCCATCGACGCGTCGGGCGTGTAGGGGAACGATGAGAGTGCGCCGGTGAGCGTGATCGTCCCTTCGTCATTCCACTGATCCGGCGCAGGTGTCGTGTAGCCGTTGAACCCGAAGCTCGCCGTCAATCCCCAGGCATTCGCACCGTAGCCCGCAAACTGTTTTGGATTCGCGATGCAGTAGGCGCGATTGATCTCGGCGATGTGGCGGCTGTTCTCGAAATAAGACGAAGTGAAGCGATCCCGCAAGGTGTGCGGGTCGAAGCCCATGAAGACGTAGTGGATGAAGAACAGCGGCCCGCCGCTGCTGACCCCGACGTCGAGCTTGGTGCCGAAGAAGGTCTGACCGTTCGCGTAGAGTTTTCCGTCCGGGCTCCCCGACCAGCCCTGCCGGTAGTCCTGCGCCTGCTTGGCCTGGCTCGCCCAGCCGCTGTAATACATGCTCGCCGGCACCGGATGCGTAGGCGAGGCGATCGCCAGTAGATAGGTCGCAACGGTTTCATTGAACCCGATGAGCGGGTGCTGGATCTGAAATCCCCACTGCGGCGACCAGTGCCAATAGAGAAACGGGCTTTCGGGGGACTTGCGAAACCAGTCCCATTCCACGTCATGCCAGAGCGCGGTGATGCGCTTGCCCAGCGACTGCTCGCGCGAATCCTTGCGATTGAAATAGCCGCGCGCGGTCAGAAGTCCCTGGATGATGTAGGACGTTTCGATGATGTCGCCACCATTGTCGTACATGCCGAAGAGCGACATCGTCTCGCCGGTTTCATCGTTGTAGTAGTGCGACCATGCGCCGTGATAGCGCGGCGCGCGCTCGAGGAACGCCACGATGGTCTCGAGGCGCTCGAGCCCTTGATCGCGTGTGATGAACTTGCGGTCGACGGCCACTGCGAGGGCGCTGATCCCGAGTCCCGTCGCGCCGGTAGCGACGATGCGGTCGTCACCGGGAACGTTCTCGTGCGCCATGCCGGTACGGGAGCCGGAGGCTTCCCAGTAATAGCGGAATGCCGCTTCCTGCAACATGGTGAGCAACTCGTCGTCCGTCATCTCGCGAGTCGCGGCTTTGACGGATGCCGACGGCCCCGACTGCTGCCCCTCCCAGTCCGCGGCGGCGACGTTGTAGCGAGCCGCGACGCCCGCTCGACCGATGAAATCCGAGAAGCGATCGACGCCCGGCCGTTGAATTCCGACAGGCATGAACGGCTTGCCCTCCATCGAGCGCGACACGACGTAGTATTTGGCGGCGCTTTCGTTCGGCGCGCGCCATTGCACATCGACGTGACGATCGTAGCCTTTCGCCGATACGCCGTCGGGGACTGGCAGCGACGCGGAAGCCGCCTTCGGCGCCGGCTCATCGTCGACTCGAATGTCATCGACGATCAGCACGTGCTTCGCGCTGTCCGCGCGTCGCTGATGAAAAATGATGCTTTGCAATCTCTCCGGGTGAAACGAATACACCGACGCAGAGCGCAACGGCTTCATTGGAATGCGCACCGGTACCCATCGTCCAGCGGGAAGGTCTCCTGTGTAGGACGCCAGTGGTTCCTCGACCGTGAAGCTGCCGGGCATTGTCGCCACCTGCAGACCCTCACGCGCATCCGACAAAATCACGCCGGGCAAGTCGGCGGCCGCGATGGGCTCCGGTGAAAAAATCCAGAAATAGAGAGTGTCGCCGGACACTTCCGGATGGCGATTCGGAAAGTTGACGAGCTGGATCTGCGCATCCCACGTTCCGCCGGGCGCCGATTGCCACTCGATGCGCAATGCGTTGGGTGGAGTACGGAACATCCTGGATTCCACGGGCAGCCGATAACCGGCCGACTGGAGCTTGCTCGGTTCAGTACTCGTCGCACTGCTCTGCCAATAACGCTCGAGCTGCTGGCTGTTGTCGAAAATGACGTGGCGGTAGTAATCGGTCTGCGCGGCCGCGGGACGATCGAGGCAATAGCTGGCGATGAGGCAAAGGCCCGACGCTCTAATGATGTTACGCATGTTGTGGCTCCACATTCGCCGCCGCTGCCTAGCGGGCGATGTTCATTTCCTGCGCGAGCGGCAAGTTCCGTGACGAAGCGCCGACGTGCACGCGATAGCGCCCGGCCGGGTAGATCCACTTCGCGCCACTCGAATCCCAGACTCGAAGGGAATAGGGATCGGCTACGATTTGCACGCGCCGCCGCTCGCCGGGTGACAGCTCCGCGCGCGCCCAGCCCGCCAGGCGCTTCGAAGGCTCGCCGGCAGAGGGCGGAAACTCCAGGTACAACTGCGCGACCTCGATGCCTTTTCGCTCGCCAGTATTGGTGAGATCGAAATCGACGGTGAAGTCTGGCTTCACGTTGAGGTTTGAATAGGCGAACGTGGTGTACGAAAGGCCGTAGCCGAACTCGTACGCTGGTACTTTTCCTTGCGAGTCATACCATCGGTAGCCCACCGCGAGGCCTTCGCTCAGCTTGACGACCGGCAGACGCTCCGGATCCGGCTTCATCGGATCGGCCTGTAGCTGCGGGGGATGCGGGCGCGGCAGGTCCGCTTCCGCGCGCGGGAAACTGATGGGTAATCGCCCGGAAGGATTGACACGCCCGAACAGAATGTTGGCGATCGCCTCGGCGCCGCGGTTACCCGGATACCACGCCTCGAGGATCGCGCCGACTTGGCTCGACCACGGCGTCAGAACCGCGCCGCCAGTCTGAAGCACGACGACGGTTCTAGGATTGGCGGCGGCAACCCTGCGGATCAGATCGTCCTGGCCGGCAGGCAGCGACAGATTGGGAAGATCCTGTCCTTCCGTTCGAGTCTGCCAGGTAAACACGATCGCCACGTCGGAAGAAGCGACAAGGCGGGACGCTGCTTCGATGTCTCCCCCGGATGCGAATTCCACCTTCGCCGATGGCGACGCGGCCGCGATCGCCTTCATCGGCGAAGAGTGATGCCAGACTGTGCTCGCGAACATGACGAGCTCTTTCGCGGTGTCGGGCGGCGTATCGTCCACCGTGACGCCGCCGATCGATTCGACGCAGGATGAGCCGCCACCCGCCAGCACGCCCACATCTGCGCGGCGGCCGATCACGGCGATCTTCTTGAGCCCCTCGGCTCGAAGCGGTAGCAACGCATTCAGGTTCTGCAGGAGCACGATGCCGCGCTCCGCTGCGCGCTGGGCGACTGCGAGCCCCGCCTCAGTGTCGACAGGCGTCACCGACTCGTTTCGATCCAGGGCTCCCGCCGCGGCGAGGCTGCGCAGAATGCGCCGAACCATGTCGTCGATGCGCGCTTCCGAGACCTCGCCTTTCTGCACGGCGGCTTTCAACGCGCTCGCGAAATAGCGCTCCTCGTGAAACTCCTGGTCGAGGCCTGCGTTGGCCGCCTGCACGGTGCTGTGCGTGCCGCCCCAATCGGAAATGACCCAGCCCTTGAAGCCCCATTCGGATTTCAGGATGTCGTTGATGAGATGCGCATGCTCGCAGGCGTAGATGCCGTTCACCTTGTTATAGGCGCACATCACGCTGCCCACGCCGGATTCCTTCACGGCCATCTCGTACGGCAGCAGGTCGATCTCGCGCAGCGAACGTTCATCCGCGACCATGTCGACCTGCATGCGGTCCGTCTCATGGGTGTTCGCGACCAGGTGTTTGATGGTGGAAACGACGCCCTGTGACTGGATGCCGCGCACCTGCGCCGTCACGATGCGGCCTGCCAGGAGCGGATCCTCGCCGAGGTACTCGAAGTTGCGGCCATTCCAGGCGTCGCGCTCTACGTTGGCGCCCCCGGCAAGCAGCACGTTGTATCCGCGGTCGCGAGCCTCGCGACCCATGATCTTTCCTGATTCGAAGGCGAGCTCGGAATCGAAGCTCGCGGCGAGCGTTTGCGCGGAAGGGAAGGCCGTCGCACGGCCGTCCGGCCCGTCGGCGATGTTTCTCACGCCCAGCGGGCCGTCATTCAGCTGTAGCGCTGGAATGCCGAGCCGCGGCAGTCCCGCGATGAAGCCGGCTCCGTTTCTCGCTCCGGCCGGTGTCGGTGCCCCCGAGTATGCAAACCCCAACGGGCCATGGAGCAGATGGATTTTTTCATCCAGCGTCATGGCACGCACGAGCGACTCCGCCCGTGCGTCCGGATCGTCCGCTGCCTGCGCAGCCATCACCGTCGCGCCGAATGCGGCCAATGCAAGAGCTACATACCGATGAAGCGATAAGCGGGCCCTGAGCATCAGACGCTAGAACTTCACGTTCAAGCCCAATTTCAACGTGCGCGGAACCCCCCAGATATCCCCGTCCCTGAAGTAGTACGGCAACCCCGGGTAGCCGTCGAACAGCTGCGAGTAGTTCTTGCGATTGGTGACGTTGAGCACGTCGAGCCGCACCTGGACGGAGGAGTCACCGAAGACCTGGAACGACTTGCTGGCCTGCAGATCGATCGTGAAGTAGCCCAGCGTACGGTCCGCGAACTGCGAGATCTTGGCGTAGTTGTAATTGAAGCCGTTCGCAGGCTCGTCGAAATTATCCTGATCAAAGGCCGTGAAAGGCTTCGGCGTCTCGATTTCCAGCTTGGCGCCCAGGATCACGCCCCACGGCACATCGACGCTGCCAACGGCAACGAGCCGATGCTTGGGGACCTGGTTTGAAAGCACGAATGGCGACAAGCGGGCGTAGGCGTAGTCCAGCTGGTAGTCGCCGTTGAACTCGAGCCTCTCCTTCGCATGGGACCACGTGTACGCCAGGCTCGCCGACCAGCCCGCCTCGCGGGTGTAGGCCTTTTCGAGTCCGAGCAGCACCTGGGTCGTCCTCGTTTCCTTGGCGTTATCGAAGAGGTAGAGGCTGCCGCCACCCGCATTGGGAGGCAGACCCTCGTATCCGGACCATCGGCCCGAATCCCACCAGTACCAGCTGCCGTCACCGAAGAAATTCGCGAGACTGGCGATCAGGCCATCGTGGCTGAGAATGCGCACCACCGACAGGCTGGTGCTCCAGTCCCCTACCCGGTTACGCATGCCGAGGCTGAACTGATCGGCATACGGGGCCTTGAGGTTGTTGTTGATCAGGTGCATCTCGCCGAAGGCACCCGGCGCGATTGACTGCAGCCCCCCTGGGGTCAGATAGCTGTCGTCGAACTCGATGCAGAACGGATTGCCCGTCGTGCCCGGCTGGCATCCGGGATTGGCGGCGTTCCAGAACTGGATGGTCGGAACATAGAGCGTAGCTTTGTTGGTCTCGTGCTGCAGGATGCCGAACACGTTGCGGTCGTAGCTGCGACCGGCGCCGGCGAAGATGACATGCCGCTGATCGGCGAAGAGGTCATACGACAACCCGAGCCGCGGCTGGATCTGGTCTTTGGGGTTCTTGCGGTTGTTGCCGGTGCTGATGTAGTCGTCGATGTCGATGCCGGCATTGGCCAGGGTTTCTCTGTAGGTCTGGCCGGGCTGCGCCCCGTGATATCCGCCGCTGAAGTAGTACTGGCAAACTTCGGGGGGCGCGTCCTGGCAGGAGGCGTTGGTATCCAGGCCGTTGAGCGAGTCCAGGAAGCGATCCGGGGTGACGAAGTCCGTATACGTCGGAGTCTCTTCATAGTCGTAGCGCACGCCGATGTTCAGCGTCAGGTGATCGTTCCACTCCCAGTCGTCCTGCAGGTAGAGGCCGTATTGCTTGTTCTTCGAGGTCGCGACCAGGGACAGGCTCTGATCGGCCTGCGCGCCGAAGACCACCTGGAAGGGATCCGGCTGGACTCCGGTCGGGCTCACGTAGAACGCATAGAGCGCGGAGGTTCCGGCATCGCGATTCTGCAGCTCCACCGACTTGAATTTGACGCCGGCCTTGATCGTGTGATCGCCGCGCCAGGCGATATTGCTGAAGGTCAGATCGTCCTGCAGGGAGAAGCCTTGCTGGTTCGTGAAAAAATAGTTGCGCGGATCGACGCCATTGACCTGCAGGATGGTGTCGAAACCGTTGTTGAAAGTCCCGAGGGCGACGTACTGCTGACCCGGATCGTCGCTCGTCTTCGAAGGTGAGTCGGTGGCTTTCTCGTAGGTGACCGTCGCCTCGTTGAAGCGATTGCCGCTGGTATTTTCCCACCGCAGCTGCGCGCGTTTGTCGTCGTTGACGTAAGTCGAGGCCGCGGACTCGGCGATCACGCCAGCCGCACCGGCCTGCTGACGCTCGCGACGATACTTGCTCGTGAGCTCGAGGCGGTTGCCATCGGAGACTTCCCAGTCGAGCTTGGCGAACAACAGATGCTCCTTGAATGGATTGGCGACCGGGCCGTAGATCGCGCGCAAGTCGTCGGGCAACCAGCTGGCGACGGGGAGAGGGTTGCGGTCGGGGTCCAGCACTTCGGGAGCCTGGACGGAATTGGGCGTCGTGAATTCCTTGCCCTCGTAAGTCACGTAGTAGTGCAATCGGTCCTGGATGATCGGCCCGCCCACGCCGAGGCCGAATTCCTTGCTGGCGCCACCCTGCTTGCCTTTGTCCGCGGCAATCTCGACTGGCGTTTTCGCCCGGAAGCTGCCCTTCGTGTAGCTCATGAAGGCTTCGGCTTCGAATTCATTGGTGCCGGACTTGGTCACCGCCGTGATCGCGGCGCCCGAGACCTGGTCGTACTCGGCCTTATAATTCGAAGAGATGACCTTGTACTCGCCGATGGCAAGCTGCGGAAACGGATTGCCCGGATCGCCGAGAGTGCCCTGGTTCGGATCGGCGCCGCCTTGCCCGGTGACTCCGCTCGAGCGCACGTAGTTCTTCTGCCCGACGCCGTCGATGTAGACGTTGGTCGCTCCCGCATTGAGCGGCCCGCTGCGGATGGAAGTATTGCCCTTGGCGTCGACCTGGAACGACACGCCCGGGATGGTGTCGGCGAATTCCAGGAAGTTGCGGGTGATCTGTGGCGTGGTCTCGATCTGGTGCAGCGAGATTCCGGCCCCGACCTGCGACGTCTTGACCTCGGTCAGACGCGAAGCGCTCACCGTGACCTCACCGATCGGCGCCGCCTCTGCAACCGCTTCGCCTCCGAGATCCAGCGTGATGGTCGAGGCCACCGACAGCGCGACGCTCTGTTCCGTGCCCGGCCCCGCATCGACCTCGTAAGTGCCGGGCGGCAGGCCCACCAGCACGTAGTTGCCTTCGCCGTCCGCCTGGGCACGTCGCGTCAAACCCGTGTCGGAATTTTTCGCGGTAACCGTGCTGCCGGCGGGCGCCTGGCCACGCAACGTTGCGTTCGCCGACTGTGCCGCGACTTCTTGCGGCAGGGCGATCAGCAGCATGATGCCCACGAGCATCGCGAAGTGCCAACCGCTCAGGGCCACAGTCTTCATCGCTGTCCGAATGTTCATGAAGTTTCCCCTGATCGTTGATTCACCAGTTGCAACTTGTCCATCGTTGGGTATTCATCTGGCGCGCTCCTCGTCCGCCTCTACGGCACTCAGCGCCGCGCCGATCAATCCAGATCGCGCTCCAAGGCGCGCACGCCGTACGCGCACACGCCGTGCGTATCGGCCGTATGTAAATCCCGGCAGCGCGGCGCGAAAGCTGTTCCAGTAACGGCCGGGTGCTGCTCCGACGCCGCCGCCCAGGACGACGAGCGTTGGGTCCAATGCATTGACAAGGATCGCGACGTGAGCGGCGAGCTCGGTCGCAGCGGCGTCGACCACACTGCGCGCAACACCAGATCGTGCGCGCGCCTCCCGGCAAACCTCAGCCGCATCCTCGGCGTGATAACCCAGCGCTCTCGCGCGGCTGACCAGAGCTGGTCCCGATGCGCGTGACTCGAGAGGAGCAAAGGCTGTCCCACCCTCGTGAACCTCGGCGGAGCAGGTCGAGCCACTCGCGAAGGAGATGGCGTGTCCATGCGCTCCCAGATAAGGCCTGCCGTCGATGAACAGAGTAGAGCTGATTCCCGTGCCGACGCCGACATACAGGAACGTCGGATTGCCGCGAGCCGCACCGAGACGCGCTTCGGCCAAAGCCGCCGCCCGCACATCGGAGGCAATGGTCACAGCACCATAAGCAGCGAAGGCCTTGCGCACTCGATTCGATCGCCACGGCAGAGATGCGCGGCTTTCGATCTCTCCGTCCGAACCGACCAGCTCGGGTACACCTATGCCCACCTTGTCGACCGACAGTCCGGACTTGCGCCCGTCTTCCACAACGTCGCGCGCGACAGCCGCTGCGCGCGCCAGCGCTTGCCGCCCGCCGCGCGCTGCCTCCGTGTGTATTGCGCGAACGTGGCGGATCGACCCGGAGCGCGGCAGGAAAAGCCCGGCTCGAATGCTCGTGCCGCCGACATCGATGCCGAGCACGCACCGCTGGCCTTCGCGCTTTCGCGTTGCGCGGCGCGCCGATCTGCTCATGGCAGATACCTCGGCGCGACACCGAGCAGGGCGGTAGAGGACCCAGCGAATGAGAGGAGCTCGTACTGCGCGGTTTCGGGAACGAACACCGCATCGCTCGGGCCGAGCTCGAATGTTGCGACCTGGGACTTCCAGTGCGTGCGGACCATGAGCTCGCCGGACAGGCCGACGATTATCGCATCGCCACCGTGCGCCGTCTTTTCGCCTACAGCTCCTACCGGAACTTGCACTTCGGCGACCGTCAGATGCTCCGTGCTGGCGATCAGGCCTACGGCGATTTCGCCTTCCAGCCGCAGCGATCGCTCGCGCACGCCGATCCTATGCAGCGTCTTGAGCTTGCCTTCGCCGATGCAATTCCCCAGCAACTCGTCGCGCTTGTAGAGCGCTGTTTCCAGATATTCCTTTTTCATCGCATAGGCGCCGCTCGTGCCCTGGGATGGAGGCGGCGCGAAGAATTCGAGAACGCGCAACGGCTCGGTGCCTTGCGCACGGACGTGGTGCCAGGTGTCCTTGCGGAAGAACAGGGATTCACCGGCCAGGCATTCGACGACTTCGCCCGTCTGCGGATTGCAGGCGAGCATTGCACCGCTCAGCACGTATAGGACTTCGTCGGCGGCGAACACGGTTCGAAACGCCTTCGAATGCTTGAACCAGCCCCCGGGGGCCAGCTTGAACTCGATTACGTGAACCTTATCGGTGGAGGCATACAGCCAGTCGCCCACAAGACCCGACTGCTGGTCGCCCCAGACGTGATGCTTGACGTCGGCGCGACGAATCAGGGTCGGCGCGTCGAACGTCGGCCGCGGCGAGGGCGTGTATCCCGATGCAGGACTCTCGGCCAATGCCCCTCTGCCTTCACTCTAGTTGGTGGTTCTACGACAACGGCGCTGGTCCTGAATATAGGCGACCCCCACAGCCCTTGCAACCAGTAGCAACCAACTCGAACCAGGTGAATCTGCGCTGGCTGGCGGGTCACACCCCTACGGCGTTGCTTCGCCGCATCACGCTCGGTAATCTGCCCGGGCTGCCGAAATCGTGTTTGCCGCGCGCGAACCAACCAAAGACAACCAACGCCCCAAATCCACCATGCCCCGGACGAGTCACCGCCGCCGTACCCGAACGCCTCTGGCCAGGCTCAATACCGCATCCCTGTACGAAACCTGCGCCACGGCGCTCAACCGCGAGATCGAAACCGGTGCCCTTCGCCCGGGGCAACGCTTGCCATCGGAACGCTCGCTCGGCGATGCGCTGGGGTTTACGCGCCTCACCGTTCGGCGCGCCTTGCAGGTGTTGGCCCAGCGTGGCCTGCTCGAGCCGGACGAGCGCCGCGGCTGGCAGGTGCGCAGCGGACAGGTCAGCGACAGTCTTTCGACTCTCATGGGCTTTACGCAGATGGCCCAGATGCGTGGCTTGGTCGCGAGCTCGCGCATCCTTTCGCTGGAATACCGCGACGCGACGTTCGACGAGTCCGAAGCATTGCGGGTGGCGCCCGGTGCGCCGATGCTGGATCTGTCGCGATTGCGCCTGCTCGATGACCGGCCCACCGCGATCGAACGCCTGAGGATGCCGACGAGCCGCCTGCGCTGGCCGGACGGATTCGACTTCACCGGCTCCATCTACTCGGCGCTGGAATCGCAGGGCATCGTGCCCACGATTGCGGATTCATACGTCGATGTCGTGGATGCGAGCGAGGCTGACGCGAGCTTGCTCGGCGTCGCCACCGGCCGCGGCCTGCTCCGCATGAACTGCGTGACCACTGATTCCGAAGGGATGGCCATCAGCCTCGAAACGTCCATGTACCATCCGGATCGCTACCGGTTCCGGGCGATTCTGCAGAAGCGCACCAAGCGATGGACCTGACGGCGAGAGCCTGGCGTCGGCATGCGCTGCGCGGTCTCACGGCAGCACTGGTCATCGTGGGCATCTCGGTTGGTTGCGGCTCGAACGGCGCCGGCAATGCTGGCGGACCCGATGATGGCCGCCGCGTGCTGGAGGTCTGGACGCCCGAAAGCGGAACCCGCCTGCTGCTGGTGCAGCAGAGGGCGGCGCAATTCTCCGCCGCGCATCCCGACGTGAAGATCAACTTCACCATCCGCGACTTCGGCTCCTACCCGCCGCAACTCAAGCTGGCGCTCGCATCGGACCGCGCGCCGGATGTCGCCATAGGCAATCTCGGCTGGTCGCTGGATGGTCCATTGATCAAAGCCGGCCTGCTTCGCCCTCTCGACCCATGGGCGGCGCGCTATGGCTGGGACAAGCGCTACCCGGAGGTGGCCCAGCGGCAGATGCGCTTCAGCGCCGACGGCAAGCAATTTGGGCACGGGCCGATTTTCGGCATTCCATACGCTGCCGATGTCATCGGATGGTTCTACAACGCCGGCAAGCTCAAGACTCTCAATATCGGCGTTCCGGCGACGCTGGCCGAGCTCGAGAGCGCTCTCGGTGCCGCGCAACGGGCGGGTGAAGTGCCGATCATGCTGGGAAACAAGCAGCAATGGCCGGGGCTGCATCTTTTCTATCTCGTCAGCGACGATCTCGCATCGGACCGCGAGATCAACGGCATCGTCTTCGGCGACCGGTCGGTGCAGTGGACAGCCCCGAGCTTCATCGCCAGCGCCCGCAAGCTCGCGCAGTGGAACGCGAATGGGTACATCGCGGCCGGCGTCAACAGCATGTCGGCTGATGACGCGCTCGCGAGATTCACGCGCGGCATAGGCGTTTTCCTGCCCACCGGCTCCTGGAATGCCGCGCAACTGTCGGCGGCCATGAGTGACGACGTCGCCTTCTTTCTCACGCCCCCGGTTCGCAGGGGCGATCCGCGCCGTGCGACTGGCAGCGTCGGCTATGGCTGGCACATCACGACAGCCAGTCGCCAGGCGGACCTCGCCGCCGAGTTCATCGACTTCATGACGCAGGAAGCCTTTGCAATCGAGCTGGCAAAGACCGGCGACATCTCACCGCTCGATCTCGGCGAACGCGCGCCCCGGATGCCCTCGCGACTGGCCGGGGAGATCTTCGCGGCCTGGCAAAGCGTCCTCGCGAACGGGACGCTGCTGCCGTATCTCGATTTCTCGGCGCCGAACGGCACCGAAGTGCTCTATCCGACCATGCAGTCGATCATCTCGGAGCATGAAGCGCCCGAGCAGGGGCTCGCCCGCATCGAGCAGTCCCGCCAGAAATTCCTGGACTCGCTGTGATGACGGGACGCCGCCGCGCAGCGTTGCCCTATCTCTACCTGCTGCCCGCGTTCCTGTTTTTCGTGCCTTTCGTTCTCGTGCCATTTGCACACACGGTGGGACTGTCCTTCTACGATTGGGATGGGCTCACGCAGGCTGTATTCACGGGTTTCGACAACTATCGCGAGGTGTTCGCCAGCTCGCTCGCGCGCGCGGCCTTCGGCCATACGCTCGTTCTCATGTTCTTTTTCGGCTTGCTTCCGGTGCTGCTGGCCCTGCCGCTCGCTGTGAGCAGCTCGCGGACCAGCCTCCCTGGTGGCAGCGCGCTGCGAACCCTGATCTTCCTGCCGCAAGCGATCTCAACGGTGGTGATCGGAGTCAGCTGGGGGTGGATTCTGGCTTTGGACGGCCCGCTCAATGCGGCATTGAGCGCGGTCGGACTCGGCTGGGCCCGGGTCGACTGGCTCGGGAGCTTCACATGGGCGCTGCCGAGTCTCGGCATCGTCGGCACCTGGACTCTGATTGGCCTGTGCGTCACCCTGTTTTTCGCGGGCCTGCAGCAGATTCCAGGCTCGCTCTACGATGCGGCGGCGGTCGATGGGGCCGGCCGCTGGCGGGAATTCCTCGCCGTCACCTTGCCAGGGCTCAAGGGGCCGATCACCGTCGCGCTGACCGTCACTGTCATCGCCGCGTTGCGCGCATTCGATCTCGTGTTCGTGACGACGCGCGGCGGGCCGGGAACGGAAACGGTCGTGCCGGGAATCCTGATCTACCGGCGCGCTTTTGAAGACGGCAGGCTCGGCTCCGCAGCCGCGCTTGCTGTCATCCTGAGCATCGTCGTGTTCGCCGTGACTTTCCTGATCAACCGGATCGCGGACCGGAGGGCGCCGTGACCGCAGCGCCAAGAACGGGAATGTTGGGTGGCTCGATCCTGATCGTGTTCGCGGTAGTAACGGTATTGCCGATTCTTGGTGTCGTGTTGCTCAGCCTGCAGCCGGAGCAGGCTTATCTCACCGGATTCGAATGGCCCGACCGGCTGCATTTCGAGAACTACGCGCGCGCTTTCGAGGTCGCGCACTTCGCCAGCTATCTCAAATCGAGCCTGATCGTCAGCATCGCGGTGGTCGCGGGAACCGTCGTCGTGTCCACGTTGAGCGGCTATGCCTTCGGCACCATGCGCTTTGCCGGTAAGAACGTGCTCTTCTACCTGCTGCTGAGCGGCCTCGTCATTCCTTTCGAAGCGGTCATCGTGCCGCTATATGTCGAGCTGCGCGCCGGGCACCTCACGAACTCCTACTGGGCGGTCATCCTGCCGCTGATCGGCACGAACTCCGCATTCGGCACGTTCTGGATGCGGGCGTATTTTCGCGGCGTGCCGCGCCAGCTGTTGGAAGCGGCGGCAATGGACGGCGCGGGTTCGCTGCGCATTCTCTGGAAGGTGCTGCTGCCTGGGGCCCGGCCGGCACTGCTGACACTGGTGGTTCTCGTATTCATGTGGTCCTGGAACGAATTTCTGCTGCCGCTCGTGATGTTGTCGCGCGAGGATCTGCGCACGGCTCCGCTCGGTCTCGCATTTTTTGCCGGCCGCTACACGACCGATCTGGTCGGCATGGCTGCCGCTGCAGTGATGGTCGCGATGCCGGTCGTTGTGCTGTTCATCGCCACACATCGCCGCTTCGTGCACGGCATGTGGGTGGGAGCCTTGAAGCAATGACGGCGCCGTCCTTCAAGCTGACGGATGCGCAGGTAGCCTCGTTCGATCGCGACGGGTTCCTGCGTGTCGATGCGCTCACAGACCACGCTGAGGTCGAGGTCCTGCTCGGGCTGTATGACGACTTGTTCAAACGGAAGGAAGGATTCGACGAAGGCGATCGCATTGAATTGAACGCAGACGTGGCGCGCGCGCCGCTGCCGCAGGTCGTCAATCCCGAGCGCTATGCACCACTACTCATTCAAGGGCTGGCGTATCGCAATGCGCGTGAGATTGCCCGGCAGTTGCTGGGGCCAGGCTGCGTGCCGACCGGCAATCACGCCATCCTGAAGCCGGCGCGAATCGGTGGTGCCACGCCCTGGCACCAGGATGAAGCGTACTGGGACCCGCGATACGCTCACCGTGGCATGAGCATCTGGCTTGCTCTGCAACCTGCAACGCTCGAGAACGGCTGCATGCGATTCATCTCCGGGAGTCATCGCGGGCCCGTGCTGCCGCACGAGCTGATTTCCGCCGATTCCCATGGGCTTCGTTTGAGCGGAGCGACGCCCGATGCTGGTGAAACCGTTTGCGAATTGCCGACCGCCGCGGCGACCATTCACGATGGACGAACGATCCATGCCGCGGGGCCGAATATGTCCGACCGGCCGCGCCGCGCGCTCGTGTTCGGATTCGGTCTCGCGCCCGTCCTGCTCGACAGACCCAATCACTACCCCTGGCAACGGCCGGAATGGTCGGCGCCTTCCAACCAAGGACACTGACATGCTGCGACTCGGAGTGCTTGGACTCGGTAGCGTCTTCATGGGCCCCTACCGGCAGTTGATTCGCCAGCTCGAGCAAAACGGGCAGGCGCGCCTTACCGCCGGATTCGACGTCGACCGCGAGAAGACGGCGGCGGTCGCGGCCCTGCATCCGTCTATCTCGACACCCGCCACCGCGGCCGAGCTCATGGCGCGCGACGATGTCGATGCCGTTCTCGTGCTGACCAGCATGAATGAGCACGCCGAGCTGGCGCAGGCCGCTCTTCGGGCGGGCAAACATGTCCTCGTTGAAAAGCCGATGGCGACCGATCTTGCCGCCGCGCGTGAGTTGCTGAAAGTCAGCAAAGGCGCGAAGGGGCTTCTGGTCTGCGCTCCGCACATCGTGCTGTCACCGACGTACCGTGCCATGCATGCCGACGTGCACTCGGGAAAAATCGGCAGAGTCGTGCAGGCTCGCGCGCGTTACGGCTGGGCCGGACCGTGGTGGGGAACATGGTTCTATCGTCCGGGTGGAGGAGCGCTGTTCGATCTCGCCGTGTACAACCTGAAAAGCCTCTGCGGCTTCATGGGGCCTGTGCGACGCGCGTGCGCAATGGTTGGCACCGCGATCCCGCGACGCATGTCGGAGGGTGTCGAGATCGACGTGCAGGCGGATGACAACGCGCAGGTACTTCTCGACTTCGGGGAAAGCCGATTCGCCTGCATCACCACCGGCTTCACCATGCAGAAGTATCGCAGCCCCGCGATCGAGCTCTACGGCACGGCCGGCGTCATGCAGATGCTCGGTGACGATTGGGCGCCGCAAGGCTACGAGCGCTGGACGAAGGAGCGTGAGCTGTGGGAGTTCCTCGAGGAAAGCGAGCCTCAATGGCCGTGGACCGTCGGCTTGCGACACTTGGTCGAGTGCGTTGCCGCCGGGACACGGCCTGTCCATCAGCCCGAACACGCTCTGCATTGTCTGGAGGTCATGCTCGCGGCGCAGACGTCTGCACGTGAAGGACGCTACGTATCGATCGAAACCGGATTTCCGGCGCTCGATTACCGCGACATGCCGACGGGGCCGGACAATCACCGCCGCAAGCACGACCCCCGAACGACGTAAGGACGGCGCACGCCGATGGCATCAATCTCGATCGAAGGCGCCAGCCGCACGTTTGCCGACGGCACCCGTGCTCTGGATGGTGTGAGCCTCCAGATCGCGGATGGCGAATTCCTGGTGCTCGTCGGCCCTTCCGGTTGTGGCAAGTCGACCTTGCTGCGCGCAGTCGCCGGACTGGAACCGCTCGACGGCGGTCGCGTGCTCATCGGTGAAGCCGATGTCACCGGCAAGGCCGCGGGAGAGCGCGACATCGCGATGGTGTTCCAGAACTACGCGCTGTACCCGCAGATGACGGTTCGGGACAACATTGAATTCGGCCTGAAGTCACGCCGCATGAGCGAACAGGAGCGGCGCGAGCGCGTTGCCGATGTCGCCGGGTTGCTCGGACTCGGATCGCTTCTGTCCCGCAGGCCGGCTGAGTTGTCCGGTGGTCAGCTGCAGCGCGTCGCCATGGGCCGCGCGATCGCGCGAAGACCGAAGGCGTTCCTGATGGATGAGCCCCTTTCGAATCTTGACGCGCAATTGCGCGCATCGATGCGCGCCGAGTTGTCGAAGATGCGCGAGCGGCTCGGCGTCACCACCCTCTATGTCACGCACGATCAGATCGAGGCCATGACGCTTGGCGAGCGCGTGGCCGTGATGCGCGAAGGAACGCTGCAGCAGTGCGACACTCCGCGCAATCTCTACGACCGGCCCTGCAACGTATTCGTCGCGACGTTCATGGGCTCGCCGCCGATGAACCTGTTGAAGTCGAATCTGACCGCCACGGCGGTCCGCTTTGGTGAATATGAGCTGCCGCTCGCGCCCGGCGTCAGAATCCCGAGCTCGGTTCCTTCCACATTCATCATGGGTCTGAGACCCGGTGATCTGGCACTCGATAACACCGCGCCGAGCCATTGGCCCCGGATCGAGGTGGTGCCGCATGCCGTCGAGGAACACGGCCACGAGCGGATCGTGAGATTTCGCCACGGGGATGATTCCGGGCAGCAGGCTGAGCCCGGTGTCAGCGCTCTGTTGAACGGCCGGGATGTGATTGCAGTGGGCGAGCGGCTGCGGCTCGGCGTCGATACGGCGCACCTGCATTTCTTCGATCCGCACAGCGGCACTGCGCTGGTCTGAATGCAAAAGGAGAATCCAATGATGCGAAAACTGTGCACCACAGTCACCTTTGCCGCCTTGCTGGTTTGCCACGCCGTGGTGGCGCAGTCTGACGCGCCCAGTATCCGCACCGGCATCTATGACGCAAGGCTCGACGCCCGCGTGGCGGCCCTGCTGGGAACGATGACGCTCGAGGAGAAGGTTGGCCAGTTGGTCCAATACTCGGCGGGACAGCCGACGGGCCCCGGCACCAACCGCACGGATTACGAGGACATGATCGCCAAAGGGCAGATCGGCGCGCTGTTCAATATCTCGACGGCCAAACAGACCAATGCCTACCAGCACATCGCCGTCGAGAAATCGCGTCTCAAGATTCCGATCGTTTTCGGACTGGATGTCATTCACGGTTTTCGCACCATTTTCCCGGTTCCATTGGCTCTGGCATCGACCTGGGATCCGCTCCTGGTAGAGCAGACGGCCAGGATCGCGGCGCGAGAAGCCTCGGCAACCGGGATTCGTTGGACGTTTTCTCCCATGGTCGACATCGCCCGCGATGCCCGCTGGGGCCGCATGACCGAGGGCGCCGGAGAAGATCCATTTCTCGGTTCGCAGATGGCGGCTGCCTACGTTCGAGGGTATCAGGGAACGCGCCTCGATGCGCCGGAAAGCATCGCCGCCTGCGCCAAGCATTTCGTCGGATACGGAGCAGCCGAGGGCGGCCGCGACTACAACACCACTGAGATCTCCGAGCACACGTTGCGGCAGATTTATCTACCGCCGTTCCGCGCAGCCGTGGATGCCGGCGCAGCCACCATCATGTCTGCCTTCAACTCGCTGAATGGTGTGCCGGCGTCCGCCAATCCATTCACATTGCGCCAGGTCTTGCGCGAAGAATGGGGATTTCGCGGCGTCGTCGACAGTGACTGGGAGTCGGTGCGCGAAGTGATTCAGCATGGCATCGCCAATGATCGCCTTACGGCGGCGCGCAAGGCTTTCCTGGCGGGCGTGGACATGGACATGGCGAGCAGTGCCTACCACGATCACCTTGCGCAGCTGGTGAGCTCAGGTCAGGTTCCACTGGACCGCATCGACGAGTCGGTGCGGAACGTCCTGCGGCTGAAGTTCGCACTCGGTCTGTTTGAGCGCCCCTTTGCCGACGAGGCGCGAGAGGCCGCAGCCATGTTGCGTCCGGATGGTGTCTCCCTGGCGTTGAGGGCGGCCGAGCGCTCTTTTGTGTTGCTGAAGAATTCGCCGGGACCGAACAACGCTCCAATCCTTCCGCTTTCGAACCGCGGCCAGCGCGTTGCGCTGATCGGGCCGCTTGCCGACGACCTGCCCAGCGCGCTGGGGTCCTGGGCAGGACTGGGTCGCAATGAGGATGTGATGTCTTTCCACACCGCACTTGCCAGGCAAGTGGGGCAGCAGAATCTGATTCACCTCAAGGGCGTTGGCGTCAAAGACGGGTCCGATGCAGATCTGGCTGCCGCCGTGGCTGCTTCCGGGAAGGCGGACGTGGTGATCCTGGCGCTGGGCGAGGCGGGCGGGGAAATGACAGGCGAGGCCACTTCGCGCGCCTTTCTCGGGTTGCCGGGGCGACAGCAGGAACTGCTGGAAAAAATCGTCGCCACGGGAAAGCCGGTAGTTCTCGTACTGTTCAGCGGGCGCCCGCTGACGCTGCCTTGGGCGTTTGAGCACGTTCCGGCCGTGCTGGCTGCCTGGCTCCCCGGCATCCAGGCCGGGCCAGCCCTGGTGCGCACGCTCTACGGTGAATCCAATCCCACCGGAAAGCTGGTGGTAAGCTGGCCCCGCAGCGTGGGGCAGGAACCGCTGTACTACAACGCGCTCAATACGGGGCGTCCGGCAAACAAGAGTGATCTGACGAATCCTCCGGGCGACGACACGGATACTTACGTTTCCCGTTACATCGACGAGCGCAACGATCCGCAATTTCCATTTGGGCACGGCCTGTCCTTCACCACGTTCCGCTACGGCTCGACTGCAATCAGCGCGAGTCAGCTCAAAGCCTCCGAACTTGCTACAGGCCTCCACGGCGGGGCAGAGCAGAGCAAGTCTGCGTTGACGGCGAGCGCCGACGTGACGAACACGGGTACGCGCGCGGGCGAAGAGGTAGTGCAACTCTATGTGCGGCTCATGGGCACGAGCGTGGCTCAGCCGGTTCGCGCTCTGAAGGGTTTTCAGCGAGTGGCGCTGGCCCCGGGCGAAACCAAAAAAGTCACATTTGCCCTGGCGCCCGATGCTTTCGCGCTGTGGAACGATCGCAACCAGTGGGTCGTGGAGCCGGCAAAGGCGGCCGTATGGATCAGTCCTGATTCAGCGCATGGCTCGCATACCCCCGTGGAAATCCTGCCGTAGCGGCAAAGTCATCGATTGGAGTCCATCATGTCCCGATTCGCCAAGCTGCTCTTAACCTCATTCGCCGGCATGACCTGCGCAACGGCCGCGTGGGCCGGCAAGACGCAGAACGTGATCCTCGTGATCCCCGACGGCGTGCGCTGGCAAGAGGTGTTCACGGGGGCCGATGCGACGCTCCTCACCGATGCCGGCGGCAATTGGACTGCGCCCGAGGAGCTCAAGCGCAAATATTGGAACGACGACCCCCAGGTGCGGCGCCGCTTGCTGTTCCCCTTCCTGTGGGAAACCGTGGCGAAGCAGGGGCAGCTGTTCGGCAATCAGAAGGCGGGCAGCGTCGCGCATGTCGCGAATCCCTTCTGGTTTTCCTATCCGGGCTACAACGAGCTGGCAACCGGGGTGGTCGACAAGCGGATCGACTCCAATGAATACGGCCCGAATCCCAACGTCACGGTGTTCGAGTGGCTCAATTCGAAACCGGCATTCGCGGGCAAGGTGGAAATTTTCGGCACCTGGCATGCGTTCGCCGACATCTTCAACGGCAAGCGCAGCGGCCTTGCCATCCGCGCGGGCCGCACAGCCATCGACGCAAGCGACAAGAGCCCTCAGGGCAAGCTGCTGAATGAGCTCTACCGCACGACCACCAGGTTCGAGGGCACCGATCCCTTCGACTCATTCCTGCACGTGGCCGTGCGCGAGCACCTGCGCACCCACAAGCCGCGTGTGCTGTTCATCGGCTATGGCGATACGGACACCTGGCAGCACATGGGTCGTTACGACAACTTTCTCGAGACCGCGCACTCGTTCGACTCGTACATGGCAGAGCTGTGGCGGCAGATACAGTCGACCCCGGAATACAAGGACCGGACCACGCTGATCATTTCCACGGATCACGGGAGAGGCAGTGGGCGCGAAGAGTGGAGAGACCACGGCACGGGGCAGAAGGGCTCAAACAATATCTGGATCGCGGTGATTGGGCCGGACACGCCGCCGCTCGGCGAGCGACGCAATGTGCCGGCAGTCATTCAATCGCAGATCGCGGCGACCGTCGCGGAACTCGTGGGCGAGGACTCACGCGCGTTCAGCCGCGCCGCCGCGCCGTCGCTTCTCGAGGCGATGAGCAAACGCTAATGGCTCAGTAAGTCTTTGAAAGCGCGATACGCCGCCTTCCTGCCGAATCCGCCTTCGGGTCCGTACGTCAGGCCCCAGCCGTCGTCCTTGCCGGGAAGCGCGGGATGGCGCTCATCGTTGAGCTCGTAGTTGAAGATCACCTGCACGGCCGGGTCGGACCCGAGCATGCCGCTGTTCCTGTCGTAGTAACGCTGGATGTACGTTCGCTGTGCTTCTTCTCCGCCCTCCTGGTCAGACGTGGTCCATCCGGTTTCAGTAATCCAGATCGGTTTGCGGCCGGCGACGGCTCGCTTCACGTCCTCGAGCAATAGATTCTGGTGGTAGACGTAGTAGTGCACGGAAATCGCGTCCACGAGATCCAGCAGGTCCATATCGATCAGCAATTTGAGATAGGCCACGCCTTCGGAGGTTGCTCCAACGGCGGGGCCCACCAGATGAGCGTCTTGGTTCGCGGTCTTGATGATCGCGCGCGCTTCGCGGAGCATGCTCATATACGCGGCTGGCGGTATCGGCCCGCCCCACCAGGTCATCTCCGGTTCGTTGGCAATTTCCCAGGCGGGGACATCTGGGGTCGCGTGCACTTGCTTCTTCAGGTAAGCCGACCATCCCGAAGTATCTTTGGAGTACCAGGGCAGCAGGGCCAGCACCTGGATGCCTTTGCGCTTCATGTCGGCGGCGAAGGGAGCATCCTTCGCCGGCTCCTGAAAATCCCCCCGGATCCAGAATTTTCCCGCGGAACGCAGGTCGTCCAGCACGGCTGCCGCCGCCGGCGTGTATTCGTCACCGAAGGCGCCATGGTGAAAACAAACGCCGAACTCCACAGGCTTCCGCTCTTCTGCCGTCGCCGGCATAACGAGACCCAGGGCCAGAAAGAAGATGGTGATCCTCATGCTTCGAGCACAAAGCAGCAGCCCGACCACCGCCAGCACGCTATCGTGATAATTCCTGTCGTTGAAAGGCTTGAGCAGGTCGGTGATGAATCCCTCGCCCGTCGCTGTCGCCCGCGCTGATGCGTGAGAATTCGACCGCGTCGATGTAAACCGCTCCCGCTGCGCCGGAGGTCTGGCCGTATGAAAGCGACAGGCGGGCCTCGACCGAGCCGGCCGGAGCCACCGCTTCCAGCTTGTGGTCCTGCCAGGCATTGGTCTTCGTCGCAGCCCCGGCAATCACCCGTTCTTCGAACCCAAGCATCGCGGGGCCGCCGAAGAAATCGCCCCAGTGGTTGTAGAACTCGATCTTCAGGTAGGCGCGGTCCCTGGCGTCGGTCAGCGCCTCCCTGGAACGCACGAACGCCGAAAGCCTCGCGCCCACCCGCTCGCCGCCGGCGACGCTGATGCTTTGAGTCACGCCTGAATAGTTGGCCCCGGCAATGCCTTGCCCCGAGATTTTCAGCGAGTGTGTTCCATCCCGCACCGCCGCGCTCTGCACGAGCACATTCGGTTTGCCGTCGATGACATTGCCGAAGACGTGCCAGCCGGCAGGTGACCCGCCGTTCTCATCGAAGCCGCCGTTGCGAAACGCCCGGTTGCCCGGCTCCTCGGCGAGCTCATAGACGCGGACCCAATCCACCGTCAATCGCTGCGGCCAGATCGTCGTCTCGTCCGGGGGAGTGAGGAAGTTGCCGCCGATCGCGGTGTTGATGATGAGCCGCATCGGCTCGGAGAGCTTCGGCAGGAAGTATCCTACCTCGTCGTTATAGAACGTCCCGTGATGCACATCGTCGACGTAGAACCGCAGCTGGTTCTCGACCCATTCGCAGGCGAAGGTGTGGAAACCGTCGGCGTACGATATGAGCTTGTCCCCGATCGCCATCTGCTGCTCGACGCCGAAATAATCATGCGTATCGGGGTTGCGTGTCCCCCAATGAAACGTGCTCGAGGTGATCGTCGGCAGATCGCCGCGATACTCCATGATGTCGATCTCGCCTGTGGTCGGCCATGGCCCATCGGGCAGCAGCCAGATCGCGGGCCACAAGCCCTTGGTGCCCGGCAGTTTGGCCCGCACTTCCCATCGCCCGAAGCGCTGCGCCTTTCGACTTATGATCTGGCCTGAGAGATAGGCCAGGCCGCGCGACGGCTTGTTCTCCGAGAGGATCTCCAACTTGCCGTTGTCGATGCGGATTTGCTCCGGCAGATAGTCCTGCAGCGACTCGTTCGTCGGATACTTCGTGTCGATCAGCTCCCATTTGCTCTGGTCGAGCGTGTCGAAGTCGTCGCTCCACACCAGCCGCCATGCTGGTGGCGGTTTGTCATTGGTCACTGGCGTCAACCTGACGAGCGCTCCACCGGATTCGGCGAGCCGCAGGTGGAGCTTGTCGGACGCCGTCACCTCGCGCGTTTCGAGCTTGAAGCCTTGCCTGGCTGCGAGATCATCCTGGTAGATCGTCGCTCGAAATTGGCCTGCGGGCAGAAAAGAGAGCGGCGACTGTACGTCCCTCGCGTGTCGATCCGTCATTGCACCGATCCACCACTCCTTGCCACTGCGACGCGCGATGATCATCTCTTCGCCCACCCGGGCGGCCAGCGCCCGCGTGTCGTCCCAGGTGGAGGGCACCGCAGACATGACCTGGCTGAGGTGGAACCGATGATAAGCCGCCGGGTAGTCGGCCATCATCGGCAGGTGATTCTGGAGCACGACGTACGAAGCCAACATCCTGGAGGGTGTGCCGATCACCAGCGGCTCGGTAACCCTTGGCTTGAATTGCTCGAGCGGCACGCCGCGAAGCGTGCCCTGGTGATAGTCAACCGGTCCGGCGAGCATTCTCGTGAGCGGTACTGTTACATCGTGCTCCGGCGTCACGCCGTCTTCGTCCCACTTGTCGTACTCGAGATTGCGTACCGCTTCGCTGTTGAGAAGGTTGGGAAACGTGCGCTCCAGGCCGGTGGGCGCCGCGACGCCATGAAACGTCACGGTCAGATGGTTGTCCGCCGCCAGCTGCAACAGCTCGCGCTGGAAATTGACCATCTCCTGATCGTCGCGGTCCATGAAGTCGATCATCACGCCTTCGATGCCCCACTCGCGATACAGCGGAAATGCCCGGGCCATGTGTTTCTTAGCGGCTTCCCAGTGCATCCACAGCCGGATCTGCACGCGGTTTTGCTTCGCGTAGTCGATGACTTCCTTGAGATCCAGGCCGTCAATTCCTGTCGTGATGTCGGCGCCTTCGTAGGGCGCGATGCGCCCGCCGTACCAGGCGAGGTCGTTGACTCCGTCGAGCGTGTGATACGGGATGCCGTACTCGGCGCAGAAATAGATGTAGTGCTTGGCCGTCTCGGTATTGAGGCCCATTTTGAACGGCACGTCGGGCTCGTAGTAATCGTTCCACCAGGGAAACGTCGTCTTGCCGGGCTTGATCCACGAAGTATCCTTGATCACGCTCGGGGCGTTGAGCTTGAGCACGGTGTCCGATTCGAGCAGTTGGCGTGCTTCCTTGGTGATCAAGATCAGGCGCCAGGGCGAGTCATGCGGCAGAGTCGCGCGAACGGCAATCCTGGGCTCGCCCGGGAGAGGCGAGAGGCGGCTGCCCAGATTTCCACCCCGCGATGCGCCGCGAGCCAGGTACATCCCGGCGAAGTCGGTCAGGTTCGCTTCGAGGACGGCGGCCCAGCCGACGCCCGGCACCTCCACCAGCAGCGGCAACGCCAGCAGTTGACCGGCCGGAATTTCATCGACGCGCCGCCGTTGGTAGCGGTTCTCGTGAGAAGTCGTGAAGCTCTCCAGCGGCAGCCCCGTGGTGAGCGCACTGGCCGGAAAATCAAACTCCGTCAGCTCGTCAGCCAGTTCCAGGTTCGACCAGCGTGGCTGTTTTGGGAACCGGTAGCGCAGCGCGACGCCATCGTCATACGCTCGCACCTGCACCTGCCACTCGAGCCCCTTCGCTCCGCGCTCGCGCAGCGTGAGCGTAGTCTCGTTCACGCGATCGATCACATGTCTGCGCTTGCCTGGAAACTGCTCGAAGGAGGAGTCGATCTCGACTGACTCCGAGCCCACGATTACGCTATTGCGGCCGAATTGCGCGCCGCCTTTGAGGCGAGCTCCCAGGTTCGACGGATCGACGACGGCCTTGCCCGCCAGAGAGACCCGATACTGAACCTGGCTCGAAGCGGCTGACTCCGCGCGCGTGAACAGCTCGATTTCGAGGCGCCCATCCGGAGATCTCACGACCACGGCCGCGCAGGCCAGCGGGGATGCTGCCCAGAGCAGAAGGCAAAGCGCAGGCGCAAACTGGTACTTCATGTTGTGATCTCGTACGGCTCGACTACACTGCCCACAACCGATTAACCCACGGTCGCCCATGAAAAACAAATACACCCCGGCGCTGATCGTGCTGACCTCGCTGTTCTTCATGTGGGGCCTGATCACCTCGCTGAACGACATCCTGATCCCGCACCTGAAGGCGATCTTCACCCTCAGCTACGTGCAGGCGATGCTGATCCAGTTCTGCTTCTTCGGCGCCTACTTCGTGATGTCCGTTCCCTCCGGCTATCTGGTGGAGCGCGTCGGGCTACCGCAGGGCATCATCATCGGTCTGCTCGATCGCGGGCGTGGGCTGCCTGGGGTTCTACCCCGCGGCCGTCGGCGCATTCCTACCGTTTGTTTCTGGCCGCGCTGTTCGTGCTGGCCTCGGGCATCACGCTGCTGCAAGTCGCTGCGAATCCCTATGTCGCGGTTCTCGGGCCGAGCCGCACACTGCCGCGAGTCGCCTGAATCTCACACAGGCCTTCAACTCGCTCGGCACGACCGTCGGCCCTTACGTCGGGCTCGATGCTGATCCTGTCGGCGCGCCGGCGCCGCCGGTCGATACGCAAGGAAATCCAGACTCAGGTGCCGTATCTCGTTCTAGCCGGCGTCCTGTTCGCCATCGCCGTCGTCTTCTCGCAATTCAAGTTGCCGGAGATTTCGACCGGCAAGCCGACTGCGACGACTGCGGTCCGCGCCGACGGCCCCGGCGCCGCAGTGTCTGGTCGCATACCGCACCTGGTGCTCGGCGCCGTCGCCATCTTTGTCTATGTCGGCGCGGAAGTGACGATCGGCAGCTTCCTGGTCAACTTCATGGCGCAACCGGATATCGGCGGCCTGTCCGAAGGCACGTCGCAGGGCAGCTATCTGTCGCTCTATTGGGGTGGCGCCATGGTCGGGCGCTTCATCGGCGCCGCCGTGTTGAGGCGCGTAAAGCCGGGCACTCTGCTGGCGTTCAACGCCGCCTGCGTCATCGTGCTGCTGCTTGTCGCGATGAGCTACTCATGGCAACCGTTGCGATGTATGCGGTGCTGGCCATCGGCCTGTTCAATTCCATCATGTTCCCGACGATCTTCACGCTGGGCATCTCCAACCTCGGTCACCACACAGGCGAAGGATCCGGCGTGCTGTGCATGGCCATCGTCGGTGGAGCGATCATTCCCGTCATCGGGGGCTACGTGGCCGATCTCTCGACGATCTCGTTCTCATTCATCGTGCCCGCGGTGTGCTACCTATACATCGTGTACTACGGCTTGAAGGGTCACGAGGAGCGTTAACGCGGTTGGTTGTGCGGCCTTGCCGTAGAGCGCGACACTACAGGACAATCCTGATCCCAACCCATCCCGCGCGCGGCTGCGCGGGGCTAACGAACCGCGGATCCTTGAACTGCGGAAAGATTTCGTCCGGCTCCCCCAGTGTGCCGAAGGTCTCGTAGTGGCGGTCGAACAAGTTATCCACGCGGCCGTAGAAACTCACATTGCGATTCAGCGCGAACTGCGCCCTGAGGTTGAAGACAGTGAAGCCGTCCAGCTGGCCAAGGAGGTTGGCTTCATCGCTGCGCAGGTATTGACCCGAACTGCCGACGAGATCGCCGCCAATGGTCAGGCGGGATGTTACTTCGTAGTCCGCACCCAGTTTGAACGCATGCCTGGGCAGGCTCGGAATGCGATCGCCGCGGCTGACTTGGATGACGCCCTCCTCATCGGCCAACGGATGATTCGCGCTGACTTCAAGAAAGGAAGTGCGGTAGACGGCGTCGAGATAGGTGTAGCTGGCATAGGCATGCAGCCGCGCGTCGAGGGCAGAGCTTTCGATGGTCGCCTCCAATCCGCGGCGCCGGGTGTCTCCGACGTTGGCGAAGAATCCCTCGTTGGAGCTCGCGCCACCGGTCACCTGGAACAGGATGTCGTCCCGGTTCGTCGTGGTGAACCCTCCCGCATGCCATTTCAAGCTGTCGGCCCGATCACTTCCGAGAGTTCCCCTGACCCCAATTTCCCAGCTGTTCGCCACGACCTGTTCGAGAGGCGGGTCTGCCAGGAATTGATTGGGGAGTCTGCACGGCGCGTCCTCATCGGAGCACGTCAGTTCCACCGGCGTCGGAGTCCGTGTGGACTCGCTGTAACCTCCATACACGTTGATCGAAGTATTGATTTGATATGTCAGCCCGGCCGCGGGGTTGAAGCGCGAGAAGGTATGCCGCCCGTTGAGATCGGGGTGCTCGCCGGTCAGATCATCGATTTGGATGCGCGAGCGATTCCAGCGCCCCGATATCGTCACGGCGAGACGCTCCGTGAGCGACAGCGTGTCCGTGAAGTAAAGGCCGCCGGTGCGGGTTCTGCTTTTCACGGCAAGGACTGCATCGGGAATGAAAACGCCCGTATCAGGCGTCGTCTGCAGATTGTCCTGCAGAATCGATGCCTCCACCGCAGAGTCGAAGCCGAGCCGTCCGCGCAGATACTCCGCACCGAATGTCAGCTGATTGGCAAAACCGCCTACGGCGTCTGTCAATGAGATCTGCAAGTTGCCGCCGTCGGCGCTCTGGCGGCGGTTACTGATATTGTTGATGGCGTCGAATTCGGACGAGATCTGTTCGCCGTTCTGATCCAGCACGGGCTCGCCATCCTCATCACACAGCAGAGCTTCGTCCGCTGCGCATTCCTCGGAATCGGTCGAATCGCCATTGTAGGAACGCGTATTCACTTTGCGCCGATAGAGCGTTCCGGAAAGCTTGCGTGTTGGCGCGAAGTCGATCGCGCCCTGAAGGCTGACAAGAGTCAGCGTGTTACGGGTTTGATCCGGCGCCGTGAATATGCTCGAGCGGCGCTCGGCCAACCTCTCGACCGGCGCCGCACCGTTGCCCACGAGGCTGGTATTGCCTCGACTGGCGCGAAGATCGAATTGCGCCCGTTGACCTCGCCAGGACAGCGTTCCCGATCCGTTGGCGGCACGTGAAGGAGACAGGTCGCGCCAGCCGTCCTCATCGAAGTTGCTGCCCATGAGATACCAGCCCCAATTGCTGGAGTGCCCGCCGGTTTCGAGCACGGCTTCTTCCCGGCCAAAGTCGCCTGCTGAGTAGGACGCGCTCGTGCCTTCGGACGAGAATCCCGTTTTGGTTTGCAGCGCTAGTGCTCCACCGAGCGCATTCAAGCCAAAGACGGGGTTTGCCCCGGACAAGAGCGTGATTCGCGCGATGCCCGCTTCGGGGATCAAGTCCCAGTTCACGGTATCGCCGAACACCTCGTTGACGCGCACGCCATCGACATAGACCGCCACACCTTCGGAGCCGCCGAGCAGCGGCGTCGCCGTGAACCCGCGGAACTGCAGGTCCGGCTGCAACGGATTGTTCTGCGCCTGATTGAGCGACACGCCGGCGAGCCTGCGGCCGAGGAACTCCGTGACGTCGAGAGCCTGCGAACGCCCGAGCTCATCCGCCTCCGCAGATTGAATGAAGTAAGGGAGCTTGAGCGCATCGATGTCATTTCCGGCCACCGGCGTGGAAGCCACCACCGTGATCACCGGGAGACGGCGCGCTTCATCGGGGGACTCTGGCGACTCGGCTCCGCTGGACGGTTGCGCGGCAAGACCCCACAGAGGCACGACGACCACCAACGCCAGATGGCGGCCTTTCACGTGGTAGTCCTCCGCGGTTCATGACACATCGTCCCGAGCCCAGTTCCTGGTGGTGGGGAGGGCAATAGTGGCGCAAATCATTTGGTCAGGATCAACTTCCCGCTCGCGGTGATGCGCAGCCGGTAATGCTCGCCGGCGTGTTCGAGCTGCACTTCCCGCTCACCGCGAAAGAGCTCGTGCGCGAGAACCGAACGGATGCCCGTCGCGGAGCGCCGCGCCGGGACCAGGTCATCAGGCACTCCGTCTTTTTGCAGGGGAGGGCTTGCAGTCATGTTCCCAAATGATAATAGTTCTCATTTGTGAAGCCAAGGCTGTTTAGCCTGACTCCCAACTGCCAGCCAAGTCAGCCCACCTCAGTGGGCGGCACTACGCCTTCACCGTTCGACCTGCGCAGCCCCCACGACCAGCACCATCCGATCGAGCCTCGTATGGACTACGCGGGGATAATCGATCGAGCCCGCGAACAGGCGCAGCAGCTTGGCTGGGCCGCTCCCGTCGGCAGTGTCTTCTATGCCCCGGACTACGGCATCTACGGCGTGAGCTTTTTCAAGCCGGGCGACGATCATGGCGCCGCCGGCGTCGGGCCGCCGGTGCTCTACTTCGATGGAGGTAACGGTCGCATGCTCGGCGATCGACAGCCGTGGAAGGGCACCGCCGCAGATCTTTTCGTGCAGGCGCAATTCCCGCTGCACTCCGGACGCATTCTGGGGCTTCCCGGGCGCATCATGATTTCAATGATGGGCCTGGTGATGGCGATGCTCAGCGTGACGGGCGTCGTGATCTGGTGGAAAAAGCGCCGCTCACGCGTGCGACGGCCGGCGCCTTCAGTCAGCTGGCTGCGAACTGACGGCAACATAGCTACTGTGCCGCATCCAGCAGCTTCTGCTCGCGTGACAGACGCACCGCATCCTTTCGCGAGCTGACGCCCAGCTTTTCGTACAGCGATTTCAACCGGTACTTCACGGTGTTGGGAGAGATCTGCAGCAGCCGGGCGATCTCCTTGTTGGTATAGCCCTGGTCCAGATGCCTCAGGGTTGAAAGTTCCGGCGCGCTGAGCAGCGTCGAGTCGCGGTTCTGCGCGGAATAACGCTCGAGCGCCTTGCGCAAGCGGCGCAGAAAATTTTCGCGGAAGCGATCCGTCCGGCCGGCGGCTGATTGTCGCGGATCGCTGGTCGCCGTGATGGAAACGAAGCGCCAGCAGTCGAGGAACGGCCCGACGAAGCCCTGGAACATGGCCATCCCTACGGCCTCGTCGAATCGGGAAATCGCCTGGTCTGCCTGCTTCGCGAGATGGTGCGCATGTGCAGCCAGAATGCAGAGCGTGATCAACAATCGCCCGTGGCCATGCTGGCGTGCCCAGCGCTCGGTGCGGTCGATCTCGGCCAGCGCCGATACGTGGTCGCCACCCGATAGGTGCAGCTTGATGAGGCAGACGGATGCTCCCAGCGCGATTTGACGATTGACCGGAATCTCCTCATCGCATCGCGGCCGCAAGCCCTCGCAATCCGATCTCCTCCGCGCGGTCTCGTGCGCAATCGTTCTGGCCGCTGTGGATCCAGGCTTCCACCTCGTGGATATCGGCGAGCAGCGCCAGCTGTTTCAGATGCCGCCGGCTCGCAATCGCCCGCATGCGGTCGATCATGCGTCGGGCTTCGTCCGCGTTCTTGCCGAACGCCGCGCGTGTTGCCGTGCAGAGTCCGGACGCATAGATGTCGAACCAGCCGTCGGACTGGTCCATGTGCGGCAATGCCCAATCGAGCAGCGCCATTGCTTCATCGATGGCGTCGCGCTCGAACAGGATTTCCGCCTGGTAGCACGGCGCAATTGGCGGCGAGATCGGACCGTGGACCATAGGCGTGATGGATGTCTGCCGTCGCCTCGCTCAGTACCGCCTGTGCTTCATCCAGGCGGCCTTGCGCCAGCTTGATGCGCGCTTCGAGGAATCGCGCGAACATTTCCCCATAGAGCGAGCCCAGCGCCCGGTGATGCGCGCGCGATTGCCGCGCCGGCTCTAGAGCGCGCTCCAGCCAGCCGCAATCGCAGTACTTCACGCCCAACGACTCGCAGACGTTCGAGAGCATCAGGTGATCGTTGGAAGGGAGGCTGCGGATCAGGCTTCGGTCGCGAGCAGGTCTTCGCCTGCTAACGGGCGCATTCTCGTATTCCGACAGCACTTCGCCCACGAGATTGACTTCCGTCCAGAGATCCGCCGAAAGGCTCGAGCGCTCGAGAGAAGAGCGGAAAGAGTCGTAGCCCGCACGCGCCGCATCCATCTCGCCTTGCTTGATCGAACGGTACACGCGCGCAAGCACGAGGCGCGGGAAGCGCGCGATCGTGTCATTCGACAGGTGCGAGAGACCCGTCACGAGCGTGTCCATCCTGCCTTCGGGGATCATGCGCCAGCCGCCGGCCTCATCGAGCACGGCGGCGAGCAACTCCTCGTCGTCGGCAAACACGGCGTGGCTCACCGCTTCGGCGGCGCGACCGGCCGCGCGTGAACCAGCTTGCAGCCATGCGATGCAGCTGTCGGTACGTCGATGGATCGCGTCGCCCGAGGCGGTCGCGAAGAATCTCCGCGAACATCTGGTGGTATCGATAGGTGAGATGGTCCGCATCGAGCGGCACGAGAAACAGGTTCTGCTGCTCGAGCCGCTCGAGTACCAGCGCGCCGTCGGTGCGGTCGCAAAGCAGGTTGACCAGATCGCCGTTGACCCGATCCAGAATGGCGGTGCGCGTGACGATGCTCTCCACGTCCGGCGGCAGGCTCGCGAGAACCTGTTCGGACAGATAGCGCGCGAGCTCCCAGGCAGGGCCGGTGAAGTTCGCTATGAGCTCCGCGCGGTCGCAGCCCTTGCGCAGGGAGAGTGCGGTCATCTGCAGCGCGATCGGCCACCCTTCGGTGCGTTTGACCAGTTTGGCGATGTCGTCATGCGCGAGCGGCGCCGCAGCGCCGCGATTGAGCATGGCTTGTGCTTCGCCGAGGGTGAATTTCAAATCGTCGATGCCGATCTCGAGCAACTCCTCGCTCGCCGCGAGCACGGCCTGCCCGAGCTTCGGGTAATCGCGCGAGGCGATCACGACATGCAATGAGCGGGGCGCGAGGCGGATGAGGCTGCGCACGAAATTGCAGACGCCTTCGCTCTCCGCGCGATGAAAGTCATCCAGGATCAGCACCGTTTCGCGCTCACCCTTCGAAAGGCGATTGACGATGGCGGACAGGGCGGTGCGCAACGGCATGCTCTCTCCGCTGCCGCCGCCGACGATCGCGGCCATCAAGTACTCGGCGAATCGAGACGCGTCAGACTCTTCTTCTTCGAGGGTCAGCCACGCGAGCTCGACGCCCCGCGCCTCGAGCGCGTGATGCCATTGAGCCAGGAGGCTGGTCTTGCCGTAGCCCGCCGGCGCATGAATCAGGGTAAGGCGGCGCGCAAGCACGTCGTCGAGCCGGCGCTCGAGCGCCGCGCGGGCCACTTGCTGGCCGGCATGCGCCGCAGGGCCGATCTTGGTGAGAATCGGTTCGCCGGGGCTACTCTTCACGGGCGCCATTTGAAGCTCGGGGGGCGGCGCCCATCATAGCAAGGCCGCGCTACCCACCGGAGACGGCCCTACTGCCCATCGGAGGCACCTGCCTTACCCGTCTTGGCGCGCCCGCTGTCGGCGGGCGGCCAGTAGGCTAGGCCCCATGCGATTGGGAATCGATGTGGGGGGCACGAACACGGACGCCGTTCTGGTCGCAGGCCGGACCGTGCTCGCGTCGGCGAAGCGGCCGACGACATGCAGACGTGAGCAGCGGCATCGTGAGCGCGACGCGCGCCGTCCTAGAACGGCCAGCGAAGGCGCAGCCGCCATCGAAAGCGTGATGATCGGCACCACGCATTTCGCCAATGCCTTCGTCGAGCGTAAAGGACTCCTCGAGGTCGGCGTGCTGCGGCTGTCCGGCGCTTCGGGCGAGGCGCTGCCTCCGATGAGCGGCTGGCCCGCCGACCTGAAGCGCTGCATCGGAGATGTGAGCTTTCAGCTGCCGGGTGGCTATGAGTTCGACGGACGCCAGAACTCTGCCTTCGATGAAGCTGCCGTGCGTGAGGCGGCGCGCCGGGTGCGCAAGGCGGGGCTCGAATCCGTGGCGATCTCCTGCGTGTTCGCGCCCATCAATCGGGCGATGGAGGAGCGGGCGGCGGCGATCGTCAGGGAAGAGGCGCCGGAGGTATCGATCACGATCTCGAGCTCGCTCGGCCGAATCGGCTTTCTCGAGCGCGAAAACGCAACCATCATGAATGCCGCGCTCGCACGGATGGCCGTCAGCGTGATGAGTTCCTTTGCCTCCGCGTTTGCCGAGATGGGCATCCGCGCGCCTCTCTATGTGAGCCAGAATGACGGCACGCTGATCTCGGCTGAGTACGCGTCGCGATTATCCCATGCTCACGTTCGGCTCGGGGCCCGACCAACAGCATGCGCGGCGCGGCGTTCCTGACAGGCATGCAGGATGCGATCGTGATGGATGTCGGCGGTACTACCACCGACATCGGTGCGCTGGTGAATGGGTTTCCACGCGAATCATCCATCGCCGTGGACATAGGCGGCGTGCGCACCAACTTCCGCATGCCCGATATTCTTTCCCTCGGGCTCGGCGGCGGGACGCGCATTCACACCAATGGCGCCGGCGAAGTCACGCGAATCGGTCCGGATTCGGTCGGTTACCGGCTCCTGGAGGAAGCCTATCTTTTCGGCGGCTCGACGCTCACCGCGAGCGACGTCGCGGTCAAGGCCGGGAATGCCAGCTTCGGCGATGTAGGGCGCGTTCCGGATCTCCCGCCGGGAATGGTGGAAGATATCCTCGCCAGGTTCCGCCGCATGTTCGAAGAGGGAATCGATCGGATGAAGACTGCTGCGGCTGACGTGCCGGTAGTGCTCGTAGGCGGAGGGAGCATTCTGGTGGAGAAGGCGCTAAGGGGAGCATCGCAGGTGCTCCAACCCGAACATGCCGCGGTCGCCAACGCTGTCGGGGCCGCCATCGCGCAGGTCGGCGGCGAAGTGGACCGCATAGTCGCGTACGAGAAGTCGAGCCGGGCGGAAGCCCTGAAGAGCATCGAGCTCGAGGCTACGCAGCGCGCCATCGCCGCAGGTGCCGATCCCGCAAGCGTGCGCCTGGTGGATCTCGAGGAAGTGTTTCTCAGCTACCTGCCCGGCAACACGGCGCAGGTTCGAGCGAAGGTCGTCGGCGACCTGGCGGAAACGACATGCGCCCGGTGAAAGCGAGCTCTCCCGCAAAAAACAGGCGATTGCTGCTCGAGGATGTCGCCGATCTCGCGCGAGGCTGCGCATTCCTCGGCTCCGGTGGAGGAGGCGACCCCCACACGGCATTCATGGAGATCGAAGCCGCGCTGGCGCGCGGCGGCGTCATCGAGCTCATCGAACTGGATTCGCTGGCCGACGATGCGTTCGTAGCGCCTTGCGGCTGGATTGGCGCGCCGACCGTCTCGGTCGGAAAAGCTTCCGAGCGGACGGGAGGCATTGCAAGGGCTGCGCAAGCTCGAAGAGATCACGCGGCGGCGCGCAGATGCAGTATTCCCCGTTGAAATTGGCGGCAGCAACGGCCTTGCGGCCCTGCTGCTCGCACTGCGTGCGGGCGTTCCCGGTAGTGGACTGCGACGGCATGGGCCGCGCTTTTCCGGAATCGCAGATGGTGATCTTCAACATCCGTGGGCAGCGCGCCGCTCCCGCCATCCTTACGGATGACAAAGGCAGCTGCGTCGTCGTCGAAACGGACGACAATCTCGCGGAAGAGCGGCTCGCGCGCGCGGTGTCGGTGGCAATGGGCGGCATCTGTCACCTCATCGAGTATTCCGCCACCGGAAAACAGATGAAGGAAACCGCGCTGCGCGGCACGGTCTCGGACGCTCTCGCCATCGGTCGCAGTATCCGTATCGCCCGTGAGAGTGGCGGCGATCCGTTCGAAGCACTCTTCGGGGCGTTGCAGCGCTCGCGCCAGTTCGGCAGGGCCGGCGTGCTGTTCGACGGCAAGATCGTCGATCTGCACCGCGAGACGCGCAACGGCTTCTCGGTCGGGCGCGCGCTGATCGACGCGTTTGGCGGCGGCAGCCGGCTCGAAGTGGAATTCAAGAACGAGAACCTCGTGGCGCGCCTCGACGGTGAGGTGCGCGCTCTGGTGCCTGACCTGATCACGATTCTCGACCGCGAGACCGCCGAAACCATCGTGACCGAGCATTTGAAGTACGGCCAGCGCGTGAAAGTCGTGGGCGCCAGTGCGCCCGCCGCGCTCTGCACCAGCGAAGCGCTGGCGGTGCTCGGGCCGGGCGCTTTTGATATCCCCGGCCCCTACCGCCCCATCGCCGAGCTCAATGGCTGGAGTGTCTGAATGTCCGTCCCCGCCGAATCGAGGATCGAGGACTACGCCAACGCGCCGGTGCCCGACAGCCGCACGGTGAACGGTTGGCGCGTGGCGCTCATCGTCACGGGCTTCAACATCGCACTTCCAGGCTTTCTCAACGGCGCGCAGATTGCGGTGTGCTGGGCATGAACAAGGCGGTGCTCGCCGCGCTGCTCGCGGGCCTCATCCTGTGCGTGATGGGCTGCCTCACGGCAATCGTGAGTGTGCGCACCCGCCTTACCACCTACCTCCTGGTGCAGAGATCGTTCGGGCGTTCGGGCGCAATCCTGGTGAACATCGTGATCGCCCTCGTGCATTTCGGCTGGTTTGGCGTGAACGCCTCGTTCTTCGGTGATGCGATGGTCGCCGGCACCCAGGAAGTGCTGGGTATTTCCGGATCGTTCGCCGCGTACGTGATGGTGGGCGGGTTACTGATGGCGGTCACCACCATCTATGGCTTTCGCGCGCTAGACAAGCTTGCGTTGTTCGCAGTGCCGATTCTCGCGGCGATTCTCACCACCGTGCTCGTCATGTCGGTGCGCCGCTATGGCATCGTGACGGCGCCCGATCCGACACCGCCGGAGCCGATGAGCTTTCGGGATCGCTTTGTCCGCACTCGTGGGATCAAACATGGTGACCGTTGCGGCGATGCCTGACCTGACGCGATACGTCCGCACGAGCGGGCAGGCCGTGCTTGGCATGGCGCTGTCGTTTCCGCTCGCAACGCCCCTCCTGATGCTGGCGGCAGCGATCCCGGCGCTCGCTACAGGTGAGATCGACATCATGCGGCTCATCGTCGGATTCGGGCTGGGCGTGCCCGCGCTTCTGGTCCTGATCCTCTCGACCTGGACCATCAACTCCGGGAATCTCTATTCGGCCAGTCTCAGCCTCACCGCCACCTTTCCGCGCGTCGCCCAATGGAAATTCACCCTGCTGGCCGGCGCGGTGGGGGCGATGCTCGCCGTCGCGGGCATCATCAACGAGTTCGTCTCCTTTCTGCTGCTGCTGGGCGTCATCATCCCGCCGATCGCGGCGATCTTCGTCATCGACGCGTTTCGCTCCCGCCATACTCAAACAGCAGTGCACTGGCCGGCGATCACCACGTGGCTGGCATCCGCAGGCATTGCGATACTTGCAAACGCCGGCTACTTCACGTTGACCACCGTTCCTGCGCTGGATGCAACGCTGGCGGCCACGCTGATCTACTGGATCTGGTCGCGTCGTTTTCACTGAAATCATCGAGGAGAACTAGTCATGCCGAAGACAATTCTGTTCACTATCGCCCTGATCTCGCTCGCCTCCACAGCCGGGGCCCACCAGATATGGCTCGAGCGCGGGGCAGGCGAGGTGGTGCGCGTGTATCTGGGCGAGGCCGAGATAGCGCCTGACCGCGGCGAGCATGTGGCCGGGCTCGCCGCCACCACGCAGGTATTCACTACCGATCGAACGCAAGCAAGCCGGCTCGAGGCGAAGGACGACCACGTCGAGGCTCGTGTAACTGGCGCGGGCGATGTACGCCTGATCAATGATCAGGCCTTCAAGCCATGGAAGACCGAAGAAGGCTTGATGAAGGCTGCCGTGTTCACGGCTCGCGAAGGGCGCACCGAGACCCGCGCGATGCTGGACTACGAATTCGTGCCGGCCTCGGCCGATGGCAACGTCTTCACCCTGCAATTCAAGGGTCAGCCGCTGGCCGGGAAAGAAGTGACCGTGATCGACCCGGAGAAGTGGACCAAGCGACTCGTGACGGATGCGAACGGTCGGGTCGATGTGCCATTGAAGGGCATCGGGCGGTACATCCTGTTCGCCGACCATTCGGTGGACGAGTCGCGCAAGGTGGCCGGCCAGGCCGTGGCCCAGGTCGGTTACACCACGACGCTGAGCTTCGTGACTCGCTGAATCCCGGGGCAATTCCGGGATCCACGGGCACGGGTAGCCGCCCGCGGGGCGGTGGGTAGAGGGCTAGCCACTTGAAGAGGAATTCGATGACCATCCATCGAGTGAGATTGCTGATTCTCAACGTGGTCCTGACCGCGGTCGTAGCGGCTTGCTCGAAGTCGGAGCCGCCCGCGGCCAGCGCCACGGCTGCGGACCTGGTTTTCAAGAACGCGAACATCTACACCGTGGATGCTGCGAAACCTACGGCGTCTTCGCTCGCGGTGCGCGGCGGTCGCATCACCGCGCTCGGCGGCGATCAGGACACCGCGGCCATGATCGGCCCGAACACCAAGGTGATCGACCTGCAGGGCCGGCTGGTGTTACCGGCCTTTCACGACGTGCACACGCATCCGGTGTGGGGCGGGTTGAGTCACGCACAGTGCCCGCTGTATGACGGCAATTCACCGGCGGACTATCAGAAGATCATTGCCAAATGCGCCGCGGACGAACCCGGCACGGGATGGCTCTACGGCGTCGGATGGAAGGACGGCCTCTTCACGCCCGAGGGCACGCCGGACAGGAAACTCCTGGATGCGGTCGTGCCCGACCGGCCGGCTGCCTTCGCCTCCGTGGGAGGGCACAGCCTCTGGGTGAACTCGAAGGGGCTCGAGGCCGCGGGCATCACGCGCAAGACGCCGAATCCCCCGAACGGTCGCATCGATCGCGACGCGAAGGGCGAGGCGATCGGCTCTCTGCAGGAATCGGCCGTGGAGTTGATCGTCGGCAAGTTGCCTCCACCGTCGGCTAAGGCGCGCGAAGGCGCGTTGCGCTACGCGCGCGACTACTTCAACGGACTGGGCATCGTCGGGTGGCACGATGCCCTCGTGCCGATTTCAAGTGGCGAGCCGGGTCAGGCGATCCCTCCCGGAGTTCCGGAAACCTATGCCGCCCTCGTGAAGAGTGGCGAACTGAAGGGGTACGCGACGTTGGCGCTCGCATGGGACCGCAAGCGCGGCGTCGAGCAGATTCCAGAGCTGATTGCGGCATCCGAAAAACTGGCCTCCGAGGGCGTCGAAGCGAAATCCGTGAAATTCCTGCTGGATGGCGTGCCGGTGCAGCGGACCGCGGCTTTGATCGAGCCCTATGCCGACAAGCCGGGATTCCGGGGAGATCTGCAGGTCGATGAGGGCGTGCTGGAGGATGCGGTCGTTCAGCTCGATGCAAAGGGATTCCAGGTGCACATGCACACGATCGGCGACCGCGCCGTCCGCACCGCGTTGAATGCTTTCGCCAAGGCGCGCGAGCACAACGGCGTTCAGGATCATCGCCACCTGTTGTCGCACGACAACCTGATCGCAGAGCCAGACCTGGCGAGGCTCGCGGAACAGGGCGTGGTCACCATATTTCAGCCGCTGTGGGCGAGCCTCGATGAGTACATGAAACTGGTGGCCGTGCGGGTCGGCCCGAAACGCATGGTGCACATGTATCCCGTCGCCAGCGTGATGCGCGCGGGCGGGCGAGTTGCGTATGGCTCCGACTGGCCCGTCGCGTCGGCGAATCCATTCGAAGGCATCGAAGTGGCGCTGACCCGGCGCAGGCCCGGCGCTACGCAAGGCGAGCAGTTGTCGCCCGATGAGCGCATCACGCTGCCGCAGGCAATTCAGAATTACACGCTGAATTCGGCATACGTGCTTCACGAGGACGACCGCACCGGCTCGCTAACGTTGGGCAAGAGCGCCGATCTCGTCGTGGTGGATCGGGATGTGTTCACGATTCCCGCGACCGAGATCGCAAAGACCCAAGTCCTGTTGACTCTGTTCGCGGGCGAGGTGGTGCATGGCGACCTCGGCAATCTGTCCTCGCCGGCTGCGAAATGAGCCGCGGCATTGCTGAGGGCGAATATCCACACCTCTATATAGGTGGTGAGTGGATGGCGCCGGAAGACGGCGGCATCCTCGAGAGCATCGATCCGTCCACGGGTGAAGTCTGGGCGCGAGTCGCCTATGGCGGACCGAAAGACGTGGACAAGGCCGTCGCGGCGGCACGCAAGGCGTTCGGACCGTGGAGCCGGATGCCGGGGCATGAGCGCGCGGCGCTGATGCGGCGCTTTGCCGATCTCTATCGCGAAAGAGCTCCGGAACTTGCAGTGCTCGAGACGCGTGATTCCGGCCGGGCGCTGCGTGAATCGCGCGCCGACGTCGGCGGGCATTCCAACTCCTACCACTGGTTCGCCTCGCTGGCCGACAAGAATTCAGGCCGGACCATTCCCATCGACGAGAGCGTGCATGCCTTCACCTCGCGTGTGCCGGTCGGCGTGGTCGGCGCGATCACGCCCTGGAACGTGCCGCTCATGGCGGCGTTGTGGAAACTCGGCCCGGCGCTCGCGTCGGGCTGCACTGTGGTTCTCAAGCCCGCCGAGCAGACGCCCGTCACTTCGCTAGAGCTGGGCAAGCTCTTCGCACAGGCGGGATTCCCGGCTGGTGTCGTCAACGTCGTGCCGGGCTACGGCAAGGGCGGTGCAGGCGAGCGGCTCGTGACGCACCCGGACGTGAACAAGATCGCTTTCACCGGCGAGGGCACCACTGCGAAAGCAATCCTGCGCGCCGGAGCCGACACGCTCAAACGATTCACTTTCGAGCTCGGCGGAAAAGCGCCACACATCATCTTTGCCGACGCCGATCTCGAGCAGGCGCTGAATGCCACCACGGGATCCTCGTGGGCGCTGTGCGGCCAAAGCTGCGCACTGGGCTCGCGAGTCCTGGTCGAGCGTCCGGTTTACGACCAGGTGGTGGCTGAATTCGCGAAGCGCGCCAAGCGCGTGCGAGTCGGCCCGCCGCTCCTCGAGACGACTCACATGGGCCCGCAGGCCCATGCCGAGCAGCTCGCGAAGACGCTGTCGCTATATCGATATCGGCCGTGGCGAAGGGGCCGAGCTGGTGGCCGGCGGCCGGCGTATGAGCGAGGGCGCGCTAGCGCGTGGCTACTTCATCGAGCCCACGGTATTCGCCAAAGTCCGCAACGACATGCGGATCGCGCGCGAGGAGATTTTCGGCCCGGTCGCGGCCCTTATTCCGTTCGACGGCGAAGAAGAGGCGATCGCATTGGCCAATGACACGAATTACGGCCTCACCGCCGGCCTCTGGACGCGGGACGTGGGCCGTGCGCTTCGGGTTTCCTCGCGCATCGAAGCCGGAATGGTCTGGGTCAACACTTATAGATACATTCGCTGGTCGACGCCGTATGGCGGCTTCAAGGCAAGTGGCTGGGGTCGGGAGAATGGTATTGAAGCCCTCGATGGCTATCTCGACACGCGCACGACGGTGATCAGCACCACCGGGCGCTTTCCCGACGCCTACGCTCAATAAGAAGAGGACCGGAGAGGATCAGATCATGCGCGTAGCGGGCAAACTCGTGGTCATCACCGCAGCGGCTTCTGGAATGGGGCGCGCCGCAGTAGAGCTGTTCCTGCGCGAAGGCGCCACGGTCGCGGCCGTAGACATCAATGCCGGCGCGCTTGCCGAGCTGGCCGCGGCGATGAAAAGCAAAGGCGGCACGATCGAAACGGTGCAGGCCGATCTCTCGCGGCCGGATGACATGCGTCGTTCCATCAACGAGGCGGCGATGAAGCTGGGCGGAATCGATGTTCTGTGGGCTCACGCCGGCACTCCGGGCCCTGGCGGCATCGAGAATCTAAATCTGGCCGAGTATGAAAAAGCGATAGCGCTCAACGTGACGTCGGCGGTTCTCGCCTCGGGTGAAGTCATCTCGCACATGCGCAAGCGCAAGGGCGGCTCCCTGATCTTCACGGCATCGGTCTCCGGCCTGGTGGGCTCGATGTTCAGCCCGATCTATTCGGCCGCCAAGTTCGCCATCGTCGGCCTGACCAAATCGCTGGCCATTCGGTTCGCGCCGGACGGCGTGCGAGTCAACGTGGTCTGCCCGGGTCTCGCCGATACCCCGATGAAGCTTGGATTCACCGGCCGCTCCGGCGATGCCGCTGAAGCTGCGGCTAACGAGGCGCGCCTGCTCGCCACCGTGCCCATGGGCAGGCTCTGCAAGGCGGACGAAGTCGCGCACGCAGTTTTATGGCTGGCCTCGGACGACGCCTCGTTCGTGACCGGTGTCGCATTGCCCATCGATGGAGGCTTCACGGCGCGCTGAATGGATCCCAGAGAGATCATCGCGCGCGGCCCGATGAGGGTGGCGCAAGTGTGGATCGTCGCGCTCTGCGTCGGCTTGAACTCCCTTGATGGTTTCGATGTGCTCGCGATCAGCTTTGCCGCGCCGGGTATTGCTGCGGATTGGGGAATCGATCGGGCCATGCTCGGCATAGTGCTCTCCATGGAGCTCATCGGCATGGCCGTCGGATCGGTATTCATCGGCCAGGTTGCCGACCGCATCGGCAGGCGTCCGACGATTCTCGGCTGCCTAGTTCTGATGTCGGCCGGCATGTTCCTGGCTGCTGGTGCGAGCGGTGTCACCTCGCTTTCCGTGACGCGCCTTCTCACCGGGCTCGGCATCGGAGGGATGCTGGCCTCGACCAGCGCACTGGTCGCCGAATTCTCCAGCGACAGGCGCCGCGCCCTCAACGTGATGCTGAACATCGCTGGATACTCCATGGGCGCGATCATTGGAGGCTCCATCGCATCGCTGCTGCTCGCTCAAACGGGGAGCTGGCGCTCGGTATTCGTATTCGGCGGCATCGCGACCGCGGCTTTCATTCCATGGACGCTGCTTCGCCTGCCGGAATCCATCGATTTTCAGATCACGCGGCGTGGGAAAGGTGCGCTCTATGGCATCAACCGCACGCTGGCGCGCCTGGGCCTCACGCCGATCGATGCGCTTCCGCCGCTACCCGCGAAGGCGGCGAAAACAGGTTTCGTGGCGCTCTTCTCACCAGGCTATGCGCCGCTCACCGCTCTGCTGACCGTCGCGTATTTCGCGCAGATCATCTCTTTCTACTACGTCGTTAAATGGATACCGAAGATCGTTGTCGACCTGGGCTTTGCCCCCTCGCAGGGTGGCGACGTTCTGGTTTGCGCGACGGTCGGGGGGTTGATCGGCGCCGTGGTGTTAGGGCTGCTCTCCGGGCGCATCGCGCATCGCGCGACAGTGATCGGCGCCATGCTGGCCGCGTTCGCGATGATCTCGTTTTTCGGAATGGGTCATCGCGATCTCACGACGCTTTCCCTGATCGCTGGCCTCACCGGCTTCTTCACCAATGCCGGCGTGGTCGGCATGTACCCGATCTTCGCGCAGGTCTTTCCGGCTTCGATGCGCGCGGGCGGCACCGGGTTCGCGATTGGAGTCGGCAGAGGCGGTTCGGCGCTCGGGCCCATCCTGGCGGGCGCGCTCTTCGCGAAGGGCAGCAGCCTTCTGGTCGTCTCGGCCATCATGGGCGCGGGCACATTGATTGCCGCGACCATGCTCCTGCTTCTGCCCTGGGCGAGCGCTGTGAGTCGCGACGCCCAGGCCCCGACCTGATCAACTCACTCGCCGAGCGACCGGCCTTTCAGCAGCTTCATGCCCTTGCCGTCGATCTTGCCGTTCGAGCCAAAGAGCGCGACGTCGTCCAGCAGGATGGTCACATAGCGGCAATCGTTCTTCGCGCCCGTGTCCCAGGTGACATTCACGCAGAGCTGGTTGTCGCGCACGGACCATGTGCCCTTCGAGGGATACAGCTTGTAGGTGTAGCAGACGCTATCGGTGCCGCGATAGAAGGCGTCCTTGGGATCCTCTTTCGCCGGGCACAGCTTGGTGTCGGTGGACTTCCACTCCACGTACCCGCCATCGATGCGCTTGTCCGGGGTGAAATACCAGGCGACGTGGCCATCGGTGCGCAGGGTGTTTCCCGTCACCAGTTTTTCTACGTCCGAGCCGGTGAGCGCGGGAGCGACGACGCTGGGCCACATGGGCGAAAGGCCAGCCCCATTTTCGCCGCCTTCGCCGGCAAAGATATTGCTGATGGCCTTGTCGAGATTGCCGGGAAACACGGAGTGCCCAGCTTCGCCACCTTCTCCCGCCGGCGCGGCATGCGCGGCCGGTTGTGCATTTTCGCCACCTTCGCCGGCCTCGCCGGGCTCTCCCGCAAATGCAGCGGGCAGCAGCGCCATGCTGGCCAAGGCGACAGCACCGGCGTGCGTCACGCTCTCACCAATGCCGTACCAGATTTTCGTGGATACCTTCATGCGTCGCCCCTGTTCATGCACTGCTGGAAATGTTCCGATTCTGGACTATAGCCGGCGCAAGTCGAAGGATGGAGGCTGAAGCGGGTAGCTCAGGAGCCTCGAAGGGTAGGGCGGGACGCGGTCGGAGCAGGCCTTTTTACGGCTCGGCCCACATGCGCCACAGGTTGGACGTGCACTTCGACAGCGTGTCGAAATGCGCCGTTTTGCCGGACTTTGCGAACAACTCACGCCGCACCGTCTCGAGGTCGAACAGCATGGCGCGCTGGCTCGCATCGCGGACCAGGCTCTGCACCCAGCCGAGCGCGACGAGGCGCTCCCCGGAGACGACCTGCTCCACGCGGTGCAGAGTAGTGCTGGGGTAGAGAACCAGCGAGCCGGCGGGAAGCTTGTAGCTCGAATCGCCGCTGGAGTCGTCGATGACGAGGTCGCCACCCTCGTAGGCGTCCGGCTCCGAGAGGAACAGGGTGAAGGAGACGTCGCTGCGCATCCGGTCCGTATCACCCATGAGCGCGTTGTCCACGTGGGTGCCGTAGCCCATGCCGGGCCCATAACGGCTGATCATGATGGGGCGCATGCACTTCGGCGCCGCGGCGAGCGCAAACAGCTCGTTGCTGCCGAGCGCCGTGCCGATCGCTTCGCGGATCTGCGGATAGCTCGGCGAGTCCTTGGCGAGCTGCTCGTTGTTCTTGACGGATCGTGCGGCCCAACCCGCAGTTGCTCCGCCGGAGGCGAACGCCTGCCTGCCAATGAGCTCGCGAAGCGCCGTGAGCGCCTTTGCGTCGAGAACGTTGCCGATGCACAGGATCATGTGGCGGCGTGATATCGGCTTTGGCGTGGAATTGCAAGGGAAGCTGCTGGACTGGCGGCGGCGCGGCCCGTCCATGGACTACACTGGATGTGATCATCGTGAGCGCTCTGGCCTCGAGCCTGTATCTGCTCGATGGAGCGTGGTTCGTGATTGGGGTGGGTTATTGGCTCGTGCGTGCGGCCAGCTCATCACGATAGATCACGCCGCCTTTAACAACGAACTGGACATGCTCCAGCGCCGTGATGTCGCGTAGCGGGTCGGTGCGGACTGCGATGATGTCTGCGAGCTTGCCCGACGTCAGTGAGCCTACGTTCTGCTGCCAACCCATGATCTCGGCGTTCAGCGATGTCGCCGACACTATGGCGGCCATGGGCGCCTCGCCGAGTTTTACGCGCTCGGAAAATTCCTTCGCGTTCTGCCCATGAGGAATCACCATGGCATCCGTGGCGAAGCCGATGGGCAGCTTCGCGGCGAGCGCGCGGCGGAAACCCGCAAAGGCGATGTCTCGCACGCTTCGCGCGCGCTCACGTTCACTCTCCGGAAATGGGTTGTCATCTCCCGCCCGGTCGATCGAGGCGTATGTGTACAACGTCGGTACGTAAAACACCTGCCCCTTCGAAGCCTTGAGCAGAGCCACTGCTTCGTCGTCAAGATACGACCCATGGTCGACCGTGCGCACGCCAGCGCGAATGCACGCTTTGATACCTTCGGCGCCGTGCGCATGCGCGGCGACCCATTTGCCCCAGCGATGCGCCTCGACGACTGCGGCCTTGATCTCTTCGTCGGAGTACTGCTGCGCGCCCGGTGAGATGCCCTTCGAGAGCATCGCTCCCGTGGCGAGTATCTTGATGAAGTCGGCCCCGTTCTTGAAGTTGGTGCGCACCGCTTTGGTTATCTCCTCGGGCCCGTCGGCAAGAGTGCGCACGAGCGGGACATCCACATAGATCGGGAATTGGCGCGCATCGCCGGCGCCGCCCGTGGACGATACGTAGTTGCCGGCCACCATCATTCTGGGCCCGGGGATGGCGCCTTCATCGATCGCGTGACGCAGCTCGACATCGACGTAGGGCCAGTTGGGCCCCATGTCGCGCACGGATGTGAACCCGGCGAGCAGGGTGATCCGCGCATTGCGCGCTCCCCAGAGCGCATCGCGAGGGGGTGTCGATTTCACCAGCGCATCTTCCCAGTGAACGCGCTCGTCGCCGGTCAGATGCGTGTGCAAATCGATAAGGCCGGGGAGCAGAGTCGCATTGCCGAGGTCGATGACCCGGGCGCCATTCGGAACCTGCACGCTCGTGCCGACTCCCGTGATGCGGTCGCCTTCGATGCGAATCATCGCCGGATGAACGGGTGGGGCACCGGTTCCGTCGATCATCTGCGCGGCGCGCAGGACGATGACTTCTGTGGGAGTCTGTGCGCCGAGTGGCTCGATGGCGCTAGCGAGGGCCAATGAAATCAGAGCCATCCTCATGACACGCAGCATCTGAAGCTCCCCGACGATCAGTTTTGCTTGAATTTCCGCGACAAGCCTGCGGTACGCCCGGCGGCCGGTCAATCGTCGATCGCCACTTCTCAAAGCTGCGCTGAAACCGTTGCCGCGATCTTCTCCATCGCCTTGTCGTACCAGGGCCGCCCGCGCCACTGCTCGAGCGTGATCCGTCGGGCCCGCTGCAAGTCGTTCTCGAAGACCTGCGTCACCTGCTTCGCGAAGTCGCCGTCGTAGATGTTGAGGTTGGCTTCATCGTTGAGCCGGAACGAACGGCTGTCGAAGTTGGTCGAGCCGACGGACACCAGCAGCTCATCGACGATCAGCATCTTGCAGTGAAACATCGTAGGCGTGTACTCGTACAACAGCGCGCCGGCGGCCAGCAGAGGATCCCAGCTTTCCTTCGAAGCCTTGCGCACCACCTTCGAGTCGATGTGCTCGCCAGGCATGATGATGCGCACTTTGACCCCACGCTTCAAAGCGTCGAGCAGCACCTTCAGGGTGAGCTCGTCCGGGACGAAGTAGGCGGCTGAAAGATCGATGGTGTGTTCGCTCGCAGCGATCGACAGCAGATACATCAACGTCATGCTGTCGGAGCCGCCGTGCGGAGAGCTCGTGAACACCTGGGCCGGCGATGGCCCTGCATTCTCGAGCGGAGGAAAATAGCGCTTGCCCTGCAGTACCTGTCCTGTGGTCTTGATCCAGTTGTCCATGAAAGCGGCCTGCATCTGCGCGACCGCGGGCCCGACGATTCGGTAGTGCGAATCCCGCCAGTGTTTCGGATCTTCCGCGTGCCCCAACCACTGGTCAGCGATGCCCACGCCTCCCGTGAATCCAACCTTGCCGTCGGTGACCAGCAGTTTTCGGTGCGTGCGATTGTTCATGCGCGACAGGTGGTACCAGTGCAGCGGGTGATACAGCTCGCTCTCCACCCCCGCGCTTCGCATCTCATCGAGCAGCTTTTCATCCATCTGCTGGCTGCCGAACCAGTCCAGCAGCACGTGCACCTTCACCCCAGCGCGGGCCTTCGCGGACAGCGCATCGGCAAACTGTTTGCCGATATCGCCCGACCAGTAGATGTAGGTCTCGAAGGTGATGCTTTGCTGAGCGCCGTGGATAGCCTCGAGCATGGCCGGAAAGATCTCATCGCCGTTCTCCAGGTTCGTGATCCGGTTGCCTTCGAGGACTGACGGCCCCAGCAACGTCCCGATTTCGTGCCGGAACTGCGGGTCCGCCACTCCATAGCGATGCACGATGACCTGCTGGATCCGCTTCTCCGGCGGCGCGAAATTCAGCACCAGGACCGTCAACAACGAGGCGCCGAGCAAGCTTGCCAGGACCGCCGCGATCTTGTGGGCGCTAATCCACTCCTTGGTCGAAAGCCGTGATTTCTTCATATCGGTAGACCGCGTGACGGACTCAATGCGTGGTGGCTGGGCTCAGCCGCCCAACCACGCTCGCTAGCGTGATGGCAAGTTCGTCGATGTCCACGGGCTTTGCCAGGTGTGCCTGGTAGCCCGCCATCAACGCTCGTGTGCGGTCTTCGAGGCGCGAGTAAGCGGTCAAGGCAACCGCCGGTATCCGGCCCCGCTCCCCGAGTAGCCGCACCCGGCGGATCAACTCATAGCCGTCTTCGTCAGGCATTCCAATGTCGCTGATCAGGACGTCCGGTGAAATGCGTTCGATGTTGTCCAGGGCTTCGCGAACAGAGCCGACCGCCGTAACCTCGGCTCCGCGGTGTGACAAGTTGTGCCAGAGCGCCTCGCGCGCGTCACGCTCGTCATCCACGAGCAGAACTTTGATTCCCGCGAGGCTGACCGCAGGCTCCGCCTGTTTCGCGGAAACGGCTGAACGCGGGTGGATGCGTTCGGCTTCTCCCGCTTGCTCAACGACCACGACAGGGAGCTTTACGACGAATGTCGAGCCGCGACCCTCGCCGTCGCTGTGGGCCACGATGGTGCCGCCGTGCATCTCGACGAGATATTTGACCAGCGCCAATCCAAGCCCGAGCCCTCCCGTCTCGCGAGAGTGGGCCTTACCTGATTGGCGAAATCGCTCGAAGGCATGCTGGAGAAAGTCGGCCGACATGCCCTGCCCGCTGTCGATGATGCTGACCTCGATGTGCGACTTGACGCGCTCCATGATCACGCGCACGAATCCATCCTTGGGAGTGAATTTGACGGCGTTGCTGAGCAGGTTCCAGAACACCTGCTGCAGGCGGCCGGGATCGCCCGACACCACGATTTCCGGATCGAGAATCTTCTGAATGCGCACCAGCCGGGCGTTTGCCCCCGGGCCGGCAGTCTCGAGGGCCGCCTCGATAACATCGGCAAGGTTCACTCGCTGCACGTCGAGGCGCATCTTGCCTGACGCCATCCGGCTCAAGTCGAGCAGATCATCGACCAGGCGCGTCTGCAGACGCGTGTTGCGCTCGATGACGGACAGAGAGTGCTCGACATCGGCGTCGCCAGTGAGCTTGCGACGCAGAACCTGCACCCAGCCCAGGATCGCGCTCAGCGGTGTGCGCAGCTCGTGCGAAACGAGCGCCAGAAAATCGTCTTTCGTCCGGTTCGCACGCTCGGCCTCTTCGCGCGCGTAGCGTTCCGTCTGGGTGGCGTCATCCGCAATGCGCCGGGCCGCGAGCAGCTCCCGCTCATACTGCCGACGGTCGCTCGCGTCGAAGAGAGTGATGCGCAAGAGTACCGGCCGGCCTTCGGGCCCCTTCTTCTGCACGCAGTTGAGCACTACGGGCAGGTTGCCGCGGCCGGTCTTCGTCTTCAGGTCGAAGGCGATCTCACGCACGAACCCCTGCATTTGCAGGAGTGGCGCGACATGAGTTTCATAGTAGATCTGCCCGGGCGCCGTCAGCAGATGCTGAAACCTCATGCCGGCTATTGCTTCGCGCGTGAGTCCCGCCATTGTCAGGAATGTCTCGTTGACCCGAACGATCTCGCCGCTTGGTCGAGTCGCAAGGTATCCGCAGGGAGCCTGTTCAAAAAGCTCCTCCGCGCTTTCATCGGCAATGGGCGTAATGCCGGAGCTCACGCGGGCGCAGTGGCGGGTGCCACAGCCAGGAATGCCTTCATCGCCGCTACCGTGCCGGCAGGGTCGCTCAAATGAGGACAATGGCCGGTAGCGGAGAGCTGCACGAAAGTGCTGCCGGCGATCTGGTCGCGCACGTAGCGTCCCACCTCTTCAGGAGCGATCGCATCCTCGGCGCACTGGAGGATCAGGCACGGGATGCGCACGCTTGCGAGGTCGGCGCGATTATCGGAAAGGAAGGTGACGCGCGCGAAGTGACGGGCGATCTGCGGATCGGTGCGGCAGAAACTGTTCTCGAGCTCCCTGCTGAGCTCGGGCCGCTCGGGATTCTTCATGATGACCGGAGCCATCGTGCTCGACCAGCCGAGATGATTGGCGTCAAGGAAGTCCAACAGGCCATCGATGTCCGCACGGGTGAAGCCGCCAGTGTACGAGTCGTGATTCACGTAGCAGGGCGACGGGCCGATCATCACGAATGACTCGAAGCGCGCAGGGTCCTTCTGAGCCGCCAGCACTCCGATCATGGCGCTGACCGAGTGGCCTACAAAAACCGCATCGCGAACGGCGAGCGCCTCACAGATCTGAAGAACGTCGTCGGCATATCCCGCCAGGCTCGAGTAGCGGCTCCGATCGAAGGCGGACGCATCCGAGCCTCCATGGCCGACATAGTCGAACAGCACGATGCGGAAGTTGTTCTCGAAGGCGGGCACGACATGCCGCCACATGTTCTGATCGCAGCCATAGCCGTGGGCCAGGACTATGGTGCGTGGACCACGGCCCAGGACGCGAACATTGTTACGCTTGAGGTCGTACATGAATGCGAAGTATCAGTAACGGGAATGGCGAACGCGCCAAGACCGGGGACTGTCAGTTTAGCCCGATTAGGCTCATGACAGCATCGAAGGCTGCGGCCGCCCGCACGGCAGCCGCCCGCAACCGGGACCTGCCAAGGCCGCGCTATGGCCTTCGTCGGTTGCTTTCGTCTATAACGTGATTCCTCACCCAGACGCTGGAGAGACCCTTGGCCGCTAAGCCTATCCGCTGCGTATTGATCGCGGGCGGGAAGTATCACGACATCGACTTCGCGCGCCTGGAGCTCCTCAAGCTGCTCGCGGAGGATGAGCGCGTGCGTGTGCGAGTGTTCGAGGACTACAACAACATCACGGCTATAAAAGAAGCCGACATCGTAGTCACGTATACATGCGACGTCGTGCCGCCGCTCGAAGCGCAGGAAGCGCTGCGAAAATTCCTGAAGCGCGGCGGGCGCTGGTATGCCCTGCATGGAACGAATGCGATCCTGCGCTTCCTCGACAATGGGTCCGTGGACACGCCGCGGTGGGCGCCGGTTTTCATGGAGACGCTGGGCTCTCAATTCATCGCGCATCCGAAGATCGCGCCTTACAAGGTGACGGTGGCCGCACCCGGCCATCCGCTCGTGAAAGGTGTGGAACCATTCGAAACCACCGACGAGCTGTACCTGTTGGAAATGCACGGCAAGCCCGAAGTGCTGCTCGAGACCGAGTTCGGGGGCGAGGCGCCCGAATTCGCGCAGGACAAGTGGCCGCAGGCGAAGCGGCCGGTTTTCTACATTAATCGCACGGGCGAGGGCGCGGTTCTCTATCTCACCATCGGCCATTGCCGCGGTCACTTCGACATGCAGCCGTTCGTGGAATACTGGCCCAGCGTCGACCGTTGCGCCTGGAATCTGCCGGTGTTCTATGACCTGTTGCGACGGGGAATCGCCTGGGCGAAAGAGCCTCTCAACCCAGCTTGATGGTGCGAACCGGGTCGGTGCCGTCGAAGTCGCGCGCGGCATCGGCAACGTAATCGTAGAAGCGGGTGAGCTGCCGCCTGGGCTCGTAGAGCTCGATCATGTGGCCGCGCTCGGTGACCGTGTCGATCATCGCGAACGCGAAGCCGTCGTTCATTTCCGCATAGAGCGCCGTTTCGCAGCCGGCGGCATTGAAATTCGCGATCTCCATCTGCAGATCCTCCACGAACAGCGCGACGTGGTGCATGCCGCTGCGGCCGCTGCCTTCCGGATACAGGTCGTGGAACGCCGAAGGGCCGGAATTATTCTGCTGCACGAACTCCAGCATGATCGAGCCCCATTGCCCGTATGCCGATGTGTGATCCAGCGTTCGCTCGACCCCGCGATGCGCGGCCCGGCGCAGCGGAATATGCTCCGCCACGAAGTACGGGCCTGATCCATGGAGCTCGAAGTGCCTGAGTGCAGCGGCCCGCGCATCCGGCACGAAGTAGGCCAGCTGGCGAATTGGCAGACTGCGCTTCATTTCACGAGTATGAGCGCTGGGGACCTTCAGGTGTTGCACAGTTCCAGGATCGCTGCCGGCTCCACAGGCTTCACCCCAACGCGATCGCTTTTCACGATGTCCACCGCGGCCAGCGGATCCCTCTGCTGTTGCAGTGGGTCGGTCGGCGTTGAAAGCGGCATGAAAGCTTGGGCGCCTACCTTCGTCCCGTGCGCTCGCACTACCCAGCCAGGCTCTTGGGTCAACTTCCTTACGGGATGTCGCGTGCTGATTGATTTTCGCGCGGAAGAGGGGCTAGAGACGTCTGGCATCGTCCCGGACGTCTGCGTCATCGGTGCGGGTATTGCCGGCATTGGCCTAGTGCGCCGACTGCTCGGCACCGGAAGGAAGATCTTGCTGCTGGAGTCGGGCGGCGCTGACTACGAGCCGGAGGTGGCCGGGCTCAATAGCGGGACTAACAGCGGACTGCCGTACTACGAGCTGGAAGATTCGCGATTGCGTTTGTTCGGTGGGACTGCTGCTATCTGGGGTGGCCGCTGCGCGGAACTGGACGAAATCGACTTCGAGCCCCGCGAGTGGGTGCGCTACAGCGGCTGGCCATTCGCAAAGGATGCGCTGCGCCCCTATTACGCTGATGCCCGCAAGCTCCTTCAGCTGTCAGGGCGGCCACTGGATGCGCGACTGTGGAGTGAGCTCGGAGCCGAACCGCCGCATTTCGGCACGGGCGTGCTCGCTACCGACTTCTGGCAATTCGACGACGCCTGGGACCGGTTCGGCATCATGGCGAATCGCGACTTGGTCGAGCACCCCGACCTGCTGATTTGCCTGCATGCCTCCGTGGTGGCCATAAATCTGAACGAGTCGGATCGGCGGTCGACAGCGTGGAAGTAGCCGCCTTGCGAGGGTGCCGCACCCGCATCAAGGCAAAGACCTTCGTACTCGCCGCCGGCGGTATAGAGAATCCCCGCATTCTGCTGGCGTCGCGGTCCCGACACCCCAACGGCGTGGGCAACGACCAAGATGTCGTCGGCCGCTACTTCATGGAACACCCACATGCCCGCGGCGGGCGCCTGCATCTGCGTAACCTGTGGAGTGCGTTCAAGACCTTTCGATCATCGCACTCACTGGATCGATACCGATACGCGGCCTGCCTGCGGCCCGACGACCATCTGCAGCGTGACAGAAAAATTCTCAACAGCTCCTTCACACCTCGAGTCCGCGCGACACGCCGATGGCACGCGTGCCATCACGTCGCGGATTTACAAGTCACTCAAGGAACAGGCGGCGCCGACGCGCGAGACCCGCAGGGTCTGGCAGGTCGCGCGGCGCATCGTCGATGGTTGCACGGCGCGGGCGATCCATTGCGGCCGTGGCTGCAACTCCGGTCGAATCAGAAGGGACTCTACATGTCGGTGCGTGCGGAACAGGCGCCGAATCCCGACAGTCGGATCCGGCTCGTCGATGAGCGTTACGCATTGGGTATGCCCCGCGTCGCGCTCGACTGGCGACTGAGCGAGATCGACAAGCGTACGGTCACCGTACTGGTCGGCGAGCTCGATGCTCAAATGCGCCGCGATCGAGTCGGGCACGTCGATCCGGCCCCGTGGCTTTCGCGGCCCGATGTGCCCTGGGAGCACGACGGCTTGATCAGCATGCATGACATTGGCGGGTACCATCACATGGGCACCACACGCATGGCGACCGACCCGCGTTTTGGCGTCGTCGACTCCAACTGTCGCGTGCACGACGTCGCCAATCTGTACATTGCCGGCAGCTCGGTATTTCCCGACATCCGGCTGGGCCAACCCGACGTTGACCGCGCTGGCTCTGTCTCTGCGGCTCGCGGACCACCTGATCAACATCGCAAGCACGTGTCCCGAGCATTCAGACAGAAATGCGCCCCGTAACTCGGGAGAGATTGCCTGTGGAGGTTCGGGAAAGATCAAGCGCGCGCGCAGGCCGCCGCTAGCAGCGGTTGCTTCGAGGATAAGCCCGCCTCCATGGAGACGGGCGATCTCGAGCGTGATCGACAGGCCCAGACCCGTTCCTCCCCCACGCTCGCCGCGGACGAATCGTTTCAGCATTGCGGCACGAAGTTCTTCCGGGATTCCGGGACCGTTATCGTCGATGATAATCGTAGGCGCGGGATCGGTCGCGACCCTCAATTGAATGGCTCCGTGGCGCGGCTGATACTTGATGGCATTGTCGATAAGATTGCCGATCGCCTCGCGCAGCAGGTCGGGATTTCCGAGTATGACAACCACACCACTTGTGGCCTCGCAGGAAAACTGCATCTCGATCCCGCAGGAGAGCGCTCGCGGTGCCCACTCCGCGCCGGTGTCCTGGCTGAGTCGCACCAGATCGATTCTTTGGAACGACCGCGTTTCACTGCTGTCCGGTTCCGCGCGGGCCAGGGAAAGCAACTGGTTCGAGAGTCGAACAGCGCGATCGGCCGACTCGCCCAACGAGAGCAGGATCGGGCGTACGTCATCCAGCGATTGCTCCCTATTGACCTCGTCCACCTGCAGTTTGATCGCCGTGAGCGGAGTGCGCAGCTGATGCGCTGCATCGGCGATGAAGCGTCGCTGCGCCGTCTGTGCCTCACCCAGTCGGGCGAGCAGCTTGTTCAATGATCCGGTCATGGGCCGCACTTCAGTCGGCACGTCATCGTGCGAGATGGGGGAAAGGTCCTGATAACTGCGCGCTTCCAGCCGTTCGGCGATCGACTGCAAGGGCTTCAGGCCGTGCCGCACAGCCCGACGGATGGCGGCCCCGGCGACCAGTGTGAGCAACAGTTGCGGGATCAGGGTGCTGAGCAGGATGGCCTTGGCAAGCGCTTGTCGTTTACGTGTGGTCTCCGCTACTTCCACCGTCACCGTCTCGCCGAATGTAGTGGCAGCGAGCTCGAGGCGGGCAACGCGGACGTCGTGAGCATCCAGGCGACCGTCGTAGATGAGGGCGCCCCGATACGAGGCGGGCCGATCATTGAAAAAAACCGAGCCTATATCGGCGAGCAAGTCATGCAGGAACACTCCTTGGTACGGGTCCACGTCCCCGGCGAGCGGGGGCATGTCGGGCCGCCCTGCCACGAGCCCCTTCTTCGCGCCGTGGATTCGAAAATAGGTCTTGTCGACCACGTCCCATTCGAACAGGCGCTGGGTTGCGGCCGGCATGTCTACGAAAGGACCGGATGGCGTGTTCTCGACCTCGAGCGCCAGCGAATTGACCGAGTCGAACAACCAGCCGTCGTAGACGGTGTCGGCGAAATACTGTGCCAACCCATAGAACACCGCGGTGCCCAGCAGCAGCAGAATCGCTAATGGCCCGATGAGGGCGAGCATCAGCCGGCCGCGCAGGCTGCGATTGTTCTTTCTAATGAGAATCGATGCCATCGAGCTGCAGCAGATAGCCGAAACCGCGCAGGGTGCGGATCGCGCAACCGGAGCCTTCGATCTTGCGTCGCACCCGGTGCACGTAGAGCTCGACTGCAGCTTCAGACAGGTCGGTGTCCCATCCGGTGATCTGTTCCAGCAGGTGGCGTTTGCTGACGACCCGTCCCTGCCGAAGCAACAGGCATTCCAGAACCGCAAACTCGCGCGGCAGAAAATTGATTGCCCGCTCGGACACGAATGCCATGCGTCGGCCCAATGACAGACGCAGCTCTCCGACGGAAATGTCATTGCCGCGCCGCGCGATCGCCCGGCGCGTCACGGCGCGTATCCGCGCTTCGAGCTCGCTAAGATTGAACGGCTTGGCCACATAGTCGTCCGCGCCCAGATCGAGGCCCAGGACTCGATCCGCAGCGTCCTCGCGCGCACTCAAGATCACGATCGGGGTTTTCTGATTGTGGCGTCGGACCTGGCGCAGGACCTCAGTGCCATCGATGTCGGGAAGGCCCAGATCCAGAATCACACAGTCGTAGTCCGCTTCCCCGATGGCATGCAGGGCCGTCCGACCATTGATGCTCACATCCACGGCGTTGCCGCTTCGAGCCAGCGTCCGCTGCAGGCTGGCGGCGATCGGAGCATCGTCCTCGACGATCAGGAGTCTCATGGCACCGCTTTGGATTTCGTCTGACGGCTGTCCCTTGACCGTATCGTAGGACAAAGGCAGGGCGCAAATCGGCCGTACCTTCTCCTCAGGCACGGCAGTTGCGAGGCGGAAGGTGTACGTGACAGCCCGACTCCAGGAGATACTCATGAAATCCGAGACTGGAAACCTTTCGCCGACCGAGCGCATTGGGTCGGCCGTGCTGGCTTTAGCGCTGCCGGCACTGCTGTTTCGACGCCGGAATCCGCTGCTAAAGGCGGTTGCGGGAGCTGCCGCCAGCGCACTCATAGCCAGGGCGGTGGCAGGCCACTGCGGCGTGAAATCTACGGTGGGCGGCCATACAAGTTTGTTTGAAGGGCTCAGGGACCAGTGGAAATGTTTCCTCGGCTCGGGGCGCATGGACCGGGAAGGCCTGCCAGGGTCGCCCCTGAAGCAGCGGCAGTCACGCGCCGTCGATCAGTCGATAGACGAGTCTTTCCCGGCCAGCGATCCGCCGGGATCTCGACTGCCGGATGAGCCGCCCGCCAATGCAGCGGCAAAGTGGGCCGCTGCTGCCCGAGCTAAATCCTAGCCCCACGCTCATGCGAAATGCGGGGCCAGTGTCTCTGCATCGCCGTGTGTCAGATCGATCGAACGCGCTGCCTGAGGGTGATCACGGCACTGGGGCCGCACAGCATTTGCTCGAGCGGCGGACTGTCCTGGATGCAGCGCTGCAGCCCGATGAAACGCAGGTCGCCGGACTCATGGGGCGAACGCCCCCAGTGCCCATTGCACTGCTGATGATAGATGCGCCCCGCAGTCGAGAAAGACTGACGAAGCTGCTGCACGGCGCGAAAGTCGAGATCGAAGAGGCGAGTGATGCGGAGAAGGCTCTAGGTTGCCTGGCTCAGCGTACTCATGCATTGATGTTCACCGACAATCTGCAGCTGATCCAGCGCGCGCGTCACCTGGCTACCGGAGCGGCCACCCACATCATTTACCTGAACGCTTCCGGCGACGCCGGTTATCGCGAGGGACTGCGCGCAGGCGCAAGCGACTGCATGCCGAGCGACGCGCGGGGTGAGCAATTCTGGGCGCAAATGACGACCGTCCGGCGAATCATCGATCTCGCCGCTTCCCTGCAACTGGCCGTTACGGACAACCGGATTCTGGCGACCATCGATGAGTTGACCCGCTGCGGAAGCCGGCGATTCTTCGAGTCGCAATTTCCACGTGAAGTGGAGCGCGCCGCGCGCCTCGCCGTGCCGCTAGCGCTCATGTTTTGCGACATCGATCATTTCAAGGCCATCAATGACCGTTACGGCCACCCGACAGGCGATGGCGTCCTGAGGGAGTTTGCCGATCGCCTGACGCATGGATTGCGTGCTAGTGATTGGGTCGCCCGGACCGGCGGCGAAGAGTTTGCCGTCGTCCTGCCCGATACCGCCGGGCGCGAATCGCGCGCCATAGCTGAGCGCCTCCGCGCGAAGATCAACTCGGTGCCTTTCCCAGGGGCGGCCGAGCCGCTCGTCGTTACCGCCAGCTTTGGTTTCAGCGCGCTGGACCAGGTTCCGCGCGAGTATGACGGCATCGCGCAGCGACTGATCGATGCGGCGGACGAGGCGCTCTATCGAAGCAAGGACACCGGCCGCAATTGCGTGACAGAGTCGAGCGCAGACCCGATGTAGGACAGTCGGGCTATCCGTTCGGCGGTCCCGCTGATTTACCTCGCCCGTCCCGAGCCCGAGACTTCGCGCACTCTCTGTTCGAGGTATTCCCATGGCCACTCGCAAGCGATCTGGCAAGCCAGCGCCACGCCCTCCAGTTGAACCTGGCCGAGCAAACCAGCGCGTACGAGCTGCCGCCGCGAGCTCTGCGCGAGCCACGGTGAGTGGTCCGACTCGCAAGAGCGGCGCCTCCGGCGATCAGGATGCAGCGACGGCCAAGGTTGCGGGCACAGAGGCTGTGGCTTCCGCGTTTCCCTTCAATGCTGCGAAGCCTACAGAGTTCGGTTCACGAGCAGACCAGCCGGCAACCGGCCAGACCGCAGAGCCACCACATCCAAGCGTCAGCGGTAGCACGCTCAGCGAGACGAACGCTTCGCCCAAAGTCGGCAAAGGCGCTCCGCAAGTGAGCTTCAATCCGACAGTGGGCCCGCTGGACCGGGTGCGGGTAGATTCGGGCGGGCAGGCATTGACCACGAATCAGGGCGTGCCGATCGCCGACAATCAGAACTCGCTGAAAGCAGGATTGCGCGGCCCCACGCTGATGGAGGATTTCATCCTCCGCGAAAAGATCACGCACTTCGACCATGAGCGCATCCCGGAGCGCATCGTTCACGCGCGCGGCTCAGGTGCGCACGGCTACTTCGAGTGCTACGCGCCGCTTTCGAAACTGACGAAAGCGTCGATCTTCGCGGAAGCCGGCAAGCGGACCCCGGCATTCGTGAGGTTCTCCACCGTCGCTGGCGAGCGTGGTTCGACGGACACTGCGCGCGACGTGCGCGGCTTTGCTGTAAAGCTCTACACGGACGAGGGCAACTGGGATCTCGTGGGCAACAATATCCCGGTTTTCTTCATCCAGGATGCGATGAAGTTTCCCGACATCATCCATGCAGTCAAACCCGAGCCTCATCACGGCATGCCGCAGGCGGCTTCGGCGCACGATACATTTTGGGATTTCGTCTCGCTGATGCCGGAAACCACCCACATGCTGATGTGGGTCATGTCGGATCGGGCGATCCCGCGCAGCTACCGCATGATGCAGGGATTCGGCGTGCACACCTTCCGGCTCATCAACGAAGCAGGCGAATCCCGCTTCGTGAAGTTCCACTGGGAGCCGCTCGCCGGCACTCATGCTCTGGTGTGGGACGAGGCAGTGAAGATCTCCGGCGCCGATTCCGACTTTCATCGCCGCGATCTGTGGGAAGCCATCGAAGCCGGCGAATATCCCCAATGGGAGCTGGGCATCCAGGTGTTCACGGAAGAGCAGGCCGAGAAGTTTTCCTTCGACGTGCTGGATGCGACCAAGCTGATCCCGGAAGAGCTCGTGCCGGTGCAGCGCGTGGGCAAGCTGGTGTTGAACCGCAATCCCGACAACTTCTTCGCCGAGACCGAACAGGTGGCCTTCTGCACGGCCCATATCGTGCCCGGACTCGATTTCAGCAATGACCCGCTTCTGGCCGGGCGCATACATTCTTACGTGGATACACAGATCTCACGCCTGGGTGGGCCCAACTTCCACGAGATCCCGATCAATGCCCCGGTCGCCCAGGTTCACAACAACCAGCGCGACGGCATGCATCGCCAGGCCATCGCGCGAGGGCGTGTGGCTTATGAACCCAATTCGCTGGGTGGCGGATGTCCGTATCAGGCCGGCGTGGCCGGCTTCATGTCTTTCCCGCAAGAGCGCGAGCCCGGTGAGCACAAGGTGCGCGGCAAGCCGGAGAAGTTCGCCGAGCATTACAACCAGGCCACGCTGTTCTGGCAGAGCCAGAGTGACAGCGAAAAGCAGCACATCATCCGTGCGTTCCGCTTCGAGCTGACGAAGGTCCAGGTGACTGCCGTTCGGCAGCGTGTGGTCGCGCAGCTCAGGAACGTGGCCGAGGAGTTGGCCAAGGCCGTTGCCGATGGGCTGGGCTTCAAGGAGCTCCCGCAGCCACTGCCGAAAGTCCAGAGGAAATCGCCCAAAGCCGAGATGGAGCGTTCGGACGCCTTATCCATGCTGGCGCGTCCCGGTGAAGTCGGCATCCGCACGCGGCACGTTGCGCTGATTGTGGTCGATGGCGTGGACGGCGAGGCGGCTCTTCGCATTCACCAGGGTCTCGTCGCGCAAGGTGCAGTGCCACGATTCGTCGGCGCGAAGCTCGGGCAAGTGCGGAGCTCCGCTGGCGATCCGATCGAGCTCGAGGTGACACTCGAAGCGACACCGTCCGTTCTGTGGGACGGCTCCGTATTCCTCGATAGCAGCCAGGATCCACATCCCTTGGCGAAAAGCGGGCAGGCGCTCGAGTTTCTGAAGGATCAGTATCGCCATTGCAAGACTATTCTGCTGTTGGGCAAAGCGGCGTCATTGCTCGGGGCCGCCGGCATACCGCCGACCCTTCCCAACGGTGGAAATGATCCGGGCCTGCTGCAGTTCGACACCGGAAAGGCCGCAGCCGTACCAGCCTTCATCGAAGCCCTGACCCGCCATCGCCACTTCGAGCGGGAGACGGATCCTCCTCGGGTCTAGGCGCGCTTCGCGCGCTTCTGCGTCTTGGGCTCTTCCAGGGGCGGATGCTCGATGCGCTTGCGCCCGGTCGCATTGCGCTCGAAGTCTTCGCGCGTCAGCGCGCGATTGATGCCGAAAGCAGCGCGCGCACCCTCCGCAGCCGCGACGATCGAAAGCTGTACATCTTTGATCAGATTCCCCGCGACGAACACTCCGGGGACGCTGGTGGCTTCGTATTGGCCGCAGCGAATCCCGCCCTTGCGGTTGAACTGGCAACCTAGAGACTCGGCCAACTTCGATTGCCCGCTGCAGGGCATGTCGAAGTAGAGCGCGCGTGCAGGTTCTTTGCGGCCGTTCCGAAAAGCGATGGCGCGCAACTGGCCGCGCGAACCTTCGAGGTGCGACACGCGGTCCTCTATGAGGCGGATCCCGTTGTTGCGTAGGTGAGCTTTCGTAGCCGCAGACATGCCGGAATTTCCATCCGTGCAGAGCAGGATGCCGTCATTCCAGGCCGTCATCGCGCGCGCCATTTCCAGCCCGCGATGGCGTCGACCGTAGATGGCAACGGGCAAGCGCCGCGTTTCCCAGCCATCGCAGTAAGGACACTGAAAGACGCTCCTGCCGAAGAACTCCTCAATACCCTTGATGGGCGGCAAATGATCGAACACACCGGTGGCGATCAGAATTTTGCGGCATCGAAAACGCTTCCGCTGCCTGGTGGTGACCGTGAAAAGCCCGGAAGCCAGGCGAGTTGCCGCGGTGACCTCGGTCTCAACATACTTGACGTTGGGGAAACCCTTGAGGTTGGCGCGCGCTATTTGGCGGAACCGCGACGGAGAGATGCCTTCGCGCGTCACGAATCCGTGCATGGCTTTGGAAGCCCAGCTGCGCGGTGTTCCGCTGTCGCAAAGCAACACTCGGCGGCACGCACGCCCCAGAATCAACGCGGCGCTCAGTCCGGCAGGCCCGGCGCCGACAATGATGACGTCCCACGCCGCACGCGTAGTGCTCAACGCATGGCGTCCTGCACGCGATTGCGCAACTCACGCACCAGATACAGCCCTTCCATCGGTTTCGGCAACGAGTTGAGGAGTGCAGCGGCCTCGCGCAACAAGGCGGCTCGATGCTGCGAATCCGTCAATGCCTGCACGTACAGTGCACTCGCAAATTCAACTTTCTGTTCCTGCTCGCCGTGATTGTGAGCGGCGAGCTCCCGATGCATCTTCACGACTGGATCGATGACCTGCCGCGCCTCCGGAATGCGCCCTTGCGAGGCGAGCGACAGCGCTATGACGACCGACTCGTCAGCCTCGAAGCGCTGGTCGACATTGGGATCGAACTGCCACTTCTTCTTGAATTGCAGGGCCTGCCGCGCGCTGCGCTCGCTTTGCGTATACAGGCGCATCGCCAGCTCGGCTCGCGCCTTCAGGCTGGCCACGAAGTAGGCGCTGGCATTCTTCCAGTTTTGTTCGAGATCGCTGTCGCCCTCCATCGCCTGGATTCTCGGCATGATTTCACTGCTGATGCGCAGCGCCGTCTGCGGATCGCCGCGCACGAGCGCGATGAACCCGACGGCACGCTTCCTGATCAGATCGGCGTACGCAGGCCACTTGCTGCCTTTGGGCTCGACGCGCGTGATGTCGGAGACCGTTTTTTCCATCGCGCCCGCGGCATTCTCGGCAGCGGCAAGCTTGCCGGCCATCGCATAGCGTGTCGCAAGGTCCATGAGCATGCGGATCTCGTTGAGCTGCAAGCTCAGCCCGCCCTTGCCGGCGAGATGCATTGCCGTGACACCTTCTTCTATGACCTGAAGCGCTTCGCGGGGCTGGCCCGAAGCCCAATACGCATCACCGAGCCCCCACAGGCCCGAAGCCAGGTTGTTCTGCGATATGGCGTTGCTGGGATCCAGCGATGTCAGCGTGCGCTGTACTGCCAGCCCTCGCAGGTGCTGAGTCACCGCATCCGCGGGGCGCAGCTCGCTCATTGCCAGGTCGCCGAGCGAGCTCTGGGTGATGGCCTGCGAGAACAGCGCACTCAGATTTCCCGGCCGCAGTGCGAGAATCCTGTCCGCCAGCGCGCCATTGTCCGCACCGACAAGCCTGGCCTCGTCATTGCGACCCGCCTGGATCAGCGCGGCAACCCGCCATGCGCCAGCCTCGGCGTACAGGGTCGACATGTAGAGGTTCTCGAGCTGCAGTGCGCCGTTTTCGACGCCGATCTGCATCGCACGCTCTAGCGCCCCGATCGCTTCATTCAGCCGGTTCCCATCCCTGCTGAGCGCAAAGCCTTGCATCGTAAGCAGCGCAACTTCCGTTTCCGCCACAGCCAGTGAGGGCTTCGCCTGATCCGCCAGCGGTTGCAGGACTTTAATGGCTTCGTCCAGCTTCGGTATCGCGCCCGGATCCTGCCGGCTTCCCAGGATGCGCGCCTGAATACCAAGCGACCGCGCCATTCCTATCGTGGTCGCCTCGGAAGCATCGCCATCGCGGCGCAGTCCCTGCAGCAGGGTCATGGCTTCGGTTGCAGCGCTCAGGCCCGCGTCGAGGTCGCCGAGCGTCCGGGATGCCTTGGCGAACTGCAACAGCGCCAATGCGCCGGTGCGTACCGTGTCGGGCCCCCTGAGCTCAGGCGGCAAACCGTGAAAATAGTCGACTTCGCGCTTGGCGAGATTTGCGACCACATCGAGACGCCCTGAGCTCTCCAGCTCTCGAGCAAAGTCGTCAGTGAGGAAGCCGAGCAGGCGCTCGGCCTGCATGCGCGATTGCTGCGCGAGACGCTCGGCTCGTTGTGCTCGCTGAGTGCTCCAATACGCGAATACCGCTGCAACGATTGCGCCAATTGCGAGGACGATGCAAACGGTCGCAACCTTGCGCGCACGCACCAGCGCATGTCGCGCCGCCAGTTCGCGTTCGCGCTGCTCCGCCAGCATTTTTTCAGTGGCTTCGCGCGACTCCGCGCTCATGGCGTAGATCGCGGCTGCTCTTGACGACGCTGCAAAGAACGTCGTGGGTGAGCTCCACTCGCCGAACGTCGAGGCGTTCCTCGATGCGCAGCAGGCGTCGATTGACCAGCACCGCCAACGTGTCGGGAGATGCCCCTGCGGCGGAGAAATGTGTTTGCAGCCGCTCCTCGGCGACGTTCTCGCGAAATCCCGAGTCGGTGAGCAGGTCGTCCTCGATGATCCGGCGCACCGCCGCGGGTTGATCGGCCAGCGCGCGTTCGTAGAACGTTGCTGAGTATGGTGGCGTGGGAGCCGGCGAGCAGGTCGAAGCGAGATCTCGCTTCGTCCCTGCGCGATGCGCGTGTCGTTGAGCTCACGGCAGATCAGGCTGAGTAGTGAGGGCTCGACCTCAGCGTTGGCCAGCTCCGAGCCGCCGGCAACGAAGCGCACGATAGCCTCCGCCACCTCCTGCGAGACCAGTCGCTTGCCCGGCAGCAGCACGGCCTGCAATCCCTGAGTGCCCGTCATCGGTGCGAGACGCAGCCGGTTCTGCGTGACGCTTGGCATCCCCGCCTTGAGGCCTTCGAGCGGCGCGAGATAGTCCTCGCGCAGCGCGATGAGCACGCGGTAATCGCTGCGCGCGAAATCGAAGCGCTCGGCCATCGAATCGTCAGTTTCGAGCTTGGCTTCCACCGCCTGCGGCGGGCGGTTCTCCACCAGGTCGGCCAGGTCGGCGATGAAGCGCGCGGCGCGCGCACGCCCGAATTCGTCGGTCTGCGCGAGCGTGAAGATCTCTTCGAACTGGTCGAAGATCAGCAGCGGAATGAGCGTCCTGCCGGACTCATCCTGCAGCACATCGTCGCGATGATGCAGAAATTCCCAGAGCGACTCGCCGGCGGCCGCAACTCCGGTCTGCGTCCACTCACCGGAGCGGCGTGCCGTCTGCGCGATGGCGTGCTTGATCTGCTCGGCTGGTTCCGGTGCATCGCTGGGAGTAGTCGATGCGGACATACACCGGACAATAACCGTGCCCGCGCAGACGGGGCACCAGGCCGGCGCGCAGGATCGATGTCTTGCCGAGACCCCGACTGGCCAAACAATACCGTGAGCAGCTTGCGTTGCACGCGGCGCGCGAGCTCCGCGACTTCTTCCTCGCGACCGAAGAAGTAGCTGCGGGTCTCTTCGGTGAATGAAGCGAGGCCGAGCCACGGGTTGCTTGTCATCGACCGAGGTAGCAGACACATCCGGCCCGATCGGATCCGAAGGCTGTGCGTTCATGACTGTCGCGCCCGCATGAAGCTACTCAGGCGCTGCGCGAACTCCGGCGTCGACCACGCCTCCGGGTAGACTGCTGAAGTGCAGGGCCTTGAACCGGTCCGGGACGAGCGCTTCAGCCGCGGTCGTTGCGTCGATGGTCACCGGCAGAATGAACAGCGCGCCGTCGGCCATGTTGCGCACGCGGTCGATCGCGTAGCTCCACTCGCGGCGGAAATACGCTTCGTGCCGTCGCTGCGTGGTCGTGGAGACGATCGGAATGAAATAGGAGCAGCGCGCGATGTTGCGCTGGATCTTGAGATCGTAGTCGTCGCCGCTTTCGAGTCGATCCATGTCGAACCAGGTGGTGACGCCCGCGGCTTCCAGCCCCGCCTTGAGCTGCTGCACGGCTGCGAGATCCTCACGCGCGTAGCTGATGAACACGGCGTTATCGGGCATCTCGCGCGCGGGCGGCAGAAAGCGGGTTGGCCCGGCACCTGCAGTGGAGCCACTGGATGGTTTGCGTCGCGCCGCAAGCCGCGTCATGCAGCTCCTGCACGAAGCGTTCGGCGCCGACATAGATTCGCGTCCTGCACGCTGACCTGCTGCAGGAACGAGACGAGGCGCTCGTCCTCGCTGGTATGGTCGTCGGCCATGATCTCACCGACGTCGCGCGGGTCGGACAGGCGCTGTCGCTTGGCCATGCGCAAAAAGAGCCGCGCCAGCCAGTTGGTGAAGTTGCTGCCGATGAACAGCAGGTGATTGTGCTCGAGCTCGTGGAAGAGCTTTTCGGGCGCAAGATGCTCGCTCTGCAGCGCGCAGATGAACTCGAGCAGATCTTCGTCGGAGATGACGTAGGTCGGGGACGCGGACAGGCGCCCGAACAGGTGATAGACCACGGGTCGCTGCAGACGGTCGCGCTCGGTCGGCAGATCCGCGACGCGATTGGGTGAATAGGAGATCACTTCAGTGGAAGAGGCACCTCCGAAGCGTTCCATGTTGATTGCCGTCTCGAGCAGAGCGTCGAACGTGGTGGTGACGAAGAGATCGAATTCAGGGATCGCTGCCAGGCGCCGCAGCGCCTGCGGCGGCTCGAACGCAGCATCCTTCAAGATGCCGCGCAATCGTACGTATGCTTCTTCCCGTCTACCGCGTGCACCTAGAAACCAGCACACCACATCGTTGAGCGTGTAGGGCTGCGGGAGCTGAGTCACGTCTACGTTGAGGCGGCGCGCGAGCTTCTCCGCGAGCCAGTCGTAAAGAAGGCGCGGCCCTTGATCGGTCCCGACCAGCAGCAGTTCCGGCCCGAGAATCGGGATGACCCGCCGTTCTTCTATGAAGCTGAGCAGGTCATCCCAGGCGTCGTCGTCCAGCTCGGACAGCGGCATGATAGATGTGGCGCTGCCGCTCATGCGCCGCCCCGAGTCGGGCTCGTATATTCAGTCAATTCGCTATCCCCGCGCGCCTTGTCAGGCTGACGCTTTCCCCCAAGATACGTGGCCTGCGAGCAGGCTGTCCAATCCATCGCGGGCCGATGCAGCGGCACGGGTAATGCTGCTTTGTTATACAGTTCCGCAACCGTTGCCTTGAGAGAAACCTATGGTCACCAAGCTTGACAAGCCACTGCGCCGCGAAATCAGCATCAAGGATCAGACCTACATCGTGGCGATCTCGCCGGAAGGGCTGAAGATCACGGTCAAAGGGCACCGCAAAGGTCGGGAACTGACGTGGGAAGACCTGGTGAGCGGCGAGGCGGCCCTCGCCACTGCGCTCAATGCTTCATTATTGAATGAGGCAATTTAGCCGCGCTTCCGGGCATCACTCGACGTCGCGCGTATCGGTGCTCAACGGGCCCGGATTGGGCTCGTCCGATTCATCCCCGTGCTTTCCCTCGTTCGCGGGCCGGTCGCGATATTTGACGCGGGTTACATGCTCGGGAGCATTTCCGGCATCTTTCTTATCGATCTCGGGGGCGCCCGACTGCGGCCCTTGTTTGGGTTGAGTCTGTTGTCGACTGCTCCCGGGCTTCGGGCGACCGGGCGTGTCCTGGGTGTTGGCGGGCATGTTGTCTCCTTCGTGCAAGGAGATTAACGGCGCGGCTTGCACAGGGTTCCGCGGCCATTTCACGTAGACTTGCCGGACTGTCGCCTTACATCGGTTCGAACACTCTTGCCCGCCATCGTCTCGCTGCTCGGACTGCCCACCGACGTGAACTCTTCGCACCTGCGCGGCCCCGCGCGGGGGCCCGCCGCGATCCGCGCGCAGTTGTGGAGTGACGCTTCGAATTCATTTGCCGAGAACGGGTGGGACATCGCCGCTCCTGGCGTGTGTTGGGATGCCGGAGATGTCGCGCTCACCGAGACACCCGCCGATTTCGAGCGAATCGCCGAAGCGGCAGCGGCCGCCTTTCGCGATGGAGCCGGCGTGTTCCTCGGCGGAGACCATTTCGTCTCGTGGCCCTTGCTCGAGGGCCTGCGACGCGCAGAACGGCCGGCGCCCCACCTCGTTCACATCGATGCACACCCGGATCTTTACCCGGATTTCGGTGGGAACCCGCATTCGCACGCTTCGCCCATGGCGCGGATCATGGAGGGCAAGCTCGCTGCGAGCCTTATGCAGCTCGGGGTGCGTACCGTCAATGCGATTCAAAAGGCCCAGATTGAGCGCTACGGTGTGCGAGCGTTCGGTGCCCGCCGCTTCGCCGAAGGGCTAGCCGCGCTGCCGAGTGGGCCCACCTACCTTTCGATCGACATCGATGGGCTCGATCCGGCCTTTGCGCCGGGGGTGTCCCATCTCGAGCCCGGTGGGCTCACCGTGCGCGAAGTGCTGGAAGTGATCGATCGCTTACCGGGGCCGCTCATCGGCGCCGACGTCGTGGAGCTCAATCCCGATCGAGATATCAACGGAATGACGGCGGCAGTGGCCGCGAAGCTCGTCAAGGAGCTGGTGGGCCGCATTGCGCAGGATCGGCGAACATGAACAGCATACGGAAACGATCTTGCCCCTGAGCACCATCGCTGCCACGTGGCCGCTCCTTCTCGGCATGGGAATTCTCATGCTGGGCGCAGGCCTGCAGGGCTCGCTGCTTGGGCTGCAGGGGCACCATCGAGAATTTCCCGACAGCCGTGATCGGTGCGGTGATGTCCTGCTATTACCTTGGGTATTTGGCGGGAACGGTGATCGCGCCACGGCTGGTGCTCAAGGTCGGTCACATCCGGGTGTTTGCCGCTGCCGCGGCAGTCGCTTCGGCGGCAGTCCTCGTGCAGGGCGTTTGGGTGCATCCGGTGCCATGGGCCGTGACACGCCTCATCACCGGTCTTTGCTTTGCAGCCATCTACGTCGTTGCAGAAAGCTGGCTCAACGATCGCGCAAGCCGCGCGAACCGCGGGCGGCTGCTGGCCGCGTACATGCTCGTGCTTTACGTCGGCCTCGGAGCCGCTCAATTCCTGCTGACGCTCGCAAATCCGCGCACGACGTCGCTATTCATGTTGAGCTCCGTGCTGATGTCGCTCGCGATCGTTCCGATCGTCGTTTCCGCGCAGCAGACACCGGAACGCGCCGTGCCGCGCAAAGTTCGTTACCGCGATCTCTATCGCAACTCACCGCTCGGCGTGGTGGCTGTGATCGTTTCGGGCTTCGTCAGTGCGATCATGTTCTCGATGGGCCCGGTGTACGCTCGTTTGAGCGGTCTCGAACACCGCAGGCGTTGCTACCTTCATGGCAGTCAGCATTCTCGCGGGTGTTCTCACGCAATACCCCGTGGGGCGATTGTCGGATCGGACCGATCGACGCAACGTGATTGCCGCAGTCTGCGCGCTCACGACGATCGTTGCCGGAAGCATCGCGCTCCTGCGCCCGATGATGCCTCACGCTCTTTTCCTGTTCCTCGCCGCCGTGTTCAGTGGTTTCGTGCTCACTCTCTATTCTCTCGCCGTCTCGCACGTAAACGATCAACTCGAGCCCGCGGAGATGGTTGCTGCGAGCAGCGCGTTGTTACTGCTCAATGGAATCGGCGCGTCAGTGGGGCCTTTGTTCGCCGGTGGGTTGATCGGGGCATTCGGCCCGCAAGCCTACTTCGCCACGCTCGCGGGTTTGACCGGCGCGCTGACGATCTACGATCTATGGCGCAAGAGCCGAAGCACTTCACCTGCGCAGAAGCGGCCATACATCAATGCGCAACCGCAATGCGTAACCGGTCGGATCGTCGAGAGCGCAGGAACGCAGCGGGTAGCCGAGGGTTAGAACAGGCCTGGCTTGACCACGGTGAGCCCTCGCCACCGGAAAAACAGAAAGTAAGCGAGCAGGCCCAACGCCAGTCCCGCCAGCACATCGACTACGTAGTGTTGCTTGAAAGTCAGCGTGCTGAGGGTGAAAAGCAGGCCGGCAACGACCGCGGCGATCGAGTGTCTGCGCGTATTCAGAACGGCGACGCAGAGCGCGGTGGCGGAGACATGCAGGCTCGGCAGGCAGTTGGCCGGGGAATCCAGGTCGCGGAAAAACCTTACGAGCGCAGCACCGAATGGACTCAGTTGAGTAGATATCGGATAGAGCTCGCGCGGGTACGTCGTTGGCCAAAGGGCAAAGCACGCGGCCGCCAAGACTTGAGCGAACAGGCAGGCGTACAGGAATCGCGACGCATCCGAGAGGTCCCGGATGGAGATGAAGGTACCAAGGAGGAACGCGAACGTTGTCGCGTAGATCACGCCGCTGGCTGGCCAGAACGGAATCGCGATATCAAGTAGCGTCATCGGTAACAGCGTGCCGGATGAACCATACAAACGGTTGGGCACGACGTACAGCACCGCCGTCAGCACGATGGTCAACACACCCGCGAAATACTTACCCCTCACGGAACGTATCGCTGGAAGCTTGATTCCCATTAAGGCCTGTTCATGAACAGCGCGATCGTCAGCGAGATGCCGATAATCACGATGGTCACTCTCAGAATCCTTTCGTGAACCTTGTGCAGCATCCAGCTGCCGATCAGGGCGCCGCCGATCGAGCCGGCGCACAGCAGCGCTCCGGCCCGCCAGTGCGCTTCCGGCGAGAAGGCGAGAATGGCAAAGGCCGATGCGTTCATCACGGCCGCGAGCGCATTCTTCGTGCCACCCGCGTTGCGCACCGCTTGTCCGGCCATAGTCAACACGGCGAGCATCAGAAAGCCGATGCCTCCGCCGAAGTAACCGCCGTAGATCGCAATGAGAAACTGGGCGGCAGCTGCTGCTTTGTGATTCAGGTGAACCGCGACAGTGTTGGGATCGAGCGGCTTGCGGCGAAAGCTTCCCCAGGCAAAGGCCGTAGTCGCGAAAAGCACGAGCCATGGCACGAGCGCCGCGAAAAATCTCGAAGGCGTGGCCAGGAGCAACAAGGCGCCGAGCGCTCCGCCCGCAAAGCTGATCCAGACGAGAGCCCGGAAGGAGAGGCCGTATGTGCCCGCAACGAGTTTTCGCCCCGACAGCGCGGTTGCGATCTGCCCAGGAAAGAGAGCGAGCGTCGAAGTGATATTGGCGGCACGAGGGTCGAGGCCGGAAACGATCAAGGCGGGCAACGTAATAAAGGAGCCGCCGCCGGCAAGCGCGTTCTGCGCCCCGGCCCACAGCCCCGCACCCACGAGCAGGGCCCAGGTCAGTTCAGGCACAGGATTGGCATGCGGTAAAACCTTTCGACCAGTTGCAGACGGCATCATCCTCGGTCAGTAGGGACTCAATCAATGGCGCAAGCTGCTGCCCGTGAGCTGTGGAAGTGAAGCAGGTACCTGTACGTGGACCTTAAGTGCTCCTGGAATGGGAACGATCGCTCCCATTGAGGTAGCACAATGCTGGATGAGACGCTGCTCGGCAGGACGCGCGGAAGTCCTGCGCGAAATTTACCTGAACCCGGACCGCAGGCTCTCATCCAAGGCCACCGATCAACCGTTTTTCAGCGTCTCGAATCCACTTTCGAGTGGAAACCCGAGCGCTGGCGAAGACTGGATGACCTGCACCGTTTCAGGAATCGATTCGATTATGGTGACATCGTGACGTGTCAGAGGACCAGGTCGATATGATCATCGCAGACGCTCAAGGCCTCTACTCGGATGTTATTGACTCGTTCCCAAATGCTGACCCAACGAAACAGATACGAGCACGCGGTAGGTGACCTGCGTGTTCATCCCCGCGCCGTATAGCCCCCATCAACTACCAGCGTCGCTCCGGTGATGAACGATGAGGCATCGCTGGCGAGGAAGTGGATGGCCGCCGCGATCTCCGCAGGCTCTGCGACTCGCCCGAGCAACGCGTACCCAGCGGTCTTCGTCCGCAGCTCGACTTCGCTGACCCCCCGAGCTGCTGCTGCGCGAATGTGATGATCCGTGAGCGTGGCGCCGGGACAGACTGCGTTTACGCGCACACCGTCGCGGCCATGATCCACCGCGAGGCTGCGCATGATGCCGAGGACGCCAGTCTTGGTCATGTCGTAGAGCGTCATGCCGGCTGGCGCCAGCACCGCATTGATCGATGAGACGAGGACGATTCGCCCGTCGTGGCGCGAAATCATTGCAGGGAGCACCGCTCTGCAGGAGTTCGTGATGCCCTTGAGATTGATGGAGACGAGCTTCGCCCAGTCCTCTTCCGTCGAATCGATCAAGCGGCCGCCCGTCTGGATGCCGGCGTTGCCGACGAGCACGTCGATGCGCGCCCAGCGCTCGAGCGCTGCATTGGCGACGGTTTGGCAGGCGCTCGCATCGGCGACATCGCATGCGGCGCCAATGATCTCTGCGCCGGTGAGCGTTTGAATATCGCGTGCGACCGTTTCCGCGGCCTTGCCGTCGACGTCCGCAGCGACGACGTGGTACCCATGCCGAGCGAAAACTTCAACGCACGCCCTGCCAATCCCGGCGGCTCCGCCGGTGACGATGCAAACGGGAGAAGACGCCTTCATGACACTGCGGGGCGCGGCACGTAATCGATGAGACAGACGCCGCCGTGCTGCTGCATGCTTTGACTGTCGTACTGGTGCAGCTCGATGAACACACCGTTGGGATCGCGCGAAGTGACCATCCAGGTGTGGTCTTCGCCCAGTCGCTTTTCGGTTGCTTCGAATCCGGCGGCTACCAGCCTCACGCGCAGGGACTCTATGTCGTCGGACTCGATCGCAAAGTGCCGCACGGCGCCTTCGGCGCGCACGCTGCCGACGCGGATGACTTCGAGAAAGGTCCGGTCGTCGAACTTCAGGTAGTAGCCGATCAGCAGGCCCGCCGGATTGCGAAACTCGAACTGGCGGCGCAATCCGAGGCATTCGTAAAACCGTTCCGTCGCCTCGAGGTCGGCCGATTCGATGCACACGTGAGCCAGCTTGATCATGGCGAAGTCCTATGCAACCTGAGTCCAGTCAAAAAGTATTCCAAGCGCCGTGTCGCGCCGGTCGGAGGCGAGCTCATAGGCTTCCTCGCAGGCGGCGGGTGAGAACTCATGCGTGATGAGCCGCTCGAGGTTGAAGGTGCCGTCGCGCACCAGCTTGAAGAACAAGGCGTCGATGCGGCGCTGCGTCCAGCCGCCGCGATCGTGATGATCGTGCGTCGCCACGATGGTGAGCCCCTTGGTCATCACGTCGGAGCTGAGGCACTGCTTGGCCGGATAGCCCGTGTCGCCAAGGAGAACCAGCTTCCCGAACGGACTCACTAGCGAAAGTGCCTGCGAGAACACGGTGGGATTCCCGGTGGTGTCGACGACGATGTCGAAGCCATCGCGGCCCAGTGAATCTGCAAGTTTGGGCCGCAGCTCGTTCAGGGATCCTTCGAAGCAGGCGGTTGCGCCACCGACCGCGGCGAATTTCAATCGAAGTGCGGACAGATCGGACGCCGCGAGGGTCTCGACACCAGCCGACTTCGCCCAGCGGATGGCCATCTGCCCCACGGGACCCGCGCCGATGATCAGCGCATTGCCTCCCAGCGAAAACGGCGCCGCGTGGGCCGCTCGGAACGCAGTCTTGGCCAGCCCACACCAGCACGCACTCTTGGGATTCACATCGAGCGGAACCGGTGAGCATTGCGCGGCCGGGAGCGTCCAGTGCGACGTGTGCGCCATCCGCATGAAGATCCGGTCCCCTGGCTTGAATTCCGCGACGCCGGTGCCAGCAGCTTCAACCACCGCGATGGCCTGCACGCCCGTCTTCATCTGCGGAAACGAAAAGCGCGCGGCGAAGTGAGTGTCCGGAGCGTACCTGGCGTGAAGGATCGTAGTCTCGGTTCCGATGCTCATCAGGCTGTATTGGGTGCGAACCAGCACCTCGCCCTCGTTCGGCGCGCGAGTCTCGAAGGGCTCGAAGCGCACGCGCCCCTTTTCAGGAAATATGATTCGCTGTCCCACGCTGACTCGCCTTACGAAGCCGCCTTCGGTGGAGCATCGCCGCCCGAGCTCCACCATTCCGTTCCCGAAACGCCGCGCAGAAACTGGTCTCTTGCGGCGTCATCCTGGCCGAACATCGTGGCCAGCACTTTTTTGGCTACGGCGTCCGCCGGCCAGCGAAGCTGCCTGCCATCAGATTTCGAGATCGTAACGAGAAGCTCGCCGATGAGAGCGGGGTCGAGCGCTTGCGGAAGTCGCGCACGCAATTCCCGCAGCCGGTGCTCGACGAGCGCAGCATAGGGCGAATCCGCTGGGTAGCCGGCCGGCAGCAGTGATTGCCCCGGCATACTCGCTTCGAAGATGCGCGTGGCATACAGCGCGGCCTCGACCAGCGCCATCTTGATTCCCCATCGATCCACCTCATGACGCAACGCTTCCGTCGCGCCCTCGACCGCGAACTTGCTGGCCGTGTAGGCCACATCACCCGGCAAACCGGCAACTCCCGAAAGCGAGCTGATCATGATGATGTAGCCGCCGCGCTGCGCGCGCATTTGCGGCAGAACGGCGCGCGTGAGGAGAAATGGCGCGAAGAAGTTGGTTTCCATCACCTCGCGCACGGCGGCTTCGTCCAGATCTTCGAAGGCGCCCGAGCGAAGCACGCCTGCATTGTTTACCAGGACATCCAGCCGCTGATGCTCCTTGACGATGCGCGAGATCACCGGCGCGAACGTCTTCGGCCGGGTGACATCCAGCTCGACGACTTGAATCGGCAATTTCCCGCGAGTCGCCGCATCGCGCAGCGGGCCGGCCTTCTGCAGGTTGCGCATCGCCGCGTAAACCGTGTCCCCGGCGCGAGCGAAGGCGAGCGCGCTGGCCATTCCAAATCCACTGCTGCACCCGGTGATGAGTACGACCGCCATCTCTTGAGTCTCCTGTTGAGTTGCCGCTACTCGCCGTCGTATCGCAAGCCGATTTGCGCCCGGATCGCATCCATGGTTCGCATGATCGACAGAGTCTCGTCGAGCGGCATGATGGCGCTTTCCCGTCGACCGGTGCGTAGCGCGTCGGCGACCTCGCGAATCTGGTAGCCGTAGCCGCTGCCCGCGATCGGAAACTCGGTGCTGGTCGAGACGCCGGCCACATCGGTGACCGTCAGCTTCGCTGGCTTGAAGATGGGAGCGGCGATCCTGATGCGTCCCGCGTCCCCGAGAATCTCCATGTCCGGCGCTCGCCGGGTGCGCAACGAAATATAGAGGAGGGCGGTCGACCCGTTCGGCTGCTCGAGAATAATGTTGTCATGCTCGTCCACGCCGAGCTCGCCAACCTGGCCCGACGCCTGAATCCGGTGCGGCGTGCCGAGGATCAACGAAGCCATGGACACGAGATATACCCCGGCATCGAGCAATGCTCCGCCGCCGAGCGACTTGTCGAGAAGGTAAGGCTCGGTTTCAGGATTTGGAATGAACGCGCCGCCGCCGACGATCATCTGCACCCGCCCGATGGCACCGGCCTTCAGCAGGTCTCGCAGCGCTGCGACTGCGGGCAGGAAGCGCGTCCACATCGCTTCCATCACGAAGAGTTTCCTCCTGCGTGCTTCGTCGATGATTTCGGCCGCTTCGCGCGCATTGATGGTGAATGGCTTCTCGCAGAGCACGGCCTTCGCGCCGCGCAGGCACGCAAGCATGTTTGAATGATGCAGCGAGTGAGGCGTGGCGACGTAGACGGCATCCACGTCGGGGTCCGCAGCAAGGTTCGTGTAGTCCCCGTAGCTCTTTCGAATTCCGTGGCGCTCGGCAAACGCTTGTGCGGTCTGAAGGCGGCGCGAGCCTACTGCGACGAGCTCAACCCCGTCGCCGCGCAGTTCCTGGAATTCGCGCGCCACGACCGAGGCCATGCGGCCAGTCCCCAGTATCCCCCAGCGCACGGTCTTCATCGCATCCACGCCCTCGCTACCCCGTTTCATGCTGCCAGATCGCGGACCCTGCTCCGTTTACTTTTAATCATCCGGCCGGTTAGAAAGGGAGAAGTGGCAGATCCGCTGCGCGCCCGTACTCGCCTACCGGCAGTCAACGCGTGTACAGTGCGCCCCGGCTTCAGGGGAAAGATATGAAAGAAAAACTCTCCCGACGGACCTTATTGCAATTGACGATCGCCACCGGGATAGGCGTGTCTGCTGTGCAGGCTTCGGCCCCAGCGGCACCTCTGCCGGCAGGCGCTTCGGCCCTACGGCCGGTCTCGCCGCGCGAAGGCGCGGAATTGCTCCTCCGCCACGGCGGAGAATTGGGCGGCACAAAGTAGCCAAAGGCGGGTATTCCATGTCCGAGTTCGAGATGGAAAGCTGGTATGTCGCGGCCGGCAAAGAGAAAGAGCACGACGCGGCCATGCGCGACTGGCTGAGCTGGGTGCGCGATCACCGGGAGCTCTTCAAGGAATGGAAGAGCGTGCGCTACTTCGTCAAGCACATCGCAGGCGCCGATTCCGATCGCCACTTTTTGTTGTGGGAGTACGACAGTCTTGCCGACTACGAGGCGTACAAGAAGCGGCGCGCGAATTACGAGGGCCCGTATGCCGAGTACAAGAAGCACGACCCCTATTACACCGACGTGTTCGACCACAGCCGCATGGGCCTGGAATTCTGGCGCGACAAGGAACGCGACCTGTGGATCGAAAAGCCCTTTTGAAGCATCGTGACGCCTGGCGGTTCCTGCTGTGGCCGCTCGTACTGGGCATCGGCGTGGCGTGCGCCGCCGACCCCGTGAGCCGGCCGGCCCCTCCCCAGTTCAAGGAAGCGCTGCCGCTTACCGGCGCCAGCGAACAAGTGACCTTCCTGTATTACGCGGATCTGGCTGCGCCACGCGAGTTCTACGGCAAAGTGCTTGGATTGCAGGCCTACTACGACAACGAATGGGTGACCCTCTACCGGGTTGCCCCGGGCGCGGCTATCGGCGTGGTCAAGGCGAGCGGCACCGGGCCCGCAGCCGAAGCGAAGCGCGACGCGCTCATGGTTAGCATCGTCACCACCGAGGTCGATGCATGGTTCGACCGGCTGAGCCGCCATCCCGGGATCGTCATCCAGAAGCCGATCTACGATCATCCTGCGGTACCCATCAGGGCCTTCCTGCTGCAGGATCCGGGCGGCTATTCGGTCGAGTTCTTTCAGTGGCGGAAATAGGCAGCAGAGCTGCGTTTACTTTTCGTCATGTTGCGAATTAGAAACATTAAGTGCTGAAGGCAGGGCCTTTGGTCTATCCTCGAATGAGGCGTGTGGGGGATTCATCATGAGAAGAACACTTTCAATCGCGGTCATGCTCGGTCTGGCCGTGCCCTTTGCGGCACCAGCACTGGCCCAGGAGGCGCAGGCAGAGGATGACGACAGCGGCGGGCTCGCTGAAATCGTCGTCACCGCCCAGCGGCGCGAGCAGAACCTGCAGGACGTTCCGATCAGCGTCACGGCGTTCTCCGCCGAGCAGCTGCAGCGCTCCAACATCAAGGGCGCGACCGAATATCTCTCGATGACGCCCAACGTCAGCTTTACCGAAGATGCGCAGGCCGGCGCACGCGGCATCAGCGTCGCGATCCGCGGCGTGAACAACCTGGTGTCCGGCGAGAACGCCTTCGTGAACTCCGTGGGCAACTATCTTGACGGCTTCAGTATCGCGTCGATCCCGAGCGGTGTCGCGAACCCAATGCTCATCGACATGGAGCGTGTCGAGGTGCTGCGCGGACCGCAGGGCACTTATTTCGGACGCAATTCACTCGGTGGCGCACTGAATCTGACCACGCACGCGCCGACCGACAAGTACGAGGGCGAGATCGCATTGGGCGCGGAGTCGTACCAAGGCGCCGGCGAGATGTATAGCGTGCAGGGTCTGTTCAACGCACCGGTGAGCGATACGTTCAAGGTGCGCGGCTACGCGTACTACGAAGACAGCAGCGGCCTCGTCAAGAACATCGGCCCGGGCACGGATGACAGCGGACACCAGTGGCTCAACCTGCGCATGCGCGCGACCTGGGATCTGAGCGAAGCCACTCAGCTCGGACTCACCGTGATCTACGCGGACGAAGACCAGGGCACCGACGAAAACGTGCCGTCGGGTATCGTCGACCTCGACACGCTCGACACCTTCGGCTTCCAGCCCGGCACGGGCTTCGACCCCGGCACAGGCTTCTTTCCCGACAACCAGAACAAGCTGAGCCACGACATCGACGAGAGAAACGATCTCAAGAGCACCGTCGCGATCGTGAACCTCTCCCACGACATCAACGATGGGCTGGTGTTCAAGGCCATCGCCGGCATCATCGACGCGAAGCAGGACCGCCTTTTCGACAACGATCTCATCGGCAATCTCGACCTGCTCCAGCGCACGAACAACTACGAGGGTGATTCGTGGAGTGTCGAGGCCCGGCTGCAGGGCACCGGCGACGCCGTTGACTGGGTGTTTGGTGCGATGTATGCAGAGGACAACCAGGATCAGGCGAACAATGTGGCGATCTCGACCGATCCGACCGCCACGATAGTCAGGGACGGCGTCACCTATGGTTTCCTCCCGCCCTTCCCGGAGGGCCTCGGACTTGCGCTCAACACCAAGGATTTCGAGGTCGAGAGCATTGCCGTGTTTGCGGACGCCACCTGGCACCTGAACGACCGGCTCGATCTCATCGCGGGTGCGCGGTATACCAATGACGACGTGGTTAACGGCCGCACCAGCTTCGGCATTGCGCCGTCGTGCGGCTGCGGGCCTCCGGATCCGAACTTCTTCCCGAGCTTCATCAACTTTGCCCGTCCGTCCGTGAGCGCCAGCAAGTCATTCAGCGACATCTCGCCGCGAGTCGGCATGCGCTATTCCTGGAGCGATACGGGCAGCGTCTACGCGACGGTCTCGAAAGGCTACAAGGCAGGCGGCACCAGCACCGGCAATGACACCAACAACGGTGATGTGGAAATCGCTATTCCCTTCAACGAAGAGGAGCTGTGGAACTACGAGCTCGGCATCAAGACCGAGTCCGCGGACCGGCGCCTGCGCTTCAACACCTCCGTGTTCTTCATGGACTGGAAGAACCTGCAGACCGAGGCGTTCCGCTTCCTGACGTCGGGCGACCTGTCGTCGAACTTCGAGCAGACCGTCAACGTGGATTCCGAGGCCAAGGGCATCGAATTCGAGCTGCTCGCCGCCCCGACGGACCAGTTCACGGTCGGCGCCTCGCTCGGGTATATCGACACCAAGATCACCGACGAACCCGTTTGTGACATCACCACCTTCGGGCCGACCTGCATCCAGATCACGGGCGGATTCGCCGTCACCGCGATCGGCCTCGACATGCCGAAGGCGCCGAAGATCACGGGCAACCTGTTCGGCGAGTACCGCTGGCCGGTGGCTGCGAACGAAGCCTGGGTGCGGGCCGAATACGTGCATCGCGACAGCATGTACTCCGACATCGAAGCGCTGACCAACCTGCAGACGCGCGGCCCGTCGCCGAACCAGGGGCTGGTGCGTGTCGTGGGGGACAACGAGTTCCCGTACAAGGTCCCGTCGTTCGACGTGGTGAACCTGCGCGCGGGCATGGAGTGGGAGCGGTCGGCGGTTACTGTTTTCGTGCAGAACGTCCTCGACGAGGAGTACTACACCGGTACGCAGGAGAACTTCGGCCTGAGCGGCATCCGCCTGCGCCCGCATCCGCGAACATACGGCGTGAACTTCTCGTACAAGTTCTGATCAGCCGCGAGGCGAGCCGTCCTGCGCGAAAGTGCAGGACGGCTTTTCTTTGAGACTAACCTGCTACCAGTGCCACAGGGTGCCATCCTCCAGGCGATTCACCGGAAGGTAGGCGCGGCGGTAGGGGTACTTCTTCGCCAGGGTCTCGTCGATATCGACGCCATGACCGGGCGTCTCCCCGGCAGCAGGTAACCCGCCTCGTAGCGGTAGTCGTGCGGAAACACCGCGTCGGTCTCCGGCGTGTGGCGCATGTATTCCTGGCTGCCGAAGTTCGGAATCGCCGTGATTCAGATGCAACGACGCGCCCATGCACACCGGAGAAAGATCGGTTGCGCCGTGGCAGCCCATGCGCACGTTGTTGACTGCGCGCGAAATCCGCGATTCGGTTCAGGTGAGTGATTCCGCCGGCATGGACGACGGTCGTGCGGATGTAGTCGATCAAGCTGCTCCTCGACGAGCTGCTTGCAATCCCAGATCGTGTTGAAGACCTCACCGACCGCCAGCGGCGTTACCGTGTGCTGGCGGATCAGGCGGAAATTCGCCTGGTTCTCGGCCGGCGTCGCATCCTCCATCCAGAAGAGGCGGTAAGGCTCGAGCGACTTGCCCAGGCGCGCGGCCTCGATCGGCGTCAGGCGGTGATGCACGTCGTGCAGAAGGTGCGGGCCCGCTCCGAATCGCACGCGCAGGGCTTCGAAGAGCCGCGGCACATGATCGAGATACTTGCTCGTGGACCAGGCGTTCTCGGTGGGCAGCCCCGCATCGGCGGGCTCGTAGAACATCTTGTCGGTCGATACGCCGTAGGTCGACGCCATGCCCGGGCACGCCGCTCTGTGCGCGAATCGCGATGTAACCGAGCTCGATGTAGCGCTGCACCTCGTCGGCGGTCTCGGCGATGTCGCGCCCGTTGGCGTGGCCGTAGACCATGACGCCCGTGCCCGGCTGCGCCCACCCAGCAGTTGATACAGGGGCAGGCCGGCGGCCTTGGCCTTGAGGTCCCACAGCGCCGTGTCTATGGCGGCGATTGCCGCACATGGTCACGGGGCCGCGGCGCCAGTACGCGCCGCGATACAGGTATTGCCAGATATCCTCGATCTGATGGGCGTCGCGGCCCACGAGGCAGGGGATCACGTGCTCGGTGAGGTAGGCGGCGACCGCCAGCTCCCGGCCGTTGAGCGTCGCATCGCCGATGCCATGCAGGCCACCGTCCGTGACGATCTTCACCGTCACGAAGTTTCGCCCGGGGCAGGTCACTATGACGCGCGCTTCGACGATCTTCATCCGGCTTCGAGAATAGCGCCTGAGGCGGCCCCGGTGCCATCCTTTAGGGTAGCTAATCGGAGTATGAAAAGTAGTGAATTGCATTGTTTACCGCCGCCGGAATTAATGGAGGCTGGCGCGGTGCCGATAGGGACGATTCAATGACGACGATGAGCGGAGCCGACGCGCTGCTGCAGCAGATCCTGCGCAACGGCGTCGATACGATCTTCGGCCTGCCGGGCGGCCAGCTGGATCATTTCTTCGACTCCATGTTCCGCAGCGGCGACAAGGTTCGCTTCGTCGGCTCGCGGCACGAGCAGGGCGCCGCCTACATGGCCTTCGGGTACGCGCGCTCCACCGGCCGGGTGGGCGTGTACACCGTCGTACCAGGCCCGGGCGTACTCAACACAACTGCTGCCCTTTGCTCGGCGTACGCAACCAATTGTCCCGTGTTGTGCCTGACGGGCCAGATCCCAAGCGCCGGAATCGGGCGCGGCATTGGATATCTGCACGAGCTGCCCGATCAGCTGGCAACGATGCGCTCTTTGACACGCTGGGCGGAACGCGTGATGCGCCCCCAGGATGCGCCGTCCGTGGTCAACGAGGCGTTCGCGCGCATGCTCAGTGGACGCGGTGGCCCGGTGTCGCTGGAAATGCCGATGGATACGATGGGCGAGCGAGCGGACGTGTCGCTTCTCGATCGCGCGAAAGTGACGGCTCCACCAGCGCTCGATCTCGATCGCATCGATGAAGCTGCAAAGCTCCTGGCGGCGGCGCGCCGGCCGATGATCGTCGTCGGCGGTGGCGTGGCCGAAGCGCCCGCGCAGTTGCTGCAGCTCGCCGAATTGCTTCAGGCGCCGGTCGTTGCCTTCCGCGGCGGCCGCGGCGTCGTCTCCGACCGCCATTACCTATCTCAGGTGATGCCGGCGGGCTACGAGCTATGGAAGACGGCGGACGTGGTGATCGGCATCGGCACTCGCCTCGAGCAACAGCTGCTGTATTGGAAGACCGGCCCTGGCATGAAGGTCGTGCGTATCGATATCGATGCGGATGAGCTGGCGCGGGTCGAAGCGCCGGCAGTAGGCATTCATGGCGATGCGCGGGAGGCGATCGAAGCGTTGCTCGATGCACTGGGCAAGCATCAATCGGGCAGATCATCGCGCAAGGATGAGCTGGTTGCGCTCAAAGCGCGGATCGCGGGCGAAATAAACCAGGTACAGCCGCAGTTGTCCTACCTGCGTGCCATCCGCGCGGCGCTTCCCGATGACGGTTACTTCGTGGACGAGATTACGCAGGTCGGCTACGCGTCGTGGTATGGCTTTCCCAGCTATGAGCCGCGTCATCACGTCAATTGCGGCTACCAGGGAACGCTCGGCTACGGCTATGCGACGGCGCTGGGTGTGAAGGTTGCACATCCCGACAAGGCGGTGGTCAACATCGCGGGTGACGGTGGCTTTCTGTTTACCAGCAATGAAATGGCGACGGCCGCCCAATACGGCATCGGCCTGGTCACGGTACTGTTCAACAACAACAAGTTTCATAACGTGCAGCGCCAGCAGAAGGAGTGGTTCGAAGGCCGGGTGATCGGCTCGGACCTGCGCAATCCCGACTTCGTGAAATACGGCGAGAGCTTCGGTGTGCGCAGCCTCCGTGTGGAAGGGCCGGAAAAGCTGGAAGCGGCGATCCGCGGCGCGCTCGAGCTCAATGCCCCGGTGCTCATCGAAGTGCCGGTGGGCGACATGACCAGCCCGTGGCGTCATATCATCAAGCCACCGGCGCATGAGGCGGCATGAAAGTGAGCTCCGTGACGGATCACCGCAGGATGACGAGCCCGGCAACCGCAGTGCCGTCACCCAATCGCGACCTGGAAGGCCTCGCGCCGTTCAGGCAGGGCAAGAGCGAGATCGGCGGGCACGACAAGCCGATCAAGCTGTCGGCCAACGAATCGCATCATGGCCCGTCGCCGCGCGCGATCGAGGCCTACCGGAATTGCACCGAGGCGCTGTTCCGTTATCCCGATGGCGCGCAGCTCGAATTGCGCCAGGCCATCGCGGAGACCTTCTCGCTCGATGTCGACAGGATCATATGCGGCAATGGTTCGGACGAGCTGCATCAGCTGCTCATCCGCGCGTACGTGCGGCCGGCCGATGAGGTCGTCTTCAGCCGCTTCAGCTTCGCCATGTCGATGGTGCACGCGACGGCGCAGGGCGCGAAGGTCGTCGTCGCCGATGAACCGCATTTGCGCCCGGATGCCGATGCTCTGCTCGGCGCGGTCACGAGCAAGACCCGCATGGTCGTAGTGGCCTCGCCGAACAATCCGGTCGGCCAGTACATGCCGAAGGACGACCTCTGGCGCCTGTATCGCGGCCTGCCGCAAAGTGTCGTCCTGCTCATCGACAGCGCATATGCGGATTACGTGACCGCGCCAGATTTCGAGGCGGGGGCATCCCTTGTGGAGGCCGGATCGAACGCGGTGATGACGCGGACGTTCTCGAAGCTCTACGGACTCGCTGGCCTGCGAATCGGCTGGGCCTACGCTCCGGCGAACATCGTGGACTCCCTGCAGCGCATCCGCACGCCCTTCAATGCTTCTGCGGATGCGATGGCGGCTGCGACCGCGGCGGTTCGCGATCACCAGCATGCGGAGTTCGTCCGCAACTACAGCAACGGTGAGCTCGATCGAATCCGCAAGACCATCGACGGCTACGGGGGCGGCATAGAGTTCATACCGAGCTACGCCAACTTCTACCTGGTCCGCTTCGTCGACGGCGCGCATACGGCTGAAGGTGCGGTCGCGGCACTCGAGGCAAAAGGCATCATTCCGCGCCCGGTGGCTGCCGGGGGGCCGGCGAGCTGCCTGCGAATCACGGTCGGGCTCGCGGACGAGAACGATGCCGTACTGCGCGTCCTCGCGGACTATATGATGCGCTGACGGTATGCACCCGATCTCGGAAAAGACGCGTCGGTTCCTGAGCACCACCCGCCCGTTCCTGCTCGGCGAGAAATGGGCGGAGTCCGCGGGCGCTCATCGCATCGCTGCCATTGATCCGGCCACGGGTACGGAGATCGGCAGCTTCCATGCCGCGCAGGAAGCCGATGCGGTGCGCGCTATTGCCGCAGCCCGGCAGAGTTTTGAAGACGGGCGCTGGCGCAGACTGACGCCGGCACGCCGCCAGCAATTGCTGTGGCGAGTAGCCGATGCGATCGATGCCAACGCCGAAACGCTGGCGGAGCTCGAGTGCCTGGATGGCGGCAAGCTGTTCACCTCCTCGCTGCAGCACGAAGTGCCCCATGCAGCGGAAACTTTCCGGTACTACGCGGGCTGGTGCACCAAACTTGAAGGGCATCTTTTCGAACCGTCGGTTCCCGGCGTCGATTTCCACGGCTACGTGCGGCACGAGCCCGTTGGAGTGGTCGGGCAGATCATTCCCTGGAACGGCGCGCTGGTCGCGGCCGCATGGAAGCTTGCGCCGGCGCTGGCAGCGGGCTGCTCCATCATTCTGAAACCGGCTGAGCTGTCGACCCTGTCGGTGCTTTACCTGGGCGAGCTGCTGCTCGAAGCCGGCATCCCGCCGGGCACGGTCAGCATATTGAGTGGTGCGGGCCGCGTGGTTGGCCAGACGCTGGCGACCCATGCGGACGTCGACAAGATCGCATTCACCGGCTCGACGACGGTCGGCAAGCAACTGCTGGCGGCCGCCCAGGGGAATCTCAAGCGTCTCTCGCTGGAGCTGGGTGGCAAGTCGCCCACCCTGATCTTCAGCGATGCGGACCTGGAGGCTGCGATACCGAGCGCGGCCGATGCAATTTTCTCCAACGCCGGCCAGGTGTGCGTTGCCGGCTCGCGGGTCTATGCCGAGCGCGCGATCTATTCGGAGGTCTGTTCGCGTCTTGCCGGCATCTCGGCGCAGATCAAAATGGGCCCCGGCCTCGATGCGGCTTCTCAAATGGGCCCGTTGATTTCGGACGCGCACCGCCGCTCGGTGCACGAGCTCGTCGCGCGCAGCGGCGGGGCTGGCACGCAGGTTCTTTCAGGTGGTGCGCCGGCCAAGGGCGCGGGTTTCTTCTATCCCGCGACAGTCGTGGCGTGCTCGCACGGAGCGAGTCCAATCGTGCAGGAGGAAATCTTCGGGCCCGTGGTCACGGTCATGCCGTTCGACGACGACGCCAGCGCGATACGCCAGGCCAACGACTCGATTTACGGACTGGCAGCGAGCATCTGGACACAGAATCTGTCGCGTGCGCACCAGACTGCGGCGCAGATCAGGTCCGGCATCGTGTGGATCAACAGCCACGGCATTCCCGAGCTCAGCATGCCGATCGGTGGCATGAAGCAGTCGGGATGGGGCCGCGAGCACGGCCGCGAAGGGCTGATGATCTACACCGAAACGAAGTCGGTGATGGCTCGCATCTAAGGCGCGACTCAGGCGGCGCGCCCGCCGCTGATCCTGTGCTCTTCCATGAACGTCCGGGTCTCCTCGACCAGCCAGGCCGCGAAGCACTTGATGTGCGCGAGCTCGGATTCCTCTTCGCGGGTGACGATGAAATAAGAATACTCGGACGGCACGCTTTCCGGGAACGGTCGCACCAGTTGGGCGCTTGCCAGCGCCTCGGCAACGATTGCGCTCCGACCGAGCGCCACGCCATTGCCGGCGATGCACGCCTGAAGAACGAAGTGAGATTGAGTGAAGCCATAGCCGCGCTCGGGGTCGACATCGGTGACGCCGAAGCGCGTCAGGAAGGACTTCCAGTCGAGCGTTGCGACATCGTGCAGCAGATCGAAGTGCTTGAGGTCGCTCAAGGTCTTCAATGGGTTGCGCCCCTCCAGCAACTTTGGGCTGCACACGGGGAAGATATCCTCGCTCATGATCTCTTCCACGTGCAGCGATGGCCACGCTCCATGGCCGTAGCGGATTTCGAGGTCCACGCTGCCGCTCGACAGCGGGTCCGCGTCCTGCCCCAGAGTGGTGAAGCGCACATCGAGATCGCGATAGCGCTCGCGGAAACGATGCAACCGCGGCAGCAGCCACACCGCCGCGAATGAATCGAGCGCGGCGACCTTGAGGATGCGCGCGCCACCCATGTTGACGACCTTGTTGGTAGCTTCGACGAGAATGTCGAAGGCGTTGGTCAGCAGGGGCGCATAGATCTCTCCCGCCTTGGTCAGCTTGATCGAGCGGTTGAGCCGCTTGAAGAGCGGAGTGCCGAGCCAGTCCTCGAGCGCCTTGATCTGGTGGCTTACCGCGGGCGGCGTCACGCCGAGCGCGTCGGCTGCCCGCGTGAAGCTGAGATAGCGCGCCGAGCATTCGAAGACGCGCATGGCAACCAGCGGCGGCAACCTTCTGTTCATTTGCGGAGTTCCCGGATTTTCGATATCGCCGTGGCCGCACTACGGGTGATTTCGTCGAATGCGCCTGCCGCGATGGACTCGGCGGGTGCCATCCACGTGCCGCCGCAGGCGATCACGGCTGGAATCGCAAGGTAGTCCGCAAGATTGCCGGCGTCGATGCCACCCGAGGGCATGAACTGCATCCCGCGAAAGGTGGTTGCCAGCATGCGGATTGCGGGCACGCCGCCGGCTGTGCTGGCGGGAAAGAACTTGACGAGTCTCAGCCCCATGTTCCATGCGGCCTGGACCTCGGATGCGGTGCTCACTCCGGGGATAACGAGAAGCTCGAGCGCGCGCGCAGCCGCCACCACCGCCGCATCGAGGCCGGGCGAGACGATGAACCGGGCGCCGGCCGCATGCGCAGCACGTACCTGCTCCGCATCCAGCACGGTTCCGGCTCCGACCAGGGATGCGCCGCTTTGCGCGATGGCCTTGATCGATGCCAGCGCCGCCGACGTCCGCAGCGTAATTTCAATCAGCCCGCAGCCGCCGGCACTGAGCGCAGCGGCGAGTGGCACGGCCTTATGGGCATCTTCGAGAACGATGACCGGGACGATCGCGTCTTGCGCCATTCGCGCAAGGATCGGATTAAAGTCGGCGGGGCTGCTGCCAGTGTCTACCACGGTTTGTTGATGTTAGCGGGATTCAGCGACGCATTGTGCGCCTGATCCCGCGAGGCCCCCCAGCCCAGCCGCTGGCGCAGCCAGAAGAACGGCAGCCCCAGCACGAAGCCGAGGCCGGAAGGGGTCGACAGCACCGCCCCAGTCGTCCGCAGCACCTCGGCCGCGGAAATGGTGATCACCGCATCCATCGAGCTGTCCTTGCCCGAGCTCAGCACCAGGTCGTTACCGTTGCGGCGCACCTTGCCGATGACGACCTCCATGTTGGCGAGCGGCGATTGAACTTTCACGCGGTTTGCTCCGGTCAGTCCTTCTTCAACGTGCCGCGGGCCTGTGCGCCCTCGACGCGCTCCGCGTGCAGGTTGGCCATGTCGTCGACCGTCTTGCCCGCCGGGGGCGTGAACTGGCCGCGTCCGTATAGCTCGCGGAACACCTCTTTGACGGGCCCCATCTTGTCGGCCAGCGTACGCGGCGGCTTGCCGGTTGGAAACTGGTTCGGCGGATAGATGCGCTTGTCGTAGATCTGGCGAAAGCCCTCGGTGCGCAGGTCCACCCAGCAGTTGTGATTGTAGCGTGAGCGATGCTCGCGCAGGGCTTCGATGTCGATCGTCGCGGCCAGCACCTGCTCCTGCGGACACGGCGCATGTCGCATCACCATGCCGGTGTAGTCGATGGCGAAGGAGTTGCCTGGGCAGAAGGCGCTCGGGTAGTAGGCGTAGTCGACCGTTCCCCAGTTGGAGCCCAGCACGTAGGCCATGTTGTCGTGCGCGCGCGTGCGGCGTGCAGGCGGCAGATGCATCCGGTCAGCACCTTGCCCCCGTGCGCCTCGACATACCGTGCCATGGCGTTGGGCAATTCCTGGCTGCCACCCTGCGGAATGGCCTGGCCGAAAATATGGATCGCCGGAATCATGATGTAGAACGACTGCCCCGCGCCTTCCTGCTCGGGAAGGATCTGCGGCGCCAGCGCCCAGTTGAGCATCACGGCCTTGATGAAATCATTCTCGAAATTCATCTCCACCCAGGCGCGCGCAGACAGTGAGAATTCCTGCAGCCGGCGCAGCCCGGTATGGCTAGTCTCGAGAGCACGGGCCATGGTGGAGGGCGGGGAGGGTGGCGAAAAGAATGCTTTTAGAAAGCCCTCTTTCACCAGTGCGAAATCGTCGTGCACCTTGCGATAGCGCGCGGCGTCGGCCCTCGAGTACTGCGCGATGCTCTCGCAGGTGTTGTCGATCGACTTGTAAATCACGATGCCCGGGCCGCCGGAGTTGTCCGGGTGACCGGTGATGTGATCGTCCGGGGCCAGGTACTTGAGCCCGAAGCGCTCGAGCTCCGGCTGGATGGATTTGAAATCGGCGTTGCACTGGATCCAGACGTGCGAGGAGCCGAACAGGTCGTGCTTGAATCCCGGCAGGGTGACCTCGCGGGTCACCGCGCCGCCGCCCACCCATGGGTTGCGCTCCACCACGCACACGGAGAGGCCGGCTCGCGCGAGCGTCGCCGCGCAGGCCAGGCCGTTGACGCCGCCGCCCGCCACTACAATGTCGAATGCCGCAATGGGTCGCTTATCGTAATTCCAATCGATTGCATCGACGGTCGAATTGCTAAACCGACCGATAAGAATTCATCAGGCGGGTGCCGTTCGGGCTAAATTAGGCTGACCGAACTGCAAGTAAGCCGGGGTAACGCATGCCTCTCATTGCTGCCGATAACCTCACCGCGCTGGGTGCCGTGCTGTTCGGCCTGGCATGGCTGGGGTTCTGGGCCGACCGGCACCCCGTGGCGCGCAGGATTTCCGGCGTGCCGTGGGTGATCGGCACGGGGCTGATCCTGTCGAACTTCGGCGTCATACCGCTCGAATCGCCGGCCTATGGCTTCGTCGGCCAGTACATCCTGCCGCTCGGCATCCCTTTTCTGCTTTTCAAAGCCAATCTTCGCTCGCTCTTCACCCAGGGTGGGTGGGTGTTGCCCGCGTTCCTCATCGCCACCGTCGGACTGTGCATCGGCGCGATCGGAGGCTTCTTCCTGTTCGACCTGGGGCCGGAAGGTGCAAAGATCGCCGGTACCTACGCCGGCGCGTTCATCGGCGGTGTCGTTAATTTCGTCTCGATTTCACAGGCGGTGGGCATGACTCCCACGACGTTCAGCGTCTCGCTGAGCGCGAGCGCGCCGGTGTCGATTCTGGGACTGCTCACCCTGGTCACTCTGCCTTCGATTCCATTCATCCGCAGGCATATTCCTTCGAGGATCATCGACTCGACGACCGAGGCAGACCTGCAGCAGCAGGCCGAGGATTTTCCGAGGTTCCGGCTCAACCATGTCGCGGCCGCCATCGCGATCGGGCTCGCGATCTGCGCAGTCTCCAATTTCATCTGCCAGCGGTTCAACCTCGGGACCTACAATCTGTTCGTCATCACGATCATCACGGTCGCCCTGGCCAACGTTTTCCCACGCCAGTTCGCGAGGCTCGAAGGCGATTTCGCGCTCGGCATGCTCTGCATGTACGTGTTCTTCGCCATGATCGGCGCGGGCACCGATGCGCTCGGGTTCCTCAAGGCCGCGCCGATTCTCTTCGTCTACTGTGCGTTAATGATCGCCACGCATTTCGTGGTGCTGCTGGTCGCCGCGAAGGTCTTCAAGCTGGACCTGGCGGAAGTCATCATAGGCTCCGCGGCAGCCATCGTGGGTGCGGCGGCGGCGGCCGGGATCGCTACAGCGAAGGGCTGGAAGAGTCTCATCACGCCGGCTATCACGATCGGCATCCTGGGCTATGTGATTGCCAATTTCATTGGCATCGCCATCGTGAAATGGCTTTCGACCTTCGGTTAGCGTCCGACGTCGCGATTTGCAGATTGCAACAGCTGGAAGACCTGCTCCGCTGAGGAGAGGTTGAAATCGCCGGGCAGGCTGTGTTTGAGGGCCGCGGCAGCGAGCGCAAAGTCCACGGTTCGCTGACGGTCGAAATTCTGGCACAGGCCATACAGCACGCCCGCGGCGAAGGCATCGCCGCTGCCGATGCGGTCGACGATGGGGTTCAGGGTAAGTGGGCGACTCTTTGATGAGCCGCTACGATCTGCAAGAAACGCGGTGAGGTCGTTGTGTTCGGCGCCGTGCACGACTCGGTGCGTAGCCGCCAGGTATTTCAGCGTGGGGCACTTGGCGAAGAAAACCGACGCCCCTTTTTGAAATGCTGCTTCGGGTTCGTCGGAGATGTGATCGACGCCAAACAGATGTGCGACGTCGCGCACGCCGCCGAATACGAGCGTCGCGCGTTCGACCAAGGCGCGCAGCACGCCCGGAGCATCTTTCTCACGCCCGCGCCACAAGGCTGGACGATAGTTGCAGTCGAAAGAGATCGGCACGCCGAGTTTGCCCGCGGTCTCTGTGGCGGCGAGCAAAGACTCCTCTGCCGTTTTGCTGAGCGCTGGCGTGATGCCCGACACGTGCAGCCAGCCGGCGCCGGCCAGCAGCGTGCTCCAGTCGTAGCTCGACGCGGGGGCGTGGGCAAAAGCTGAATTTGCCCGATCGTAGGTGACCTGCGCCGGCCGCAGCAGAGCGCCAGGGCTCAGGAAGTACAGGCCCATGCGCCCGGCGCTGCGCTTCACGCCAACAGTGTCCACTCCGTGCCGGCGAAGTTCGCCCAGACCAGCGTCGCCCACGGCATTGTCGGGGAGCACGCTGACCAACGCGGACTCGAGGCCGAAATGGGCGAGCGACACCGCGACGTTCGCTTCAGCTCCACAAAAATCCGCGCGCAGCGTCGCCGAGCGGAACAATGGCTCCTTGCCCTCCGCGCCGAGCCGCAGCAGCACCTCACCAAAACATACGACTTTCTTCATGCGATGACCGCGCGCTTGTTTTCGTTTGCATAGTAGGGATTCGGCTGGCACTGTGCAAAGACCGGACGGGGGGAATCAGTGCAAGAAACTGAAGTCGGCGAGCGCGAGGGCGGTCTGAACAAGGCGTTGAGCCGCGCTCAGATCGTGATGATCGGGCTCGGCGGCGCCATCGGCACCGGCCTCTTCATGGGCAGCGGCATCGCGATCGGCTATGCAGGGCCGGCCGTCATCATCAGTTATGCCATTGCCGGTTTTGCGGCGCTGGTCATGGTGTTCAGCCTGTCGGAAATGGCTGTGGTGCATCCGACGGCGGGCTCTTTCGGCGTCTACGCGGAGACGTACCTCAATCCCTGGTCCGGCTTCGTGGTGCGCTACACCTACTGGATGTCGCAGATCATCGCGATCGGCGGCGAAGCGGTGGCCGCCGGCGTCTACATGACGTACTGGTTTCCCGAGGTGCCGGTGTGGATGTGGTCGCTGGGCTTCGCCTTCATCCTTCTCTACGTCAACGCGCGTTCGGTCGAACAACTTCGGCACCTTCGAATACTGGTTCGCGATGATCAAGGTCACCGCGATCGTGCTGTTCATCATCCTCGGCGTCGTCAACATCTTCGGTATCGGGGTGCCGGCCACGGGCTTGCACAATCTCACCGGGCTGCCGGGCGGCGTTCATGCCGCATGGCTTGGCCGGGGTCTGGATGGCCGTCATCATCGGAGTCTTCTCGTTTATCGGCATCGAAGTGATCGCGGTCACTTCGGGTGAAACGAAGGACCCGGCCACGGCCATTCCGGCCGCGCTGCGCACCATGGTGCTGCGCCTCTTTCTCTTCTACATCCTGGCGCTCGCGATCGTCGTGACCGTCGTGCCCTGGACGGAGACCGGTGCGAAGGTAGTCGAGCAGAGTCCCTTCGTGCGCGTCTTCGCCGAGGTGGGCATTCCATACGCCGCGGGGATCATGAACTTCGTCGTGGTGAGCGCTGCGCTCTCGAGCATGAACACCAACATCTACCTCTGCTCGCGCATGCTGTTCTCGCTGTCGCGTGGCAACTATGCGCCGAAGTTCCTGGGCCGCCTGGGCAAGACTCAAACGCCGGTCGCGGCGATCCTGGTGTCGGGCGGCTGCATTCTGCTGGCTGCGGGAATGTCGAAGCTCACGCCGCTCGCCTACAACTATCTCTTCGGCGTGGCGCTCTTTGGCGCAATGATCGTCTGGATCTTCATCCTACTGAGTCACCTGAGCTTCCGCCGCCGGCACAAGGGCAGTCATTTGCCGGTGCGCATGCCGTTCTTTCCGTGGATGCAGCTCGCCGGCCTTGCGCTCCTGCTGGCCGTGTTGATCACCATGGGGCTGGACACCGAGTTCTGGAACATCTCCTGGATCGTGGGCGTGCCGTGGCTGGTGTTCATCTCCGTCGTCTATTTCATTGCGCGGGGGCGACGGTCTCGCCGCGCAGTAGTCTGATCAGTACGTCCTTGTCGACATTGCCGCCCGAAACGACGGCGCAAACGCGCTCGTGGATGTAGCGTCCCGACAGTGCGGCAGCAACTGGAATCGCACCGGCGCCTTCCGCGACGATGCGGTTGCGCTCAGCCATGAGCTTGATGGCCGCGGCAACCTCCTGCAGCGAGACGGTGATCGAGTCGTCGATCAACGCATCGTTGAGCGGCCACAGCTCAGGCAGAACGGTTCCATAGCCGACGCCGCTGACAAAACCTGAGTCGTAGGGGGTAGTCACCGGCTTGCCCGCTTTCCTCGCTTCGGTGAAAGGTTTCGCAGTTTCGAGCTCGCAAGCGATGATCTTTACGTCAGGTCGAAGCGCGCGCACGGCGCTGGCGATGCCGCAAGCCAGTCGCGCCACCGCCAAAGGGCACGAAGATCGCATCGACATCGTCCAGCTCTTCAAGAATCTCCAGATCCGATCGTGCCGTTGCCTGCAAAGGCCGCCGGATCCCTTGCCGCATCGATATATAGACCCGAAACCGAGGGGTGTCCGGCCTTCCGAATGACTTCCCACCATTGCTCGAAGGGCAGCTCCACGATGCGAGCGTCGAGCCGGCGCAGGTACTCGAGTTTCGCCCTTGGAGCATCGTGCGGAACGACGGCTGTGGCCGTGGTGCCGACATGCTTCGCCATCCACGCCACTGCGACGGCGCTGTTTCCCGAGCTGGCGGTATAGCATTCCGGAAGCCAGCTCGGCAGCCGGGCGGCTCAGCACCGCATTACCGATGGGCCGCACTTTGAACGAGCCCACTGGCTGCAGGTTCTCCAGCTTCAAATGAACGCGCTTACCGGCCGGCGCCGCCGGGCAAAGGACGATCGGCGTGCGAATTGCCACCGGCGCCAGTCGAGCGCGCGCCTTCTCGATTTCATCCAATTGCGCGGGCTCAAACATGGCGCGGCACCCGTTGCGCACACACGTTAGACTGGCCGCATCACCAAATTGGACCACGCTCGAAAGGCTCATGACACCCGATTTCGCCGCGCTGCGCCGGGAATTTCCCGTGCTGACGCGCAAGACTTACCTGAACAGCGGCTCCTACTGCGCCCTTGCCAACAGCGTGCGCGCCGCCTTCGACGCCTACATGGACGACCGCCTCCGGTCGGCGCGAACTGGGACGTCTGGGTCATGAAAAACGAAGCGGTTCGCGGCCTCATGGCGACCGTGCTCGGCGCGCACCGACGAGATTGCGGTCACGGCATCCGCGTCCGCCGGCATCAACTCGCTCGCGAGCTGCGCTCGATTTTTCCGGCCCGCGCAAGAAGGTCGATCGTCAGCGACTTCGAGTTCCCAACTAACGCGCAGATCTGGCACGCCCAGGAAAGACGGGGTGCGCAGATCGTGCACGTGCCCGTCGATGCGGACGGCTACATTCCGCTCGAGCATTTCGAAAAGCTCATCGATGAGCAGACCCAGCTGGTTGCGGTCACCTACGTCTGCTTCCGCAACGGGGCGAAACTCGACATCGCCGGCATCACGCGCCTCGCCCATGCCAAGGGCGCCAAAATGCTGGTCGACTGCTACCAGGCCGTCGGCGCCGTCGACATCAACGTGAAGGCGCTGGATGTCGATTTCGCCGTGGGTGGCATGCTGAAGTACCTGCTCGGCACCGCGGGAATCGGCTTTCTTTACGCCCGCAAGGAATGGGTGCAGTCGCTGGTGCCCACGCATTCGGGCTGGTTCGCGCAGGCCGATATCGGCGCGATGGACATCACGGCGAATCGCCCGTCCCCAACCGCGCGCCGATTCGAAGCAGGCACGCCTCCCGTGGCGAACTGTTACGCAGCGGAGGCGGGGCTCAAACTTCTCCTGCAGGTCGGCACCGTCGAGATCGAAAAGCGAATCCGCCAGCTGACTCGCCGCTGCATGCAGAAGCTCGAGGAGCTCGACTGGCCGAGCATCACTCCGCCGCAGGACGAGCGACGCGGCCCCATGGTCTGCGTGCCCTCGAAAGACAGCGCCCGGCTCACCGCGAAACTCATGGAAAGGAACATCGTTCCTTCCTATCGGGATCAGGGCGTCCGGGCGACCATCCACTTCTACAACACCGATGAAGACATCGACACCTTCATCGCTGCCCTCAAGGACCTTCGTAGCGAACTGCGCTAGAACTGGTAGCGCGCGTTCAGGCCGATCGAGCGCGGCTGCGCGCTGACCAGCGACTCCGGATCCTGGAACGTGCCGATGCCGTCGTAGAGCGCCAGCTCGTCCGTGATGTTTCTCAGGTACACCCCAACCTGCAGGTGATCCGAGACATCCATGCGCGCCACGGCGTTCACCAGCGTATACGAGGGCAACGAGATGTTGAACGGATTGCTCGGCACGAACTCCGTGTTGGTGCTGCCGCGGTACGTTGCATCCAGCACGAATGTCGTCTCATGCCCGGCGATCGGCGTGTGGTATTGCAAAGCCGCGTACAGCTGCATGTCCGCCGTGTTCGGAATCTCGTCGCCATCGCGACCGACGATCACGAAAGGCGAGGCGCCCGGCAGCAACGGCTGGTCTTCCGAGAGCTCGTGCTTGAAGAAGTACGTGCCGGTGAGCGAGAACGTCAGGCTGTCCGAAAGCAGCGAATCCAGCGACCACTCGACGCCGGTGACTTTTGCCGACCCGCCGTTGGTGGTGAACGGAATATTGCCCGGCGGATCGCGCGGCTCGACCTGGATGTCCTTCCAGTCGATGTTGAACAGCGTGGCGTTGAGCTGCAGGCGATTCTCCATCCAGCGCGACTTGATGCCGACCTCGTAGTTCTTGAGCTCGTCGGAATCGAACGTCTCGGGAATGCCCGGGGCGAAGGGCTGGTTGCCATTGTTGATGCCGCCGACGCGGAACCCCTCGGAATAGAGCGCGTACAGCAACACATCATCGGTCGCCTGCAGTGACAGGCTGATCTTAGGCCGCGTACTGCTGCCATCCTGCTTGAGCAGGCCGACCGCATTGCCATTCACCGTCGTGCCGATCTGCTCGCCCGCTACAGGCGCAGGGCCAGAAGGCGCGAAGCCGTGCAGCGTCGCCTGGATCGAACGCAGGTCCGCCTCGGACCAGCGCAGGCCACCGAGCAGTGTCCACCGCTCCGCGAACTTGAAGGTGGCTTCGCCGAACACCGCGTGCTGTTCCACTTCATCGGCGCGAGTACGCCCGAAGAAAGTGTTGCCCCCGGCGACCAGCGCGTCATCCGAGTTCAGCGCGTTGAACGGATTGGCGCCGCCGTTGCCGTCGGTGGTGACCACGTGCACGCTGAACTCATTCTTGTCTTTCTGATAGTACGCGCCGGTCACGAAATTGAACGGCGAATCGAGGTTGGAGGCAAACCGCACCTCGGCCATCGTCGTCTTATACTCCTGAGGCTGACTGGTGACGCCGCCGATCGGCACGCCGAAGAAGAGCAGGATGGGCGTGCTGTCGAACACGAAATGGATGTCGTGGTTGTACTGGGAAGCTGCCAGCGAGAGGTTGCCGATGCCGGCGTCATAGCGAATCGTTGCGCCGAACAGGTCGAAATCATCGGTGCGCGGGCTGTCCATGATGTCCGTATTGATGAAATTCCTTTGCGGGGTGAACGAGGCGAGGCCCGGCAGAGGTGCGAAGCCCGGGTTGCCCGGAAGGGCCGCGATGTCCGCGGGTTGATCCGGATAGGCCGGCGTGCCTTTGCCGGTGAAGCGCGGCGAGCCGTCGCTGTCGAGATTCTGTTTGACGTAGAGAGCATCGAGAGTCAGCGCATCGCTCGGCGTCCAGCGCGCGCTGAAGCGCCCGCCGGTGATCTTCGTCGAGTTGATGTCTTTGGCGGTGCCGTCGTAAGTGGTGATGCCGCCGACGGTGCGCTCGAGACGGGTCTGGTCGATCCAGCCGTCACGATCCTCACGGTAACCGACCAGGCGAATGGCGAACTGGTCTGCGATCAATGGCACGTTGATCATGCCGTTGAGCCCGTAGCCGCTACCGCCGTCCTTGACGCTGTTCCAGTCTCCCTCACCGTAAGCGTCGAACTTGCTCGTGTCGGGCTTGCGCAAGATGAAGCGAATGTTACCGGCCATGGAATTCGAGCCGTAAAGGGTGCCCTGCGGACCGTTGAGCACTTCGACGCGCTCCATGTCCACCATCTGCACCGCGGCGTTCTTGCCGCCGCCATCCTGCTGGTCGCTGGCGGTGATCACGTACTCGTCGAGATACGCACCGACGACCGAGGGGCCGCTGCCGTTGATGCCGCGGATGATGTATTCCGAATCGCCCGGGCCCAGGTTCTGAAACTGCAGGCCGGGCACGCTGCCGGCGAAAGCTTCGAAATTCGTATCACGCTTCAGCGCGAGATCGTCGCCCCCGATCGCGTAGACGGATTCTGCCGTCTTCTGCACGTCGGTTTCGCCGCGCTTGGTGGCGGTGACCACCACTTCCTCGAGCTCATCTGCGGCGAAGGCCTGCGCGCCAACAGCGGCGCTGAGCAACAGGAATACGAGTCGGTCAATGGGTTTCAGTCGCATAGGAATCGCCCCCCGGCGCTAGTAATTGATGCTGGGATTGTCTCCCGGATAGATGACTCCGACGACGTCCATGCCGTCGGGCGCAGTGGCCTGCAGTGAATGCACCTGCTTGCGCGGCAGAAAGATGACGTCACCGGCGCTGACGTGCGTCTTGAGATTTTCCGTCCACAAGCAGCCTTCGCCCTGGAGAACCAGAATGGCTTCTTCATAAAGGTGACGGTGCGGGGCGGCCTTCGACTGCGGAATGTGGCCGATGAACTGCGTGATCACGGTAGAGCCGATGCGCTTGTCCACCAGGCACTGGAAATAGCGCGGACCCATGTCGGTGCGCTGCTTCGCATCCACCGGCACGACGCGCTGCGGACAGCCGGCGTCGAAACCAGTGGGCATCTCGTCGAGCCAGTCGATCTCGCCGCGAGGACAAGCCGAGGCGAATGCCTCGAGCGTCGTGCCGCCCTGGGCCGTCAACTGAAAGGCCTCGCCGGGACGAATGTAGACGCCATCGGTGGCCGACACTTCGAACGGCCGCCCCGAGATCGTGACGGTGCCCGAGCCTGCGTAGATGAAGAGAATCGCGTGGCTCTCGCCAAAAGCCATGACGGGAGACGGTTCGCCCGTGACACGCATGAGGATCTGCGTTTGGTAGAGCGCACCGAGATCGTCGGAGATCACGTTGCAATAGCTCAGCGAGCCGCGCGTTTTCATCTGTGCGAGCGCCGGCGAGAATACGTAGCACTCACCGTTGAGCATCTTGCGAGCACCGGCCGACTGCTCCACTAGGTTGACGGCCCGGTTCTCAACGGTGTCCGGATCGTCGAGCGGCGACCCGCCCGGCAGATTCGAATGCGAGCCATCACAGAAAGGAGGGGTTTTTGTATGTTTGCAGCCACAGAAGAGCACTTCTTCGTCGCCGGCGGCCACATGCTTCAAAGGCTCGAACCCCGTGCCCTTGTGCGAGCCATCGCAGAAGGGTTGTTTGGCTGAAAGCCCGCAGCGGCACCAGTAGTAGGTGCGCCCGGCCTTGAGCTCGATCAGACAGGGTTTGAGTCGGGCAATAGTGGGTTGCATTGCCCGCGCGAGCTTACCCGTTTAGGCACGGCGGGTCACGCGTGCGCCGGCCTTTATATATAGTACCTGCATGAAGGCGAGGACATAGCGGTGGAGCCGGTGCGATGACTTCCAAGGCAGAACGATTCGATGGCTGGATCCGCTCCTCGTTCGTGGAGATGAACACTGCGCTGGAGAATCTGTATTTCGCCCAGCACGATCGCTCGAACGTGGACGGCGTCGGCGACCCGATCAAACTCCAGCTGCGCGACGAAGGCCATCAGTTCGTCGTGGGCCTGTTGGAAGAGGGCAACACGGGTGATGGGTTCGACAGCGGCTTCGGCGTGCTCGGCAGCGTCGGCCTGTATCTGGCGGCGCTGCGGCGTCATGAGTTGACCAATCCCGCTCGCGAGGAGAAATCACCCTTCACCGAAGCCTGTTCATTGGCGCTGCACGTGGGCGCATCGCTCGGGATGGCGCCACGTTTCGCCACCAGCCACCTGGCCACTCACAATCGCGCCGTGAACGGCATGCAGAAAAGCTTTACGTCGCTTCCCGACGAGAAGCTTTTTCTGGATGAGAACACGCGCGGCATCCTGTGCTTCCAGCGCGTCGCGGATGCGCTGTCGCGAATCGTGCCTCTCGGCATCTCGAACGCGTCCGCGCACATGCTGCTGCAGGATGCGAAGAACGCCCTGCACGATGTGATCGCGATCAACGAACGTCTGTTTCGGGACCTGGATGTCGAACGGTTCTTCTATTGCGTTCGGCCCTACTACAAGCCTTATCGCGTCGGTCGCCAGGAGTATCGCGGCGCCAACGCCGGCGATTTTTCCGCGATCAACGAGATCGACCTGCTGCTGGGACTGTGCCGCGCCAACGATCCTTATTACGCGCAGCTGCTGGTCGACAAGATGCTGTTCATGGTGCCGAGCGATCAGGCCCGCCTGCGGGACTCCATGGCGCGCACCAGCCTGCTCGATGAATTCCTCGCTGCCGCGGACGGCTCGGCCGGTGAAGCCTGGTTCCAGGACAATGCCGCCGCGTTTCTGGAAGTTTGCGAGCTCTACGGACGTACGGCGGCTCAGCATCACGACAATCTGGTCGAGAAGTTCATCAGGATACCGGCCGAGACGCTGCCGGAAACCCGCCTCGCGGGTATCACGGCCAGCGGTCCGCCATTGCCCGTGCTGTTGCGGGCGCTCGAGGTGTTGAGGGACCTGCGGCTCGCGGCCCCGCGCAAGGACATCCCCAGCCGTCATGCATGTGTCGCGCGGCTGCGAAGTCGCCTGACTCGGGGTAAGGCCGCTGCCTCAGGCTGAATCAATGGTTTTTCTCGCGGTGCTCGGCGCCGCGCTGCTCAGCGCGATTTGGAACGCCGTCGTCAAATCCGGCGCCGAGAAATACCTCGATATCGTCCTGATCTCTACAGCTTCCGGCGTGCTTTGTGCCGTCGTGCTGCCGTTCCTGAGTCAGCCCGCGGCGGCAAGCTGGCCGTACATTGCAGTGTCAGTGGTACTGCAGCAGTTCTACTTCGTGCTGCTTGCCGCGGTCTATCGCACGGGAGACATGAGCGAGGCGTATCCGCTGATGCGTGGCACTGCGCCGCTGCTGGTGGCAATCAGCAGTGGTCCTTTGATTGGCGAAGCGCTCCCGCTCGCCCGGTGGATTTCGATCGCGTTGATCTGCGGCGGGGCGTTCGTGCTCGCCTTCGATGCACATCGGCAAAGGATATCCGGGCGACCCGCGGCGCCATTGGCATTCGCCAACGCCGTCGTGATTGCGTCCTATACCCTGATCGATGGCATGGGCGTACGTGAGTCAGGCGCTCCAGTGGCCTATACGATGTGGCTGTTTGCGACCTGCGCGATTCCGCCTCTGGCGTGGGCATTGCTGGTTCGACGCCGTGCGTTTGTTGAACATGCGCGCAGGCGCCTGGTCCTGGGCGCCATGGGTGGCGCATCTACGCTCGCTGCCTATTGCATCGCCCTGTGGGCGATGACTCTGGTCCCCATCGCGTTGGTTGCAGCTCTCCGTGAAACGTCCATCCTCTTTGCGACCGCAATCGCAGCGCTCGTATTGCGGGAGCGGATCGGCTTGATACGCTACATTGCGATTGGCCTCATCGCCCTCGGTGCAATCACGATCCGGCTGGAGCCCTGATTTACAACGCACGCATGCCCGTAATTTTTTGGTCACGATTTTCGGCAGCCGCCTGCGCGCACGACGAAGGCGTTCTCCTGAGCGGACGGCGGTTCGGTCTCGATGCTTGCCGTGCAGCTCGGGTAGCGCCGGCGAGCCTGGGTCAGAGCCAGCGGCGGCGCTTGAACAGGAGATAGGGCAGCAACGCCGACAGTGCCATTAGACCGGCTGCGGCCCAAGCCCCCCACGGCTCGTGCGCCCCCGGCAACACGTCGAAGTTCATGCCGTAGAAGGCCCCCACCACCGAAGGCGGCAGCAGGAAGACCGTGACCACCGAGAAGATCTTCAGAATATTGTTTTGATCGATGGTCAGCATGCCGAGCGTGGCATTGAGCGCGAACGAAACCTTGTCTCCGAGAAAGGACGCGTGATCGCTCATCGCGAGCACGTCGCGGGACACGATGCGAAAACGCGCTCTCGCATCCTGCGTCACCGGGCCGCCCGTGGTCTGCTGAATGAACGCCAGCAGGCGCCCGAGGCTGACCAGACTTTCGCGAGCCTTGGAGACCAGCTCTCCGGATTGCCCGACGCGGCTCAACACATCGCGAAAGTCGCCGCCCGCTCTGCGCCTCGAGCGGCGCGGCGGTGTGAACACTTCGGCTGAAATGGAATCGAGGTCGATGCCGACTCGCTCGAGCACATCCGCGATGCGGTTGACGATTGCTTCGAGCAGCCCTATCAGGATCAGTACGCCCGATTGGCACGGCGCGGGGTGCGTCTGCGCGTAGGTGATGAAGCGCCGGAAAGGCAGCGGGTCGGTGTAGCGATTGGTGACGAGCTTGCCGCCCGCAAGAATGAACGTGACCTGGGTGCTCTCGGGGAGATCTTCGTCGAGCTTGGTGACGATCGTGGCCGTGAGGAACAGCGCGCCGTTTTCCTCGTACAGGCGGTTGGATGCCTCGATCTCGCGCATTTCCTCGCGCGTGGGCACATCGATGGAAAGTGCGCGCTCCACGGCGCGCTCTTCTTCGACGGTAGGCTCGACTAGATCGAACCAGAGCGCTTCCGGTGCAGCGGAGCCGTCGGACGCGAAGGGCGCCTCTGTTCGGACCAGCCCCTGCGGGCGCAGCACGAAGGCGCTCAGCATGGGGCGCGCCTCAGCGGCGTTTTTCGCTCGCCGCCAGGTCGTTGATCAGCTGCAGCAGCGAGGCGGGGGTTCCCCCGGCGCGACCGACGTCAGTGACGTACTTGCCATTCACGACGACGCTGGGAACGGTGCCTACTTCGTAGAAGTCGCTGTAACGCCGCAGCAGGGCATCTGCCCGTTTGAGATTGGTGTTCATGGAGAACGACTGGCGCGCCTTGTCGAAATCCTTCGCGCTGATGCCGTTTTGTTCGGCGAAGTGATGCTGCAGCTCGAGTGTCTGGGCATCGTCTCCTGGAGCGAAGAGTAGGTCGTAGCGCTTGACGCCCGGCTCCGGATGAATGGTCTTGAAGACCTTGACGTGCAGGTCGCGCCGGCCCAGCGCTTCGATCGTATAGAAGAGGCGGGCCTCGTCGCCGCCCCAGGCGGGGAGTTGCTCGAATTTGATGTAAGCGGGCTTGCTCTTCTGCCAGCTGTCCATGAACGGCTGGAGGGTCGCGCAATGCGGGCAGCCGTAGCCGAACAACTCGAGTACTTCGACCTGTTCCGCGCTCGTGTTGGTGGGCTGTGGCGGAACCAGCGGCTGGTAGTTCACGCCGGCAGTCCAACGGCCGGCCGGCAATTGCTGATTGGCGGGCACGGCGGCGAGTCGCGTCAGGGCCGCATCGCCGCGGCCTTCATCGGCTCCGCCGCTTGCCGACTCCTGAGCCGCAGTGGCCTGCTGAGACTCGACGGCTTCACCCGGCGTCGCAGCGGGGGCGGCAAGCTGTTCAGCTGATGCGGGATGTGTGGCTGGTGCCGTGGCAGGCTGCGGTTCGCGTGCGCAGGCGGCGACGCTGAGCGTGAGAAGCACGGCGGAAACGAGAGATCGGATCATGATGGACTCCGTGTTCAGCGCATGCCCTGGATATAGGAAGCGAGATTCCGCATGTCCTCGGGCGTGAGACGCTGCGCGATCGTGGCCATGATCTGACCGTTGCGGCTCTTTGCGGTTGCATCCTGCGTCTTCTGATAGCGCTCGCCGGTTGCGTACCCATTGAGCTGCTTCACGGTGTACACGGCATGCTGGGCGCGCAATGTCGGATACCCGGCGGCCGGGTTACCAGCTCCGGCCGGGCCATGGCAGGCGACGCACGCCGCAATGTTCCGCGCTCGATCGCCGACGCGATACAGCTGCTCGCCCGCTTTCCAGTAGGAAGGGTCCGCCTCAAGGCCGGTCGGGGTCTGCGTCGAGTAATACACGGCCAGGTTGTCGATGTCCGCGTCCGAGAGCGTTGCAGCGATGGGCTGCATCAGGGGATTGGTGCGCGCATTGGCGCGGAACAGGCGCAGCTGCTCTGCGGTGTACACGGCGTTTTGCCCCGCAAGCGAAGGCCACTCGGGATTGGTGCTGTTGCCGTTGAGCCCGTGGCAGGCGAGGCACACGCCCGCCTTCGCGCTGCCGTCCTGCGCGGAGCCGTTCTCTAGGGGGGAGGAGTTAGCAAGTGCGGCGCCGAACAGCGCGCAACCCAACCAGGCGACTCGCATCGTCTTGGACATTGGCCTTCTTTCGCTCGGGCACCGGAGATTCGAGGGCGCCGGATTGTACACTACCGCCGTGAGCCGATTCCCAGACGCCCGATTCATGCTCAGCGCGGCGGCGCCCGGGCAGTTTCCCGCGGACCTCGGGCGCGAAGTGGCATTCGCCGGGCGCTCCAATGCCGGCAAGTCCACCGCCATCAATGCGCTAGTGCAGCGGAATTCGCTGGCACGCACGAGCAAGACGCCCGGCCGCACCCAGCTGCTCAATTTCTTCGAGCTCGCCGAGGGCCGGCGCATCGTCGACCTGCCGGGATACGGCTATGCCGATGTGCCCGAGCAGGAGCGGCGCAAGTGGGCACCGCTTCTCGAGGCCCTGAAAACGCGAAATTCGTTACGCGGCTTGTTCTTGATCGTGGATGCGCGGCGCGGGCTCGGCGCCGGCGATGAAGGGCTCATGGCCTGGGCCGGTGCGAAGCCGCTGCACGTGCTCCTGGCGAAGGCCGACAAGCTGAACCGCAGGGAGGGGGCCGATCTCCTGCGCGCGGCTTCGCAAGCGCTGGCTGGGCGTGCTTCAGTGCAGCTTTTTTCGGCGCATGGGAAAGCCGGGATAGACGACGCCCGCAGCGTTCTCGAGGGCTGGCTGAGATAAAAAAATACCCCGGCGATTTCGTAGAAATCGCCGGGGCAGACTAACCCGGTACAGGTCTAATGAACCGGGTTGACCCGCTCAGGGAGGGAAGCGGGGAGCGCCTGGAAGGCACTCGCCCGATTAGAGCGAGACCCGGATCGCGAAGTTCCTGCCGATCAGAGGAAGGTATAGGTTGCGCCGAGCGTGAGGAGATCCAGGCCGTCCGTATTGCGGACGTCGAAGGTCTCCCATTCAAGGCGAACGCCCAGGCTTCCGAAATTCAGCTGTGCACCGGCACCGTAGGCGAAGTCTGTGCCCTTGTCGTCGAGGTCATCGATCCCCGTGCCGTCGAAGGAGCCGTCCAGTTCCCAACGGGCGACGCCCGCTTTCGCATAGACGTCCAGGATCGGGAGCGGAATCGGCAGTGAAAAGACCGCGTAAGCGGCAGCCGCCTTGGCCTTGGTCTTGAGGTTGAACGGTCCGACATCGATATTGCCGTCGCCCAGGTCCATGTAGTTGGCTTCGATGGCCATGAAATCGAGGGGGCGGAATCCGGCGATGATCTTGTAGGCGGTGTCGTCGATCTCGAAATCGTCGAGATCATCCTCGTCGAAGTTGTTGTTGCGGATGCCGTCAAGCTTGGCCTGACTGACGCCAGCGCCGAGATAAAAACCCTTGTCGGCCGCCTGCGCCGTCCCGCCAGCCGTCCCTCCGATGGCAGCTAAAGCAAGTAGAATCAATAACTTACGCATGAGTAAAATCTCCGTGGTCCTTGGGTGACGCGTCCGCACGAGCCGGAATGGCACGGCGCGCTGAAGGACCGTAGCCAGAGACGTGCCCAGACTGTGGCCGCTCCGCTACAAAGCAACAATTTAGTTGCAGCTAGTGCGCCTCGTCCCAATTGGCGCCGGTGCCTATATCCACGCGCAAAGGCACTTTCAGCTCGCCGGCGCTCGACATGCGCTCGCGGATGCCCGCGGCGATTTCCTCCGTGCTGCCTTCCCGGACTTCCAGGACGAGCTCATCGTGCACCTGCATGATCAGCCTGGCCGGCGCATCCTCGCGCGCGAGCCAGCTGTCGACCGTGATCATGGCGCGCTTGATGATATCCGCCGCGGTGCCCTGCATCGGTGCGTTGATGGCGGCACGCTCCGCCCCCTGCTGCAGCTGCTTGTTGCGCGAGTTGATCTCAGTTAGATACAGGCGGCGGCCGTAGACGGTCTGCACGTATCCCACTTCGTGCGCCTGCGCCCGCGTGGCATCCATGAAGCGCTTGACGCCCGGGTAGCGTGAGAAATATCTGTCGATGTATTGCTGGGCCGCGCCGCGATCGATTTCGAGACGGCGCGCGAGCCCGAAGGTGGACATGCCGTAGATCAATCCGAAGTTGATGGTCTTGGCCTGGCGGCGCTGGTCTGCATCCACCGCTTCGAGCGGCACGCCGAAAATCTCTGCGGCGGTCGCTTGGTGCACGTCGCGATCCTCGGCGAATGCCTCGAGCAGCCCGGGGTCGTCGGACAGGTGCGCCATGATGCGCAGTTCGATCTGCGAATAGTCCGCCGCCATCAGCACGTGGCCGGGCGGCGCAATGAAAGCCTGGCGAATGCGGCGCCCCTCGGCGCGCCGGATCGGGATGTTCTGCAGGTTTGGATCCGTCGACGAGAGCCGGCCTGTCTGCGCCACTGCCTGGTGATACGAAGTGTGGATGCGCCCTGTGCGCGAATCGATCTGCTCGGGCAGCTTGTCGATGTAGGTCGATTTGAGCTTGGCGAGCGTGCGGTAGTCGAGAATGATCCGCGGCAGTGGATACGAGCGGGCCAGCTCTTCGAGCACATCCTCCGCCGTGGAGGGCTGGCCGGTGGGAGTCTTGCGGATCACGGGCAGCTGCAGCTTCTCGAACAACACCTGCTGGAGCTGCTTGGGGGAGTCGACGTTGAGCTCGTAGCCTGCTTCCTTGCAGGCGGCCGCGTGCAGCTCCTGAAGCTGGGCGGAAATCTCGCGCCCGTGTGCCTTCAAGCGATCGCGATCCACCAGAACGCCCGTGTCCTCCATGCGCAGCAGCACAGGCACCAGCGGCTGTTCGATTTCCTGGTAGAGGGTTTCGAGCTGGGGAACGCTTTGCACCTGCGGCCAGAGCGCGTGATGCAGTCGCAGCGTGACATCCGCATCTTCGGCCGCGTATTCGGCGGCGCGCTCGACCGGTACCTGGTTGAAAGTCAGCTGCTTCGCACCCTTGCCCGCGACATCCTCGAATTTGATGGTCGTCACGCCCAGATAGCGGACAGCAGTGGTGTCCATATCGTGCCGCGTGGCCACGCTGTTCAACACATACGATTCGAGCATGGTGTCGTAGCGCATGCCTGCCATGCGCACGCCGTAGTTCAGAAGCACGTGGGCGTCGTATTTGAGGTGGTGCCCGACCTTGGCGCGCTGCGGATCTTCGAGCACCGGTTTCAGCGCGGCGAGCACCTTGTCGCGGTCGAGCTGCTGAGGAGCGCCGGCATAGTTGTGGCCAACGGGCAGATATGCCGCAACGCCGGGCTCGATGCAGAACGAGAAGCCCACGATCTCGGCCTTCATGTACTCGAGGCTGGTCGTTTCGGTGTCGAAGGCGAACAGCTCCGCCTTGTTCAGCGCTTCGATCCAGCGCTCGAGCTGTGACCACTCGGTTATGGTCTCGTAGCGTTGCTTTTCGGATGAAGGCAATGGCCCTGGCTTGGTGACTTCCGTTCGCGGTGCCGCCGCGTTTGAGCTCCTCGCCGGCGTTTGGGTTTGCGTGAGCGTGAAAGCCGGCGCGGCGCCTTCGGTTCGCGGTTGAGAGGGCGCTGGCGCAGCCGAACCGTCCAACTGCCGCAGCAGGGAGCGAAGCTCATATCGCGTGTACAGTTCTCTCAACATTTCCTTGTCGGGAGGGGATGGCACGAGCTGCTCGATCGTCAGCGGCAGCTCGAGGTCGGTGCTGATGGTGGCGAGCTTGCGGGAGAGATCCAGTATCTCGAGCCCCGCCCGGAGATTCTCGCCGACCCTGCCTTCGATTTCCCCAACATGCGCGATCAGGTTGTCGAGGTTGTTGAACTGGTTGAGCAGCTTGGCCGCCGTCTTGGGCCCCACCTTGTCGATGCCCGGGATGTTGTCCGAGGTATCTCCCACCAGCGCGAGGTAATCGATGATCTGTCCGGGGTGGACGTCGAACTTCGCCTTGACACCGTCACGATCGAGCATCGTGTTGCTCATGGTGTTGATCAGCGTGATGGAGTCGTCGACCAGCTGGGCCATATCCTTGTCGCCGGTGGAGATCAGCACTTTCTGGCCTGCCCGGGCCGCGCGGCAGGCGAGGGTGCCGATGACGTCGTCCGCTTCCACGCCATCGATACGCAGAATGGGGAAGCCCTGCGCGCGAAGGATCGCAAGCGTCGGTTCAATCTGCGAACGCAAGTCATCGGGCATGGGAGCGCGGTGCGCCTTGTACTCGGCAAACAGCTCGTCGCGAAAGGTCTTGCCGGGCGCATCGAAGACCAGCGCGATATGAGTCGGCGCGAATTCGGCGATGAATTTCAACAGCATGTTGACGACGACATGCATGACGCCTGTCGGCTCGCCGAGAGAATTCCTCAGAACCTGCGGCACCGCGAAGAAAGCGCGGTAGACGTATGAAGACCCGTCCACAAGGACGAGATCTGGGCTGCGATTCATTGGCTGCTCAGACGTACATGGGCCGGCGATCGCGCAGCGCAAGCCAACCGCGCACGACGCGGTAGATGAGCCAGACGCCGATCAGCGCCAATCCAATGGGCAGCGTGGCGAGCCCGATCACCACGAGCATGAGGGGTAGCGAGACCGCCCATACGATCAGCGCGAGCAGCATCGCGTACCAGAAAGTGCGGATCTGCCAGCGAAAGTGGGATTCCAGAAAAGTGCCGCGGACCGCAGGCTGGCGCGCATAGTTCATGATCACCGCGATGATGGACGGAATACTGAACACGAAATTGCCGACTACCGATGCCGCGCTGGTCAGCCCGATGAACGCTGCAAGCGCGTGCAGCCCGTAGATGACGTGCGTATACGTTATGAGCGATTCGTTCGCTGGTGTTGAGGATGTGACGGCGCTTTCCTGGGTCATGTCAATTCTCACTCGGCATCGGGTTGAGACTGCGGGGCTGCCTTGGCGAATGCCGGCAGCTTCTCGAGGTGCGCGCCTATCGCGCGCAGCCTCGGAAAGGGTTCGAGATCGAAGCCGAAGCGGCGCGCACTGAACAGCTGCGGTACCAGCAGCACATCGACGAGCGTCACGGAATCGCCGTAACAATGCTGTTCGCCGCCATGGCGCCTCACCAGCTCGTCGAGCGCGCGAAAGCCGAGCCCCAGCCAGTGATATCGCCATCGCGCGATGGAATCGTCGTCGTGACCGTATTGCGCAGTCATGTAGTTGGTGACGCGCAGATTCTGCAGAGGATGCATGTCGCAGGCGATCCCCAGCGCCATCGCGCGAACCTGGGCTCGCTTCATTGAGTCCCCGGGAAAGAGCGGCGGCTGCGGATATTTCTCCTCGATATACTCGATGATCGCCACGGACTGGCTGATCACGACGCCGTCCACCTCCAGCGCCGGCACGAGCCCCTGAGGATTGGCGGCCAGGTAATCGGCCTTCAGATGCTCGCCGCCGCCGCGCGTCAGGTGCCGGGGCACCGTCTCGTATGCGACCCCTTTCCAGTTGAGCGCGATCCGGACTCTGAATGCCGCGGAGCTGCGGTAATAGCTGTAGAGCTTCATGGGAGGCGCAGCTTGCCACTGCCGGGCCGTGACCGAAAGACATTTGCTCGGCACGACCCGACTCCCGGTACACTCGTCGACCCATGAGCATCTGGCAAAGCAAGCCGCCACTCGAGGAGCTGCAGAAGCTGCGCGCCAACTCGATGGTCGAGCATCTCGACATCAAGCTTACGGAGCTGGGCCCCGATTATCTTCGCGCCACCATGCCCGTCGATCATCGCACCGTGCAGACAATGGGAATCCTGCATGGCGGCGCATCGGTAGCCCTCGCAGAGACGGTCGGCAGCCTGGCCGCGAATCTGTGCGTCGACCCGAAGACCCAGGCGTGCGTCGGCCAGGAGATCAACGCCAATCACCTGCGCCCCGTGGCATCCGGCCTCGTCACGGCGACGGCCCGGCCGGTTCACCTCGGTTCGCGAAGCCAGGTCTGGCAGATAGAGATTCGCGATGAGCGCGAGCGACTGGTGTGCGTCTCGCGCCTGACGATGGCGATCATCGAGCGCTCTGCCGAGTCGATTTCGCGCAACTGGGGGAAGAGCGGTGGGTAAGGTCGGCGGCCTGCTCGCGGCGTGCATTGCGATCGCGGGGCTCGCGGGCTGTGGTCAGAAGGGGCCGCTCTACTTGCCCGACACTACCGGCACCGTCATCACCCGTGAGGGCACCACGCCCCCGCCACCCGCCGAAGATTCGATTCCGAAAGACGAAGAAAACAAAGAGGGCAATACGCCCAAATAGAAATGCGCCAGTTTCTGGCAAAACAAGTGGCGATAGCCTAGCTGTCGTCTTTCTGTGAGGCGATGCGCCGATAAGCCTCACGAAACGGGATTCCCTCTGCAACCACCAGCCGGTTGGCTTCTTCTGCAGCGTGGATCGATGGGTCGAGCACGATGCGTTCGCGGCGAAAGCGTATCGCGTCGATTGCAGGAGGCAGAATCGACAGCGTCTGCAGCGCGATGTCGATGCCGCGAAACAATGGGGCTTTCAGAAGCTGAAGATCGCGGTGATAACCCGACGGCAATTTCGCGCAGATGCCCAGTGCCTCCGTCAGACAGGCCTGCGCAGTGGCCGAGCGGGCGCGGATCAGCTCGAAAAGATCTGGGTTGCGCTTCTGCGGCATGATGGAGCTGCCGGTGGTGAAATCATCCGAAAGCTCGAGATACGCGAACTCCTGTGTATAGAAGAGGAGTACGTCGGCGGCGAGGCGGCCGAGATCCTGCAGCAGCAGCGTCAGCTCGAACAGGAGCTGCGACTCGGCCTTGCCGCGCGACAGCTGCACTGCCGTGACCGGTTCGTGTGGCGCTTCGAATCCAAGCTTGCGACTCGTCGCCTTCCTGTCGAGCGGCAATCCAGGTGTGCCGTAACCTGCCGCGGAGCCGAGTGGACATTTGGCGAGCCTTCGAAGCACCTGTGCGAGCCCGTCGGCGTCATCGCGGATCTCAGCAGCAAATCCGCCGGCCCAAAGTGGCACTGAGCTGGGCATGGCCTGCTGCATGTGGGTGTAGCCCGGCAAGGGCGTTTCGCGTTCGCGTTGGCCAAGCTGATCGAGCGCGTCGACTACCTGCACGACGCCGCTTCGCAGTGCCTGCACGGCATCGCGCAGGTACAGCCGCAATGCAGTCAACACCTGGTCGTTGCGTGAGCGGCCGAGATGCACGCGACCTCCGCTGTCGCCGATTCGCTGAGTCAGGCGAGCCTCGAGTGCCGTCTGCCCGTCCTCGTCTTCGAGCTCGATGTGCCACAGGCCGTGCGCGTGCTCGTCGGCCAGCGCCGCGAGCCCGCCGCGAATTGCTTCTAGATCCGATTCACTCAGGAGTTTGCAGGCACACAGCATCTCGGCATGCGCTATTGACGCTTCGACGTCGTAGCGCACCAGCCGCTCATCGAGCGCATGGTCCTCGCCGGCCGTGTACTGCAGAACGCGCTGATCCAGCGGCCCGCCCTTATCCCATAGCCTGCTCATCTACGCGCTCTGCTGTTCGGCCGCGGAGAGCGCCTTGATGTCCTCGACGATCAGAGTGCCGGTTCCTTCGTTGGTGAACACCTCGCCGAGAATGCCTTCCGGCGACTTGTAGGAGACCACATGCACTCGTCGCACGCCGCCGCGCAACGCATCCTCGATCGCCTTGGCCTTCGGAAGCATGCCGTCGAGAAGGCGGCCTTCTTCCTTGAGGCGCTTGAGGCCGAGGAGATCTGTGTAGGAGATGAGTGACCCCGGGTCTTCCAGGCGCTCGAGAATTCCCGGCGCTCCCGTGCACAGCACCAATTTCTCCGCACTCAGCGCCGCGCCTATCGCGGCAGCCACGGTATCCGCGTTGATGTTCAACAGCGTGCCGTGCGCGTCTGCGGACAACGGGCTGACGACGGGCATGAAGCCGTTGTCGAGCAGACGGGACAGCACGGTGCCATCGATGCGGTCGATATCGCCGACGAATCCATAGTCGACCGTCTCGCCGTCGTCCTGCTTCACGGGCGGCCGCCGATGCGCGAGTACCAGGCCGGCATCGACGCCGCTGACTCCCACGGCATTGATATCGAAATCGCGGCACATCGCAAGTACCCGCGTGTTGATCAGGCCGTTGAGCACCATTGACGAGACGTCGATCGCCTTTTCGTCAGTGACCCGTCTGCCCTTGACCATCCGCGTGGCGACACCCAGCGCCTCCGCCGTTTCCGTGACTTGCGGGCCACCGCCATGCACCATCACCACCCGCACGCCGAAGTAGTGGAGGATGCCGATCTGCTCGATCAGTGAGCGGGTCGACTCTTCGTCGGCAAACACTCCGCCGCCGGCCTTCACGACGAACGTCTTGCCCTTGTACATGCGGATATACGGCGCCGCGCGCCGCAGGGCACCGATTGCGAGGGTCTGATCGTTGCGATTCATGGTCTTCAAGCTCCAGCCAGCATTTGATGCAGCACCGCCATCTGAACGTTCATGCGGTTCTGCGCTTCGCGCAGCACCAGGCTCCGCGGTCCATCGAGCACTTCATCGGCCACGGCGGAATTGCGCCGCACCGGGAGGCAGTGCATCAGCCTGCAATCGGGCTGCGCACCCGCGAACCAGTCTTCACGCACGCACCAGTCCGTAAGCGCGGTGCGCAGCCGCGCGTCGCCTTCGGTATCGCCGTAGTGGGTCGTCGAGCCCCACTCCTTTGCGTAAACCACGTGCGCGCCTTCGAGCGCCTCGCGGCGATCGCTCGTTTCGCTCACCGATCCGCCGGAGAAAGCGGTGGCCTGCCGCGCCTTGTCCATGACTGCATCGGGAAGCGCATAGCCTTCAGGCCGTAACACCACGACGTCCATTCCCCGCATCGCCGCCATCTGCAGAGTGGCAGCTGGTACCGCCAGCGGCAGCGCACGCGGATGGTAGGCCCACGAAAGCACGAACTTCGATTTGCGTGGCGTGGCCACGTCATCGAGCGTCTTCCAGTCCGCTAGCGCCTGGCACGGATGATTCATGGCCGACTCGAGATTGATGAACGGCTTGTCGACTACGCTCGCGATGGCGTTAAACGTCGTTTCCGCGAGGTCCGCCCGCAGATCGCGCCCGTCGGCAAAAAGGCGCACCCCGAGAGCGTCGCAGTAGCCGGCGAGCACGGGCATGCCTTCCTTCACATGTTCGGCTGCCACGCCGATCATGACGACGCCATCGCGCGTCTCGAGTTGCCAGGTGCCATTGCCCGGCGTGATGACGAACGAGGTGCCGCCGAGACGCGCCATGCCGGCCTGAAACGACGCGAGTGTGCGCAGCGACGGGTTGAAGAATACGAGCCCAAGAATCTTCCCGGTCAGCGCACGTGGCTCCGGTTGCGCTTCCAGTCGCAGCGCGAGCGAGAGCAGCGCGCCGATCTCATCAGGCTCGAGCTCCGCGAGGTCGACGAACCGTTTCATGTCCAGCCCGCCGCGGGGGCAGAGAGACCCGTGCTCTCGGGTAGCTCAAACAGCCGGTTCATCCATTGCACGGCTCCGCCTGCCGCACCCTTGTTCAGATTGTCGACCGCACACATGACGGCGACGGTGCTGCCTTGAGCCGTTGCGGACAGGTGCGCGTAGTTGCTCGCTACGATGTCCTTGATGCGCGGCGCGTGACTCGTCACGCGCACGAACGTGGCGTCGGAATAAAAATCACGTAACAGCGCGAGCAGTTGAGCCGTATCCGCAGGTTTTCTGAGGCGCGCCTGAATCGTGCTGTGTATGCCCCGGGCAAAGGGGCCGGAATGCGGCACGAAGGCGAATTCCGCATCGATGCCCGTTGCGGCCCTTGCGCACGCTGCAACTTCCGGTGCGTGGCGGTGCGCCAGTGCGTTGTAAGAATAGAGATCGCTGTGGCGCAACGGATGATGCGTGCCTTCGACGGCCTTGCGCCCCGACCCGGTGCTGCCAGTCACGCCCGCAACGAAAAGCGTGGGCTCGATGAGTCCGCTTGCCAGCAAGGGCACGCTGGCGAGAAGTATCGAGGTGGCGAAGCAGCCTGGATGCGCCACATGCGCCGTCGCGAGCTTGTTCAGATGTTCCGGAACCGCGCAGGTGAATTCCGCGATTCGATCCGGTGCACCGTGCTTGTGCGAGTAGACCGCTTCATAGGCGTGTGCAGACGAGTAACGGAAATCGGCAGAGATGTCGACCACACTCGGCCGCGTTCCCGCACGAGCGGTCGCCTTCAGCAGCGCATCGATCAACGCGGCAGACACTCCATGGGGTGCGGCCGAAAACACTGCAGAGCGCGGCAGCGTTGCCGCCAGTCGCTCGATTTCAACCTGCGATCTGAAAGCAGTGTCCGGATAGACGCTCGCGAGGTGCGGAAATGCGCGTGCCACGGGTTCGCCCGGCTGGCTGTCCGACATGATGCCCGCCAGCTCGAACGTCGGATGCGCCGCGAGCAGGCGCAACAACTCGCCGGCCACGTAACCGGTCCCGCCGAGCACGAGCGCTGGAATACCCTGGCTCACGCAGCCGCGCCTTTGGCGCCGCCCGCCAGGCCGATGGCCTCGATGACCCTATTGCCGAGCGCGGCCCCATCGCTCATCGCATTGAATGCGGGAACGCCGATCTGCTGCTCGATGATCTCGACGCCGACGCGATTGTCGGTTGCCGGCCCGGTCACCGCGCACGGCTCGATACCGAATCGCTCGCGCAGCAGCTTCACGCCGCCCCAAGCCGCCACCGGATCGTTCGCGGACAGCACCAGGCCGCTGAGTGCAGCGCGGATGTCCGGGCATTCGAGGATCGCATCGACCCCGTAGGTGCCGAGGAGGCCGTCGCCGAGCTCGAAGACGATCACGTCCGGCTTGCCCGTGGCGAGCTCGGTAAGCATGGTGCGGGTGAGCGCCGGCCCGTTGGCCCTCGTGGTGGAAATGACGCCGAGGTCCGTAAATATCGTCGAGTGCCTCGCGCCGGCATCTTCCATCGCCAGAATGTCGCGGCGCAGAGAGACGCCCGTAGCCTTGAAGGCGTCCGTCACCAGCCCGTTGTGGCGCATGGAGGTGAGAATCGCGCATGCTGCCGCGGTCTTGCCGGCTTCCATGCAGGTACCTGCGAGCGCGACGACTTTCACGCCGCGGGTCTCGAGCTTTGCATCGAAATCGAGACGACGATGGCCGGCACGCGCGGGCACACCGATGCGCTCGCCGAGGTAGGGAAACTGCAGCGCGACACCGAGGACACGGCAATCGAACGGCTTGCCCTTCTCGGGATTGATCGAATCGCATATGCCCAACACGCCGCCGATGTTGAGCATCTGCAGGACGTCTCCCGGCGCGACCGCCGCCGGCACGTGACCGGAATAGCCGAACAACGCCTTGCGGTGGCCGAGCGCGCCCACCACGATGTCGCCCTTGCCCACTTTCGCCATGCGGCCGCTCGCGAGCTCGAGCGTGTTGTACGTCGACTTGTTGTTGAGCACTTCGACGACCACGACCACGCCTTCTTCCGCCGGGATGTCCGCGGAGATGCGCACCTCCTGCGACAGGCCGCAGGCCTGGGTCACCGAGGCGACCTTGTCGACGACCACGCTACGCATTGCATTGGTGACCATCACGATTTTCCCTCGCTGGAAGCGCCGGCGCGCCGATGGAACACGCCCGTGAGCGCGACGATTCTCGAAAAGCCCAGGGCATCGGTCGGCGTCCACTCGCCCGCGGCCTCGCCGTACACGCCCCTGGAAGCGGACATGAGCGAGTAAGGCGACTCGACGCCTTCGACGAACAGGTTGCCGGGCCTCATCCGCACGTGCACCTCGCCCGTGACGCGCTCCTGAGATGAGAGCAGCAGCGCCTCGATGTCGCGGCAGACAGGATCCAGGAGCTGGCCCTCGTGCACGAGATCGCCGTAAGGCTGGGCCACCAGTTCCTTGATGCGCTGCTGCCGCCCCGTCAGCACGAGTTTCTCGAGCTCGCGATGCGCGGCCAGCAGTGTCTCCGCGGCCGGTGCCTCGAAGGCCACGCGGCCCTTGGTGCCGATGATGGTGTCGCCCAGATGAATGCCACGTCCAATGCCGAAGGGCGCCGCGAGCGATTCCAGTTTTTCGATCAACTCGACTGGCGCGAGCGTGACGCCGTCGAGCCCGACCGGCCGGCCGCGCTCGAAGGCGATCGTGTGCACCTCCGACTCGCGCGGCTTGGTGAAGGCATACTGCGAAAGCACCCAAGCGTTGTCGGGAATGGTGCCTTCGGAGGTCAGCGTCTCACGGCCTCCAATCGTCACGCCCCAAAGGCCACGATTCGTAGAATACGCCGCGCCGTAGGGAGGCACGGGCAGCCCGCGCTTCTGCAGATATTCCAGCTCTTCGGTTCGCTTAAAAGCGTGGTCCCGGATGGGCGCGAGCACTTCCAGCTCCGGAGCGAGCGTGCGCAGCGCCACTTCGAAGCGCACCTGATCGTTGCCGGCTGCAGTGCAGCCATGCGCGAGCGTGCGCGTTCCGAGCTGGCGGGCAACGCGCGCTAGCGTTTGAGCCTGCATCACTCGCTCGGCACCGACACACAGCGGATACAGCTGGCCGCGGCGAACGTTGCCCATGATGAGAAATCGCAGCACCTGTTCGAAATATTCCGAACGCGCATCCACGAGACGATGCTCCGTGGCACCCAATGCCAGCGCGCGCTCCTCGAGAATGCGCGCGGCTTCGGCATCGACACCGCCCGTATCCACCGTCACGGTGACGATGGGGCGGTGGTATTGATCCGCCATCCACGGGACGAGAAAGGACGTATCCAGACCGCCCGAGTAAGCGACGACGATGGGCTCGGCGCCCATGTTCGAAGAGGTGGACATGGGCTTCAGGCCTTGAAGTTTTCGCGCAGGCGCGCAACGAGACGGGTTTGGCCGGCGGGGCTCGCCGTGGCGATGAAAATGGTGTCGTCGCCCGAGATGGTGCCGACCACTTCGGGCCATTCGGCGCGATCGATGGCCACCGCCACGCTCTGCGCCGTGCCGATGGACGTCTTGATCACCGTGAGAGTCGGCCCCGCGGCGCGGATTCCCCGCACGAAGCGCGCCAGTGCCGCGAAGTCGGAATCCACGCGCGCGATATCATCCGGCGGCAGGACGTAGCGCCCCGCTGCCTTGGAAACCTTGAGGTCGCGCAGGTCACGGCTCACCGATGACTGGGTCACCGGGTGCCCCGCCTTCTTCAGGAGGCGCACGAGCTCGGCCTGCCCGCCCACCGCACCCTCCTTGAGGATGCGCAGGATGGCCGCGTGCCGATCGCCGTTTTGGGTTTCCGCGTGCATAAAAGTGCGCGGATTCTGCATATTCATGCAGGAGCGGTCAAGCCCTACTTTTCGATGGTGAACACCAGGTCCGCGCCGCGCGCTTCGCCCACCTCGCTGCGCACCGTCCAGTGGTCATTCAGGCTGTAGCGCATCTTCAGGGTGTTGATGGACTCAGCGAGGCTGATCCCGTAGCTGACGTACAGGCGCGGCGACAGGTATTTACCCAGGACGAGCGAAGTGTCATTGGTCAGGCTCTGCTCCACACTCACATCTTCGATGCCCACTTTCTGCCCCAGCTGCTGCGCGAGGATCGCGCCACCCTGCGCCAGCAGCTCGGCGCCGCCGTTGGTCTGCCGGATGGAGCCCTCCGTGCCCGCCGACAGCGACCCCCCTGCCAGGATCAGCGACAAGATCTGCGATTGCGGAAGCGAGGGCTCGGAGTAGAAGGAGAGGCGCGGCTGCAGAAGGGTACCGCGTACATTCACCCCGGCCACCACTTCGGGGAACTGCTTCACTGCGCGGATATCCACGCCCGGGTCAGCGACCGGCCCGCCCGAAAAGATCAGGCGTCCATGCTGGATGTCGAGCTTGCGGCCGTAGGCGGTGTACTTGCCTTCCATGATCGACAATTCACCCGTTCCGCGGGTCATCTCGTCCTGGCCGCTGCGCACGCGGATGTTGCCGACGAGCCGGCCCGTGAGGCCGGAAGTTTCCAGGCTGACCTGCTCGGCCAGGATGAGGTCGATGTCGGTGATGACTTCGAAATGCTTCCTCGCGCCTTGCTGTGAGGTACCCACCAGCACTTCGTCCGACGAGGACCGCACGGCATTGCGCAGATCGGTGGGCCTGAGCCTCGCTTGGGGCACTGCCACTTTGCCGGTGATCGTGATGCGCTGTCCTTCCAACTCGAAATCGAGATCAGGCGAGGCATCGATGCGGGCTTCCGGAACGGACGCCACCCGCAGCCGCTCTCCTTCGAGATGGAATTTTCCGTAAGGCAGCGAGTCGCGCCACTCGAGCCTGCCCTGGGTGGTCATCTTGCCTTCGCCGATGCTTGCGCGGCCGTCGAACTCGAGCGACTTGCCGTGCAGCCGCGCGGTGAGATTCGCATTCCGCATCGCCATGTTGACCTGGTACTGATCGAGCTCGGCCTCCGAGAGGCGAATCGTGCCGTCGATGAGCGGCGTGCCGGCCGTGCCGGAGAGCACGAGATCGGTCTCGAGCCGGCCTGCTGCGCGGTCGATCTGCGGCGCATAAAGGGTCACATAGCCCAACTCGGCCGTGTGCATCTTGAGGGCGCCTTTGAGGGGCATGTCCTGCCAGCGAGCGGTATTGCGAGCGAGCTCGATGCGCCCGTCGATCGTGCCGATGGGACCGGCATCGAGGCCCACCTGGCCGTCGATGGCGGTGGGCGTGGCATTGGCGATGACCAGGCCCGACCCCAGCAGGATGCTCTGGCGCCGCCCGCTGGCGAGCTGGTGCAGGATGCGCGCATCGATGAGGTCGGCGCGCAGATTTCCCTGCACGGGCTCGTCGTTCCCGCCGAACGCGCGCGCGGTCACGGTGAGGCTGCCGCGATACTCCACCGATCGCGTGAGCCCGGCAGTCAACGTTCTCAATGGCAGATCGTTCGCATTGAGCGTGGTGGTCCACTGCCGGGGATTCCAATCCGCGTCCGCGCACACGCGAGCCGGCTGACCTTGCAGGCAGAACCATTCGACGCGCATCAGCTGCGGAGAAAGATGAATTCCCGCAGGCTTCTCGAGCCCCAGATGCAGCGACTCGCTGCCGTTGAGGTTCAGAGTGTGCATCTGCTCGGTCCAGGCTCCGTGGGCGAATGCACCGGATGAGCGCATCTGCATCACGAGATCGGACGTCTTGGCGTCGATTTCGACTTCGTGGGCCGCGGCGGTGCCGCTGAGCGAGAAACTGAGATCGTTCAGCGTTCGCTTGCCATATACGACATTTCGCGCGCGCAGGCTGACGACGGATGGGCGACTGTTGCGCGCATCGAAGGCGATGCTGGCTTCGAGCCCGCCAATATCGAACCCCGCATGGCGAAGGCCGCTGCCTTTCACCGTGGCATCGATGACCGGATCGTCGAGCGTTCCCTGCACGGTGCCTTTCGCAGCAAACCGCCCGGAGCTGTCCTGTGTGAGCCAGCTCAAGTCTTCCGCGTCGACGGCGAATCTCATGTCCACTTCGCGGGCGATATGCCCATCCGCTGCGATCAGAGTCCGCCCGAGGCCGAGTCGGATATCTGCGAGTTCCCACGTCTTGCCGCGACGCGCGATCTTGCCACCGCCGCTCGCCCGAACGCTACGCAGGCGCCCCGCAAGCCCGCGAACCTCGACGTTGAAATCGCCTTCGCCATCGAACCCCACCCCCTGCGCGGCGAAATCGAAATCGACCTTGCCCGGCAGCTTCTTTCGCAGCGCGGCGGGATTGATGCCCACGGCCCGCCCGCCGACATGCCAGAGATCGTCGGGTGTCCACACGACTTCGCCTGTGAGGTTGGCATGTCCCGCGAAAGCTTCGACGGACACTTCATCGAGGTAGGCCCGGTCTTTTGCGAGCCGGCCGCGGGCTTCGACCGGCATGGGGGCGAGGCTGCGCACTGCAATGGGCCCGGCCGCGCGCCAATCGAAGGGCCAGATGCCGCTCAACCGATACTGGCCCTGCGTGCTGCGCACGGCGACATCCTCGCCGACCAGCGGCCAGCGGAAATCGTGCCATCCGCCATGCAGATCGAGCCGCGGTCCATCCTGCACGATGGCGATGGTCCCGGAGCCTTCGAGCACCGTTCCCGATGGGTGCTTCAATTCGATTCGATCGGCGGTGATCACGCGGGCGGCATACGAACCTTCGAACAACGAGTCGAAAGCGCCGGCTTCGAGCCCGGCCGGGGTCAGCGGCCCGCGTCCGCTGAAGCCCCGCGAATCGCCGCGTACGGCAAGGGTTCCGGTGACCCTGCCCAACACGTTGCCGCCGCCCCAGGCGCGAAGATCGAAATCGTGCACCTTCGTTTCGCCCGACCAGTTCCATCTGGTGGTGAGGTCGCGTGCCTCACCGGTGAAGTCCGCGCGAAAGGGAGTGGTGAACGCGCCAGTGAAAACGAGCTTGCTGAGATCCCCCTTGGCAGCCGTATCGATCGTCCAAACGGGTTGCTGCGGCCAGGAAATGGTGATGCGCGCGTCGCCTGAGATGCGCATGGGAATTGCGGCATCGAGCTTGGTGCTGCCCGTGACATGCATGGCTTCCCAGTCGAACGAGCTGTCGAAGAAGCGCATCGAACGGTGCCGAACTACAGCGGATGCGGTGACGTTGCTCGTGTCGTACCGTCGGCCGTTCGTGGCAATCAAGGTAAGCGCATCCGCTCGCGCTTCCGTCGCGCGCATGATGAGCCCGGCCGGAAGGAAGCGGGGCGTGTAGGTGCCGGCGGGCTGCGTGCGCCTGCGCACCTGGATGAATGCGCTGCGGATCGTCAAGTCCCGGCCATCAACGGTTTGCCACAGCAGCGGCAGTGTCGCGACGCGTCCACTGATGCCCTGTAAGATGAGGTGGGATCGTTCGTGGTCGATTTCGATGCGGTCGACCTCGAATCCCCCGACGAGCGTGCCGCGCGGTGCCGTGATTTGGATCTGCGCCCGGCCTACGCGGCTGGGGATGTGGCTGATGACGAACTGCAGTCCGCTTGCCGTGAAGGCCACATAAGAGAGGAGTAGGAGCGGCGCCACCACCAGCACCAGAACGACCGCGGTGATGATGCGGCGGCGGGTCACAGCTTCGGCGAGAAATTGATGTGGAAGCGGGGGCTGGCGCCGGGCTCGGACAGCGGCTGCGCGATGTCGATGCCCATGGTGACCACGGGCAACCTCAAGCGGATGCCGATGCCAGCGGAGTACTCGAGCGGATCGCCAAACTGGTCGAACGCATTGCCTGCGTCGGCGAACACCGCCAGGCCCAGGTTCCGCGGCAGGTCGCGCACCAGTTCCACCGTGCCGGTCAGAAGATGCTTGCCGCCCACCTTGATGGTCTGCGTGACGGGATTGCCGTTCTCATCCAACACGTCGTTGCCGTTCGCATCCTTGACCGTGATGGTCTCGGTCGGCGACAGGTCGTTGTAGCCGAAGCCGCGCACGCTGCGGTCGCCGCCCGCAAAGAACCGCACCGAGCCCGGCAGCTTGCTGAATCCCGCGACCAGGCTGGTGCCGACGTCACCGCGCAACAGCAGGTGCCAGCGGTCGCTCAGATCGAAAACCCGTTCCATCTGCATTCGCAGCTGCAGGAAGTCCGCGTCGGAGCCGAAGATATTGTGTGAACCGCGCAGCTCAGCGAAGAACTCGCGCGAGAACAGAGCCTCACCGAGATAGCCCTGCGGAATCGAAGCCAGGTTCACGCCCGGAATCAGCAGCGTGTCCTTGTTCCTTTCCAGGGCGGACTCGGTGGTGGTGTGGGTGGCCGTGGTGAACCATACCCACTGCCAGCGTCCCCGGACCCGGGTGATGCTGGGCTCGAAGTCGATGTTCTCGGTATCGAGATCGGCGAGCTCGCGCTGCTCCGCGCTGACCTCGAAGCCGAGCTTCTCGAGCGCCGGGTCCCCGATGGGCACGACGTAGCGGCCGCGCAAGCTCTGCGCGAGTGCGGCCGCCTCGAGCTCGACGCTGAAACGGTGCCCACGGGTGTTGACTCGCCTGTCTTCCCACGTGATTCGCCCGCGTTCCTGCGTGTCTGTGCCATACCCGAGGCCAAAGGAATAGCGGTGGCGGCGGTTCGGGTCGGCCCGCAGGCTGATTGGCACGACGTGCGCCTCCCGGTCCGCGTCCTCGGGCTGTACCTCGACGTTGGAGAAATACTGGCTGTCGTCCAGGGCGAACTGCGTGCGCAGTACCTGCGTGAGATCGAACGGCTCGTTTTCGCTGTACCGGATGAATCGGCGCAGTAGCGACTCGTCTATCGTGCGTTGCTCGATGGTGGTGGGGCCGAACTTGTAGCGGACGCCGGTTTCGAGCTCGAGAACCGCGCTCGCGAGGCGCTTCACCGGATCCACCTGCAGCTCGCTGCGCAGCAAGCGGGCGTCGAGATAGCCGTACGTCGCGGCGGTGCGTTGCAGGTCCCCCTTGATCTTTTCATACGCGGCGTGGCTCAGGCGATCGCCTCTGTGCAGTGGCGGGTTTGCCGCGAGAGTCGCGAAAAGCGGGTCGTCGGCGCCCGGACCGTGCACGGCAATGGTCACGTTTTCCATGACCACGGGCTGCCCGGGTTGGACGTCGATGGTGACGCGCCAGTTACCGTTATGGAGGTCCACCAGCTCGGACCGCACCGTCGGCTCGTAGTAACCGAAAGGCTTGAGGGCGGCGCGCACTTCGCGGTCCACACGGTCGTGCAGGCGTTCGAGGACGTCCGGGCTCAGCTGATCCTTCTTTCGATACCGCTCCAGGCTCAGGTAAACGAGGACATTGGCGCGAATGTCCTCCTCCTCGACGCCGCGGATGTCGATTTCGATGTCAGCCAGCGCCGGCCCGCAGCCGAGCAGGCATGCGGCCAGAATCGCGAACCGGCCGCGTCGCCGCGGTGGGAAGTGGGGCTGGGGCATCGGGCTCTTGCGATGAAAGGCAGGATTCTAGACCGCCCCGTTCCCCAACGGGTTCCGCTTCGGCGCCTTTAGGCGCGCCCTGACTCCGCCCCGCGACAAGGCCCGCAACGGGCGTGGCGCAGGGATAGCCGGTCCTCGACGAGCAATCCTTCACAGAGATGACATGGAGTGAACAGGAGCTCATCGCCGCCCGCGAGCGCGAGAACCAGGAAAGCAGCGTGCTCGAACGTGATGTTCGAGGCCGGCAGCTGCGCGCGAAATGCCTCGTACGCATCGCACAGTGCCTGGCCGCGCGTGACGCAAGGAATGGTTTGTTCGACTCCGGGCCCCAGGTTGGCAGGCACGACGCCGAAGATGCAGAGAAAAGCTGCCAGTACGCCTGTCTCGTACTTTCGCTGGTGTGAGCGCAGGAAGAATGACGCCTGCTGTGGTGACTTTCCGCGCTGGCGTTTCATCTGACCGGCGCAAGGATGGAAGTAGGTGCGATAGAGCTTGCGGATGCGGTCGTCCGTCAAGCCGGTCCACAGTCTGATGGTGTGAGTGCGCGCGCGATGCTGAATGAATCGCACTGCAAGATCGTAGCGCAGCCGGTCGCGCGCGTAGCGGTCATCCGAGATTCGCATCGAGCTTCCTTGCTTCTTGGAATTGTTATTTCCAGTGAACCCGATAAAATTCGCGCATCCGGTCGCACAATGCAAGAGGCGCGCCGTATTTTTTTAAACACCTAGGGAGGGGATGTAATGACGCTGCGATGCGCAAACGACAGGGAAGGCCGCGATGGCGAGTCGGAATCCATACAACGAACTCCTCCGCGCGGCCCTTGGGTCAGCCCCGATGTGCAGGCCTCGATCGCCGAGCTCAACGAGCAATACATCGATATGCTGATCGCGCAGGCGCGCAATGCATCATGCGCAGCGATGCCGCTCGTGCGCGAGCTGCGTCCGCTGCTGATGGCATTGGATGTGAGTGCGCGGCGCCGCGCTGCGGCATGCCCTTACGTTCTCGTGGACCCGGGCTTTTCAAATCCGCAGCGCTGGGATTGGGCGCAGGGGTTTTATGTCGCGGACGCCGAGCCAATCACCCAGGAGCAGTACGCCACGCTGCCCAAGGCCACCGCGCTCGCTTTCGACATGTTCACCCTGGCGTGGTGTCTCATGCGTGCTCCGAGCATCGAGGCTCGCGCGATTCTCGGCATGCACGAGCGCACGGCAGAGATCCTCGAAACCTGCAGCCTGGGCCAGATGACCCGGCTGGCGCGGTCGCACCCTCACTGGATTCAGCCACGGTGGCCCACACACAAGCGCATGTGGCGCGGGCTGCTGGGTGCGGCAATGAAGGGCGAGGGTCCAGCGCTCGAGCGGGCGCGGATGCGCGGCATCCAGTTGCTGGCGGCGGAGGCCCGCTCGTCAGTATTGCGATGAAGGGGTAACATCGCGCATCGTCCGATCCGCCAGACGGGGAAAGTCATGAATACTCCCAATAAAACGGCCGTGAACGGCCTTTTCGCGCTCGTTCTTGCCTTCGCTGCGACCAGCGCAATGAGCCAGGTTACCGGGTACAAACAGGGGCAGGGCGCGAGCCCTGTAACCGGCGCCGCTGGTACTGCCGGTTCCACCGGCGACAAGGGGCTGGAGCATTGCGACAAGCCGATGGGCGCGCTCGCTGTGGTCGAGCCGCAGGATTACGTAATGTCCTCGCTGGCCCGTTACAACCTTCAGTCACCCACCAGCCTCATCCGCATGATGGTGCAGCAGTCGAACTGCTTCATCGTCGTGGAGCGAGGCCAGGGCATGCAGAACGTCATGCAGGAGCGCGCGCTGGCCGCTTCCGGTGAGTTGCGCCAGGGCTCCAACATGGGCGGCGGCCAGATGGTCACGGCCGATTTCATCCTGACTCCCGCGGTAGTGTTCTCCGAGGGCAATGCCGGCGGCATCGGCGGCGCAGTCGGCGGCCTTCTGAGCCGCAAGAACCCGCTGCTCGGTGCGGTGGCCGGCGGTCTCAAGTTCAAGGAAGCGCAGACCAGCATGCTGGTGGCCGACGCGCGCAGCGGCATACAGGTTGCCGCCGCCGAAGGCAGCACAAAGAAGGCGGACATGGCACTGGGCGGCGCATTGTTCGGCGGAGGTGGCGGCGCGGCCATCGGCGGATACGGAAACACCAACGAAGGCAAGATCATCGCGGCGGCGCTGCTCGACAACTACAACAAGGTGGTCGGTGTGGTGCGAGGCGATCCGAGCCTGCAGCGCGACGTGGGTACGCTGCGCGAGGAAGCCGGAAAGAAGACGGCCGCCGGTCCGGTGTACAACGAAGGCGACGTGGTCATGCCCAAGATCGCCAACGTGAAGCTGCTCTCGTCACCATCCGATGGGGCCAAGGCGCTTTCGACGCTGCCGAAAGGCGAGGAGCTGGTGATCATCGGCGCTGAGAAGGACGGCTACCTCAACGTGCAGAGCGGCTCTGCCGCCGGCTGGGTCAAGAAAGTCCTCGTGGTGAGGCCGTAGAGGGTGATGCACTACATCTTGATCTATGAAATGACACCGGATTACATGGAGCGCCGGGGTGCGTATCGCAACGAGCATTTGAAGCTGGCGTGGGATGCGCACGACCGCGGTGACGTCGTTCTCGGCGGGGCATTCGCAGACCCGGCGGATGGGGCGATGCTGGTGTTCAAGGGTGATTCGCCGGAAGCAGCGGAGCGTTTCGTCGCTTCCGACCCGTACGTGAAGAACGGGCTCGTCGCGAAGTGGCGTGTGCGCAAGTGGACCACCGTGGTTGGGGATCAGGCCGCCACGCCTATCCGGTCGACCTGAAGAAGCTACGCTCGATCCCCGGGGCGTAGCACCTACGCATGGGCGCGCTGCGCGCCGCGACGATCATGTTTCATTGGTTCGAAAAGTTCGTTCATCCTTATCCGGACGCGGCTCCCGCGACGCTCCCCAGGGATTTTCTTGCCTTCGTCTGGGCGTGCACGCGCGGATTGCGCGGCTATGTCGTCGCAATGACGTTGCTCACGGCGGTGATCGGCGCGTTCGAGGCACTGCTGTTCGCCATGATGGGGCGCATCGTGGATTCGCTGGCTTCTGTTTCCCTGGAGCAGCTGTGGGCCAAGGCAAGCGGCACGCTGCTGCTGCTCGGCGGCGCGTTGACAGCAAGCATCCTGGTGGCAGGGTTGCAGACTCTCTACAAGCACCAGGCGCTCGCCGGGAATTTTCCGATGCGCCTGCGCTGGAACTTCCACCGGCTGATGCTCGACCAGAGCATGGGCTTCTACCAGGACGAGTTCGCCGGCCGCATCGCGACCAAGGTCATGCAGTCGGCATTGGCGGTGCGCGATTTCTGCATGATCGTCGCGGACATCCTGGTGTACGTGGTCATCTACTTCGTGACGATGACCATCGTGCTCGGCAGATTCAACCTGTGGCTGCTCGTGCCATTCGGGCTGTGGCTCGTGCTCTATGGGGTGTCGATGACTTACTTCGTGCCTCGGCTCGGTGAAACGGGGAAGAAGCAAGCGGATGCACGCTCGCTGATGACGGGGCGCATCACCGACGCCTACACCAACATTGCCACCGTCAAGTTGTTCTCGCACTCGCAGCGGGAAGCCGACTATGCCCGCTCGGCGATGAAGGATTTCCTCTCGACGGTGCATGGTCAGATGCGCCTGGTGAGCGCCTTCGAGATCTGCAACCAGGCGATGTCTGTCGTGCTGATCTCGAGCACGGTTGGTATCGCGTTGTGGGCGTGGAGCAAAGGCGAAGTGGGCGTGGGGTCGGTTGCCGCCGCGACGGCGATGGCCATGCGGCTCAATGGCATCTCGCACTGGATCATGTGGGAGCTGGCGAGCCTCTTCGAGCAAGTGGGCACCGTGCAGGACGGTATCGGCACCTTGTCGCGTCCGCGCACGGTGGTCGACAGTCCGGATGCCGTTCCGCTGAGAGTGACACGCGGCGAAGTGCGATTTGAGAAGGCGAGCTTTTCGTACGGCGGTGGGCGAAAGGTCATCGAAGATTTCTCGGTGTTGATCCGCCCCGGCGAGAAGATCGGGCTGGTCGGCCGCTCGGGCGCGGGAAAAAGCACGATCGTCAACCTTCTGCTGCGGTTCTATGACTTGCAGCAGGGTCGCATATTGATCGACGGTCAGGACATCTCGCGATGCACGCAGGAGAGCCTGCGCGCGCAGATCGGGATGGTCACGCAGGACACATCGTTATTACATCGCTCGGTCCGCGACAACATCGTTTACGGTCGGCCGGATGCGACCGATGAGCAGATGATTCGCGCAGCGGAGCGAGCCGAGGCGGGTGAGTTCATCGCGACGCTGGTCGATCCGAAAGGGCGCACGGGGTTTGATGCACACGTTGGAGAGCGTGGTGTGAAGCTATCGGGCGGGCAGCGTCAGCGCGTCGCGATCGCTCGCGTGATGCTGAAGGATGCGCCGATCCTGCTGCTCGATGAAGCCACCAGCGCGCTCGACAGTGAAGTGGAAGTGGCGATCCAGCAGAGCCTTTATCGGCTGATGCAAGGGAAGACCGTCGTAGCGATCGCTCATCGCCTCTCGACCATCGCCGCGATGGATCGGTTGATCGTCATGGATCACGGGCGCATCGTGGAAGAGGGCGACCACCGGAGTCTGCTGGCGCACGGCGGAATCTATGCACGCCTGTGGGCGCATCAGAGCGGTGGCTTTCTCGGCGAGGAGACGGACGAGACGCTTGTGCAGGTGGTGGGCGCGCGATAGAAAAGGGAGAAGGGCGGCGCTGCGCTGTATGGCCGTGTCATCGACATGGATGACGATGCGAGAGTCGAGTACTGGACGAAGATTCGCGGAGAACCTGAATCCAGTCATTTGAAGCAGACCCGGTTGGCAGGTTCGCGTGGCAACGAGCGTCCCGCATGGCAAGCGGAATATAGGGGCGAGCGCTACGGTCCAATCCCCACCATGCGCGCCCCGTTGGAATCCCGCGCGCCGCGGAACATGCCCTGTGAATTGAATTCCATGACGATGCGGCCGCTGGCGTCGATTGCGATGATGCCGCCGTCGCCACCGAGCTTCGCGATCTTCTCGTGAAGCAATTCGCGGGTGGCCTGTTCGAGCGTCATGCCGCGATATTCAACTGACGAGACGATCGCGTACGCGGCCACCGTACGGATGAAGTACTCGCCGTAACCGGTACACGAGACCGCACACACGCCGTTCTTGGCGTAAGTACCGGAGCCGATGATGGGACTGTCGCCAACGCGGCCGGGACGCTTGTTGGTCATGCCTCCGGTTGACGTCGCGGCAGCGAGGTTGCCCTGCTTGTCGAACGCGACGGCGCCAACGGTTCCCTGGGGCGAGGGCATGAGGTCGGGGACCACGCGGCCGTGCTGCTCGGCTTCGAGCTCGAGGCGGCGCTCCTCGGTGCGGAAGTAGAGATTCGGCACCAGCGACATTCCGGACTCGATGGCGAGCTCCTCGGCGCCTTCGCCGATCAACAGCACGTGCTTGGTCTTTTCCATCACCATTCGTGCCAGGTCGATCGGGTTCTTGATGTGCCGCACGCCTGCGATGGACCCCGCCCGCTGGTCGCGACCGTCCATGATGGATGCGTCGAGCTCGACCGTGCCGTCGCGCGTGAGCGTTGCGCCGTGCGCGGCATTGAACTGGGGATCGTCTTCGAGAATCCGCACGGCGGTCGTTACGGCGTCGAGGCTCGAACCACCCCGCTCGAGGATTGCGAACCCGGAATCGAGCGCGCGCCCGAGCCCTCCTTCGTATGCCTTTCGTTGCTCGTCCGAGATCCTTGAGGGAATGGCACCGGCGCCTCCGTGAATGACCAGCGAATGCATGCAAACGTCCTTTTCGGGTTCAGCAGTCTTTGAGGGGGATGCTCGCGTCGGCGAGCCTGGTTACATCAGGCCGCACGTGCGTGGCAATGAGCTTGCGCGCGGCCATTTGATCCTTGGGGCTGTTGACGGTGTCGATGGAAATCAGCTCGCCTTCGCGCAGATAGCAGGCGCTGAAGCTGCGCGCGGCTGGGTCGCCTCGCAACACCACGCTGTCGTATCCGATCGAGATGCCGATGATGATGAGCTTCAGATCGTATTGATCCGACCAGAACCACGGCAGCTTGTCGTGCCGCGTCGGCATGCCGAGCATGTTGAGGGCGGCGCTGGTGCCCTGCTCGAACGCGTTGTCAACGGACTCGAGCCGCATGCGCCGGTCGTAGTGAAAATTATGATGACTGGTGCAGTCCCCGGCCGCGTAGATATTCGGATCGCTCGTACGGCAGAACTCGTCGACCACGATGCCGATGGTGCATTCGAGGCCTGCGGCCTTAGCGAGGTCGTCTTCGGCAACCACGCCGACGCCGACGATGACAATGTCCGCGGGATGCTCGCTGCCGTCTTCGCACAGGACGGCCCGGACTTGCTTGGAATTCTCATGTGGAGCAAGCGCGTGCACGCGCGCATTGCAGACGATGCGAACACCGTGCCGCGCGTGCTCGCTCTGATAGAAGGCCGACATCTCCTTGCACGTCACCCGGTTCATGATCCGGTCGGCCATCTCGAGCACCGTGACGTCGAGGCCGAGCTCGCGACACGTCGCCGCGACTTCGAGGCCGATATAGCCGCCGCCTATGATGACTACCTGCCGCGCCTGCACTAACTCGGTGCGAATGCGTTCGACGTCAGCAATGGTGCGCAGGAAATGCACGCCCTGAAGGTCATGACCCGGCGCCGGCAGATGACGAGGCCGGCTGCCGGTGGCGAGCAGAAGTGCGTCGTAGGCGAGCGTCGCGCCGTCATCGAGTCGAACATGCGCGGCGGCACGCTCGATTTCGACTGCGCGGCGGCCGAATCGCGTCTCGACATTGTGATCGGCATAGAACTGCGCAGGCCGGATCAGCAGGCGGTCACGCTCGAGCGCGCCGGCGAGATACTTCTTGGACAGCGGCGGCCGCTGATAAGGCGGCAGGGGCTCGTCGCCGACCAGTGTGAGCGCGCCCTTGTAGCCTTTGCGCCTGAGGGTGTCCACGGACTGCGACGCGGCCTGCCCGGCCCCGACGATGACGATCTTTTCCGGCATGAGGCCGCAAGCATAGCTTACGGAGGCGTATTATCCGCAGCCTGATCGCAGCCTCACGGAGCGCCACCGAATGAAACTGGTCACCGCCATCATCAAGCCCTTCAAGCTCGACGACGTGCGTGCCGCACTGTCCGACATCGGGGTCTCGGGCATGACGGTCACGGAAGTCAAAGGCTTCGGCCGGCAGCGTGGCCACACCGAACTGTACCGGGGCGCCGAATATGTCGTGGACTTCGTGCCCAAGACGCGCATCGAGGTGGCGGTACGCGGCGACCTGGTCGACCAGGTGATCGAGGCGATCATCAAGGCCGCGAAGACCGGCAAGGTCGGCGACGGCAAGATCTTCATCACCGACATCGACCGCGTGATCCGCATCCGCACCGGCGAGACGGACGACGCCGCATTGTGAAGCCCGACATCGATGAGGCCCTGAGCCATGCGGCGCGCAAGATTCGCATCGGCAGCTCCCGCCGGCACATCCTTCTTTGCGTGCACGGCAAATGCGCGCCCGCCAAGGAGCAGGACGCCTCGTGGGATTTTCTCAAGCGCCGTCTCAAGGAGCTGGGAATTGCGGACGTCGAGGGAGGCGTGATGCGCACCAAGGCGGATTGCCTGCGCATCTGCGTCGCCGGCCCGATCGCGCTGGTCTATCCGGAAGGTGTCTGGTATCGCAACTGCACGCCGGAAAACCTGGAGCGCATCATCCAGGAGCATTTGATTGGCGGCCGCCCGGTAAAAGACCTCGCCTTCGCCAAGGCCCCTCTCGCGTAGGTTGGGCTGAGTCTTCAGGCAGGCTTCGGGGCTGATTTCATCTCGATGATGCGCAGCTTCTGGGTCTGGCCCCGGGCGCGTCCCATGCCGAGCGCGCCGCTGCGCGCCACTTCCAGCAATTCGGCCTTACGGGAAAGCTCCCCTACGAATGCGTTGATCTCCGCCTCGCTCGCGGTGAGCTCGACGATGAAGCCATCCGCCGCCGGGTCGAGCACGCGCCCGCCGGTGCGCGCCACGTATCCGCGCACCGCGTCGGCATGCTCGAGCCGTACTTTGAGCTTGAGCAGTACGAGCTCGCGCTCCAGATGCTCGCCCAGCGTCAGGTTCTCAACGCTCACCACGTCGATGAGCTTGTTGAGCTGATTGATGATCTGCTGGATCACGGAGTCGGACCCGACCGTCACCAGCGTGATGCGCGATACCGTCGGATCGTTGGTGGGGGCGACCGTAAGGGACTCGATGTTGTAACCCCGCGTCGAGAACAAACCGGCGACCCGGCTCAGGGCCCCGGCCTCGTTCTGCAGGAGAATGGCGATGATGTGGCGCATCGCTGCAGATTAATCTAGTCTGGCCCGATGAGCGATAGCGTGGTCCAACAGTTGAATATCAGCCATCCAATGGCCGGCCAGCGCATGACCGGCGCGCAGATGATCATCCAGGTCCTGGCGGACGAGGGCGTGTCCGCTATTTTTGGTTACAGTGGCGGCGCGATCCTGCCGACCTACGATGCGGTATTCCTTTATAACGCTCGCCAGTCGGAGCGCGGCGCGCACGCAGATGCCGCTCATCGTGCCGGCCAACGAGCAGGGTGCGGGCTTCATGGCCGCGGGGTATGCGCGTGCCACGCGGCAAGGTGGGGGTGTGCCTCGTCACATCCGGCCCGGGCGCCACCAATACGGTCACCCCGGTTCGCGATTCGATGGCCGACTCGGTTCCCATGGTCGTCATCTGCGGTCAGGTGCCGCGTGCGGCCATCGGCACCGATGCGTTCCAGGAAGCGCCGGTGCCGTCCATCATGGGCTCCGTTGCCAAGCATATTTTTCTCGTGACCGATCCTGAGAAGCTCGAAGCCACCGTGCGCACCGCATTCGAGATCGCGCGCACCGGCCGACCGGGCCCCGTCGTCGTCGACGTGCCGAAGGACGTGCAGAACTGGGAAGGCGAGTATCGCGGCTCCGGCGTATTGCCCATTCCCGGCTACCGGCGCCGCATGAGCGAACTCGCGAGCGGGCAGATGGACGACGACTCTGCGGCGCGATTCTTCGAGATGCTGGGCGAGTCGCAGCGGCCGCTGATCTACGCCGGCGGCGGCGTGATCAATGCCGAGGCGGCGGAAGCGCTCCGCGAGTTCGCAGTCACCTTCGGCGATTCCCGTCGTCACCACGTTGATGGGCATCGGCGCTTTCGATACGCGCCATCCGCTGTCGCTGCGCATGCTGGGCATGCATGGCGCGGCATTCGCCAACTACGCGGTCGACGATTGCGATTTTCTGATCGCCGTCGGCGCGCGCTTCGACGATCGCGTGGCCGGCGTGCCTGAGAAGTTCGCAGTGAACGCCAAGCGCATCGCGCACCTCGATATCGATCGCGCGGAGGTCAACAAGGTCAAGCGGGTCCAGTGGAGCCACGTCGGGCTGCTGCCGCAGGCGCTGCGCGCGCTCATTGCGCACGGCCGCCGGCGTGGGTTTCAAGCGCGACTTACGGCGCCTGGCAGGTCGAGCTCGCCGAGCTCAAGCGCAAATTCGCGATGAACTACGATCGCGCGAGCACGCTGATCCAGCCGTACTACGTCATCGAGGAGATCAACCGCCTGACGCGCGGCGAGGCGATCATCTCGACCGGCGTCGGTCAGCACCAGATGTGGGCCGCGCAGTACTGCGATTTCCGCGCGCCGCGGCTGTGGCTCACCTCCGGCAGCATGGGCACCATGGGCTTCGGGCTTCCTGCCGCCATCGGCGCGCAGATCGCGCAGCCCCGATCGCCTGGTCATCGACATCGACGGCGACTCGAGCATCCGCATGAACATCGGCGAGCTCGAGACCGTGACCACCTACGACCTGCCGGTCAAAGTGGTCGTGCTCAACAACTTCGGCGACGGCATGGTCAAGCAGTGGCAGAAGCTGTTCTTCAAGGGCCGGCTCTCGGCCAGCGACCGCTCGCTGCACAAGAAGGATTTCGTCAAGGCCGCGCAGGCCGATGGCTTCCGCTACGCCGTGCGCCTGGATCGCAAGGAAGACGTGCCGCGCGTGGTCGGTGAATTCATCGCGTTCCAGGGCCCGGCCTTCCTCGAGGTGATGATCGATCCCGACGCCGGCGTGTATCCCATGGTCGGCCCGGGGCAGACCTATCGCGACATGATCACGGGCGAGCACATTCCTTCGCGCCACGCCGTGGACATCAAGACGCCTGGTCCGTCCGAAATGTTCTGAGCCGTTCTGGCCGCAGGACCAACGCGTAAAGAGCAAGCACCACATACCAGGCGATGGCGGCGCTCGTCAGATCATGCGACAGGAAGTGCGCGCCGCGCGCCTCCTGCCCAAACGCAAACACCATTCCCAGCAGGATCGAGCCCGCCAGCGCCCAGCGCGCCGCGCGGCGCCGACGATCGCGCAACAGAAAATAGAAGGCCATCAATGCGAATCCCGACGATGAATGTGCGCCGGGAAAGCATGCTGCGGGTGGAAGGTAGTCGGGCCGTTCTCCAAGCAGGGACACATAAGGATTGCTCCCGCCGAATTCCTGCAGGCTCCAGGGGCAGTCGATGTTGGTCTGGGTTTTCAGTAGGCCGACGAGGCCCGTGGCGAGCGCGATGGCAAGCACAATGTACAGCGCGCCACGGCGCCGAGGGCGCCAGCTGACGGAGGCGAAGCTGGCCATCCATGCGGACAGCGCGCAAAGCCCGATCAGCCACACGAGTGCGTGACCGCCGGAATGAATAAGCCCATTTGCCCACCAACGACCATCGCCGAGCCAGCCGGTGCCAGCGGCGTAGGCCCAGCCTCTTGCGATGCTAAAGTCGAGGTCATCGGCGACGATCGCCAGCATCGGCACGCAGTAGAGCAGCGCCGGTATCACGCCATGCGTGAGGCTAAACGGGCGCGCGAGTCGAAATGACGGAAGCGCAAGCTCTGGAGCGCGAACGTCTTGCCGGACGGCGCTCAATCCGAGAACAGTCATGATGCCCGGTTGGACGACCCGACCAGCGCAAATCAATCGGCGGGCGGGCCGCTCTGCCCGCTACCCAGCCGTCCCCCTATTGCAGCCGGATCAGGATTCGGCCGTCTGACTTGATGCCCTGCAAGCGCGTGGTCGGAAGTACGGCGTCGAGAGCCTCACCGGGCGCCAAGTCAGCCGCCGAACCGTGGAGTACCACCCTTGCGGCTTCGGTTTTGCTGGCCGCGTCCGCGAAGGCGACTTGTACGCCGGTCTCGCGGCTGACCCAGGTTAGAAACTCGTTGAGCGAACGCCCTTCGATGTCGAAGGGCGGAGCGACCGCCGTCGCCCAGCCCCAGTCGGGCGCATCGGCGGCTACCATCGCGCGCTCGCGGAAGCCGTTGGCTGAAACGATCAGCTGTTCCCCTGCCGCCAGTTGTTCCGTCGCTCCCGAGCGATCATTCAGCTCAACACGACCCTCGCGTACGCGGATGCGTGTTCCAGGCTGCACCAGGCGAATCTCATATTGGGTTCCGACGTGCCTCACGGCGCCAGCGGGCGTATCGATCTGCAGCGATCGAGACGACGCCCGTGTCACGCCCGCGTCGACATACACCGCGCCCGCGAGTACTTCGATGCGCTGCTGATCCGCGATGATGATTCTAGTGTCGTGATCCAGTCGAAGCGAAATCTCGCCCGCCAGCGCGAGCGCGACGCGCCCATTGGATCCAGTCATGATCGATTCCCGCGCATGCAACTCCCGACGAGCGTCGACGCCTTGCCAGGATTGCTGCGACATCGACGCCGGCCCTGCCTTCACAGTACCTTCGGTACGACTCACGTTGGCGACGATCACACTCGGCGCTTCGCCCCGCGTTCGCATCAACCACACGCCGATTCCCGCAATCGCAAGGCTCGCCGCCGCGGCCAGCCAAATTCGGCGCCGGTTTGAGGCCCGCTTGAACAAGGCAGTGCGCCATTCGCCATGCACGAACTCACGGACCTCCCGTTGCATCTCTTCAGATGGTTGTTCTCTGCTTCCGGCCGCACGCAACACGCGCCCGATTGCGTGGTCGTCGTCCAGTCCAGGGTCTTCTGGTTCGCTCACGATGCCTCCTCACGACTCCAATATGGTCGCGATGTCGTCGGCGGCCGAGCCAAACACCTGCTCGAGCGCTTCGCGAAACGCAATTCGCGCGCGTGCGAGCAGCGATTGCGCCGCTGTATGTCCGATTCCCAGTTGAGTGCCGATCTCTTCAACAGAGCGGCCTTCCACGTATTTCCACTCGAGGGCATCGCCATAGCGCGCGGGAAGCCGGTCGAGCACCGACTTGACCAATTGCCCTACCTCGGCTCGCCCGCAGTTGCGCACGAGGTCGTATTCTTCGGGCGCCTCGAGCGCCTCCACCGCGGCGCGCACTTCGGGCCGGTCATCCATCAGCACCACCCGCTGTGCGTGACGTTGTTGAGTGCGCACGTGGTCCGCGATCTCGTGGCGGCAGATCTGACATAGCCAGGTGAACAGCGCAGCCTCGCCGCGGTAGCTTGCGAGCTTGCGCATGGCCTTGCCGAGACTCGCTTGCACCACCTCGCGCGCTGCTTCGACGTCCCCGCCGAGCCGCGGCAGAGCAAACCGGTACAGGCGCGGAAAGTGGCTGTGGAAGAACGCGTCGAACGCGCGCTCCTCGCCCGCCAGCATGCGCTGCACCAGCTCTGTTTCGGCCGCCATGATCCGGTCCAGGTCCCGTTGCTCCAGTTGCGCTCATTAGACTGCCGTAGCCGCGAAAATCAATCGCGCCGCGCGCTTTCGCGCCGAATTTGCCGGGCTGGGCTGCCGCAACCGCGTGCTAGCATTCGAGGATGGCAGGCCATCACTGGCGCGCAGCGCTGTTCTTTGTGGGGATGCAGTTTGCCGCCAGCCTCGCTCCGGCAGTCAGTGCTGGCCAACCGTTGGCTGCCGCGCTCGAGGAGCTGCGCAAGTCCGGGCTCCAGCTGATTTTCAGCTCCGCATTGATCGATTCGCGCCTGACGGTGGACGTCGACCCCGGCGAGGGCTCGCCGCAGGACGTGGCGCGCCGCATCCTGGCCCCCCACGGCCTCTCATTGAAAGAGGTTCGGCCGAACCTGTTCACGGTGGTGCGCGCCGAACAGGGCGGCGAGGGCGCTCCAGCGGTCGGCCAACCCGGCAATGCAGTTGACGAGCCGGTCCAGGTAATCAGCGTTTACGCGAGCCGGTATGCGATCGAAGCACAGCAACGCAGGCCCGGCGTGCAGTTCACGCGCGAGGAATTGGGGTACCTGCCCGGAATCAACGAGGACGTGATGCGCGTGATGCGCTACTTGCCCGGTACCGCATCGAACTCCCTCTCATCACGCTCACACGTGCGGGGCGGTCGCGAAGATGAACTCGCCGTGTACTTCGATGGCGCCCCGCTGTTCGAGCCATTCCATTTCAAGGATGTGCAGGCCCTGCTGGGAATCCTGGAACCGCAGAGCATCTCCACGGTGGATTTCTACAGCGGCGTGTTTCCCGTGCGCTACGGCAATCGCATCTCCGGCGTGCTCGACATCCAGCCGCGCGCATGGACCGGCGAGCGCTACAACGAGATCGGCGCCAGTATTCTTTATACACACGTGCTGTCGCAGGGCCGCCTGGAATCCGTGCCCGTCGAATGGCTGGCCAGCGTGCGTCGCGGCAATGTGGACCTTCTCGCCAGCGCTCTCGAGCGCGATGACGCCAAGCCAGAATTCCTCGATGCCTTCGGCAGGCTTCAGTTCGACCTGCCGGGCTCGAAGCTGGCGGCGGGTTGGTTACTGCTCGACGACGGCCTGGTCGCATCGCTCGACGATGAGCGGACCAATCTGAGCTATCGCGATGCGACCAGCTGGCTCAGCTGGCAGCTCGACCCGATCGAGAGCGGTCGCGAGCTGCGCGTCGTCATTTCGCGTACGGAGCGGCACACGTGGCGCGACGGCTCCGTCGATCACGCCGGGAGTGCAACCGGTGAAGTGCACGACCGGCGGGCATTCGATACGACCACGGGCCGGATCGAGGGCCTCTATCCGGTGAGTGAGCGTGTGCGCATCAACGGGGGTCTCGAGTGGTACGACTACCGAGCGCACTACGCCTATTCAAGCGATGTGGCGTTCGATCCCGTTCTCGCGGCCGCCTTCGCCAGGGCCGCCTCGGTTTCGCGCAGGGAGGATTTAAGCGTCGATGGCACGGCCTACGCCATGCATGTATCGGCCCTCGTCGGCTTGACCGCGCGAACGCTGATGGACGTTGGCCTCCGCTGGGATGCTCAGCGATTCGGCGCGGCCTTCGAAGCGAATCAGCTCTCGCCGCGTCTCAGCCTGCAATTCGCGCAGGACCCGCAGACTTTGTGGCGTTTGAGTTGGGGCCGGCTCTCGCAGACGGAGAGGCCCGACGAGCTCGCGGTTCAGGACGGGGATCCTGCTTTCCATTCGGCGCAGCGCGCCGCGCAGCTCGTTGCGAGCATGGAGCGGCGGCCGTCACGCAGTCTGCTGTTCAGGGTGGAGGCATTCGAAAAGCGCGTCACCACGCCGAGCCCGGCCTACGAAAATCTCATGGATCCGTTTGCCCTCCTGCCCGAGCTCGCGGTGGACCGGGTGAGGATCCAGCCTAATCGTTCACACGCGTACGGCGCGGAACTGAGCATGCGCTGGGAACTTCAGCCTGCATGGCTCGTATGGGCCAGTTACAGCCGCTCCGATGTGAGCGACGATTTCGGCGATGACAGAGTGCCGCGCACGTGGGAGCAGAAGGATGCACTGGCCGCCGGGGTGAACTGGGGTCATGGGCCGTGGGGGCTCTCCGCTAACTCCATGTTTCACACCGGGTGGCGGCGCAATCGTCTGGCGCTGCTGCCAGATGCATCCGTGGAGCTGGCGCCGCGCAATTCGGCAGCGTGGCGCGATTACTTCTCGCTCGATCTGCGGGGCACTTGGCTGCGGCCGCTGCCGTATGGCGAGCTGCGCGTCTTTCTGGAGGTGGACAACGTCACGAATCACGGCAACCCGTGCTGCGTCGACTATCGAACGGTGGAATCTCCCGGCGGCATCGATCTGAGGCGCGAAGTCTCGAGCTGGCTCCCGCGCATCTTTCTTCTCGGCATCACCTGGCAGCTGCCGTAGTGGATGCATGCCCATCGGGCGGAACGTATCGCGCCAGCCACTCTCGCACGGTGCGATACCAGAACAGTGAGTTCTGCGGCTTGAGTATCCAGTGATTCTCGTCAGGAAAATACACCAGCCTGCTCGGCACGCCCTTGCTCTGCAGCGTGTTGAAAAGCTCGATGCCGTGATTCACCGGAACGCGCAGGTCCAGCTGGCCATGGATCACCAGCGTGGGCGTATTGAAGTTCGCGGCAAACGTGTGGGGTGAGTTGAGCGCGAAGGCCTCGGGCTTCTCCCAGAAATAGTTGAAGCGGGGCTTTTCCGCACCGTAGTCCGCGCCGATCTGGGTGTACTGGTCGTATACGGCAGCGTGCGCTATGAGCGTCTTGAAAGGGTGTTCGCGACCGAGCAGCGTGCTGGCGAGGAAGCCGCCATAGCTGCCACCGCCAGCCGCCATTCGCTCTCGATCCACGAAGGGCTGCTCCATCAGCCAGCGCGCGGCCTTTATCGTGTCGTCGTAGGGCAGCGTCACCCAGTCGGGATTGATCGAATCGGTGAACTCCTGCCCGAAGCCGCTGGAGCCGTGGAAATTGTGCCAGGTCACGATGTACCCCCAGCCCGCAAACACTTGCGCATTCCAGCGCCACTGCACTCCATCGGTCATCGCGACGTGCGGCCCGCCGTGCAGCAGCATGTAGACGGGGTATCGCTTCGCCGGATCGAAAGCAGGCGGATACACCACCCACATCTGGATTGGATCACCGCGGGCGCCGGAATACGTGACGCTCTCGACCTTGCCGAGCTGGATGGCGGCGAGCGCCTCGTCATTGAAATGGGTGAGCTGTGCCGCCTTCCCGGAGCGCTGATCGAGTCGCACGAGCGTCGGCGGCTCGGAGAAACTTTGCCGGAGGCCCACGATTGCCGTCGCGCCCACGGCGAGGGCACTGATGCTGGGCGTTGTGGTCAGCTGCTTCGCGTCGCCACCCTGAATATCCATGCGGTAAATCCGCCGAGTGCCCGCATCGTCGATCGATGCGAGCAGAGCGCGGTTCCCGGGCAGCCACGCAGGCTCGCTCACCGAGCGGTCCCAGTTTTCCGTGAGATTCCGCGTTCGCCGTTCCGATCGGTCGAATACCATCAGCCGGGAGCGGTCTCCGCCGAAGTTGGGGATGCGCTGCTGAGTGAATGCAAGGTACCGCCCGTCCGCACTGTAGCGCGGGTCGCCGTCGTCAGCGGGGTTGTCACGCGTGATATTGGCGGCTGGTTTGCAGCCGCAGGCAGGCAGGACGATCACGTCATAATTGGGCTTCACACCGCTCGCGTCGACATTCGCAACCAGCGCAACCTCGAGCCCGTCCGGCGAGATGTCGTAAGAAAACGCGTCGACTTCGGCGCGGGACAGGAAATAGCCCGAGCCTCGCGTGATTGCCACCGGCTGTGCGCTGCCGTCGACGGCTATGGAAAAGAGATGCGGCTCCCGGTCGTCCAGGAAGTGGTCAAAGTATGAGATGGGAGCGCGGTCCCACACTTTCGGACTCGATTTCCCGTCACCGCGCTCTTGCAGGCGCTTGGCCTGATCCTCCCAGCGAACCAGGTCGCGCCAGATCGGGGTTACGAAGGCGATGTGCCGGCCGTCGGGAAACCACTTGGGAATATCAGCGCCGGTAGGCACGCTGGTGAGTCGCCTAGCCTCTCCGCCGTACACATCAATGACATAAATCTGCGCAGCGTCATCCTTGTCGCGCTTCGAGACGAAGGCGATGGACTTGCCGTCCGGACTGAACGCCGGTTGGTTGTCCGCCGCCGAGTCGCTCGTCAACTGCCGGGACGAACCGTCCACCACGGACACGAGCCACAAATCGGTCAAGCCTTTGTTTTCCTCGACGTCATAGCGTGTAACGGGCACGACGGCCAGCCGTCCATCCGGCGAAACCGCCGGTGCGCCGAGTCGTTGCAATCCCCACATCCGTTCGGCGGAGAACGGCGCCGGCTGGGCCAGCGCGGTGGAGCAGGTCAGCACGGCCAGCATCGCGAGCGGCAACTTCGGCGCATGGCAGATTGCAGTCGTCATTCGTAATTCTTTTGTCATCCGCGAGGGTATTTACAGTACGACACAGCGGAGGAGAATGGCACGCCTGGCGAATCCTTCGAGCTACCCAAAGAGGAAACGAACATGAGCAGCGCCGAATCCCGAGGCCAGTTCGTCTGGCACGAACTCGTGACCACCGATATTGCAGGCGCGGGCGCGTTCTATCCGCGCGTGGCCGGCTGGAAGACCCAGGCTTGGGACAAGAATTCCTCGTACACACTGTGGGTCGGCAGCGCGGGTCCGATGGGTGGCGTGATGCCTTTGCCCGAGGAGGCGCCGGCCTCGTCTCATTGGATGCCCTATATCGCCGCGCCGGATATGGCGGGAACCTTCGAGCTGGCACGCCGTCTCGGGGGCACGGTGTGCACGGACGTCACTGAGATTCCCGGCGCCGGCAGCTACGCCGTGTTGCAGGATCCGCAGGGCGCGGCGTTCGCGATTTACTGCTCGACGAGGCCGCAAGACAACGGTAGCGCCGAGGAGAGTGGCTTCTCTTGGCACGAGCTTGCGACAGGCGACTTCGATGCTGCGCTTCAGTTCTACATGCAGCTGTTCGGCTGGGGCAAGGGTCCCACCCACGACATGGGTGATCTGGGTTACTACCAGATCTTCACGCGTCACGGGAAGAACATGGGTGGGATCTACAAAATGCCACCGGGAGTGACGACGCCGCACTGGCTGTCGTACGTGCGCGTCAATGACGTCGACGAAGCGGCAAGGGCCGCCAAGGCGGCGGGGGGCCGGGTCGTCAACGGGCCGATGGAAGTCCCGGGCGGCGACTGGATCGCGCAGATCATCGATCCGCAGGGGGCGGCGTTCGCGGTGCATCAGTTGAAGGCTGCTGCAAAGCCGGCAGCCGCGCGGAAAGCGAAAGCGGTTGCTGCGTCCCCGAAACGCGCGGTGGCCGCGAAGAGCGCGGCGCGCAAGCGCGTGGCGGCAAAAGCCAAGCCGGCGGCCAGGCGCAAGAGCGTCCGCAAATCCAAGAGTGCAGCCGCCAAGCGTGCTGGCGCGAGCCGTCGCGCGTCAGCGCGGAAGCGGGTCGTAAAGAAGGCGGCAAGGCGGGCCGTACGCCAGACGGTTCGAAAGGTAGCCCGAAAAAAATCTTCCAGGCGTTTGCGAGCAAAGCGCCGTCGTTGAGAGAGGCGAGCCGCCCTAGGCGGGACACGGAGCGTCCCGTCCGGGCCGAGCGCCGGCACTGAGCCTTCCGCGGCCCACTACCGGTGCAGAAGCTTTGCGCGGACGTGAAGCACGCCACATTGAAGGGATTCCTTATCTACCGGCCGCGCGGCACTATTCTCACCATGGCAAGGATTTCGATTCCCCAGCACATTCCGAGCAGCGAGCCGCGCGTGCGGCGCGGCTATTTCGAGTCACGGTATGGCCAGCTGCACGTGCATAACGCGATTCCGCCGGGTGGCGGCTTTGAAGAAGCGACCGCGCTCCTGTGCCTGCATCCGGCAGGCAAGTCCGGCCGGGTGTTTCAGGGATTCCTGGCCCTGGCGGGCACAGACCGCTCGGTCTACGCGCCCGATCTGCCGGGCTGCGGCGAGTCCGACGCGCCGCCGGGCCGCACGTCGGTCACCGAGTACGCCACGGCCATCGGCGATTTCCTCGACTCGATGAGATTCCGCCAGATCGACGTGCTCGGTTATCACGCGGGTGCCCTCGTCGCGATCGAGCTGGCAGTGGCCCGCCCCCAGCAGATCCGGCGGCTCGTCATGGTCGGCGTGCCCGAGTCCGCTCGGGAGAGAGTCAGCCTGACTACGCAGCCCATTATGGTACTTCGGCCCAAAGACGATCATTGGGAGCCGACGCAACGCATCCGCGACCGCCTCGCGCGCGCGCGTTTCGTGGAATTGCCCGATCAGGGAGCGGCCTTGTTCGATGCCGCACCGGAAGTGGTCAGCAACGCGGTGCGTGATTTTCTGCGTGGCTGAGCCCCGGCTTATGTCAGGTTCCGCGAAGTAGCTCACATTTTTGTTTCAGCGCGTGCTTGCACGATGCCGGGCGCGTTACACTTTTGCGCCATAAGAATACGGGGACGCGCCTGATGAGCGTGCAGCGCAAATCAATGCCGGCCCGAGAGGCCGATCTCGAATCCACCGCCGAGCTACCAGTGCTCGACGTCGCCGCCTATGAGGCTGGCGTTCCGGAAGAGCGGCTCGCCAGCACGGACACGTGGGTCATTCCGCCTGCAACCGCCGCCACGGTGGTCGCATCAGTCGAAGACACGCAGCAGCGCACGCAGATCGAAGTCGACCTGCGCGCGCTCTCGGCAAACCTACGAGAAGTCGAAGAGCGTCTGACCCGCAAGGGTCAAAGGCTCATCGAGATTGAGAATCAGCTGGCCGACTCCCGCGCAGAGCGCGTCGCCCTGGAAGAGCGCGGCAGCGCCTTGGCTGCAGAGCTGGCTGCCGCTCGCGCCGGCATGAGCGCCGCCGAAACGCAGGCAGCCGAGTCGCGCCGCGCATTCGAGACGCAGGTGGCCGAGTTGCACCGCATTTCGGCAGCGAAGGCCACCGAATTCCAGCAGACCCTCGTCAGCCGGGAAACGGCAGCACAGGCGCAGCAGGTGCGGATCCAGGAAGTTGTCGGGCAACTGGCAGCTCGTGATCGCGCTCTGGTGGCCGCCAGCGCCGAAGCGCGTGATCTCGAAGGCCGAATGGCCGCTTACCTTGAAGCGTTGCAGTCCTCCCAAGGCCAGCGTGGAGTCTTCACCGCGGAGATTGCCGGGCTGGATCAGGAAATCCAGGCTCGAGAGGCGCGGCTCATCCAGACTGAACGCGGTCTCAGCGCGCAGGCCACCCAGATCCACGAACTGTCCGGCGACCTTGCGGTGCGCGAGCAACGCGTCGCAGAGCTCGATGGCGAAGTGAATACGCTCGCAGCCGCGCTCGCTGAGCGCAACGACGAGCTGCAGAATGCGGAACGGGCGCAGCTTAAGCTCCATTCGTTGATCGCGGACCTCACCGAGTCGGTGGCCACCCGCAGCGAGCGCATCAGCGCGCTCGAGGCGACTTCGGCGAGCCAGAGCGAGACTTCCGCGCAGCATCTGGCGGAAATCACCCGAATGCGCCGCGAGCGCGACAAGCTGCAGTGCGACCTGACCGCAGCGGAGGTCGCCGTCGAGAAGCTCAAGGCCTGCGATGCAGAACATCTCGCCTCCAGCGCCTCGCGCCACGCCGAGCTGCAGGAATCCGCGAGCGCTGCCGAGAGGGCGCGCGCTGAGGCTGAAAAATTGCTCGTCGCGAGCAAACAGTCGATTTCGGACCTGACGGGCGAGCTTGCGGGTGCGCGAAGGCAGCTCGAAGAGCGCACCACGGCCTTGCGGCAGGCACTCGATGAGCGCACAGCCGCGCTGACCAGCCAGCTGCAGGAGCGCGAGCGAACTCTGCAGGCGGAGATCGATTCGCGCGACGCGCGGCTGCAGGCCCAGTTCGACGAACACAGTGCCGCCATCGAATCGGCGCGCCTGGAGGCCGATTCGCATCTGCAACGCCTGAATGCAGCTGAGGGACGCGTGGAAGAGCTCGAGAACGAGCTGAGCGACCGGCAGGACGGCATGCGAACCCTGCACGAGGAGCTGAGTGTGGTCAGCGAGCGCAAGCAGGAGGTGGAGAACGACCTGAGCGCCGCCGAGGATACGATCAACCGGCTCGAGGCCGAGCTGCGTGCCAAGAGCACGCGCCTCGATGAGCTCACCAAGGCGAGCGAGGAGTGGCGCTCTATCGTCGAGGAGGCCAAGGACTCGCTGGCGCAGCGTGATTCCTTCATCCATCGCCTCGAGCAGGAGGCGGCGCAGAGCGCGACGCTGCTCGGCAGCATTCAGCAGAGCATCCGGCGCATGGACCCCGTCAACACGGGGAACCACGAGATCGTTCCCGAAGGAGCGGTGCGTCTGCTGATACGGACCGATGGCGATGCGGAAGTCGTCCATGTGCTCGGGCGCCGCACCACCGTTGGCCGCACCTCCGACAACGATCTGCAGATCGACACGAAGTTCATCAGCCGCCACCACGCTGTAGTGCTGGCAGGGCCGAATTACACCATCGTGGAAGACCTCAACAGCACGAATGGAGTGCTGGTGAACAGCCGCCGGGTGACGCGCCACACTTTGAAGGACGGCGACGCCGTCACCATCGGCCGCACCCGCTTCAGGTTTGCGGTGCGTCCGACTCGCGCTGCGTGACGGTCTCGATCGCTTCCGTCCACAGCGAGATCTCTTCCGGCGTCATGTTGCCGTGCGGCGCCAGCCGCGCGTCACGATAGCCCCAGTCCTGGATGTCGATCAGGTACTGCTCGCGCGAGACGATGGTGCCGCGGCACACGCGACTGGCGGGTGAGCCATCGTGCATTTCGCGCCGCAGGCGCGCCAACAACTCGTCCATTACCCATTGAGGGATCGCCGCTCGCTCGGCCGGGTAGACGTAGCCGAACATCAGCACGTGGGTGAAGAACACGCGCCAGCTCGAATTGAAACGGCGTAGCAGCCTCTCCCAATCGATGCTGGGAGCGCGCGCCCGCAGCAGATGCAGGATGTCCGCGCCATCGAATCGCTCGCGCTCCATGATGAACGCTTTCGACCAGATCATTTCCTCCGCCGGGCACAGTCGCACGGGGATATCGAACACCTGGCCCGGCACGGCATGCGCGAACCATTCATCGTCCACCGCGGCGATCCCGTTGCCGGAGCTGAATATCACGTCGATGAAATCCTCGCCCATGGCCGCCTTGCCCAGCCAGTGGGGGAAAGTGAGCTGCGTGCTGCACCCTGTGCCCGCCAGCACGCTCATCACTGTCTCAAAATCGCGACGGCGCACGAACAGGTCGAGATCCTTGGTGTGGCGCTCGATGCCGGTGTAGCGCCCGAGCGCATACGCGCCGCCGACGAGAAATGGTGCCTGCGCCGCATTGAGACGCGCAAGAGCCCGGCAATAGAATGCGCGGGTGTCGGGCATCAGAGGCTCGATGAATGCGGGGCCGGGCATGCGGTTTGCTCCAGTTCACGACTGCCTTTGCGGCAGAGGCTGGCGATTCGAGGTGCCTGATGTCGAACAAGCAAGCCGTGCGCCTGGCCGCAGTCGGCGACCTCCATGTGAAGAAGACTTCGCAGGGCGCGTTCGCGCCGCTGTTCGCGCCCGTGAACGACCTGGCCGACGTCCTGTTGCTGTGCGGCGACCTGACCGACTACGGCCTGCCGGAGGAAGCGATCATCCTGGCGAAGGAGTTGAGCACGGTGCGTATCCCGATGATCGCGGTGCTCGGCAATCATGACTACGAGTCCGGCCAGCAAGGCGAAGTCGCGAGAATCCTCGGGGAGGCCGGCGTCAGCGTGCTGGACGGGGAGGCCGTGGAGATTGGTGGAGTCGGCTACGCCGGAGCGAAGGGGTTTCCGGGCGGCTTCGGGCGCGGCACGCTCGGTGCGTGGGGTGAGCCGGGCATCAAGCGGTTCGTCCAGGAAGCGCTGGATGAGGCGTTGAAGCTGGAAGGTGCGCTGGCAAGGCTGCGCACCGAACGCCGGGTGGCCATGCTGCACTACTCACCCATTCGGGGCACGGTGGAAGGCGAGCCTCTCGAAATCCTTCCGTATCTCGGAACGAGCCGGCTCGAAGAGCCGTTGAACCGCCATCCTGTGGACGTGGTGTTTCACGGGCATGCGCACCACGGCACGGTCGAAGGCCGCACGAGCGGGGGCACTCCGGTCTACAACGTGGCGTTGCCGTTGCTTCTGCATACCTATCCCGACGGCCCTCCGTTTCGCGTCATCGAGCTGCCGGTCGCCACGCGAAGCTGATTCGCCACACGAGTGCAGAGTGGCTAAGCTGCCGGGCCTGCATCAGGGGTCCGCAAAGCAAAGTGACGCACTCTTACGTCGACAGAATTCGCGACGCGCGCGTGTACGACGTGGCGATCGAGTCGCCGCTGGACGAGGCCGCGCGCCTGTCGCGACGCATGGGCAATCGCGTGCTGCTCAAGCGCGAAGACCTGCAGCCCGTCTTCTCCTTCAAGCTGCGCGGCGCCTACAACAAGATTGCGCAGCTTGCTGAGAGTCACGCGCAGCGGGGAGTGATCTGCGCCTCTGCCGGCAATCATGCCCAGGGCGTTGCGCTCGCTGCGCGTCGGCGGGGCATCAAAGCCCTGATCGTGATGCCGCAGACGACCCCGCACATCAAGGTGCAGGCCGTCATAGATCTCGGCGGCGAGGCGGTGCTGCACGGGGACGATTACGACGCCGCATATGAGCATGCCCTCGTGCTCGCGCGCGAACACAACCTCGTGTTCGTGCATCCGTTCGACGACCAGGATGTGATCGCGGGGCAGGGCACCGTGGGCCTCGAGATCCTCAAGCAGAGCGCGGCTGCGGTGGATGCCATCTTCGTACCCGTGGGCGGCGGCGGCCTGATCGGCGGTATCGGCGCATACGTGAAAGGTGTTCAGCCCAGAACGCGCGTCATTGGGGTCGAGCCCGAGGATGCGGCGGCGATGTACGAGTCGCTCAAGGCCGGACGGCGCGTGACTCTCGGCCGTGTCGGTATATTCGCGGACGGCGTTGCGGTGAAGCGCGTCGGCGAAGAGCCATTCGCGCTGGCACAGCAGCATGTCGATGAGGTGCTGCTCGTCGATACCGACGAAATCTGCGCGGCCATCCAGGATGTATTCGAGGACACGCGCTCGATCGTCGAGCCCGCCGGCGCCCTGGCAGTGGCCGGGCTCAAGAAGTGGGTCGAGCGGGAGCGCTGCGCGAACAAGAATCTCGTTGCGGTCACGAGCGGCGCAAACATGAATTTTGACCGGTTGCGGCACGTCGCCGAGCGCGCCGACCTGGGCGCCGAGCGCGAGGCGCTCCTGGCCGTGGAGATTCCCGAGACGCCCGGCAGCTTCCTGAAGTTCTGCGAGGCGCTCGGCCGGCGCAGCGTGACCGAATTCAACTACCGCTTCGAGCACGATCACGCCGCGCAGCTGTTCGTGGGCTTCGGGCTTTCACGCGAGCACGGTGAGAAGGATGCGGTGATCGCAGCGATGCGAGCTGCCGGCTACGCCGTCCACGACATGACCGGCAACGAGATGGCAAAGTTGCACGTGCGATTCATGGTCGGCGGGCATGCACGCGGAATCGAGAACGAGCTGCTCTATCGTTTCGAGTTCCCCGAGCGGCCGGGGGCATTGCTGCGATTCCTCGAGGCGATAGGCTCGCGCTGGAACATCAGTCTGTTCCACTACCGCAATCACGGCTCGGACTATGGCCGGGTTCTGGCCGGGATCCAGGTACCGAAGCCGGAGCGTGGAGAATTCATCGAGCATCTCAATGATCTGCACTATTCGTACACCGAGGAAACGGGCAATCCGGCTTACCGTCTATTCCTCGGCGCTTGAGCGCTTCGCCTGACTCGCAGGCCCGCTACGCCAGCCGCGCAAAGCAGTAGCGGACGCCGCCGAGATGCGCTGGAGCGACGTATGGATACTTGCTCGTGACCTGCACGTCCAGCGGATGCCGGAAGAGTGGGCCGTCGTACACGAAGGTGTGAAACTCGCCGTTCTCGCCGCAAGGGTCGACTCCTGACGGCAGGTCGGCTATGAAGCGCGCGTCGAATTCCCGGCCGCAGAGCTCGTCGCCGAGGTAGCGTGAGTCGGTGCAGACCACCACCGATCGAAATCCCAACGCCATGGATTCTTCTGCGAGCTCGCGCCGGTCGCGTTGCCACAATGGCAGGCTCGCCGTCAGTCCCGCCATGGCGCAGACGCGCTCTTCCCAGTCACGGTGCGCCTGCAGATCGATGTCGCCGAAGATCGCCACACGGAAATCGGCGTCGCGCAGCGTGCGCAATGCCTGGACGAATACCTTTTCGTAGTCCGCCCAGCTGGCGAGCGGAGTCACCAGCTCGAGGCCGAGCGCGCCCGCCTGCATTTCCATGATCCGGCGCGATACCCCATGCGAGCGGCTGCGCAGGCCGGTTTCGTCGAACATCGTCAGCATCGTCCTGGGCTCGAGGCCCAGGCGAGTGGCGTGCCACAGCGCCAGCAGCGAGTCCTTGCCACCGCTGGAGGACAACACCGCCGGCACGCCTGGATTCAGCTGATCAGGTCGCACCGGCGAGGTCATCGCGTCATCTACCGCCCGGCATCGAAGCGGTAACGAAGCGTCACGCTGTAGTTGCGCCCGTCCTGGAGATAGAAGGCCGCAGTCTGGTAGTCATGGTCGAGCACGTTCGCGACGCGCGCCTGCAGCTCGAGCGCACTGCCGATCGACTGCGATGCCATGAGGTCCACCGTGACGTAGCCGCCAAGAGGCACGGTGTTGTTGGCGTCATCGAAGCGCCTGCCCTGGTAGCGCGCCACCGTGCCGATCGAAACCGACGGCCAGATGCGACGCAGCTGCAGAGATGCGCTCTCCTTGGCGCGCCGTCGCAACTGCAGGCCACCGTTCGTCCGGTTCACCGGATCGAGGCGCGTGAACTGGCCGCCGACTTTCCATCGGTCGGTACGCCAGCTTCCCTGAAGCTCCGCCCCGCGGATGCGGACGTCGTCGATGTTCTCGGGTACGAAGAAGCCGTCGAGGTCGATGAATTTGTCCACCTCCGTCTGGAACGCATGCAGCGACCAGTCGAAAGGGATCGAGGCGCTGCCCGCACGCCCGTTCAGGCCGATCTCGAATGAGCGCGATTCCTCGGGCTCGAGGTCGGGATTACCCGATCCGAAGGGGTAGTAGAGATCGTTGAATGTGGGCGCATGGAACGCGGTGCCCCACGTGGCCGTCAGATGCACGTCCTGCGACAACGCGCGCCCGAGTCCCAGGTTTCCGGTCACATGGCTGCCGAACTGTTCGTTGTCCTCGTACCGCGCGCCTGCAAGAGCGGACCAGGCGCCGAGCTTCGCATGCAGCTCGGTGAAAAACCCCGTCGTGTCGCGGGAATCCGCTGCGTAGTCCACGCTGCTGTCGATCTCGTCGCGCTGCTGCTCGATTCCGGCGATCAGCCGCAGGACGTCGTTGATCGGTCCGTCGACCTGCACGCTTGCGGTGTCGCGCCTCGTCTCGTAGCCGTCGACGAAATTCTTCTCGAAGAAGTCCTCGAGGAGATCCTCGTTCCGCCCCAGCGTGAGCCGCGTGTGCCAGTCGGCTCCCAACGCCCCATCGAGGCTCAGCGCGAATACTCGCTGGCCGAATTCAGCTACGTTGCCGGAATAGATCGAACCGTCGAACTCGGTGCGTCCGTCGGCGATGAGCGAGTTGACCTGCACGCTCCAGGCGTCGTTGAACGCGTAGCCCGCAGACAGCGACCCCGAGTTGTTGCGAAAGCCGTCGGCATCCGGCTCGGAGGCGAAACAGCCCTTGAACACCACGCCGGCCTCGATTGCGCAGGCATTGAAGCCGTTGGTATCGAACGATTCGGCGGCCAGGCTCACCCACGCCCGATCGCCGCGCGCCCCGATGCTCGCGCCGAACTTGCGCGCGTCATGGCTTCCTCCGCTCACTTCGGCGCCGCCGGAAAGGCCGGATTTCGGCGCACGCCGCGTGAAGATCTGAATGACGCCGCCGATGGCGTCGGTGCCGTACAGGGTGGAGCGCGGGCCGCGCACGATCTCGATGCGCTCGATCTCGCTGACGGGAAGCTGTTCGAATGCCGGAGCCCCGGAAGTCGCCGAGGCTACGCGTACGCCGTCGATGAGCAGCAACGTGTGATCGCTCTCGCCACCCCGGATGAAAACCGATGACAGCTGCCCGAGGCCGCCATTGTTGCCGATGTCGATGCCGGCGACGTCCGCGAGCAGCTCGAGGACCGAGCCCGGTTGCCGGGACTCGATGTCTTCGCGGGTGAATATCGTGGACGACCACAGGCTGTCGTTCACGTTTTCCGGTGTGCGCGATGCGGTGACGAGCACCGACTGATCGTCGCCCCAGGTTGCCGGAGCTTGTGCCAGAGCGCCATGCATCACGCAGATGACACCGACGCTGAATGAGCCACGCACAATGCGGCGTGTGAAAAGATAAGCGGACATTTTTGATTCTCCTTCTTCGCACACACCCCGTGCGTAGGGTGTCGCGTGAAGGAGCAGGTAGCCTCGGGCCGGCTGGCCGCGCGGGCACCTGCATCGCCCGCCGCGACGCCATTGGTATCGCGCAAGGCCGGTCTCCGGACTTTCGAGCTGGAACCGGGTGGTTCCGGGGCGGGCCGCCTTCCCACGCCCTTTCGGACGCAGTGGCCTGATGGCTCGCCTTGAGCTCGCTTACCGTTGCGGGGGCAGTGTCGGCATTGGAGTGATCCTCACCGACTTCCCGTTTTCTGCTCGTTGCCGAGCACCTTGTGCGGATGCGAAGCCTGCGCGCGGGGCGGCTCCCCCGTCAAGCGCGGCACTGCTGCTGCCCCCGATGTGTAGAATTCGCGACCCCCAGTCCCCCGGATCGCCCACGAAATCACCGATGTTCGACGAAAAGCACCCTCTGTTCTTTCCCTACAAGTGGGCGCGTCGGATCGCGATTACGGTGGTCGGGTTCACCGTGCTCGGCGTGGGGGTGTGCCTGATCGTGCTGCCGGGCCCCGCGATCCTCGTCATACCGGTCGGGCTCGGAATCCTCGGCCTGGAGTTCGCCTGGGCGCGCATCTGGCTGAAGAAGGTGAAGGAGCGCAGCAGCTCGCTGGTGGACACGCTGCGCGGTCGCTACAAGCCGCCGCCGGAAAAATGAGCCTCTTCGGCGTCCCCGTCGAATTCATCATTTTCTCCGCCATGCTGCTGGGCGTGGCCGTCTTCCACCGGCATGCGCTGAGTTTTGCACTGGCGGGACTCGTCCTGCTGATCGCCTACCGGCTCACGCTCGGCGGCTTTCATCAAGGGACCGGCTTCAGCGGCCTGGTCGGGCACTTCGCTATGGAATGGGTCGTGCTGGTGAATCTTTTCGCGCTGCTGCTGGGATTCGCGCTGCTCGCCCGGCATTTCGAGCTGACTGCGATTCCGGACGTCCTGCCTCGCATCCTGCCTGATGACTGGAAAGGCGGACTCACACTGCTCGCGCTGGTGTTCGTGCTCTCGGCCTTTCTGGACAACATTGCCGCGGCAATCATCGGCGGCACGGTGGCGGCGTCGGTTTTCCGCCATCGTGTGCACATCGGATTTCTCGCCGCGATCGTGGCGGCTGCAAATGCCGGCGGGGCTGGCAGCGTGATCGGCGATACCACCACGACGATGATGTGGATCACCGGAGTCTCCCCGGCCGATGTGCTGCACGCATACGTTGCGGCGACCGTGGCGTTCGCCTGTTTCGCGATTCCCGCGGCGATCCAGCAGCAGCGCTTCGCACCCGTCATGCGCGATGCGCCCGCGAATGTGCGCATCGACTGGGTGCGAGTCGGGTGCGTCGCTTTCATCCTGTCTGCTGCGGTGGCAGCGAATCTGCTCGTCAATCTGCACTGGCCCCGGCACGCAGACTCATTTCCATTCCTCGGCGCCGCGGTGTGGATCGCGGTGCTGCTGAGCGCACCTCTGCGCAAGCCGTCGTGGAATCTGCTGCCGCAGGCGGCAAGGGGCGCACTGTTTCTGGTTGCGCTAGTGGCGTGCGCGTCGCTCATGCCCGTCGAGGCGCTGCCTGCGGCTTCGTGGCAAACGGCGCTCGGCCTCGGGTTCGTCTCCGCGGTGTTCGACAACATCCCGCTCACCAAGCTCGCGCTCGATCAAGGGGGCTTCGACTGGGGATTTCTCGCGTATGCCGTGGGGTTTGGCGGATCGATGATCTGGTTCGGATCCTCCGCCGGCGTTGCGCTCTCGAACCAGTTTCCGCAGGCGCGCTCGGTTGGAGCGTGGCTCAAGGCCGCATGGTATGTTCCGGTCGCCTATCTTGCGGGGTATTTCGCGCTCCTTGCAGTGGTCGGCTGGCACCCGCACGCGCCCCTGCACTGAACGCCCGGCCGATGTCGAATCCATTCGCCGCACTGCGATATCCCGACTTCGCGGCATTCGCGATCGCCCGGTTCAGCGCGACCCTCTCATGGCAGATGCTGACGGCCGCGGCCGGATGGCAGGTATGGCAGCTCACGCACGACCCCCTCGACCTCGCGTTCCTGGGTCTTGCGCAGTTCCTGCCGTTCTTTCTGCTCGTGCTGCCGGCCGGCCATGTCGCCGATCACGCGGACCGGCGCTTCGTCTTGATGCTCGCCTACCTGATCGAGGCCTGCTGCGCTGGCGTGCTGTTGTGGTTCACGCTCGCCGAGGTGCGTAGTGTCTGGCCGGCGTTTCTCGCAATGGGACTGTTCGGGACGGGTCGGGCGTTCTGGATGCCCACCGGGCAGGCGATCACGCCGAATCTCGTGCCGCCCGAAGTCTTCCCGAAAGCGGTTGCCGTCAACGCCACGTTGTTTCAGACAGCGCTCATTGCGGGCCCCGGGATCGCAGGCCTGTTGCTGCTGGCGGGCCCGCAGGCCGTGTACGGCGCTTCGCTTTTCCTGCTGACGGTCATCGTTTTCGCCGTCGCCTCGATCCGCCCGCTGCCGGCCGCGAAACGCAGCCGGGGAATTCCGCTGGAACGACCTGCTCGAAGGATTGCGTTTCGTGATTCACCGCCGCACGCTCTTCGGCGCGATCTCGATGGACCTGTTCGCCGTGCTATTCGGTGGCGCCTACGGCGATGCTGCCGATCTATGCGAGCGATGTGCTGCATGTCGACTCGCTTGCCTACGGAGTGCTGCGCGCCGCACCCGGTGCTGGCGCGTCGATCGTGGCGCTGATGCTCACTTTCATGCCGATACAGCGCCACGCCGGACGCTGGATGTTTGGTGGCGTGGCGCTGTTCGGCGCCGCGACGATCGTCTTCGGCGTCTCGACGACCTTCTGGATCTCGCTCGTCGCCCTGTTCCTGCTGGGCATGGGTGACATGGTGAGCGTATTCATCCGTCACCTGCTGGTGCAGCTCGAGACGCCCGACGGGATTCGCGGGCGTGTGAGCGCGGTAAGCTCCATGTTCATCGGAGCCTCCAACGAATTGGGCGAGTTCGAGTCCGGCGTCATGGCGCGCTGGGTGGGGATCGTCCGCTCGGTGGTAATCGGGGGCGCGGCGACTCTCGTGGTGGTCGCGACCTATCTCAAGCTGTTCCCGGAGCTGAGAAAGATGGACCGATTCCCGCAGCTGGCGCGGAGCGATGGGCTGCAGGCCGGCGAGGGTCGATCCTAACCGCCATACAGGTCGATTGGCCTTCGAGTACTGGATTTACGGCTCCACAGCGTGCGCGTAGAGTTTTGCCATGTCGCGCAGATTCGTCGGCCATCAGAACTTCAAGGGACGCGGAGCGCTCTCGAATCCTTCCGGACGCTTCGACAAGAGCAACCGCGAAGAGGTCGATGACGGCTGGTACCGCGAAGAGGAGTCCGCGAGCGTCGCCCAGTCGGTGCAGCCCGATCGCGCGCGGAGCGTGATCTCGACCAATGACTCCCCGGACGTGGGCTTCGAGTATTCGATCAATCCGTACCGAGGGTGCGAGCACGGCTGCGTCTATTGCTTTGCACGCCCGAGCCACGCCTACATGGATCTTTCCCCCGGGCTCGACTTCGAAACGAAGCTCTTCTACAAGGACGATGCTGCGCAGATTCTGGAAGCGCAACTCGCCAAACGGGGCTACGTTCCAAAGCCCATCGCCCTCGGCATCAACACCGACGGTTACCAGCCGATCGAGCGGAGCCTGAAGGTGACGCGCAGCATCCTCGAAGTCCTCGCGCGGACCCGGCATCCGGTCAGCATCATCACCAAGAGCGCGCTGGTGGTACGGGATCTGGATCTGCTGCGCCGAAATGGCCCGCCACCGGCTGGTGTCGGTGATGCTCAGCATCACGTCACTCTCGGCCGAGATCAAGCGCACGCTCGAGCCCCGCACCGCTTCGCCGCAGGCGCGCCTGCGTGCCATGAAAGAGCTGGCGGATGCGGGCGTCCCAGTTGGGGTGATGGTCGCTCCCGTGATTCCGGCTATCACCGACCACGAGATGGAAGGCATCCTCGCAGCTGCGGCGGGCGCGGGGGCCAGCACGGCAGGTTACGTGCTTCTGCGCCTCCCTTATGAGGTAAAGGACCTATTTCGGGAATGGCTCGCCGTGCACTATCCCGACCGCGCCAGGCATGTCATGTCGCTGATTCACCAGGCCCGTGAGGGGCGTGACAACGATCCCGAATTCGGCTCGCGCATGCGTGGCACCGGCCCGTATGCCGAGCTCCTTCGCTCGCGGTTCGAGCTTGCCACCCGCAAGCTAGGCCTGAATGCGGCACGCATCCGGCTGGAGCTCGATACGAGCCTGTTTCGCCCGCCAGCTCCGGCAAGCCCGCAGCTGACACTCGGGCTCTGACTGAACCCGCGCGACGCGCGCCGGCACTCACGCTTCGCATCCTTTTCGGGCCGGGAACCGTATTTGCGATGGCCGGTCATATCCGGACGCTCCAGTGGCATACTTCACGAACGCGAACTCGCGATCACGGCTCTCCCGCACCGAAAACTGGGAACCCACCATGAACGCAAAATACGTCGGGTCTCGCACTGTCGTCACCCTTGTCCTGCTCCAGGCGCTGAGCGCCTGCATGCAGTCGCGCGTCGAGGAATCGCGCGAAATGCCGACGAAAATAGCCAAAGGCGAGGGCGTGGTGATTCTGGCCAAGCCCCAGATCGAGGGGGCTGGCGCCGAGGACGGGTTCATGGACTGCGTCAGCAACGGCCTGCGGGACACGACCATCGCGGTGCGGGGCAACAACGAATTCGTGGATTCCATGTTTCCCTGGTTCGAGCCCGGCACCGCTCCGCAGAAGCCGGAAGCCGTGGCCACATTGCTCTCCCACCCCGGCGTGAGTGAAAAAGTAGCCGAATCGGGTGTGCGTTATGTCGTCTGGCTGGATGGCGGCACTACGAAGACGGACGGGGGCGGCAGTCTTGCCTGCGGCGCCGCGCCTGGAGCCGCAGGCTGCATCGGTTTCGGGTGGTGGGAGAAGGAGTCCGATTACGAGGCGACCATCTGGGATCTCCAGCAGGCGCGATCCGCCGGCAGCGTAGGCGCAAACGTTACCGGTACCTCCGCAATCATCGGCGCCATAGTGCCATTGCCGTTCATCTCCCGCGTGCAGAGCGCCGCGTGCAACCGCATGGCCGATCAACTGCGCACGTTTTTCAACGGGTCCGAAAGCGCATCGCCCGCCGCCAAGGCGGAGCCGAACAAGGGATAGCGCCATATGCGCCTGACTGCATCTTCAGTAGTGATAGCCGCCGCCGCGATCGTTTCCCTGGGTGGGTGCGCGTCGGGTGGAATGCCCAAAGCTCCTTCGCCCAGCACGCCTTCCACAGGTCCGGGGACCCCGACCGGCTCACCATCGACGCCCGCTCCGGCCCCCGCGCCTACTACCGGAAGCTCGATACCGCCTGCAACCGGCTCGACCCCTGCGCCGACGCCTGAATCCACGCGGACCGCCAGCACGGATGGATCGGGTTCGGCGCAGCCCGAACCTGCGAAAACGCCCGATGAGCGACGCGCCGCCATCGATCGACGCCTGGATGGTTCGATGGGAACGTTCGACGACAAGCTTCGCAAAGAGCAGGAGGTCATCGCCCAGGAGCGGGACGCGCGCGAGGCTGCGGCCAACGCACATACCGAGGGCACTGATTCCAGCGATACCGAGAGCGGTGAGGCCGGGTCGGCGAGCACGGAGAATCCCGTGGTGGACGCCTCGAGCGAAAAGAAAGGCGATGCCACCTCGCGTCCGGGTGATTTGAAATCGGACAAGGATCGCGCCGCCTCCGGCGGCACGGCCACCGGCAATGGCGCTGCCGTCGGGAAAATTCCCGATGGAAGCGATGACGACATCGTGGCCCGCCGGCTGCGCAAGGCCGCCGAGCAAGAGACCGATCCGGAGCTGAAAGAAAAGCTGTGGAAGGAATACATCGAATACAAGAAAAACGCGGGCACCTGAACCAAAGGCGGTCGACCATGAAACGTCCGTTCGCATCTCCTCTTTTCAATCTGGGTAGCGTGGCGCTCGCGCTGCTGGCCTTGGGCGGCTGCATGGTCAACGAGACCAAGCCGATGACCAAAGTGGCGGCCGTGCAGGCGCAAGTGCAGATTCCAGAGGACGAGCTGCTGGACGTTGCGATCAGGACCTTCGATGTGGGCGTGCCCGAGGACATAGCCAAGGACGAAGAAGCGCTCGCCAAGCGGCGCATCTATCCCGACATCCGCCAGGCGGAGTCACGCTATCTCGCCACCACATTGCGCGGCACGCTGGAGTCGTCCGGCCAGTGGGGTGCGGTGCGGGTCGTGCCGGAGAACGTCGAGTTCGTCGACGTGATCGTGTCGGGCAAGATTCTCGACTCCACCGGTGCCCACCTGGCGCTGGAGATTTCGGTCGCCGACTCCACCGGCCGGGCCTGGATCACCAAGAAGCGCTACGAGAGCATCGCCGACCTGGGCTCGTACAAGACGGATGCGTCGCTCAAGCAGCGCGACCCCTTCCAGAACGTCTACTCGCAGATCGCCAACGACATGGTCGCCGCGCGCGACGAGCTCGTCGCCGAAGAACGCCGCGACATCCGGCGTATCACCGATCTGCGCTTCGCCAGCGACTTCGCGCCCGATGCCATGCAGGGTTACATGTCGAAGGATGAGGCGGGCCTCGTGAAGGTCGCGCGCCTGCCGGCTCAGGGCGACCCGCTTTCCGCCCGGATCGACCGCATTCGCGAGCGCGATGGCGGCGTCGTCGACACGGTCAACAGCTACTACAGCAACTTCTCGGATCAAATGCGCGATTCGTACGGCAGCTGGCGCCGCGCCAGCTCCGAGGAGATCGAAAAAGAGCAGCGCGCGCGCAACAAGGCCCGCACCCGCACGTTCCTGGGAGCTGCCGCGGTGCTTGCGAGTGTCTTCGTGCCTGGCGGGTGCTCTTCGACGGACTACAATTGCCGCCGCATCGAGGGTGCAGCCCGCACTGCAGGGGCCATCGGCGGCACCGCAGCCGTGCTTTCGGGATTGAAGAAATATTCAGACGCGCGCGTGCACGCGCAGTCCCTCAAAGAGCTATCCGAGAGTTTCCAGGCGGAAGTTGCGCCGCAGGTCGTTGATGTCGAGGGTCGCACGTTGCGCCTCACCGGCACGGCCGAGGAGCAGTACCGCGAATGGCGCGAGCTCCTGAAACAGCTATACCACGAAGAAACGGGGCAATGACCGAAGCGCTCGCCACCCAGCATGCAAGCAGGCTGTCCCGTCGCTACACGCTCCTCGAGAAGCTCGGCGTCGGCGGGCAGGGCGAGGTCTGGCGCGCGCGAGATGAGACGAGCGGCAAAGATATCGCGCTGAAACTGCTGAGCCCGGCGCTCGCCGGTGACGAGGCGGCCTGGAAGCAATTCGAGCGGGAGCACCAGATGGCGAGCCGGCTCGACCATCGCGGGATCCTGCGCGTGCATTCGCCGCAGCGGGAAGGCGAATTCGCCGTCCTGCCCATGGACCTGGCCAGCGGCGGGGACTTGCGCCGACTGCGCGGCAGCGGCTACCTCGACATCGTCCCAGTGCTCATCGAGATTGCCGAGGCGCTCGAGCATGCCCATGAGCGCGGTGTGATCCACCGCGACCTCAAGCCAGGAAACGTGCTGTTCGGAGACGACGGCCAGACCCTGCTCGCAGATTTCGGCATCGCCGCAGTCTCGCAGGTGGCCCTGCGCGACGGCGCGAAGCCTGCGCTCTCACCTTTCAGCGCAAGCCCTCAACATTTGCGTGGCGAGCCACCCACCGTCGCCGACGACATCTACGGCCTCGGCGCACTCGGCTACGAGCTGCTCTCGGGCTATCCGCCTTTCTATCCACGCTTCGAGATCCGGCGGGTCCTCGAGGAGCCGGTAGCAGATCTCAAGACACCCCATCCCGTGCCACCCCAGCTGTCCAACCTGATCATGCGGATGCTGGCGAAGGATCCGGGCCAGAGACCGAAGTCGATGCGCGAAGTCATCGACGTTCTCGACAGCGCGCTCAACGATACGTTGACCTTCGACTTCGACCAGGTATCACGCAGGCCGACAGCTGCGCCAAGGCCGCCGCAAAGAGCGCCCACACCGATTCTGACGTCGATTCCCGAGAAATCAGCCCCGCCGCAACCGGCAAGAATCGTTGCGCCCGCCGCGCCAGCCTACGTCGAAGTGCCGCCTCCAGCTGCGCCGACCGCGATCGAGCCGCCGCCCGCGCCACCTCCAGCGCCACCACCACCACCGCGCCCGGCCGCGCGTCAGGCGCCTTCGCCCTGGGACGATCTGAAATTCGACGTCAAGCCTCGGCTCATGCGACTCGAGCCTGAGCGTGCGCGTCGCTGGCCCTGGGTGGTGCTCGTGATGCTGGCGACGCTCGCGTTCGGAGTTTTCTTCTGGCTGCCGCGATACGCGCCGCCGGAATGGATCGCCGCGTTCTCGGGTGTGGTGGATCCAATCGCGAAGTCGGCAGCCGAAGCAGTGGACGATGCAACCGCGGCGGTCGGTGAAGCCAAATCCGCCCTGACGGGCGCTGCCGGGGGAGAAGCCGCTGGCGCCTCGTTCGATGTCGCGCGTGAGATTTTCAACAAGCGCTTGAGTGCGCTCGAGGGACGCGCGGCCGGAGTCTGGGGTGGAGCGGATTTCGCAAGCGCGAAGGCGCGCGCCGCTGAGTCTGTCGGAGCTTTCGATGCCGGCAACACACAGCTTGCGAGCGAGCGGCTAGGGAAAGCTCAGGGCTTGCTTGAAAGCGTGGAACGAAAGGCGCCACAGGCCCTCGCCGCGCAACTGGCCGCGGGTGATAGTGCTGTCGAGGCGGGAGAGCTCGAGGTAGCGCGCCAGGCCTTCGGTTTTGCTGAGCGAATCGATCCGGGCAACGAGCGCGCCGCCAGGGGATTGCGCCGGGTGGGCAGCGTGGGCGGAGTGCTTCCCCTGCTTGCCGATGCCCAGAATGCGGAGACAGCGAAAGATCACGCGCGCGCCGTGCAGGTTTACAGCAAGGCGCTGGCGCTTGATCCGGCGAATCGGGAAGCTCGCTCGGGACTCGATCGCGCCCGTGCGGCATTTGGCGAAGATACCTACGCGAAAGCGATCGGCTCGGGGTTTGCAGCGCTGGGTGCGGGGCGGCTCGAGGACGCGCGCAGCGCCTTCGAGAAGGCCCGCAGCGTGAGACCGGGCGGCCCGGAGGCTGCCAACGGCCTCGCACGCGTCAGCGCGGCACAGAGTGCCCGCGGCTATTCCTTCACACGTCAGCGAGGTTCCGCGCTGGAGGCTGAAGAACGGTGGAGCGAGGCGCTGGATGAATACGAGGCCGCGCTGAAACTCGATCCCTCGCTCGCTTTCGCGCAGCAGGGCAAGGCGCGCACCGCCGAGCGCTCGCAACTCGCATCCGCCTTGCAGGCGCTGATCGACGAACCGGAGCGCCTGGCCGCGCAAAGCGTGCGAGCCGAAGCGGACGCGCTCATTCAACGCGCGCAGAACATTCCAAATGCCGGGCCGGTGTTGCGCTCGCAGGTGGCGCGGCTCGAGATCCTATTGCCCGGTTTCGACAAGCCGGTGCGTCTGGCGCTGGTCTCGGACAATGCCACTCAGGTGGCAATCCAGCGAGTCGGCGAGTTCGGCTCATTCGCCCGGCGCGAGATCGAATTGAAGCCCGGGAAGTACACCGTGCTCGGCCGTCGCGAGGGATTCCGTGACGTGCGCCGCGACGTCACAATTGCTCCAGGCACCGGCGCCGATCAGGTGCAGACCATCAGCGTCAGCTGTGTCGAACCGATCTGACGACGGCGCCGCCGCACGGCCCCTGGCCTACTCGCAGATTCGCATTCGCGAGCCCGCGGGCGAGCGCGCATTTGGCGAGCGGCTCACCATCGGTGGTGAAGGCTCGGATGTCGTAGTGCCGGGCGCGGCGTCGATTGCATCCATCGTCGAGCGACGTGAGGCGCAGTGGGTCCTTACTCCCCAGGCGGATGGGGCGATTCGGCTCAACGGGCGGGCGCTTGAACAGCCGCGCGAATTGCGGTCCAGCGACGTCTTGTCCATCGGCGATGCGCAGCTGGACGTGGTCGATGCCTCCCGCACGCTGTTGCGGCTCGATGTCCATCATCTGGTCGGCAATGCGACCATCGCGCCGCTCGTCGAGGTCGCCCTGCTTGCCTCCGACAGTGGCGACGAAGACCTGGAAATTCGCGCGTCGGTGCCATTGACGGTAGCCGGGCCCGCAACGATTTCCGATGCGACGCCCGCCGTCGCAGGCAAGCCCGCCAGGCGCGTGCCTCGCATGACACGGCGCAACTGGATGCTGGCGTTCGTGGCGGCGCTGGTGTTGCTGCCATTGCTGTTCGTGGCCCTGTCCCTGGAAACGGTGCCTGTCGATGTCGTCCCGCAGGATGCGCGCGTGCGAACGCCGGGGACATGGGCCGCCGTACATGCCGGTTCCGCGTTGTACCTGCTGCCGGGGAAGCATGCCGTGCGCGCCGAGCGTGAAGGCTACGAGCCGGCGCAGATCGAAATAGACGTGCAGGACGGCGCCGGGGCCCGGGCCCGACTGCGGCTCGAGAAGCACGCTGGTCGTCTCAATATCGATACAGGTGGGATTAGCGCTTCCGTCAGCGTCGACGGCGTGGTCGTCGGCAAGGCTCCTGGGGAGATCAGCGTGCCTGCCGGGTCGCGCACCGTCACCCTGCGCTCGCCCCGCCATCTGGATTACGTGAGCAAGTTGGAAGTCGCGGGGGCCGGCGAACGGCAGGAGCTGAAGGCGAAACTTCAGCCGTCGTGGGGCACGGTGAAGATTGCGGCAAATCCGCCATCTGTGCGCGTCAGCATCGACGGCCTGGATAGCGGTGTCGTTCCGGCGGCCCTGCAAGTGCCCTCAGGTGTGCGTCGCGTGCAGCTCGCCGCCCCGGGCTTCAAGACATGGCAAAGCAGCGTCGTCGTGAGAGCTGGTGAAACGCTCGCGCTGGGGCCAATCACGCTGGGTCAGCCCGATTCGCGCCTGACGATGCGCTCGCAACCATCCGGCGCCGAAGTTTCAGTCGGCGGCACTTATCGGGGGCACACGCCTCTGGTCCTGGAGCTGCCGTCCGGCATGTCTCACGAGATCGTCGCGACGTTGCCGGGGTACGCGGCGTGGAATCGCTCGGTGCGCGCCGAACCAGGCAAAAGTGTCGCGCTCGACGCGCGGCTGGAAGCGGTCGTGGCGCGCGTTACGGTGCAGGGTGCGCCCGCAGGCGCCGATCTCTTCATCGACGGCACGCTGCGCGGACAAACGCCGAAATCGCTGGATCTCACCGCCATCGAGCATCGCATCGAAGTGCGCAAGGCGGGCTTCGTCACGTTCGAGACGGCCGTCACGCCGGCGAAGGGTCTCGAACGGACGGTCGACTACCGCCTGACCTCGGGCGACCGCGCGACGGCATTGCTCGAATCCGCGCCGACCATCAAGACGAAGGATGGCTCCGTGCTGAAACTGCTTCCCGCCGGCACCTTCACGATGGGCAGCGAACGACGCGAGCAGGGACGCAGGCCGAACGAGTTGCAGCGCGAGGTCACTCTAAAGCGGCCTTTCTATATCGGTGTCACCGAAGTGACCAACGAGGCGTTCCGCAGATTTCGCCCGGGCCACGCCTCGGGCTATCTCGGCAAGCAGTCCCTCGATCTCGACGAGCAGGCCGTTTCGCAGGTCTCATGGAATGAGGCCGCGGAGTACTGCAACTGGCTCTCCGAGCGCGATGGGCTGCCGCCCGCCTACGAGAAGCATGCCGACAAGTACTCGCTGAAGCGGCCCGTCACCGTCGGCTACCGCCTGCCCACCGAAGCAGAGTGGGAATACGCCGCGCGCCGCAGCGCTTCCGGGAAGATGCTGCGCTTTTCCTGGGGCGACACGCTGCCTGTCGGCGCCGACACGGGCAATCTCGCGGGTGCCGAAGCGAAGAAAATCGTCGAGGGCGAAATGCCCGGCTACAGCGATCCGTACCCCGTCGTCGCGCCTGTGGGCAAGTTCAAGCCGAACGCGCTCGGCCTGCACGATTTCGGCGGCAACGTCAGCGAGTGGGTGAACGACTTCTACCTGTCCTTCACCAGCACCGCCGCCGCGACCGATCCACTCGGGCCGGACCAGGCCAGCCGTCACGTGGTACGCGGCGCGAACTGGCGGTCGATTTCCGCATCGGAGTTGCGCCTTGCCTGGCGCGAACCCGGCGACGACATCAGCCCCACCATCGGATTTCGCATCGCGCGCTACGCGGAATGAGAGACACGATCATGAAGAAAACCTGGCGATCGATAGGGGTCATGGCTCTGCTGTCCCTGTTGTGCATCGGTGCGGCCTTCGTCACATTGCGCGCCGTTGCACAAAACGCCGAAGCGCCTCCGCCAAAGCCCTCGGCGGCGGAGGAGAGTGCGACCATTCAGGACGATGCCACTGTCGCGCCCGATCCCAAGCAATCCGCCGACAACAATGTGTCTTTCCCCGTGGACATCTGAAACGCATGAATACGACAGTGGCAGTGGAACCCGCGCAATCTCGCCACGCGCGAAGTCGGTCCAGTGAATTCATGTACAGCCTGTTCGCGCTGCTCATTGCTTCGCTGGTCGTTCACACGGTCTACGTGCTGCACGTGCGCCCCAGGGCGCAGGCCATCCTCGTTCAGCAACGCGCTGCCCAGGTGAAGGACATCAACTACGTGCCCGAGCGCTCCGCCTACGTGCTGCTCAAGGATTACGAACAGGAATCGGAAGTTATCCTCATGCTTTGGGCCCTCGCCATCATCGTCTTTCGCGCCCGCACGCAGCGCGACGAGCGCCGCATGCTCGACCGCGACCTGATGCAGTTGCCCGACGGCATCAAGATCCTGCCCGAGGACACGCGCGAGTACGCACGCCGCATAGAGAGCCTGGGTCCGGAAGAGCGCGAGCTGCTCATGCCGCGCGCCCTGCTGGCCGCATTGTCGCGGTTCGGCGCGACGCGCAACGTGCAGGACGTCGCTACTGTTGCGCATGGCGTCTGTGAATCCGAAGCGGATCGCCTGGATTCGGAACTGTCGATGCTGCGCTATATCGCCTGGGCCATCCCTGCCATCGGCTTCATCGGCACGGTGCGCGGCATCGGCGACGCCTTGTCATCGGCGCACAAGGCCGTCGGGGGCGACATCTCCGGCGTGACGGAAGGTCTTGGCGTGGCTTTCAATTCGACGCTGCTGGCACTGCTGCTGTCGATCCTTCTCATGTTCCTTCTGCAGGCGCTGCAGCGAGTGCAGGAGCGGCTGGTGCTGGATACCGAGACGTATCTGGATCAACGCATCATCCGCAACATGCAGGTGCGCTGACCGCCATGCAGCCCATTGCGATCGAGCTCAACGACCGAATGCTTTCGCTGGCGCGTGGCGGTCGCGTCATGGCCAGCGCGAACCGCGCAACCGGGGAAGGGGCAGCGGGAGAGTCGCTTACGTTCGAGCTCGGGCAACTGATGAGAGAATATCCCCTCGCGGGCGATGAGCGCACCTGGATAGCCTCTTCGGCGCTCGCGGATGTGCGGCAACTCGGCGAGATTCTCGACGTCTCCAGAGGTGCCGGCCTGCGGACGGAGGGCTTTGTCGATGCCGCTGCCGTCACCGTTGCATCGCTGGCTCTCGAGAGGAACGCGCTGGTCCTCGAATTGGGCCTCCGTCAAGTTGCGGTCACGGAGATCGAGGGCGGAGTTCAGGCGCGCCGCCGCCGCACGCTGGTCTCGCGCCGCGGCGGGTTGAACGACCTGCACGAAGCCTGGCTCGACCTGATAAGCGCGGCGATGGTGAAGCAAACGCGCTTCGACCCGCTGCACAACGTGACGACCGAGCAGCAGTTGCGCGCTGCGCTGCCAGCCATGATGCAACAGGCCGCCACGGAGGCGAGCACGACTGCGAGCGTCTCGGTGGGCAGCGAACGGTTCGAAGTCGCCTTGAGCCGAGATCAGTTCGCGGCAACGGGGCAGCCCATCTATCAGGAAATCCTGCGCATGCTTCACGAGTTGCGCCGGGCCGGCGCGCCGCTCGCGCTCATCATGCCGGTGTCCACTGCCACCTTGCCGGGATTGCGCGAATTACTGCAGGAATTCGTCGGGTGCGAGCTGATAGCCGTGCAGGACGGCTTTGCGGGGGCTGCCACCTCGCTCCTCGACCTTCCTCAGCAGCAGGACGATCAGACCGTCAGTCTGCTGAGACGGCTGCCGTCACGCGAGCGAGCGGAGCTTTCCGACCTCGTTTCCCGTGAGTCATTGGGGATCGAGCGCGTCTCCGGACCGGCAGCCTCTCACGTGTTGTTCGCCGGCCGGGCTTACTCCCTCGGGAGTGCCCTTTACGTTGGGCGCGCCCCGGGCACGGCGCAGTCGGTAATTTTGCCGGACGGACTAGCCGGCGTATCGCGGCGCCATTGCACCTTTATCAGCGCGGCCGGGGAGTCGACTCTCATCGACCACAGCCATTTCGGTACGTTCCTGAATGGCGAGCGCGTTGCCGAGCGCGCCCGCGTATATGCCGGAGACCGGGTCCGCCTGGGTGATCCCGGAGTCGAGCTGTCGTTGATCTCACTCGGCTGAGCGGCGCGATCCATGGCCCGCAAGCGCCGCACGATAGAAGTTTTCAGCCTTTCATTCCTCGACTGCATCTGTTGCGGCTTCGGTGCAGTCATTCTGTTCTACACGATCATCAGCGCGCAAAGCGGCGCCGTCCGTGCCGCACGCACAGAAGACCTGACGGCCGAGGTCAACAGGCTGGAAGAAGAGGTGCTGGTCGGCGCGCGCAATCTGGTGATACTGCGCAACACGCTCGAGAAGACTCAGAGCGAAACCGCGAGCGACGCGGCGCGCGCGCGGCGGTTGGTCACCGAGCTCGAAAGCCGGCGCGAGCAGGTGTCCACGTATGACGGCACGAGCCTCGCTCGCCGTGCGCGCATCGAGAAGCTGAAAGCGGACATCCGCTCAATGGAGGAGGGAACCCGCCGCCTCGAAGGAGGCGCAACTGATCGCGCTGCGCCAGGCCAGCAGATTTCCAGCTTCCGTGACAGCGGTGGCCAGCGGCGATACATCACCGGACTCAAGCTGCGAGGCAAGCGCATCCTGATTCTCGTGGACCGCTCGGCGAGCATGCTGCACGAGGATCTCGTCAATGTGATCCTGCTGCGCAATTCCAACGACGCGGCCAAACGTAACGCCGCCAAGTGGCGCCGCGCCATCGACACCACCACCTGGCTCGTCACACAACTTCCGCCGGGCAGTCAGTTCCAGGTTTACGGTTTCAACACGAGAGCGGCTCCGGTGCTGGCCAGCAGCGCTGGAAAGTGGCAGAACGCCGACGACCCGTTGCAACGGTCGGCCAATCTGCAGGCAATGAACGCGCTCGTGCCCCAGGACGGCACCAGTCTCGCGAACGCCTTCGCCGCGACGAAGACGATGGTTCCCAAGCCCGACCAGATCATTCTCATCACCGACGGGCTGCCGACGCAGGGCAAGACGCCGGGGGTGCGCCGCTACATCGATGCGAACGGCCGGGCCCGGCTGTTCGATGATGCCGTTGGCGAGCTGCCCGACAACGTGCCCGTGGATATCGTCCTGCTGCCGATGAAAGGCGATCTGCCCGCTGCGCACCGCTTCTGGCAGCTCGCGCTGCTGACGCGAGGCATGCTGCTCATGCCGTCCAAGGACTGGCCGTGAAGCTGCGCCGCCGCGATGTCGAAGTCTTCAGCCTGTCCTTCCTGGATTGCATCTGCTGCGGCTTCGGCGCGCTGATCCTGCTGCTGGTCCTCACGGAATTCGGCCAGCCGATCCAGCTCGAGGAGAGCCGCAGGAATCTGGAGGGCCAAGTGCTGGCACTGACCCAACAGCTTCACGAGATACGCGGCGAGAGCGACACGCTGAACCGCGACCTCAAGGGAAAGATCGAGCGTCTGGAGCGCGAGCGCATGCGCGTGGCGCGCCTCGCCGGCGATCTCACCAACATACAGGGGCAATACAGCGCCAGCCGCAGCGAGGCCTCGGTGACCAATATCGTGGAAAGCGAGCTCGTCTCCGCTTACCAGACGCTCACGGCGGAGATGCAACGGCTTCTCAAGCAGCAGACGCTTCGCAAACCCACGGACACCGTGGGCGGCATTCCGATCGACAGCGAATACATCATTTTCATCGTCGACACCTCGGCGAGCATGACGACCAACCACTGGGACACCGCCACGCAGGTGCTGAGAGAGATCCTCAGCATCTATCCCCGAGTCAAGGGCATGCAGATCATGGACGACGAAGGCAAGGTCATGCTCTCGCGCACGCGCGGCCAGTGGCTCAACGACTCGCCGGCCCAGCGCCAGCAGATCGTGACGCGCATGAAGGCTTGGCACGCCTTCAGCAACTCGAGCCCGGTCGAAGGCATCCAGGAGGCGATCCGCAGCTACTGGGCCCCCGACAAGCGCATCAGCCTTTACGTGCTCGGCGATGAGTTCACCGGGGACTCGTACCAGACCGCATTGGATGCGGTGGCGCGCATCAACAAGGCGGACCGCAACGGCCGGCGCCTGGTGCGGATTCATGCCATCGGCTTTCCCGCGGGCGCGAACATGACGCCGTGGACAAACCAGCGCTTTTCGGCATTAATGCGCCTGATGTGCGAACAGAACAACGGCACCTTCGTCGGGATCACGCAGTGATCCGCCACGCCCTGGCTGCCGCGGGTGCGCTCACCCTGGCGGCCTGCGGCGGAGTGCAGATCAAGCCCGAGCCCGCAATCCCGAAGGCCCTGATCGAGCCGCTGCCGGTGAGCGTCGGCCTGGTCGTGCAGAACGATCAGCGCAATTTCAAGCATTCCGAGACGCGCTGGGGCTCCGAATGGCACATCGACCTCGGGGGCGGCCACACCCGCCTGGTGCGCGACGTTTTCAAGGCCGCGTTCCGCGAGGTGCGTGAGTTCCCCGACCTCGAGTCGGCGCGTGCCTCGTCCGGGCTCAAAGCGCTTTTTGAGCCCCGCATCGAGCAATATTCCTTCGCCACTGCGCGCGAGACGGGCGGGCGCTACTACGCAGTGACCGTGCGATACCGCATCAACATGTACACGCCGGCCGCAGAGCTGGCAGATACCTTCACGCTCACGGGTTACGGCAATGCGCTCGCGAAGGGCATGTCGAGCGGCAAGCCGCTGGAACTGGCGAGCAGTCGGCGCAATGCGCGATGCGGCGGCTAAATTCCTGGTGCAGTTTCCGGGACAGCCGTCAGGTCAGCGGCTGGCGCGCAACGAAGCGGTGATCGTCGAACAGAAAGCGCCGGCGGGAGGCGCGGATCCAGCTTCGATCGAGGCGGTACCGATCGAAGAGAGCGATTCGCAACCAGCGCCGGTCGCGGTACCCGAGCCTTTGCCGACAGCCACACCAACACCGTCTGGAGATTCCGCGCCTGTTCCAGTGCCGGCTCCCACTCCGACTCCGGCGCCCACACCGCCGGCCGACGCACCGGCTCCGACCGACGCGCCGCCCCAGGCGCCGCCGGACTCCACGCCCTCGATCTGAATCAAGTCTGTTCGGGTGCCTTCTGCGGTGCTTTGCGCAGCAACAACTGCTCACGCAGCGTCACGCCCTTGGTCTCGACTGCCACGCCCTTTTCGAAACGTGGCCGGTAGCGCGCCTTCTTCAATGAAGACTCCACAGAGTGCTGCAGCGCCTCCGGCGCATCGCTTCCGGCGACGGTGATCTCACTCGTGTGTCCGTCTTTGAGCACGGTGAAGCTGAGCTCCACGTAGTGATGGCTTGCGGTTTCCGGATCCAGGCTCGAGCGTTTCGCCGATGACGAAGGCCCCTTGTAAGCGATTAACATCGGCGTCTCGAGTGGCAGCGTCGCCTTCAGCGGCTCGAATTCCGTCCACGCCTCGCGATAGGCCACCATCGCCTTGGAGATGGCTCCGCCGCTCAGGTACCAGTCGCCGAGCTCCATCAAGGTCTGGCCGCGCTGGCGGTGATCGACCGGCTGGCCCTTGTCGATGATGTACAGCGCCTGCAGCAGAGCCCGCTCCCCGTCGGCGTTGAGGCGCGGATTGCCGGAGGGGTCGGTGGCGCGCTGGCCGAAAGTGTCGGGCTGCTCGGTGGCGACTTCCGACCCGTTGAGGAACTCCAGGCGATAGGTGCGGGCAATGCCGAGCAATGGATTCACCGAGGTCGGCGCGAGCTTGCCGACGGATTTCTCGGAGATCGTGAGCGCACGGGCGTGCACTCCGCGAGAAGTGGTATAGCGGCCGGTGTCCTCCAGCCAGCGGGCATACCTGTCGAGTGGCCCGAGCATCTGGGCGCTCTCGTTGCCATAGGCGCTCTCGGCAACTCTCAGCGCGTACTGCTGCTCCTTTTCGGCGTCGGTGCGGCGGTCCAGCGCCACGAAGCTCTGGATCAACGGCTCGAGGTAGGCCAGCTGCTCGATGTTGAACAGGCCATCGAGATTGCGGCTGAGGTCTACCGCCTGCTGCAGCGGCACGACCGCATCCTCGTACTGCTGTAACGCGATATACGTCGTCCCGAGCCCTTGTAGAGGCCGCAGGATCTGCCGGTCGGCGCTGGCTGCGGCGGATTCCAGGATGCCCACGCTGCGCATGTAGTTCAGTTCCGCGGTGGGGTAGTCCTTGAGGCGATACGCCGTCGTCGCAAGATTGCACAGCGGATTGACGAGCGCGCGATCCGTGGCGCTGTACTGCTGTTCGGTGAGGGTTACGAGTTGCTGCGCGAGCGGCAGCGCCTCCGGGTACTGGTGCGCATCGAACAGCCCGCGGAACTTACGATAAACCGTCGGTGCGCTCGGCATCGGTGACGGCCGCGGCGTCATGGACGAGCGCGGCGGCGAGAATTGCGAACAGCCACTGTCTTTGAATCATCTGAGGGTAGACGCTAAGCTCTTGCAAAACAACACGCAAGGGCCGCGCGTCTCATGGGTGATTCCGAACCGAAGGTGGCGCTGCTCGCCGGCGCGAGCGGTCTGGTCGGCGGACATCTTCTCGAGGCGCTTCTCGAGGCCAACGGCTTCGGCCGGATCTACGCCGTGTCGCGCCGCCCCCTGGGCCGCGAGCATCCCCGGCTGGCGAATCGAATCGTTCAATTCGACAAGCTCGAAGCACAGCTGAAGGGCACGGTATGCAACGTGGCGTTCTGTTGCCTGGGTACGACGCGGCGGCAAGCCGGCTCCGAGGCAGGCGTTCCGGCGTGTGGACGTCGACTACGTGATGGCATTCGCTCGCGCGGCGAAGTGCGGCTCAGGCCGACCGCTTCATCTTTGTCTCATCCGCTGGCGCCGACCCGCAATCCAAGTATTTCTACATGCGCGTCAAGGGCGAGGTGGAGCAGTCGCTGGCGGCGCTCAAGTTCAGCTCGCTCGACATCATCCAGCCGAGCGGCCTGATCGGCTGGCGCCGCGATCCGCGGCCCGCTGGAGCTGGCGACCATGTTGTTCCTGCCGTTGATCAACCCCTTTCTGACCGGCGCCCGCGAGCCCTTCCGGGCAATCCCGGCCCGCACCGTCGCCGCAGCGATGATTGGCGCCGCCCGCTCGGGCGGCGGGGAGTGTATCGATACACCTATGCGAACATTCGGGCGCTGGCGCAGTCGAAATGAGCCCCGATCCTCACGGAGATACCGATGAACCGACTGTCTGCCCGCGTCTTTTCATGCCTGGCAGCGGCCCTGCCTGGCATTGCCCGCCACTGCCGCGTCCGTCGGCAGTGCCGCGCCGGATTTTTCCCTGACCGACTGGAGGGCAAGCCCGTCAAGCTCTCCGACTACAAGGGCAAGTACGTCGTGCTCGAATGGGTCAACCCCGGTTGTCCGTTTGTGCAGAAGCACTACAACAGCGGCAACATGCCGAGCCTGCAGAAAAACGCCGCGACGCAGGGCGTGGCCTGGCTCACCGTGGATTCCACCAAGTCGTACCACGAGAACTACGAGTCGGCGAGACAGCTCGGCACATGGCTCAAGGAAAAGAGCGCCGCTCCCACCGAGGCGATGCTGGATTCGGACGGCAAGGTCGGCAAGCTCTATGGCGCCAAGACCACTCCGCACATGTTCATCGTCGACCCGAAAGGAACGCTCATCTACGCCGGCGCCATCGACAGCATCCGCACCGCCGAAGCGAAGGACATTAAAAATGCCACCAATTTCGTGCAAGTGGCGCTCGCGGAATCCATGGCGGGCAAACCTGTCGCAGTCTCGAGCACGCAGGCCTACGGCTGTCCGATAAAGTACTGAGCGTCGCGCTCAGCGAGCCTCGCCTCCTGAGGTCCTGAGGCGAAGCCACATTAGGGCGCCGGCCGCGAGCACCACGGCCGGCGCGAGCGCATCGGCGCTCTTCCCAGGCTGAAACACCTGCGCGAGCTCGATCAACGTCGCCGCAAGAAATAGCGCCGGCACGCACGAGCTCTAAATAGACGCCGGCCTCGCTCAGCAGCCACACCATGCCGATGTACACGAACGCGAGCTCGAGCACCCCGGGCTCGCCGGCCGCCGTGCGCTGCGCGAGGGGCAGGTTCGAGAACCAGCCGAACGACGGATCATGCGCAGTGAAGTCGAACGGCGCGAGCAGGAAAAACACGAACGCGGGAGCGATCCAGAGCACCGCACGCATCGAGGCCTGCGGATAGCGCACGATGAAGGGCAGTGCCAGCACCAGCCCCACGAATTCGTTGAACTCGAGCTGCTGCGCCCGCATCACCACGCGCGCCAGCAGGGAGCCGGCGGCGACGACGGCAAGCACCGGCCAGAAACTCGCGGGCTGGAGCAGACTGCGCAACGCGAAGGCCGAGCATCGCCCAGCCGGCGAAGAACCCGGCGATGGCCGGCGGCGGTCCATTGCCAGTCGACCAGCATCGACGGTGCGCGCAGGTACCAGATGAAACTCGCGGTCGGCATGAAGGGTGCGGCATGGAGCGCGAGCCAGATGCACCACGAGCAGCAGCGCCACCGCATCCGGTCGGTGCGCGCGAAGCTGAGGCAGCACGGGACGTAAGCCGAGGCGCGCGCGCTCAACGCGAGTGCCGCGCCAAGCGCCGCGCTCAACGTATTGAGCGTAAGGTCGGCAAGCGCCGGATCGCGGGTGCGCGTCGTGAATTGCAGGCAGCTCGATGACACAGCGACAGCGCGCCACCGCTCAGCATCGCGAATGAACCGCGCCGCAGCGGACTCCATCGTCGCGGCGTGAGATAAGCGACCCATACGCCGAACGGCATGTAGAACAGCAGGTTGGCGATCAGGTCGGTGCGCGGCGGCTTGCGCCACGCAGAGTCGACTCAGCCAGCCTGGCCTGCGCGAGCTCGCGCAGCCGCGCGGGATCGAACTCGAACGGGTAGAACGACGCATACAGAATGAACAGCACCGTCAGCGCCAGCAGCCAGGCGATGGCTCGGCGCAACACGGATCGGGCTTTGAATCCGCCTCGCTCATGGGCCGAAGTGTAACGTGACCCCGTTAACATTCCCGAATGGCACGCTCGCGCCACACTGCGCATTCGTCGGCGCGTCACTTACCCCTTCCGCTCATCTGTCGATACTTTGAACATGCAACGACTGGCGATATTCAGCCGCATGGGTCGGCGTATGGTCATTGCGATCGCGCTGTGCGCGACGCTGCCCGTGCTCGTGCTCGCCATCGTGGCGGCGCGGGAGGCCAGCTTGAACGCCGAGAGCGCGCTGGAGCAGCGGCTGGCGGATGGCAGCCAGTCCCATGCGCGCGGGCTGCGGTCGCGACTCGGCGCCGCCGAAGCCATCGTACAGATGCTCACTGCGGGTGACATCGGGTACGACGGCTCCACGCTGCGCCAGCAGATCGTGAATTCCCGGGCGTTCAAATCCGTGGTCGTCATGGACCGAAACGGTCTCCTGCCGGGCGGCGACACGGCATTGCAGCCTACCGACTCGCAGTTGCGGGCGCTCGATGCCGGACAGACCGTGTTGTTCTCGGTGCCGCTGGAAGATCGATTTCCCGCCATCTTCATGGCTCGCAGCGCCCATCCCGTCGGTTTCGAAAGGCTGGCCTGCTTCGAGATCGCCCCTGACTGGTTGTGGGAAGGCCATTCTGGAGAGCAGGCCACCACGATCATGGCGGTGGTAAACGAGCAGGGTCGAATTCTCCAGAGCGGCCGCCCGCTGCCGGCCGACACGGCACAGATGTTCGGGCGCTCGCTGTCGAATTCAGTAGCGCACGGCGGCACCGGCCGCAGGCTTACATGGCAGGAAGGGGGGAACGCGTGGCGGGGGTCGCTCGCCCAGGTGCCCCTGGCGCACGAGCGCATCACCGCCATGCCGTGGGCGGTCGTCGCTTTCGATCGGGAACCTGCCTTCCTGGTGCGGGGCGCGGGCATCTGGTTGCTGCTGCCATTCATGCTGCTGTTCGCTGCCGTGATCTCGGTGGTGGCTGCTTCTCATCTTGCGAATCGCTACCTGCCGGCACTTCGTCAGCTCAAACGCAGTCTTCCCGCATTGCACGCGCACATATTCGACAAGGTGTCCGTCGTTGGCGCCGCGGACGAGCCGGCCGATCTCATCGGTTCTTTCAACCGCTGCGCATTGCGCCTGGAAGAGCAGTTCCGCGCACTCGAGACGCTCGGAGAAATCGACAAGCTGCTGCTCGGCTCCGCGGAACTGGAGCAGATGCTGGATGCGATCCTGTCGCGCGTGCAATCCGTCACGCGCTGTCACAGTGTCGGGGTCACCCTTTGCGATGCAGATGCGCCCGGTCATGCCCGCACATTCGTGGCGGCCAGCGGAGTCGCGGGGCTGCCCGTCAGCCGCGTCGTGCTGGATGAAGACATGCTGACGACGCTCGCCGCCGCGAGCAGCGGCCTCACGGTGACGCGCTGCGAAGACTCGCGACACAGCTTTCTCAAGCCGCTGCAGGAAACCGGCTCGCAGTTCTTCTGGGTCTGGCCGGTCGTTGCCGAGGGTCGCGTCGAAGCCATCCTCGCCGTCGGCTACCGCGAAGTGCCCGTGTCGGATCCGCAGATCGTGCGCTATGGCAGTCAGTTCGCGGAACGGCTCTCGGTCGCGCTGTCGAAAACCGCCCGCGACGAGCGCCTGTATCGGCAGGCGCACTACGATCCCCTGACGGCCTTGCCGAACCGGCTGTTGTTCAGGGACCGGCTCGCCCAGGAGCTGGCCAGCAGCACGGCGGGTCTCAGCCGCGGCGCGCTGCTGTACGTCGACCTGGATCATTTCAAACGCGTCAACGACTCGGTCGGGCACAACGCGGGCGACCAGCTGCTGACCATCGTCGCGCAGCGACTGCGCTCAGCGGTCAAGGACGGCGACACCGTTGCGCGCCTGGGCGGCGATGAGTTCGCGGTGATCCTGCGCAACGTCGTCGATCCGGATGCCGCGCGTTCGATTGCCGAGCGCATCATCGAATCCGTGCAGCTGCCGGTGAACATCGCCGGCCGCGACCACTATGTATGCGCAAGCATCGGCATCACGCTGTTCCCCGACGACAGCACGTCGATCGACGAGTTGATGCGCAACGCCGACATGGCCATGTACCGCGCGAAGGACCAAGGCCGCGGGCGCGCCCTGTTCTTCGACGTCAACATGACCACGAAGCCATCCGCGCCGACTGACAGCGGATTACATCGCGCCTTGCGGCGCCGGGAATTCTCGCTCTTCTACCAGCCTCAGTTCGCGGTCGGCACCGGCGCGCTCGAGGGCGTTGAAGCGCTGCTGCGGTGGCAGACGCCTCGCGACGGCATGCGATTTCCGGGCGATTTCGTGCCGGCAGCAGAAGAGAGCGGCCTCATCGTCGACCTCGGCGGATGGGTGCTGGAGACAGCATGCGCGCAGCTTGCGAGCTGGCGCGACCGCAAGATCACGCCGCCGCGCCTGGCGCTCAACGTCTCGGCGCATCAGCTTCGGCACGCAGAATTCCCCAAGCAGGTGCGGCGCGCGCTCGACAAGTACGGCCTGCCGGCACCGCTCCTGGAGCTCGAGCTCACAGAGAGCGTGTTTGCGGACGAGCTCGCGGGCGCAGCGCTCGAACGGCTCGCGCAGCTCGGCGTTCACCTGACGCTGGACGATTTCGGCACCGGATACTCCTCGCTCAACTATCTGCGCCAGTATCCGATCGGCACGGTCAAGATCGACCGCGCCTTCCTCGAGGATGTGCCCCGAAGCCAGGCTTCGACCACGCTGGTCGAGACCATCCTCTCGATGGCGCATTCGCTTGGCAAGCGCGTCGTCGCCGAGGGGATCGAAAGCAATGGACCAGCTGGAATTCCTGCGTGAGCGGCGTTGCGAAGTTGCGCAGGGCTTCTATCTCTCGCGGCCGCTGACCGAAGCGGCGATGACCGAGCTACTGCAGGCGCGCGCCGCAAGCGCTCCGCAACCCGCTGAAGTCCGCGCTACCGGTTGATTTATGTCGCCTCGGTGACGCATAGGTACAACTCGCGTCACACCTGCAGCGTCGAGTGAGATTCACGACACATCCTGCGCGCTTGACTCCAATCGGCGACGCTTTGACACTGCGCATCTGTTGAGTGTTCTGGTTTCGGCTGACGGCGCACCTGCGGTCCTTCAGCCAGTGTCAAAGGCAAACCCGTCGAAAGGCGGGGACGCAAAGCCACCGGTCTAAGGGCAAAGTCCTACGACGGCGGGGCCGCCACGATCTCGCGCATCGCGCGAATCCGCGCCCGCTTACGTACGGCAGCCCCTGTTCCGGTGTTTCGGGGTCGGATCGTTGCGGGGCGATTTAATGACGGCACAACAGAAGCTGGTGGCGGAAAAGGAAGCGGCAGGGCCTTTCGTCATCAACCTGTGCTCATCGACTACGCCCATGGCGCTCGCGCAGCCGCAGGCGCCCGAGCTCAAACGTTTCAACTTCTTCGTCAGCCGCCGCCGCGCCGACGGCCGCGACCGATTCCATCTGCACATGGGCCACTTCATGACGCTGACCGAGGCGGAAGAGTGGCTGAACGTGGTGCGCGATATCTATCCCGGCTGCGTGGGCGGGTGAAACTCCCGGCAAGAGCCTGCGCCGAGCGTGCGGCCGCTGCTGCCGCCCCGGCGGATGCTACAGCACCCGCCATCCCATCTTGAGGCGCCGTCGCCGCGCGGGAGTCCTGCCGCCAGACCTGTCGCGCAGCCTCCCGCTCCCAACGGCGGTCGCAACTCCGGCATCTCCCGTCGTAGTACCCACGTTGCATGCGGCTCCAGATGCCGCGCCGCCGCCGAAGCCGGTGCCGCCCGCAAAAGCAGCCGCACCCATTTCAAAGCCTGCTCCAGTTGCGCAGCCCGCCTCCGCAGAAGCCGCCCATCGTCGAAAAGAAACCGACGCCTGCAAGCAAGATCGCCGCCTCCCGGATCCAACGTTCGCGAAGTACTGAAAGCTCTCGACGACACCGGGGCGACGCGGCTCATGCCGACGCCCGCGGCGGCGAAGCCTGCCGAGCCTGCATCGCTGTCGGACACTGCGGTCCTCAAGATTCTCGAGACGCGTCGCGCACCGGGACAGAGCGCGCAGCGCGGAGAGCGCCGCCATCGGCATCGAGTTGCTGCGCCCCGATGACACGGCGACAGTGCGTGCACTGAAGGAAGCGGTGCATGACGATGCGGCCGGTCTCTTTCGCGGTGCAGTTGCACTGGTCCGTTCAGCCGATCGATCTCGCCAAGGTTCCGCCGCTCGCCATCTTCAGCGCCTACACCCTCTACACGGTCGGATGGCAGTCGCGATGGCCGCAAGTGGTATGGATTGCGGCTCGGATTCTTTGGCGATGCGATCTCCGCGAAGCAGGTGGCATCCTACGTTCGCTCGGAATTCACGAGCGTCGCCGTGATCCCGGTGAGCCTGCAGGAGCGTGGTCGTGCCACCGAGGGCGATCCGAAAGCTGCCGCTCAGGCGGGCAGGCCACGCGCGGAAGCGGAGAAGCGCAGCGGAAGAATTCAAGTTGATCGACGAGCGCACGGATGACATCGTCTCACCGGGAATCGCTGCCGCTCAGCAGCAGCTGAATCCGAAAGGTGGCGCCAATCCGGCCGCGAAGCCTCTGGCCCGCCGAAAAAGCCGCTCGGCAAAGTGCGCGCCAACGAGAAGCGGTCGGCCAAGTCGCTTGAAGAGACGCTGGAAATTCTCGGCGCGAGCGAGCTCGAGATCGACAATGGCCGCGGCGAGCTGCTCAATGATTCCGGCGTGCGCCACCTGCGCATCGAGCTGCAGAAGAGCTCGCCCTTCTCGAAGCTTCTCGAACGCCTGTCGGAACGCGTGCGCAAATCGTAGGCGTAGGTGGGATGAGTCCGCGAAGCCCAACATCCCGTATCTACTTCTTTCCGAACAGCCTCTCCAGCTCCGTCATCGCCTTGCCGACTTCGCCCGTATTGGGCGGAACATAAGCGCCCGCCCGCGGCTTGAAGTGATCGCAGAAATTGGCGCGCGTCTTGTCGTTGACCTCATCGGCCGTCGGTTCGCGGCAGTGCTTCGCCACCCGCGTGTCGAAATCCACGCACAGTCGGCACACGTGCAGCTCGGCGTGGCAGGTCGGGCATTCGTCGCGCCGCATCAATGGCAGGCTGAGCGCCGCGAGAGACGCTCCACATTTCCAGCATGTGAGGTCGTGAGTCATGGCGGTGGGGATGGTACAGCGTTTTTGACAATGCGTTATGCTCGGCCGCGTGGCAAAAATCGCTCCAGGCGTCGGACCAAAATTCCCGCAGGTCGTCGTGCTCGTCGGCGGCACCGGTGACCTGGCGCGACGCAAGCTGCTGCCCGGCCTGTTTCATCTTTGCACCGCGGGATTCATTCCAGCCTGCAAGATCATTGCGGTTTCACTCGACGACATCGATGCGGAAGGCTTCCGCAAGTTTGCTCGGACCGCGCTCGATGAATTTTCGACCCGCAAGATTGACGAGTCCGCCTGGCAGACTTTCGCGCAGAATCTCGACTACGTCGCGCTGAAGGCAGGGGCCGCCGCCCTGGCCGAGGCGGTGAAACGCGCGGAGCAATCGTTCCAGGGAGAGAGCCGGCGGCTGCATTACCTGAGCGTGCCGCCGAATGCCGCGCTCCCCGCGGCCAGGATGCTGGGCGAGGCGGGCCTGGTCGAGCGCTCGCGCATCGTCATGGAGAAACCCTTCGGCCTCGACCTGGCGAGCGCCGTGGCGCTCAACAAGAGCCTCCATGAGGTATTCGCCGAGGAGCAGATTTTTCGCATCGATCATTTCCTCGGCAAGGAGCCGGCGCAGAACATCCTGGCCTTTCGTTTCGCGAACGGGCTGTTCGAGCCGATCTGGAACCGCAATTTCATCGACCACGTACAGATCGACGTGCCCGAGACGCTCGGGCTCGGCACGCGCGCCGCCTTCTACGAATCGACCGGCGCATTCCGCGACATGGTGGTGACGCACCTGTTCCAGATCCTGGCGTTCGTGGCCATGGAGGCGCCGACGTCGCTCGAGCCCAGGCCCATCGGCGAGGAAAAGAGCAAGGTATTCCGCAGTCTGCTGCCGATCGACCCCGCCGATGTGGTCCGCGGCCAGTACGCGGGCTATCGCACCGAGGAGGGCGTCAATCCCGCCTCCGAAGCCGAAACCTTCATCGCGCTCAAATGCTGCATCGACAACTGGCGCTGGGCGGGAGTGCCGTTCTACCTGCGCACCGGCAAGCGCCTGGCCGAGGGGCAGCGCATCATTTCGATTGCCTTTCGCGAGCCGCCGAAGAGCATGTTCCCCGCAGGCTCGGGGGTGGGCGAACAGGGGCCCGATCACCTTACCTTCGATCTTGCGGATGCATCCAAGGTGTCGCTGTCGTTCTACGGCAAGCGGCCGGGGCCGGGCATGCAGCTCGACAAGCTGAGCCTTCAATTTGCCATGCGGGATACCAGTCTCATCGGCGACGTGCTCGAAGCGTACGAGCGGCTGATCCTGGATGCCATGCGTGGCGATCACACGCTATTTACTACGGCTGAGGGTATCGAGCGGCTGTGGGAAGTGTCGATGCCTTTGCTCGAAGCACCGCCTCCGGTGCGGACCTACGCTCCCGGCTCGTGGGGCCCGAACGCCATTCACCAGTTGATTGCGCCTCACGCCTGGCGCCTGCCGTTCGAGCGCGGCTGGCGGGATCCCAATAGCCTGGGAAGCTGAGCGAGGCGCGGTTACGCCTGTCTCGTCCGATCGCGCAGAAATTCGTCGAGCACCTGGCCGGTATGCGAGCGCGCCTTGCGGCGGGCTATCGCGGCTGGAGCGCCTTCGGCGACGATTCGTCCGCCGGCATCACCAGCCTCCGGGCCCATGTCGATGATCCAGTCGGCTTCCGCCATCACGTCGAGGTTGTGCTCGACGACGACGACGCTGTTGCCGGCATTCACCAGCCGATGCAGCACGTGCGTGAGCTTCTCAACGTCAGCCATATGCAGGCCCACTGTGGGCTCATCCAGTACATACAGCGTGTGTCTCGCAGTACGGGTCTTGCGCTCGCCATTGCGATCCGGAATCAGCGAGCCGGGTATTCGGGGTGGTGCTTTCGCAAGCTCGGTGACGAGTTTGATTCGCTGCGCTTCGCCACCCGAAAGCGTCGGGCTCTGCTGGCCCAACGTGAGATAGCCCAGGCCCACATCCTGCAGCAACTTGAGCGCGCGATGGATCTTCGTATGCGCCGTGAAGAACTCGACGGCATCGTCCACGTTCATCGCGAGCACATCACCGATGTTCTTGCCGCGCCAAATCACGGATAACGTCTCGGAATTGAACCGCCGCCCGCCGCAGACGTCGCAACTCACCTTCACATCCGGCAAGAAGCTCATCTCCACGGTCTGCACGCCCTGGCCCTCGCAGGCTTCGCAGCGTCCGCCTGCCGTGTTGAAGGAGAATCGGCTCACTTCGTAGCCGCGGATGCGCGCCTCGGTGGTGCCGGCGTAGATCCGGCGGATGTCATCCCAGAAGCCGATGTAGGTCGCCGGGCAGGAGCGTGGCGTCTTGCCGATGGGCGTCTGGTCAACCTCGAGCACGCGGTCAATGTGCTCCGCGCCGCGAACCGCGCGACAGCCGATGGGCGGCACTTTTTTCCTGTCGCTCTCGGCGATGCTCTGCTTGAGGTTCGAATACAGAACGTCGCGCGCGACGGTGGACTTGCCGGAACCCGAGACGCCCGTGATCACCACCAGGTGCCCGAGGGGGATGCGCACGTCGACGCATTTGAGGTTGTGCATCTCGACGCGCTCGAGTTTGAGATGCGGCCCCCGCTCGGCGACCACACGGTGCGGATTTGCGGGATGTTGCAATGGCTCGCGCAGGTAGCGGCCGGTGATCGATTGCGGATTGCCCATCAGATCGGCAACGGTCCCGGAGCCGACCACTTCGCCACCGCGCACGCCGGCCGCGGGCCCGAGGTCCAGCACGTGATCGGCGCGCCGGATGGTGTCTTCGTCGTGTTCGACGACGACCAGCGTATTCCGATGCGACGCCAGTTCCTCGAGCGAATCGAGCAGGATTGCGTTGTCGCGAGGATGCAGCCCGATGGTGGGCTCATCCAGCACGTAGCACACGCCTTGCAGGTTGGAGCCGAGTTGCGCGGCGAGGCGGATGCGCTGCGCTTCACCGCCCGACAGCGTCGGCGCCGCCCGGTCGAGCGCGAGATAGCCGAGGCCTACACGCCCGAGGAAGGCGAGACGCGCCCGGATCTCCGCGAGCATGTCGCGCGCGATTTCCGCTTCACGCGGATTGAGCTTGAGCTTCGTGAAGAACTCAGCAGCCGCATCGATCGGGTCTGCGGCGAGCGAGGCGACCGAGCGATCGCGAAACCTCACGTTGAGGGCAACCGTATTGAGGCGTTGTCCATCGCATGAGCTGCATGGCGGCGGATCGCGATCGAGCCAGTCGTTCCACCAGATTTCCTCGCCGCTCTGTTCTTCGTCGAAGCCGCTCATCTCGAGCCCGGTGCCGAAGCAACTTTCGCACCAGCCATGCTTGGAGTTGAACGAGAACAGCCGCGGGTCGAGCTCCGCGAAGCTTCGCCCGCACGAGGGGCAGGCGCGCTTGGTGGAGAACACCGTGACTTCATCCGACTTCGGGCCGAGCACGTGTACCAGCCCCTTGCCGAAATCCAGCGCGCGCGTCAGAGCCTGGTGCAACATGGTGTCCGTGGCGGAACTCACGTCGATCTCCGCCACTGGCAGCTCGATGGTGTGTTCCTTGAATCGCGACAGTCGCGGCCATGCCTTGGTGGAAAGCGCCGCTCCATCCACGCGCAGGGTCTTGAAGCCTTTCTTGGCTGCCCATTTGGCGAGATCCGTGTAGAAACCCTTGCGGGCGATCACCAGTGGAGCGAGCAACGCGATGCGCTTGCCCTTGTAGTCGCGCAGCAGGCGCGCGGCGATGGACGCGACGCCCTGCGGTTCGATGGCCACATCGCATTCCGGGCAGAACTGCGTCCCGAGCTTCACGTAGAGAAGCCTGAGGAAGTGGTAGATCTCTGTGAGCGTGGCTACAGTGCTCTTGCGGCCGCCACGGCTCGTGCGCTGCTCGATTGCCACGGTCGGGGGAATTCCATGAATCGCATCCACGTCCGGTCGTGCCGCGGGCTGCACGAACTGGCGGGCGTAGGCATTGAGTGATTCCAGATACCGCCGCTGCCCTTCGTTGAACAGGATGTCGAAGGCCAGCGTCGACTTGCCCGAGCCGGAGACGCCGGTGATGACTGTGAACTTGTCCCGCGGAATCTCGACGTCAATGTTCTTGAGGTTGTGCTCGCGCGCGTTGTGAATGACGACGGAATTCTTGGCGCGCCCGTTTCCGCCGCCATACTCGATGGCCGGCTCGGCGATGCCGAGCATCAGCGGCTTTTCCAGGGAATGGCGCTCGAGCTGCGCGGCGTACTCCTGCAACGCCTTGCCGGTATGCGAACGCCCGTTCGCCATGACCTTGTCCACCGTTCCCTCGGCGACGATCTCGCCGCCGCGATCGCCGCCCTCGGGCCCCAGATCGATGACCCAGTCCGCCGCGCGAATCAGGTCGAGATTGTGCTCGATGACCAGCAGCGAATGTCCCGCGGCGAGAAGCTTGCGGAAAGCGCGCAGCAGCTTGGCGACATCTTCGAAATGCAGGCCGGTGGTCGGCTCGTCGAACAGGAACAGCTTGCCGTTGTGTGTGGTGCTCGATTCGACCGCGCCCGCCGACGCGAGATGCCCGGCGAGCTTGAGCCGCTGTGCCTCGCCGCCGGAAAGCGTGGGCACCGGCTGGCCCAGCTTCACGTACTCCAGGCCGACGTCCGCGAGTGGCGCCAGCCGCGCTGCAACTTCACGTGAATCCTTGAAGAACTCGATGGCCTCCGTCACCGTCATGTCCAGCACATCCGCAATGCTGGCGCGCACTCCGGTCGCGCCTTCTCGTTTGACCTCGAGCACCTCGTCCCGATAGCGGCGGCCATTGCAATCCGGGCAGCGCAGGTAGACGTCAGACAGAAACTGCATTTCGACGTGCTCGAAGCCGTTGCCGCCGCAGGTCGGGCAGCGACCATTCCCCGAGTTGAAGCTGAACGTGCCTGGCGTGTACTTGCGCTCCTGCGCCGCGGGCTCGCTAGCGAACAGCTCGCGAATGCAATCGTATGCGCCCACATAGCTCGCCGGATTCGAGCGCGTCGTACGCCCGACGGGCGATTGATCGACCATGATGACGTCGTCGACCAGCTCTGCTCCGCGCAATCCGTCGAACGGGCCCGGTGCCTCCGTGGGCTTGCCTTTGTATTTGAGGAGCGCCGGATAGAGCACATCTTCTATCAGCGTGGACTTACCCGACCCCGACACTCCGGTGACGCATACCAGCCGCTTGAGCGGAATTCTCACGTCGATGTTCTTCAGGTTGTGCTCGCGCGCGCCACGCAGCTCGAGCCACCTGTTGTGCACGGCCTCGGCCACTGGAACCGAGCTGATTCGAACCGGCGTTGGCGGCTTCGCGCCCTGCACGACTTTCCGCCCGCTCAGGTAGTCTCCCGTGAGCGAAGTGGAGCTATGCCTGATCTGCTCGGGATTGCCGAAGAACACGATCTCGCCGCCGCGCTCGCCCGCGCCAGGCCCCATGTCCAGGATGCGATCCGCCTCGAGCATGATCTGCGGATCGTGCTCCACGACCACCAGCGAATTGCCGGCATTGCGCAAGCGCTTCATGACGCCGATCACCCGCAGCATGTCGCGCGGATGCAGTCCGATGGAGGGCTCATCCAGCACGAACAGGGTGTTGACCAGTGAGGTGCCCAGCGCCGTCGTCAGGTTGATGCGCTGGACCTCGCCACCCGACAGCGTGCGCGATTGCCGGTCCAGCGTGAGGTAACCGAGGCCCACATCGGTCAGATATTTGAAGCGGGTGCGGATCTCGCCCAGCAGCAAGTCCGTCGCCTCATCCAGGGGCTTCGGCAATTCGAGCCTGTTGAAGTATTCGCACGCCTGCTCGATCGGCATCAGCACGATATCGTGGATGCTGCGCCCCTCGATACGCCACAGCAGTGCCTCGGGCTTGAGCCGCGATCCGTTGCACGCTTCGCAAGGCGTGTACGACCGGTAGCGCGAGAGCAGCACCCGCACATGCATCTTGTACGCCTTGGTCTCCAGCCACTTGAAGAAGCGCCGCGCGCCGTACCAGACGTTCTTGGTCCATTCCCCTTCGCCTTCGATGACCCATTCGCGCTGCTCCGCATTGAGCTCGCGCCACGGCCGGTCGACGGGAATCCCGCGCTTCTTTGCGAACTTCTCCAGGTCGTCCTGGCATTCGGAATACGACTCGGTCTGCCACGGCCGGATGGCGCCGGCGCGCAGGGACTTGCTCTCATCCGGAATCACTAGGCCATAGTCGATTCCGATGGTGCGGCCGAAGCCTCGGCAGGATTCGCACGCACCCACCGGCGAATTGAACGAAAACTGGCTGGGCACCGGCTCGCGATACGACAGATCGCAATCCGCGCAGTGCAGGTGGTTCGAATAGCGCCAGCAGTCGAGACTTCGCGGCGGATCACTGTCATCGACTACGTGGACGTTCACGTGCCCGCGACCGGCGCGCAGCGCGGCCTCCAGGGATTCGAGCACTCGTCCGCGGTCGGCGCCTCCGATACGGAAACGATCCTGGATCACTTCCAGTACGTTGGTCGGCTTGCTTGATTCCTTGGCGGCGCCGCCCCGCCCCTTGCGTTTCGCCGGATTGGCTGCCTTGATCTTCTCTGCCGGAGGAGCAGGCCGGCGCGGCACATCGAAGAATCTCGTGTAGCCCTGCTTCTCGAGCAGGGACCTGATCTCGGACTCCTGAAAATTCTTCGGCACCGGCACCGGGAACCCCAGCAGCAGGCGCTGATCGACCGCCGCGGCGGCGCGTTCCATCATGTCCGCGTAAATGGTCTCGGCCGAGTCGCGCCGCACGGGCTTGGCGCAACGCTGGCAAAAAAGCGCAGCCCCGCGGGCGAACAGCAATTTCAGGTGATCGTTCAGCTCCGTCATCGTCCCGACGGTGGATCGGGAAGTGCGCACCGGGTTGGTCTGGTCTATCGCAATGGCTGGCGGAATCCCCTCGATGCGATCGACCTGCGGCTTGTCCATGCGTTCGAGAAACTGTCGCGCGTAGGGCGAAAAGGTCTCGACATACCGGCGCTGCCCCTCGGCATAAAGGGTGTCGAAAACCAGCGAGGATTTGCCAGAACCGGACACACCCGTGACCACGACGAGCTCGCCCAGCGGAATCTCGAGATCGAGATTCTTCAGGTTGTTCTGGCGTGCGCCGTGCACGCGGATGGAGTCGCGGGCGATATCCTTCATTCGAGCCGTCGGATCAGGAGGTTAGGGCCCACAGCGGGCAGGCTGTGCCCGTCGGGAACAGAGTAGTCTAGCGAACGGAATGTGGGTCCGCAGCGCGAAAGCGCAAGCGCGCCGCTGCATGCAGCAGCCCGCGGTTGCCCGTACCGTACGAGTGACTTGCACCTACCCCTACGGAAGCGAATTCGCTAGCAGAGTCTCGGTCGCCGGCATACTTGTCGTTCGGCTGCGACAGCTCCTGCACAAGCTCAACCGCTTACGTAGAATGCGCGCCCATGTAACCTTTTGCGTCCCCGTGGCGTAAGGGTGACAGGCACCGCGGCGGGGAAGGGTCCGCGCGGTTCCAGACTGACGCTCGTCCCACTCGAAAACCACTAATTCGATCTCAAGGAGATACTCGATGAACCACTCCAAGCTTTCAGGCCTCGCCCTGGCGACCGCCGCTGCCGCGCTCTTCTCGTTCGTGTCCGTCGCCAATGCCGGCGAAGGCGCGGCAGAAGGCAAAGTGAAGTGCGAAGGCGTGAATGCCTGTAAGGGCACGTCCGCCTGCAAGACCGCGAACAATGCCTGCAAGGGTCAGAACTCCTGCAAGGGCATGGGCTTCTCGGAAACGGCCACCCAGGCCGAGTGCGATGCCGCGAAGGAAAAGGCGAAGGCCGACGCCGCCAAGTAAGGCGGTCGGGCAGACTTTGCCCGAACAGATTCAGTCCGGGAGCCGCAAGGCTCCCGGGCTGATCGACTCCCTCGCATGACCACGCCGGCGTATCCCGCCCTGGGCTTCGGCCTCGGTCTCAGGGTGGATCACTACGAGACCATTCTCGCCGAGCGGCCCGCCATCGACTGGTTCGAGGCGCTGACCGAAAACTATCTCGTGCCCGGCGGCCGTCCGCTGCACATCCTCTCCCGGATCCGCGAGCATTACCCCATGGTGATGCATGGCGTCTCCATGTCCATCGGCAGCACCGCCCCGCTGGATCGGGAATATCTCGGACAGGTGAAGGCGCTCGCGAAGCGCATTGAGCCGGCCTGGATATCGGATCACCTCTGCTGGACGGGCGTACACGGCAAGAATCTGCATGACCTGCTGCCGTTGCCGTACACGGACGAAGCGCTGGCGCATATCGTCAACCGGGTGCGCGATGTACAGGACATCCTGGGACGGCGCATCCTGCTCGAGAACGTTTCGAGTTACGTGAGCTTCCGCGATTCGCGGCTCACCGAATGGGAGTTCCTGCGCGAAATGGCGCAGCAGGCGGACTGCATGATCCTGCTGGACGTGAACAACATCTACGTCAGCAGCGTGAATCACGAATTCGATCCGTACGAATACCTGAACGCGATTCCGGTGGAGCGGGTGCAGCAGATGCACCTGGCCGGGCACCAGAATCACGGGACCCATTTGATCGATACGCATGACCATCCGGTGCCCGATCCGGTGTGGGACCTGTATGCCGCCGCGGTGCGGCGTTTCGGGCGCGTTTCCACGATGATCGAGCGCGATGCGAACATTCCGCCGCTGGCGGATCTAGAGCGCGAGCTCGCCGCCGCGCGCCGGGTGAGCGAGCGCGTGCTGGCCGAGGCTGCCTGATGGTCGAGCTGACTCGCATGCAGGACGACTTTCAGTCCTACCTGTTGCAGAAGACTTCGGGAGTCGAATCGCATGTGGTCGGCACCGAGCGCGTGCCGATCGCCACACGGCTTGCGATCTATGGCGATGGGTACAGCCTGCGTCTGATCGAAGCACTGCAGGCCAACTATCCGGCGCTGGCGAAGCTGATGGGCGATGAAGAATTCACGATGCTGGGCGCGGCCTACGTGCAGGCCAACGATTCCCACTTCCGATCGGTACGCTACTACGGGGCCGGGTTGCCGGATTTTCTGGCGACCCAGATGCCATTTTCCAAGGCGCCGCTGCTGGCGGACCTCGCTCGGTGGGAATGGACGATGACCGAAGTGTTCGACGCGGCGGATGCGACGCCAATCGGCGTCGAGGCTCTTGCCGGCGTCCCACCGGAAAGCTGGCCGGAGCTGCGCTTTGAATTTCATCCGTCCGTGCGCCGGCTGGGACTCTTATGGAACGCGCCACAAATCTGGAAGCCTTTGACATCTGATGAAGAGCGCCCGAAGGCAGCCTTGCTGGCTGAAGCAGGGCAGTGGGCGCTCTGGCGCGAGGAGTTGCAGACCTACTTCCGCTCGCTACAGCCGTCGGAAGCCGAGGCGTTGGATGCTGCTCGCAGGGGCGCGAGCTTTGGGGAGATTTGCGCCAGTCTTGCGCGCCATTTCAGCGAGGAGGAAACTCCTGCTCGCGCTGCCGGGTACCTCCGGCAGTGGGTCGAATCAGGGTTGATCACGGAAGTACGAATCAGCTAAGCAGGAGTGGCGGGCATGTCCGACGTCCTGCGTTTTGAAGGTCTCTGGCGACGCGGGTCACGATGTCGGCTGGCGGTGTAAGGTCAGCGTGGCAGCAGGGAGGCGATGATGACCTGCTGGATCTCCGACGTTCCGGAGAAGAGGCGGCTGCCCATGGCGTCGCGGAGCTCGCGCTCGAAATGATACTCCGGCGTGTAGCCATTCGTGCCGTGAATCTGGATCGCATCCTGGCATGATTGGATCCAGCTCTCGCTGATGTGGAGCTTCGCCATCGCGGCTTCCATGAACGCCGACTTGCCTATGGACTTCAGCCACGCCACTTTGTAGAGCGAGGCGCGGGCAGACTCCAGGCGAAGTTTCATTTGCACCAGGCGTTGCGCCACCAACTGAAAATTAGCGATGGGCTCGCCGAATTGCTTGCGCTCGTGCGCATACCGCGTGCATTCCTCGAGCTGACGCTGCATGGCGCCGACTGCCGTCGCGAGGATCAGACCGCGCTCCCAGGCCATCGAATGCGTGAACAGGGCCGAGCCCGCGCCTTCCTTGCCCAGGCGGTTCTCTTCCGGGATGCTGCACTCGTTCAGATGCAGTTCGCCCATCGGCGAAGTGCGCATGCCCATCTTTTCGATTTTTCGCGTGACGGCGAATCCGGGCGTGCCGGCCTCGACCAGGAATGCCGAGACGCCCTTCGGATTCATATCCGGGCTGACGTTGGCGAACATCACGAGCACGTCGGCCACGGGGCCGTTGGTCGTCCAGATCTTGCTGCCGTTGAGGATGTAACGGTTGCCGTCCTTGCGCGCCGTGGTTCGCAGCTTGTATGCGTCCGACCCGGCTTGGGGCTCGGACATCGCATTGCCACCAATCAACTTGCCGGAGCATAGACCGGGCAGGTACCGCTTTTTCTGTTCCGCGCTGCCGAAGGCGACCAGCGGCATCACGCAGGTCCACATGTGGGCGTTCAGCGAGAACAGGAGGCCGTTGTCGCGGCACACGTAGCCCAGGGCCTCGAGCGCGTAAGCTGTAGTGAGCGGATCCTTGCCGAGGCCGCCTTCCTTCTCCGGCACCGGTAGCCCGGGGATACCGAACTCACCGCACTTGTTCCAGCCGTCGCGATCGAACTTCGATTCGCGGTCGAGCGCAATCACGTCGCTGGTGAGCTCCTTGCGCGCAAAGTCGAGGATCTGCTCGCGCAGCTCGCTCTGTTCAGCCGACCAGGAAAAATCCATCTGCGCTCCGGTTACTCGTCGAGGAGTTGCTGCAGCTTTTGGTAATCGACCTTGTCTGTCGAGGTCCGTGGCAGCGCGGGACGCTGATCGAACCGGTCCGGAACCATGTACAGCGGCAGCCGCTGCGCGCAGAACTGCTTCAACGCGATGATCGACAGCTTGCGCCCGTCGGCAGTGGAAAGGAATGCAACCACCTTGAGATCGCCGTCCGCGTCGGCACGCGCCACGGTGCCGGCTTCCTTCACGTCAGGGTGCTTGTAGAGGCAGGCTTCGATCTCGCCCAGCTCGATGCGGAACCCGCGTTTCTTGATCATCCGGTCGCGGCGGCCGAGATACGTGTAGCCGTCGCTGGTCTCGTGGACGATGTCGCCGGTTTTGTACCACTTCTCGCCGGAAGGGTCGGTCAGAAATGCGATCGCATTGCGCTCGGGGAGATTCCAGTAACCCTGTGTCACTGCCGGCCCGCGTACTACGAGCTCGCCTTCTTCACCTTTGGCGACCGTCTTGCCCGCTTCGTCGACGACCTTGTCCTCGAGATGCGAGCAGGTGTGCCCGATCGGATAGGGCTTGTCCCGCTCAGGCGGCACGACGGCCGGAATCTTGAACCAGGTGCAGACGTTGGTTTCAGTCGGGCCGTACAGGTTGTAGTAGCCGGGATGCGGTACGAGCTGCTGCAGCGAGCGCAGGTGCTTCACCGGAAAAACTTCGCCGGCGAAGAGGACGGTGCGCAGCTGCGAATAATCCTGCTGCGCCAGCTTACCGAACTGCGCCAGCATGGCGAGGATCGAAGGCGCCGAATACCAGATCGAGATGCGCCGCTGCGCGATGAACGGCGCGAGCGCCACGGGATCCTTGCCCAGATCTTCAGGCACCAGCACCAGCGTGCAGCCGTGCTTCAGCGCCATGTAGATGTCGAGAATGGAAAGATCGAAATGAAACGGCGCGTGCGAGGAGCAGCGGTCTTCGGGACGCGGCGCGAATGTTTCCGAACACCAATCAACGAAGCTGATGGCGTTCTCGTGCGTCAGCATCACGCCCTTGGGCTTACCGGTGGAGCCCGACGTGTAAAGGATGTAAGCCAGGTCGTCCTGCGCAGTGTCTGGCAGCGCAGGCGTCGCGAGAGGCTCGGCTTTCGCCAGATCAGCCAATCCGATTCCACCCTTACCGGCGGGAACGATCAGCAGCGGCGGCAAAGTACCGAGGGCCGCGAATGCTTCGCGATATCCAGCCTCGACGCTCGCATGAACGATTGCCACGCGCACGGTGCAGTCGTTGTGAATGAAGGCGTTGCGGGAGGCAGGCGCGGTCGGGTCCACCGGCACGTAGGCGGCGCTCGTCATCATGATTCCATGCATTGCAGCGACTGAATCGATGGACTTCGGCAGGTACATGCCCACACGGTCGCCGGGCACCACACCGAGGGCGATCAGCTTCGCGCTGACCCAACGTGCAAGCTCGTGCAGGTCGCCGTACCCGATGCTCTTGTCTCCGTCCTCGATCGCGACCTTGTCGGGCCGCTCCGCGGCGGAGCGCTGCAGGAATGCGTGAAGGCCGGCCACGTTGCGAGCCTGCTACTTCTTGGATTTGACGAGCTGTTCGATCGCGGCGATTGTGCCGATGTGCTCTTCATCCAGCTCGTGCGCTTCCATCTGGATGCTGAATTCCTGCTCGAGAAACGTGGACAACCTCAACGTCGCCAGCGAGTCGAGAATTCCGGAGCTGATCAGCGGAGTGCTCTCCGTCAGCTGATCGGCATCCTCGCCCGGCAGGAATTCCTTCAGGATGAATTGCTTGACTGTTTCTCCGACCGGTCCCATCGCGAGTGTTTCCTTCAGATCAGTGTTGTAACGGAAGAATGTTTCAGTACCGCTTCGCCACGCGCAGCAGATCCGGGTGGGTCTGCAGCTCCTTGTAGAGCCGCGTGGCGATCAATTCGTGGCCCAGCGGATTCGGGTGCTGATCCCAGTCGGCGAGTTGCAGGTCGCGTTCATTGTAGCCGTCGTAGACATCCACCAGGTTGACGATATTGCATCCCGACTCCTGCACGACGCGCTGGCGCTTCAGTGTCGCCGCACGATCGGGCCTCGCCTGCACCCTCGGCAGCATCACGCACACAGGCTCGATGTCGAGCGCGGAAATTCTGGTGATGAGCTGGTGCTCCGCCCAGGCCTGGATCTGCTCGGCATGCGGCGTGAGATTCTGGCGGATCACTTCGTCGGAGCTGGAAGCCGTCAGCCCTTCTTTGGTCACGATGTCCTTTACGTAGGCGTACGGAATGTCTATCCCGCCACGAATGACCATGCTGAGGTGACGCAGGACGAACCGATCGTCGTCTTCCATCTGCACGTATACGACGACGTCCGGGTCGAATCCGGCGACTTTTTGATCCAGCGCATAGAGCTGATGCAGTGAGCTGTAGGCCGCCATGCCGAAATTGAGCACCTCGTAGTGCCGGCGCGTGGGCGAATCACCTGCATTGAGGCGCTGCTCCAGCAACTGCTCGAACACCTGGTTGTTGTCGACGCCTGATCCCATGACGTGCGAGGAGCCCATGAACGCCAGTCGCGTGGTGTTGGCAGGCTTTCTCTTTTCATAGTCCTTGTCGCGCATTCCCCACCGGTTGGTGCGCAAGGGCCGGTTCTTGAACACTGTCTCGGAACTGGGCGCGAGCTCCGTGAGTATGAAGGTGCCCGGGTGCACGGCGGCGGCAGTGTCGTCGAGGTTGTCCCAGTCCGCGGGCTTTTCTTTCAGCTGATCCCAAAGCCCGGCGCTGTTTCGGTTGACGTTGATCAGATGCTCGTAGTACCCGCGCTCCATCTGGCTCTGATCGCGGCGATTCAAATGCTCAGAGCGGGTGCGTTGCGCGAGCTCAGCGATCTCACCCGATATCAGCGGCTGGCCGGGCCAGCTCGCGAGCACGAGGCCGGCGAGGGCCACGATCGCGATGCTTGCGAAGGCGGTTGCGCCTGCGGGCTGTGGCTGCGCCATACGACCGGCCGCAGCGGCGGCGGGGGCCGCCAGTTTGGATTTGCTCTTGTCGGGCGGCGCGGCGGCCGCGCGCTTCTCGGCCCAGCCGGCCAGTAGGTAGAAGACGGGCATGACGGCTACGATGGCGATGGAGCTGGGGCCGGCCGCGCGCCACATCAACACCCATTGCTCGAAGCTGTCCGAGCTCCACATCGACCAGAGTATGCACAGGGCGGTGAACGTGGAAATCACCCGGCAGACCTGCGCGAACGTGGCGAAAGACAACAGCTCGCGACGCCCGGTGGAGCGGTTGCGGCCATGCTTGATCTCGCGCAGTGAGTTGAACACTACCAGCGCTCCGAGCGTCGCCCAGAAGAGCAGGTCGTGCGTCTCGAACAGCAGCGTGCCGCGGATCCAGAACCACTGGTAGGCGTGCAGCGCCCAGGTGCACAGGAACACCACGATCGTCGCGATCACCAGCGCCGGCGTCGGCCCGAGCGACTTCACCTTGAAGTACACCGGGTAGTAGAAGATCTTCATCATGAAGTCTTTCCAGTAGATGTTGATCCTCCGCCAGAAGTCGTTGAAGCTCGAGGCGAGGTAGTACTTCTTGTGCGTCTCCGGGAGGTTGAATCCGAAGAGCAGCAGGATGCCGATGATCAGATGGAACAGGCCGGACACCCGCAGGTAGAGCAGGTACGAGGACAACATGAACTGCAACAGCAGGGGCGTGGTCAGCACCTCGCCCGGCGGCAGTACGAAGAACTGGTAGACGATTCGGTACAGGATGAGCTGATACGCGCCCCTGAATATCCACGACAGGCCGCGCTGATAGATGTCAGCCGACGGCTCGGTGTAATAGCTTGCCCGGAATTTCTTGAAATCGACCACCGGGAAAAGCGGGAAGCACACGTTCGGCAGCAGGAAGAAGTACGACAGGCTCCATGCGATCGGCGGCCGGCTCTTTTCGTGGTGCAGATCGTAGAGATAGACGATCAGCCGGAACATCAGGATCGAGGCGATGATCGGCCACGCGGTGTGCGACCAGGGGGCGACCCATCCGCTGGCTTTCAGGTAGGCGAGCGTTCCAGCGGCGCCGACCAGCAGCAGCACGCGCCAGCGCAATGCGACGGGCAGGTGACAGAGCGCTATGAACACCGAGACGATGCCGATGAGCCAGAGCCCGTCTATCGGGCCCAGCACGAGCAGAATGGCCGCGAGCGAGGCGGCGAGAAACCATCCGAGCCGCAGCCTCAGTGGCAGCAACGAATGCACGATGAACGCAGGCACCGTCAGCATCATCAGCTTGACGAACGAGGCGCCGCCGATCTCGAAGTAGTGGCACAGCCAGGCGAGGGCGGTGAGCAGGCCACCGGTGAGTGCAAGCTGTTTGATTGAGATTCTTGCGTTGTCGTCCTGCGCGGCTTGCAAGGTCGTCGTCCTATGTCGGCGGCTGTTCTAGTTATCGCTGACCCGGGCTTGCGCCGGGTTTTAGCGAGCCGGCAGCTTACCAGCTCGCCGTCGCGCGGATCGAGATTACCTGTGGATATTAAGGAAAAGAAACGGGTTTTTTACGCCACCGCTCGGCGGCCGTTTCTATTTTTGTGACGGCGTTCCGCTCGCGGCAATGACGGAAAGATTAGCGGAATCCGGCCAAGGCCAAGCCTTCAGCTCCGAAGCCAGATCACCGTGCCGATTCCGACAAACGTCATCGCCACGGAGCCGGCCAGATGCAGCGCCGCCGCGCCTAGCGCCCACCCGAGTTGCCCCTGCTGAAGCAGCGCAACCAGTTCGGCAGAGAACGCCGAGAACGTCGTGAGGCCGCCGCAGAATCCCGTGATCACGAGAAGTTTCCATTCCGGTGAGATGCCTGGTGAGGTCGCGAAGACTGCGACCGCGACGCCGACGAGATAGCCGCCGATCAGGTTTGAGAGCAGCGTGCCCGGCGGGATGCTCGGGAACAGGCTGTTGAACTGAGCGCTAAGGCCCCAGCGCAGAAGCGCACCGAGACTTGCGCCGACGCAAATGGCGAGGATGGATTTCCAGAGCATGAAGTGCGTAATGCCGCGCGAATCGTTGAGGCCGGCATCGTGCGCTACATGGTCGCCGCGTTGCAACGAGCAATTGCATCGTGCTTCGGCAAGAATAGTAGTCATGGACAGCGGCTTCGCGATCGTTCCCGGCATCATCGGCGCGACTGAGCTCGACGGAATCGCGCGCGAGCTCGCCGCCGCTTCACTCAGACGGTCGCGCGCGGGCGTACGACATTTGTTTTCGATTCCTGCCGTTGCGACTCTTGCGCAGGATCAGCGCCTGATCGGCTTGGCGGCACGCGTTATCGGCGGTCGACCGGTTCCATTCAGCGCGACGCTTTTCGACAAGTCTCCAGAAGCGAATTGGCTTGTGGCTTGGCATCAGGACACTGCACTGCCGCTCCTCGAACGCCGAGATGCAGAAGGATGGGGCCCTTGGTCGGAAAAGGATGGTGTCCTCTATGCCCACGCTCCGGCAATGGCCCTCTCGCAGGTCGTGGCAGTCCATATAGGGAAACAAGATGGCCGCTTACGTAGTATTCGATGTCGGGATTCGCAATGCCGAGCGGTACCAGGATTTCCTGGTCGCCACGCAGAATAGTGATCTTGGAGTTTCCGTCGGTTGCGGCCCGGGAGGATTTTTACACCGGCCCCGCGTATCAGGGGCTTAAAGAGATTCGCGACGAGCGCAGTTCCGCTCGCCTCGTCTGCATCGAAGGGCTGAATGCATGAGCCGAGTATTCGAGGAGAGTTGGTAATGATTTCACGTCACTGGCGCGGGCTCGCGAAGGCCGATCGGGCAGATGCCTACGTCGAGCATCTGCAAACGGAGATTTTTCCCGAGATGCGCAAGCTGCCGGGCTTTCACGGCGCGTCGATAATGCGACGGACCGTCGAGCGGGGAGTCGAGTTCCTGATCGTCTCGCAATGGGACAGCTTGGACTCGATTCGCGCATTCGCAGGCACGGACGTTGAGGCATCGGTAGTGCCGCAGGAAGTGCGTGAAATGCTGATCGAGTTCGACCAGGTGGTTCGGCACTACGAAGTGGTTGATCGGGATGCCCAGTGAATATCGAATACTTCCTGATTGATTTCGAGAACGTTCAGCCGAAAGATCTTCCCCAGTTGAAGGGCGGCAACATCAAGATTCGGATATTTATGGGCTCCAATCAGGCCAAGCTTCCGACCGCAATGGCAAACGCCCTTCAGCCGTTCGGCACCGCTGCCGAATATATCTTCATCAATGGCAACGGCAAGAACGCTGCCGATTTCCACATCGCGTACTACATCGGCCAGATCGCAGCGTCGGTGCCCGCGGCAACACTACATGTGATCTCCAAGGACACGGGCTTCGATATCTTGCTCAAGCATCTGCAGGAGAAAGGTATTCGCTGCCGACGTTCGATTTCAATTGCCGAGGCTAGAGCGGTGAAATCTGCGCCCGCACCGCCTTCGATGTCGGACCGGGTCAAAGCCGTCATGGACAATCTCACCAGGCGAAAATCGGCCAAGCCTCGAACGCTCAAGACGCTTCATAGCACCGTCAAGGCACTTTTCGGGAATCAGATACCGGAACATGACATTGATCCGCTCATCAAGGAACTGGTGAAGCGCGCCTTGATAACCGTCGCGAATGACAAAGTGCAGTACAACTTGCCGACCTGAGAGGCTGAAGCACTCGTCACGGCCCGGTTAGCTTTTGAACTCCTGCTGCGTTCGTGGCGCGTTCGGCAGCTGATCGTCGAGTGATTGCCGGTAGTGGACGCAACCGCTGATGAACTGCGGCCAAGCCGGCACGGCGGGTAATGGGTCCGTTCGCTCCGGCAACAGTCCCCACAGTTGCGGATGGTGCCAGCAGAGATCCCGTCCGCTGCTGGCGCGATGGGCGCGAATGCCGACCCGCAATTTCTTCACTTCGGCGATCAGCGCTTCTCGGGAGAGGTGATTGAGGTCGTCGTCCATGTTGCGGCTCCCGGTAAAGGTTTGGCTTCGGACACCTGCGCGGATGATAGCGCAAGCGTTGACGGTTCCTGACTGAGCATGCTGTAGTCCGATCGCTCACTATGCCGTGGACCTTTGCACACCCTGCAGCCGTATTGCCGCTGCGCCGGTTTTGGCCGTCGCTGAATCTCGCCGCGTTGATGCTCGGTTCGCTCACGCCTGATCTGGGTTACCACATGGACGCGTGGGCCTTCGCCACTTACGCACATACCATCGTCGGAACATTTCTGGTCTCCCTTCCGACGGGGATCGTGTTCCTGGCGGTGTTCTATCTCACGCGCCGTTATATTTGGTACGTACTGCCTCAGCCGCACCGAACATTGCTTGCACCGGCTGTTTCCTCTGCGGTTCCTCTGAAACCCGTGAGTGCGCTGTTCGCGGCAGCATCCTTGGTGCTGGGCTCCTGGACGCACATCGTTTGGGATGGGTTCACACACGAGGATGGTTGGGCGGTGTCCCGCATTCCGGCTCTACGGGAGACGGTAGGGATCATCGGCGAACGTCACGTTCAGGCATTCTCTCTTTTGCAGCATCTGAGCACTGTCATTGGAGTCGGCGTGCTGGTGGTCGTCTATTTTCTGTGGGTCCGAAAGCGAGCCGGCGTGGTATTGAGGTTCGAGCGGGAGGATCGATGGCGATACGCTCTGCTGCTCGCCGTTTCGCTCGGCGCCGCGGTCATTGCGGCGGGATTCGCAGCCCGCGCGGCCAGGGGCTCACTGGATGCGTTCGCGTTCTACGGCGCCGTCTATGGAGTAATTCTCTTCATCCCGATGCTGATTCTGGTATCGGCCGTCTGCTATCTTGCGGCGCCGAAGCCGGCTCGAGTCGAGGGCTGAAATGTCCCCCTTGGAGCTGGAAGTCTACCTGCACGAACACATTCCTTTGACGCGTGCCATGCAAGTCTCGGTGCGCGAAGTTTCGAAGGAGTCCGTGGTAATCAGTGCTCCGCTGGCGCCGAACATCAATCACCGCGAGACGGCATTCGGTGTAAGCGTTGCCGGGCTCGCAACGATCGCGGCGTGGTCGCTGGTGCATACGCGGCTCCTGGGTCATGGCGTTTCAAGCCGCCTGGTCATTCAAAGCAACACGATGAGCTACGACGCGCCGGTGCTGGGCGAGTTCATCGCCACCGCTTCGCTGCCCGGCGAGAATCAATGGACGCAATTCCTGCGCATGCTCGAGCGCAAGGGGAAGGCGCGCATCACCGTGTCTTCGATGATTTCAACCGGGACGCAGGTTGCTGGCCGCTTCGAGGGCGAGTTCGTCGCGCTCAAAACTTAGGCAAGCGCCGCCTTCAGGTCTGCCGTGAGATCGTCGACGCTCTCGATGCCGACCGACAGGCGCACGAGCCCATCGCTAATTCCTAGATCCTTGCGCATCGGCGCCGGAAGCGAAGCGTGCGTCATGAGCGCGGGGTGCTCGATCAGGCTCTCCACGCCACCCAGGCTCTCGGCCAGTGAGAAGAGCTCGCACCGCTCCAGGAATCGCTTGGCATCGTCGAGCCCTCCACGCAGCACCGCGGTGACGATGCCTCCGAAGCCCCCCTTCATTTGTTGCCGCGCAAGCGGGTGCTGGCTATGGCTCGCCAGCCCTGGGTAGTACACACGCTCGACCTTGGGATGCTTCTCCAGATAGTGCGCGATGACATGCGCGCTTTCGCAGTGGCGCTGCATTCTTAGAGCGAGCGTCTTGATGCCCCGCAAGGTCAGAAAGGAGTCGAACGGTCCGGGAACGCCGCCGATTGCGTTTTGCAGATACGCGAGCCTGTCCACGAGCGCCTGATCTTCGCGCACGATGGCCGCGCCGCCGATGGCATCCGAATGGCCATTCAGATACTTCGTCGTGGAGTGCACGACGATGTCGAAGCCCAAATCGAGAGGACGCTGGATGTAGGGGGTCGCGAAAGTGTTGTCGCACACACTCAACAATCCGCGCCGCCGAGCAATCTGCGCGACGGCCGCGAGGTCCACGATCTTGAGCAAGGGATTCGTGGGCGTTTCGACCCACACCATGCGCGTATTGGGGCGGATCGCGGCTTCGAATGCCGGCAGGCTCGTCAAATCCGCGAAAGTCACATCGAGACCCGCGGAGCGCTTGCGAACGTTCTCCATGAGCCGGTAGCTGCCGCCGTAGAGGTCGTGCATCGCTACGATGTGCGAGCCGGTATCGAGCAGTTCGAGCACCGTGGCGCTGGCCGCCATGCCCGACGCGAACGCCATCGCCGCATGACCGCCTTCCAGATTCGCCAGGCACGCCTGCAAGGCGTCGCGTGTAGGGTTCGCGGTTCGCGAGTACTCGTAACCCTTGTGCACGCCAGGGCTCGATTGCACATAGGTCGACGTCGCGTAGATCGGCGGCATCACGGCGCCCGTCTGCGGGTCAGGGTGCTGGCCGCCGTGGATGACGCGTGTGCCGAACTGATGCTTGCTCATGATTACATCCGCCGTCGCAGCCAGTTGAGGAGGTCTATGCGTGTCACCAGACCTTGAAAATCATCGCCGCTCATCACGATGGCGACCATTCCCTTCTTGAAGATTTCCATCAGGCTGGAGAGCGGTGCGTCCGCCTGGATGGTGACCAGGTGGCTGCTCATCGCCTTGGTCACCGGTTCCTCGAAGTGGTTGGGATTTCTGAACACTTCGAGCAGGATGTCTTCTTCGTCCACCAGCCCGACGATCTTGCCCTCCTGCATCACGGGCAGCTGCGACATGTCGTAGAGCTTCATGCGCCGGTGCGCGGCAGCCACCGTCTCGGTTGAATTCACAGTTACGGTAGCGTGCTCCTGGTGCCGTCGCAGGACCAGATCGCGCAGGTCGCCGAACTGTCTCGCGCTCAACGAAGCCGTTGTCGATCATCCAGTAGTCGTTGTAGACCTTGGACAGATACTTGTTGCCGCTGTCGCAGACGAACGTGACCACGCGCTTGGGCGTTTTCTGCTCGCGGCAATAACGAAGCGCCGCCGCGAGCAGTGTGCCCGTCGAAGTGCCGGCGATGATCCCTTCCTGCGCGAGCAATTCACGGCAGGTCTGAAACGCTTCCACATCGGGAATGGAATAGGCCTGCTTCACGTGCGACAGATCGCAGATCGCCGGCACATAGTCGCCGCCGATGCCTTCCACGAGCCAGCCGCGTCCCGAAGGCTCGACTTTGCCGGTCCGCACGTAGCCTGCAAGCGCAGAAGTCGCCGGGTCGGCCAGCACGATTTCCACATCGGGCGCAGTGCGCGCGAAGTAGCGCGACAGGCCGGTGATGGTTCCACCGGTGCCGACGCCACACACGACCGCATCGAGCTTGTGATCCAGTTGCGCCCAGATCTCAGGCGCGGTCGTTTCTTCGTGCGCGCGAATGTTGGCTTCGTTCCCGAACTGGTTTACGTAGTAGCTGCCGGGCGTCTCGCGCGCGAGACGCGCAGCGAGATCCTGGTAGTACTCCGGATGACCCTTGCCGACATCCGAGCGGGTCATCACGACTTCGGCGCCCATCGCTTTAAGATGAAAAATCTTTTCCTGGCTCATCTTGTCGGGGATCACCAGCTGCAACCGGTAGCCCTTCTGCGCGGCCACCAGGGCCAGCCCCAGCCCCGTGTTGCCCGCGGTCGCCTCGATGAGCAATCCGCCCGGCTTGATCTTCCCGTCGCGCTCAGCGGCCTCGATGAGATAAAGGCCGATGCGATCCTTGATGGAGCCGCCGGGATTCTGGTTCTCGAGTTTGAGGAAGAGCCGGCAGGGGCCGGTGTCCAGCCGATGCACGGCCAGCATCGGCGTGCGGCCGATCATCTCCAGCGTATTGATGTAAGGCTGCCTGCGCACTGCGATCCCCGGCCGAAGCGAGCCGGATTGTACCCTGTGCGTGCTGACGCCCCAGCATTAGACTGGGGCATGCTCGCTCTGGAATGTCATCCGCGCTCGCAGCGCCCCGCCGTGCGCAGTCTGCAGGTCCTCATCGATGGTGAAAACGGCGACGCTTTGCGGCTGCGATTTTCCCTGGAAGCGCACGTCTCACGTCTCAGGGTGCCGCCGCCAGCGGCGCCGGAGCGCACCGACGAGCTCTGGCGTCACACCTGCTTCGAAGCGTTCATTGCCACCGGGGATGCGCCTTTTTATTACGAGCTGAATCTTGCGCCTTCCTCGCAATGGGCGCTGTACCGCTTCGAGTCGTACCGGAAGGGCATGACGCCCGTCGACCTGGGGCGCCCGCCAGAAATAGCCATCCGCGGATCCGAATATCGGCTCGACCTGGATGCCACGCTGCGGCTGGACGGCCTGCCTGAACTGGGCGGTACTGCGCCGCTGCGCCTCGCTCTGGCCGCGGTGATCGAGGCCGAGGATGGCAAGCTCTCGTACTGGGCTCTGAAGCATCCTCGCGGCAAGCCGGATTTTCACAAGCCCGCCGGCTTCGTGGCGCGCGCCCGCTCCACGGTGGCCTTCTGACGCTTACTCCTGTTTTCCATCCGAAAATTGGGCGGAATCTCTGCGCGGGCGGGCGTCTAATCGTCCGATCCTGGAGGCCCTCATGAAAATGACCAAGTTCCTCGCGCTCTGCGCATCCTTCTCGTTGCTGGTTGCGATGCCGCTGCGGGCCGCGGACTACGATCTGATCTTCAGCGGCGGGCGAGTCGTGGACGGCACCGGCGCGCCGTGGTTCAAGGCCGACGTCGGTGTCAAGGGCGACCGCATCGCAGCCGTCGGTGATTTGTCCAAGGCCACGGCCGGGCGCCGCATCGATGCGAAGGGGCTGGTGTTGTCGCCGGGCTTCATCGACATGATGGGCCAGTCCGAATACAACGTGCTGGTCGATGGCCGCGCGGCGAGCAAGATCACGCAGGGCATCACCACCGAGATGACGGGCGAAGGCGGCTCGATTGCCCCGCTCAATGCGCGCCTGCTCGCCGACTCCAAGGATATCTACGACCACTTCGGAGTGACGCCCAACTTCACGGACTTCACCGGCTACTTCAAGGAGTTCGAGCGCCGCGGCGTTGCGCTCAACCTGGGCACCTTCGTCGGCGCGGGGCAGCTGCGTAATTACGTGATCGGCAAGGATGACCGGCCCGCGACCGCCGCCGAACTCAAGGCCATGCAGGATGAAGTGGCCAAGGCGATGGAGCAGGGCGCCTTTGGAGTCTCGACGTCGCTGATTTACGTGCCGGATCACTTCGCCTCGACCGAAGAGATCATCGCGCTCGCGAAAGTCGCTGCGAGCTACGGCGGCAGCTACATCACGCATATGCGCGATGAGGGCGACGACGGCAGCGGCGGCATCGATGCGAGCATGGACGAAGTGTTCCGCATCGCGCGCGAAGCGAACATTCCCGCCGAGATCTACCACATCAAGGCTTCGGGCAAGGCGAACTGGGGTCGCATGCCGGCGATGCTGAAGCGGATCGAAGAAGTGCGCGCGCAGGGGCTCGATGTGACTGCCGATCAGTATCCATGGGCAGCGAGCTCCAACGGGCTCGCCGACAGTCTGCCCCTTTGGGTGCGTGAGGGCGGCGCAGACAAGATGGTCGCGCGCCTCAAGGACAAGGCGACCCGTGCGCGCATTCGCACGGATTACCTGAAGAGCGATGTGGAGTGGCCCGAATCCGCCGGCCGCATTCTCATCACCAGCGTGCTGAACCCCGACCTTCGCAAGTATCAGGGCAAGACCCTGGCGGACATCGGCAAGGATGAAAACAAGGATCCGCTCGACGTCATGATGGACATCGTCGCAGTCGACCGCGGCAACACCGGGCGGGTGTCGTTCTCGATGAGCGAGGACGACGTGCGTTCGGCGCTTCGAAACCCATTGGTCTCGTTCAATACGGATTCATCGGCTGTGGCGGAAGACGGCATTTTCTCGGAAGGCAAATCGCACCCGCGCGCTTGGGGCTCGGCCACCCGCATTCTCGGGTACTACGTCCGGGAGCAGAAAGTACTGTCGCTCGAGGAAGCGATTCGCAAGATGACGTCGCTGCCCGCCGCGCGCATGCATCTGTCGGATCGCGGCGTACTGCGTGCCGGCATGGTCGCCGATCTCGTTGCGTTCGATCCGGCCACGGTGCGCGAGCGTGCGACGTTTGCAGACCCGTCGCATTACAGCGAAGGCGTCCCTTTCGTTGCGGTGAACGGCAAGCTGGTCGTCGACGGCGGGAAGATCACGACTGCAAGGCCGGGGAAAATTCTGAAGGGTCCGGGTTACAAGGGCCCGCGGTAAGCCGCTTACAAAGCGAGCACTTCGCGGGCGGCGCGCCGTCCGCTCTGCAGCGCGCCGGCGACCGTGCCGGCTTCGCCTTTGACATCCGTCGCCTCGCCGGCAAAGAACACGGTGCCATCAATTGCTTTCGCCAACGCCCGGCGCGCCGCACTTCCGCCGGTTTGCACGTAGCTGTACGCGCCTCGCGCGAACGGATCCTGCTGCCAATCGTGAAACCAAGCGCCCTCGAGCTTTGCATCGAGTCGGCGGCGAGATCGTCCTTTGAACAGCGCGCGCAGCCCGCCGACAGCCTCGGCGATCACCGCATCATGTTTCATTTCGGAGAGTCGCTGTGCCTTCGGTCCGCCGGCCCAGGCGATCAACAGCGGCACCCGGCGCGGTAGCGCCGTCCAGTAAGTGGGAAATGCCGAATCCGGCGAATGGAAGAACGACGCGTCGGCAAAACGGCACTCGTCGATCTCATCCCAGAACGAGGTGCCGAATCGAAGGGCGACCTTCATCACCGGCCCCGATACAAGGCCGTGCAAGGCCTGACGCTTGGAATCGAGCGCGGGAGTGAAGCGCACAGCGCCTGCGGCATGCTCGGCGGATTGCAACACCCCGAGCGGCAGCGTCACCACGATGCGCCGCGCGGTAACTTGAAATGGAATGTCGAGAAACACTCCGCTCACTTCTACACCGCGAGGGCTCCAATTCACCGAGCGCATGATGCTGCGCAACTGCAGGCGAACCTTGCTGCCGTCGAACTTTCTATGCAGTGCGTCCATCAGGGCCGAGTACCCGAGCTCCGGCCGGTACTGCGGTGAATCCGCGGGGCCGCCACTGCGCCATTCCTCGGCGATCGAGCGCGCGCTCAGGCGTGTCGTGTCGGCCGCGTCGAAGCCTTCTGCCATCATTCGCGCGACCCGGCGCCCTTCAAGCGACAGGCCGCTGCCGGCGAGAAATTCCGCGAAGGACATGTCGAGCCTGCGGGAGCCGATGCGCGCGAGCGCCCGCTGCATCTGCACGAACAGGGCCTGGTCCAACCGCTGCAGGCTTTCGCGCCGAAGGGAAAAATGCTTTTCCGGTACATCGAGAGCTACGTGGCCGGTTGTACGCAGCAGCTCGAAAGTGGCCGACACGCGGCCGTGGATGAACTCCGCGCCCAGCTCGATGGGAGAGGACAGGCCGGGCTCACGATGCGTCCAGATGCGCCCGCCGATGCGATCGCGAGCTTCGAGCACGAGCGCGCGCTTGTTGCCGTCGGCGGCGATCGCGGCCGCGGCGGCAAGCCCCGCGGCCCCCGCTCCTATGATGATCACGTCGTAATCGGGCCTGGACATGCGCACTCCGGCGCGAATCTTATGCTTATTTGCCTCCCTCCCGCCTTCACGTTCAAAATGCCGGTCCGCTGCGCAGGCGGTAGCCAACACCCGGGGGAATGTCGACATGAAAACTCGTGCTGCTGTGGGGTATGCGGCGGGCAAGCCGCTCGAGATCGTTACGGTGGACCTGGACGGGCCCGAAGGCCGGCGAGGTGCTCGTCGAGATCAAGGCGAGCGGCGTCTGCCACACGGACGAGTTCACGCGCTCGGGCGCCGATCCAGAGGGTCTGTTCCCCGTGATCTTCGGGCACGAGGGCGCCGGCGTAGTCGTTGACGTCGGCCCCGGCGTGACCACGCTCAAGAAAGGCGATCACGTCATTCCGCTCTACACGCCCGAATGCCGGCAGTGCAAGTCCTGCACTTCGCACAAGACGAACCTGTGCACGGCCATCCGCGCCACGCAGGGCAAGGGCGTGATGCCGGACGGCACGAGCCGCTTCTCGATCGGCGGCGAGAAGGTTCATCACTACATGGGCTGCTCGACGTTCTCCAACTTCACGGTGCTGCCGGAGATCGCGCTCGCGAAGATCCGCGAAGACGCGCCCTTCGAGAAGGTCTGCTACATCGGCTGCGGCGTCACCACCGGCATCGGCGCGGTGATCAACACGGCCAAGGTCGAAGCTGGCGCGAATGTCGTCGTGTTCGGCCTCGGCGGCATCGGCCTCAACGTCATCCAGGGCGCGAAGCTGGTCGGCGCGAACAAGATCATCGGCGTGGACCTCAATCCGAAGCGCAAGCCGCTCGCCGAGAAGTTCGGCATGACGCACTTCGTGAATCCCGAAGGAGGTCGGCGGCGACCTCGTGGCGCACCTCGTCGAGCTCACCGGCGGCGGCGCCGACTACAGCTTCGAGTGCGTCGGCAGCGTCGACCTCATGCGCCAGGCGCTCGAGTGCTGTCACCGTGGCTGGGGCGTATCGGTGATCATCGGCGTCGCGGGCGCGGGCCAGGAGATCAAGACGCGCCCGTTCCAGCTCGTCACCGGGCGCGTCTGGAAGGGCACGGCATTCGGCGGCGCGCGCGGCCGCACCGACGTGCCGAAGATCGTCGACTGGTACATGGACAAAAAGATCAACATCGACGACCTGATCACGCACGTGATGCCGCTCGAGAAGATCAACGACGCGTTCGACCTCATGCACAAGGGCGAATCGATTCGCAGCGTAGTGAAATTCTGAACAAGTGAGGCCGATGGGTGTGATGCGGGCAGGGCCATCTGGGGGTCTCAAAAACAGGGATGCTTTTGCGAAGCCTCCATGGACGGATTCACGGCGTCCCCCAAATGGCCCTGCCCGCATCGCGCTCATCGGCCTTTCCTCATGAAATTCGGCATCGACCGCCTGCTCGACGAGCGTCGCCTGCGCAAGCCGCTGGCCGGTCGCCGCGTAGCGCTGCTCGCGCATCCCGCCTCCGTCACGCGCGATCTGCGGCATTCGCTGGATGCGCTGGCGGCGCTGCGGCGATATCAACCTCACCGCGGCCTTCGGCCCGCAGCACGGCCTGCGCGGCGACAAGCAGGACAACATGGTCGAGTCGCCGGATTTCAACGATCCGCGCTCGGCATTCCGGTGTTCAGTCTCTACGGCGAAGTGCGCAAGCCCACGCCCGCGATGCTGGAGACGTTCGATGTGCTGCTGGTCGATCTGCAGGATCTCGGCTGCCGCATCTACACGTTCATCACCACGCTGCGCTACGTGCTGGAAGCGGCGCGCAAAGGCCGGCAAGGCCGTCTGGGTGCTCGATCGCCCCAACCCGGCCGGTCGCCCGGTCGAAGGCCTCACGCTGCGCGCGGGCTGGGAAAGCTTCGTCGGCGCAGGTCCGATGCCGATGCGGCACGGCCTGACGCTCGGCGAGCTCGGCGCACTGGTTCGTGCGCACGCTGAAGCTCGACGTCGACTACAAAGTCATCGAGATGGAGGGCTGGAAGCCCGACGCCGCGCCGGGCTACGGCTGGCCGCTCGGAGAGCGAGCTGGGTCAACCCGAGTCCGAATGCGGCGAATCTCTGGATGGCGCGCGCCTATGCCGGCACGGTGATGCTCGAAGGCACGACGCTGTCGGAAGGACGCGGCACGACACGCCCGCTCGAGCTTCTTCGGCGCGCCGGACATCGACGCGGTGACGCTGTTGAAGGAGATGCATTCGCTTGCGCCGCGCTGGCTGCAAGGCTGCCGCCTGCGCGACTGCTGGTTCGAGCCGACCTTCCACAAGCATGTGCACAAGCTCTGTGCCGGCATCCAGATCCACGTCGACGATCCAGCCTACGATCACGATGCCTTCCGCCCCTGGCGCCTGGTCGCACTGGCTTCAAGGCGCTGCGCCGCCTGCAACCGGACTACCCGCATCTGGCGCGATTTTCCCTACGAGTACGAAAAGGGACGGCTCGCGATCGACGTGATCAACGGCAGCAAGCTGCTGCGCGAATGGGTCGACGATCCGCGTGCCACGCCCGCGGATCTCGATGCGCTAGCCGCGCCAGACGAAAAAGCCTGGCGCAAGGAACGCAGGCCAGTCCTGCTGTACTGACGAGCGCGACGGTGGGCGCACTTCCCAGCCACGCGTTTCTGGAGCGCACGAGAGAGTTCGCCGCGCTCGACAGCAGCCTGCGGGCCGCTCGCGAAAACCGGGGCACGGTGTGCCTGATCAGCGGCGAGCCCGGTATCGGCAAGAGCCGGCTGCTCGCCGAGTTCACGGCGAAATGTCAGCAGCTCGGCGTTCCTGTTCACTGGGGTTCCGCGTGGGAGGCGGGCGGAGCGCCCGTCTATTGGCCATGGATCCAGGTCCTGCGCTCGGTGCTAGCCGGGCCAGAGGGGCGCGCCTCGCTGCGATATCAGCCGCACCTCGCGCCTGCGATCGCAGAGCTCGTGCCGGAGATCGGCGCGGAGGCGAGCGGCCGGCCGGTCAATCTCGAGCCGGAGCAGGCGCGTTTCCGGCTGATGGATGCCATCGCGAGTATCCTTCAGGCGTTGTCGGCAGCGAAGCCCCTGGTCGTGGTGTTCGAGGACATGCACTCGGCCGACCCCGATTCGCTCGTGCTCTTCGAATTCGTCGCGCGGCAACTGCGTAATTCTCAGGCCCTGCTGCTGGGCTCATATCGCGCGACGGAGCTGCATCGCCCGCGGGTAGGCAACGTATTGACGCGAATCATGCGCGAAGCCGTCCAGCTGCAACTGGAAGGGCTGGGGCGCGACTCGGTGCGCGAATACATCCGCGCCGCAACGGGCGAGCGCCCGCTCGAGCAGACCGTCACGGAGATCTTCAGGTTGACCGAGGGTCATCCGCTTTATCTCAAGGAGGTCATGGAGCTTGGCCTCTCCAGCGATGGCTCCCATCCGGTCCCCACCACTCTGGCGACCGCGATCGAAGAGCGCGTCGCGCAATTTCCGCCGGAGACTCAATCACTGCTCGGTGCTGCCTCAGTGCTGGGACGCGACTTGACTGTCGATGCACTGGCCGAGCTGACTGAAGAATCCATCGAACACGTGGAGCAGCATCTCGCTCCTGCGATAGCGGCGCGGCTGATCGAGCATGTTTCGACTGGCGCACTTCGATTTGAGCACATGCTCGTGCGCGAAGCGCTGCACGTCGCGTTGCCCTCGCGCCGCCGGCGCGCTCTTCACGAGTCCCGCGTGCAGCGCTTGCTGGAACAAAATACTGGAGAAAATCGTCCGTGGCCCGAGCTGGCCAGACACCTCGAAGAATCCGGGCCGGACCAGGGTCTGCGGGTTGTTGAAGCATGGTCTCGCGCAGCCGAGCAGGCCGACGCGCGTCACGCGCTGGACGATGCGGCCTTGTGCGCGTCTCGCGCATTGGAAGCCGCGGCGGAATCGAAGGACGCGACTCCGAATCTGCGAGCGCACCTGCTTCGGGGCCTGGCGTCGGCGCAGATTCGCGCAGGCGATCTCGAAGCTGGCCGCCGCAACAGCATGGAAGCCTTCAGTCTCGCGGAGTCCGTGCGTGATGTCGAGCTCATGGCCGACGCGGCGCTGACCTATGGCGGCATTTTCACCTACGGAAACGTCGATCGAAGGCTCGTGGAGATGCTTCGCAAGTCGCTCGCTGCGCTGAGCGACCACGCATCATCGCGCCGGGCGCGCGTGCTGGCGCGACTTGCCGCGGCCATGCAGCCTGCGGAAGTTCCCGGCGAGCCCATCCAGATGGCCCGCGAGTCGATCCGCATCGCGCGCGCTACCGGCGATCGGCATACTCTTTTCGGCACACTGCGCAGCGCCATCTCCGCCCTGATGGATCTCGGTGATCCGCATGAGCGCATGAAGCTCAATAGAGAGTACGTGGCGCTTGCCGAATCGCTGCACGACACCTCGGAATGCATGCTGGGCCACATGCGGCTGGTGATCGATGCGGCGGAGCTCGGCGATGCGGCCACTATGGACAATGCCATCGATCAATGCGGCGCCATAGCGCAGGCGCTGGGGCTTCCCCAGTACCAGTGGAATGCGGCCGCATTCCGGGTGATGCAGGCCACTATGCGCGGCAATCTGAACGTCGCAACTTCGACTTTGGAACAAGCGGAACAGCTTGCGCAGCGTTCGCAGGACCCCAACGCCGCGCGCACCCTGGCCGTGCAGCGCATGGCGCTCGCGGAGCTGCGCGGTTCGAAAGATGAGCTGCGGCTGCTCGCGCGCGAGCTGGAGAACAGCTTTGCCGGCCTGCCCATGGCCGACACCTACCTGAAGCCCTATCTCCTGACGGTGCTGATGCGCTGCGGCGAACAGCCGCCGGGGAGCGCCGCGGATGCGGATCATGTTCACAAGATCATCCAGTTTCGCGATCTCGCCGCGATCTGCGGCCTCGGTGAGTTCCTTGCTGCGCACGGCGACCGCGGCCTCGCCGCCGAGGTTTACGAGAACCTGCTGCCGCATCGCCAGCTGTGCGGCCACTGGGGGCTGCTCGGTATGCGCTGGGCGGGCCCCGTGGCGCGCGTGCTTGGCCTCATTGCCACGGTTCTCGGCAAGGCGGATGAGGCCAATGCGCATTTCGCCACAGCGCTCGACATCGCGCGTCGCATGAATGCGAAACCCTGGATCGACCGCATCACCAGCGAATGGAAAGCCGCCGGCATCGAGGCCGTGACGCCGGCGGCGTCCGCAGCGCTGCCGGGCATCCCGGCCTTGGAGTACTTCCGCCTGGCCCGTGATGGTGCCCTCTGGGCATGCGAATGCGAGGGCAAGCGCTTTCATCTGCGCGACAGCCGCGGCATGCAGATGCTGGCGCGACTGATCGGCGAGCCGCGGCGGGAAATCCATGTGCTCGATCTTGCCGGCGCTTCCGGCGCGGATGCGGTGGTCGATGCCGGCGATTCGGGCGAGCTGCTCGACGACCGCGCCAGGCGGGACTATCGCAAACGGATGGCGGAACTGCAGACCGAAGTCGAAGAGGCTGAAGCTCAGGGGGATGCGGCCGCGGCCGAGGAGGCGAGGGCGGAGCTCGAGCAGTTGAGCGGCGAACTGGCCCGGGCCTTCGGCCTGGACGGGCGTGCCCGGAGGGCCGGGTCAGCTGTGGAGCGGGCCCGCATCAACGTGCAGCGCCGTCTGAAGGACGCCCAGTCCCGCATCGGCAAGGAATGCCCCGCGGCCGGGCGGCACCTGGAATGGGCCATTCGTACCGGCCTTTTTTGCAGTTACCGGCCCGGCTAGCCAGCACGGAACATTGTTCCGGCACCTGTCACGCCAGAAGGGTGAGCCACCTGAGGAGCGTGTCATGATCGAATCACTTGAGTATGGTCTGGTGGCCGCCTGGAGCGGCCTTGCGTTCATCTCCCTGTGCGGCTTCGCCTGGGAATCCATCCAGTCCCTGCGGTTGCGGTCCAGCGAGATCGCCTCCCGGGAGGAGGACGATTCCCTGCCTTCGGCCGTTCAGTTCGAACTGGAAGTGCTGCCATGAGCCGAACCGATGCATACGGCAATGCGGTATCCCCTTGCGGCCGCGAGGCGCTCGACCACTACGATCGCGCCGCGGCGCTGTTCAGCCTGTATCGCATCGATCCCATTGCGGAGATCGACACCGCACTGGCGGATGACCCTTCTTTCGTCATGGGGCACTGTCTCAAGGCGAGCTTGCTCGTGACCACGAGCGAGCACGGCGCGGAGCCCGCGATAGCGGCCGCCTTGGAGGCTGCGGAGAGCCACGTCGGCAAGGCGCTGCCGCGCGAGCGTATGTACATCAATGCCGCCCGCGCATGGCTAGCGCGAGATTTTGCTGGGGCGGTGAAGCTCTACGGCGACATAGCTGCTGAACATCCGCGGGACCTGCTCGCTTTGCAGATCGCGCATCTGGGCGACTTTCTCCTCGGGCAAGCCTCGCTGCTGCGCGACCGGCCGGCGCAGGTGCTGAACGCGTGGGGCCATGATGAGCGCCCCGGTGGATTCGTGCTGGGCATGCATGCATTTGGGTTGGAGGAGTGTGGCGACTACGCGCAGGCCGAGAAGCAAGGCCGTCGAGCCGTGGAACTGAACGCCGCCGACGGGTGGGCGGCGCACGCGGTCGCGCACGTCTGCGAAATGAGCGGGCGCACGAGCGAAGGCGTCGAGTGGCTGGAAGCGACCAGCAATAGCTGGGCCGAGCAAAGCTTCTTCGCATTCCACAACTGGTGGCATCTGGCGCTGTATCGCCTCGAGACGGAAAACTATGCCGCCGCCCTGCGAATTTATGACGCGCACATCCGGACGATTGGAAGTCGCGTGGCGTTCGAGATGGTGGATGCCTCTGCGCTGCTCTGGCGATTGAGACTTCGCGGAGTGGATGTCACTGAACGGTGGAACGAGCTTGCCGACGCGTGGGAAGGATTCGGCGAGGCGGGTTACTACGCCTTCAACGATGTGCATGCCGTCATGGCATTCCTGGCGACGGGTCGTGATGCGTCCGTGCGCCGTGTGATGGCTTCACTGGAGAAGACTGCGGCACGCTACGACACTAACGGCATGATGAGCCGCGAGGTGGGACTGCCAGTGGCCCGTGCTCTCTGCGCATTCGAACGGCGGGACTACGACATCGCCATCGAGGATCTACTCAGGGTCCGGGGCCATGCGAATCGGTTCGGCGGCAGCAACGCCCAGCGCGATATCCTCAATCTCACCCTGATGGAGGCCTCCATGCGGGCCGGCCGGGGCACCCTGGCACGCGCGCTGGCTGCGGAGCGGCTCGCGCTCAAGCCTGGCAGCCCATTCAACCTTCGCACGCTGCGACGGACCGATGCGGTGGCTGCCGCCCGCATATAATCGTGCTCCCACTCAGGAGAGTGCCATGCGTCAGCCTTGGATCGGTGGAGTACTCGCGATGGTGATAATGGGCACGGGTTCGGCGGCCCCAACCCCGCAGGAGGCTTCGCTGATCCCGCGCGTCGCGCTCTTCGGCAATCCGGTGAAGACGCAGGCGCGCCTGAGCCCGGACGGCCGATTCATTTCTTTCCTCGCGCCAAAGGATGGGGTGCTGAACGTATGGCTCGCGCCCTATGGGCAGCTCGAGTCGGCGAAACCGCTGACCGACGACACCAAGCGCGGCATCCGCGCGCACGAGTGGGCTGCGGATGCGCGCCACGTGTTGTTCCTTCAGGACGAAGGCGGCGATGAGAACTGGCGCGTGTTCAGCGTCGATGTGGAAAGCGGCAAGCAGCTCGACCTCACCCCGCTGACAGGCGTGCAGGCGCAGATCGTCGGCGTTTCGCACCGCAAGCCCACCATCGTGCTCGTTGCGCTCAATGATCGCGCTCCCGAATGGCACGACCTCTACGCGATCGACGTCAACACCGGCCAGCGCACGCTGGTCGAGAAGAACGAGAGCGGCTATGCCGGCTACGTTCCTGACCTGGATCTGCAGCCGCGACTGGCGGTCAAGACTCTGGACGAGGGCGGCGGCGAGATCTTCCGCCGCACCGAGCAAGGCTGGGTGAAGCTGCTGAGCTACGGCGAGGAAGACAGCCTCACCACGCAGCCGATCACCATTGAGGGCGATGGCAGAACCGCCCTGCTCGTGAGCGCGATCGGGCGCGACAAGGCGGCGCTCGTGCGCCTGGTCCTCGCGAGCGGCACGCAGGCCGTCATCGGAGAAAGCAAGCGTGCGGACGTGGCATCCGCCTGGATCGAGCCGCGATCGCAGACGCCGCAGGCTTTTGGCGTCGAATATCTCACCAGCGAGCTCAACCCGCTCACGCCGCAAGCCGCCAAGGACATCGCGACTTTGAAGGAAGCGCTCGGGGCCGAATTCGACGTGGTGAGCCGCACTCTCGACGATCGCAAATGGATCGTCGTGGTGGACGATCCGGTGAAAGTCACTTCGACTCATCTATACGACCGCGACTCCGGCACGGTGACGAAGCTGTTCGACCAGCGCCCGGATCTGGCGAATGCACCGACTCAGCCGATGTGGCCGCGAGAGATCAAATCGCGCGATGGGCACACGCTGGTCGCGTACCTGACGCTGCCGCCGGGGTCGGACAGCAACAAGGATGGCGTGCCCGACAAGCCGCTGCCGCTGGTGCTGAACGTTCACGGCGGGCCGTGGGGGCGCGACAGCTTCGGCTTCGATCCCGAGCACCAGTGGCTGGCGAATCGAGGTTATGCCGTGCTGTCGGTGAACTTCCGCGGCTCGACGGGCTTCGGCAAGGCGTTCATCAACGCCGCCAACCATGAATGGGCGGGGAAGATGCATGACGATCTCATCGACGCGGTCGACTGGTCGGTGCGCACGAAGGTCGCCATTGCCGAGAAAGTGGCGATTTACGGCGGCTCCTATGGCGGTTACGCGACTCTCGTCGGCTTGACGTTCACGCCGGACAAGTTCGCCTGCGGTGTGGATATCGTCGGCCCCTCGAACCTTGCGACCCTGCTCGGCTCGATTCCGCCATACTGGAAGTCGTTCTACGAAGACCTGGCGAAGCGCATCGGCGACCCCCGCACGGAGGAGGGCCGCAAGTTACTCGCCGACCGCTCGCCGATTACTCGCGTGAATCGCATCAAGCGCCCGCTGCTCATCGCGCAAGGCGCAAACGATCCGCGCGTGAAACAGGCGGAGTCGGACCAGATCGTTGCCTCGATGAAGCAGAAGAACCTGCCGGTTACGTACGTGCTGTATCCGGATGAGGGTCATGGCTTCGCGCGGCCGCAGAACCGTCTGTCGTTCTACGCGATCACGGAGGGGTTCCTCGCGCAATGTCTCGGCGGACGGCAGCAGCCGATCGGCGATGACTTCGCAGGCTCGAGCGTGAAGGTGGTCGAAGGCGCGCAGCACGTGCCGGGGCTCGAGAGCGTCGTCAAGGAAATGCAGCCTTCGCCGGAGGCGCGTGTTGGCATTCCGAAGGAGCCGGAGCGAGACGAGAGCAAGTGAGCTCGAGTTTCGGGCCGGAGCTCGCGGAACTGCGAGGTGCCGGCGTTCTCGACGAGGCAACGGCCTCGCGGGTCATGGCTCTCGATAGCGGCGCGATCTTTTCGCTTTTCGAAGAGCTGCGCGTTGCGTTGTATCTTGCGGTGGCGCTCATCGTCACGGGGCTCGGGATCGTCATCGAGAAGAATCTCGATCGGATCGGGCCCATCACCTTCATCGTGGCGCTCGCGCTCGTGGCGGCGGCCTGCTATGCGCCCGCCATCCGAGCTCAGTTGAAAGGACGGACGCGCTCGATCGGCAGTGACTACCTGCTGCTGCTCGGAGCGCTGATCCTGAGCGCGGATCTTGGCTACGCGGAAATGCGGTTCGACTGGTTCGGGGCGCAGTGGTCGTGGCATCTGCTGATCCTGGCGATGGTCCATGCCGTCACGGCATACCTGCTGAATTCACGGCTCGTGCTGGCCGCAGCGCTCACGGCATTTGCCGGCTGGCTGGGAATTTCCCGGTACTCGGGGGACCTTGGTCAAATCTACCTGGCGACGCTGGAAATGAGCTGGCGCGCATTCATCTGCGCCGGCGCCATCCTGGTCTGGCGCGCGGCGCACGTACGTCTGGGCGCGCGCCAGGCATTCACCGAGGTGTTCGACCACTTCATCGCCAATCTCGCCTTCTGGGCCGCCTTGATCTGGTGCTCCAACCGTCTCATGAGACTGCCCGGGGTAGTGCTGATCACCGCGCTTGCAGTGCTCGCCATTCGTCGGGGCATGCGCACCAGGCAGGAAATTTTCGTGGTCTACGGCGTCGGCTATGGGGCCTGGGGATACTGCATCCTTTCGAGCGAAGTGATTCACGGCCGCCTGGTTGAGCCCATCGCGACGCTCATCATAGTGGTCGGCGCGGCGGTCCTTCTCTGGACGCTGCATGGTCGCCTCAAGGAAGGCGTGGCATGAAGTCGTGGCGCGTCACCGTTTCGCAGGAGCGCTGGCTGGCCCTCGCTTCGCGCTTTCGCGCACAGAGTGACGCGCCGATCTTTTCCGAAAACATCGGTGGCTGGCGCAGCGTGCGGCTCATCTCGCGCTGCGTCTTCTTCGTACTCGGCGGTGTCGCTGCAGTCATGATTCTGAGCATCAGCCACGTGCTGCATGCGCCCTCGCTGGTCATTCCCGGCCTGTTGCTCATCGGTGCGGGCGAGTGGCTCATCATGCGGCGCCGGCTCGCCTTCTCCGGCATCGAGGAAGCGCTCATATGCGCCGGGCTCATGGCGATCGCGGTCGCGACGATGGAGCACCGGTTCTGGAGTGACGACGCGGTCTCTGCAACGGTCGTCGGGGTGACTTTGGCCATTGCGGGCATGCGCCTGTTGAACCCGCTGTTCACGACACTGGCATTTGCCACCCTGTCAGTAGCGCTCTATCTGCGCATGGATACCATGACGCTGGCAGTGTCGACTCGCGCTGCGATGTTTGCCGGGCTCTTTTGCTATGCCATGGCCTGGATTGTGCTGGGAATGGGAGCCCGGCGGTTCAACCGGCCCTCGTACGATCACATGTTGAACTGGGTGGTCATCGCGATGCCGCTCGGCGGCTATCTGTGGCTGGCTGGTGCGAATGATTTCTCGGCGATCGATTATTGGCGCGATCACTCATTCCCGATTCTCCTGACGTTGCTGCTGCCGCTGGCATTTGGCGTTTCCGCCCTCGCGACGGGCATCCGTCGGCGCACGCATGCGCCGCTGATTGCATTCATGCTCTGCCTGGGATGTGTGGCCTACGAGCTGCGCAGCGTGACCGACCTTTCATTGGAAGCCCGTCTCATCGTGTGGGGCGGCGTGTTGTTGGCCGCTGCGCACGCTCTCGACCGTTTCCTGCGCAGGCCCCGCGCCGGCGTGACGTCAGAAAAGATGAACGACGGTGAGGGCCCGCTTGCCCTGCCCGAACTCGCTGGCACCGTTGGGGTCAGCGCTCAGGGGCAGCAAGCCCCAGAGCGCGGATTCAAAGGCGGCGGCGGGAGTTTCGGCGGCGGCGGAGCGAGCGGCGAGTTCTAGAACGTCATGGCGACGACCGCCCGCGCCGTCAGAACTTCCACCGTTGAGTGCACGATGCGACGGGCTAGCAGTGCACCAGCTTCTTGAATCCCCCGAAGATCATGCGCTTGGCGTCGAACGGCATGTCCTTGGCGTTCATCATGTCGGCCAGGCGCGGATCCTTCATCACCTTGGCATCGATGCGATCGCGCGCCTTGCGCGAGCTGTACATGATCCATGAAAAGACCACCGTCTCACTGGGCTTCATTTTCACGCTGCGCGGGAACGATGTGCGCTTGCCCCACTTGACGTCATCGGCAACCAGCTCCCAGTAATCTAGCGCGCCGTGCTCCTTCCAGACCTTGCCCGCCCGCTGCGACATGCGCATATAGGCCTTGACCTTCTTCTTCGGCACAGGTACCACGAACGCGTTGACGTAGGACATGACGGCCTCCTCGGCTGGCAGGTGGATGAATTCGCATCCTGCCCCGAGTCGGCGCGATTCGCCAGTGGGAGAGTGCCCGCGCTCTAGTTCTGGCCTTGATTGATGCGCGCGAATAACCCGGAGACCAGCCGGTCGCAGCGCGCACCGTCGAAGTGATAGGTGCCAGTCAGCGCTCCCGCGAGCTCGCCAGTAAGGTCTTTCTGCAGCAATCGTCGTGCAGGATGCACCCGCGTCTTAACGGTGGCTTCCTCGGGATTGGTGGGTGGTTGCCGGTCTGCCACGGCGGCCTCCTGGTTTTGAATGTCATCCAGCTCGGTCAGGGGCGCCGGCGCGAGCTTTGGCCTCCGCATTCGGCGCATCAATGCCTCGTTGGTCGCGATCTGGCACAGCCAGCTGGCGAACCCGTCCGGCCCGCGAAACTGGCGCAACTTGAAATAGGCGCTGACGTACGCTTCCTGAACCGCATCCTCGGTCCTGTTGGGGACCGAATTCTGGCGCGGCTGGTCTCAGGGATGACGATTGCGCCGCTGAGGCAGTAACGGCATCGTCGTTCGAGACGGTGACTTATTTTGTGGAAGGCGCATCCGCTCGCGCCTCGACCACGAAAGCGAGTTTCTCGCCCAGGTATTCGCCAGTGATCTGCCAGCATCCAGCGCTCGGGAATTCCACCATCACCAGCATTGCCGAGCCACCCAATAAGTTGGCGCGTACATTCGTCGCTTCAGAAATGAAGGCGGGAGCTGCATCACCATCCAGTTTCACACCCGTAACGGTCAGATTCGATTCGGACCCAGGCTTGACCCCGACGCTCCACCAAAAAAGCTTGTCGCGGAAGGCATGGTCTGGTCCCAAGCCGCGCCACACGCCATTTGGCGGAAGCATGACGGCGAGCTTCTCACCTCCGTACCAACGATCCGACGGTGGGAATGTCTTGCTGATCGCTCGGCCTGAGCTCTGTGTCACTGCGCAAGCGCCGCCCTGTGCTGCCTGTGCGAACCCCAGCGGGAATACGACGAACGAAGCCAAGAGAGTCAGTCGCGAGAGCCTGAGCCGTTTGTTGGACCGCATTTGACTGCAACCTCCTGGTTCGAAGCGTTCTAACTCCCTTTCAGCAAAAAAACAACGCTTGGCTATTTCCGCGTCTGAACGCTCGCCGTAACATTGCTCTAGATGAACGACGACCGTCCCACCGTTGGAGTTGCGCATGTCGTCCTGGAAACGGACCGCATGGGTGAGTCAGCGCAATTCATGCGGACTATTGGCATGCGCCCGATTTGCGACGGGCCTCAGGTGTCGGTCTACGAAATGCGCGGCGGCACACACTTGATCCTTCTACCGAAGGACACGGTTGCCGGAGGCAATGCTTCGTTCGACCTGATGGTCGATGATCTTCAGGCGACACACCGGAACTTCGAGGCTCTGGGACTTGCCCCGTCGCCTATCGAAGATCGCCCGGCCGTTCATCACAAGGTCTTCACCGTCCGCGATCCCGCGGGCCATGTCATTACATTCTTTTCAAGTCATGCATCGGGTAAGCCCACATGAGCCAGAGCAAGTCGGTATCGGAGCTCATTTCCAATCGGATCGCAGAGCTCGGCGCCTGACGCGGAAAAACCCTCGCCAGAATGGGATATTGTCGAAGCAGCTAAATTCGGTACCGCGCCCAAAATACTCCTATACCCCATATTCTTCGCTTCCCGGCTCTCTTCACTCCGATGTTGCACAGTCCACGCTGCCGGGGCCAGTCCAGAGTCGGGCGTGAACTAGGGCCAGCAGGTATATTGCGCACCCACTATGGAACCTGCCCGTGACATCGCCAGCTACCGCAAACACTGGGCCGCCCGCCTCGGCGTCGCCCCGTTCCTGCCCATGTCCCGCGCTGAAATGGATGCGCTCGGCTGGGATAGCTGCGACGTCATCATCGTCACGGGCGATGCCTATGTTGATCATCCGAGCTTCGGCATGGCGATCGTCGGCCGAGTGCTCGAAGCGCAGGGGTTTCGGGTTGGAATCATCGCGCAGCCGGACTGGCACAGCGCCGAGCCATTCAAAGAGCTCGGCCGGCCGAACCTGTTCTTCGGCATCACCGCCGGCAACATGGACTCGATGGTCAACCGCTACACGTCGGATAGGCGCATCCGCAGCGACGATGCATACACGCCGGGCGGGCAGGGCGGCAAGCGGCCTGACCGCTCCGTCATCGTCTACGCGCAGCGAGCGCGCGAAGCATATAAAGATGTGTCGATCGTGGTCGGGGGAATCGAAGCCTCGCTGAGGCGCATTGCGCACTTCGATTACTGGTCGGAGAAGGTGCGACGCTCGATTCTGCTGGATGCGAAAGCCGACCTGCTGGTGTACGGCAATGCCGAGCGTCAGATGTGCGAAGTGGCGCACCGGCTCGCAGGCGGTGAGCGCATCGATGAGATCACGGACATCCGCGGCACCGTGTTCGTGCGCAAGGCGATACCGCAAGGCTGGATCGAAATCGATTCAACACACCTGGATGCGCCCGGTCCGCTGAATCCGCCGGTGGATCCGTACGCGATGACTCCGCAATCGACCGCCGGTGAAAAGCCTCCCGAGCAGGTCGTGAAATTCGTTCGCCGCGTGAAGAACGCCGATCGCGAGCACAGCGTCATCCGCATGCCGTCGTTCGAGCAGGTCGAGGGCGACGCCGTGCTGTATGCGCACGCCTCGCGCATCCTGCATCTGGAATCCAATCCCGGTAATGCCAGAGCGCTGGTGCAGCGTCACGGCAATCTCGATGTCTGGCTGAATCCGCCGCCAATCCCTTTGCAGACGCAAGAGATGGATTGGGTCTACGAGCTGCCCTACCAGCGCAGGCCGCATCCGTTCTACGGTGACGCGAACATTCCCGCGTACAAGATGATTCGCTTCTCGGTGGCGATTCAGCGTGGCTGTTTCGGCGGATGCACGTTCTGCTCCATCACCGAGCATGAAGGACGCATCATCCAGAGCCGCTCGGAAGATTCCGTCATCCGCGAAGTGGAGAAAGTCCGCGACACGGTGCCCGGGCTTCACTGGCGTGATCTCCGACCTGGGCGGTCCCACGGCCAACATGTACCGCATTGCCTGCAAGACGCCGCGAGATCGAGAGCGCTTGCCGCAGGCCGTCGTGCGTGTACCCGGGCATCTGCCCCAACCTCAATACCGATCACACGCCGCTCATCGATCTGTACAAGCGCGCGCGACAGCTGCCGGGCATCAAGAAGGTGCTGATCGCATCCGGGCGTGCGGTACGACCTCGCGATCGAATCGCCGGACTATGTGCGCGAGCTCGCGCAGCATCACGTGGGCGGATATCTCAAGATCGCGCCTGAAGCGATCGGCGAGGGGCCGCTCTCGAAGATGATGAAGCCGGGCGTCGGCACCTACTACCGCTTCAAGGAGCTGTTCGACCGCTATTCGAAAGAGGCGGGCAAGGAGCAGTACCTGATTCCCTATTTCATAGCGGCGCATCCCGGCACCACCGATGCGGACATGCTCGAGCTCGCCCTGTGGCTGAAGAAGAACGGCTACCGCGCCGACCAGGTGCAGGCCTTTCTGCCCGGGCCCATGGCCACAGCGACCGCGATGTATCACAGCGGCAAGAATCCGTTGAAGCGCCTCACCCGCACCAGCGAAACGGTGCAGATTCCGAAAGGCCTGAAAGTGCGCCGGCTGCACAAGGCATTTCTGCGCTATCACGATGCCAACAACTGGCCGGTGCTGCGTGAAGCGTTGCGACGCATGGGCCGCGCAGACCTCATCGGCAACGGCAAGCATCAGCTCGTGCCGGCGTATCAGCCGGCGGGCACGGGCGGCATGGGTGAAGGCAAGCGCGGCGGCAGTGCGGCTCGGCCTTTCAAGACGCAGCACACCGGGCTGCCGAGGACGCCGCGGGCGCCGGCCGCTCGCAAAACCGATTCGCGCAGGAAGTGAGCCCGGTCGCGTGCGCAGCACAATCGCCCTGTTCGGCAGCTCGCGCCGCAATGGCAACACCGGTCAGCTCATGGATGCGATCGCCGGCGAGCTGCAGATCGAAGTGGTCGATCTCGCCTGGAAAGAGCATCGCGGCGTACGACTACGAGCATCGCAACCGGAGCGATGATTTCGAGCCGCTCATGGCGCGGGTGCTGGGCTTCCAGCAGATCATCCTGGCCTCGCCCGTTTACTGGTATGCCGCGAGTCCGCCGGTCAAGATCTTTCTGGACCGGATCTCCGACTATCTCGATCTGCCCGATCTGCTGGACGAAGGGCCGACAGCTCCGAGGGAAGACCGGCTACGTGGTCTGCACGTCGATCGACGACGAGGTCGCGCCGTCGTTCATCGGCTCCTTCCGCGAGACATTCGAATATCTCGGCATGAGCTTTGGTGGGTTCGTGCATGCCAACTGCCGGGACGGCTACCGGGCGGAGAGCCATGACAGTGTCGGCGAAGGCCTTCGCCAGGCGGATCAGAAATGGGGCGGTGTTGGCCGGAAAGGCTCGATTCGGAGTAAGGTCGCTTCGTGCGCGGATTCACCCTGATATCGCTGTTGATCGCCCTGGCCGCAGTGATGCCCGCATCGGCCGCCGGGCGTCACCGTTCTCGAGATCAAAGGAGCCATTGGCCCGGCAACCTCGAGCTACATAGAGCGTGGCATCGAGTCCGCGCAGGCTGCGCGGCAGCAAGCTCATCGTCCTGCAGATGGATACGCCCGGCGGGCTCGATACCTCGATGCGCGACATCATTCACGCGATTCTGGCGTCACCCGTGCCGGTCGCTACTTTCGTCTCGCCTTCCGGATCGCGTGCAGCGAGTGCCGGCGCATACATCCTCTATGCGAGCCACATCGCGGCGATGGCGCCTGCCACGAACGTCGGCGCGGCCACGCCCGTTTCGATAGGGCGGTGAGCCGCCGAAGGAAGATCCGCAGGCCGAGACGAAGTCGGGCAAGAAACCCGAAGCATCCGAATCGAACCGAGCCCGCCCAGCCCGGTACCGCGATGGAGCGCAAGGCGATCAATGACGCGGTGGCCTACATCCGCGGTCTCGCGGAGCTGCGCGGCCGGAATGCGGAATGGGCCGAGCAGGCGGTGCGCGACGCCGTGAGTCTCTCGGCGTCGGATGCCTTGTCGAAGAACGTCATCGACCTGATCGCGCGCGATCTGCCCGATCTGCTGCACCAGGTCGACGGCCGGGAAATCAAGATCGGCAACGGCACCGTGAAGCTCGCAACCGCAGGCCGCAGTGGTGGAGCACGCCGAGCCGGACTGGCGCACGCGCCTGCTCGCGGTCATCACCAATCCGACCATTGCCTATGGCCTCATGCTGATCGGCATCTATGGCCTGCTGCTCGAAGGGTACAACCCGGGCGCGGTGCTGCCCGGCGTGGTCGGCGCGATCTCGCTGCTGCTCGCGCTGTTTGCCTTCCAGCTGCTCTCGGTCAACTACGCGGGGCTCGCGCTCATTGCCGTCGGCATTCTGATGATCGTGCTGGAGTTCTTCGTAACCAGCCATGGCGCGCTCGGGCTCGGGGGCCTCATTGCCTTCGTCATCGGCTCGATCATCCTGCTCGACAGCGACGTGCCCGGCCTCAGGATCGACATGCCCATCATCGGCGGTGTCGCCACCGCCGGCGGTCTTGCGATGATCGGCATCGTGTATGTCGCGAGTCGTTCGATGCGCCGGCCCGTGGTGACCGGCGAGCAGGCCATGATCGGTGCCATCGCCGAGGCCCTCGAAAGTTTCACCGGCGGCGGCCGGGTGCGCTACGGTGGAGAACTGTGGAATGCGCACAGCAGCTCTCCGGTGCAGCGCGGGGCAGCGAGTGCGCGTCGTGAGGCTCGAAGGGTTGTTGCTCTGGGTCGAGCCGCAATGAGCGGCATGGGGAGATCGCAATGAGTTTCTGGCTGGTTCTCGCCGGCTTTGCCGGGCTGCTGATCGTCAGCGCGATCAAGGTTCTGAACGAATACGAGCGCGGCGTCATGTTCACGCTCGGCCGCTTCACCGGCATCAAGGGGCCGGGCCTGATCTTCGTGATTCCCGGTATTCAGCAGATGCGCAAGGTGGACCTGCGCGTCATCGTGCTGGACGTGCCCAAGCAGGATGTCATCTCGCGCGACAACGTGTCGGTCAAGGTGAACGCGGTGGTCTACTTCCGCATCGTCGATCCCGGCAAGGCGATCATCCAGGTGGCGAACGTGTTCGAGGCGACGAGCCAGCTGGCGCAGACCACGCTGCGCTCCGTGCTCGGCCAGCACGAGATGGACGACCTGCTGGCGCAACGCGAGAAGCTGAACTCGAGCATTCAACAGATCCTCGACCAGAGCACCGAGAGCTGGGGCATCAAGGTGGCGAAAGTCGAGATCAAGCACGTGGATCTCGATGAGACCATGATTCGAGCGATGGCCAAGCAGGCGGAAGCCGAGCGCACGCGGCGCGCGAAGATCATCCACGCCGAAGGCGAGAGCCAGGCGGCGCAGATGCTCGTAGAGGCCGCCGCATCGCTGTCGCGCGAGCCGGGGGCGATGCAGTTGCGCTACCTGCAGACCCTGGCGGACATCTCGAGCGAGAAGACTTCCACTATCGTCTTCCCGCTGCCGCTGGATCTCATCAAGCCCTTTCTCGAGTCGCGGAAACAAGGCTGAGCCCACGGTGGCTCGAGCCTAGTGCGACGAACCGACGTCGTCGCGCGGTGAGCCGGTTTTTACCGACGCCTTGAGTATTGCCGCGCGCCTGCGCGGCTTGGAGAATCGCGCACTCAAGAACGTCGGCGGCCTCTGGCTGCCGTTTTCCAGAGGATGACCCGATGCTCAAGTTAATGACGGCCGCGACCGCGATGCTGCTCACGCTCACAGGCTGCAAGCCCACGACGGCTCCGTCTCCACCGCAAGCCGCGAAGATCGGCGCCTTTGGGCCTGCCACCGAGGACCGCGATCTCAATGTGAAGCCGGGCAACGATTTCTACCGCTATGCCATCGGCGACTGGCTGGACAACAACCCGATTCCGGCGGATCGCACCGTGTGGGGCACGTTCTCGAGCTCGATGCGCGAGTCCGAGACGCGGTGAAGGGCATTGATCGAGGCGTTGCCCGCGCAAGCCGCCGCGGGCAGCAACGAGCAGAAGGTCGGTGACTTCTACCGCGCGTTCAACGACACGGCCGCGCATCGAGAAAGCGGGCCTCGAGCCCGCGAAGGCCGTCGCTCGCGACGATCGATGCCGCCGCGCACGCACGAGGACATCGCCGCGCTCATGGGCCGGCCGGACCTGCCGGTGCGCTCGCCCGATCGGCATGCGTTTCGACATCGACCAGAAGAATCCGGACCGCTACGCCGTCATCGTCACGCAGGCGCGGGCTCGGCCTGCCCGAGCGGGACTACTACCTGAAGGACGACGCGACGTTCAAGGACATCCGGGCGAAGTACCAGGCGCACATCGCGCGCATGCTCGCGCTCGCCGGCGAGAAGGATGCGGACGCGCAAGGCAAAGACAGATCCTCGCGCTCGAGACGAGATCGCCCGCGATCACTGGCCGATCGCGAAGCGTCGCGAGCGCGATCTCACCTACAACCTGAGAACGCGCGCGCGAGCTCGACAAGCTGGCGCCGCGCATTTCCCTGGAAGGCGCTGCTCGCCGCCGGCGGCATCGACGCGCAGCCGAAGTTCATCGTGCGCGAGCTCGATGCCGTCGCAGAAGCTGGGCGAGGATGTTCCGCGCAAGTGCCCGTGGCCGACTGGCGCACCTATCTCAAGTATCACTTTCTCGCGAACGCGGCGGACGTGCTGCCGAAGGCCTTCGACGACGAAGCGTTCGATTTCTACGGCAAGCACGCTCAACGGCCAGCCGCAGCAGCGCGAGCGCTGGAAGCGCGCGGTGGATGCGCTGGACGGCGCGCTCGGCGAGGCGGTCGGCCAGCTCTACGTCGCAAAGTACTTCCCGCCGGATCCGAAGGCGAAGATGCTCGACCTGGTCGAGAACCTGCGCAAGGCCTACGCGCAGCGCGTGCAGCAGCTTCCCTGGATGATCGCGAAGACACCAAGAAGGTCGCGCTCGAGAAGCTCGCCACGTTCCGTCCGAAGATCGGCTACCCGGACAAGTGGCGCGACTACTCGGAGCTCGAAGTGCGCGCGGGCGATGCGTTCGGCAACGCGACGCGTGCGCGGGTATTCAACTGGCACCGCGACGCCGACCGCCTCGGCCAGCCGACCGACCGCGACGAGTGGGGCATGACGCCGCACACCGTGAACGCGTACTACAACCCGACGTTCAACGAGATCGTCTTCCCGGCCGCGATCCTGCAGCCGCCGTTCTTCGATCCGAATGCCGACGCGGCCGTGAACTACGGCGCCATCGGCGGCGTGATCGGCCACGAGATGGGCCACGGCTTCGACGACCAGGGCTCGAAGTCCGATGCGAAGGGCGTGCTGCGCACGTGGTGGCAGCCGGCGGACGAGAAATGCATTCAAGAAGCTCGTCGACAATCTGGCCGCGCAGTACGACGCGCTATCGAGGCGTTGCCGGGTCTGAAGGTCAACGGCCGGCTGACGCTCGGCGAGAACATCGGCGACCTCGGCGGTCTGAGCGTCGCGCTGGCGGCGTACCGCCTGTCGCTCGATGGCAAGCCGGCGCCCGTGCTCGATGGCCTCACCGGCGATCAGCGCTTCTTCCTGTCCTGGGCGCAGGCCTGGCGCACCAACTATCGCGAGCAGCGCCTGCGCAACCAGGTGATGAGCGATCCGCACAGCCCGGCACCGTTCCGTGTGAACGGCGTCGTGCGCAACATGGACGACTGGTACGCCGCGTTCGACGTGCAAGCCGGGCGATGCGCTGTACCTGGAGCCGGAGCAGCGCGTGCAGGATCTGGTGAGCGGCGCACTGCCGAAGTGTCGCAGGCGGACGGGTTGCCATCCTTCAGGCCGCGCTGGAACCAGGTCATGCGCTGCTCCGCGCGTGCCGTGCGTGAAGGAGTCCGGCACCACGTGACCCTGCGTGCGCTTCTGGATCGTGTCGTCGCCGACGGCTGAGGCCGCCTGCAGCGCTTCTTCGACATCGCCCTGCTTCGAGGATTTGCCGGGTCTCGGTCGGCATTGTGGGCCCAGACGCCTGCATAACAATCGGCCTGCAGCTCCATGCGGACCTGGAGCTGGTTCGGCTCGAATTCCGACGCGCCCTGCTGCGCGCTGCGCACCTTTTCCTCGGTGCCGAGCGAGCGTCTGCACGTGGTGGCCCACCTCGTGAGCGAGAACGTACGCCTGCGCGAAATCGCCTGGCGCCTCGAAGCGGGTGGCGAGCTCGTTGTAGAAGTTGAGATCGATGTACACCTTGCGATCGGCCGGGCAATAGAACGGGCCGGCGGAGGCGTCCGCCACGCCGCACCCGGAGCGGACCTGTTCGGAGAAGAGCACGAGCTTCGGCGGTGTGTACGTCGCGCCATTGGCCTCGAAGATGGCGCCCCAGGTGTCCTCGGTCTCGCCGAGCACCGCGGCCATGAACTGGCCGCCTTCATCGGTCGGCGTTCCGGTCTGCACCTGCGGCTGCGTCGAGTTGGATACCGTTTCGGTCAAACCGAGGATGGTCGCGGGATCCACGCCGAGGAAATAGGCTGCCGCGAGCGCGATGAGCGTGCCGCCGATGCCCAGACCGGCCCCGCCGCCGAAGCGCCGGCCGCGATAGTCCTCGACGTTGCTGCTTCGTCGACTGCCTTGCCACCGCATGGGATTGACTCCTCGAGTGCAGGAGCGCGTGGGGAATAACGTAAGCTGCGCGCCGATGTTCCCGTCCGGACTGCCCATCGATGCCGTGTTGCCCGAGCTGCGCGCCGCGCTTGCTGGCAAATCGGTCTGCCGTTCTGCAGGCGCCGCCGGGTGCCGGCAAGAGTACCGTAGTCCCGCTGGCGCTGCTCGACGAGCCGTGGGCGCGAAGCAAGCGGCTGATCATGCTCGAGCCACGGCGCCTGGCGGCACGTGCCGTCGCGCAACGGATGGCGTCGCACGCTGAGGGAGGAGGTCGGGCAAGACCGTCGGGTACCGCATGCGAATGGACACGCGCGTCTCGCGCGCAACCCGCATCGAAGTGGTGACGGAGGGCGTGCTGACCCGAATGCTCCAGAACGACTCCGCCCTGGAAGGGGTTGCTGGGCTGATATTCGATGAGTTCCACGAGCGCAGCCTGCAGGCCGATCTCGGCCTGGCGCTCGCGCTGGATGCCCGCGATAACCTGTGCTCAGAGCTGAAGGTGCTCGTGATGTCCGCGACACTGGACGGCGCGGCTGTCGCAGGCATGCTGGACGGCGCGCCGGTGGTGACTGCCGAGGGGCGGATGTATCCCGGTCGAGTCGAGATTCGTGGGCAAGAGCGCCGCGCCGATGCCGGGCGATGCGGAACAGCCCATCGCGCGGATCGTGCAGCGCGCCCTGGCCGAAGAGAGTGGTGACATCCTGGTTTTCCTGCCGGGCGCGGGCGAGATCCGCCGCGTCCAGTCGCTGCTTGAATCGGCGCAGCTCGGCAAGGGCATCCGGGTACTGCCGCTGTCCGGTGATCTGTCCGGCGCTGATCAGGACGCCGCGCTCGTTCCCAGCAAGGGCGGAGCGCGCAAGATCGTTCTGGCGACGAACATCGCCGAGACCAGCCTCACGATCGAAGGCGTTCGCGTGGTGGTGGACAGCGGCCTGGTGCGCCGCTCGATGTTCGATCCTTCGACCGGAATGGGCCGGCTCGAAACGCAGCGCATCTCACGCGCCTCTGCCGAGCAGCGGCAGGGGCGAGCCGGGCGGCTCGGCCCGGGTATTTGCTACCGCGCATGGAGTGAGAGCACACATGCAAGTCTGGCGGCTTTCACCTCACCCGAGATTGCCTCAGCTGACCTTGCACCGCTGGCTCTCGATCTGGCGAGCTGGGGTAGCCCGGGATGCAACCGCCCTGCGGTGGCTCGACCCACCACCCCCCGCCATGCTGGCAAGCGCGAGAGATTTGCTGGCGACGCTCGGCGCACTGGATGCGCATGGGTTGATCACTGCACACGGACGCGAAATGGCCTGTCTCGCAATTCATCCACGACTGGCGCACATGCTCCTGAAGTCGAGGGAGCTGGACAGCACGTCGCTGGGGGCAAGCCTTGCCGCGCTGCTGTCGGAGCGAGATGTCCTGCGGAGCGCTCGTGACGGCGATATCAGGAGCCGAATAGATCTGATCGAAGGGGAGACGACGCCGCCAGGCACGGACAGGGCCACATTGCAGCGAGCGCGCCGCATGTCGCATGACCTTTCGCGGCAGCTCGGTCGAGGCGGAAGGCAGCGCGGCCATGCCGACGCGGGCCTGTTGCTGGCTTTTGCGTACCCGGATCGCATCGGCCGCCGCCGCCCCGGCACCGACGCCCGCTACATGCTGGCAAATGGGCGCGGCGCGCACTTTGCGCAGGTGCAGAGCGTGGGTCGCGAAGAATTCATCGTGGCCGTCGATCTCGACGACCGCGACCGAGATGCGCGCATCCTGCTCGCCGCGCCGCTCGATCGGGCTGACATCGAAAACCATCTGGGCTATCTGTTGACGCGCAACGAGTCCGTCGCGTGGGACTCGCGTGATCGGGCCGTCGTGGCGCAGAGCGTACTGCGGCTGGGCGCATTGACGCTGGACGAAAAGCCCCTGCGCAACGTTTCGTCGGACGCAGTGCAATCGGCAATGTTGACCGGCATCAGGGAGCTTGGCCTCGCCGCGCTCCCCTGGAGTCCGCAGGTGCGAGGCCTCCAGGCCCGCATCGAGTTCGCCCGCAATTTGCAGAAACAGGGCGCAGCGGCGTGGCCCGCGGTGGACGATGCGCAACTCGCCATGAGTCTCGAGTCGTGGCTCGCTCCGTGGCTGGAAGGGATATCGCGTCAGGAACACCTGACGCGCATTGACTTGGGCGATGCGCTGAAGTCTTTGTTGAGCTGGGAGCAGCAGACTGAGCTCGAGAGGCTCGCGCCGACGCATCTCGAAGTGCCCACGGGCTCACGCATCCCCATCGACTATCTCGACGCAAGCGCTCCTGCCGTTTCGGTGCGACTGCAAGAGGTCTTCGGGCTGCACTGCACCCCGCGGATAGGCGGTGGCCAGTCCCCCATCACCTTCAAGCTGCTGTCGCCCGCGGGGCGTCCCGTGCAGGTCACTCGCGATCTCGCGAGCTTCTGGCGCGGAGCTTACGCCGAAGTGCGCAAGGATCTGAGAGGGCGCTACCCCAGGCACTATTGGCCTGAGAATCCGCTCAACGCCGAGCCGGTACGCGGCGTGAGACGAAAGCCCTGAATGTAGGAATATTCCGACGTGCCGACGCGGCCTGCGCCGCTACTGCGGCTGATGCGTGAGGCGTAGCCTGTGAACCGTGGAATCCAACCTTGCTCCTTCGGAGCACAAGCGGATCTCACCGGGGCCACGCAAGTGGCCCCAATCTTTTGCAGGCCATTCCGCGCAGCCGCCCTGCAGCATTCTCCACTTCACTTCGATCACGACTCTCTTTCGAGTTGCAAGCCTGCAGCGCTCTCACGTACTGTGCGCGCGTTCACATTCTGGGTCTTGTAAGGCCGGCGGGCGCGGATGACCATGCGCCAGCTTGTTTTAGGGTAAATACAGCTTCAGCGCTCGGATGGGCAGGGACCTATGAGCTGCACTGGTCGTACGGGGTGGATGCCCGCAGTCGCGGGGCTGGGCAGCCTCGCATTCCTTTTAATTCATTCCGCCGCGGCGCGCGGCGCCGAGACGCCCGTCTCGACGCAGGCTCTCAAACAGCTGAGCTTCGAAGAGCTGATGTCCCTCGAGGTGACCACGGTTTCCCGGCAGGCCGAGAAACTGAGCGAAGCAGCCTCGGCCATCCAGGTGATCACCGGAGAGGATATCCGGCGTTCCGGGGCAACGAGCATCGCGGAGGCCTTGCGCCTTGCGCCGAACCTGCAGGTCGCGCAAGTGAATTCAAGCCAGTGGGCAATCAGCGCGCGCGGTTTCAACAATGTGCTCGCCAACAAGCTGCTGGTCCTCATAGATGGACGTACGGTGTACACGCCGTTCTATGCAGGTGTGTTCTGGGACGTGCAGGACGTGTTACTCGAGGACGTCGAGCGCATCGAGGTAGTGAGTGGCCCGGGCAGCACGCTGTGGGGAGCCAATGCGGTCAACGGGGTAATCAACATCATCACCAAGGCCGCACACGAGACGCAGGGCGCCTACGTGACTGCCGGTGCCGGCGGCGAGCTTGATGGACTCGCGGGCCTGCGCTACGGCGGGAAGTTGAAGTCCGGTGCGGCATGGCGGGTGTACGGCAAGACGACCCACCGGGACGACACGCTGGGGCATGCGGATGGTGAACCTGCAAACGACGACTGGGAGTTGACCCAGGGCGGCATGCGTGTCGACTGGTCGTCGCAGAGCAACGATTCTTATACGCTGCAGGCCGATCTGTACGACGGAGAATCCAACCCGGACGGTAATGCCAACGTGAAGACGGACGGCGGCAGCGTCATGGGTCGCTGGAAGCGCGTGCTCACAGCGGGCTCGGACTTGCAGGTCCAGGTCTACTTCGATCATGCGACTCGCGATTTCGGCAATGGCTTCGCGGAAGCCCTCAGCACGTGGGATTTCGACGCGCAACACAGCCTGTTGCTGGCGGAGCGCCATCAGGTGATCTGGGGAGTGGGTGTCCGGCTGATGCGTCATGCGGTCGACAACCTTCCCCTCTTCGGCTTCACGCCCGAAGACAAAACGCTTCACTTGTACAGTGCCTTCGTTCAGGATGAAATCGAGCTGCGCAATGACTTTGCATCTGACGCTGGGCACAAAGTTCGAGCGCAACGATTATACAGGCTCCGAGTGGCAGCCCAGCGCGCGTCTCGCCTGGAGCGTCGCGCCTCAACAGACGTTGTGGGGGGCAATCTCACGCGCCGTGCGAACACCGTCGCGCCTCGACCGGGAATTTGCGGCGTATCTGCTCCCAGGCTTGCCGCTTTTGACGGGCAGCCCCACGTTCGAGTCCGAGGAAGTGGTGGCTACCGAGCTCGGCTGGCGCATGCAGGCTTCCGACCGATTCTCGCTTTCCGTGGCGACTTTCTATAACGATTACGACAAGATACGCAGCGCGGAACCCGGCGCGGGGCCGCTTGGGTTGCCGATCACCCTGGCCAATGGTGTTCAGGGTGAAACATATGGAGTGGAGGTGGCGGTGGTGCAGCGGATGACGGACTCGTGGCGCCTGCGTGGCGGATATACGCACCTCGAGAAGAGACTCGAGATCGCACCCGGCAGCAACGACCTCAACGGCGCCACCGCAGAGAGCAACGATCCCGAGAATCAAGTCGTATTGCAATCGTCCGTGGATCTGCCGGCCGGGTGGCAGCTCGATGCCATCGTCCGCTATGTCGACAAGTTGCCGCTGCCGAGAGTCTCGGATTACGTGACGCTGGATGCGCGGCTGGCGTGGCGCCCGAACCCGAATCTCGAAATCGCGCTCGTGGGGCAGAACCTGCTCGACGAGAAGCATATGGAATTCCTGCCGACGCCCAACCCCCGCGACATCGAACGCAGCCTCTTCGGCAGGATCGCGTGGCAGTATTGAGGGCGCTGGCCGTCGCCTTCCTGGTGATGGCGATGCCGGTCTTCGCCGCCGGACCCGCGCCCGGCGAATATCAGGTGAAGGCGGTGTTTCTTTTCAACTTCGCGCAGTTCGTGGAATGGCCGGCGGAGGCCTTTTCGACTGCCGGCGCGCCCTTCACCATCTGCGTCCTGGGCAACGATCCGTTCGGCGGTCAACTGGATGCGGCGGTACAGGGCGAGAGCGTGCAGGGCCATCCGTTTGCCGTGCAGCGCTTCCGCAAGGCGGAAGAGGCCGGCGCCTGCCAGATCCTCTTCATCGGCGAATCCGAGCTGGGCGAGCTCGATGGAATTCTCGGTGCGCTCAAGGGCCGTGCAATCCTCACCGTGAGCGACATCGACCGCTCGGCCGAACGCGGCGCCATCATCCAGTTCGCGAACGAGCGCAACCGGCTGCGGCTGCGGATCAACGTCGAGCAGGCGAGATCCGCCGGGCTCACGCTCAGCTCCAAGCTGTTGCGGCCGGCGGAGATCGTGGGCGAGAGTGCGGGCTAGCGCATGAATACCGTTGGCACACCAATCCGTCGCAAGCTGATGACCATCGTGCTGCTGACGAGCGGCGTGGTGCTGCTCATTACCACCGTGGCTTCGTTCGCGTATGAATTCCTGACCTATCGACAATCGGCGATAAGCAATCTCACGACTCTCGGCTCCGTCATCGCCTCCAACAGCACGGCTGCGCTTGCGTTCGAGAACGAGGAGGACGCGCGAGTGACGCTTTCCGCCCTGCGCGCGGAGCCGCACGTAGTCGCCGGGGCGCTCTACGACAATAATGGCAGCCTGTTCGCCACCTATCCGGTGGACCTGACGGCTGATTTGCTGCCTGTCGGCCCGGAGGAACGGGGATATCAATTCGAGAAGTCATTTCTCAGCGGTTTTCAGCCGGTGGCCGAAAACGGCAAGGCCATGGGGACGCTTTATCTGCGGTCGGACACTGGGCGCGTTATACGATCGATTGCGGCTGCACGCGCTCATCGCGGCGCTGGTCATTGCCGTCTCGATTCTGGTCGCCTACCTGATGTCGCGCGCGCTGCAGAGGCAGATCTCGCGACCGATCCTGGCGCTCGCCGCCACGGCGCGCGCGATTTCGGAGCGCAGGGACTATTCCGTCCGTGCGGCGTCCACCGGCGGACACGAGCTCGGGCGGCTCACCGATGCGTTCAACCAGATGCTCACGGAGATCCAGACGCAGCACGGCAGGCTCAACAGCCAGGTCGCGAGCCTGCATCTGCTTCAGGGCATCACGCGCGCGATTGGCGAACGGCAGGATCTGCCGAGCCTGTTGCGCGTGGTGGTGCAAAGCGTCGAGGACGGACTGCCGGCGGATTTCGCTTGCGTATGCATGAAGGAGGGCGATGGGCAGGAAGTCACCGTAGCTGCGATCGGCCCGCAAGGCCGGGGATTCGAGTCGGCACTCGAGCTTGTAGAGCAGGGAGTCGTGCCGATCGACACGAATGGGTTGTCACGCTGCATGACTGGACAGCTCGTCTACGAACCCGATGTGCGGGAGCTCCAGTTCCCGTTTCCCGCAGCGCTTCGCGCGCGCCGGGTTTGCATTCCCTGGTCATCGCCCCGCTGCTCGTCGAGAACCGCGTGTTCGGCGTGCTGATCGCCGCGCGCCGCGCCGCGAGCGCCTTTGCTAGCCCCGACTGCGAGTTTCTGCGGCAACTCAGCGAGCACGTCGCGCTCGCCTCGCACCAGACTCAGCTTTACGGCGCCCTGCAGCAGGCCTACGACGATCTGCGACAGACTCAGCACACGGTCATGCAGCAGGAGCGACTGCGCGCACTCGGCCAGATGGCCAGCGGCATCGCGCACGACATCAACAACGCCATTTCGCCCGTCGCGCTGTACACCGAGTCGCTGCTGGAGCGCGAACCGAATCTGAGCGAGCGCGCGCGCAGCTATCTCACCACGATCCAGCGCGCGATGGACGACGTGGCCGCGACAGTGGCGCGCATGCGGGAGTTCTATCGGCAACGCGAACCGCAACTGGTGCTCGCGCGCATCGACGTCAACCGGATCCTGAGCCAGGTCATCGATCTGACCAAGGCGCGCTGGAGCGATCTGCCGCAGCAGCGCGGCATGGTCGTCAATCTCATCACGAAGGTCACCGAGGAGTTGCCGGACATCATGGGTGCAGAGAGCGAGATCCGCGATGCGCTCACCAATCTCATCTTCAATGCGGTCGATGCGATGCCGGAAGGCGGCACGCTGACCTTGCGTACGCACACCGCCGACAAGCTTGTCACCGACAACGGCGAGGACTCCATTGCGCACGTGTGCATCGAAGTGTCCGACACCGGGGTCGGCATGGACGAAGAGACGCGACGCCGCTGCCTCGAGCCGTTCTTCACCACCAAGGGCGAGCGCGGCACTGGACTTGGTCTCGCCATGGTCTACGGCATGGTGCAGCGGCACAGCGCCGAGCTCGAGGTCGACAGCGAGCCCGGCCAGGGCACGACGTTCCGCCTGATCTTCCCGGCCTACACGCCCGCCCTCACCAATACACGTGCGTATTCCCAAGCACGTGATCGCGCGCCGCCTGCGCATCCTGCTTGATCGACGACGACCCCCTGCTGATAAAGTCGCTGCAGGACACGCTCGAGGGCGACGGGCACGTGATCGCCACCGCGAATGGCGGGCAGGCGGGCATCGATACCTTCGCTGCAGCCTCCAGCACTGCAGACAAGGCATTCGATATCGTCGTTACCGATCTTGGCATGCCCTATGTCGACGGCCGCCAGGTGGCCGCGGCGATCAAGGCGAATTCGGCGCGCACGCCGGTGATCATGCTCACCGGCTGGGGGCAGCGCCTGATCGCCGAGAACGACATTCCGCCGCACGTGAACCGCGTACTCAACAAGCCGCCGCGCCTCCATGAGCTGCGCGCCGCGCTCGCCGACCTGACAGCGTCATGAGCGAGGAAATTTTCGCGCGAATTCTGGTGGTCGACGACGAGATGGCGCAGATGAAAGCGCTGTGCGACACGCTCGGTTACGAAGGCTACGGCGCCACGGGTTTTTCCTCCGGCGAAGCGCGCCCTCGAGGCGCTGCGCGAGGAGCAATTCGACCTGCTGCTCACCGACCTGATGATGCCGGAGATGGACGGCATCCAGTTGCTGAGGGCGGCGCGCGAGATTGCGCCGGACCTGGTCGGGATCATGATGACCGGGCACGCCACCATCGACACCGCCGTCAAGGCGATGCAGGCCGGCGCGCTCGACTACATCGTCAAGCCGTTCAAGCTGAACGTGATACTGCCGGTGCTGAACCGCGCGCTCGCGGTGCGCAGGCTGCGCCTCGAGAACGTGGAGCTGGCGCGCGCAGTTGCCGAGCGAACGCAGCAGCTGGAGTTCGCCAACCGCCAGCTCGAATCGGCGAACAAGGAGCTGGAGGCCTTTTCCTATTCGGTGTCGCACGACCTGCGCGCGCCATTGCGCGCAGTGCAGGGCTTCTGCCAGATCTACATGGACGACTTCAAGGCGAGCATCCCGCAGGATGGCTTGCCGCTGCTCGAGCACGTGTTGCAGGGCAGTCAGCGGATGGCGCAGCTCATCGAAGATCTGCTCGAGTTCTCGCGTCTCGGGCGTCAGCCAATCCTGCGGCAGATCGTGCCTCTCGATCGCATCGCGACCCGGCTCGTCGTGGACATGCGCGCCAAGGAGCCGCAGCGCGAGGTGGAAGTGAAGCAGGGCAAGTTGGGCGAATGCGAGGGCGACCCCTCGCTCATTGAGCAGGTGCTGGTGAACCTGATCTCCAACGCTTTCAAGTTCACGCGCAAGCGCGAGGACGCGCTGGTCGAGATTGGTTGCATGGAGGAGGGCGCGGAGCGGGTGTATTTCGTGCGGGACAACGGTGCGGGCTTCGACAAGCGATACGCCGACAAGCTCTTCGGCGTATTCCAGCGTCTGCATACCACCGCGCAGTTCGAAGGCACGGGCGTGGGCCTCTCGATCGTCAAGCGCATCGTCGAAAGGCATGGCGGTCGAATCTGGGCGGAAAGCGAGCTGGAAAAAGGCGCCGCGTTCTTCTTTACGCTGCCCGCGGAGGGTGCGGAGGTCAGTTCGGTGTCGGGCTCAACTCCTTAAGCCACTGCTCGAAGAGACTGTCTCCATTGGGCTTGTCTGTCGGGATCTGGTAGATCGCCACGTCCGCCTGTGAGGATGCGCCCTCGAAGCCCGGCTTGAGTTTCTTTCCAGCACCTTCGGGCGCCGCGCCTGCCTGTGGTTGCTTCGATCTCCATGCCCTCTGGCCATCATCGCCGTCTTCCTTGCGACGCTGATCTGACAACTGGGCGGCCCACGATCAGGTGACGGCCGCTGCGCTCGGCGACTTCGCGAGGCCGCTGCTACAATCGATCCCGCTGGGCCTGTAGCACAACGGTTAGTGCAGGACACTCATAATGTCTTGGTTGCAGGTTCGAATCCTGCCGGGCCCACACCTTTCTAGGGCTGCGATCGTCGGTGGCGGAGTCTTGTGACCTCCGGCCGCTACTGACGCTCGCCAGCCCGGTCTCCCTCGGCGTCCACGATGACTGTGGCCTGATCGGATGGGTATCCTTCCGGCATGACACAGTTACCCCTCGACACGATCTCAACGCACCGCTCTTTCGGCGGCACCGTCGGCTTGATGCTCGTGGCGCCCGACACCAGCCCGATGCGGCCCGGCACTTCTACAAGGACATCCTCGGTTGCCCGGAACGACGCAGCGATTCGCAGTGGGTGGATTTCAACCTGTACGGACCCTCGGGCAACGCGCTCGAGTTCAAGGCATTCGGGGACATCGCATCGCAACTGTTCGCGACGTAGCCCGCCGTAACTGCGAAACGCTCCCCATTGCCGCGGTGCCACTCTTGTAGGATTCGGGAATGAAAATCGCCGTATTGGGCACAGGTGCCATCGGCGGACTGCTGGGAGTGCACCTCTCGACGACCGGCGCGTCCGTCACCCTTGTCGATCGTGGCGATCGCGCCCGAGCCTTGCGCAGCAACGGTCTCAGCGTTCTGCATGCCGACGGAACTCAATTGCACGCGGGCCCCGTGAATATCTGCGACGCGGCCGAGCGTCAAGACCCGCACGACGTCGTGATACTCGCCGTGAAAGCACACGAGATCGCCGGCGCACTGACACCACTCCAATCGCTGATGCATGTCGAATCGACAGTCGTGACCGTGCAGAACGGCATCCCCTGGTGGTATTTCAAGGGATTGAACGGACCCTGGAGCGGGCGCGACCTCGCCGCTGCGGATCCTGACGGCAGCATCGCAAAGGCTATCGACTCGAAGCGGGTGGTCGGCTGCGTGGCTTATCCCGCCGCTGAAGTTCAGAGCGCAGACGTCGTGCGCCATGTCGAAGGCAATCGCTTCACCCTCGGCGAGCTCGACGGTCGCCAGAGCGAACGGGTGGTAGAACTTTCCCGCCTGCTCGTGGCCTCGGGCCTGAAAGCGCCGGTCACGCAGGACATTCGCGCGGAGGTGTGGCTCAAGAGCTGGGGGAATCTCGCTTTCAACCCCATCAGCGCACTCACTCGCGCCTCGATGGCCGAGATATGCCGGCAGCCGCAAACCCGTCAGCTCGCAATTGACATGATGCTCGAGGCACAGCGGATCGCCGAAAAGCTCGGCGTGAGCTTTCGCGTCACGCTGGAGCGACGGCTGCAGGCCGCCGAGCAGGTCGGAGAACACAAGACTTCGATGCTGCAGGACCTCCAAGCAGGGCGTCCGCTGGAACTCGACGCCATCGTCGGGACGGTACTCGAGCTCGCACGCCTCGTCGGGATGCCAGCCCCGACGATCGAACACGTTTACGGATTGACGCGCCTGCTCGATCGCGCCAGCGCCGCATACAGGGCGACCTGAAGGATCTCACAGGCCAGCACCGCGATTGCCAGGCCGGTGAATCCCATCTCTCGAATCATGACGAAGCTCAGGCACGCGAACGAGACGAGTCCGATGAGCCGAGCTCGCGCCATCTTCTTCTGCAATTGCATTGCCGCCAGGTAGGAGCCCAGGAGCATCTGCGCTCCGCGGACGGGCAAAGTCCATGCGAGCAGCTGCAGCACCGGCACTGCCTCTAGATACTTGTCACCGAATGTCAGGTGAATGATGTGAGGCGCAAACATCCAGACCAGGGCGGCAAGCGGAATCCCGCCGCCCACCATCAGGACCAGACAACGCCGCGCAAGGCGCCTTGCTTTCGCCGGCGCGGTCTGCTGAAGACGCGACAACGCCGGGTAGACTGCGGCGTTGAGCATGACGGAAAACAGGGATGGAGCTATCAACACGCGATCGGCGGCGGTGTAGAGGCCTACCTGGATCTCGTCCCGCAACGCGCCGAGCATCACGATGCCGCCGCGCGCGTAAAGGACCGATAGAAGGATCACGTCGAAGAAGGGCGATGCTGCGCGGAAAAGCTGAAACGCCTCGGACGGCGCCAGTCGCAGTGCCGGCCGCTCGAAGCGCATCGACAGGCGCCACCAGCCGAACGCAGCCAGGCCCAGCGCACTCAGCGGCAGCGCAAGCAGGGTAATGGTGGGGCTCGTGCCAAGTTGAATGGTCGCGAAGCCGAAGGCGAGTGCGAGCAGCCTGTGGCCCAACTCGGCAGCTGCGGGCACGTGCATGCTCTCGGCCGCACGGAACGGCACATAAAGAAGCCCACTCGCACGCCAGAGGATCTGGTAAGCGCAAACACTGACGATGATGCCGATCGCCTCGACACCGCTGGTCAACACACAGCCGATCGCCGTCGCCACGAGCAAGACACCGATGGCAACCAATGCCTGGACTGGAATCAACACGCCCAGCCGATCCGCCATGAGTCGGCTGTCCTGACTCAGGTCGCGGATCAGGAAGCTTTGAGTTCCCAATCCCACGAACAGGGCCGCCACCGCGCCCACCGCCATGCCGACCGAGTAGTGCCCTAGAGCTTCACTGCCATAGGCGCGCGCGAAGCTCGCGACGAACAGCAGATTCGCCAGCTGGCCCAGGGCCTCACCGCCGCTTAGCAGGACGGCATTGCTGAGAATCCGCCGTTCGCTATGCACAGGGTCGAGCCTGGATGCCACAGATGAACGAGCGCAGTTTTCCTGACGGATCGCGCGGCACGGCATCCACGATCGTCAATTCGACGGCTGCGTAAGGCAGGGGTTCTTCGATCGACTGAAGGATCCGCTTGCGGTCGTGCGCCGTGTACGCTGGCGCCGGCACTATCCAGAGCTCGAATCGGTCCAGTGCCGTCTGGTGCAGCTGGTAGTGACGCACCACCGGCGCGAAGCGATCGAGTCGTCCGAGAATGTCGAGCGGCGACCTTCGCGTGCCGTCGGGGAGCACGATCATGTCGTCCGCGCGCCCGCTGATCACATCCAGCACGGGGAACGAACGGCCGCAAGGGCAGCGCTCCGCGGAATACCGGCCGATGTCACCCAGCCTGTACCGGATGAAGGGATGCGTTCGATTGGTCAGCGATGTCGCCACCAGCTCACCTTCGGATCCGGCAGGCATCACTTGCCCGTCGCGCACGATTTCCAGCACCACGCTGTCGAGAGCCACGTGATACCCGCCGCGCTCGGCACATTGATAGGCGATGTTGTCGGTTTCGTAGGTGCCGAAGATGTCGATTGGCGCCGTGCCGAAGGTGCCCTGCATGAGCGCTCGGGTCTCCGCCCTGAGCATTTCCGAATCCGTGAACACGAAGCGCGGCGGGGGATCGAGGATCACTGAGTGCTCCACGCAATAGTGCGCGAGCGCATGCAGGCTCGATGGGTAGCCCTGCAGGATGGACGGCCGGAGCTCCTGCCAGCGCGCCAGGATGTGCTGCGGGTCGGTCGCACAATCGAGCTGCCATTCGCGCAGCAGGCCCAGCCTGTTGAACCAGGGCGTGCGCTGGGACGCAAATGCCGTCAGCCGCAGCACCTTGTGGCGCAGGCGCCGTCCGTTGGACAGGTACGGGCGCAGATACTGCGCTTTACGCCATTGATCGTGACGCTGCCCGATCCAGAACCGATAAGGCTCTCCGGTCGAGCCGGAAGTGAGTATCGGCACGAGATGATGAGGGCGATTTTCTGCAAGCACCCGGTCGCCAGCGGCCCGGAGCAGATGCTTGTCGACCATGGGGAGAGAGGCCAGATCGTCGAGTCCGCGGAAAGCGTCCGGGTCCAGTCCATGACTGGCGAAGAGCTCACGGTAAAACGGCACGCGCCGCGCGGCGTGGCGAACGACATTTTGGACGGCATTGTTCTGGTAGGCGCGCAGCGACCGCTCACTGCGCCATTCCGCACGAAGCATTCTGGTCAGGTAAAAGGCCCGCTTAAGCATTCCGCGAACGCATCCTCAGTCCAGACATCATCATCAGCGCCTTCGCCAGCAGAGGACCCGGATCGCCGAAGCTGTGTACCGACGGTACACGTGGCGCACGCAGCTCGGCGCGCACTTTTCGCAGTGTCGCTGCCTTCTCGGGTCCGCGCCAGAGCTCCTGCATTGCAGCCTGCAGCCACGGACCGCGATCGACGTAGTGAACGCCCGCACGATAGCGTGGCACGAGCGTGGATTCGAGGCGTTCACCTATCGCCGCGCGAGCAAAACCCGTCGCGAAGTCGACGCCGCAGGCGATCGGGAAGTGTATGGCTCCCGAGAAACGAGGGTTGATCTCGAGTACGCGTGGCACACCACTTTCGTCAATCTTGAGTTCCGCATCGGCCGGGCCCTGCCAGCGTAGCTCCTCGAACAGGGGCAAGAGTGTGCGCACCAGATCGACTTCGTGGGTACTCTCGGCGGCCACGGTTACTCCCACTTTCGCCGGCCACACCCGTAATTTTCTCAGGATGAAGAAACCGATCAGGCGGCTCTCGCTGTCGAACAGCAGGTGCAGTGCCCGCAGATTCTCGATAGGCCCCGGAACATAGTCGGTTATCAGGACACCGCCGTATTGCGCGCTGGTGCTGGCATGTGCGCTTTGGAGGTGCGCGGGATCCCGCACGAAATGAACTCCTTTGCCACCGCCCACATCGCGCCGGGGTTTTACTGCCAGCGTCAGGCCTGGATCGGCGCGCAATGCGTTCACCCCATCAGCGAGACTCAATACGCGCGGCACGGCGATACCCAGACTCGCGCAATGCGCCATCAGGTTCGCCTTGTCGTTCAACGCCTCGAAGGCGGCGGCGGATGGAAGCAGCGAGCGCACACGTCTCGTAAGCACTTCACGCGAGTTGCACGCGGCCTCTATTCCGCGAGTCGGCAGAAGCACGTCGGGGCGAAGTGTGTCGATGAGCTCGAGCAACGCCTGTGTAAATGCCGGCGAGTCCTCTTCGGGGAGCCTGTGATAGGGCGCAGCGCTGAAGCGGGATTTCAGCCCAAGCGGCAACAAGCGGTCGTCGGCACCCGTCACGGCCCATCCGCTCCGGCTCAGCGCTCGCAGTATCGAAAGGCCCGAATTGCGCGTGCAATTGGTGACGAGTGCCTTCACGCCCTTTTCCGTCTTTGCCACGCGCGGTGAACGACGAAGAATGGGCACGCTCCAGCGCGTACGGCCGCGCTGTGCGGCCGATAAAATACCGAGCATTCCCTGAGTTGGCATCCGCGGCGCAGCTTGGCTTCATAAGCGCCATTTCCATACAGCAGTTTTCGAATACCGGCTGATGGCGCGTATTCCGCGAGCGCGTAGTAGACGAGATTGAAGTAGGTGAAATCGCGTGGGCGGTTCACGGCTTCGAAACCCACCCAGGATACCCAGGCGAGATCCGCTGAGCGGACGACGCCAAGCAATGCAGTTCGAATGTCGTTGCGACGCGCCTCGAAAAGAACGAAATCTTCTCCCAGCTCCTGCGCCAGCCTCGCAAAGAAGTCCGCGGTATAGGCTGGCTCGCTGCCGTTCTTTTGACGGTAGTGGCTGTAAGCCAGGCGATAGAGATCCACTGCGCTGGCTTCGCTCGCGGGAATCCGGCGAATGACGATGCCCTGTTTGCGCGCGCGTCCCCGTTCCTGACGCACTGTGTCCGCTGCGTTGATACTCGAGCGGCGCAGGTGTTCGACATAGCCGTCGAGGTCGGGCCACTCGACTGACAATATCGTCGTCGGCAAAGTATCGGTCTCTAGATAGCCTCGATCGCGCAGCGCGATGTTCGCTGCCGATTCCCGCTCCACACGCATGAATCCGATTCCAAACTTGCACTGTGCCGCGTAACTCTCAATGCCGTCGAGCAGCGCATCGAGACGACGATGTTCCTCTTCGGCAGGCGCCTCCCGGACGGAAATCGCGGCCGCACCGCCGAGTGGAAGGTTGAATGAGAGATAGGGCCGCAGGTCCACACGCAGCTCGCTGCAGAATCTTCGAGCCCTTCCGAACAGCAGCGAATCCAGCGGGCTGTAGTCGGTCGAAGGCAGGATTTCACGGAACAGGGCGGCCGCTGCAAGGCCTTCGGCGTCTTCGAGCACAAAGGCTCGCATGTGCAACGGCCGTGAGACCTGCTGGCCAAGAGATCTCAGCACTTCCATGCGCAGTGCCGGCTCGCTTCGAGTCACGGCCTTCCAGTGGGCGGCGGAAAGCGCATTCAGGTCGTCTACGATGCGGAACCGCTCAAGGCTCACGAGCGCCCTTTCTCTTGACGGCGACGCTTTTTGCGAATGGCGTCCTCAGGTGCGGACGCCGCCGCCAGATTCGCAGGTCGATGCCTTTGAGAGATTTGATCCGCAGATGGAAATAGAGGCGCAGCTCTACCTCGCGCGCCCCGAGGCGCGCCTTGAAGCGCCGCGAGGAGCGGTTGAATCGCAGGGTGATGCTGTAGCACTGGGAGCGTCCTTCCTTGATCAACTCCTGCAGAACGTGAGCGCGAAGCAGCGGTGCCATACGGCCGCCTCGATGCTCGGGACTGATGAACATGTCGTAAAGGTAGGCCTCGTCAGAGTTCAGTTCGTACAGCGGAGTGCCCATGGAGCCTGGCACCGGCAGCACGTTGGTCGACACCCAGGTGTATCCACACAGCGCTCCATCGGTGAATATCCCGAAGCATCGGGCCCGGGAAAGATCTGCGATGAGCGAAGTTTCGGAGACGCGGCGCAGGGTGATGCGCACGATCTCGGCCACATCCTGCGGCGTCAACGCCCGCACGATGTGCGCCGATTCCGGCGGGGGACCCATTTCGGAGCTGCGCTCGGCAGTAATCAGGTACGGATAGAAGACGAGCCCGCCGCGCGCCAGGCGGTCGAGAATTTCCTGAGTGACCAGGCCGTGTCTCAAACGCCCGAGGAAACGCTGCAGCGTGCCCTTTTCGTCCGCCTTGTTCGTCGCGGTGCTCATGCCGATTCCGGTTCATCCAGCAGGCGGCAATCGTCGCAGAATTCGTAGCGCCCGCAACGGCGACGCCAGCAGCGCACCTCCTTGTCGAAGGCCAGGACCAGGCGAGTCATGTGGTCGGCGTGATTCGATCCCTTGAGCAGCACCAGATCACCTGGGCAGAGGAAATCGCGCAGCCATGCCGATGCGCTTCGGACATCTTCGAAGCCATGCAAGCGTCCCGCGGCAAGCGAGGCCAGGCGCTGCTCTATCGAGACGCCACGTTCACCAACGACGATGACGTGGTGTGCAACGGCGAGAGCGGCCTCGACGACACGTCTGTAGGTGGGCCTTGCGGAAGCGCCGTAGTCGGACAAGGTGCCCAGCACGACAACCTTACGCTGTGCGCGAGCGTCAGCGAGAAATTTCATTGCGAGCGGCATGGACCATACGGGAGCCTTCCAATCGTCGCGAATGAAGCTGATTCCATTCGCGGTCGTATACAGGCTCATGCGTCCACGCATCGGATCGAATGCGGCCGCGGCGGCGCTCGCTTTCTCGAGCGGAACGCCAAGAGCGCAAGCGGTGGCGATTGCAGCCAGGACTGCCACTGACTGATGCCGGCCGTACAAGCGTGTAGGCACGTCAGAAGTTGCGCCGGCCCATTCGACGCGAATCCGCAGTGGCTGCGGCCAGTCGGTGTCGACCGGCTCGCCGCGCAAATCCGTTCCCAGTTGCGTGCCGTACGTGACGACACGCGCTTTGCAGCTGTGCGTCATATTCATCACACGGTCGTCGTCCGCATTGAGAACGGCGATGCCGCTCCTCGGCAGGTACTCAATCAGCTTGCGCTTCTCGGCGGCGACGGCTTCGGGGCTGCGGAACGTCTTGAAGTGATCGGTACCGATATTCGTGACGATTCCAACACGTGGCTGCAACAGCGCCAGCATCGGATCGAGGCCGCCGGGATGACTCGCACCGACCTCCTGCACGATATAGCGCGCCGACGGACGAGTGCCAATGAGCGTGCGGGCGACACTGTAGAGCTGATTGTTGGAGTCATGGTTTTTCACGCAACTTGCCTGAGTCGCCAGCATGGCGTGCAGCAGTTCCTTTGCGGTGGTCTTGCCGGCGCTGCCGGTTATTCCGATGCGGCAGCTGTCGCGCAGCGCCTGCTTCCAAAGGTGGGCAGCCACGATGACCGGCCCGCGGTACAGCGTTTTCGCTGCGTGCTTGCCCCGATACTCAAACAGGTCGATCAGGCGGCCGATGGCACTGGGCATCGCACCAACCTCCTGTCGTCGTCGAGGAACATCCGGTGCCACAGTTCGAGAGTCACCAGCGACCAGGCTTCCATCAGGTGGCTGCGCACCCATTGTCGCGCGCGCGCCTCCGAGTGACCCAGTGTTCGAGAAAGCCAAGTGCGATCGAAGCAGCCGCGCTCCAGCGTTCGCCGGTCGAGCAGCAGGTCGCGGACGACCGGCAGCCCCTGCTGGCCGGCGAGCAGCGCGGAGTAGTCGCCGGGAAAACCGAGCTTACGGCGCCGCCAGCGCACCGGTGCGGGAAGTGTGTCGGCCGTAGCTTGCCGGAGCAGCAGCTTGGTCCATCCCGCGCCGATCTTGCTGTCGAAGGGAAGCGAGAAACACAGCTCGACGATTCGGTGATCCAGGAATGGCAGTCGCGATTCGACCGAGAAGGCCATGCTGATCGCATCCTCGGCGTGCAGTATTTCGGGCAGGCCGGCGCGCCGCAGCTCCGCCCACAGCGCATTGTTCAAACGGCTGCGATAGGGCCGCTCGTCGAGGTGATCCCAGTCGCCGATAAAGCGATGCAGGACGCTTGTTTCCGGTGCCGGTTCCGCGCTTGCGAGCATCTGCGATTTGCGTACCCGACGTGCGCTGCCGCTGAGTGATGCCAGGATCAGGCGGGGCAGCAGGCGATGTATTCCCGTCGAGGTTTGCCCCAAGGAAATAAGCTCGTGCAACAGGTGACGTCTCGGGCGCGACTGCGGCAACCGCAGGTCCAATCGGTCGAGCGCGAAGGGCAGTATGAATCGTGAATAGCCGCCGAGCAGCTCATCGGCACCCTGGCCGTCCAGTACGACCTTAACGTGCCTCGATGCCTGCTCGAGCACGTGCCATTGCGGAAAACGACCCCGGATGGGTGTCGGCGCATCGTGGTGCCAGACGATGGAAGTCATGGTGCTGAGCAATTGCTCCGGGCCCGGCGTGATCCAATGCATCTGGTAGCGCGACGGATCGTCCGCGATCATGGCGGCATAGCGGCTTTCGTCGAGCGCCGGATTGTTTTCGTAGCGAAGCGAGAAGCATCGCAGCGGTGACGTCAGAGTGCCGGCCGCGATCCGCGCCACCGTGCTCGAATCGAGCCCGCCGCTGAGTGCGACACCAACCGGAACGTCGCTGCGCTGACGCACGCGCACGGAATCTTCCAGAAGCGCGCGCAACTGTTCAGCGGCGTCGGGCCTTGCGGTTTCAGTCCCTGGCTCAAAGCTCCAGTAACGGCGATTCTGCTGGCGGTCGCCTTCGAAGCTCAGCGTTTCGCCCGGGTTCACCGAGCGGATGTTCTCGAAAAAAGTACGATCGTCCGCGTCGGGCACGGCGCCGCAGACGAAATCGCGCACCAGCTGGCGATCCGGGCGGCGTTCCTCGGGGAAGGCCGCCAGCAGCGCTTTGGGTTCGGAGGCGAACGCGACGCGCGGCCCGCGAATCGAATACAAGAGCGGCTTGATGCCAAAGCGGTCTCGCGCAAGCAGGAGGCGGGACTCGGCCGGGTGCCAGAAGGCTGCGGCCCACATGCCGTTGAAGCGTTCGAAGCACTGGAGACCCCAGAGCCGATAGGCCCAGAGCATCACCTCGGTATCGCTGGCAGTGCGCAGCTCGACGCCTTCCAGGCGCAATTCGGCGCCGATCTCGAGGTAGTTGTGGATCTCGCCGTTGTAGACGACGCAAAGCGACTGGTCAGGCAGCCACATCGGCTGCGCCGAGGCAGCCGACAGATCGATGATCTTGAGGCGGCGGTGGCCGAGACCGATCGAACCGCGCACATGGATACCCGAGCCATCCGGCCCGCGATGGACTATCGATTGCATCATCGCCTCGACCTGGCCGTGCTCGACGGTCGAGCCGTCGCGCTGCCAGATGCCTGCGATACCGCACATTCCGCGCTCTTGAAGTCAGGCGGCCAGGCCAGCGCGCGTGAACACGGAACGCTTGCCGTTTTCAGGCCGCTCGAGCGAAGCGACGTCCCGCAGGCTGAAATCGACGTTCTCGGCAGCAACCCGCGACAGCTCGGCGCATAGATCGGCGCTGGGTCGCTGAGCTGCGGCTTTCCGCCTGCGCACCACATCTATGCGGAAATCCGCGGGCGCAGTCTGCACGATCCGGTATTGCAGGATCGACGCATCCGCTTCGATCACCGTGGTCAGCAGGTAAGGCGACAAGCGCCGGCCGCTCGGCAGCGTGATGAACTCGCCTTCGCGTCCTTCGATCTGCGACAGGCAGGGAGACCGGCGGCCACAGGCGCAGGGCCCCTCACTGACGGTCGCCTGGTCGCCGATGGAGAAGCGGATCAGCGGCATCGCACGGTTGACCAGCGCCGTGAACACCAGAGGACCCCGTTGGCCGAGCTCAGGCATCTCGACGTAGGTGCTCTCGAAATTGAGATGATAGCGGGCGTGGTCGCACTGCCAGGCCACCTCCTTCAACTCGGTACTGCCGTAGACGTCGAAGAGCCGGCCGCGGAAAGCTTTTTCGATGCGCCCGCGAGCGCCACTCGTGAGTACCTCGGAGCTCGTATACAAAGTCGCTACCCGCGGCAGCTCGATCGATTTCTGCTCGGCTGCGGAAACCAGATCCAGAAGATAGGAAGGAAACGCGTAGACGATGTGCGGCCGCACTCGCTGCAGCACTTCGAGATGCTCATCGATCGGGTTGTGAATCGACACCAGCTGCTGCTGAAAGAATACGCCGAGTCCCGACGGCGCGGCCCGCGCAGCGGCGCCGAGTGCTTCGGGCGACTGCTCGCTCACGACGAGAACGCGTCGACCGGGCGCGATACCGCTCGTTGCCGCTACCCGGCGCATCTTGAGCACGTACTTTCCAAGCAGCCACGCCGGGCGATCGAAATAAGTCGTGGTGGGTTCCCCCGTGCTGCCCGATGTGCGTGACGTGAACAGGCGGGAACGCTCCGATCCTTCGGCGAGCAACGAATCCGCGGCGCCCTGCACGTCCCGCTTGGTCAATAGGGGGAAACGTGGCAGATCTGCGGAGCTCACGATGGAGCGCGGGTCAATCCCCAGGCGTCTGTAATACGGGACGTGAGCCGCCGCGTGGCGCATGATCCGCAGCAGCGCCGCTTCCTGGTAGTCGCGGATGCGATCTGCGGACCACCATTGCGAGCGCCAGGCTGAGACCAGGCGCGCGTACACATGAAGATGGTCGGCCGCATTCATGCGCACTGCTTGCGCGCCGAAACATCGACGGCATCTCTGAAAATGGCCTCGTAACGCTTCGCGGCACGCAGCCAGGAGAACCGTTCCCGGACTCGCCGGAGACTTGCAGTAGAGAACGCTTCCCGCCGCTGTGGATCGTCGAAGAGTTTCAGGATGGCCGCCGCGAGCTCGCCCGGATCGTCCGTTTGGGTAAGCAAACCGTTCTCACCGTGCTCGATGAGTTCCGGCGTGCCGCCTACCCGCGTCGCAATTATCGGCAGTCCCATTCCCATCGCCTCGAGCAGCGCCATGCTGCAGGACTCGGCGCGCGAGGGCAGCACGAAAACATCCGCCTGCGAGTACAGTCTGGCGAGTCGATCGTGTTTGACGAACCCGTGGAATCGCACACGGTTGGCGATTCCGCGATCGCGCGCCAGGTGTTCCAGGCGTGTGCGCCATGGGCCTTCGCCTGCGATATCGAGCGAAACCGTCTCGATTCGCAGCGCGGCGATGGCTTCGATGAGCGTGTCGATGCCCTTGCGTTCGATCAGTCGACTGACGGTGAGAATGCGCAACCCCTCATGGGGCTCACGCGCGGTGCGCTGTGCTGCGGGGGAGTCGACTCCGTTCGGAATCACGTCGATCACCTGGGCTGGGGCCGAGGTCAGCGCGAGCTTTCGCAGACCGTCGCTATTGGCGACCACCCGGTAGGCGCCGTTCCAGATGCGCCGAGTCACGGGCAACAGGGCCCGGTGCCAGAGCGCAAGCGCAGGATCGTAACCGGGGACGTCCGAGCCCCGCAGCGAGACGACGTAGGGTTTTCTTTGATGCGAACCGGGGATGCGCGAAAGCAGGCCGGTGGGCAGCCCAAAATAATAATGGCAGGCATCGTAGCCGCCGCGCCGCATGATCTCCGGGAGGCGGGTGGCCGCGGTGCATATGAAACTCAACGCTCCGCAGATTCCCGAATCGTGAACGCTTCGGCGAAATGCGGGTACCCGGTGCAGGCGAACGCCTTCGACTTCCTCCTCGGCGGCCGAGCCGTGCGCATTGGCGGCGGTCAGAAAGCCGATCTGATGCCCCAACTTGGTCAGCTCGCTCGCCATGGCCATCGAGGCGAAGGAAGCTCCGCCGCCCACGGGGGGAAACTCGTAGTTGATGAACAGAACTCGCATCCGGGGAGCTGCGGTCTTATGGCAAGAAGGGGGAATCTACCATCCGCGGCCAGCAGACTGGAGAACCTGCCGCACAGGGCGAGCATCTTCAACCGGGCGGCCGGTAAACATGTGGCTCATTTGCCACAAATTGATGCCTGAAACCACATGGGCATGTGCGGCAGATTCGATAAGGACATGCCGAAACCAGACGACTGCACACATTTCCCGGCGCGGCGGCCATGGGCAAAGTACGCGCCCATGCAATCACTGACACGCATCGTATTCACCAGCACCGCCGCGGGCACCTTCGACCGCGAATCGATGAAACGGTCAGGGCGGAATTGTTGCCGCGGGCTGCGCCCAAGAGTCAGGAAGTGCGAGCCACTCTGCACGAGCACGCCCGATACGCGGGGCATTGATGCGGGCTCCGGATTTTCCACGGCGCAATGCTACCAGCTAAGATCGCGGTGTTTCCCCAAGTGCGCCCAGGTAAGTACATCGTGCCGACTCCGTTTCACGTCGCGCTCCAGGTGCGTGACATCGATGAAGCCCGCCGCTTCTACAGGGACGTCCTGGGATGCCCTGAAGGACGCAGCGATACTCAGTGGGTGGATTTCAACCTGTACGGTCACCAGTTCGTCTGTCATCTCAATCCACGGTTGGGTCCGGAGGGAAAAATCGCGGCTCACTACAACCTGGTCGATGGCCATGGGGTGCCGGTGCCCCACTGCGGGGTGGTCCTGGAGATGGGCGAGTGGAATTCGCTCGCCCAGAGGCTGCGCAGCCGCGATATGAAATTCGTGGTCGAGCCCCACATCCGCTTCCAGGGCGAACCGGGCGAGCAGGCCACGATGTTCCTGCTCGACCCCTCGGGAAACGCCCTGGAATTCAAGGCTTTCAAGGACATCCAGGCGCAGCTGTTCGCGACCTAGGCGGCCTGAGGGCGTAAACCGAATCTCGCTATGTATTTGCCGAAATTCGCCGACTGCGCACATTTTCCCGCGCGACGGCCTCGGGCAAAGTGCGCCCCCATGCAATCACTGATTCGCTTCATTTACACCAGCACCGCCGCCGACGCGTTAGACCGCGAGGCTATGAATCGGCTCCTGAGCACAGCGCGCGCCAGCAACGCGGCGTTTCGCGTCACGGGAGTGCTCGTGCACGCCGGCTCGCAATTCCTACAGGCGCTGGAAGGAAATGCGGACACCGTGGATGAGCTGTTCGCGCGCATCACGCGCGACCCGCGCCACTCCAGCGTGCTGACTCTGGTGCGCGAGCCCGTGGAACAACGGTTGTTCGACGCCTGGCACCTTGGCTTTTCCACACTTTCGCCGCTGCAGATCGCCACGCTGTGCGGAGCCAATGAATCCGGAATCAGCGTTCTGGGAATTGGGGAGCTCAATGTGGGCCGCGCGAAACGTTTGTTGAACGCGCTCGCCGGCAGCGCGCGGCGGACGCATCAGGTTCCCACTGCGGCTGCGGCATAGTCCCGTCCCGGCGATCCGCCGAGTTGCAGCCTCGCGCTGCTTCCTCTTTCCGCATTACGCCATCGAGGCGTATAAATCGCACAGCCTGAAATTCCGGGCTGACGATAACCCCCGAGAGCATGACTCCAGAAGAATTCCGCCGCGAAGGCCACGCATTGATTGACTGGATCGCGGATCTGCGCAGCCGCGTATACCAGGGAGACTGCCGCGCGCTCGCCGATTCGCCGCACGGCGCGTTGATCGCTGCATTGCCGGCAGCCCCACCCCAGGAGCCGGAGGCGTTTGCAAGCATCCGCGCAGACCTGGACAGGTTGATCGTGCCCGCCTCGAGCCACTTCCAGCATCCGGCCTTCTTCGGCTACTTCCCGTCCAACAGCCTTCTGTCCTCGGTCCTCGGCGACTACGTGAGCACCGGTCTTGCCCAGCTGGGGCTCAACTGGGCTTCGAGCCCCGCTCTGACGGAGTTGGAGGAAGTGACCACCGACTGGTTGCGCCAGATGCTGGGCTTGACCGAGGAATGGAAGGGAGTGATCCAGGACACTGCTTCGTCCGCAAGCCTGGTCGCGCTGCTGTGCGCGCGTGAGCGGACGAGCCGATACAGCGCGGCTCGCGGTGGACTTCAGGGCGAACCAGCGCCATTGGTCGTCTACGTGTCCAAGCATGCGCACAGCTCGATCGAGAAGGCTGCGCTGCTCGCTGGGTTCGGCCGGGACAACCTGAGATCGATCGCAACGGACTCCGAACATGCCCTGCTACCCGATTTGCTCGCGCGGGCGGTCGAAGACGACCTCGCGGCCGGGCGTCGACCCTGCGCGGTGGTTGCGTCCGTGGGGACGACGACCACGACTGCGCTCGATCCAGTGAAGGCCATCGCCGCGGTGACCGCCGCACATGGGCTGTGGCTCCATGTCGACGCCGCGCTGGCCGGCTCGGCCATGATCCTTCCGGAGTGCCGGTGGATGTGGGAAGGCGCTGAATCCGCGGACTCGCTCGTCGTCAATCCACACAAATGGCTCGGCGCCGCCTTCGATTGCTCGACTTACTTCGTGCGCGACCCGGAGCACCTGGTGCGCGTGATGTCGACGAATCCGAGCTACCTGCGCACGGCCGCCGATGGCCAGGCCAGGAACTACCGCGATTGGGGGATTCCGCTGGGACGGCGTTTCCGCGCCCTGAAACTCTGGTTTCTGATTCGCGAGCAGGGGGTCGAAGGTCTGCAAAGGCGCTTGCGCCGCGACATGAGTAATGCGCAGTGGCTCAAGGAGCAGGTCGACGTCGCGCCAGGCTGGCGGAGACTCGCGCCCGTGCCGCTACAGACGCTTTGCGTGCGCCACGAGCCGGCAGGTCTGGAAGGCGAGGCGCTCGACCGCCATACGCTCGAGTGGTGCGGCAGGATCAATGCCTCGGGCACCGCGTGGCTCACACCGGCGATTCTCGAAGGGCGCTGGATGGTGCGCGTTTCAATTGGCGCGGAGGCCACCGAGCGTCAGCATGTGGAAGCGCTATGGGAATTGATGCGCCGGGAAGCCGACGGCGCCGCTACCAGGGATACTCAGCGCCGTCATAGTTGAAGAACTTGCCGGTTTGCGCAGGTCCGGCATTCTCGAACACCTTGCGCATCCCCTGCACGCTTTGTGTGGCAGTGATTTTCGCGCCCGGGCCGCCCATGCGGGTTTTCACCCAGCCCGGATTGATCACGATGCAAGCGATGCCGCGCGGCGCCAGCATGATGGCAAGGCTGCGCATCACCATGTTTACGGCTGCCTTCGACGTGCGGTAGGCGATGTACCCGCCGGTGGTGTTGTCGGCCAGGGAGCCCATGCCACTGGTGATTGTCACGGCGAGCTTTCGCTCGCTGCGGGCAAGGTTGTCGACGAATCTTTCAATGACGCGCAGTGGCCCCATCGTGTTGATGTCAAACACTTGAGCCCACCCGGAGTAGTCCATATTGCCGAGCTGTTGTCTCGAGCCGCCCATCACGCCCGCGCAGTTGATCAAATGGTCGATCGGAGCATCGCCCACTACGCTGCCAGCGGCCCGGACGCCTTCGGCATTCGCAACATCCAGCGCCACTGGGTGCACGCGCGCGGGAAACTCCAGCGCAAGGTTGCGCAGTTCGCTGGCGGACGGATCGCGAGCGGCTGCGAACACCTGCCATTCGGCCTCGGCGTATTGCCGGGCCAGTTCTAGGCCAATGCCGCGATTAGCGCCGGTGATCAAAGCTGTTGTCATTGCCGCACCATCCCGGATCAGTCGAGGGAGTCTAACCATGAATCGGTCCGTTGCGGGCTCGATATCAGCGCAGCGCCTGCCGGTGGCTGATGAGCCCTGAGGCGCTTCATTTCGAGTTCGGCGAGCTTGAGAACGCCGCGAAGCCCGTCCATGCGGGTTGATCGCTGTCCGCGATCTCCTCGGCTTGAAGACCACGCGCGAGCCGGTCGTTGAGGCGATCGAGGCAATCTGTCGCGGCGCCGCCCGGGTAGTCCAAGTCGGCCAGGACCAGATCGCGGCTGCCATGCGGGCCTACTTCGACGACACGCACCAGATCGCGGAAGGCGCCGGCGCCGCGCCATTGGCTGCTAGGAACGCGAACGGATGGCTGGGAAGATCGTCGCGCTGATCCTCAGCGGCGGAAACATCGAGCGCGAGCGACTGCTCCAGGTTCTGGGAGGATGTACCCCAACCCTGTCCGCTTGAACCGCAACCCGTGAATGCCTTACTCTCATCGGCCGAGGCGCGCCTCGCGCGACACTCCTCACGTGACATCATGCGCATGACTATGTCCACGTTGGTTCTGGCCCTGAGCCTCCTCACAGGAGCGATTCAGCCCGCGTTTGCCGCATCCGGCTGCCCCGATGGGCACGCCTGCTGTCCTCCAGACCAGCAGATGCCATGCGATCATGGTCGCGGAGAAGCTCATCCTGTCTAACGACGATTCTTATGGCTCTTACGGCGGAGCGCGCCCCGAGAATCGTTAGCCCCATTGAGAGCCGCGCGATGATCGCGCGCCGCTCGATGAACACCCCCGCTTTCGAAAGCAGTCCAGCCTTTGCCTTGAACGGAGCAGCAGGACTGCGATTATTCTCTCCTTACCGCGCATGGCGCAATTCTGCGTTGCGGGATTGCAACGAACGCATTTACGCGTGACAAGCCTTTTCGGGCGCATTTTTTAGAGTAATACTCCGCCCGTCGCCAAATAGCCACGCCGACCGAAAAGGTCAGTGTCGGCACCGCTTGTACAAATAAGTAATGGACGGAGGATTTCCATGACTCGCTACAAGTCATCGATTGCCACCGCTGTCGTCGCCATGCTGCCACTCGCCGCGGCCCTCGCTCAGGAGAAGGCTTCGGAAGAGGCCATTCAGGAAATTATCGTCACGGCGCAAAAGCGCGAAAGCTCAGTACAGGACGTGCCGTTCTCAGTCGGCGTGCAGACTGCCGACCAGATCCGTCAGAGCGGTGCCAGCAGTATCGTGGACCTGGCGCGCAACGTCTCGGGCCTTACCATCACCGACCTCGGGCCGGGCCAGAGCCAGGTGGCCATCCGCGGGATCAGCGCGGGCCAGGTGGTCCGCGACCAGCCCGGTGTGAAGGAATCGGTCGGCATCTATCTGGATGAATCCGCCATATCCGTCGCCCTGTTCACTCCGGACCTCGACCTCTTCGATCTGGAACGCATTGAAGTCCTTCGCGGCCCGCAGGGCACGCTGTTCGGCGCAGGGTCCAGCTCCGGCACGTTGCGCTACATCACTGCGCAGCCGAACGTCGAAGCCTTCGGCGGCTCGTACGAGTTGACGGCCAGCGACATTCAGGGCGGCGAGTTCGGTGGCAATGCCAAGGCGGCAGTCAATATTCCGTTGAGCGACACAGCGGCCATTCGGGTCGTCGGCTACTACGACGAGCTGGGTGGCTTCATCGACTCGATCTATCCCGATCGGGCGACCAGGCATGATGTGAACAGCGGCAAGCGCACCGGTGGCCGGATCGCGCTGCTGTTTCAACCCAACGAACAACTGGCGATCACGCCGCGCTTCGTCTATCAACAGCTCGACACCGATGGTTATCCGCGCATCGACGACTGGAATATCCTAGGCAATCCGTATACCACCACGCAGACGCCGGTGACCGCAGGCAAGCGGGAACAAGTGACTCAGCTGCGCGAGGGGCTCGATGACAACTTTCGTCTCGCCGACCTGAAGATTACCTACGATTTCGGGCCGGTGAGCCTCACCTCCATCAGCACGTACACGAATCGTGACGTGACGGTGCTGCGTGATGCGAGCCAGCTGACGGGAAGTGTCAGCGCCCAGCTCGGCGGAACGCCAGCCGAGGTTCGACTTGATTCACCGCTCTACGACATCACGCACCTGAAGGCGAAGAGCCAGGAGCTGAGATTCGAGTCGAGCGGAGACAATACCTTCGACTGGCTGGTGGGCGCCTTTTATCAAAAGATGGACCGTACCTATGGCCAGCATCTGCCGACACCCGGCTACGACACCTTCCTTGCGCGTATCGGCTTGCCACCGAATACCGCGTTCGGCGCTCCCGCGGACATGCCTTTCTTCTCGGACCTGATCTACGACTTCAAGCAGTTCGCGGCCTTCGGCGAAGGCACCGTGCATTTGTCCGAGCAGTGGGCCTTGACCGCAGGACTGCGCTACTACGACTTCAAGGAAGATCGTGTGCTGACTTTCGCCGGATTGTTCGTCGACGCTCCCTATCTCAATGAGCCCGGTTCGACGAAATCGGACGGCTTCTCACCGCGCGCCATCCTGAGCTTCGACGCGACTGAAGATGTGCAGCTGAACGCCCAGGTGTCGCGGGGCTTCCGCCTCGGTGGCATCAACGACCCGCTCAACGTCGGCCTTTGCACCGACGACGACCTGATCGTCTATGGCGGACATCCAAACTGGGACGATGAGAAAGTCACCAATTACGAGCTCGGCGCCAAGACACGGGTGGCGGATGGCAGAGTGACATTCAACGCGTCCGTGTTCTACTCCGACATCGAAAGCCTGCAGGTCATCGCGGACGCGGGCTCGTGCTCGTCGCGCATCGTGCTCAATGCCGACGCCAAGTCGGTCGGCGGCGAAATCGAAATGTTCGCCCGGCCCAGCGAGAATTGGGACTTCGGCGTATCGGCCACCTATGCCGACGCGAAGATCACCAAGACCCAGCTCGATGCCAACGGCAATCCGATCGCTGGTATCCGCGACGGCAACCGGCTGCCCACATCGCCGAAGCTGCAGACGGCTGCCAGCGGCACGTACTCCTTTCCGCTGATGGCGAACGATGGATTCCTGAGCCTGACCTACCAGCACGTCGGTTCCTCCTACACCCAGCTTGCGGATCAGGAGTTCCCGTTCGGTTGCGTGGGTTGCGTCGGCGCTCCGGGGTTCATCCCGTTCGGCGACCCCACGATCAGCCAGGTGACTTTCCGCACCAAGCTGCCGGCATATGACATCGGCAATATCAGGTTGGGAGTGAGGGGGGATGAATGGGAAGCGGCCTTGTTCGTCAATAACGTGACGGATGAGCGAGCCTTCCTGTCTGTGGACCGCGAGCGGGGCACACGCGCCCGCGTCGGATACCTGACCAATCAACCGCGCACGTTCGGCGTGAGTTACGCGCGGAAGTTCTGACATCTAGCTGGCGACAAGCGAGACACGAGGGGTTGCGGCTCCTCGTGCCTTCTCCTATCGTCAGCGCACCTTGCGATCCTCCACGGGCATCTGGCGATCTCTCTACCTCCAGGTGCTGGTCGCCATCGCTCTAGGCGTGCTCCTGGGCCATTACTATCCCGAGACCGGCGCCGCCATGAAGCCGCTGGGCGACGGCTTCATCAAGCTCATCAAGATGCTGATCGCGCCGATCATCTTCTGCACGGTGGTGCTCGGCATCGCCGGCATGGAAGACATGAAGAAGGTCGGCAAGACGGGCGGGCTGGCGCTGCTCTATTTCGAAGTGGTGAGCACCATCGCCCTGATCATCGGGCTCGTCGTGGTGAACCTGGTTCGACCGGGCGCGGGCATGAATGTGGATCCGGCGTCGCTCGATGCCAGCGCCGTTGCCCAGTACGCGCAGGCCGGCACGGAGCAGAGCATCACGGGATTCCTGCTCAATATCATTCCCGATGCCGCGGTGGGCGCGTTCACTCGCGGCGACATTCTGCAGGTACTGTTGTTCGCTGTGCTCTTCGGCTTCGCTCTGCACGCCGTCGGCCGTGAAGGCGCATTGTTCCGGATGATCGAGCAGGCCTCGCAGGTGCTGTTTCGCATCGTCGCCATGATCATGCGTCTGGCGCCCATCGGCGCGTTCGGCGCGATGGCATTCACCATCGGCAAGTATGGTGTCGATTCGCTGACACCGCTCGCGCAGGCTGATGGCCTGCTTCTACGCCACCTGCCTGATCTTCATCCTGATCGTGCTGGGGAGCATCGCGCGCCTGCACGGATTCAGCATCCTGAAGTTCATCCGCTACATCAGGGAGGAGCTGTTCATCGTCCTCGGTACCTCCTCGTCGGAGTCCGTGCTGCCGCGGATGATCGCGGCGATGGAGAACCTCGGGGTGCGCAAGTCCGTCGTCGGGCTCGTCATCCCAACCGGATACTCGTTCAACCTGGACGGCACTTCGATCTACCTCACGATGGCCGCAGTGTTCGTCGCGCAGGCAACCAACACGCCGCTCGGCATCTGTTCGATCAGATCGTGCTGCTCGGCGTGCTGCTGCTGACGTCGAAGGGTGCCGCCGGAGTCACAGGCAGCGGTTTCATCGTGCTGGCCGCCACTTTATCCGCGGTAGGCCACGTTCCAGTCGCAGGCCTTGCACTCATCCTGGGCATCGACCGGTTCATGTCGGAAGCACGAGCGCTGACCAATCTGATCGGCAACGGCGTCGCGACGGTCGTGGTCGGCAAATGGTGTGGTCAGCTCGACGAACAGCGGCTGCGCGACGAATTGCAATCCCCGGGCACGTAGCTTGCGCGCTGCGCAAGGTAGCGCACAGTCCGGTAATATCTCCGTCCACTCACGAACTTGCGCCCGGGTGACGTAGTCGGAACGCTACGCCGCACCGCGCGATCCTGAAAAAGCTGCATGGCCGCACCTCTCCCTCGACGTTGGTCCCCCGTCGCCTTACTGCTTCTCGGCGCCTGTTCGCGGCCCGATGCGCCGCCGCCGCCACCACCCGAGGTGGAAGTGCTCGTCGTCCAGCCCGACCCGGCTGCCGGTCGTGAAGAGCCTGGTCGGCCGGATCTCGGCGATCCGTTCCGCCGAGGTGCGCGCTCGCGTTGCGGGGGTGATTCAAAAGCGGGCCTATACCGAAGGCACCGACGTTCGCGAAAGTGATCTGCTGTTCATGATCGACCCTGCGCCGTATCGAGCGACGCTGCGCGAGCGAACCGCTGCACTGGCGCAAGCGCGGGCGAACGAAGTCAACGCGAAGGCGCGTGCGCAGCGCTACCGCGATCTCGCGAGCAGCGGTGTCGTCGCGCGGCAGGATCTCGACGATGCCAATGCGCAAGCCAATTCCGGAGAGGCTGCGGTGGAAGAGGCGGCGCCGCCGCCGAAGCTGCGAGGCTGGACCTGGCCTACACCACCGTGCGCGCGCCCGATTGCAGGCAGGGCGAGCAAGGCGCTGGTTACCGAAGGTGCGCTCGTCGGCAGAGCGAGGCGACTCATCTGACCACCGTCGAGCAGATGGATCAGGTCTACGTCGATTTCAATCAATCGATGTCGGAAGTCGAGGCGATGCGGCGCCAGCAGGCGAGCGGTGCGATCGAGCTTGCCGCCCCAAAGACCCAGAGGGTGCGCGTCCTCTATCGAGGACGGCACCGCCTACGCGCACAGGGCACGCTGAGTTTCGACAGATCTTGCCGTCGAGCCGAGCACCGGAGCGGTGTCACTGCGCGCGGTGCTGCCTAATCCGCAAAGCACGACTGCTGCCTGGGATGTTCGTGCGTGTCTCGCTCGAGCAGGGCGCGAGGCAGAACGTCTATGTCATTCCGCAAGGCGCCGTGCAGCGCGATCAGAAGGGACTGTTCGTCTACGTCGTCGGCGCAGACGGCAAAGTCGAACAGCGCAGTCTGCAGACGCAGGGCATAGATGGCGGCAACTGGGTCGTCACGGGCGGGCTGAAGCCCGGTGAACGGGTGATCGTCTCCGGGCTTCAGCGTGTGCAGCCGGGCGCCGCCGTGAAGCCGATCCTGGCTGCCCCGGCTGCTGCTCCTGGCCAAGCGACTGGCGGCTAGGCCGGTCCGTGGCAGCGTTCTTCATCGACCGCCCGGTCTTCGCGTGGGTCATCGCGATCCTGATCGTGCTCGGCGGCGCGCTCGCCACGCTGGAACTGGCTGTCGAGGCGTATCCCGAGATCGCGCCGCCTGCGGTCACCGTTTCAGCGCGAACTATCCCGGGCGCCAGTGCCGACGTCATCGAAAGCTCGGTGACCTCGGTGATCGAGCAGCAGCTCACCGGTCTCGAACGGGCTGCTGTTCTTCAATTCCACCAGCAGTTCCGCGGGCTCCGTCAGCATCAACCTCTCCTTCGAGAACGGCACCGACATCGACATCGCCGCGGTCGAGGTGCAGAACCGCATCAGTCGCGCAGAGCCGCGCCTGCCGCAGGAAGTGCGCGACCAGGGCATCACTGTGGCGAAGGCCAGCGCCGGCTTCCTCATGGTGGTCGCGCTGCAGTCCGAGACCGCTCGGCGAGGCAGAGCTCAACAACATCGTGGCCTCGCAGCATCCTCGATTCCGATCCAGCGCATTCCGGGCGTAGGCGGCGCGCATGCAGTTCGGCTCCGAGTTCGCCATGCGCATCTGGCTGAATCCGGACAAGCTGCAGGGCTATGGCCTGTCGGCCTCCGAGGTGCTGGCGGCGGTTCGCGGACAGAACGTGCAGTTCGCTGCGGGCTCGATCGGCGCTGCGCCCGCGCTTCGAAGGGGCAGGGCATCACCGCATCGGTCTCAGCGGAGAGCCGCTTCAGAGTGCCGAGCAATTCCGCCAGATCATCCTGCGCAGCTCCGCAGCAGGCGCCACGGTGCGCCTCGGCGATGTGGCGCGCGTCGAGATCGGCGCGCAGACCTATGGCCGATCGTCGCGACTGAACGGCAAGCCGGTTGCGGCTTTCGCGATGCAGCTGCTGCCCGGCGCCAATGCGCTGCAGGTCGCCAGCTGCCGTCAAAGCGCGCATGGAGGAGCTCGCGTCGCAGCTTCCCGCCGGGTGTCGCGCTGGCTGGTGCCCTACGACAGCTCGACCTTCGTGCAGCATCTCGATCAAGGAAGTGGTCCTGACGCTGATCGAGGCATTCGTGCTCGTGTTCCTGGTGATCCTGCTGTTCCTGCAGAACCTGCGCGCCACCATCGTGCCGATGCTGGTCGTGCCGGTCGCGATCCTCGGGGCATTCGCCGGCATGTACCTCGTGGGCTTCTCGATCAACGTGCTGAGTCTGTTTGGCCTGGTGCTCGCGATCGGCATCGTGGTGGACGATGCGATCGTCGTGGTCGAGAACGTCGAGCGGATCATGACGCAGGAAGGGCCTGAGTCCCAAGGAAGCCACGCGCAAGTCCATGCAACAGATCACGGGCGCGATCGTCGCGGTCTCCGTGGTGCTCGCCGCGGTATTCATTCCGAGCGCGCTGATGGCCGGAAGCGTCGGCGCCATCTACCGGCAGTTCGCGCTCACGATCGCCATCTCGATGTTCCTCTCGGCCACCATGGCGCTTGAGTTTCACGCCGGCGCTGTGCGCCACCTTGCTGCGCCCGCCCCACGCCGCAGCAACCGCTCTGCTACGTCGGTTTCAACCGCATCTTCGACCGCACCGCGAACAGCTACGTCGCGCGTGTTGCTGTCCGGCGTGCGGCGCACGCCGCGCTGGATGGTGGTGTATGGCGCCGTGCTTTTGGCCTGCGTGTTTCTGTTTCAACCGCCTGCCGACCAGCTTCCTGCCGGAGGAAGATCAGGGCTATGCGCTAGCCATCGTGCAACTGCCGTCAGGCGCGACGATCGAGCGCACGCGAGCCGTGCTCGCGCGCATGAACGCGGATCATGCACAAGAACGAGGTCATCGACCGCTCGATCCAGGTCGCGGGCTTCAGCTTCGTCGGCCAGGGCGAGAATGTCGGCATGGCCTTCATGCGGCTCAAGCCCTGGGATGAGCGCCAAGACGTCCGCGAATGATTTCATCGGTTGGGCGAACAAGGCGTTCGGGAGCATCAAGGAAGCGCAGATCTTCGTCGTCAACCTGCCGACGATCCGCGGGCTCGGCCAGTTCAGCGGATTCGACTTCCGCCTGCAGGATCGTGCCGGTCTGGGGCCGGAGCAACTTTCATCGGCGCGCCAGATCCTGATCGCCAAGGCCGAGCAAGAATCCGGCGCTGGCGCGGCGTGCGTTTCAACGGCCTGGCCGATGCTCCGCAGCTGCGAGCTCGAAGTGGACCGCGTGCAGGCGCAGGCGATGGGCCTGTCGGTGTCGGACGTCTACTCGGCGCATGCAGCTGATGCTGGCGCCGGTCTACGCCAACGATTTCACCTACGAAGGACGAGTACTGCGCGTGCAGCTGCAGGCGG